>CAVPXV010000005.1:5000-682755 GCA_963709845.1 uncultured Thermoleophilia bacterium
CCCTATCTTCTGTGGGCGTTGGAGATTTGAGAGGGGTTGCCCCTAGTACGAGAGGACCGGGGTGAACAGACCTCTGGTGTATCAGTTGTCGTGCCAACGGCACTGCTGACTAGCTACGTCTGGAAGGGATAACC
The DNA here is from genome assembly GCA_963709845.1 of uncultured Thermoleophilia bacterium. Lineage (GTDB taxonomy): Bacteria > Actinomycetota > Thermoleophilia > UBA2241 > UBA2241 > CAIXSE01. The sequence goes on from CAVPXV010000005.1 coordinate 5,135, forward strand.
GCTGAAAGCATCTAAGCGGGAAGCCCGCCTCGAGATGAGATCTCCCACCATCTAGAATGGGTAAGGGCCCAGGTAGACCACCTGGTTGATAGGCTGGATGTGTAAGCACAGCAATGTGTTCAGCAGACCAGTACTAATTGCCCGAGGGCTTGACTTTGAACTTCAATTGCCGCTCTGCAGTTTTCAGGTCCGTGTCCGCGTGCCGGCACGCAGATTTGTGCGCCCGTGTGACGGCGCCAGGTTTTCGGCGGCCATAGCGGAGGGGTCACACCTCTTCCCATTCCGAACAGAGAAGTTAAGCCCTCCAGCGCCGATGGTACTTCAGGGGCAACCCTGCGGGAGAGTAGGACGCCGCCGGATTATTCGACGAAGGCCCGGTGACTCGAGAGAGTCGCCGGGCCTTCGTCGTTGGGAGCGGCTGTCGGCTCGCCGGCGGGAGTAGCGGCTGCCGCACGGTCCTGCGGCAGTTCTGCGATCCTCGCTGCGCGCGCACGCGGATTCTGCGGCAAACCTCGCGCGCGGGCTTGCGAGCCTTCCCGGGGTCTCGGCGAGGCTGTGGTAGCCTGTCCCGTATCCAAGGAGGACGCGTCGTGGCCAGGGCCCGCATCACCTACCTCTCCGACACGGAGAAGGAGTTCGTCCACGAGAAGACGCTCGAGGTGCTCGAGAAGGTCGGCGTGGCGTACAACACGCCGAAGGCGATCGACCTGCTCGAGGCCGCCGGGGCGCGCGTGGACCGCGAAGCGCTGACCGCGCGCCTCACGTGGGACGTCATCGAGCCGGCGCTCAAGACCGTCCCGCGGACGGTCCTGCTCGCCGGCCGCGGCCGGTCGGACGACTGCGTGCTCGGCGGCGGCCGCTGCATCACGACGAGCGACGGCATGCCGACCTACATGCTCGACGACGTCACCGGCGAGCGCCGCGACGGCACGACCGCCGACCTCGCCGACGTTCACCAGGCTGTGCGACGCGCTCTCGCGAGATCGACACCCTCTGGCCGTCTCCGAAGCCCGGCGACGCGACCCGCACGTGCTGCCGCTCGCTCACGCAGGCGGTCATGGTCCGCAACACCACCAAGCACGTCCAGGACGAGGTGCGCGAGCCGGAGATGGTCGAGCCGATCCTCGAGATCTACGAGGCGGCGTGCGGCGCGTCGCTGACCGAGCGGCCCTGCTTCTCGGTGACGAACTGCACCATCGCGCCGCTGCAGCACGACCGCGACATGACCGAGGCCGGCCTCAAGCTGGTCCAGCGCGGCGTGCCGATCTTCGTGCTGCCCATGCCCCAGGCCGGCACCACCGGCCCGATGACGCTGCTCGGCACGTGCATCCTCAACATGGCCGAGCTGCTCTCCGGCGTCGTGCTCTACCAGCTGGCGCGACCCCGGCTGCGCGCTCATCTCCGGGGTGGGCTCCGCCGTCGCCGACATGCGCTCCGGCGGCTACATCGCCTCGAGCCCGGAGATCGGGCTCATCAACCTGATCTGCCTCGAGATGAGCCGCTTCTACGGGCTGCCGACGCAGGCGACCGGGCATGTCGGCCGACGCCAAGGCGGCCAACTTCCAGGCCGGCTCCGAGGGCGGCATGACCGGCCTCGTGCGCCGCCCTCGCCGGCGCCGACTCGCTGATCGCCGCCGGCGGGCTCGACGGCGTGCAGATCTCGAGCCTGGCCAAGTACGTCCTCGACAACGACCAGCTCGGCGCGCTGCGCCGCTACCTGCGCGAGGACCCCATCGACGAGACCACCGCGCTCATGGACGACATCCTCGAGGTCGGCATCGGCGGGCACTTCCTGGCGCGCAGGAGCACGCGCGCGTACTCGCGCAGCGAGGTCTGGCGGCCGCAGGTGTTCCAGCGCGGCACGTTCGAGGAGTATCGCCGGGCCGGCCGCTCGCTGCCGAGGAGGCCGCCGCGCGGGCCCGCGAGATCCTGGCGACTCACGAGGTGCCGCCGCTGCCCGACGACGCGGAGCGGCACATCGACGCGGTCGTCGCGCGGCATGAGGCGGGCCGACCCTGAAGGCGCCGTCGACCTGGCCTTGAGGCGCAGAGCCGCGCCGGCCGGGGGCGGCGACCGGGCGGTGCGAACGCGATAGAGTTGAGACCAGCGCCGCTGCCGCGCAGCGCGGCGCTCACCGCGACGTTCAACGGGACGACGAGGGGGAGCCTGTGGCCGGGCCCGCGCTGACATACCTGTCGGAGGCCGAGCGGAAGTTCGTCCACGAGCAGGCGGTGCGCGTGCTCGAGGAGATCGGCATCGGCTACAACACGCCCGAGGCGATCGACCTTCTGGCCGAGGCCGGCGCCGCAGGTCGACCGCGACCGCGTCTGACGGCCAGCCTGCCCTGGGAGCTCGTCGAGCGCTGCCTCGCGACCTGCCCGTCCGAGGTGCGCCTCGCCGGCGCGCCACGCGGCAGCGACGTCGTCGTCGGCGACGGGTCGCTCACCTTCTGCGCCGACGGCACCGGCGACCTACATGCTACGACGACGTCACGGGCGGGCGGAGCGAGGGCTCCGCCGAGTGGCTGCGCCGACGCATGCGCCTCTACGACGCGCTGCCTGAGGTGGACTACGCCTGGCCGACCATCTCGGCCCGCGACCTCGATCCGCTCACCGCCGGCCTCGAGATCGAGGCCATCTCGCTCGCGACACTTCAGCAAGCACCTGCAGGACGAGGTCCGCGACCTGGCCCACGTGACGCCGCTCCTGGAGATCTTCGAGGCGGTGGCCGGCGGCTCGCTTTGGGACCGGCCGATCTTCTCGACGATCAACTGCACCATCGCTCCGCTGCAGCACGAGCGCGAGATGACGGAGGCGACGATGGCGATGGTCACGCGCCGGCGTGCCCGGTGCTCGTGCTGCCCATGCCGCTCACCGGCACGACGGGGCCGATGAGCGTGCTCGGCACGTGCATCGTCAACATGGCCGAGCTGCTCACCGCCGTCGTGCTCTTCCAGCTGGCGCAGCCCGGCTGCGGCATCATCTCCGGGGTGGGCGCCGCCGTCGCCGACATGCGCAGCGGCGACTACCTCTGCGGCACGCCGGAGTGCGCGCTCATGAACGTGATCTGCATCGAGATGAGCCGCTTCTACGGTCTGCCGGTGCACCGGCAGCGCCGTCACCTGCGACGCCAAGGCGAGCAACCTGCAGGCCGGCGCCGAGGGCATGCTCACCGGCCTCGCCTGCGCGCTCGCCGGCGCCGACACCATGCTCGCCTTCGGTGCTCATGGACGGCGCCGAGAACGTCAGCCTCGCCAAGATCGTGATGGACTGCGACGTCGTCGGCGATGATCAGGCGCTTCGTGCGGGACGAGCCCGTCGACGAGTCCACGGCGCTGGTCGCCGACATCGCCGCCGTCGGCATCGGCGGCCACTACCTGGGGCGCAGGAGCACGCGAGAGCGCTGCCGCGCCGGCGAGATCTGGCAGCCGCGCGTGCTGCAGCGCGGCGCGTTCGAGTCCTACGGCGCCGGGCGGCCGCTGGTGAAGGAGGCGGCCGACATGGCGCGCGAGCTGCTCGCAGCGCACGCGGTGCCGCCGCTGCCCGACGACGTGGCGCGCGAGATCGAAGACGTCATCGCCCGCTACGCACGCAGCGTGGGCGCGCGTGGCGACCGGGTCGCCTGGCGCGCCTGACGGCGGAACCGACGACGGCGGCGCGCCGTGACGGGCGCGCGCCGTGAAGGGGGGAGACGTGCCACGGCCGAGACTCCGCTATCTGAGCGAGGCAGAGAAGCAGTTCGTGCACGAACAGACGCTGCGCGTGCTGAGGAGGTCGGCGTCGCCTACAACACGCCGACGCTGACCAGCCTGCTGGCCGAGGCCGGGGCGATCGTCGACGCCGAGACGCTCACCGCCAGAGTTGCCGTGGGACCTCATCGAGCGCTGCCTCAAGACCGTGCCCCGGGACGTCCTGCTGGCGGGTCGCGAACCAGCCTTCGATTGCCACGTCGAGCGACGACGGCATGATCTACACGAGCGACGGCGCCGCCACCTACATGCTCGACGACCTCAGCGGCGAGCGGCACGAAGGCACCGAGGCCGATCTCGGCGCAGATGATGCGCCTGTACGACGCCGTGCCCGAGATCGACTTCACCTGGGCGACGATCACGCCGGGCGACGTCGACCCACGCATCGGCAACCTGGAGATGGCGCGCATCGCCTTCGAGAACTCGCGCAAGCACCTGCAGGACGAGGTGCGTCATCCCGATCAGGCGCCGGTGTTCATCGAGCATGCTCGAGGCGATCGCCGGCGCCTCGCTCAAGCAGAGGCCGATCTGGTCGGCGACCAACTGCACCGTCGCCCCGCTGCAGCACGACGCGGAGATGACCGAGGCGCACATCCTGATGGCCAAGGCGGGGTGCCCGGTGTTCGTGCTGCCGATGCCGCAGATGGGCACCACCGGGCCCATGAGCGTGCTCGGGACCAGCATCCTCAACATGGCCGAGCTGCTCTCCGCCGTCGTGCTGTTCCAGCTGGCCGCCCCGGGCTGCGCGATGGTGAGCGCCGTGGGCTCGGCGGTGGCGGAGATGAGGAGCGGCCTCTACCTCTCGGGCACACCGGAGGACGGGCTCATCAACATGTGCTGCATCGAGATGAGCAAGTTCTACGGGCTGCGCTGCCAGGGCAGCGCCGTGAGCTGCGACGCCAAGGCCTGCGACCTGCAGGCCGGCGCGGAAGGCATGATGACCGGCCTTGCGACCGCGCTGGCCGGCGCCGACGTCATGCTCGCGTTCGGCCTCATGGACAGCGCCCAGACCGCGAGCCTGGCGAAGACGGTGCTCGACGCCGACACTGTGAACGCGATCGAACGGTTCCTGCGCGACGACCCCGTGGACGAGGCGCAGGCGCTCGTCGACGACATCATCGACGTGGGGATCGGCGGCCACTTCCTGGCGCGCAAGAGCACGCGACAGTTCTACCGCGCCGGGGAGCTCTGGCGGCCGAGCCTGTGGCATCGCCAGTCGTTCGAGCACTACGAGGGCAGGTCGCTGGTCAAGGACGCCTGGGAGCGGGCTCATCAGCTGATCGAGGAGAACGACGTGCCGCCGCTGCCGGAGGACGTCCGGCGGCACGTGAGCGCGCTCATCGCGGGGTACCTGCGCGGCCGCGAGTGAGCGCCGAGGCGGAGGTCATCGAGCGCGTCGATGGGCGCTGCGGCGAGCTCGTCCTGCGCCGCCGCGCCGGCCATCTCGAGGTGATCCTCAACGGCGCTTTCCTGATCTCGACCGCGAACGACGCCTCGAGTCGCGCCATGGTGGCGGCCGCCGTGCCGCACCTCCGGGGCGACGCCCTGGAGGTGCTCATCGGCGGCCTCGGACTGGGCTTCGCGCTCGACGAAGCCCTGCTGTGCCCGCGCGTCGCGTTCGTGACCGTGGCGGAGTTCGAGCCCACGGTCGTGCGCTGGTTCCGCGCGTACGGCGCGGGACGGGCCGAGCGCGCCCTCGCGGGTGAGCGCGCCGGGCGCGCGCGCATCGAGGTCGCCGACGCCGCCGATGTGCTGGGGCGCGGCGCCGTGTACGACCTCGTCACGCTCGATACGGACAACGGCCCGAAGTGGCTGGTCCGGGCCGAGAACGCCGGGCTCTACTCGGCCGCCGGCGTGGAGCGCGTGCGCCGGGCGGTGCGCCCCGGCGGAGCTGCGGTCTTCTGGTCGCCGGACCGCTACCCGCGGTTCGAGGGCCGGCTGCGCTCGGTGTTCGCGCGGGTCCACGCCGAGGCTGCGAGCGACGTCGTGGACGGCCGCCGTCACGAGTACACCATGTACGTCTGCAAACGGGGCATCGAGCGACGCGAGGTAGACTGGGCGCAGCCCGACGAGGAGGCGGAATGGCGCTGACCTGGAAGGAGCCCACGGAGATAGCCTGGGCGCTGTTCGATGCGTACCCCGAGGCCGATCCCCTCGACCTCAACTTCGTCGACCTCCACCGCATGATCGTGGGACTCCCCGAGTTCACCGACGACGCCGAGGGCGCCAGCGAGACCATCCTCGAGGCGATCGTGGTGGCGTGGCATGACCAGCTTTGACGAGACCGCGCTCGGTCTCTTCCCCCTGAGCATCGTGCTGCTGCCCGGAGAGGTGGCGCCGCTCCACATCTTCGAGGAGCGGTACAAGCGCCTCATCGGCGAGCGCCTGGACGGCGGCGAGTTCGGTGTCGTGCTGGCCGACGACGAAGGCGTGCGCGAGTGCGGCTGCGCGGCGCGCGTGGCCCAGCTCATCGAGCGGCTCGACGACGGCCGCCTCAACATCCTGGTCGAGGGCGTACGCCGGTTCAGGCTGGTCGAGCTGCGCGAGCCCGACGACCCCGAGTCTGACTACCTGCGCGGGGTCGTCGCGTTCTACGAGGACGAGGACGCCGAGGCGGCCGAGGTGCTGCAGGCCGGTGTCCTCGACGTGTTCCGCAGGATGCTCGTTCTGATGAACGTCGAGTCGCCCAAGCCGCCCGAGGGCGAGGGCCCCCTGTCGTTCCGCATCGCCTCGGCGGTTGACTTCGGCGCGCCACTCAAGCAGGAGTTGCTGGAGTCGCTCAGTGAGGACCAGCGGCTCGCGACCCTGCTCACCGTGATGGAAGGCCTCCTCCCGCAGCTCGAGTTGCGCAAGCAGCGAGAGGAGGCCATCCGTGGCAACGGCAAAGGGCGCTGACTAGGGGACGAGCACGATCTTGCCGAGGTGGCTGGCGGCCAGGAGCTCGTGCGCGCGGCGCGCCTCGGCGAGCGGCAGGGTCGCCCCGATGACCGGCTTCACCTTGCCCTCGGCGGCCATCGCCGCCACCTCCCGGGCGATGGCCGCGACGCCGGCGCGCCCGGCGTTGCTGAGGCTCATGAACAGCAGGCTGGCATCCTTGGCGAGCGCCTCGCCGATGGGCACGGTCGCCTCGGCGGCCGGACCCTGGCCGGTGCACACGATGCGGCCGCCCTTGGCCACCAGCTTCACGTCCGCAGGCAGATTGGCGCTGATCACCAGCTCGTGGACGAGGTCCGCGCCCTTGCCCGCGGTGAGCTCGAGGGCGCGGGCGGCCACGTCTTCGCGCTCATAGTCGATCGTCTCGTCGGCGCCGAGATCGCGGACCAGCTGAGCCTCATCGGGGCCGCTCACGGTCGCCAGCACCCGTGCTCCGAACGCCTTGGCGAGCTGTACGGAGGCTGAGCCGACGCCACCGGCGGCGCCCTGGACGAGCATCGTCTCGCCGGCCTTGAGCGCGCCTCGCGTGACGAGCGCGTAGTAGGCCGTCGGAAAGACCATGCCGATCGCCGCGGCCTCGGCGAAGGAGAGGCCGTCCGGGATCGGCACGGCCTGCACGCCGGCGACCAGCACGAGCTCCGCGTAGCTGCCCTCGCTGCCGACCCCGAGGCCGCTGAAGAACACGCGGTCGCCGGGACGCACCTCGGTCACCTCGGCGCCGGCCATCACGACCACGCCGGAGCCGTCGGAGCCGATGATCTTGGGCGGCTGCTTGGGCGTCGGGAAGCGCGCCTCGCGCACGGCGACGTCGATGGGGTTCACGGTGGCCGCCTCGAGGCGCACGAGGACTTGGGCCGGGCCGGGTTCGGGGTCCGGCACCGCCTCGTAGACGAGGACCTCGGGGCCACCGTACTCGTGGATGCGTACCGCCTTCACCGCCGCCTCCTGACGCCGCCTTGAGCCGCTTTCGTGCAGACTGTACCCGTGCGGCGCGGGCGGCTACCGGGTCGTCAGGCTCACGCCGGCAACGTGGGCGGCGTGGGCTGGCGGCGGCCGCGGTGCAGGCGGCGCGTCACGTACCAGGCGGCGAGCACGACGGCGCCGATGAGGACGACGAACGGCAGCGCGGCCGTGGCGGCGAGCGCCGACACGCGGGCCCCGTGGCCGATGAGGCGCAGCGAACGCCAGAACGTGCCGGTGAAGCTGCCGGAGGTGGCCGCCACGGCGGCGTGAGCGCTCTTCTCGGTGACGTAGACGGCGAGCGTGCCGTAGCTTGTCGTCTCGCGCATCGCCTTGAGCTGCGCCGTGAGCTGCTCGACGGCGAGCTGCGTCCTGTCGATGCGGTCCTGGACGGCGAGCATCTGCGGGATCGTGCCGGTGGAGGCGAGGAAGCGCACGAGGCGGCGCTCCACGGCGCGGTAGTGGGCCAGCCGTGCCTGGAGGTCGACGTACTGGGTGGTGACGTCTTCGCTCGACGTCGCGACGCTCTGCACGTGGCCGAGCGTGGCGAAGCGTCGCAGTGCCGCGTCGAAGCTCGCCTCGGGCACACGCACGGTGAGGGTGGCGTACGGTGTGCCGCCGCCGGTGGGGGCGAGCGGACCACCCGTCTCCGGCACGCCTTGCGCGTCGAAGGCCTGGGGCTGGACGGGCCCCGGCGTCCCACTGCCGATGGTGCTCGACAGCACGTAGCCGCCCATCGCCTGGGTCATCGCCGTCACGCGGTCGACGGTCGCGAGCAGCGCCCCCCGTGCGACGATGAGCGAGAGGTCGCCGTTGCGCACCAGGTAGTGGGGTGCGGCGGCGGTGGCGGGCGGCACGTCGCCACTGAAGGCAGCCCCGGCGCCGGCCGACGCCTTCGCGCCCGAGCCGTCCGCCGAAGCCGGCTGGGGCACGGCTACCGACGCCTCGCCGGTCGATACCTGAGACGCGGCCGCGCGACCGGGAGCGGCGCCGGAGGGGGACGCCGGCCGGCGTCCGCCGGTCAGCGCGCCGACGAGCGCGAACGCCGCCACGAGGCCGATCGCCGCGAGCGGGATGAGTACTCTGAGTCGCGGGCTGCGTGCCATTGTCCCCTCCTCCTCGGGCCGCGTAGGGCGGCCGGCCTACCATGCGGTGAGACGCGGCGCGGCGGGCCGTGGTTCGGTGGGGCCGCGTCACGGCGGGAGCGCGGAGGGGCGCGGCGTGGTCGCTCGACGCGTCGTCGGGTCGGGCGGCGGGCGCCGGTCGCGCGTCGCCCGCCGCTCCGCGGGCTTGCGCCTGCGGGGTTTCGCGCCCGAGACGGAGGCCGGCATGCAGCGCGCCATGCGTCGGGCGCTGAGGCAGCTGCGGACACCCGGCGGGCGCCGGCCGGTTCCTAGTCCTCGAGCAGCTCCTCGGGTGGCGCGAAGCCGCGCCTCATGGTGTTCTCCGTGACCACGCGCGGTTCCAGGAACTGCAGCAGGTAGTCCGGACCGCCCGCTTTGGAGCCGACGCCGCTCATCTTGAAGCCGCCGAAGGCCTGCCGTTCCACCAGCGCCCCGGTGATGCCGCGGTTGATGTAGAGGTTGCCGACGCGGAACTCCCGGCGCGCGCGCGCGATGGCCGCGGGGCTGCGGCTGATGAGGCCGCCGGTGAGGGCGTACTTGCACGCCGTTGGCCACGGACAGCGCCTCGTCCAGATCGGCCGCCTTGAGCACCGCGACGACAGGGCCGAAGATCTCCTCCTGGGCGATGACCGCCGGGGGCTGGACGTCCACGAACACGTGAGGGGCGACGTAGTAACCGCCGCCGGGCCAGCCGCCGGGGGGCGGCGCGGCGGCGGCGGCCAGCGTCGCCTCCCGCTTTCCCTGCTCGACGTAGCCCTCGACCCGGCTGCGCGCCTCGGCGTTGATGAGCGGCCCGACGCGCGTGCCCGGGGCCTCTGCGGGTCCTACCGTGAGGCTGAGCGTCGCTTCCGTCAGGCGGCGCACGAAGTCGTCGTAGGCGGGCTCCAGGACGATGACGCGCGAGGCGGCCGAGCACTTCTGCCCCGAGTAGTGGAAGGCGGAGACCACCGTCTCGTTGACGGCGACGTCGAGGTCGGCGTCGCCGTCGACGATGATGGCGTTCTTGCCGCCCATCTCGGCGACCACCTTCTTGACGCCGTCCGCGGCGGGATGCCGGGCGGCTTGACTGAGGACCCCGAGCCCGACGTCCATGGATCCGGTGAAGGCGATGAGGTCAACGCCCGGGTGCCGGACGAGGAAGTCGCCGACCTCGCCGCCGGGACAGGGCAGGTAGTTGACCGTGCCGGGTGGGGCGCCGGCTGCCTCCAGAATGCGCACCATCCTCGCCGCGGTCACGGGAGTCGGCCCGGCCGGCTTCACGATGACCGGGTTGCCCGCCACCAGGGCGGCGCCGGTCATCCCCGTGAGGATGGCGAGCGGGAAGTTCCAGGGCGCGATCACCAGGGCCACGCCGCGCGCCTCGTAGAAGTAGACGTTGTGCTCGCCGGGCGCGCGGCCCATGCGCCTCGGCTTGCCGAGGCGCAGCATCTCGCGCCCGTAGTACTCGAGGAAGTCGATGGCCTCCGTGACGTCGCCGTCGGCTTCGCGCCAGGGCTTGCCCGCCTCGAGCGTCATCAGGGCGGCGAGCTCCACGGCCTCGCGGCGCATGAGCTCCGCGGCTCGAAAGAGCACCGCGGCGCGGTCCTCGCCTGGCGTCGCGCGCCAGGAGGCGAGCGCCGCTCGCGCGGCGGCGACGGCGGCCTCGGCTTCGGCACGGCCGCCGTAGGCGACCGTGCCGATCACCTCGTCCGGCTGCGCTGGGTTGACCGAATCGAGGGTCCGTGCGGTATGCACGTCGCGGCCGCCGAGGCGCAGAGGGTAGCGGCCGCCGAGCTGCCGGCGGACCGCGGCCAGCGCCTGGTCGTAGGCGTCGCGGCACTCCCGCCTCGAGAAGTCGGCGCGTGGCTGATTGACGAAGGCGCCGGGGTCGGCGGCCGCGGTCGGCGCCACGGTCGCCAGGCGCCGCGGCGGGATGCCAAGATCGGCGGAGACGGCCGGCGGCCGCAGGAGCTCCTCGACGGCGGCGCCCTCCACGAACGTCTGGCGCAGGAACGAGTCGTTGGCGGTGTTCTCGAGCAGGCGGCGCACGAGATACGCCATTCCCGGGATCAGGTCTCCGACGGGCGCGTACTCGCGCAGACGCAGTCCAAGGCTGCGCACGGCCGTCTTGATGGGATCGCCCATGCCGTGCAGCATCTGGATCTCGAAGGCGTTGTCGGGAAGGCCCAGCTCGCGCGCCGTGGCCACGGCGACGGCGATCGAGCGCACGTTGTGACTGGCGAACGCGGGACGGATCTGCCGCGGGTGGCTCAGCATCACCCCCGTGAGCCTCTCGAACATCGCGTCCGTGTCCGGCTTGTGCGTGAACACCGGCACCGGCCAGCCCTCCTGAGCGGCGATGATCGTCTCGTAGTCCCAGTACGCGCCCTTCACGAGTCGCAGGCTGAACACGCGTCCGCGCTCCGTCGCCCACGCTAGGAGCCGCTGCAGGTCCCGGTCGGCGTCGCGAAGGTAGGCCTGCAGCACGACGCCGGCCTCGTCGTAGCCGCGGAACTCGTCCTCGTCGAGGAGCGAGGTGAACGCGGCGAGCGTGAGATCGCGGAAGCGGAACTGCTCCAGATCGAGGGTGAGCGCCGCTCCCGTCTCGATGCCCTTGCGGAAGATGGGACGCAGGCGCTCCTTGACGGCGCCTACGCTCCCGTCGAAGTCGAGAGCATCGAGCTGGGAGTAGAGCGACGTGATCTTGAGGCTGAGGCTGACACGTGGGAGTGGTCCCCAGGCGGCCTCGTCGACGACGGGGTTCCGCGGCCAGGCCGGGACCTGGGCGGCGAGGCCGTCGAGCAGCTCGAGGTAGGTGAGCTGGTAGGCGTGAGCCTCGGCCTCGCTCACGGTGGCCTCGCCGAGCACGTCGAGCGTGAAGCCCGTGCCGGCGTCGTGCAGCGCCCGGAGGGCCGGGATGGCACCGGCCGCCTCCCGGCCCACGATGAAGCGCTGCGCGAACCCCTTCATCTGGCGCTTGATGACCCCGCTCGCCAGTGGCGCGACAGGCGAGCGGTCGCCGGTAAGGCTGATGCCCCAGCGCAGCGCCGCCGGAGCGCTCACCCCCTGCCGCCGGAAGTACTCGCGCAGGTGGCGCGCGATCGCCGAGCGGTCGCGCAGCGTGGGGAAGACATCGACGAAACGCAGCATCTCCACCTTGAGACGCTCGTCCGCCATGGCCCACTCCATCATCTCGCCCTGCAGGCGCTCGCGGGAGAGGCGCGCCGGCCTCTCGCCGTGCATGGCGGCGAAGATCGCCCTGCCGACGGTCTGGATGTGCTCCTCTGTGCTGGCCGCGCCCAAGTACCCCCTCCGCGACGATCTCGCCAGGATTCTACCGTGCCCGCGCGCGGCGGGCTCGGGCGCCGCCGTGCGGTAGAATCACGTCTTGCTCCGAGGTGCGCCATTGGGAGCGCTCAAGGCGAAGCTTCAGATCATGACCGACAACGACGCCTCTCGCGCCTTCTTCTCGCGTCGGGGCTACCTGCTCGAGACCGACTGCGAGCCCTGGGGGCTGGAACTGGTGACGGGCGGGGCGCCACCCTGCGGGTGATGAGCGGGGCGGCGCTCCCGTGCGGAGCGCGGCGCATCTCCGGGAGGCGACGGCGGCGGTCCGCGAAACGGCCGCAGCCGCGACCTCAGCCGCGCGGCTGCTGCTGCGTGATGCAGTGCACATTGCCGCCGCCGAGCACGATCTCGCGGCCCGGCACGGTGACCACGGTGCGGTCGGGGAACGCGTCGGCGATGATCTCGGCCGCCACGGCATCGTTGGGGTCGTCGAACGTCGGCACGATCACGCCGCCGTTGACGATCAGGAAGTTGAGGTACGAGGCCGCGATCTTGTCGCCGCGGCGGCGAGGGATGGAGCCCTCGGCCGAGTCGACGCCCCACGCCTCGGCCTCCGTGATCTCCATGATCGCCGGCATCGGCACCGCGCGCACCTCGAGCCTGCGGCCGCGCGCATCGGTGGCCGCCTGCAGGCGCAGCAGGTTGTCCTGCAGAAGCTCGTAGCGCCAGTCGTCGCGGTCGTCGGTGACGCCCGCGAGCACGACGCCCGGCCTCGCGAAGCAGGCGACGTCGTCGACGTGGCCGTTGGTCTCGTCCGGGTCGATGCCCCTCGCGAGCCAGATGACCGCGTCCACGTCGAGGTAGTCGCGCAGGTGCTGCTCGATCTGCTCACGGTCCATATCGGGGTTGCGCCCGGGACTGAGCAGGCACTCCTCCGTCGTGATCACGGTGCCCTCGCCGTCCACGTGGATCGATCCGCCCTCCATCACGAGTGGAGCCTTGTAACGATCGACGCCCTCGAGCTCGGCCAGCTTGCGCGGGATGAGCTGGTCCTTGTCCCAGGGGAAATACAGGCCGTCGTAGAGCCCTCCCCAGGCGTTGAAGATCCAGTCGACGAGGCGTACCTCGCCCTCGTCGTCGACCACGAACGTCGGGCCGCAGTCGCGCATCCAGGCGTCGTTGCTCGAGAGCTCGACGACGCGCACCGGCGCGGGAAGGAGGTTGCGCGCGTTCTCGTATTGATCGTGGTTGACACCGACGGTCACCGGCTCGAACCGCGAGATGGCGGCAGCCACCTCGACCCAGCAGCGCTGGGCCGGCTTGGCCCCAAGGCGCCAGTTGTCGGGGCGCTGCGGCCACAGCATCCAGAGCTGCTGGTGCGCTTCGAACTCGCCGGGCATGCGAAAGCCGTCCGCGCGCGGCGTGCTGGCGATAATCCTGGTCACGGTGTGCCTCCAGAGGCTCTTCCTGCGGGCCCCGCCGATGTCGATCACCGGCGCCCCCGGCGAAGGCTCTATGTGGCCGGTCGATCTCGACCCTGGCGGTCATCGCGACCGCAGGATCCGCTGCCTGGACTGCTCGGCATCGGCGCCACGGTCTTGGCGGCGAGCGCGTTCTGGATGAGGAGATTGCCGGCCTGGGGGCCGTTGCCGTGCGGGAGCACGACGCGCCAGCCGTCTTCGACGAGCTCGGCGATGCGGCGCATCGCCGCGTGGATGTTGAAGAACTGCTCCTCGAAGGTGCCGATCTGGCCGGGCTGCAGGATCGCGTTCCCGCCGAGGGCGACGACGACGGTCTTGCCGTTCTTCTTGGTTGATGCTGCCATCGGAGTCCTTATGCGTCGGTCGGCCGGGGAGCGGGCGTCCCCACGTGGCTCGCGCGCCGGTGAAGGTATCAGCCTATGGGGAGCGAGGCGATGGTGCCACCAGCCCTGTTCGCCACGACGGTTTCTTCGCCCCAGCGGATCCTAGGAGAGCAGGGCCCTGCCGATCGGCTGCAGGTCGGGATCGGCCGGCGGCTCGTCGATGCCGATGAGGGCGAGCATCAGCGCCTTCTGGAAGTGCATCCGGTTCTGTGCCTGGGGGAAGATGATCGAGGCATCGCTATCGGCGACGTCGTCGGTGACCTCTTCGCCGCGCATCGCCGGCAGGCAGTGCATGAACTTCGCGCCCGGCTTGGTCTTGCTCCAGAGCTCCTTGTTGACCTGGAACGGCTGGAAGGCGGCGATGCGGTCCTTGTACTCGTCCTCCTGGCCCGTCCACCACCAGCAGTCGGTGTAGATGAAGTCGGCGCCGGCGATCGCCTCCAGTGGGTCGTTGGTGAGCAGGAACGAGCCGCCGCTCTCACGCGCGAACCCGGCGGCCAGCTCGGCCAGTTCCGGCGCCATCTCGTAGCCGGCGGCGTTGCCGACGCGCACGTTCACGCCGAGCTTGGTGAGCGTCGTAGAGAGCGAATTGCACGGGTGGGCGGCGTCGCCGACGTAGGCGAACGTGACGCCGGCCAGCGTCCCGGCGTGCTCGAGGACCGTCAGCGCGTCGCTCATGCTCTGGCAGGGGTGCCGGTCATGGTCCATGCCGTTGATGACCGGCACGGCCGACCATGCCGCGAGCTCGTCGACGGTCTCGTTCTTCTTGGCGCGGATCTCGATGGCCGAGTTGTACTGCGACAGCGTCCGCGCCGTGTCGGCGATGCTCTCGCGGCCGGGCAGGTGGATCTCGCCCGGGCGCAGGTAGAGGGCGTTGCCGCCCAGCTCCGCGAAGCCGTTCTCGAAGCTCACGCGAGTGCGCGTCGAGGCGGCCTCGAAGATCATCGCCAGGTGTTGACCGGGCAGGAACGGCGTCAGCGGCCGCTTCCTCCACAAGGCCTTGAGGTTCACAGCCAGCTTGAGCAGGCCCTCGAGCTCCTCGCGGGCGTAATCGAGGTCGGTGAGGAAGTGGCGGCCGCGCAGCGTCTTGAGGGGGGGAAGGGTCGTGTCCACCGGGCGTACCTCCTGCAGGAGTATCGGCAAGTTCGGTTCCGCGCCGTCCGGCGCGTTTGTCTGTCCGGACGGACAAATGTACGCTATCATTCGTCCCCCACCCTGACAAGCCGGCGGCGGAACGCCGTGAGAGGAGTGCGCAGCGCCCGTGAACGCGACCGACCACAAGCGCGAGAGCCTGGCTCGTGGCAAGGGGCTTCCCGAGCCGCTGCTGCTGGAGGACCCGATGGAGGCGCTGGCACCGACGGCGCAGCGCCTCCTCGCCGCGGCCCAGCGGCTCATGGCCGTCGGGGGCTTCGAGGCTCTGAAGCTGTCGGCCATCGCCCGCGAGGCGGGCGAGTCCAAGGCCAGCATCGGCTACCATTTCGGCAACAAGGCCGGTCTCGTCACGGTGCTCGTGGACTCGTTGGCGCACGACGCCAATCGGAGCCTGATCGAGGAGACCGCGCGCCTGCCGCAGGGGGAGCAGCGCGTGCGCGCACTCATCGACGGGGAGACGCGCATCGCGGCAGACGCCGAGTCGTTCCAGACGTTCTTCGACGTGCTGCCCCAGGCGCTCAGGGACCCCGATCTCGGGGGGCGCGTCGCGGCCCTCTACGACGGCTATCGCGAGACGGTCCTGCGTTGCCTCGACGCAAACGACCCCGCCACCGTCGAGCGCCTGCGCCCGTTCGCGACGCTCATGATCGCCATCGTCGACGGCCTCGCCATCCAGCACGGCCTGGACCCCGAGGGCGCCGACGTGCGCGCCGCCACGGACCTGTGGGAGCGCCTCGTGCGGCCCTATCTGGCGGAGGCGGGCCCGCCCTCCGGCTGAGTCACAGCAGGGCCGGCCCGGCTGAGTCGGGCGCCGCCGCACGTTGTGGTGGCCGGCGGCGCCCCGGTATCCTAGGCCCGTGGACCCTGCCATCATCTGGGACGAGGCGTTCGCGGAGCACGACACCGGTGCCCATCCTGAGGGCGCCGACCGCATCTCCACGGTCGTCGACCACCTGCGCACAACCGACCTGTGGGACCGCCTCACCGTCGTGCGGCCGCGGCCGGCGAGCGAGAACGACCTCCTTCTGATCCACACGCCGGCGCACGTCGCGACGGTCAAGAAGGCGGCCGAAGGCGGAGGCCGCTGGCTCGACCCCGACACCCACGTGTCGCCACGCAGCTACCAGATCGCCCTGCTCGCGGCCGGCGGCGCCATCGAGGCGACGAGGCTCTGGGACAACGGCCTCGTCGCGTTCGCCCTCATCCGGCCGCCGGGACACCACGCGACGCCCGACAGGGCGATGGGCTTCTGCCTCTTCGACAACATCGCCATCGCCGCCGCGAGGCTGCTGGCCGAGGGCCGCGAGCGCGTCGCCATCGTCGACTGGGACGTGCACCACGGCAACGGCACCCAGGCGGCCTTCTACGACGAGCCGCGCGTCCTCTTCCTGAGCCTGCACCAGTGGCCGCACTACCCGGGCAGCGGCTTCTTCACGGAGTGCGGCGAAGGCGACGCCCTGGGCCGCACCGTGAACCTGCCCCTGCCGGCCGGCTCGACCGACGGGGACTACGCGCGCGCCTTCGAGACTGTCGTCGAGCCTGTGGTCACCCAGTTCGCGCCGCAGGCGCTCCTCGTCTCCGCCGGTCAGGACATCCACCGCTTCGACCCGCTCGGCGACATGCAGGTCACGGAATCCGGCTTCGCTCAGATGGCGCTGCGCTGCGTGCGCTTGGCGCAGGAGCTCTGCGACGGGCGGCTCGCGTTCGTGCTCGAGGGCGGCTACGACCGCGAGGCCACTGCCGGCGCCGTCGAGGCCGTCCTGCGCGCCGTGGCCGATGAGACGGCGCCCGAAGTGGGCGACGAGGGCACGGAGCGCGCGGCCGCCGCGATCGCGCGCGCCCGGGAGACCCAGGCGCAGTACTGGCAGGTCTAGCCGGGGGCGCCGGCGCCGCCGACCGTCAGAACCCCACGCGGCAGGGGCGGCGGGCCGCAAGGTCCGCCGCCCCTCGCCAGCCAGCTCGTCGGAGACGCCGGCGTCAGTACTCGGCGTCGGCCGACTTGGTCTTGCCGCGGAACGTCCGGTACACCAGTGCCGTGTAGAGGAGCACGATCGGGCAGAAGATGAGCGCCACGATGAGCATGACCTCGAGGGTCAGGTGGCCCGACGCCGTGCGCGTCACCGTGAGGCTGGTGGCCGGCGGCGTGCCGCGGGCGGGGACGATCTCGGGGTAGTTGCCCACGGCGGCGATGCCGGCGAGGGCGATGATGACGACCGCCGAGCCGAGGAACGAGCGCAGCTCGCCGCCCGCCTTCATCATCTGCCAGAACGTGTAGACCAGGGCGACCACGAGCAGGGCCAGGAAGAACCAGCCCAGCGGCCTCCCGAACACGTTGTCCGAGGCGCGCGAGACGGCGACGATCGTCGCCGCTGAGGTCGCCACCGCGAGCACGGCGAACACCCAGAGCGTCCACCGCCGGTAGGCGGCGACGCGCGCCTGCAGCGCGCCTTCCGTCTTGACCGCCAGCCACGCGGCGCCGTGCGTCACGATGAGCGCCAGACCCGTGACGCCCACCAGCAGGGAGTAGGGGTTCAGGAGCTGCGCGAAGGTGCCGGTGTAGTTGCCCTGCAGGTCCATCGGGACGCCGCGGATGACGTTGCCCAGGGCGACGCCGACGAGGATGGACGGCACCAGGCTGCCGAGGAAGAAGGTGCCGTCCCAGACCCTCCTCCAGCTCGAGTCCCGGTGGCGGAACTCGAGCGACACGGCGCGCAGGATCAGGCCGAAGAGCACCAGCATGATCGCCAGGTAGAAGCCGCTGAACGTCATCGCGTACACCATCGGGAACGAGGCGAAGATGGCGCCGCCGCCGGCGATGAGCCAGACCTCGTTCCCGTCCCACACGGGGCCGATCGAGGCACGGACCACGCGCCGCTCGTCCTCCGTCCGCGCCACGAACGGGTAGAGCACTCCCGCCCCGAGGTCGAAGCCGTCGAGGATCACGTAGCCGGTGAGCAGGAAGGCGACGAGGAAGAACCAGATGTTGGCGAGAGTCATCGCGTCACCTCCCCGCACCGGCGGGTGCGGCCAGCGCGCCCTTGTCCGCCTGCAGCATCTCGACGACGTCCTCGGGGCCCTTGCGGATGATCCCGACGAAGATGCGCAGCCAGGCGACGAACAGGACGAGGTAGATGAGGCCGAACAGGCCGAGCGTGGTCCAGATCTCTCCGGAGGACACGACGGGCGAGACGCCGGCCGTGGTGCGCATGAGGCCCTGCACCACCCAGGGCTGGCGGCCCACCTCGGCCGCCATCCAGCCCATGTTGGAGGCGAGCAGCGCGAGGGGGATGCAGACGATCAGGAGCCAGAGCAGCCAGCGCGCGTTCTCGAGGCGCTTGAGGACATGCATGACGACGGCCAGGAGGAAGACCAGGGCGAACAGGATGCCGAGGGCGATCATGAGGTGATAGCTCTGGAACACCAGCGGCACCGGCGGGCGATCGGCCAGCGGCACCGAGTCGAGTCCGATGACGCGCGCGTCAGGGTTCAGGTGGAGGATCATGCTGAGGCCGTGGGGTATGCCCACGCCGTGCGTGTCGTAGGTGCCGTCAACGTTTCGCGTCAAGTAGCCGAAGAGCCAGAGTGTGGCCCCGTCCTCGGTATCGGTGACGTTCTCGAACGCCGCCATCTTGACCGGCTGATGCTCGGCCGCTACGAGTGCGCCCCAGTGGCCGAGCAGCGGCATCGCGAGCGAGACCACGAGGCCGACGGAGATGGCCCACAGCATCGCCTGCCGGGCGAACTGGATGTGCCGCTTCTTGAGGAGGTAATAGGCGCACACTCCGGCGGCGACGAAGCAGCCGGTGATCAGCGCCGCGGCGATCGTGTGGAAGAACCGCGGCGCCGTCGACGGGTTGAAGGCGGCCGCCCAGAAGTCGGTGAGCACGGCCTTGCCGCCCTGGATCTTGTAGCCCTGCGGCGTCTGCATCCACGAGTTGGCGATGAGGATCCACAGCGCCGACAGGATAGAGCCGATCCAGACCAGCCACGCGGCCACGTAGTAGAAGCGCCGGGAGACCCTCCTGCGCCCGAACAGCAGGACGCCGAGGAACGTGGACTCGAGGAAGAAGGCGATCAGGCCTTCGGCGGCGAGCGGCGCTCCGAAGATGTTGCCGACGAAACGCGAGTAGTTGGCCCAGTTTGCGCCGAAGGCGAACTCCATCGTGATCCCGGTCGCCACGCCGATGGCGAAGGTCGCGGCAAACAGCTTGATCCAGAAGTCGGAGGCCGCCCTGTCGGCGGGGATTCCGCTCTTGTAGTAGCGCCGTTCGGAGAGCACGACCATCAGCCCGACGCCGATGCTGATGGGCACGAAGATGAAGTGATAGCCGACGGTGAACGCGAACTGGATGCGGGCGAGCGTTACGGCGTCCATACGTGTCCGTCACCTCCTGGCATGCGGCTGGCCCGCGCCGGACATCATCCCCATACCTTGGCGCGGCTGTACGTGACACATTTTCACTGTCACGATAGGGGTATGTCAACGATGATTTGTGCCGGGAGTCACAACCAAGTCCGGGCGGACCGGCCCATCGCAAGTATTAAGCGGAGGTTAAGCATCCTGTTCAGGTGTCTGAGCGCTGTGCTACCATGCCCGAGGGCCGGCACAGCACGCCGGCCGTTCTGCTGTAGGAGGCTGATACATTTGGCTGAAGAGCTGCTCGAATGCCAGGAATGCTCGGCGCAGTGCGAAAAGGTGGTCTACCCGGCCGCCTGTCTCAGCATGAACTGCCGTTTCCTGTACGCGTTCAAGGAAGACGGCGACACGTTCTTCGGGTGCATCGAGAAGGTGTTCCCGCACGAGATCGACCTCGGGATGTTCGAGGACATCGAGCGCGGCAAGGGCGGGTTCGGCGTCGTCAAGGTCGCGCGCACACCGCTGCCGCAGTGTTCCGTGGCGGTGCAGAGTTGCTACGCCACGGGCGAAGGGCCGCTCTGCCGCAACATGTACTTCCGGCGCCGCGACCGGCGTGAGGTGCAGACGGTAGAAGACTGACGCGCTCCGCGCGTCGACCGCTCGGGATCTGCAGGCGAAACCGCGGCTCTGCCGCGGTTTCGCCGTCTTTGGGGGCTGGTATACTCAGGGCGTTGCAGCCACCAGGCTGCCCATGGGGGCGAACAGGTCTCGACATGGGCTGTTCCGAGGTGGGAGCAGCAGGCCGAGGTCCGGTGGCCTCGTTAAACTGCCGGAACACACTACTTGCCGAGAATAATTCTCTCGCACTCGCTGCCTAATCATTAGGTAGCGCATCGCGCCCGGCTCGCCCATGGCCGGGATCCGCGGTGTCATCAAGTGGGCTGGGGTGCGGTCGCGCTGCTCCGAGCGAGCGCACCCGAGACTGACCGGGGCTGGCGACCGGCACCCGGCCGACGCGGGGGTCGCGAGCGAGATGAAATGCGCCGGCTAAGCCTGTAGAGACTCCGCCGAGGCGTCCGTGGACGCGGGTTCGATTCCCGCCGCCTCCACCATAACGTCTAGATGAGACGCCAGCGCCTCGTCTTTGGCGGGGCCCGTCTCGTTGTTGAATCAGACTGCGCGCTGTCGTCTGCGATCGCGGAATGAAAAAGCGTCCCGCATACCCATCGCCAGACTTGGCAACGAGGAACGGGTGCGGCGTGACCGGATGTGACCCGCTCGAACTCGATTGACGCTATCACGATTGCCTCCTCTCCTTGAGGCCTCGCGGCGAAGGTCCACAAGGATGAGCGTGAGGACGGCCACGACGCCCATGGCGACGAGCTCAGGTTCGCCAGGATCATCAAGGACACGTTGAGACGTATTCTCTACAGCAGCAATGTTAATTCAGGCAGTCTCGGGAAGACTACAAACCAAGCCTGTGGTCGTCCACTGTGAGGCCGCGGGAGACTCGAGACAGTGAGGTCCGACATGAGACTCCATGTGCTCAGGCGTACCGTTCTGTTGGTGCTCGGATCCGCAGTCGCGTCGGTACTGGTATTCGGCGTGTCAATCGCCCAAGCTGCCCCAATAGCGGCGTATCAGCCGAGGCAGGTCCCGGAGTCCACCGGGACGGCGTCCACTCTTGCGGTAGGCCTCTTCATCCTGGGCACGGCGCTCGTCAGTTTCGCGTTCGCGTACATCGCTCTCAGACGCCCGGTGTCGGCGACTGTGACCATGATTGACTCGGCGACTGTGGAGGCCGAGCCAGAGCAGATGCGCAAGGCTGCTTAGCCGCCGTCTCTCCTGAGGCCCTCACAATGAGGGCCTCAGGGGCGGACTGTGACAGCCGCCAGGCGCACTCAGGCGAGCCGCGCGCCGACGTGGATTGCTGTTCATTCGACACCGGTAGAGGGCGCCATCTAATCTCGCTTGGCGGGCCGAAGCCGGTTCGACACCAGAATGGCATCGCGCATCAGTGAGCTTGCATGTCCTTATCGTTTTCGCCGCTGGGGAAGCTCAAGGGGCCGCTGTTGTTCATGCTGCTTGCCGCGCCTTCCTCCTCGTCCTTGTCGAGCTGGGTCAGGCCCCAGGATTGGGATAGCCGTGCAGGATGGGGCTCCAGTCCACCTACGCCGTCACCTCGTCCACCAGGTAGACCAAGCGACTCGTACGGGCGACCCGTGCGGTCAGACAGGACTATCTCGCATGTCTTTGCGAACGAGTAGGCGCCATCGAAGGAACCTCCTCTGATCTCTTCTGCCTCCTCGTGCATCGCGGCTTCTGTCAGCTCAGGGTAGATGAAGCCTCGGTCGCCGCCCGCTCCGCAACAACCGAGGGAAGAGGGAACGGTCACTTCCTCCGCGCAAGCGAAGGCGACCCTGGCGATCTTGTCGCCTAGACCCAGTTGCTTGCACGCGCACGTCGGGTGCACGAGCACACTTCGCTTCTTGCGTCTGATCTCAAGCCGTCCCAGGACGTCGTCATGCAGCCACTCGACGAGGTCCATGATCCTCAATTGCCGGTAGCGCGTCTGGTTGGCGTCGCTCAGGAGCGGTTCCTGTGAGCCGAACTGTTCGCGCTCTAGCTCGACCAGGATCGTGCGTGCGCATGACGTCACGTCACACATGATTGGCAGCCGTCCGCCCTCGCTCCAGCGCCAAAACGCCTCGACGAGGCGGTTTGCCATGGTCGCCTGTCCCGCGCGGAACCCCTTGTGCTCCCATATCTGCCCGCAGCAGAGCCCGGTGACATCAGCGGGCAGGCGGACGTCGATGCCGGCGCGCTCGGCTACGCGCAGCACGGTGGCCATCAGGCTTCCTTGCCGAGCTCCTGAGGAGCCCATGATGCGAGCTCACGCACGACGGGAAGTAGACGAGCTGCGGATGGGCCGGCTCGCGACTTAGGCGCGACGGTGCTTTTGTCATTGACCGCGACCACTGCGGCTAGATCGGGGATGAGGCGTCGCGCCGCCGTCGTCGCCCATGTCATCGCACTGGGACCAAGCCACTGCTGGGCCCGCACACCCGAGATTCATGCCGCGGCGAAGGACTTCTTCGACGACGCACGAAGCGTCGCGCCGCGAGGTCCATGAGCTGCTCAAGCCCTTGTCCGTGCGTCTACGGCCCGCTGGTGGTCGGTCAGGTAGGCCACATTGATCTCCGCCGGGCAGACGGTACCGCACAGTCCATCGGCTACGCACGTGTCCCTGCCTTCATAGGCGAACTCGTCCGAGGACCGCGTCGGCACGCTCCAACGGCGCCGACTGCGAGTAACTCGAGCGCTACCCTGGTGCCCGCCACACGCTGACGAGGTGTAAGGGTGAAGTGAGCGGGTGGGGCAGACGCGCTCGCAGAAGCCGCACTCCACGCAGCGGTCGACGGTCTCATCCCCGATGATTGGCGTCGCGCTTGATGTTGACGAGGTGCACCTGCGGATCGTCGCAAAGCAGCACGCCCGGATTCAGCAAGCCGTCGGAGTCGACGAGGTGCTTGACCTCACGCATGACCGCGACCGCTTCCTCCCCCCATTCCCGAGTCAAGAAGGGCGCCATCGCCCGTCCGGTGCCATGCTCAGCCTTCAGCGAGCCATCGAGACCTAGCACGAGCTCCGCCAGGTCCTCGATGAAGAGGCCGAAGCGCTGGACGCCCTCGCGCGTACGCATGTCGTCGAGGGTGATGAAGTGCACGTTGCCGGTCGCCAGATGACCGAAGATGAAGGCCGCGTCGCCGTTGTCGTAGCGGGCGAACAACTCGCGCAGGCCGAGAGCCAGGTCGACCAATCGGTCGGGGGGAACGGCTACATCCTCAATCATGACACTGGTGCCCGGCGGCCGCGTGGCGGCCACCAAGGGGTACATCGCCGAGCGCAGCGCGAACCAGTGCTCGCGCGTCAGCGGGTCGCTCGAAAAGGGCTCAAAGGCCACGAGGCCGAAACCGCCGACCAGGCGATTCGCCGATGCCAGCTCGCTCGTCGAGCGCCGGCATGGTGGCGGCGCGATACTCGACGAGCAACGCGGTCGCGTCGGCTGGCAGCTCATCGAGGTAGAGGGGCGTCCCAGGTCTGCCGCTCCAAGTGCGAATACAGGCCCGGTCCATCAACTCGACCGTCGACTGCCCCATCGTCGACGCAGGCACGCGCGCCGGCGACAGCCTCAGTCACGGTTCGGGAAGAAGAGCAGGCCGACTGCCCAGTGCGGGTGAAGGGTCACAGTGGCGAGACTCGCCGACGCGATGAAGGCCAGCGTGCCCTCCGAACCTACCAGCAGCCGTGCGAGGATATCGATGGGGTCGTCGGCGTCAAGGAACGACCGCAACCCGTAGCCCATGACGTTCTTGATGCGATACTTGCGGCGGATCCGCTCAACAAGCACTTCGTTTGCGCGCAGCCGGTCGCGCAGGGTCGCCAGAACCATTGAAGATCGCCTGCTCCCGCGTCGCGAAACGCTGCCGATCGTCGGCCCGCGCCGTGTCGTAGCGATGCCCGTTCGCCAGCACGAACTCGAGCGATTGCAGGGTGCTGTAGGAATCGTGCTCGATGCCGGACTGCTGGCCGCCGGAGTTGTTGGCCAGCACGCCCCCCATCATGGCCGCGTTGGCCGACTCAGGATCAGGGCCGAGCTTGCGTCCGAAGGGCTCGAGCACTTGATTGACTCGCGCCACAGTGACGCCGGGCTCGACCCACACCGCGGCGCCGTCGTCGCGCACCTCCACGCCCTTCCAGGCCAGGCTGCAGATCTGCCACGATGCCGGTGCCGAGCGTCTGCCCGCAAAGCGACGTGCCGGCGGCTCGGAACGTGACGGGCACCCGTCGCTCGCGGGCAAGGGCAAGCAGCCGCTGGACCTCCGCGACCGACGACGCGCGCACCACTGCCTGTGGACGGTATTCATAGTAGGAGGCATCACGACCGTAGATGCCCCGATAGAGCTCGCCGACTTTGACCGCCCCTTGAGGAAAGGCGTCGATCAAAGCCCGCACGAGCGTGTTCGGTGTTGACGAGGCGGCTGCCTTCAGCCGCCGGCAGTCAATAGGTCGCAGGCTGGAGGTCATGTGTTCTGGCATCGGCTACTCGGCCCACACAGGTCAGCCTCCCGTGTTCCGTTCGCGCAGTCACTGGATGGCGTAAGCTGCCTGTGCCCGGAGGTGACCGGACCCCATTCATCGGTCTTGGGAGTGGACAGAGGAATGGGGTCCGGTCAAAACGCTCCGCTGATTCAGGAGAGTATCTCTGCACGCCCAAACGGAGTCTTCCTCCTAGCCAGCGCCCAACAAAGGGACGAGCACAAGCACGTCTCCGTCAGCCACCTCAGCATCCAGTGTGGGAAGGACGCGCCCGTTCCGGACTACTCGAATGGCACTCCAGGAACCGCCTTCACCCGTTCGGAGTAGACTGCTCAAGTCTCTGTTCTCAGCTTCCGCCACCGCCTTGATCAGATCGCGAGCTGTCGGAGGAGGGACGGCATCCACATCCACCTCGAGATCCATCTCCTCTTTGCCGACAAGCTCCCATATGTTCGCCATGAAACGGACTTTGATGGACATGGGCTACCACTCCTGGATGTTTCTCTGCTCTCGGGGTCGCCGATAAAGCTAGCCGACTATCGCACTCAGCCCGAGTTCGGCCAGCTTTTCATCGGACGGAATACCATCCGGCCATCCCCGCTCGCTATAGTACTCCCCCACCATCTCATCGAAGGGCATCGGTACGCCTGCGGCACCGCCCTCGGTGTGAGCCGTGAAGAACCTCTGCGGCAGTACGTAGTCCCTGGTCGGCACGACTCCGTGCTTGAGATTGAACATCTGCATGAGGTTGACGATGCGCTCCCCGGTCTGAACGAGCTCAATCGGCTTCATGTCCCAGCCGGTCACAGCGTTGATAAGGTTGGTGAGCAAGGTGAAATCAAGGCCGGAGAACTCGTAGAAGAAGCACACGACGGCCGAGTTGCAGACCGCCATGCGATCCTGGAACTTCATCTGTGCGAGGCCTTTGAACTCCGAGCTGTGCGGCGGCAGAGGGTTGCACAACTCGTCTCTTCCGGTCTCCGGGAACGTGACACCCAGCTCGATGGCCTCGGGGAACCCGTGCAGGTGGGTCGCCCCCTTCATCGACGTGGCGGTCTCGACTGCCATCGACAGGAACGCCCTCGGATCGTGTGCGGCAACGGCCGCTCCGCAGACGTGCAGCGCGCAATCGGGCACGCCCAGTGCCTCGCCCGCCGGCCTCAGCCCCTCGCCGAGGAGGTGAGGGACACGGCCCTCGCGCTTCGCGACCTTCTCGAGGAGGGCGATCATGGCATCACCGTCGCCCCACTTGAGCTCGATCCCACCCAGGTCTTCTTTGGTGATTGCGCCGCGCTCGTACGCCTCCATGGCGAAGGCACAGACGCCCCCGAAGTCGATTGTGTCGATGCTGTACCGGTTGCATAGCTCGTTGGCCTTGTTGATGGCCATGAGGTTGTCGACCAGCAGGTCGGAGCCCATCATTCCCAAGGTCTCGTACTCCGGCCCGTAGCTGTCCATGGCGTAGGGGCCGTCCTCAACGGTGACCCGCCTGTGGCAACCCATGATGCAGTTCGAGCACGCGTCCGGCTTCGGCTTCAGCACGGCGTTGAACTCGCCGCCATCCGCCCCGAGCTTGCGGGCCCCGTCCTGCCAGCGGTCCTGCAGGAAGTTCTTCATGGGAAGAAGCCCGTTGTCCTCGCGAGGCACGACGGCCATCGCCTGGCCGAGCTCGCGGTTCGCCTTCGTGAAGTCCGCGTTCTTGGCGCGCTCGTTGTACTCCTTCTTGAGCTCCTTGAGCACGTCGGGGCGAGCGATCGGAACGGTCTGGGTGCCCCGGAGCGCCAACGCCTTGAGGTTCTTGGAGCCCATGACGGCTCCCATTCCGGTGCGGCCGGCGCAGCCGTGCCCGTGGTTGCAGATGACCCCGGCGTAGCGGACGAGGTTCTCCCCCCCGGCTCCAATTGGGGCGACTTGGATCTTCGGATCATCCAACTCCGCTACGATCGCATCTTCGGTCTCATAGGCGTCCGTCTTGCCCCACAGATGCGATGCGTCGCGGATATCCACTTGCCCGTCGTGGACAAAGAGGTAGACAGGTTTGGCGGCCTTGCCCTTGACTACGACAGCGTCGAATCCGGTCTTCTTCAGTTCCTCGGCGTTGTAACCGCCTGCGGTCGACTCCCCGAACAACCCAGTCAGTGGGGACTTCGCGCAGATCGTGAACCGCCCGCTGCCCAGCACTTTGCTTCCGCCTTGAAGGGGACCCGTGGCAAATACGAGGACGTTCTCTGGGCCGAGCGGGTCCGCATCTGCAGGAATCTGTTCGTAGAGGATTGTCGCGGCCAAGCCTGTCCCACCTAGGAAGTCACGCCTCAGCGCCTCGGGAAACGGAATTGTCTTGCTTACTCCTTGGGTGAGATCCACCTCGATCAGCTTTCCCCAGTATCCGCTCATCCTCGCCTCCTGACGCGTGTCATGAACCCATAGTCACCAGTATCTGGTTGCAGAAGTCAGCCCCCCGCGCTTGTGCGTCACGCTCTCCTCGCACCTACAAATGTTGCTCTGAACCGCCCCGGCCTCAGTGTGGAGGCGTAGTCATGCGTCCGTGCCGAGAGAGTATTATATAGACCTCCCATCAAAGAAGTAAGGAGCGGGAGTGCTCTCTGACAGGGTGCTTTGCGAGTTGAGAGACATGGTCGGCACGCAAGACGTGCTGTGGAAGAGACCCGATCTGCAGACCTACGAGTACGATGGCTACCTGGAGCGGGCGCTCCCTGATGCCGTCGTGTTCGTCGAGTCGACCGACGAGGTCGCGTCCGTGGTGCGGCTTGCCCATCGCGAGAACATACCTTTCGTGCCCCGCGGCTGCGCGACCAACTTGACGGGTGGGACGATCGCGGTGAGGGGTGGAATCGTCATCGAAATGGCGCGCATGAGACGGGTCGTCGAGATAGACATCCCCAACGAGCGAATCATCGTGGAGCCCGGAATCTACAATCTCGATATATCAGCGGTTCTCGATCCACTCGGCTACTACTACGCTCCTGATCCGTCGAGCGGCAAGGCGTCTTCCATCGGGGGCAACATCGCGGAGAATGCCGGTGGTCCTCACTGCTTCAAGTATGGGGTCACATGTAATCATGTCGTCGGCGCGGAAGTCGTCCTGCCTGACGGCGAGGTCGTTTGGCTTGGGGGGAAGGCCCTCGATCTGCCGGGATTCGATCTACTTGGTGGCTTCGTCGGGAGCGAGGGCACTTTTGGGATCTGCACCAAGGCTGTCCTTCGGATTCTTCGGAAGGCAGAAGCCATCAAGACGATGCTGGCGATCTTCGACAGCGTTGATGATGCAGCCGAGACGGTCTCTGCCATGGTGGCCGCCGGCATGGTGCCAGCAACTCTCGAGATGATGGATAGGCTTGCAATCCAGGCGGTCGAGGACTCTGAGCCTCTGGGACTGCCCAGAGATGCTGCGGCAGTACTCCTGATTGAACTGGACGGACTCCTCGACGGAATGGAAGACATGGCCGCTGATGTGCTTGCGATGTGCGGGCGAAACAGTGCCCGCGAGGTCCTGGTGGCAAGTTGCGAGGATGAACGCACCGCCTTGTGGAAAGGACGGAAGGGCGCCGTCGCAGCTGTGGCCCGCCTTGCCCCGAGTTTCTTGCTGATCGATGGCACTGTACCTCGCGCAAAGCTTCCCGACGCCCTACGGAGAGTCCAAGAAATTGGAGCAAAACACGATTTCAGGATCGCAAACGTAGCTCACGCTGGTGATGGGAATCTCCATCCGTTCGTGTTGTTCGACAGCAGAATCAAGGCGGACCGTGAGCGGGCAATGAGTGCAGGCATGGAGATTCTCGCCGCCTGTGTGGCACTGGGCGGGACTGTGACTGGGGAGCACGGCGTCGGCATCGAGAAGGTGGAGGCGATGAGTCTGCTCTTCACCGAGAATGACATGCGGGTGCAGGAGTGGCTCAAGCAGGTGTTTGACCCGGCCGACCTATGTAACCCAGGCAAGGTCCTGCCGTCGCGGGTCGTCGTTTCGGGCGCTGCACATGCGTCCTAGCGTCGGTGACGCCCTGGCGGAGCTGGCGCTCCTTGTCCCTGGTGCGGCGATAGACGGGAACTCGAAGACCCCGGTGGCGGGAGTCGAGCCGGCCCTGCGCGTGAGTCCCGCCACTGTCCGAGAACTCGAGCAGACAGTAGGTTGGGCTTCCGGTCGCGCCATGGCAATGGCTGCGATTGGGGGCGGAACCAAACTGGGGATCGGAAACCCTCCTTCTCGCCTGGACTTGGTGCTCGATATGAGCACCCTGGATTCCATTGTCGAATACGATCCTGAGAATCTTGTCCTCACAGCCCAGGCGGGGGCCACCATCGAGCACCTCCAGTCGATGGTGCACAAGGATTCGTTACTCCTGCCGCTCGACCCGCAGTCCGGAGATCGAGCAACCCTAGGTGGAGTCATCGCCAGCGCGGACCACGGCCCGCGCCGACGACAGTACGGTGGTCTTCGGGACCTCGTCCTCGGACTGAAGGTCGTTCTCCCTGACGGCAGCCTGGCCAACTTTGGTGGTCGGACTCTCAAGAACGTTGCCGGATACGATGTCGGCAAGCTCTTCATCGGATCGCTCGGGACGATTGGGGTCATCGCGGAGGCCACTGTTCGCGTTTTGCCGCTGCCCGCCTGCGAGGAACTACTCCTGTTGATGCTGCCCGGCTTGGAGGAGGGTCGCCGGCTTGTGGCCAGAATCCTCGAATCGCCACTTCTTCCCTCATCTCTGGAGTTCATGTCACCTGAGTGCGCATGTCTTCTCGGTCTTGACCGTGACTTGTCCTCCGACAGTGCCTATCTGATGCTCATCGCCCTCGAGGGGCACTCCGCTGCTGTGGAGCGCCAGGTGCGCGACATCTCCCTGTTTTGTGCTGAGCTCAGCTTGGGGAAGCCCAAGGCACCAGGTGACAGCCGCATAGCAGGCGGCACGACGAGCTCGACGCATGAGGGTGCCTTCGCGGCTGGCGCCCGAGTGGGGATGATCGAGTCTTGCCGCGCGTCGGAGGTTGGACTCCTTCCCGGTGAAGTCTGGGAGACGTTCACTAGGTTGCGAGAGAGGGTGATGAGCAGTCCTTCTTGCGTGGGAGTGCGGTGCACCGTGCCGCTCGCACTCGTGTGGGACTTGGCCACTGCCGTGGAAGTGCACTCTCGGGCGAACAGTGTGGCCGCGTCCTACACGATGAGTTGCGGAACGGGATACTTGGAGGCATACGCTGCTGGTGCTCCTGCGGGTCTGCGGGCATTCGCGGATGGGGTGCGGGCGGCTGCCGAGCAACACGGAGGTGCCATGTCGGTGCTTGGCGGCTGGTCTGCGCTGGGCCAAGAGTTCGACGCGTGGGGACGTCTTCGGACCGACTATGAGTTGATTCGGGCTGTGAAGAATAGATTCGATCCCAGAGGAGTCATGAACCCCGGTCGCTTTGTAGGGGGGCTCTAGACGTGGAGCCGAGGTCGTCGGCAGGTGGGGAAGACGCGGCGATTGTGGCTGCGCCCGGCGGGGCGTCGGAGCTCCTCGATCTCTATGACGAAGTCGCCAAGTGTGGGAAGTGCGGATTCTGTCAGCCAACGTGCCCCGTGTACACGGCCACGAGCATGGAAGCTCACGTTGCGCGCGGGAAGAACGCGCTGTTCCGCAATCTCATTGAGGGCGAGACTCCGCTGGGCCCTGATCTCCGAGAGGCCTTTGACAACTGCCTCTTGTGCCGCGCCTGTACTGCGAACTGCTTCCCGGCAGTCAAGACGGACCGTCTGGTCATTGCTTTTCGGGAGACGTACGGAAGGCGGTTTGGGCGGCCCGCCCTCCAGCGCTGGATCTTCCGCCGGTTGCTCCCGCATCCGGAACTCATGTCCGTGATCATCAGGATGGCATGGACAGGGCGCCGGCTTGGTCTGGCGGATGTCGCGACGCGCCTCGGTCTCCTCAGGATGATCAATCCCAAGCTGGAGAAGGCGATGGAGCTCAGGGATGAGGTGCCGGCAACCTTCCTCCGGACCAGGCTCAAGACGCGGGTGCGGCCAGCGCGGGAAACGGGTCTCCAGGTCGGGTACTGGATCTCATGTGGCTACAACTACATGCTTCCCGAGGTAGGCGAAGCATCCGTAGACGTGCTCGAGCGGAATGGGATCGGCGTGACGGTCCTGCCCAACAACTGCTGCGGTCTGCCCGTGTACGGCTATGGGGACGTTGAAGGGGCTCGCCTTCTTGCGAGGCGCAACCTGGAGACGCTGGGCAATCTCGACCGATACGACTACATCGTGTCCGACTGCGGGAGTTGCTCGGGTCATCTCAAGGAATACGCCGACCTCCTGAGAGACGATGCCGCGTATTCCCAGTTGGCCAAGCGACTTGTCTCCAAGGTCAGGAGCTTCAGCGAGTTGATGCGGGCCGTGGGCATGAATGCGCCTCTCGGCGAGCTCTCGGCCACGGTCACCTACCACGATCCTTGTCATCTCGGAGCCCGCTACCAAGGCATTGTGTCTCAACCCCGGGACCTTATAGGATCCATCCCCGGGGTTGAATACCGGGAGTTGCCGGAGGCCGATTGGTGCTGCGGAGCAGCCGGGTCATACAACGTCATGCACAACGAGATCTCCATGACTATCCTGGAACGCAAGGTGGAGAACGTTGAGAAGTCTGGTGCGGATGTCCTGGTGACGGAGTGCCCTGCGTGCATAATGCAGTTGTCGCTTGGAGCGAAGCGTCGCGGCCTATCGACCCGAGTCCTCAGCGTTTCTCAGCTCATTCAAGAGGCGGCACGGGCGGCGCGGCCCCGTTCTTCGGTTGTCAACCAGAGCGCGAGCCAGTGAGCCTCATCTCCACTTCCTTCCCCACCTGAAGACGCTCGATGGAGGCGAATATGGACGGGCGGATGTCCGGCAATGTGGTCATCGTCACCGGTGCTGCCAAAGGGATAGGCCGGGGCATCGCCCGAGTCTTCGCGTCCGAAGGGGCCACCGTGGTTGTGGCCGACCTGGACGACCAGGTCGGCACGGCCACTGCCGCGACTCTTGCCGACACCGGCGGCATCGTCGACTTCGTGCTGACCGATGTGACAAGGCAAGCGTCCTGCCAAGCGGCCGTAAGGACCGTCATCGAACGGTACGGCCGCGTGGATACCTTGGTCAGCAACGCCGGCATCTACCCGCAGGCGTTCCTGAGCGAGATGACCGAGTCCGATTGGGACAGGATCTTTGAAATCAACGTCAAGGGCATGTTCTTCATGGTCACGGCGGTGCTGCCGCATATGCGACAGCGCCACAGCGGGCGCATCGTGCTCACTTCCTCGGTGACTGGTCCGGTCACTGGCTACCCCGGATGGGCCCACTACGGCGCGACCAAGGCGGCCATGCTCGGCTTCATGCGCAGCGCTGCCATCGAGGTCGCCACTGAGGGCGTGACGATCAATGCCGTGCTGCCCGGGAACATCATGACCGAGGGCATGGAGGGCATGGGGCAGGACTACATCGACGCGCTAGCCGCCTCCATACCGATGAAGCGGCTCGGTGACCCGGAGGATATCGGCTACGCCATGCTCTTCCTGGCCTCCAATGAGGCGAAGTACATCACCGGCCAGACCATCGTCGTGGACGGCGGCCAGCTGCTGCCGGAAGGCGCGGGGGCGGTTGGGTGACACGGCGAGGCAGTCTAGTTTCGAGTTCTGGACGAACGCCCGACGACAACTTCGTCCGCATGTACACCCTCGAATCCAACGAGCTGAAGAACCGATTCATCTGAACGCCGCGCTCCGCTCCGAATCATCGAAGGCCGGGTGTCGGGCTCAGGACCAGAACCCGACACCCGGCCTTCGTCTGATGCTAAGCCACATCCGTCGGCGGCCGAGGCGTCCTGCACCGCGATGTTCCAGGCCACTCAAAGCAGGTGCCGGCCTTGCGCGGCGCGGTAGCGCAGCGCATCCTGCCTACTGATTCCCGCTTGTCGCGGATGATCGGTGATTCACACTGAGCCCCAAGACCGCGATTTCAGGCCTCCTTCAACACGGCTCACTGTGCGGTCCAGCCGCCATCGATGGTGAACTCGGCCCCGGTCACCCATCGTGACTCGTCCGAGGCGAGGTACAGATCAAGGTAGGCAATGTCCACGGGTTCGCCGATGAACCCGATAGGGTGCTGAGCGCCGACCTTGGCGAAGTACTCCTCCGGGGTGAGACCGAAGTCAGCCGCCTCTTTCTCGGTCATTGGCGTATGGACGTAGCCCGGGTGCACGGAGTTGACGCGGATACGGTAGCCCTTCGCCCCGACTGCGAGCGCCGCCGACTTTGTCATGATCGTCACCGCGCCTTTCGACGCGCAATAGGCGAAAAGACCGGCCTCTCCGACCTGTCCGTCGATCGATGAATGGTTGACAATCGAACAGGCATCGCCCGAGTCCTTCATCGCGTCGATCGCATTCTTCATCCCCAGGAACACGCCGGTGGCGTTGATTCCCATGACTTCGTTCCACTCGTCCAGGGTGGTCTCCTCGACGTCATGCCCGAGCGAAATGCCGGCGTTGTTCACCAGAACGTTGAGCTTGCCGTAGGCGACAATCGTCTCGTTGACAGCGCGTTTCCAGTCATCCTCGCTGGAGACGTCGAGCTTCACGAAAATGGCCTCGCCCCCGGAGGCGCGAATCTCGTCGACGACAGCTCCCGGCCGGCGCGCAGCGACCACGACCTTGGCGTCCTCCTGGGCGAAGAGCATAGCCGTCCCGCGGCCGATTCCCATGGTGCCGCCGGTCACGATAGCCACCTTGCCGCTGAGCCTGCCCATGGATGTCCTCCAATCGTTTTGCGGGTGTAGCGAGACATGACGCGATGTACCGTGCCGCCCCCAAGCCGCCCCCCTGCTCGAGCGCCGACATCGTCACCCAGTGGCTGCCCCCGTCGGTGATCAAAGACCCCCGGCGCCGAGAACTACTCGCCCACACCTCGCGAGTCTCGGCGCCGGGGGCTCCACTCTCAAGCTTCTCGTACGCAGCGTTCAGAGAGCCAGCTTCACAGACCTACTTCTGTCCCGCTGGCGACTGCGACACTATCGAGTGCCCTCTCGTTTTCGGCTATGGATTCCTCAAGAATATCGAGGGCCTTGTCGGCCTCGACATCAGTAATGACCAAAGGCGGCTTGAGTTTGATGATGTTGCCATGGCCGCGCGCACCGTTCGTGCCGAACAGTGCACCCTTATTGAGGGCCAGGCCAAAGATGTTTCCTGCGCCCTCATTCCAAGGCTCCTTGGTAGCCTTGTCCTTGACGATCTCGACGCCGATGAACAGCCCCATGGCGCGGACATCGCCTATGGACTTGTACTTGGCCATCATCTCGTTCAGCCGCCTAGTCAGCCGGTCACCTTGACGAGCTGCCTTCTCGGGGAGATTCTCCTCGTTGATGAAGTCGATGGTCGCTACGCCGGCGGCGCAGGAAACCGAGTGTCCGCCGAAGGTGAAGATCTGCCACTGGTCATCGATCAGTTGCTCGGGGAGGATGCCATTCCTGACCACGGTGGCTGCGATGGGCATGCCGCCACCGATGGCCTTGGACGTAGTGAAGATGTCGGGTTCAACGTCGAAGTACTCGGCCGCCCACCACTTGCCTGACCGTCCGACGCCCGTCTGAACCTCGTCCAAGATGTAGAGGACGTCGTTCTTGTCGCAGATCTCGCGGATGCGCTTGAAGTAAGCCTTGGGCGGTACCATGTGCCCGCCATTGCCCGGAACCGGCTCCTGAATGAAGGCCGCAACCTTGCCGCCGGTGCCGTACTTGATGGCCTGGTCGAGAGCCTCAGCACATTCGAGACTGCAAGAGGTAGGATCCTGGCCATAGACGCAGCGATAGCAGTAGGCATTCGGGATCTGGTGAAAACCAGGGAACCGAGGCCAGGGGCCTCCGGAGCTGTACGATTGACCTAGCAATGACAGTTCGGCGAGCGTGCCGCCGTGGTACGAGAAGTACGTCGAGATCACTTCGTTCTTGCCGGTCGCGAGCATTGCCATCTTCAGGGCCACTTCGTTGGCCTCAGAGCCGCCGCTGGAGATGTACATCTTGCAGTTGTTCTTCAGCCTTCCGGGAGCAACGGCAGCGAGCTTCTCCGAGAAGACCGTCCGGGGGTCGTTGATGAAGGAGGTCAAGATGTGCATCGACTTGTCAGCCTGCTCTCTGACAGCCGAGACGACCTTGGGGTTGCAGTGCCCGATCCCGACCACCCCGGCCGTCTGAGACAACATGTCGATGTACTCTTTGCCTTCGGAATCCCAGAACTTGGAGCCCAGTCCCTTCACGACGTCAATCGGGATGTAGCCCCAACCATGAATCAAGAACTGCCTGTCACGTTTGATAGCTTCTTGAGTCGTCATCTCGTACATCATATGACTCCCGTCGCTTGTGATTGCTGTGGGTCTGTCCACAATGCGGCGCCGATCTAGCATCCGTTCCGAGTCTGCAGATACACGAAAGGGAATCACAGACTGCTCGCTCCCGCCTCACCTCCCTCCATCTCTGATCCGGCGTGGGCCGGCTCAGAAGACGGTCGCTGTTGTGATCTCAAGCCGGACCGCTCCCGACAGGGACGGTTGTACACGAAGTCCGCTCCCGGTCCAGGCGACTGTACACAACGGGACACATCCTCGCAAGGATTGGCATACACTGGGTTTGTCCTGGTTCGACCCTAGGAGAAACCTATGACAAGTGAGGATGCCGGGTGACGACCTGTGGACAGCCCGCTGTCTCCTCCCCAACAAACTAGGATGGCGCAGTGCGCGGTGACAGACCCGCCGCCGCGGCATCGGGCGTGGCAACAAGAGGAGGATAGCTTGCAGACAGTGCCAGAACAGAAGCCAGGTGATGATCCCCTGCGCACCTCGCCCGACGACGCGAGGCCCGAGCACGCCTATGGCGAGGAGATACGAGGGGCTCTGAGGACCGTGCTCGGATGGCGGAGCGCTCCCGCCTCGGCCATTAGTCAGGACGACGCCGCCGTAGTGGAGTCAAATCGACCCGGATACGACGGGGAGTCCCGACCGTCTCGCGCGTTCGAATTCGGCGGCCTGTCTCTGCGGCTCGTCTCAGACTCGCTTCTCGTCGATGAGCCGGAGAGAGAGATACCGACTATGGTCATCGACACGATGCTCAAGAGTATCGTCGAGGCACATTTCGCCGTCTGGTACGTGTGGCACGTTCCCACAGGGACCATGATCGTCCCGGGCATGCAGGAGTTGCTAGACATACCGACTCACGATGTGCCGACGATCGTGGAAGAGTGGTTCGCGCGCGTGCACCCTCAGGATCTCGCCAGGATGGTCGCTGAG
Organism: uncultured Thermoleophilia bacterium; assembly: GCA_963709845.1. Lineage (GTDB taxonomy): Bacteria > Actinomycetota > Thermoleophilia > UBA2241 > UBA2241 > CAIXSE01. Next base: position 40,933 of record CAVPXV010000005.1, read on the forward strand.
AACGATCAGGCACTCCGCGCCAAGTCCGGCTTTCGGAGCGAGTATCGACTGCGCCGTGGGGACGGCAGCTACATCTCGATAAGTGACTGGGGAATCGTGATCGCCGGTGGCAATGCCAACGCCGAATGGATGGCGGGGGGGTTGCGTGACATCACGCTGGAAAGGAGCCTTGCCCAAGCCCGTGAGGAGTCGGCTGAGTTGCGCGAGGGGCTGTTCCAGAAGTCACTCATGCCGGCCTTCCTGATGGATGGAAGCGGCGTCGTGGTAGACGCTAGCCTATCCGCGACGAGTCTGTTCCGCGTCGAACGGGCCGGGCTCGTGGGACAACCGGCCTCCGCCATCTTCCCCGAGGACCTGTTGAGGCGGACCCAGGTTCCGGATGATCGTGACGCGACCAGTGGGGACGCGCCGGAAGCATGTGAGATCGAGGTCGACGTCGCAGGAACGTGCAAGTGCCTCCTTGCTACGGTCGTGCCGTTCGTGGTCGGACAAGAGCACATGGCGTTCGTGCTGGGTGTCGATGTGACCGAACGCAAGCGGGCCCTCAAGGCCCTGGCCAAGTCCGAGGCTTCTCTTCGTGAAAAGACGCACGACCTGGAGAGGCACAATGTTGCGCTACGGGTCCTCATGGAACAGCGACGTAACGACCTCGAAGAGCGCAGACGCGTGCTGGCGGAGAACATCGACCTCCTCGTGCTCCCCACGCTGGACCGCGTTGCCGCCGCGTTCGCTGGCCATCCGGAAGCCTCTCTTCTCGACGTCGTGAAGCAGACCCTGAACGAGATCGCGAGCCCATTGCTCGAGACTAGCGGCTCTCAAGCGGCCCACTCGCATGGCCTCAGCCGACGAGAGCATGAGGTCCTACAGCTCGTGAGGGCAGGCAAGACGACCGAGGAGATCGCGCGCGCCCTGTATCTATCACCGGCCACCGTGACTTTCCACCGTGGCAACATCCGCCAGAAGCTGGGCCTCCGTGGCACAGGTACGAGCCTGTCTCAGGTGATGGTCAGTACGGTGATCACCCCCAGCGGGACCGCGCCCGCGGATGTCCGCATTTCGCCGGAGAGCCCATATGAACCGGACGTGTCGGCGCTCCTTAGACTCATCGACGAGGAAGGTCGGAACGGCACGTCGGAGCAGCAGGTCGAGGCACAGACTAGCCCCACGGCCGACTGATGCGGGCGGGCCGCACCATGGCGGCCTAGAATCACGGCTTCCGAGTTCGAAAGCGTCAAAGCGACCCGGGCTATTACCAATCGGAAACGATTCGTGCTGGCTTGCTGAAGCCATGTCACGCGGGTCGGGACTTCGCCCAGTTCCCGGAGCGGTTCCACAGCGGCCACGTTCCCCGGGGGATAGCGCGCCATCATTCGTCAAAAGAATCAAGGGCTCCCCCTGGCTTCGCCCTTCGCCGAGTCTCATCAGCAACCGCTGACTGTCGCCGCGATTCCATCCCGTCCCCGTCACTGCCGATCCAAGCGGGTTCAAACACTTCCTTGACAGGTAGAGTGCGCCGTACATCATCATTTCAAGGTGATTCAGTTTGTCTCTGTAGCCACGCGCAGTGCATGCCGTCCAAGAAGGCCCTTCATGGTGTTCATCCACGAGGATCCGCGAAGGCCGTCTGACTGCAGCCCCGCTCAGCGGCGCGATTCTCGACGAGTCCGGCACGTCAGCGGCCCACAAGCCCATGCTCGCAGCACGGTGTCTGCCTTCCCCGGTAGTCCGCTCTGTGGCGACGCTCACGCACCTGCATGGTCGAGTTGGTGAACCCCCACCATGGAGCGACGCAATGAGTGACGAGCCAAGGCCATTCGTCTGTGGCGGCTGTGATCTGTACTGCGGGCTGTTGGCCTACGTCGACGTCGCGGAGAACAAAGTAGTGAAGATCACCGCCAACCCCGACCACCCGCTGATGCCGAACAGCATCTGCCGAATCGGCAGGCTGGGCATGGACTTCGTCAGTCATCCCGACCGCCTGTTGCACCCCCGGCGCCGCGTCGGCGTGCGGGGTTCGGGGCAGTGGGAGGAGGTCAGCTGGCCGGAGGCCCTCGACGACATCGCGGCGCGACTGAAGACCATCATTGCGAAAGACGGACCAGAGGCGGTCGCCTCGTCGATAGGAGCCGGTGGGCCGATGCCGCACGATATGAGCCGCCGGTTCATGAACCTCCTCGGCAGCCCTAACTGGACGTCCCCACTGCTGATGTGCATGGGGAATACAGCGTCGGTGAACAAAACGACGTATGGCTGGCACCAAGTCGCTGACTACGAGGGCACGAAGTGCGTCGTGCTGTGGGGCCACGATCCGCAGCCGAACAAGTGGGTGGGGGAGTACATGGCCCTCAAGGCGGCTCAGGATTCCGGCGCCAGGCTGATCGTAGTCGACCCCTACAAGTCGTTCAACGCCGGCCAGGCGGACGTCTGGCTTCAGGTCCGTCCGGGTACCGACGCCGCTATGGCGCTCTGCTGGCTCAACGTCATCATCGAGGAGGGGCTCTTCGACGACCAGTTCGTCGCCGACTGGACGGTGGGCTTCGCGGACCTTGCGGCGAGGGCAGGGAAGTTCCCCCCCGAGCGCGTGGCGCAGATCACCGGAGTATCTGCGGAGTCCATCAGAGACGCAGCGCGGCTCTACGCTACGACCAGGCCGGCCATCATCCCCTGGGGTTGCACGCTCGACATGCAGACCAATAGCACGAACGCACTCAGGGCGCTTGGCATCCTGCGCGCCATCACCGGCAACCTTGACGTGCCCGGAGGCGAGGTCTTCTACGGCTACCACCCGCTTGTCCGTTCCTGCGCGGAGATGGAGCTCAACGAGGCGATGCCCGCGGAGCAGAAGCCGAAGCAGCTCGGGTCAGACCGCTTCAAGGTGTTGAGCTGGGACTGCTTCGACCTCACGAGCGAGGCTATGGAGCCCGTGTGGGGCAGGCCCTACGCCAATCAGTGCGCCGGAGGCACGATCGCCCATGCCCCCTCGGTCTGGCGGGCGATGGCCACCGGCGACCCCTATCCGGTGAGGGCATTCATCGCTGACGGCAACAACACGCTGATGAGCTACACGAACACGAAGGCCATCTACGAGGGCCTCATCAGCCTCGACTTGCTTGTCGTCATGGACTTCTTCATGACGCCCACGGCTCAGATCGCCGACTATGTCCTACCTGCCGCGACATGGCTCGAGCGCCCGGCACTCGACGCCGGCGACGACTCTACGTGTTTCTACTACTCAGGCGAGATGGCAGTCGAGCCGCCGCCGGACTGCTGGACCGACTACCGGTTCTACCGCGAGGTCGCAGTCAGGATGGGTCAGGGCGAGCACTGGCCTTGGAAGGACCTCGAGACACTCTACGACTATCGCCTGCAGCCGATGGGCGTGACCTTCAAGCAGTTTGTCAGCGAGCACCTCGTGCATGGCCCCGAGCTTGAAGTTCAAGAAGTACGAGAAGACCGGCTTCGGCACACCCTCGGGCAAGGTCGAGCTCTCGTCCAGCATCCTCGAGGGTCTTGGCTACGACCCGCTGCCCGGCTACCAGGAGCCGCCGGAAAGCCCGGTGAGCCGTCCTGACATGCTCCGGGACTACCCGCTACTGTACTTCGTGGGTCAGCGCGATCATCCCTTCTACCTCACCGCCGGTCGCCAGATCGAGGCGTTGCGGAACCTGGAGCCCGAGCCCGGCCTACGCATACACCCCGAGACCGCCCACCGGTACGGCATCAACGGGGGTGACTGGGTGTACCTCGAGACCACCGTCGGCAAGATCAAGCTGCGCGCCGAACTCGACCCGGCCGCCCATCCCGACGTCGTCTGTGCTCCCCACGGCTGGTGGTTCCCCGAGCGGGCCCAAGGCGAGCCGGGACTATCCGGCCTCTGGGAGTCGAACTCGGCGCTCGTCATCGGCGACAATGACGAGCACTGCGACCCGGCTCAAGGTCTACCACAGTTGCGCGGGATGTTATGTCGTGTATGGGGGATGGGTGCGGCTACGACGCTCGAGAGCAGTCAAGGGCACGCCCTCGAGGTCGACCCACCTGGCCCGGACAGTAACCAGATGGAGCCTCCCACGCTTCAACACTGACGGGGCAGACGGACCATGCCACGATTGTTCACACGACCGGGGTATTCGACGTGAACCCGTGTTGACATCGCATCTGGTTGCCACGCTCCGGCCGCAGTGGCGGGTCTGTCCCCGCGCACTGCGCCGTCCAGCTCTATTGGGGAACGGACAGCGGGGTGTCCACAAGTCGTCACGCGGCATCCTCACGCACATGTCATAGGTTTCTCCTAGTATCCAACTACGACTAACCCAGTGCATACCAATCCTTGCGAGGATGTGTCCCGTTGTGTACAGTCGCCTGGACCGGGAGCGGACGTCGTGTACAACCGTCCCTGTCGGGAGCGGTCCGGTTGGAGATGGCGACGGGGACCGTTCATTGAGTCGGGCTAGGCCGAATTGTGGGGGAGGGAGGTGAGACAGAAGCGGGGGCAGTCTGTGACCTCTACTTCGTCAGCAGGCTCGGCTGATCATCGCACGGACGCTTGCCGACGCCGTCAGGGCGAACGAGAGACAAGGACTCCTGCATGTCGGCCCTTGGCCAAACCCGGTAGTGCATCGACCCTCTAGTTAGGAGCGGTGGATTATGGCAGAACAAGCGAAGGAAGGACAAGGAACAGCTGGGGGCGGGGGGGACCTGTTCGTGCGGCGTGCCTCCGGCCTTACGAGGACGGTCAGTCCGTGGAGCGCGCTGGTCTATGCCTTCGTCTGCCCGACGATGACGTTCGCCTTCCTCTACTACTCTCAGGAACAGACCCTCTATCTCGGCGCCAATGGATGGCTCACGAGCTTCGCCATCTTCGCGCTCTTCCCGATCGCCGGCATCTACGTGTTCATGTCGCTCAGCATGCCGCGGTCGGGCGGGGAGTACATCTACGTGAGCCGCATCCTGCACCCGCTACTCGGTTTCATAGCCTGCTGGACGCTCACCATCGTCGGCATCAACTGGTCGGGTCTGCTCTCGCAGTGGGCCGTGAACTGGGGCCTGGGCAACTTCTTCCTCGCGGAGGGATTGGCGTCGGGGAACAAGACGCTCGTCTCCTGGGGCAAGTATCTCAGTGTCACCACACCGGATAACAGGGTGGTGATTTGGATCCTCGCATCACTCGTCCTGGCGTCGGCGTTCCTCGTCATGGCTTTGGGCACCAAGGCCGTGATGAGGGCCATGTGGATCGTCCTCGGCTTCCAGTGGCTCATGCTGATCACTTTCATCGGTGTCTGCCTGTTCCTGGGCGGACAGGCTCATACCATCGCCGGGTTCGAGAAGGTCCAGGGGATCAAGTGGACCGAGGTGACGACCGCGGTGCACACGGTGTCCAACGGGGCTGGTCTGCCGGCGTTCGCCGTTGCGGCCACCGTCTGGGCCGGCCTCGCATTCGTGAACCTGAGCACCCTGGGTTCCACGTACGCCGCCAACATCTCCGGCGAGATCAAGAAGGTGAACAGGGCCATGCCGCTCGCCATGCTGGGGTCCATGGCTCTGTTCGTGGTGTACTGGCTGCTCTTCTCTCGCGTGGCGGACCACGGCCTTGGCGTCAACACCATCCGCTCCCTGGCCTACATCGAGACGCAGGGAGACGCCAGCAGCATGCTGCACACCTACCCGGTCATCAGCTACATGGTCGTGTGGATGACGCAGAACTGGTTCCTCGTGGCGCTCGCCGGCCCGATCGGCTTCATGGTAGCCACCTGGGGTGGCGTCCTCGGCCTGTCCTTCGGTCCGGTCCGGAACCTGTTCGCCTTCTCCTTTGACGGCCTGCTTCCGGGATGGGTGAACAAGGTCTCTCGAAACGGCTCGCCCAACCGCGCTGTCCTTCTGGCCTTCGTCATCGCGTGGGCGGTACTCACCGTGGCCACCTTCACGACCTGGTACAGCTACATCACCTACACTGTGACCATCTGGATGGTCGGCTGGTTCATCCTCGGTATCGCCGCCATGGTGTTCCCCTGGGTCCGCAAGGACATCTTCGAGAAGTCACCACAGCTCGTGCAGTCGAGATTCCTAGGCATACCGTGGATCACCATTTTGGGATTCCTCGGAATGATCGTCTCCGCGGTCACCATCTACGCGACCTTCCTGACGGGCACGACGCCGACCATGAATACCAAGAACCTCGCTTGGACGGCGGCCTTCTTCGTCATCCTGCCCGATCATCATCTACTTCATCGCCACGATCTACCAACGTCGCAAGGGCGTGCCCATGTCTGCTCGCTTCAAGACGGTACCGCCCGACTGAGCCGCAGTTTGTTCCACGGCTGCAGTCTCGCTGCAGTAGCTGAAGGGGCTGGGTCGGGCCGAGCCCGACTCAGCCCCGAGAAAGGTGAATGCATGGCAGCAACTCGCATCTTCTTCACCACGGACACGCACGGGTCCAATGTCTGCTTCCGGAAGTTCATCAACGCCGGCAAGTTCTACGAAGCTCACGTGATCATTCTCGGGGGAGATATCACCGGCAAGAAGGTCATACCATTCGTTCGACAGTCTGATGGTTCGTTCACGGTCAATCATCTCGATCGGGAACATGCTGCTCAAGGAGTCAGAAGTCGAGGCGTTCAGGCGCAACGTCACCGACATGGGGTACTACCCATACATGACTGATCCGGACGGAATGGAGGAGCTCGTCGGCGATACCGCCGCTCAAGATGCGATATTCAAGCGGCTGATGCAGGAGCGCATCAGGGAGTGTCTCCAGTTCGCTGAGGAACGCTTGGCTGGTACGAATATCAAGTGTTACGTTCAGCCTGGCAACGACGACGAGTACGACATTGACCCTCTCTTCGATGGCGGCGACAGAGTCGTGAATCCCGAGGGCAAGGTCATCAAGATCGACGAGGACTACACGATGATCAGCACGGGGCACGCCAACATCACCCCGTGGCATTGCCCGCGGGACGTCCCCGAGGAGCGACTGCAGGCGATAATCGACGCGATGGCCAGCCAGATCACGGATTTCGACCACTGCATCTTCAACTTCCACTGCCCACCCTACGACACGGTGCTCGACCAAGCTCCTCAACTCGACGACCAGATGCGGCCGACGCTCGAGATGGGCGGCAAGCCTCACATGGTTCCGGTGGGCAGCCCGGCCATTCGCCAGGCCATAGAGAAATATCAGCCCCGCCTGGCGCTCCACGGCCATATCCACGAGAGCAGAGGGTCGCAGAAGCTGGGTCGAACCATCTGCCTGAACCCTGGCAGCGAGTATGGGGAAGGCGTAATGAGGGGAGTCATCGTCGACATCGACAAGAAGAAGGGCGTCAAGCACTTCACCTTCACCTCAGGCTAGGTCGCCTTTCCCGCGTGCGCGGAGTATCTTGGTCGGAACGAAGACTCTGATTCCTGCATCATCCCTCGAGAACGGACTGGCGAGACACATGGAACAGGATCCCAAAGAGTACGAAAAACTGGCAGTGGACGAAGCCGATTCAGCCGAATTCGAGAAGCTGGGGTTGGAGATGGTGGAAGCGGCTGAGAAGAGCGGGGTTACCATTCGGCTGTTGGGAGCGGTGGCCTTTCGCCATCACTGCCCCGTCCATAAGGACCTTCAGATCTCCATGAACCGGGTCCTGACGGATCTCGACTTCGCCGCCTACTACAAGCAGGAGAAGGCGATAGACAAGTTGTTCCTAAATGACCTTGGGTACGAGTCGCAGACGGCGTCTCTGACGCCTGGTCTCATGGTGGGTCGGAAGATCTACCTCGACCCAAGTGGCCAGCGACCTCACGTCGACATCTTCTTTGACAAGCTGAACATGTGCCACGTCGTGAGCTGGCAGAAAGGGCAGCTGGAGCTTGACAAGCCGACGATAAGCCTTGCTCTTCTGATGCTCGAGAAATTACAAATCGTCCACATCAACGAGAAAGACGTCAAAGACGTCATGATGCTGCTCTTGGAGCACGAGGTCGGCGACAACGACAGCGACATGGTCAACGGAACGTACATCAGCAAGATCATGAGTAAGGATTGGGGTTTCTATTACACCACCACGACCAATCTGAACAAGGTGAAGTCCCTACTGGGCGACTATGACGCCCTCTCCTCGGACGATCGAGACGTGATTCGTGCCCGGCTCGATGAGCTCCTCGACATGATTGAGAAGGAGCCGAAGTCGGTCGGCTGGAAGATCAGGAGCAAGGTCGGCACCAAGAAGCAATGGTACAACGACGTCGAAGAGGTGGAGCGCGCCGAGCACTTGATGTAGACGGGCGCTTCGAGAGCATCGGGAAGCCGGTGGCTTGACAACTTCATCGCTGACGTCCACGGCGCTCGTTCCAGGATCCCAAGCCGGCCAAGGCGCCTTCGACGCATCGTCCGTAAGGGTGAATCTGGCGGCCATGCGAGGGAAGGACGACTCCGTGCACGGCCTACTCTCTGCCTACAATGCCGTGCAGGCCCAAGCCAGATGGCTCACATAAAGCAGCAGCCCGAGCAGCGCTATTACCATGCCGGCAACGGCGAGGCCGCGTGACTGATTCGGGTTCGTGCCCTGGGGCCCGCGTCCCGGCATGCCCTTCTTCTGTCGCGACAGCCCAAGCGCACGCCTCCCGCTCGCCAGCGCCATGCACAATGGGACTACGCTAAGCCATACGACGAAGGGCAGGAACAGGAAGGCGAAACCTACGACGGCCGCAACAAGACTGGATCTACCCCAGTCCCTCTTCTCCACCCGTAGTGTCTTCTCAGCCCGCGGAGCACGCTCACGTGGTACCACCAGCCACCTACTTCCCTGCAAGAAGAGTCATCCGACGCGGCCGCCGTCCTCTCGCCTCTTCCCAGCCGAGCCGCCTACCTCGGGGGGGGTTGGTCATCCTAGCGCCCGGTGACCACGATGGCGTCCAGCGGACTCGTCGCGAGCCTCCCCAGTCATCACCATATCCCCGGCGCCTGCGTCTGCATAGGTTGATCGCAGCGGCCGGCAACCCTGGGCACGGATGCCTTGCAACCTAGCCGCTGCCTTGCCGCCCAGGTGCGGGAACTGAAGGTGTGTGCGTAGGGGGCCTGAGTGCGCTTGGCAGTGGTTAGGTTCTGACCGGCGGACGGCCACGTGTGGCGCGTCATCAGCTCCGAGGGGCGCTCAGTGAGTGGTCTGGTAGCGGTAGCAGATGATGCGGGTCACGGAAAAGGCGCATCGAGGCAAAGTAGCGCAAGAAGGTCCTCGGGTGCGTACGCGATGTGGTCGGGCGAGACGCTCCTGAGCCTCTCCACCGAGTGCCATCCCCATGCCGCACCGATCGTTGCGACGCCAGCAGCTTTACCCTCGATGACGTCGCCCACGGTGTCGCCGATGTACCAAGGATCGAGCTCCACACCATAGTGGCGGCGGGCCGCGCTGATCTTGCGTACCTTGCTTGTGTCGTTGTCGGAGCCGAGGACTCCGCGCACGCCGCTGATGCCGTTTCGCCAGAGGAAGTCCTCGACCGTCGCGCTGCGGCTCGACGTGATGACAACCACACTATGTTGTACAGCCAACCGCGCGATGACCTGCGGCACGCCCGCGAAGGGCGCGGGCCGACTGCCATTGGAGCCTACCGCGCCTGCTACGGCGTCCTCGATTCTCCTGGCGACACTCATGGGGACGTTCGCTGCGGCAAGCGACTCGAACCAGTTGCCGTCGTCCAATGCGATGATCTGCTCCCGAGTCGCGAGGTGAGGGAACCCGTGCTCTGCCAGAATCGCGGGCACGACCCTGCAAAAGACCTCGAGAGAATCGACGATGACCCCGTCGAAGTCGAGCATGACCAGCTTGCGCATCTCAGGGGCACAGCTACTGTGCTGCCCGCTGTCGGAAGTCTTCTCCGGCTGCATACGTGACTCCATCAGTCGTCAGTCCACCCACGATGGTAGCTCAGGGCCGCCTAGTGAAACATCCCGCGCGGCAGAGTCGGGCGGACATTGGCAGGCGCCGGCCGATTCCAGGGCTGCGTCGGCGTCAACGCCTACGAGACGGCCGCGCCGGATCCGCGCCGGCACTGGGCTGGCCGGCTGCTCGTCGTCGCGAGGTCCTCGATCGTGCTCCAGCCGGCTGCGACGCGGCGACAAGCGGTCTCGCCGGCGGTGTAGCGCTGCGGCGACTCTGCCTGATGCGGGTTGGACACATGCGGACAGCAGGGGACCAGGTCTGCCCGGGCCGCGTTGGGGCCTGGGCTCGCCGAAGCACGTACTGACTACCGGCGGCGGCTCCGCTGTGATCGGCCTGTGATCGTCTCGGTCGCAGCAGCACTGCGAGCGCCCCAAAGGTCGTCGTCAGCAAGGTCTGCATGGACCACAAGGGCGGCATCGTCGTCGACGTGGAATCGTTCGACACAATCCTCCCCAGCGCCATGCGCCGCGGCTTGTTTGTGGGCGGCTCCCGGGGGTGACAATTCGGTATGGCAGAAGACTCGATACCTGCTGTGCGCGCCACTCCGGGCGTGCTTGTCCGGATGCTTGAAGAGGGCCGCCAGCTGATTGACACGGCACGCTCCCAAGGTCTCACCCTGCGTCTTCTCGGCGGTTTGGCGGTGCGCGAGCACTGCCGCAACCTCGAGCTATGCGAGCGCGACTACTCTGACCTGGACATGGTCGCCCCCGCCAGGGAGGCCCGTCGCTTGGCGGAACTCTTCGCGAGTTTCGGCTACCGCGAGAACTTCGAAGTGAGCACCGCGTTCAACTCCGAGATGCAGTTCGTCCGTCCGTGTGAGCATGGCGATGGGCCGGGGGCGAGCCTCGCTCACGAGGACGACCATATCGATGTCTTCCTTGACACCTTCCGAATGGACCACGAGATCGTCCTCGCGCAGCGCCTTGAGCTCGAGCCCTACACGCTCTCACTCTCCGACTTGCTGCTCACCAAATTGCAGACCTTCAAGCTGAACGACAAGGATGTGCGCGACATGGTCTCCTTGCTCGGCGATGCCGAGGTGGGCGACGAAGACGCACCCGGGATGATAAACGGCCGCTACATCGGCAAGCTGTGCGCCGACGACTGGGGGCTCTTTCACGACGTCGCAATGAACCTGCAGCGCGTGAGCGAAAGGTTTGCCGCGTTCGACTTGAGCTCGTCCCAGGAGGAGCGCCTGCGTCGCGGCGTGATGCGGCTCACAGCCGCTATCGACGCCGCCCCGAAGAGTGTGCGCTGGCGTCTGCGTGCTCGCATCGGCACCCGCGCGACGTGGCACAATGAGCTCGAAGACCAGGATTGACCTGCGACGCAAAGGTACTCTTTCGACGGCGATGGACCGACGTGAGTTGACCGCTGTCTGACCCCTCTCCTGGGTGGTCGGCAGTCCCTCCCACTCAAAGCGCCTCACACGAGAGAAGCGGTAGCCTCAGGCTGGGATTCAGGCAGGCTCGGGCACGCACCGCAGAGCGGCCGCGTCGCCGCTCCGGAGGCTGCACTATACTGCGAGCGTGGACCAGCCCGCCGACATCTCCTCCGGCCCGGCGTCGCCCGCATCCGTGGCGTCGCAGCGGCCCCGCGTGCTCGACCCCCTGCCGCTCAGCATCGGCCTCGCGCTCATCTTCACGGCCGCGGGCCTCGTCCAGCTTCTCTCGCGCGGCCATTTGGCCGGCGGGTTCCAGCCGGATGACGGCGCCCTCGTCGCGCTGACCGTGGCGAGCGGCCTCTCGCTGGCGCTGCTGTGGTGGTCGCCTCTCGCCGGGCTCTGCGTCGCCGCCGTACTGCTGAGCGTCCAGTCCGTCTCCGGCTATTCGTTCACGCAGGCGGCAGTCTGGGCCGTGGTCGTCGCCTCGTTCGCCACTGTCGCCTACGACACGTGGCGAAGAGCACTCGCCGCCGGCGTGGTGGTCACCGCCGCCTTCGTCCTCGTCATGCTCACCACCGTGCACGTCACGTGGCAGACGGTGGCGAGCACCTGGGTCTCCCTGTCCGTGGTGTGGGTCGTGGCCGTCATCGTCCGCCTCTACCGCGGCAGCGTGGAACGGGCCGAGCGGCGGGCCTCCCTCTTCGCGGCCGACCGCGAGGCGCGTGCCCGCGAGGCGGTCGCGGAGGAGCGCGCCAGGCTCGCGCGCGAGCTCCACGACAGCGTCGGCCACGCGCTCAACGTGGTGGTGCTCCACGCGGGGGCCGCCCACCGAGTCATCGAGACCAAGCCGCAGCTGGCGCTCGAGGCGCTCGATTCCATCGAGACCGCCGGCCGCCAGGCGCTAGCCGACATCGAGCGCATGCTCGGCATCCTGCGCGCCCCGGACGAAGAGGCGTCCTATGATGTCACACCGGGCCTGAGCCAGCTGGAGACACTGTGCGCGCAGGTGCGCGAGGCCGGCCTGCCGGTGGCGCTCGCCGTCGAGGGGGCGGCGCGACCACTGCCGGCCAGCCTCGATCTTACCGCCTACCGCATCGTGCAGGAGGCCCTGACGAACACGCTCAAGCACGCCGGCAAGACGCGCGCCACGGTGAGCGTCCGCTACGCTGACGACGGACTGGTCATCGACGTGGTGGACGAAGGGCGCGGCGTGGCACCTGGCGTGAGTGGGGGAGGCCGCGGCCTCCTCGGCATGCGCGAACGCGTCGCCGCGTTCCGCGGAGACTTGACGGCGGGGCCGCGCGCGGAAGGCGGCTTCGCCGTGCACGCGCGGCTGCCGCTGCGGACGGAGGGATGAGATGGGCATCAAGGTGGTGCTTGCGGACGACGAGCAGATGATCCGTTCCGGCCTCAAGCTGATCCTGGAGGCCGAGCCCGGGATCGAGGTCTTGGGTGAGGCCGGCGATGGCGCCGAGGCGGTCGAACTCACGCGCCGGTTGGACCCCGACGTCGTGCTCATGGACGTGCAGATGCCCGTGATGAACGGGATCGAGGCGACGCGCGCCATCGTCGCGCTGGGGCGCGACGAGAGCTCGCGCGTCCTCATCCTGACGACGTTCGACCTCGACGAATACGTCTACGAGGGCTTCAAGGCCGGCGCGAGCGGCTTCCTGCTCAAGCGCACGCCGGCCGAGGACCTCGTCGCGGGGATCCGTGTCGTGGCCGCCGGCGACGGTATGCTCTCTCCCTCAGTGACCACGCGCCTCATCGCCAACTTCCGCGAGCACGAGGCGCACGCCGCACCGTCGCGCGACATGACCGAGCTCGACGAGCTCACGGAGCGCGAGCGGGAGGTGCTCGTGCTCGTTGCCCGCGGGCTTTCGAACGGCGAGATCGCCAGCCGCCTCTTCCTCAGCGAGGGTACGGTGAAGACTCACGTCAAGCGGATCTTCGCGAAGCTCGGTCTCCACGACCGTACGCAGGCGGCGATCCTCGCCTACGAGGTGGGCCTGGTGCGCCCCGGCGAGGCCGCGGCGGAGTAACGTCGCCCGCCGCCGCGCCTGCATACCCCTGAGGGGGTACGCGGGCGCCGCTCAGAGTCCCTCGCCGAGGCTCCCTAAGTTCCCGCCTCAGGGTGACGACGCTGGGCCATGTCGCCGCTAGGCTATCCCTGCAAGCTCGCATACCAGGGAGGAGGCGACCGTGAACGACACCGTGCTCGGCTGGTTCTTCGGCGTCGTCGTGCGCCCGCGCACCTGGCTCAACATGGTGTTCCAGCTGCTCGCCTTCCCACTCGGACTCTTCTACTTCGTCTTCCTCGTCGTGGGCCTGTCGCTGGGCCTCGGGCTCGTCGTCGTCTGGGTCGGCATACCGATCCTCGTGGTCGTCGCCGGCGCCTGGTGGCTCTTCGGCTCGTTCGAACGCCTGCAGGCGCAGTACCTCCTCGGCGCCGACGTGGGCCCGGCACCGCGCGCCTGGGAGACCGCCAACGGCGTCTGGGGAAAGCTCAAGGCGCACTTCGGTGCGGGCTCTACGTGGAAGGATCTCGTCTACCTGCTCGCCAAGCTGCCGTTCGGAGTCGTCTCCTTCGTCCTGGTCGTCAGCGTAGTGGCGCTGCTCGCCTGGGTCGGTGCGATGCCCGCCGCGTGGTACTGGCACATCCACATGGTCACCTTGGGGAACGGGCGCGCCTGGACACCGCCGGGCTGGCTGGCCATCCTGGCCGTGCCCATGACGCTCCTCGGGTTCTTCGTCGGCCTGCACATGATCAACGGATGGGGCTGGGTGTGCGCCCGCTGGGCGGAGGTGCTCCTTCGCGTGAGCGCGATGCCGGCGCCCGCCGTGCCGGCCTCCCCGCCGCCGCTCGTGTCGACGGCGCCCCGGCAGGCGCTCCCGCCCGAGCCGCCGCTCCCGCCTCCGCCGCCGCCCGCGGCTCAGGCCGCTCTCGCCCCGGCTGCGCCCCAGACGGCGGTGCCTCCCGTGGTGCCTTCCCCGGGAGCGCCAACGGCCCTGACCGAGGCGGCCGTGCCATCTGGGCCACCGGCCGTTACCGAGGCGGCCGTGCCATCTGGGCCACCGGCCGTGACCGAGGCGGCTGACCCGCTTGTGCCGCCGGCCGCCGATCCCCCGACCCGGCCGGCCGACGGCCCGACAGACTGATTCCCGTGGCCCTGGAGGTGACGTCATGAGGAGCGATCGCATGAGGCGCGTGGTGACGCCTGCGCTGGCCCTTGTGGTACTGGCCGTCGCGCTGGTGCTGCTCGGGCTGGCTATCACCGGCAGGGCCGACGCGGCGACGACGCCGAGCCCGAGCCTCACCTCTCCGAGCCGGGTGGAGCCGGCGGTCGTGCAGTTCGGGCAGGACGTGACAGTGCCCGCGGGCCGACGCGTGGAGAGCGTCGTCGCCGGTGGAGGAAACGTGGTCATCAACGGCTCCGTGAAGAGCACCGTCGTCGTCTTCGGCGGCAACCTGCTCGTGCGTGGGAGCATCGGCCAAGGCATCGTCGGCTTCGGGACGCACGTCCGCCTGGCCCCGTCCGCCGTCGTGCACGGCTTTCGCAATCAACGCCAGGCCGTCGTGCTCTTCGGCGGGACGATCACCAAGGACCCCGGCGCCCAGGTGAGCGGAGAGGTCCGCCACATCACCAGCGCCAACTGGGGAGGCTCGCTCGGCTGGGCGACCCGTCACACCCTGATCACTCCGTGGTGGGGCTTCACGCTCATCGGCTGGGTCGTCCAGACGGCCATCTTCCTCGTGCTCGCTCTCGTGGCGGCGGCGCTCCTGCCTACCCAGATGCGCGCTGTGCAGCGACACCTCGTGCGCAAGCCGTGGCCCTCGCTCGGGTGGGGCGCGTTGACCCTCTTCATCATCTTCCCCGCGGTGTTCATCGTTCTGGGCATCAGTATCGTCGGGATCCTCCTGTGGCTGCCCTACCTCGTGGTCGTGCCGCTGTTCTGCTTCTTCGCCATCACCGCCGTGGCGGCGCTGATCGCCGAGCGCGTGCTGGCAGGTACGGCACAGAAGGACAACCTGATGCTGGCGGTCACGCTCGGCGTGGTCGGCACGACCATCGTCTCGCGCGTGCCCGTGGGAGGCGTCCTGGCGCTCCTCGCCATGGCGATGCTCGGGACCGGCGGCGCGGCCATGGCGATCGCGCAGTGGAGACGAGACCGGCGGCTGGCCGCGCAGCAGACCGCGGCGCCGGCCTTGGCGCAGCCCGCCGCTGCGTGGCCCCCGCCGCCTTACGTTGCCGCGCCGGCCGAAGGGCCGGCCGCGCGGGACGAACAGTCGCCCGCGCCGGCCGTGGGCACCGGCGAGCCGCCGGTCGCGGATCAGCCGTCGGTGGATGCGCCGCCGCCGGTGGCCGCACCACCCTCGGTGGCCGCGCCGCCACTGCCGGACGTGCCGCCGGTCGAAGGCGCGCCGCCTGGCGAAGCGCCGTCCGCGAGTTGAACAAGGTGCTTCTGCGATTGCGCCGTGGACACGAGAGACTGAGAATCGTGGCGGGCCGCGCCGTGAGGTGCGGCCCGCCACGGGCCGTCGTCAACGGCGGCCTGGATCAAGGGGGACGACGTGACTGAGAGTACTGAGACGGGCTCGCTCGCGGGCGCCGCTGACGTGGA
This sequence comes from uncultured Thermoleophilia bacterium, assembly GCA_963709845.1. Lineage (GTDB taxonomy): Bacteria > Actinomycetota > Thermoleophilia > UBA2241 > UBA2241 > CAIXSE01. The sequence continues at coordinate 56,860 of CAVPXV010000005.1, forward strand.
GGCGTCGTGCCGGGCGGCCGCCGCGGGGCCGGCCGACGCGGTCGTGCAGGCGCGCGGCATCACGCGCGACTACGGTCAGGGCGACGCCTGCGTGCACGCCCTGGCGGGCATCGACGTCGACCTGACGCGTGGCGCCTACACGGCCATCATGGGGCCCTCGGGCTCGGGGAAGTCGACGCTCATGCACATCCTCGCCGGGCTCGACCGCCCGACCGCGGGCAACGTGTGGGTGGACGGCGTCGAGATCACGACGCTCAGGGAGCGCGCCCTCACGCAGCTGAGGCGCGACAAGATCGGGTTCATCTTCCAGACCTTCAATCTCCTGCCGACGCTCAACGCACAGGAGAACATCGTCCTGCCGCTGACGATCGCCGGCCGCAAGGGCGACGACGGCTGGGTCAGACAGCTCGTCGACACGGTCGGCCTCGGCGACCGTCTCGAGCACAAGCCCGCTGAGCTCTCCGGCGGTCAGCAGCAGCGCGTCGCCGTCGCCCGCGCCCTGGCTTCGCGCCCCGCGGTGCTGTTCGCCGACGAGCCTACCGGCAACCTCGACTCGCGCACCGGGGAAGAGGTGCTGCACCTGCTGCGCCGTTCGTCCGACGAGCTCGGGCAGACCATCGTCATGGTCACCCACGATGCCCATGCCGCCACCTACGCGGACCGCATCGTCTTCCTCAAGGACGGCACCATCGCTCACGACTGCGGCCGCCTCGGCCGCGACGACATCTACGACGTGATCAAGTCTCTGGAGGACGCTCCGTGATCCGCATCGCGTGGCGCAGCCTCACGGCGCACAAGCTGCGCACCTTCCTCACGACGTTGGCGATCCTCCTGGGCGTCGCGATGATCAGCGGCACGTACGTGCTCACCGACCAGATCGACAAGGGCTTTCAGCAGATCTTCACGGATGCCTATAAGGGCACCGACGTCGCGGTCACGCGCAAGCAGGTGTTCACCGGGGACATGACGTCCGCCACGGCGGGGCTGCCGCAGTCGCTCGTCGGCAACGTGCAGCGCGTGCCGGGCGTCGCCACCGCCGTCGGCTACGTGGCCGGCAGCGGCGCCGTGGCGGTGAACGGCAAGGTCGTCGGCACCGGCGGATCGCCGACCCTGTTCTTCTCCTACTCGCCCGAGATGCAGCAGCTGCAGCCCAACACGTTCGTGCGGGGCGCACCGCCTTCGAAGTCCGGCGAAGTCGGGATCATTCAGAAGCTGGCCACCGACTCCAAGCTGGGCGTCGGGTCCGGACTCGAGGTGATCACGCCGACGGGCGCGCGGACCGTGACCGTGTCCGGCGTCTTCACGTTCGCCGCCCAGTCGTCGCTGGGCGGCTCGCTGCTGATCGACACGACGTTGCCCGACGCGCAGAGCTGGTTCGCCATGCCCGGCAGGGTCTCGGAGATCGACGCCAAGGCGGTGGCCGGCGTCTCGCCGGACGTGCTGGCGCAGCGCGTGCGCGCCGCGATGCCGCCCGGCGTGGAGGTCAAGACCGGCGCTCAGGCGGCGGCCGACCAGACCAAGCAACTGAGCGACGCGATCGGCGCCTTCCTCAAGCCTGCACTGTTGTCTTTCGGCGGCATCGCCATCCTCGTCGGCGCCTTCATCATCTTCAATGCCTTCTCGATGACCGTCGCCCAGCGGCGCCGCGAGTTCGCCATGCTGCGGGCACTTGGCGCCTCGCGCCGGCAAGTGATGCTCAGCATCACCGGCGAGGCGCTCGTCATGGGCGTCCTCGCCTCGCTCCTCGGGCTCTTCGGGGGGCTGGCCATCGCCGCCGGCGTCAACGCCTTGTTCAAGGTGGCGAAGATCGACATCCCGCACAGCGGCCTGGTGATGCAGCCGCGCACGATCATCGTCGCATTGGCGGTGGGCATCACGGTGACGCTGCTGTCGGCGGTGATCCCCGCGGCGCGCGCCACGCGCGTGCCGCCGATCGCGGCTCTCCAGGAGGGGGCGGCGCTGCCGCCGTCGCGCTTCGCGCGCTACACGCCGGTCTTGGCGGCGGTCGTCGCGGTGCTCGGCGCGCTGTTCATCGCCGGCGGCATGTTCGGCCCCGGCGGCACGACGGCGCGCCTCGGGACCATCGCCCTCGGCGCGATCTTCGTGTTCGTCGCCGTCGCGATGGTGAGCAGGTACCTCATCCGGCCTCTCGCCGGCGCGCTCGGCTGGCCGCTGCAGAAGCTCTCGCCCGTCAGCGGCAGGCTGGCGCGCGACAACAGCATGCGCAACCCGGGGCGTACGGCGGCCACGGCCTCTGCCCTGATGATCGGGCTCGGGGTGGTCGTGTTCGTGGCCGTGTTCGCCCAGGGTCTCAAGAGCTCGTTCGTGGACAGCATCGATCGCACGGTGCGCGCCGACTACATCGTGCAGGGTCAGAACTTCATGCCGTTGCCTGCGGACACGCTGGGTCGCATCCAGGCGGCGAACGGCGTACAGACCGCATCCGGGCTCGACATGCAGCAGGTGCAGGTCAACAAGAGGCTTGCCACGGTCATCGGCATCGACCCGGCGACGTTTGCTCCCCTGTGGCGCTTCGACTGGCGCAAGGGCGGGAGCGACGCGCTGCTCCAGACGCTGGGCACGAGCAACGCCCTGGTGGAGGAGCAGACAGCGTCGAGCCTTCGCCTCACGACGGGACAGACGTTCACCCTGACCACCTCGGACGGCAAGCGCGCGCGGCTCAGGGTGAGCGGGCAGTTCAGGGACCCGATGCTGCTCAACGGCATCGTCGTGAGCAGCGCCGGCTACAACGCGATCTTCCCCAACCCGCAGCTGTACATGGTGTTCGCCAAAGGGGGCGGGGAGCGGCCTCCGGCCGGGAGCTGAGCTCCATCAAGGCCGCGCTGGCCGGCGTGCCGACCGCCCAGGTCAAGACGCTGTCCGAGTACAAGGACGGCGTGGTCAAGCAGGTCAACCAGCTGCTCAACCTGCTCTACGGGCTGCTGGCGATGAGCGTCATCATCTCCCTGTTCGGCATCGTCAACACGCTGGTGCTGGCCGTCTTCGAGCGTACCCGCGAGATCGGGCTGCTGCGCGCCATCGGCACGTCGCGACGCCAGGTGCGCGCGACGGTGCGCTACGAGAGCGTGATCACCTCGATCATCGGCGCGCTCATGGGCATTGTCGTGGGCGTGGTGTTCGCGTGGGTGGTCACCACCCGGTTCGCCGGCCAGGGGATCACCTTCTCCATACCGGGCGGCCAGCTGATCGCGTTCGTGATCATCGGCGTGATCGTCGGAGTGGTCGCCGCCATTCTTCCGGCGCGCCGCGCCGCGCGGATCGACATCCTCGAGGCCATCCAGTACGAGTAGCGAAGTGGCGGGCGGGCCGTCGCAGGCCCGCCCGCGACCAGGGGGCGTGAGATGAGCGCAGACGAACGGCAGAGCGGCGCCTCCGGCGCGGGCGACGCGGACGCGTCGGGCGCCGGGCACGACGAGCCCCTCGAGGGTGAGATCGTGGACGACGGCCATGACCAGTCGGTATGGGGCGGCGCGGGTGCGCAGAGCGCCGGCGCCGCCAAGCCGGGTGGCGCGGGCCCCGGCGGCTTTGCGCCGGGCGCGCCGGCGTCATACGGCGACGCCCGGGCCGCGCACGGCGGCGACCGTCATGGTCCCCGGCGCACCGGCGCACATCGCGACCGCGACGCGCTCACCATCGGCGCCGTGCTCGTCACTGTCGGTGCCGTGCTGCTCGCGTACCGCTTCAGCGACACGCTGGCCGCAGGCAGCGCCCCGCTCGTCATCGGCCTGGGCTTCATCGCGTGGTGGGCGATGAGCGGCAACTTCGGGCTCGTCGTGCCGGGTGGAGTACTTGCCGGGATCGGCCTCGGCATGGTCATCCAGCAGGCCGGCTTCTACGGCGAGGCCGTGCCCCTCGGCCTCGGCCTCGGTTTCCTCGCGATCTACCTGCTCGACGCCCTGCGGCGGCGCGAGTGGTCGCGGTGGTGGCCGCTGGTCCCCGCCGTAGTGCTCGTCGCCGTCGGCCTGTTCAGCAACACGACCGCCTGGGGCCGGCTCGGCGAGTTCGGGTGGCCGCTCATCCTGATCCTCGTCGGCGTCGCCGTGCTCGCTGTGGGCCTTTCCCGGCGCCGGTCAGGGCGCTAGCGGCCGCGGGCCGAGCCTGTCGACGCTAGGCACCGCGTGCCGGCAGTGCCCGGGCCCGCAGCTATGATGGCCCCGTGAGCTGCACCAGATCCTTCGAGCAAGGCCCGATCCGCCCGCCGAGCGAGGCGTGCAGCCTGCTCGTGCGCGTGATCCGCAACTGCGCCTGGAACCGTTGTGCGTTCTGCCCCGTCTACAAAGGCAGAAAGGCGAGCACGCGCGTGCTGGAGGACGTGCTCGCCGACGTGGACGCCATGCGCGCGGCCGCCACGGTCCTCGAGGCAGAGGGCGTGGCCGCGCTGCACCACGGCCTGGTGCCCGCGGAGGCGTATCAGGTCGAGCTCTTTCGGCGTGACGGTGCTCGTCACGTGTTCCTGCAGGACGCCGATCCCTGCGCCGTTCCCCCGGACAAGCTCGCGGCTGCGATCCACCGGGTCCGCGAGCGTTTCCCGACGGTGGTCCGCGTCACGACCTACGCGCGGGCGGCGACCCTGGTGCGGCGCACCCCGGCGCAGCTCGAGAGGCTGGCCGAGGCGGGCCTCACGCGCGTCCACCTCGGCCTCGAGTCCGGCGCCGACGAGGTGCTCATGGCGGTCGACAAGGGCTGCTCGGGCGGCGACCTCATGGCCGCCGGGGAGAAGGTCGTCGGGGCCGGGCTGGAGCTGTGCTTCTACCTGATGCCCGGCCTGGGCGGGCGCGAGGCCGCGAGTGCCCATGTCGCGGGCTCGGCCCGCGTGCTGCGCGCGGTCGCGGCGGCCGCATCACTGCAGCGCCCGCTCGTCGTGCGCCTGCGTACCGCTGCCGTGGTTCCCGGTACGCCGCTGGCCGCGCGTGAGGCGGCGGGCCACTTCAGCCTTCCCGACGACGTCGAGGTAGCGCGCGAGATGCGCGACCTGCTCGATCAGCTCGGCGACGCGCGGCTCGAGCTGCGTTCCGACCACGCGGTCAACCTGCTGCCGGGCCTCGAGGGTTCGCTGCCCGGCGATCGCGAACGCCTGGCGCGGATGCTCGACGACTTCCTGGCCTTGCCGCGGGAGGAGCAGGCACTGTACGCCGTCGGCGCGCGCCTCGGCATCTACGGTGCCCTGGACGACCGGCTCGACGCGCGCCGCCGCGCCGCGCTCGCCGCGCGCATGGCCGGCTAAGGCGCGCCCGTCGCCGACGAGCTGCTCGCGGCAGCGTCGGCCCTGCGCGCCCGCTTCCTCTAGCCTGCCTCGCCCGGCCGGCGGGGGCCATCGGGCGCGACCCACAGGTCACCGGTGAGGTAGCGCTGGATCGTCGGCCCGACGGCCGCGACCACGGTTGCCGCCGGCGCCGATGCGAGCGGCTCCATGCAGGCGATGTAGCGCACCATCGCCAGTCCGATGAGCTGAGACCCGATGAGCGTCGCACGCGCGTCGCCGTCGGCCACGCCGAGCGTCGCCGTGAGCGGCGTGAACATGCGCCGCCACATGAAGTCGCGCACCAGAGCCATGGCCGTCTCGTTGGTCATGGCGGAGCGCCACATGGCGACGAGCGCGCTTCGCGTGCCCGCCGGTTCCCAGGCGTCCAGGAAGGCGCGCGCGATCGCGACCCCCATGTCGCCTCGGTCGTGGGCCATCACCCTCTTGAGGACCGCGCGGGGATCCAGTGGGATCTCGAGGGCGGCGGCGAAGAGCTTGTCCTTGGATCCGAAGTAGTGGAGCACGAGAGCCGGATCCACGCGTGCCCGCGCCGCGATGTCGCGGATCGTGGCGCGGTCGAAACCGCGCTCCGCGAAGCAGTCGCGCGCCGCGTCGAGGATCTCGTCCCGCGTGCTCCGCTCGCCCGCACGCCGTGCCGGGCGGCCGGCGCCGTGGCGCCCGGCCGCCGGCGTCACGTCCCGAGGACCGCCGCTCATTCTTCGGTCAGCGGCACGCCGGCCTCTGCCGCCTCGGCTTCCCCGGTGGCCCTGAGCCGGTCCTCGCGCGACATCTCTTCGTGGCCCATGTGCTCGCCGAGCCGGCGGCCGGTGAACAGCGCGGGGATGATGGCGATCAGCGCCGCCAGCGCGGCGGCGTAGAAGGGCCAGCTGAACGATTTGGCGATGTCGTCCTTGTAGATCGCCGCGGCGCCGGCGTTGACCTTGCGGTACGTCAGCGCCTCCTGCGTCCCGGCCGTGGGCTGGGGAGCGCCTGACAGCGGCTCAGTGGTCAGCGTCGCCGCGCCGCCGCTGCTCTTCGCCGCCATGGCGTTCTTGAGGATGGCCGCCGAGTACGCGCCCTTCTCTGCCGCGCTGAGCTGCGGCTGCACGGCCACGTAGCCTACGGCCTGCCTCGTCGCGTGCTGGGCGTTCTGCGCCACCGTGTGCGTGAAGATCGCGACCAGCAGGGCGACGCCGATGGTGAAGCCGATCTGGCGCATGGTGTTGAGCGAGCCCGAGCCGACGCCGCGGACCTGCGGCGGCAGCGAGGCCATGGAGGCCGCCGACAGGGTCGGCATCGCCAGGCCCATGCCGACGCCCAGGAAGGCGACCCGCCACATGACGTCCCACAGCGAGGTGTTGCCGCCGAGCTGAGCCAACAGAATGAGGCCGACGCCGAAGAACGCCGCTCCGGCCGCTGCCGGCAGTCGCGGCCCGATGCGGTCGTTGAGGCGCCCGGAGTTGGGCGCGATGATCAGAGCGATCAGCGGCATCACCGTCAGCGCCGCGGCCGCGCGCAGCTCCGAGTAGCCGAGCACCGAGACCATGAAGAGGACGACCATGAGGAACGTCCCGCCCATGGCCAGCCCGATGAACATGATCGCCGAGTTGGCGGCCGTGAACGAGCGGATGCGCAGCAGGTTCACCGGGAACATCGGCGACGCCGTGCGCAGCTCCCACCACATGAACAGCGGGAACGTGACCACCGCGATGACGAACAGGGCAACGATGGCGGCGGACGTCCAGCCCCACGTGCCGCCCTCGACCAGCGCCAGCGTCAGCGCGAAGAGGCCGACGCCCGAGATGAGCATGCCGGGGATGTCGATGCCGCCCTCGACGCGTTCCTTCCTGGCGCCCCTCGGGATGACGCGGGCGCAGACGACGACGGCGAAGATCCCCACCGGGACGTTGACGAAGAAGATCCAGGACCAGTGGCCGTAGGTCACGAGCACGCCGCCCAAGGTCGGGCCGACGGCCGCCGCGGCCGTGCCGAGCGCCCCCCAGATGCCCACCGCCGTGCCCTGCTGGCGACGCGGGAAGGCGCCGAGGACGATCGCCAGCGAGATCGTCAGCAGCGCCGCGCCGCCCAAGCCCTGGCCGGCGCGAAAGGCGATCAGCCAGTCGATGCTGGGTGCGAAGCCGCACAGCAGCGAGAACGTCGTGAAGGTGACGAGCCCGAACATGAACACGCGCTTCTGTCCGTAGCGGTCCGCGATCCGACCCATCGACAGGAAGCACACGGCGAGCACGAGGCTGTAGGCGTTGAGCACCCAGGAAGCGTGCGTCACCGTGGTGTGCAGGTCACTGATGATCGCCGGCATCGCGATGTTGACGATGGTGACGTCGAGCAGGCCCATGAACATGCCGATCGACACGGCGACGAGGATCCACCACTTGCGCGGATGGCCTTGATCGAGTTCGCCGCCCGCGCGCGGGTCGCTGCGGGTGGCGGGGATGGCTGAGTCGGTCACTATGGGGTCCTTTCGGTCGCGGCAAGGTCGGCTCGGAGGCCGGGCGGACTGTGGTGATCGGCATCGCCGGGCGAGCGTCCGCGCCCCAGAGGGATGGCCTGAGCGGCGGCATCGCGGCGCGGCGCTCGGGACTGCGTCCGCGCCGGCGCCCGCGTCGTCACGCCCACCTCGGAAGAACGGGCAGGATAGGCGAGGAAACTCAACACCTGTTGATTCCTACGCCGGCCGGATGGTTGCGTCAAGGATGTCTCAGGTATGGGTAGAGCCTTAGTCCTGCCGATTCCTACAGTCTCGCAGGCACGATGGTCCGTGTCGCGAGTCTGACGCCTGGTCCGGCGCTCTTCCGAATCCTACACGTCGACGCGGAGCGCGCGATTCCTTCCCTTGAGCGCCGCCTACGCCTTTGATAGCTTGCGGGCTCGGCCCCAAGGCGCTTCTCCGCGTGCCCTGGGATCCCGCGGCCGCCCGACGGCGGGCCGCTCCGAGCGAGGAGGCGCGCTGGACCGCAGCCACCCGAGATGCCTGGTCGTCGGCCTCATTGCCATGGTCGCATTCGTCGGGGCCTTCGTCGTCATCGCACTGACGGCTGTGCCGGCGCAGGCGAGCGCACTCCAGACCGACCGGGCGAAGGCGCGCCAGCTTGCGGTCGAGGTCGGCAGGCTCGACGCCCGTATCGGCGCCGCCGTCCAGGAGTATGCCGGGGCGACGGCGTCGCTTGAGGCGGTGCGCCAGCAGATCCGCGACAACGTCAGGCTCCAGGTCTTGGCCCAGCGCGAGCTGGGACTGGCCCGCGCCGTGCTGGCGGCCCGCGCCGTGGCACTCTACAAGCACGACACCGTCTCGCCGCTCGACGCCGTGTTCACCGCGCGCGACTTCAGCGATCTCGTCCAGGACCTGACCATGGTGCGCAGCGTGACGCGCAGCGACGGCGACGTTCTGCGTACCGTGGAACGTGCACGAGCGGAGCTCGCCGACCGCGCCCTGACCCTCGCCGCCGACAAGCGCACCGCCGAGAAGCTGGTCGCGCGGCGCAGCCACGAGCTCACGAGCATCCGCGCCCAGCTCGCCGCCCGTCGCACGCTGCTCACGGGGGTGCGCAGCCGGATCCGCGCGCTGGCGGCGCAGGTGGAACGGTCCAGGGCGTCCTCCGGCGGGTCGGTCAAGCCGCCCGCCGGCGGGGGAGGCAGCTCCGCACAAGGTCAGTGGTGGCCATTGATCCAGTCCGCGGCGGCGGCGAACGGCGTGAGCGCGCGGGGCATGTACCGGCTGATGATGATCGAGTCCGGCGGATTCGCCTCCGTCAAGGGACCTGGAGGCTACCGCGGGCTGTTCCAGTTCGCGCCGTCCACCTGGAGGGGGGTCTGGAACCCCTACCGTTCGGCCAGCATCACCGACGGCGCCGCGCAGATCCGCGCTGCCGCCCTGGCGCTGCATCTGGGCTACGGGCACGCCTGGTGGGATCCGTCTTATTCCTGGGCGTTCCAGGGTAGTTGACGCCGAGGCCGCGCCCGTCCTGACCGCCGGGTGACGGCCTGGCGCCGCGGCGCGTAGGGCGCGCCCCTCCCGCTTGGAGAGCCTCCAGCGGTCCCCGCAGCCGCACTCCGGCTGCACTTCCTGGCCCCGCCCGATGCCGCGCATATGTGTGCGCTTCTGCTCGAATGTGAGAGAGCACACTCGTGCCGGGACTGGGGCCGGCGGCGGGCGCAGCCGCCGGCCGGACGCCCGGCCGGTACAGGCCACCGGCCGGGCGCTTCGATCGCCGGCCCTCTGCCCCTTTCGCGCTCGACCGGCGGGGCGAACGCCGCGCCGCCGCGGGCGCCGCCAGCCGCACTCGCCGTGCCGTCACCGACGCCGTGGACCCGACCCGCGGCGGCCCGCGGGTGTGAACGCCTCGCCTTGACAGAAGGGGTGCGCGGCCTAATGATGTGTGCGACTTTGTTCGGTCTTGACGGCTTATGCGCGCGAGGACTGGGGGAGCAGATTCAGCCGCCGCAGGTTCCGGAAGTCCACGAGATGATCCCCGCGCAGCGACGTGCGCACATCTGGGAGACGCTCAAGCAGCGTCATGCCGTGCGCGTGTCGTCGTTGAGCGAGGCGCTCGGAGTGTCGGAGATGACCATCCGCCGCGACCTCGAGCGTCTCGAGGCCGAGGGTATTCTCAAGCGCACGCACGGCGGAGCCGTACTCAAGCAGCACATGGCGGAGGAGCCGCGCTACATCGACCGCGTGGGCACGCGCACGGAGGAAAAGCGGCGCTTGGCGCAGAGAGCCGCCTCGATGATCGGGCCGGGGGAGACGGTGTTCCTCAGCTCTGGCACGACTGCCGCGCAGGTCTTGCGTCACGTCGACCCCGACCTCGAGGCATGCGTGGTCACGCACAACGTGGGCGCGCTGACGGAGGCCCAGAACCTGCGCCTTGAGATCATTCTACTGGGCGGACTCTACCGGCCGCGCTCCAACGCAGTCGCCGGTCCGGCCACGCTCGAGCAGTTGAGGCGCTTCAACGCCAGCAAGATGCTCCTCGGGGTCGACGGGTTCGACCTGGAGGAGGGCATCACCACCCCCATCGTCGACATCGCCAGCGTGGAGCGGGCGATGATCGAGCAGACCCGGGGGGACGTGATCGCCCTCGCCGACGGCAGCAAGATCGGCGTCGTGGCGGACGTCCTCATCTGCGGGTTCGACAAGGTCGACGTCGTGATGTTCGACGACGGCGTCGACCAGACCGTGCGCGACGAGATGGCGCGACTGGGACTGCGATGCCTGGTCGTGTGACGGGCGGGGGCGGTCCGCGCGCAGCGGACCGCCGGACACGCTGAGCGGCGAGGGAACCGAGGCTTGATGGACGTAGGCACGGCGAACGAACTCTTCGAAGCGATGGAGCGGCTCTCGGCCGAGGTCAAGGTGGTACGCGACGCCCTGCAGGTCGAGTTCCTCAGCGGCCAGCTCGCCGAGGTCGTGGACAGTGACTACGACCTCGGCGCCGTGGTGCGCGTCGAGCAGGTCCTCGGCGGCTACGTCAACTTGAGCTTCGCGGTCGTGACCGCCGGCGCGGACGGCGAGCACCGCTACTTCGTGCGCAAGTACAACCGCGCCACCACCGAGCGCGAGGTGCGCTTCGAGCACGCGCTCGTCAACCACCTGAACGGCAAAGGGTTCCACCTCGCCGCGCGGGTGTTCCCCGCCAGCGACGGGCGCACCTTCGTGACGCGCCAGGAGTCTCTCGGCGGCGAGCGCGTCACGCGGCTCTTCGCCGTCTACGAGATGCTCGCGGGCGAGGACAAGTACACCTGGGTCAAGAACCGCTGCACCGACAAGGAGTACGAGAGTTCCGCCCGGGTGCTCGCACGGTTTCACCACTTCGCCCAGGACCTCGACCCCGGTGACCTCGCGCGCGTGCAGCCGCCGATCATCGAGTTTGTCCGCGTCCTTCCCGACACGTTCAGGGGATTCGCGGCGGCTTCGCGCGGCACCGCGTTCGACAAGGAGTTCCTCGCCCAGCTGCCGCGCATCCTCGAGCTTCTCGAGGCCGGCGGAGCCGTCGAGGGCGACCTGCGCGGCGCTCCACGCACGCCGGTGCACTGCGACTACCATCCCGGCAACCTCAAGTACGTCGACGAGGAGGCCGTGGGGCTGTTCGACTTCGACTGGTCGAAGCTCGACTACCGGCTCTTCGACGTTGCCGAGGCGCTCGTCTACTTCTGCAGCTCGTGGGAGGGACGGGACAGCGGCGATCTTCGGCTGGACAAGGCGGCGATCTTCGTGCGCGCCTATCAGGACGAGGCGGCGCGCTTCGAGGCGCCCGGGCCGATGACCCCGGCGGAACTGGCGCTCCTGCCGCGCATGGTCGCCAACGCCAATCTCTACGTCCTCAACTGGGACCTCGCGGCCTACTACGAGGACGAGAGCGTGAGCGTGGACGAGTACGTCATGTACCTCGAGCATCAGCTGATGCTCATGGAGTTCATCGAGGGCCATCAGGACGAGCTGGCCCGGCTTGCGACACCGGTCGCCGCGGGTGTCGTGAGCGGGGAAGAGGGAGGGGAGTGACGGCATGAGGTTCGTCGAGTTGCTCACAGAGGCCGAGGTCAGGCGTACGCACGAGGCGTCGCTCGAGGTGCTCGACACCGTGGGCATCCTGGCCCACAACGAGCAGGCGCGAGAGGTGTTCCGCCGGCACGGCTGTCACGTGGACGCCGCCAGCGGGCTCGTCAAGTTCCCGTCCGATGTGGTGGAGAAGTACCGCAAGATGGCGCCGCACAGCTTCACCTTCTGCGGCCGCGACCCCCGTTTCGACCGGACGATCCCCGACGACGGTCCCATCGTGGTCACCGGTTCCTCGGCGCCGAACGTCGTCGACCCGGCCACCCGCGTGGAGCGGCGGGCCACGTCGGCCGACATCGCCAACATCGCCCACCTCATCAACGAGCTGCCCGGGTTCGACATCTTCAGTATCTCCACGCTGGCGGACGACGCACCCGAGGGGCAGTTCAGCCTCAGCCGGTTCTATCCGGCGCTCAAGAACTGCCTCAAGCCGGTGCGCAGCAACACGCCGAACATGGACGATCTGCGCCAGGTGGTCGAGCTCGGCGAGCTCATCGCCGGAGGCAAGGAGGCCTACGCGGAGCGGCCCATCATCAACCATCACTACTGCCCGATGGTGAGTCCGCTGACCATGGACATCGACTCCACCGAGGCCGTGATGTGGCTCACGGAGCGCGGCCTGCCGGTGTACACGACCGTGGTCCCCAACGCCGGCCTGACCGCTCCGATGACCATGATGGGCTGCCTCGTGGTGGGCAACGCGGAGTTCCTCGCGATCACCGCCTTCCAGCAGATGGTCAAGGAAGGCACGCCGGTCATTTACGCGAGCCTGCCGACGGTCGCCGACATGCGCACCGGCGCCTACGCCCCCGGGGCCATCGAGACCGGCATCCTCCTCGCCGGCCAGGCTCAGCTGGCGCGCTTCTACGGCGTTCCCGCTGGCGGCTACATCGGGCTCACCAACGCGCACGGCAACGACGCCCAGTCCGGCTTCGAGACCGGCATGAACACGCTCCTCGGCGTGTCCGCCGGAGCCACGCTGCTCAACATGGGCGGCCTGTTCAGTTCGCTCATGGCCTTCGACTTCGCCAAGGCCGTCGTGGACAACGAGATCGCGCTCATGGACAAGCGCGCCTGGCGTGGCCTCGAGTTCAGCGAGGAGAACCTCGCACTGCACGAGATCGCGACCGTCGGCCCCGGCGGCAGCTACATGGGCACCAAGCACACGAAGCAGCGCATGAAGACGACGGCCGTACTGCCCAAGCTTGCGGCGCGCGACATGCGCGCCCAGTGGGAGGAGGCCGGGCGGCCGGATATCGACGCGCGCGCCCTGGCTGAGGCGCGGCGCATCCTGTCGCAGCCCAACTTGGCCGTCTGGGACGAGGCGCTGGACGCGACCATCAGAGATCACTTCGCCGGCCTCGTGGCCGGCGACGCGACACCGCTGGAGGCGCTGGAGAAGTAGCTCACGGAGGGACCACACGCCCATCGACGGCCGCCGCGCGCGGCTTGCCAGAACCCACGAATCGAGAGGTGCGCCCAATGGGGGACGAAGAGATCTTCGAGCAACTCAAGCAGTCGATCATCGACCAGGACCAGGACGAGGTCCTGGCCGCGGTGGACAAGGCACTGGACGCCGGCGTGGAGCCGAAGGCCGTCATCGACAAGGGGCTGTTGCCGGGCCTCAACGTGATCGGCGAGCAGTTCGAATGCGAGGACATCTTCCTGCCCGAGCTCATGCAGGCCGCCCTCGCCTTCCAGGCGGCGATGGGCGTCCTCGAGCCCAGGATCAAGGAGAGCGGCAGCGAGGGTGCCAAGAAGGGCAAGATCGTCCTCGGCACCGTGAAGGGCGACCTGCACTCGATCGGCAAGAACATCCTCAAGCTCCTGCTGGAGACCTCAGGCTTCGAGGTGTGGGACCTGGGCATCGACGTCGACCTCTTCCAGTTCGTCGACAAGGCCAAGGAGGTCGACGCCGACATCATCGCCATCTCCGCGCTGCTCACGACGACGCTCATCGGGCAGCGCGACGTGATCGAGGCGCTGAAGGACCAGGGCGCGCGCGACAAGTTCAAGGTCATCATCGGCGGCGGCGCCACGACCCAGGAGTGGGCCGACACCATCGGCGCCGACGGCTGGGCCGGCTCCGCCTACGAGGCCGTCGCCCTCGCCTCCCGGCTGGTGTCGTGAGCTCAGGCTCCGGCATTCGAACCGCCCCGGTGGCCGCCCCGGCGGGCCGCCATGACTTCGCGAACCCGATCTTCAGGAGCACAAGATGATTGACCTGATCGAGGTGTTCGAGCGCGCCGAGACCGGCCCGCTCACCTCCGAGACCGACTACTACATGAAGCGCTACGTGCCCAAGCTCGCAGAGCTCATCGCGCGGCACGGGATCAAGTGGGACAAAGAGACGATCGTCAACACCGACGACGACCTCACCGACCGCGTCTTCCAGGCCGCCGTCGACCTGCTCGCCGAGGCGGGCGCGTACTGCCCGGAGACCAACCGCGTGATGGAGTTCACGCGCGAGGAGATCCTCCTGGCGTGCTCCCAGTGCCCCACGGGCGCCACCTTCGGCGAGGACCGTGAGCGCAAGACGATGTACGGGCGCCGCCCGGACACCACCGACGACCGTCCGTGGGTGCACGTGGGCGGCGGCATCTACACCACCGACGAGCAGGTCTACGTCGACACCGTCGAGAAGATGGCCTCTTTCAACATCGTCGACTCGGTGAGCGTGCCCTCCATCCTGCACCTGCGCGGCAAGGATGCTCGCGTGCGCTCGCCGCAGGAGATCCTCGCCGCCTGCAAGACCGTGCGCCTGGCACGTGAGGGCATCCGCCGCTCCGGCCGCGCCGGCCTGCCGATCATCAACGGCATCTCCGCCGCGTCGCAGCCGGCCTCGATGTTCGCCGCGAGCTATCCGGCCTTCGGCCTGCGTCCGAGCGACGGCTTCCTCATCGACTTCCTGTCGGAGATGGTGGTCGGCTACGAGGCGCTGCAGAAGGTCGCGTTCTACAACAGCATCAGCGCCAACATCGGCTCCACCTCGACGCCCCTCTTCGGCGGCTATGCGGGCGGCGCCGAGGGCGTCGCCGTCACCGCGACGGTGTACATGATCATGGGCAACCTGATCATGCGTGGCAGCTACCACTACAACGCGCCGCTGCACAACAGGCTGCACCTCTCATCGACCAGGCCGCTGATCTGGGCGATCGCCATGTCGAACGCCGCGATCGGCCGCAACATGGGCTACCCGATGGTCAATCTGCCCTACCTGGGCGGCGGCTCAGGCACGAAGCAGTACCACTACGAAATGGCCTGCTATATGCTCGCAGTCGTGACATCTGGTGGAAACGTCTTCTCCGGGCACCCTGCGATGGCGGTGCAGTCCGACTCCCTGGTCCCCGACGACCACAAGTTCCACGCGGAGATCGGCCTGGCGGCCTCCAAGCTCACGCGCGCGCAGGCGGAGCCGATCGCGCAGCAGCTCTTCCCCCTGTTCGGGGACAAGCTCAAGGACCCGGACAAGGGTTTCACCTTCCAGCAGGTCTACGACATGAAGACCAAGCGCATCGTGAACGAGGAGTACCAGCGGGCGATGGACGAGGTCCGCGACGAGCTGGCCGGCATGGGCCTCGAGGTGCCCGTCTCTTGACCATAGCGACGCATCACGGCCGCATGGCCGGCTTCGGGAGGGCAGCGTAGTGGCGCATTTGACGCCCGACGAGGCCATCGCCCGGATCGACGACTGGCGCGGCAGGGATGGTGGAGTGCAGCGAGATCGGCGGCGGCATCACCAACCACAACTTCCGGGTCACCGTGGACGAGGGCCGGGGCGGCAGCTACGTGCTGCGCATCCCCGGCGCCGGGACCGACGCGTTCATCGACCGCGAGCGCGAGCTCGGCAACCACGTGTCTGCCGCCGAGGCGGGCGTGACGCCTCCGCTCCTGCACGTCCTCGAGCCCGAGAAGTGCACGGTCGTGCCGTTCATCGACGGCGAGACCATGCACCCGGACACTCTCGCCGGTCATCCGGACCGGCTCGAGAAGGTGGTCGACCTCATCAGGACCTACCACGACAAGGCGACGTTCACGAACGACACCAGCGTGTTCCCGATGATCCGCGACTACCTGCGGATGGCGAAGGACGTCGATGCGTGGTTCCCGCCGGACTGGCCGCAGATCATGGCCCTCGGCGGGGAGATCGAGAAGGCGATGGGGCGCGACGAGCCGCGCCCCGTCGCCTGCCACAACGACCTCCTCTCCGAGAACTTCATCCTCGACGGCGACGGCAAGATGTGGCTGATCGACTGGGAGTACGGGGGCATCGGCGACCCCTTCTTCGACCTCGGGGACTTCTGCGTCGAGCACCCGCTGTCGCGCGACGAGGAGCGCCTGGTCCTCGAGCGCTACTGCGGCGGGATGCAGGAGCACCGCTTCCAACGCATGCTGCTCCACAAGATCGTGGCCGACCTCTGGTGGAGCATCTGGGCCTTCATCCAGGAGCGCGTCTCCAAGCTCGACTTCGACTATCGCGACTACGGCACGGCACGCCTCGACCGGTTGCGTACCAACGCGGCCGACGCCGAGTACCCCACCTGGATCCGCGCGGTGTAGCTGTGCGTCATGGCCTGCAAAGCGGGAGATGCTGATGAGCGATGAGACAACGGCCCCGATCAACGCAGAGATCGGGATGGGCAAGGTGGACGCCGACGTGGCCAAGGTCTTCGAGGACGAGGCGATCCGCATCGTCGAGGCCGGCAAGGAGAAGGGCGTGGTGCTGCGCGTCATCGGCGCTCTCGCCTTCCACCACCACTGCCCCGAGTTCGGCTACATCCAGGCCAAGCTCAACCGGGTGTACACGGACATCGATTTCGCCGCCTACGGCAAGCAGTCCAAGCAGATCCGCGACCTCCTCGTGTCGCTGGGGTACGACGAGGACGTCGAGATCAACGCCTTCCACGCCGAGGGCGGGCGCCTGATCTTCAACCACCCCGGCACCCACCTGCACATCGACGTGTTCATGGACCGCCTCGACTTCTGCCACCCGATCCCCTGGAAGGACCGGCTGGAGGTCGACGACCCCACCATCCCGCTGGCGGAGCTGCTGCTCGAGAAGATGCAGATCGTGCAGATCAACGAGAAGGACATCATCGACACGATCATGCTGCTGCGCGAGCACGAGATCGCCGCCAGCGACGAGGACTGCGTCAACTCCACACGCGTGGCGACGCTGTGCGCGGGGGAGTGGGGCCTCTGGCGCACGACCACGATGAACCTCGACAAGGTCCGCGACTACCTGCCGCACCTCGACCTCACGGAGGAGGACAAGGGCGTCGTCGCGCGCCGCGTCGCCGAGCTGCGCACGGCGATGGACGACTTCCCCAAGGGCACCAGGTGGAAGCTGCGCGCCAGAGTCGGCGACAAGGTCAAGTGGTACAAGACCATCGACTGAGAGGACGGGCACCGCACGATGGCATTCTGGAAGAAGAAGGACGGCGGCGGCGGCAAGCGCGTGCGCCTGTTCTACGCCACTGACGTCCATGGCTCGGAGCGCACGTTCCGCAAGTTCATCAACGGCGCCAAGTTCTACAAGATCGACCACCTCGTCATGGGCGGCGACATCATGGGCAAGTTCATGGTGCCGATCGTCGACGAGGGCGGCGGGCACTACCGGGTCACCCTTCAGGAGGAGCTTTCGCACCTCGACGGCGAGTCCGCCGTCCAGGCGGTGCGCGAGCGCATAGAGACTTTGGGCTTCTACCACATCACCGTGTCCGAGGACGAGCTCCACGCCATGCAGGCCGACCAGAGCCACGTTGACGCGACCTTCAAGCGGCTCGCGCACGAACGCCTGGAGCGCTGGGTCGCGATGGCCGACGAGCGCCTCGCCGGGACGGACGTGAAGGTCTACGTGACCGGCGGCAACGACGACCCTCAGGACCTGCTCGACCTCCTCGACAGTATCCACAGCGAGCACGTCGTCAACTGTGAGGAGAAGATCGTCCTGCTCGAAGACACATATCCCATGGCTAACTGCGGCTACAGCAACCCGACGCCCTGGCAGACCCCGCGCGAGACGGACGAGGCGACGCTGGAGCAGCTGCTCGAGAAGTCGATCGACGGCATCGACGACTTCACGAGCGCCATCTTCAACATGCACGTGCCGCCCTACGACTGCACGCTCGACGACTGCCCGAAGCTGGACTGGTCCACCGACCCCCCGACGCCGGTCGTCATCGCGGGCGTCCCCCAGTCCGCTCCCGCCGGCAGCACGGCGGTGCGCAAGGTCGTCGAGAAGTACCAGCCGCTCCTGCTCCTGACGGGGCACATCCACGAGTCGCGCGGTCTCGTGAAGGTCGGGAGGACGACGGTGATCAACCCGGGGAGCGAGTACGGGGAGGGCGTCCTGCGCGGCTGCATCTTCACGCTCGAGCCCGGCAAGGTGGTCGGCTACCAGATGACGTCGGGGTGAAGCGCCGGGAGGGGCGCGCGCAAGGGCAAGGGTCTGAGGTTCGCGGCAGGTCTCTGACAGGGGGTTGAAATGGCAACAGCAGCAAAGCCCGAGGTCTTCAGTCGCAAGGCTTCGGGGCTGTCCCGGGTGATGTCACCCTGGTCGGCGTACATGTACAACTTCCTCACCATGGGGGTCATCTTCCCGTGGACGTTCGTGTGGGCGCCGGCGGCGTTCCCGGGCGTCTCGGTGTGGCAGGCGTGCCTCTACGCGATCCTGCTCGAACTGCCGATCGCGCTCGCCTACGTGTGGATGGCGACCGCGATGCCGCGCAGCGGCGGCGACTACGTGTTCCAGAGCCGCGTGCTCGGGGGCGCCGTGGGCTTCCCCGTCGTGATGAGCGGCTTCGTGATCTTCATCCTGCAGTGGGTGGCGCTCGCCGGCTGGCTGCTCGCCAACCTCGGTCTGGCGCCGCTGTTCATGGGCCTCGGCGTTTACTACAAGAACACCAGCCTCATCAACGCCGCCACTTGGGTGCAATCGGCTCAGGGCTGCGTCGTGACCAGCCTCATCGGCGCGGCGTTGATCGCGCTGCTGCTGGTGACCGGCTTCAAGAACTACGTGCGCCTGCAGTACTTCATGTT
Organism: uncultured Thermoleophilia bacterium; assembly: GCA_963709845.1. Lineage (GTDB taxonomy): Bacteria > Actinomycetota > Thermoleophilia > UBA2241 > UBA2241 > CAIXSE01. The sequence goes on from CAVPXV010000005.1 coordinate 75,738, forward strand.
CGCGGCCACGGGCATCCTCGTCGTGATCCTGCTGGTGCAGTTCCTGCGCACGTCGCCCGCCCAGTTCGCGACGGCCATCAATCACTTCTCCAACGTCGTCGACGGCCGCGTCGACTACTACCACTGGATCCAGAAGGACGTCGCCTCGACCGGCGTCAACCTGCTGCCGAAGTTCGCGTTCACCGCTACGCTGCTCGCCGTGCCGATCGTCTGGACGAGCCTGCAGTGGGCCACGTACAGCGTGGAGCAGGGCGGCGAGATCAAGGGCGCCCGCGTCTTCAAGAACCAGATGTTCATCATCGTCGGCTCGATGATCTCCGTGGCCATCGTTCTCGCCCTGATCGCCTGGACCGAGGAGAGGGCGGTCGGCACGGCCTTCTTCAACGCCGTGTCGCACTCGTACTACTACCTGGTGAGCGCCTCCGGAGAGGGCATCGGCAGCGTGCGACCCTTCCCCGGCGTGTTCGCCATCGTGATCTCGAACAACCCGATCATCACCATACTGGTCGCGGTCAGCTTCATCCTCGCGTCGCTGCAGATCACCTGCAACTGCTACATCGGCATGACGCGTGTCATGGTCGGCATGTCGCTGGACCGCACGCTGCCGGCCTACGTGTCCAAGGTCAGCCCACGCTTCCGCTCGCCGGCGGTCGCGCACTGGCTCTACTTCGCTTGCAGCGTCCCGATCATCATCCTCTACAGCTACTGGGCGAGGTACTACAGCCTGAGCCTGGGCGTGACCTTCGCGTGTGGCTACGTCTTCGTGATCAGCTGCCTCGCGGCTGCGCTGCTGCCGTTCCGCGCCAAAGCGCTGTACGCTGCGTCGCCGGGCGCCAAGTACACCATCGGCGGCTTCCCACTGGTCACCGTCCTGGGGATCATCGGCTTCATCTTCGGTACGGCGGCGGAGATCGCGTTCCTCACGCACGCGGGCTACGGCCTCAAAGGGACGACCCCGTACGTCATCGTCGGCAGCATCTTCGTGATCTGCGTGGTGTGGTACTTCATCACGCGGCAGGTCAACAAGCGCAAGGGCATCGACGTCTCCTACGCGTTCCTCGAAGTGCCGCCGGAGTGAGCGCAGACGGCTAGGTGAAAGAGCAGCGCGGCGGGGTGCCGCCAGAGTCCCGATCGGCGCCCCGCCGCGCCCCAGAAAGGCAGAGCACATGGCAGAAGAGAAGCACCTGACACCAGAAGAGATCATCGCCCGCATCGACGACTGGAAGGGCAAGGACGTCCGTTACGAGGAGCTCGGCGGCGGCATCACCAACCACAACTACATCGTGTGGGTGAACGGCGGCCCCGGCAATCCCGGCGGAGCGAAGTACGTCATGCGCGTCCCCGGCATCGGCACCGACATGATCATCGACCGTGACGTCGAGCGCGACTGCATGATCCAGGCGGCGCGAGTGGGCGTCGGCCCCGCGGTCGCCTATCAGATCGACCCGGAGGGCGCCCTCGTCATCGATTTCGTCGAGGGCGAGCTCATGCACCCCGACACGATCGCCGGTCACCCCGAGCGCATCAAGCAGGTGGTCGCGACGGTCAAGGTGGTCCATGACAAGGCCGTGTTCAAGCACCAGATCAACGTATTTGACATGCTTCGGAAATACACGAAGGTTGCCCGGGACATCGACGCGCCCATGCCCGCGGAGCTCGAGTCGCTCCTCCTTGCTATGGAGGACATCGAGAAGGCCACGGCGCGCAACGCCCCCGCCGACGTGGCCTGCCACAACGACCTTCTGAGCGAGAACTTCATCATCGACGCTGACGGCAAGATGTGGTTGATTGACTGGGAGTACGGCGGCATGACCGACCCGTTCTTCGACCTCGGCGACTTCGTCATGGAGCACCCGTTCTCGCGCGAGGAGGAGCGGCTCGTCGCCGCCACATATTGCGGGCAGATGGACGAGGGCCGGTTCGGCCGCATGATGCTCCACAAGAGCGTCTCGGGCGTGTGGTGGAGTGTGTGGGCGATGATCCAGCTCACAGTCTCGCAGATCGACTTCGACTACATGGCGTGGGGCAAGGACCGGATGGCGCGCGCGCAAAGCGTCGTCGACGACCCCGATTACTCGAAGTGGCTGGCCGAGGCCTGAGCGGCCGGACGACCGCCGCACCGTGAACGCAGCGAAAGGAGCGAGGGAGAGATGGACAGGCACCAGATCACGCCGGAAGGGGGTATGACGTGACGGCACGACTCTTCTTCGCCACCGATGTGCATGGGTCGGAGGTCTGCTGGCGCAAGTTCATCAACTCGGCGAAGCACTACGACGCCAATATCCTCATCCTCGGCGGGGACATGACCGGCAAGGCCGTCGTACCGATCATCGACCAGGGCGCGGGCCGGTACTACTACCACATGCAGGACATCCGCCACGAGTTCGAGGGATCGGAGGCACTGGCGCTGGAGACCCGCGCGATTCGCGACCACGGCTACTACGCGGTGGCGATGACCGCCGACCAGCGCGACGAGTACTCGAGCGACCCGGACAAGTTCGACGAGCTCTTCCACGAGCAGATGCGCAACACCGTGGCGGACTGGGTCGAGTGGGCCGACGGAAAGTTGGCCGGCTCCGGGCTCCAGTGCATCGTCTGCCCCGGCAACGACGACCGCCACGACATCGACGGGATCCTCGCGGAGTCGCAGTACATCCAGGTCGGCGAGGGCAACGTGCTGGACCTTCCGGACGGCTATCAGCTCGCCTCCAGCGGCTGGACCAACCTCACGCCCTGGGACACGCCCCGTGAGGAGGACGAGCCCGAGCTCAAGAAGCGCATCGAGGCGATCGCCGCCCGGGTGACGGTGTCGCCCGACCGTCTGGTCATGGGGCTGCACGCGCCGCCCTACGACACCCAGCTCGACGTGGCGCCCAAGATCGACTGGGACACGCTCACGATCAAGGGTCAGGACACGGCCCACGTGGGCTCCACGGCCGTGCGGGACGTGATCAAGGACGTGCAGCCGATCCTCTCGCTGCACGGCCACATACACGAGAGCCGCGCCGCCGAGCGGATCGGGCGTACGCTGGCCATCAACCCCGGCAGCTCCTACGTCGAGGGCACGCTTGCCGGCGTGGTCGTCGAGCTTGACGGCAAGAGCAAGATCAAGCGCTACCGCTTGACGATGGGGTGAGCATGGTCGGGCGCAGACAATGGGGGAGACGGCGTCAGCCGTCCGCAATCGTTCTGTCACAGGAGGTCCTCTAGATGGCGACAAACGCCGGGGCACCGCAGCCCGCCGAACAGACCCTGTTCGTGCGCAAGGCGAGCGGTCTCGTCAAAGGCTGGTCTACCACGGACGGGTTCAGGTACTCGTTCTTCTCGACAAACATCTTCCTGGGGATCTGGGGCTTCCTCTACGCGGTCTTCATCCCCGGAGGAAGCGTGTTCTGGTCGATCATCATCACGACACTGTTCGTGCTGCTCGAAGTGGTGGTCTACGCAGGCCTGATCTCCGCGATGCCGCGCGCCGGCGGTGACTACGTCTGGCAATCGCGCATCTTCCACAGCTCCATAGGCTTCATCTTCGGGGCCACGGGTTGGTGGTTCATCCTCTGGCTCTGGATCCCGATCTACGCCGCCCTTTGCGTCAACTCGTTCATCAAGCCCGTCCTGCGCATCCTGGGTGCCGGCGGCACCGCCGACTGGCTTGCCACGAGCAACGGCATCTTCGTCGCCTCGCTGGCCACGATCGCCCTCGCGACCTATCTCGTCGCGGTGGGCATGAAAGCCTACGCCAGCTTCCAGAAGTGGGCCCTCTGGATCGGCCTGGCGGGCTGCGCGGTGGCTGCCATCCTGCTACTCGTCACGACGAAGGCGCACTTCATCACCTCCTTCAACCGTGAGGCGCTGCATCTCTACGGCGCCAAGGACGCGTACGCCGCGACGGTCAAGAACGGAGGCGCCGGCATGCCGTCGTCGATGTTCGCCGGCACGCTGAAGGACACGTTCAAGCTGATCCCCGTCATGGCGTTCTGGCTCTTGTGGCCGGTGTGGGGCGCGACGCTCTACGGCGAAGTCCGCGGCGCCAAGGACTTCCGCAAGAACATCTACCAGATGGCAGGTGGACTGCTGTCCGCGGTCGCCATCGTCATCGCCTTCCTGTTCCTCGTGACCAAGACGATGGGCTGGACCTTCTTCGAAGCCAGCGCCAATGGGTACATGGGCGTGCTCTACGGCTACCTCAAGGGTACGCCGACCGGCAGCGACTACCTCTCGCCGACGGCGATGACCTCCTGGATCGTGAACAACGCCGCCTTCCAGGTGATCCTCATCGCCGCCATCTCCCTCATCGTGTTCGGCTGGTGGGGCACGGTGTTCCTCAGCTCGACGCGCATGATCTTCGCGTCCGCCTTCGACCGCATCCTTCCTGAGGGCGTGGCCAAGGTGACATCCGGCGGCGTGCCCTACGTGGCCCTGCTGCTCATGGCCATCCCGTCGGTCATCGTGTCGGCCTTCTATGCCTACCAGCCCTCGTTCGTGCAGCTCACCTACGACGCTACACTCGTTATCGCTGCCATGTTCTTCGTCACGGGCCTTGCGTTCATGGTGATGCCGTGGCGTGCCAAGGCGATCTGGGACAACTCGGCGGTGACGAAGATGAAGATCCTCGGCATCCCTCTCCTGGTGATCGTCGCGGCCATCTACTCGCTGTTCATGGCGTTCAACCTGTGGCTCTGGTTCTACGACAAAGCCAACGTCTACGGTGTCGGCTACAAGAACAAGAACTCGATGATCTTCATGGGCATCCTGTACGTCGCCGCGATCGTCATCTGGATCGTGGCCTGGGCCGTGCGCAAGCGCCAGGGCATGGCCCTCGAGGCCGTGGCCAAGGAGATCCCGGTCGAGTAAGAGCCAAAGAGCGACCCGCAGTGTGAAGTCCGGCGGCGGCCCGGCTGCCTCCTGGCCGCCGCCGGACCCAAGGTTCCACCCACGCGCCAACAGCCAGCGAGCAGGGGAGGCTGCGTACTGATGAAGATACTCACGCGGATGGGTGACGCTTCCAACGTGGAGCTCACCCCGGACGAACTGCGCACGGAGTTCGAACAGGGCTCCGAAGCGGCGGCGGTGAAAGGCAAGATACCGCCGCTCACGGAGAACGAGATCGACTACCTCGTGGACATGTTCTCGGCCCCTACGCGCATCTGGGGCGTCGAGCGCGGCCACGAGGTCGTGATGACCAAGGACGGTTGCGTCAACGCCCTCAACTCGTCGCGCATGTCGAGCGGCGTCGTGGCGCCCGTCAACCGGGAAGTGGGCGTGCGCCTCTTCGAGTCGATGCTCGGCTTCGACTCCATGGAGATCTCGCACAACGACTACTCGGTCAAGCCCCAGCGCTTCCTCAAGGCGCTCGAGCAGCTGCACGTCGAGCTCCTCATGGAGACGACCATCTTCCCGCTGCTGTACGGCTTCATGCCCAACCTGGGGCTCTACTACCGGCCGGACGGCTCCTTTGAGAACCCGTCCGACCTGCTCCCTCTGGGCAAGATCGACGAGGCTCGCCGCACCCAGGAAGAGGCGCTCCAAGCCTGCATGGAAGACTGCATCGAGATGAGCGACTGCATGCTCGCCATGGGCGCCGACGGCATCGACTACGACACCGTCGCGTCCACCGGTGACGCCGAGTTCCTGGCGGTGCTCAAGACCACCGAGCACGTCGCCAACGAGACCGGCCTGCCGGTCGAGATCGGCATGTCCTCGGAGATGGTGCTGGGCTTCCACGGCCAGCTCGAGTACAACGGCGTGCGCCTCGCCGGCCTCTGGCCGCACCAGCAGCTCGAGCTCTGCGAACAGGCGGGCTGCGCCATCTTCGGCCCCGTGTGCAACACCAACACGAAGAAGACCATCCCGTGGAACCTGGCGCGCGCCGTGACCTTCGTGAAGGCCTGCACCGAGATCGCCAAGATCCCGGTCCACCCGAACGTGGGCATGGGCGTGGGCGGCGTCCCGATGTTCGAGACGCCGGCGGTCGACGCCGTCACCCGGGCCAGCGCCGCGATGGTCGAGATCGGCAAGGCCGACGGGTTGTAGGTGGGTACAGGCGACCCAGCCGGCATGCACATGGCGCATCTGCTGGCCTCGTCCATGGGTGGGATCCGAGCCGCCGGAGATCTGGTGGCACGGATGCAGCTCAGCAAGAAGATGAGGATCACCGAAGCCAAGCAGTACGTTGCCGACAAGCTGCACGTGAGCCCGCTCGACCTGTCCGATCCGACCGCGATGCGGATCCTCAGGGAGGAGCTCGACATCGGCACGATCACCGGCGTGCCCGGCATCGCCAAGGGTATGGCCGCCAAGGTCAAGATCGCCGAGGTGCTCGGCATCGAGATCAACTCCGTCGAGCAGTTCAAGAAGAGGACGGGGCTGCACTAGGCGCCGAGAGGCCCAGTCAGCTTCAGGGAACACACCGAGTACGAACACGATCACGTTTCTGGAAACGATCCGCTAGGGGTAACGATGCACGATCCCAATCTGCTCGAAGACCTGGTCGCCGTAAGTCCCGGCATGGAGATCTGGTGGGACTCGTCGCCGGTCATCTTCAAGAACTGGTGCGCCAAGATGCTCGCCAAGGCCGACGAGGCCGACAAGGCGAGCCTCGAGGGCCAGTTCGCGCGCATGTACGACCGCGACGACCCCATGGGCCAGCTGTTCCGCGGCGTCACCACAAACCCGCCCCTTTCGCTGGCGGCGATCAAGGATGACCCGGAGCGCTGGCAGAAGGTCGCCGACGGCATCCTCGACCAGAACGCTGGCCTCGACACCGAGGCCCTCTTCTGGCTCCTCTACAAGGAAGTCGTGCGGCAGGGCTCCGACATGTTCCTGCCGCTGTTCGAGGCGTCGGGGTACAAGGAGGGCTTCCTCTCCGGGCAGGTCGACCCGCGCAGCGCCTTCGACGGTGAGGCCATGCTGGCACAGGCGCTCGAGATCCACGCGGTGAATCCGAACGTGATGGTCAAGATCCCGGGCACTGCGCAGGGCTACCCGGTGATCGAGGAGCTCACGTCGCGCGGCATCGCCACCAACAACACACTGACGTTCGTCCTCTCGCAGCTCATGGACTGCGCCAAGTCCGTGAACCGCGGCCTCGAGAAGGCCAAGGCCAACGGCGTGGAACTCTCCAAGTGGCGCTCGGTGATCACGCACATGGAGGCCCGCTACGGCGACCTCGGCGGCCTGCGCGAGGCCGGCGCCGAGAAGGGCATCGAGATCAGCGAGGCCGACGTGCGCCTCGCCGAGCTGGCCATCTTCAAGAAGGCCTATCGCCTCGTCCGCGACGGCGACTACCACAGCAAGATGCTCTCCTGCTCGCTGCGCCTCGGCCCGACCGTCGGCGGTGAGCAGAGGATCTGGCACCTCGAGGAGAAGGCCGGCGCCAGCATCGTCGTCACCTGCCCGCCGTCGCTGATCGACGAGGTCATCAACTTCCCCGGCGCCGACCAGATCAAGTTCCAGGAGGGCCGCATCGACGTCGACCCGCCCAAGGACGTCATGGACAGGCTCATGCGCATCCCGTATTTCGAGCGCGCCTATGACGAGAACGGCTACACGCGCGAGGAGTACAACACGCACCCGGCGCTGGTGAAGACCGCCGAGGCGTTCTCAAAGGCCACCAACGAGATGGTCGCGTTCGCCGGCACGTGCCTCAAGGGCCACTGCGAGGCGTGACGGGCAACCCCCTGACGGTCATCAGTCTCTAGAAAGGACCATGAGCATGGCAGACATCAAAGACAAGATCGTCACCGTACGTGTGGACGGCTCCCGAGTACAACACCGGCATCCTCGACAAGGCTTGGGCGCAGCCCGAGATGGGCCGCATGATGCTGAACGAGAACCCGGTGCCGCCGTCGGACACGGTCGTCGCGGCGATCACGGACATGGCGAAGAAGGGCAACCGCTACCCGGACCGCGCCTATAGGCTGCGTGAGAAGCTGGGCAAGCTCCACGGCGTGGCGGCCGAGAACATCGCCCTCGCCAACGGCTCCTCGGAGACGATCGACGCGATGATGCGCATCTTTCTGCAGCCGGGAGACGAGTTCCTCTGCTCCAACCCGACGTTCGAGATGTTCCCGTCGCGCGCCGGCCTCTGCAACGCCAAGACCGTGCAGATCCCGCTGCGCGAGCCGGACCTCCAGTACGACGTCCCCGGTATGCTGGCCGCCGTCAACGACAAGACCAAGCTCATCCTCATCATCAATCCGAACAACCCGACGGGCATCTTCATCGAGGACGCCGACCTGAGGAAGTTCTGCGAGCTCGGCATCCCGCTGTGCATCGATGAGGCGTACCTCGACTACCACCCGGAGGTCGAGGCCAAGATCAGCCTCGTACAGGAGTACCCGCACGTGTTCCTCTCGCACACCTTCTCCAAGGCCTTCGGCCTCGCCGGCGTGCGCTTCGGCTACGTGGTCGCCCATCCCGACGCTCGTCGACGCCTTCAACCTCATGTACCTGCCCTGGAACCTCAGCCTGATGGCGATCGCCGCCGCCGAGGCCATCCTCGACACGGGCGAGGTCAAGGAGAAGGTCAAGTACAACAACGAGTGGATGGCCACGTTCGTGAAGGAGCTCGAGGCCAAGGGCCTCAAGCCGTTCCCGCCTCACGGCAACTACATGCTCATCGACGCCTCGTCGAGCGGCAAGACGAGCGCCGAGATCGTCCAGGCGGGCGCCGACATGCAGAAGCTCTTCCTCAAGACCATCAAGCCGATCAACGGCAAGGAAGGCTACTTCCGCGTCACGCCGGGCACGCCCGAGGAGAGCGCGCGCTTCGTGACGTTCGTGCGCGAGTACTTCTGAGAAGCCCGAGGCGCGTGACGCCGGCGAGTGGCCCGGAGACGGCCTCCGCCCTCCCGTCGCAGCGGGGGGAGGGCGGAGGCCGGCGGGCCTTCGCACACGACTGACGACCCAGACAGAGACAGTGTGGGCAGGCGAGAGGACTCGGTCCGCGGCACTGCCGACAGCGGGAACGAAAGGACGCAGGTGAGCCCAGTGGCGAGCGCACAGACCCTCGAAGAGCGCTGCATCGACACGATCCGCTTTCTCGCCGTCGACGGCGTGCAGAAGGCCAACTCCGGCCATCCCGGCATGCCGATGGGCGCCGCGGCGGTCGCGCACACGCTGTTCACGCGGCATCTGCGCTTCGACCCGGCCGACCCTGCCTGGCCGGACCGCGACCGCTTCGTGCTGTCCGCGGGCCACGCCAGCATGCTGCTCTACTCGCTGCTGCACCTCACCGGCTACGATCTCACCCTCGACGACCTCGAGCAGTTCCGCCAGTGGGGCAGCAGGACGCCCGGCCACCCCGAGTACGGGCACACGGCGGGCGTGGAGACGACCACCGGCCCGCTCGGCCAGGGCATCAGCAACGCCGTCGGCATGGCGGTCGCCGAGCGTTTCCTCGGAGCCACGTTCAACGGCGACGGTCCCGCGGTCATGGACCACTTCACCTACGTGCTCGCCGGCGACGGCGACATGATGGAGGGCATCAGCAGCGAGGCCTCGTCGTTCGCCGGCCACCAGCAGCTCGGCAAGCTCATCGTCCTGTACGACGACAACCACATCACCATCGACGGGCCCACCGACCTCGCCTTCAGCGAGGACGTCTGCGCGCGCTTCGAGGCCTACCACTGGCACGTGCAGCGCGTGGCGAACGGCAACGACGTCGAGGCCATCGATGCGGCCATCACCGCCGCCAAGGCCGAGACCGGCCGGCCGTCCTTCATCGCCGTGCGCACGCACATCGGCTGCGGGTCGCCGAACAAGCAGGACACCGCCGGGGCGCACGGCGCGCCGTTGGGCGCGGACGAGGTCAAACTGACCAAGGAGGCCTGCGGCTGGCCGCTGGAGCCGACCTTCCTCGTGGCCGACGATGTCAAGAAGTTCTACGAGGAGGCCGGGGCGCGCGGAGCGGCCGCGCACGCGGCGTGGCGCGAGCGCCACGCCGCGTGGAGCGCGGCCGAACCGGCGCGCGCCGCCGCCTGGGACGACGCCTGGAACCGCAGGCTGCCGGCCGGCTGGGATGCCGACCTGCCCGTCTTCAGCCCCGAGGACGGCGCCGTCGCCACGCGCGCCGCCTCCGGCAAGACGATCAATGCCATCGCGCCGCACCTGCCCACGCTGATCGGCGGTTCCGCCGATCTGGCGCCGTCGAACAACACGCTGATCAAGGAGGCGCCGGCGCAGCAGGCCGACTCTCCCGAGGGCCGCAACTTCCACTTCGGCGTGCGCGAGCTTGGCATGGCGGCGATCGGCAACGGGATGGCCGCCCACGGCGGCGTGCTCCCCTACGTCGCCACGTTCTTCGTGTTCACCGACTACATGCGCCCCGCGATGCGCCTGTCGGCGATCATGGGTCTCCCGGTCGTCTACGTGCTCACGCACGACAGCATCGGCGTGGGCGAGGATGGGCCGACGCACCAGCCGATCGAGCATCTCGCGATGATGCGCGCCACGCCCAACTTCATCGACCTGCGTCCCGCCGACGCCAACGAGACGGTGGAGGCCTGGAAGCTGGCCCTCGAGCAGGGCGCCGCCCCGGTCGGCCTGATGCTCACCCGTCAGAACCTGCCTATCATCGATCGTGCCAAGTACGCGCCGGCCGCCGGGATCGCCCGCGGCGCCTACGTGCTCGCCGACGCAGCCGGCGGCGGCGCGCCAGACGTCATCCTCATGGCCAGCGGCAGCGAGGTGCAGCTGGTGCTCGCGGCGCACGAGCGCCTCGTCGCCGAGGGCGTGCGCTCCCGGGTCGTCAACATGGCCTCGTTCCGGCTGTTCGAGCGCCAGGACGCCGACTATCGCGAGAGCGTCCTGCCGCCGTCCTGCAGCAGCAGGCTCGCCGTCGAGGCCGGCGCCAGCTTCGGATGGCAGCGCTGGGTCGGCGACGGCGGCCAGGTGCTCGGCATCGACCGTTTCGGCGCGTCGGCGCCGGCGGGCACGATCTTCGAGAAGCTCGGGCTCACGAGCGAGAACGTCTACGGGCTGGCCAAGGCCCTCGCGGACCGCTAGAGGCAGGCAGGTACGAAGCCACTGGCCGCCAACTGCCGGACGGGGGGCGGCGGCCGCCGAGGCCGCCGCCCTCGCCTTTTCCGGCCTGCGATAGGGTAGCCGCATGGAGACACCGCAGCCGCCGCTGCTCATGCTCGATCACGACGGCGTACTCGCCGATTCGTTCGAGGTGTTCTGCGCCGGGTTCCTCGAGGGCTGCCGTCACGCCGGCCTCACCGGTATCGCCACGGCTGAGGACGTGCTAGCCCTCTTCCAGGACAACTTCTACGAGCGGCTTCGCGCCCTGGGCGCCGACGACGCCCAGGTCAGCGAGGCCATGGGCCGGGCCGCGCGGGCGCTGCGCGTCTGCATGGCAGCGGTGCGACCCTTCCCTCTCATCCCCCAGGTGCTCGCGGAGCTGGGCACGGCGCGCCACCTCGTCATCGTCACGTCGAACGCCGCGGACGTGGTGCACGCGTTCCTGCGGCGCTACGCGGTCGAGGGCGTGGCGGAGATCGCCGGTGCGGAGACGGGGCACAGCAAGGTCGCCAAGATCGAGGCCCTGACCGCACGCTTCCCCGGCCAGGGGACCTACTGGTACGTCGGCGACACCGCCGGAGACATGCGCGAGGCGCGGCGGGCCGGCGCCACGCCCTTGGGCGTGGCCTGGGGCTGGCACGACCCGCAGCTGCTCGAGGCGGCCGGCGCGGAGCGCATCGCCGGAACGCCGGCCGACCTGCTGGCGATCGTCGCCCCCGAGCTCGAGGCCGACTTCCTGGGCATGAGCTAGAGGGCCCGAGCGGCGCCTTCGAGCGCGGCCGCCGCCGGGGCGCGAAAGCCGCCGGCGTCGTGAAACGCGACCACGCCGGCGGCATCGAGCAGCACCACCTGTGCGCGGTTCCCGCCGCTATCGCCGAGGAAGTCGCGCGCCTTGGCGCCCTGGTCGTACAGGGTCACCACGCGCGACCACTGCCCCCGCGGCACGCCGCCGCGCATGCCGCCGTCGATCAACCCCTGGAGCGGCCGCCACACGAGCGCCGGGATGATGGGCAGCTCGTAGGCCGCGAGCTCCGGAAGCTCGCGGCCGGCGAACGCCGCCCAGCGGTCGATGTCGGCTTGAGTGCCGCGCCGGTAGGCGCAGAGAAGCAGCACCGGCGCGCCGAGAACGTCCTCGGGGAAGCGCACGAGCTCGCCTGAGAGGGCGCGGCCGGCGACCGACGGGAATCGTCGCCCGACGAGCGGCGAGTGGCTGGCGGCGGGCGCGGTCATGCGTCGATTCTAGCGCCGCGCCCGCTCTATGCGGCGCGTTGGTTCAGCGGCGACGGGGCGGATGGAAGTGCTCGAGGTCGCCCGGGCGGAGTATGTGGTCACCGGTCTGCGCCGGCGGGACCTCGCGCTCGTCGCGGGAGTGCCCCTCGTCGAGGCCGCGGAGCCCATAGAGCCCGTAGCCGCGCTCCGCGATGATCGGCGAGTAGGCGATCCGGTTGTTGAAGCTCGAGGTCTTCATGCCCGCCTCACGGCACAGGCGCTCGAGTGCGTGTCGTTCCATCGCGCCGCCGTGCTCGCGGAGGATCCGCAAGAGTGTGAACTCGGTGGTCTCGAGCACGTCACGCGGTTCCACCGGCCGGACCAGGCGCACGCGTTCTCCGTCGACGGCTATGCCGGGGAGGCGTTCGCAGAGCTCCGCGAGGATGTACTCGGGCATCACGAAGTCCTTCATGCGTTCGTCGCGGCGCACACCGGCGTGCAGCTCCGCGATGCCGATGCTGCCGGCGACGGAGAGGATCTTGAGCACGCGGGAGACCACCGCGTTCTTGGCGACCGAGGGCAGGGAGAACCACCCGCTGCGGCGCTCGAGCCACGCGAAGTCATCGGGCTCGGACACGACTGCCGTGACGAGCCCGTCGTCGACCCAGAGCCCGAGTGATGCGGCGACTCGGCCGGTCACGTCGCCGACTCGCGCGGCGCCGGCGCGCCGCACAACGGCGCGCGCCGTGTCGACGATCGCGGCGATCACCTCGGCGGTGTCGGCGGTGGGGTCCGGCGGGCTCGGTAGCGCCACCCTGACCTGCTTGACCGTCTCCAGCGTGAAGGTGGGGTCGCGGCCGAGGACGGCGGCGGCCGTCAGCAGGCCCGCCGGGTCGAAGGGGCGCGCCGCGACGTGCTCGTCGGCAAGGTGCCTCCCCAGGGCGTGCGCCGTGGTGGGCGTCGACTGAGCCGCGAGGAGCAACGCGGCGTCCAGCGTCGGTGCCGCCGGTGGCGCCTCGCGCAGCCGGCGCGCCAGGCGCTCGCAGAGCTGGCGCACGCGCTCGCGTGTGAGGTCGTCGAACTCGCGGCCGGTGGCCTCCAGGGTGGCGCCGCCGCGCCCGTCCCACCCCCAGTGCCGCATCGCGATCCGGGCGGTGCGCCCCGACTCCGCGCCCTCGGCGATGGAGGCCAGCTCGGCCTCGAGTGAGAGTGAGTTGGGGGACAGCTCCACAGGTTCTCCGCTCCGCGCTGCTCGCAGCCCGAACAATACACCACGACCCCCCGACACTCCCGCACTGCTTCGAGCTGGACTATCATGGGACGCGTCCGCCAAACGTCACTGAGAGGGGAGGCCGATGGCCGCCGAGAAGCCCGGCAAGAGAAAGGCCGGCGAGCCCGGCGCCCTCGTCGGCGCCGCCCACCCGGCCGACATCCGTCTCGACCCCCAGCGCAAGAAGCTCGAGCGTGAGATGTACGAGGAGGAAGTCCTCAAGCTGCAGGCGGAGCTGGTCAAGCTGCAGGAGTGGATCAAACACGCCAAGCTCAGAGTGGCGATCATCTTCGAGGGCCGTGACGCCGCCGGCAAAGGCGGCACCATCAAGCGCATCACGGAGCACCTCAACCCCAGGGTGGTGCGCATCGCCGCCCTGGGCACGCCCACGGAGCGGGAGCGCAGCGAGTGGTACTTCCAGCGCTACGTCCCGCACCTCCCGGCGGCCGGCGAGATGGTGCTGTTCGACCGCTCCTGGTACAACCGCGCGGGGGTGGAGCGCGTGATGGGCTTCTGTAGCGAGGACGAGGTGTGGGAGTTCTTCCGCACCTGCCCGGAGTTCGAGCGCATGCTGATCCGCGGCGGCATCATCCTGCTCAAGTACTGGTTCAGCGTGAGCGACGAGGAGCAGGAGAAACGCTTCCAGAGCCGCCTCAAGGACCCGCTCAAGGTGTGGAAGCTGAGCCCCATGGACCTCGAGAGCCGCCTTCGCTGGGTGGAATACTCGAAGGCCAAGGACGAGATGTTCAGCTACACGGACACCAAGGACTCGCCCTGGTGGGTGGTGAACGCCGACGACAAGCGGCGCGCCCGGCTCAACATGATCCACCACCTCCTGCAGCAGATCGCCTACGAGGACGTGACGCCCAAGGACCTCAAGCTGCCGGAGCGGCCGCCGGACAAGGGCTACGTACGGCCGCCGATCGCCTCCCAGACGTTCATCCCCGAGGTGTACTGAACCCGGTCACTCGATGCCGGCCCGGCCGAGCTTGCGCGCGAGCTCGGAGGCCGGCAGGTGCAGGTGAGTGGCCGCCGCCTCGAGGCTGAGGCTGCCGGCGAGGACGCCGCGCAGCGCCCAAGCGCGCATGCGCCCCGGGACGCGCAGCACGTGCGGCTCGCCGTAGCCGCCGCGCGGCGGCACCTCGGCCGGGGCCAGCGTCGAGAGCGTGTCCCTCACGCCGCCGAGGAAGGCCTGGCGCGGCAGCAGCTGCCACTCCAGGCGGCGCAGGGCGGCGGCCAGCGCCGCCTGGCGCTTGGGGTTCAGCTTCCTGGCGGCGCGCGAGCGGTACATCGCCGCCCAGAAGCTGACGCCGAAGGCGTTCGCCAGCTCGACGATCGTCTCCACGTCGGGTGCCGGGTCGGCATGACGTTCGTACCAGCGGGCGACGGCCGCGGCGGGCAGGAGGAACTCCTCGGCGAAGTCGTTGGTCTCCGCCTCGCGCACGTTGCCGCGGCTCCAGTCGATGCGCCCGTCGACGAGGCCGCCGTGGCCGAGCACGAGGTGCCCGAAGGCGTGCGCCAGCGCGTAACGCTGGAGCACGACCGGTCGCGCCGCGTTGACGAACAGGAAGGGAACGCCGTCGCGCACCGTGCAGGCGCAGGCCGGCTGTTCGCTCTCCAGGCGCGCGACGATGACCTCCGCGCCTGCCACGTCCTCGAGCAGGGGCACCAGGTCGGGCACGGGGCCGTCGGGGTCCACGTGGAGTTCCTGGCGCCAGAAGCGCGCGACCCGGTCGCGTGGCGTGTCCCACGACCACGGCTGGCTCACGAGCGCCGACGCCGATCCCCAAGGGCCGCCGCTCGCCCCCGCGGGGCCTGATGCGGCCGATCCCCGGCGCGCCTGGTGGAGCGGCTGGCCGCTGGCCGAGACGGCGCCGTGGTACGGGCGCTCCCAGTCGCGCGGGCTCGACGCGCTCGCCCGCAGGGAGAACCAGCCGGCGATCACACTCTCGGCGAGCGGCGGCAGCTCGACGAAGCCCGGCGGCACGACCAGTTCCGGCGTGCGTGCTGGGCCCGGCACGTCGGCGCCTTCCAGTCCGGTCGCGCGGGCCTCGATGGGAGCGGCCGCGAAGGCGGACGGAGGCTGCCCGCCGGCGGCGCTCGGGAGCATGGCGAGATCGCTCTCCGCCGCATCCGCTTCGGGAAGGTCGACGAGCGCCTCGTAGACCGGCTCGCCTGACGATTCGCGCCGGGAGCCGCCGGGGACGCGGTCGTCGTCCGCCTCCGTCAGGCGCGCCGCCTGTAGCCGGCGGAAGATCGCGTCGGAGTCGTCGATGGCGGCGCGCAGCGCCGGCACGTCCAGCTGGCGCGCCCGAGGGCCGCGTCCCCTCAGGCCTGGGGTCTCGGGCAGGGAGACGCGACGTCCCTCGTTGCCCGCCGGTGCGTACTCCCCCCCGGAAGCGAGCAGCACGGCGGGGGAGACTCCCAGGGCGCGGGCGATGGTCTCGAGCTCCTCCGCGCTGACGCGGCGCTTGCCGGCCTCGATGCGGCTCACCGCCGATTGATCGAGGCCGACGACGCGCGCGAGCGCGCGCTGGCTCCAGCCTCGCTGCTCGCGAAGGCGTGCGATCCCCCCGCCGATGCGCGCGTCGGTCGTGTCGGTCATGCGCTCCATCCCTTCCGTCTGCGTCTCTCGCCGTCCGCGTGCCCACCCAGTTCATCCTACATCACGCGCATGTTTATCTGTCCGGAGATGATGCAATAGTAACATCATTCCTGACGAGCATGGGTATGCGAGTGATGCGACATGCGCATCGCCTGCGAAGAGGGACGGAAGGGAGCTGAGAGTGATGAAGGACGACGGAAGCAGAGGGGCCGAGGGGTTCGCGACCCTGCTCGTGTTGGGTGAGATACAGACCCATGGCCCCATGGCGGTCGTGGCGCTGCGCGCCGACACCCGGGGCGGTCCGTGGTACGACACGCTGGGTGAGGCGGTGGAGGGCGGCGGCTGCACCGTGTCGGAGGTCAGCCAGGGAGGCTCGGTGCCGGATCTGCGCGTCGACAACAAGGGCGAGAGGCGCGTGCTGATCCTCGACGGCGAGGAGCTTCGCGGCGCCAAGCAGAATCGCGTGCTGAACACCACGATCCTCGTCGAGAAGTACACCAGCCTCGTGGTCCCGGTGAGCTGTACCGAGCACGGGCGCTGGAGCTATGACACGCCGTCGTTCGTCTCGGCCGACTACCTTGCGGAGCGGCACGTGCGCGCAGCGCGTGCGCGCGAGCGTCGACGCCTCGGTGCGCGCGGGCAGCGGCCACCGCAGCGACCAGAGCGCCGTGTGGCGGGAGGTCGAGACGCTGCACGCGCGCCAGGCCACGAGCTCGCCCACCGGGGCCATGCAGGGGGCCTTCGAGGGCCGAAGCGGCGAGCTGCAGCGGTTCGTCGACGCCTTCCCGCAGCAGCCCGGGCAGCAGGGCCTGCTGGTACTGCTGGGCGGCGCCGTCGTGGGTCTGGACTTCGTGTCGATCCCCGAGAAGTACGCGCGCCTGCACGCCAAGCTCGTGCGCAGCTACGCCCTCGAGGCGCTGGGCGTCGCGCCGGACGACGACGCGGGTGCGGCCCCCGCCGACGCGCGCGCCGTCGCCCGGCGCTTCCTCGCGCGCCTCGCCGGCCTCGCCGGCGAGCGTTTCAAGAGTCCCGGTCTCGGCTGGGACACGCGGCTGGCCGGCGAGGGCGCCGTCGGCTCGCTGCTCACCTACCGGGGTCGCCCCGTCCACGCCGCCTTCTTCGCGACGGACGGCGATGGCGACGGCCACGGCCGCGGTGCCCTCGAGGACGACGCGAGCCGCATGGCCGGCGCCCGCGACCGCGCCCGTCTCCACGGCCGCTGGGGCGGTTCGTACCCGGCGGCGACCGGGCAGCCCGGCCAGACCTCTCCCGAAAGGAGCGACGATGAACGCTGACGAGACCCGCGCCAAGGCCTACAGGGCCGCCTCTCACATGACGCGCGAGCAGCTCAGGCGCCAGGCTCCGGAGCGCGCCGCGGTGCTGGACGACGTGCGCCAGGGCGACGTCGTCGTCGTGCGCGGCGCCTACGACCGCGTCGAGGACGTGCTGGCCGCGCTGGACGTCGGGCACACGCTCGTCGACCCGCCCGCCCTCGACCGTCTGGCGCTGCGTCCCGAGCAGCTGCTGGTGGTGAACTGCCCGGGCCAGGTGACGCCGCAGGCGGTGCGGCGCATCCGCGCCTTCGTGGAGGCCGGAGGGAGCCTGTTCACGACGGACTGGGCGCTGCGTCACGTCGTGGAGGCGGCCTTCCCCGGCGTGCTCGCCTACAACGATCGGGCCACGGCCGACGACGTCGTGCGGGTCGAGGTGCTCGACCCGGACGACGTCTACCTCACGGGCGTCATGGACGGCCAGGACGATCCTCTCTGGTGGCTCGAGGGCTCTTCCTACCCCATCCGCGTCCTCGATCACGAGCGCGTCACGGTGCTCATCACCAGCAGGGAGCTCGGCGAGAAGTACGGCGAGGCTCCTGTCGCCGTCCGCTTCGGCTGGGGAGCAGGCGAGGTGTTCCACATGATCTCGCACTACTACCTGCAGCGCAGCGAGACGCGCAGCCGCCGCCAGGCGGCGCCGGCGGACGGGTACTTCGCCGAGAAGGGCGTGGCGATGAGCCCGGCCGTAGCCGCGGACATCGAAGGGTTGAGCGTCGCCGACCTCGAAGCGGCGCGCGCTTCCACGCGCTTCCTCAGCAACGTGATCATCGACAAGAAGGCGCGCACCCCGCGGGCGCAAGGCGGCGAGGCGGCCAGACGCCGCGCGCGCGGGGAGTGATCGTGCCGGCGGCGAGTGATGCGTGGGAGCGTGGACGCACGCCGCCGGGGGCGGCCGCCGCGTGAGGGGCCGCCCCATTGTGGGTAAGAAGACTCCGAGAAGGAGCAGGCATGGATCACACCCAGGATCGAGACGAGTCGGTGCGAGAGGCGACAGCGGAGCGCACGAACGTAGGTCGCTACATGGCGATCGGGTTCGTGGCGCTGTGGCTGGTGACGTTGCTCACTTTGGTGGGCCACACGCGTGTTCACTGACGCCGGCTGACGGCCGCCGCGAGTGAGACTTACAAGCGCCGCCGGCGGGCCCTGAAGGGGGCTCGCCGGCGGCGCTTTGGCGTAGGCGCTTAGTCCGTGCCGCCCTCGCCGCCGAAGGGCTCGCCGATGAAGGGCAGGGCCGGCGGCTCGCCGAGAGCCTCGAGCACGGCCTCCGCCACCAGGCCGGCGAGCCCGCAGGCCAGCACCCCTCGCGCGGCATCGGCGGCGGCGTCCATTGCGGCGGCGAGGTGCCTCAGCTGCTCCGCCGAGGCGGCCCGCGTCGCCCCGGCGGCCTGCTCGGGGACGCGCACCACCCAGTCCAGTTGCGCATCCACGGTGACTACGGTGCGTGCGTGTGACATGGCGACCTCCGGGCCGGGCGCGAGGAAGACGATGCGAACGCCGCCGCCACGCCTGTGGCGGGGCTGGGTCTGCAGCGACCGGCCCGCCTGCGCGGCGCCGTTGCGGCCGGCGCCACCGGCCGGCGGCAGCGTTCTCAGGCAGAGTAGCGGGCGGGGCGGACAGATGTTCGTGCCTGAGGACGGGCGCGTTTCGGAATCCGGCCTGCGGGGTGAGAATCCCCGCAGGCACACCAGCCCGTAGTCTGGAGGAGGCGTCATGGCGGAGAGCGTGTACAAGGTGGTCGAGGTCATCGGCAGCAGCAGCGAATCGTGGGAGAGGGCCGCGAAGGCGGCGGTCGATCGCACGGCATCCACGATCGAGGATCTGCGCGTGGCCGAGATCGTCCAGCTCGATATGAAGCTGGAGAACGACCACGTCGTGGCGTACCGCGCCAAGGTGAAGATCTCGTTCAAGGTGCACGACATCGTCGGCTAGTGGCACGGCGGCACGCGGGCGGGCCGGGCGGCCCGCCGTCTTCCGCCTGCGCCTGAGCCGTGCACCTTGCCGCGGGGCGCCGCGCCGCCGGCGCCTGGTGTAGAGTGGCGCCCGAGACCGGCTTCGAGCCCCCGGCGGGAGAGTGAGCTCGTGCGCGTCGCCCTCTTCATCACCTGCGTCGCAGACACCCTCTTCCCGGAGACGGGCCGGGCGGTGGTGCGCCTGCTGGGAAGGCTCGGCCACGAGGTGCTGTTCCCGATAGAGCAGACCTGCTGCGGTCAGATGCACGTCAACAGCGGGTACCGTGACGAGGCGCTGGTGCTGGCGCGTCGCTTCGTCGCCGTCTTTCGCGGCTACGACGTCGTCGTGTCTCCGTCGTCGTCGTGCGTGGGCGCCGTGAGGGAGGTGTACCCGCGACTGGCGCGCGAGGCGGGCGACGAGCGGTTCGAGCGCCAAGCCGTCGCCCTCGGCGAACGCACCTTCGAGCTGTCCGAGTTCCTGGTGAGACAGCTGGGGGTCGAGGACGTGGGCGCCTCCTTCCGGCACCGGGTGACGTATCACCCGACGTGCCACTCGCAGCGGGTCACCCGCGTCGGTGACGCGCCCCTTCGTCTCCTGCGCGCCGTTCGCGGCCTCGAGCTGCTGGAACTGCCGGAAGCCACCGAATGTTGCGGCTTCGGGGGCACGTTCGCGATCAAGAACGCCGACACCTCGCTGGCGATGCTGGCCGACAAGTGCGACAACATCGCCGCGACGGGAGCGGAGTTCTGCACCGCTGTCGACCCGTCCTGCCTCCTCCACATCGGCGGCGGTCTCAGCCGGCGCAGCTCCGCCGTACGCGCCGTGCACGTGGCGGAGATCCTGGCGCGGACGGAGGGGTCGTGAAGGCGCCGGGCCAAAGCGCGCCGCGTCGAAGCGCGCCGTACAGCTTCCCCGCCGCCGCCCGCGGAGGGCTCGCCGACGCCCAGCTCCGCGCCAATCTGCACCGTGCCACGGCGACGATCCGCGCCAAGCGCGCCGGCGCCGTGGCGGAGCTGGCGGACTGGGAGGCCCTGCGTGAGGAAGCGCGGCGGATCAAAGCCGGTACGCTGCGCCGCCTGGACGAGTACCTGCTCCAGTTCGAGGCGGCGGCGAAGGCGGCGGGCTGCCAGGTGCACTGGGCGACGGACGCGGCTCAGGCGAACGCCATCGTGGTCGACGTCGTGCGCGCGCACGGCGCCCCCGGCGTGGTCAAGATGAAGTCGCTGACGACCGACGAGACCGGGTTCGACGCCGCGCTGGCGGCGGCCGGCCTGGAGGCGCTCGAGACCGACCTCGCCGAGCTGATCATCCAGCTCGCCGGGGACACGCCCTCGCACATCCTCGTGCCCGCCATCCACCGCAATCGGGCGGAGGTGAGAGACCTGTTCGCGCGCACGATCGCCGCGGGCCGGGAGCTGAGCGACGACCCGGTGGAGCTGGCCGGGGCCGCGCGCCTGTACCTGCGCGAGCGCTTCCTGCAGGCGCGCGTGGGCGTCAGCGGCGCCAATTTCGCGGTCGCCGAGACCGGCAGCATCTGCATCGTCGAATCCGAAGGCAACGGGCGCATGTGCACGACCTTGCCGCCGGTGCTGGTGACGATCATGGGGATCGAGAAGCTGGTGCCGAGGCTCGGCGACCTCGAGGTGTTCCTGCAGCTGCTGCCGCGTTCGGCGACCGGCGAGCGCATGAACCCGTACACGTCGCTGTGGACCGGTGTCACCGAGAGGGACGGGCCCCAGGAGCTCCACGTCGTGCTGCTCGACAACGGGCGCAGTGCCGCGCTGCGTGACCCTGTGGGTCGCCAGGCGCTGCAGTGCATCCGCTGCGGCGCCTGTCTGAACGTCTGCCCCGTGTATACGCGCGTCGGCGGTCACGCTTACGGCACGGTGTACCCGGGGCCCATCGGCGCCATCCTCACGCCGCAGCTGCGCGGCATGGAGCGCTACGCGTCGCTGCCGTTCGCCTCGAGTCTCTGCGGCGCCTGCGCCGAGGTCTGCCCCGTGAAGATCGACATCCCGGGGGTGCTGCTGCACCTGCGCGCTGAGGCGGTGCAGGCCAAGGCGCCTGCGGCTGAGCGCGCCGTGTTCGGCGCCGCGGCATGGACGTTCGCGGCGCCGCGGCGCTTCGCAGGCGCCCAACGGCTCGCGCGCCTGGCGCAGGCGCCTCTGAGGCGCGGGGGCCTGATCCGCCGGCTGCCGTGGCCGCTGGCCGGCTGGACGCGCGGCCGCGACCTGCGCCCGGTGGCGCGCGAGACCTTCCGCGAGTGGTGGGGCCGTGCACGCGGCGCGTGACGAGGTGCTCGCGCGAGTGCGCGAGGCGCTCGCCGCGGGGGACGCGGCGGGAGACGAGAGGCTCGCGCCGCCGCCCTTCACCGGCGTGGCGGCGCGTGGCCCTGCCGCCGACGGACTCGTCGAGCTCCTGCGCACGCGCCTGCTCGACTACAAGGCCCAGGTGCGGCTCGTGGCGCTGGGCGCGGTCGCCGGCGCGCTCGACGAGGTCTGCGCGGCACAGGCGGTGCGGCGCATGGCGGTGCCGGCCGGCCTGCCGCTGGACTGGCGTCCGGCGGCCGCGGCCGTGGTCGCTGACCACGGCCTGTCGCCGGCCCAGTTGGCGGCGCTCGACGGCGCCGTCACCGGCTGCACGCTCGCCCTCGCGGAGACCGGCACGCTCGTCCTCGCCGCGGGGCCTGCCGAGGGCCGGCGGGCGCTCACGCTCGTCCCCGACCTGCACATCTGCATCGTCGAGACGCGCCGCGTGGTCGCCGACCTCCACGCCGCGATGCCGGAGCTCGTCAGGCTCGTGCGCGAGGAGCGCCGGCCCTTGACGTTCGTCTCGGGACCGTCGGCGACCTCGGACATCGAGCTCCAGCGCGTGGAGGGCGTGCACGGGCCGCGGCGGCTCGTCGTGCTCATCGCCTCGGGTTGACCTCTTCCGCGCCGGGGAAGGAAGTGCCGCGTGGCGGCATTCCTTGCCAACCATCAGGACTGCGAGCGCGAGCGTGACCAAGGACAGACTCGAGGCTTTCAGCGACGGCGTGATCGCCATCCTCATCACCATCATGGTGCTGGAGCTGGTCGTCCCGCACGGCGACAGGCTCAGCGACCTCTGGCCGCTGCGCTACGTCTTCATCAGCTACGTACTGAGCTTCGCCTACCTGGCCATCTACTGGAACAACCACCACCACATGCTCTACGTCACGCGGCGCGTCACCGGCGGCGTGCTCTGGGCCAACATGCACCTGCTGTTCTGGCTGTCGCTCGTGCCGTTCGTGACCGGCTGGATGGGTGAGAACGACTTCGCCAAGACGCCCACGGCCGTC
Source organism: uncultured Thermoleophilia bacterium (assembly GCA_963709845.1). GTDB lineage: Bacteria > Actinomycetota > Thermoleophilia > UBA2241 > UBA2241 > CAIXSE01. The sequence continues at coordinate 98,450 of CAVPXV010000005.1, forward strand.
TACGGGGTGGTGCTGCTGATGGCCGGCGTCGCCTACTACATCCTCGAGACCACGATCATCCGCAGCCAGGGCAAGGACTCCCTGCTGGCCAAAGCCGTGGGAGGCGAGTTCAAGGGCAAGGCTTCGATCGTGTTCTACGCCGTGGCCATCCCCCTGGCGTTCGTGCAGCCGTGGGTGGCCTATGGCGTCTACGCGCTGGTCGCGGCGATGTGGCTGGTGCCCGACAAGCGCATCGAGCGCGCGCTGGCCGCCGGCGCGTCGGCCGGGGACGACGCCGGCGCGGCCCGATCCCCCGGGCGGAGCAGCCCAGGCAGCCCGTCCGAGGGGCGCGGTCGAGGGCTCGACGACTGACCCTCCCGCCCTCATCAGGCTCGTTTCGCCGCCAGCCGCGCAGGGTACTCTGCGAGCCACCAAGCGTCCACACGCATGGAGGAGCGACATGGTCCAGGTAGGTCAAAAGGCGCCGGAGTTCGCGCTAGAGGGCGTGCTCAACGGCGAGTTCGTCGACGTGAAGCTCAGCGACTACGCCGGAAAGTGGGTCGTGCTGTTCTTCTACCCACTCGACTTCACGTTCGTGTGCCCCACGGAGATCCAGGGCTTCTCGCGCCGCCTCTCCGAGTTCGCAGAGCTGGGCGCGTCGGTGCTCGGCTGCAGCGTGGACAGCAAGTACAGCCACCTGGCCTGGTCGGAGCGCGACTTCGGCAAGCTCGGCTTCCCGCTGCTCAGCGACATCCGGCGAGAGGTCACCGACGCCTACGGTGTGCTCCTCGAGGACGAGGGCATCGCCCTGCGCGGGACCTTCATCATCGACCCCGAGGGCGTGCTCAGGTACGCCGTGGTGCACGACAACAACATCGGTCGCAACACCGACGAGACGCTGCGCGTGCTGCAGGCGTTGCAGACCGGTGAGCTCTGCCCGATCGACTGGCAGCCCGGCGAGGCGACACTGAGCTGACGCGGCGCCGGGCAAGGGCGGTCGTGGTAGCCTTGCCCCATGCCGGTCTACGAGTTCAGATGCGGGGACTGCGGCGAGATCTTCGAGATCCTCTCGTCGCTCGCTGAGCGCGAGGCGAAGGCCGTCTGCCCTCGCTGCGGTGGCCGGGAGGTGGCGTCCGTGTTCTCGTCCGTGAGCCTCGGCGGCTCGCGCACGAGCCTGAATCCCGGCACGTTCGTGCGGCCCGCGAGGCCCGGCGCCAAGCCCTACCACCAGCCGGGGTGAGCGGGGCCCGGCGGCGCGACCGGCGCCGCCGGCGATAGGATGGGCGCAGCATGCGCCTGATTCCCCCCACGATCCCCGCGGAGACGCCGAGCGACGGCGAGAAGCTCGTCTTCGCGCGTCTCGCCGCGGACTCGGCGCACCCCGGCTGGACGGTGCTGCACTCCCTCGACATCGCCGATCCCGCCACGCGTCTGGCGGCCGAGATCGACTTCGTCGTCGTGGCGCCGGGCAGGGGCGTGCTCGTCCTCGAGGTGAAGGGCGCGCACAGTATCCGCCGCCAGGAGGGCCTCTGGTTCTACGGCGGCGAGCGCGCGCCGGACGCGCGCGGGCCGTTCAAGCAGGCGGCGGAGTCCATGCACAGTCTGCGCGCCCACCTCGTCAAGCAGCACCGCGACCTGGCGCGCGTCGTCTTCTGGTCGGCGGTGTGCTTCCCCTACGTCGACTTTCCGGAGGCCTCGGAGGAGTGGTTCCCGTGGCAGGTGATCGACCGGCGGGCGCTGCAGGCGCGGGAGCTCGCGGTTTCTCTGGAGGCGGTGCTGGACCGCGCCCGCGAGCGCCTCGTGCAGAAGGGCGCGCCCTGGTTCCACCCCGAGCGCGAGGAGCCGCGCCCGGAGCAGTGCGCGCAGATGGTCGCCGCGCTGCGCGGCGACTTCGAGCTCTTCGAGAGTCCGCGCGCTCGCTCCCGCCGCCTCGAGGCGGAGGTGCGCCGCTACACCGAGGAGCAGTTCGAGGCGCTGGACGCGATCGACGGCAACCCGCGCATCGTGTTCGACGGGCCGGCGGGCACGGGCAAGACGTTGCTCGCCATCGAGACGGCGCGGCGCGCCGCCTCGGCCGGGCGGCGGGTGCTCCTACTGTGCTTCAACCGTCCGCTCGGCCGCTGGCTGCAGGAGGAGACGGAGTCGCTGCTCCCGGCCGCGGCCGGACGACCGGGCGTCACGGCGCGCACGCTGCACGAGCACATGCGCCTCCTCGCAGGGGTGCGGCCGACGCCGGAGCAGGCCTGCAGCCAGGCCTTCTGGCAGGAGGAGCTGCCGGAACTTGCGCAGCTCGCCCTGCTGGAGCGCGTCGAAAAGGCGGCGTCGGACGGAGGCAGGTCACGCTTCCTGTACGACGAGGTCGTGCTCGACGAAGCTCAGGACGTGCTGCGCCCCAGCTACCTCGACTTCCTCGACCTCAGCGTCGCCGGTGGCCTCGAGGGTGGCGTCTGGCGGTTCTTCGGGGACTTCGAGCACCAGCGTATCTACGACGCCGCGGCGCTCGGCGTGGATGAGTTCCTGCGCGGGCGCGGCTCCGGCGCCGTCCGCTACGGGCTGCGCATCAACTGCCGCAACACGCCGCGCGTGGCCGAGCTGGCGCTGCGCTGCGGCGACGTGCGTCCGGGCTACAAACGCGTGCGCCGGCCCGACGACGAGTCGGCGCCGGAGATCCGCTACTGGGGCGACGAGGCGGAGCAGCAGCGTCTGCTGGTCGAGGCCCTGGTCGAGCTCGAACGCGAGGGGTACGGCGGTGCGGACGTGGCCGTCATCAGCCCGGCCGGCGACGACCGCTGCGCCGCCGCCGGCCTCAGCGCCCAGCCCTGGCGCGACCGCCTCCAGCCGCTCGTCCGCGAGGCGCGCCTGCTCGACGACGAGCAGCTGGCGGCCGGCGTCGTCACCGAAGGTGACTGGCCGGCCGCCTGCATCCCGTCGGACCTCGACGGCGTCGATCTCCTCAGCGGCAAGACGCGCTACTGCAGCATCTACCGCTTCAAAGGCCTCGAGGCGCCGGCCGTCGTGATCACGGACGTCACCGAGATCGATGAGCCGGCCGCCCGCGCGCTTCTGTACGTGCGCGTGCACGCGCGCCTTGCAGCGCCTCGTGATCCTGGCCCACGCCTCCCTGCGCGGCCGCTTCGAGCCGGGCTGAGGCCGGCGCCCGCACGTCAGCCGGGGTCGCCCTCGGGCGGCAGGAGCTCCGGGAACAGCAGCGCGATCTGCGCGTACCGCTCGCCGAGGTGCGCCGGCAGGGCGCGCGCGGCCGGGGGCGCCGCGCCGGGCTCGGACCCGGCGCCTCCGGTCTCCGCGAGCCAGGCGGCGAGCGCGTCGAGCTCCTCCCGGCGAGGCCGCTCTACGAGCTCGCGCAGGAACGGGTGCCGGTAGGGTCGCGAGGTGTCGACCGTGAACAGCGCCGCGTCGCGCGCCCGCGTGACGCCCACGTACACGACGCGGCGCTCCTCCTCGATCTCGGCCGGCGCCCAGCGGGTGACGTCGCAGTCGTAGTCCGGGATCGCGACCGCGTGGTACTCGCGGCCTTTGGCGGCGTGGATGGTGCCGATCACCACGCGGTCCTCGCCGGACTCCTCGCGCGCCAGCGTGTCGTCGGCCATGCCGGCGGCGGCCTCCTCGCCGGCGAGCAGCCGGTCCCAGTCGCTCAGGTATCTCAGCACGTCGTCGCGGCTCTCCGCGAGCACGAGCAGGGCGTCAAGGACCTGCAGGGGGCCGGCCTCGTCGCGACCCTCGCCGGGGACGTCGCTCGCGGCCCACATGTCCTCCAGCCCGAAGGCGTCGACCACGGCCCACAGCAGCTCGCCGGCGGCCACCGGCAGCGCCGAGGCGAGCGTGGCGTGCAGGTCGCCGGTGCGCTCCGCGAGGTCGGACAGCGGCCGCGGACCGGCTGTGGGCTCGGCCGCGGCCAGTGCCAGCAGGTGCGCCCACGGCGCCGGCGCGGCCGCGATGCGCTCGACCGTGGCCTCGCGCAGGAAGCGGTTGGGGCGGTTGAGCAGCAGCCGCAGCTGCTCGCCGGCGACCCGGCCGGGCGCGAGCACCAGGTCGAGGTAGGCCCGCAGCAGGCGGGCCGCGGACGTCGCGAAGAGCCGATAGCCGAGCGTCGGCGTGCGTGGGACGCCGGCGTCGTCGAGCGCGAGGGCTACGGCCAGCTGCTGCGAACGGTAGCGGCACAGCACGGCGAGCTCGCGCCACTCGCAGCCGAGGACGTCGCGCTGCTCGCGCAGAAAGGCGCAGACCGCCGCCGCCCGGCCGGCCCAGGCGGGCGCCCCGACGAAGCGCACGGCGCCTGCCTGGGCTCCGTCTCGCGGCCGCACATCCTTGGCCTCGCGGACGGTGTTGTGCGCCACGAGGCGTGCGGCGGATTCGACCACCGCGCGCGAACAACGGTAGTTGGTGCCCAGCGTGTAGGTGGCCGACCACGGTTCGGGCGGCATCCGCCGGTGGAACTCGAGGATCCCGCGCGGGTCCGCGTGGCGCCAGCCGTAGATGAGCTGGTCGTCATCGCCGACCACGAAGAGCTCCCGCCCCGGTCGGGAGAGGACGTCGACGAGAGCGAGCTGCGCGCCATTGAGATCCTGGAACTCGTCCACGAGCACATGCCGGAAGCGCTGCTGGATGAAGGCGCGGCGCTCCGGGCTCGCCATGATGTCGGCGACGGCGAGGTAGATCTGGTCGTCGAACGACTGGCGCCCGCTGACCGCCTGCAACCGACGATACTGCGTGTGCGTGGCGGAGAGCGGGACGCTGAGGACCGGCTGGTCGCCCAGCGATTCCACCCGCACCTCGACCGCTTCGGGGTCTTCGAATCCGGCACTCACCCGCGTGAGCGCGGCGAGGAACGCGCCCACCGGGTCGGCGCCGCGCGCCGGCCTGAGCGCGTGAAGCCCGGCGCCCGCCGCCTCCATGGCCTCGCGCACGAGCGCGCGCTGGCCAGCACTGTCGCAGAGCGTGAAGCGCGCCCCCAAGACCTGGCGCTGGTAGCGGTATCCGAAGGCGTTGAACGTGGCGCAGTGGACGGCTGGCGGACCGCCGTCGCGCAGGCTGCGCGTCGTGGCGACGCCAAGGCCGCCGAGGCGCTCTTCGAGCTGTTCGGCGGCCTTGCGGTTGAACGCCAGGAGCAGGATCTCGCCCGGGTCGGCGCCGCGGGCGACGAGCTCGGCGACGCGGCCGACGAGCGTCTTGGTCTTGCCTGAGCCGGCGGGGGCGAGCACACGCGCGGCGCCGCGCCCGTGCCGCACAGCGGCGCGCTGCGCGGCGTCGAGCTGCTCGCCCGCTGCGCGGGCCTGGCGAGCAGCGGCGGTCGCCGGAGGGGACTGGAGCCCGCGTGGACGCGCCGGCCGGCGGCACGGCCTCTGTGCGGCCTCGGCGAGCCCGAGGAGCGCGCCGATGTCCTCGAGGTCGAGGGCGGCCGACTCGCGCAGGCCGAGCCGCCGGCGCGCGAACACATCGACGCCGAAGGGCCAGGCGACGCAGAAGGCTTGGCCGCTCGCCACCAGCGGATGGACGAAGCGCAGCAGCAGCTCGGTGGCCTGCGTGCGCACCTGCTCGTCGCTCCCGCGCCACAGCCACACCCCGACGCGCCCGCGGCGCGGCTGTGCGGCGACGTCGAACGAGCGGCGCACGGAGAACCGCATGCCGGGATGAGCGGCGCGCAAGCGGCGCACCAGCTCGCGCCGGCCGCTGACGTCGCAGAGCACCTCGCGAAGACCGTCGTCTCCGCCGCGGGGGTCGCGCGTGTGATGGGCGAAAGGCGTCATGCGTTTCGGCTGCCCGCCGGGCGAGGTGGTGGGCGGGCGGCGACCGACGTTACCAGCCGCAGCCGCCGGCGGCGAGGGTGACGAGGGGAGACGTTTCGGCCGCGGCCTCCTCCTGGCCCCGCGGGCCGGCTGCCTGGGCAGCCGCCCCCTCAAGTATCCGGCCCATCGTGGCGACACAGGACCTGGACGGTGGCGGGCGAGCGCCGGCTCGCAAGTGACGGGAGCGGGTGACGGGAGGCGGCATGGCGACGACGGGGAGGCGGCACCGGGCGGCCGGACCAAGCGCAGCCGGTGACCCGACGGCGGCGCGGGTCGAGGCTCTCGAGCGGCTCGTCGAGCAGTACAAGGTCCTCCTCGAGACCAGCGCGGCGATCACCGCCACCACCGATCTGCAGGAGACGCTCGACCTCATCACGAGGCTGGTGACCGAGCGGCTCGACGCCGGCTGGTGCGACCTCTACGACTACTCGGCCGCCGACGAGGAGTTCATCGTCGTCGCCTATCACCAGCTGCCGGAGATCGAGATAGACGCCAGCGACTGGATCGGGCAGCGCTACGACAGGACGAGCTGGCGCGACCTGGACGCCTGCGTGCGCGAGCGCCGGCCGTCGATCTGGTATCGCGACGACGGCAGCATGAGTGCGGACGAGCTCGCCAACATGGACAGGTGGGGCGAGCTCTCCAGCATCAGTCTGCCGCTCGTCCACAGAGGCGAGGTGATCGGCCTCATCGACGTCGGGGAGAGCCGGGAGCTGCGCCGCTGGCGCGAGGACGACGTGCGCGTCCTGCAGGCGATCGCCGACCAGGCCGCGATCGCGATCGCCAACGCCCGGGCCTACGCGAGGCTCGCCGAGCAGGCCGTCACCGACGGGCTCACCGGTCTGTTCAATCACCGCCACTTCCACGAGCACCTGCGCGCCGAGGTCGCCAAGGCGCGGCGCTACGGCGACGACCTCGCCGTGGTGATCGTCGACGTGGACGACTTCAAGCATTTCAACGACCGCTGGGGCCACCCGCGCGGCGACCGGCTGCTCAGGGACATCGCCGATCTGCTGCGTGCGGGGACGCGCCACGAGGTCGACGTGGTGGCGCGCTACGGCGGCGATGAGTTCGCTTTGATCATGCCGCAGACGCGCGCCTCCGGGGTCGAGCCGACGGCGGCGCGCAACGTCGCCGACCGCATCCGCGCCGCCGTCACGTCGCGCCGCTTCGACGGCGCCCCGGACGCCCGCGACGCGAACGTCACCGTGAGCGTCGGGGTGGCCGGCCTCGGCCTCGGCGGGTACACCGCCGCCGAGCTTCTGGCCAGCGCCGACAAGGCGCTCTACCTCTCCAAGCACCTCGGCAAGGACCGCGTCAGCGTCTTCGGGACGTAGTCCCCCCGGCCCCCGCCTGCCCTGGCGCGCACCTCGCGATCGCTCCTGCGCGCCGTGCGCGCCGGCCCCGCCTAGACGGATGTCCCACCCCGCCAGCCCCTTCACCGGTGCCGTGCGCGACGGCGCTGGTCGATACAGGCAGTGAGATGGGACAGCGACTGCAACATTGCGACTGGATCGCCGGCAAGGTGCCCGACGGGGTGCGCGACCGTATCCGGCAGCTGGTGGAGGTCGTCGGCTACCTGCCGCACGAGCAGGCTCTGGGCGTGGTCACCGCCGATTCCGTGGTGCTGGCCGCCAACGAGGGGTTCCTCGACCTTCTCTCCGCTCGGGCGGAAGACCTTCTCGAGGCCGACTGGGACGAGTGCATGCCGCACTGGCGGACCCACGTCTACGGGCTCGACGGCCACGCGCCGCCGAGCGTCCGCGCCTTCGACGAGTACGTGCACTGCTGGGACGGCGAGCGCCGGCGCATCCACGTCGTGGCCCTGCCGGTGTTCGCGGAGGGCGGTGAGGCCGGGGTCGGCGGAACGGCGGGCGAACCCGCCGGCCCCGCCCTCGCCGCCTGGACCGTGTTCCTGACGCGCCCCGAGCACGGCAGGCCGCGCCCGCCGGCGGCGCCGTGACCGCGGGTCTGCTGCGCAAGCAGAGCGTCCGTTCGGAGTAGAGCCGGCGCTCACCCGCCCGGGGCGCGCACGCGCAGCGCCCGCCGAACCACCTCGACGCTCAGCGGTACGTCCCCGAGCGCGTCCCCGTCGACGTCGAGGGGGAAGAAGCCGGCGCGGGGCTTGAGGCCCGCCGGCCCGGGGCGAGCGGCCGGCGGTCGGCGACCGCGGCCGTGGCCAGGCGCCGAGCGTGCCCGGGCGCCTCCGTGAGCGCGACGTCGACGCCGCAGGCGGCTTCTCGCACGGCGAGCAGCAGGTGCGAGAGCTCGCGCGCGGTGCGCCCCTGGCCGGCACGCGGGTTGGCGATGACGAGGGCGCGCGAGACACCGTCTGGTGCGAGAGCCGGCGAGGAGGCCATGATGTGAGGCGCCGCGTGCGGACCGGCGGCGGGCGGAGCGGCGCTAGCGCGCCCGCCGCTCCTTCCACTCGTCCTCGAGCAGGGCCATGTAGTAGACGTTCCAGAACCTGCCGCCGGCGCGGCGCGCCTCGACGAAGTGACCTTCGGTCTTGAAGCCGAGACCCTCGTAGAGCCGGATGGCCGCGACGTTGAGGTCCAGCACGTAGAGGTCGACGCGATGGAGCTTGAGCTCCCCGAAGGCGATATCGAGGAGCGCGCTGACGATCTGCGCGCCGATGCCTTTGCCGCGGCTGGACTTGTCGCCGACGAGCAGGCGCGAGACCGTGGCCGAGCGGTTCTGGCGGTCGAGGCGGCTGAGCTCGGCGTGGCCCACTACCTCGCCGCTCTCCTCATCGACGGCGGCGAAGAGGAGCCGGCTGGGGGCCACGCCCCCGGCCTCGGCGATGTGAGCCTCGAGCTGTGCCTCGTCGAGCGGGAACACGAACTGCGTGCCGGCCCACTGGACGAAGAAGTCGGGGCCGGCGGCGTCGACCCAGCCGATGAGACGGGCGAAGTCGTCGTGCGTGAACGTGCGGAGGATGATGGCCATGCGGCGATTCTACATCCGGCCCGCGGCGCGCGCACGGGGGCCGGAAGCCGCGCGCAGGTCGCCGCAGCGGACGGCGGCGCGAACTTCGGACAACTCCGCGCTCCGCCGCCGACGAGGATTGCGCATCTGGCCAGCGGCCGGGGGTTTTGGTATCAATGGCGTTCGACCGTACCCGACGTGGAGGCAGACTCTGTGGGAGCCATCGAACGTCCGGCCATCGAGCCGCTCAGGCCCGCGTTCAGGCAGGCCTTCCACGGCAGCGACGACCTCGATCGTCTCAAGCAGGCCACGCTCGATATCCTCGAGAAGGTCGGGGTACGGTTCCAGTCGGAGAAGGCCCTCGAGGCGCTGGCCGCGCACGGGGTGCGAGTGGACCGGGCCACGCACGTCGCCCGGTTCGCGCCGGACCTGGTCCTGGCGGCGATGGCCGCGGCGCCGCGCCGCTTCGAGCTCGGCGCGCGGGAGGAGAGCTGCCGTTTCAGCGTGGGAGACGGCAACACCTACGCCACCACCGACGGTTGCGGCGTCGAGCTCGTCGACTTCGCGACGCGCGAGCGGCGCAAGTCTACCAAGGCCGACCTGGCGGACGTGACGCGTCTCCAGGACTACCTCTCGAGCATCGCCTTCTGGTGGCCCACCCTCAGCGCCGGCGACTGCGGCGAGACGGCGCAGCTGCATGAGCTCGACGCGGGCTGGAACAACACCGTCAAGCACCTGCAGGGCATGGTCAATGGGGAACGCGAGGCACGCTTCGCCGTGGAGATGGCGAAGGTGATCGCCGGCGGGGCAGAAGAGCTGCGCCGCCGGCCGGTGATGAGCGACCTCATCGGCACGATCTCCCCGCTCGTGGTCGACAAGGACGGCATCGAGGCGGCGCTGGTGTTCGCCGAGGCCGGCGTGCCGGTGTGCTTCGTCACGATGCCGACGCTGGGCACCACGGCGCCGGCGACCAAGGCGGGGGCGTTCGCGCTGGGCGCCGCGGAGCTCGTCGCCGCCACCGTCCTGCTGCAGCTCGTCGCGCCCGGCGCGCCGGTGCTGCACTCGATCATGCAGAGCTACGCCGACCCGCGCAGCGGCGGCTTCGTGAGCTTCCCGCAGGACAGCCGCTGCCGCTTCCTCGCCACCGAGCTGGCACACCACTGGGGTGTGCCCAGCGAGGCGGCGTGCTGCGGCACCGACTCGCCCGCGGCCGGCACCTGGCAGGCGGGCGTCGAGGACGGCATGGACCTCGTGCAGGCGGCGTGGGAGGGCATCGACCTCATGCCCTGCATCGGCCTCGTCAAGGTGTACACGCTGTTCATCCCGGAGGACATCGTCCTCGGCGACGACATCTACCACCGTGCTCGCTACGCGCTCCTCGACCTCGACCTCGGCGACGAGGCGATGGCCCTCGCGGCGATCGCCGATGTGGGCCCGGGCGGTCACTTCCTGGGCCACCGGCACACGCGCCGGCACATGAGCGAGGCCTTCGTGCCGGCGATCACGCACCAGCCGGGTCCGGACGGAGCCTTCCGTGACCCCGTCGAGGTGGCACGCGAGAAGGCCGAACTCATCTGGCGCGAGTACGAGCCGGTGCCGCTCGATCCGGAGAAGGCCGCCGAGCTCGCGAGGATCCTTGCGGCCGCGGACGCGGAGCTGCGCGGCTGATGGCGCCGGCACGGGCCTCGGCGTAGGATGCCGGCCGATGGGCCCCGATGACACGACCAGCACGAGGGACAGCCTGAAGGCAGTCATGGCCGAGCTCGCCGGCATGGCCAGCGAGGAGGGCCGTGCCGGCATGGCGCGCTACGGCATCAAGACGGCCGATGCCTTCGGCGTGTCGGTGTACGAGCTGCGCCGGGTCGCCAAGGGGCACCGCCGCGACCACGGCCTTGCGCTCGCCCTCTGGGGGACGGGCAACCACGAGGCGCGTCTCCTGGCGAGCATGGTCGACGACCCGGCGCTGGTCACGGAGGCGCAGATGGACGCCTGGGCGGCGGACTTCGATTCCTGGGACGTGTGCGACCAGGTCACCTCCAACCTCTTCGACAAGACGCCCTTCGCCTACGCCAAGGTGGCGGAGTGGAGCGCCGCCGCGGACGAGTGGGTGAAGCGGGCCGCGTTCGCCACGGCCGCGGCCCTCGCGGTCCAGGACAAGGCGGCGGCGGACGACGCCTTCCTGCCCATCCTCGAGCTCGTCCGGCGCGAGGCCGGCGACGGCCGCAACTTCGTGAAGAAGGCCGTGAACTGGGCGCTCCGCAACATCGGCAAGCGCAACGCGGCGCTGCACGCGGCGGCGGTGGAGACCGCCGAGGCCATCCTGGCCGACGCCGACGCGAGCGCCGCCGCCGACCGCCGCGATCCGGCGGCGCGCAGCGCCCGCTGGGTGGCGCGCGACGCGCTCCGCGAGCTGCGCTCCGAGAAGGTGCTGCGCCGCCTCTAGCGCGCCTCGGGGCTGGTCGGCCCCGCGCATCGGTACTACTATTGGGCTCCTGCGCGGGCGCCGCCCGTCGCTACGGCAGGAGGGGGTCAGATTGACGGTCGCAGGGCGTAGCGCCACATACGGCTCTGCCGAACGACGGCATCCCCGCCTCGTGCGGCGCACGGCCTGGCTGCGGCGTCACTCGCTCCTCGTGGGGCTCATCGCGCTGGCGATGATCGTCGTCATCTTCTACCTCGACGCGACCGTGCACCCGGTGACCATGGCGGGGTTCTATCTGATCCCGCTCACCCTGCTCGCGCTCTCCGCGCGGGAGCGGCTCGTCCTCGCGGCGCTGATCATCTGCGGGCTGCTCTCGATCCTCGTGATGATCTCGCAGGGCACGCTCACCGCCCGGAACGGCTTCGATCTTCTCTACGGCGGCCTCGCCGGCATCGGCCTCGTGTTCCTCGCCTACCTCATCCGCCGCCTGTCGACGATCAGCGACTACGCGATCCTCAGAGCTCAGCTGTCGGAGGCGGGCGCGGACATCCTCACCAGCGGGGGCACGCGCGACGACCTCGACGAACTCCTCCAGTACGCGCTCGAGCGGCTCGGCGAGCAGCTGGACGCCACGGGAGGGCTCGTGCTCGTCCTGGAGGAGGGGCAGTGGGTCGGCCGCGCCGGCTTCGGCCTCGGCGTGGACGCCCGCGAGATCGCCGCGCCCTACGATGGCCTGCCCCTCGCCGTGGAGACCGTCCTGGGCGAGGGGCTGGTGATCCGGCAGATCGCGCCCGCCGATCAGGAGGCACTGGGCCCGCTCGGACGTCACCTGCGGCTCGAGCGCGTCCTGCTGGTGCCCATGCACGCGCTCGATCGTCAGGTCGGCGTCATGCTGTACAACCGCCCGCTCGCCGCCGGGGAGTTCACCGAGGAGCAGCTCGGCCTTGCCCCCACGGTGGCCGGCTACCTGGCGGTGGCGGTCGACAACGTGCGCCTCATGGTCGAGCTCAGCACCAAGAGTCGCGACCTCGAGATGGTGCGCGACTCGAGCCTGGACTTCGCCCAGAGCCTCGACATGCGCGAGGTCCTCGAGGCGGTCGTCGCCCGGCTCGTGAACGCGCTCGGGATGCACGCTTGCGACGTCTACCGCGTGCGACACGAGGACCGTATGCTGCAGCTCCTCGTGACCTACGACGACGGCGCCTTCACGCCCGGACTGGAGTTGAGCGAGTACCCTCTCGACGACTTCGTCTCCAGCGCCCAGGCCGTCGACACCCGGCGCCACGTGCTCATCACCTCGTTCAGCGACCCCCGCCTGGGCCCGCGCGAGCGCGACCTCATGGAGCGCTACGGTCACCGCACGCAGCTCAGCATCCCGCTGCGCATCCGCGATCGGGTGCTCGCCCTCGTGGAGCTCTTCGACGAGGTGTCGCGCGAGCTTACCGACGATGAGATCGAGCTGGCCCGCACCATCTGCCGCTTCGCGGCGCTCGCCGTCGACAAGGCGCAGCTGTTCGACGAGCAACGCTCCCTCATGGAGAGGCGCGATCGCCTCGCGCGCCGCCTGCAGCGTCTGCAGGACTTCACCGTGGACCTCAACCGGCGCCTCGAGCACGCCGAGCCCGCCGAGGTCCTCTCCGACGTGACCACGGCGGCGCTGGACCTGCTGCACGTGCACAGCGCCGCCGTGCTCAGCGGCAGCGGCGAGTATCTCGCGGCGCGCGCCCTGGCCGTCGCCGAGTCCGACTCCGTCGCCGACGGGCCGGCGGAGGAGGCGGCGCTGCTCGAACGCTGCCGCGTCGCGCTGGACGCGCCGGCCGACGCCAGCATGGCGGCCGGCCAGGTCACTCGCGCCCGGGTGGCACAGAGCGACGGCCTGCTGTTCGCGCCGCTCGTGGGCGAGGCCCCGCAACTGGCGTACACCCTCGTGGTCGCCGACAAGCAGCAGGGGGCCGCCTTCGACAGGGAGGACCGCCAGCTGCTGGCGACGCTGGCGGCGCAGCTCAGCGCCAGCCTCCACAACGCCACCGCCTACCAGCGCGAGCACGCGATCGCCGAGACCTTCCAGCAGGCGCTACTCATGGAGCCTCCGGCGATCCCGGGCATCGAGGTCGGGGTACGCTACCGCGCCGCGACGGACGCGGCGCGCGTGGGCGGCGACTTCTACGACGTGGTGACGCTGGGCCCCGGCCGCCTGATGGTCATCGTCGGCGACGTGTGCGGCAAGAGCCTCGCGGCCGCGGCGCAGTCGGCCGTGGTGCGCTACATGCTGCGCGCCTACGCCGCCGAGGGCTCGCCGGGAGAGGCGCTCTCCCGGCTCAACTCGGCGGTCATCGCGCAGACGCCCGACCAGCCCTTCGTGACGCTGGTGGTCGCCTACCTCGACGTCGCCCGGCACATGTTCGAGTACGCTGTGGCCGGGCACCCGCGGCCCGTCGTGCTCGCGGGCCACAGCACTTTCCCCATGCCCGAAGACGGCAACGTGCCGGTGGGCATCTTCCGCGGCGCCGTGTACCCGACGAACCGCGCGATCCTGCCCGAATCGTCGTGCGTCGTCCTGTACACCGACGGGATCACCGACGCGCGCCGCGACGGCGTGCTGTTCGGCGAGAAGCGGCTGCGCGAGACCATCGACGCCAGCCTGAGCCTCGGCGCGCAGGGCATCGCCGACGCGCTCCTGGAGGCGGTCAAGGACTACGCCGGCGGCGTCCTGCCGGACGACTGCGCCGTGGTGGCGCTCAGGCTGCCCTAGGATCGCCGGCGCCGACGACCGTCGCCATCGCGTCGGCGACGGCGAGCACGCGGGCGCGGCGGCCGAGGCGCGCTTCGGCGGCCGCTACCGCCGCGTCGACGGAGTCATGCGCGGCCACCCCGAGCGGCTCCAGGAACGCCGGCGCGCGAGCGCCCACCACCGCGAGCCGGAAGCGCTCGAGGACGCGCGCCACGACGAAGGCGCGCTGGCCGCCGGGGCCGAGCGCCTCGCGCCTGCCGCGCGCGATCAGCTCGGCCGGCGTCGAAGCGGCGAGCAGGCCGGCGCAGTTGCGCTCGCCCGGTCCGGTGCCCGCTCTGTCGGGCAGGTCGGCGCTCAGGACGATGAGGCCGCCCTCGCTCAGGGCGGGCCGGGCGGCGAGGCCGATGTACGTCGCCGCTCGCGACGCCTGGTAGAAGCCGTTGCTCTTGGGCGCGTGGACCCCGGCGACGATCACGTCGTAGGGCTCGCCGACGCGGCGCAGCCACGCCTTGGCGTGGGCGCGCGCCAGCGTGCCCTGCACGGCGGCGGGGTCGCCGGCCGCCACGGCCACGGGCTGCCCCCGTTCGTTCACGACGACGTTCAGCGCCCACGCCAGGGGCGTGCGCGCGGCGATCTCGCGCAGCGTCTGCTGGAAGGGATTGTCGTCCAGCCGCCCGATGCCGACCCCCGGTGCCGAGATGAAGACCGGGCGATGCGTCCAGGCGATGGTCTCGGCGCCGGCGCAGCCGATGGCGACGCCCTTGACCCCGCCCGAGTACCCGGCGTACAGGTGCGGCTCCACGACACCGACGGTGAGGGCGAGGTCCGCGTCGGCGACGACGCGCGCGACGTGCACGGGCGCGCCGGACGAGGTCCGCCCGAGGTCCGACGCTTCGCTCTCGATGCCCTGGGCCTCGGTCACCGTCAGGCGTCCGGCCGCGTGGTCCCCGGCGAGAGCGGTGCGCTCCGCCGGCGTCGTCGTGGCGTGCAGACCGCAGCCTATGACCACCGTGACGGCGTCGTCGCCCACGCCGCCGAGCCGCAGCTCGTCGAGCAGGCGCCCGAGGACGAGCGGGCTGGGGCACGGCCGCGACGAGTCCGGGATCGTGACGGCGACGCGGCCCGCGCCGCGCGCCAGCTCGCGCAGGCGCGGCGCCCCTACGGGGTCGGCCAGGGCGCAGGCCACCGCCCAGTCCGGGTCCTCGGCGCGCGCCAGACGAGGCGGCGGCTCGAAGGAGTCGGCGCGCGGGACCGGCAGCCGCCGCGCGCCGCAGAACACCCAGGGCGGCTCCATCACGCGGACGCCCCCGAACGGCCGGCGGGCCGGTCGCGGGCGAGCCACCAGAGGACGGCCATCAGGACGACGCCGACGATGGGGAGGAGCGCGGCGGCGAACCCGCCGATGAGCCAGTCGAGCATCCTGCCGCCGCGCCTTCTGCAGGTGAAGTAGGCGAAGCCCATGCAGAGGACGAGCTGCGGGCCGAGGGCCCAGAAGTAGTAGCCGGCCGTCCAGAAGTGGCCCAGGATCCCGGCCACGATCACCGCGCGTACCGCTCCCGCAGGCGGCGCACCGTGGCGCGCACCGCGGCGACCCCCTCGGGCGGCGCCAGCACCCGCGCCTGATCGGCGAAGGCCAGCAGGTGGTGGGCCAGCCAGCGCTCGTCCACGAAGGGCTGGTCGGCGAGGCAGCCGCCGTCGCGCGTGGGCGTCACGGGTTGGCGTTCCGCGATCCAGCGCCCTACGACGCCGCTGTACCACACCCTCGCGGAGCGCGGCGCGTAGCTGCTCGTCGTAGGGATGCCCTCGCGCCGGTAGAGGTCCAGCTCCACGTCGGGGCGCGGCGTGAAGGTCTGGTCGAGCAGGACCGCGGTCTTGGTGGTGGCGACGCGGAAGACGCGCGTCCCCTCCGCCGTACGGCACCAGCAGACGTAGTACCACTCGCCGCGCCCGTGGACGAGGAGATACGGCTCGACGACGCGGTGGGTCACGCGGTCGGTGCCCTCGGTCCAGTAGTCGATCTCGAGCAGCCGGCGCTGCACGATGGCCGCATTGACGGCGTCGAGGACGGCGTCGTCGGGGACGAGGAGGTCGCTGCCCGCAAGCGCCGGTGAGGCCCCGGAACGCGCCGCCCGCAGCTTGTCGGCGGCGCTCGCCAGGGCGCGACCCGTGGCGGTGGGCAGCTGGCCGCCGACCAGTTCCACCGCGAGCAACAGCGTGTCGGCCTGCAGGGGCGAGAGGCGCGCCGGGCGGGAGAACGACGGCCCGGCGAGGTCGCAGTACACGCGCAGTCTGCCGCGGCCCTCGTATTCGGCGTACAGCAGGGCGCCGTCGGCGCCGAAGTTGACGAGGTTGAGGAGGCGGACGTCGGCGCGCAGCTCCTCGGCCGTGAGGTGCAGGTCGGCGCGGATGCGCGCCACGTCGAGGAGGGCCTCGTCGTCCTCGCAGCTCCCGAGCAGGTAGGTCGTGAGCGCCGTGAGGCGCGTGAAGCGGTCGACCTCGACGCGCCAGTCGTCCTCGGCGCGCCGTCGCGGCCGCGCGCCGGGTGCCGCCGGTGCCGGCGGCAGCTCCTCCGCCGGCGCACGGTCGTACAGGGCTTCGAGCCTCGCCAGCTCGCCGGCCAGCTCGGCGCGCAGGCCTTCGGGCTCAAGGAGCTCGGCAGCTTCGGCGAGCCCGAGGACCCAGGAGAGAAGCGGCCGCGCGTCGGCGAAGGCCGTCTCGTACTCGATGCCGCCGTCGTCGAGGGCGTGCACGGTGCCGCAGTGGGCCCAATGCGCCTCCACCCACCACGCCATCGCCGGCGCCACGCGAACGCGCGCCGTGCCCCGCGGCCCGGCAAGCTGCCACGCCGGGCGGTCGCGGAAGGCGGCGATGTCGAAGCCGGCCGGCGGAGGGAAGTCGTGGGGCGCGCGGGTCGCGTGGGTCACGCGCGAGCGCATGCGCGACAGGCGGAAGGTGCGCACCGCCTCGCGCAGGTGGCACCAGCCCACCAGGTACCACTCGCCCGAGACGAGCTGCAGGCCGTAGGGGTCGACGGTGCGCTCCATCTCCTGGTCGCGGCTGATGGCGTAGTAGGCGAACCTCACGGTCTTGCGGTCCGCGACCGCCGCCTGGAGCTTGGGGAGCGCGGCCGCGCCGGCGCCGGTCTCGGGGACGACGGTCAGCGGCGGCGTCTCCGCCGCCTCGAGCAGCTCCGGGCGCCCCTGCGCGAGGCTCAGCAGGGCGAGGCGCAGCGGCTGGGAGTACGCGAACCTGCCCTCGAGGACCGCGAGGCACGCGGCCAGCGCCGAGAGCTCCTCGTGCGAGAGCTCGACAGGCGGCAGGTAGTAGGCGGCGGCGGGGAGGCTGTACAGCTCGGCGCCGGCGTCGCCGGGCTCGGCGACGATCGCGATGCCGAGCCCCGCGAGCTCCGCCCGGTCCTCGTAGAAGCGGCGCTTGAAGGCGTCCTCGGTCATCGTGGGGTAGCCCTCGACGCTGGCGCGGATCTCCGCGACCGGGACGTACCGGCCGCGGCGCGAGAGCAGCAGGGCCACCAGCGAGAGGCGCCGGACCAGCTTGTCGGCGTCCTTGGAGAAGCCTTCCTCTCGTACGCTGCCGCTCGGCATCGGCGTTCGCTCCCGGTGCGATGGTGGAGGCGCGGGCGGCGCACGGCGCCGCCCGCGCCTCATGCTACCTCACGCTGTGCCGCGCTGGGGAGGGCGCCTCGGCGCCCGGATGCGCCCCGCCCGGGAGCGTGCCCGCGGCCGGCCCTGCGCACGCACCAGGTCGGCGGACGTGCGCAGGGCCACGAGGCCCCGGGGCGGGCGCCGCAGACCGCCCTACCTCGCCGCGGCCTCGCGGCCGGCCGCGGCGATGATGGCGTCGAACTCGCGGCCGAGGTCCTCCGGGAACGGCGCGGACTCGGCGGCGAGGATCTCGCGCACCTTCTCCTGCGCCTTCTCGGTCGTGCTCCTCGCGCCGGCGTTCTTCCAGGCGTCGTAACTGCCGGTCTCACCCAGCTTGGCCTGCCAGAGCTCGCGCACGTGCTTGCGCGTGTGGCCGTCGAACAGGTAGTTGCCGCTGAAGCCCATCTTCTTGATGAGGTCGACGGCCAGCGTCTCGGCGCTGACCTCGATGCCCCTGAGGACGCGCTTGACCATTCCGATGATCTCGTCGTCGACGACCATGTTCTCGAGGCAGAGGATGCGCGAGCCGTCGAGGAGGCCCGTCCCGAAGGTCACGTCGGCGCCGTTGGCGTAGGCCATGAACATCGCCAGCGTGTTCTCGTAGGCGCTCTGGATGCCGGGTTCCTTGGCCGTCGTCGCGCCGGCGCCGTACCAGGCGGGCATGCCGTAGAAGTCGGCCATATGGCCCTGGCAGCCGCGCAAGAGCATGGCCTCCGGCGAGTTGCTCGCGTAGGCGCCGGTGTCCATGTACATGGCGGTCGGGCCGCCGCCGTGGATCACCTTGGCGCCCGGGCACGCGAGCTGGACGAGCACCGTGCCGCTCAGCATCTCGGCGTTGGTCACGACGGCGGAGCCGGCGATCGTGATGGGGCCGGTGGCGCCGAGGATGGGCATGGGGTAGAAGCTCACCGGGATGCCGGCTTCGGCGAGCGTGAGCGCGAGGTCCATGCCGAAGCGCTCCTGGTGGAGCGGCGAGACGGTGCAGATGATCGCCGTGAACATGGGCCGGCGCCTGAGCTCCTCGCCGCCGCCGGCCAGGGCCGCGGCCATCTTGATGAGGCTGCGGGCTTCCCAGTCCTCCTTGATGCTCACGACGATGTTGTGCTTCTCGCTGTTGCGCACGCAGGCGTCGAACTCGTGCAGCACCCGCGTGCCGGTGGGGCAGTCCTGGGCACTCACCACGGCGCTCGTGGCGCTGACGTTGTCGAGCGCCTGGACGACCTTGGCGCAGTCCTCGAGGTCCTGCTTGCGCGACGGGCGCACGTGACCCTCGAAGTCGCGGCGGAAGACGCCGCAGCCGTCGGAGCTGACGTACACGTGTTCGCCGTCGAGCGGCAGATCGTACTCCGGGCTGCGGGCGCCGAGCGTGAACGTCTCCGGCAGCGTCGCGAGCGCCCGCTCCACGACGGCGGCGGGGATGCGCGCCACCGTCGTCTCGCGGTCCACCGCGGCCCCGTTCGCCTCGAGCACGTCGAGCGCCCGCTGCGAGTGGAACTTGACGCCCTGCTCGGCGATCACCTCGAGGGTCGCGGCGTGGATCTGCTCCACCTCGACGCGGGAGAGCAGTTCGAGCTTGACGCGCTTCCCGACGTAGCACGTGTCTGCATGGGCCATGGGGTGCTCCTCTCAGAAGCGGCCGGCTTCGGCCGCGGCGATGATCTCGGTGAAGGCGAGGTCGAGCTCCGCGGGGAAC
This sequence comes from uncultured Thermoleophilia bacterium, assembly GCA_963709845.1. Classification (GTDB taxonomy): domain Bacteria; phylum Actinomycetota; class Thermoleophilia; order UBA2241; family UBA2241; genus CAIXSE01. Next base: position 117,669 of record CAVPXV010000005.1, read on the forward strand.
TCGGGCGCGGGCTGCGCGAGCAGGCCGTCGGCCACGGCACGCGCCTTGTCCTCGAGGCGCGGGCTGCCGGCGTTCTGCCAGCTCTCGTAGGTCCCGGTCTCTCCGAGGCGCGCGCGCCACAGGTCGCGCACGTGCCGCCGGGTGTGAGGTTCGAAGAGGTAGTCGCCGCGGAAGCCGAGCTTCTCGATGAGGTCGACGGCCAGCGTGTCACGGTCCACGGCCACGCCCTTGAGGAGCCGGGTCACCATGCCGAACACCTCGTCGGCGATGACGAGCTCCTCGAGCGACATCTGCTGCACGCTGTCGAGGAGGCCGGCGCCGAACAGGAAGTCGGCGCCGGCGAGGAACTCGAGCAGCAGGCCCGTGGTGTTCTCGTAGGCCGACTGCGCCCCGGGCTGTTTGGCCTTGGTCCCACCCCAGCCGAGGCCGGCCGGCATCCCGTAGTAGCCGGCCATCTGCGCTTGCGCGGCGCGCAGCAGCAGGGCTTCGGGTACGTTGGCGAAGTAGGCGCCGGTGCGCATGAACAGGGCCGTCGGCCCGCCTGCGTGCACGATCTTCGCCCCCGGGCAGGCGAGCTGCACCGCGGTGACGGCGGCGAGGATCTCGGTGTTGTTGACGACGGCGGCGCCGGCCGGCGTCACAGGCGCCGTCGCCCCGAGGATCGGCATGGGGTAGAGCATCACGGGGATGCCGGCCTCGGCGAGCGTGAAGGCCAGGTCCATGCCGAAGCGCTCCTGGTGAAGCGGGCTCACAGTGCAGAGGATCACCGAGAACGTGGGTCGCGCCTTGAGCTCGGCTGAGCCGCCCGCCACGGCCTCCGCCATGCGGATCAGGGGCCGCGCCTCGGTGGCGTCCTTGATGCTGACGACGATGGAGTGCTTGCGCGAGGCGCGCATGCAGGCGTCGAACTCGTGCAGCACGCGCGACGCCTCGGGCTTGTCCTGGGCCGAGACGAGGGCCGAGGTGGCCGAGAGGTTGGGCAGGCCGTCGACCACGCGGGCGGCGTCGTAGACGTCGTCCTTGAGGCTCGGTCGCACGCGTCCGTCCGACTCGCGCACGAACGTGGCGCAGCCGTCGGAGCTGAGGTACACGTGCTCCCCGTCGAGGGGCAGGTCGAACTCCCCGGTGCGGCCGCCGAGGATGAACGTCGCCGGCAGCGTGCTCACGGCTCGCGCGACCGCCTCGGCCGGGATGCGCGCCACCGTGGTCTCGCGGTCCACGGTCGCGCCGTAGGCCTCGAGCACGTCGAGCGCCTTCTGCGAGTGGAACATGACCCCCACCTCGGCGAGCACCTCGAGCGAGGCCGCGTGGATGCTCTCCACCTCGGCCTGGTCGAGGATCCTCAGGGGGCGGCGCGGGCCGACGTACCGGCCCCCGGCGTGCTGCGTCATGAGCCTCCCCTCGAGAGCTCAGACCCGGCCGTCCCGGCGTACTCCTTGGCGACGAACGGCGACGTGCAGGCGCGCACGAGCGCGTCGTAGTCGACGGCGAACGAGACCGCGTCGCCGGCGTGCAGCGGCCGGGGGGTGATCAGGACGCTCACGTCGCTCGTGGCGCCGGCGAGGTAGGCGCCGGGCAGGAGCGGCCGCAGGCCGCCCGGCTCGCAGTCGCGCCGGCCGACGTTGAGGAGGGCGTAGTAGGCGTCCTCTTCGGGCAGGCGCACGTCGGGCACGTGCCCGAAGGCGTCACGGCCGGCGGCACCGGCCGGCGCCGGCGGCTTGCGGGCGCACTCGAGGACGATCGCCGTGAGCACGGGGTCGGTGCGCTCGAGGCCCGCAAGGGGCAGCATGCTCACGAAGTCGTACCCGTAGAGCGGGCCGCCGCCCGAGCGGATCTCGGTGCGAAAACGCGGACGGTACCCGTCGAGGTGCTGCATGACGCAGGTGCCGCCGAGCGAGAGCAGCGGCTCGGCGGCGCAGGCGCTGGCCACCACCGCCAGCACATCCTCGGCCTCGCGGAAGAGGGCCTGCGTGGGGAGCTGGCCCGAGAGGCAGGCGAAGTTGACCGCGACTCCGGCCAGGGCGACGCCGTTCAGGCCGCGGAGGCGTGCGGCGACCGCCGCGGCCGCGACCGGCAGGACGCCTTCGCGCCGGTCGCCCAGGTCGACGGTCAGCAGTACCTCCACGGCCGTGCCGGCGGCGTGCTCGCCGAGGGCCTGGGCGGCCGCGGGGTCGCAGAGCAGGACGCGGTCCGCGACCCGGGCGGCCTGCGCGATCTCCCCGGGATGTGGCGCGCGGATGAGCGTGCGCGGGCCGAGGCCGGCCCGCGCCAGGCGCTCAAGCGATGGCAGGCGCGAGTCGGCGAGGCCGGCGCAGCCGGCCTCGAGCATCGCCCGCCCCACGCGCGGCTCGCCGTCCACGGCCTTGGTGACGCCGAGCAGCGAGAGGCCGTCGGCGCGCAGCCGCGCGCCCAGCCGGCGCGTGTTCCCGGCCACCGCGTCGAGGTCGATCGTCAGTTTGGGACAGCCGGCCACGGGGTCACATCGCCGCGTGGCCGGCGAAGGTGCCGCCGCTCGTAGGTGTCGGTACGCTCATGGCTCTCCACCGTGACGGATCTGGTCGCGGGCGCTGCCTGGACGGAGCTGGTGGGCGGCGACGGACGGGGGACGTGGTCTGGGCCGCTGCGTCTCCGTGGGCCGCCGGCCCGGCATGGCCGCCGGATCGGGTGGCGCGCCGGGTCTCGCCGTGGGTCGCTGGGCAGCGACGGGCGCGCCGCAGGGAGGGTACTAAAAGTCGTGGACCTTGCCGCCCGAGAAGGCGGTGCGGCGCCGGTCGCGAGGCGTGACGTCGACCACTCGGTGCACGTGACTCCAATAGCCGGTGGGACGGACCGCGGCAGTATACTTCGCCCGCATCCGGCCACACAAGCTCTGGAGCGCGCATGGACGACGACGGGCTGCTCACGGTCAAGGGCGATCACCTCTGGTTCGACGGCGTCGACCTTGCGGAGGCAGCGCGGCGCCTCGAGACGCCGTTCTACGTGTTCAGCGAGCGGCGGCTGCGCGCCAGCGCCGCCGCCGCGCTCGCGGCGTTCCGGGCGCGGCACCGGGCGACCGAGATCTTCTACGCCAGCAAGGCGTGCTCCAACCTCTGGGTCCTCAACGTGCTGCGCGACGCCGGGCTGAGCGTCGAGGTCAACGCCGGCGGGGAGCTGGCGAAGGCGCTGCGCGCCGGGTTCGCGCCGGCGCAGATCGTCTTCAACGGCGTCGCCAAGACGGAGCGCGAGATCGCGGCCGCGGTGGGCGCCGGGGTGCGCGCCATCCTCGCCGACTCCCTCTTCGAGATCGAGCGCATCGGGGCCGTGGCCGCTCGCCTCGGCGCCGCGGCGGCGGTGGCGCCGCGCATCGACGTCCACGTGCCGACGCTCACGCACCCGGGCCTCGAGACGGCCCACGGCGGCAAGGCCGGCATCGACCGCGGCGACGCCGTGGAGGCGTTCCGGCGCGTCGCCGGCGACCCGCGCCTGCGCGCCGTCGGCCTGCACCTGCACATCGGCTCGCAGATCACCAGCGTCGCGCCGTACCGCGAGGCCGTGAGCACGGCGCTCGACATCGTCGCCGAGGTCGAGGGCGCGGCCGGCGTGCGGCTCGAGTTCCTCGACGCCGGCGGCGGCTTCGCTGTGCCGTACCGCGAGGCGCTCCCGCACGGCGACCCCGTCGACTACTTCGCCTCCTCGCTCGGCTTCGAGGACTATGCCGCCGCGATCTGCGACGTCCTCGCGGCCCGGCGTCCCGACCTCACCTTGCTGCTCGAACCGGGGCGGTCGATCGCGACTCCCGCCGGCGTGCTCGTCGCGCGCGTCGAGAACGTCAAGACCAAGCGGACTCGCGACGCGTCCGGCGACGTGGCCGGGGAGGAGTGCTGGCTGACCATCGACGCCGGCTTCAACACCTTGCTCGAGCACACCAACTATGGGTGGTACTTCCGCACCCGCCCCGTCACCCGGGCGGCCGCGCCGGACGACGGCCGCTTCCGGCTCGCCGGCCCGCTCTGCGACGGCGGCGACGTGTTCGCCGGCGACGCCGGCACGCCGTACCGGCGGCTGCCCACCGGCATGGGCGCCGGCGACGTGCTCGCCTTCCTCGACGTGGGCGGCTACACGCTCGAGATGATGAACCAGTACAACGCGCGGCCGCGCGCCGCCGCCCACGCGGTCACCAGCGGCGGCGACCTCGTGGAGATCCGCCGCCGCGAGACGGACGAGGAGCTCATGGCGCTGGACCGCGCTCCCGGCTTCGAAGGTTGAGCGCCGCGCCCCGGCCCGCGGCCGGGCAAGGGCGCGGCGCCCGCCGTCCTAGCTGATCACCCACTGGGCGCGCACGCGCGCGAACTTGTAGTGCGTCGCGCTTGACCCCAGCTTCCAGAACACGCGGTAGAGATCGGTGGTGTGCGCGTCGACGACGCGTTGCCCCGCACTGTTGAGGCCGGCGACCACGGCCACGTGGTCCCAGCTGCCGTCCCCGCTCCAGTCGTAGTACACGAAATCGCCGCGGCTGAGGTCCGTGATCGAGGAGGCCCAGTCGGTGCGCCGGGCGTTCCAGTACCCCATCTGCTTGGGCACATTGATCCAGCTCAGGCTGTAGGCATCGTCCGCCGGGGAGGAGGTGCCGTGTCTGTCGTACCACCAGCCGCTGCTGTAGACGCCGAAGTTGACGGGCATGCCGCCGGCGCGCGCGCTCTGGGAGGCGAAGTCGGCGCAGTCGGCGGAGAAGCGCACGTATGTGGGGTTGTACGAGATGGCGTACTTGTCGGCGTACGCCTTGCAGGCGTCACGGTCGTACACGAGGACGTCGGCGTAGCCGCGCGGCGGGAGGTGGCCGGCCCGCCCGACGACGGCGGTGGTCAGCGGTCGCCGCACGCGGCTCTCGAGACGACGAGTCGCCGCGCGCACGCTGCGCGCCGTGGCCCCGGCGGCCGCCAGGTAGGACGGCACCTGCTCATCCTCGTAGGCGTCCGCGGTGACCAGCCACGAGTCGCCCGAGCGCGCGAGGGTGACCACGTGGTCGACGCCGGAGGCCTCCACGCTGCATCCGCCATCGGGCGCGTGCCAGGCGATGGTCGTGACCACGTGCGCCCACACCGTGGCGGAGGCGCCGCCGGCGCCGGTGACCATGTCGGTCACGACCGCCTCTCCGTCCACGGAGTCGATGAGGTGGCGGAGATCGGCGGCGCGGAGGGCGGCGCCACGGGCCACCGTCGTCTCCGTCGCCTTGAGGCCGGTGCCGGGCAGGATCCAGCGCCCCAGCACCGCGGCCGGGTCGGTGGCCGTGACCGCTGCGGCGCGCGCCCTGAGGTAGGCGTCGGCGACCGCGGCCGGTCCGGGCAGCGCCTGCGCCGGGGCAGCGGCCGCGGCCCACAGGGCCGCGGCCGCCAGCCCGGCGACGAGCAGGGAGGCGCGTGCGTTGTGCTTCATGGGGGACCCCTTTCTGGAGGGTTACGGGCGCGTGCTCACGGCTGAGATCAGCCAGCCCCCCGTCGTGGTCCCGACCCTCCCCAGGGTGAAGAACAGAGTATTGACGCCGCGGTGCAGCGCGCCGCCGCGGCGCGGGCGCACGCGCACGCGTGCCACCACCGTGAGGGCGCCGCCGTGGGCGCGCCTTGCGACGAGCGCCGAGACGAACGTGAACCGCGCCGCGGCGCGCCGCAGGCGCCTTGGCCATGCATCCGGCGCGGCGAGCAGCTCTGAGGCCCGGGCTGCGCGGTGCGTGTCCACGAGGCGGCAGAAGAGCGCGACCGTGCGCGCCGCTTCGAGTCGAGCGGCCCCGGGCACGGCCGCGTCGGCGCCCGAGTCCGCCGGCGGCGCCGCTCCGGCCGCGTCGCGGCCTGCCGCGGCCAGTGGCGCCGCCGTGGCCGCCAGGACGTCCCCGCCGGGCAGCCGAGGCGCCGGCGTTACCGGCTCGCGCCGCGCGCACCCCGGCTGCACGGCCGCCGCGCCCAGGAGGGCGGCGGCGAGCGCGAGGGTGAAGGCGAATGCGCGGCGGCGGGACATGCGGCCATCGTGCTGCCCCACCCCGGTGAGCCTCAAGGCTCACCGGGGTGGGGTCACGCTCACGTTGCCGGCCGCGCCGCGGTGACGACGGCCGGCGCCCTCGAGGCGCTGTCGCCGCCACGCCGGCCGTGCGAGAATCGCCGGCGCATGCCGGGCTCGCCCGACACCAGCTCGCCGCCACCCCAGCCCGCCGACCCCGCCCGCGGCGCGCGCCTGCGCCGCGACCTGCGCGCCGGCGTCAAGGCGGGCCTGCCGGCTCCGACGCTCGTGGGCTTCCTCTTCGGGCTCGCCGGCGGCGGCGGCGTGATCGTGCGCGACATCCGCCGCCACGACCTGGGAAGACGCCAGGTCTTCGTCATGAGCGTCTTCCTGAGCATGGTGCACGCCATCGTCGAGGACTCGCTGATCATCCTCGCGCTCATGCCCTCAGCCTCATGGCCCTGTTCTGGATCGTCGCCTATCGCATCCTCTGGGGGACGCTGGTCACCTTGGCCCTGACGGCGCTGGCGGGGCTGCTCGTACGCCGCGCCGCGGCGTGAGCCGCGTTGACAGCGCCGCCGCTCGTTCCTATTCTTGACTGGAATTATCGGGAATGGATCGGCGGAAGCGGCGGCGGATGAACATCTCCATGAAGAGCAGGTACGCGGCGCGCGCGCTCACCGAGCTCGCGCATCGCGAGGAGCTGGCTCCCGGCAGGCCCGTGCCGCTCGGGGACCTGGCCGCCGCGCGCGACATGCCGCTGCAGTTTCTCGAGCAGGTGTTCGCGGCGCTGCGCCGCGCCGGTATCGTGCGCAGCAGGCGCGGCGCCTCGGGCGGCTACGCGCTGGCGCGCCCGGCCGCCGAGATCAGCGTGCTCGACGTGGTGGCGGCACTGGACGGCGTCCCTTCGCCGGCGCAGTGCACGCAGGGCCTCTGCGAGCGCGTGGACGGGTGCGGCGCCTCGTCGGTGTGGATCGAGGCGCAGCAGGCGCTCGAGAAGGTCCTCGGCGGCACCACCATCGGCGACCTGCTGGCGCGCGAGGAAGCGCTGCGCGGCGCCGCCCCGATGTACCACATCTGATGCGCGGCCGCGACCCGTCGCCGCGCAGCGAGGAGAAGGCATGAAGAGAGCAGGCAGCATCACGGAGCTCATCGGACGCACGCCGCTCGTGCGCCTCAACCAGGTCTCGGACGAGAGCGGTGCGGAGGTCCTGGGCAAGCTCGAGTCCATGAATCCCGGCGGCAGCGTCAAGGACCGCATCGGTCTCGCCATGATCGAGGCGGCGGAGCGCGACGGGCGCATCGCCCCCGGCCGGACGACGATCGTCGAGCCCACCAGCGGCAACACCGGCATCGCCCTGGCGATGGTGGCGGCGGCGCGCGGCTACGAGCTGGTGCTCACGATGCCGGACACGTTCAGCGTGGAGCGCCGCACCATGCTCAAGGCCTACGGCGCCCGCCTCGTGCTCACGCCCGGGGGCCGAGGGCATGCGCGGCGCCGTCGAGAAGGCCCTGGCCCTGGCGGCGGAGGACGGCGACGCCTTCGTCCCGCAGCAGTTCGAGAACGCCGCCAACCCAGAGGTACATCGACTCACCACGGCCGAGGAGATCTGGAGCGATACCGGCGGCGAGGTGGACGCCTTCGTCGCCGGCGTGGGCACCGGCGGCACGCTGACCGGCGTCGGCCAGCTGCTCAAGGAACGCCGGCCGGGCGTGCGCGTGGTGGCGGTGGAGCCCTCGGACTCCCCGGTGCTCTCCGGCGGCCCGCCCGGCCCTCACAAGATCCAGGGCATCGGCGCCGGGTTCGTGCCCAAGGTCCTGGACACCGGCGTCTACGACGAGATCCTCCAGGCGGGGGCCGACGAGGCGTTCGCCGCGGCGCGCGAACTTGCGCGCCGCGAAGGCATCCTCGTCGGCATCTCGGCCGGCGCCAACGTGTGGGCCGCCGGCCAGGTCGCGCGCCGGCCCGAGATGGCGGGCAAGACGATCGTCACCGTGCTCTGTGACACCGGCGAGAGGTACCTCTCGACCGCCTTGTTCGGCGACCAGCCCGGAGGGCGCTCGTGAGCGCGGCCCGTGAGGAGCGCTCGCGCGGAGGCCGGCGATGCTGATCAGCGGCCACGAACGGCAGCGCTACGACTGCCAGCTCGTGCTCAAGGACGTCGGCGAGCGCGGCCAGGCGAAGCTGCGCGGCGCCTCGGTCCTCGTGGTGGGCGCCGGCGGCCTCGGCGCTCCGGCGCTGTACTACCTCGTCGCCGCCGGCGTCGGCCGGGTGGGCATCGTCGACGACGACGTGGTCGAGCTCTCCAATCTGCAGCGCCAGGTCCTCTTCACCACCGCCGACCTCGGCCAGGGCAAGGCCGAGGTCGCGGCGCGCCGGCTGGCTGCCCTCAACCCCGAGGTCGAGCTGGAGCCGGTCGCGCAGCGCCTGGTCGCCGCCAACACGCTGGACCTGGTACGCCGGTACGACCTGGTCGTCACCGCGGTCGACAACTTCCCGACGCGCTACCTCATCAACGACGCCTGCGTACTCTTGGGCAAGACCTTCGTGGACGGAGCCGTGCTGCGCATGGTGGGCCTCGTGATGACCGTCAAGGGCGGCACCTCGGCCTGCTACCGCTGCCTGTTCCCGGAGCCGCCGCCGCCGGCGGCCGTGGTGAGCTGCTCCGAAGCCGGCGTGCTCGGGCCGATCCCGGGCACCGTCGGGGCCCTGCAGGCGCTCGAGGCCATCAAAGTGCTCACCGGCGCCGGCCGTCCCCTGTACGACCGGCTGATCCAGTTCGACGGCGCGGCCATGAGCTTCACCGAGGTCGACGTGACGCGCGCGCCGACCTGCCCGGTGTGCGGCGAGCACCCTACGGTCACCGAGCTGGTGGACTACGATGGCTGACGACCGCGAAGCCATGACGACGTTGGAGGCCGAGCTGGCGCCCCTGGGCTCGGCCTGCGTCGCCTTCTCCGGCGGGGTGGACTCCAGCCTCGTGCTGGCCGTCGCGGCGCGCGTCCTCGGCGCGTCCAACACGGTCGCGTTCACCGCTGTGTCGCCCACTTATCTGCCGGAGGAGCTGGAGACGGCCCGCGCGCTGGCCGCGGGCCTCGGGGTGAGGCACGTCGTCGCCGAGACGCACGAGTTCGACAGCGAGTCGTTCACCGGCAATCCGCGCGAGCGCTGCTACTTCTGCAAGCAGCAGCTCGTCGCGGAGATGGCGCGCGCGGCGGCCGACGCCGGCTGCGCCGCTCTCGTGGACGGCGCCAATCGCGACGACCTCGGCGACCATCGCCCCGGCATGCGCGCCACGGCGGAGGCCGGGGTGCGGCACCCGCTGCTCGACGCCGGGGTCGGCAAGGCGCAGGTGCGCCGCCTGTCCCGCGCCCTGGGGCTGGCTACGTGGGACGCGCCGCAGCAGGCGTGCCTGGCCTCGCGCATCCCCTACGGTCAGCCCATCACCGTGGAGAAGCTGCGGGCCGTGGCGGCCGCGGAGGCGGAGCTGCGCGCGTTGGGATTTCGTCAGTGCCGGGTACGACACCACGACGCCATCGCGCGCGTCGAGGTGGAGGCGGCGGACATCGGCCGCGCGGCCGGCGCGGACCGCGAAGAGATCGCGCGCCGGCTCCGCGGCCTCGGGTTCACCTACGTGGCTCTCGACCTCGACGGGTTCCGCTCGGGAAGTATGAACGAGGCGCCGGACGACGCTGCCGGCGCCGGCGCGTGAGCCCGCAGGGGCGCGACGGCGGGCCCCCGGCTCGGACGGCGCACGACAGGAAGGTGAGGTGACGGTGGTATTCGGCAGATTCCTCAGCGCGCTGCGCCGCGACGTCCAGACCGCCGTCGGCGAGATGTCCCGCGACGTGCAGGCCGTGCAGGAGCGCGACCCTGCCGCGACCTCGAAGTTCGAGATCGTCACCTCGTACTCGGGACTGCAGGCGCTGTGGATGCACCGCGTCGCCCACCGGCTGAGCGACGCCGGCGTCCCGGTGCTGCCGCGCTGGGTGAGCCAGTTCGGCCGCTTCGTCACCGGCGTCGAGATCCACCCGGGGGCGCGCATCGGCCACGGCCTGTTCATCGACCACGGCGCGGGCGTGGTCATCGGCGAGACCGCCGAGATCGGCGACGACGTCACCATGTACCAGGGCGTCACGCTCGGCGGCACCGGCAAGGAGAGCGGCAAGCGGCACCCGACGGTGGGCGACAACGTCGTGTTCGGGGCCGGCGCCAAGGTGCTGGGCGCGGTCACCGTCGGCGACAACGCCAAGGTGGGCGCCGGCAGCGTGGTCGTCACGGACGTGCCCAAGAACTCGACGGTGGTGGGCAACCCGGGCCGGCCCGTGCTCCTGCAGGGCCAGCGCGTGGGCATCCCCGACATCGACTACCGCCACCTGCCCGACCCGGTGGCCGAGGCGATCAAGTGCCTGGTGGCGCGCATCGTGGAGATGGAGCAGGAGCTGGACGAGATCCACCCGGAACGCAAGGGCAAACGCGAGGAAGCCGTGCGCCAGACGCAGGAGATGCTGGCCGAGCTCCTGGCCTTCGACGGGGGCGCCGGGATCTGAGGCGCGGCCCGCTGCGGCGCCCGCGGCGAGGTGCCGCCGGACCGGCGCCGGATGGCCGGAGGCCCACGCCGGGTATGCTAGAATCGCACCCCTTCAAACGACCCTCGAACGGAGCGTGATCGATCGATGAGCGAGGTCAGGCGACTCGTGCTCGACGTGCTCAAGCCTCACCAGCCCACGATGCTCGTCCTCGCCGACAAGCTCGGCGACCTCGAGGGCATCCACGGCGTCGACATCACGCTGATCGAGATCGACAACAAGGTCGAGAACATCAAGATCACGCTCGAGGGCGACGACATCGACTTCCAGGACGTCGCAGAGGTCGTCCAGGAGTCGGGCGCCAGCATCCACTCCATCGACAAGGTCTCCACCGGCAAGCGTCTCATCGATGAGGTGGAGACGCCGCAAGACTCCGGCGCCAGCTGGATGCGCTGAGCGGGCGTCGCCCGCCGGTGGTGCCTGAACCGTGAGCCGCGGGGCAAAGCCCGGCCTGTGGGAGCGCCTGCGCGCCGCGCCGGCGACGGTGCGCCAGTACCACGAGATCGCCGGCGTCGGCGAGATCGCGCGCCGCTACTTCGTCATCAACGCCTTCGACGGTTCGCTGACCACCTTGGGCGTGATCGCCGGCGCCTACGCCGGCGGCGTCGCCAAGGCCAGCACGGTGATCTCGCTCATCCTCGCGACGGCGGTGAGCATCGGCGTGGCCGGCTTCTACGGTTCGTACCAGGTGGAGCGCGCCGAGCGCGACCGCGCCCTGCGCGAGATCGAGGAGTCCACGCTGAGCAGCATGCACGACACGACCCTCTACTCGGCCTCGCGCTACGCCACCGTCCTGGTGGCGGCCGTGGACGGCCTCTCGCCGCTGCTCGCCTCGCTGCTCATCATGGTGCCCTTCTTCTTCGTGCCCGCTCTCTCCCTGCACGTGGCCTACTTCGTCGCCGGCGCCATCGCCTTCGTCGAGCTCTTCCTGCTCGGCGTCTTCCTCGGGCGCATCTCGCGCGAGCGCCTGTGGTTCGCCGGCGTCAAGCTCGTCCTCGCCGGCGTCGTGGCGCTCGCCATCGTCCTGCTGCTCAACGGGGGGGCGCCGCGGTGACCCCCGGGCGCGCGGCCAAGGGCGCGGCCGGCGACGGTGTGGGCGCGCCGCCGGAGCACCCACTGCTCGCCGGCCTCAACGAGCCGCAGCGCGAGGCGGTGACCCATTTCGAGGGGCCGCTGCTCATCCTCGCCGGCGCCGGCTCCGGCAAGACGCGCGTCCTCACGCACCGGGTCGCCTACCTGCTCCAGGTGCACGGCGTGCGCCCCGACGAGGTGGTGGCGATCACCTTCACCAACAAGGCCGCCGGCGAGATGAAGGAGCGCATCGAGGGCCTCGTGGGGCCGATCGCGCGCACCATGTGGATCAGCACGTTCCACAGCATGTGCGCGCGCCTCCTGCGCCGCGAGGCCCAGCGCATCAGCTACAAGAGCAGCTTCACGATCCACGACGAGGACGACCGCCGCCGGCTCATCAAGCGCTGCCTCGAGGAGCTCAACCTCGACCCCAAGCGCTACCCGCCGGAGGCGCTCGCCCGGCAGATCAGCGACGCCAAGAACCAGCTCGTGGGCCCCGAGGAGTTCCGCGAGCGCATCGGCGGGCACTTCGCTCAGGCCGCCGCCGACGTCTACGCGCTCTACGAGAAGCGCCACGCCGAGATGAACGCCATGGACTTCGACGACCTGCTGATGAAGACGGTCCTGCTGCTGGAGGCCTTCCCGGACCGCCTGCGCCACTACCAGCACGCCTTCCGCTTCGTGCTCATCGACGAGTACCAGGACACCAACCACGCCCAGTACCGGCTGGCCAATCTGCTGGCCGCCGCGCACCGCAACCTCGCCGTCGTGGGCGACGACGACCAGAGCATCTACTCGTGGCGCGGCGCCGATATCCGCAACATCCTCGAGTTCGAGCGTGACTACCCGGACGCCAAAGTCATCCGCCTGGAACAGAACTACCGTTCCACGCAGCCCATCCTCGACGTCGCCAACGCCGTGGTCACGCACAACCGCAAGCGCAAGGGCAAGAACCTCTGGACGCCGCGCGGCGAGGGCGCCCTCGTGCAGGTCGTGGAGGTCAACGACGAGCGCGCCGAGGCGCAGTTCGTGGCGAGCGAGGTGCAGAAGCTGCTGGAGGGGGAGGCGGGCGCCGAGCGGCCGTTCCGGCCGGACGAGATCGCCGTGCTGTACCGCACCAACGCGCAGAGCCGCGTGCTCGAGGAGCAGTTCGGGCGCTACGCGATCGCCTACCAGGTGATCGGCGGGCCCAAGTTCTACGAGCGCGCCGAGATCCGCGACCTCGTCGCCTACCTCACCGTGCTCGTCAACCCGGACGACGCACAGCGTCTGCTGCGCATCGTGAACGCTCCCAAGCGGGGCATCGGCGTCACCAGCCTGCAGCGCCTGCAGGCCCACGCCGGCAGCGTGGGGGAGAGTGTGTGGCAGGCGATGCGCGGCGCCGACGACGTGCCCGGCCTGTCGGCCGGCGCCACCCACGGCCTGCTGGCCTTCGTGAAGTCCATGGAGGGCCTGCAGGCCGGGCTCGCCGGCCGCCCGGTGGCCGAAGTCGTGCGCAGCGTGCTGGACGAGAGCGGCTACGAGGCGGCTCTGAAGGCGCAGAAGACGCTCGAGTCCGAGGGCCGCCTCGAGAACCTCGAGGAATTCGTCGGCGTGGCGGCGGAGTACGACAAACGCGCCGACGAACCCAGCCTCGACGGCTTCCTGCAGGAGATCAGCCTGTACGCCGACACCGACGCCTACGTCGACGCCTCGGCCCTGATCACCCTGATGACCCTGCACAACGCCAAGGGGCTCGAGTTCCCGGCGGTCTTCATCACCGGCATGGAGGAAGGCGTGTTCCCGCACCAGCGCTCGCTCGACGAGCAGAACGTCGAGGAGGAGCGGCGCCTCGCCTACGTGGGCATCACCCGCGCCATGGACCGCCTGTACCTGGTGCACGCGCGGGCGCGCTCGCTGTGGGGCGCGTCGCAGTACAACATGCCCTCGCGCTTCATCGGCGAGGTCCCAGACCGGCTCTATGAGAAGCAGGTCGTCGGCGGCCCGCCCGGAGGCCGGGGGGGCCGGCGCGAGGGCTCGTGGGCGAGCGGGGGCGGCGGCTGGGGCGACGGCGAGGGGTGGGGTGGCGCCGGCGCCCGGCCCGGCGGGCGGCGACGCTACGAGGAGGACGACGTCGACGGCTCCTCCGGCCGCCGCATCACCGGGCTCGAGAAGCGCGGCGGCCTCGACGAGGAGGTCGTCGGGCAGTTCTTCGCCGTTGGCGACCGAGTCCTGCACGCGACGCTCGGCGAGGGCACGGTGCTCTCGATGGAGAGTGGCGGCATCGTCGTGGTGCGCTTCGAGAACGACGGCTCCGAACGCCGCCTCATGGCCAGCGTGGCGCCGCTGCGCAAGCTGCGCGTCTAGCCCCGCACGTCCTCCGGCTCAGGGCCCGGTGCCGAGCTCCACCAGACGCCAGCTGCCGTCGGACATGCGCACCACGCGCGCGAACATGTACCACCGCGCCGGCTGGGTGCCGAAGGGACTGCCGGTGGCGGTGGGCACGATGTACACCCAGGACGCGAACTCGACCGTGGCGTCGGCCCCGGCCGTGCGCCAGACAGCGCGAGCGGGGCGCAGGTAGCGCACGGCGTCGATCGTCCTGGGTTCGGACTTCGCGTCCGGCAGGTGCGGACCGGTCGTGAGCGCGTGGGCGGCGGCGTACCGGCCTTCTCCCAGCAGCGTCCAGTAGCGCTTGACGACGCTGACGGCCCCGGCGGGCGGTCTGCCGCTGGTGATCTGCGGCGAGGGAACGGGCGTGGGACCCGCGGGGACCGGCGAGCCGGCCGGCGACGGCGCGAGGGACGCACCGGACGAGCCGCCGCAGGCGGCTCCGGCGGCGGCCGCGAGGAACACGGTGACGAGGGCGAGCGTTGGGCGGCGGCGCGTCATGGCGGCTCCCGGAGGTGCTGCGGCTTTTCCCTCAGCAGACCACGGCGGATCCGGGCTGTACAGGATGACGATCGCGAAGGGGCAGGCCTTGCCCTCGGGGACCGCGCGCGGCGGCCCGGTCTGGCGGCCCGTGCGGTAGAGTCTGGGCAGCGAGCTTCCCCCACGCGCAAGGAGGGTCAGCCATGGCCGTCGAGGTCACCCGCGAAGGTGCCGTCGCCGTCGTCACCGTCAATCGTCCCGAGGCGCTCAACGCGCTCAACACGGAGACCAACGAGCAGCTGGCGCGCGCCGTCGCCGCGCTCTGCGCCGACGAAGCGGTGCGCGCCGTGGTGCTCACCGGAGGAGGGGAGACGTCCTTCGTGGCCGGTGCCGACATCGCCGAGATGCAGCGCATGACCCCCGAGCAGGCGCGCCGGTTCTCCGCCCTCGGCCAGGACGTGATGTGCGCGATCGAGGCGGCTCCGCAGCCCTGGATCGCCGCCGTCAACGGCTTCGCCCTCGGCGGCGGCTGCGAGCTCGCGCTGGCCTGCGACGTGAGGCTGGCCGGCGAGAACGCCAAGTTCGGCCAGCCCGAGATCAACCTCGGCATCACGCCCGGCTTCGGCGGCACGCAGCGCCTGCCGCGCACGGTGGGGAGCGGGTGGGCCAAGTACCTCGTGCTCTCCGGCCGCCACATCCGCGCGGACGAGGCCCTGCGCATCGGCCTGGTCCAGGCCGTGTTCGCCAAGGACGACCTCATGGCGCACGCCATGAAGCTCGCCGAGGAGCTGGCGGGCAAGAGCCCCCTGGCGATGCGCTACTGCAAGGCCGCAGTGCAGGCCGCCGGCAGCACCAGCCTCGCCGCGGGGCAGGGGGTCGAGCGCGACCTGTTCGCGCTGGCGTTCGCCACGGCCGACCAGTCTGAGGGCATGGCCGCGTTCCTGGAGAAGCGGACGCCCGAGTTCGAGGGCCGCTAGGCGTTCGGCGCCGCGGTGGGCTGCCGCGGGACCGGCACCGCCGGGCCGCTCGAATCCCCGGTTCAGCCGCCGACCGCCGCCAGCAGGCGGCGGAGCGCCTCGTGCACGCCCGGCGTGGCGCGCACCAGCACGTCGGCCCCTTCGAGGACCGGCCGCGGCGTCTCGCCGGTGACCGCGGCGAGGGCCAGGGCCGCGCGCCGCGCGTCGCCCTCGCCCCACTCGTGGACGGCTTCGAAGCCGCTGACGTCGGTGAGGTCGTCGCCGCAGCACAGGGCGCTCATGTAGGCGCCGGCCGCCAGCAGGCGGCGCACGGACGAGCCCTTGGAGAACGACAGCGGCGGTCGCACCTCGAAGGCAAAGTGCCCCGTGGCGATCGCCAGCCCCGCGGCGCGCGCCGGCTCGACGACCTTGGTGAGGATCTCGTGCCGGGTCGCCGCCGGGTCTGGCGCCAGCCGGTAGTGGACGGCGAGCACGGTGCGCTTGTCCTCGAGGACGATGCCGAGCGCCTCGCAATCGAGTTCCCGCGCCGCGCGCGCGGCGACCTCGCGCACCTGAGCCGTGTAGCGCTCGGCCTGCGGCTCCGTCTGCCGGGCGCCGTCGGCGGTCATGAGCTCGAGGCCGTGCGTGCCGACGTAGGCGGCGCCCTCGACGGGGATCATGCGCCGCCCGTCGTCGAGCGTTCGTCCGGTGACGAAGGCGACGAGCCCGAGGCGCTCCGTGAGCGCGCTGAGGACCTCGCGGGTCTCGGCCGGCACCAGCGCGTCGGCCGGCCGCGGCGCGATCGGCGAGACGGTGCCGTCGATGTCGCACAGCAGGGCGCCGGCGCGCGGCGCCCGCGAGAAGGCGCGCAGGCAGCCCTCGAGCTGCGCCTCGCCGCTGATGATCAGCTCGTCCTCCGCCACGCTCCTCCTCACGCCTGGGCTGTGCACAGCCTACCGGAAGGCTCGAGGCCGGCGCCACGGGCGCGGCGCGGGAAGTCAAGGCGCCGCGAGCCGCTGCCGATACCATGCTTCGAGAGCGATGAGCGTACTCCCCGACAAGCATCCTGGGCCTCTGCCCGGCGGCCGCCCGCGCGACCCGCGCGCCGACCCGTACCTCAAGTCGATGTTGCTCGGGCTCATCGAGGACAGCTACCTGCACACCGGCACCTTCACGCAGTTCGCCGCGGAGGTGCTCCAGGTGATCGCCTACGCGGTCACGGTACCGGTCGCCTTCACCGAGGGCTTCCTCAAGGCCTATCTCTCGATCGAGCGCGTCGTGGAGGACGCCGACGGGCGCATCAAGATCATCCCCAAGGAGGGCGCCAGCATCGAGGACATGATCCGCGACGTCGACGAGATCACCGCCCAGGTGGACCCCGGCGCCGTGTTCAACCCCGTGGTACGCGCCAAGCTGGACGCCGTGCACGAGACCTCGAGCAAGGCGATGAAGTGGGACCTCAACACGCTGTCGGTCATGGACGACGGTCAGCTCATGGAGGTCCTCCGGGAGATGCAGGCCGAGACCGAGCGCGGCGCCGCCGACGGCGAGGCGCAGGACGAGGCCACCGACTACGTGCGCGCCAAGCTGGCCACCATCCGCCGCAACGTGCGCCAGTTCCAGGCGCGCCACGGCGGAGACGCCGGCGACCTGGGCCCGGACGACGCCGGCGATCCGGGTCCGGACGACGCCGGCGATCCCCGTCCGGACGGCGGCGACGCCAGCATCTCCGCGTCTCCCTGAGCTTCCTCCCCCGGTCCGCGCGCTTCGGGTAGGATAGGCGGGCTTCTCGGGAGGACGGGCATGCTGCATTTCTCAGACGTACTGGCGACGGCCATCCGTGCCCGGCGCAGCGTCGTCTGCGTCGGTCTCGACCCTTCGCTCGAGCGCATGCCGCCCGGGCTCCTCGAGAAGTACAGGGCTCTGGTCCCGGAGCTGGGCGACGAGGGCGCCGTGGCCGCCTGCTTCCAGGAGTTCTGCAGCGGCGTCATCGACGCCGTCGCCGGCAGCGCCGCCTGCGTCAAGCCTCAGGCGGCGTTCTTCGAGCAATACGGCGCGCCCGGCTGGAGCGCGCTGCGCGCCGTGGTGAGCTGCGCGCACCAGTACGAGCTGCCCGTGATCCTCGACGTCAAGCGCGGCGACATCGCCTCGACCGGCGCCGCCTACGGCCGCGCCGCCTTCGGCGGCGCCGCCGGGCTCGAGGGTCCGGTCGCCGGGGTGGGCGCGGACGCCGTCACCGCCAGCCCCTACCTCGGCGACGACTCGCTCGAGCCCCTGGTGGCGCACTGCGCGGACGGCAAGGGCGTCTTCGTCCTCACGCGCACCAGCAACCCCGGCGCCGCCCTCCTGCAGGAGCGCGAGTCCGGCGGCCGCCCGCTCTACCTGCACGTGGCCGAGCTCGTCGCACGCCTCGGAGCGCCGCACATCGGAGAGTCCGGCTACAGCGACGTGGGGGCCGTCGCGGGAGCCACCGCCCCCGCGCAGCTGCGCCTCGTGCGCGCGGCGCTGCCGCAGGCGTTCCTGCTCGTGCCCGGCTTCGGCGCGCAGGGAGCCGGGCCGGACGAGCTGCGCGGGATCGCGGCCGGCGACGCCGCCGGCTTCGTGGTCAACGCTTCCCGGTCGATCATCTTCGCCTGGCAGAAGGAGGGCGGCGACTATCGCAGGGCCGCCGCCGCCGCCGCCGAAACTATGCGCAGCGACCTCTCGCACGCCCTATGACAGACGAACCGCAGGAACAGAGAGCGAGTGCCCCGCCCGGGCGCGCCGCGCCCGCGGACGACGGGCCGAGTCGCGGGGCCTCCCAGCCGCCGCCGGCCGACGACGATCCCGATGCCGCCCTCGAGCGCCTGGAGGCGCTGTCCAAGGGCGGCAAGGGCGAGGCCGCGGCGCCGGCGGCCGCGGCCTCGCGGCCGGCGACGCCGGCGGCGCCGGCCTCCGGCGCCCCACGCGGCGTGCGCGCGCGTCCGGCAGGCTCCCCGAGCGGGGGCCGCACCATCGCGCGCTTCGCGGCGCCGGCGGTCTTCCTCGTGGCGTGCATCGTGCTCCTCGCCATCGTCTTCAACTCGGGCGTCATCGGCGGCAAGACGACTCCGACCCCGACCCCGGCGGCGACTCACACGAAGGCGGCCACGAAGACCACGTTCAAGATCTACAGGGTCAAGCGTGGCGACACGCTCTCGGGCATCGCCGTGAAGTTCCACGTCACATCCGCGGACCTCCAGGCCGCCAATCCCGCCAAGAGCATGACCACGCTCACCATCGGCGAGAGGCTTCGCATCCCCGTCCAGTCACCCTGAGTCACCGCCGGCGTGCGGCGCCGGCGGAGCCTCCTCGCGTCCTTCACACCCCGCCTCGAACCTCGCCGCTCGGCGGCTCCCGCCTGCGCGCCTGCCCTCCTCGCCGGACCTCGAGGGATGCGTGGTGGCGTGCTGTGGGCCGGGGTGCAGCAGTGTGGGGAACTAGTAGTGAAATATGTTGCAAAGTGGGGAGAAGTGGGGTAGGGTGCGGCCATGCAGCGGCCGGTCCTGGTGGGGGAATTCGATTTCACGCTCGACGCGAAGAATCGCGTCGCCATCCCGGCTCGTCTGCGCCCAGCCTTCGCCGAGGGTATCTACGTGACCCAGGAGAACGAGCGCTGCCTCGGCGGCTACGGCCCCGACGAGTATCAGCGCCGACTCGACGAGGACGTCTCGGCCGCCGCGGCCGGTTCCGTCGCGCGGCGCGACGTGAAGCGCCGCCTCGCCGCGACGGCCGTGTTCTTCCCGGAGCTCGACCGGCAGGGGCGCGTGACGCTCCCGGCCAGGCACCTTGACTACGCGGGCATGACGCGTGACGTGACCGTCATCGGAGTCGCCGACCATCTGGAGATCTGGGACCGAGCCGCTTGGGCCGACTACCGCGCCCACCTCGAGGAGGAAGCCGATGCTACCGCAGACGAGCTTGCAGCTTCGTGAGTACGAGATGGCCCTCGCCCACACGCCGGTCCTTCTCGACGAGCTCATCGAGCTCCTGCGACCGGCCAGGGGCGAGTCGGCGATCGACTGTACCTTTGGCGCCGGCGGTCACGCCGAGGCCGTAGCCGCAAAGCTCGGGGCCGCGGGCCGCCTGATCGCCATCGACCGCGACCCCAGTGTGGCGGAGTACTTCCGCGACGTGGCGCGCGCCGCCCCCTGCACCTGCGACCTGTATCACGGCAACTTCGCCGAAGTGCTCGCCGGACTCGAGGACGCCTCCGCGGACATCGTCTACATGGACCTCGGCGTCTCCTCCATGCAGCTCGACCGCCGCGAGCGCGGCTTCTCGTACGCCTACGACGCGCCGCTCGACATGCGCATGGACCCCGAGCTCGAGGTGAGCGCCGCACACCTCGTCAACACGCTGCCCGAGGACGAGCTCGCCGACGTGTTCCGCCGCTACGGCGAGGAGCGCTACGCCAAGGTGATCGCGCGCGGCATCGTGCAGGAGCGCAAGAAGCGCCCCTTCACGACGACGTGCGAGCTCGTCCAGGTGATCAAGCGCACGATCCCGACGCCGGCGCGCTTCGGCGCCGGCAATCCCGCGCGCCGCGTGTTCCAGGCGCTGCGCATCGTCGTCAACGACGAGCTGCAGTCCCTGGCGCGAGGCCTCGACGAGGCCTACCGGGTGCTCCGGCCCGGCGGGCGCCTCGCGGCGATGAGCTTCCACTCGCTCGAGGACCGCATGGTCAAGGAGTTCTTCCGCGGGCACGCGGCCGGATGCATCTGCCCGCCCGGCCTGCCGCAGTGCGTGTGCGGCCACGAGCCGACGATGCGCGAGCTGACGCGGCGTCCGGTGACGCCCAGGGCGCGCGAGGTCGAAGTCAATCCGCGCAGCAAGTCGGCGAAGCTGCGCGTAGCCGTCAAACTCTAGGGGCGAAGATGGCGGCAGCGGCCCAGGCGCGGCGCGCGGAAGCGAGCCCGCGCCGTCACGACGAGGAGCAGCCCCGGCCGCCGCGGCCGGCCGCGTACCGCGCGCCCCAGGCGCGCGCCCGCGCGGCGCAGCGGTCGCGGCTCATGCGGCTCTTCGTCGTGTTCGTCGTCTGCCTCACGGCGCTGGCCGTCGGGCGCGTGGCGCTCAGCTTCGCGGTCGTGCAGAAGACCCTTCAGACCGACGCCCTGGCGCGCGAGGAGCGGCGCGTGAGCGCCGAGAACGCGCAGCTCTCGGAGCAGCTGGCGCAGCTGGGCTCGAGCGTGAACATCCGCCGCATCGCCGAGCACCAGCTCGGCCTCGTCGACCCGACGCACGTCCTGTACCTCAAGGCGCCCAAAGCCCCCGGCCTGCTCAAGGTAGCCCAGGGGAACTGATGGCGGGCGCAGCCTCAGGACGGCGTCGCGCGACGGGACGGCGCGATGGCGGCCTGCGGGCCTTCACCAGGACCATCGCCCGCGGCGGCGGCGCGGGCGGCGGTCGCGGCGTCGACGGACGCATCCGCCTGCTGCGCCTGGCCTTCATCGTCTTCCTCGTCCTCATCGGCGGCAAGGCGGTGGCCCTCGCCTCGTCCGCGGAGCGGCTGCAGCGGATCGCGCTGGCGCAGCAGACCGCCACGGTGACGCTGCCCGCCCATCGCGGGGACATCCTCGACCGCAATGGTCAGGAGCTCGCCGTGGGCCGGGCGACCCAGACCGTGTTCGCCACGCCGTACATGCTGAGCGACCCCCTGACCGCCGCGCAGAAGCTGTGCGACGCCCTGCAGATCCACAAGAAGCGCCAGCGCCGGACCGTCGAGCTGGCGCTCGCGCAGCGCAAGTCGGGGTTCGCCTACGTGGCGCGCCAGGCGGACCCGAGGCTGGCGAAGGCCGCCCTGGCGCTCGGCCTCCCGGGCATCGGCTCGTATCCGGAGGAGGCGCGGACCTACCCGATGAACGGTTCGGCCGCGCAGGTCCTCGGGTTCGCCGGCGTCGACAACACCGGGCTGGCCGGCATCGAGCTCGAGTACGAGAAGCAGCTGCGCGGCATCGACGGCAGCGAGGTGATCGTGCGCGACCCGGCCGGCCAGGCCATCAGGACCGTCCGCCAGACCCAGTCCGAGCCCGGCCTCACCGTTCACCTCACCCTCGACGAGGACATCCAGTACACGGCCGAGGACGTGCTCAAGCAGACCCTGCGCTCGACCTCCGCCAAGGACGCCGTGGCCATCGTCATGGACCCGCGCACGGGGGAGATCCTCGCCATGGCCAACGTCCCCGAGGTCAAGAGCAACGTCTTCGGGGTGAACGCCTTCGCCGACCGCAACCGCTGCGTCACCGACGCCATCGAGCCTGGTTCGATCTTCAAGCTCGTGACGATCTCGGGGGCGCTGGCCGACGGCACCGTCGACACCCGCCAGCGCTTCACCCTCCGTCCCACCATCACCGTCTACGACCGCACGATCCACGAGGCCGAGGTGCGCGGCACGGTCCACTACAACGTCAAGGACATCCTCGTGCACTCGAGCAACGTCGGCGCGGTCACCATCGGCATGAAGATGGGCAAGGCCGCGCTGCTCAAGTGGGTCAAGGCCTACGGCTTCGGCGCCCCCACCGGGATCGCCTTCCCGGGGGAGGCGTCGGGGATCGTGCCGGCGGCGGCCCAGTGGTCCGGGACGACGATCGCCAACGTGCCGATGGGCCAGGGAATCGCCGTGACGCCACTGCAGATCACGGCCGCGTTCGCGGCCGTGGCCGACAACGGCGTGTACATGACGCCCCACCTGGTGAGGCAGGTCGGAGGGTCGCGCTACGTGGAGCCGGCCGGCCGCCGCGTCATCCCGGAGCACATCGCCGCCGAGATACGCGCGATGCTGGCGGCCGCCGTCGATCACGGCACGGGCACGAAGGCGCAGATCCCGGGCTACGTCGTCGCCGGCAAGACCGGGACGTCCCAGAAGCCGCTGCCCGACGGCAGCGGCTACTCCAAGTCCGACTACGTCGCCTCGTTCATCGGGATGGTCCCGGCGGGCCATCCGCGCCTCGTGGTGATGGTGGCGGTGGACGAGCCGCGCACGTCGATCTTCGGCGGCGACGTCGCCGCGCCGGCCGTGCAGAAGATCATGCGCTTCGCGCTCCAGCACCTGGAGATCGCCCCGTGAGCGGCGGGCGCAGGCGGGGTGGAGCGGGGGGGACGGTTTGATAGAATCCGCCGCGATGAAGCTTGCTGAGCTGGTGCACGGGGTGGCCGGCGCCACGGTGCGCGGCGACCCGGCCACCGAGATCCGAGGCCTCGCCTACCACACGCGTGACGTCGAGGACGGCACGCTTTTCTTTTGCGTGCCCGGCCTCAAGGCCGACGGGCACGAGTTCGCGGCGCGCGCCGCCGCCGCCGGCGCGGCGGCGCTGGTCTGCGAGCGCGCCTGCGAGGTGCCGCTCCCACAGGTGATCGCGCCGTCGGTGCGCCGCGCGCTGGCGCTGATGGCGGCGCGCTGGTACGGGCACCCGTCACGCGCCCTGCGCGTGGTCGGCGTCACCGGGACCAACGGCAAGACGACGACCGCCCACCTCGCGGCGAGCATCCTCGGCGCGGCCGGCGAGCGCGCCGGCCTTCTCGGCACCGTGGTGAACCGCATCGCCGGGGTCGACCACGCGGTCGCGCTGACCACCGCGGAATCCCTCGACCTGCAGCGCATGTTGCGCGAGATGGTGGACGGCGGCGACAGGGCGTGCGCCCTCGAAGTGAGCTCGCACGCCCTCGCCCAGGACAGGGCCGCCGGCATCGACTTCGACGCGGTGGTGTTCACCAACCTCACGCGCGACCACCTCGACTATCACCAGGACCTCGACGACTACTTCGCCGCCAAGCGGCGGCTCTTCCTGCCCGACGGCGGCCGCAACGGCGGCGCCGTCGCCGTGGCCAACGCCGGCGACGAGTACGGCCGCCGCCTCATCGCCGACTGCCGCGCGGCCTACGGCGACGACGTGTGGACGTTCGCCGTCGCCGCGCCCGGCGACGCCGGACCGGCGGCCGACGCGGTCGCCCGCGGCCTCGAGCTCGGCGCCGACGCCTCCGTCTTCACGCTCGAGGTGCCGCGCCTGGGGCTGAGCGAGCGCATCGCACTCAAGCTGGCGGCCCGCTTCAACGTGGAGAACGCGCTCGCGGCCGCGACCACCGGCCTGGCCCTGGGCCTGCCGCCGTCCGCCGTCCGCGAGGGCCTCGAGGCCAGCGACGGCGTGCCCGGGAGGTACCAGGCCGTGCGCGCCGGCCAGCCCTTCAGCGTGGTCGTGGACTACTCGCACACGCCCGATTCGCTCGAGAACGCGCTGCGCGCGGCGCGCGCCGTGACCACCGGCCGGGTGCTCGTGGTGTTCGGCTGCGGCGGCGACAGGGACCGGGGCAAGCGGCCGCTCATGGGCGAGATCGGCGCGCGCCTCGCCGACCGCGCCGTCGTGACCTCGGACAACCCGCGCAGCGAGGAGCCGCTGGCGATCATCGACGAGATCGTCGCCGGCGTCCCCCTCGAGCGGCGCGGCGCCGTCGAGGTGGAGCCGGACCGGCGTGCCGCCATCCGCATGGCGCTCGCCGAGGCGCGCCCGGGCGACACCGTGCTCATCGCGGGCAAGGGCCACGAGCAGGGGCAGATCGTGGGCGACGCGCGCATCCCCTTCGACGACCGCGCCGTCGCCGAGGCGGAGCTCTCCGAGCTGCGCGCCGACTGGTGAACCGATGCTGCCGCTGAGCCTTCAGGAGATCGCCGAAGCCTGCCGCGGGCGCCTCGAGCGCGCCGATGCGCAGGCCGTCGTGACGGCGGTGTGCACCGACTCGCGCGCCGTCGCCGGCGGCGAGCTCTTCGTCGGGCTGCGCGGCGAGAGCTACGACGGCGACCGCTTCGCCGCGAGCGCGCTCGAGCGCGGCGCCGCCGCGGTCGTGGTGCGCGCCGAGACCGCGGCGCAGCTGCCCGCCGGCGCCGCCTGCGTGATCGTGGACGACGGGCTGGCGGCGCTGCAGTCGCTCGCCACGGAGGTGCGCCGCCGCGGCGGCGCGCGCGTCGTGGCGATCACCGGCAGCGCCGGCAAGACCTCCACCAAGGACATCCTGGCGGCGCTCCTGCGGCCCGTGGCGCGCACCGTCGCCACCAGCGCGAACTACAACAACGAGATCGGCGTACCGCTCACCCTGCTGCAGCTGGAGAGCGACACCGAGGTCGTGGTCGTGGAGATGGCGATGCGCGGCGCGGGCCAGATCCGCGAGCTGGCGCGCATCGCTCTCCCGGACATCGGCGTGATCACCAACGTCGCTCCGGTGCACCTCGAGCTCGTGGGCACGGTCGAGGACGTCGCCTCGGCCAAGGCCGAGCTCATCGAGGAGCTGCGCGGCGGGACGGCGGTCGTGCCGGCCGACGAACACCTCCTTGAGCGGCACGTGGGTCACCACCGCGGCCGCGTGGTGACCTTCGGCGCGCTGCAGGCCGACGTGCACATCGTCGACGAGGAGCGGCGCGGGGAGAGCACGCACGTCCTGGTGGACGCCTTCGGCCACCGTGCCGCGCTCGACTTCAGCTTCACCGGCGGCCACTACCTGCACGACGCCATGGCCGCCCTCGCCGCCTTCCTGGAGCTCGGCTACCGCCTCGAGGAGGCGCGCCCCGGCGCCGCCCAGGTCGCCTTCAGCGACCTCCGCGGCGCCGTCTCGGAGCTGGCCGGCGGCGGCCTGCTGCTCAACGACGCCTACAACGCCAACCCGGTGGCGATGAAGGCCGCTATCGACCACCTCGCGAGCCTGGCGGGCGGCCGCCCGATGGTGGCCGTGCTCGGCGACATGTACGAGCTCGGGCCCGGGGCCGACACCTACCACCGCGCCGTGGGCGAGCACTGCGCCGCCGCCGGCGTGCGCCTCGTCGCGGTCGGCGGCCTGGCGCGCGCCTACCTCACCGGGGCGGCGGGAGAGCGCTGGTTCGCGAACGTCGACGAGTGCATCGCGGCGCTGCCCGAGGTCGTGCCCTCCGGCAGCGCCGTGCTCGTCAAGGCTTCGCGCCTGCTGCGCCTCGAGCGCGTGGCCGAGGCACTGCGCGCCGCGAGCGCGCCGGACGCGGGGGACGAGCATGCTTAGGGCGATGGGCGCCAGCGTCGTGGCGATGGTCCTCATGCTCCTCATCGGCCCCGCTTTCATCCGCTGGCTCCGCCGCAACGAGTTCGGGCAGAACATCCGCGAAGAGGGCCCCGTGGGTCACAGGACCAAGGAGGGCACGCCGACCATGGGCGGCGTGCTCATCTGGTTCGCGGTCGTGATCCCCTTCGTCGTCTTCAGCCGCTTCTCGGTGGCGTCGATCACGGTGATGATCGCCGCGCTGGGCAACGCCCTCATCGGCTTCGCCGACGACTGGATCAAGATCGTGCGCAAGCGCTCGCTGGGCCTGGCGGCGCGCTACAAGCTGCTGCTGCAGCTCGTCCTCGCGCTCTTCGTCGGCTTCGTCGCCATCCACTTCGTGGGGCTCGACACGCGCGTCGACATCCCCTTCACCGCCTATCGCCTGCAACTCGGGACGCTCGGCTTCTACGCGCTCGTCTTCCTCACCCTGGCCGGGTTCTCCAACGCCGTGAACCTCACCGACGGGCTCGACGGCCTGGCCGCCGGGGCCTCAGCCATCGTGCTCGTGGCGCTCGCCGGCATCGCCTTCGTGATCGGCCGCAACGCCCACGACCCAGGCATCACCGACCTCATGGTGTTGGCCGGCTGCATCGGCGGCGCCTGTCTCGGGTTCCTCTGGTACAACACGTTCCCCGCCGACGTCTTCATGGGCGACACCGGCTCCCTCGGCCTCGGCGGCGCCATCGCCGGCCTGGCGGTGATGACGCGCACCGAGCTCGTGCTCGTCATCATCGGCGGCCTGTTCGTGCTCGAGGCCGCCTCGGTCGCCGCCCAGGTCATCGTCTTCAAGCTCTTCCACCGGCGCGTGCTGCTCATGGCGCCGCTGCACCACCACTTCGAGCTCAAGGCCTGGTCGGAGACCAAGATCATCGTGCGCTTCTGGATCATCGCCGCGATCTTCGCCGGCGCCGGGTTCGCGGCCTACTACGCGACCTTCTAGGTGAGGTGACGGTGGAACTCGCGGACGTGCGCTGCCTGGCCGTGCTCGGCCTGCGGCGCAGCGGCCTGCCGGCGGCCCTGCTCGCCCGGCGACGCCTGCCGGCGGCGCGCGTCGTCGGCCTCGACGAGGGCGTCCTGCCGCCGGCCGAGACGCTCGCCGAGCTGCGCGCCGCCGGCGTCGAGGTGCTCGTCGGCGAGGATGCGCGGCTGCCCGCCGCGGTGGACCTGCTCGTCAAGAGCCCCGGCGTCCCCGACGAGAGCCGCGCCGTGCGGGACGCGCTGGCGCGCGGCGTCCCGCTGTGGAGCGAGGTGGAGTTCGCCTCGCGCTTCCTGCCGAACCGCGTCCTCGGCATCACCGGCACGAACGGCAAGACGACCACCACCGAGCTGGCCGGCGCGCTGTTCCGCGACGCCGGCCTGCCGGTGGCCGTGGGCGGCAACGTCGGGCACGCGCTCGCGGCCATGCCGGGCGAGATCGGCGACGACGCGACCGTGGTCGCCGAGCTCTCGAGCTTCCAGCTCGAGCACATCGAGCGCTTCCGTCCCGACGCCGCCGTGCTGCTCAACCTCAGCGAGGACCACCTCGACCGCCACGGGACCTACCGCGGCTACGTCGACGCCAAGCTGCGCATCTTCGCCAACCAGCGTGCCGGGGACGCGGCGCTCCTCTGCGCCGACGATCCCGGCGTGCTCGCCGAGCTCGCCGCCGGGCGCCTCGGCGGCGGCGGGCGGCGCGGCTGGTTCTCGGCCCGCGCCGGTCTGGGCTCCGGGCCCGACGGCACGCCGCTCGCCGCCGGCGTGGACGCCGGCGGCACGCTCTGGCTCGACGCTGGTGACGGCCGGCGCGGCCTCTGCGCCGCGGCCGAGCTGGCGCTGCGCGGCGAGCACAACCTGCAGAACTCGCTCGCCGCGGCCGCGGCCGCGTGCGGCCTGGGCGTGCCGCCGGCCTCGGCCGCCGAGACGCTGCGCACCTTCGCCGGCGTGCCGCACCGGCTGCAGGTGGCCGGCGTCATCGACGGCGTGACCTACGTCAACGACTCCAAGGCGACCAACGTCGACGCGACGCTCAAGGCGCTCACGGCCTACTCGGGCGGCGTGCACCTGATCCTTGGCGGCTACGACAAGGGCGCGGAGTACGAGGGCCTGGCCGCCGCCACGGAGGGCCTCGTCAAGGAGGCGCTCCTCATCGGCGCGACGGCCACGCAGCTCCAGGCCGCCTTCGCCGCGCGGCGGGCGGTGGCCGGCAGCGCGGGCGACGCCCGCCGTCGTGTGCGGCGACCTCGAGGCCGCCGTCATGCTCGCCGCCCGCGGGGCGGCGCCGGGCGACGTCGTCCTGCTCAGCCCCGCCTGCGCGAGCTGGGACCAATATAGGGATTACGAACAGCGAGGCGAACACTTCCTCAAGCTTGTGGACCAGATGCGAGGAGCTGGTTCGTCGTGACTTCTTCGAAGCGCGGCGCCGGGAAGGCCGAGCTGGACCACCTCGACTGGATCGAGGGGGAGCCGGCCGAGGAGCGTCGCGCCAGGGCGGACAGGCGCGGCGCCGAGAGGCGCCGCGCTTCAGCTGGCCGTCAGGCGCAGGAGCGTCGCGCCGGGGCCGAGCGGCGCCGGTCGCCCGACGGCCGCAGGAGCGAGCCCGAGCGGCGCCGCGAACCATCCCCGCGCCGTCCCGCGGGCCCCGCGGCGACGCCCCTCGCGCCCGGCGTCGCCGAGCGCCGCGCCCTGCAGCTGGTGACCTTCCTCCTCCTGCTCTACGGCCTCGTGATGTCGTACAGCGCCTCGTCCGCCGAGGCCTACTTCCAGCACCACTCGAGCTTCTACTTCGTGGAGCGCCAGCTGCTGTGGGCGGTGCTCGGGGTGGGCGCCATGGTCGTGCTCTCGCGCGTCGACTACGTCAACTGGCGCCGCTTCGCCGTGCCCATCGCCGGCCTCGCCCTGGTGGCGCTGGTGGCGGTGCTCGTGCCGGGCGTCGGCTCGGTGATCAACGGCGCCCGCCGCTGGCTGGTGCTCGGCGGCCAGGGCGTGCAGCCCAGCGAGTTCGCCAAGATCGCCTGCGTCATGCTCGTCGCCACGCTGGTCGCCCGGCGTCCCCGTGAGGTGGAGACGCCGGGCGGGTTCCTGCGCCTGGCGCTGATCGGCATCGTCCCGGCCGCCGTGCTGATCATGCTCGAGCCGGACCTCGGCACCACGCTGGTGCTCGTGGTCGGCGTGATCGCGGTGCTCATCGCCGCCGGCGCGCGCCTCCGCTACCTCTTCGTGGCGGCGGCCGTGGGCGTGACCGGTCTGCTGCTCCTGATCGTCGTCGAGCCCTATCGCCTCCAGCGCCTCACCACGTTCCTCGATCCCTGGAAGGACCCGCAGGGCAGCGGCTTCCAGGCGACGCAGTCACTCATCTCCATCGCCTCGGGCCACATCTTCGGGGTCGGCCTCGGCAACTCGGTGCAGAAGTTCGGCTACCTGCCCGAGCAGGGCACCGACATGATCACCGGCATCATCGGCGAGGAACTGGGCCTCATCGGCCTCATCGTGCTCCTCGCCCTCTACGTCGCGCTCGCCTGGGCGTGCTTTCGCATCGCGCTCAACTGCCGCGAGCTCTACGGCAAGCTGCTCGCCACCGGGATCACGGCGATCATCGTCGGCCAGGCCTGCATCAACGTAGGCGCCGCCCTCGGCCTCCTGCCGCTCACCGGGGTGCCCCTGCCGCTGGTGTCGCTCGGCGGCACCAGCCTCGTCGTCGTCCTCGGCGGCATCGGCATCCTGCTCAACATCGCCGGCAACCGAAGGAGCTACATCGTCGCCACCCCACTGGGCAGAGGCGACAGGCGAAAGCCCAGCAAAAGGGCAGCTTCTGGCCGGGTCTGATGGCGATCGACGGGAGAGCTTGACGTTCGCTTACACGCTGCGCCTGCTCGCCTCGCGCTGAGCCTTGAGCGCGGCCGCGCGCTCGCTGGTCACCTGCTCCCAGTCGCTTCGCGACGGCGCGGTAGTCGAGACCACCGATCACGATCGCCAGAACACAGGCCGCGACGGGGATCAGCGCGCCCAGAGCGACGAGGCCCACTGCCAGGGCCCACCACCAGCGCCGCCCCACCGAATCGCCGCTCAGGCGCCCGCCGAACACCCAGATCCCGGCCATGGCCACGACAAGGAGTACGGGATAGAGGCGCGCGAGGAGCTGCCATGCGTAGATCCCGATCCCCTCCGTCGCACCCAGGGCGCCCGCGAAGAAGTAGATCAACGCCGTGGCCAGGAACACGAACAGCGCCGCCGCAGCCGCGATCGCCAGGTAGGTGCGGAAGCGCCGCAGGTCGGGCTCGGCGCCGTCCGCCAGCCGCCAGGCGATCGCCAGCGCCAGGGCGCCCGCCGTGATGATGCGCGCATCGACGCCCACCAGAAAGCCGCCCAGCATCACCATGGTCGCGACCGGGATCGCCAGCGTGAGGAGGTCGCGCGGGCCTTCGACGGCCGGGGCTGCCTCGGCGTCTCCCTCGACCTCGACGAAGCGCTCTCCCGCGAGACTGCCCCCCGCGTAGCGAGCCGCTGCTGCCGCGCCGTCGCCGGAGAGAGGCAGGCCGAGGTCAGGCGGTCGATACCCGGCCTTGCGCACGCGCACCCAGACCGGCCGTCGCCAGGGACCTCGCGAGCCGCGACGTGCGAAGACCGTATAGAAGAGGTCCTCGTCCTCTGAGGCAGCGTCGTCGGCAAAGCCGGCCTCTACGCCCTCGTGGACGAGCGTCTGCCCGGAGTCGCCCGCGACATGGTCGTCGGGCGAGCCGCAGCAGCAGCGCACGGAGCGCAGTACTCGGACCTGCGGGGTGGAGGGGTGGGCCCACTCCCAGGAGACGCGCAGCGTGGCCGCGGCGCAGTCCACGTGCAGACCACGCAAGTGAGGCACGCGACTCATGGGTCGCCCCGTTTCTCGACAGCGAGGGCTGAAAGCGGGAGCAGGGCGAACAGCGCCGCGAACCCGGCGAGCCGCAGACCGGTCTGGAGGAGGTCGTGTCGCATACCTACTAAAGATATCGGCAAGTCGGCCGCCTGTGGAGAGTTCCTGTCGCGCCCGTGTCTGCGTGCCGATACATGGAGCGAGGATGAGAAGCCATGCCCCACAGAAGGGACTGCGCGCGGCCGTGTTGGCCGCGCTTTTCGCGGTGCTTGTCGCGGCCGCCGCCATCGGCGCAGGCTGTGGCGCGAAGGGCTCGGCGCAGCCCGGCGACGTCCGCGCTTCACTGGCCTCCGCCTGCTCGGCTCTGGTCGCAAAGGACGCTGTGGCCTGGTACTACGCCCTGCCTACTGACGATACGTCGGCAGAGCTCGCCGTGCGACAGATCTACGCAGGCCTCTCGCGCTTCCCCTGGGCGCACGTCAGCGCGAAGGCCGTGCCCCTCGGCAGTGGCCCTGGGCGCTACCGTGTGACCTTCTACGGAGAGCTCGTGGGCGCCGACACGCTCCCCTGGTGTGCAGCGCATCCTCGAGTTCGCCTGGCGCCAAGGGCGCCTCAAGGTGGTCGCCGACCGCACGGAGGAATGGTCTCGGGACACCTACTACCTGGCGTTCATCGACCCCGTCGTGATCGTGCGTCCTCACCTCGTCGTCGTCGGCGACGGCTGGCAGAAGCCGCTCATCTCCCGCGTCGCCGCCTGCGATGGGCAGGCTCAGCGGGTGGCCGCCCGGTTGCAGCTCGACCCGAAGACGTCCGCGCTCGCGCACAAGACGCTGGTCTACGTGTGCGCCTCACTGGATCAGGCGTGGAAGGCCTCGACCTTCCGCCCTGACCCCCGTATGGCCGCCGGCGCGGTCGGCCAGCAGATCTATATCATCGACAGCCGCCCCAGACGCTGGAAGCGGTACACCGTCGAGACTGTGCGTCACGAACTCGCGCACGTCTACGCCGGCGCGTTCGGCAAGGGCAAGCACTTCGTCGGCCTCCTGGTCGAGGGTCTAGCCGTGGCGGTGGAGGGCGACCGCGACTTCAGCGCGCTGCGCACTGAGGTCGCGACGGGCAACCGCGTCCTCCCCCTCGAGAAGGGCCTGATGCATGAGAGCGTCTGGAAGGGACTCAGCGGCCGCCAAATCGACCTTGCCTACCTCGAAGGCGGCGCCCTCGTGCTCTACCTGGAGAAAGGCTGGGGGATGAGGCGGGCGCGGGCGTTCGCCCAGGCCGTCGCCGACTCGGACATGACGCAGGCGGACATCGAGCGGGCGACTCGCCAGAGTCTCGGAGTCTCGTGGGGCGAGCTTTACACTGGATGGAAGGGGTACGTGAGGACCCTGCCTTGAGCTTGCAGAAGATCCTCTACATCGACATGGACGGTGTGCTCGTCGACTTCGAGTCGGGCATCGCGCGTATCTCGGGCGGTAACCCGAGCGATCCTCCATCCACGGCGGATGGGCCGGAAAGGCGGTGCGCTCCGTGAACCCCTTGCTCGCCTTCTACTACGGAAGCCGAAAGGACAGCGAGGGCAGGTATCTCTCCGATATCCTCGCCGAGGACGACGCCTGGCTCGAGTACACGCACGACTACATCCAGTGGCTGTTCCCGCTTCGCGAGGCCAGCCAGTTCAATCCGTCGGCGCCGCTGATCGACGACGAGGTGGTGGCCGCGTTCGCTGCCGACGACCTCCTCCGTGCCCAGGTGCACGCGAGCTTCGTGCGCATCCTGGCCTTCTACGGTCTGAAGCAGGGCGACGGCGCGATCATGAAGGGGCCCGGCTGGGACGAGCGCAGCGGCAACTGGTTCTTCCGCCCGACGCACAACAACCTGAGGATCACGCGCATCCTCAAGAGTCTCTGCACGCTCGGCTTGCGCGCCGACGCCGAGCAATTCCTGGCCTGCCTCACAGAGCTGCGGGATTCGGAGCCCGACTGCGGGGTCGGGGAACTGGCCTTCGAGCACTGGGAGGGAGCGACTCTATGATGGCCATGCCAAGGAGGGGTGACACGTGCCGTACAGCCTGTACGTGATCGAACTGAGCCGCGACGCACTGGGCGAGTCCCGGTTCGCGTCCCGCAACCCGGATCGTCGTGAGGACAAGCCGTGCGTCTACGTGGGGCAGACGGGACTCTGCCCGGTGGAGCGCTTCGCGCAGCACAAGTCCGGCTACAAGAGCAACCGGTTCGCGCGCGAGTACGGCCTGCGTCTGCGGCCCAAGCTCGTCGCCGATCGCGGACCGTTCGAGACGCGCGTCGAGGCCGAGGATGCGGAGGCGGCGCTGGCGGAGCGCCTCCGCCGCCGCGGCTACGCCGTCTGGTGCGGGTGAGAGGAGCGGCGATGGCTGAGTGTCACACGTTCCCGATAGGCGACGTGCGGCGCGCCAAGGAGCGCGCTGCTCGAGCCGCGAGAATCGACCGCGACATCGAGCCGGTGGGTGAGACTCTCGACCCGACGGCCGTGTTGGAGAGCTTCGGCTGCCTGCACGTGAAGCCAGGCTGGAAGCTGCTCGCCTACCTATGGGGCGACCACCTCGGCGCGGAGGCGCGAGTGGTGGCGGTACCGGCGGAGTTCGACCCGGTGGGCGCCGCGCGGTTGCCGGGCGGCGAGGGACTCGACGACCTGCCGGGACCGGGAGACGCGGAGAGCGCGGAGAGCGACCGCCGCCCCTACGTTGAGAACCCGATCGACTCGGCGTTCTGGTTGCCGCTCGAGTCCAAGCGGCGCTTCATGAGCGCAGTCGACGGTGATGGCAGCCCGTGGTCGTACCTGTGCGCCTCGCTCGCACTCCGCCAGCTCCTGGACTACGCCGCCTTCTGGCACGCACTCTACGAGCACGACTGGTTCGAGCACGTGATCCTCGCGGGCTGGCCACCGCCGCGATCGGCGCTCCGCGAGCCGGCCGGTGATTTCGACGGCGAGGAGCCAGGCCTCTGGCGGCCGGCCGTCTGGGTGGGCCACGGCTCGACGACGGTGCGCTTCTACACCTACCGTCCGGCGACGGCCGTGGACGAGGGCGTGTGGATGCACGAGGACCGCTACGAGGGGCACGCCTACGAGCCTGAGGTCACAGACACGCTCATCGCGGCCGGTCGGCCGGCGACGATCCTCTACTGAGTCAGCGAGGCTCCTCCATGACGACGAACGCCGCCCTGCTGGATCAAGTGCTAGCGCGTGGTCGGCCTCTTGCCCTGTTTGGCACGATTTTCAGTCGACCCTGACCGTGCCTACGTCGTTGCCCTAGCCTGCACAGTGACCCCTACAGTGCCACACTCTTCACTGTTTCTGATGGGCATGTTGGCAAGATTGTTGGCAAGGAAGGGAGCCGCGTAACCCTCGACCCTCGCCGACCGGACACCGAGAGAGGCCCGCTGCCCTCACGGGTGGCGGGTCTCCTGCTGTCCGTCTTGGGAGTGCGCTCAGGTTTGCTCGAAGAGCAAGACTTGGACGCATTCGCCCGCAGCGGGTTCGGGCCTGTGGGCGTGTGCCTCACCCGCGAGGAGAATGCCGGTGACGCCCGGCCGCAAGCGGACGGCTTCCCCTCCGACCCTGAGCCGCAAGGTGGACTCACCGGCGAGGACGTAGAGTAGGTGGCCCTCCGTACACCAGTCGTCCTCGACGAAGCCTTCCGAGAACTCGGCCAGCCGTATCTTCTGACCGTCGCGCACGCAGGTCTTGCTGCGGTAGCCGGGCCTAGGTTCGCCAGCGGGATGGTCCCACGGGATGTTCTGCCAATCGATGATGACGTCCATGGTCTCCTCCCCGTGTTCGCCGTCTCCCGATGCCCTGCGACGGTGCCAGCCAGTACACTGGACGCCTTCCCGACAACGGCGACGGCAACTCCGTCGTCACCCATGCGGCCCTAGGTCACCATTGCAGGTTGACTGCAGCGTCGCAGCAAACAGATGCCCGCCGCATCTCGGGAGAACGCAGACAAGGCAGCCGTCCAAGACGTGCCTACCTTGACGCGCCCGAGCGTGTCGCGCCAAGGTCGTGAACCCCTGTCGTGCCACGCCTCGCTATAACGCCGAGCATCTGCGACGGGCACCCTGATACTCCGCGCCGTCGCCGGGTTCCGCAAGCGTTGTCCCTCGCCGTTCAGGCAAAGAGGCCCGCTGCCATCACGGGTGGCGCGCCTCTGGTTGCGTCGAATCGCCAGGGAGCGGAACGTCATACGGCTGGCTATGCCACCGGCGAAGCCGGTGGCATATGGTGCGCTCGGCGCTCCCGCGTGAGTGTGACCACAGCCCCAAGAATGCCCACCAGAAGTCCGGCAGGACAGAGGAAGATGGCGAGGAGGAAGAAGACGCCTCCGCCGGCGACGCCGGCGTTCTCCATCACACTGCTGAGAACTGCGAACACGACGAAGCCCAGGGCCGATGCGCCGATCAGGAGCAGGAACCGCCTTGATGTCCTCCAGGGATGAACGAAGGCGAGCACGAGGGCGATGGCCGAGAGAAACGCGAGCGACTGGCCTGGGAGATTGTCGTCTATGCCGGCAACGGCGGCGGCGGCTGCCAGCGCCCCACAAATCACAAGGAGGAGAAGCGTCCGTCTCCTGCTCTGCGGTGAGAATGCCTCAAACATGGCCCCAACTCCTTCCTGGCCCCCGGCTCCAGGGAGGTCCCCAAGAAGCGCAGAGACCGGCCTACGGGCCGGTCTCACCAGTGGCTCCCCGCCGAATAATAGTGGCCGCTACGTCCTCCGGCGGATCACAGCCTCCCATATAGCGCGCTGCTCATATTGGGAGTCTCGTATCCTTCATCGATACCCGGCTCGCCGACAGGTAGTCGTGTTGGGCCTCGACTCGGCCACCGGGCGCCCGTCCCGCTGTTCCGAACGCGGCGCCAAGGCGACAACGGCGCCCGTCGGTCCTCACCGCAGCGATCGAGTGATTCCTCGGCTGCGGCGCCCAAGGTCCCCTGCGAGGGGGCTCCGCCCGCCGAGACGCGGCGGAATCACCGAGCGGGCCCCACGTCCTACGGCGTCGGGGCGATCTCCGCGTAGCCTGCCTTGTGGAGCAGTTCCGCGAGCCGGGCGATGCCCTTGTCCGTGAGGTGCATCTGGTCGGGTAGGACGTAGCCGGCGGCGACCGGGTCCGTCTTGCCGTCACGTCCCATGAAGGCCGTGTAGGCGTCGACCACCGGCACGCCCTGGGCCGCGCACGCGTCGTCGACGGCCTGGTTCATGCTGAGCCAGGCCTCGCGCATGACCGCGCCCACTCCTAGCTTGCGGTATTGCGGATAGCCCGGCTCCCACATGTCGACCGCCCGGATACTGGCCTTGGACGGGCCGCGCAGAGAGCCGATCTCCTCGACGATCGCCCTCGCGTCCTTGCGGTAGTCCACGAGCATCTTCGCCATGCCCTCTCTGTACCTCGCCGGGGTGCCGGGAGCGGCCTGTACGCCACCTTGTCCCAAGGGATGGTCCGCTTCATCTCCCCGACGGGCACCTCGAAGAGGACGAGGTCGGCCGAACGGATCGCCTCGCGCAACTCCGGGTCGTAGCGCAGAGAGTCACGAACGAACGCGCTGTTCGTGCCGGGGTAGTAGAAGTAGTTGACCTTCGCATCCACGCCGAGGTCACGCTTGATCAGCCGCGCTTGGGCGTCCGCCACCGTCGTCAAGCCGCCCGGTCCGACGAAGGCGGAGTCCCCCAGCACGACGTAGTCCCAACGAGCCGTGCTCACCGCAGGTGTCGGAACGGCCGACCCCGCCGCCGTCGTGTCAGGTCCGCCACAGGCGGCGAGGGCGAGCGCCGTGACCACGACGAGCAAGGCGAGCGCGACAGTGGATGATCTGAGCGCCCTGATTCCTCCTCGCCCTTCCATGACCCGCTCCTTCATTCCGACCACGGCCCTCGTAACGGCCAAGCCCCAAGAAGCGCGAAGACCGGCGTTGCGGGCCGGTCTCACCAGTGGCTCCCCGCCGGACTGCGGTGGCCGCAGCGAATCATCAGGCGGATCTTCGCCTCCCGTGTGCAGTGCTGCACTCTCAGGAGTCTCGTATGAGGATGGCCTACCCCCGAGCGATGCGCAGGTCAAGCGTTTGCCATCGTTACTCGTTGACCGGGGCGGCCTCCGGCCTGTCAACGACGGCGGGAGTGATTCTGCCTGACGAGGGAGGCGCTTCGAGGCCGGTCCTCGTGCGCGAACAGGATTGTGTATCGTGTGTGGGTGCGAGCCTACGGGCTCATCCAGACGGATGTACAGCTTTGACTCAGGCGAAGGTTCGCGCCCCCAGTGTCTGGGCAAACGGGCGGCTCGCGCGACGACGGGCCGCCCGTGTTTCGTGCTCGGCAGGGTCCGTACCCGCCAGGTCCACGTCGCTAGGTCTGCTTGCTGCTCCTTCCACCGCGGTTCGTCTGCCAAAGTCTGCCAAAATCACCCCAGCCCTAGAGTGTCCAGTCCCAGTTCAGCTGTTGCAGGTTCGTGTCTCGAAGAGCTCGATGGGGCGCCGGCCTCTGGTGCGGTAGCCGTGGTGGGCGCGATGGCGATTGTAGTCCTCGACGAACACGTCGAGATCGGCTTGCAGGGTGGCCAGCGAGGCGTAGCGCGCCCGGCGGAAGGCGATGCGGTAGAACTCGTGCAAGATGGTGCCCTGGAAGCGCTCGACGAAGCCGTTGCTCTGCGGCCGCCCGACACGGGTGCGGCGCTCCGGCGATGCCGCGCCCGGCAAGGAAGACGGCGAGCAGGCGGCTGCGATACTCGTTGCCGTTGTCGGTGAGCACGCGCTCGGGGACGTGGCCGGCCGCGGCGCAGTCGGGCAGCACGCGCCCCTCGAGCAGGCGCACGACCGCCGCGGGCAGCTCGCCCACCGTGAGCAGCGCCCAGCCCACGGCCGAGAAGGCGTCGATCGCCGTCACCTGCCAGATCCTCCCGACGCCCTTGAGGTTGCCGACGTAGAAGGAGTCGAGGCAGAGCAGCTCCCCCGGCCGCGAGGCCTCGATGTGGCGCTCGAGGCGCCGGCGTCGTCCCTCGCAGAGCAGGCCCTGCTCGCCGAGCGCGAAGCCCTCGAGGGCGGCCAGGCGCCGCGAGCGCGAGCCGAGGCCGCGGCGGCGCAGCAGGCGCCAGACGCTCATGCGCGAGACGGCAAGCGCGCCGTAGCGCTCGCCGGCGAGCTCGTCGGCGATGCGCTGCGGCCCGTGCGTCGGGTGTGCGAGGGCGTAGGCGAGCACCGCCTGCTCGGCCTGCTGGCTGAGGCGTGCCCGGCCCCGCGCCGGGCGCCCCTGCTTGGGCGCAAGGCCGTCTGCGCCGTAGGCCAGGTAGCGGCGCAGCCAGCGGTAGTAGGTGGTGCGCGAGACGCCGGCGCGGCGGCAGGCCTCGCTGACGTTGCCGAGACGCGCCGCCTCGAGCAGCACCTGTCGCGGGAAACGCCAGACGATGGCATGATCGGTCATGGTGCACTCCTTCGCCCCGTTGCGGACACAACAGGGCAAGGGTGCACCTTCTTCGTGGGCTTCGACCAGGGTCACGCTGACCTCCAGGTGTCAACGCTAACCTGGGACAGGACACCCTAGAGGGGACGGGAAGGGACGTCTAGGCACGAATATGGAGGAACAATGTGCCTCTTTGCAGCGAAAAGCGGCACTGAGAATCGTGGTGTCGTCGCCACTGAGGTCTCCACCGCTCATCGCTATTCACTGACGACGATCTGGCGACGACCCTGCAAAGCAGAGGGGCCCGGCGAATGCCGGGCCCCTCGTCTGGGAGCCGTTGTTAGCGGACGGCTATCGTGCGCTTCTCGCCTGCGGAATCAGTGCCCCCTTTCGACGCCTTCCAGCTGCCAAGATCTGCCAAAAGCAGGTAGGGACGGCCCAGGACAGAATGGGACAGGTAGGCTCGGCAGGGGACACGTAAAATCCCTGCAAATGCGGCATACTGGCAGAAGGAGCTCCATTGTCGTCAGCGCTGAGCGGGGCGACCGCGCTTCTCGCGGCGGGGGGGACCGGCGGGCACCTGCAGCCGGCGCTCGCCGTCGCGGCTGAGGCGGAGGCCCGGGGCGCGCGCGTCGTCGTCGTGACGACCCCGTCGCAGGTCGAGCGCGTCGCCGAGCGCTACCGCACCTACGCGCTCGACCTCAAGGGCTTCTCGCGCCGGCTGGCGCCGCGCGAGCACCTCACGACGCTGCGTCTGCTGGCCGCCGCCGCGCCTCGCGTCGGGCACATCCTCAGCGAGGTGAGGCCCGACGTCGTCATCGGCGGCGGCGGCTTCGCCAGCGGCCCGGTGGTCGCGCTGGCGGCGCTGCGCGGCGTGCCCGCGCTGGCCCTCGAGGCCGACGCGCATCTGGGGGTCGCCAACCGCATGCTGCGCCCCTTCGTGAGGCGGCTCTGCCTCAGCTTCCCCATCGCCGGGCTGGAGCCGCCCAAGTACGTCGTCACCGGGCGGCCGCTGAGCCCGGCGCAGCGCCAGGCCTCTCCGGACGAGGGACGCGCGGTGTTCGAGCTGCGCGCCGACCTGCCCGTCCTGCTCGCCTTCGGCGGCAGCCAGGGGGCGCAGAGCATCAACCGCGCCTGCGTCGACGCCTTCGGCGGGCGTGACCTGGACTTCCAGCTCGTCCACGTCTGCGGGCCGCGGAACCTCGAGGGCGTGCGCGCCGACCTCAAGGCGCGCGGCGAGCGGTTTGAGCGCTATCACCTGGTGCCCTACACTGACCGCCTGGCGCAGGCCATGGCCGCCGCCGACCTCGTGGTCGCGCGATCGGGCGGGTCGGTGGCCGAGCTGGCCGTGCTGGGCAAGCCCGCGATCCTCGTGCCCTACCCGTACGCGACGGCCGACCACCAGCGCAAGAACGCGCGCTGGATGGTCGGCGGCGGAGCGGCGCTGCTCGTGGACGACGCCGACTTGAGCGGCGACCTGTTGCGCGAGATGGTCGCCGGGCTGCTCGGCGACCGCGCGCGCCTCGAGAAGATGGCCGCGGCCAGCGCCGCCCTCGGGCGGCCGGACGCGACGGAGCGCGTGGTCGACGAGGCCGAGCGGATCATGAGGAGACGAGGAGGAGCATGAGCGACGAAGCGGCACGGAGGTTCCCGCAGCCGGTGCATTTCGTCGGCATCGGCGGCGCGGGGATGAGCGGCATCGCGATGGTGCTGGCGAAGCTCGGGGTGCGCGTCACGGGCTCCGACCTCAAGGTCTCGCGCTACACGCGGCACCTGGAGGAGGCCGGCATCGGCGTCGCCATCGGCCACGACGCCGCCAACCTGGGCCAGGCCGCCCTGGTCGTGATCTCCTCGGCGATCCCGGACAGCAACCCCGAGCTGCGCACTGCCCTCGCCGCGGGGCTGCCGGTCCTGCGCCGGGCCGAGATGCTGGCGCGCGTCATGGCCATGAGGCGCGGCATCGCCGTGGCCGGCACGCACGGCAAGACCACGACCTCGTCGATGATCTCGCACGTGCTCTACCAGTGCGGCCTGGACCCGACCTTCCTCGTCGGCGGGGAGCTCAACGACATCGGCTCGAACGCCGGCGTCGGCCAGGGCGAGTGGCTCGTGGCCGAGGCCGACGAGAGCGACGGCAGCCTGCTCTTCCTGCGCCCCGAGGTGGCGGTCGTGGGCAACGTCGAGCTCGACCATCACGCCAACTACGGCTGCCTCGACGACGTGCGCGACGTCTTCCGCCGCTTCGCCGCCCTGCTGCCACCCGAGGGACTGCTGGTCCTGGTGGCCGGCAGCGGCGGCGAAGAGCTGGCGGCGCACACGCGGGCCGGCGTGGTGACGGTCGGCATCGAGGCCGGCGACCTGCGCGCGGAGGTGGCGCGCGTCGACGACCGCGGCAGCGAGTTCGCGGTGCGCGAGGGCGGCGTCGAGCTCGCACAGGTGAGCCTGCGGGTGCCCGGCGCCCACAACGTCCTCAACGCGCTCACGGCCCTGGCCGCCCTGCGACACGCCGGCGTCTCCCCGGCCGCCGCGGCGCCGCACCTCGCGACCTTCAGCGGCGCCGCCCGCCGCTTCCAGGAGCTCGGCCGCCACGCCGGCGTGCTCGTGGTGGACGACTACGCCCACCATCCCACCGAGATCACGGCCACGCTGACCGCGGCCAAGCGCGGCGAGCACGGACGGGTCATCGCCGTGTTCCAGCCCCACCTGTTCTCGCGCACGCGCTACCTGCAGCGCGAGTTCGGCCAGGCGCTCACGCTGGCCGACGAGGCCATCGTCACCGACGTCTTCGCGGCGCGCGAGGAGCCCGAGCCGGGCGTCTCGGGCAAGCTCATCGTCGACGCCTACCTCGCGCAGCGCCCCGGGGGACCGGTCTCGTACCTGCCGCGGCTGGGCGACGTCGTGCGTAACCTGACGCCGCGCGTGCGCCCCGGCGACCTCGTGCTGACGCTCGGCGCCGGCGACGTCTTCCGGGCCGGCGAGATGCTCCTGGCCGAGCTCGCCGGTCAAGGGGAAGCCCCCGCCGGCGCCGAATAAGCAGCCGTAGCTGTTCTCACGCGAAAAGGTCCGGCGCCATGGCCAAAGGAGGCGGAGCGAGCCGCCCGCATCTCCGTCTTCTTCCGACGGTTCTGCTCACCGCAGCGATCCTGGCGGTGCCCGCCGCCGTGTACGGCTGGGGCCGCAACTCGTCCTCGTTCGCCATCCGCGGCATCACCGTCACGGGAACTGAGCTGGTCCGCGAGGCGCGCGTCCTGAAGCTCCTGCGTCAGGACTACCTCGGCCACAACCTGTTCACGGTCACGCAGGCCGACGTCAGGGGGACGCTGAAGCCCATCGCCCTGGTGGCCGGCGCCACCATCGACCGCGACTTCCCCGAGACCCTGCACGTGCACGTGATCGAGTACAAGCCGGCCGCCTACGTGCTCGCGGGCGGCGCCTGGTACCTCGTCTCCGTGGGCGGGCACGTGGTCACGGCCGCGTCGCCGGAGGCCGCCTCCGGGGCGGCCGGCGCGGACGCCAGCCCTACGCCGGCGCCGTCGGCAAGCGCCTCCGCGCCCGCCACGACCGAATCCCCGACGCCGTCTGCGGCCACGACCGCCGACGGCCTCCCGGCGCCGACGGGCGCGGCGGCCCTTTTGCTCGCCCAGCTCGAGGCCGGTCCGCCACATGCGGCGCTCCGTCTGCCGCGCCTGGCCAGCGCCGCCGCTCTGCGCGTCGGCGGCACGGTCGGCGATCGCTCGGTGGCCGCGAGCTTGCCGGTCATCGCCGGCCTCAGCGCACCGCTGCGCCGCCAGCTGGCGGTGGTCGAGGCAGGCCGGGGGACGCAGCTGACGCTGCGCTTCGCGGGGGGGCCGACCGTGCTGTGGGGCACCCCCCAGCGGTCCCAGGCGAAGACCCTGGCCCTGCGTGCCGTGCTCGCCCGCTACCGGCTGGCGGGCAAGCACTGCGTCTTCGTCGACGTCTCCACCCCCGACCTCGTCCTCGCGCGCCCGGTGCTCAAGTGATGCTGGAGGGCGCTCCTCAAGTGATGGTCGAGGTGGCCGTGGCGGGCGCCGCGCGGGCCGCTCGATTGACACCCCTCGGGGGCATCAGTATGGTAAGTCCAAGGCGCGGGAGAGCGCGACGAGCTGAATCTCCAGGGCCGCAAGAATCGCTGCAAATCAACGAGTTTCGTGGGTCACGGTGGGACGTTCCGGGACAACCTTTGAGCCGTACATGAGGGTTGTGCGGGACACTGGGCGGCGAGTCTCGACCACGACAGGAGGGTCAGCATCATGATGGACGCTTCAGCGAACTATCTCGCCGTCATCAAGGTCGTCGGCGTGGGCGGCGGCGGCACGAACGCCGTCAACCGCATGGTGGACGCCGGACTGCGCGGCGTGGAGTTCATCGCCGTCAACACGGACGCCCAGGCGCTGCAGATGTGCGACGCCGACGTCAAGATCCACATCGGCAGCAAGATCACGCGCGGCCTGGGCGCCGGCGCCAACCCGACCATCGGCTATCAGGCGGCGATGGAGAGCAAGGACGAGCTGCGGGACGCCCTCAAGGGCGCCGACATGGTGTTCGTGACCGCCGGCAAGGGCGGCGGCACCGGCACCGGCGCCGCGCCGGTGATCGCCGAGCTCGCCAAGGAGCTGGCGGCGCTCACCGTGGGCGTCGTGACGCGCCCGTTCGCCTTCGAGGGCAAGCGCCGCGGGCGCCAGGCCGAGGACGGCATCCAGTCGCTGCGCAAGAAGGTCGACACGCTCATCATCATCCCCAACGACCGCCTGCTGCAGGTGGTCGAGCGCCGCACCTCCGTCATCGAGGCGTTCAAGGTGGCCGACGACGTGCTGCGCCAGGGCGTGCAGGGCATCACCGACCTGATCACCGTGCCCGGCCTCATCAACCTCGACTTCGCCGACGTGCGCACGATCATGAAGGACGCCGGCTCGGCGCTCATGGGCATCGGCGTGGCCGGCGGCGAGAACCGGGCCGTCGAGGCCGCGCGGGCGGCGATCAGCTCGCCCCTGCTCGAGGCCAGCGTCGAGGGCGCGCGCGGCATCCTCCTCAACATCACCGGCGGCAGCGATCTCGGGCTCTTCGAGATCAACGAGGCCGCCGAGATCATCTCCAGCGCCGCCGACAGCGACTGCAACATCATCTTCGGCGCCGTCATCGACCCGGCGCTCGGCGACGAGGTGCGCGTCACGGTCATCGCCACCGGCTTCGACCGCCCCGTGTCGGACGAGGCGCCGGCGCCGCGCGAGAGCGCCGAGCGCGAGCCCAAGGGCACGCCGCTGTTCGCCGAAGAGCACAAGCCGTCGTTCGAGGTGGACGACGACGTGCTCGACATACCGAGCTTCCTGCGCGACCGCTGACGGCCGTTCCCGAGGCCGGCGCCGCAAGTTGCGCGCTCTCCCGCAGTCCGGTACGCTCTACCGCCTGACGGCCCCGCGCGGGCCGCAGCCGACGTGACCCAGTGAGAAAGCACAGAAACCTCATCATCCTGCTCGTGATGGCCGTCCTGGTGGCGGTCTCGCTGTATTTCATCATCCCGCCGGGCGTGAAGACCCACCTGGGCCTCGACCTGCAGGGCGGTCTCGAGATCGTGTACACGGCCAAGACCGCCGACGGCAAGACGCCCGACTCGGCGCAGATGGACCAGACGGTGAGCATCCTCAACCGGCGCGTCAACGGCCTCGGCGTCACCGAGTCGGCGATCCAGAAGCAGGGCAGCGACCAGATCTCGGTCGCGCTGCCGGGCATCACGAACACCCAGCAGGCGCTCAACGTGATCGGCAAGACGGCCCAGCTCGAGTTCTACTACGACGACGCCCAGCATCGCCCCATCGGTCCGGTGAACA
The DNA here is from genome assembly GCA_963709845.1 of uncultured Thermoleophilia bacterium. GTDB lineage: Bacteria > Actinomycetota > Thermoleophilia > UBA2241 > UBA2241 > CAIXSE01. The sequence continues at coordinate 161,270 of CAVPXV010000005.1, forward strand.
CCAAGGAGGGGGCGCTCAAGCAGCTCAAGGCTCAGGGCGTGTCGCAGAGCGAGCTGGACCAGCTGGCCAAGACCGGCACCAGCGCGAACTACTCGCTCGTGCACGCCGGCCCGGGCACCTTCGGCAACAACTCCCAGCCCTGGTTCGTCTACAAGCGGCCGCCGGCCATGACCGGAGCCGCCGTGTCCAAAGCCACGGCCGGCTACGGCCAGAACGGCAAGCCGCAGGTGGCCATCGACTTCACCCCCCAGGGCAGCCAGAAGTTCCAGCAGATCACGCGCAACCTCTTCCGCACCGGCCTGCTCAAGAACCAGTTCCAGACGTTCGCCATCGTGCTCGACAACGTGATGGCCTCGGACCCGTACATCGACTACAACGACCCCAGCCTGCGCGACGGCATCAGCGGCGGGGCCGTGATCTCCGGCGGAGCGATGACGGTGCAGGACGCCAAGAACCTCGCCCTCGTGCTCAACATCGGCGCCCTGCCGGTGCGTCTCGGGGTCGCCGAGCAGCGCCAGGTCTCGGCGACGCTCGGCAAGGACTCGCTCCGCCAGGGGCTCATCGCCGGCATCATCGGCCTCGGCATCGTGCTCGTCTACATGCTCTTCTACTACCGCTTCCTCGGCCTCGTCGCCGACCTCGCGCTCATCGTCTACGGCATCCTGCTCTGGGGGCTGTTCAACGCCATCCCGGTGACCCTGACGCTGCCCGGCATCGCCGGCATGATCCTCACCATCGGCGTCGCCGCCGACGCCAACGTCGTCATCTTCGAGCGCATCAAGGAGGAGGTGCGTCACGGCAAGACCGTGCGCTCGGCCGTGAACTCCGGCTACGCGCGCGGCTTCCGCACCATCCTCGACGCCAACATCCTCACGATGCTCACCGCCGGCGTGCTGTTCCTGTTCGCCACGGCGCAGCCCAAGGGGTTCGCCCTGACGCTCATCCTCGGCGTGCTCGTCAGCATGCTCACGGCGGTGCTGTTCACGCGCGCCATGCTCGGCGTGCTGGCCGGCTTCGCCTTCTTCAGCAAGCCGGCCTTCATGGGCGTGCGCACCAGCCAGATCGAGACGGAGACGCTCGCGGAGAGCCGGACCGCCGCGAGCCGCAAGCGCCGCGCGGCGGTCAGCGGCACGCCCGACACCGGCGCCGCGGCTCCGGCCGCGCAGGCGGCAGTACCGGCGGGCAGCACCGGCGCCGGCAGCGGCCGCCGCACGTCCACGTCGCGCAAGAAGAAGAAGCGGAGGTAGCAGGTGGACTTCTTCCGCCGCATCTACAGCTTCGACTACATGGGCCACAAGCGCTGGTGGTTCACCATCTCCGCGATCGTCATCGGCGCCGGCCTCATCAGCCTCTTCGTCAAGGGCGGCGGCAACCCGCTCAAGGGGCTCAACTACGGGCTCGAGTTCAAGGAGGGCACGCGCATCGCCGTGGTGTTCACGAGGCCGGCGCCGCTCGGTGACGTGCGCGCGGTGGTGGCCACGGCGGGGTACCCGGACGCCGTCATCCAGCAGACGACGGGAGGCACGGGCAACGCGGGCTTCCAGATCCAGACGCGCACCCTCACGCCGGCGCAGCAGGGCGCCCTGCAGTCGGCCCTCGACAAGCGCTTCGGCATCGAACCGTCCTCGGGCTGGAACCTGTCGCTGGTCGGCGCCACCTTCGGGCATCAGGTGGTGACCTCGTCCATCAAGGCCGTGATCATCGCCCTGCTGCTCATCCTCGGCTACGTCACGTTCCGCTTCCAGTGGAAGTTCGCGGTCGGCGCCATCGTCGCGGAGGTCCACGACCTGCTCGTGGTGGTCGGCATCTACTCGCTGACCGGCCGCGAAGTGACCACGGCGACCATCGCGGCGGTGCTCACGATCCTCGGCTACTCGCTCTACGACACGGTCATCGTGTTCGACCGCATCAGGGAGAACCAGCCCAAGCTCAACCGGATGCCGTACGGCGACATGGTCAACGTGTCCGTCTGGGAGACGCTGACGCGGTCCATCAACACGACGATGATCACCCTGCTGCCGGTGGTGTGCCTGCTGTTCTTCGGCGGGGCGACGCTCAAGGACTTCGCCTTCGCGCTGCTCGTCGGGATCCTCTCGGGCGCCTACTCGTCCATCTTCGTGGCGAGCCCGATCCTCACGATCCTCAAGGAGCGCGAGCCGCAGTACCGCAAGCTCAAGCTTGCGGCTCGCGCCGACGAAGGCTGACGACTCCCGCCGCGACGGCGCGTCCTTCGCGGCCGGCGTCACCTTCGACCCTCCTGCCAGGCTTGCTCAAGGCGGGGTCGAGGCTTGGGCCGCTTTCCTCAGGCTTCGTCAGAGCCTCAAGCGAGAAGCTGCCGATACTGCCCGTCCGGGTCTTTACACGGGTCCCGCGGGGCCCTAACGTGCGAGGGTGCCCCTCAGGGGGGTGCTCGGTCAATGTAGGCGGCGGCCGCGCGACCGGCGGCAGAGGATGGTGGCGATGAGGACACGGCCGGGCGGCGGTCCGAGGGAGCTGGCGATCGCCGGCGGCGGCCAGCTCCGCCTGCGCCAGGCGTCCGCGCAGCCCGCCATCCTCGAGCTCAGCGGCGAGCTCGACCTCGACACCGTGCCGCAGATCGACGGCTTCCTGCGCCGCAGCATCGGACCCCTGTATCAGCAGCAGGACCTCGTGATGGATCTTCAGGGGGCGACGCTGGTGGACTCCAGCTTCCTGGCCTTCGTCTTCCGCCTCGTGGGCGCGCTGCGCGCCAATCAGAAGGAGCTGGTGCTCACGCGTCCCGTCGGCCAGGTGCGGCGGGTGGTCGCCCTCGTGGGCCTGCACAACGTCGTGCCCGTGTTCGAGTCCGTGGAGGAGGCGGTGGCCTTGCTCGTGCGGGGGCCGCTGCCGCTCATCCCTCCGGCGTTCAGCGCCGCCCGCGTCTAGCCGCTCCCGCAACCGCCTCGCCATGACCGCAGGCGGCCGAGCGCCGGTCCTGCCGCTCGGTCCCCGATGTGCCGGCCGTCGTTCAGCTGGCGCGGCGGACGCCGCTCAGGGTCTCCATGCGGCGGGCGGCCATGACCCGCGCCTGGAAGGCCTTCATGCGGCAGGCGTCGCTGCAGTATTTCTTGGCCGGGTTGGTGGTCGAGAACTCCCGGCCGCACGGATCGAACGAGCACCGCCTGGCGATCTCCTCGCGCTGGCTGGACTTGCGGGCGCCATGGTGGAAATCGTCCCGCCACGCCCCGCCGTGCAGCGCGCACACGCTGGACGGGTTGTACGCGGAGAGCCTGGTGCCGCAGCCCTCGACGACGCAGATGCGTCCGATCCCGTATGTCCTTGTCTTCAACATATCGTCCGCCACCTGGAGCCCGCCGTCCCGCGCGTACCTCGGCGCCGGGCTCCTCCTGCTTTGGCCCTGTGCAGCCGCGCGCCGTCAGCGGCCGCCCTCCCTTGGACGCCGGGAGCGGTCCATCAGGGCCCCGCCGCTTCCACAGCCTCGCCGCGCGTCGGGTAGATGCCGAAGATGCGGTCGAGGCCGGTGATCTCGAAGATCCGGATGATGTTCTCGTCGGTGCACACGATGTCGAGGTTACCGTTCCGCGGGCGCACACGTTTGGCGCCACTCACGAGGACGCCCAGTGCCGTCGAGTCGATGAAGGTCACCTCGGAGAGGTCGACGATCACCCGCCGCGCGCCACCCTCGATCCCGTTGAGCAGGACCTCCTTGAACTGTGGCGCGGAGTAGATGTCGATCTCGCCCTCCAGGACGACCACCCCGACGTCGGCGGACGGCATCACGTACTCGACGCGAAACTGCGGCCTCTCCTCCATACGCGCCTCCCTTTGTCCGCACTGAGGCTGCTCGTGAGCCCTCGGCCCCTGACCATGTGAACCGATACTTTCCGGGGTCCGACGGCGCTAAACCCTCGCGAGCGTAGGGCCGTCAGCGCGGCGCCGTGGGCAGCGGCTGTTCGGCCGCGGCGGCGCCGCGCAGGGCGTACGCGGCGATCATGCGGTCCGTGACCCACTCCACCGGGGCACGGTCGTCGGTCCACGGCCGCGCCGCAGGCGCGGCCGTGCGCAGGTCGCGGGCGAACAGGCGGGCGTCCGGGAGGAGCGCCGGCGGGGCCGTGAGGAGGCGGGCGCGCAGGACCGCGAGCGGCTGCGGCGCGTCCAGGCCGACCACGAACTGGTTGAAGCGCAGCGCCTGCCAGGTCACCACCTGGGGGAACTCCGTGGCGAGGGTGCCGGCGACGGCCGCGGCCAGCCGGTGGTCGCCCGGCACCGTCGAGACGTTCAGCGCCACGATCCCGCCCGGGGCGAGGTGAGCGCGCACCAGGCGGAAGAACTCGCGCGTCGCCAGATAGAACGGCACGTAGGGCTGCCGGTAGGCGTCGATGAGGATGAGGTCGTACCTGGCGTGGCTGGCCGCCAGGAAGGGCCGCGCGTCCGCCGAGACGACGGTCAGGCGCGGGTTGTCCCCGAGCCCGAAGTAGCGGCGCCCGGCGGCGCTGACCGCGGGGTCGATCTCGACCCCGTCGATGCGCGCCGCCGGGTAGTAGACGCCGTAGGCCCGCGCCGTGGTCCCGCCGGCGTTGCCGAGGATCGCGACGCGCCGCGCCGGCCGGCCGAGCAGGGGGGGCGCGGTGAGGAACATGTCCCACTCGCCGCCGGTGAGCACGGTGTCGGCGCGCCACTCGGAGTGCACCGCGTAGCCCTCGTTCAGGAAGAGGTAGCGCTCGGGCCCCTGCTGCACCACCTGGATGAACTGGTAGCGGGACTCCGCCTCGTAGAGCAGTCCCGCCCGTGGTTTGACCACCGCGGGCGGGACGGCGAGGAGCGCGACGATCACGCCCGTGACCAGCGCGCCGGGCACGAGGCGGCGGCCCAGGAGCGGCAGCGACGCCGCCGCCATGATCGCCGCCGCGCACAGCATGGTGCGCTGCGTGCCGATCAGCGGGATGGTGATGAGGGCCGGCACGAAGGTACCCACGATGCTGCCGGCCGTCGAAAGCGCGAAGATGCGCCCGGCGACGCGGCCGGCGTCCGCGACGCCGGTGGCGGCGAGGCGCACGGCGAACGGCGTGACCATGCCGAGCAGCACCACCGGCGGCGCGAACAGCGCCAGGGACGCCGCGAACGAGCCGAGGACGGCGCCCACCGAGAGCGTGTCGATGCCCCGCACGGACAGCTCGAGCAGGGGCCGCGCCACGAAGGGGATGGCGGCCACCAGTCCCGCCGCCAGGAGGACGATCGCGCCCAGCCACTGCGGCGAGGGGTGACGGTCGGCCAGCCTGCCGCCGAGCCAGTAGCCGAGCGAGAGCGAGACGAGGATCAGGCCGATGACGTTGGCCCACACGGCGGTGGACGAGCCGTAGTACGGGGCCAGGAGGCGAGAGGCGCAGATCTCGGTGGCCATCGACCCGATGCCGGCGAAGAAGACCAGCGCGGTGAGGGCGGTGGAGCGCGATGGGGACGCTGCGGGGCTCACGCTCAGAGAGTGTACTCGACGGCGTCGCCGGAGGCGCGGGGAAGAGGGAAGATGGTGGAGGTAACCGGGCTCGAACCGGTGACCTTTTGGCTGCCAGCCAAACGCTCTCCCAACTGAGCTATACCCCCACCGAAGGGGTGCCGGCGCGAGCCGGCAGGCAAGGAAGTATACCCAGCGGCGGGGGCCCTCGCAACTCGTCAGCGGGGCTCGCGAGGAGCCTCCCCGGCCGCCGCGGCCGGGCTCGTGTAGAATCAGGCGCTGGGCGCCCGGTGCCTGCGGCCGCGGGCGCCCGACGACCGCCGCGAGAGAGGAACGCATGGACCGACGCTACGACCCCCACGCCGTCGAGGCGAAGTGGCAGCGCATCTGGAAGGAGACCGACGCCCACCGTGCGCCGGACGGATCCGCGAAGCCCAAGTTCTACTGCCTCGACTTCTTCCCGTATCCCTCGGGCGACGGTCTCTCGGTGGGCCACTGCCGCAACTACGTCCCCACCGACGCCGTCTCGCGCTACAAGCGCATGAACGGCTTCAACGTGCTCCACCCGATGGGCTGGGACGCCTTCGGGCTGCCGGCGGAGAACTACGCCATCAAGATGGGCGTCCACCCGCGCGAGACGACGAAGCGCAACATCGCCAACTACCACCGCCAGATGGACCTGATCGGCCTCTCGTTCGACTGGTCGCGCGAGATCACCAGCTGCCTCCCGGACTACTACCGCTGGACGCAGTGGTTCTTCCTGCTGCTGTACGAGCGCGGCCTTGCGTACCGCGCCACCGGGCAGCAGTGGTGGTGCCCGGTGGACAAGACGATCCTCGCCAACGAGCAGGTGGAGCAGGGCCGCTGCTGGCGCTGCGGCAGCCTGGTGACCAAGAAGGACCTCGAGCAGTGGTACTTCCGCATCACCGACTACGCGCAGCGCCTCCTCGACGACCTGGCGACCATCGACTGGCCCGAGCAGATCAAGCTCATGCAGACCAACTGGATCGGGCGCAGCGAAGGGGCCGAGGTGGACTTCGGGCTGGAGGGCCGCGACGAGGCGCTCACCGTGTTCACGACGCGGCCCGACACGCTGTTCGGCGCCACCTACATGGTGCTGGCGCCCGAGCACCCGCTGGTGGATCAGCTCACCGTCGCGGAGCAGCGCGAGGCGGTGAGGGCCTACCAGGACCAGGCCCGGCGCCAGAGCGAGATCGAGCGCCTCTCGACCGAGAAGCGAGAAGACCGGCGTGTTCATCGGCGCCTACGCCGTGAACCCGGTCAACGACGAGCGCGTGCCGATCTGGATCAGCGACTACGTGCTCATGGGCTACGGCACCGGGGCCATCATGGCCGTGCCGGCGCACGACGAGCGCGACTTCCAGTTCGCCACGCAGTTCGGACTGCCGATCGTGGAGGTCATCGCGCCTGCGGCGGGCGCGCAGGGCGTCCTCGCCGAGGCCTACACCGGCGACGGCGTGATGGTGAACTCGGGCCGGTTCGACGGCATGCCGGCGCCCGGCCCGGCGTTCGACGCCATCGTCGCCTGGCTCGGCGAGCGCGGCCGCGCCCGCGCGACGGTCAAGTTCAAGCTGCGCGACTGGCTCATCAGCCGGCAGCGCTACTGGGGCGCGCCGATCCCGATCGTGCACTGCGAGCGCTGCGGACCGGTGCCGGTGCCGGTGGAGGACCTGCCGGTGCTGCTCCCCGACCTCGAGGACTACCAGCCCACCGACGACGGGCGTTCGCCGCTGGCGCGCGACGAGGCGTTCGTGCACACGACCTGCCCCAGGTGCGGCGGGCCCGGCCGGCGCGAGACGGACACGATGGACACCTTCGCGTGCTCCAGCTGGTACCACTTCCGCTTCGCCTCGCCGCACGACGAGGCGGCGCCCTTCGACCGCGACAAGGTCGAGTACTGGCTGCCCGTCGACCTGTACGTGGGCGGCGCCGAGCACGCGGTCATGCACCTGCTCTACGCGCGCTTCTTCTGCAAGGTCGCGCAGGACGCCGGCTACGTGAGCTTCGGCGAGCCCTACGCGCGCCTGCGCAACCAGGGCATGATCCAGGCCGAGGACGGCCAGAAGATGAGCAAGAGCAAGGGCAACGTGGTGACGCCGGACAGCGTCGTCGCCGCCTACGGCGCCGACGCCCTGCGCCTGTACGAGCTCTTCATCGCCCCCTTCGAGCAGGCCGTGGCCTGGAGCGAACGCGGCGTGCAGGGCTGCCACCGCTTCCTGGGGCGCTACTGGAACCTCGCCTGCGAGGTCACGGAGGCGCGCGGCGACGATGCCGCGGAGCCCGACGCCGACCGCGGCCGGCAGGTGCTGCGCACGCTCAACAAGACCATCCGCAAGGTCACCGGCGACATGGAGGGCTTCCGTTTCAACACGGCCGTCTCAGCCCTCATGGAGCTGCAGAACGAGGTCCTCGACGCGTGGGCCAACGCGCGCGGCGCCCTCAGCCTGGCGCAGTGGCGTGAGGTGCTCAGCGAGCTCACCCTGCTGCTGGCGCCGATGGCGCCGCACCTGGCGTGCGAGGTCTGGGAGCTGCTCGGGCGGCGCGACGGCCTCCTCGATGCCGCCTGGCCCTCCTGGGACGAGGGGCTCGCGGCGGACGAGGTCGTCACCGTCGTCGTGCAGGTCAACGGCAAGCTGCGCGACCGTCTCCAGGTGGCGGCGGACGCGGACGAGGACGCCGTGCTCGCCGCCGCCAGGGCGGCGGCCAACACGGCGCGCTTCCTCGAGGGCACGCAGATCGTCAAGCAGATCTACGTGCCCGGCAAGCTCGTCAACTTCGTCGTGCGGTAGGCCGCTAGAGCTCCTTGCGGCGGAACACCGCCACCGCCGCGACCAGGAAGGCGAGCGCGCAGGCGAGCGTGGTGGCGAGCGGCCAGACCAGCGCCGCCTCCCGCCCTTTGAGGAGCGCGTCGTTGGCCGCCAGCAGGCCCGCCGGCGTGACGTCGCGGGCGGCGGGGAAGCCGGTGAGCACGAACAGGGCGACGTAGACGCCGATGCCCGCCCCGGCGGCGGCCGCCTGTCGCTGGGTGGCCGCCGACAGGAGCACCATCAGCGTCGTGAACATCACCGCGAGCGCCATCCAGAGCGGCCACCGACTCGACGAACCGGACGATGTGCGTGGCGTCGAAGATGGCGATGGTGGTGACGATGCACAGGGCCGCGCCGAGCGCCGTGGCCGCGGCCAGGAGCAGGACGGCGGCGATCGCCTTGGCGACGATGAAGCCGGCCCGCGAGAGCGGCTTGGTGAGCATGAGCACGTCGGTCCCGGCGCGGCGCTCCGCGGCGACCGCCGCCGCGCCCGTCACGATGACCACGAGCAGCGCCACCTGGGCGAGGTTGCCCATGAACTGCAGGTAGGCGTCGCGCGCCACGGGAGGCGGGAAGTGGATGACGACGCCGGGGCTGCGCTGGGCCGTCGCCTTGAGCAGGGCCGGCGTGAGGGCGGCGAGGATCGGCGTCGTGAGCCCGAGGAAGAGCAGCACGCCGGGCAGCACCCAGAGGCGCCACGTCCTCAGGGTCTCGCGCAGCTCCTTCTTGAGGAAGGCGCCCAGCCCGCTCACGACGCGGTCCCGTTGACGAGGTCTACGAAGACCTCCTCGAGGGAGACTTCCGCCGCCTCGAAGCGGCGCAGGGCGAGGCCCTGCGCCGCCACGGCCGCCGGCACGGCTCTGTAGGCGGCGTCGAGGTCGCTCACCTCGAGGTCGAGCTCGCGGCCCTCGCGCCGCACCCCCAGGAGCCAGGGCTCCCGCTGGAGCGCCTCCTCGAGCCGCGCGCCGTCGTCCACCTCGATGAGCAGATGGTGCCCGCCGCCGTGGCGCGCCTTGAGCTCGTCGATGGCGGCCTGGGCCACGACCTTGCCGCGGGCGAGGATCGCCACCGTGTCGCAGACGCGTTCCACGTCGGCGAGGATGTGCGTCGAGAAGAACACCGTGGTGCGGCCGCCGAGGCCGGCGATCATCTCGAGGACCTCGCGCCGTCCCATCGGGTCGAGGGCGCTCGTCGGCTCGTCGAGGAGCAGCAGGCGCGGCGCGTTGATGAGCGCCTGGGCGATGCCCAGGCGCTGCTTCATGCCTCGCGAGTAGCCGCCGACGCGCGTGGTGACGTCCGCCAGCCCCGCGAGCTCGAGCAGCACCCCGATGCGTTCGCGCTTCTGCGCGGTCGAGAGTCCGAACAGCTCACCCGAGAGCTCGAGGAACTCGCGCGCCGTCATCCACTGGTAGAAGCCGGGGACGTCCGGCAGGTAGCCGATGAGCGTGTGGACCCGCGCCGGCCTCCGCGGCGACGTCGTGGCCGAAGATGCGCGCGCTGCCGGCGCTCGGCCGGGCCAGGCCCGCGAGCACGCGGAGCGTCGTCGTCTTGCCGGCGCCGTTGGGCCCGAGGAAGCCGAACACCGACCCCTCGCGCACCGTCAGATCGACGCCGTCGAGCGCGCGGGCCTTGCCGTAGACCTTGCTGAGGCCCGTGATCTCGACGGCGGGCGCCGCCGTCACGCGTCCCCCGGGTCGTCCGGCGGCGGCGTGGCGGGCGCGTCGGGCGCGCTGTCGGGTCCGGCGGCTGCGGCGGGTCCGGCGGCTGCGGCGGGTCCGGCGGCCGCCTCCGCACCCGCCTCCGAGCTCGTTGCCGCCTCCGCGCCCGCCGGCCCGTAGAGCAGGTCGGCGGCGGACTCCGCGCGCCCGCGCGCCGCCGCCTCGGGCTCCGCGCGCGTCTCGCGCACCTCGGGCTGCGCGCGACCGACGGCGAGGTAGATGATCGATCCGACGAGGCTGAACAACAGGATGATCACGATCCACACCCACTTGTGGCCCCCGGCCACCGCCGGCCGACGCACGATGTCGACGATGCAGTAGACGGCGAGAGCCACCTCCACGATCGCGAGGACGATGACGGCGACGAGCGCGCCGCCGCTGACGGTGCTGGCGAGCAGAGTGGACAAGGCTCCTCCTCGGCGGGGTAGATGAGTCCGGCCAAGCCTAGCGCGAATCCGGCGCCCCGGTCGAGAGTCCGGCGCACGAGGTCGGGGATGCGCCCCGTGGACGGAGCGCGAGCGCACGTCCGTAACCCGGTGCGATAGCCCCGCGGGGGCGATGCCGCCGCGGACCCGGGCGCGTAGGTTCGCTCTTGCCTGGGGCTGCGCCCAGGCATCCGCCCAGCCGGTCAGCCTCGGAGGTCGCCGTGGGACTGTCCCGTCGCCAGCTCTACGCCTACCTTGCGATCGCCGCCGTGGTCGTCGCCATCGGCGTCCGCTACGTCGTCCTGCCGAGGACGGCGGGGCCGGCCGACGCCGGCGCAATGGACCTCGTGCCACTGGCATCTCCCTCCGCGCAGCCGGCGGGGCCGGGCAGCCCCGGCCCGGCGCCGGATCTGGTCGTCTACGTCTGCGGCGCCGTGCGCTCGCCCGGCGTCGTGCGCGTCCCCGCGGGCGCCCGCGTGGCCGACGCCCTGGCCCTCGCCGGCGGGGCGAGCGCCGCGGCTTCGCTCGACGGCGTGAACCTCGCCGCCAAGGTGGCCGACGGCCAGCAGATCCTGGTCCCGGCGAAGGGCGCGGCCCCACCTGCGGGCGGCAGCGCCGCGGCGCCGGGCTCCAGCGCCTCGCTTCCCTCGGCGCCCATCAACATCAACACTGCGACGGCGGAGCAGCTGGACGCGCTCCAGGGGGTGGGGCCCGCCACGGCGCAGAAGATCGTCGACTACCGCAGCGCCAACGGGCCGTTCAAGACGATCGACGACATCAAGAACGTCTCGGGCATCGGCGACGCGAAGTTCGCCGCCATGAAAGACAGCATCACGGTGTGACCGGTGACGCCGCGCCGGTTCGCGCCGCCGCACCTTCTGCTCGCGGCCTACTGCGCTGGCCTCTGCTCCGCGCTCGCGGCGAGGCCTCGCGGATGGCCGCTCCTCCTCGGCTGCGGCCTCGCCGGGCTGGCGCTGGCGGCGCTCGTTCGCGGGCCGTCCGCCAAGCGCCCTCGGGCGGCGCTGATCGCCGTCCCGCTGGTGCTGGCAGCGCTGTTCGCGGCCTCCGGCGCCGCCGTGGGGGGCGCGCGCCTGGCCTCGCTCTCGCGCTCGAGTCTCGCGGCGTCCACCGGCCGGTCCGTCGACCTTCAAGCGGTCCTCACCGACCTGCCGGTCGTCAAGGACCAGGACGTGACCCTGGTGGTCGGGGTGCTCGCCGCGGACGGCGCCCGCCTCTCGGAGCCCGCGCACCTCCGTCTGCGGCTCGACGACGGCGCCTCGTTCACGCCCGACTCGGGCGGCGCGCTGGTGGAGGGAGCACTCGTCAGCGTCGCCGGCGTGCGCGTCGAGCCGTTGCCGGCCGCCAAGCCCGGCGCGTTCGACTACGGCCGCTACCTGCGGCGCCGCGGCGAGCACGTGCTTCTGGAGGGCCGCTTCGCGGCGCTGCGTCTCACGGGGCGGCGCGGCGGCCTGCAGGGCCTCGTGGACCGCCTGCGCGACGCCTCACGCGCTCACCTGCGGGCCGGGCTGCGGCCGCCGGTGAGCGAGGTGCTGCAGGGGATGGTGCTGGGCGACGACGAGGGCGTCGACCCGCAGTCCATCAGCGACTTCCGCCGCAGCGGCCTGCTGCACATCCTCGCGGTGTCGGGGGAGAACGTCGTCCTGCTCTGCGCCATGTGCACGTTCGCGCTCACGCTGCTGGCCGTGCCCCGGCTGGCGCGCACCGTGGTGCTCCTGCCGCTGGTCGCCACCTACGTCGTGCTCACCGGCGCCTCCCCGTCGATCGTGCGCGCCGGCGTCTCGGGCGTGATCGGCCTGCTGGCGGTGCTCGCCTCCCGGCCCTCGGACGGCTGGCTGCTGTGGCTGGCGCCGGCCGCGTGGCTGCTCACCGTCAACCCCAACAACCTCTTCGACGTGAGCTTCCAGCTGTCGTTCGCCGCCGTCGCCGGCCTGCTCCTGCTGGCCCGGCCTCTGGCCCGGTTGCTGCGCTTCCTTCCCGGGCCTCTGCCCGAGCAGGCCGGCGTCACCGCGGCGGCGAGCATCGCGACGGCGCCGGTCTCGATGCTCACCTTCGGCTCGGCGTCGCTGGTGAGCGTGCCGGCCAACCTCGTCGGCGGCTTCGTGCTCGGCCCCATCATGTTCCTCGGCATGCTGTCGCTGCTGCTGGGCTTCGTCGGCGACTGGGCCGCGGCGCCGCTCAACGTGCTCGCCGGCCTGTTCATCGGCTTCCTGCTCACGGTCGCGCACTGGTTCGCGGCGCTGCCGTGGGCGGTGTTCGAGTGGCGAGGGCTCAGCCTCCGGCTCCTGCTCACCATGGCGCTTGCGGGCGAGGTCGCCACCGTCGTCGTGCTGGCGCGGCGCGCCGGCGAGGGCCCGCGCGCGTTCGCGCGCGATCCACGGCGGCGCGCGGCCCTGGCGGGCGGGACCGCCGCCCTCGTGGCGCTCGTCGTCCTCCTGGCCCCGGCGGCGCCGCGACCGCCGGGCGCGCCGACGGTCACGTTCCTCGACGTCGGCGAGGGGGCGGCCACGCTCGTGCAGGTGCCGCGCGGGCCCACCGTGCTCGTCGACGCCGGCCCGGCGCCGCTGGCCGCCACCTTGCGCGCCCACGGCGCCGGGCGCATCGACCTGCTCGTGCTCTCGCACGGGCACGCGGACCACACGGCGGGCCTGAGCGACGTGATCGGCTCGATCCCCATCGCCCAGGCTCTCCTGCCGGAGGTGCCGGGCGGCTCTCCGGCACTGACGCGCCTCGCCGCCCAGCTGCGCGCGGCGGGCACGCGCGTGAGCTGGTGCCGCCAGCCCACCTCGCTCAACGGCGCCGGCTGGGAGGTGGACGTGCTCCCGACGGCGCCGCCGCGCGGCGAGGAGGGCAATCAGAGCGAGAACGACGCCGCGCTGGTGGTCGTAGCGGCCCTCGCGGGCCGGCGCGTGCTCGTGCCCGGCGACTGCGAGGGCGAGGCGCTGTCGCGCCTCGGCCTGCCTCCGTGCGCCGTGGTCGAGCTGCCGCATCACGGCAGCCGCGGCGGGCTCGACGACGCCGAGGTGACGGCTCTGGCCCCCAGCCTCGCGGTGATCTCCGTCGGGCCCAACACCTACGGCCACCCCACGAGTGAGATGCTGACGCTGCTCGGCGCGCACCGCGTGCCCTGCGCGCGCACCGACCAGCGCGGTGACGTGGCCGTGTCCTGGAGCGACGGGCGTCTGCGCTTGAGCACCGGCCGCGCCGGGTAGCGGCGGGCGCCCTCCGGGGGCGCCTTCGGCGCCGGCGGCGCGTGCTATCCTTCGGCCACGATGAGCGACCCCGCCCCCCTCAAGCCCGCCTATCTGATCGTCGGCAACGACCGGCCCAAGGTGCGCCGCGCCCTCGAGCGCCTGCGGCACAGGGTGCTGGACGAGTCGGGGAGCGACCTCAACGTGAGCGTGTTCGACGCCGAGGTCCACACGCCGCAGGCGGTGCTCGAGGGCGCCTCCACGCCGGCGTTCGCGCTCGGGATCCGGCTCATCCTCGTCCACAACGCCCACAAATGGGGGGTCAAACAGCGCCAGGCGCTCGCCGGGTACCTGCTGGACCCCATGCCCGACACCTGCCTCGCGGTGGAGGGCGAGACCATCGCCAGGGACGACGCGCTGCACAAGGCCATCGCCAAGGCCGGGGACGTGCTCGCCTACGACCTGCCCAAGAAGTACGAGATGGCGGGGTGGGTGCGCGAGCGGGCGCGGGCCAAGCGCCTGCCGATGAGCCCTGCTGTGGCCAAGCACTTCCTCGACCTCTGCGGCCAGGACCCGGGGCAGAGCGAGCGCCTCGAGCGAGAGCTGGAGAAGCTCGCCCTGTACTGCCGCGGCGCCGACGCCACGGCCGAGGACGTCGACGCCGTCTGCACGCCGGACGACGAGGCGCGCCTCTTCGATCTCATGGACGCCGTGGGCCACCGCGACCGCAGGCGCGCCTTCGCCCTGCTCGAGACTATCTTCGCCTCGGCGGACGCGCGCGACGACGCCGGCGCCGTCTTCTACGGCCTGCTCAGGCACGTCCGGCTGCTCGATGCCGCCACCCAGCTCGCCGGCGAGTCCGACCAGGCGGCCGCCGCCAAGCGCCTCGGGGTGCACCCGTTCACGGCCAGAAAGGCTCTGGAGCAGTCCCGCCAGTGGGACCGCCGCCGGCTCGACCGGGCCTACCGGGCGCTGGCCGTGGCCGAGACGGGGATGCGCGGCCGGGCGCCGGCGACCCTGGAGGCGGCCTCCGGCGTCAATCACAGCGACCGGCTGGCGGTGGAGTTCGCGCTGGCGCGCCTCGTCTCGTAGCCCGTCGCCCTCCGGCGTGGAGGCGGCGCAACGACGGCGAGGCGGGCCGGTCGCTCTGGGCGACCGGCCCGCCTCGCCGTCTGCGTCAGGAGCCGCGGGTCAGGAAGAGAGGCGCGCGAGCGTGTGCGCGACGCGGCTCTTCTTGTGAGCGGCGTTGTTCTTGTGGAGGATGCCTTTGGCGGCGGCCTTGTCGATGCGCGAGGTGAGGAACGTGGCCGTCTTGGCGGCCTCGTCGCCCTGCTGCTCGGCGACCTGGCTCTCGAGCTGCTTGAACAGCGTCTTGAGGGTCGACTTGGAGTGCCGGTTGCGCAGCCGCTGCTTGACAGCCAGGCGGTTGCGCTTCTTCTGCTGCTTGATGTTGGCCACGTGATCCCTTCGATCGGGCTTGGAGCGTGACTGTACCTGAGGCAGTGGGGACTGCGTCCGGACGCGAGATGCTACCACAGGCTCGGACGCCGGGCAAACGAAGCAGGTCGGGCCGCGGCGGCCGCGACCAGCCCGCCGCGCCTCTGCTAGACTGGCCGCCGGCCGGCCGGGAAGTGGTTCCCGGCCGGCGGTCGAACATGTGAGGCTATGAGCGAACGTACGCGCAAGCTGGCGTGGGCGGCGGTGATCGTCGCCTCGGCGACCGCCGTCTCGCGCATCGTCGGGCTGGGGCGCGAGGTGCTCACGGCCGGCGTCTACGGCGTCACCCCCGACTACAACGCCTTCGTCTCGGTGTCGGTGGTCCCCAACCTCATCCGCCAGCTGTTCGCCGACGCCGCCATCAGCGCGGCCTTCGTGCCCGTCCTCACCGCGCTTCTCACGGCGGGCGACCGCGAGCGCGCCCGGCAGCTCACGGCGACCCTGCTCGGCTTCATGCTCGCGGTGGTCGGCTCCGTCTGCGTGGTGCTCATCCTCGCCGCGAGCCCCGTGGTGCGTGCGATCTACCCCGAGCTCACCGGCACGAGCCAGACGGCGACCCTGGCGGCGCACTGCCTGCAGATCCTGGTGCCGACCGTGCTCGTGCTCGCGCTCGCGGGCGTGATGACCGGCGTGCTCTACTCGGACGAGCGCTTCACGATGCCGGCCGTGGTCTCGATCGTGTGGAACCTCGTGATCATCGCCTTCATGGTCGTCTGGCACGACGCCTGGGGCGTGTACGCGCTCGCCTGGGGCACGCTGGCCGGGACGGTCGTGGAGCTCGTCCTGCTCGGGCTGGCGATGCGCGCCGCGGGCGAGCCGATCCGCGTCAACTTCCACTTCCGCGACCCGTACCTGCGCCGCGTGCTGGCGCTGATGGTGCCGATCACCATCACCCTCGGGATCCTCAACTTCAACGCGCTCATCGACACCTACTTCGCGCAGTTCGTGAGCGACCACGCCGCCGCCGAGATCGGCTTCTCCTTCCGCCTCTACCAGCTGCCGCAGGGGATCTTCGCGGTCACCATCGGCACGGTGCTGTTCCCGTCGCTCTCGCGCTTCGCGGCGCAGCACGAGATGGGCCGCTTCCGCGAGACGCTGTCGACCGGCGTGCGCGAGATGGTCTTCGTCTCGCTGCCGTTCCTCGCCTGGTTCACGATCCTGGCGGTGCCGGTGATCCGCATGGTGTACCAGCGCGGCGCCTTCACGGCGGCGGACACGAGCGAGGTGGCGGGGGCGCTGGCGATGTTCGCCCTCGGCCTCACCTTCGCCAACGTCAACATCATGTTCAACCGCAGCTTCCAGAGCATGCAGAGGCCGTGGCTGCCGCTCTACGTCGGCCTCGTGAACCTGGGGCTCAACGCGCTCCTCGACTGGGTCCTGCTCGGGCCGCTCGGCGTGGCCGGCATCACCCTGTCGACGTCGATCGTCTCGGCCTTCAACATGGTGCTGCTGGTCTGGCTGCTGCGCCGCCAGATCGGCCTCATCGGCGGCCGCGGCATCGCCCGGGCGGCCGCCGCCGCGACGCTCTGCGCCGCGGCCCTCGCCGCCGTCTCCGGCGGGATCTGGTACGCGCTGCGCGGCTATGCCGGGGGCGGCTTCGTCCCGCTGCTCCTGGCCGTGCTGCTCGCCGTCGGCGCCGGCGGCGCCGTCTACCTGGGGCTGGCGCGGGCGCTCAAGCTCGAGGAGCTCAGCATGGCGTGGCGCCTCCTGCGGCGGCGCGGGCGCGCGCCGGCCGTGCCGGCCGGCGAGTAGGCGCCGCCCGGCTGAGTCCGGCGCGGCGCCGGGGCGCAGGGCGACCGGCCCGGCGGCAGCCTGTATCATTGGCGGTCGTGACCGCGCTCGACCACATCCGCAACTTCTGCATCATCGCGCACATCGACCACGGCAAGTCGACGCTGGCCGACCGCATCCTCGAGTCCACCGGGACGGTGGCGGCGCGCGACATGAAGGAGCAGCTCCTCGACAAGATGGACCTCGAGCGCGAGCGCGGCATCACCATCAAGAGCCAGGCGGTGCGCATCGCCTACTCGGCTCACGACGGCCAGACCTACCAGCTCAACCTGATCGACACCCCCGGCCACGTGGACTTCACCTACGAGGTCTCGCGCAGCCTCGCCGCCTGCGAGGGCGCCGTCCTCCTCGTCGACTCCACCCAGGGCGTGGAGGCCCAGACCGTGGCCAACGCCTATCTGGCCATCGACAACGACCTCGAGATCATCCCGGTGCTCAACAAGATCGACCTGCCGGCCAGCAACGTGGCCGAGGCCGAGCTGGAGCTCCACGAGCTCACCGGCGCCACGCACGACGAGATCCTCAGCGTGTCGGCCAAGACCGGCGAGGGGGTGGAGGACGTCCTCGAGGCGGTCGTGCAGCGCACGCCGCCCCCGGAGGGGCACCCCGAAGCGGCGCCGCGGGCGCTGATCTTCGACAGCGAGTACGACCAGTACCGCGGCGTGATCGCCTACGTGCGCGTGGTCGACGGCGGCTTCGCGCGGCGCCAGCTCGTGACGCTGATGGGCACCGGCCAGGAGGCCGAGATCGAGGAGCTCGGCTACTTCGGGCCGGAGATGAAGCCCACCGAGCGGCTGGAGACCGGGGAGGTGGGCTACATCATCACCGGCGTCAAGGACGTGCTCGCAGGTGCGCGTGGGCGACACGATCACCGACAAGAGGCGGCCGGCCGGCGAAGCCCTGCCGGGCTACAAGGTGGTGCAGCCGATGGTGTTCACCGGCCTGTTCCCGACCGAAGGCGACAAGTTCGAGGAGCTGCGCGACGCGCTCGAGAAGCTCAAGCTGAACGACGCGGCGCTGAACTACGAGCCCGAGTCGTCCAACGCCCTCGGCTTCGGCTTCCGCTGCGGCTTCCTCGGCCTCCTGCACATGGACATCGTGCGCGAGCGCCTCGAGCGCGAGTACGGGCTCGAACTGCTCACGACGATGCCGAACGTGGAGTACCACGCCTACCGCACCAACGGGTCGATGGCGGTAGTGCGCAACCCGGCCCAGATGCCGGAGGCCACGTTCATCGACAGGGTCGAGGAGCCCTTCGTCGCCGCCAGCGTGCTGGTGCCCAGCGAGTTCGTCGGCTCCATCATGGAGCTCTGCCAAGGGCGGCGCGCCGACTTCGTCGACATGAAGTACCTCTCGCCCGAGCGCGTCGAGATGCACTACCGCCTGCCGCTCAGCGAGATCGTGCTCGACTTCTTCGACCAGCTCAAGACGCGCACCCGTGGCTACGCGTCGCTCGACTACGAGTTCCACGGCTACCGGCAGAGCGACCTCGTGAAGCTCGACATCCTGCTCGCCGGCGAGCCCGTGGACGCACTCTCGCTCATCGTGCCGCGCGAGCGCGCGCACCTGCGCGGCAAGGCGCTCGTCACCAAGCTGCGCCAGAAGATCCCGCGCCAGATGTTCGAGGTGCCCGTCCAGGCGGCGATCGGCAACAAGGTGGTCGCGCGCGAGACCGTGAAGGCGATGCGCAAGGACGTGATCGCCAAGTGCTACGGCGGCGACATCAGCCGCAAGCGCAAGCTCCTCGAGAAGCAGAAGGAAGGCAAGAAGCGCATGAAGCAGCTCGGCGTCGTCGAGGTGCCTCAGGAGGCCTTCCTGGCCGTGCTCGAGCTGGAGCCCGGCGACAAGGACCGCTGATGGGCGCCGCCGCGCCCCGGCAGGCGCCGCGCTTCGCGGCACCGTCCTCAAGGTTCCGCGCCTCGTTTCTCGAGGCGCTCGAGGAGTTTCAGGCCGAGGGGCGTCACGCCGAGCTCGACGCGGCGCGCCTCGCCGACCCCGCCGAGTTCGCGCGCTTCGTCGCGGCGCTGCGCGCCGACGCGCGCGATCCCGGCGCCGCGGCGCGCTACCTGGCGCGCACCTTCGCGGTCGGGCTCGACGCGCCGGGGTACGAGTACGTGCCGCAGACCGTGCTCTGGTGGGCGGCCGGCGACGAGTACCTCGGCCGCCTGGCGATCCGCCACCGCCTCACGCCCGACCTGGCGCGTGAGGGCGGCAACATCGGCTACGAGGTGCGCCCGGGCGCGCGGCGGCGCGGGCACGCCACCGCCATGCTCGCCGCGGCGCTGCCGCTCGCCGCCGGACTCGGCGTGGATCCGGCGCACGTCGACTGCGACGCCGCCAACCTCGCGTCGAGACGTGTGATCGAGAAGAACGGCGGGCGCCTGCGGCGCGAGGAGCACGGGTGCCTGTACTTCGTGGTGCCGACGCGGTGAGCCCGCGCGCCGGCGGAGGCGCCGCGTACTCGGGCCCGGTGCGCCACGTCTACCTGCACGTGCCCTTCTGCCGCGCCCGCTGCGACTACTGCGACTTCGCCTCGACGCCCGTGGGCGACGCTCCGGACGACGGCGAGCTGGACCTGTTCGTGCGGGCGCTGGCCGCCGAGTGGGAGCTGGAGCGACCGGCGCACGACGTGGGCCGCGTGCACACGCTCTACCTCGGCGGCGGCACCCCGAGCCTGCTGGGGCCGGCGCGGCTCGAGCGGCTGCTCGAGCTCTTCCTTCCGGCGCTCACGCCGCACGCCGAGGTCACCGTCGAGGCCAACCCGGAGGACGTGAGCGCCGCCTTCGCGCGTTGGGCGGCGCGGCGGGGCGTGCGCGTCTCCCTCGGCGTGCAGAGCCTGACGCCGGCCGTGCGCGAGGCGCTCGGCCGGCGCGCCGTCGCTGAGCCGGCCGCGGCCTACCGGCGCCTGCGCGAGGCCGGGGTCGCGAACCTCTCGGTCGACCTCATCCAGGGCGTGCCCGGCCAGACGCCGGACGACGTGGGGCGCGACCTCGCCTGGGTCGAGGCGGCGCGGCCCGATCACGTCAGCTGGTACGAGCTGGACGTGGTCGCCGGCACGCCGCTCGCCACCCGGCTGGCGCGCTTGCCGGAGCGCGAGCGCCGCCAGCCTGACGACGGCGTGACCTACCGTCGCGTGGTGCGCGCCCTGTCGCGCGCCGGCTACGACTGGTACGAGGTGAGCAACTTCGCCCTTGCGGGCCGCCGGGCGCGCCACAATGCGGCGTACTGGCGCGCCCGGCCCTACCTCGGCCTCGGCCCCGGCGCCGTCTCGACCGTGGAGGCGTCGCGCTGGCGCGACGCCCCGGACGCGGCCGCCTGGGCGCGGGCCCTGGCGCGCGCCGTCCGGCCGCCGCGCGAGCACGAAGCCCTGGACGGAGCCACGCGCCAGCGCGAGCGCCTCATGCTCGCCGCGCGCTGCGGCCTGGCCGTGCCCGTCGCCGAGGTCGCCCGGATCCTCGACTGCGAGGCCGCGTCCGGCCTCGCCGAGGCTGGATTGGTCTCCCTGCACAGTGGTACAATCCGGGTGACGCGAAAGGGGCGACACGTGGCCAACGAGGTGTGCGTGCGCCTGTTTCGCGATACGCATTTAAGGCGGGAGTGAGTGACCCTGACGGCCAGACAAGAGCACGTGCTGCGCACGGTGATCGAGGAGTACATCGCCTCGGGCGCACCGGTGGGCTCCAGGTACCTGAGCGAGCGCTACGACTTCGGCATCGCCGCGTCGACCATCCGCAACGACCTCGCGGAGCTGGAGGAGCTCGGCATGCTCGCCCACCCGCACACCTCCGCGGGCCGCGTGCCCACGGACGCCGGCTACCGTCACTATGTCGACGTGATCCTCGGCGAGCGCCGCGAAGCCGCGCCGGCGCTACATCTCCAGCACGCCCGCGCCCGCAGCGAGGTGGACGACGCGCTGCGCGAGACCGCCGACGCGCTCTCGCGCGTCACGGAGCTGCTCGCCGTCGTGTCGGCCCCGGCCGTGACCACCTCGACGATCCGCCACATCGAGATCCTCGGCCTGCAGCCGCGCCTCGTGATGGTCGTGATCATCACCACCTCAGGGCAGGTGACCAAGCGCGTCTTCCAGTTCGCCGACCCGGTCGACGAAGGCCTGGCCGAGTTCGCGCGCGTGTACCTCAACGAGCGCCTCGTGGGCATGCAGCTGGGCACCCGGCGCGTGGCCGCGACGTTCGAGAGCCCCGACCTGCGCGGCATCGAGCGCACCTTCCTGGACGCCATCCGCCCCGCCTTCGACGCGCTCGGCGACGCCGGCCTCGAGGGTCTGCACCTCGGCGGGGCCTCTCGCCTGCTCGACAACCTGACGCGGGAGGGCGTGGGGCACCTCAACGAGCTGCTCGACATGCTGGAGCAGCGCTTCAACCTGCTCGAGCTGCTCTCCGAGGCCATGCGCCAGGGCGGCGTGTACCTGCGTATCGGACACGAGCTCACGCCGCCGTCGTTGCAGGCGTGCTCGCTGGTGGCCGCGAAGTACGGGGTGGCGAACCGCGACCTGGGGACGGTGAGCGTCCTGGGGCCGACGCGCATGGACTACCAGCGCATCATCGCCACCGTGCGGGCCACGGCCGACGGCCTGAGCACATACCTCGAGGAGATCTGGTGAGCAGCGACCCCGGCGCGCGCCGATGAAACGCGACTACTACGACGTGCTGGGCGTGCGCCGCGACGCCGACAAGGCCGAGATCAAGAAGGCCTTCCGCAAGGTGGCGCGCGAGTGCCACCCGGACGTCAATCCCGAAGACCCGGCCTGCGAGGCGCAGTTCAAGGAGGCGGCCGAGGCCTACGAGGTGCTCAGCGACCCCGATACGCGCGCCGCCTACGACCACTACGGCTTCGACGGCCTGCGCGGCCGCCAGATGCCCGACTTCGAACAGTTCGGGTTCAACGACCTCTTCAACATCTTCTTCGGCGGCGGCGGCTTCGACTCGGTGCTGCGTGACGCCGGCGGCGACGCCTGGGCGGCGTCCGGCGGTGGCGCGCCGCCGCGCGGCGACGACATCGACGTCGCCGTCACGCTGAGCCTCTCGGAGGCGGTCTTCGGCGTGACGAAGCACGTCGAGGTCACCAGCGACGTGACCTGCGAGACCTGCGGCGGCAGCGGCGCGCGCCCCGGCACGGGGCGCGAGACCTGCCCGCAGTGCCGCGGGAGCGGACGCATGCGCGAGGTGTCGAGCCTCGGCGGCTTCGGCCAGTTCATCCGCACCAGCACCTGCAACCTCTGTCGCGGGCAGGGGACGATCGTGAACGATCCCTGCGAGACTTGCCGCGGCACCGGTCGCCGGCGCGCCAAGCGGACCGTCGACGTGGACGTGCTCGCCGGCATCGCCGACGGCCAGGCGCAGATCGTGCGCGGCGCCGGCGGCGCCGGCGCGCAGGGCGGGCGCCCCGGCGACCTGCGCGTGCACGTCTCGGTGGAGGCGGACGAGCACTTCGTGCGCGACGGCGACGACCTCATCTACCGCCTCGACGTGACCATGGTCGAGGCGGCGCTCGGCACCACGGCCTACGTGCCGGCGCTGGACGGCGACATCGAGGTCACGCTGCGCCCGGGCACGCAGCCGGGTGAGGTCAAGGTGTACCGCAGCCGTGGCGTGCCCGTGGTGCAGGGCTACGGGCGCGGCGACCTCAAGGTCGTGGTCAACGTGCAGGTGCCGCGCCACCTCAGCGCCGAGCAGCGCGAGGTGCTCGAGCAGTTCGCGGCGCTCACGAGCGCGGCCAATTACGAGCCCGACCAGAGCTTCCTGGACAAGGTGCGGGCCGTGTTCCGTCAGTGACGACGCCGCGCTACACGCGCTACGCGCTGCGTCTCGGGCCCGAGAGGCCGGCCGGCGTGCCCCCCGGGCGTCGCCCCGAGGCCGGTCCCGTCCCAGCACCGCAGGCGCCGCCAGACGACTGGTCGGGCGTCACGACTTCGCCAGCCGGCCTCGATCCCGAAGCCCTCGACCACGTCTGCCCCGAAGCGGCGGCGCTGATCGAGACGTTGCAGCCGGCGGGCTGGCAGGAGGCCGACGCGGGCAGGAGCCTCACCTTCTGGCTCGAGGAGGGTGGCGACGCGGCCCCGGAGACCGTCTCCGCGCTGGCGCGCCTCGGAGCTCTCGGGCGGCTCGAGGTGACGCGCGAACGGCCCGGGTGGGAGGACGCCTGGCGGCGCTTTCACACGCCGCACGTCGTCGGGCGCCTCTACCTGCGGCCACCCTGGTACCCGGCGCGCGACGACCTGCTGGACATCGTCGTCGAAGCCGGTCTCGCGTTCGGGACCGGCGGCCACGCCAGCACCCGCCAGTGCCTGGAGGAGATCCAGGACATCCCTCCGGGTGCGCTGCTGGACCTGGGCAGCGGCTCGGGGGTCGTGTCGTTCGCGGCCTTGCGCCTGGGGTTCGCGCCGGTGTGGGGCATCGACATCGACCCCATCGCGGTCCAGGCGGCCGCCGGCAACGCGGCCATGAACGGGCTGGCGCCGACGTTGCTGGTGGGCGACGCCACCGAGCCGGGGTACCCGCTGCCCGCGGCGGCCACGGTGGTCGCCAACATCGCCCTCGCCCCGATCCTGAGGCTGGCTCGGCGCTTTCAGCCGGGGCAGGGCGGGTCTGAGGCCGACCTGCGGCCCGACACGCTCGTGCTCGCCGGGCTGCTCGTCGAGCAGGAGGCCCAGGCGGCCGCGGCGTTCCCCGGCTACACCCTCGAGGGCAGACGCGACGACGGTACGTGGCTGATGCTCCGCCTGAGGAGGCGGCCGTGACCGGCGTGGCCGCGCTGTTCGTGGGCTGCAAGGTGAGCCAGGCCGACAGCGAAGAGGCGCTCTCGCGGCTGAACGCGTGCGGCCTGAGGGCGACCGGCGCCGACGCCGCCGACCTCGTGGTGGTGCACACCTGCTGCGTCACCGCCGAGGCGGAGCGCAAGTCGCGCCGCCTGGCGCGGCGCGCGGCGCGCGGCGGCCGCCGGGTGGTGGTCGCCGGGTGCGCCGCCGTCCTGCGCCCGGAGCAGTTCCGTGAGCCCGGGCTCGAACTCCTGGGCGGGCGCGGCTGGGACGCCGTCGCGGCGGCCGCCGGCGGCGCGCGGCGTGAGCGCCGCCGCCGCCGCGGTTGAGCCCGAAGGCGCCTCGCCGGGCGCGCGTGGGGCGCGCACGCGGGCGACGCTCAAGGTCCAGGACGGCTGTGCCGGCCGCTGCACCTACTGCGCCGTGCGCCTCGTGCGCGGACGGCCCCGCAGCCGCCCGCTGGCCGAGGTCGTGGCCGCCGCGCGTGAGGCCCTCGGCGCCGGCTGCGGCGAGGTAGTGCTCAGCGGCATCGACCTCGGCGCCTGGCGGGACGGCCGCCTGCGTCTGGCCGACCTCGTGGCCGCCGTCAGCGCCGTGCCCGAGCTGGCGCAGGGCCACGGCGGCCGCGTGCGCCTGTCCTCGCTGGAGCCGCGGCACGTCGACGAGCGGCTGCTCGAGGCGCTGGCGCACGAGCGCGTCGCCCGGCATCTGCACGTGCCGCTGCAGTCGGGCGACGACGGCGTGCTGGCGGCCATGGGTCGCCCCTACAGCGTCGCCGACTTCGAGCGCGTCGTGGGCCTCGTGCGGCGGCGTCTCGGCCCCGTGATGCTCTCCACCGACGTGATCGCCGGCTTTCCGGCGGAGGACGAGGCCGCGTTCGCGCGCACGCTGGCCGCCGTGGAGCGCGGCCGGTTCGGGCGCGTGCACGTCTTCGCCTTCTCGCCACGGCCGGGCACGGCGGCGGCGGACCTGCCGCCCCTGCCCGCCGACGTCGTGCGCGAACGGCGCGCACGCGCCCTGGCGGCCGCCGAGGCCGCGGCGCGCGCCGCGCGCCGGGCGGCTCTCGGCCGCCGCGCGGAGGTCCTCGTCGAGGACCGTCGCGGCGGCCTCGCCAGGGGGTACAGTTCCGAGTACATTCGGTACTATCTCGCCGGCGAGGCACCGGCGGGCCGGCTGGTGACGGCGGTCGCCGAGGGTGAGTACGCCGACGGTGTGAAAGGGCGCATGGCATGAGCGACTGCATCTTCTGCGGCATCGCCGCCGGCGAGGTAGCGGCGGACGTGGTGACGCAGGACGACGGCTTCGTCGCCTTCAGGGACCTGCGTCCGCTGGCGCCGGTGCACGTGCTCGTGATCCCGCGGCGCCACGTCGAGTCGCTGGAGCAGCTGGCCGATCTCGGCGCCGAGGGCGCGGGCCTGCTGCCGTTCGTGGTGCGCACGGCGCGCGCCGCCGGCGTGAGCGCGACCGGATACCGCGTCGTGAGCAACGCCGGCGCGGACGCGGGCCAGGAGGTCATGCACCTGCACTGGCACATCATCGGAGGGGCGCCGCTGGGGGGCATGGCATGAGAGAGCTCGGCACGATCGAGCAGCGCATCAGGGACGACGGGACGGCCGCGCTCAAGGCCGGCGACAAGCGGCGCCGCGAGGCGCTCTCCACGTTCGTCGCGGCGCTCAAGAAGGAGCGCATCGACAGCCGCAAGGAGCCGACCGAGGCGGACGAGCTCGCGGTGCTCAAGCGCGAGCGCAAGCGTCGCGCCGAGGCCATCGAACTCTATGAGCAGGCGGGCCGCATGGACCTCGCCGACCAGGAGCGCTTCGAGGAGCGGCTGCTCGCCTCGTACATGCCGGAGGAGCTGAGCGATGCCGAGCTCGAGACGCTGGTGGACGAGGGGGTGGCCGCGACCGCGGCGGTGACTCCCAGGGACATGGGCAAGGTGATGGGCTGGCTCAAGCCCAGGGTGGCCGGCCGCGCCGACGGCAAGAAGCTGAGCGACATCGTGCGCGCCAGGCTGGGAGGGTGATGGTGACGACCGCCTCCCGCTCGGTCATCGACCTCCACGGCAACAGCACGGCGCTGGCTCTCGCCGGCGAGCACGACGCGCACCTCAAGATCCTCGAGCAGCGTCTCGACTGCCGGATCACGCTGCGCGGCGACGTGCTCATCCTCGAGGGACCGGACGACGGCGTCACCAAGGCGCGCGCCGCCATCGACGAGCTGCTCACGGTGATCCGCTCGGGGCGGCCGCTCAGCCCCGCCATCGTCGAATCGCTCATGGACATCGCCGTGAACTCGTGCGGCAGACCGTCGGAGGTGTACGGCGACGTCGTGCTGACGCACCGCGGCCGCCAGGTCGGCCCGCGCACGGTCAACCAGAAGCTCTACGTCGACGCCATCAGGCGCAACACCATCACCTTCGGGATCGGGCCCGCCGGCACCGGCAAGACCTACCTCGCCACGGCCATGGCGGTGAGCGCCTTCTTCTCCAAGCAGGTGGGGCGCATCATCCTCACGCGTCCGGCCGTGGAGGCGGGGGAGAGCCTCGGCTTCCTTCCGGGGACCATCTCCGAGAAGGTCGACCCGTACTTCCGCCCACTTTTCGACGCCCTCTACGACATGATGGACGGCGAGAAGCTCGCGGCGCTGATCGAGAAGGGCGAGATCGAGGTGGCGCCGCTGGCCTTCATGCGCGGGCGCACGCTCAACGACTCGTTCATCATCCTCGACGAGGCCCAGAACACGTCGCCCGAGCAGATGAAGATGTTCCTCACGCGCCTCGGTTTCGGCGCCAAGATGGTGGTGACCGGGGACGTCACGCAGATCGACCTGCCCCACTCGCGCACCTCCGGGCTCGTGACGGTGCCCGAGGTGCTGGAGGAGATCGACGACATCCAGATCGTGCAGTTCGACGGCCACGACGTCGTGCGTCACAAGCTGGTCCAGCGCATCGTCAATGCGTACAAGGAGCACGGCGACCGCGCGGAGGCTGCGAAGGCGCGGCCCCCCGCGGCCGGCCGGCGCCCGGGGGGTGGCGCGTGAACCTGGTCGAGGTGGTCAACGCCACGCGCGTCGCCGTGGACGAGGCGGCGGTGGCGCTGCTCGCGGCCCGCGTCCTCGAGGCCGAGGACGTCGACGGGGCCGAGCTCGGCGTCGAGTTCGTCGGCGAGCGCCGCATACGGACGCTCAACCGCGAGCATCGCGGCAAGGACGAGGTCACCGACGTGCTTTCGTTCCCGCTCGAGGAGGCGGGCGAGGCCGCCGCGTTCGCGGACGCCGCCGAGGGCCCGCCGCGCCTGCTCGGCGACGTCGTCGTGTGCGCGCGCCAGGCGCTGCGCCAGGCGCGCGCCGACACGCTGCCGCCGGCCTTCGAGCTCGCCGTCCTCCTCGTGCACGGCACCCTCCACGTGCTCGGCTACGACCACGACAGCGACGCCGGCCAGATGGCGCTCCGTCAGGCGGAGATCCTCGAGCTCGTCTCCTGGGAGGCGCTCCTTGGCGAAACGCCGCGGTAACCTCCTCGAGAGCTTCAACTACGCCTTCTCGGGCATCGTTCACGCGCTCAGCTACGAGCGCAACATGTGGATCCACTTCGCCATCGCCGGCGTCGTGCTCGTGGGCGGGCTCTTCTTCGCGCTCACGCGCCTGGAGATCATCGCGCTGCTGGTGGCGATCTCGTTCGTGCTCATCACCGAGATGTTCAACACCGCGCTGGAGCACGTCGTCGACCTCGTCACCGACGAGGACGACCCGCGCGCCAAGGTAGCCAAGGACGTGGCCGCCGGCGCGGTGCTCATCGCCGCGGTCAACGCCATCGCCGTGGCCTACCTCGTCTTCTACAGCAAGATCACGAGCGTGCCCTACACGGTGTTCACCAAGCTCCGCGGCTCGCCGATCGACGTCACCGTGATCGCCCTCGTGATCGTCATCCTCTCGGCCATCGCCGTGAAGGCGATCACGCACCGCGGCACGGCGTTCCGCGGCGGCCTCCCGTCGGCTCACGCGGCCGTCGCCTTCGCGTCCTGGGTGGGCGTCACGTTCGTGGCGACCAACACCGGCTACGCCCTGCCCATCTCGGCGATCACGCTGGTGCTCGCCCTGCTCGTCGCCCAGAGCCGCGTGCAGGCCGGGATCCACAACCTGCTCGAGGTCTCGCTGGGGGCACTCCTGGGCATCGTCATCGCGCTCGTGATCTTCCAGATCTGGTACCCGGCGTGAGCCGCGAGCCGGACCTCGGCGAGCGCCTGCTCTTCCAGGAGGCCCTCACGGTGAGCGAACACGCCTACGCGCCCTATTCGGGCTTCGCCGTGGGCGCCGTGGTCGTCGGCCCCTCGGGCCGCAGCCACCACGGCGTGAACGTCGAGAACGCCTCCTACCCGGCGGGGCTCTGCGCGGAGCGCGCGGCGCTCGCCGCCATGGTGGCCTTCGGCGAGCGCCGCGCCCGCTACGTGGCCGTCGCCGCCGCCGGCGAGCGCGACTGCCTGCCCTGCGGGCTCTGCCTGCAGGCCCTGGCCGAGTTCGGCGATCCGCTGGTCATCGCGCGTACCGGCGGCGAGCTCCGCGTGCTCGCCCTCGGCGACCTGCTCACGGCGCCGTTCGCGGCGCCCGGCCCCGGCTCGGCGGCGGAGGCCGGCGAGCGCACGGACGCCGGCGGGGAGGCCGGCCGGTGAACGCCGACTTCCGCTCCGGCTTCGTCGCCGTGTTCGGCCGGCCCAACGTAGGCAAGTCGACGCTCGTCAACGCTCTCGTCGGACGCAAGGTGAGCATCGTCAGCGATCATCCGCAGACGACCCGGCGCCGCATCACCGGCGTCGTCAACCTCGAGGGCTGCCAGCTGGTGCTCCTCGACCTGCCCGGCTTCCAGAAGCCGTTCGACTCGCTCACGCGCCGCATGCAGACCGCCGTTGACGACGCCCTCTCCGAGGTGGACGCCGCCCTCGTGCTGCTCAACGCCGCCGAGGGCTTCGGCGCCGGCGACCGCTTCGTGGTCCGCGCCGTCGCCGGCTCGGACCTGCCGGCCTTCGTCGCCCTCAACAAGACGGACCTCGTGGACGGGCCGGCGCTGGCCGCGCGCCTCGAAGAGGCGCGCGGCCTGGCCGCCGACCGCGACGTGCTCGCCGTGTCGGCGCTGCGCGGTGACGGGCTCGGCGAGCTCGTCGCCCGCCTCGCCGCCGCGATGCCGTCGGGCCCTCTGTACTTCCCCGAGGGCCAGCACAGCGACCAGCCGCTCGAGCTGCTGGTCGGTGAGCTCGTGCGCGAGCAGGCGCTGCGGCGCACACGCGACGAGGTGCCGCACGCCGTGGCGGTCGAGGTGACCTCGATCACCGAGCGCACCGACCGCCCGCTGGTGGAGATCGAGGCCAGCCTGATCGTGGAGACCGACTCGCAGAAGGTGATCCTCGTGGGCAAGGGGGGCCGCCAGGTCAAGGCGGTGGGTAGCGGCGCGCGCCACGAGATCGAGGCCATCCTCGGGGTGCAGGTCTTCCTCGACCTGCGCGTCAAGGTGCGCAAGCGCTGGCGTCGCGACGACCGCTACGTGGACCGGCTCCTCTAGGACGCCGGGAGCGGCGGGTTCGCCGGCGCCGAGGCCGGGAGAGGCGCTTTGGTATACTCGGCTGGCCTTCGCTCACCCACCCCTCAGGCCCGGAGAGTCGACCGCGTGCAGGCTCAGGAGCTCGCGAAGACCATCGATCACACGATGCTGCGCGGTGACGGGACGGCCCACGATGTGGAGCGTCTCTGCCGCGAGGCGGCGAAGTATCACTTCGCCGCCGTCTGCCTCTTCCCGCAGTTCGTGCCGCTCGCCGCGCGGATGCTGCGCAGCGCCGACGTGCAGGTCTGCACGGTGGTCTCGTTCCCCTACGGTGGCGACACGCTGCGCACCAAGGTGGTCGCGGCCGAGGACGCGGTCGCCGGCGGCGCCGGCGAGATCGACGTGGTCATCAACCTGCCGGCGTTGCTCTCGGGTGAGTTCGGGTACGTGCGCAATGAGCTCGCCAGCGTGGTGCGCTCCGTGCGCCTGCAGGCCATGAACCACGGGCGCGGCGACGTCGTCGTCAAGTCGATCATCGAGACCTGTTACCTCTCCACCAAGCTGAAGCGCCTCGCCTGCACCATCTGCCAGAAGGCGGGGGTCGACTTCGTGAAGACGTCGACCGGCGTCGGGCCCAACGGTGCGACGGTGGCGGACGTCGAGCTCCTGCGCGAGTGCCTCGACGAGCACATCGGCATCAAGGCGTCCGGCGGCATCCGCACCTACGAGGATGCCGAGCGCATGATCAACGCCGGGGCGGCGCGCATCGGCACGAGCGCCGGCGTCGCCATCATGAGAGACTTCCCCGGCTAGCCGGCCATCCGCGCTCCCCGGAGGCATCCCATCGGCCACTCGACCCTTCCTACCGCCGCGCGCCGCGAGCCGTCGCTCGCGGCAGGAGACGCAGCCCCGGGAACCGAGGCCCACGCGACGCGCACGTCCCGGCGCACCGGTGGTGGCGGGTGAACGAACCGCGTGAGGCCGGTCGCCGCGCGCGCGTCACGGCCGCCGCGGCCCTGGCGGCCGTGCTCGTGCTGGCCCTCGCACTGCGGCTCAAGGGCATCACCTGGGGCCTCCCGTACAGCTTCGTAAACGCCGACGAGAGCGTGGTGGTGCCCATCGGCGCGCAAGTGGCGCGAGGCCACCTCGACCCCGGTTTCTTCTTCTACCCCTCCTTCTTCTTCTACCTGCTGGGCGCCCTCTATCTGGCGGCGACGCCGGTCCTGTGGCTCGTGAAGCACGCCGATCCGCTCACCCTGCGCGCCTTTACCATCGACCAAGGGCCCTACTTCCTCCTGGGCCGGCTCCTGTCGGGGGCCTTCGGCACCGCCGCGGTGTACCTGCTCTACCGCCTCGGCCGCGCCTCCTTCGGGCGCGTCACCGGCCTGCTCGCGGCCGTGTTCCTCGCCGTCTCGCCGCTCGCCGTCGCCTACTCACACATGGCGGTCACCGACATGGCCGCGACGTCGCTGGCGCTGCTGGCGCTGCTCCTGCTGTACCTCGCGGCGCAGGGCCGGGGCCGGCGCTGGCTGCTCGCCGGGGCCGTGGCCGCCGGCCTCGCCACGTCCACCAAATACAACCTCGGTATGCTCGTGCTGCCGGCGACGGTGGCAGCCGTCTACGTCTGCCGCGCCGAGGTTGCGCGCCGCGTCGCCGGCGGCGCCCGCGCGGCGCGCGTGTGGGCGCGGCTGCTGGCGGCGCGCGTCTACGCACCGATGCTGCTGGCGTTCGTGGCCGGCTCCCCGTTCGTGATCTTCAACGCGCCGCGCTTCGTCGGCGACTTCATCCACCAGAACCGCATCATGGCGGCCGGCTGGCTGGGCTTCGAGCACAGCGGCAACGGCTTCTGGTACAACCTTCACGCCAACCTCGGCCCGGGCATCGGCGCGGTCCTCGTCGTCCTCGGCGTCGCCGGCTTGGCCGTGGCCCTCTGGCGGCGCACGCGCTTCGACTTGATCGTCGCGCCCTACGTGGTGGTGTACTTCGCCTACGTCAGCACCTGGAAGGAGCTGGCGGACCGCTACCTGCTGCCGATCGTGCCGCTGCTCCTGCTCCTGGCGGCGCGGTGCGTCGTCGAGCTCGCCGGGCTGCGCCCAGCCTGGCGCCGCGTGACCGTACCCATCGCGGCGCTCGTCGTGCTCGCCGCGTGCGCGCTGCCGCTCGCGGCCGCCGTCTCCTTCGACCATGCCCTCTCAGGCACCGACGTGCGCGCCCTGGCCAAGACCTGGGTGGAGCGCACCATCCCCTCGGGCAGCGTCGTGGCCCTGGAGAACTACGGTCCCCAGCTCGTGCCCGTCTCCGACCAGCCCTATTACCGCGAGGCGGGACTCAGGCAGCCGGCCTATGACATCGTGCGCCTCGCCCTGCCGGTGCCGGGCACGCCCGACACGCAGCACACGATGGCGTGGCTGCGCGCCAACCACGCGCGGTACGTCGTCATCAGCTCGCGCGTCTACGACCGGGTGATGGCCGCGGCCGCGGACTACCCTGCGGTCGCGGCCTTCTACCGCGAGCTGCAACGTACCGGGAGGCTCGTCAAAGTCTTCCGCCCCGGGGCGGGGCGGCGCGGCCCGGTGCTCAAGGTCTACGAGCTGCCGCCGGGTCAGCGGTAACCGGCGACCTCGTCCGCGGCCTCTTCGATCTCGCCGTCCGCGACCGGCGTGCGCCCCGGCCGCACGACCAGGTAGGCGACGAAGCCGGGCGGTATGGGCAGCCAGAAGTTGATGAGCCGGTACACGAGGACCACGGCGACCGCGGTGGCGGACGGCACGCCGAAGCTCACGAACAGGGCGATCATGATGCCTTCGATCGCCCCGAGGCCGCCGGGCGTGGGGGCGAGGGTGCCCACGGCATAGGCCACCACGTAGGCCACGGCCAGGTAGCCGAAGCCGATGCTGTGCCCGAAGGCGCGGAACGTGAGGTAGAGACACAGCAGATCGCAGATCCAGAAGCCGCAGGCGAGCACGACGGTGTCGCGGTAGGCGCCGCGGTGCGAGGTGATGCGGCGCATGCCCGCGAGCAGGTTGTCGATCCAGCCGTCGATGTGGGCCTCCTGGATCACCTGGCGGCGCATCACCCTGTTGACCAGTCGCGAAGCCTGGGCCACGCGCCGCCGCATGCGCGAGCGGTGGTTGTAGAGGTACACGCCGTAGGCGGTGAGCCAGAGCAGGAAGACGATGAGGACCATGCCGGCGAGGTAGCCGAGCACCGACTCGCCGCGCGCCAGCACGAGCCACACCATCGCCAGCGCGAACACGAACCAGAGCACGACGTAGTTGAAGAACTGCTGCGCGGCGATGGCCACGAAGATCAGCCCGTGCGAGACGCGCCGTTTGCGCAGCGCGTTGTAGGTGACGACCCAGCCGCCGGCTCCGCCGGCGCTGAGCACGTGACTCACGGCGAGGCTGCTCAGCGTGATCGAGAGCACCTCGCCGAGCCGCATGCGGATGTCCAGCACCTTGAGGACGTAGCGCGTGAGGTTGGCGTAGCAGAGCAGGGCGCAGGCCTCGAGCGCGACGGCGGCGGCGAGCAGCCAGTAGCTGGCGCGAGACAGCAGTTGCACGGTCTTCTCGGTGTCGACCACCCTGGGCAGCAGCAGATACAGCGCCGCGACGATGAGCGCGAACACGAGTATGTGGCGCAGGGTCCTTCTGATCTGCTGCCTCCCCCGGGGTGCCGGCCGGAGCCGCGCGGCTGACAGTACCACAGGACGGGCGCCGCCCGTGGCGCGAGGCTCAGCGCGAGGTGAGGCAGGTGCCGAGGCCGGCGGAATCGCCAGCCCGAAGTCGATGGGGCCGTGCACGAGCCCCGCGGTCACGGCGGCGCTGGACGCGCCGGTCAGCGGCGTGCGGAGCGCCCGCCCCGCCGCTGGCGCGACGCTGTGGGCGGCTCGCCGAGCACCTCGCGCTCTATCTCCATGCGTCGCGTCCAGGCGTAGGCGAGGGCGCAGGGGACGAACGTCGCGGGGATGGCGCAGAGCGCGAGCCAGCTCCAGCGGCGCGCCTTGTAGGTGACGAAGACGCCGTAGACGTAGGTCGCCGCAAGTCCGGCCAGAAGGAGCGCGCCCCAGGCGACGTACACGGGGCGCGGGATGAAGTCCACCGACAGCGTCACGGCGAAGGCGCGCAGCAGAAGCAGCAGCAGGGTGACGCCCGAGAGGAGGAAGAGGTTGGCGAGGCGGCGCAGCTCCGCCGCCAGCTCAGGGGGCGCCTGCACGCCGGGGTCGTCCTTGTCGTACTTCAGGAAGTCGAACAGGCCTGCCATGGGCTCCGTGATCGGTGTGTGTGGCATCGGGCGTTTGGGCATCACCCCGGGGGAGCGCCCGACCGCTCAAGTCTCCGCGATGGCACCGGCAAACACAACCAGGCCAGGCGGCCGAGCCGTCGTCTACGACGCGCTGATGTGGCCGTTCGAGCGCGCCGTCATCGGCGCTTGGCGGCGGCGCCTGGCGGGGCAGGCCCACGGCCGCGTCCTCGAGATCGGCTTCGGGACCGGCAGCCAGCTGCCGTGGTACGCGGCCGGCACCGAGGTGGTGGCTCTCGAGCCCGACCCGGTCATGGCACGTCGCGCCTCGTCCGTGAGGCGGGCTTCGAGGTGCTGCAGGAGCGCCGCCACGTCTTCGGATGGATCATCGAGATCACCGCGGGCAGGCCATCGGGGTTGCGTCGGCCGGCCGCTCGTGATTGACTGACGCCCCGAACGAACAACCAAGGCGTCCCCGCACGCCCTTCATCCGTTCGCCTTCGCTTCTCCCCCATTCATCCCCGGCGTTCGCGTGCAGGGTCTGGCGGCCCCGGATGCCACACGCCCCCCGGGCACAGGTGGAACCGCTGCCCGTCGGGGAAACCACGTCGAAAGGATCTTGTGACTCGATGCAAGAGCTGGATCGCGATCATCGCGCTCCTCATCGTCGCCACAGCCATCGTCTCGGCCGCGACTCCGCAGAAGGCGGAGGCGGCCACGCTCCGCGCCCGGCTGCGCATCGCGCACGCCCGGCTTGACCAGGCGCGCCTGCGCCTCAAGGCCGCCCAGGCGGCTCTCGACGCCGGCACCGCCGCCGCAGCCGCGCCAGCCGCCGCTCCCCCCGTCGTCGCTGCCACCGACGGCACGACCACCGTCCCCGCTGTAGCCGTCACCCCGCCTCCCTCGCTCGATCAGCTCAAGGCCAAGGTCGCCGCGGCCGCGCGCGCCGTGAGCCGTCTCGAGAAACGGGTGCGGCTCCTGCAGGCCGCCTACCGCACGCAGCGCCGGCTCGCCGCCTGGGCGAGCCAAGGTCGCTGGCGCCCGATCATCACCGTCGCCGCGGCCCGCTATCACGTGAACGGCGCCGGCATCTACCGCATGATGATGCGCGAGTCGGGCGGCCGGCGCTTCGCGGGCTCGGGTACGGCCTTCCAGGGCCTGTTCCAGTACTACCCGGGAACCTGGCACGCGAGCTGGAACCCCTGGCGGTCGGCGAGCATCTACAACGGCATGGCGCAGATCTTCGCCACCTGCTACGCCGTCCACAAGGGCATGGGCCCGCGGATGTGGGCGAACACGTTCGCCTCCAGCGTACTGAGCCGGGATCACCCCTGATCTGCCGAGGCGGCCGGCGGAGCCGCGAAGGTCCCGCCGGCCGTTCTCATTGGGCGACCCGCCTCAGGCCGGTCTGTTCGGCGCCGGCGTCTGACGCGGCGTCAGCGCGCGGGGAGGACCGGCCTCGAGCAGCCTAGCGCCCGCGACGCGACAGCCACGTCTCATCGCGCACGAGACCGTCGGCGAAGGCGAGCACCCGGTTGCGTCCGGCGCGTTTGGCCGCATACATCGCCCAGTCGGCCTTGTCGAGGAGCTCGTCGCGCGCGCTGGCGTCGTCGGGTGAGGTGGCGATGCCGACGCTCACGGTCAACGGGCGGCCGTGACGCGCGCCGACGGCTTCGACCTCGGCGCGGATGGTCTCGGCCACGGAATAGGCGCCGTCGGCGTCGGTGTCGACCAGGGCGAGCACGAACTCCTCGCCGCCGTAGCGCGCCGCCAGATCGGTGCGCCGGCTGTTGGCCTCGATGATGCGGGCGATGCGCGCCAACGCGGCATCGCCCGCCTTGTGCCCGTGCTCGTCGTTGTACTGCTTGAACCTGTCGCAGTCGCAGAAGAGCAGCGAGAGCTCGCTCCCGCGGCGCCGGGCGCGGTCGAGCTCCTCCTGCAAACGCTCGTGCAGGTAGCGGTGGTTGTAGAGGCCGGTCAGGCTGTCGGTGATCGCTTCGACCTCGGCACGGCTGAAGCGGATCGCCGCGGCCCGCAACATCGCCGCCAGCGTCTGCGAGCGGTCGCCGGGCAGCGTCCGGCCGGATGACGCGACGGCGGGCGCGTCCACGGTGACGGCGGCGACGACCCGACCCGCGGAGTCGCGCACGGGGGCGATGCCCGAGACCCAGACGCCATAGTCGTCGGCGTTGAGGACGTTGGCGAGGAGGCTCTGCCCGGCGAGCACCCGCGAGAGCTCGTCCTCGGGCAGCCAGGGGTCGCCGCAGCGGGAGCAGTCGCTCTCGGCGTCGCCGCTGTCGAGCACGGTGACGCACTGCTCGCCGTGCAGCGCGAAGCTCGTGACGAAGCGCACCGGTGGGTTGGCGTCGCGCAGCTCGCGCAGGGCGGCGACCATCCGCACGTACTCGGGGCGCGCCTCATCGGCGCGCGTCCGCAGGCGGCCGTGGGCGGCGGGATCGACCAGCTGCGCCGCCTTCGTGGCCAGGTCCATGACGCGCGCCCGCTGCCGCTTGAGGCGCCGCAGCACGCGCCGGAAGGCAGTCACCATGGCCGGGTCGAACTGCGTGCCGCTGCAGCGCGCAAGCTCGGCCAGGCATTCCCTGTAGGTGAGCGCGTGGCGGTAGGGGCGCTGGCAGGACATGGCGTCGTAGCAGTCGACCACGCACATGGCGCGGGCGACGAGCGGGATCTCCTCGCCGGCGAGGCCGTCGGGGTAGCCGCGGCCGTCGAAGCGCTCATGGTGGTGGCGCACGCCGGCGACGAGCTCCTCGTCGAACAGGGGGCGTACGATCTCGGCGCTGATGCCGGGATGCTGGCGCACGAGCTCCCACTCCTCGCTGGTCAGGGGTCCGGCCTTGAGCAGGACTCGATCGGAGACTCCGATCTTGCCGATGTCGTGCAGGAAGGCGGCGTTCTCCACGGCCTCGAGTCGCTCCTCAGACCACCCCAGCTCGCGGCCGAGCATGGCGGCGTAAGCGGCGACGCGGCTGGCGTGGCCGAGCGTGTAGTAGTCCTTGGCGCTCAGCGCCGAGCTGAGGGCGCGCAGGTTCCCGAGGTGCAGGCGCTTGACCTGCGCGTAGAGCTCGGCGTGGGCGAGCGCCTGGGCTACGAGCTGACCGACCGCCTCGGCGACGGCGATCTCCTCGCCCGTGAACTGGCGCTCGACGTGGTCGAGAAGCCCGACCAGACCGATGACCCTGCCGCGCACGAGCAGGGGCAGCGCGACGGAGCTCTTCTGCCCGCAGCGGCGCATGTCCTCGCGTTCCGCCCGGCTTAGCCTCGGGTCGGCGAGGCTGACGACGGTGATGGCGCTCCGCGTCTCGACCGCCAGGCGTTTGCAGGGCCAGTCCTCGAGCTCGAGCTCCTTGTCCACCCAGGAGGCGTCGTACGCGCCGTCGCTGGTGGAGGCGAGGCAGACCAGGCGTTCGCCGCCGTCGAGCCGGTAGATGTCGCAGTCGGGGATCTCGAGGGCGGCGGTCAGGCGGCGCGCGGCCGACTGGAGGACCTCGGCCGGCTCGAGGCTGGAGGTGAGATCGACACTGGTCTCGTAG
This sequence comes from uncultured Thermoleophilia bacterium, assembly GCA_963709845.1. GTDB lineage: Bacteria > Actinomycetota > Thermoleophilia > UBA2241 > UBA2241 > CAIXSE01. Next base: position 198,267 of record CAVPXV010000005.1, read on the forward strand.
AGCAGCTGATAGCGGTGCCCGTTGTGCCTGTCTGTCGCGACGGGCTCACGGCTCGGGGAGGTGCCCGCGCGAAGAGCCCGTTCGAGGTCTTCGAGCAGGAAGCGTCGTTGCCCGCCCGGAGTGCGGCGGCAAGGGAGGGTGCCGTCCGCGGCCCAACGGCGCACCGAACTGGCGCTGACCCCGAGGAGGTCAGCCGCCTCTTGCACCCGCACCCAGTGTGGCCCTATGGCCTTGGTACTCACGTAGACATCTATCGGACCGCGGCAGCCGTTCCTTGACCAACTCTGCCATCGGCGCCGGCCGCGGTGCGTGCGGGCATCCGGCGGGCAGGGGCCTGACACCGGCCCGTCGCCGGGGAGCCGGCTCTCCGCCACGACGGCACGCGCAGGCCGCGGCGTGCCCGAGTACGCGTGCCCGCGAGCTGCCCGAAAGCGCAGATAGGGGTGCCCACCAGCCACCTTCCTTCAGGGCACCGTCAGGCCTACTGTTGAAGCCCAACCAAGGAGCCTGCACCGGTGAGAGCACCGTCCACACTGCGCGCCTGGCGACTCGTCGATGCGTCGGCGCAGGACGTGACCGGTGCCGATGCCGTCGACGCAGCCCTTTCGCGCGAGCAGGCGACGCTCTGGTACGGCTCCCGCTGCTTCGAGTTCACGAGCGTGGTCGACGACGGCGGTGACTGCCTGCTGCGCCTCGACGAGGTCGGCCGGCGCGCCGAGACCTCGAGCGGCTCTACGGTCCTCCTGCTCGTGGAGAACGGCCACCACGAGGAGCAGCGCGTCGCGCCCCGCCAGGGCTCGATCGATGAGGAGGCGCCCCGCGGCGTCGACGGCAGAGTCGTTCGCGCCATCGGCGAGTCGCTCTTCTCCGAAGTGGCCCGCGTCATGGGCATCGAGGAGCCGGCCCCGTGACCTACCGCGTGGTCGGTACCTTGCGGCTGCAGGCAGCGGGCACCCGCGCCCAGCGGGTGAGGACCTTCCCCGCCGGGCGCGTCTGCGATGCGCCGGGATGCGCGACCTTGCTCTCGGCCTACAACCCCGGGTCGCGCTGCGCTCTGCACGGCCAGAGCGGCCCTCGCCCGTACCAGCGGCGCCACGAACCGCGACTCGCTGAGAGGGCCTGCGAGGAGTGCGGCGTCGTCTTCGAGACCGGCAACTCTCGGCGGCGCTTCTGCAGCGACAAGTGCCGGGCCGCGGGCTTCCAGCATCGCAAGAGTCGCGGGCGGCGGAGCCAGGGCGCCGCTCTCGGCTAGCCAGCGGCGGCGACACTTCTCCGTCCGGCCCCCTGGAGTGCCTCTGCTACAATCGCGCGGGAGCGGCATGTGAACGAGCGTAGCTTTGTATGGTCCCGTCAAGATCGCCTGACCGCGATCATCGCTCTTGTGCTGCTCGGCCTCTTGTACGGCGCGCGTCTCCACTCCTACCTGCTCTTCCACACGCTCGCCGAGATCTTCTTCATCGTCGTCTGCCTCAGCGTGTTCGTGGTCGCCTGGACCCTGCGCCAGTACCTCGACGACGACTTCGCCGCCTTCCTCGGGCTGGCGCTGGTCGTGGTCGCCGCCCTGCACGTCGTGCACCTCGTCGACTACCCGGGACTCAACCTGATCAGCCACTCGCCCGACCCGCCGACGCAGGTCTGGCTCGGCGCGCGCCTGCTGCTCGCCGGCTCCTTCATCGCGGCGACGTTCTTCATCGGCCGGCGCATGCGCGTGGCCCTCGTGCTTTCCTGCCTCGTCGCCTACGCGCTGCTGCTGATCTCCAGCATCTACTGGTGGCACGTCTTCCCGGCGACGCTCGTCACGGGCACCGGGCTGACGCCCTTCAAGAAGGCTTCCGAGTACGTCATCTGCCTGCTCTTCCTGCTCGCCATCGCCCTGCTCTGGCGCAAACGCGACCAGCTGCCCTACCAATCCTGGCGGCTGCTGCGCGCCGCCCTCGCGGCGACCATCGTCGCCGAGCTCTGGTTCACGCTCTACCACTCGACGGCGACCTGGCCCAACATGGTCGGCCACATGTTCCTCGTGATCTCGGCCCTGCTCATCTTCCGGGCCGTGGTCGACGACGGCCTCGCGCGGCCCCACGCGCTGGCGGTCAGGAACCTGCGCGAGGCTGAGGCCATGCACCAGCGCCTCGAGCTGGCGCTGGTGCCCCGCCTGCCGCTCGCGCACGAGGGCCTCGACGTCCTCGGCCTCTACCGTCCCGGCGAGCGGCACCTGGCGCTCGGCGGCGACTTCATCGACGTGCTCGATTGCGGCGAGGCGGGCATCGCCGTGATCTGCGGCGACGTCAGCGGTCATGGGCCCGACGCCGCCGCCATGGGCGCCATGCTGCGCGCCGGCTGGAAGGCGCTCGTCGTCGCCGGCGCCGCGCCGGCGACGATCGTCGAGAGCCTGCGCGTCGTGCTCGAGAGCGAGCGCCGGAACCCGCTCACGTTCGCCACTCTCTGCCTGGCCTGGATCGACGCGCGCGGCGAGGAGGTCTCGCTGCTCTGCCTCGGCCATCCGATGCCGCTGCTCCTGGCGAGCGACGTCACGCCGCTGCCGGCGGACCCGATGCCGCCTCTGGGCGCCACGGACTGGCCGGTGGAAGAACCCCTGCGCATGGCTCTGCCCGCGGGATGGAGGCTCTTCTTCTACACCGACGGGCTGATCGAGGGGCGGGCCGCCCCCGGGTCGGCGGAGCGTTTCGGCGAACGGCGCCTCATCGAGTCGATACGCGCGCTGGGTGCGGAGGTGGATCGCCCGACTCTGGAGCGGCTGCTGGCCGACGTCGAGGCGGCCGGGGGAGAGCCCTTTGCCGACGACGTCGCGGTGATCCTCATCTCCCAGGCGAGGCCGCGGGCGAGCGGCGAACCGCGGGCGCGGCCACCGCGCCGCGCCGTGAGCACCGCGGGTCCGCAGCAGAGCTAGCCAGGCAGAGCGACCGGCGCGGCGCATGGGCCGCGCCTCCGGCCGGCGCCGGCGCAACGTTGCCGCCTGCTTGCTTTGGTGCGCATGAGGTTCATACTCAAAGAGCACTACGAAGAACTTCACGCGGGCTTCGCGTAAGCCCGCGGCCCTGTCAGGCTGACGCTTCAGGCTCCCGGGGCTACTGCCAGAAGGCGTAGCAGACCGGGGACCGTTGTGGCCGCACATACCGAGATGGGCACTCGAGCCAGCCCAAGTCATGGTCGGTCGCGCCCAGACCGGGCCGACACTGCCCGTTCGCTACCGCGATACCCCGTGCCGCAGTGCGCCTCTGCCCCTATTGCGCGGGCTCGAGAGCAGAGAGACTGGGCACGGCCCGTTCGCCTCCGCGTTCGGGGCCTGGCGGAGATCATCGACCTGTCATCACGTGTCTGGTCCGCCCGGGTCGCGGCGGCGACGGATGCCTGACGAGGAAGGCAAAGGGCACCACATGGCCAAGGCACGCATCATCGTCGCCGACCACAGCGAGCTCATCGCCCGCGGCGTCGGCGAGGTGCTCGCCGACCAGGGCTACGAGGTGCTCGGCGTCGCCTCCACGAGCGCGGACGCGCTCGCGCTCGCCGCCAGTCACCCCGACGGCCTCCTGCTCGTCGACGAGCTGATCGACGCGCAGGGCGCCGCCGCCCTGGTGCGGCGCCTGCTCGCCGCGAACCCGGACCAGCCGACGATCGTCCTGAACGGTTCCTGGGACCTCAGTGAAGTGGTGACTGCTCTGGCCGCGGGCGCCGTCGGCGTGATCGACAAGGCCTGCACGCCTGAACACCTCTTCGCCGCCATCGACATCGTCGCCGGCGGCGGCATGGTCTTCAGCAGCGAGGCCGTCGCCGCCCTGCGCGACCAGCTCACCGAGGTGTTCGACCTCGTGGCGCAGCGCACCATGCGTCGCCTCGCGCTGACGGCGCGCGAGGTCGAGGTCCTGCGGCTGTTGCCTACCTCGATGACGCTGCTGCAGATCGCCGCGCACCTCTTCGTCTCGCGCAAGACGATCCAGAACAACGCCTCCTCGCTCTACCGCAAGCTCGGCGCCGGCGGCCGGGCCGAGGCCGTGGCCCGTGCCATCGAGCTCGGCCTCATCGCTCCTGCGGCCGCAGCCGGGCGCGACTGAGGACCCGGGGCGGCGGACCTGCCTCATGGTGGTCCGCGCAAGCGCCCGCGGGCCCATGGCGCTGGTCGCCGACAACGCGCCGACAGGACGCCGGCCTCAACTGCGCCGCACCTGACGGGCGTCCTGAACCGGGCACTGCTTCATTGGCGACTGACGCCTTCAGGATGCTCGCAAACGCCGCTCGCCAGTCTCGGCAGCGCCGCGATCGCCGGCAAGCACATGTCGACGGTCGGTGCGAGTCAGGGAACAATCCAGACGTGCAGAGAGGTACTTCGAGTCGAGGTCATCATGGTACGTCAGACGTCTACCACGTCGCGCTCACCGGCCACGCGCTCGCAGGTGCGCGATGAACTGCGGGTCCTGGTCGACCGGCCAGCCCAGCTGGCGAGTCTGCGCACGCGTATGCGTACGCTGCTCAGCGCGCGCGGAACAGGCGCCGAGGAGCGGGAGGTCATCGTGCTCGCCGCCGCCGAGGCGCTCAACAACGCCCTCGCGGCCTGCGGGGCCGCCGATTGCCACATCGAGTTGGTGGTCTCGCTGCTCGACGGCTACGTCTGCGTCGAAGTGCGCGACGCCGACGAGAGCTTCAAGGGCGTCTGCCTCGACCTCATCGAGGTCCCTGAGGAGAGCGAGGAGCACGGCCGCGGGCTCTACCTGATGCGCACGCTCATGGAGAGTCTCGAGCTCGTGCCGCGCAAGCGCGGGACGCTCGTGCGCATGGTCAAGAAGCTCGAGGACCAGGAGCGGCGGGAGGAGCCGGGCGCTCGCGCGGCGTCGTGAGGCGTGCCGCCGCTTCCCGCCGCCGTGCCCTCATCAGGCTCCGCCTCAGCCCGAGGGCGCCCCGCCGCGACGGTGGGGCAGGGCGGCGGCGGCGTGGGCGGCGAACCCGAAGGCGGCCCGCGGCAGCCGCTGCGCCTTCCCGATCACCTGCTCGAGTGCCGTGGCGAACCAGTCCACGTCGGCTTCGTCGAGGACCAGCGGCGGCAGACCCTTGAGCACGTTGATCGAGTGGTCGGCCACCTGGCTCAGGATGTGCTGCTCGCGGAACAGGGGGCCGACCACGAACTGCGTGAAGATGCCCGCCTGGCGGGCCTCGAGAAAGCGCCACGTGCGCGAGCCGCGGCGCGGCTCCCCGAACTCGATCGCCCACATGAGCCCGAGGCCGCGCACCTCCTTGACCACATCGAAGGCCTGGACGAGCGGCCGCGTGCGGGCCAGCAGATGATCGCCGAGGCGTGACGCTCGCGCGACGAGGTCTTTGGACTCGAGCTCCGCCAGGGTCGCGAGCCCGGCGGCCATCGCCATGTCGTTCGGCGCGAAGGTCGAGCCGTGTGACGTGGCATGCTCGAGCGTGTCGAAGACGGCCTCGTGGATGGACGACCGCAGCAGGAGGGCGCCCACCGGCACGTACCCGCCCGACAGGGATTTCGCGACGGTGAGGAGGTCGGGCTCCAGTGCCCAGTACTCGCTGGCGAAGAGGCGTCCGGTGCGGCCGAGGCCGGTCTGTACCTCGTCGACGCAGAACAGCGTGCCGTATCGGCGGCAGAGCCGCTGCGCCCCGGGCAAGTAGCCGGGATCGGGCAGCACCACGCCCTGCCCCTGCACCGGCTCGGTGAGGAACAGGGCGACGTCCTCGCGTGCCAGCTCGCGCTCGAGAGCCTCGGGGTCGTTGAACGGCACCCAGGAGACGTCCGGCAGCAGCGGGCCGAAGCGGGCGCGCTGCGTGGCGCTGCCGTTCACCGACATCGCCCCCAGGGTGAGCCCGTGGAAACCGTTCTCGACGGCGACCACGCGTGGCCTGCCGGTGGCGGCGCGCGCGAGCTTGACCGCCGCCTCGATGGCTTCCGCGCCGCTGTTCACGAAAAGGACCCGATCGGTCGAGGCCGGAGCCACGCGCACGAGCGCCTCGGCGAGCAGCCCCGGCAGGTCGGAGAGGCCGAGTTGCGGCAGGCTCGGGGTCTGGAGCGCGAGCAGCTCCTCGAGGGCCCGGCGCACGGCCGCGTTGTTGCGCCCGACGTTGTACATGCCGAAGCCCCCGAGCCAGTCGAGGTAGCGGGTGCCGCCGCGGTCGTAGAGGTAGGCGCCTTCGGCGCGTGCCCACTGACGGTCGAAGCCGAGTATCCCGAGGATCTGCACGAAGCGCGGGTTCGAGTAGCGCGCGTAGAGGCCCAGACCCTCCCCGGCACGCTCGGCAAGCAGATCCTTGAGGCTGAACTCGTCCACCACGCGATCGCCTCCTTTGCGGCGTCCTCAGAACGATACCCGGCGTACGTCCCAGTCGGGCGTTGAGGCGGACAACGGCGTCCCGCGCGGCTGGCCGGGAAGGGTTGTCAGCGACATGGACATCGCCGGATGCACAGCGCTCGTCACCGGCGCCTCCCTGGGCATCGGACGCGCCACGGCGATCGCCTTGGCTCGGCAGGGCGCGCGCGTCAAGGCCACGGGTCTCGAAGCGCCGCAGCTGGACGAACTGGTCGCCCTGTGCGGGGCCGCGGTGCTGGCCGCCGACCTGAGCGATCGGCAGGAGCTCGACCGGCTGGTCGATTGGGCGGGGCCTGTCGATCTGCTCGTCAACGTCGCCGGCTACGGACGCTACGAGGCGCTCGAGACGATCGATCACGCCGCCACGCTGGAGATGCTGGCGCTCAACCTGGCCGCGCCTATACGGCTGACCGCGGCGTTCGCGCCGGGCATGGCCCGCCGCGGCCGCGGCCACATCGTCAATGTGGCGTCGATCGCCGGCTCGCTCGGCGTCGCCCGCGAGGCGGTCTACTCGGCGACCAAGGGCGGGCTGATCGCCTTCTCCGAGAGCGTGCGCTACGAGCTCGCCGCCAGCGGGGTGGGCGTGACCGTGGTCGTCCCGGCGGCGGTCGACACGTCCTTCTTCGCGCGCTCAGGTCACGCCTACGCGCGCCGGATCCCCCGGCCGGTGGCGCCGGCGCGGGTCGCGGCGGCGCTGATCAGGGGCGTCGAACAGAACACGCCCGAGGTCTTCGTCCCGCGCTGGATGGTCGTGCCCGTGCGCCTCCACGGCGGCCTGCCGGGCGCGTTTCGCCTGCTGGCGGCGCGGTCGATGCGCCGGCAAGAGGACGACGCGGACAGCTCCTGACGCGATCGCCTAACGCTCGACTTCGCTCCAGCGGTTGGCCGGAAACAGCGTCGTCCAGGCGATCAGCGCGGACGCCAGCATCACGGCGCCGGCGACCAGCAACGAGATGGAGAGGCCGTTGCGGAAGGCGCTGTAGGCGGCGTCGATGACGTGCGCCACGATCGGGCCGAAGGCCTGGGCGGCGGCAGCGGCTCCGCCGCTGCCCTTGGGCACCTGGCCGGTCTCCACCGCGCTGATGACGACGCTGCGAAACGCGGGCGGTACCCCGAGGTCGGCGAGCCTCCTGGTCAACTCGACCGTGAGGTGACCGTTGACCAGCGAGCCGAGCACGGCCACTCCGACGACGGCGCCCAGCTCGCGGCTGGTGGTGGTGGCTCCGGCGGCCATGCCGGAGTGCTCGGCGGGGACGACCCCGAGCGCGACCGTGGTGACGGGCACGATCGCCACGCCGTAGCCGAGCCCGGCCAGGGCGAGCACCGCGGTGAGCGCGGCGAAGTCGATGTGGCCGCGCAGCACCACGTCGGCCGCCAGCATGCCCGCCCCCGCGAGGAGGCAGCCCAGCGCCGCCGGCAGGCGCGGCCCGGCCCGTGCCACCCAGCGCCCGGTCAGCGCCGAGGCGGCGATCATGGCGATCGCCATGGGCACGAACAGGACCGCCATGCGGTAGGCGGAGTAGCCCACCACGACCTGAAGGTAGAGGGCCGTGAAGAAGAAGATCGAGAAGATGCCGAAATAGGCGGCGAAGACCACTGCGAGGGCGCCGGTGAACGAGGCACGGCGCAAGAAGCGGAGCTCGAAGATCGGGCTGCGGCTGCGCCGCTCGACGAGTACGAAGAGGGCGGCGGCGATCGCCCCCGCGACGAACAGGGTGAGGACGGCGGGGTCGCTGTACCCGGTGGTCTCGCCGTGGATCACCGCGAAGATCGCCGTCCCGAGCGCGAGCGGCAGGAGCACCAGACCGGCGACGTCGATGCGACCCGCCTGCGGGTCGGCACTCTCCGGAACGGTGAGGTGTGCGGCGAGCAGCACCAGCAGGCCGGCGATCAGGTTGAACCAGAACACGTAGCGCCACGTGCCCAAGCCCACGAGGACGCCGCCCAGCACCGGCCCCATGGCGAGCGCCAGACCGGCGACGGCGGACCACACGCCCAGTGCCCGGGCGCGTCGGCGACGCTCGGGATAGAGGTGGCGGATGATCGAGAGCGTGCCCGGCTCACTCGCGGCGGCTCCGACGCCCATGATGATCCGGGCGGCCACGAGCGCCGAGACTGAGGTGGCGAGCGCGCCGAACAGGGAGCCGCCGATGAAGACCCCGAGGCCGCCGAGCATCACGCGCCGGCGTCCGTAGCGGTCGCCGAGCATTCCCATGCCCAGCATCAGGGCGGCGAAGGTCAGCGCGTAGCCGTTCACGACCCACTGCAGCGCCGAGACCCCGGCGTGCAGGCTCGACTGCACGTCGGCCAGCGCGACGCTGACGATCGTCGTGTCGAGAAAGGTCAGGAACAGGACGGCGCTCAGCGTCGCAAGGGCGTGGCCGCGGCCACGGTCCCCGACCGCCGCGCCCACGCCATGCGTGCGTGCAGCGCCCGCCGTCATCAGCTGCGCCCGGGGTCTAGGGCGTCGCTGAGGGGGAGGTGCCCGCCTGGCCCTGCTCGAGCTTCAGCAAAGCCTGGAAGCTTGGCGCCGAGACCTTCCAGACGCCGCCCTCGAGCACCGCCTGCCCCTGCTGGTTGGGGAGGGCGACCTGGCCGCCCTGCAGGATCGAGTAGGTGACGTCGGCGGTAGTCGCGGAGGTGACGTTCACAGCTGTGACCTTGGCCTGCGTCGCCTTGGCGAGCGGCGAGCTCGCTTGCGCCTCGATCGTCTTGGCGAACTGCTGGCCGTTCTGCAGCAGGGCGATCTTGCGCGTCGCGGTCGTGGTGCCGTTGAAGAACGTCTGCCAGTCGGTCGTGATCGCCGCCGTCGGCGAGACGCTCAGCGAAGCGCTGGGCGTAGCGCTTGGAGTCGGAGTGGCGGCCGTCGAGGAGCTGCCGCAGGCGGCCACGAGAAGGGGCAGCACCAGCACAGCCAGACAGGCGAACAGCGTGCCGCGAGTGGTCCACGCGCGTGTCCTCGTTCCCATATGCCAGCACCTCCAAGGCGAGTTGTGACCGCGGCCCCCGCAGTCGCGTCACGCTCCTCTTGCCCCCACGCAACCTGCATGTAACCGTAGGCGGCCTGGGTCTGGCACCGCTGCGCGATCCGAAGGCCCCCCGGCCGCCACGTCGTCACGTGGCCTACCGTGCGGCGACGAGCAGAGCAGACCTCAGGCCCTTGCCGAGCGTGGCGTCCCTCAGTTCGACGGTGACCACGGGGACGCCGTACCTGGCGGGCACGTAGCCGCCCAGGGAACCGGTGATGGAGGCCTGGTAGCTGAGGCGCCCGAGAGGCAGACCGCAGAGCGCCGACATGCGCCGCGCCAGCGCCGCCCCGCCCGGACCGTTGGGGTCGAGGATGCCCGCGCGCGAATGCAGGCTCAGGACCGCGGCGAAGCCCTGCCTCAGGTAGGCGAGCAGCGCCTTCGTCTCGGGCTCGGACCCGGGGCTGGGACCGCCACTCAGGCCGAGGCTCGCCGACGGGTCGCCGCTGTTCAGATGGCTCTTCCAGCCGGCCGTCGGCAGGTTGCGGTTCAGATCGACGCGCCGGGCGTTGCCGCGCGTGCGGAGCGCGTAGCCGTCCGGATTGAGGCAGCGGATCACGTCGATGCGCGCGCCTGCCGGCACCGCCGCCGGATGCGTGGCGAGGTAGGCGGCGAACTTGGCGGCCACGGCCGTTCCCGCCTCGTTGCCGTGCACGCCGCCGATCACGAGGAGGTGCCGCCCCCCCGCCCCGAACCGCGCGGCGACGATGGAGCGCCCGCGCACCGAGTGGCCGATGGCCACCCACTCGGTGCGCACCGTCAGCGTGGCGCTCGTCGCGGCGACCTGCGGGTTGCCGGCCAGATCCGTCGCCACGACGGCGTAACTGTACCTGCCTACTGCGGTGGGCGACCACTTCACGGCATGCCATCCTGCGACCGTCTGGGTGCCTCCCGCGAGGCGCTTGACCACGATGCCGCGACTGTCGCTGACGACGAGGCTGATGTCGGTGGCCGAGGGACTGAGGGCGTCGTCCACCTGGTAGGTGAGGCTGATGGCCTGGCCTCTGCGACCATCAGCCGGCCGCGCAACGGTCGTCGGCCCCTCGGTGTCGATCTTCACGACGAGGCTCTTGGGGGCCTCCGCGTTTCCGGCGGCGTCGGTCGAGCGGTAGCTCACGGTGCGGAGGCCGTCGCCGGAATGATCCGGGGGGGCGGCGACGGTGCAGGCGGTGCCGGTCACCCAGGCGCCGCCGTCGAGCTGGTACTCGGTCTTGGCGGCGCCACCGCTCATGCCGGAACCGCCGGGATCGTCGACCGCCGCGAAGGTCACGGTGACGGCGCTGCTGTGCCAGAGCGCGTCGGCGCCCGTGGCCGTGGTCGTCGGCGGCGTCGCATCGCCGCCGACGTCGGCCAGCGCCTCGCTCGCGACCATGCCCAGGACCACGAGCCCGGTCAGCGCGCACAGGAAGAGCGCCAGGGCGACAAGCTGGAGGCGGCGTGACGTCACCGCGCGGATCCCGTGCACGGCCGCGTCGCGAACACTGGTCGATCCCGCATGTGAGCACGCTCCCTGCTGTCGCGAGTGCCGGTCCTAGGTACGCTGCCGGCGAGCATACCGCGTGACGCTGCGTCCGTGCCCGTTCAGAGCGCAGGCTGACGAACGCGGCGCCGGGCATCACCGCGCGATCTGTGCTCACGCGATCGTGGAGATGCACAAGCGGGCCGGAATGCGTCAGAATGGGGCGCATCGTCGCCGCCGTCGCGAATGCCGGGAGGATCCGCTGCGGATTCGCGACGAGGTGCGGCGCCTGTGAAGCAGGCGCCGCCGCAGCGTAGCTGCACAACGCACCGTGCCGGTGTGGCGGAACTGGTAGACGCGCTCGACTCAAAATCGGGTGCCCCGAAAGGGCGTGTGGGTTCAAATCCCACCTCCGGCACCACTTCGCACTCCGCGTCGGCGCTGTTCGGGCCTTCGGGCGCACGCCGGCGGCGCCCGCGCGCGCGGCTGCGGCGGCCTACCCCCTCTGGTACCATTGTCCGGCGGTGCTGGCACCAAGGCCGCCGCCCCGCGCCCGGCGCCGGAGCGATCGCACGGAGAGGAGCACGACGCATGACGGTGCGGCTCTTGGGGCTCAACTGCAGCCCCCGTGACAACAGCAACAGCAGCATCCAGCTGAGCTCGGCGTTCGAGAAGCTCGACGCTGCGTACCCCGGCGAAGCCGAACACGAGACGGTCCACCTGCGCGAGCTGCGCGTCGAGCCCTGCAAGGCGTGCAACATCTGCGGCAAGACCAAGAAGGGGGAGTTCATCCCCTGCGTGCGCGCGGACGAGGACGACGTGCAGCCGGTGCTCGACGCCATGGTGGCGGCGGACGGCCTGCTGGTCGCGACGCCCGTGTACTTCGGGCTGCCATCCGACCTCTTCGCGAAGTTCATCATGCGCACGCGCCCGCTGCGCCACCAGGACTTCCGTCTCGCCAACCGCCCTGTGGGCGTCATGGCGACGGCGGGCAGGCGGTCCGGTGGCGCGGAGACCGCCATCATCGCCACGTGGCTGCCCTTCGTGCGCAACGGCTGCCTCGTAGTGGGCAACGGCGACGCCACAAGCCAGTTCGGTGCCTACGGGTGGGCAGGCGGCCGCGGCCACATCCTCAGCGACGAGTGGGGCCTCGAACAGGGCTTTCAGACGGCCGAGCGCGTCTTCACGCTCGCCAGGGTGCTCAAGGCCGGCATCGAGGCCACCGGCTTCCGGAGCCCGATGAGGTTTTCGTACACGTCGGGGACGCGCTCGTAGCCCCGCCGTGGTGCGCCCCGTGGAATCGACCGAGCCTGAGGCGACGCGGAGGCGCCTCCTGCCGGATGAGGTGATGGGTATTTCCCGGGACAGTCACTTGCTCGCCGGCGACTCGCGTGGGCGGCTGCGCGTCCGGCCGCCGCGCCGACTCACGCGGGAGGCGGCGTGAACAGCTTCCTGCGCGGACTGCGTAGCAAGCATCCGCTCGTGCTCGGATGCGCGGTCCTGCCGCTGCTGCCCGTGCTCCTCGGGCTGCAGGCGTACTTCACCAGCGGCGAGTGGTCGCAGGTCCCGCTGAAGTACTGGTTGCGGGCCGACAGCCTCAACGCGACGGACACCGCCGTGCCCTGGACCATCGGCCGGCTCAAGCTGGACCCGCCGCGCCTGCCCGCCGCCTTCCTGCTGGGCGGGTCGACCGCCAGGGAGGCCACGGTCAATGGCGGCGTGTCGCTCGCCCGGGATGTCAGGCGCGCCGGCGGGCCGCGGATCGCGGCCTGGAACTTCGCGACGTCGCTGCAGACCTACGCCCAGGACGTCGCCATCGTCGACAACCTTCCGCGAGGCGTGCCCACGACGATCCTCATCGGCGTCAGCCCCGGCCGGTTCATCGGCGACCTCGCGTCCAGCCGGCGGCAGCTCAGCGGCGAGGGACTTCTGCTGGAGAGCGGTACGCTGCGCAGCTTCATGGCCAGCAGGTTCGGGACCAGCGAGTCTCCCGCCACCATCCTCCCGGGCATCATGCAGCTGCTTGCCGGCGACGTGAAATCGCAGCTCCCGTACCTCGCGCGCGGCACTCTGTCGAGCGGCACCGCCTCCCAGCATCTGCTCGACGACCGGCCCAGGAAGAGCGAGGCCGCCAAGATGAAAGTGCTGCTGAGCTGGTGGCGCGTGCGTCACCCGCAGTTCGTGGCCAACTACAAGTTCAACCTCGCGATGCTGGACGAGCTCGTGAAACGGAGCCGGGAACGGGGCTTCAGCGTCGTGCTCGTAGAGCTGCCTCGCAACGTCTCACTCATCGGCTCGATGTGGAACGGGGTCGACCGGATGTACCGGCCGCCGACGCGTGCGATCGCCGCCAAGTACGGCGTCCCCTACGTGGACGTGAACCGCGAGGTCCGTATCCCCACGGCCGACTTCTCCGACTATGCCCACATGCTCCCCGCCGGCCGCGTGATCTGGGAGAACGCGCTCGCCCGGAGGCTCGCTGCGCTCTACCGCGCCGGCAAGCTCGCGGGCGGCGGATGACCCCGATGGCTTCCGGCGGCCGGCCCGGCCCGTCGCGGAGGCGGGCCCGGTCATCTGATAAAATGTCCGGCACCTTTGACGCGGCCCGAGACCCGTCGGGCCTGCATCCATCGCTCCCGTCCGACGTGCGGCTGCGGCCGCGGCCACGGTAGTTGAGAGGAGTCACATGTCCGACGCCGACAAGATCCTCGAGTTCATCCGCGAGGAGGCCGACCTCGACGAGGGAGAGGCGGACGCCGACACGTCCCTCTTCCGCGACCAGCTGCTCGACTCCATGAACCTCACGGCGCTGATCGCCTTCCTCGAGGAGACGTTCGCCATCAAGGTCAAGCCCATGGACATCGTCTTCGAGAACCTCGACACCGTGAACCACCAGCTCGCGTATATCGCGCGCAAGAAGGCCGCGGATGCCTGAGGACCCTGACGCCGGCGGTCGCGGCGGCGCGGCGGGCGAGGAGCAGGCGCCGCGCGTGACGCGCCTCTCCTGGCTCTGGTACGGCCTCGGCCTCAGCCTGCAGACCTTCCTCTGGTTCCTCCTCTTCCTGGCGATCATCGTCGCGGTGCTGGTGGGCGGCAAGCTCACCGAGTTCCGCTACGTCGGCTTCTGACGCCCCCGTAGCGCGGGCATGGACTCTCCCGGCCTGATGACCGACGCGTTGGCGCGCCTGCGCCACTGGGCGCACGCGACGCCGCAGGCCGTGCTCCTGACGACGCACGGGCGCGAGTACACCTACGCCGACGTGGCGGAGCGGGCCGCGGCGGTGGCGGCCGCCCTGCGGGCGGCCGGCGTGGGCCGCGGCCGCCGCGTCGCGCTGTTCCTCGAGGAGTACGACGAGTTCTTCGTCGGCATGCTCGGCGCGTGGCTCGCAGGCGCCGTGGTGGTGCCGCTCAACACGAGCCTGCCGGCGGCCGACGTGGGCTGGCTGCTCGTCAAGGCCGCGCCGGACGCCCTGGTGGCGGCGGACGAAGAGGCCTGCCCCTGCGAGGGGCCGCGGCGCCTCGTCGTGACCCGCGGAGACGACTCGCGCGTGGCGGGGCTGCGGGCCGCCGGCGCGCCGGCGAGCGCCGCGGCGCCCGCCGCGGAGCCGGACTCCCTCGGCCCGGACGACCTCGCGATGATCATGTTCACCTCCGGCACGACCGGCCTGCCCAAGGGCGTGTGCCAGACGCTGCGTGGCATCTCCAGTAACGCCGGCCACGTCGCCGCTACCCTCGGCCTCGGCGGCGACGACCGCATCTTCATCAACACGCCGCCGTACTTCACCAGCGGCATCTGCCACTTCTTGACGCTGCTGGCCGGTGGCGGCGGCGTGGCAGGCCAGCTCGGCTTCTTCTTCGGCGCCGGCCTGCTCGACGAACTGGCGGCGCAGGGCTGCACCGGCTTCGGCGGCGCCCCGGCCCACCTGGTGCGCGTCGTGGAGCCGCTCGAGGAGCCGCGTGCGCACGATCTGCGCTTCTGGGTGAGCAGCGGCGACCACCTGCCGCTGCCGGTGATCGAGAAGCTGCGGCGCGTGCTGCCCGGGGTGCGGCTCTTCAACATGTACGGCCTCACGGAGGTGAGCGGCCGGCTCTGCATCCTGCCGCCCGAGGAGCTCGACGAGCGCGAGGGCTCGGTGGGCCGGCCCATCGACGACATGCGCGTGACGGCGCGGCTCGGCGACGGCACGCGGGCCGCGCCGGGGGAGACCGGCGAGCTCTTCGTCACCGGCTCGCTGCTCATGCTCGGCTACCTCGACGAGCCGGAGATCACAGCGCGCACGCTCACCGGCCACGGGCTGCGCACCGGCGACTTCGGTCGGGTGGACGCCAGCGGCGCCGTGTGGATCGCCGGGCGCAAGGACGACATCATCAAGCGCGGCGGCGAGAAGGTGAGCATCGTCCACGTGCAGCAGGCGCTGCAGGGCCTCGGGCGCTTCGCGGACGTGGCCGTGGTGGCCGCGCCCGACGACATCCTGGGGCACGTCCCCGTGGCCTTCGTCGTGCCCCACGACCGGGAAGGCTTCAAGGCGTCACGGCTGCTGCGCGAGCTGCGCGGCCTGCTCCCGTCCACGTCGCTGCCGAGCCGGGTCATCGCCGTCGAGGCGATCCCGCGCACCGGTTCGGGCAAGGCCATCCGCGCGGAGCTGCAGGCGCTGCTCGCCCGGGAGCTCGCGTGAGGCACCGCGGCGCCGGCCGGCCCGGGCCTCTGCGCGGCCCGGGAGGCGCCGGCGCTGGCAGACCGGGGGCCGGCCGGTGAGGATCTACTTCACGCTCACGCTGATCCCGGTGGTGATCGCCGCGCTGCTGGTCTTCTGGCTGCTGCTGCGCCGCGACAAGGCGCGGATCGTCTTCGCCCTCGTGCTTTCGGTCGCCGTGCTGGCGCTGCTCAACCCCATGTTCGCGGCCGCCGCGCTCGGCCTCACCCTGGTGGCGCACCAGCTGGTGGAGCTGCGCCGGCGCGAGAAGCTCAGCGGTGGCCGCGTCGTCCTCATCATCGTGATCATCGCGCTGGTGACGCTCGGCATCGGCAAGTACGGCCAGCGCGGCGCCATCGCCATCTGGGGCAGGGACGACTGGATCGTCGGGCACCTGATCATGCCGCTCGGCATCAGCTACTTCGTCTTCCGCCTCTTGCAGTACGTGTTCGACTGCATGCGCGGCGTGATCGAGGAGAACTCGCTCCTGCGCCTGGCGGCGTTCGTCATGTTCATCCCGACGTTCCCGGCCGGCCCGCTCGAGACCTATCAGGGGTTCTACGAGAAGCGCAGCTTCCGCTTCGACCGCCAGCTGTTCTACGCCGGCCTGCGGCGCATCGCCATGGGCTACTTCAAGAAGGTCTTCGTGGTCGACTTCGTCTTCGCCATCTTCTTCGCGAAGATCATCACCACCGTCGCCAACCCGCACTTCAGCGTCTCCCAGCTCGGGCCCTGGTGGCCGCTGGCCTACTGCATCCTCGTGTTCGTGCGCGCCTACTTCGACCTCTCCGCCTACACCGACCTCGCCATCGGCTTCTCGGCGCTGTTCGGCTTCCGCATCATGGAGAACTTCCACCTGCCGTTCCTGCAGAAGAACCTCAGCGACTTCTGGCGCAGCTGGCACATCTCGCTCTCCACGTGGTGCCGCAACAACGTGTACTTCCCCGTGTTCGGCCTCACGCGCAAGGTGTGGCTGGGCCTCTACGCGAGCATGTTGACCATGGGCCTCTGGCACTACGTCGACCTCAACTGGGCGGCCTGGGGCGTCTATCACGCCACCGGCCTCGTCGTGGTGGCGCGCTGGGAGCGCTGGAAGAAGGCGCGCAAGAAGGCGCGCAAGAAGGCCGGCAAGCCGCCGCGGGCCGCCTACGAGAAGTTCGTGGCCTGGCTCGGCTACCCGGCGACCTTCGTCTACGTGGCGCTCGGCTACGCCTTCGTCTCGACGCACTCGCTCGACCACGCCCTGCGCATCATCTACCTCGCCATCCGCCTGCCGCTGGCGTGGTTCACCGGGCAAGTCCTGTGAGCGAGGCGCCGAGGCGGGGCACGACCGCGCTGCGATGAGGAGCCCGCCGGAGACGCGCCCGCGCCGCTCCCCCTTCGGCCGCGGCTTCCGCCAGCGGAACCCGCTGGTGCTGGTCGCGGCCGGACTTCTGGCCGTGCTCTCGCTGCTGCTTCTGCAGAGCCTGGTGCTCAACGGCGCTTTCACGGCGGTCTCGCAGGCGCGCTACGATCGCATTCCCAACGACGACTACGTGCACGTCACCTACGTGCTCGGACAGCTGAAGAAGCACCCGCCGAAGGGCACGACCGTGTATTCCTTCGGCGGATCGGGCGCGATCGAGTCGTTCGTCTCCGACCAGGCGCTGGCCGGGGCGATCGCCAGCGCCGGTGGCGGTCCGGTCAACGTCGTGAGCCTCGCGGCGCACCAGCAGTCACTGGCGCAGACCCTGGCAGTCGTCGACAACCTGCCTCCGGGCAAGGCGGTGCTGCTGATCGGGCTGGCGCCGGCGCGCTTCGGGACGAGTCCCTCCCAGGACGTCGGCCTGCTCTCCGGCCGACCGATCGTGGTGCGGAGCCCCTGGCTCGACCGGCTGGCGCCGCGGCTCTACGGCACGCGCCCGTCCATCAAGGGCATCCTCCCGGGCATCTTCGACTACGTCGGCAGCTACCTGCGCCAGCGGGCCGCCGCCGGTCCCTTCTGGGGGCTGAGCCTGCCCTACGCGACGCACTACTACCCGCCGGGCTCCAAGGGCGCGCTGCCCCTGGCCAAGCGCCGGAACATCTTCGAGGTGCTGGCACGCGACAAGCGCAACTACGCCCTCTACGGGGGCTACAACTTCGAGGTACTGCGCCAGATCGTCCTGCTGGCCCACGCACGCGGCTACACACCGGTGTTCTACGACCAGCCGCTCAACGTCTCGGCGGGAGGGCCGACGTGGGGAGGAGTGCTGCCCGCGTATCGCAGGCGCGCCGAGGCTCTGGCGCACCAGCTCGGCGTGCCGTACCTCCACGTGGAGCGCGGCATCCACCTCAGCGACGCCGACTTCGCCGATCTCTACCACCTGCTCGACAGTGGCCGCGCCAGGTGGCAGGCGGAGCTTGCACGGCTCGTCGCGCAGCTCCTGCGCGGCCAGGCCGCCGGCGACGCCGCTGGTGAGGCCGCGACTGCTCCCAGCGCCGCGACCTGACGCCGCGCGGCGCCTCCAGGCCCCGGCGGCTGCCCGGCGCCTGCGTCAGCCGCGCGGCACGTACTGTTCGCGGTCCCACGTCCCGGCCAGACGTCGCGTGATCGCCGCGGCCAGCAGGGCGCCCGCTTCGGCGTCGTCCGGCTGGAGCACCTCGAAGGCCGAGTGCATATTGCGCACCGGGATGCTGAAGGAGAGCGTCGCCGCCTCGCCTGCCGCCATGAGCTCCTCGGCGTCCGTGGACGTGCGTCCCGGCAGCGCCTTGACCTGGAACGGGATGCCCTCGGCGGCGGCGACCTCGCAGGCCAGGTCGGTGAGCGCGAGGTTGCCGGCGGCGCCGCGGTGGATCACCGGGCCGGCGCCGAGCTTGACCTCGCCGCCGAGCTTCTTGGCGTCCATCCCGGGGTCGTCGCTGGCGAAGTCGACGTCGACGACGATGATCACATCCGGGCTCCAGCGCAGCGCCGCCGCCTTGGCGCCCATGAACGTGGTCTCCTCGTGGACGGTGGTCAGCGCCGTCAGCCGCGCCGCGGCGGGCGCGGCGGCGTAGTGCTCGAGCGCGCGCACGCAGACGTAGACGCCGGCCCGGTCGTCGAAGGCCGGCGAGCCGTAGCGGCCGTTGGCGAGCGGCAGGAAGTGCGCCGGGAAGGTGATCGGGTCGCCGATCCGCACGAGGGCGAGCGCCTCCTCGCGGCCGGCGGCGCCGACGTCGATCCACTGCTCGTGCAGGTCCGGCGCCTTGGCGCGCTCGTCGGCGGTCATCTTGTGCGAGGGCCGGCGGCCGACGACGCCGTTCACGGGGCCGCCGGCGCCGTGGATGACGACGTTGCGCCCGGGCAGGAGCTGGGCGTCGACGCCGCCGATCTTGTCGAAATAGACGAACCCGTGCTCGTCCACGTAGGTGACGATGAGCCCGATCTGGTCGTTGTGGGCGGTCACGACGACGTGCGGTGACCCGGTCGGCGCGACGTCCGCCCAGAGGTTGCCGAGCGGGTCGCCCTGTGGATCGGAGATGCGCGAGAGGCGCCGGCGCACGACTTCCTGGGCCGGCGCCTCGAAGCCCGTGGGCGCGGCGGCCGCGCACAGGTCGCGCAGCAGGTCGAGGTCGGTCGGCATGGATCCCTCCGTCGTCGCTGGCGTGGACCGGCATCGCCCCCAGGGCGGGCGCGCCGCCCGCATCCTATCGGCTCGCGCCGCCCAGGGCACCTACCGGCGCGCCATAGTATGGTTGCGTCATCGAGACGCCAGGCGACACGTCCCGGCGCCCTGCGCGCCCGCGCTCGACAGCGCGCCGCCGCCAGATCGCGAGGCGACGCGGCGCCGCCTTGGCCATCGTGCTCGCCGTGTGCCTTCTCCTCGCCTGGCGCGTCGCCGCCTGCGGCGGCGGCAAGGCCGCCGCCGCGACCTACACGGCGGTGCCCCCCGCGCCGGCGCCGTCGCTCGCCGGCGACGGCGTCAAGGTCGGCACCTTCCTCGGCGACTACTCGCGGCGCTTCTACGGCCTGGGGCCGGTGCCCAAGCGCCTCGACGTGATCTGGAAGGTGCGCCTCGGCTCCGGCTGGACGTCCGGCAAGTTCGCCGGCGACCCGCCCGGCCGGTGGGCCGGGAGCGGCTGGACCGGCATGCCCGGCGTGGTCGTGGACGGCGGCAGGACCTACGTCCTCGCCAGCGGCTACGACCACCGGCTGCGCAAGATCGACGCCGCCACCGGCACGGTCGTCTGGAGCTACAAGTTCGACGACATCATCAAGAGCAGCCCGTCGGTCTTCCGCAACCCGAGCCCCTCCAGCGCCGACGACCGCTACATCGTCTGCGCGGGCTCACGGCGCGGCTACCCGCTCTCGCTCTCGAGCCCGGACGTGGCGCCGTACCGCGCGGTCACGTTCGGCAGCGGCAAGGAGCTCTGGCGGCTACCGGTGCCGCAGACCGCCTGCTACAGCCGCGACGTGGACGGCAGCGGCTTCTTCCTTGACGGACGCCAGTACATCGGTGTGGAGAGCGGCTGGTTCTACGCCCTGGATCCCCTGAAGACGCAGCCGTGGCAGGGGCACAGTCAGCCTCAGGTGGAGGCCCAGCGGCTCCTGCTGGGCGACGCGCGCGCCGCGACGCATCACGGCAACATCTGTCTCGAGTCCTCGCCGGCGGCGCTTGGCGACAAGATCTACGTCACCTCGGGCGCCGGCCACGTGTACGGTCTGCGCCGCCGCGACCTCGGCGTCACCTGGGACTACTTCATCGGCTCCGACATCGACGGGTCCGCCGTGCCGACCGCCCGCGGCAAGCTGCTGGTGCCGGTGGAGAAGCAGTACATCAAGGGCAAAGGAGGCGTGCTCTGTCTCGATCCGTCGCGGCCGCCGGCCAAAGCCGCGGTGTGGTACTTCCCGACCGGGGACCGCCGCGTCGGCGAGTGGAAGGGCGGCCTCATCGGTTCGGTGGCGGTCAACGACGACTACAACGGCGGCGGCAAGCGCCCGGCGCTGGCCGCGTTCAACGCGATCGACGGCTACCTGCACGTGATCTCCCAGGACACCATGGCGCCGGGCACGGTGCGCGGGCCTAACCTGGAGCCCGGCCTCAAGACACCTGTCGAGGTGGGGCGCATCTGGAACGGCGGCGCTATCTCGACGCCGCTGCTCGTGGGCGACACGATCGTCGATGCGTCCTACGACCAACGCGTGACGCTGTATCACCTGGGCTTCGCGTCGGCCCAGCCGGGCGACGCCGGCGCGCTGCCGAGCGGCAACGGCGATGGCAAGTACTGGACGGTGACGGTCACGCGCACCGTCCAGTCGCCCTTCTTCGGCGGCGGCTTCGAGAGTACGCCGGTGCTGTGGGACGGGCGCGTGTACGTGGGCTGCCGCGACGGCTGGTTCTACTGCCTCGGCCAGAAGGGCTGAGGCCGCGGCTGCCGCACGAGGCGCGGCCTCAGACGTGGCTAGCGCAGCACCATCAGCTTGCGCGTCGCGGCCGTGAGCCCGTCCACCGTGAGCTCGAACATGGGGAAGACCTCGCGCACCTTGCGGATCGTGACGCTGCCGTAGGCGCGCTCCCAGTCGCTCTCGGGGATGGTATTGAGCCACACCGAGTGGTCGAAATGGCGGCGCAGGCGCCGGAGCCACTCGATGCCGGGCTCGTCGTTGCCGAAGCCCCACCAGATGATGCCGTCGCGGCTCATCAGCTCGCTGGGCGCCATCGCCGCGTCGCCGACCACGATCAGCTTGTAGTCGCCGGGCAGCTCC
Source organism: uncultured Thermoleophilia bacterium (assembly GCA_963709845.1). Taxonomy (GTDB): domain Bacteria; phylum Actinomycetota; class Thermoleophilia; order UBA2241; family UBA2241; genus CAIXSE01. The sequence continues at coordinate 219,485 of CAVPXV010000005.1, forward strand.
TGCAGGACGCGGCGCGTGGAGACGGCGCTGCTCGAGGTCATGCGCGTGTCCTCGTAGAGCCAGTCGTAGACGCAGTTATGGAAGTAGTAGAAGCGCAGGTCCTTGAAGTGCGAGCTGCGGTTGACGGCGCTGAAGAGCTGGCTGCAGAGGCGGATGTAGGGGTGCATCGAACCGCCCACGTCCATCAGCAGCAGCACCTTGACGGCGTTCTTGCGGCTCTTGCGCCAGACCAGGCTCAGGCGGCCGGCGTTGGCGGCCGTCTCCTCCACGGTCTCGTCGAGGTCGAGCTCGTCGGGGACGCCTTCGTTGCGTGACGAGAGCTGACGGAGGCGTCGCAGGGCGAGCTCGAACTGGCGCACGCCGACCTCCTGGTCGGTGCGGTAGCCGCGGTAGCGGCGCTCGCCGGCGACCTTGACGGCCGAGCGGTCGCGGCTCTCGCCGCCGACGCGGATGCCGCCGGGGTGGAAGCCGGAATGGCCGAAGGCGCTGGTGCCGCCGGTGCCCACCCAGTAGTCGCCCCCGTGGTGGGCCTCGGCCTGCTCTCTGAGGCGCTCCTCGAACATTCTCCGGAGCGCCTCCAGGTCGAGGTCCTCGAGCGCGGCGGCCAGCAGCTGGCGCTCAGAGTCGCTGAGGCCCGGCATCTGAAGCGGGTGCGCGAGCCACTCCCACACGTCGTCCTCGATCTCCACCGGCGTCTCGATGCCCTTGAACATCGCCGTGAAGGCCTGGTCGTACTGGTCGAAGTAGGCCTCGGACTTGACGAGGACGCTGCGCGCCACCGCGTAGAACTGGTCGAGGCTGCAGGGTGCCAGCCCGAGCGAGAGGGCGCGCATGAGCGCCAGCCACTCGGTGACCGTGACCGGCACGCCGTAGAAGCGCAGCAGGAAGAAGAAGTCGGTGAACACGTCGCCTCCGGGCAGGCGTGGGGGCCTGGCGGCCGCGCTCGCTAGCGCCGCCGGCCGCTCGAGAGCGCCCGCAGGGCGATGTCGACGTCGTGGTCCTTCTTGAGCAGCACGCCCATGAAAGGCAGGCGCGCGGCGATCTCCCGCGCATCCACCCCGGCGCGCGCCAGCGCCTGCACCCAGTCGATGAGCTCGCTGGTGCTCGGCTTCTTCTGCAGCCCCGGGACGTCGCGCAGCCAGTAGAACGCCTGGATGGCGAGGTCGAGGAGGCGCTTGTCGAGGCTGGGCACGTGCACGCGCACGATACGCTCCATCATCGCCTCGTCGGGGAACTCGATGTAGTGGAAGACGCAGCGGCGCAAGAAGGCGTCCGGCAGCTCCTTCTCGGCGTTCGAGGTGATGAGCACGATGGGCCGGTGCACCGCCGCTACCGTCGCGTGCGTCTCGGGGATGTGGAACTCCATGCGGTCGAGCTCCCAGAGGAGGTCGTTGGGGAACTCGAGGTCGGCCTTGTCGATCTCGTCGATCAGCAGCACGACGCGCTCGTCGCTGGCGAAGGCCTCGCCGAGCTTGCCGGGTTTGATGTACTGCGCGATGTCGCTCACGTCGCCATCGCCGAACTGGCCGTCGTAGAGGCGCTGCACGGTGTCGTACACGTAGAGCCCGTCCTGCGCCTTGGTCGTCGACTTGATGTTCCAGACGATGAGCGGCATCGCGAGGCCCTGCGCGATGCTCTGGGCGAGCATCGTCTTGCCGGTCCCGGGCTCGCCCTTGATGAGCAGCGGACGGCCGAGCTGGACCGCGACGTTGACCGTCTGCATGAGGTCGGGCGCGGCGATGTAGTCGCTGGTGCCCGTGTACGTGAAGGACTGGCTCATGGCGTGCACTTTCGGTCGCTGGCGTGAGCGTGCGGGCACCGCGGCGGCGCCCGGCGGATTCTACCAGACGCGTCGTCCGCCGGGCCGGGGCGGCTGCGGGGAGGGGCGGGCCTTGCCGGTGGGGCGGGCACGGCTCACGTGCCCGCCCGCCGGCTAGCTGGTCGCCAGCGCGAGGACCTTGCGCAGCATCGCCGGACGCCCGTCCCACAGCCACGAGAGCTCGATCACGTCGGGGTTGTTGCAGACGGTGCAGGCGTCCGCCTCGCCCAGGAGCTCACGGCGGCGCGGCAGCGTGAAGACGTCCGCGAGCCGGCCGCCCGCGGCGCGCAGCTCGCGCACGTCGGCGAGCGCGACGTCCCGGCGGCGGCAGTCGCGCACGCCGCCGTCGGCCATCACCGTGACCACCGAGTGGGGCCCGCGACAGCGGTAGCCGGTGAGCGCGGGGTCGCTCGCGAGGAGGTCCAGGTAGGCGTCAGTGGCGAGGAGCGGCGCGCCGCTCTGTTTGAGCGCGGCGGCCTCGCGAGCCGCCCGCTGGAGCTCCTCGGGGGTGAGGGCAAGCGCCCGCACAGAACCGGCGAAGCCTCGCGCCTCGAGCTCGCCGGTCTCCATGGGGCAGAAGTAGAGCCCGGCGCGCCACCGGCGCGCGATGGGCGCGACCCGCGAGAGCGCGCCCAGGTTCTCGCGTGAGAGCACGGTGTTGACGAGCAGGGTGGGGCGCAGGGGATCCCCCTCGAGGCTCGCGACGAACGCTTCCAGACGGTCGTAGAGGCCCGGCAGCCGGCGCAGGCGGTCGTGGGCCGGGCCCACGTCGTCGAGGCTCAGGATGAGGGCGTCGACCTCGCCGCGGAGCTCCGGCCAGCGCTCCGCGGCGTACCAGCCGTTGCTGATCAGCGTCGTGAGCATCCCGGCCCTGCGGGCGGCGCGCAGTAGCTGGGGCAGGTCCTCGCGCAGCAGGGGCTCGCCGCCCCAGACGACGAGCTGCGCGATGCCCGCGCGCCCGGCCTCACCGTAGAGCCAGGCGACGGCCGCCGAGTCCAGTTCCGAGCGCGCGTCGTCGCGCCACAGGCACGTGGGGCAGCGGCCGTTGCAGCGCCCCGTGACGAGGTGGCTCAGCGTGTGCGGGCGCCGGCGCGCCCGGGCGGTGAGCATGCGCGCGACGAGTCGCGCTCTGACGGCGCTGCGGGACATCTCGCAGGGAGTGTACCCGCCGCCGGCGCCCGCCCTCGACCGGCTTCAGAGGCCGATGGCCGCCAGGATCGGGAAGCGCCGCTGGGCGGCGGCGACGACGCGCAGCGCCTCCTGGGTCTGCGCCTTCGTCAGCGGGCGCAGGGTCTCGGCGTTGATGATGTTGTCGAGGGCGCGGCCGTTGCGGATGGCGTTGGCGTGGTGGCGCAGCTGCATGTGCGAGAGGCCCGTGAAGGCCTCGCGCAGGGAGCGCGGGTTCTCGTCGTCCTGGCCCTGGATCTCGTCCACCGCGGCCAGGCGCTCCAGGGTGGTCTGCGCCGTCACGCCCTTGTCGAAGGCGTAGTAGCGCGCCAGGTTCTGGACGGGCACGAGACCGCTCTTCTTGATGTCGAAGTAGCCCACGAGGCGCTGGCGGAAACCGAGGGGAGAGGGGATGCGCGAGCCGAGCTGCGCGAGGCCGCGCATGAAGCGCTTGTGCTCGCGCGCCTCGCGCATGATGTCGGTGAGCACGCGGTCCACGTAGAGCTCGCCGGCGACCTGGCGGAAGTCGAAGGCGACGCTGGCGCGCGCCAGGCGGTCGAGGTCCTTGCCCTCGAGGCAGTAGGCGAACACCTGCTGCCAGGCGCTCAGGGACATGCGCCACTGCCTGGTGCGCGCGAGCACGCCGTGCGGATCGAGCGCGAAGCCGCAGTCGGCGAGGCCGCGGTTGACGTAGTCCGCGACAAGGGCGAAGTACGCGTCGACCCCGGGGTCGTCGGTGTCCGCGTAGGCGAGGCCGTTGTCCTGGTCCGAGGCGAGGGTGAGCTCGCTGCGCGCGCAGCTGCCGAAGGCGAGCCAGGCGTAGGGCACGGGCGGCTCGCCGTGCTCGTCGACGGCGAGCTCGAGAAGGCGCGCCGTCAGCGAGTCGCCGAGCACCGTGAGGATGCGCGTGAGCGCGGGGGCGTCGAGGCGCGCGTCCATGAGGTCGACGAAGAGGCCGGGGAGGTCCTTGGAGGCGAGCACCAGCTCCTCCGCGCTGCGCGCCTGCATGATCGAGCGGCGCAGCGCGAACGGGCTGCGCGCGTCCAGCGCCATCAGGTTGCTGGCCGAGAGGATGCCGACGACGTTGCCGTCGGCGTCCAGGACCGGCAGATGGTTCACGCCGGCGACCATCATGGCGATGCTGGCCTCCGGCGCGAGCACCTCGGCGCCGATCGTGTGCACCGGCGACGTCATGATCCGGGCGACGGGGGCGTCGGTCGACACGCCGCCGACGACGACCTTGTCGCGCAGGTCGACGTCGGTGACGATGCCGAGGCCGTCGCGCAGGCGCACGAGGATGGCCGAGCGCCCCGCGTCGATGAGCATCTGGGCGGCGTCGCGGATGGGCGTGTCCGCCTCGCAGAACAGCGGCGCGCTGCGCACCAGCGACGTCACCGGCCTGGTGCGCACCTCCGGCAGGGAGCGCATCGTGCGCGCCGCCTGGATGAGGCGCTCGCGCAGGTTGCCGGCCACGAACCTCACGCCTTCGGGACGCCCGAGGATGTCGATGGCCTCGTCGACCGGGATGCAGTACAGCAGCGCGTCCTCGCGGGCGCGGGCGGTGAACTCCGGGGCGAGGCCGGTGAGGAGCGTGGGGTACCCGAACACCTCGCCGACCGTGAGGATGGCGACGGTGGCCTCCTTGTGCGCCAGCTCGAGCACGCCGTGACGCACGACGTAGAGTTCGTGGCCGGGCGGGCCGCCCTCCACCAGCACGGCCTCGCCGGCGCCGACCGGGCGCTCGGTCAGCGCCGCGGCGACGCGCTCGAGCTCGTCCGTGGCAAGGCCGCGGAAGGGCTCGACGCCCGAGAGGAACGAGGCCCTCTCGGCGACGCGTTCCGCGCCTTCGGCCGGCTTCAGCGCCATCCCGTCACCTCGCTTCCTCATCGTCTCCGGGAAGGTGGCCCTGCGCGCGCAGGTAAGCCAGGCTGGCGAGGACGGCCCTGTCGCTCACGTGCTCGAGGACGATGGTCGCGCCGGCGGCGCGCGTCGCCGCCAGCGCCGGCGCTACGTCGATGACGCCGGTCCCCAGCGCCTGGTGCAGGTCGCCGAACCCGGGCCCGTGGTTGTCGTGCAGGTGCACGTGCCGGATGGTCGCCTTGGGGTCGGTGAGCCACTCGTTGAGAGTGCCCGTCATGGCGGCGTGGCCCACGTCCAGGGTCACGTCCAGCCCCTGGAGATCGAGGTCTCCCGGCGCCGAGAAGTGCGAACGCTGGGTGTACATCATGTTCTCCACGAGGATGCGGAGCCCGATCTCGTCGCCAAGCCCGCGGAACTCCTCGAACGAGCGCTGGAGCGCCAGGGCCACGCTCGGGCGCCGCGGCTTCTGGCGGCGCTGCAGGTCCGGGTGAAGCACGTAGCAGGTGGCGCCGAGCTCGGCTGCGACCGCCATGTGGCGGCGGTGCAGGTCCACGGCGGCGCGGCGCTTGGAACGGAAGCGGCTGCCGAGCCCCTCGTGCGTGAAGGGGCCGTGCACGCTGAAGGGCAGGCCCATCGAAGCGATGGCCTGCCGGTTCTCGAGCTCCAGAAGGGAGTGGTACCCCCAGGAGCACACCTCAGCCGACGCGGCCAGCTCCGCGATGCGCAGCAGCGCGGACGCGAGCGGGAGGCCCGCATAGGCGCCGGTGGAGATCCCGATGTCGGAGCGATCCAACACGCTCGACCAGTATGGCACAGGGCCGCAGGCCGTGGCGCGTCTAGGCGATGAGGTCGCGCGAGCGCAGGTAGGCGAGGCTGGCGAGCACGTTGACGGCCTCGTCGTGCTCGAGGACGACGGAGGCGCCGGCGGCGCGCGCGACGGCCAGCAGGGCCACGGCGTCGATCACGCCGGCGCCCAGCGCCAGGTGCGGGTCGTCCACGTCGCCGGCGCCGTGGTTGTCGTGCAGGTGCACGTGGCGCAGCGGTGCGCGCGGGTCGGCGAGCCAATCGTCGAGGCAGCCGGCGATGGCGGCGTGGCCGACGTCGAGGATGAGGCCGAGGCCCTGCAGGTCGAGGTCGCCCGGATGCGTGAAGTGCGAGAGCCCGCCGCCGGGCATGTTCTCGACCACCAGCTCGATGCCGCAGCCGCGCTGCACCACGGCCAGTTCGGCGAACGAGCGCTGCAGCGCGTCCGCGACGGCCGGATCGCGCGGCCCGGGCTCGGGCCGCCAGTCCGGGTGGAGAACGTAGACCCGGGCGCCGACTGCGGCGCTCGCCTCGATGTGGCGGACCTGCTCGTCGAGGGCGGCGCGGCGCTCCGCCTCGGACACGTCGCCGATGCCGGCGTAGCCGAACGGTCCGTGTACGGAGTAGGTGAGCCCCGCGGCGAGCGCCGCCGCGCGATTGCGCTTGCTGAGCAGCGTGTGCAGCCCGAACGAGCGGATCTCGGCGGCCGTGGAGAGCTCGGCGATCTGCGCCAGCGCCTCGGGCAGCAGCAGACCGGGGTACGCACTGGAGGAGACGCCGATGTCCGAGGACGGGACCATGTGCGGGAAGTATGGCAGATGCCCGCCGCCGTCGCCCGCATGGTGGGCGTCGGGCCCGGGTAGAGTCGGCGCATGGTCCGGACCGAGAGCATCGAGCACGGCGAGCTGTACCGGCGCCTGTCCGGGCTGCCGCTCGCGGTGGACGGCTACTTCACGGAGACCGCCGAGCTCGACGTCGCCAGCGGCTTCCGCAGGGTCACGACGACCGTCGTGCTCCGCGGCGGCGGCCACGAGGGCCGCGGCGAGGACGTCACCTACGCTGCCGACGACCACCGCGACTTCCCGCTCGCGCTGCCGCTGGCCGCTCGAGTGGACGCTGGACGGATTCTCCGAGCGACTGGGCGGCCTCGACCTGTTCCCGGCCCGGCCGCCCGAGCAGGAGTCCTTCCGGCCGTACCGGCGCTGGGCCTTCGAGAGCGCCGCCCTGGACCTGGCGCTACGCCAGCGCGGCCTCACCTTGGGCGCGGCGCTCGGCCGCGAATACCGGCCGGTGCGCTTCGCGCTCTCCACGAGGCTCGACATCACGCCGTGGCTCGCCGTCGATCCCGCGTTCGAGTTCAAGCTCGACCCCACGCCCGATTGGGACGAGGCGCTGGCCGCACGCATCGCCGCCACCGGGCGCGTGCGCGTGATCGACTTCAAAGCGTTCTACCAGGGGTCGGTGGTCGACAATCCGCCGGACCCGGCCCAGTACCGGATGGTCGCCGCGGCGTTCCCGCAGGCCATCCTCGAGGATCCCGCGCTGCAGGGACCGGCGCGGGACGCGCTCGCCGGGGAGGAGGCGCGCTTCAGCTTCGACGCGCCCATCCACTCCTGGGCCGACGTGGAGGCCCTGCCGCTGCGCCCGCGCTTCCTCAACGTCAAGCCGTCGCGGTTCGGCGCCCTGGGCGCGCTCCTCGACGCCGTCGAGCGCGCCCACGCCGAGGGCATCGCCCTGTACGGCGGCGGGCAGTTCGAGCTCGGCGTGGGGCGCGGCCACATCGAGGCGTTCGCCAGTCTGCTCTACCCGGATGGGCCCAACGACGTCGCGCCCAGCGAGTTCCACGGCCCCGCCCGGCCCGACGTGCCTCGCAGCCCGCTCGTGCCGCTGGAGCAGGAGAGCGGGCTCGGCTTCCGCTTCCGGCGCTGAGCCGCAGCCCGCGGCCGGTCCGGCGCGGGCGCCCGTCGGGCTCGCGTGCACGGCCACGGCCGACCGCGGCGCTGGGGTACAATCGGCCTCCAGACGCAAACGGAGCAGGGAGCGGCGTTGACCCCCATCGACAGGATCCAGCGCGAGCACGGCATCGTCGGTCGCGAGCGCGAGCTGGCGACCGCGCTGGCGGTGCTCGGCGCCGGCCGGCACCTGCTGCTCGAGGGGCCGGTGGGCGTGGGCAAGACCACGGTCGCGCTCGCCGTCTGCGCCCACCTGGGGCGCGACACGGTGCGCGTCGACGGCGACGACCGCTACTCGGAGAGCAAGCTCACCGGCTGGTTCGACCCGCCGCTCGTGCTGCAGCAGGGCTACCGCGAGGAGTCCTTCTTCCCCGGCCCACTCGTGGCCGCGATGCGCGAGGGCCGTGTGCTCTTCATCAACGAGCTCAACCGCATGCCGGAGTCGGTGCAGAACGTGCTCCTGCCGGCGCTCGACGAACGCCTCCTGCAGGTGCCGCACATCGGCGAGGTGCGCGCCGCCGACGGGTTCCAGGTGGTCGCCACCCAGAACCCGGTCGAGTACGTCGCGACCGGCCACCTCTCGGAGGCCCTGCGCGACCGCTTCGAGCACCTCGCCCTCGCCTACCAGTCGGCGGAGGAGGAGCAGGACATCGTCGTCACCGAGACCGGCTGTGACGACGCCGGCCTGGTACGCACCGCGGTGCGCCTGACGCGTGCCACGCGCCTGCACCCGCGCTTCCGCAAGGGCGCCTCGGTGCGCGCCGCGATCGCCATAGTGGCCATCGCCGAACGCCTCCGGAACGACGGACCGGGCGCCTGCGGCCCGGTGAGCCGCGAGACGCTGCGCCGGGCCGCCGAGGCGGCGCTCACGACGCGCGTCGACCTGCGCGACGACATCGACGCCGACCTGAGCACCGCGCTCGACGAGCTGTTCGAGCTCGTCGTCGACCGCGGCGAGGACCCCGACGTCGCGCTCGCGCCGGCGGAGGCCTCCCCAAAAGTCTGAGCGCCGCCGCCGGCGCTCCCCTGGCGCACGGGAATCGGGTGGAGGTCCACGGACTTCCGGTCTGCGCACCTGAAGTGCCGCCCGGCGACGCGCCGATGTCGGCCCTGGCAGAGCGCTACGGCGTGCCGGTCGCCGACCTCGACGGCTGGAGCGTGGCCGTCAACCTCACGCGCAGCGGCTGCCGCATCGCCGATCCGGGCCTGCGCTTCTACGCGGAGCGCCTCGCGGCGCGGGCGGTGCTGGCGCGCGCCGCCGGCCTGGTCGGCCCTTTGCGCGGCGCCACCCGCGTGGTGCGCGAGGCGCTGCGCGACCCCTATGCCGGCGAGCTCGACCTCGAGGCGACCCTGGACAACGTGGTCGGCAAGGCCCATCCCGAGCCGGGCGACTGGGTCGTGCAGCGCCGCGAGGAGCGACGCCACCAGGTGGTCCTCATGGTCGACACCTCGTTGTCCATGTCCGGCGAGAACATGGCCGTGGCCGCCACGGCCGCGGCCGTGCTGGCGCTCAAGCTGAAGCCCGAGGACCTCTCGGTCGTGGTGTTCGAGGACCAGGCGAGGGCGGTGACGCACCTCGAGGCCGCCGATCCCCCCGACGAGGTGGTCCGCCGCATGCTCGATCAGCCGGTGCGCGGCTACACCAACATCGCCGCCGCGCTGGAGCTCGGCGCCGCCGAGCTGGAGCGCGGCCGCAACCCGCGGCGCAGCGGTCTGCTCATCACCGACGGGGTCGTCACCGCCGGCCGCGACCCCCTGCCGCTGGCGCATCGCTTCCCCCGGCTCTTCGTGCTCCTCACCGAGGACTACAAGATGGATCCCGAGCTCTGCCGCCGCCTCGCCGACGCCGGCGGCGGCGACGTGTTCCCCGTGCGCGCCTTCCGCGACCTGCCGGCGCGCATGCTCGATGTGGCCAATCGCGTCCTGCGGTAGACTGAGGGCCGGGCGCCGGACGGCGCCCCTCACGCACAAGGAGCAGCAGCGTGGCACTCCTGGGCCGCCCCAACGTCGAGAAGCTCGCCGCCCTCAACAAGATCGACCTCCTCGTGAAGGCGACGAAGTACAAGAAGGACCCGGCCGTCCGGGAGGCCGCGCGTCAGGCGCTCGAGGCCAAGACGGACACCTGCATCAAGAACCTGCAGTCCAAGCACCTGCCGCACCTCTACGCGGCGCGCGAGGCGCTGATCATCGTCGGCGAGCCGGCGCGCGACCGGCTCATCTTCATCCTCCGCGAGGGGCACGTGCATCGCCGTCAGGACGCGGCCTACGTGCTCGGCGAGATGCGCGACCCCGCCGCCGTCCCCGCCCTCCGGCTGGCGATGCACAACCCCGACGGCCTGCTGCGCCTGATCAGCGTCCAGGCGCTCGGCAAGATCGGCGGCGACGACGCTGTCGAGACGCTGCGGGCCGCCCTCGGCGACCACGAGCCACGCGTCCGCAGCGCCGCGGGCAAGGCGCTCGACGCCCTCGGCGTGCCGCGCGCCTGACCGGCCTGAGGGCCGGCGAGGCCCCGTAGCCTGAGCGGTCTTCCCGCGCGCAGGCGCCCGCCTGCGGCGCGGGCTGCGCGCGCCGCCCCTCCGTTTCCCCTGCGCCCGGGACGTTTTCCCGGCCAGCCCCTTGGGAAGTTCACGGCTGAGCCCCTTCCGGGGCCCGTTCCGAGGTTGGAGGTGTCATGCCCGTCAGCATAGGCGTGCCCCGGGAGACGGCCGTCGGCGAGACCCGCGTGGCGCTCGTCCCCGCGGTGGCGGAGAAGTACAAGACGCTCGGCGCGGAGGTGCTCATCGAGCGCCGCGCCGGCCAGCTCAGTCACATCCGCGACGAGGAGTTCGCGGCGGCGACGCTCGTGGACGACGCGGCAGCCGCGTTCGCGGCCGACGTCGTCCTCAAGGTGGACCCGCCGAACGTGAAGGAGACTCCGCTCCTGCGCGAGGACGCCGTCGTGGTGGGCCTGCTCCAGCCCTACAAGGCGTTCGACGCCATCAGGGCGCTGCGCGACCGCAAGGTCACCAGTTTCGCGCTCGAGCTGCTGCCGCGCATCAGCCGCGCGCAGTCCATGGACGCGCTCACCTCGCAGGCCTCCATCGCCGGCTACAAGGCGGTGCTCATGTCGGCCTGTATGGCCGGCCGCTACTTCCCGATGCTGACGACGCCGGCGGGCACGCTGCGCCCGGCCAAGGTGGTCGTGCTCGGGGTGGGAGTCGCCGGGCTCCAGGCCATCGCCACCGCCCGGCGCCTCGGCGCCGTGGTCGAGGCCTACGACGTGCGCGCCGCGACGCGCGAACAGGTGCAGTCGCTCGGCGGCCGGTTCATCGACACCGGCATCGACGCCGAGGCCGAGGGCGGCTATGCGCGCGAGCTCACCGACGAGGAGAAGGCCACGGCCCAGGCGATCGTCGACAAGCACCTCGTCGACGCCGACGCGGTGATCACCACGGCCGCCATCCCCGGCAGGCCGTCGCCCAAGCTCGTGAGCGCCGCCGTGGTCGATCAGATGAAGTCCGGCGCGGTGATCATCGACATGGCCGCCGAAGGCGGCGGCAACTGCGAGCTCACGCGGCCCGGCGAGCAGTACAACCACCCCAACGGCGTGTTCATCTACGGGCCGCTCAACATCCCCGGCATGCTGCCGGTCCACGCCAGCGATCAGTACGCGCGCAACCTGATGCACTTCCTCACGCCCTTCCTCAAGGAGGGGGCGCTCGAGCTGGACTGGGACGACGAGATCCTCGCCGGCAGCGTGCTCACCCGCGACGGGGTCATCGTCAACGAGACCGTGCGGGCGCTGGCCGAAGGAGGCGCCGCATGATCACCGGATGGGCGGCCCTCTACATCTTCATCCTCGCCGGGTTCGTCGGCTACGAGGTCATCTCGCGCGTGCCCGTCATCCTGCACACGCCGCTGATGAGCGGCTCCAACTTCGTCCACGGCATCGTCGTCGTCGGGGCCATGGTCGCGCTCGGGGCCGCGAACACGACGCCCGAGCGCATCATCGGCTTCCTCGCCGTCCTCCTCGGCACGGCCAACGCGGTCGGGGGCTACGCCGTGACCGAGCGCATGCTCGAGATGTTCAAGAGCTCGCGCGACAAGGCAGCGAAGAAGGCGGACGACGATGCGGGCTGACCTGATCCAGCTCAGCTACGTCGCCGCCGCCGTCCTCTTCATCCTCGGCCTCAAGGGCATGAGCTCGCCGCGCACGGCGCGGCGCGGCATCATCTGGGCCGGCGTCGGCATGCTCGTGGCCGTCGTCGCCACCTTCTTCGAGCCGGCGATGACCAACTACCTGCTCATGGTCGTGGCCGTCGCCATCGGCGGCTCGGTGGCCTACGTGGCGGCGCGCCGCGTGGCGATGACCGACATGCCGCAGATGGTCGCCATCTACAACGGCATGGGCGGCGGCGCGGCGGCGCTCATCGCCGCCAACGAGTTCCTGCACGGCGGCCAGATGGCGGCCAGCTTCGCCATCCTCGGCGCCGTCGGCGCGCTCATCGGCTCGATCTCGTTCTCGGGCAGTATGATCGCCTTCGCCAAGCTGCAGGGCCTCATCAAGAAGTCGTTCCTGTTCCCCGGCCAGAACGTTCTCAACATGCTGGTCCTGGCCGCCACTCTCGTGCTCGGCGTGTTCGTCATACTGCAGCACACCGGCGACCTCGGCGGCCCCGTCGGGCCCACGCTGGGCCTGTTCTTCGCCTTGGCGCTGCTCTACGGCGTGCTCATGACGCTGCCCATCGGCGGCGCCGACATGCCGGTCGTGATCTCCCTCTACAACGCGCTCACGGGCCTCGCCGTCGGCTTCGAGGGCTACGTGCTCGGCAACGCCGCGCTCATCATCGCCGGCATCGTCGTGGGCTCCGCCGGTACGCTGCTGACCCAGCTCATGGCCAAGGCCATGAACCGCTCCATCGCAAACGTGCTCTTCGCCGGCTTCGGCGCTTCCGGCGGCCAGGAGCTGGCCGAAGGCGTGGAGGGCTCCATGAAGGAGGCGGCGCCCGACGACGCGGCCATCACGATGGCCTTCGGCCAGAAGGTGATCGTAGTGCCCGGGTACGGCATGGCCGTGGCGCAGGCGCAGCACAAGGTCTGGGAGCTGGCCAAACTGCTGCAGGAGAAGGGCGTGCAGGTCAAGTTCGCCATCCACCCTGTGGCGGGCCGCATGCCCGGGCACATGAACGTGCTGCTCGCCGAGGCGGGCGTGCCCTACGACATGATCTACGACCTCGACGAGATCAACGGCGACTTCCCGACGGCCGACGCGGCGCTGGTCATCGGCGCCAACGACGTCGTCAACCCTGCGGCGCGTGACGATCCCGGCAGCCCGATCTATGGCATGCCGATCCTCGACGTCGACAAGGCGCAGAACGTCCTCGTCGTGAAGCGCGGCCGCGGCGCCGGGTTCGCGGGCATCGAGAACAAGCTCTTCTACGGCGACAACACGCGCATGGTCTACGGCGACGCCCAGGACGTGGTGAGCAAGCTCATCGCCGGCGTCAAGAAGGTCTGAGGAGCGCATGGTCGCGATCCGCATGGTGCCGGTGATCGACCGCGCGGCGATGCGCGGCCAGTCCGGCGTCGTCCGCTATCGAAACGAGTCCGACGCCGCCGTCTAGCGGCGCGGCCGGCGATCGCGTGCCGGTGGCGGATTGCTGGAGCAGAGCAGGGAGAGCATGAAAAGGACGGACGGCAACGCGCTCGTCGCCTTTCCCATCGTCGTCCTGATCGGTCTTCGTCTTCCTTCTGCTCACGCGCGTCAGCGGCGTGCCGCTGCTCGAGAAGAAGGCCGACGGGAGGTGGGGCGGGCAGGCCGACTACGAGGCCTACAAGCGGCGCACGCCGGTGCTGGTCCCGCGGCCTCCGGCGCCTTCTCGCGGGAGCGGCGCATAGGATGCGCGGGGCCAGGCGGGCGACGACGAAGGGAGACTCATGAGCGACCGCATGATCGTCGGCAACAAGGGCGACCTGGCCGCGGTGCCGATGGCCGGTCCGGGCCTCGAGGGCGTCGTGAAGCGCGTGCTCGTCGCGCCTGAGCAGGGGTGGGACGGCTGGGTGATGCGCCTGTTCGACGTGGCCCCGGGCGGGCACACGCCCAGGCACGCGCACGACTGGCCCCACATCAACTTCGTCGCCGCCGGGCGTGGCGTGCTCCAGCTCGACGGCGAGGACCACGCGCTCGAGGCCGGCTCGTACGCCTACGTGCCCGCCGGCCACGAGCACCAGTTCCGTGCCGCGGACGACGCGACGCTCTCGTTCGTCTGCATCGTGCCGGAGGTCGGCGAGTCTTGAGCCGTTGGCCGGCCCAGGCCGGCCGCCATATCCTTGAAAAGCCGGCCCGACGGGAATGGACTAGTCCGAGGCCGCGCGGACGGCCGGCGCATGGCGCCGGCGGAGCCGCGCGGCCGTCGTGACGCGCGCGACGACGACGACGCCCGCGCCGGGGCCACGCCGGCGCAAGGAGTGTGATCAGGATGCCCGGACCAGGCGACAGCCGCCTCGCCCAGCTTCACCGGTTCGGCCAGAGCCCCTGGCTCGACTTCATCAGCCGGGAGCTCATCAGCAGGGGCGGCCTCAGGCGCCTGGTCGACCGCGACGGGCTCGGCGGCGTCACCAGCAATCCCACCATCTTCCAGAAGGCGATAGGTGTGGGCGGCGCCTACGACGAGCAGATCCTCGCCCTCGGGCGCCTCGGGCTGAACGCGGCGGAGATCTTCGACAAGCTCGTGGTCGATGACGTGCGCGCGGCCTGCGACGTCCTCGCGCCCGCGTTCCTGCGCAGCGGCGGGGAGGACGGCTTCGTCTCGATCGAGGTCTCGCCCGCCCTCGCCTACGACACCCAGAAGAGCATCGAGGAGGCGTACCGCCTGTTCACCGCTGTGGACAGGCCCAACGTGATGATCAAGATCCCCGGCACCAGGGAGGGCGTGCCCGCCGTCCTCGAGTCGCTGCGGCGGGGTCTCAACATCAACATCACGCTGCTGTTCTCCCTCTCCCAGTACGAGGCGGTCGCCGAGGCGTATCTGGACGCGCTCGAGCACCGCCTGCGGCACGACCTCACGGTGCGCGCCGTCTCGTCGGTGGCCAGCCTCTTCGTCTCGCGCGTCGACGTTATGGTCGACGGGTTGCTCGCCGAGAGGATCGCCGGCGCGGAGGCCGCCGAGCGGCGGCGCCTGGAGGGCCTCAAGGGGGCGGCCGCGGTGGCCAACGCCAAAGTGGTCTACGAGCGCTTCCGCACCTATCTCAACGGCCGGGCGTGGCAGCTCATCGCCGCCTCCGGCGCCAAGGTCCAGCGCCTCCTCTGGGCGAGCACCGGCACCAAGGACCCGGCCTACAGCGACGTGATGTACGTGGACGAACTCATCGGCGAACACACGGTGACGACGGTGCCGGAGGCGACCTGGCGGGCGTTCAACGATCACGGCACGCCGGCGCGCACCGTCGACCGGCGACTCGAGGAATCGCACAAGACGCTGCGCGAACTGCTCCATCTGGGCATCGACATGGAGCGCGTCGGCGCCCAGCTCCAGGCGGAGGGCGTCGAGGCCTTCGTCACGTCGTACGATGCGGCGGTCGCCGACATCGAGAGCAAGCGCCGGGAGCTCCTGGCGCGCGAAGGAGGCTGAGGTGACGGCAGACAAGGCGCCCATGGGAGCCGTGGACGACCGTCTTGCGCAGCTCGCCGAGCAGGACTTCGCGGCGCGCCTCTGGGAGGCGGACACGACGCTGTGGAAGCCCGGCGACGAGGCGCATCAGAAGGTCATCGGCGACGCGCTCGGCTGGCTCAGCGTCTTCGAGGGCGTGCGCGACGAGATCGACGGGCTCAACGAGTTCGTGGACGAGGTGCGGGCCGAGGGGTACCGCTCCGCGGTGCTGCTCGGCATGGGCGGCTCCAGCCTCGCGCCCGAGGTGATGCACGCCGTGCTCGGCACGCGTCCCGGCTACCTCGAGCTGCACGTGCTCGACTCCACCGATCCGGCCGCCGTGCGCCGCGTCGAGGCGGCCGTCGACCTCGAGCGCACCCTGTTCGTGGTCGCCAGCAAGTCCGGCGGCACCACCGAGACGGCGTGCTTCCACGCCTACTTCTACGAGCTCCTGTGCGAGCTCGACGGAGAGCACGCCGGCCACCACTTCGTGGCGATCACCGACGAGGGCACCTCGCTCGAGCAGGAGGCCCTCGACCAGGGCTTCCGCGCCATCTTCGTGAACCCGGCGGACATCGGCGGCCGCTACTCCGCCCTCAGCTTCTTCGGGATGGTGCCGGCCGCCCTCATGGGCGTCGACCTCACGCGCTTCCTGGACGGCGTGCGCGCCGCGGCCGTCGCCTGCGGGCCGGACGTGCCGCTGCGCGACGACCCGGCCCTGCGCCTCGGCGCCGCCATCGGCGAGCTGGCGCGGCGCGGCCGCGACAAGTTGACGCTGGTGTTCGAGGGCGCGCTCGCGCCCCTCGGCGCCTGGGTCGAGCAGCTCGTCGCCGAGAGCACCGGCAAGGAGGGCACCGGCATCCTGCCGGTGGACCTCGAGCCGCTCGCGGGCCCCGAGCGCTACGGCGACGACCGCGTCTTCAGCGTGGTCCGGCTGGCCGGCCGACGAGACGAGGCCACGGCGAAGCTCCTGGCGGCGCTCGGCGCGGCCGGCCACCCCGTGCTCGAGCACGAGCTCGACGACGCCTACGACCTCGGCGGCGAGTTCCTGCGCTGGGAGATCGCCGTCGCCGCGGCCGGCCACGTGCTCGGCATCGACCCCTTCGACCAGCCCAACGTCCAGGAGAGCAAGGACGTCACCAAGGGCATCCTGGCCGAGTACGAGGCGACCGGGGAGCTGCCCGCGGAGGCGCCGGGCGACGACGGCCGCAGGCTCGCGTTCCCGGTGGGCGACGAAGGCCTGCCGGCGGCCCTGCGCGCCTTCCTGGCGCAGGCCGCGGCCGGCGACTACGTCGCTTTGCAGGCCTACGTCGCGCCGGACGCGGCCGTCTGGGACCAGCTGCAGGCGGTCCGCCTGCGGCTGCGCGACGGCCTCACCGCAGCCACGACGCTCGGTTACGGCCCGCGCTACCTGCACTCCACCGGGCAGCTCCACAAGGGCGGTCCCGACCGGGGTTTGTTCCTTCAGCTCCTGGGGCACGACCCCGACGATGTCGATATCCCGGGCCGGCCGTACAGCTTCGGCGTCCTCAAGCGCGCCCAGGCGCGCGGCGACCTCGCGGCGCTCCGCGGCCACGGCCGCCGCGCGCTGCGCGTGTGCCTCGGTGACGACGTCCCCGCCGGGCTCACGCGCCTGGCCGGGCTGGTGAGCACTGCTCTGGAGCCGCAGACGTAGCCTGATCCCGCGGCCCGGACGGACGAGGAGGTCCTGATGGACGTTGCGATGGTCGGTCTTGGCCGCATGGGCGGCAACATGGCGCGGCGCCTGCTGCGCGGCGGTCACCGCGTGGTGGTGTGGAACCGCACCTATGCCAAGGCGGAGGAACTGGGCGCCGAGGGCGCCGAGCCGGTGCGCGAGCTCCCCGACGTGGTCGCCGCCCTGCCGCAGCCGCGCGTGATCTGGCTGATGCTCCCGTACGGGCAGACCACCCAGGACGCCATCGACGAGCTGGTGCCGTTGCTCGCCGAGGGCGACATCCTCATCGACGGCGGCAACTCGCCCTTCCAGCACGACATCGAGCGCGGCGCCGCCCTGGCCGAGCGGCGGATACGCTACCTCGACGCCGGCACCAGCGGCGGCGTCTGGGGCCTCGAGGTGGGCTACTGCCTCATGGTCGGCGGCGAGCGCAGCGCGTTCGAGCACATCGAGCCGATCCTCAAGACGCTGGCGCCGCCCGGACACGGCTACGAGTACTGCGGCGGTCACGGCTCCGGGCACTTCGTGAAGATGGTCCACAACGGCATCGAGTACGGCATGATGCAGGCCTACGCCGAGGGCTTCGAGCTCCTCAACGCCACCGAGTGGGACCTCGACCTCGCCTCGATCGCCGACCTCTGGAACCAGGGCAGCGTGGTGCGCAGCTGGCTGCTCGAGCTGGCGGCGGACGCCTTCAAGAAGGACCCGGGCCTCGAGCAGATCACCGGGTACGTGGAGGACACCGGGGAGGGCCGCTGGACGGTGGAGCAGGCGATCGCCCACGGGGTTCCCATGCCGGCGATCACGTCGGCGCTCTTCATGCGCTTCCGCTCGCGCCAGCCCGACACGTTCAGCGGCAAGGTGCTGGCCGCCCTGCGCAACGAGTTCGGCGGCCACGCCGTGCAGGAGAAGACGTGAGCGGCGACGCCCCCGCCGGCGACCGCATCGGCTACGAGGAGACGGACCGCTTCGGGCAGGAGGAGGGTCTCCACGTCGGCGGGCTGCCGAAGCTCCGCGAGACGCCCTCCCCGTTCGGCGGCGAGCGCGACCCGGACCCGTGCAGCCTCGTCATCTTCGGCGTCACCGGCGACCTCACGCACCGCAAGCTCATCCCGGCGCTCTACGACCTCGGCTGCCACGGGGTGCTGCCGTTCGCCACGACGCTCGTCGGCTACGGGCGCCAGGTGCTCACCGACGACCAGTTCCGCGACCTCATGCGCAAGGCCATCGACGACCACTACGGTGCCGAGGTCGTCGACGGTTCACTCTGCGAACGCATCCTGCAGACGCCGCGCTACATCCAGGGGCAGTTCGACGACGCCGAGGGCTACCGGCGCCTCGGCGCCGCCCTCGACGAGCTCGACCGGCGCGGCGGCCGCGGCAACCGCATGTTCTACCTCGCCACGCCGCCCAGCCAGTTCGAGTCGATCATCCGCCAGCTCGGTCAGGCCGGCCTTGCGCGCGCCGGCGCCTGCGACGCGGACCACGCCCAGGGGGAGCCGGCGGGCTGGACGCGCATCGTCATCGAGAAGCCCTTCGGCCGCGACCTCGAGACGGCGCGGCACCTGGATGCGGTGATCGCCGAGGTGTTCGACGAGCGGCAGGTGTACCGCATCGATCACTACCTCGCCAAGGAGACCGTCCAGAACCTCCTCGTGCTGCGCTTCGCCAACGGGATCTTCGAGCCCGTCTGGAACCGCCGCTACGTCGACTTCGTGGAGATCACCGCGGCGGAGACGCTCGGCGTGGAACATCGCGGCCCCTACTACGAGGAGGCGGGAGCGCTGCGCGACATGATCACGCCGCACCTCATCCAGCTGTTCTCGCTCGTGGCGATGGAGCCCCCGGTCGCGTTCGACGCCGACGCCGTGCGCGACGAGAAGCTCAAGGTGCTGCGCGCCGTGCGCACCATCCCGCGCGAGATGGTCGCGCGGCACGCCGTGCGCGCCCAGTACGTGCAGGGCATCGTCGACGGCCAGGAAGTGGCCGCCTACCGCGGCGAAGAGCGCGTGGCGCCCGAATCGCACACGGAGACCTACGCGGCGCTCAAGCTCCTCGTGGACAACTGGCGCTGGCAGGGCGTGCCGTTCTACCTGCGCACCGGCAAGCGGCTGGCGCGCCGCGTCACCGAGATCGCCATCCACTTCAAGCGGCCGCCGGTGCTGCTCTTCCGCGACGCGGCGGCCGGCGGCGGCCTGCAGCCCAACGTCCTCGTGCTGCGCGTGCAGCCCGACGAGGGCTTCTCGCTCAACATCGAGTCCAAGCGTCCAGGCCACGCGATCTCGCTGCAGCCGGTGGCCATGGACTACGCCTACGGTACGACGCTGCACGAGCTCCCCTTCACCGCCTACGAGACGGTGCTCGTGGACGCCATGGAGGGGGACATGACGCTGTTCACGCGCGGCGACCAGGCCGAGGAGGCGTGGCGCATCGTCGGGCCGGTGCTCGACGAGTGGGCGGCGAGGACGGATCACGACCTGCCCATCTACGAGTCCGGGGGCTGGGGGCCGGAGGCCGCCGACGCGCTCATCGCCAACGACGGCCACGCCTGGCGACGGCCCTGGAAGGAGGACGAGACGTGAGCATCGAGATCTTGCCGGACGCCGAGTCGGCGGCGCTGCGCGCCGCCGACCTGTTCGCCGCGGCCGCGCAGGCGGCCGCGGCGCAGCACGGCCGCTTCGCCGTCGCCCTGAGCGGCGGCGAGACACCGCGCGCCCTGTACCGCCTGCTCGCACGCCAGCAGTTCAGCCAGAAGGTCCCCTGGCGCCGCGTGCAGCTCTACTGGGGCGACGAGCGCTGCGTGCCGCCGGAGGACCCCGCCAGCAACTACGGCGCGGCGCGCGAGGCGTTCATCCGCCATGTGCCGATCGCCGCGGAGAACGTGCACCGCATACTGGGCGAGGAGGCCCCCGACCAGGGCGCGATGGCCTACGAGAAGGAGCTGCGCGCCCTCGCGGCGCTCGAGCGGCCGACGAGCGAGCTGCCGGTCTTCGACCTCGTCCTGCTCGGACTCGGCCAGGACGGCCACACGGCCAGCCTGTTCCCGCACGCCGACGCCCTGGACGTGGAGGAGCGCTTCGCCGTCGCCACGGAGGCGCCCGACGGCTCGCCGCGCATCACCCTGACGTACCCGGTGATCAATGCCGCGCGCCGCGTCTGGTTCCTCGTCTGCGGCGCACAGAAGGCCGGCATGGTCGCCGAGGTCCTGGAGGGCCTGCGCGTGCCGGAGGCCGTGCCGGCCCAGGGCGTCGCTCCCGTGCACGGCACGATCACCTGGCTGCTCGACGCGGCCGCGGCGGCGGAGCTGAGCCCAGGGGTGCGCGGCTGACCGCCGCCGCGCACAGAGGAGGACGACATGCCCGAGACCTACGACGTCCTGACTCCGGACGGGTCGGTGGTCCAGTACCACGCCGACCAGTTCGCGGAGATCGCCGAGGCGCGCTCGCGCGCGCAGCACGATGAGATGATCGCCGACGGCTGGCTGGCGCTCGATCAGCGCATCGAGATCGGCGACGAGCCCAAACCGCCCTCGGCGCTGAAGGAGGCGTTCGCCGAACGCGTGGTGCCGCCGGGGGCGGCGCCCGAGATCACGGTGTACATCCTCGGGCGCCTCAAGCCCGGCGAGAAGGGCGAACGCGTCGTCTGAGAGCAACAAGCAGCTGACAGGCTCGGAGAAGGGACCAGATGATGGGGCAGAAGCATGAGAACGCGGTGCCGTCGGGTGAGGCCGGCGGGCTGACCATGCGCAAAGTCCCCGTCGCCGTGGGCCCCGACGATCAGACGACGTGCCTCCTCGGCCACCTGAAGGCCTGACGCGCCCCCGCACCGAGGCCCGGCGCGGCGCGAGCCGTCGCGACGTCTAGGCTTTCCGCCCCGGTGGTACACTCCTGGGGCAAGCCAGGTGGCCGCGGCGGGGCCGCGTCGCGACGCTCTTCGGAGCCCGCGAGGCTCCCCGTCGAGGAAAGTCCGGACACCACAGAGCAGGGCGCTGGCTAACGGCCAGCCGGGGAAACCCGAGGGAAAGCGCAACAGAGAGCAGACCGCCAGCGGCCTCTTCGGAGGTGCGGGTAAGGGTGAAACGGTGAGGTAAGAGCTCACCAGCGGTCCTGGTGACAGGCCGGCTCGGCAAGCCCCGCCTGGTGCAAGACCAAATAGGGGAGCGTTTGAGGGTAGCTCGCCCGAGGCTCCCGGGTTTCGGTCGCATGAGCTGTCCGGCGACGGGCAGCCTAGATGGATGGCCACCCACGACAGGATCCGGCTTACGGCTTGCTACGAAGAAGCCCCTCTTTCCAGCTGGAGGAGGGGCTTCTCCACGTCCAGACCCTTTGAGCGTCCCCGGCGGCGGTGGCCGCCGAGCGCAGTACAATCCGCGCGTGAGACCCACGGCCGCAGAACTGGCAGCGACGCTCGGACTGGAGCCTCATCCCGAGGGCGGCGCATTCCGCGAGACCTATCGCTGTGGCGAGAGCGTCGCGACGCCGCGCGGCGAGCGGCCGGCCTCGACCGCGATCCTCTTCCTCGTCACGAGCGGCTCGATGAGCCGGCTGCACCGGCTGACGAGCGACGAGCTCTGGGTGTTCCAGGGCGGTCTCACGCTGGAGCTGGCGACGATCTCGCCGGCGGGCGAGGCGCGGCGGCGCCTGCTGGGCGATCCGGCTGAGGCCGCGCAGCCGGGCGCTGACGCGCCGGCTGCGGCCCGGGGCCGCACGGATCAGCGGCCGCAGGCGCTGGTGACTGCCGGCAGCTGGCAGGGCGCCCGTCTCGCGGGCGGCCCGCACCTGCCGGCTGAGCGCGCGTGGGCGCTGGTGAGCTGCATCGTCACGCCGGGGTTCGTCTACGAGGACTTCGAGCTGGGCCGGCGCGACGCACTCCTGGCCACCTACCCCGAGCACGCCGACCTGATCGTGGCCTTCACCTGAGGCTCGTCGAGCAGCCCGCGCCCGCCGCGGCCGCGGAGGTGCGGCGGCCGCGGGCACTTCGTACCGCCTCCGGCTCCGTCCAAGGCCCGTGATACGCTGCCGGCCAGGATGATGGCGGAGGCCGGTCAGGACCGTGGGCTGCTGGTGAGCGGCCGCTTCCCGGAGCTCGAGGACGCGCTCTGCGAGCGTGTGCGGGGGCTGCGCAGCGGCCGCCCGCTGGCGCCGCTCACGATCGTCGTGGGGTCGGGCGACGTGCGCACGCGTGTCGGCGACCTCCTCGTGCGCCGCCTGGGGGCGGTCGCCAACGTGGAGGTCGTCACGCTGGCGCGCCTCGCGCGCGACCTGGTCACCGGCATGCGTGGGTCCCCGCCGCGCCTGCTCGCCGGCCTCGCTCGCGAGCGCCTCGTGCGGCAGATCGTCGTCGCGCGCACCGGCAGGCTCGCCTACTTCGGTCCCGTCGCGGACCGCCCACATTTCGCCAAGGCGCTGGCGGCCACGTTCACCGATTTGCGCCAGGCGCTGGTCGCGCCGGCGCCGGGCTGGGCGGCGGGCGGGTCCGCCGTCGATCCGCAGGCGGGGCGCGCCAAGGCGGCCGATCTCGAGGCGCTGTACGCGGCCTACTGCGCGGAGCTCGGGCGCCGCGGGCTCGCCGACGACGCGGCGCTGCACCTCGAGGCCGCCGACGCCGTGCGCAGCGCCGGGAGTGCGCGGTGCGCCTACCTGCTGTACGGCATCTACGACCTCAACCAGGTGCAGGAGGCGCTCGTGCGCGCCCTGCTCGCGGTGGGGGCCGACGCGTTCGTCCCCGTCCCGAGGGGCGGTGCGCGTGAGAGTCGCGCCATCACGGTCGCGCTCGAGGCGGGCCTCGCGGAGCGCGTCGCGCCGCCGCCCGAGGAGGCGACGGACGTCGACCGCATCGGCGTCGTCTGGCGGTCGCCTCGGGGGCCGGAAGGCGTCGTCTTCTCGCCGAACGGCGACGGCAGCTTGCGCGTCGTGTCCGTCGCGGACGAGCGCGCCGAGAGCAGGGAGGCGGTGCGCGCCGTCCTGGGGGCCGCTGAGGACGGCGCGTCTCTGTGGGACTGCGCCGTGATCGTGCCGCATGCCGACGACGCGGAGCGCATGGCGGCGGCCCTCGAGCAGGCGGGTCTGCCCGTCGCCTGCCGGCGTCCGGACCGGTCGCCGGGGCCGCGTCTGCTGCTGCGCCTGGCCGACTGCCTCGCGCCGCCCGCCGGCGGGCCGTTCGCGCGGCGCGCCGTCGTCGACCTGCTCGTGGCCGCGCCGCTGCGCGTGGGGGCGGCCGCGCCGCGTGAAGCGGCGCTTTGGCTTGACGAGGCCAGGCAGGCCGGCGTGGTCGGCGGCATCGGGCAGTGGGCGGAGCGCATCACGCGCCGCCGTCAGGGCCTGGAACGCCGCCTCGCCGACCTCGAGGCTCGCGGGCCGAGCGCCGCCGACGAGAACGAGGACGACGGCGACGCCGAGCGGATCGAGCTGGTCAGCCTGCGATGGGCCGCGGCGCGGGGTCTGGCGGCCGCCGTGGGCGCGCTGGCCGGCGCGAGCAAGGCACTCCCGACGCGCGCCTCGTGGCGCGTCTGGGCCGGAGCGCTCGCCGAGTTCGCGACAACGCTCTACGCCGGCGAGGCCGCGCACGCGGCCGGGGACGCGGCGGCGCGCCTGCAGGCGCTGGACGTGCTCGATGAGGAGGTGGATGTCGTCGAGATGGCGGCCGTCCTGCGCGACCAGCTCGTCGGCGCGGCCGTGCCGGCCGGGAGGGTCGGGCGCGACGGCGTCGCCGTCCTCACCCCGCTCCAGGCGCGTGGGTTGCGCTTTCACGCCGTGGTCTTCGCCGGCCTCGCCGAAGGCGGCTTCCCTACGCGCGGCCGGCCGGATCCGCTCTTCGGAGACGCCGAGCGTCGCCGGCTCGGCGAGGAGCAGGGTGCTCGTCTGCCGCTCGCCGAGCAGCGCGATGCGGAGTCGCTCCTGCTGTTCGGCTTCGCCTGCGAGGCGGCGCGCGAGCGGCTCACGCTGCTCGCGCCGCGCACCGACGCCGCCACGGGCCGGCCGCGGCTGCCGTCGCGTCTGCTCCTCCAGCTGGCGTCTTTGGCCGCCGGCCGCCCCGTCGGCCTGGACGAGTTCCTCGAGGGCAGCGCGCTCGCGCCGGTCTGGCGGCACGTCGGCGCTGCACCGGGTCCCGCCGCCGACGCGGCGCCGACGTGGGTCGACGCCCGCGAACGCGACACCGCCGTGCTGCTGACGCTCTCCGGCAGCGGCGCGCGCGCCGGGCCGCGCCGGTACCTGGGAGAGGTCCTCGGCGACCCGGCGCCCGGAGATCGCCGGCTCGAGCAGTGGCACGCGGCGCGCAGCACGGAGCCGGGCGCGTGGGACGGGCTCCTCGGCGCGGAGGCCCGGGCGGCGCTCGGCGCGCGGCACCCGTTCGACGCCGAGATGCACCCCACGCGCCTGGAGCGCTACGTCAGCTGCCCGTTCGCCTTCCTCTTGCGCGACGTCCTCAGCCTGGAGGCGCCCGAAGAGCCGGACGAGAGCCTCGAGATGGACGTCCGCGAGTTCGGCACGCTGGCGCACAACATCCTGCAGCGTGCCTACGCGGAGGTCATCGCCGGCGCGCTCGGGCGCGACGCCGCGCTCGCCGCCGTCGCCTCGGCGTGGGAGGTGGAGTGCGCCGCGGCCGAGCGGCGGGGCGTCACCGGCACCGCGCTCTCGTGGCGCGTGCGCCGCGAGATGCTCCGCGAGGACCTTCTCGAGAGCGTGCGCCGCGACCCGGTGTTCGCGCGCGGCGACGGCCGCCCCGCCGGCGTCGAGTGGAGCTTCGGCGAGGCCGCGGGGCGGCCGGTCGCGCTCGAGCTTCCGGGCGGCCGCCGGGTGCGCTTCGCCGGGCGCCTCGACCGCGTCGACATCACGCCGCGCGGCGCCCGCGTCGTCGACTACAAGACCGGCGGCGGCGGTACCGAGCGCCTGCGGCTCAAAGCGGGCCTCAGCGTGCAGCTGCCCGTCTACCAGGCCGCCGTGCGCCAGGCCGGCGACGAGGAGTACGGCGAGGTCGCCTGCCTGTATCGCCTCATCACCCGGCGCGGCGGGTTCGAGGAGCTGCCGCTGCCGGAGGACGAGGCGGCGGCTGCGCAGCGCCTCCGCCGCCTCGTCGCAGCTGCCGTCGAGCTCGTCGACGCCGGCATGTTCCCGCGCTCGGCCGCGGGCCGCTGCGACTTCTGCGAGGTCGGCTACGCGTGCGGCGTCTCGGCGTGGTCCCGAGCGCGCAAGCGCGAGCACCCGAGCCTCGAGGACGTCGTGATCCTGCAGAGCGGGATGCCAGCGGAGGCCGGCGATGCCTGAGCCCGGACGCGAGGTCGTCGACAAGCACGTGCGCCGGCGGGTGACCGAGGAGCTCGGCACCTCGTTCCTCCTCGAGGCCGGCGCCGGTACGGGCAAGACGCGCGTGCTCGTGGACCGCTACGTGCGCTGCGTGCTGGACGCCGACGCCGGCACCGGCGACGTGCGCACTGTGGCCGCCATCACCTTCACCGAGAAGGCCGCCGGCGAGCTGCGCCAGCGCGTGCGCGAGGAGTTCGAGGCGCGGAGTGTGGCCGCGGAGCCGGGTTCGCCGGAGGCCGAGACCGTCGCACGCGCCCTCGACGCGCTCGACGACGCGCCCATCGGCACCATCCACGGCTTCTGCGCGCGCCTGCTGCGCGAGTTCCCCGTGGAGGCAAGCGTCGACCCCGCCTTCGAACAGCTGGACGCGCTCGGCTCCGAGATCGGGCGCGCGCGCTCGTGGGAGGAGTGGCTGGGGGAGCTGGCCGCCGGCGACCCCGGAGCGCACCCGGTCCAGGAGGCCCTGGCGCGCCTGCTGCGCGCCGGCGTGCGCCTCGACGCCGTGCGTGATCTCGCCATCGGCCCCAAAGGCGTGTTCGGCGAGCGGTACGACATCGACCCGGTCGCGGTCCCGCGCGAGGCTCCGTCTCTCGCGGCGCGCCTCGACGAGCTGCGCGGGCCGCTCGAGGCGCTGGGCACCTTCTGCGGCGCGGCCTGCACCGACCCTTCAGACAAGGGCCTGAAGGCCGCCGCCGCTCTGGCCGAGGCCTGTGAGCGCCTCCTGGTGGAGCGCCCGGCCGACCTCGACCAGCTTGCGGCGGCGCTCTACGCGCTGCCCGCCAAAGACACGCCCTCGGCGCCCGGCGGCGCCAAGGCCAAATGGGACCAGGCCCACGGCGGCAAGGAGGTCCTGCGCGACAGGTACGCCGCTCTCGTCGGCGCGATCCTGCGGCTCCGCGACGCCTACGCGAGCTACATCACCGGGCTGGCGTTGGCGGTAGCCGACGACTTCGCGCGCTGGGCCGGCGCCGCGCAGGTCGCCTCGGGGCGCCTCGATTTCACGGACCTTCTCGGGTGTCTGCGAGACCTGCTCGCCGGCGACCTCGTGGCGCGGCGCGCGCTGCAGCGGCGCTACCAGTTCGTGCTCGTCGACGAGTTCCAGGACACCGATCCTCTGCAGGCCGAGATCGTCTTCTACCTCTGCGAGCGCGAGCCCTTGGCGGGCGACTGGCGCGACGTCGTGCTCAGCCCGGGCAAGCTCTTCGTGGTGGGCGACCCGAAGCAGTCCATCTACCGCTTCCGGCGTGCCGACATCGCGCTCTACGACCAGGTGAGGCGGGTGGTGACGGGCCAGCCCGGGGGCACCGGCGCGGCGCTGGCCATCCGCCAGAACTTCCGCACGACGCCGGTGGTGGTGGGGTGGGTCAACAACGTCTTCGCAGACGTGTTCGACGCGGATCGCGAGGAGGGTCGCCAGCCGGGCTACCAGTGGGTCGAGGCCTTCCGCCCACCGGCCGAGGGGCCGCGGGTCGCCGTCCTGCTCGGGCGCGCCTACGGCTCGCGGGGCGCCGGCGAGAGCGACCGCGCCCGCCGCGACGAGGCCCGGGCTGTGGCGGCTCTGCTCGTCCAGATGCACGCGGATGGCGGTGGCTGGCGCGTCCAGGACCGCGCGGCGCGGGGGCCCGAGGAGCGCAGCCGCGCCGCGCGCTGGCGCGACGTGGCGCTGCTCTTCCGCGCCACCACCGGCATGGAGACCTACGAGCAGGCCCTGCGTGAGGCGGGGGTGCCCTACCGGGTGGACGGCGGCAAGAGCTACTTCGAGCGCCGTGAGGTGGCCGACGCGCTGCTCTGCCTGCGCGCCGCCGACGACCCGGCCGACGGGCCGGCGCTGTACGGCGCCCTGCATTCCTCGTTCTTCGGCTTCCGCGACGACGAGCTGTTCCTCTTCTGGGCGGCCGGCGGGCGCTTCGACCTGTATGCCGAGGCGCAGCCCGCCGGCCACACGGCCATCGCCGAGGCCATGGGACTGCTGCGGGCGCTGCACGAGCGCCGCACCGCGGCCGAGCCGCACGAGCTGGTGAACGAGCTGGCACGGCTGGCGCACGCGCCCGAGTTCCTCGCCGCCACCGGCCCGGGCGCGCCCCAGGCGATCGCCAACCTCGACAAGCTGGTCGAGCAGGCGCGCGCCTTCGCGGGCGCCGGCGGAGGCGGCATCGGCGCGTTCCTCAGCTGGGCGGCCGAAGCCGGCGACGCCGCCGGGGAGCAGGAGTCGCAGGTCGACGACGAGGGCGACGTCGTACGCCTGCTCACCATCCACAAGGCCAAGGGGCTGGAATACCCGATCGTCGTGCTCGTCGGCGGGGCGCGGGGCGGCGCGGGCGGCGGGGGAGAGCCCATCGTCGACCGCGAGGCCAGGCGCGTCGCCATCAAGCTCAAGGCGGAACTGCCCGGCGCTGCGGCGCGCGACCTCGAGCCGAGTGCCTACGCTGCGCTCAGGGAGCGCGAGAAGCTGATGGCGGCGAGCGAGATGCGCCGCCTGCTCTACGTGGCCGCCACCCGTGCCCGCGACCACCTCGTGGTCAGCTGCTTCGGCCAGCTGACCCGGCAGGACGGCGAGCCCCTGAGCGGCGTCATGCTGGGGCCGATCGCCGGCATGCTGCCGGAGCCCGGGCCGGAGCCGCCCGCCGCCGACCGCGAGGAGGGCGGGCTCGTGGTGCTGGCTCCGGCCGAGCCGCCGGCGCGCGCGGCGGGCGACGAGGCGCCCGACGCCGCGGCCCTGGTGGCGGCCCGCGCCGCCTGGCTCGCCGAGCGGGAGGCCCTGCTCGCCGAGGCCGGCACGCCCGCCCGTGCCACCAGCCCGAGCGGGCTCGAGCACGTCGACGAGGAGGTGCGCACCGGCGGGCCGGGCGCCCCGCCCGGCCGAGCCGCGGCCCTGGCGCTGGGCTCGGCCGTGCACGCCGTCATGGAGCTCTGCGACCTCGACGACGAGGGATCGATCGAGCCTGCCGCCGCCGCTGTCGCCGCCGACCTCGGGCGGCCGGACCTCACGGCGCCGGCTGCCAAGCTGGCCGGCAACTGCTGGCGCTCGGCGCCGGTGCGCGCCGCCGCCGCGGCCGCGGCGGCCGGCCCCGAGGCGCTGTACCGCGAGCTGTCCATCGGCGCGCTCATCGGCGGCGCGGTCGTGAGCGGCGCCGTCGACCTGCTCTACCGGGACGGCGACGAATGGGTGATCGTCGACTACAAGACAGACCGGGACCCTGAGGCCGGCGCGCTCAGGGAGCGCTACACGCCGCAGGGCGCCGCCTATGCCGTGGCCGTCGAGGCGGCCACCGGCCGCAGGGTCCGCGAGGTCGTCTTCGTGGCCGCCGTGGCCGGCGGGCTCGACGTACGCGTCGCCGTCGACGACGCGCTGCGCGAGAGGGTCGTGAGCGAGGTCGGCGCGGCGGTCGGCGCAGGTCGCGCCATCCGCGCCGACGAAGTGGGCGACGCCTGACGACGGGCGGTAGGACGCCTCGGATCGTCGGCCTCGTGGAACACTCGCAGCGGACGACGCGAGGAGGCTGACCATGCCCGGCACCATCCAGAAGAGCACGCCCAGCCTGTGGGTCGACGACCAGGCTGCAGATGGAGAAGCTCGACGTCGCCGCGCTCAAGCGCGCCCACGAGGGCGCCGAGTAGCGCCGCACGTCCCGCTGGCCTCGGGCGGCGGCCGGACCGGAGCCGGCGTACACTCTGGCGCATGACCTTCGAGCACGCGATGGCGACGGCACGACCTCTGGGAGACCCTCGCGCCCGCCTGCGGAGGGCGGCGTGAGCGCGCCCCGCGACCTGCCCGCCGGCGACTTCTCCGCCTGGCTGCGCGCGATGCGCGCGGCGCTGGCAGAGGAGGCCGCGTCCGACGTCCCCTGCGGCGACTGCAGCGCGTGCTGCACGACGTCGCACTTCGTGCACGTGCGGCCCGAGGAGACCGCGGCGCACGCGCGCATACCGCGCGAGCTGCTGTTCCCGGCGCCCGGCCAGCCCCAGGGCCACCTCCTGCTGGGCTACGACGAGCGCGGGCACTGCCCGATGCTGGCCGCCGGCAGCTGCACGATCTACGAGAGCCGGCCGCTCACCTGCCGCACCTACGACTGCCGGGTGTTCGCGGCTGCGGGCATCGCCGCCGACCGTGACGCGATCACGCGTCAGTCGCGGCGCTGGGCCTTCGGCTACCCCGCGCCGGCCGATCGTGCCGAGCACGCCGCGGTGCGCGCGGCGGCGCGGTTTCTGCGCGAGCGCGCCGCGTGCTTTCCGGGCGGCGCGGTGCCCGACGACCCGGCGCAGGTCGCCGTCCTCGCCGTCAAGGTCTACGGCGTGTTCCTCGATGGGGGCGCGGGGCCGGGCGCGGCCGCGTGCGCGCCGTCCGACCTCGAGATCGCCCGGCGCGTGGTGGAGGCCAACGAGCGCTTCGGGCGGGCGCGTGGCGCCTGAAGCCGGCGGGAACGGTGGCCCGCCCCGGTTCTCCGTTTGGCTGCGGCAGACGCAGGCCGCGCTCGCCGAGGAGCGGCCGGCCGATGTGCCGTGCGGGGAGTGCAACGCCTGTTGCCGGACGTCGCACGTCATCCACGTCCGGCCAGACGAGCGGCGCACGCTCGCGCGGGTCCCTCGCAAGGTCCTGTTGCCGGCCCCCGGCCTGCCGCCCGGCAACCTCGTGCTCGGCTACGACGAGGCGGGCTGCTGCCCGATGCTCGTCGGCGGCCGCTGCTCGATCTACGCGGACCGGCCGCTGGCCTGCCGCACCTACGACTGCCGGATCTACGCAGCCGCCGGCATCGCCGCGGATCGGCCGGCGATCGCCCGGCAGGTCGAGCGCTGGCGCTTCGCTCATCCTTCGGCGGACGACCGCGACCGGCACGTCGCGGTGAGGGCGGCCGCGAGCCACATCAGCGAGCACCAGGAGTGTCTGGCGAGCGACGCCGCGCGCCGCGACCCGCTGCGCGTCGCCGTGCTCGCGATCGCCGTCCACGAGCTGTTTCTCGATCCCGGGGTGCACACATCGGGTCCGCAGCCTTCCGGGCGCGCCATCGCCCGCGCGGTGGTCGCCGCCAACGAGGAGCTGTTCGGCGACCGGTGACTCACGACGAGCTTCATGGCCCGACTCTGCTCTTGTCGGTTCCGTCGGCGACGTTCGGGGCGCGCCCGCCGGCCGCAGGCGCCGACAGTTGACCGCCGCCTCCCTCCCGCATAGCATCCCTCACGCCACTCCGGCACCCCGGCGACCAAGGAGGCGATGATGGCCAAGGAGCTCTCCATCCTCGCTCACGATACGGTCGACCAGCCTCCCCCAGCACGCCTCATCTGAGCGCTCGCCACGCGTCCTCTGACGCGTGACGATGCACCTCGCACGCCCGCAGACGGCGGGCACTCACCGCGTCCTCGCACGCCCTCGGCGCACCGTGACGAGCTCACGCACCGCATGGTAGAGTCGCGTCCGCCGCTGCATATTCCTTATGCACACATGTAACTCGTGGACAGGAGCAGAGATGATCAAGGTAGCTGAGTGGGGCACCGGCATGATGGGCCAGGGCCTCCTGGGCTTCATCCTCGACCGCCCCAAGGACATCGACCTCGTCGGCGTCATCGTCACCAACCCCGCCAAGGAAGGGAAGCCGGTCGGCGAGCTGCTCGGCCGCCCGTGTGACGTCACGATGACCACCGATTTCGAGGCCGTGCTCGCCAGGAAGCCCGACGTGGTGTGCATCAACACGCAGAGCAACCTCGACGAGATCGAGCCCCAGGTGGTGCCCGCCCTCAAGGCCGGTTGCAACGTGCTCTGCATCGCCGAGAAGCTCTCGTACCCCTGGGCCAGCGACCCCGAGCGCGCCGACATGTTCGACCGCGTCGCCCGGGAGAACGGTGTCAGCATCCTCGGCACCGGCATCAACCCGGGCTTCGTGCTCGACGCCCTGATCGTGATGTGGAGCTCCATCTGCCTGCGCGTCGACAGCATCGAGGCCTCGCGCGTCAACGACCTCTCGCCCTTCGGCCCCACCGTGATGGTCGGCCAGGGCGTCGGCACGACCGTCGAGCAGTTCGAGAAGGGCGTCGCCGACGGCAGCATCGTCGGCCACATCGGCTTCCCCGAGTCGATCATGCTGATCGCCCGGGCCCTGGGGTGGACGATCGACGAGATCGTCGAGACGCGCGAGCCCATCGTCACCGAGGTCGAACGCTCCACGCCGCACGTGCACGTGCCGGCGGGCTGGGTCGCCGGCTGCAAGCAGGTGGGCAAGGGCTACAGCGACGGCGAGCTCAAGATCCACCTCATCCACCCGCAGCAGATCCACCCCGAGATGGCCGGCACCGACACCGGCGACTACATCAAGATCGTCGGCGACCCCAACGTGAACATGGTCGAACTCGCCCGAGATCCCGGGCGGCAAGGGCACCTACGCCAGCACCGGCAACTACATCCCGCTGATGAAGGACGCTCCGGCCGGCATGCTCACCGTGGTCGACATGCCGCTGCCGCGCTTCTGGACGCCGACCGTCTGAAGCGCGGCCCGAGCGCCGAGCACCTGGAGAGGGGTGACCGCGTTGACCGACGCACGAAGCGCCCGCGAGGGCGACTGGGTCGAGGTCGAGTGCAAGCTGCTCGACCCGGCCGACCGCAGCAAGAACCTGCCGCCGGAGACGGCGGCGAAGCCGCTGATGATGTGGGTCAAGGGCTTCGCCGCGGGTGAGGCCGGCATGGGCGAGGAGCTGACGATCGAGACGATCACCGGCCGCCGCGTGACCGGTACGCTCTCGGCCGTGAACCCCGGCTACTACATCACCTACGGCGACCCCATCCCGGAGCTGACGCACGTGGGCCGCGACCTGCGTGCCCGGCTCGCGGCCTACCGCGCCGCCGAAGGCGGTGAGCGCTGATGGCCACCAAGTTCGACGCCATCATGGCGCGCCGCGGCGAGATCATGCGCAGGGCGCTGGGCATGGACTACAGCGTGTTCGAGCAGAGCCCGATCGCCTTCGACTACGAGGGCATGATGACGGCGCACGGCTACAGCCTCGACGACATCGTCGGCATCCAGACGCGCGCCGGCGTGGGCCGCACGCCGCTGCTCGAGCTCAGGAACCTCACCGACCTCGTGCGCAGCATCAGCGCGCCCGGCAAGGGCGCCCGCATCTTCGTCAAGGACGAGGCCGCCAACCTCGCCGGCGCCTTCAAGGACCGCCGCGCCAGCGTGAGCATCCACGTGGCCAAGGAGAAGGGCTACGAGGGCGTCATCGCCGCGACCTCGGGCAACTACGGCGCCGCCGTCGCCAGCCAGGCGGCGCGCAACGGCCTCAAGTGCATCATCTGCCAGGAGACCTACGACAGCCGCAAGGTCGGCCAGCCGGAGATCGTCGAGAAGGGCCGTATCTGCGAGTCCTACGGGGCCGAGGTCGTGCAGATGACCGTCGGCCCCGAGCTCTTCTTCCACATGGTCGAGCTCCTCGACGTCACCGGCTACTTCGCCGCCTCGCTCTACAGCTCGTTCGGCGTGAGCGGCATCGAGACCCTCGGCCTGGAGATCGCCGAGGAGATGACGGCGCTCACCGGGGCGCCGCCGACCCACGTCGTGGTCACCCACGCCGGCGGCGGCAACACCACCGGCACCGCCCGCGGGCTCGAGCGCGCCGGGGCGACGGGGACGCAGATCATCAGCGCCTCCGTCGACCTCAGCGGCCTGCACATGGCCAGCGACGACGACTTCAACCGCAAGAGCTTCACCACCGGCCACACCGGCTTCGGCGTGCCGTTCGCCACCTGGCCGGACCGCGCCGACGTGCCGCGCAACGCGGCCCGGCCGCTGCGCTACATCGACCGCTACCTGACGGTCACCCAGGGCGAGGTCTTCTACATCACCGAGGCCATGGCCAAGCTCGAGGGTCTCGAGCGCGGCCCGGCCGGCAACACCGCCATGACCGCGGCCGTGAGCCTGGCCCGCGACCTGCCGCGCGACGCCACAGTCGTCGTGCAGGAGACCGAGTACACCGGCGCCGGCAAGCACCACTGGAGCCAGCTCAACTTCGCCAAGGAGATGGGCGTCGGCGTGTGCGCGGGGGACCCCAGGGACAACGTCCCCGGCAAGGTCATCGTGATCCCCGAGGCGATCGAGCAGATCCAGGCCCGGGACTTCGACGTCGGCCGCATGCGCAAGAGCTACGTGCGCAACGCCCTCAAGAACGCGCCCGAGGCCTACGTGCCGACGGCCGACGACATCGCCTTCCTGGCCGCCGACACCAACGCCGACGCGGCCGCCGTGGAAGGCATGCTGGCCGAGCTGAAGGAGGCCTGAGATGCCCCGTGAGGACACGTATCTGCAGGTCCGCGGGCACCTCGCCGGCCTCGGCGACGAGGAGCTCGAGGCGCGCTTCTGGGAGCTCGCCCAGCAGGTCGTCGACCCGCTGGTCGAGCTCGCCCGCAGGCATACCTCGCCGAGCATCGAGCGCTCGGTGCTCATGCGCATGGGCGTCGACTCGCCGACGTGCATGGCGGTCGTCGCGGAGTGCGAGAAGCGCGGCCTGCTGGGGCACGGCGCCGGGCACGTGGTGCTGCACTGCGGCACCACGTGGGGCTGCGCCGTGCCTGAGGCCGCGCGCCGGCTCGCCGCCGGCGAGGGCTGGGACGTCGTGGAGGAGAAGTGGGGAGGGGCGCGATGAGCGGGCAGACGCTTCGCCCCGCCGGCGAGCTCGAGGCTCTTGTGCCCGACGAGAAGCTCGACGTGCCCAGGCTCCTCGAAGGGCTCGAGCACTACCGCCCGCGGCGCCACGGCTGGCACTGGCGCACGCCGGTGCCCGACCAGAAGCTCTTCAAGTTCCACTACACGGAGACCTCCGAGGGCCTCACGAACAGCATCCCGCTGCCGGCGGCCCACTACTTCGACTTCATCGACCCGCAGCCCGACTGCGTGGTGACCACCGAGATCGCCAGCGGGCGCTTCGAGGACGACATCCGCCGCATGCGCATGGCTGCGTGGCACGGCGCCGACCACATGATGGTCATCCGCACCGCCGGCCAGAGCCACATGGACGGGCTCCTCGAGGGCACGCCCGAGGGCGTCGGCGGCATCGCCGTCACGCGCAAGCAGGTGCGCGCCACGCGCAAGGCGCTCGACCTCATCGAGGACGAGGTGGGCCGGCCCATCAACTTCCACTCCTACGTGAGTGGCGTCGCCGGCCCCGAGATGGCCGTGATGTTCGCCGAGGAGGGCGTCAACGGGGCTCACCAGGACCCCCAGTACAACGTCCTCTACCGCAACATCAACATGCACCGCAGCTTCGTGGACGCGGCCGTGGCCAAGCACGTCATGGCCAGCGTGCGCATGGCCCAGATCGACGGCGCCCACAACGCCAACGCCACCGCCGTCGAGGCCTGGAAGGTCATGCCCGAGCTGCTCGTGCAGCACGCCATCAACTGCGCCTACTCGGTGAGCGCGGGCATGCCCAAGGAGGACATCTGCCTGAGCACGGTGCCGCCGGACGCGGCGCCGGCGCCCTGCATGCGCATGGACCTGCCCTACGCGGTCGCCCTGCGCGACCTCTTCGGCGAGTACAAGATGCGCGCCCAGCAGAACACGCGCTACATGGAGAGCGACGGGCGCGACGCCACGGTGAGCCACGTCATGAACCTGATGATCAGCCGGCTCACGAGCGCCGACATCCAGAGCACGATCACGCCCGACGAGGGCCGCAACGTGCCCTGGCACTACAACAACGTCGCGGCCGTGAACACGGCCAAGCAGAGCCTCGTCGGCATGGACGGCCTGCGCGAGATGGTCAAGCTCGATCGCGAGGCGCCGGAGCTGAAGGCGCGCGTGCGCGAGCTCAAGGAGCGCGCCGTGCTCTTCCTCGAGGCGATGCTCGCCCAGGGCGGCTACTTCGCCGCCGTGGAGGACGCCTACTTCGTCGACTCCGGCGAGTACCCCGAGACCAACGACGACGGCATCGCGCGAAAGGCCGACGGCGGCGTCGCCGTCGGCACCATCGTCCCGCGGGCCGCCGACTACCTGGCGCCGGTCTGCCACCACTTCGGCGCGAACCACCTGCCCGAGGGCTACGGCGAGGGCGCCGGCGAGCGCCGGCCCTGTGACCTCGTCGGCGGCTGCACGCTCTGCGACGCCGACAAGGTGCCGTTCATCGACGAGCTCGACCCCGAGGACAACGTCGCCACGCGACTGGCGCGCACCGCCGAGCTGCGCGAGAAGGGCCTCATCAAGCCCGAGGTGGAGTGGGCGGCCGACGGCTGGGTGGTCGTCACGCTGTTCCTGCCGGCGGCGCCGCGCGTCGCGGAGGTCGCGGCGCTCGAGTTCGGCAAGGCGATGAACCTGCACGACTGCCAGGTCATCAACAAGCAGGTCATGCACCCCGCCGAGGGCACGCTGATCGAGCTCAAGGGCCGTCTGGACGTGGTCGTCGACCCGGCCGAGCTGGTGATCCCGGAGGAGCCAGTCGTGCTCAGCGACGAGGAGATCAAGGCCTTCGTCAGCGAGAAGGGGCTCAAGTGCGTCGCCGCCACGGTGGGGGAGGACGAGCACTCCGTGGGCATGCGCGAGATCATCGACATCAAGCACGGCGGCCTCGAGAGGTGGGGCTTCGCCTGCGAGTATCTGGGCACCTCGGTGCCGGTCGAGAAGGTGCTGGACGCGGCCATCGAGCATGCCGCGCAGATCGTCCTCATCTCGACGATCATCACCCACGGCGACATGCACCGGGACAACATGGAGAAGCTCGCCGACCTGGCGGTGGAGAAGGGCGTGCGCGACAAGTTGCTGCTCATCTCGGGCGGCACGCAGGTCACCGGCGAGCTCGCCCGCAGCTGGGGCATGGACGCCGGCTTCGGGCGCGGCACCAAGGGCATCGACGTGGCCTCGTTCGTCGTCGAGACGATGCGCGAGCGCGGGATGTGACGTGACGCAGGCCCGCCCAGTCGACGCGCTGGTGGCCGAGATCGGCTCGACCACGACCGTGGTCTCGGCCTTTGACGGGCTGCGCGCGATCCCGGCGGCGACGCCCCGCCTCGTGGGGCAGGGCGTCGCCGCCACGTCCGTGGCCGACGGCGACGTCACCATCGGCGTGAACGCCGCCCGGGACGTGATGGAAGCGGCGTGCGGGCCGCTGGCGCCCGTCACGACGCTGGCGACGAGCTCCGCCGCCGGCGGCCTGCGCATGACCGTCCACGGCCTCACGCGGCGCATGACGGCGATGGCCGCGCGCGAGGCCGCCCTGGGCGCCGGCGGGGTCGTCGAGTACGTCACCGCCGGCCGCCTGCGCGACCACGACCTGCGCGCCATCGCCGACGCGCGGCCCAACCTCATCCTGCTCGCCGGCGGCGTGGAGGGCGGCGACTGCGACACCGTCCTCTTCAACGCCGGCCGCCTCGCCGAGCTGGCGATACGGCCCATCGTCGTCTACGGCGGCAACTCCGTGGTGTGCGCCGACGCGCAGGAGCTGCTGCAGCGGGCTGGCTTCAAGGTCCGGCTCACGAGCAACGTCTATCCGAGCATCGACGAGCTCGACATCGTGCCGGCGCGGGCGGCCATCCACGACGCCTTCGAGGAGCACATCACGCATGCCCCGGGGATGGAGCGCATCGGCGAGGTCGTGAACGGCAAGATCCTGCCCACGCCGGGCGCCGTGCTGATCGCCGCCGAGCGGCTCGCCGAGGAGGTCGGCGACCTCGTCGTCGTCGACGTCGGCGGCGCCACCACCGACGTGCACTCCGTCACCGAGGGCAGCCCCGAGATCGCGGCGCTGATGATCGAGCCGCAGCCGCACAGCAAGCGCACCGTGGAGGGCGACCTCGGCACCTACGTGAGCGCCGCCCACGTGGTCGAGATGCTGGCGCAGCAGGAGCGGCCGCGGCGCCTGCCGCCGCCGCTGCCGCGCACCCGCGAGGAGATCGAGGCGGCGCTCACGCTGGCGCACTTCGCCGCCGTCACCGGCGTGCAACGGCACGCCGGCCAGCTCGCGCACCTCTACACGCCGAGCGGCCGCCAGACCGTCGCCCGCGGCCGCGACCTCACCGCCTGCCGCCTGGTGATCGGCACGGGCGGCGCGCTCACGCGCCTGCCCGGCGGCGAGGCGCTCCTCGCCGACGTGCGCGGCAAGGGCGGCGGCGAGCGGCTGCTGCCGCCGGCCGACGCGCGCGTCGCCCTCGACCGCGACTACATCTTCGCCTGCTGCGGCGCGCTCCTGGCGCACTTTCCGGCGGAGGCTGTCACGGCGCTCATGCGGAGCAGCGCCGGCGTCTGAGCCTCCGGCCCCGCCGCCGCGCGCCGTCGCGGTGGCCTTCAGTCCCGGAGCCGTGTGATGCTTGCGCGGCCCGCGGGCATGCACAGTGCACATGACGACATCAGCCGTACATCCCGCCCTTGCGCCCTTCACTCCCGAGGTCCGTGAGTGGTTCGCGCGGGCGTTCGCGGAGCCCACGCCCGCGCAGCTTCAGGCGTGGCCAGTCATCTCCACGGGCGCCCATGCCCTCGTCTCGGCGCCCACCGGGTCCGGCAAGACGCTTGCCGCCTTCTTGTGGGCGCTCGATCGCTTCGTCGCGGAGCCGCCGCCACCGGACCCTCGCGCGCGCAGGCTCCGGCTCGTCTACATCTCGCCACTGAAGGCGCTCGGGTACGACGTCGAGCGCAACCTGCGGGCGCCACTGCGCGGCATCGGCGCGGACGTCCACGTGGGAGTGCGCACCGGCGACACGCCGCAGCGGGAACGGGCGGCGATGATGCGCACCCCGCCCGACGTGCTGATCACCACGCCGGAGTCTCTTTACCTGATGCTCACCTCGCAGGCGCGGCAGCTCTTCAGCGGCACCGAGTGGGTCATCGTCGACGAGATCCACGCAGTGGCCCAGACCAAGCGCGGCGCCCACCTCGCGGTGACGCTGGAGCGGCTGGCCGAGCAGGCGGGCCGCGACGTGCAGCGGATCGGCCTCTCCGCGACGCAGCGTCCACTCGACGAGGTGGCGCGCTTCCTCGTCGGGCCCGGCCGCGAGTGCACCGTCGTCGACGCCGGCGTGCGCAAGCCGCTCGACCTGCGCATCCACGTGCCCGTGGAGTCGATGGTCGAGCCGGACGCGCCGCTCGAGCTCGGCGCGATCCCCGGTGGCGAGGCGACGCGGCGCAGCATCTGGCCGGCCATCTACCCGGAGCTGCTGCAGCTGGTCCGCGATCACCACTCGACGCTCGTGTTCGTCAACAACCGCCGCGCCGCCGAGCGCATCGCGCTGCGGCTCAACGACCTCGCGAGGCAGGAGGCCGAGGAGCGGGGGGAAGAGGCGCGTGAGATCGCCCGCGCCCATCACGGCTCCCTGGCGCGAGAGGAGCGCCTCATCATCGAGGACCTGCTCAAGGCGGGCACGCTGCCCTGCCTGGTCGCCACGTCGTCGCTCGAGCTCGGCATCGACATGGGCGCCGTGGACCTCGTGGTGCAGGTGGAGTCGCCGAAGTCGGTGACCCGGGGCCTGCAGCGGATCGGCCGCGCCGGTCATGGCGTGGGCGAGGTGTCGCGCGGGCGGATCTTCCCCAAGTTCCGCGCCGACCTCCTCGAGTGCGCCGTCGTGGCGCGGCGCATGCGCGAGGGCCTCATCGAGACGACCGTCGTGCCGCGCAACCCGCTCGACGTGCTGGCCCAGCAGATCGTGGCCATCGCCGCCACCGCCGGGGAGGAGGGCGTGGCGGTCGCCGCGCTCCACGCCCTGGTCAGGCGGACGTGGACCTACGCCGACCTCGAGCTCCGCCAGCTCGAGAACGTGCTGGACATGCTCGACGGCCGCTATCCGTCACGGGAGTTCGGCGAGCTCCGGCCGCGGATCGTCTGGGACCGCGTGGCCGGCACGATCAGAGCCCGTTCCGGCGCCCGGCGACTCGCCGTGGCCAACGCCGGCACCATCCCCGACCGGGGACTCTTCAGCGTGAACCTGCCCGACGGCCGGCGCGTGGGCGAGCTGGACGAGGAGATGGTCTACGAGGCGCGCGCCGGCCAGACGTTCCTCCTGGGCGCGACCTCGTGGCGCATCGAGCAGATCACGCGCGACCGCGTGGTGGTCACGCCGGCGCCCGGCGCGCCCGGCGCGGTGCCGTTCTGGCACGGCGAAGGCATCGGACGTCCCCGGGAGCTGGGCGAGGCCATCGGGGCGTTCGCGCGGGTGGCGGTACGCCAGGACGAGGAGACACTGCAGCGCGACTACGACCTCGACCGGCGCGCCGCGTCCAACCTGCTCGCGTTCCTGCGCGAGCAGGAGGCGGCGACCGGGGTCGTCCCGTCCGACCGGACTCTGGTCCTCGAGCGCTTTCGTGACGAGATCGGCGACTGGCGGCTTTGCATCTTGTCTCCGTTCGGCGGCCGCGTGCACGCCGCGTGGGCGCTCGCGCTCTCGGCCCGTATCCGCGACGGGTTCGGACTCGAGGCCGACGCCATCTGGTCGGACGACGGGATCATCGTCCACCTGCCGGACGCGGACGACCCGCCGGGCGCCGAGCTGGTGCTGGTCGACCCCGAGGAGGCGGAGGACCTCGTGGTCGCCGAACTCGGCGCCAGCGCCCTGTTCGGCGCCCGCTTCCGCGAGAACGCGGCCCGCTCGCTGCTCATCCCGCGCGCCTACCCCGGGCGCCGCACGCCGCTGTGGCAGCAGCGCCTCAAGGCGCAGTCACTGCTCGAGGTGGCGCGGCGGTATCCGCAGTTCCCCGTGATCCTTGAGACGTACCGCGAGTGCCTGCGCGACGTGCTCGACCTGCCCGGACTCCAGGAGCTGCTACGTCGGCTGGCCACGCGCGAGCTTACGCTCGTCGAGGTCGAGACGCAGACCGCGTCGCCGTTCGCTTCCTCGCTGCTGTTCGACTACGTGGCGACCTACATGTACGAAGGCGACACGCCCGCCGCCGAGCGGCGTGCGGTGGCGCTCTCCCTGGACCGCGAACTGCTCCGCGAGCTGCTGGGGCAGGAAGCGCTCCGCGACCTCATCGACCCCGACGCGCTGGAGCAGGTCGAGGACGACCTGCAGCGCCGCTCCGAGCAGCTGCGGGCGCGGGACGCCGACGCGTTGCACGAAGTGCTGCGGCGCGTCGGCGGCCTGACGGCGGACGAGGCGGCGCAGCGCGCGGCGCCCCCGTCCGAGGCGGGATCCTGGCTGCGGCGGCTCGAGGACGAGCGCCGCGCGCTTCGCGTCCGGCTCGGCGGCGAAGAGCGCTGGATCGCCGTCGAGGACGCCGGGCTGTACCGCGACGCGCTCGGCGTCGTGCCCCCGGGCGGCCTGCCGGACGCGTTCCTCGGAGACGTGCCCGACGCCCTGCTGAGCCTGCTGCGCCGGTACGCCCGCACCCACGGTCCCTTCGAGACCGCCGACGTGCGGGCCCGCTACGGCGTGGACGCGGGCCCGGCGCTGGCGGAGCTCGAGCGGGCCGGCGGGCTCGTGCGCGGCGAGCTCCGGCCACTCGGCACGCAGCGTGAGTGGTGCGACCCTGACGTGCTGCGCCGCCTCCGCCGGGCGTCGCTGGCGGTGCTGCGCAAGGAGATCGAGCCGGTGGGGCAGGCTACGATGGCGCGCTTCGCTCCTGCGTGGCAGGGCGTCGACCGCTACGCGCCGGCCGGCGCCGGCGTCGATCGCTTGCGCGACGTGCTGGCTTCACTGCAGGGCCTGCCGCTGCCGCCCGAGCTCTGGGAGAAGGACGTGCTGCCGCGCCGGCTGGGCACGTACTCGCCGTACTGGCTCGACGAGCTGTGCGCCAACGGCGAGATCGTCTGGGTCGGCGCCGGTCCGCTGGGCGGGCGCTCCGGCCGCGTCGCGCTGTACTTCCGTGACGACGCGCCCCTGCTCGGTCCGCCGCCGGGGGGCGCCGAGCGCCCGGGCGGAGAGCTCCACGAGCTCCTGCGCGAGCGGCTGGCTCGCGGCGCCTGCTTCTTCTCGCACCTGCTGGTCGAGTACCCCGCCCTCGGCGCCGACGAATTGCGCGAGGCGCTCTGGGACCTCGCCTGGGCGGGGGAGGCGACGAACGACGCCTTCGCGCCGCTCCGGGCGCGCGGCGTCAAAGCGCCCGGCGCGCCGGCGCGCGGCCGCCGCCCGGCGACCGGGCGCTTTCGCCGCCGGGCTCGCGGCACGCCGCCGCTCCAGGGTCGCTGGTCGCTGGCCGGAGACGTCTTCGGTGCCGCGGCGGCCGACCTGGAGGTTCGCCGCCGCGCCTGGGCCGAGCTGCTTCTGGAGCGCCACGGCGTGCTCACCCGCGAGCTCGTGCGCGCCGAGGGGTATCCCGGCGGGTTCTCGGCGCTGTATCCGTCTCTGACGGCGCTCGAGACGCTGGGCGTCGCCCGGCGCGGCTACTTCGTCGAAGGCCTCGGCGGCGCCCAGTTCGCGCTGCCGGGCGCCGTCGAACGGCTGCGCGCGCAGGAGGAGGCGCCGGACGCCCCGCTCGTCATCGCCACCGCCGACCCGGCGCAGCTCTACGGCGCCGGCCTGCGCTGGCCGGACGCGGAGGTGCGGCCCCCGTCCCGGCGCGCCGGGGCGCACCTGGTCTCCGTCGGCGGCCGGCCGGTGCTCTCTGTCCACGCCGGGGGCCACTCGCTGCGGATCGTGGGCCGGCCCGAAGACGTCCCGCCGGCGCTCGAGGCTCTGGCCGCGGCCGTCCGCGCCGGGCATCTGCGCCGGCTCTCCGTGGACACCATCGACGGCGAGCCGGCAGTCGCCAGTCCGCTCGCCGAGCGGCTCGTCGCCCTCGGCTTCCGCCGCGGCCTCCACGACTTCGCGCTCGCGCCCGGCGATGCCTGAGGGCGACACGATCCACCATGCGGCCCGGCGGATCGGGGCCGTGCTCGCCGGGCGGGTTCCCGACGCCATCGAGACGCTGCATCCCCGCTTCGGCCGCGACCGCTGGCCGGAGCGTCTCGCCGGGCGCCGGGTCGAATCGGTCGACGCGATCGGCAAACATCTCCTGCTGCGCTTCGAGGGCGGGCTCGTCATCCACTCGCACCTGCGCATGACGGGGGCATGGCGCGTGCTCAAGCGTGGCCAGCCCTGGCCGCGGTCGTCGCGTTCGGCCTGGCTGGTCATCCGCCAGAGCGAGGACGAAGTGGTCCAGTTCAACGGCCCCGTCCTCGAGCTTCTGACGGCGACGCGCGTGCGCACCGACCCGCGCCTCGCCAACCTCGGTCCGGACCTCGTTGCGCGGCAGCCGTTCGACGAGGTGCGGTTCCTGCGCCGCCTGCGCGAGGACGACCCCACGCGCGC
Organism: uncultured Thermoleophilia bacterium; assembly: GCA_963709845.1. Classification (GTDB taxonomy): domain Bacteria; phylum Actinomycetota; class Thermoleophilia; order UBA2241; family UBA2241; genus CAIXSE01. The sequence continues at coordinate 261,899 of CAVPXV010000005.1, forward strand.
CTTCGGTGACGCCCTCCTGGACCAGCATGTCGTGGCCGGCATCGGCAACTTCTGGAAGTCAGAGGGCTGCTGGCTCGCGCAGGTAGACCCGTGGCGACCGATCGCGAAGGTGAGGGACGACGAGGCGCTCGCCGTCGTTCGCGCCATCCGGCCGCTGATGCAGAGGTCGGCCGAGGACGGGCGGCAGAGCCTGTTCCGCACGATCTACGACAAGGCGGGATCTCCGTGTCCCCGTTGTGGCGCCCCGGCTCTCATCCAGGCCCGCGGGCAGGGTGACGACAACCGCACCACCTACTGGTGCCCCGGCTGCCAGCGCTGAGCGCAGCCGCGGCGGGTTCGACCGGTTGGTGCTCGGCTACTCCCTGACGCCGCTGGCGCCGCAGACCGCCTCCGGCGCGATCAGGCCGACACGGTGATGGCGCCGGCTGGGCACGCCTGCAGGCAGCGGCCGCAGCGGATGCAGGCGCCCGGGTTCTCGGCCTTGGCGCGGCCGGAGCTGCTCCAGTTGAACACGGCGGCCGGGCACGCCTGCAGGCAGCGGCCGCAGGCGACGCAGGCCGATTCGTTCACGGACACGCGCGTGGTGGTGGTCGTCGCGCCGGCGGAGCCGCTGGAGTTGCTCGAGCTCCCGAGGCCGCTGCTCGACGAACCGGCCGAGCTGCTCGAGCCGTTGCCCGACGCGCTGCCGGCCGACGCGACGCCCGAGCCCGCGCCGTCGCTCGACGAGCCGCCGTTGCCGGGCTGCGTGCCGGCGGCGGCCCGGTCCCTTGCGCTGAGACCCAGGCCGGCCAGCACTCCGACTCCGGCCAAGGCCGCGGCGCCGGCCACGAAACGGCGGCGCGTGTAACGCTGCTCGCGCTCGCGCCCGCGCGCGCAGGGCCTCTAGCCGGCGCAGCGACGCGGCCGCGGCGTCGGCCGCGGCGGCGTCCGCGTACGCGAGTTGTGCTGCGGGCGAGCCTGCGGCAGGCGCCGGAGCGACCCGACGCGCCGGCGCCGGACGGCGCGCGCCCGCCGGCTTCATGCTGCCCGTGAACACCTTGCGGCTCATGTTCACGACCCACTTCGCGTGCAGCACAAGGTGAAGGCCGACACCCGCGGCCATCGCCACGCCGCTCCAGTCGTGAACCGTGTGCCAGAGCTTGGCGGGGATCAGGAGGATAGTCGGGGACTGGCCGAGTGCCACGTGCACGGCGCCGGGGAAGAGGAACACGACGCCGGTCACGGCGCAGAGGAGGAAGGCGACGCCGGTGACCAGGTCTATCCAGTAGTTGAGGGTGGCTTTCTTCATCAGATCGCGGTCTCCACTCGTCCGTGATTCGGGCCAGAGGCGTACGGGCGCACTCGGCCCCTCGAGGCGGGTCCACTGGAGGCTAGGACACAAGTCTGGGAGCATGCTGGGCTCAGGTTGAGCTGACGCTGGGAACTCGGCGTAGGGGCGCGAAGAGGTGTGAAGTCCTGTGAACACTTGCGCCCGGGGCGCGGCACCTATAACCTCCTGCATACGTCTTATGCACGGGAGGAAGATGCTCGCGAGACCCACGTTGACCGTCGATCTGGGCAAGGTGCGCGACAACGCCCGCACCGTCGTCGGCCACCTGCCGGGCATCGACGTGGTCGGCGTCACCAAGATGAGCTGCGGCTCGCCGCAGGTCGCGCGCGCCATGCTGGCCGGCGGCGCCCGGGCGCTCGGCGAGTCGCGCCTCGAGAACGCCGAGCGCCTGCGCTCGGCCGGTCTCACGGCGCCGCTCTGGCTGCTGCGCGCGCCGCCGCCCGAGCTCGCCGGCGAGGCGGTCCAGCTCAGCGACGTCTCGCTCGAGAGCGAGCTCGAGACCGTCGTGGCGCTGGACGACGCGGCCGCGGCCGCGGGGCGGCGCCACGCGATCGTCGCCATGGTCGATCTCGGCGACCTGCGCGAGGGCATGATGCCGGCGGCGCTGCCGGCATTCCTCGAGCGCGTCGACGCGATGGACCGCATCGACATCGCCGGCGTCGGCGTCAACCTCACCTGCTACGGCGCCATCGTCCCGGATGCGGACAACCTCGGCCGTCTGGTCGAGCTGGCGGCGCGCGCCGAGAAGCAGCTCGGTCGCCGGTTGCTGGTCTCGGGCGGCAACTCCGGCTCCATCGGCATGGTCACCTCCGGTCGCATGCCCGCGGCCGTGGACAACCTGCGCGTCGGCGAGACCATCCTCCTCGGCGTCGACACGCTCACGCGTGAGCCCACGCTGGGCCTGCACCTCGATGCCTTCACCGTGGCGGCGCCGGTCATCGAGTGTCTCGTCAAACCCTCGCTGCCCGCCGGCACCTGTGGCCAGGACGCGTTCGGCGGCAGGCCCACGTTCACCGACCGCGGCGAGCGCCGGCGCGCGATCTGTGCCCTCGGGCGCCAGGACGCGCCGCCCGAGGGCCTGCGGCCCGTCGACCCGCGCGTCCAGGTGCTCGGCGCCTCGAGCGACCACCTCATCCTCGACGTCCACGACCTGGAGCGCCCGCCGGCGCTCGGCGAACCCGTCGCGTTCGTGCCCAACTACGCGGCGGCGCTCCAGCTCTTCACCTCACCGTACGTCCACAAAGTGTTCACTCCGCCGGCCTGACACCTGGATCGTGGCGCGGAGGGACCTGCAACCACAGGAGTGAGCATGGCCGAGAGAACGAAAGTCCTGATCATGGGGGCCGCGGGCCGCGACTTCCACAACTTCAACACCTATTTCCGCGACAACGAGCGGTACGAGATCGTGGCCTTCACCGCCACGCAGATCCCGTACATCAACGACCGCAAGTACCCGGCCGAGCTCGCCGGCAAGCTCTACCCTGACGGCATCCCGATCCACGACGAGTCGGAGATGCCGGCGCTGGTCAAGAAGCACGGCGTCGATCAGGTCGTGTTCGCCTACTCGGACGTTCCCTACGAGTACGTCATGCACCGCTCGGCCATCGTCAACGCGCTCGGCGCCGACTTCCGCCTGATGGGCCCCGACAAGGTCATGGTCAAGAGCACCAAGCCCCTGATCGCGGTCTGCGCCGTGCGCACCGGCGCCGGCAAGAGCCAGACCACGCGCAAGATCCAGACCATGCTGCGCGAGGCCGGCAAGAAGGTCGTCAGCATCCGCCATCCCATGCCCTACGGCGACCTCGTCAAGCAGCGCGTCCAGCGCTACGCGACCGTCGAGGACCTGGCCAAGAACGAGTGCACGATCGAGGAGATGGAGGAGTACGAGCCGCACGTGATGGCCGGCAACGTGATCTACGCCGGCGTCGACTACGAGGCCATCCTGCGCGAGGCCGAGAAGGAGGCCGACGTCATCCTCTGGGACGGCGGCAACAACGACTTCTCCTTCTACAAGGCCGACCTCTACATCACCGTCGCCGACCCGCACCGCCCCGGCGACGGCCTCGTGTACTACCCCGGCGAGGTCAATCTGCGGCTCGCCGACGTCGTCGTGCTCAACAAGATCGACTCGGCCGACCGTGCCGGCATCGAGGCCGAGCTCGAAGCCGTGCGCTCGGTCAATCCCACGGCACGCATCATCATGGGCGCCTCGCCGGTGACCGTCGACAAGCCCGAGATGGTCCAGGGCAAGCGCGTCCTCGTCGTCGAGGACGGCCCCACGCTCACTCACGGCGAGATGAAGTACGGCGCCGGCACCGTGGCCGCCCGGCAGTACGGCGCCGCCGAGTTCATCGACCCGCGGCCGTTCGCCGTCGGCGAGATCAAGGCGACCTTCGAGAAGTACCCGAACGTCGGCGTGCTGCTGCCGGCCATGGGCTACTCGGAGCAGCAGCTCAGGGACCTGGAGGCGACCATCAACGCCTCCGGCGCCGACGTCGTCGTCATCGGCACGCCGATGGACCTGCGCCGCATCATCGACGTCAAGCTGCCGGCCGTGCAGGTCGGCTACGACCTGCAGGAGATCGGCCACCCGACGCTCACGGACGTGCTGCGCGAGCACAGGTTCATCTGAGCGCCGCCGCCTCGCGCCGGGCGCTGAGCCGGGCGCGGGCACGCGCACGCGGCGGGGACCGGACGCAGGCCCTCTGGTCCCCGCCGCCACTTCTTCATCGTCGCGGCGGGCGCTACACTCCTCACGCCGCCAGTCCGTCTCCAGGGAGGGTCGCATGACCGGACCACTGCACCAGCGCGTCACCGAGCTCGACCTCACCGGCCGCAGCTTCCTCACCATCCACGACTTCACGCCGGCCGAGGTGCTCGCGCTGCTCGAGCTGGCCGCCGAGCTCAAGAGCGCGCAGAAGCTGCGCGAGCCGCACGCCCTGCTCGCCGGCCGCGCCGTGGCGATGATCTTCATGAAGACGTCCACGCGCACGCGCATGAGCTTCGAGGTCGGCATCGAGCAGCTCGGCGCCCAGCCCATGTTCCTCAACGCCAACGACATCCAGCTGCGCGTCGGCGAGACCATCAAGGACACCGCCAACGTGATGAGCCGCTACGTCGACTGCATCATGATCCGCACCTTCGCGCAGGAGGACGTGGAGGACCTCGCTGCGCACGGGCAGATCCCCGTGATCAACGGTCTCACCGACGCGCACCACCCCTGCCAGGGCATGGCCGACGCCCTGACCGTCCGCGAGCACTGCGGCCGCCTCGAGGGCGCCAGGCTCGTGTACTCGGGTGACGGCAACAACGTCGCTCATTCGCTGGCCGAGGTCGGCGCCAAGACCGGCATGCACGTCGTGATCTGCACGCCCGAGGACTACCGGCCCGACGCCGCCATCATCGCCCGCGCCCAGGCCGATGCGGCCGAGACCGGCGCTACCATCGCGCTCACCAGCGACCTGAAGGCCGCGGTCGAAGGCGCCGACGTGATCTACACCGACACCTTCACGAGCATGGGCCAGGAGACGGAGCACGACGTCCGCCTGGCCGCCCTCAAGGCCTATCAGGTCGACATGGACCTCGTGCGCCGCGCCGGCCCGCAGGTCAAGGTCATGCACTGCCTGCCGGCGCACTGGGGCGAGGAGATCACCGAAGAGGTGCTGTACTCGCCCAACTCGGTCGTCTTCGATCAGGCCGAGAACCGGTTGCACGCGCAGAAGGCGATCATGGCGGCGGTCGTCGCCTAGACCGGCCGCGTCGGGCGCGGGCGCCCGCGCCCGCGCCAGCCGCGCCCGCGCCCGGCCGGACGCGCCTGCCTCCCTCGCCGGCTAGATCCAGCTGCGGAACCAGGTGATGTGGTTGAAGTGCCCCGGGCTCATGGGGATGTTCAGCACGATCGGCAGGAAGGCGACGCAGATGCCGATCACGAGGCCAGCCAGCGCCAGGGCGATGAGGGGCCGGTAGGGTCGTCTGCCGGGCAGCAGCAGGAAGACGACGCCGGCCAGGGCGATGACCAGCGCCACCGCCAGGCTCACCCATCCGAAGGTGACGCTCACGCTGCGCGGCAGCTCCCAGAAGATCCAGGCGCAGAGGCTGCCGATGGGCTCCCAGAGCACCGCCGCGGCGACGGCGAAGACGGCCAGCGTGAGGAGCCCGTAGCGGGGCAGCCGGGTCGTCCCGGCGAAGGCGCAGAGCGCGGCCGCCACAAGGATGGCCATGAACGGCGCCACCGGGGTCATGTAGTACAGGAACGAGGTGCGCGAGGTGGCGAACCACGGGAAGTACAGCACCGCCACGAGGAAGGCCGCCGGGAGCAGCAGCGTCGTGCGCCGCATGAGGGCGAGGATGGGCGCCATGACGAGGGAGAGGGTGGCCAGCCACCAGAGGAACGGGTTGGGGATGCCGTCCACGCCGCGGTAGATGGTCGCGTTGCCCTTGAAGTAGTACCAGACCGGGCGGTAGTCGATGATCCAGGTCGGGGCGATGGACGCGTAGGTGTGGGTCGCCTTGAGGTGGGTGTTGAAGTAGAGCATCTGCCGGTGCAGCTCGATGAAGTCCGAGAAGCGTGTGGCCGTCGATGAAGTACTGCGTATAGCCCACCATGTAGACGAGCGCCGGCAGCAGGACGAGCGCCGCCAGGGCGCGCAGCAGGGCGATGAGGGTCGACGTCGCGGGAGGCGCGGCGACGGCCGGCAGCGCCGTCTCGCCCGCCAACGCCGTCTCGCCCGGCAACGCCGTCTCGTCCGGCAGCGCCGCCTCGCCCGCCGCGCCCGCGTCGATGGGACCGGGATCGTCGTCGTAGGGGCCCTGGTCCGCGGCTTCCGCCGCGGCCAGCCGGCGGTCGCGCCACCAGGCGTAGACCAGCAGCAAGCCGGCGGCCAGCAGAGCCAGCGCGCCCGACCATTTGGTCGCCGTCGCCATGCCGCCGGCGGCGCCGCAGAGCAGCAGCCAGCGCAGCCGGCGACCGTCCTGGATGTAACGCAGGGCGCAGAGGATGCACACCACGGTCCACACGGCGATGAAGATGTCCAGCGTGGCGATGCGCGACTGGGCGATCCCGAGGGTGTCCGCGGCCGCGAACGCGAGTGCGATGAGGGCCCAGGTGGGGGAGAGGCCGAGCCGCCGCGCCAGCGGGTACACGCACGCCAGGATGAGCATGCCCGCGATGACCGCCGGTACCCGCCACCCGAAGGCGCGGTCGCCGAAGACGATGATGCCGAGGGCGATGGCGAACTTGCCCATCTCGGGATGCGGCCAGGAGACCTCGTCACCCCCGGCCCAGCGCAGCGGTGGTTTGGGGTGGATGCGATTGTCGACGATCGCCTTGGCGTCCTTGGCGTAGTAGACCTCGTCGAACATGTACTCGGCGGGCGTGGCGAGCTGGTAGAAGCGCACGCCGGCGGAGACCAGGAGGATGATGGCGATGACCAGGGCGACGCGGTTGCGGCGCACGGGATCGCTGATCGGGACGGGCGGCTCGAGCATGGTTCGGCGGACTCCTGCTGGGCGATGGCCTGGGCCATTATAGACGTCCGCGGCCGTCAAGGCGCCGCGGCTCCCGCACGCGCGCGCGGCGCACTTCGCCTGAGTGGCGCACTGCGTCGTCCCGGCCCTGCCGTTCGGGCAACGGAGCGCGCTTGGTCGGGTTCGTGATTTGTGGTACAAACTTTCGGGTTTGCCCCGGCAGGCATGGCCGGGGCCGACGCCGATCCTCACCTTACGTCTACCGAGAGTGGAGGCTTCGATAGATGGCTGACGACAGAGCAAAGACGATCGCGGGCGCCGACGTCGGCCCGATGGGCGAGCGCGGCGTCATCATGGCGACGCTGCGCGACGCCACCGGCAACCCCGGCCCGCTCGGCCTCATGGCGTTCGGGCTCACCACGGTGCTGCTCAACGTGCACAACGCCGGGCTGATCCCGCTCAGCGGCATCATCCTCGCCATGGGCGTCTTCTACGGCGGCCTCGCCCAGGTCATCGCCGGCATCATGGAGTGGAAGAAGAACAGCACGTTCGGCATGACCGCGTTCCTCTCCTACGGCTTCTTCTGGCTCACCTTCGTGGGCATCTTCGCGTTCCCCAAGTGGATGGGAGCCGCGAAGCTGGACCTGGGTGCCACGAGCACGGCTCTCGGCTACTACCTGCTCGCCTGGGGCCTCTTCACCGTGCTGATGTTCGTCGGTACGCTGCGCATCAACCGCTCGCTGCAGACGGTCTTCCTGAGCCTCACCGTCCTGTTCGTGCTGCTCGCAGTGGGTGAGTGGACGGGCAACGAGACGATCACCAGGATCGCCGGCTGGGAGGGCATCTTCGTCGGCCTCTCGGCCGTTTACGGCTCCATCGCCCAGGTGTGGAACGAGCTCTACGGCCGCGTGATCCTGCCGATCGGCCCCTACAAGAAGTAACGCGAGACAGCTCGACCCCGCGGGCGCCCGAGCGCCCGCGAGTGTGATCGGCGACGGGCCGGGACGCGCAGGCGATCCGGCCCGTCGCGCTTTTCCGTCCGGCGCCCCTCCTACCATCTCCCTTGACACGAACACGGGTTCGCCCTAGGCTTCACACGAACATGTGTTCGCCACAGGAGGAGGAACGGTGAAGGGTCTCACGCCGCGGCAGGAGCAGGTGCTGGAGTTCATCCGCGAGAGCGTGCGCGTCAACGGCTATCCGCCGACGGTGCGCGAGATCTGTACGGCGCTCGAGCTCTCGTCGCCGTCCACCGTGCACGCGCACCTCGCCAACCTCGAGAGCCTCGGCCTCATCAAGCGCGACCCCACCAAGCCGCGGGCGCTGGACGTGGTGCGCGAGCTGCGCCCGCCGCGGCCGCTGCCGCTGGTCGGCCAGGTCGCCGCCGGGCAGCCCATCCTCGCCGAGGAGAACATCGAGGAGCTCGTCGACGTGCCCGCGTTCCTGCGCCGCGACGACGACGATTTCGTCCTGCGCGTCAAGGGCGACTCGATGACCGATGCCGGCATCTTCAACGGCGACTTCATCGTCGTGCACACGCAGGAGCAGGCGCAGAACGGCGAGATCGTGGTGGCCCTGGTCGAGGACGAGGCCACCACCAAGCGCTTCTACCGGGAGGGGCGCAGCGTGCGGCTGCAGCCCGAGAACGATCTCTATGAGCCCATTGTCGTCAGCGCCGACGACGTCCAGATCGTCGGCCGGGTCGTGGGGGTCCTGCGTCAGCTATGAGTACCGTGCCTCTCGCCACGTTCGCCGTCCCGACTCTCGCCGACGCCGTCGACGAGGCGCTGGCCGCGGCCCTCGCCGGTCACGGGGAGCCGTGTCTGTGGTGCGGGGCGCCCGCCGTCAGCGTCGCGTCCGCCGACATCTGGAGCGGCGCGGTCACCCTGCGCTGCCCGTCGTGCGGCAGCGAGCTCAGCGGGGTCGTGCCGCGCCATCAGCGCGAGGTGCGCCGGTGAACGCCGGGCGCGCGTACCGTCCGGCCGCCGGGCCCGTGAATCCGCGCGCGGCCGCCGGCAAGCGCCGCGCGCCTGCCGCGCAGCCGGGCCGGCCGGCGCCAGCTGCGCCGCCGCCGTCTCGCCGGCCTCGTCCGCTTCGCCGTCTTCCTTCTCCTGATCTTCGTGGCCGTGTGGGCCGGGGTCCGCGTGGCGCACGCCGGCGTGAACGGCAGCGTCTACACCGGCCACGCGTACGTGGTGCGCGCCGGCGATTCGCTCTGGGGCATCGCCGCGCACGAGTACGGCGCCGGCGCCGACGTGCGCCGCGCCGTCTGGGAGATCCGCACCGCCAACGATCTCGGCACCGGCGTCGTCCAGCCCGGGCGGCGGCTCACGCTGCCGTACCTGGGCGACTAGGCAGTCGTCGCCCCGAGTCATCTCTCGCACGGGCCCGGCGCCTCGCACCCGTGCCCATCCAGTCGGCGCCCGGCAGGGACGCGGCCGCCCGGGGCGAAATGGAGCCCGGTGGCGGCCTGAGTCTCGGGGCCTCCGCACGTGCGGTATACTTGCCACCCTCCGGGACGTGGCGCAGCCTGGTAGCGCACCTGCTTTGGGAGCAGGGGGTCGGCGGTTCGAATCCGCCCGTCCCGACCAGAACACCCCGAGGGCGGGAGTAGCTCAGTTGGTAGAGCATCAGCCTTCCAAGCTGAGGGTCGCGGGTTCGAGACCCGTCTCCCGCTCCATCCTTCTCTCCCTGGTCGCCGCCGCCGCAGCCCACCAAGGCCGAGTCGCCAATCGCGATCCCGCCGCCGCAGCTCAACTGGATAGAGCGTCGGCTCTCTGATCTCTCGGCTCATCGCGTAGCGTGTTCCGTCTGCGCCGCAACGCGGGCAGTCCTTGCTACGGTGGGGAAGAGTTCACTGCTGAGCCCAGGCGAGGAATGCCGCGCGAGGCTCGCGACGCGTTGGCGAGTCATCAGGGTCCCCTGCCGGACGCCGACGACATCTTCCGAGGGCCGCTTCCCAGACGCGCCGCCCGTCCTTCGTCCAAGCGCCAGCCGTCCGGCGTCCGCAGGCGATGACCCGCTGCAGCACGATCAAACGCGTCGTCCACGTCGGCGCGCCGGGGTCAGCGCGAGTCGCCCTGGGCCGCCCTTTCGGCGGCGCGGACTACGAGCCGCCGGATCTGCTCCACGTGAGCGACCGCGGCCGCCGCGGCGCGGTCCGGATCGCGGTCGCGCACGGCGGCCACGATGGCGGCGTGCGAGTCGTACACGGCCGATTCCTGGTGCTCGAGCAGGTCCTGGTCGACCGGGAGGAAGAGGTCGGCGCGCACGTCGCTCATGGCCTGGGCCAGTCGCGGGCTATGGGCGGCGCGCGCGATGCTCCGGTGGATGTCGGCGTCGGCTTGAAAGAGCGACGCCCGCTGACGGTTCTCGCGCTCGCGGGCGAGGGCGCGTTCGATGGCGGCGAGGTCGTCGCCGTCGCGGCGCTCCGCTGCCAACGCGGCGATGCGGCTCTCGATCGTGGTACGGAACTCGAATATGGCGTCGAGCTCGGCGCGGTGCTCCGTCATCCACTGCAGCCAGGCCTTGGTGAGTGACGACAGGTCGCTCACCCGGGACCCACCATGCGCGCCGCGCGTGGTGACCAGGAAGCCGGCGCGCTCGAGCGTCTTGAGGGCGACGCGCAGCGTGGCCCGCGAGATGCCGAGACTTGCCGCCAGCTCGGTGGCCGGCGGTAGTCTGTCGCCCGGCCCGAGCTCGCCCCAGTAAACGAGCGAGCGCACGTAGCGCTCAGCGCTTTCGCTGGCGGAGTCGGGCGCGAGGGAGATGTCGTCGTTCTCGGTCATCGTCGATCGGCCTTGTGGAGCAAGGCGGGCTGACTCTATCCGAGTCGGCGGCGCTTGACCATAATAGCTAAATGGTTATCATCTATGCAATTACTGATGACGAGAGAGCCTTGATCGCCCCCGCGGGGCGGGAAGGGGGGACGATGCCGACCGGGGCGCGACCCGATGTAGACGAGAGTACCGGCCTGGTGTCCGCCGCGTCGCGAGCGGGAAGGCCGGTCCTCGACGAGTGGGAGGCCAAACGGCTGCTGGCCGCATACGGCGTGCCGGTGCCTGCGGGCGGCCTGGCCCACGATGCTGCCGAGGCGATCGAGCTCGCCGAGTCCCTCGGGGCCCCGGTCGCTCTGAAGGCGGTGGGCACGCACATCCGCCACAAGACTGAAGCGCGTCTCGTGACGGTGGGGCTGCGCACTCCCGCCGACGTCGAGTGCGCCTACCGGGGCATCGTCGAGCGAGCCGGCGACGACCTCGAGGCCGTGCTCGTCGAGGAGTCGGTCGCCGGCACGCGCGAGTTCATGGTCGGCATGAAGCGGGACGCCGCGTTCGGCCCAGTGCTCATGTTCGGGCTCGGCGGCGTGATGACGGAGGTCTACCACGACGTCGCGCTCGCGATATCCCCCGTCGACGAGCGCGACGTCGCCGAGCTCCTCGATCTGATCCAGGCGCGGCAGCTGCTCGGCGAGTTCCGCGGCATGCCGGCGGTCGACCGCAGCGGGCTGGTCGACGTCGTCCTGGCCGTGGCGCGAGTCGCCGCGGACCACCCGTCGATCGCCGAGATCGACGTCAATCCTGTGCTCATCTGCGGGTCCGACCCGGTGGCGGTCGACGCGCTCGTGATACTCGGCCCCGAGCCGCCACCCGCGGCGCTCGGAGAGCGCGTCCCGCGCGACCTGGACGCCGTCATCAGGCCGCGCTCTGTGGCTGTGGTGGGCGCCTCCGATGATGTCACCCGCTGGGGCGGGTCGGCCCTGCAGAACATCATCGCCGGCAGGTTCTGCGGGGCCATCTTCCCCGTCAACCCGCGCGGAGGCGAGTACTTCGGCCTGCCCGTCTGCGCCAGCGTGGAGGACCTCCCGGAGCCGGTGGACCTCGCGCTGCTCGCCGTTGGCGCCGCTCAGCTCGGCGACGTGGTCGCCCAGTGCGGCAGGAGGGGCGTACGGGCCGCGGTCGCCATCGCCGCCGGGTTCTCGGAGACGGGTGCCGAGGGCGTCGCCGCCGAGCGCGCGCTCGCCGCCGCCGCGGCAGCCGCCGGAGTCACCCTCATCGGCCCCAACTGCATGGGCCTGGTGGCCAACGCGAGCTCCCTGCACGCCACCGGCTTCATCTCGCTGCACCCGTCGCCCGGCACCGTGAGCATCGTGTCCCAGTCGGGCAACCTCGGCACCCAGCTGGTCACCCTCATCGACCGCCGCGGCGCCGGCGTGCGCGCGTTTGTGGGCGTCGGCAATGAGGCGCAGGTGACCGCCGTCGATGTGCTGGAGTATCTCAGAGACGACGACGGCACCGCCTGCGTGCTGATGTACCTCGAAGGGGTCGACGACGGGCGCCGCCTGCTCGACGTCGCCCGGCGCACCAGCGCGGTCAAACCGGTGGTCGTGCTGCGCGGCGGTACCACAGAGCAGGGCGGCCGCGCGGCCGCCTCGCACACCGGCGCCATGGCCGGCTCGGCGGCCGTGTTCAGCGCCGCCGCCCGGCAGGGCGGGCTGGTGCAGTGTGCCACGGTGCCCGAGGCCCTCGACCTCACCCTGGCGCTGGCCAACCTTCCGCTGCCGCGCGGCCGCCGCGTGGCCGTGGTCACCAATGGCGGCGGCGCCGGCGTGCTGGCCGCCGACGAAGTGGCGCGCCACAACCTGGAACTGGCGGAGCTGCCGCCGGAGCTCCTGGCCGAGATCGACGCCATCCTGCCGCCGTTCTGGAGCCGCCGCAACCCGCTGGACATGGTCGCCTCGGCAGGGGGCGACGTCGCCTCACGCGTGCTCGAGGCCGTCGTCCGTTGCCCGTCCATCGACGCGGTGATGGTGCTCTCCGTGCTTGGCGTGCCCAACACCGGCGATCACGAGCGCGCAGGCAGCGCGAGCGGCGACTACGACGACTTCAGCCTGTGGGAGGCGGCCTTCCTGCAGACGGCCGCCGACCTCATGGCCGAGACCGGCAAACCGATCGTCAACGTCCCCGACCTGCCCATCCGCCGGGCCGTGGCTGGGCGCGGGGCGCCCTACGACCCCGTCGTCGTCCCGTCGCCCGAGGCGGCGGCCTTCGTCCTTGACCACATGGCCAGGTACGCCGAGTGGCGTGCGCGGCACGCCACCGGCGACGTCCACCCCGACCAGAAGGATCGCTCATGAGCACGACCGCACCGTCCGCCGGCGCGGCGGCCCAGCCCGTCGCCCATCCGCTGCAGATCATGTCCGGCAACGAGGCCGTCGCGCGGGGGGCCTGGGAGGCGGGCGTGCGGTTCGCCTCCGCCTATCCCGGCACGCCCAGCACGGAGATCCTCGAGGCGCTGGCGCGGTATGACGGCGTGTATGCGGAGTGGGCGCCCAACGAGAAGGTCGCCGTCGAAGCGGCCACCGGCGCCAGCCTGGCCGGCGCCCGCGCGCTCGCCTGCATGAAGCACGTGGGGCTCAACGTGGCCGCCGACCCGCTCTTCTCGGCGTCGTACATCGGTGTGAAGGGCGGCCTCGTGATCCTCACGGCGGACGACCCGGCCATGCACAGCTCGCAGGACGAGCAGGACAACCGGCAGTACGCGAAGTTCGCGAAGATGCCGCTCGTGGAACCGGCCGACGCGGCCGAGGCGCGGCAGTTCGTCGGCGTCGCCTACGACCTCAGCGAACGCTTCGATACACCGGTGTTGTTCCGCACGACGACGCGCACCTCTCACTCACAGGGCATCGTCGAGCTCGGCGAGCGGGTCGCGGGGCTCGCCGCGCTCACCGAACTCGAGCGAGACCCGGCCAAGAACCTCATGATGCCGCACCACGCCAGGGTGAAGCACCCGCTCGTGGAGCGGCGCATCCGTGACCTCGCCGAGTGGGCCGAGACCTGTCCACTCAACCGCATCGAGATGGGTGACCTCGGCGTGGGCATCATCGCCTCCGGGGCCGCCTACGGGTACGCGCGGGAAGCGTTCCCGAACGCGAGCTTCCTCAAGCTCGGGCTCACGTACCCGTTGCCGCGAGGCCTCATCGCGGAGTTCCGCGCCCGCGTGGACAGGCTGTACGTGGTGGAGGAGCTCGACTCGTTCCTGCAGGACCTCATCGAGCTCCAGGGCATCGCCGTGGACGGCGGCAGGGATGTGCTGCCGCGCTGCGGAGAGTACGATCCCGGCCTCGTCGCCCGTGCCTTGACGGCGGCCGGCGTGCCCGGCGCCGACGCCGAGCTGCTGCAGACGCCCGCGCCGGTCGCCCTCGATCTTCCCGACCGGCCGCCGACCCTGTGTCCGGGCTGCTCGCACCGCGGCGTCTTTGTCGCCTTGCGCAAGATGCGTGCCTACGTGAGTGGCGACATCGGCTGCTACAGCCTTGGGGCGCTGCCTCCGTTCCAGGCCATGCACTGCAGCACCTGCATGGGGGCCGGCATCAGCATGGCGCACGGCATGGTCAAGGCGCTGGACCCGGCGGCCGATGCGAAGAACCGGCCGGTCGCCGTGATCGGGGACAGCACGTTCTTCCACTCGGGCATGACTTCGCTGCTGGACATCGCGTTCAACGGTAGCGACGTGCTTACCATCATCCTCGACAACCGCACCACGGCGATGACCGGGGGCCAGCAGAATCCGGGCATGGGGAAGACCCTGAGCGGCGCCGCGGCTCCGGAGGTCGACCTCCCGGCGCTGGTGCGCGCACTCGGCATCGCCCGGGTGCGCGAGATCGACCCCCTCGACCTCGGGCAGACGGAGGCGGTGCTGCGCGAGGAACTGGCGGCGCGCGAGCCGTCGGTGGTCATCGCCAAGTCGCCCTGCGTGCTGCAGTACAAGATCCGCAGGCCGGCCTGCAGTGTGGACGCCGACCTCTGCAACGGATGCAAGGTCTGCCTCAGGGCAGGCTGCACCGCCCTCAGTCTGTACGCCGTCGACGACGGCTCGCGGCGTGTCGGGATCGATCCAAGCGCGTGCGACGGGTGCGGGGTGTGCGCCCAGCTCTGCCGGGCGGGCGCGATCGTCGCTCCGCCAGACGCGGCGCCGGACGCCTCGGGAAAGGATGCGCGATGACCTTCAACATCCTCGTCTCCGGCGTCGGCGGGCAGGGCGTCGTGCTCGCGAGCTACGTGCTCAGCCAGGTCGCGCTCGCCGAGGGCTACGACGTCAAGCAGAGCGAGGTGCACGGCATGGCCCAGCGCGGCGGGTGCGTGACCAGCCACCTGCGCTTCGGGGACAAGGTGCATGCCTCACTCATCACGCCCGGCACGGTGGACGTCCTGCTGTCATTCGAGTCGGTGGAGGCCCTGCGCTACGTGCACTGGCTGCGCGAGGGCGGCCTGCTCGTGTACAACGCCGTGAGGCTGAACCCGAGCACCGTGTCGTCCGGCGCGGCCG
The DNA here is from genome assembly GCA_963709845.1 of uncultured Thermoleophilia bacterium. Lineage (GTDB taxonomy): Bacteria > Actinomycetota > Thermoleophilia > UBA2241 > UBA2241 > CAIXSE01. The sequence continues at coordinate 277,020 of CAVPXV010000005.1, forward strand.
AATACCCCGCCGACATCGAGCAGCGCGTCGCCGACGCCTGGCCCAACGTGTGCGCCGTCGACGCCAACGGGCTGGCCGCCCGGGCCGGCACGGCCAAGGCGGCCAACGTGGTCATGCTCGGCGCCATGGCGGCGGCGCTGCCGTTCGCGCGTGAGACGCTCGAAAAAGTCATCCGCCGCTCGGTGCCGCCCAAGACGGTGGACGTGAACCTCGAGGCGTTCCGTCTGGGCACCGAGGTCAACGTGTGCCGCTGACGACGCCGCAGCCGCCGGTGCGTGCCGCGCATGAGGACCGCTACCGCTGGGTGATCCTCGTCATGGCCATGCTCGCCGTGGCCGGCGCTCTGGGGCTGGGGCGGTTCGGCTACGCCTCCGTGCTGCCGGCCATGCAGAAGGGCCTCGGGCTCTCCAATACGCAGGCCGGCGCTCTGGCTAGCTGGAACCTTGTCGGCTACGTGGCTCTGGCCGTGGTGTCCGGACTGCTGTCAACGCGCTTCGGGCCGCGTGCGGTGGTGAGCACCGGGCTCGTGGTCGCCGGCGTGGCCATGGCGCTCACCGGCACGGTACACGGCCTCGCAGGCGCCTCGGCAGCGCGGGCCCTGACCGGTGTCGGCGCCGGCGTGTGCAACGTGCCGGCGGTGGCGATGATGTCCACCTGGTTCAGCCCCAGACGCCGGGGGATGGCCTCCGGCTTCGTCGTCTCGGGGTCGTCGCTGGCGCTGGTCGTCGTCGGGCCCGCGGTGCCGCGGCTCATCGACGCGGTCGGGGCGAACGGGTGGCGAGTGACCTGGTTCGCCTTCGGGGCCGTGACGGTGCTGCTCGGGGTTGCCGCCGCATTCGTGCTGCGCGACCATCCGGTCTTGCCGGCCGGCGACCACCTTGCACCGGGTCCGGGGGTCTTTCTCCAGGGTGGCCGCAGCGCTCGCCCGCGTGCCCCGCGACCGCAGCGGCGCGCCTCCCGCGCCGACCTTGGGTCCATCCTCCGGTCGCGCTACTTCTGGGGCCTGGGCGCCGTATACGTGGCCTTCGGCTTCTCGTACATGATCTACATGACGTTCTTCGTGCGCCGACTCACGGGCGACCTCGGCATGACCTCCGCCGAGGCGGGCTCGCTCTTCATGGTGCTGGGCTGGGCGAGCCTGGTGTGCGGGGTCGTGTGGGGCTTCGTATCCGATGTGATCGGCCGCAAGTACGCTCTCGCCATCGTGTGCACCGTGCAGGCCGCGGCCTTCGCGTTGTTCGGCCTGTCCGCCGGCGCCTCGGGCCTGACCGCCTCGGCCCTGCTCTTCGGCCTTACGGCCTGGAGCGTGCCGGGCATCATGGGCGCCGCCGCCGGCGACGGCTTCGGGCCGCTCTTGGCGTCAAGCGCCCTCGGGTTTCTCACCGTCTTCCTGGGCATCGGCCAAGCGGCCGGCCCGCTCGTCGGCGGCGCCTTGGCCGACGCGTACGGCTCGTTCGTCCCTTCGTATATGCTCGCGGCCGTCATCGCTGTGCTCGGCGTGGCCGCGGCCCTCTTCATCCCGGAGCCCACGGAGCGCCGCGCCGTCGGCTCCGGCGATGCCGTGCCGGCCGCGCTCACGCTGCCGGCGCGCGATGGAGGAGCGGAATGATCGAGAGCATCCTGGTGACGAGATCTCGCCGGACTGGTTCGTGTCCCCGCAGGCCGCCGTCCGTGCGCTACACCACCGGTAACCGCGTCGAGCTCGTCGGACGGGGCGAGCTTGCTGACGACGAAAGGAATCCCCACTCATGAAGAGCACCACCTGGCAGGACGACCACCCCTGGACGCACATCGACTGGGAGCTCAACGACGTCACCCCGTACCAGCTGAACTGGTTCTGGTCGAACATGGAGAAGGCCGACTACCTCTGGCACCCCAACCAGCACAAGGGCTTCGAGTGGTGGGTGAGCCTGGAGGAGGCCGGCGGGCCGCTCGGTAGCGTCCACATCGCGCCGCAGACGTGGAACGACGGCGTCAAGATCCGCCCGTACATCCGCATGGAGAAGCTCTCCGACGTCGCCGGTGAGATCAAGGACCTCGTGAAGTACGACCACGTCATCATCGTCGGCGCCATCAGCATCTTGGGCGACAACGTGAAGCGCGACGACCCGGTGCTCGGCTACCGCGTGCACCAGTGGCAGAAGAGCGACGGCGGCTGCGTCGGCATGTCCTCGGCCGTCGAGGCGAGGGAGAACGCCGCCGACGACGGCCTCATATGGGCCGCGCACGCTACGGAGGAGGTCGGCAACTGGGAGGTCTTCCTGCCGGAGTTGACGCGCCTGTACCGGGTGATCACCGACCCCGAGATCTGTCCTTACTACTCGTTCAAGGTGGAGGGCGGCGGCCGCGGCATCCGGTACGTCGAGCTCTAGAGCGGGAGGCCCGCGGGGCTTCGCCGGCGGGCCTCTGCACACGCCCATGCCATCTGCCCCTTGCTTTTTGCGCGGGCCTCACTATAGTGACTGACACTTCAACTAAAGATGTAAAGTAGCTGAGTCGAGTAGGGTCTGCGGATTTGCGAGGGGGCGGATGCGGGCGCTGACCATCGGGGAGCTCGAAGCCGAATCAGGGACGGCGCGCAGCACGGTCTACTACTACGTGCGCGCCGGCCTCCTGCCGCCGGCCCAGAAGTCGAGCCCGACTCGCGCCATCTACACGGACGACCACGTCGCACTGCTCGACGAGATCCGCCGGCTCAAGCAGACTGGCCTCGACATCAAGGCCATCGCCGAGCAGCTTCGGCACCGCGTCCGCTCCGCCAGTCAGAACGGCGAGGACCTGGTCGCAAGGCAGGGCGAAGAGACGCGCCGCGCCATCCTCGGCACCGCGGCGAGGGAGTTCGCCCGCAACGGCTACCGTCAGACGCGCATCGCCGACATCATCGCCGAGCTTGGCATCAGCCCCCAGGTCCTCTACAGCTACTACCCGACCAAGCGCGATCTGTTCGCGGCCTCCTACCGCGCCCGGCTCGAGGCGTCCATGAGTGTGATCGAGCCGCTGATCGCGGACGAAGAGGACCCCGCCGTCCACCTCGTCTGGCGCATGCTCGGCGACTTCAACATGCGTGCCATGAACCCCGACCTCCTGTACCTCGCGCGCGACGCCGCCTACGACGACCCCGAGACGACGCGCGAGCTTCGCAAGGCCCACGAACACATCCTCGGCAACCAGGAGAGGGACCTCGACCGGGCGCGCAAGGGACCCGGCGATCCTCCCCTCTCCGACGAACTGATGTCCTACGGCTTGTTCGGCGCCTTCCAGACCATGCGCATGCGCGCCACGTGGGACGACCGTTTCTCCCGCAGCGACGTCATGTGGAACAACATCGCGATGTTCCTCGCCGTGCTCGCCCTCTACGACGGCACGATGGACATGGAGGGATTGAAGCAGCGCTACGCAGACCTGATCGACGAGGTGGCCGCCATGCAGCCTCCCGTGATCCCAGGGTTCGAGACCTGATCGCCCGTCCTGAAAAGGGAGCCATGAACGCTATCGAGATAGACAGAGATCGCTGCAGCGGATGCCAGACGTGCTACGAGGCCTGCTTCGTCGATGTGTACCGCTGGGACGCCGAGGCGGACCAGCCGATCGTCGCCTACCCCGAGGACTGCGTGGAGTGCAACAAGTGCGAGCTCGAGTGCCCCGAAGAGTGCATCAAGGTCGTGCCCGACTTCCCCGGCATCTACTGGCCGGAGGTGGTGTGAGATGGCGACGCTCGAATCCCTCGGCACCGTCCTCTCCGCCGACCTCCTGATCGTCGGCGGCGGCATGGCCGGCCTCGCCTGCGCCATCGCCGCCAAGGAGACCGACCCGGAGGTCGACGTCCTCATCGTCGACAAGGTCGTTGCCGGCTGGGGCGGCAAGGCCAACAAGGGCGGCGGCAACATCGTGTTCATGGACGAGGCCGACGGCTTCGACAACGTCCTCGACTTCCACGTCCACAACGTCGGCGACTTCCTCGAGGACCAGCAGCTCCTGCTCGACTTCGCCAGGGAATCCCGGCCGGACCTCGAGCGCCTCGAGCGCTGGGGCGTGCACATCTACCGGGATGACGCCGGAGAGCCCAAGTACGTGCGCTGGCTGCCGGAGCATCCCTGGCGCCTGGCGGTGCTCGACCAGGACCTCACGCTCAACATGGCCAAGCACGCGCGCAAGCTGGGCGTGCGCCTCAAGGATCGCGTCGAGATCATCGACCTGCTCAAGGACGGCGAGCGCGTCTGCGGCGCCATCGGCTTCGGCATGATCGACGGCGAGTGCGTGATCGCCCAGGCCGGCGCCGTCGTGCTGGCCAACGGCAACCAGTGCTACAAGCTCATGCCTCGCTGGGCGAGCGCCGGCGGCGAGGGCATCGCCGCCGCGTACCGCGCCGGCGCGGCGATGCGCGGCGCCGAGTTCGGCAACTTCATCAACTGGGTCTTCGCCGACACGAAGGAAGTGTGCCAGGGCGCGGAGGACGTGCTCACCAACGCCAAGGGCGAGAACATCTCCAAGCGCGTGCGCCCGACGCTCGAGTCGGACGTCCACTCCAAGGAGGTCGTGGAGTGGTGGAAGGAGATGAAGGCCGGCAACGGTCCCATCGTCGCCAACATGATCGAGAACTACGTGAACAACGAGATCGTGCCGGCGTTCCACGAGGACAAGCTCGCCGTGCGTCCGGTCTCGATGAAGTTCTGGGGCCTCACGATCGGCAAGGCCATGGCCGCTTCGACGGTCAAGGGGCCGATGCAGCCGGTCATGCCCGGTCTCAACGCCGAGCTCGCGCCGGTCAAGGTCGACCACCAGATGGCGACGACGGTGCCCGGCCTCTTCGCCATCGGCGACACGTGCTACGCAGGCACCTGCCTCGCCGGCGCCGTGCCGGCTCCCCCCGGCCGCATGCGCGGCTCGGGCCTCGGCTTCGCCACGTTCTCCGGCGTCCGCTGCGCGCCGGCGGCGGTGGCCGCGGCCCGGGCCGCCTCCGGTCGTCCGGACGCCGGGCAGGCGGAGGCGCTCAAGGCGAGGATCTTCGCGCCGCGCGGCCGCACCGGCATGGCGGCGCCGGAGATGGTGCGCGCCGTCCAGGACCTGATGGTGCCGGTCGGCTACAGCATCTACAAGCGCGCCGACCGCATGAACGAGGCCCTCGACAAGGTCCTGGTGCTCAAGGCGCAGATGCCTTCGCTGGCCGCCGCCGACCCGCACTACTTGGCGGCCTGTCACGTGGCCGAGTCCATGGTGCTCGGCGCCGAGATGTTCTACCGCGCCTCGCTCGCTCGCGAGGAGTCCCGTGGCTGGCATCTGCGCGAGGACTTCCCCGAGCGCGACGACGCGAACTTCCTGAAGTGGATCGAACTCCGCGACGTCGGCGGCGAGATGGACATCTCGCTCCACGACGTGCCGGTCGATCAGTATCCGGTCAAGCCGTGACCGAGCGAGTGGAACAGGCGGGCGGAGGGCGGTCGTGATCAAGTTCATGCTGGTGTCCCGTCGCAAGCCGGGCGACACGCAGGAGAAGTACTTCTACGAGTGGGGGATCATCCACGTCGCGTTGATGATCACCACGCCATCGGTGATGCGCACCTTCCGGCGCTACGCCCAGCACTTCACCGTCAATGGCGTTGACGGTGGACGCCTGCTCTACCCGCTGTCGGACATGGCCTGGGACAATCTCGCCGACCACTGGCTGGACAGGCCCGAGGACAATCTCGCGCCCTTCGAGTCCGATGACTACATGCAGCGCATGCACCCGCACAACTTCGGCGACTCGAACTTCGTCATCGAGTACGCACGCGAGACGTTCAGGGATGAGGAGCCGGGCTTCGAGCCCGGAGGCGTCAAGCTCGTGCACGTCGTCAGGAGCCGGCCGGACCTGCCGGCGGACGAGTTCGCCGTCGCGTGGCGGCAGCAGCACGCCGCAGCCCTCCTCACGGCCGGCGCTTCACGGCCCGGGAGACTGGTGCAGAACCTTCACGCCGAGGTCGACAAGTCGGATTTCGCCGGCACGCTCTTCGAGCTTGCGGGGGTCGGCGGCTATGCCGGAATCGAGGAGTTGTGGTTCGAGGACCTCGATGCGCTGCTGCGGTTCACGCAAGACCCGGCTGTACGCGGCGCCGCCCTCGGCGAGGATTCGTGCGTGGATCCGGTCGGGAGCTTCGCGATGGTGGTCACCGAGCGTGTCGTCTACGACTACACGCGCGGGGCGGAGAGCAGCCCGTCGCCGGCCGTGCTGGACCCCGCAAGCCTCGAGGCTGCCATCGACGCCCAGAAGTACACGGGCTGGAACGTGCCGGGCTGGGAACGACGGGCGAAGGAGCGCTCGTGACGCATGAGCTGCTAGGGGAACGCGCGCAGCGGACCCGGAACGGGCGGCCCCTGCTCGACCAGGCGGTCGATGAGCGGGCGGTAGCTCTCGAGCCGCTGGCTCACGTCGTTCCTCCCGGTGTACGCGGCCTCGATGGCCAGGTATGTGAAGAGGTGCGCCAGCATGATGTCGCGCTGCGAGTAGGTGTCGTCCCAGGAGGCGCGCATCGCGATCTCCTCCGTGGCGCCGAACAGGCTGTAGGCGATGAGCTCGTCGGAGACCGGCGGGTCATCGGGACCGCGGCGCAGGCCCTCGAGGTCCCGAGTGGGTCCGCTGGTGATGATGCGCTGGGCCTCCTGTACGGCGGCACGCGTCCCCGCGTCCTCCTGCAGAGCCTCGGCGCGGGCCAGGCCGAGCAGATCGGGGCTCAGGCGCTGCAGACCCCAATACGCGTACATGCGCATGATGAGGCGCACTGCCGGGTCGGGCTCGTTGGCCAGCGGGGGCTCGATGAGCGCGCTCGTCCAGTGGACGAACACGTTGAAGGCCTCGAGGAAGAGCTGCCGTTTGGTGGTGAAGTGGGCGTAGAAGACCGGCGGCGTGACGCCGACGACCTTGATGATGTCGCCGATCCGGGTGCGCCGGTAGCCGCAGCGGGCGAATTGCAGCGCCGCTGCCTGCAGGATCGCGTCGCGCGTCTGTTGCGTGCGCCGAGCGACGAGGTCGGGCTGCGCGGCCTGCCGCTGCTCGACCAGCGGCCGGATGCGCTCGCGGATCTCGTCGAGCGGCACGCCGTCCTGTTTGAGCCGGCGGATCTCCAGCAGCGCCTCGACGTGCAGGTCGCTGTACACGGCACGGCTCGCCGCCGCCTTCTGCGCCGACGGCAGCAGGCCGTCGCGCACGTAGTAGTAGATGGTGCTCCTCGGCGTGGACGTCGCGCGCTCGAGCTCGGAGATGGTCAGCGGCCGGATCTCTTCCGGCGGCGTCTGTCGCTGGCTTGTCATCGTGTGCATGGGTTCACGGGCGACACCTCTCTGTCAAGGCTGTCGTTGACATGGTATCGTACCGACTCTACTATCCTACATCACGATTCAGAGTCCTATAGTTGTCGGCTGGAGCAGGGTCTCCCGGGGGACTCGTACTCTTGCTGGGGGGCAGGATGAATCTCAGCCAGTGGTTGCAGCTGCTCATCTCGGGCATCACGACCGGGATGATCTACGCCCTGGTCGGCCTGGGATACGTGACCATCTATCGCACGTCGCGGGTGGTGAACTTCGCCCAGGGCTCCTTCGTGATGCTCGGCTCCCTGATCACCTACTCGTTGCTGACGGAGCGGGGCCTGCCGTTCTGGCTCGCCGGCATCGTCTCGGTGATCGCCGTCGTGGCCATCGCGGTGGCGATGTACTTCCTCGTGATCGCGCCGATCATCAAGGTCTCGCTCGTCTCGATGATCCTAGTGACGGTCGGCGTGAGCCTCCTGCTCGAGAACCTGGCCCTCGTGAAGTGGGGCGGCTACGGTCTCGGCATTCCGTCGTTCCCCGGTGATCGCACCCTCCACTTCTGGAAACTCACCTTCGAGGTCCAGAGCATCTGGGTCATCGTGGTCGCGCTGCTGCTCTTCACGGGGTTGTGGGCGCTCTCCAACCGCACCCGCGTCGGCAAGCAGATGACGGCCACAGCGAGCGACCCGCTCTCGGCAAGCCTCTCGGGCATCTCGACGACACGCATGATCGTGCTGGCGTTCGCGATCAGCGCCGCCATCGGAGCCATCGGCGGCATCTGCGTCGGGTCCATCAGCCCGATGAGCTACGCGTCGGGCGGAATGCTCGGGCTCGCCGGGTTCATCGCCGCCATCGTCGGGGGCTGGGGATCGAGCAGCGGCGCCATCGTCGGAGGTCTGACGGTAGGCATCGCCGAATCGCTCGCGTCGGGCATCCTGCCCGGCGGCTACCGGAGCGCCGTCGCCTACGTGCTGCTCATCATCATCCTGTACTTCCGGCCGTCGGGGATCCTCGGCAAGGGCTCCGTGGAGGCCGGCGGATGAGCGCCCGGGTGGAACCGCAGGCCGCGCAGGCCATGCCTCGTCGCCGCTTCCTGTCGGCGGCGACGATCGCGAAGCTTGCTGTCGTCGCTGTGCTGGCGGTGTGGCCGTTCTTCTACCAGGACCTGTACACGCTGAGCTGGATGACGTTCGCCGGCTTGTCCCTGATGGTCGTCGTCAGCGTCTATCTCATCATCGCTCAGGCCGGCCAGCTCTCGTTCGGCCACGCGGCCTTCTACGGCGTCGGTGCGTACACTGCGTCGATCCTCGTCATCAAGTACAACGTGCCCACGCTGCTGGCTCTCCTCGCTGGGGCAGCGCTCGCCGGCGTCATCGCGCTCGTCATCGGCCGCCCCGTGCTTCGCCTGCGCTACTTCTACCTGGCGCTGGCCACCATCGGCCTCGGCATCATCTTCAGCGCCATCGTCATCGAGGCCCGCGGCGTCACCGGCGGCTCTCTGGGCCTCGCGCCGGTGCCGCCGCTCGACCTCTTCGGGTTCAAGATCGACACCTACTTCCGCCAGTACTACCTGGTGTGGATCGTCGCCCTGCTCATCCTGATCTTCACCGAGCGCGCCCTTGGCATGCGCCTGGGTCGCGCCCTGCGGGCGATCGCGACAAGTGAGATTGCGGCGGAGACGCTCGGTGTCCGCACCGCCAACTGGAAGCTCGTCGCGTTCGTGGCCAGCGCCATCTTCTGCGCCATCGCCGGCGCGCTGTACGCGTTCACGCTGGCCGCCATCACGCCGTCGGCGTTCGCGTTCAGCGCCGCCATCGTGCCCATCATCATGATGCTGATCGGCGGCGGCGGGTCCATCTGGGGCGGTCTGGTGGGGGCGATCCTGATGACCTGGCTCTCCAACACGCTCTCGAGCACGCAGCAGTGGAGCGGGGTCATCTACGCGATCATCATGATCCTCCTGCTCCTCTTCCTGCCGATGGGCATCACCGGACTGTTCACCAAGCGGCGCCTGACCAGCGTCAGGAGCGCGTTCCGCAGGCAGAGCAGGGCCGAGACGATCGAGTGCGCCACGGTGGCGGAGGCCGACGGCTCCACGGGTGCCTGCGAGACGCAGGTGGCGCTGCCCGTCTACGTGCCCGAGCACGAGAAGCAAGGTCTGGACGACGGCGCGCCGGGTGCGCTCTTCGCCGACCTCAAGGGCGCGGCGGGGACCAAGGGCGAGGAACTCCTCAAGATCGAGGACGTCTCCGTCGACTTCGGCGGGCTCCGCGCGGTCAATGAAGTCTCCATGACGGTTCGCACCGGGCAGATCGTCGCGCTCATCGGCCCGAACGGGGCCGGCAAGACCACGTTGTTCAACGTCGTCAGCAGGCTTCAGCACGCCTCGGGCGGGTCCGTCTGGCTCGGCGGTGAGGACATCACCGCCCTGAGTCCGGCGAACAGCGCCCGGCTCGGCATGGCGCGCACCTTCCAGAACCTGCGCATCTTCGAGAACATGGACGTTCTGGAGAACGTCCTCGTGGGGTGCCATCGACACGAGAAGGCCGGGTTCATCTCGGGCGGGTTCGGCCTGCCGAAGCAGCGCCGTGAGGAGAAGGCGTCACGGACTCGCGCCATGGACGCCTTGCGACTGGTCGGCCTGGACTCGACAGCACATCAGCCGGCTGCGAGCCTGCCCTACGGCCAGCAGCGCCTGGTCGAGATTGCCCGGGCGCTCGCGTCCGAGCCTCGCCTGCTGCTTCTCGACGAACCCGCCGCCGGCATGAATGCGGCCGAGCGGGAGTACCTGGTCGACCGCATCCGCCGCATCCGTGACGCAGGCGTCACCGTCCTGCTGGTCGAGCACGACATCGAACTGGTGATGGGCCTGTGCGATTGGGTCACCGTGCTCGACTACGGCAAGCGCATCGCCGACGGCGTGCCGGACGATGTGAGGAAGGACCCGAAAGTCATCGAGGCCTACCTCGGCGTGAGTCACGAAGGCGCTCGCGAAGAGTGCGGCGACCTCAGCGACGCCCAGGTCGCCGCCGCGTCGGCCGACACCGCCGCTGCGGAGGAACTGCTCGTCGTCAGCGGCCTCTCCACCCGCTACGGCGCCATCCACGCCTTGCGCGACGTGTCTTTCGCGGTGCCCAAGGGCGAGATCGTCGCCGTCCTCGGCGCCAACGGCGCCGGCAAGACGACGCTGCTGCACACCATCTCCGGCGTGCTGCGCCCGAGCGCCGGCTCTATCACGTACGCCGGTGCGAACATCACCAAGCTCGCACCGGCCAAGATCGTCGGGCGGGGCGTCTGCCAGGTGCCGGAGGGACGCCGCCTCTTCCCGTCGCTCTCGGTGGAGGACAATCTGCTGCTCGGCTCCTCCGGCCGCCGATCGCGGGATGGCGTGCCGGACGATCTCGCCTACATCTACGAGCTCTTCCCGGCGCTCGCCGAGCGCCGGACCCAGCCAGCCGGCACGCTGTCCGGCGGCGAGCAACAGATGGTGGCCATCGGCCGGGCGCTGATGGGCAAGCCGGACCTGTTGCTGCTCGACGAGCCGTCGATGGGCCTTGCTCCGCTGGCGGTGGAGCGGATCTTCGAGGCGCTGAAGGCGCTGAACAAGGATGGCTTGACCATGCTGATGGTGGAGCAGAACGCCGAGATGGCTTTCTCCGTGGCCGACCGCACCGTCGTGCTGCAGACCGGATCGGTGGCCCTCACGGGTCTCACCGCTGGCTTGCGGCAGGACGAGCGCGTAAGAGAGTGTTACCTGGGTCAGGCCTGACCCGCGGTCTCCAAGAATGGGAACGACACAACAGAAGGGGGAGCGATGAGTAAGCGCAAATGGATGGCGGTGGCGCTCGTGGCGCTGGCCGTCATCGTCGGGGCGGCGATGGTCCTCGGCGCCTGCGGCAGCTCGAGCAGCTCGAGCAGCCCCAGCAGCTCGGCGTCGGCGGCCGCCGGCGGCACGATGAAGGTCGGCTTCGTCAACTCGGCGACCGGCGTCAGCGCGGCGCCCAACCAGGCGATCGTTGGTGCCACCCAGGGCGCTGTGGGGCAGATCAACGCGGCCGGCGGCATCGACGGCAAGTGGAAGATCGCGCTCATCAGCAAGGATGACGGCTCCGACGTCGCCAAGGCGTCCGCCGCGGTGACGCAGCTGATCCAGCAGGACAAGGTGGACTTCATCCTGCAGCCGTGGGTCGACTTCATCGCTCCGGTCGCGCGGGGCATCGAAGAGAAGTCCGGCATGCCGGGCATCCTTTCGTATCATCCGGCAACGGGTGACACCCAGACGTGGCACTGGACCTTCAGCAACGCGCAAGGCGCTGAGGACAACGGCGACGCTCTGGTCAAGGTCTTCACCCAGCTGGGCTGGAAGAACGTGGTCGGCGCCGGCGACGTGCTCACCATCCAGCAGCAGACGCTCGATTCGGTAGCGAAACTCTCTCCCGCCGCGGGCGTCACGTTCACCAGACTCAAGGACCAGTGGCCGCTCGACCAGACGGACTTCAGCGGCCTCGCGTCCAAGATCGTCGCAGCCTGCAACAGCGCCAAGGCCGACGCGCTGTGCCTCATGATCACCGCTCCTCAGGCGGACGCGATGATGAAAGCCCTCAGGGGCGCCGGGCTCACCATCCCGGTCATCGGTGGTCCTCCGCTTGCGCAGGCCATTCCGCTGTTCGCTCAGGGCACGAAGAACGTCGACGGCATGTATCTGATCTCCACAGCCGTGACCGCCGGTCCGCAACTGCCTGACAGCTATCCGGCCAAGCCGCAGGTCGTCGGCTTCTACAACGCCGTCATGGCGGCGACCAAGGCTCCGCCGGACAACTTCGGCGCCTGGGCCAACGACGCCGTCAGTCTCATGGCCGAGGCAGTCAAGAAGGCCGGCAGCACCGACAAGGTGGCTGTGCGCGACGCCCTCGAGTCCATCAAGGGCTTCTGGGGCGTCACCGGCCAGTTCAACTACTCAGCCACCGACCACGTGGGCATCCACGGCGGCATGTGGCTGTACCAGATCAAGAACGGCAAGTACGTGCTGCAGGGCACCAAGTCGATCAACTGAGACTGCCGCGGCGCTTCGGGCTCCGGGAGGGCGCAGGGCGCCCTCCCGGAGCCCCTTCCTTCTCTGGGTGCTTCTCGCCTCAGCTGCTCCGGCGGCGCCGTACCGGTCCATTGTTGACACAAGGTTGCTGCGACTCTAGCATTCATAGCAAGGTCTCTAAGTCCTATAGTTCCTTGAATGTCGACAGTTCGGTGGAGCCCTCGGGGGTGCCGTCGAGCGAGGGAGGTTCGGTCAAGGATGAACGACGTCGTCGTCGACTTCGAAGCCTGCACCGGCTGCAAGACCTGCTACCTGGCCTGCTTTGCCGACGTGATCCGCTGGGACGCGGAGGCCAAGCGGCCGGTCATCGCGTACCCTGAGGACTGCGTCCGCTGCAACGTCTGCGAGATCAACTGCAAGGACGAGGCCATCAAGGTCGCGGCCGACTGGGACATGGACTACCCGCCGGTCATCGAGCGCGGGTTCCCCGTATACCGTGGGAGGCAAGCGATGACCGCCCTCGAGGAGTTGGGCCGCGTCGAGTCCGCCGACATTCTGGTCATCGGCGGCGGCGTGGGCGGCCTGGCCGCCGCTACCGCCGCGAAGGAGAAGAACCCGGACGCCGACGTGCTCGTGGTCGAGCGCGCGTCGACGGGCTGGGCCGGCCAAGCCAACAAGGGGGCCGGCATCTGGTGGTACCTCGCGCCCGAGGACGACGTCGATGCCTTCGTGAAGTTCCACGTCGAGCACATCGGCCACTACATCGAGGACCAGGATCTGCTCGCCGACTTCGGCCGTGAGAGCCTGGCCATCCTCGAGCGCGTGGACGGATGGACCGGCAGGCTGCAGCGCCGCGAGGACGGCGAGATCATCCACAAGCGCTTCAAGCCGTTCCTGCCGTGGAGCCTCACTGGCATGGACCTCGACTTCATGCGTCCTCTCAAGCGCCACGCGCGCAAGCTCGGCGTGCGCTTCATCGACAAGACGTCACTCACCGACCTGCTGACCGACGGCGGCCGCGTCGCCGGCGCCGTCGGCTTCGACCTGCTCGACGGCTCGCCAATCGTGATCAAGGCGCCGGCGGCGATCATCGCCACCGGCGGCCAGAGCTACCGCATCATGGGCATGTGGAGCTGCCAGCGCGGCGACGGCCTGGGCATGGCGTGGCGCGCCGGCGCGCGAGATCCGCAACGCCGAGTGGGGGCCGTTCGCCCAGCTCGCCGGCATCCGCGGCAAGGAGCCCCTCATCGGTTCTGAGGACGCGCTGTACAACGCCTGGCACGAGAAGCTCTCACCGACGTTCCGTAGTGAGTACGAGGCCGACGTCTGCGGCATGACCAGCGCGGTCTGGTACCAGCAGATGATGGCCGGCAACGGTCCGCTGGTCACGTTCCATCCCGAGAACTGGATGCTGGCCAACACCACGGAGGACGTGGAGGGCGGCACCGTGTGGGACCGCCCGCACGCGGTGAAGTTCTGGACCACGCTGATCAGCCGGGTACGCGCCGCCGACGCGCCGGGCGCGTTCCTCGAGGTGTACCCGGCGGTGCTCGGCGAGCTCTCGCCGATCCGGGTCGACCACCAGATGGCGACGACCGTGCCGGGTCTCTACGCCTGCGGCAACGCCTGCTACAACGGCTCGGGCCTGCCGGGCGCCGTACCGGCCTCGCCCGGGCGCATGCGCGGGGCGGGGCTCTACGGCGCCACCTTCATGGGCATCCGCGCCGGCGAGGCGGCGGCGTCTGCTGCGCCGGCCGCCGCCGAGGTGGACGCCGCGCAGGCCGAGGCGCTCGTGCGCGATGCTCTCGCGCCACTCAGCCGCACGGATGGAGTCCCCGCGATGGACCTCGTGCGCGAGGTCCAGGCTGCGGTCAACCCCGTCGGCTACTCGATCTACAAGAGCGAGGAGCGCATGACCGAGGCGCTCGGGCGCGTCGGGGACGTCAAGGCGCGCCTGCCGCAGGTGGCGGCCAAGGACCCGCACTACTTGGTGGCCGCCCACGACGCACGCAACATGGTGCTGAGCGCCGAGCTGTTCTACCGCACGGCGCTTACGCGCAAGGAGTCGCGCGGCTGGTTCATCCGCGAGGACTACCCCGAGCGCAACGACGCTGACTGGCTCAAGTGGGTCTGCGCAGAGCCCGACGGCGACGGCATGCGCATCTGGACCGAGGACGTCCCCGTAGCCGACTACCAGTTCCAGCCGACCAGCGAGAGGAGCTGACCATGGCCGCCACGATGGAAAGCCAGCCTCGCCCGCTCACTCCCGAGGAGCAGGCCAAGCCCTATGCCAAGTTCTACACGATGGAGTTCCCGGGCCCCGACCCTGCCACCGTCGCGCTGATGGCCCGCGACCGCCAGATTCACCAGGACCAGATGCTTCCGGCCGAGGAGCTCAACAGGCTGCTCGACCCGGGCAACTTCGAGACCGAGATCGGCTGGGGCATGATGGACAACGGTGCCGGCTACATCGCCATGCGCCACGAGATGCTCGGCGTGACCGTCGAGATGGTCGACTGGTGGTTCGCCTGGCACCCCATCGAGGGTCTGCGCTACCGCATCTGGTACCCGCCGTACCACCTCGGCGTCCACGTCGACGACTGGGTGCAGCCGCGGCTGCTCGACCCCGGCGTGCCCGTCCGCGACAAGTGCGAGAAGGTCGTACACCACGTCACCGAAGACACCGGCATGGGCACCGAGCACATAGACATCCACTTCCTCACGCCGGAGTTGATGGGCTTCGACATGAGCCGCTGGCGCAAGCCCAACGTCGGCACCTTCGTGGGCGGCTTCGGGTGGAGCGTCAACGAGCACCAGCCGCCGGAGATCCCCGCCGCGCCGGCTATCATGGTCCACTTCATCCGCGAGATGGACGGCGGCGTCGAGTGGCGCACCCGTTTCTGGATGGGCTACACGGTCCTGAACGGCCACCCGGTGCCCCTGCTACCCCCCGGCATCCGTGTGCCCGAGGACGCCGTCTACGGCCTCGCCAACCACAACATCTACGAGTACACACGGCTCAAGTCGCTGCTTCCGCTCGCCTACGAGGAGTTCGGCGGCACCTACGCCTGAGGAGGGACCGTGCTCAAGAGCATCGTGATGATGGACCTGCCCATCGACGACATCGCGCCGATGGAGCGCTGGTACTACGAGGCGCACTCCTCGGAGATCTCGCGGCGGTATGGTCCCTTCCTGCAGCGCCACGAGAGTTATGTGGCCCTCGACGCGCCCGAGGACGCGCGCCGGTTCGGCTTCTACAACTGGCGCGTCACCGAGACCTACTGGCGGGAGATGCCGGAGGCCGGGGCGCGAGGCGCCTATTGCTTCACCCCGGCCCCGGTCTGGAACCCGATCGCGACCTGCACCGTCAAGGCGCAGCCGGACAACGACTTCTTCGGCTGGGACGGGTTCTCGACGGACGGCCCCAGCATCCGCTGGTACATCCTGATGCGGTACCCCCTGGGAGTACGGCTCAAGGACGGAGAGGACTGGTTCGTCAACGTCCATGCCCCGGAGGTGTGCAAGCAGCCGGGGCTCACACGCTTCTTCAGCTTCCAGTGCGAGCAGGAGGCGATCCCGCTCCCAGGCATGTGGCACCCGGACGCCACACCGCCGCAGGACATGATGATGGTCCAGTGGGACCGCGTCGTCGAGCTCTGGTACCCGAGCTTCAGCGCCTGGCGCAAGGCGGTCATCGAGGAGCCGCCCGCCTACACGCCGCCGGAATGGGCCACGGACGACTTCTTCAAGGACGGCCACGCCGCGTACCCGTTCTTCAAGCCCGGCGTGGACTTCGTGAGCACCTTCCTGCTCGAGCGTCCCGCAGACGAGTTCCTCCGCGACACCCGCTACTACCGCCCGTGAACGCCCTGCTGAGGAGGTCATCCTGATGGCCGTGCGCCAGCTCACGCCCGAGGAAGAGGCGAAGCCCTACGCCAAGTACTACCACCGGCCGGTCACCCCGCCGGACCCCGACCTGATCGCGCAGATCAAGCCGGACCTGCAGATCGATCCGGCGCTGGCGCTACCGCCGGACCGCATCAGCGACCTGCTCGACCCCGGCTACCACGAGGTCGAGACCGGCTGGTGCATCATGCCCAACGGCAGCGGCTACCTGGCCGTACACAACAGGATGCCGGGCGTCACGGTCGAGATGCTCGACTGGTGGTTCTGGTGGCACTCCATGGCCGGCATGCGCTACGGCCTCTGGTACCCGCCGGGCCACTACGGCATCTCCATCAGCAAGAAGTCGCGCGCCCGGCTCAGCGACCCGGATGTGCCCGCCAAGGAGAAGATCTACGGCCGCACCGACCACGTCGTCGAGGACATCGGGACGGGCGCGGAGGACATCTACATCAGCTTCTGCGCCCCGGAGGAGATGGGCTTCGACATGAGCCGCTTCCACGCGCCGAACGTCGCGGCCGTGTACGGCGGCTACGGCTTCGACCAGCCGCAGGGCGCCAAGCCGAGTGACATCCGGGCGCCTGCCATCATGTGCCACTTCATCCGCGAGATCGACGGCGGCATCGAGTTCCGCTCGCGCTTCTGGATGGGCTACAAGCTCATCGACGGCAAGCCCGTGCTCTCCATCCCGCCGGGCGAGTCCGTGCCGGCCGAGGTGCCCTACGGCCTCGCCGACCACAACGTCAAGGAGTACTGCAACCTGAAGTCGCTGCTGCCCGAGATCTGGGCCGAGTTCAAGGACGCCGACCCGGCGCTGTGAGAGGTTCGTCCCAATGATCAAAGTTGCAATGAGCAGCTGAGCACGGAGGTAGCTCATGCCGATCAAGCTGATGGCGGCATCACGCCGCCGGCCTGGACTCACCAGGGCGGAGTACTTCCGCTACATCGAGCACTACCACGGTACCGTGGCGCGCGTCGAGCGCTTCAAGATCGAGAAGTACATCCAGAACCACGTGATCGACGGCGCCTTCGGCGTGCTCTCCGACGACTCGCACCAGAACAGGGTCACGGACAGAGACGCGGTCGTCGAGCTCCATTTCGACAGCTTCCGTGACATGCTGGCCACCCTCGAGCCCGAGGGAGTGACCCAGTCGCGGGCCAACCAGGACGGCCGGTTCTTCGCGGACGAGGCGAACAACGTGCTCGTCATGGCCGAGGAGGAGGAGCTTCCAGTCGCGAACCCCATGCCGGCCTTCAACCCGGGGCTGGGGGAGCCGGGGCACGGCGCGCTCAAGGTCATGCAGTACGTCATGCGCCGGCCCGAGGTCTTCCCCCAGGACTTCCACCGACTCTGGCGCCAGGCTCACGACGAGGCCCTGGCGACGAGTTCCTACGCGAACGAGATGTTCCGGAAGATCACGGTGAGCAGGCGCTCGCGCGTGAACGACAACGACGCGGCGGCTCGTGCGCACTTCAGGATGGTCGACCCGCCCGTGTACGACCTGGTCGTCTCGATCACGCTCGACAGCATGGAGCAGGTGGGCGCGTTCCGGCAGTATTTCGACGCCGTGACGAAGAGCGCCCTGGACTTCGCCGACTGGTCGCAGTCGTTCTTCCTCTATGTACGTCCCGTGCGGATCATCGACGACGCGTCGGCGAAGGAGTAGTCCCATGGCAGACATGACCAAGCCTGAGTGGCAGGCGCAGAAGACCTACGACCAGAACCTGGCTGATTGCAGGACCAAGGCGACCCGCCCGCCTCTGACGCCTGAGGAAGAGAAGAGACCCTTCGCCAAATACTACTACGACGAGATCCCGCAGCCTGACCCCGTCCACTACGCGATGATGGACGAGCCGATGGATCCGGCGGACGCGTTCTATCCGGAGGACATCAACCGCCTGCTCGACCTCCCGGCGCTCGAGGCGGGGGTGGAGATCGGCTGGTGCAATCTGCCCAACGGCGCCGGCTACATCGCCAACAGGATCCACTATCCGGAGTTCACCGCCGACATGGTCGACTGGTGGTTCGCCTGGCACCCGCTCGAGGACCTGCGGTACCGCATCTGGTACCCGCCGCAGCACGCCGGCATCATGTTGAGTCCCATCGACCGGGCCCGCATCCTCGACGATTCGATCCCGAACAGGCAGAAGAACTGGGGCGTCGTCCACAACGTGACGGAGAACTGCGACAACGGCTACGAGAACATCGACATCGCCTTCCGCTCGCCGGCCGACCTGGGCTTCGACATGGAGAAGTTCGACAAGGTGGCGGCGACCATGGCCGGCGGCATGGGCTGGGCCGTGTCGGTCGACAAGACCGACGAGTCCATCACCGCGCCGGCGCTCATGGTCCACATGTTCTACGACGCGCCGGAGGGCGGGCTGATCCACCGCACGCGCTTCTGGATGGGCTACCGCTTCAACGAGGAGGACAAGCCCGAGCTGTGCCTGCCGCCTGGGGTGAGCGTGCCGGTGGAGGCCGTCCAGGGCCTGGCACGCCACAACGTCAAGGAGTACACGCGGTGGCGTGAGTTCCTGCCGCGCATCCATGCGGAGTTGGGCGCAGGGATGTACTGCTAGCAGCGTCCCGTCGGGCATCGACGACTGAGTCGACCTCATGAGGGCGGGTGGCCGGGGCGCGACGCTCTGGCCCCCCGCCCACTCTTGCTTGTCAGGTCCGGCCGTCGGCGGAGTCGACCTCGGCCGGATGCAGCCAGTCGTGGAGCAGGTCCGGCTGACGCTCTTCGGCGCCGGCGGTCAGCGGCTCGGTGACCGGCCAGACGAGCTCGGTGGCGAAGTCGCCCGGGTCGGCCGTGTCCCGCTCGTCCCGGATGAAGCGCATGCGCAGCAGGCCCTGCAGCTTGCGGCCGCTGTCGGCGAGCCATTCCAGCTGCCTCGCGTAGGCGAACCGGTAGCCGTCCTCGTAGAGACCGGTGAAGACGCTGCGCGCGAACAGGCCGCCCTCGAGTTCCACCAGGTCTGCCCGCTCGACCCCGGCTGTCTCACCGCTCACGGGAAGGCACAGCTCGTACCGCAGCACCGTCTCGTCCCCGCCTGCGAGGCCCTTGTCCGTAGGGTCGCGGAGCACGACCACCTCTCGAGCGCTCGGCGTGAGTCCGAGCGCATCCGCGCGCTCCGTCATGACGCTTGCCAGCTCGATGTAGGACTCGTGGAACTCCGCCCGGGCCATGGTGCCCGTCCAGCGCAGGCAGAGTTCCGGCGCGAGCGCGACGAGTTCGACGGCCGGCGCCGCACGGAACATGCCGTCGAGTTCGTCGATCCGCCCGAGCAGCTTGAGCGCGGCATCCAGGCGAGCCTGTTCCTGCTCGAGGCGCTGCTTCTGCTGCGTGAGAGTCTCCTCGAGACGATCCGTGGCGGCTGCGTCGATGTACAGACGCATCTCGCCGAGCGGCACGCCCAGTCGGCGCAGGAGGCGGATCATCTCCGCCGCCCGGATGGAGTGGACGTCGTAGTAGCGGTAGCCGGTAGCTTCGTCGACGTGGGACGGCGACAGGAGTCCGCGGTCGGCATAGAGGCGAAGAGCGCGATGGCTCAGCCCCGTCATGCGCGAGAAGATGCCGATCGGCATCAGCCGCTGATCCTCGGGGGATGACCTCGTCTTCCGCCGTCCATCCTGGCCCATGGCCTCACTCTAGTCTTGGATGCCGAGCGTGACCATTCCGGCCGCCGACTCGTCGCCGCGCGAGGGCCGTTGACTCTGACCCGCGTCAGTGTTGGAAAGTCATCCGAACTAGGGCCGGCGTGCTGTGGAAGACGCAACGCCGGCCGGACCGATACCGCCTCGGAGGAGGTCACCAACAGTGAACGAGCTCATCGACGGGCTCGCCGCGCTCGTCGGCCGCGACAACGTCGCTGCCGACCCGGCGAGCCTCGAAGAGTACGCGCGCGACGAGAGCTTCGTCCCGCGTTTGGCGCCGTGGGCGGTCGTGCGGCCGGGCTCCGCCGAGGAGGTCCAGCGCGTCGTCGCCTGGGCGAACGAGACGGCGACGCCGCTGGTGCCGGTCAGCTCCGGCGGCCCGCACTTCCACGGTGACACCGTGCCGAGCGTGCCCGGCGCCGTGATGCTCGACCTGCGGCGCCTCGACAGGATCCTGCGCCTCGACCGGCGCAACCGCATGGCCGTGATCGAGCCGGGCGTCACCTACCCGCGGCTGCAGGCGGCGCTGGCCGAGCAGGGCATGCGCCTCACGCCGCCGCTCTGCCCGCGGGCCAACAAGTCCGTGGTCGCGAGCCTGCTCGAGCGCCAGCCGACCTTGATCCCCCGCTACAACTTCCACCTGCCCGAGCCGCTGCGCAGCTGCGGCGTGGTGTGGGGCAGCGGCGAGACCATGTTCACCGGCGAGGCCGGCACAGGGCCCGAGTCGCTCGAGGCCCAGTGGCGGGCCGGCGGCGTGCAGGCCGACCCCAAGGGGCCGGCGCAGACCGACTTCTTCCGCCTGCTGACCGGCGCCCAGGGCACCATGGGCGTGGTCACCTGGGCGGCGGTCAAGTGCGAGCTCGTGCCCGCCGCCCACGAGTACGTGTTCGCCGCCGCCGCCGCGCTCGATGAATTGGTCGACTTCGCCTACCGGCTCGACCGCCTGCGCCTCGGCGACGAGGTGCTGATCGTGAGCGCCGCCTACCTGGCGCGCCTGCTGAAGGCATCCGGCGCGACCGTCGACCCCGACGCGCTGCCCGCCTGGACCCTCGTCCTCGGCCTCGGCGGCCGCGAGCACTACGCCGCCGAGCGCGTCGCCGTGCAGAAGAAGGACGCCGCCGTGCTGGCCGGCGAGTTCGGCCTGACGCTGCATGCCGACCATGCCCGGCGCGGCCACCGCCGACATCGCCGCCGCCCTCGCCGGCTGCTGCGCGGCGCCCTGGAAGCTGGCGGCGGAGGGCGCCTGCGCCGACGTGTTCTTCGTCAGCACGCTGGGGCAGGCGCCCGCCTTCACGGAGATCGCCCACATCGTCGCCGCCGCTCACGGCTACGCCGCGCAGGACGTCGGCGTCTACGTCCAGCCGCAGCACCAGGGCGTGACCCATCACGTCGAGTTCAGCCTGCCCTACGACGCCGCGGTCGGCGGGACCCGGGAGGACATGAACGACCTCGCCGATGACCTGGCCGCCAACCTCATCGCCGCCGGCGCCTACTTCAGCCGCCCCTACGGCTCCTGGGCGCAGCCGGTCTACAACCGCGACGCCGCCTCCCGCGACGCCCTGCGCAAGGTCAAGACCATCTTCGATCCCGCCGGCATCCTGAACCCCGGCAAGCTCTGCTTCGGCGCGCCCGAAGACGCCTTCGGTCCCCGCCGCGAAGGAGGCCTTCTGATGGCCCTCACCGACTACCGCCCCGACGCCATGCGCTGCACCAGGTGCAGCTACTGCAAGTGGATCCCCTTCGACCTGGTCAAGAGCCACCGCTTCGCCAAGGGCTGCCCGTCGGTCGAGGCCGGCGGCTTCCACGCCTACTCGGCCGGGGGCCGCCTGGTCACCGCCCTCAGCCTGATGGACGGCCGCAGCGAGGTGACCGAGCGGGTCGTCGACATCGCCTTCCGCTGCCAGCTCTGCGGCAACTGCGACGTGGCCTGCAAGCTGTGCCGCTACGACATGGAGCCGATCCTCGCGCTGCGTGAGCTGCGCGCGCACCTCGCTTCGATGGACCGCGTGCCGGAGTCGTACCGCCCGCTGATCGAGCGGACGCGGGCGGCTCTTGCGGGCAAGGGCCCGAAGACCCCCGCCGACCGCAACGCCTGGGCCGAAGGGCTCGGCCTTGCGGACCCGGCGACCGCGCCCGTCGACGTCGTGTTCTACGCGGGCTGCAGGTACTCCCTGGAGGAGAGCCTGCGCGAGACGGTGCGCACGCAGGTGCGCCTGCTCCAGCTCGCCGGCCTCTCCGTCGGCCTCTTCGAGGACGGCTGCTGCGGCGGCCTCGCCGACAAGATGGGCTACGCGGGCGAGGCCGCCGAGGCCGGCAACAGGATGCTCGCGCAATGGGCGGACGCCGGCGTCAAGACGGTCGTCACGCCGTGCGCCGACTGCCGCCACGTCTTCACGCGCCTCTACCCGCAGCTCGAGGGCGCGCGGGAGCACATGCCGCAGGTCCTGCACACCGTCGAGTGCGTCGACCAGCTCATTCGGGACGAGCGACTCGAGCTCACCACTCCGGTCCCCATGACGGTCACCTACCACGACCCCTGCCACCTCGGCCGCCAGGGCGAGCCCTACGTGCCCTGGGAGGGGGTCGAGACCAAGATCTACGGCCAGGCCGTGGTCTACTCACCCCCGCGGCCGCGGCACAACGGCGCCAACGGCGTCTACCAGGCGCCGCGCGACATCCTCGCGGCCATCCCCGGCCTCGAGCTCGTCGAGATGGAGCGCAGTCGCGAGGCCGCCTGGTGCTGCGGCGCCGGCGGCGCCTGCCGTGAGGCGTTCCCCGAGTACTCGGCAGCCACGGCCGCGGAGCGTGTCGAGGAAGCCGCCTCGACCGGCGCCGAGGCGCTCGTCACGGCCTGCTCGCGCTGCGAGCTGAACTTCGCGGAGGCCGTGGCCGCCGACGCTGCGTCGGGCGGCCCCGGCGCCGATCTCAAGGTCCACGACGTGCTGGAGCTCGTCGCACTCTCTGCCGGTGTCGGGAAGGAGCGGTCATGAGCCCGAGATACGCCAAACCCACCACGCCGGCCGAGATGGCGGCACAGTCGGCCAAGCTGTCCGACGAGGCCTACCGTGCGCTGGAGGACATCGTCGGCGCCGACAACGTCTCGCGTGACGCCGCCGTGCTCGACACCTACGCCTTCCAGTGGCTGGCCGAGCTCGTGCGGCCGGACCAGAGTCACTACATGCCGCGTCCGGCCGCCGCCGTGCTGCCCGGCTCCACTGAGGAGGTCCAGGCGATCGTCCGCCTGGCCAACAAGTACGGCCTCAAGGTGAAGCCGCACGGGACCGGCTGGTACCACTGGTCCGGTCCCATCAAGGATTCCGATGCGACGCTCCAGCTCGACATGCGGCGCATGAACGCCATCGTCGAGATCGACGAACAGAACATGTACGCCGTCGTCGAGCCGTACGTGATCGCGGCCCAGCTGCAGGCGGAGATCCTTCCGCTGGGCCTCAACCTCAACATCCCCGGCGTAGGCTGCTCCAGCTCGATCGTCGCCAGCGCCTGCGCCTACCACGGCGCCGGCCCGGACACGTACTACATGGGCGGCAACGCCGAGAACGTGCTCGGCATGGAGTGGGTCACGCCCGAGGGCGAGATCGTCCGCACCGGCTCGCTCGGCTCGGGCGACGGCTGGTTCTGCAGCGAGGGCCCCGGCCCGCCTGCGCGGCATCTGCCGGGGCACGCTCGGCAGCCGCGGCGGGCTCGGCGTGTACACCAAGTGCGCGGTCAAGCTCGCCCCGCACTTCGGCCAGACCGAGTGGAACGTCGGGGGCACGCTCCCGGCGTACCGCCTGCCCG
The DNA here is from genome assembly GCA_963709845.1 of uncultured Thermoleophilia bacterium. GTDB lineage: Bacteria > Actinomycetota > Thermoleophilia > UBA2241 > UBA2241 > CAIXSE01. Next base: position 300,692 of record CAVPXV010000005.1, read on the forward strand.
TCCACGAGAACCTGCGCGTCTACACGCTCGCCGTGCCCGACTGGGACGCCTGGGCGGAGATCTACTACCGCATCTACGACAACGAGATCGGCTACATCTTCCACCGCCAGTTCAACCTCGCCGGCGCCGACCTCGCCCCGGCCTTCTGGCTGATGTACAACGACGCCTCCAGGACCCTGTCGGACGTCCCGGAGATCGCCGCGCGCCCCGAGGTGCAGGCGCTCACCGAGGAGATGCGCATCAGCTTCCAGCTCATCCTCGCGGGGCGCTCGCAGGACGACATCGAGCTGCAGGACCGCATCCTCGACGCGATCCTCGCGGAGACCGGCGCCTGGAAGGTCGCGCGCTTCTGCGAGAAGGACATGGCCGAGTTCACCAACATGTACCTGCAGCGCCTCGGCCACAAGCACATCAACTTCGTCTGGGCCGGCGGCTACATCGGCAGCTGGATGCAGTTCGGCACGCCCGACTGGGTCAAGGGCTACGTGCCGACGGCCGCCGCCGGCCTGGAGCGCGACGCCGCCGGCGGCAAGCTCGTGCAGTGCGGCGGCGACGCGATGATGGGCTCCGGCTCCGGCATCCCGCTGGGCGGCGCCACCGGCCTCGAACAGTTCGTCAGCTATGACCCGGACGACTACGAGTCCACGGTGGCCGGGATCAGGCACATGGAGGACGCGGTCAAGGACGCCGCCTCCATCGGCTACCCGCCCGGCAAGGAGTTCCTCTACCTGCAGATCGGCTGGACCGACGAGCAGATCTGGCACGCGCTCGCGCATGCGAAGCAGCCGCAGGCGTTCCACTATCAGCGCAAGATCAAGGAGGCGTTCGACCCCAACGACGTCGGCGACCGCATGTACCCGACGCTGCCGGAGGGCTACGAGCCCGGCAGCTGACCCAAGTTCCCCGACAGGAGCGGGGCGGCCATTCGCCGCCTCTTGGGCCGCCCGGCTTCGGCTGATTCTCAGCCGCTCGCCTCCCGGAGGGTGGGCGCTCGTCCGCGTCCGTCTGCTGGGCTCCGCAAGTGCATTTGACAACGTGGCTACTTCCCGTTTAGATATGTAGACTTCGCCGTAGGCGACGAGGCTAACTCAGGTTTAGCCGAGTGGATTTCAGGTGGGGGTGAACGTGCGCGCGCTGACCATCGGGGAGTTGGAGCAGGAGTCCGGCGTTCCTCGACAGACCATCTACTACTACGTGCGCACAGGCCTGCTCCCGCCCGCCCAGAAGGCCAGTCCCAGCCGTGCTCTCTACACCGACGACCATCTGGCGATCGTGCGCGAGATCGAAGCACTCAGGCAGCAGGGCCTGCGGCGGTCGGCCATCAAGGCGAGGCTGGAGGGCCGCGTCCTCGCGGCCGGCGACAGCGGCGTCGACCTCGTCGCCAAGCGCGAAGAAGAGACCCGGCAGGCCATCCTGATCGCCGCCACACGACGCTTTGCGAGGAAGGGCTACAAGGGGACTCGCATGGCCGACCTCATCGAGGAGCTGGGAATCACTCCGCAGGTCCTCTATGGGCACTTCGCCACGAAGCGCGATCTGTTCGTCGCCTGCTACAAAGTGGCCGTCCAATGCATGGACGTCTTTCTGAAGCCGCGCTTCGAGAGTGCACGAGACTCTGCAGAGATGCAGGTGTGGTACATGTACGCGGATTCGGGCATCAAGGCGTTCGCGCCGAACCTCATGATCCTCGCGACGGAGGTCGCGCAGCACGACGATGAGGCGCGGCGCGATCTGCGGGAGGCCTATGAGACCATCTTCGGCGACACCGTGGCCGACTTCCGGGGCATGCGCCGGTCCCAGGCCGATCCACCCTTCTCCGACGAGCTCATCGCCCATGCCATCGTCGGGGCCTTCGAGCAGATGCTCATCCGCGCCTCCCTCGACGACGAGTACTCCTGGCGCGACGTCGTCCACAACGCCTTGGGGCTGTTCCTGGCAGTGAGGGCGGCGTACCAGGGTGAGCTGGACCTCAGCGATCTGACGACCAAGTACGGGGAGCTGCTCGACGAGGTGGCGAAACTGCCACCGCCCGTGCCTGAGGAACTCAAGCCCCAGGAGACACCCGGTCCCGGCTGGCGTCAGCCCGCCTGAACACACCAGTCAGACAAAACGACGATACGCAATGTCGACGCACCGATGAACACAGGAGGCTGCATGCCCACCGAACTGACCGATGCCATCCTCGCCATGGACGAGGACGGCGCCCTCAAGATCGTGAAGGACCGCCTGGATGCGGGCGAAGCCCCGGAGGCGGTCCTCGACGACGCCCGCTCTGCGATGACCACCCTCGGCGATAAGTTCGCCTGCGAGGAGGTCTTCATCCCCGAGCTCATCATGGGCGGTGAGATCATGAAGGGCATCGCCGCCGAGCTCAAGCCGCGCATCACCGCTGGCGACACCGCCGAGAAGCGCGGGACCGTCGTCATCGGCACCGTCCACGGCGACATCCACGACATCGGCAAGGACGTCGTCGTGATGATGCTCGAGGTCTCCGGCTACGACGTGCACGACCTGGGCATCGACGTCCCGGTCGAGAGCTTCGTCGCCGCGATCAGGGAGCACGGCGCCCAGGTCGTTGGGCTCTCCGGCCTGCTCACCCTCGCCTTCGACGCGATGAAGGACACCATAGCGGGCATCGCCGCCGCCGGGCTGCGCGACCAGGTCAAGATCATGATCGGCGGCTCGCCCGTCGACGAGCAGGTCTGTACCTACTCCGGCGCGGACGGCTGGGGCCGGGACGCTGCCGCCGCGCTCCAGATGGCCGCCGACTGGACGGGAGGTGCGGCATGAGCCCGTCGCCCGAGGAGCTCTTCGCGCAGCGCGAGCAGCGCTTCAACGACATCGTCGCTCTCAAGAAGCCGGACAAGATCCCCTTCATGCCGCTGATGATGCACTACTTCCCCAACAAGATCGCCGGCGTGAGCAACGCCGCCGTCGAGGCGGACCACTTCCTCATGACCAAGCTCATGAAGGAAGCGACGCTCAAGTTCGGCTTCGAGTGGGGAGCGGCCGTCGGCGTGCCGCCCGCCAAGTCGTGCGAGGCGCTGCACCTGAAGCAGGTGCGCTGGCCCGGCGGCGATCTGCCGGACGACGCGCCCTTCCAATGGGTCGAGGGCGAGTACATCAAGGCCGATGAGGTGGACCAGTTCCTCGCCGACCCGAACGGCTTCGCGATGCGCACCATCCTCCCGCGCATCGCCGGCATCTTCCAGCCGCTCAGCTTCATCCAGTTCCCGCCGGTGTACTGGCTTGCCAACGCCTACTCGACCCTCCTGCTGGCACCGTTCATGTCCGCTCCCGGCATGAAGGAGATGTTCGAGGGCCTGGCCGCCTTCTGCGCTGACGCGCAGCAGTACCAGGCCGCGGAGGGCGCCTACTGGGGCGAGATGGCCGCGATGGGCTACCCGTGCCCGTTCGTCGGCGTCGGGTTCCCCGCCTTCGACCTGGTCAGCGACTACTTCCGCAGCCTGCGCGGCAGCACGCTCGACATGTTCCGCCAGCCTGACAAGCTGCTGGCCATGATCGACGCCATGGTTCCGCCGTCGATCAACCTCATCATCGGCGCCTGCAAGGCCACCAATACCACGCGCGCTTTCATCCCCATGCACCGCGGCGCCGGCGGGTTCATGAGCGACGAGCAGTTCGAGAAGTTCTACTGGCCGTCGTTCACCGCGCTCGTCTACGCGTGCATCGAGAACGGCATCACGCCGATGCCGCTCTTCGAGGGCGACTACACGCCGCGCCTCAAGTACCTGGCGACGCTGCCGCCCGGCAAGGTCGCGGCGCACTTCGACAAGATCGACCGCAGGCGGTTCAAGGAGGTGTGCGGGGACGTCATGTGCTTCTGGGGCAACGTGCCGCCGTCGCTGCTGGCCACCGGGACTCCGCAGCAGGTCAAGGACGACGTCAAGGAGCTGATCGACATCATGGGCGATCGGCTCATCATCGACAGCACGGTCGGCATCCCCGATGAGTCCAAGCCGGAGAACATCCTGGCCCTGAAGGAAGCGGCCGACGAGTATGGCGTCCTCTGACGTCGGTGAGGGGGCCGGCGCTTCGGCGCCGGCCCCCGGCCCTGCCGGAGCCGGGCCCGGCCGGCCGGCTGCCCCGCCGCCGAGCCCGGAGTTCCTGGCACGGGAGAAACGCTTCAACGACGTCGTCGCCCTGAAGCGCCCCGACCGCGTCCCGGTCGTCCCGCTCGTGACCCAGTACTTCCCGACGCGCATTCAGGGCGTGTCCAATCGTGACGCGGGCTACGACCATGCCGTCCGCTTCCGCTGCCTCAAGGAGGCGGTGCGGCGCTTCGACTGGGACTGGGCACCGATGACCGGCGTGCTTCCGTCTCCTTCGCTGGAAGCGCTGGGGGCGACCCAGGTCCGCTGGCCCGGCGGCGATCTGCCGGACGACGCGCCGTTCCAGTGGGTCGAGGACGAGTACATGAAGGCCGAGGAGGTCGATGCCTTCCTGCAAGACCCTGACGCCTTCACGGTGCGCACGCTGTTCCCGCGCATCGCCTCAAGATTCCGCGTGCTCGGAGAGCTGCCCCTGCCGCCCGTGTGGTGGCTCGCCAACATGTACTTCCCGCTCGCCTGGGCGCCGCTCCTGTCGGCGCCGCCGCTGCGCGAGCTGTTCCGTGCGCTCGCGGACGTCGGCGACGACGCCGAGGCGCTCATGGGAGCGATGGGCGGCTACATGGGAGAGATGGCCACCCTGGGCTACCCGGTGGCCTACGTCGGCGTGGTCATCCCGCCGTTCGACTGCGTCTCCGACTATTATCGCAGCCTCCGCGGCAGCACGACAGACATGTTCCGTCAGCCCGAGAAGATCGTGGCGATGGCGGACATGATCCTGCCGACGCTGGTCGCGCAGGCAGTGGGCGCCGCGCAGGCTTCGGGGAATCCAAGAGTCTTCATCCCGATGCATCGCGGCGCCGCAGGCTTCATGAGCAACGAGCAGTACGCTCGGTTCTACTGGCCGTCGTTCAAGGGCCTCATCCTCGGTCTGCTCGACGCCGGCCTCGTGCCTCTACCGCTGTTCGAGGGCGACTACACCCCGCGCCTGGAGTTCCTCGCGGAGCTTCCCCCCGGCAAGGTCGCGGCACATTTCGACCGCATAGACCGCGAGAGGTTCAAGGAGGTCTGCGGAGACGTCCTCTGCTTCTGGGGTGACGTTTCCGGCTCACTGCTCGTGACCGGTACGCCCAGGCAGGTGAAGGACGAGGTGAAGAGGCTGATCGACCTCTTCGGCGACACCGGCGCTCTGATGATCGACGGCAGCAATACCGTGCCCGACGAAGCGAGGACCGACAACGTCATGGCGATGACCGAGGCCGCCCGCGAGTTCGGAGCGTTCTGAGACCGGCGCTTCCTGCGAAGCTCCCACGGGGCCGGGCGAGGCTGCGCCGACGCCTCCCGCCGCCTTGCCCGGCGATCGATCTCAAGACTGGCCGCAGCGCGGAATCGCGCCGTGGCGACCATGGCGCAGGACGTGGCTACCCGCGGTACACCGTGCGAGGCCACCAGGCGGACCCCCGAGTAACGTATGGATGCCGAGCTTCGTGATGCTTGAACGACAGATGGGGACGTGCGCTCAGCGGACGCAGATCAGCCCGCCCCGCCGGCAGGATGGGGGCCGGACGTGGCGGGCCAAATGACGCCACTCCTCTCTCCCGCAGGTGACGCCATCAAAGAGCCTTCCCACAGCGCGGACGCGGGACACACGACGGCCTGCCGCCGGGGGTCTGGGCCCGTGCGGCGGGCTTCGGAAACGGCCACTACCAGGGGTCGCAGGAGCCGGCTGGAGGCGCACCCCTCGGGCTTTCATGTCCGGCTCCGCCTTGGGTACGCAAGGCGGCCAGCCGTCGGCGTCTTGCGGAGAGGCTAGGCGGCTGGCTGCACGTCAAGTATCGGGTGGCGCGACGCGCAGGCATATGGAACGTCCCACTACGCAGAGCGGCCCGCCGAAGGGTCCAGGATCGACGGGCCACGGGAGCCAGCCTCGATGCCTATCTTGCTCCCCCCGAGGCGCCCAGGCCGGTCCCTTGCTTCCATGCTACGCCTCGTGTAAAGGGCGCGCCGCGTCACAGTGGAGAAGGACTGCCTGACGCGGCCCGGTGTAGACTGCCTGCACCTCACGCATCGCGCGCCCGTAGCTCAGCTGGATAGAGCGTCGGACTTCTAATCCGAGGGTCGCAGGTTCGAATCCTGCCGGGCGCGCCAGGTATGCCGGCGAGCGGCCGGGAGCGTCTGCGTCGGCGTCGCGCCGTGTGCACCGTGCCACGCCGGTCGAAGCGTCGGTCATCCGCTCGACGGGTCCGCACCGGCGGTCCGCTCGCCCTGCTCGCCCCGCGGCGCTCAGCCGACCCCTGAGGCTCCCGGCGATGCGCCGGAGGGTGAGGCAGTTACCAAACGGTTACATTTCCGCGATTCGGGGACACTGCAGCCAGCACTGCACTCGCATGTGCATTCCCCTCGCGAAGGAGTCGAAATGGGCTTGGGTCTTATCGGATGGACGCTGGTCATCATCCTTTGGGTGCTGATCGCGTTCTGGCCGGCGCGCGTCGCCGGCCGTAAGGGGCACAGCTTCTGGGGGTTCTTCCTCTTCAGCGTTGTCTTCTTCCCGGCGGCGATCATCACGGCGTACGTCATCAAGGACCGTACCGTGGGGGCGCACGCCTACTGAGCGTCGACGACGATCGGATCGCATGGGGCCGTCCTTCGGGGCGGCCCCCGCTTTGTCCGGGGGACGTCAACCGCGTCCATCGCCCCGTCGCCACCTTTGCGGCGCCGGACCGTAGTCCGCACTGACAACGGCGCAAGACCCCGTCGGCACGGGAAGGACAGAAGTGCGGCCACTCGCTTCCACTCACCGTGAACGGCGGGCGGCCGCGCTGCGTGTCGTCTCGCCTGGCCCGTTGCGCGGCCGGGAAGCCTTGCCGGCGTGCCAGGCCTTTCTCGCACTGGCGTCGCACCTTCCGTTAGCGGGAACATCCAGGTCGTGACGTCACTTCGCCCGCCGTGCCGAGCTGCCATGCCGACCGGCGGGCTCTCTGCTGCCTTCGACCCATTGTCGGTCTCCGGGGGCAGTCGTAGGCTGAGGCGGTCTACCGAGGGGGCACGATGCCTGAGCATCTCGACTGCGGCGGCGAACTTGACTTCGCCATCGACTCGACCGGGGCCTACGTCCTCGTCTGTCGTGAGTGCATGGTCGCCTGGTCCGGCCGTCTCCACCCCGTGAATCCGGCTCCCATGCAGGCGAATGCGGATCCTGCCATGGTGCTCACGAAGGTCAGGGAGAAGCATCCCGATTGGTTCGCGTGAGCCCGCTGGTCCCGGCTGGGTCGGGAGTCGGCTGATCCCAGGGCCGCCGGTCCGAATCCCGGCGGGCGCGCCGCACCAGTGCGGAGAGAACGAGGGCCGGCCCCCCGGGAGCGGGGGCCGGCCCTCAGTGCGTGCCAGGGCCGCGAGGCCCGCGTCAGGTCGTCGTCAGGTCAGTGGACCTTGATCTTGACCTGGGTGCTGTAGCTGACCAGATGCTGGGCGTTGGCCGGCATCTTCGTGCGATAGAACCACGTGCCCGTCACGGTCAGCGCTTTGGTAAGCGAGTAGCCACCGCTGGAGTTGAGCTTCGCGGTGTTCCACTTCTTCCAGGCGCCGCTGGAGCCTTTCTTGCGCTCGATGGTGACCGTGCCGGCGCCCGGGGCGCTGGTGTTGGTCTTGACCGATCCGGAGAACTTGACGGTGCCGCCGACCGCCACCGACGTCTTCGACAGCTTCAACGTGACTTTCCACAGCGTGGGCGTCACGGCGAAGGTCGCCGAGATGGTGTGGTCGGCCTTGACGGCGGTGAACGTGTAGCTGGTCACGGGACCGACGGCGGAGCCGTCCACGATCACATTGGCCACCGAGTAGCCGGAGTCCGGGGTGATGGTGTACTTGAGGTCGGAGCCGTAGTCGACGGTCGACGTGCCCGCCGGCGCGATGCTGCCGTGGGCGCCGGCCGAAGCGGCGATGTCGAACGTGTCGATCGCGAACGTCGCGTCGATGGTATGGCCGATCACGACGTTCTTGAAGGCGTAGCTCGAAACCGCGCCGACCGACGTGCCGTCGACGACGACGTCGGCGATGTGGTAGCCGGCGTCGGGGGTGATGGTGTAGGTCTGGTCGGCACCGACGGCCAGCAGCTTGTTGCCGCTGGGCGAGATGGAGCCGTGATCCTGGGCCGAGGCCTGGATCACGTAGGCGATCGCGCCCTCATCGGTGAGGTCGGACCAGAGTGCGCCCTGCACGATCAGCGGCCACTCCCGCTCGGCGTCGTAGCGCGAGAACGGGTTGGTGGCGTAGGCCACGTAGCGGCTGTTGGCCGTGGTGGACCCGTGGACAAGCACCGGCGCGTTGTTGGCGGCCGGGAGCCGGTTGAGCCACATGCCTGAGACGAAGCCGTTGGCCGGACCGATCGCGGCTATGTTGGCCGGGTACTGAGCGTCCACCGACACGTTGTTGCTCGGGATCGCCGAGAAGTACGTCGTGTTGGACGGCAGGAACATGTAGTCCGTGGCCGGGAAGGGACCCGTGATCGGGCTGGCGGCGCCACCCGCGTTGGTCCATGTCGCGATGCCGCCGTAGGCGGACTGGCTGGCCTGCGTGAGGGTGCCGTTGACGAGCGCCGGAACGCCTGCGCTGAGGAACGTGAAGCCGCTTGTCGACGTACTCGTGGCGATGTAGCCGCCGCCGTTCGTCAGGAATGCGGTGAGGCGGGACTTGGCGAGTGCATTGATGTCCGCACTCGTGACGGTGCCGCCGCCCGAGTCCGCGAGGCCCGACGTCGGGTCGGTGTAGGTGAACTGCGTCGGAGATGGGGTCCCGGTCACCGTGAAGGTGCCGTTGTAGTCGGACACGCCCACGCCGACGATGGTCACGCTGGACCCGGTGGTGATACTGCCGAGGTAGGCGCTTCCCATCGTGACGGTCACCGTAGTGCCCGACTCGCTTGCGCCTGCGACGATGTCGGAGCCGGTGACTGTGCCGTTGCCGGAGTTCGCAAGACCGGACGTGGGGTTGGTGTATGTGAAGGTCGTCGCGGACGGGACGCCGGTCACTGTGAAGGTCCCGTTGTAGCCCGCCACCGTGACGCCGGCGATCGTCACGCTTGAGCCGACCTTGAGCGTGCCGGGAAGGGTGGTGCCCGAGGCCATGGTGATCGTGACGGTGTTGCCGGACTCGGTCGCGCCCGTGCTGCGGATGGTGGCCGGCAGGGTGGACGCGATCGTCGCCGAGCTGCTCGGCCACGAACTACCGGCGTTGTAGATCACGTTGTAGCCGTTGAACGGGTTGGTCGAGGAGGTCTGCAGCGACCCCGTAGCCGCCGTGGTGGCGACGTACTTGACGTTGGCCGCACCGAAGATGCGGGCGAGGCACCCATCGGTGTCCTGGCCGCTGCTCGGCACGGAGTTGACAAGAATGGCGATCCTGGGGGCGTCGGCCACGACCGTGGTCGCGGGAATGGCGACGCCTACGTTGCGCTCGAACCACATGCCGCCCTGCTTGCCGGCCGCGTCCAGAGCTGCCGCGGTCTTGCTGTCAGCCGGGAAGATCAGCGTGCCTGCAGGCGAGGGGCCGCCGGTGGTGCTTGTGAACGGTTCCTCCGCGATGTAGCCGTTGACTCCGTCGGCGAGCAGGCCCAGAACGGCCTTGTCCTCGGGCACACCTTTGAGCGTGATGGAGTAGAAGTCGGCCGCTGCGCCGACACCGCCGCGGACACCTCCGGCCAGACTGTTGGTCACCTGGGTGAGACTGGTACTGGGGTTGAACGAGGCATCGTCGCGCGGGATCTCGAAGGTGTCGGCGCCCCAGAGGAGCCCGTGACTCCAGGCGGCCGGAGAGGCGTACAGGATCGTGATCTTGCTCGCGATATCGGTGCCTGCCGCGAAGCAGTTCCACGCAAGGCCCCTTAGCGCCTGGCTCATGGACACCACGTATGAGCCGGCCTGGAAAGTCTGGCCGTTCCACGCGAAGTCCGAGGTCATGCGCTGCACTTGGATGCTGTTGTCGAGGCACCACTGCGCGATGCGGTTGGCCTCCGCGTCACTGCGCTGACCGTTGCCCCAGGGGATCACGTAGGCCTCGGGATACTGGACCATCCAGTTGTTGGCGTAGTCCGTGAAACCCAGGCCCGTGAGGTAGCTGCTGTCGGCGAAGGCGTGGGTGTTGGTAGGAGCGTTGGTGACGCCTGCCAGGAACATGTTGAGCTGGTCGCCCATCATCTCCTGACGGTTGTCCAGCCAGAAGTTGGCCGAGGAGTAGAAGTTGAGATACTGCGCCTTCTTGGCGGTGATGCGGCCACCGTTGCCGGCGGAGTTGTCCATCTCGACCGTGGAGCTGTCCACGCCGAGGAACGACATGTAGGTCTGGCCGTAGAAGGGCCCCCAGCCGTCCCAGGTCTGAGCGTAGGAAGGACCTGCAGGGCTCACCGCGGTGCCGCCGCCGGAGGCCGGGAGGCCGGACGTCGTCGCGGTGTAGGTGAAGGTCGTGTTCGAGGGCTTGCCGGTCACCACGTAGGTCCCGTCGTAGCCCGCCTCGGTGACACCGGCGATGACGACGGTGTAGCCGACGCTGATCTGGCTGCTGTTGCTGGCGGTCGTGGTGATCGTCGCGGTGGTGCCGGACTCGGTGGCCCCGCCGGGGGCAGCGGCGATCGTGTAGGTCGTCGGGATGTTGCCGCTTGCGTTCCAGTCGAGCACAGGACTCTGGATCCCCAGGCCGGCGGCGGTGAAGTCGGCCTTGGACGCCGCGTGCCGCTTGGAGTTCCACGTGTAATACGCGATTGCGTCGGTGCCCGGGTTGAGCGGCATCGTGTCACCGTCGACAAGTGTCGGCGTCACGTAGCCGTGCAGGTGCAGCGCGCCGGTGGCCAGCCACTGCTGCTGGATGGCGGCGTCGATCTGCTCCTCAGGCTGCGACTGGAGGAAGTAGTCGCGGTTCGTATCGGCCACGGCGGCGTTGCCGCGGATGCCCATGACGCGACCGTCCGGGTTGGACGTGGGCACGACGACGAGGATCGAATGGTCGAGGATGTTGTCCACGGCGGCGTTCTGGCCGAGCGGCGTGGTGGTGAGGTCACGCAGGACCTGCATCATCGCGTCGGTGCCCTCGTACTCGTTGCCGTTGATGTCGGCTTCGATGTAGATGGGCATCTTCACGTCGCTGCCGTAGCTGGCCAGGAGCACCTGAGCGGCGGCGGGGTTCGTGAGCTCGATCTCGCGGATGTGCTGCCAGCGCGCGTAGTCGCGGCGCTGGTTCGCGGTCTCGAGGTCGTTGACGACCGCGACGTACAAGTCGCGCCCGCCGGCCGACTGGCCGCTGACCCGGTAGGTCATGCGCTGCGGGAGACCGGCCGCGGTCGCCTCGGTCTGGAACTGCGCGAGCAGCGGGCCGATTTCGGCGTAGGGCATGACGGCCAGTGTGGACGTGTCGTGAGGCGCGCCCTGGAGGTTATAGACGGCCTCCCCTGTCGGGACAGGCACAGGCCAGGTCTCCCCATACGTGGGGCCGAGGCCGTGAGAGATCGGGTTGCCGTCCCAGGGCGGTGACAGGGGCGCTGCGAACGCCGGAGCCGCGATGAGAAGCAGCAACGCGACCAGGAGCGGGGCGAAGAACCAACGGCGCATCAAGGACTCCTTCACAGTGATGCCGGCCGGCCGTGCGCGACGGGACTCGTCGCGGCGCAGGCGCGGCCAACGGGTACGCGCGGCCGGCGAGTTCAACCCATAGGACCTCCTTGCCCATGCCGTCCCTCCCAGGAGTCCCCGATCCTCGAGGCAGGTCCACACAGCGCTGCCTGCGGGGGAGGTGGCATGACGATACTCGCGATTCTATCGGCGAAAGGCGCCGAGTCAACGGACCTGCGAAATGCGTCGGCGTGCTCGAAGCGGCCTTGGGGCAAGGCAGCGACAGAGCACAGCTGGCTGGCCGTGCCACGACGAGCGCGGTTCGCCCTGTCGGAGTGTGCGATATTCGCAGAATCGGGGCGATGCCGCCCCGGAGCGGCTTCGGACCATCAGTCTGGCGAAGGGCACGTGTTGTCAGACGAGGACACGATATTCGCACGACGTGCTTTCGGCCGACGCGAGCTCTCCTCGATTCGTCGGCCGGGCGCGGCGCCCCGGCGGCGCCTTCCCCGTGACGTCCCGGCCGCCGGCCGCTGGCTCGATGCGCCGTGGCCCGGCGTGATTGATGCTTCCTCGTTGCCGGGCGCTTCCGCGGAGTGACGGCGCGAGGCGGATGATGGTATCCTGACTCGCCGGCCGCCGGGTGCGGCCGCCGCGGCGCGCCGCGGCGGTGATCCGGCGGCGGTGACCGGTGGTGAAGGTAGCTCAGCTGGTAGAGCTCCGGGTTGTGGTCCCGGCGGTCGCGGGTTCGAATCCCGTCCTTCACCCCAACCTTGCTGTTCACCTGCCGGCGCTGGCGCCGGCCGTCGACTCTAACGCAGTGCGGGTGTGGCGGAACTGGTAGACGCGCTAGACTTAGGATCTGGTGAGCTTTGCTCGTGGAGGTTCAAGTCCTCTCACCCGCACCACAGGCTTCGGCCTGATCCCCGCATGACCCACATGGCGGCCGCTGGCGCCCTTGGCCTCCGACCGCCCAGGCGAGAGACGGAGACCCCATAGTGAAGACGAACGTCAAGGCAACAGGCGAGAACGAGGTCGAGCTCACCGTCGAGATCCCGGCCGCCGACGTCAAGAAGGCCTACGAGCATACGCTTACCGAGGTGCGCCGGCAGATCCAGCTCCCCGGCTTCCGCAAGGGCCACGTGCCGGCGGCGCTCGCGCTCCAGCAGGTCGGCGAGGACTACGTGCGCGCCGAGACCCTGGAGCACGCCGTGCCCGAGTGGGGCGACGAGGCGCTGCGCGAAGCCGGCCTGCTCGACAAGGCCGTCGGCACCTCCGACGTCAAGGCTGAGGCGATCGACGAGACCGCCGACTACACGTTCTCGCTCAAGGTACAGACCATGCCGGTGCCGGTGCTCGGCGAGTACAAGGGCCTCGAGGTCCCCAAGCGCGACGCCGAGATCACCGACGGGCAGGTGGACGCGCAGCTGGCGATGCTGCAGGAGCGCCTGGCCAAGCTCGAGCCCATCGAGGACCGCGCCGTGCAGCACGGCGACTTCGTGCTCATGGACCTCGAGGGTTCGCGTGACGGTGAGCTCATCGACGGTGCCTCGGGCACGGACCAGATGTTCGAGATCGGCCGCGGCAACCTCGTCCCCGGGTTCGAGGAGGCGCTCGAGGGCGTCATGCGCGGCGAGGAGAAGATCTTCGACGTCACCTTCCCGGACGACTACCACGCTGAGGAGCTCCAGGGGCAGCCGGCGACCTTCAAGGTCACGGTCAAGGAGATCAAGGAGAAGGTCGTCCCCGAGCTCGACGACGCCTTCGCCGCCGACGTGAGCGAGTTCGAGACCATCGACGAGCTGCGTGCCGACGTGCGCACGCGCCTGGAGGCGGCCGCCGCCGCCGGCGTGCAGCGCGAGTTCCGTGCCGCCGCCGTGGACAAGGCCGCCGGGAACGCCACCGTGGAGCTGCCCGACGTCATGGTCGACGCGCGAGGCGCACCGCCTCTATCACGAGCTCGAGGAGAGCGTGGGCGAGCGCGGCCTTACGATGGAAGTGTACCTCGGCGTGCTCGACAAGAGCGCCGAGGAGGTCGAGCAGGAGCTCCACCCGCAGGCCGAGACCATCATCAAGCGCCGGCTCGTGCTCGACGCGATCGCCGAGGCCGAGGCGATCCAGGTGAGCGACGAGGAGATCAACGAGGTCATCAAGCACGACGCCGAGGCGCTCGGCCGCGACTACCTGCAACTGCTCGGCGACCTCGAGAAGTCGGGAAGGCGTGAGGCGCTGCGCGACGAAATGCTACTGAGCAAGACCGTCGACTTCGTCGCCGACCAGTCCGTGCCGGTGCCCTGGACGGAGGCCGATGAGGCCGCCGCGGAGGACGCGGCGGATGCGGGCGACGACGTCGCCGACGACGCTGAGGGCGAGTGAACGTTTCGCCGCGGGAAAGACGAGAGAAGACCGGATTGGACCGACGCATGAAAAGGGTGACCACGTGACGCCACTTGTACCGTTCGTGATCGAACAGACGAGCCGCGGAGAGCGCTCGTTCGACATCTTCTCGAGACTCCTCAACGAGCGCGTCATCTTCCTCGGCACGCCCGTCAACGACGACGTGGCCAACCTCATCGTCGCGCAGCTCATCCACCTGGAGTCGGACGACCCCGACAAGGACATCAGCCTCTACATCAACAGCCCGGGCGGTTCGGTGTACGCGGGCCTCGCCATCTACGACACGATGCAGTTCATCAAGCCCGACGTGAGCACCATCTGCGTGGGCAGCGCCATGAGCATGGGCGCGCTGCTCCTCGCCGGCGGCGCCAAGGGCAAGCGCTTCGCGCTGCCCAACGCGCGCATCCTCATCCACCAGATCATGGGCGGCTACGAGGGTCAGGCCACGGATATCGAGATCCACGCCAAGGAGGTCATCAACCTCCGCCAGCGTCTGGACGAGATCCTCGCCGACCACACGGGGCAGCCCATGGAGCAGGTCCGCAAGGACACGGAGCGCGACAACTTCATGAGTGCGGCCGAGGCCAAGGAGTACGGCATCATCGACGACGTCATCGCCCACCGCTAGCGCGGGCGGGGCGCGTCTTCGCAAAAGGAGCACGAGGTGGCAGGCACGACCGACGGCAACGATCAGCTGCTCTGCAGTTTCTGCGGCAAGTCGCAGCGGCAGGTCAAGAAGCTCATCGCCGGTCCTGGCGTCTACATCTGCGACGAGTGCATCGACCTCTGCAACGAGATCATCGACGAGGAGCTCACGGCGCCGGTGGCGCTGGACCTCGAGAGCCTGCCCAAGCCGCGCGACATCTACGACATCCTCAACGACTACGTGGTCGGCCAGGAGGAGGCAAAGCGCGCCCTGGCCGTGGCCGTCTACAACCACTACAAGCGCGTCCAGGCCGTCACCTCGGGCGAGACCGACGTCGAGCTGCAGAAGAGCAACATCCTGCTGCTCGGCCCCACCGGCTGCGGCAAGACGCTGCTCGCGCAGACCCTCGCCCGCATCCTCAACGTGCCCTTCGCGATCGCCGACGCCACCGCCCTCACCGAGGCCGGCTACGTCGGCGAGGACGTCGAGAACATCCTGCTCAAGCTCATCCAGGCGGCGGACTTCGACGTCAAGCGCGCCGAGACCGGGATCATCTACATCGACGAGATCGACAAGATCGCGCGCAAGGCCGACAACCCGTCCATCACCCGCGACGTGTCGGGCGAGGGCGTGCAGCAGGCCCTGCTCAAGATCCTCGAGGGCACGGTGGCGAGCGTGCCGCCGCAGGGCGGGCGCAAGCACCCGCACCAGGAGTTCCTCACGATCGACACCACCAACGTGCTCTTCATCTGCGGCGGCGCCTTCAGCGGCCTCGAGAAGCATCATCGAGCGTCGCATGGGCCGCCAGGGCGTCGGCTTCATGGCCGACATCATGAGCAAGGCCGAGAAGGACCCCGGCACCATCTTCACGCACTCGCTGCCCGAGGACCTGCTCAACTTCGGGCTCATCCCCGAGTTCATCGGCCGCCTGCCCGTGGTCAGCGCCGTACACAACCTCGATGAGGAGGACCTGCGCAAGCATCCTCACCGAGCCCAAGAACGCGCTCACCAAGCAGTACGCCAAGTTCTTCAGCCTCGACGGCATCGAGCTGGTGTTCGCCGACGAGGCGCTCGCCGCCATCGCCGGCAAGGCGCTCGAGCGCGGCACCGGCGCCCGCGGCCTGCGCTCGATCATCGAGGAGTCGCTGATGGGCGTCATGTTCGACCTGCCGTCCCGGCGCGACGTCCCCAAGTGCGTGATCACGCGCGAGAGCATCGAGAAAGAGGGCATCGACCCGACGCTCGTCACGGTGGCGGAGAAGGCGCAGCCGCAGCGTGACGCCGAATCCGCCTGAGCACATCGGCGCGGCTACAGCAGAAGGGGCCGGCGCTCCCGCTACTGCCGACCCGCGAGCTGATCGTCTTCCCCAAGATGGTCGCGCCCCTCTTCGTGGGGCGCGACAAATCGATCGCCGCCATCGAGCAGGCCGTCGAGCGAGGAGACGCCGCTCATCCTCAGCGCGCAGCGCGACGGCAGCGAGGAAGACCCCGCCGCCGAGGGCATCAGGGCGGTGGGCACGCGCGTCAACGATCCTCCAGCTCTTCAAGCTGCCCGACGGCAGCGTCAAGGCGCTGGTGGAGGGCGAGCAGCGCGTGCGCATCGATGCGTATCGCAGCCACCTCGCCTTGCTTCCTCGTGACTGCGACGCCGCTCGCTCTCGCCCGACCGCACGCTGGCGCGCTGCAGGGCGCTGGCGCGCCGCGTGAGCGCCGAGTTCGTGACCTACGTGCAGCTGAACCCGCAGCTCCCGGACGAGGCGCAGTTCGTCGTGCAGCAGGCCGCCGACCCGGACGAGGTCGCCGACATCGTCGCGGCCCACCTGCAGGTGCCGGCGGAGGAGAAGCAGGCGCTCCTCGAGACGGAGTCGACGCTGGAGCGCCTCCTCGCGCTCCTCGAGAGCCTGGTCGAGGAGAACGCGGTGCTCGCCGTCGAGCACGAGATCGGCAGGAAGGTGCAGCAGCGCATCGAAGGCGCGCAGCGCCAGCTCCTGCTGCACGAGAAGCTGCGCGTCATCCGCGACGAGATCGAGCAGGCGGGCGAGGCGGCCGACGACGACGTCGCCGACTACGCCCGGCGCCTACGCGAGGCGGAGCTCTCGCCGGCGGCCGAGAGGCTCGTCGAGCGCGAGCTCCGGAAGCTCCGTCAGGCGCCGTCCATGAGCCCCGAGGTGGCCGTCATCCGCGGCCTGCTCGACACGTTGCTCGACTTGCCTTGGGGCAAGTTGGCGGCGGCCGACGTGGATGTCGCCGCCGTGGCCCGGCACCTCGAGCGCACGCACTACGGCCTCACCGACGTCAAGGACCGCATCCTCGAGTACCTCGCGGTGTGCGCCATGCGCGCCGCCGTGGCCGGCGCGGCAGGCGCCGACCAGCCGGCCACGATCCTCTGCCTGGCCGGCCCGCCCGGCACCGGCAAGAGCAGCGTGGCGCAGAGCATCGCCGATGCGCTCGGGCGGCCGTTCGTGCGCGTCGCTCTGGGCGGCGTGCGCGACGAGGCCGAGATCCGCGGCCATCGCCGCACCTACGTAGGGGCGATGCCCGGGCGCATCATCGAGGGACTCATCAAGGCCGGCGTCGGACAACCCGGTGATGCTGCTCGACGAGCTCGACAAGCTCGACAGCGACTGGCGCGGCAACCCCTCGGCGGCGCTGATGGAGGTCCTCGACCCGGCGCACAACCACACCTTCCGCGACAACTACCTCGAGGTGGAGTACGACCTCAGCCGCGTCTTCTTCGTCGCCACGGCCAACGACGTCGACGGCATCCCGGCGACGCTCTACGACCGCCTCGAGGTGATCCACCTGAGCGGCTACACACTGGCCGAGAAGCTGGCGATCGCGCGCCGGCATCTGCTGCCGCGCGTGGCGCGCGACACGGGGCTGCGGCGCGGCGACGTCAGGTTCGCCCGCGGCGCCCTGCAGGCGATCGTGCGCGGCTACACGCGCGAGGCCGGCGTGCGCGAGCTGGAGCGCGCCCTGCGGCGCATCGACCGCAAGGTGGCGCGCAGGCACCTCGAGGACGGCCAGGCGCTGCCCGTGACCGTGGCGCCCGGCGACCTGCGCGGCTACCTCGGCGAGGCCGTCTGGATCGATGCGGAGCTCGGCCGCGCCGCAAGGGTGGGGGAGAGCCTCGGCCTCGCCTACACCTCCGACGGCGGTGAAGTGCTCACGATCGAGGCGACGATCGTGCGCGGCCGCGGCGAACTGGTGCTCACCGGGCAGCTCGGCGAGGTGATGCAGGAGTCGGCCTCGGCCGCCTGGGGCTACGTCCTCGCCGGCGTCGAGCGGGACGCCGCGCTCACCGCGCTGATGCGGCGTTCTCACTACATGACCAAGGATGGCCTCGACCTGGCCAATCAGGACGTGCGCGTGCACGTGCCGGAGGGTGCCGTGCCCAAGGACGGCCCATCCGCGGGCCTGGCCCTGGCCGTGGCGATGCTCTCGGCTGTGAGCGGCCGGCCTGTGAAGTCGCGCGTGGCCATGACCGGCGAGATCACGCTCGGCGGCCGCATCCTGCGCATCGGCGGCCTCAAGGAGAAGCTCCTGGCGGCGGCGCGCTCCGGCGTGCGCACCGTGCTCCTCCCCGAGGCCAATCGAGGCACCGTGGCCGAGCTGCCGGCGGAGGTCGTCGGCGGCCTGCGCCTGATCTACGTCGACACGTTCGCGAACGCGCTCCCGCACGTCCTCGCCGCGCGGCGTGGCCCTGCGGCCGGGCCCGCGAGGCGGGCGCGCCGGCCCGGCACCTGATCGGTTCCCGGCGCAACCGGGTACACAAGCGCACGGTCCCACAATCTGACGGGCAGAGGGAGCACAGAGGGATGCACGATCACGAGCACGACCACCAGACGCCGGGCTCGACCGAGGAACCAGGCGTCGACGCAGGCACCGGCCACCTCGAGGCGCACTGTTCGCAGTGCGGCAGCTTGATCGAGGGCTCGGACGACTTCTGCCAGGTGTGCGCCATCGAGTCCAGCGGCGGCGACGCACCGCCGGAGCTCGAGAAGGCCTGAACCGGGCGCGCCGGCGCCCCTCGGCTCTTCGCCCCGGAAGTCCTTGGGATCCGGCGTCCGTGCGGGCGAGAGGTTACGCGGCCGCCGACGACCGTCTGCGTCCGTCGACGGCCTCGCCGCGGCTGGCCAAGCTTCTGACCGATGAGGCCGGTCAGGGAAGGGCGTGGAACAGCTCTGCGGCGAACGGGAGTTGCCTCGCCGTCTGCGGATGACGCAGCTGCCTCGGGTCGGCGGCCTCCCACGGGCCCAGACGGACGCGGTCGAGCGCGTCTGCGTCCTTCAACAGCCGGAGGATGCGCAGATTGCGCTCCGGCTCGGCGCGGCGACTGTCGCCCGGTCGAGCCTCCTCGTGCCAATGCGGCGCCTCGCGCTCACCGAGCTCATCAGGCAGGCAATGGAAGGTGACCGCGAAGAGGACCACATCGGCGTCAGCCGGGGCCAGAGCGTCGGTCAGCCCGAACCTCACGGCGCGCAGGGCGCTGACGCCGCCGTGACCGGGATCCTCGCCGTCGTGCGTGCGCCCGATGTCATGCCACAGGGCGGCCGTGAGCGCGAGCCGTGCGTCGAGCTCCGCCCAGGCCAGCTCGCGCGTGAGCCGCTGCGCGTGGATGTGCACGCGCCGCGTGTGGCTCACGCCGTGCAGCTCAGACGGGTAGGCGAACCAGCGCCTCGCGACGTGCGGCGCGCGGGCCGCCCAAGCCGCGGCCTCGGCGCCTGCGTCCAAACGGGCCTGGCGGTCAGCGTCCGAGTGGCGTTGGGCAGTCATGATGCCATGGTAGCCGACGAAGGTGACGGCAAAGGCCCCCTGCGAGACGTGGGCAAGGGTCTTGGAGCATGTTCGGGCCGCCAGCCAATCCCAGTCCGCGGCCGACTGCGGGCCTTCGTCGTAGGACTTCGAACGCCTCAGCGGGGCGCGAGCAGGCCGCGACGCTCATAGACTGCCGCGGCTTCCCGCACCAGCGCCGCGCAGAGCGGCGCGCCCGAATCGTCCAGCCGCGTTGCCAGCGCGTCGAGGTCGGAGAGCGTGGATCGCCGCGGCCTCAACGCCTCGTAGACGGCCAGCACCTCGTCGTCGGACAGCGCCGTGAGCTCGGCCGCGCGGCGCAGGTTCTCGCCGAGCTGGCGATTGCCGTGGGCCTCGGCCACCGCCGCCTGGTGGCGCAGCGTGTCCGGGTGTACGCGCAGGTCGGCGGGGGAGAGGCCGCCGCTCGCGGCGGCTTCCAGCGTGATCTCGTCGATCGGCCGGCCGCTCAGGGCGACGCAGGTCCGCGCCCCGTGACGCGGGTCGGCCGGGCGGCCGGTGCTCGCGCTCATCGCTCCACCTCAACGTCCACAGGCGGCGCGCCGGGCGCCGTCTCGCCGCGCTCGACGGCGACGAGGGAGACCACCTCGGCGTGGTAGCGCGCCTCGATCGCCTGGTCGGTATAGGGATTGCGTACCGGCACCGGCCGCAGGCCGCGGGCGTGGCGGCCGGCATTGCGGCCGAGCTCGCGGTACAGCTCGGCGGTCATCAGCGGGGCGATGGAGAGCAGCTCGAGGCAGGCGAGCGGTGGCAGGTCGCGCCTGTGGATGAGCGCTGTGCCTTTGGCCTGCAGGCCCACGCCGATCCCCGAGCCGGCCAGCTTGGCCGCTGTGAGGCCGATCATGCCGAGGTCCACCGTGTCGCGCACGCGCACGAGGCGGGCCGTGCAGCCTTCCGCCTCGATGCCGGCGACGATCCGCGCCAGCACGTCGCCTACCCGCAGCCCCGCCATCGTCTGCCAGAGCCTGGTCGCGAACGCGGGGGAGAGGCCGACGCACACCTCGCGCGGGTCGGTGCCGGCCTGCGAATCGCCGCGCTCCACGAGCCGAAAGGAGGCTCCGGGCGCGGCCGCCCCGGCCGCGTGCCGCGCCAGCACGTCGTCGCGCGAGCGCTGCTGGCGGATCGCGGCCATCTCCTCGCGCCGGGCGGGCGCGACCACGTAGCCGGTGCCCGGCCCCTGGTAGTCGTTCGGGTCGGTGACCTTCGACAGCACCATCATCCGCTCGTCAAAGATCGCCGCGGTCTGCAGATAGTCGCCGGCGACGCGGGCGCGTCCCATGGCGAGCACGCGCCCCGCCTCCTGTTCGAAGCCGGTCTGCCAGAGGGCGCGCACCACGTCGAGGATGCCGATCTGCTGGCGCATGATCGCGTCCGCGGCCGCCAGCACCGCCTCCGGGTCTGGCGGTGCAACGTCTTTCGAGCCGTCCGCGACGACGACCTCCGCCACGTGCTCGTCGCTCAGCCAGCCGGCATGCGCGTCCCCCGGCCTCGCGTCATCGCCCGATCCAGCCAGCCCCAGCTCCCGGTACGCGGCCTGCGCCGCTCGTGCGGCGCGCTCGCGAACCTCGCGCATCCTCTTTTCGGTGACCGGGCGCAGCGCTCCGTCTACGCCCCAGTCCCGCTGCAGCACCAGGTAGTCGTCCATATCCTCAGCGTTGAAGTTGGACGGGCCGAACATGTTGTCGTAGCGCGGGATCGATCCGAAGCCCGAGAAGAGGAAGTCCGAGCCGGCCAGGAAGAGCGGGATGGTGTGCGCCGTGCGCCGCATGTCCGACTCGGACACAAGGGCGTCGTTGCCGGAGCAGGACTCGAGGTCGCGGAGCATCACGAGCAGGTTCTCGGCGAGCAGCTCGCGCATGCCGTCCGGCACGCAGCCCACCACGCTGGCCCCGTCGATGCCGCCGTTCTGGACGCCCTGGGCGCCCATGGCGCGGGCGAGCGCGACGCAGCGTGACTCGAGGCTGAACATGGAGCGGCCCTCGGCGGCGCCCATGAGCGCCTCCGCGCCGCCGCCGCTGGTGACCCGCATCTTGAGGCCGCGCGAGGCGTAGGCCGAGCAGAGGAAGGCCTTGGACCAGGGCGTGTCGTCGCCGTCGATGAACACGCCCTCCGTGCCGTAGAGCGAGACGGTCTCCGCGTAGGTGGTCAGGCCGCGCAGGCCCAGCTCCAGCTCGAGCGCCTCCTCGATGGAACACTGCGTGAGCGCGCCGCCGGCGCCGACCTGCGAGCCGATGAGCACGGCAAGGGCGTTGGAGGGCGCGTCGCCGTTGACGGGCACGGTGGTCTCGACCTCGCGGAAGCCGTAGGCGACCGCGGCGGCCGCGTCGGCGGCGAGCAGCAGGGGGTCGTCGAGCCGGTTGGTGACGTGCGCCTGGCTGCTGGGCGTGCGGCGCACGCGCATCTTGGCCACCGCCATCTGCAGCTCGACCGGGCGCATGAGTGCGACGACGCGGGCGAGCTTCTCGGGGGTCGCGCCGCGCGCGAGACGGACGACGTCCGCGCGCGGCGTCCCCGGGTCGACGATCATGCGGGCGAACGAGACCTCGTCGAGCCCGTTCGCCTCCCGCGCGACCTCCGCGTCGATGCCGCGCGCGGCGATGAACTCGTCGATGAGGTCGTACTCGGCAGCCGGTGTGCCGTCGAGCTCGACCACGCGTCCCGAACCATCAACGCGGACCGACGGCGCTGGGTCGTTGACGCTCGCGAAGGCGACGAGCCCGGCCTCGTGGTCCTCCTCGGCGAAGCCGTCGAGGTTGACCGGCTGCCTGTCCAGCCCGGCGAAACGGCCGAGGCGCGCGGGCGCGGCGTCAGCCCGCGAGCTGGGGTCTTCGCCCGGGATGCGCTCGGCGTCGTCGTAGCTCACGTCATCTCCTCGCGCTGATACTAGCGAGTCCGGCCGGCCGGCACCACGGGGGGCCGTCGGCGGTTGTGATCCCGAGGACCAGCGAAACGCGAACGACGATGCCCGTCGACCACGTTGTGCGCCGGGCGCGGCGCACGCAAAGTGGACGCAGACGGTCTTCCGGGGCGGGCACGCGAAGGGCCGATCCGGACGCGGCCGCGCGTCGGCGGCCTGGCGCCTCACGGACTCATCGCCGGGAGGAGCGCTGCCGATACTGAAGAATGTGGGCGCGGGTGCCGCCGGGGAGGGGTCCGCACCTGGAGCGCGAAGCAGAGGGGCGGTCAAGCTATGGCCATGCGGGTTGCCGAGGAGGGGGGCGTGGTGCTCACGTTGGCGCCGCCGGCAAGGTGCGGTCTCTCGATATACGAGACGCGCAGCCCGGGCCGGCTCTCGAGCTTGCGGCGCACGACACGCTGGTTCCTGCGCGCTGAAGGCATCGACGAGTGTTGCGTGCGTGACGTCGTGCTCGCCCTCCACGAGGCCGTCGTCAACGGGCTGCAGCACGGCGAGGGTGGCGTGGAGGTGGAGATCGAGGTGCGCGTCGGGAGCGTGACCACGACAGTGCGCGATCACGGCTCCGGATTCGATCCGGCTTTGCTGGACCAGCCCTGCCCGAGAGCGGGCGAGCACGGTCGCGGCCTCTATCTCATCCGCAGGGTCATGGACGAGGTCACCATGACCGATGGCTCGAGGCCGGGCCTGAGGATGGTGCGGCTGACGTAGGGGGCGCCGCGCATGGACCGGGCGGTGGCGGGCGAGGAGAGATCGTGATGTCGGGTCGCTGCGTGTATTGCCGTCAGGATGTCGGCGTCGTCTTGTTCGTGTTCGACGGCGTCTCCGCCGAGCCGGTGCCGGCCTGCCGCGACTGCCGCGACCGCCTTCACCTCGCCGTGTTCAAGGTGGACGTGCTCGACGCCACGACGCTGCCCGCTCACCCTGTGTGCGAGGACTGCGGACGCTCGCTGCCGAGCCCCGACACCGAACCGGCCGTCGTTTGGGTCTGCGACAGGGTGCGGGGCATCGTCGCGAGCTGCAACGCCTGCCGCGTGACCAGCGGACGGTCGACGCTGGTCACGATTGTGCCCCCAGAGGGGCACGCGCCGGACCCGTTGGCGGAGTGAACGGGCGACGCCTGGTCGGTACAGGCGCATCCGCATCCACCGGCGCCTCCCGCTGCGCGCGGCCAGCCAGTCCGATCCGGGACGTCGCTGACGAATACTGGACCGCCGCAGCCCCAGCTGATCTCCGGTATCGTGGGCAGGAACGGCTGCCATGACCTCGGTCACCTGCGGAAGGAGTATCACCTGTGTCGGAAACGCCCGATCCACCCGCGCCGCCCGGTGACGCAGCCGCCGAGCCCCCGCAGTGGCAGGAGCGCGACGCCTGGACCGCCCTCGACGATCTCGACCTCTCGCCCACGCTGGTACCGGCGAGCGAGTGGCCGTCCGGGGTCACATGTCTGGACCGGCCGGGGCTCTACGCCTGGTGGGTCGACGAGGACGGCGCCGCTGAGCTGACGCGCGGGCTCGGCCCTGGCCGCGGCCTCGCGGTCGAGGCGGGTCGCATCCGTATCGGGCAGGCCGGAGCGACGAAGTGGCCCTCCGGCAAGGCGAACGACGACACACTCGGCAGGCGCATCGGCGAGGTGGATCTCGGCGGCCGGGTGCGCATGTCCACATTCCGCTGGTCGCTCGCGTCGATCCTCTTTGACCAGCTCGAGATGCAGAGGCAAGCCGCCATGCTCGTCACGCCGTCCTCAGAGCGGGCGCTCACCGCCTGGATGCGCGCCCGCCTCTCCGTCGCCGTCCACCCGCACGACGACCGCGACACGCTCGGTGGCCTCGAGCGAGCCGTGCTCGAGCGTCTCGACCCGCCGCTGAACATCAGTCGCCTGCAGCCCTCGGCGACTCGCGCCCGGCTCACCGAGCTGCGCCGGCGGATCAGCAGGGAGACCTGACGCCCAGCGCCTCAGGGTCGCGGGCGTGTCGCGCCGACGCCGACTCGCGGGCGCGGCTCGGACCGCTACGCGATGGGTACATGTCAGGGCGAGGGAGGAGGGATCCGTGCCCAAGCCTCGCCTGAACGACATCGGCAGCATCTGGAAGACGATCAGGGAGCTCGACGTAAATGCCATCCGTCATGAGGCGGAGCGTGACGTCGCCATCGCCTGCGCCGGTGACCCGCTCGCGCTCGCACACGCGGACTGGCTGCTCCGCGGCGGACCGAACCGATACCCCCTCGAGGCCAATCCCCTTAGACTGATCCCTCTCGACACGGTGGGAGAGCGGCTCCGCGACATCGCCGCCGCGGACCTTCTCATCGTCACGCTTGACGCGACCGCCATCCTCGGAGGCGCCGACCTCGCCGGCCTCGAGAGCCTCGTCACGGCGGAGCGCCCGCGGCAGATCCTGCTGCTGCTCGGCGAGCCGGCGGGCAGACTGCCGGCGTGGGTCGGCGACCTCGATCGACGCACGGCGACGGTGTTCGACCCGCGGGCCGCCGGCGCGGCCGGGACCGCGGCCGCGGCGGTGCTCGACGCTCTGCCCGCCGACCTGCACCTGGCGGCGGCGCGCCACATGCCGGGCCTGAGACCCGTGCTCGCGCGCCGCCTGATCGCGGAGGTCTCGCTCTCCAACGGAGTGGTCGCTGTGGCTTCGGGCGTGCCGTCGCTCGTGCCGGTGCTCGGCATACCGATCGCGGCCGCCGATTCGATCGTGCTCACCAAGAACCAGGGGCTCATGGTCTACCGGCTCGCCCTCGCCTACGGCGCGCGCCCGGAGTTCCAGAGGCGTATGGCGGAGATCGCCCCCGTGGTCGGCGCCGCCGTCGTCTGGAGACAGGTGGCCGGGGGCCTGGTCGGTCTGATCCCTGGCTACGGCATCGTGCCCAAGACCGTTGTGGCCTACGCCGGCACCTACATCGTGGGGCGCACGGCCGAGCGCTGGTACGAGACCGGGCTCGTCTCTGAGGACGAGCTCCGCCGTATCACCGCAGACGCGACCGCGAAGGCCAAGGCGATCGCCGCCGACCTGTCGGCCCAGGCGCGGCGGACGACCGCCAAGGCCGGGTCGAGGGCCCGGGAGAGACAGACGAAGGCGTCCACACTCGGCAACGCCGCCGGCGCCCGCGCGCGACAGGCCCTCGGCGGTGCGCGAGCCCGCACGACGCGCGCGCTGCGACGCAGGAAGGGCGCCGATGCCGGGCCATCGGGGCCGGGGCAGAGCGAGTAGCGCCTCAGGCGGAGTGCCGCCCTCTCGGCCGTAAGATCGGCCGTGTGGGAGGCAAGTGGCGCCCTCGTGGGTAAGAAGGGAAGAAAGCGGGGCGCACATCCTTGCTGCCGCCCACAGGTCACAAGCGACGAGAGGAGCGTGATGCGCGTACTGGGGCCGATAGGCGAGACGCTCGCCTACGTCGCTATGGTCGCGCTGGTCGGCGTGATGTTCCTCGTCGACGTCCTCGTGTTCCTGCGCTACGGCTTCTTCGCGTGGCTGTTCCTCGTCCCCGTGGTCTTCACGCTCCTGTGGCTCGGGTTCGCGCTCGCGGCGGGCCTCGTGTGGGCCTCGGGGGTCGGCCTCGTGCGGCTGGCGCGGGTGGTGGCCGGGCCGCGGGGCCGCACGTACTGATCGGACGTGCTCAGCGACACGCACGGCCGGTTCGATCCAGCTATCCCGGAGGTCTTCGCGGCGTCGGCCGCATCGTCCACGCCGGCGACGTCGGTGCCCCGGAGATCATCGAGCGGCTGCGAGCCATCGCGCCTGTGACGGCGGTGCGTGTCAACTGTGATGACGAGCCGTGGGCCCGCGCCCTGCCCGCACCGTCAGCGAGCGACTCGCGGTGGGGCTCTCATCCTCGTGGGCCACGACCCCACGATGCTCGAAGTGCAGGACGCGCCCGGGCTACGGGCCGCCGCCGCGGCGCCCTGCGGCATCGTGATCTACGGCCACACGCACGTCGCGTGACGGCCCGGGAGAACGGCGTCTTCTACCTCAACCCGGGATCGGCAAGCCTGCCGCACTACGAGATCCCGCGCTCGGTGGCGCTGCTCACCGTCGCAGACGGCGTCTGCAGCGCCGTGATCCAGCCGCTGGGGATGGACCTGCTGCTCTAGGCGGGAGGAGACCCGTGGCCGGACGGCCGCTACGACGCCGCGGCGCCACGCGTGCCAAGGGCCGTTGCGTCGACATCACGCTGCGACTGATGCCGGCCCCATGCACCCTGCCGGATGGAGCGCCCGCCAGTCGCCGGCCGGGCGCCGCCCTCGTCCCAGTCTCGTTGGGTATACTTGAGGCTCCCGCGACCACAGGGGCCGAATGAACGACTACCTTCGTGACACGACGCGCTTCGAGCCTGCCGCCGTCGAGGCGCGCTGGATGGAGCGCTGGCTCGACGCGGGCCTCTTCCACGCCGAGCCTGACCCGGCGCGCACGCCCTACTCGATCGTCATCCCGCCGCCCAACGTGACCGGCAACCTGCACATGGGCCATGCCCTCAACGGCACCATCCAGGACGTGCTCACGCGCTATCACCGCATGCTCGGCGAGAACGCCTGCTGGCTCCTGGGCACCGACCACGCCGGCATCGCCACCCAGAACGTGGTCGAGAAGATGCTGCGCAAGGAGGGCCTCACCAAGGAGGACCTCGGGCGCGAGGAATTCGGCCGCCGCGTGTGGCAGTGGCGCCAGGAGTACGGCGGCAACATCGTGCGC
Organism: uncultured Thermoleophilia bacterium; assembly: GCA_963709845.1. Taxonomy (GTDB): domain Bacteria; phylum Actinomycetota; class Thermoleophilia; order UBA2241; family UBA2241; genus CAIXSE01. The sequence continues at coordinate 327,820 of CAVPXV010000005.1, forward strand.
CAGCTCAAGAGCCTCGGCTGCTCGCTCGACTACGAGCGCGAGCGCTTCACCTTCGACGAGGGCTACGTGCGCGCCGTGACGCGTGTGTTCGTCGCCCTCTACGAGAAGGGCTACATCTACAAGGACAGCTACCTCGTGAACTGGTGCCCCCGCTGCGGCACGGCGATCAGCGACCTCGAGGTGGCCTACCGCGACATGCCCGGGACGCTGAGCTACATCCGCTACCCGGTCGACGGCGGCGGCGCCGTGACCATCGCCACGACGCGCCCTGAGACGATGCTCGGCGACACCGCGGTGGCGGTGCACCCCGACGACGAACGCTACACGGACATCGTCGGCAAGACCGCCACGCTGCCGCTGCTCGGCCGCAAGCTCGAGATCGTCGCCGACGAGCGCGTCGACCCGGCGTTCGGCACCGGTGCCCTCAAGATCACGCCGGCGCACGACCTCACGGACTTCGACATCGGCCGCACGCACGGGCTCGAGACCGTCCAGGCCATCGGCCAGGACGGGCGCATCACCGAGGCCGGCGGCCCTTACGCCGGCCTCGAGGTCGAGGAGGCCGCCGAGCGCGTGACCGCCGACCTGCGTGCGCTCGGCGCCCTCGAGAAGGTCGAGGACTACCCCCACAGCGTGGCCACCTGCGACCGCTGCGGCACGCCCATCGAGCCGCTCATCAGCGAACAGTGGTTCATGCGCATGGACGAACTCAAGGAGCCGGCCACCGCGGTCGTGCGCGACGGCAAGGTCAAGTTCACCCCGGAGCGCTGGGGCCGCGTCTACGTGGACTGGATGGAGAACCTGCGCCCCTGGTGCATCAGCCGCCAGCTCTGGTGGGGTCATCAGCTGCCGGTGTGGTATTGCCCTGACGACCACATCAACGTGGCCGAGGAGCGGCCGCAGACATGCGCCACGTGCGGCGCCACCGAGCTGCGCCGTGAGACCGACGTGCTCGACACCTGGTTCAGCTCCGCCCTCTGGCCGTTCGCCACGTGGGGTTGGCCGGACGCGACCCCCGACCTCGAGTACTTCTACCCGACCAATCTGCTGAGCACGGCGCGCGAGATCATCTTCCTCTGGGTCGCGCGCATGGTGATGATGGGCATCGAGTTCATGGGCGACATCCCGTTCAGCGACGTCTACATCCACAGCGTGATCCAGGCCCCGGACGGGCGGCGCATGAGCAAGAGCCTGGGTACCGGCATCGACCCGCTCGAGATGATCGGCAAGTACGGCGCCGACGCCACGCGCTTCGCCCTCCTGCTCATGAGCAGCACCCAGGACGTGCGTTTCAGCGAAGAGAAGATCGCCATGGGGCGCAGCTTCGCCAACAAGCTCTGGAACGCGAGCCGCCTGGTGCTGCTGGCGAGCGAAGAGCACGCGGCCGAGCGCAGCGACACGCATCAGGTGGACCGCTGGATCACGAGCCGCTTCCAGCGTTGCCTCGTGACGGTGGAGGCGGCCGTTGCCGAGTACGACTTCTCGGCCGCCGTGGACACGCTCTACCACTTCGTGTGGGACGAGTTCTGCGACTGGTACCTCGAGCTCGTCAAGGTGCGCTTGTATGGCCAGGACGAGGCGCAGAAGGCGCAGGCCGCCGGTCACGCGCGCTGGATCCTCGACCAGATCGTGCGCCTGCTGCACCCGTTCCTGCCGTTCGTCACGGAGGAGGTGGCAGCACAGTACGGCGTCGCGCCGCTGCTCGACAAAGAACATCCACGGCGCGACGACGCCCTGCTGACCCCGGAGGACGAGGCCGCCGTGGGCGAGCTGCAGGGCGTCGTGGACGCGCTGCGGCGCTTCCGCGCCGAGGCCGAGGTGCCGCCCGGCAAGGTCCTGCAAGCCGTCTTTGTCGGCGAGGACGGGGGCGGCGCGGCCACACGCTACGCGCCCTTCGCCGCCGCGTTCCGCGCTCTGGCGAAGACCGACGTGAGCTTCGCCGACGAGCCTGACGCGGGCGCCACCGTCGTGCTCGTGCCCGGCGGCCGGCTCGAGGTCGCGGCCGCCGTGGATAGGGCCGAGGAGCTCGCCCGCCTCGAGCAGCAGCTCGACAGGGCGCAGGCCGAGGTCGAGCGCGGCGAGGCCAAGCTCGCCAACGAGGGCTTCACCGGCCGCGCCCCCGGAGCCGTGGTGGCCAAGGAGCGCGACAAGCTGGCCGCCCACGTAGCCGATCGCGACGAGCTGGCGGCGCGCCTGGCGAAGCTGCGCGAGGGCTGAGGCCGGCGCCGTGAGCGGCGCGCCGCCAACGGACCCCGCCGGCGTGGCGGGCGGCTGGCAGGACTATCTCGCATCCCTGGCCGCCTTCGGCATGCGGCCTGGGCTCGAACGGGTCAGCGCGCTCCTCGAGCGCCTCGGCCGCCCGCAGGACGCCTACCGCGTGGTCCACGTGGTCGGCACCAACGGCAAGTCGTCCACGACACGCTACTGCGAGGCCCTGTTGCGCGCCCACGGGCTGCGCTCGGGCGCCTACCTCTCGCCGCACATCTCGGGCTGGCCGGAACGCGTGCTCGTCGACGGGCGGCCGGTGGACGAAGCGCGTCTCGGCGAGGCGGTGGAACGGGTGCGCACGGAGGTCGCCGGCCTGCCGGTCGAGGTGGGAGAGACCACGCAGTTCGAGGTGCTGACCGTGGCGGCCCTGCTGACGCTGGCCGAGAGCGGGGTGGAAGCCGCCGCGCTCGAAGCCGGGCTCGGCGGCCGCCTGGACGCGACCAACGTCGTCAGGGCTCCCGTGGTCGTGCTCACCAACATCGCCCTCGAGCACACCGAGGTGCTGGGCGGCACGCGCGAGCTGATCTTCGCCGAGAAGGCGGCGGTCATCAAGGGCGGCGACGCCGTGTTCGGCAGGCTCGACGGCCTCGAGGACGAGGCGCGCCGGGTGTGCGCAGCCACCGGCGCCCATCCGTACTTTGTACGCGCGGCTGGCGTCGGCCTGGACGCTGTCAGCGCGCATGAGGCCGGCGCCGTCGCGGCGCCGGGTGAGTATGAGGCGACGGGTACGCCGGCCTCGTTCACCGTCACGCTGCGCGCGGACAAGTCGAGCAGGGAGGAGTGGGCCGGCCTGAGCGTGCCGACGCCGGCCCTGTACCAGATCGCCAACGCCGGGCTCGCAGTGGTCGCGGCGCGCCTGCTCCTGGGGCGGCTCGATGGGGCAGCCGCGAGGCGGGCGCTGGCCGGCACGGCCGTCCCCGGCCGCCTGCAGAAGGTCGGCGAGCGGCCGCTGGTGCTCGCCGACGGCGCCCACAACCCCGACGGCGTTCGCGTGCTGGCGCAGAGCCTGGCCGCCGTCGACGTCCCGCGGCCGACCGTGGGCGTGCTTGCGATCATGCGCGACAAGGGCTACGCGGAGATGCTCGAGCGCTTCCTGCCGCTGCTTGACGGGGCCGTGTGCACGCAGGCGAGCGAGGCCCGGAGCCTCCGGGCCGAGGAGCTTGCCGCCGCGCTGCGCGCGGCGGCCGCCCGCCTCGGCCGGGCCTTCCCCGCGGTGAGCGTCGAGTCGGAGCCCCACGCCGCCCTCGAGCTGGCGCGCGCGCAGGCCGGCCCCGCCGGCTCCGTCCTCGTCGGCGGCTCGCTGTACCTGCTCGAGGACCTGCGCGACGTGCTTGCCGGATCGTGACGCCGCGGGCTCGCCCAGGCCTGACCCGCAGTGCGCTCAGGAGGCCGACCAGCCGGCTTCTCGGTCCGCTTGAGCCGTCAGAGCGGTCGGCTATACTTGCGCGGAACTCGTGGAGGGACCCAGATGGCGAAGCAGAAGTCGAGGCCGCCGGCGCAGCGCCAGGCCGGTGCGGCTGCGCCGAAGAAGGCGAGCCCAGCGCTGCGCTTCTTCGTGGCGCTGCTGATCGTCATCGCCGTGGCGTTCGTCGCCTTCTTCGTCGGATATCTGGTCGGCATGCGCCTCGCCGTGCTGCCGTTCACGCTCCCGGGCATCTTCTGACCGTCCGCGTCGCGACCGGTCGTGGCCACTGGGCCACTGGAGGCAGCATGAGCGCTGAGAGTCCCGGTCCCGCCTCGCCGTCGGCACGCGAGCGGGTCGTGCTCGTGACGGGCGCCACCGGCTACGTGGGCGGCCGCCTCGTCCCTCGTCTGCTCGCCGCCGGGCGGCGCGTGCGCTGCCTCGTGCGCGACGCCTCGCGGCTGCAGGGCCGCTCGTGGCTGCCGCACGTGCAGGTCGCCACCGGCGACGTGCTGCGCCCGGAGAGCCTCGCGGAGGCTATGGCGGGCACGGACGTGGCTTACTACCTCGTGCACAGCATGGCCGGCGGCGAGGGCTTCCACGAGCGCGATGTGGCGGCGGCGCGAGGCTTCGCCGCCGCCGCGGCGGCGGCCGGCGTAGGGCGTCTCGTGTATCTCGGCGGCCTCGGCGACCCCTGCACCGGCCTCTCCGACCACCTGCGCTCGCGCCAGGCCACCGGCGACGCTCTGCGGGAGGCGGGCGTCCCGGTCACGGAGTTCCGCGCCGCGGTCGTCGTGGGCTCGGGGAGCATCTCGTTCGAGATGATCCGCTACCTCACGGAGCGCCTGCCGGTGATGGTCTGCCCGAGGTGGGTGTACACGCGCGTGCAGCCCATCGGTGTCGACGACCTGCTGCGCTACCTCGTCGACGCCCTCGACGTCCCCGGCAGCGCCGGCCGCATCGTCGAGGTCGGCGGCGCCGACCTACGTACCTACGGCGACATGATGCTCGGCTACGCCCAGGTGCGCGGGCTGCGCCGCCGCCTGCAGCCGGTGCCGGTGCTCACGCCGGTGCTCTCCTCCTATTGGGTCCACCTCGTCACACCTATCCCGAGCTCGATGGCGCGGCCGCTCATCGAGGGTCTCAGCAGCGAGGTCGTGGTGCGCGACGATACGGCGCGCCGGCTGTTCCCGGACATCGAGCCGGTCGACTACCTCACGGCCGTGCGCGCCGCGGTGGCCACCCTGGAGAGCGGGGAGGTGGAGACGTGGTGGGCCGACGCGCTGGCCACGAGTCGCGGCGACGCCTCGCCCAAGGTGCTCAGCACGCAGTCGGGGATGATCATCGAGCGCCGCCAGGCTTGGGTGGCCGCCGCGCCTGAGGACGTCTTTGCTCTCTGCGCCGCGATCGGCGGCGAACGCGGCTACGGCTACGCCGGCTGGACGTGGGAAGTGCGCGGCGCCCTGGACCGCCTGGTCGGCGGCGTGGGCCTGCGCCGCGGGCGCCGGGACGCGGACGAGCTGCGCGTCGGTGACGCCCTCGACTTCTGGCGTGTGGAGGCGGTGGAGCCCGGCAGGCTTCTCCGCCTGAGGGCGGAGATGAAGGTGCCGGGCTCCGCCTGGCTGCAGTTCGAGACGCCGGCGCGCGACGGCGGCACCCAGCTCGTACAGACCGCGTTCTTCGCGCCCAAAGGCCTCCCCGGCCTCGCCTACTGGTACGGGCTCTACCCTGTCCACGCCGCGATATTCTCGGGTATGATTGCCGCGCTGGCCGCCGCGGCCAGCCGGTCAGGCATGCGCGCTGAGGGAACACCCTCTCCTCAGGCGTAGACGGCCGACATCCGACGAGGCGTCTCGCACCGCCTCGACCACCGCCTGAGGAGGAAAGGGTGCCTCACTGGATCATCGTGGCGGCGAGCAAGACGACCGTCACGACCACCACCACCTCCACGAGCAACCCGTTCAACACGGTGACCGACTTCCTCAAGTCACCCACGATGCATTTCATCGAGTCGATGCTCGTCTTCTTCCTGATCGCCCTGTGGATCGCCTGCGCGTACTGGGTGTACAAGGACGCGCGGCGGCGCGTGGACGACAAGATCGTGCTCGCGGTGTGCGTGCTCACCGGCGTCGTGTTCGGCCTCCTCGGCCTCATCGTCTACACCATCGTCCGGCCGCCAGAGCTGCTGTCCGACAAGCGCGAGCGCGAGCTCGAGGTAGCGATGATGGAGCAGCGCATCGGCGAGTCGTCGCGCTGCTCGTTCTGCAAGACGCCGGTGCGCGACGACTACCTCGTGTGCCCCACCTGCGGGCACCGGCTGCGGTCCACCTGCACCTCGTGCGGCAAGCCGCTCGAGCCCAGCTGGCGCGTGTGCCCGTTCTGCGAGGCGGACGTGCGCGGGCCCGTGGCCCCGGCCTTCGACCGCGTGTAGCGCCGGCGCGCACGATCGACTGCCCGCGGCGCCGTGGCGCCGCCCAGTGTCCCCGGGAGGAACCTCATGGATCGCACGTTCGTCATGGTCAAGCCCAACGGCGTGGCGCGCGGCCTCGTCGGCGAGGTCGTGGCCCGCTTCGAGCGCCGCGGCTTCACGCTGCGCGGCATGAAGGCCCTGCGCATCGACCGTGCCCTGGCCGAGCGCCACTACGCCGAGCACGTCGACAAGCCGTTCTTCGAGGGCCTGGCCGCGTTCATCACGTCGGGGCCCGTCGTGGCCATGGTGTGGGAGGGGCGCGAGGCCGTCACCGTGGCACGCGCCATGATGGGCGTCACCGATTCGGCACAGGCGGCGCCGGGCACGATCCGCGGCGACTTCTCGCTCTCCAAGGAGGAGAACGTGGTGCACGGCTCGGACAGCGACGAGAGCGCCGCGCGTGAGATCGCGCTCTTCTTCCGTGAGGACGAGCTCTTCTAGCGGGCAGCCGGAGGGCTCGCCGGGCGGCGGCGCCGGGGGGCGCGAGGCTCCGGACGCCGGCCACGCACTCAAGCTCGTGCTCGCCTCGCGCTCGCCGCAGCGCGACGCCCTGCTGCGCCAGCTTGGCGTGCCCTTCCGCGCGGTCGTCAGCGCCCACGACGAGGACCTCCACGACGGCGACCCCGTGAGCACAGTGGCGCACAACGCGCGCGGCAAGGCCGAGGAGGTGCTGGCGCGCGTGCGCCTGCACGAAGGCGAGCTCGTCCTCGGCGTGGACACCGTCGTCGTCGCCGGCGGCCGCGTGCTCGGCAAGGCGTCTGGCGATCAGGAGGCGGCGGAGTACCTCCGCCTGCTCGCCGGACGCCGCCACGAGGTCTACAGTGGCCTGCACCTGTGCGACCGCGAGCGCGGCGTCACGACGCACGCCGTCACCGGTGTGATCTTCCGTGCCCTGCGCCCCGGGGACGTCGCCCGCTACGTCGCCTGCGGCGAGTGGCGCGAGCGCGCCGGCGCCTACGCTATCCAGGGCGTCGGTTCGGCGCTCGTCGCGAGCGTCGACGGCGACTACTTCAACGTCGTGGGGCTGCCGGTCGCCGCCCTCGTCGACGCCCTGGCCGCGTTCGGCGTGGCGCCCTTCTCCTGGCTTCCGGACGGCGCAGCCGCGCCCTGACGGCGGCGCGCCGCTGCCGCCGCGTCGCCTCCGGTGGGCCTCGCCGGCGCGCTCCGGCCCGGCCGCGCCCGGTTGGTACTGGCTTCGCGACCGTATACAATCGGCGTTCGAACTCTCACCGAAAGGAGCTCGCCATCAGCTTCCTCGGATTTGTCACGGGCTTTGGCGCGCGTGACATGGCGGTCGACCTCGGCACCGCCAACACACTCGTCTATCTTCGCGGGCGCGGGATCGTGCTCAGCGAGCCGTCCGTGGTCGCCATCGACCACCGCAGCGGCGAAGTACACGCCGTGGGCGCGGAGGCCAAGCGCATGCTCGGGCGCACGCCGGCCACGATCAGCGCTGTACGCCCCCTCAAGGACGGCGTCATCGCCGACTTCGACGTCACCGAGCAGATGCTGCGCCACTTCATCCGCAAGGTCATGCAGAACCGCTGGGCGCACCCCAGGGTGGTCATCTGCGTTCCCAGTGGCGTGACCGGCGTGGAGAAGAGGGCGGTGGAAGAGGCGACGTACTCGGCCGGCGCCAGGTGGGCGACCCTCATCGAGGAGCCCATGGCGGCCGCGATCGGCGCCGGCCTGCCGGTGGCCGAGCCCACGGGGAGCATGATCGTCGACATCGGCGGCGGCACCAGCGAAGTCGCCGTCATCTCGCTCGGCGGCATCGTCGTGAGCCAGTCCATCCGCGTCGGCGGCGACGAGCTTGACGAGGCGATCATCAGCTACGTCAAGAAGGAGTACAAGCTCCTGATCGGCAGCCAGACCGCCGAGGAGATCAAGCTCGAGATCGGCTCGGCGCACTCGCTGCCGCAGGAGGAGCAGGCCGAGATCCGCGGGCGGGACCTCGTCACCGGCCTTCCCAAGACCATCGTCCTCTCGTCCGAAGAGGTCCGCGGTGCGCTGGAAGAGCCCACCCAGGCGATCATCGACGCCATCAAGGCGACGCTCGACAAGACGCCGCCGGAGCTCGCCAGCGACATCATGGACCGCGGCATCATGCTCGCCGGCGGCGGCTCCCTGCTGCAGGGCCTCGCCGAGCGTCTGCGCGAAGAGACCCAGATGCCGGTGCACGTCGCCGAGTCGCCGCTGACCTGCGTCGCCGTCGGATCCGGCAAGTACCTCGAGGAGTTCGATGTCCTCGTCAAGAGCAAGCGCAACTCCCGGCCGCGGGGCCGGTAGTCCCGCCGCTCGCTGATTCGTGAATCGCCGGCGTGTACTCCGGCGGCGGGTCGTCGTGGCGGTCCTGCTGCTCCTCTGTGTCGCCATGCTCACGCTCTACTTTCGTGAGTCCGATTCGGGACCGGTGCACGCCGTGCAGGGCGTGGTGCTGCGCGCGGTCGAGCCCCTGCAGTCGGGCACGGCGCGCGTGACGCAGCCCTTCCGCAACGGCTGGAACTGGGTCTCCGACCTCTTCCACGCCAAGTCCGAGAACGGCCAGCTGCAGCACGAGGTGAAGCAGCTGCGCGCCGGACTCGCCCAGCAGCTCGCGACGCAGGACGAGAACCAGCAGCTGCGGTCCATGGTCGGGCTGCGGGCCGACCAGATCTACCCCAAGGGGGTGCGGCTGGTCACGGCGCGCGTGATCGCACGCTCGACCTCGGCCTGGTACTCGACAGTCACCATCGACGCCGGCAGCGACAGCGGGATCGCCGCATACGATGCCGTGGTGAACGGCGACGGCCTCGTCGGCCGCGTGACCCAGGTGAGCCCCACCGCCTCGCAGGTCACGCTGATCACCGACCAACAGAGCTACGTCGACGCCATGGTCCAGCCGGGCGGCGCCCAGGGCATCGTCGCCGGCAGCGTCACCGGCGACGTCACGCTGCAGTACGTGGACAAGAACGAGGCGGTCAAGGTGGGCCAGTACGTGCTCACCTCCGGCGCCAAGGGCTCCGTGTTCGTGCGCGGCATCCCTATCGGCCAGGTGACGAGCGTCGGCCAGCAGGAGGTCGAGCTCTACCAGAGCATCGCCGTCAAGCCGTTCGTCGACTTCCACAAGCTCGACCTCGTGCAGGTGGTCGTCAAATGATGCCGCGCCCCTCGCCCGCCGAGCCGGCGGAGCGCCAGCGTCCCAGCGCCGGCGAGGTCCTGCGCCTCGTCGCGATCCTCGTCGTGGCCGTGCTGCTGCAGACCGCCGTGGCGCCCAACTTCCGCATCCTCGGCGCCAACCCGGACTTCGCGCTCGTGATCGTCGTCTCGGTGGCACTTGTCACCGGCGCCGAGGTCGGCGCCGTCTTCGGCTTCTTCACGGGGCTGTTCGTGGCGATCGCGCTCATGGAGCCTTTCGGCCTGAGCGCGTTCGTGTTCGTGCTCGTGGGCTTCCTCGTCGGTCGCTACGCCGAGACGGCCGACCTCTCCGCGGGCGTGGCGCCGCTGTTCAGCGCCTTCGTCGCCACACTGCTCGCCAACGTGCTCTTCGCCACCGCGCAATACCTCCTCGCCCGCCAGGTGCCGCTCGGCTTCTTCCTGGGTCGCGTCCTCGTCCCGTCTCTCATCCTCAACACGCTGCTGGCCGCCCCCATCTTCCTGGTGGTGCGTTACTGGCTGCGCGGGGCAGGTGATCTGCGTGTTGCTCGGGCCCGGTAACGACACGGGACGCCGCGACCGGCCCATCCGTACCGGCCGTCGCGACAGGCCCATCATCCAGCTGCCGTCGGTGGCGCTGCGCGTCGCCGTCATGGTCGGCATCGCCGCCGTCATGTTCGGCATCATCCTCTTCCGCCTGTGGTTCCTGCAGATCCTCAGCGGCCAGGAGTTCGTCGCCAAGGCCAACGACAACCGCCTGCGCTCGGTCAAGATCGTGGCGCCGCGCGGCGCCATCGTCGACCGCAACGGCAAGGTCATCGTCGACAACCGCCCGGGGCTGGCCGTGGGCTTCCGCCTCATGGACGTGCCCGCCGCGCAACTCAACGGCGAGGTCACCCGGCTCGCCGGGGTCGTGCACATGAAGCCGGCCAGGATGCGCACGGCGATCATGGACCACCTGCGCCCGGGCTGGCCGATCACGGTGCCGCTGACGTGGGCGAAGGTCGCCGCTGGCGGCTCCAACAGCTACGACCTCGTGATCGTCAAGCGCGACGTGTCGCGCACCGTCGCCTCCTACCTGCTCGAGCACACGCAATCGTTCCCCGGCGTGGAGATCCAGAAGGACTACCTGCGCGCCTACCCGCACGGCTCTCTCGCCGCGCAGCTGCTCGGCAACGTCGGCGAGATCAGCAGGAAGAGCTGCTGCAGCAGCACTTCAAGGGCTACGCCGCCGGCGACCTGGTGGGCCAGTCGGGACTCGAGTGGACCTACGATCGCTGGCTGCGCGGCATCGACGGCCTCTCCAAGGTCGAGGTGGACGCCCAAGGGCGCCCCAAGGCGCACGCCCCCGTGCCCGGCGGCCGCCTGCCGGAGGCCGGCGACACGCTGGTCACCACGATCGACGCCAAGGTCCAGGCGAAGGCGCAAGAGGCGCTCGCCTACGGCATCCAGGTGGCGCGCGCGAACGGGCAGTACGCGGCCAACGGCGCCGCCGCGGTGGTGCTCGACGCGCACAACGGCCAGGTCCTGGCCATGGCCAGCAACCCGACGTTCGACCCGAACGTCTTCGTCGGCGGCCTGAGCGCCAAGGACGCGAAGCTGCTCTACAACAAGCAGGCCAACTACCCGCTGCTCGAGCGCCCCATCATGGAGTCCAAGGCGGTCGGCTCCACCTTCAAGCCGATCGACGCGGTCGCCGCCCTCGAGGAGGGCGTGATCACGCCGTCGACCACCTTCTTCTGTACGGGCAGCTACGTGGCCCCCAACACGCTCGACAAGCACGTCTTCCACTGCTGGCTGTCGGGCGGTCACGGCACGCTCGACCTCATCGGCGCCATCACGCAGTCCTGCGACGTGTACTTCTACAACGTCGGCTACATGTTCTACACGCGCAAGGGCACCGAGCTGGAGGACTGGGCCAAGCGCCTCGGCCTGGGCAAGCCTACGGGCATCGACATCCCCGGCGAGGTGAGCGGCCGCGTGCCCACGCCGAGCTGGAAGCACGCGTACTTCAAGACCGCCGTGGACAAGATCTGGAACCCCGGCGACTCCATCCAGCTGGCCATGGGCCAGGGCTTCATGGAAGCGACGCCGCTGCAGCTGGCGACGGCCTACGCGACGATCGCCAACGGTGGTACGGTCGTCACCCCTCATCTCGGCCTCAGGATCGTCGACGCCACCGGCGCCACGGTGCGCAACGTAGAGTCGCCACCGGCACGTCACGTCGAGATCGCCGCGAGCACGCTCGACGCGGTGCGCACCGGCCTGCGCGACGCGGCCTCGTCCCCGGTCGGCACGTCCGCACCCGTGTTCGCCGGCTACCCGGTCCCCGTGGCCGGCAAGACCGGCACGGCCGAGGTGTACGACGCCAGCGTGATGCACAACGTCAACTACGCCTGGTACGCGAGCTACGCGCCGGCCGACAACCCCAAGTACGTGGTCGTCGTCATGATCGAGAAGGGCGGCCACGGCGGCACGTCGGCCGCCCCCGCGGCGCGCATGATCTACGATCAGCTGTTCGGCGTGAAGAGCGGCAAGGTCGCCGGCAACGGCAACAGCGACTGATGAGCGACTGGCGCTTCTACCTCCGGCACCTCGACTACATCCTGCTCGCGACGACGGCCGGCCTCATCGGCTACGGCGTGACGGTGATCTACTTCGCGACGCGGCACGACGTCCGGGGGCTGCCGCTCTACTTCGTGCGTCAGCAGCTCGTGGCGCTGGCGCTCGGCCTCGTGGCGGCGGTCGTCGTGACGCTGATCGACTACGAGGCCTACCGCCGCTTCCAGTGGCTGTTCTACGCCTTCGCGGTGTTCCTGCTGGCGGCCGTGCTGCCGCTGGGCGTCAGCGTGAACGGGGCCACGCGCTGGTTCAACCTGGGCTTCACGCGCTTCCAGCCGTCGTCCGCGGCTCTGCTCCTCCTGCCGCTGGCGATCGGCGCGTATCTGGCCGACCGCATCGACCTGCTCGGCTCCAAGCGGGTCACCTTCGTCGCGCTTCTTCTGGCGTCATCCCGGCGGCGCTGGTCTACAGGCAGCCGGACTTCGGCTCGGCGATGGTCATCGTCGTCCTGACCCTGGCCATGCTCTACTTCTACGGCACGTCATGGACGCACTTCGCCGCGCTCGCCGCGGGGGCGGCCGGACTGTTCCTGCTGACGTTCGGCGCGCTGCCCAGGGTGGGCATCCACCTCATCAGCTCCTACCAGCTCGAGCGTCTCTTCGTGTTCCTCAACGCGGGCCACGACCCCAGCGGCAGCGGCTACAACATCATCCAGTCGATGATCGCCGTGGGCTCGGGGATGCTCACCGGGCGCGGCAACATGGCCACGCAGACGGCGCTCGACTTCCTGCCCGAGCACCACACCGACTTCATCTTCGCCGTCGTCAGCGAGCGCTACGGGTTCGTCGGCGCCGCGCTCCTGCTGGCCCTCTACGCGCTGTTCATCTGGCGCTGCCTGCGCATCGCCACACTCTCGCGCGACATGTACGGCAGCATCCTCGCCGGGGGCATCGGCGTCATGGTCCTCTTCCAGGTGTTCGTGAACATCGGCATGACTATTGGTATCATGCCGGTGACGGGTATCCCGTTGCCGTTCGTGAGCTATGGTGGAACGGCGATGATCGCATTCCTCATGCTCGTCGGCCTGCTGCAGGCCATCCATCTTCGGGCCGGCGTCACGGCCACCAACAGGGGGCGCATTGTCCAGTAGCCTGAGCTTCTCGAAGTTCTACAAGGCCTTCACGGAGGCTCGCGACCACGCCTCTGAGGCGGTGCGGCTCTGCGTCGTCGGTGCCGGCCCCGAGCTGGTCCGGGTGATGGGCGTGCTCTGGGGCGGCGCCGATGAGAGGCGCGCCGCGACCTCGTTCGTCGACTCGCTCGCGCCGGCGGACTTCCCGGAGAACCCGCCCTCGCCAGGCGCTGGCACATCGTCGTCGTGGTGGCAGCGGGCTGCCCGGCGGCCCACGCCGCCCCGGTGGTGCGCACGGCGCGCGCCGCCGGTTGCCACGTGCTCGCGCTCATCGAGGGCGGCGTGGAGGGCTCGTGGGCGCGCGCCGCCGGGATCTACGGCGACGAGATCGCCCGCGGCGTGGGCGGCGACCACGCCGGCACGCCGGCCCTCGAGAAGAAGATCGTCGAAGCTGCCGGGGACCGGGCCGCGGTGCTCGCGGCCGAGCTTCCGGCGGTGCGGCGCTCCTACTGCGACCATGTGGTCCTCACCAACGCCACGCAGAACGCCGTCATCGGCGCCGTCGTCATCATCCCCGGCGCCGACATGCCGGCGATGACCGCCAACCAGATCCGCATGGTCCTCAAGATCGCCGCCGCCTACGGGGACGAGCTCGGCATCGACCGTGCTCTCGAGATCCTCTCGGTGGTCGGCTCCGCCTTCGTCTTCCGCGCGCTGGCACGCCAGGCGCTCGACTTCGTGCCGGGATTCGGCTGGGCCCTCAAGGGCACCGTCGGGTTCACGGCCACCATCGCCCTGGGTCAGGCCGCCATCGCGTACTTCGAGGCCGGGGCTCCGCTCCGCGTCTCGCGCATGCAAAGGATCAACAGTCAACTTGAACGAGCCCGCTCCAAGCTCCCCGGCTTCCTGCAGCGAGGGACAGCAACGGGATGAGCTAGCCCGACTGCTGGCCCGCGTCACGCACCCGGCGCGCTACGCCGGCGGTGAGTTCAACGTCCGCCGCAAACCGGGCGCTTCGCCGCGCGTCGTGCTCTCGTACCCCGACGTGTACGAGATCGGCATCTCCAACCCCGCGCTGCAGATCCTCTACACGCAGCTGAACGACGCCACGCCGGCGGCCGCCGAGCGCGCCTACTGCCCGTGGCCGGACATGGCGGGTCTGATGCGCGCCGCCGCGGTGCCGCTCTGGACCCTGGAGAGCATGGAGCCGGTGGCCGGCTGCGACCTCTGGGGCTTCACGCTGCCGCACGAGCTCACCTACACCAACGTCCTCGAGATGCTCGAGCTCGCCGGCGTGCCGCTGCGCGCCGCCGAGCGCGACGAACGACATCCGATCGTGCTCGGCGGCGGGCCAGCGGTCGCCAACCCGTGGCCCGTGGCGCCGTTCTTCGACGCCTTCTTCGTGGGCGAGGTCGAGCACCGCCTCGAAGCCATCGTGGCGGCGCTGCGCGCGCCGACGCGCGCCGCGCGCCTTTCCGCCCTCGGAGCCGTCCCCGGCGTGTGGGTGCCGTCGGCGCGCGGACCCGCGGCGGTGCGCCAGGTGTTCATGGGCTTCTCGCGCACGACGCCCGTGCTGCGCCCGGTGGTCCCGGTGATGGAGGCCGTGCACGACCGCGCCGTCGTCGAGGTGATGCGCGGATGTACCGCCGGCTGCCGCTTCTGCCAGGCGGGCATGTGGTACCGGCCGGTGCGCGAGCGTCCCGTGGACCTCGTCGTGGAGGCCGCCGACCGCCTGCTCACCGAGACCGGCTGCGACGAGGTCTCGCTGCTCTCGCTCAGCTCCTGCGACTACTCCGGCCTCGAGGAGGCGCTGACGCGCATCCGCGCCCTGCGTCCGGGCCTGCGCGTGTCGCTGCCCTCGCTGCGCATCGACTCGGCCGCCGACGGCCTCGCGCGCTTCGCCGCCGATCAACGCGGCTCCGTGACCCTGGCACCCGAGGCCGGGACCCAGGCTCTGCGCGACGCCATCAACAAGGGCGTCGACGAGCGGCAGTTCGAGGAGGCGGTGCGGGCGACGTTCTCGGGCGGGTTCACCGGCCTGAAGCTCTACTTCATGATCGGTCTGCCGGGCGAGACCGATGAGGACGTCGCCGGCATCGCGCGCATGGCGGGGACGGCCGCTCGCCTCGCGAAGGACATCGCGCGCGGCCGCGCCCGCCTCTCGCTGGCGGTCTCGTCGTACGTTCCCAAGGCGCACACGCCCTACGAGCGCGAGCCGTTCGCCGGCGAGCAGACGCTCCGCCGCCGCCAGCAGCTTCTGCGCGCGGCGATGCCGCGCGGCGTGCGCGTCTCGTTCCACGACGTCGCCGCCTCGCTGGTGGAGGCGACTCTGGCGCGCGGCGGCCCCGGCAGCGACCGGCTCATCGAAGAGGCGTGGCTGCGCGGGGCGCGCTTCGACGGCTGGACCGAGCACTTCCGGCTCGATCTGTGGCGGGCGGCGGCGGTGGCCGCCGGCGTCGAGCTCGGGGAGGCCGATCTGCCCGCCGCCGAGGCTCCTTCCCTGGGAGCGCGCCGTCGCCAGCGGCCTGAAAGCGTCGTTCCTCGCCGATGAGCGCGCCCGCGGGGCCCGCGGCGAGCTGAGCAGCGACTGCCGAGACGGCGACTGCCTCAGCTGCGGCGTGTGCGGGTCGGGCGTGGAGATGGAGGTCCTGGGGTGACCTGGTGGCTGCTGACGTTCGCGCGCTGCGGGCCGGCGCGCTACCTCTCGCATCTGGACACGGCGCGCGCCGTGCAGCGCACCTTCGCGCGCGCCGGCGTGCCTCTCGCGCTGTCGCAGGGCATGCGCCCCAAGCCGCGGCTGTCGCTCCCCCTGCCTCTGCCGGTGGGCGCGGCCGGCTTGCGCGAGATCGCCGTGGTCGAGGTGCCGGACGACGTCCCGGGCGGCGCGGCGGCGCTGCGCGCACTGCGCGCCGCCGCCCCGCCCGGCCTCGAGCCCACGGAGATAGCGATCGTCGGCGAGCAGCATCCGCGGCCACAGGTCAGCGAGGCCGAGTACGCGTGCGTGCTCGAGGGTGAGGCAGGCGCCCTGCGCGCGGCCGTCGAACGCTATGGGCGCGAGGAGTCGATCGTCCGCGAGCGCGTGTCCCCCAAGGGGCGCCGCTTGCTCGATCTCAAGGAGTACGTGGTCGACCCGGCCGTCGAGGAGGTGGAGGGTGGGGCGGAGGTCCGCTTCACCGTGTGCCACCGCCAGGACGGCGCGGCCCGGCCGCAGGAGTTCATCGACCTCATCGCCAGCTGGGCGGGGGTCGACCCGGCGATGCGCGGCCTCGAACGCCGCCGCATCGCGTGGAAAGGTTTGCCCCCCGGGCTGAGTCCGGCGGGCGGAAGGAGTGTGTCCTCGTGAGCAGAGCAGACGACGAGGCCGGCGTGCAGCCGGCCGCGGCGGGCGCCGACGGTACCGACGGCCGGCCCGCCGAGAACGAACGCAGGGAGAGCGAAGACAACGCCGCCGGCGCCCGCCGGCGACGCGGATCGCGCGGCGGCCGGCGCCGGCGCAAGCCGGCCGGCGAGGCCGCCGCGGCGGAGCAGAGGCCCCCCGAGACGGCGCCGGTCGAGACGGCGCCGGTCGAGGCCGCGCCGCGCCCCACGCCGGATGTCTCCGCCACGCGGCGGTCCGGGGACGTGCCCCTGGCGCCGCTGATCCCCGTCGCCCAAGCGGACGCGCCGCCGCCGGCGCCGCGCCGCTCGCGCGGCCGTGGGAGGCCGTCCGTCGCGGGCGCGGCCGGATCCGACGCGACCCAGACGAGCGCCGCTCCTCAGCCGGAGTCGACTGGGGGCGCGCAGCCACCTGACGCGTCGGCCCCCGCGGAGTCCCTTCCGCCGAGCGCGGCTGCCGACCAGGCGCTGAGCCCGGCGGAGGCCTATCGCGGCCGCCGCGGCCCGCAGGCCGCCGAGGCGCCGGCGGTAGCGCCGGGGTCCGCGGAGGCGCCGGGGTCCGCGGAGGCCGCTGGGCCCGCCGGCGCCCAAACCGAGGGCGAGCTCGCCGGGCCCAAGCGTCGACACCGGGGCAACCGCGGCGGGCGCCGGCGGCGCAAGTCGGCGGTCGAACAGGCCGAGATCGTACGCGAAGCGGAGGAGGCGGTGGGCGAGCCTCCCGCGGGCGACGCGGAGGCGGCGATGCCGGAGGAGCCGGAGGCGCCAGTGGCGCCAGTCGCGGAGAGCGGCGAGCCGGCCGCCGAGCGCGCGCCGAAGCGCGGAAGGCGTCGCTCCGGCCGCTCGCGGAGCGCTGCTCGGCCGGCGCCCGCAGCGACTGGAGAGGCGGTCGAGCCGCGCGAGGCGGCCGCGGACGCGGCGGCGGCCGCCGAGCTCGAGACGCCGGCGGCGTCGGACGAGGCGGGCGAGAGGTCGGGCACGGCCGCGCCGGCCAAGCGCCGCCGGCGCGGAGCGCGCGGCGGTCGTCGCACGCGCGCCGGCCAGGGCGAGGACGAGGGCGCCCCGCAGCCCGAAGACGCCGAGCCGGAGGCGGAAGAGAAGACCGAGCAGGCCGGCGCGCGTACCGGGGCGCAGCCGCGTCGCCGCGAGCACCGCCGGCCCAAGGCCATCGTCCGTCAGGACGAAGGCAGCGGCCTGGCGACGGCGATGGCGCTGCCCTCGCCGCGCCGGCTCGGCGTGGTGGCCGAGCAGCCCAAGCGACGCCTCATCCTGGCGACCGACGACGGCCAGGAGTTGCGCGTCGCGCTGGTCGAGGACGGAAGGCTCGCCGAGATCTACATCGAGCGGCCGGACAAGCTCTCCTACCTGGGCGACCTCTATCAGGGCAAGGTCGAGAACGTGCTCGGCGGCATCGACGCCGCGTTCGTCGACTTCGGCCTCGAGAAGAACGGCTTTCTCTACGTGGACGACGTCATCGTCCCCGACGGCGAGAAGCGCGGGCGCCGCATCGGCGACGTGCTCAAGAACGGCCAGCAGGTGCTGGTCCAGGTGACCAAGGACCCGATGGGGCAGCAAGGGTGCTCGCCTGAGCACGAAGATCTCGCTGGCGGGCCGCTACCTGGTGTACGTGCCCGGCGGCAGCGGGGTCGGCGTCTCACGCCGTCTCTCTGACCGCGAGCGCGAGCGCCTGCGTGACATCACCAAGGAGCTCAAACCCAAGGACGCCGGCCTCATCGTGCGCACCATCGCCGAGGGCCACGGACTCGAGGACCTCAAGCGCGACCTGCGTTACCTCTCGCGCCTGTGGTCGCGTCTCAAGAAGAAAGCGGAGACGGTGAAAGCGCCCGGTCTCGTGCACAAGGAGGTCGACATCTCCCTCGAGGTGGCGCGCGACCTCTTCAACGACAGCTGCGAGAGCCTCATCATCGACGACGCCAAGCGCCACAAGGCGATCCTGTCGTTCCTCGACAAGGAGGCGCCGGAGCTGCTGCCCAAGGTCCACTTCCACGACGGCGTGGAGCCGCTCTTCGAGGCCTACGGCATCGAGGAGCAGATCGCCAAGGCGCTCGAGCGCCGCGTGCCGCTGCCGAGCGGCGGCAACCTCGTGATCGACCACGCCGAGGCGCTCACCGTGATCGACGTCAACACCGGGCGCTTCACACGCGGCAAAGGACTCGAGGACACGATCACCAAGACCAATCTCGAGGCCGCCCGCGAGGTGGTGCGCCAGCTGCGCCTGCGCGACATCGGCGGCATCATCATCATCGACTTCATCGACATGGCGCACGCCAGGAACCGCGAGATGGTGCTGGCGACGCTCGAGGCGGAGCTCGAGACTGACCGCACCAAGACCTACGTCGTGGAGCTGTCGCCCCTGGGCCTGGTCGAGATGACGCGCCAGAACACCACCGACGGCGCGCGCGGCATCCTCACGCGCGCCTGTCCCGCCTGCCAGGGCAAGGCGCGCGTCATCAGCGAGGAGACGATGGCGCTCAACGCGGAGCGCCGCGTCCGGACCCTGGCGCGCAAGTCGCAGGCCAAGGCCTGGCTGATCGAGGTCAATGGCGAGGTGGCCGAACGTCTCGCCGGCGCGCGCCTCAAGAAGCTCGAGAAGCAGACCGGCCGGCGCGTCTTCTTCGAGGGCGGCGCCGGCCTCCCCATGGACACGTTCCGCGTGCTCAGCGAGGGCGCGCCGGCGCACGTGATGGAGCAGCGCGTGCCGGTGCGCGAGGGCCAGGAGGTCGAGGTCGAGCTGGAGTTCAGCCTCACCTACAGCCCGCGCGACGCGGTCGGCTACGTGGACGGCTACATGGTGATCGTCGAGGGCGGCCGCCAGCACCTCGGCACGCGGCGCACCGTGCGCATCACGTCCACGGCGCGCACGGGGGCGACGGCCACCGTCGTCAAGGGTGGCCCAAATTGACGCCCCGCCGCCGATTGGCTATCATCTTCGGCTGTTGTCTTGCGGGGAGATGAAATGACGAAGACCGACGAAACTTACGCGGTGATCCGCGTCGGCGGGCAGCAGTTCAAGGTGAGCGCCGGCGACACCATCGTGGTCGACCGCGTCGATGCCGAGGCAGGCAAGACCGTCAGCTACGACACCCTGGCCGTGCGCACCGCGAGCGGCGAGTTCGACGCCGAGGCCGCCAAGCACGCCAAGGTCAAGGCCAAGGTCAGCGAGCACCTGCTCGGCGAGAAGATCAAGGTCTTCACCTACAAGCCCAAGAGCACGTTCAAGAAGACGAAGGGCCATCGCAGCCGTCTCAGCAAGCTGACGATCGAGTCGATCACCCTCAAGGAGAGCAAGGAGAAGCAGGGTGGCGCATAAGAAGGGCGCCGGCACCAGCCGTAACGGGCGCGACTCCGAGGCCAAGCGTCTCGGCGTCAAGGCGTTCGCCGGCCAGGTCGTGCCGGCAGGATCGATCATCGTGCGCCAGCGCGGGACCAGGTTCCGCCCGGGCGAGAACGCCGGCATCGGCGTCGACCACACGATCTTCGCCAAGGTGACGGGCAGGCTCGTCTTCACCGAGAAGGGCGCGGGCCGCTTCATCTCGGTCGTCCCCGAGGCCTGAGAACCGCCGGCCTTCGCCGGCGCCCCTCACACCAGCCATGCTCGACAGGGCCAGCATCTGCGTGCGCGGAGGCCGCGGCGGTAACGGCTCCATGAGCTTCCGCCGCGAGAAGTACGTGCCCAAGGGCGGGCCCGACGGCGGCGACGGAGCCCCCGGGGGCGACGTCATGCTCACGGCTACGCGCCAGCTCCACGACCTCAGTCACTTCCGCCACAAGCACCACTTCCGCGCCAGCGACGGCGGGCACGGCCGCGGCGCCAACAAGCGCGGCGCCGACGGCCCCGAGCTGCTCGTCAAGGTCCCGGTGGGCACCGAGGTGCGCGACGCCGAGGGGGTGCTGCTCGGCGACCTCGTGCGCGAGGGCCAGCGTCTCCTCGTGGCGCGCGGCGGGGAGGGCGGCCGCGGCAACGTCTGCTTCAAGAGCTCGACCCGGCAGGCGCCGCGGTTCGCCGAGCGCGGCCTCGAGGGCGAGGAGCTCTGGCTGACGCTCACGCTCAAGCTCCTCGCCGACATCGGCCTCGTCGGGCTGCCCAACGCCGGCAAGTCCTCGCTGCTGGCCGCGCTCACGCGGGCCCATCCGCGCATCGCGGCCTATCCCTTCACGACGCTCGAGCCCAACCTCGGCGTCCTGCGTCTGGGGGAGGTCTCGGCGGTCATCGCCGACATCCCCGGGCTCATCGAAGGCGCGAGTGAGGGCGCCGGGCTGGGCCACCGCTTTCTGGCCCACATCGAGCGCACCGCCGTCCTCGTGTATGTGCTCGACGGTGGCGAGGGGCGAGACGCCTGGGGCGCCGCGCTCGAGACCGTCCGCGGCGAGCTCGGCGCCTTTCGTGACGAGCTCCTGACGCGGCCGGCGGTCGTTGTGCTCAACAAAGCCGACCTGCTCGACGACGCCGGTCGCGACCAGGCCGGCGGGTTCCTCGGCGGCCTTGGCTGGCCGGCGGCCACAGCGCTCGTGTCGGCCGACGACGGTGGCGGCCTCGGCGCCTTGATCGCTGCCCTCGGCGAGGTGATGGCGCGGGCCCGCGACGCCGAGACTGCCGCCGAGCAGAGGGACGTCCAGGTCCCCGCAGTGCTGCGCCCCGAGGCGGAGCGCCTCGAGAGCTTCACCGTCGTGCGCGAGGGCGAGCGCTTCGTGGTGCGCGGCGCCCAGCTGGAGAAGCTCTTCGCCAAGGCGGACCTCGCCAACGACGACGCCGTCGCCTACCTGCAGCAGGTGATCGAGCGCGCCGGCCTCAACGACGCGCTGCGCCGGGCGGGAGCGCAGCCCGGCGACACGGTCACGCTGGGCGCCCAGGAGTTCGAGTTCGCGTGAGCGGTCCCGGGGCGTCGCCTCCGGCGCGGACCCCTTTGCTACAATCCGCCGCATGAGACCGATCGTCGTCAAGGTGGGCTCGAGCACGGTCGCCGACGACCAGCTGCGCCTGCGCCGGCGCCTGCTCGCCGGCCTGGCCGCAGACATCGCGGAGCTGGTGCACGGCGGCCGCCGCGTGGTGCTCGTGAGCAGCGGGGCGATCGCCTGCGGCCAGCACGTGCTGGGCGTGAGCGAACGACCGCACCAGGTGCCTGCCCTGCAGGCCGCCTCAGCGGTGGGCCAGGGCCGTTTGTTCGCGCACTACGAGCGGCTCTTCGCTGACCACGAGCTCACCGCCGCCCAGGTGCTGCTCACGAGCGACGACTTCTCGCGCCGCTCCAGCTACGTGAACGCGCGCAACACCCTGCGCCGGCTGCTGACCTGGGGTGTGGTCCCCGTGATCAACGAGAACGACACCACGGCGACCGACGAGATCCGCTTCGGCGACAACGACGTGCTGGCCGCGCAGGTAGCGATCCTGCTGGGCGCCGGCTCCCTCGTGCTGCTCACCGACCAGGACGGCCTCTACACCGGGGACCCGCGCCGCGACCCCGGGGCGCGCCTCGTGCCCTACATCGGCCATCCGCAGGAGCTCGCGGCGCTCGATGTCGGCGGCGCCTCCCGGCGCGGCGCCGGCGGCATGCGCGGCAAGGTGGCCGCCGCGTTCATGGCGGGGGCCGCCGGCGTGCGCACCGTGATCGCCAACGGGGCCGTGCCCGGCGTGCTTCGCGCCGCCGCCGCTGGTGAGTCTGTGGGGACCATCGTCGCCCCGCGGCCGGCCCGCATCTCGGCCTTCAAACTGTGGCTGCGCTACGCCAAACCCGTGCGTGGTACCCTTGAGATCGACGAGGGGGCCGCCCGGGCGCTGGCCACTGCGGGCGGCAGCCTGCTGCCGGTCGGCGTCAAGGGCGTGCACGGCAGCTTCGTCGCCGGCGACGCCGTCGCGATCGTCGACGCCGCCGGTGTGGAGGTGGCGCGCGGTCTCAGCACCATGAGCGCCCGCGACCTGCGCCGCGTGCGCGGGTTGCGCAGCGCCGAACTGCGCGCCCAGAACCCTCAGCTCGAAGAAGAGGTCGTGCATCGGGACAGCCTGGTGCTGGTCGGTGAGGAGGCAGAGTGAGCGTCGAACAGATGTGCGCCGCCGCGCAGCGCGCCGCGCGCGTGCTCGCCGGCCTCTCGCCGGCGCGCAAGGATGAGGCCCTGCAGGCCATCGCCGACGCCATCGGGCGGCGGGCCGGGGAGATCCTCGCCGAGAACCGCGAGGACGTCCTGCAGGCGCGCGAGAACCGCCTGGCGGACGCGCTCGTGGACCGCCTGCTGCTGGACGAGGACCGCCTGCGCGACGTCGTCGCGAGCGTCCTCGCCGTCGCCGCCCTGCCCGACCCGGTCGGGCAGCTCATCGACGGCTGGCGCCTGGACAACGGCATCGAGCTGCGCAAGGTGCGCGTGCCGCTCGGCGTCATCGCGGTCGTGTACGAGGCGCGCCCAAACGTGACCGTCGACGCGGCGGCGCTCTGCCTCAAGTCGGGGAACGCGGTCATCTTGCGTGGCGGCAGCGCCGCCATGCACTCGAACCGTATCCTCGCCGAGGTGGTGCAGGGCGCCGTCCTCGAGGCCGGCCTGCCGAGGGAAGCCGTCTCGTTCCTCTCGCCGGACCGCCGCGAGTTCGACCAGCTGCTCACGCAGCGTCGCTACGTCGACCTGGTCATCCCGCGCGGCGGGGAGGAGCTCAAGGAGCACCTTCTCGAGCACAGCAAGGTGCCGGTCATCTACGCCGCCGGCGGCAACTGCCACGTGTACGTGGACGCGGCGGCCGATCTCGACAAGGCCGTGCCCATCATCGTCAACGCCAAGTGCCAGCGGCCCGGCGTCTGCAACGCCGCCGAGACGCTGCTCGTGCATCGCGATGTGGCGGCGGAGCTCCTGCCGCGGGCCGTGGCCGAGCTGCGGCGGCGCGGCGTCGAGCTGGTGGTCGACCGGGGCGCCGCCGACGTCCTCAATGATCCCGCGCTCAAGCGCGCCAACAAGTCGCACTACGAGACCGAGTTCCTGGCGCTCAAGCTGGCGATCCGGGTGGTCGACTCCCTCGACGAGGCGCTCGATCACATCGCCACCTACGGCACCCGACACTCCGAGGCGATCGTCACCGAGGACCTGGCGGCGGCGCACAGGTTCACCGCCGCAGTGGACGCGGCCTGCGTCTACGTGAATGCGTCCACGCGCTTCACCGACGGCGGCGAGTTCGGGCTCGGCGCCGAGATGGGCATCTCCACGCAGAAGCTGCACGCGCGCGGTCCGATCGCGCTGCAGGAGCTCACCTGCGTGAAGTACGAGCTCTGGGGCGACGGCCAGGTCAGGGACTAGCCCGTGCCTGCGCCTACGCGCCTCGGCGTCCTCGGCGGCAGCTTCGACCCGCCCCACCTCGCGCACCTGGTGATCGCCTCCGACGCCTGCGCGCGACTCGGCCTCGAGCGGGTGCTGTTCGTGCCGGCGGCGGCACCACCGCACAAGGAGGCGGGTGTGCGGACGGCCGCTCCGGTGCGCCTCGAGATGACCGAGCTGGCCGTGGAGGAGGACATCCGCTTCGTCGTCTCCGGCCTCGAGATCGAGCGCGGACTCGTCTATACGCGGGACACCCTCGCGGCGGTGGCCGAGCGGTTCCTCGGCCGCGAGCTGTTCTTCATCATGGGGTCCGATTCGCTGCTCCAGTTCGACGAGTGGTATGAGCCTGAGGGAATCCTCGAGCTCGGCCGCCTGGCGGTGGCGCGGCGGCCGGGCGACGATCCCGGGAAGGTCGAGGCGGCGGTGGCACGCTGGGGGCCGGGGCGCGTCACGCTCCTCGACGCCCCGGCCATGGACATCTCCTCGAGCGCTTTGCGGGCGCGCGTCGCGGCGGGGCTCCCCATCCGCTACCTGGTGAGCGACGCGGTCGAGGAGTTCATCGTCGAACGCGGACTGTATCGGCGCCGGTGATCGGGCGCGACGCGGCAGACGCGCTGGTGGCGGAGCGACTCTCCGCGCCGCGGCTCGAGCACTCGCGGCGCGTGGCCGCGGAGGCGGCCGCCCTCGCGCGGCGCTTCGGCGCCGCGACCCAGGCGGCCGAGGTCGCCGGCCTGCTGCACGACTACGCGCGCGAGGAGACCGCGGAACTGCTGTTGGCGGAGGCGGCGCGCTTCGCCCTCCCCGTCGGCCCCGTTGAGCGGCGCCGCCCCGTGGGCCTGCTGCACGCCCCTGTGGGCGGCGCGCAGCTCCTCGAAGCCGGCCTGGTGGACGCGGCCGTGGCCGTCGCCATCGCCCGCCACACGGTGGGCGGCGCCGGCATGAGCACGCTTGAGAAGTGCGTCTATCTGGCCGACTTCTCCGAGCCGGGCCGCGAGTTCGGCGGGGTCGAGGACGTGCGCGCCCTGGCGCGCACGTCGCTCGACGAGGCCGTGGCGGCCGCGGCCCGCGTCAGCCTCCTCGAGATCATCGGCCGCGGCCGCGGGGTGGTCCTGGACGCGCTGGCGTTGTACAACGAGGGTCATGCCGGACACTAAGGGCTATAGGGTCGACCGCCTGCGCCGCCGGAGGCGTGGCAAACTCGAGCGCTGGCAGGCGTGGACGATGTACGCCCTCGCGGGCGCCGTCGCCTTCGCCGCCGTCCTCGGCGCCTGGTACCTGGGCGGGCACCTGTTGTCCAAGAAGGCGACGCCGCGCAGACCCGGGTACCTCGCGTTGATCAAGCTCACCGGCAGCTCCGGTGAGCCCGTCGCCGCGGCGCTGGCCATCAAGGACGCCGGGGGGAGCGGCTACTCGCTCTACGTGATCCCGCGCGACCTGCTGCTCGACGGGCCCGGCGGGGAGTACGTCTTCGCCGGCGATTCGATGACCGCCGGCACCCTCAAGGAGGACCTGCAGCGCGTCATCAACGCCAAGGTGGACGCGGTCTACAGCATCCCGGTGTCGGCGCTGGCCGACCTGGCAGGGGGCGGGCAGCTCCGCCTGAGCCTGAAGAAGCCAGTCCAGCTCGCCGTGGACGGGACCGATGTGACGTTCAAGGACGGGCAACTCGTCCCGCTGACGTCGCTGCCCGCGCTGATGGCGGCCAGTGGGTCGCCCGGCGCCGCCGCCGCCGCCATGCAGCAGGCCCTGTGGGCGGCGACGCTGCAGGCCGCCGCCCTGCGGGGCGCGGACGCCCGCGCCGCAACCGCGCGGCAGATCGCCGTCCGCGCCTCCGGCCTGGGCGCCAAGACGTACCTCGCGGACGCGCTCAAGGGCCTGACGTCGGGGACGGCCACCGTCGCCCAGGTGCCGGCGACCTCGCGCGTCGCCGAGGGCCAGTTCGCCTTCGTCCCGGACCCCGGGGCGATCATGTCGGCGATCACGCGCAAGGCGCCCTCGTACCACAGCAAGTACACCGTGCTGGTGCGCAACGGCAGTGGTGCGGTGGGCGCCGGCGACGCCGTCGCCAAGCAGCTCGCCGGCCTCGACGTCAACCTCCCGCCGGTGGGCAACGCGGACAGCTTCGACTACCGTCAGACCCAGATCCTGGCCGGCCGCGACGCCGTCCCGGTGGCCCAAGGCATCCGTGCTATACTCGGCCGCGGCGTCGTCCTGGACGGCTCCGGCCTGCCCGCCGACACGGTCGTCGTGATCGTGGGCAAGGACCTCAAGCAGTGACCGGCAGCGAGGCAAAGGACAGACCGTAGCACCCGACGCAGAGCTCACGGCGGCGGAGGAGCTGGCCCGCGAGATCGCCGGCCTGGCCGCCCAGAAGAAAGCCGAGGACCTCGTCGTCCTCGCCATGAGCGATGCCGTGAGTTACACGGACTTCTTCGTCATCGCCAGCGGCACGAACCCCCGTCAGACCAAGGCCATCGCCGACGACATCGTCGGCAGACTGCGCGCCCGGCGGCGCCCCGCCCGCGTCGAGGGGGAGCGCGAGGGCGACTGGATCCTGCTCGATTTCATAGACGTCGTCGTCCACGTGTTCACGCCGGCGGCGCGCGACTTCTACAGGCTGGAGAGGCTGTGGGGCGACGTGCCCCGCGTGGACATCGCCGAGAAGGGCTGAGCCGCCGCGCGGCGAACCAGACCGGGAAACGCGGCACGACCTGGGGAGGTACCCCATGACCGTGAGACGCACCATCCGAACGCTCCTCGTCCTCGTCATCGCCGCCGGCGTGTTGTCGGCGGTCACGCCGGCCGTGCGGGCGGACACGGCGGCCAACGAGCGTGTGCTGCTGTCGCTCATCAACCACGCGCGCGCGGCGCGCGGCCTGGCGCCGCTGCACATCCAGTCCGCTCTGGACAAGGCGGCGCTGGCCCACAGCCGCGAGATGCTGAGCCGCGACTACTTCTCGCACTCCTCGGCGAGCGGCGCCAGCTTCGGCACCCGCCTCATCCGGGCAGGGTACACGCGCTCGGGGTGGAGCTCCTGGGCGGTGTCGGAGTGCATCGGCTGGGGCAAGGGCCTGAGCGGCACCCCGCAGGCCATCTTCCGCGCCTGGATGAACTCTTCGGCCCACCGGCCGCTCCTCATGGGCGCGCGCTGGCGCGACGCCGGGATCGGGTGCGCCACCGGCACCTACAAGGGCATGAGCGGGGTGCTCATGTACACCGTGGACCTGGGGCGCCGCATCCGCTAGCGCCCGGCGGCGCCGGGCCGTCCGGCGAGCCTTGACCAGCCGTCTCCGGCGGGGCTAGAATACGAACATATGTTCGTATCAAGCCGGGCAATCCTGCACCTCGACATGGATGCCTTCTTCGCCTCGGTGGAGCAGGCGCGCCGTCCCGAGCTGCGCGGCCTGCCGGTCATCGTCGGAGGCGTGCGCGGCGGCCGCGGCGTGGTCTCCGCGTGCTCCTACGAGGCGCGTCTCTTCGGCATCCACAGCGCCATGCCCATCTTCCAGGCGGAGCGTCTCTGCCCCCGGGGAGTGTTCCTGCCGGTCGACATGAAGGCGTACCTCGCCGTGCACCGGGGCGTCGTCGGGATCGTGCAGCAGTACACCGATCTCGTCGAGGTCGCCTCCATCGACGAGGCCTACCTCGACGTCACCGGCAGCCGGCGGCTGTTCGGGCCGCCGCAGACCATCGCCCACCGGGTCCAGGAGCAGGTGTACGACGCTCACGGCGTCACCTGCTCCATCGGCATCGGGCCCACCAAGCTGCTGGCCAAGCTGGCCGCCGGCCTCAACAAACCGGCCGGTATCGGCGAGCTCACCGACGCCGACGTGCACGGCCGCCTGCGCGACCTGCCGGTCGGCGAGGTCTGCGGCATCGGCCCGGTCACCCAGGAGCGGCTCGCCGCCCTCGGCCTCACCACCGTCGGCATGCTGCAGGACGTGCCCTTCCCGCTGCTCGCCGCCGCCTTCGGCCGCGGCGCTCACGGGCTGCGCCAGCTCGCCCTGGGGCGCAGCTTCTCGCCGGTGCGCAGCGAGCGGCCGCTGCCCAAGTCGGTGGGCCGCGAGATCACCTTCGCCGACGACATCAACGATCCCGAGCTGCTGCGCGCCACCCTGCTCTCGCTCGCCGACAGCGCCGTCGCCGAGCTGCGCCAGAAGGGCCTGGCGGCGCGCACCGTCGCGCTCAAGGTGCGCTTCAACACCTTCCACACCGTCGGACGCCGCCGCACCCTCGCCCGCCCCGTCAGCGCCACGCGCCCCGTGCACGAGGCCGCCGGGGCGCTCCTCGAGGAGATCGGCGTCGGGGCGCGCTGGGTCCGCCTCGTGGGCGTCAGCCTCGGCAACTTCACCCACAACGCCTTCCAGCTCACGCTCGACGAAGGGTGGCGCGAGGTGGCGCTGGGCGAGGCCGTCGACGGGGTGCGCGCCAAGTATGGCTTCAAGGCGCTCGCGCCGGCGGGTGCCACCCTCGCCCGCTGCCACGCCAGAGGCCCCAGCCCCGGCCTCTCGTTCCAGCCGCCCAGCCCCTGAGGGGGCCGTCGGGAGCGTCGGGCAAAGCCGGGGCCCTGTGCTAGACTTCATCCTTCCGAGAGGACACGCCCGGTGCTTCGCGCGCCCGTGCGCGAGCCGCGGCTATCGACACACGAGGAGAGCCCGGATGAACGACCCAGGCAAGATCAGGAACATCGCCCTCGTCGGGCATCGCGGCACCGGCAAGACGTCCCTCCTCGAGGCGCTGCTGTACAGCGCCGGCGCCGTGACGCGCCTGGGCACGGTCGCCGACGGCACCACCGTCTCCGACTGGGACGAGGACGAGAAGAAGCGCCAGATGAGCCTGTCGGCCGGACTGGCGCACGTCGACCGCGGCGGGCTCAGCTTCAACCTCATCGACACGCCCGGCGACTCGAGCTTCCTCGCCGACACCATCGCCGCGCTGCGCGTGGTCGAGACGGCGCTCGTGATCGTCAACGGCGTGCTGGGCGTCGAGGTGCAGACCGAGCGCCTCTGGAGCCGCGCCGAGGAACGCGGCGTCGGCCGCGTCATCTTCTGCAACATGCTCGACCGCGAGCGCGCCGACTTCGACGGCGTCGTCGCGGCGCTGCAGGAGTCGTTCGGCCCCCAGGTCGTCGCCGTGCAGGTGCCGATCGGCAGGGAGCACGACTTCAAGGGCGTCGTCGACCTCCTGAGCATGAAGGCCTCCACCTACCAGGGCGGCAAAGCGGCGGCGTGCGACGTGCCGGCCGAGCTGGCCGACGCCGTCGCGGCCGCCCGCGACAAGCTCATCGACGCCGTCGCCGAGACCAACGACGAGCTCGCCGAGAAGTACCTGATGGAAGAGGAGATCACGGCGGCGGAGCTGGGCTCCGCCTTCGCCGCCGCCGTGGCCGCCGGCCAGCTCTTCCCGGTGGCCTGCGGTGCCGCCACCGCCGGCGCCGGCGTCGACCGGCTCTTCGCGATCCTCGCCCTGGCCCCGTCGCCGGCAGACGTACCGGGTCCCACCGTCCTGCGTGGCGAGGACGAGGCTCATCTCGAGTGCGATCCCGCCAAGCCGGCCGTCGCCTTCGTCTTCAAGACGCTCGCCGACCCGTTCAGCGGCCACATCAACGTCTTCCGCGTCTTCCAGGGCACGGTGACCCAGCGACACGCAGCTGCTCGACTCGCGCGACGGCCACAAGGAGCGTATCGGCCAGCTGCTCAAGACCAGGGCAAGGACAACCAAGCACATCGATTCAGTCGGCGCCGGCGACATCGGCGCGATCGCGAAGCTCAAGGAGGTCGTCACCGGCGACACGCTCTGCGCCGACGGAGGCCGTCAAGTTCCCCGCCATCGCCTTCCCGGCGCCGCTCATGAGCTTCGCCATCTCCGCCAAGAGCAAGGGCGAGGAGGACAAGGTCATCACTGCCCTGCGGCGCCTCGCCGAAGAGGACCCGATGCTCGAGGTCCACCGCGACGACCAGACCGGCGAGACGATCGTCGGCGGCATGAGCCAGGTACACGTCGAGGTCACCGTCGAGCGCATGAAGCGCCGCTTCGGCGTCGAGGTCGATCTCAAGCCGCCGCGCGTGCCGTACCGCGAGACGATCAAGGGCACGGCCAAGGCCGAGGGCAAGCACAAGAAGCAGACCGGCGGCCGCGGCCAGTTCGCCGACACCTGGATCGAGGTGTCGCCGCAGCCGCGCGGCGAGGGCTTCGAGTTCGTCGACAAGATCGTCGGCGGCGCCATCCCGCGCAACTTCATCCCCGCCGTCGAGAAGGGCGTGCGCGCCGCCATGGCCGAAGGCTTCCTCGCCGGCTACCCGGTGGTGGACGTGCAGGTCACCCTCTACGACGGCAAGCATCACCCCGTCGACTCGTCCGACATGGCCTTCCAGATCGCCGGCTCGATCGGCTTCAAGGCGGCCGGCGAGAAGGCGCAGCCCGTGCTGCTCGAGCCCATCATGAACGTCGAGGTCATCGTGCCCGAGGAAAGCGTCGGCGACATCATCGGCGACCTCAACTCACGGCGCGGCCGGGTGCTGGGCACAACGCCGCGCGGGCACAACAACGTGGTAGCCGCCGAGGTGCCGCTGGCCGAGATGCTCACCTACGCGCCCGACCTCACGTCGATGACGGGGGGGCGCGGCGACTACCACATGGAGTTCCTGCGCTACGAGGAAGTGCCCGCCCACCTCACCCAGAAGATCATCGACGACGCCAGGAAAGAGAAGGAAGAAGCGCACAAGAGCTGAGCGCCGACCCGTCCGGTTTTCCCCGCAAAGGTCGGCATTCCGCGATTCCCTGACCGCTGGCGGGCAGGGGGCCGCGGCGGGTACGATGGGCGTGATCAAGCAACGGAGGTTCTCGTGTTCGATATCGGCACCATGCGCGTGAAGAGCGGGCTCGCCGACATGCTCAAGGGCGGCGTCATCATGGACGTCACCAACGCCGAGCAGGCGAAGATCGCCGAGGACGCCGGAGCCTGCGCCGTCATGGCGCTCGAGCGCGTGCCCTCGGACATCCGCGCGCAGGGCGGCGTGGCGCGCATGGCGGACCCGCACCAAGATCCAGGAGATCCAGGCGGCCGTCACCATCCCGGTGATGGCCAAGGCGCGCATCGGCCACTTCGTCGAGGCGCAGATCCTCGAGGCCCTCGAGGTCGACTACATCGACGAGAGCGAGGTCCTCACGCCGGCCGACGAGGCCAACCACATCAACAAGTGGAAGTTCAACGTGCCCTTCGTCTGCGGCGCCATCAACCTGGGCGAGGCGCTGCGCCGCATCAGCGAAGGCGCGGCGATGATCCGCACCAAGGGCGAGGCCGGCACCGGCGACGTCGTCGAGGCCGTGCGCCACATGCGCACCATCATGGGCGAGATCCGGCGCCTGCAGACGCTGGACGAGGACGAGCTCTACGTGGCCGCCAAGGAGCTGCCGGCGCCCTACGCGCTCGTGCGCTGGGTGGCGGAGAACGGCAAGCTGCCCGTGGTCAACTTCTCGGCCGGCGGCATCGCCACCCCGGCCGACGCCGCCCTCATGATGCAGCTCGGCGCCGAGGGCGTGTTCGTCGGCTCCGGGCATCTTCAAGAGCGAGGACCCGCAGAAGCGCGCCGACGCGATCGTCAGGGCGGCCACGAACTACCGCGACGGCAAGATCCTCGCCGAGGTCTCGGTCGGGCTCGGCGACGCGATGCCCGGCATCGACGCCGCGCGCATGCCCGCGGAAGCCAAGATCCAGCATCGGGGCTGGTGAGCCCGGCGGCGCCGTGAGGTCTCCGGACGGCAACAAGCGGCTCGACTGGATCCTGTCCCCCGAGCCGGCGCCAGACCCCGCGGGTCCGGGCGCCGGTCTGACGGTGGGCGTGCTCGCCCTGCAGGGCGACTTCCGCGAGCACCGCGGGGCGCTCGAGCGCCTCGGGGCGCGCACCGTCGAGGTACGCTCGCGCGCCGGCCTGGCCGCGCTGGACGGTCTGGTCATCCCCGGCGGCGAGAGCACGACGATGGGCAAGCTCATGGCGACCTACGGGCTGACGGAGCCGATCCGCGCCTTCGCCGCCGCCGGCGGCGCCGTGTACGGCACCTGCGCGGGCCTCATCGCCGTCGCCCGCGCCACCGTCGAGGGCACGCCGCCCACCCTGGGCATCATGGACATCGTCGCGCGGCGCAACGCCTTCGGGCGCCAGGTGCGCAGCTTCGAGGCCGACCTCGAGGTCGAGGGCCTCGGTGGGCGCGCCGGTGCGTGCCGTGTTCATCCGCGCCCCCTGGATCGAGAGCGCGGGCCCCGGCGTCGAGGTGCTCGCGACCTGCGAGGGGCACATCGTGGCGGCGCGCGAGGGCAACGTCCTCGTCACGGCGTTCCACCCCGAGCTGACGGACGATACGCGTCTGCACGAGCTGTTCATCCGCATGATCCGCGGCCGCCGGGGCACAGGGGCCGAGCCGGGCGGCGCGCTGGGCCGAGCCGCCACGGCGGCCGCCGACAACCGCTGAGAAGGGAGGTGGTGTCCTCGTGTCCGGGCACTCCAAGTGGGCCACCATCAAGCACAAGAAGGGCAAGGAAGACGCCAAGCGCGGCAAGCTGTTCTCGAAGCTCTCCCGCGCCATCACGGTCGCGGCGCGCGAAGGCGGCGCCGACCCCAACATGAACGTCTCCCTGGCGAACGCCATCGAGAAGGCGCAAGAGCTACTCGATGCCCAAGGACAACATCGAGCGCGCCATCCAGCGCGGCGGCGGCGGCGCCGACGGCGACACCTACGAGAGCATCGTCTACGAGGGATACGGCCCGGCAGGCGTGGCGATCATCGTCGAGGTGCTCACCGACAACAGGAACCGCTCGGCCGCCGACGTGCGCAACATCTTCAGCAAGCACAGCGGCAGCTGGCGCAGCCGGGCGCGGTGGCCTGGGTGTTCGAGCGCAGCGGCTCGATCGTCGTCGACGGCGCGCGCTTCGACGAGGACGCGATCATGGCGGCGGCCATCGACGCCGGCGCCGACGACGTCGTGCAGGACGGCGACGAGTTCCAGGTGCTCACGCAGCCGGCGGATCTCGCCGCCGTGCGCGAGGCCCTCGCGGCCGCCGGCATCGAGTTCGAACAGGCCGAGCTCACGATGGTGCCCAAGAACACCGTCAAGCTCGAGGAGAACGACGCCCGCAAGACCATGAGGATCGTCGACGCGCTCGAGGACAGCGACGACGTGCAGGAGGTCTACGCCAACTTCGACATCCCCGAGGACGTCCTCGAGGCCCTGGCAGGCTGACCAGTGCCGGGAGCCGAGGGGCGCGGCCGGATGAAACGGAGCGGCGGGGGCGCGAGGCGATGATCGTGCTCGGGTTCGATCCCGGGACGGCCAGCACCGGCTGGGGCGTCATCGAGCAGGACGGCAACCGCCTGCGCTCGCTCGGGCACGGCTGCATCGTCACGTCCGCCAAAGACGACACGCACGTGCGCCTGCGCCAGATCTACGACGAGGCGCGCGGCCTCATCAAGCGCTTCGCGCCCGACGTCGTCGCCATCGAGGAGCTGTTCGTCAACGTCAACGTGAAGACAGCGCTGGCCGTGGGCCAGGCCAAGGGCGTGCTCTACCTGGCGGCGTCAGACCTCAAGGCCCCGCCGCGCGAGTACTCGCCCCTGCAGATCAAGCAGGCGGTCACCGGCTACGGCCGGGCCAGCAAGGTCCAGGTGCAGGAGATGACCAAGGTCATCCTCGGCCTGCACCGCATCCCGCAGCCGGACCACGCCGCCGACGCTCTGGCGGTGGCGATCACGCACACGCACCACAACGGCGAGGCGTTTCAGGCGGCCCTGCGCCGGCCTCCCGGAGGCCGGCGGTGATCGCCTCCATCCGCGGCAAGCTGGAGCTCATCGACGGCGAGCGCGCCGTCATCGAGGTGGGCGGCTTCGGCATCGAGGTCCTGGCCTCGGGACGCACGCTCGCCGCGCTCTCCGGCCGGCCGCGCGACGAGGTCAGCCTGTACACGTACCTGCACGTGCGCGAGGACGCCCTGCAGCTCTTCGGCTTCCGCAGCCTGCGGGAGCGCGCCTTCTTCCTCTGGCTGATCGCCGTCAGCGGCGTGGGGCCCAAGGTCGCGCTGGCGGTGCTCTCTGGATACCCGGTCGAGGACCTCGAGCTCGCCGTGGCGCGCGACGACGTCAGGAAGTTCGAGAGCATCTCCGGCATCGGCAGGAAGCTGGCGCAGCGCCTCGTCGTCGAGCTCAAGGACAAGGTCGGTGAGCTGCCGCCGGCCGCCGCTGGCACGGCCACGCGGCCCAGCCCGACCGACTCGTTCCTGGCGGCCCGCTCCGCCCTGCAGAACCTCGGCCTGTCGCTGCGTGAGGCCGAGGAAGCGCTGCGCGGCGCGCCCGAGGGCGCCGCGCTCGAGGACCTCGTCAAGTACGCGCTCACGCGCAGCAAGGAGGCGTGATGGCCGACCCGAGCGAGCGCATCGGCGACCCCAACGAGCGCGCCGACGACCGCGATCTCGAGCTCAGCCTGCGGCCGCGCCGCTTCGCCGACTTCGTCGGCCAGGGCGTGGCCAAGGAGCAGCTGCAGATCTTCGTCCAGGCCGCGCGGAACCGCGGCGAGACGCTCGACCACGTGCTCATCGCCGGGCCTCCCGGCCTCGGCAAGACCACCCTGGCCGGCATCATCGCCGCCGAGCTCGGCGTGGGCATGCACACCACCTCGGGGCCGGCCATCGAGCGCAAGGTCGACGTGGCCGGCCTGCTCACGAACCTGCAGGAGGGCGACGTCCTGTTCGTCGACGAGATCCACCGCCTCAACGCGGCCGTCGAAGAGGTCCTCTACCCGGCGATGGAGGACTTCGAGATCGACATCATGATCGGCGAGGGTCCGGCCGCACGCAGCATCCGCATGCAGGTCCAGCCGTTCACGCTGATCGGCGCGACCACGCGCACCGGGCTCCTCACGACGCCGCTGCGCGACCGTTTCGGGGTGTGGCAGCGGCTCGAGTACTACCAGATCGAGGAGCTGGCGGCAATCGTGCGGCGCTCGGCCGGCATCCTGCGCGTCAGCATCGACGAGGCCTCGGCCCTCGAGATCGCCGGGCGCTCGCGCGGCACGCCGCGCGTAGCCAACCGGCTGCTGCGCCGCGTGCGCGACTTCGCCGAGGTGCGCCACGACGGGGTCATCGACCGCGGCATCTGCCTGGCGGCGCTTCAGCTGTTCCAGGTGGACGCGGAAGGTCTCGACAAGCTCGACCGCGACATCCTCTGCACGATCGCGGAGAAGTTCGACGGGGGTCCCGTGGGCCTCGACACCCTCGCGGTGGCGCTCGGCGAGGAGGCCGACACGGTGATGGACGTCTACGAGCCCTACCTGATCATGCAGGGCTTCCTCAAACGCACGCCGCGCGGCCGCGTGCTCACGCGCAGCGGCTACCAGCACTGCGGCCTCACCCCGCCAGCCGCCGCCGGCGGCACGCTCTTCGACGAGGGCTGAGCCCGCCCGGCGCCGCGCCCCCCGCTATACTTGACGGATGGACGATCTGCTCCTGCACGCCTGCTGCGGGCCCTGCTCGACGGTCGCGGTCCCCGCCTGGCGTGAGCGTGGCCTCGAACCTGTGGCCTGGTTCCATAACCCCAACATCCAGCCGGCCGCCGAGCTGCAGCGCCGCGAGGAGAGCATGCGGCGCTACAGCCGCGCGGCCGGCGTCGAGCTGCTCGTGGAGCGGCCTCCCGAGGAGGCGGCGTGGAGCGAGTGGGCGCGGGCGCTGGGCGCGGCGCGCCCGCAGGAGCGCTGCGCCGCCTGCCTCGGCCTGCGTCTGCGGGCGGCGGCGGCAGCGGCCGCACGCCTTGGCCTACGGCGCTTCAGCACGACGCTGACCGTGAGCCCGTACCAGCGACACGACCTCATCGCGGCGGCCGGGGAGTCCGCGGCGGCCGAGCACGGCGTGACCTTCCTGTACGCGGACCTGCGGAGCGCGTACCGTGCCAGCTGCGCGGAGAGTCGCCGGCTCGGCCTCTACCGCCAGCCCTACTGCGGCTGTGCCGCCAGCAAGTGGGAGGCCTGGCGGGAGCGCAGTCGGCGCAGGAAGGCGGGATGATCGGGCGGCTGGCCAATGGTGCCGCACCGGCGGTGCCGCGGCTGCAGCTCGAGGACCTCGACTACACGCTTCCGACGGAGCTGGTCGCCCAGCGGCCGCTGGAGAGGCGCGATTCGTCCCGCCTGCTCGTGCACCGGCGCGCCGGCGGAAGCGTCGAGGACCGGCGCTTCGCGGAGCTTCCAGTCCTGCTGCAGGCCGGGGACGTGCTGGTGCGCAACGACACGCGCGTCTTCCCGGCACGCGCCTTCTTCCGGCGCCCGACGGGAGGGCGCGTCGAGGCGCTGTTCCTGCGCCCGCTGCCGGCGCCGGCCGGTCTGGCCTCGGCCGGGGTCGAGCGCTGGGAGGTGCTGCTGCGCGGCGGCCCGAAGCCGGGGGAGACGCTGGCCCTCGAGGACGAGGAGACGATCTGGCCGCTGGCGTGCGCCGAGCGACTCGGCGAGGGCCGCTGGGTGGTCGAGAGCGGCGCCGCGCGACCCGTCCTCGACCTGCTCGAGAGCAGTGGGGTGACGCCGCTCCCGCCGTACATCCGCGAGCGCGCTCGCCGATCGCGAACGCTACCAGACGACCTATGCGCGCGCCGTCGGCTCGGCGGCGGCGCCTACGGCGGGGCTGCACTTCACGCCGGCTCTCGACGCCGCGCTGGCCGAGGCGGGCGTCACCATCGAGAGCGTGACCCTGCACGTCGGGCTCGGCACCTTCAGGCCGCTCCGGGAGGAGGCCCTGGTGGCCGCCGCGCTGCACGGGGAGGTGTACGAGGTCGACGCGGGCGTGTGGGCGCGCTTGCTGGCGGCGCGCGCCCAGGGGCGCCGCGTCGTGGCTGTCGGCACGACCTCGATGCGCACCCTCGAGCACCTCGCGCGCAGCGCGCCTCGCGTGCCTGAGGCCGGCGAGCGCGGGGAGGGGCCGGAGGTGGACGCCGGCGGCGGAACGCTCCGCGGCGAGACCACACTGTTCATCGCCCCCGGCTTCGAGTTCCGCATCGTCGGCGGCCTGGTCACCAACTTCCACCTGCCGCGCACGAGCCTGCTGGCGCTGGTGATGGCGTTCTGCGGCGTGGGCGAGACCAGGCGCCTCTACGCCCACGCCGTCGCGCAGCGCTACCGCTTCTACAGCTTCGGCGACGCGATGCTGGTGCTGTGAAGTGGGAGGTCGTCCGGACGCCGCGACGCACGTCGCGATGACCAGTGAGGGCTTCGGCTTCGCCGTGGAGGCGCGCGACGGCGGCGCTCGCGCCGGCCGGCTCGCGACTCCGCACGGCGCGGTCGAGACGCCCTGCTTCATGCCGGTGGGCACCAAGGCGACGGTCAAGGCGGTGGCGCCGCGTGAGCTGCGCGAGCTCGGCGCCCAGGTCGTGCTCGCCAATACCTACCACCTCTACCTGCGCCCCGGGACCGCGGTCGTCGCGGCCCACGGGGGACTGCACGGCTTCATGCGCTGGGACGGGCCGATCCTCACCGATTCCGGCGGCTTCCAGGTGTTCAGCCTC
Source organism: uncultured Thermoleophilia bacterium (assembly GCA_963709845.1). Classification (GTDB taxonomy): domain Bacteria; phylum Actinomycetota; class Thermoleophilia; order UBA2241; family UBA2241; genus CAIXSE01. The sequence goes on from CAVPXV010000005.1 coordinate 364,999, forward strand.
GAGGGGACGCGCGTCGTGCGCGACGACGGCGTGGAGTTCGCCTCCATCTACGACGGCTCGCGTCACGTGTTCACGCCGGAGCTCGCGGTGCGCATCCAGGAGGAGCTCGGCGCCGACATCATCATGGCGTTCGACCAGTGCGCGCCGGGCACGCTCGCCCGTCGGGAGGTGGAGGCCGCCGTGGAGCGCACGACGCGCTGGGCGGCGGCCTGCAAGGCGGCGCACGGACGCCGCGACCAGCTGCTCATCGGCATCGTGCAGGGCGGCGTGGACGAGACGCTGCGCCGCCGGTCCGCGGCCGATATCCTCGACGTCGGGTTCGACGCCTACGCCATCGGCGGCCTCAGCGTCGGCGAGCGCGGCGACGAGATGCTCGCCACGGTCGAGCTCATGGACGAGCTGCTCCCGGCGCCGCGCCTGCGCTACTTCATGGGCGTCGGCGATCCGCTGGGCATGATCGAGGTCATCCGCCGCGGCGTCGACGTGTTCGACTGCGTCCTGCCCACGCGCCTGGCACGCACCGGCACCGCGTTCTCGCGCGAGGGCCGCCTCAACCTGCGCAACGCACGCTTCGCCGCCGACCTCGGCCCGCTCGACGCCGGCTGCGACTGCTACGCGTGCCGCACGTTCACGCGCGCCTACGTGCGGCACCTCGTCGTGCAGAAGGAGATCCTCGGCGCGCAGCTCTTGAGTCTGCACAATCTGCGCGTTCTGCTAAGATTGACGGCAGACGCCCGCGCCGCTATCCGCGCCGGGCGTTTTGCAGAGTTCGCCAATCACGTCGCGGAACGGTATTCCGCAGGAGGTTGAGCCGCATGGGTGGAGGCGCGGCCATCATCATTTGGATCCTGGTCTTCTTCGGGATCTTCTACTTCCTCGCCATTCGGCCGCAACGCCGCCAGAAGCAGCAGCACCAGGAGATGGTGACGATGCTCAAGAAGGGCGACGAGGTGGTCACCATCGGCGGCATGTTCGGCACGATCACGGCTATCGGCGACGACTGGGTCGAGCTCGAGGTCGCCAAGCGCACCCGCGTGCGCTACCTGAAGCGCGCCGTCTCATCGATCACCAGCATCAACGAGGACGAGGACGAGGAAGACGAGTACATCGAGGCCGAGGACGACGACGTCACGGAAGAGGCCGAGGCGGACGGCCAAGACGGGGACTCCGCTCAGTCCGCTATAGGCGAGGCCGCCGAAGAGGCGCCCGAGCCCCCCGAGGAGCCGAAGGTCTGACGGGGCGGGTATGACCCTCATCGGCGTGAAGTCGCGTGTGACGAGCCCTGCAGCCGCTGCGGGGCTCGTCGCATATGGGGCATGCAGGGATTCTTGCCTGCGGGCCGAACTGCGTTCTGACGTGGCGTCGAGACAGGGGTAACGCATCCATGGCGCATGTGATCGCCTTCGCGAACCAGAAGGGCGGCGTAGCCAAGACCACCTCCACGGTGAACCTCGGCGCGGCGCTGCGCGAGCACGACCTGCGCGTGCTCGCCGTCGACATGGACCCTCAGGGCAACCTGACGATGAGCCAGGGGATCGACACCGAGGGCCTCGAGAAGAGCATGTACGACGTGCTCGTGCACCGCACGCCGATCGAAGAGGTCATCTACGAACGTGAGCTCGACGTCGCCGCCTCCACCATCGACCTCGCCGGTGCGGAGATGGCCCTGGCGCAGATGATCGGGCGCGAGCGGGCCTTGCAGCGCGCCCTCGACGCGGTGCGCGAGCGGTACGACTACATCCTCATCGACACGCCGCCGTCGCTCGGGCTGCTCACGATCAACGCGCTCACCGCCTCGCAGGGCGTCATCGTCCCGGTGCAGTGCGAGTACCTCTCGCTGCGCGGCCTCCTGCAGCTCGAGAAGACGCTCGAGATGATCCGCGAGAACCTCAACCCGGAGGTGAGGATCTTCGGGATCCTGCCGACGTTGTTCGACGCGCGCACCAGCCACGGCAAAGAGTCGATCGAGGTGTTGCGCGACAACTTCGGGCCGCTCGTGTTCGACACCGTGGTGCGCAAGACGATCAAGTTCGCGGAGGCGCCGGTGATGGGCGCGTCCGTGCTCAAGTACGACCCCAGGGGGAGAGGGGCCGAATCGTACCGCGCCCTCGCGCGGGAGGTGCTGAATGGCAGATCGTCCTAGCATGAAGGATGGACTGAGCGAGCTCTTCCGGCGCACGGACGCAGGGGGCGCGGCGCCGGAACGGGACGCCCAGGAGGCGGTCGTCAAGGGCCGTCCGTACGTCACCACCATCAAGGTGGTGGGCATCGGCGGCGCGGGCACCAACGCGATCAACCGCATGGTGGATTCGGGCGTCAAGGGCGTCGAGTTCATCGCCGTCAACACCGACGTGCAGCAGCTCGACGTCTGCGACGCCGACGTCAAGATCCACATCGGCCAGGAGATCACGCACGGCCTCGGCGGCGGGGCAAACCCGGACGTCGGCCGCGAAGCCATGGAAGTGAGCCGCGACCAGCTCAAGGCGGCCCTGCGCGGCGCCGACCTCGTGTTCGTGACCGCCGGTGAGGGCGGCGGTACCGGTACCGGCGGGGCGCCCGTGGTCGCTCAGGTGGCGCGCGAGCTCGGCGCCGTGACCATCGCCATCGTCACCAAGCCGTTCGGCTTCGAGGGCAACCGGCGACTGCGCCAGGCGATGGACGGTATCGAGGTCCTCAGGGACGTCGCCGACACGGTGATAAGCATCCCCAACGACCGCCTGCTCGAGGTCGTCGAGCGCAACACCAGCGTCGTCGAGGCCTTCCAGCACGCCGACGACATCCTCCGCCAGGGCGTGCAGGGCGTCACCGACCTCATCACGGTGCCGGGCCTCATCAACCTCGACTTCGCCGACGTGCGCACCATCGTCAAGGACGCCGGCACCGCGCTGCTCGGCATCGGCATCGCCGGCGGCGAGAACCGCGCCCAGGCCGCCGCCGACATGGCGATCCACTCGCCGCTGCTGGAGACCTCGATCGACGGCGCCCGCGGCCTGCTGCTCAACATCACCGGCGGCGAGGACCTCACCCTGTACGAGGTCAACGAGGCCGCCGGTGTCATCAGCGAGGCGGCCGACGACGACGCCAACATCATCTTCGGCGCCGTGGTCGACGAGCGCCTCGCCGGCAAGATCTCGATCACCGTGGTGGCCACCGGATTCGGCGACGGCAAACGCCGCGCCGACGTCGCGCCCACGCAGGCGGCGCCCCGGGTGCAGACGCGCGACGAGGGCAGCGCCGCGCGCGGCACGCCGTTCGGAGAGGCTCCGGCGTTCGACGGCACCGACTTCGAGATCCCGTCGTTCGTCAACCAGCCCGAGGACTAGACCGCACGATGGCGCGGCGAGAGGCCACGGCGATGCGCGCGGAAGCAGGCGCCGTCGCTGCACCCCCCGTGGCGCTCGATCTGGACCTCGACGTGTTCGACGGCCCGTTCGACCTGCTCGTCACGCTGATCCTCAAGGACGAGATCGACATCTGGGAGGTGCGCGTCTCGCGCATCATCGCCGAGTACGTCCTCCAGCTCGCCGACAGCGGCGAGTTCGACCTCGACGCGACCTCGCAGTTCGTGGTGCTCGTGGCGGCGCTCCTCGAGATGAAGTCGCGGCTGCTGCTCGAGGAGGACGTGGAGGAGGAGCTCGAGGAGCTCGACCCCGACGAGGCGGCAGAGCGCCTCATCGAGCGCCTTGCGCGCTACAGCCAGTTCAAGAACGTCGCCGGCTCCCTGCGCGCACGCTGGGAGGCACACAGCGGGACCCTGTACCGCAACGCGCCGATACCACCGGCCTTGCTCCGCCGGCCGGCCCCCGCCGGTGCCCTGCCGGCGCGGGCGTTGGCCGCGGCACTGTCGCCGCTCCTGCGCGAGCCGCCCGTGCCGGACACGAGCCACCTCGCCGACCTCGCCGTGTCGCTGGTCAAGGAGCTGCGCCGGCTCCGCCTCATCCTCGGCGACGAGGGAGGCTTCACCTTCGCCTCCGTCGCGCCGGTGGACAGGCTCGAGCGCGCCGTCACGTTTTTCGCCCTCCTCGAGCTGCACTCAAGCGGTGAGGCACTGCTGCGCCAGTCGCGACACCTCGGCGACATCGTGGTGACACGGGTCGCGGAGCCGCTGCGCGTCGCCGCCGCGTCCGTAGCCGGGTGACGCCGCCCGCCCGCGTGCGGTAGCATCGGCTGCACCAGTCCACCCGCACCCACCGGATCGCATGCACATTCTCGCCCGGCGCCTCGAGGCGCTGCTCTTCATATCGTCACGGCCGCTGCCCGAGGCGGAGCTGGCCGCGGCCTGCGACTCACTCGAGTCGCAGGTCGCCGAGGCGCTGCACGAGCTGCGCGACGAGTACCGTGAGGGCGGGCACGGCATCGAGCTCAAGGAGGTCGCCGGCGGCTTCACCTTCGCCGTCGCGGAGGACTGCGCCGACGACGTGCGCCGCCTCACCGGCGCCGAGCGCCCGGACGATCTCACGCCCGCCCTGCTCGAGACGCTGGCGGTCGTGGCCTACCTGCAGCCGGTGACGCGGGCCGACGTCGCCGAGGTGCGCGGCGTGTCCTCCGAGTGGGCCCTCTCGTCGCTCGAGGAGCGCGGCCTCGTGGAGCAGCAGGGCCGCGCCGACACGCCGGGCGCGCCGATCCTCTACGCCACGACGACGCGTTTTCTGAGGCTGTTCGGCTTGGGGAGCGCCGGAGAGCTGCCGCCGCTCGAGGAGTTCTCGCTGCAGGCGTCGGAGGTCGAGGAGATCCGCTCCCGCCTGCTCGCCAACGCCGAGAGGAGACGGACGTGAGCCAGCCCGTGAACCTGGTCGTCTACCTGGCGCGGGCCGGCGTCGGCTCGCGGCGCGCCTGCGACGACCTCATCAAACAGGGGGTCGTCACGGTGAACGGCGAGGTCGTGACCTTCCCGCGCCAGCCGGTGGCCGCCGCCGACGTCATCGCGGTGCACGGTGATCCGGTGGAGGTCCGCGAGCTGCGGTACCTGCTCGTGAACAAGCCGCGCGGAGTCGCGAGCACGCGCCGCGACCCCCACGCCGAGAAGGTGATCGTCGACCTCGTGCCCAACGGGCGCATCCTCTTCCCGGTGGGGCGGCTCGATGTGGACACCACCGGGCTCATCATCCTCACCAACGACGGCGTGCTCGCCAACCGCCTCATGCATCCCCGCTACGGCGTGCCCAAGACCTACGTCGCGCGCGTGCGCGGAAAGGTGAGCCGCCGCGCCCTCAACGACCTGCGCCAGGGCATCGACCTCGAGGACGGTCCCACCGCTCCCGCCGAGGTGAACCTGAAGAAGCAGAGCGCCAAGACGGCCCTCGTCGAGATCACCATCCACGAGGGCCGCAAGCGCCAGGTGCGCCGCATGTTCGCCGCGGCCGGCCTGCCCGTGGAGGAGCTGCACCGGCGCCGCTATGGACCCATCGGCGACAAGGGACTTGAGCCGGGCGGCTACCGCGAGCTCACGGGCGAGGAGCTGGAGGCGCTGCGCCGGGCCGGGGAAGAGGTGCAGAGCGCGGTCGGAAAGGAGCAGGAGGGCGAGCCGCTCATGCTCGCGGCCAGCGTCCCCGCGGCGGCGGACGAGAGCGACGCCGCCCTCGTCGCCCCCGAGCCGGGCGCCTCCGTGGCCGGCCCGGCGCCCGGTCCGCTTGGTGGCGAAGCCGCCGCGGGGCCGCCGCCGGCGGCGCCCGCGCGGCCCTACCCTGACGCCGATCCGGCCTCGGACAGTGAGGCCACGCCCGGAGACGAGCCGCCTGAGGCGGAGGCCGACGGGGAGTCCGGCGAGCCTGGTGTATAATCCCTGGCTCGTTATGCGGACCGGTAGACGATGACCTCCGATACCCCCCGCCTGTATGGGCTGCGCGGCGCCACGACCGTCGAGGTGGACACGAGTGCGGCGATCGCCGAGCGCACGGCAGAGCTGCTCGGCGAGATGCTGGCGCGCAACTCCGTCGACACTGCGGACATCGTGAGCGTGATCCTCACGGCGACGCCGGATCTGTGCGCCGATTTCCCCGCGGTCGCGGCGCGCCGCCTCGGCCTGGAGAGGACGCCGCTTCTGTGCTGCCAGGAGATCCCCGTGCCGGGCGCGGTGGAGCGCTGCGTGCGCGTGCTGATGCACGCGTATCTGACGGGCGACCGCGGCGTCCGCCACGTGTATCTGCACGACGCCCGGCAGCTGCGACTCGACTTGGCGGAGTAGAGCCATGCGCTTCAGACCAGCGCTGACCGACGTCGTGCCCTACGAGCCGGGCCTGCCCATCGACTACGTGAAGCGCCGCTACGGGCTGGACGAGGTCGTCAAGCTGGCGTCCAACGAGTTCCCGCTGCCGCCGTTCCCGGAGGTCAAGCAGGTCGTCGTCGAGGCTCTGGACCGGCTGCAGCGGTACCCGGACGGCCACTCCGTCGACCTGCGCGAGGCGCTCGCGGCCCACTACTCCGTGCGGCCGCAGCAGGTCGCCGTCGGCAACGGCACCTGCGAGATGATCCTGCTGCTGGGCAACATGCTCCTCGACAAGGGCGACGAGGTCGTGTTCGCCGACCCCTCGTTCACGTCGTATCGCGACATGTCCGACCTGCGCGAGGCCGTCGCCGTGACGGTGCCGCTCGTGGACCAGACGCACGACCTCGAGGCCATGGCCGCGGCGGTGACCTCGCGCACGCGGATCATCCTCGTCTGCAACCCCAACAACCCGACGGGCACCTATGTGCCCGCCGCGGACATCGCGCGGCTCGTGGATGCCGTGCCCGACGACGTGCTCGTCGTCATCGACGAGGCCTACAACGAGTTCGTCACGGCGCCCGACGCTCAGGACACGCTGGCCCTGCAGGCCGCCCACGAGAACGTGCTCATCTTCCGCACCTTCTCGAAGATCTACGGGCTCTGCGGGCTGCGCACCGGCTACGCGCTTTGTGCTCCCGAGGTCAAGGCGGCGTTCGACAAGGTCCGCCAGCCGTTCAACGTGAACCTCCTCGGCCAGCTCGCCGGCATTGAGGCGCTGAAGCACCAGGACCAGGTGGCCGAGCGCCGCGCGATCAACGCGCGCCTGCGGGACCTCATGGTGGAGCGTCTTGCCGAAAGGGGCCGCGCCACGGTCCCCAGCCAGGCCAACTTCATGCTCGTGGACACGCGCGACCTCTGCCGTCCGCAGGACCAGGTGTGCGGCGCGCTGCTCACCATGGGCGCGATCGTGCGTGACGGCAACGCCCTCGGCTGCCCGGGATGGGCGAGGGTCAGTGTGGGTACTGAAGCGGAGATCGAGTTCTTCCTGGAGAAGCTGGCCATGCTCGAGGTCGGCGCGCAGGACGGCGGCGAAGGGAGGACGAGCTGAGCATGATGGTCATCATGCAGGAGACGGCGACCGAGGAGGACGTCGCCCATGTCGTGGCGCGCATCGAGGAGATCGGCGCCAGCGCGCACGTCTCGCCGGGAGAGCGCGTCACCGTCATCGGTGTGCTCGGCGACCGCGAGGAGATCACCCAGCTGCCGCTCGAGGCCATGCCCGGTGTTGACCGCGTGGTCGCGATCCTGAAGCCGTACAAGCTGGTAGGCCGGGAGTTCCACCCCGAGGACACGGTGATCGAGGTGCGCGGCGCCAAGATCGGCGGCGGCCACTTCGCCGTCATCGCCGGGCCTTGCTCGGTGGAGACGCCGGAGCAGGTGCTCGAGGCCGCCCGCGCCGTCAAGGCGGCCGGCGGCCTCATGCTGCGCGGCGGCGCCTTCAAGCCGCGCACGTCGCCGTACGCCTTCCAGGGGCTGGGCGAGGACGGCCTCAAGATGATGGCCGCGGCGCGCGACGACACGGGTCTGCCGATCGTCACCGAGGTCATGGACCCGCGCGACCTTGACATCGTGTGCGCCTACGCCGACGTGCTCCAGGTGGGGGCGCGCAACACGCAGAACTTCCTGCTGCTGGCGGAGCTGGGGAAGCTCGGCAAGCCGGTGCTCCTCAAGAGGGGCCCCTCGACGACGATCGAGGAGCTGCTGATGGCGGCGGAGTACATCGTCAAGGAGGGCAACAGCGACGTGATCCTCTGCGAGCGCGGCATCCGCACCTTCGAGACGGCGACGCGCAACACGCTCGACGTGAGCGCCGTGCCCGTGATCAAGCTGGCCAGCCACCTGCCGGTGGTCGTCGACCCGAGCCACTCCGCCGGCCGTCTCGACCTCGTCCTGCCGCTCTCGCTGGCGGGGGTGGCGGCCGGCGCCGACGGCGTGCTCGTGGAGACGCATCCCAACCCGGAGCACGCCCTATGCGACGGGCCGCAGTCGCTGCCGACCGCAGTGTTCGGCGAGTACGCGGCGCGCGTGCTCGATCTGGCGCGCTGGACCGGCAAGACCGTCGTCTGAGGCGATGGAGGACGTCGGCGTCAGCACCGTCGCCGTGATCGGCGTCGGACTCATGGGCGGCTCTCTCGGGCTGGCCGCCCGCGAGCGCGCCGGCGTCGCCGAGGTCCGCGGCTTCAGTCAGACGACCGCGACATTGGAACGCGCGCTCGAGCTCGGCTCGATCACGCGCGCCTGCGGCAGCCTCTCCGAGGCCGCCTCGGGGGCGGACCTGGTGTTCGTCTGCACACCGGTGCGGCTTGTGGTGCAGCACGTCAAGGAGGCGCTTGCCGCCGCCCCCGCGCACGCCGTGGTGAGCGATGTGGGGAGCACGAAGGGCCCGCTGATGCGCGCCCTTTCGCCCGAGGAGCAGCGGCGCTGCGTCGGCGGCCACCCGCTCTGCGGGGCCGAGACCGCCGGCGTGACCAACGCCCGCGCCTCGCTGTACGAGGGCGCCACCTATTTCGTCACGCCCGGCGCCCACGTGGACGCCGACGCCTATCAGCGCCTCTACGCCTTCCTCGGCGCCATCGGCGCCCGCCCGGTGGCGGTGGACCCGGACGAGCACGACCGCGTGATGGCCGTCGTCAGCCACCTGCCGCACGTGCTGGCCAACGTGCTCATCACGCAGGCGGGCCTGCAGCCGGGGGCGCGCGACGCGCTGCTCTCCGCGGGCCCCAGCTTCCGCGACCTGACGCGCGTGGCCGGCAGCAACCGCCGCGTCTGGACGGACATCTTCCTCGAGAACCGCGCCGCCCTCCTGGCGGCCCTGGCGACCTTCCAGGAGGGTCTCCAGGAGGTGCTGGAGGCGCTGGCCGCCAACGACGCCGAACGCCTCGGCGAGAGCATCGCGCGCGCCGCTCGGCAGCGTGAGCGCATGCTGGCGGCCGGCAGCCTGCCGGCGCGCGAGCTGCACCGCCTCATCGTGCGCGTGAGCGACAGGCCCGGCGTCTTCCAGGAGATCATGGTGGCGCTCGGCGACGCCGGCATCAACATCGAGGACCTGTCCATGCACCACATGAGCGCGGAGCTCGGCGGATCGCTCACCGTGTACGTCCTCGGCGAGGACGCCGTGAGCCGCGGCGCTCACCTGCTGGCGGGCCTGGGCTACGAGGTCATCGTCGGAGGCGTCGCGGAGTGACGGTCGTCGCTGTGGACGGTCCGGTGGGCTCGGGGAAGAGCACGGTGGCCCGGCGCGTCGCGGCCCGTCTCGGCTTCGTGTACCTCGACACCGGCGCCATGTACCGCGCCGTCGGCCTCCTCGCGAGCGAGGCGGGCGCGCCGCCGGACGACGAGGAAGCCGTGCTAGGCATCGCCCGCGAGGCGGGCCTGCGCTTCGACGCCGCCGGCCGTCTGTACGCCGGCGGCCGCGACGTGAGCGCCGCCATCCGCACGCTGGAGATCGGCGCCGCGGCGTCGCGCGTCTCGGCTCTGCCGGGCGTGCGCCGCCTCCTCGTCGAGGAGCAGCGCCGCCTCGCCGGCGACGCCGACGTGGTGATGGAGGGCCGGGACATCGGCACCAACGTGTTCCCCGACGCGGCCGTGAAGGTGTTCCTCACGGCGCGCCCGGAAGTGCGGGCGGCGCGCCGCGCCGCCGAGCTGCGCGCCGCCGGGGAGGACGTGGACGACGGCGCCGTGCTCGCGGCGCTGCTCGAGCGCGACCGGCGCGACTCCTCGCGCAGCGTCGCGCCGCTGCGCAAGGCCGCCGACGCCGTCGAGCTCGACACATCGGGCATGACCCTCGATGAGGTCGTCGCCGCGGTCGTCGCCGTCGTCCGTGGCCGGGTGCCGTCGTGAGGGCCTGGGGACTGCCGCTCAGCGGGCACGGCGAGACCGGCCTGTACACCTTCTGCCGCTGGCTGGCCGTCCCGCTCTTCGGCGGCGTCTACCACTGCCGGGCGCGCGGGGCCGAGAACCTGCCTGCCTCCGGACCCGTCATCGTCGTCACCGACCACAAGTCCAACATCGATCCGGTGGTCTGCGGCATGATCTTCGACCGGCCGCTGCGCTACATGGCGAAGAAGGAGCTCTTCGTGTACTCGCCGCTGCGCAAGCTCATCGTCACGCTCGGGGCGTTCGCCATCGAGCGCGGCGTCGGCGACCGCGCTGCGCTCACCACCTCGCTCGAGATCCTCAAGAACGGGGAGATTCTCCTCATGTTCCCCGAGGGACACCGGCGGCGCGACGACGCCGTGCATGAGTTCCTGCCCGGCGTCGGGATGATCGCCCTGCGCAGCGGGGCGCCGGTCGTGCCCATGGCGATGGACGGCACGCAGCGTCTCGTGCGCGACGGGCGGCCCGGGCGCCCGGCCCTGAGGGCGCTGGTGGGCCCGCCGCTCGACTTCAGCGACCTCACGGGGCGCAACAGCAAGGCCTACCAGGAGGCGGCGCGGCGCATGCAGGCCGCCGTCGCTGGGCTGTATGCGCGCCTCTGACGCCGAGGCGGGCGGCTCCGCGAACGAGCGCCGCCCCCCGTACGACGACGAGCCCGAACGCAGCCCGGAGCCGCGCCGCGTGCGCGCCGGCGAGGTGGAGATCGTCGTGGCCCGCTACGCCGGCTACTGCTACGGCGTGGAGCGGGCCCTGCGCATCACGGAAGAAGCCCTGGAGGGCGCCGCCAAGCCGGTCGCCACGCTGGGCCCGATCATCCACAACCCGACGGTCGTGGCCGATCTCGCCGGTCGCGGCGCGGAAGTCGTCGACGACGCCGAGAGCGTCGAGTCCGGCACCCTTGTCATCCGCACGCACGGCGTCGCGCCCGGAGCGGTGGACGGCGCGCGGGCGCGCCGGGTGCACGTCGTCGATGCCACCTGCCCGTTCGTGGCGGTGGCCCAGCGCAAGGCTGCGGCGCTGCAGGAAGCCGGCTACAAGGTCGTGATCCTCGGCGAGCGCGATCACCCCGAGGTGGCGGGGCTGCAGGGGTTCGCGGGTCCGGGGGCGATCGTCGTGGAGGACGCTGCGGGCCTGCCGCTCGAAGAACTGAGCGGCAAGCGCGTCGGCGTCGTCGTCCAGACCACGCAGACGCAGGCCAACCTCGCGCGCGCGGCCGCCGCGCTCGCCCCCGCGGCGCGCGAGCTGCTCGTCTTCAACACCATCTGTGACGCCACGGAGAAGCGCCAGAACGCCGCCTGCGAGCTCGGCACCGAAGTGGACGTCGTGGTCGTCGTCGGCGGGCGCAACAGCGCCAACACGGCGCGGCTGGCGCAGCTCTGCCGGGCCATCGAGAGTCGCACCTACCACATCGAATCCGCGGCGGAGCTGGAGCCGAGCTGGTTCGAGGGCGCGCGGCGCATCGGGGTCACCGCCGGGGCGTCTACGCCGGACGCCGAGATCAGCGCCACCGTGCGCGCGCTCCAGAAGCTCTGCGGTGGCTGAGGCTGCCGCGAAGGGGCCGGAAGCGGGTACGGGTCTGCCGGTCGCCGCCGTCCAGGACGCCGCCGCGCGGGCAGGGCTCCGGGCCGGCGACTGCATCCTGAGGATCAACGGCTCGGTCCCGACCGACGTGCTCGACCTCGAGGTGGCAGCGGCGGATGAGGCCTTCTGGCTCACAGTGGTCCGCGACGGCCACCCCCTCGACCTGGCCGTCGAGCCGCGGGCGGGCGAGTGGCACGGCATCTCGCTCGGCCACGACGGCCTCGGCGCCCGCGCCCGGGTGTGCCGCAACGACTGCCGGTTCTGCTTCGTCGATCAGGTACCGCGAGGCCTGCGGCAGGCCCTGTACGTGAAGGACGACGACTACCGGCTCTCGCTGCTTCACGGCAACTTCATCACGCTCACGAATCTCGACGAGGCCGACCTGGCGCGCATCGAGGAGCTGCGCCTGGCGCCGCTGTACGTCTCGATGCACGCCTGGGACGATGAGGCACGCGTGCGCCTCATGGGGCGCGCCGCGCTGGGCTCCCGCGCCGCGCTGGAGCGGCTCGCGGCCGCGGGCCTCGCGCTCCACCTGCAGGTCGTCCTCTGCCCGGGCTGGAACGACGGGCCGGTGCTGGCGGAGACGGTGGAGGCCGCCGCCCGGCTGCCGGCGGTCGCCGACCTCGGCGTCGTGCCGGTGTCGCTGGCGGCCGAAGGCGACCTGCGGCGCGTGCGGACGGACGACGCGCAGGCGGTGCTGGCGGCGGTCGCCGCCTGGCAGCAGCGCTATCGGCACTCGCGGGGCGCCGCCTTCGTCCACGCCGCCGACGAGTTCTACCTGCTCTGCGGCGAGACCCCGCCGCCGAGCGACGCCCCCGAACAGTACGAGAACGGGGTGGGGATCTGCGCGGCGTTCCTGGACGAGGCGGCGGAGCTCGCGGACGCGGGCGCCGGCACCCCGATCCCGGCCGAGACGCGTGCTCTCCGCCTGCTCACCGGTGCGCTGGCGGAGCCGGTGGTCGCGGCGGCGGCGGCGCGACTCGAGCGCTCGTTTGGCTTCCCCGTGCGCCCGCTTGTCGTGACCAACCGGCTGTTCGGCCCGCACGTGACCGTGACCGGGCTGCTCGGCGGCCGCGAGGTGCTCGAGGCGCTGGGCCGCGAGCCGCTGGACGCCGGGGAGTGGCTCGCGGCCCCGCGCGTCTTCCTGCCCACGGGCCTGGCGCGCACGCTCGACGACGTCGGCGAGGACGAGCTCGCGGCCGCCTGCGGCGGCCGCCTGGTCCTCGCCGACGCGCTCGGCGACGCGTTTGCTAGACTGTCCCGATGAGCGACCGCCCCATCGTCGCCGTCGTGGGGTCTCCCAACGCCGGCAAGTCCACTCTGGTCAATCGCCTCAGCGGCTCGCGTCAAGCAGTGGTGCACGAGACGCCCGGCGTGACGCGCGACCGCAAGGAGGTCGACGTCGAGTGGGAGGGGCGGCACCTGCTGCTCATCGACACGGGCGGCTACGACACGGGGCTTGAGTCGCCGCTCGCCGGCCACATCCGTGGGCAGGTGGAGACGGCGATCGCCGCCGCCGACGTGGTGTTGTTCGTGCTCGACGGGCGTGCCGGTGCACTGGCCGACGACTTCGAGATCGCCGAGGTCCTGCGCCGGGCCCGCGTCCCGGTCGTGCTCGTCGCCAACAAGCTCGACGACCCGGCCGCGAAGAGCGCCGCCCCCGATCTCTACCGCCTCGGCCTCGGCGAGCCGCTGCTCGTCTCCTCGGTCCACGGGCTGGGTACCGGCGAGCTCCTCGACCGCCTCGTCGAGGCCACCGGCGCGCAGCGCGACGACGAGCCTGCGGAGGCGGCCGCAGGGCTGGCGGAGATACCCGTCGCCATCGTCGGCCGCCCCAACGCCGGGAAGTCGTCACTCTTCAACGCCATCGTCGGGGAGCCGCGCACCATCGTCAGCGAGATCGCCGGCACCACGCGCGACGCCATCGACACGGCGGTGACCACGGGCGAGGGGAGCTTTCGCTTCATCGACACGGCCGGGATGCGCAAGGCGGCCAAGGTGAGCGGGGTGGAGTACTACTCCTACCTGCGCAGCGTGCAGAGCCTCGACCGCGCCCACGTCGCCGTGGTCGTCGTCGACGCCGTCGTGGGCTTCGGGGAGCTGGACCTGTCCATCTGCGCGGAGGCCGCGCGCCGCGGCTGCGCCACGGTCATCGCCGTCAACAAGAGCGACGTTACCGACCCAGACATCGAGGAGACCGCGGGCATCGCGCGGCGCAAGCTGCGCCAGAAGCCGGCGGCGCTGGCGGTATCGGCGCACACGCACCGGGGGGTGCGGCAGCTGCTCGCCATGGTCGCGTCGCTCGACGCCCGCTATACTGCTCATATCGCGACCGGCGAGCTCAATCGCGCCCTGAAGACGCTCGCTGCCGACCGGCCGCTTCCCATGAAGCACGGCAAACGGCTGAAGATGTACTACATCGCCCAGTTCGGCACATCGCCTCCCCGGTTCGCCATCGAGGTGAACGACCGCACGCTCATGACGCGCGACTTCGGGTTCTTCGTGGAGAACCGCCTGCGCGCGCGCTTCGAGCTCGACGGGGTGCCGCTGGTCATCGACTTCAAGGGCAAGAAGTGAGCCTTCTCGAGGTCCTCGCTTTCATCGTCATGCTGGTCGCCTCCTACTTGGTCGGTGCGATCCCCTTCGGGGTCGTGATCGGCAAGGTCTTCTACGGCGTCGACGTGCGTCAGCACGGCTCGGGCAACGTGGGCACGACCAACGTCTTCCGCGTGCTCGGCAAGAAGGCAGGGACCGCGGTCCTGATCTGCGACATGCTCAAGGGGTACGTCCCCGCGGTGATCGCCGCCGCCTTCTTCCAGCCGTGGTTCGCGATCTTCATCGCCGCCGCGCCCGTCGTCGGTCACATGTACTCCATCTTCCTCAAGGGCAGGGGCGGCAAGGGCATCGCCACCGGCGCGGCCGTCGTGCTCGCCCTGGTGCCCCTCGTGTTCGGCATCATCCTCGTGGTGTGGATCGTCCTGCTGCTCGCGACCCGCTACGTGAGCGTTGCTTCGCTGGCCGCCTCGTTTCTCGTGCCGGTGCTGGTCATCGCCTTCGGCGAGCCGGTCCCCTACGAGATCGCCGCCGTGCTCGTCGCGGTCATCGTCTGGTGGGCGCACCGCGGCAACATCTCGCGCCTGGCTCACGGCACCGAGAACCGCGTCAGACTTCCCTGGTCGCACGACGGTTCGGCGCTGGCCCGGGGCGGGGGGCGCTGAGCGTGCGCGTCACCGTCGTAGGCTCCGGCAGCTGGGGCAGCGCCTTCTCGCGGCTGCTCGTGCGCCGCGGCCACGACGTCCAGGTGCTCACGCTCAGCGCCGAAGAGGCGCAGCAGCTCAACGCGACGCACCAGAACCCGCACTTCCTGCCGGGCGTCGTCCTCCCGTCAGAGCTGCGCTTCGTCGCCATGGACGCTGCCGACGTGGGACCCGCCGAGCTTGTCGTGTACGCGGTGCCCACGCAGGTGGTGCGCACGGTGGCGCGCTGGGTCGCGCCCCGGCGCGCGCCCGGCTCGCTGCAGCTCTCGCTCGCCAAGGGCTACGAGATCGGCACCCTGGACCGGCCCACGCAGATCATCGAAGAGGAGACCGGGTCGCCGGCCGCCGCCCTCTCCGGGCCGAACCACGCCGAGGAGGTCAGCAAGGACATGCCATCGGCCACTGTGATCGCGGCGGCCGATGAAGCGGCCGCCGTCGCGCTCCAGGCGGCGATCACCAGCGACACGTTCCGCGTCTACACCAACGACGACGTCGTGGGCGTGGAGTTCTGCGGCGCCGTCAAGAACCCGATCGCCGTGGCGGTCGGCATGTCGGACGGCCTCGGCTTCGGCGACAACTCGCGCGCCAGCCTGATCACGCGCAGCATCGCCGAGATGACGCGGCTCGGCATGATCCAGGGAGCGCACATCGCGACGTTCACCGGGCTCGCCGGCATCGGCGACCTCATCGCCACTTGTACCTCGCGCCACAGCCGCAACCGCCTCGCCGGCGAGCTGCTGGCCAAGGGCGCCTCGCCGGCGGAGGTGGAGGCCGAGGTGGGCCAGGTCGTGGAGGGCATCCCCACGGCGTACGCCCTCCACGACCTGGCCCACAGGCTGGGCATCGAGATGCCGGTGACCGAGAACGTGTATCAGGTGCTCGAGGGCAGGCGCACGCCGCAGGAGTCGGTGGCCGACCTCATGGGCCGCTCGCCCAAGAGGGAGCGGCACGACATCTGACGGCCGCGCCGCTCGCCGCCGGCCACCGGCGCCCGCCGCCGCCCGCCACCTGCGTTGAAGGCCGTCATCGGCGTCTGGTAGACTCCCCCGAGCCGCGCCGCCTTCGCCTGCCGTCCCGCAGGCGCGGGCCCTCGCGCGGCAGTCAGACGCTCGACCCGATCCGCGCCGGCGCCACGCCGTGAAGCGCGAGCAGTCCCAGGAGGTACGGTGGACAAGAGGAACTACCTGTTCACGTCGGAATCGGTCACCGAGGGCCACCCCGACAAGCTGGCCGACCAGATCTCGGACGCCATCCTCGACGCGATCTTCAAGGAAGACCCCTACGGCCGCGTCGCCTGCGAGACGCTCGTCACCACGGGCCTCGCCATCGTCGCCGGCGAGATCACCACCGAGACCTACGTGGACATCCCCAAGATCGTGCGCCAGACCGTCAAGGACGTGGGCTACACCAACGCTCTCTACGGGTACGACTACGAGACCTGCGGCGTCATGGTGGCCATCGACGAGCAGTCGCCGGACATCAGCCAGGGGGTCTCGCAGGCCCTCGAGGTGCGCACCGACGTGAACGACGACGACGCGCTCGACGCCCAGGGTGCCGGCGACCAGGGCATGATGTTCGGCTTCGCCTGCACCGAGACGCCGGAGCTCATGCCGCTGCCGATCTCCCTGGCGCACAAGCTGGCGCACCGGCTCGCGGACGTGCGCAAGGCCGAGATCCTCCCGTACCTGCGCCCGGACGGCAAGTCGCAGGTCACCGTGCGCTACGAGGACGGCAAGCCGGTCGAGATCGTCAAGGTCGTGCTCGCCGCGCAGCACGCCGAGAGCGCCGACCTGCAGAGCATCATCTACCCGGACCTCCTCGAGCACGTCGTCGAGCCCATGCTGCCCAAGGACATGTACACGGGCAGGCTCGAGGACCTCGTGGTCATCAACGCCACCGGGAAGTTCGTCATCGGCGGGCCGATGGGCGATGCCGGCCTCACCGGCCGCAAGATCGTCGTCGACACCTACGGCGGCGCCGCGCCCCACGGCGGCGGCGCCTTCTCCGGCAAGGATCCCAGCAAGGTCGACCGCTCCGGAGCCTATGCGGCCCGCTACGTCGCCAAGAACGTCGTCGCGGCGGGGCTGGCGGAGCGCTGCGAGGTCCAGGTGGCCTACGCCATCGGCGTCGCTCATCCCGTCTCCGTGATGGTCGACTGCCAGGGCACGGAGAAGGTCGCGATCGCCACCATCGAGAAGCTCATCAGCGAGCATTTCGACCTGCGCCCGGCCGCGATCCTGCGCGACCTCGACCTGCGCCGGCCGATCTACAGGAAGACGGCAGCCTACGGCCACTTCGGCCGCAACGACCACGACTTCACGTGGGAGCGCACCGACAAGGCCGACCTCCTGCGCGCCGGCGCCGGCCTCAAGGGCTGAGCGCCGCCCGCCCCCGGAAGACGGCGGCGTAGCGTGAGCTACGCCGCCGTCTTCCCGCTCGTGCGCACGCGCGCCTTCACGGGCGCCTTCGACTACGGCGTCCCGCGCGAGCTCGAGGGGCGCGTCACCCCCGGGTCGCTGGTGGCCGTCCCGCTCGGCTCCCAGACGGTCATCGGCGTCGTGCTCGAGGTGCGCGCGGCCACCGCCCACGAGGGGCGCGTGCTCTCCGTCCGCGACCTCCTCGACGTGCCGGCCATCCCCACGGAGCTGCTGGCGCTGGCGCGCCAGGTCGAGAGCTACTACCTGACCTCGTTCGCGGCCGCGCTCACCCTCGTCTGCCCGCCCACCGGGGCGCTGCGCATCGTGCGCCAGTACGAGCTCACCGCGGGCGGCGAGGCGGCCCTGGCGGCGGGGGAGGCCGGCCTCGCCGAGGTCGCCGGCGTCAAGCTGCCGGCGGGCGCGCTGGAGCGGGCGGCGGCGCGCTACCGGCGCAAGGGCTGGGTGCGCGTCGCCTACCGGGTGCACGTCGCCGGCGCTGGCCCGGCCGCGCGCCGGCTGCGGCGCGGTCCCGAGACGCCGGCGCGCCTGGGTCCGCGTCAGCGCGCGGCGCTCGCCGTGGTCGAAGGGGCCGGCGAGATCGACGAGCGCGAGTTGCGCGCCGCCTGCGGCATCGGCCTTCCGGGCCTGCGCAGCCTGCTCGAGGCTGGCGCTCTCGTCGCCGACGCGCCCGAGGCCGCGCCGGTCGCGCCCGCCCTGGAGGAATCGGCTCCCGGCGGCCGGCGGCGGCGCAGGCGGTCCGACTCGCCGCCTGCGCCGCGCTCGGCGACGCGCCCGACCTGCTGCCGGAGCAGCGCGCCGCGCTGCACGCCATCCTCTGCGAGGCGCGCGCCGGCGACGAGATCCTGCTCCACGGCGTCACCGGCAGCGGCAAGACAGAGGTGTACCTGCAAGCCGCCCAGGCGACGCTCGACGGCGGGCGTTCGGTGCTCTTCCTGGTACCCGAGATCGGCCTCACCGGACAGACCGTGGCGCGCGTGCGCCAGCGCTTCGCCGGCCGGGAGGTGGCCGTGCTTCACTCCGGCCTCACGGCCGCCGAGCGCCTGCGCGCCTACCGCGCCGTGGCCGACGGCGACGCGCGCATCGTCGTGGGCGCGCGCTCCGCGGTGTTCGCGCCGCTGCGCGACATCGGCCTCGTCGTGGTGGACGAGGAACACGATACGTCCTTCAAGCAGGAGAGCGAGCCGGCCTACGACGCGCGCACGGTGGCGCGCTGGCGCGCGGGAGCCTCCGGCGCGGTCGTCGTGCTCGGCTCGGCGACGCCCAGCGTCGAGAGCTTTGCACGCGTCCCCCTGCACGCCGACCTGCGCCTGCGCGTCGACGGCTCGGCGCCGCCGAGCCTCGAGATCGTCGACATGCGGGACCACCACGGCGTGTTCTCGACGCCGCTCGCCGAGGCGCTGACGGCGACCGTGGACGCCGGCGACAAGGCGATCCTCTTCCTCAACCGTCGGGGCTTCGCCTCGTACCTGGTCTGCGACCACTGCGGCTTCACCTGGATGTGCCCGCGCTGCGACGTCACGCTCACGCTGTTCGGCGGGCGCGGGCTGCGCTGCCGGACATGCGGGCACGCGGAGCCGGCGCCCGGCACGTGCCCGAGTTGCGGCAGCGCCGACCTCGTGCGCTTCGGCTTCGGCACCGAGCGCCTCGAGCGCGAGGTCCACGGCCTCGTCCCGGGCGTGGAGCTGCTGCGCCTCGACTCTGACGTCGCGTCCTCCTACGGGCGTCTGCGCGCCGTCCTCGACCGCTTCGCCGCGCCGGGGCCCAAGATTCTGGTGGGCACGCAGATGATCGCCAAGGGGCATCATTTCCCGGACGTGACGCTGGTGGGCGTCGTCAACGCCGACCTCACCCTGCACTTCCCCGACTTTCGCTCCGAAGAGCGCACCTTCGCGATGCTGCTCCAGGTCGGCGGCCGGAGCGGCCGCGGCGATCGCCCGGGGCGCGTGATCGTGCAGACGCTGAGCCCGGAGTCGCGCCCCATCGCCTATGCCGCGCACGGGGAAGAGGAGCGTTTCTACGCCGAGGAGGTGACGCGCCGCACGGAGCTCGCCTACCCGCCGGCGGCCACGCTCGTGGGCCTCGAGCTGTCGGGGACCTCGCAGGAGAAGGTCGGCGTCGCCGGGCGCTTCACGGCCGAGCGGCTGGCCGCGCACCTCGGCCACCGGGAGCAGGTCCTGGGGCCCGGGCCAATGTGGCGCGAGCGCGGCCGCTACGCCTGCCGGGTCGTGGTTAAGACTGAAGAGACGGGGAAGACTCTCGACACGCTGCGCTGGTGGCTCGGCAAGAACCGCGACCGCTTCGCAGAGCGTGGGGTGAGACTGGTGCCAGACGTCGACCCCCAATGGCTGTGAACCAGACCTGCGATACCATAGGACCATGGCCCAGACCCAACAGAGCGAGAGAGAACGCGAAGAGCTCAGCCGGCGGGCGCGCGAGGCGCGCAAGGAGATCCGCGTCATCGGCGACCCGGTGCTGCGCGAGCGCGCGCTCGAGGTGACGAGCTTCGATCGCAGCCTGCGCAAGCTCGCCAAACGCATGATCAGGATCATGCACGACGCGCCCGGCATCGGCCTCGCCGCCCCTCAGGTAGGCGCGCTGCAGCGCATGCTGGTCTACGACGTCGACGACGACCCTCGGGTGCTGGTGAACCCGGTGCTTGACGAGTTCTCGGACGAGACCGAGGAGGTCGACGAGGGTTGCCTGAGCCTTCCGGGAGTGACGATGCCGGTGGAGCGGCCCGTGAGCCTGCGGGTGCGGGCCGTCGACGCTTTGGGCGAGCCGCTCGACTACCACGCGGACGGGCTCGAGGCGCGCGTGATCCAGCACGAGTACGACCACCTCGAGGGCGTGCTGATCGTCGATCGTACCTCGCGCAGCGCCCGCGCCGCCGCGCTGCGCGAGCTGCGCGACAGGGAGGACGCGGGGCTGATCGGCGCGGTCGGTGGCGGACTCTAGCCCGCTACGCTTCGCGTTCGCCGGCACGGCGCCGTTCGCCGAGCTCGTCCTCGACGGTCTGCTGAAGCAGCGTTTCGTCCCGGTCGTCGTGGTCACCAACTCGGACCGCCCCCGCGGGCGGCGCGGCACGCCCCAGGCGCCGCCCATCAAGACACTGGCGCACCGGCATCTGCTGCCGGTGGTGCAGCCGGAACGGGTATCGTCGCCCGAGGCCGTCGAGGAGCTCATGTCGTTCCTGCCGCAGGTGCTCGTCGTGTGCGCCTACGGCCAGATCCTCGCGCGCGAGCTCCTCGAGGACATCCCCGCCATCGTGGTCCATCCCTCGCTCGTGCCGCGCTGGCGCGGTGCCGCGCCCGTGGAACGCGCGCTCATGGACGGCGAGACGGAGCTCGGCGTGACGATCCTCAAGATGACGGAGGGCGTCGACGAGGGTCCGGTCGGCCAGGCGCGCGTCGTGCAGGTGCCGGCCGACGCCGACGGCGGGCGTGCCTACGAGCTCCTGGCGGCGCCGGCGGCGGACGCGGTGCGCGTCAGCCTCGAACAGATGGCCGAGGGTACGGCGCAGTGGCGCCCGCAGAGCGGGACGCCCAGCTACGCCGGCAAGATCGGCGCCGAGGACAAGCTCATCGACTGGGCGCTTCCGGCTCAGCGCATCGTCGACCAGGTGCGGGCCCTGTCGCCGCACATCGGCGCCTCTGCGGAGCTGCTCGGCAAGCGAACGCTGATCTGGCGGGCGCGGATGGCGCCGGCCGGTGAGCCCGGCTACGCCGCAGGCCGCCTGCTGCTGCCGGCGGGCGACGGGTGGGTCGAGGTCCTGGAACTCCAGCAGGAGGGTCGCACGCGCATGACGGCGGCCGAGTTCCTGCGCGGCGCCGGGCGCGAGCTGGCGGAGCAGTGACGGGGGCGCGGCCCACCGCGCCCAGCCCGGCGCGCGCCGCCGCCTGGCGGGCGCTGGTGCGCGTCCGCGGCGCCGGCGGGCGTCTGGACGATTCGCTCGCCTCGCTCCCCGAACTGGACGGCCTGGTGGCGCGGGACAGGGGCCTTGCCTACGAGCTCGTCGTCGGCACGGTCAAACGTCGCGGCTCGCTCGACGCCGTGCTCGCCGCCTTCGCCCGGTCGCCCCTCGGCAGGACCGATCCGGAGACGCTGGAGTCGCTCCGCCTCGCTGCCTTCCAGCTCCTGTTCCTCGACCGCGTGCCGGACTACGCGGTGGTCGGCGATGCGGTGACTCTCCTCGATGGCAAGGGCGCGCGCACGCGCGGCTTCGCCAACGCCGTGCTGCGACGGGTCGCCAAGGAAGGCGCGGGCGTGCTGGCGTCGCTCTCGGAGGGTGACGACGACCGCTCGTGGTCGGCGCGGCACTCGTGCCCCGTGTGGATCGTGAGGCTGCTGCGCCGCGACCTCGGCGACGAGGCGACGGCCCGCTTCCTCACCGCCGCCAACGCGGCCCCCGAGCGCTGCCTGCGCGTGAACACCCTGAGAGCGACGGTGCCAGCGGCGCGGGAGGCGCTTGCCGCCGCCGGCTTCACGACGCGGGGCGTCGACGGCCTGCCGCAGGCCCTGCTCTACGACGGGCCCTCACTCGAGCGCGCCGCGCCCTTCCGCGACGGCCTCGTCTCGCCCCAGTCGCGTGGCTCGCAGATCGCCGGCCTCGTGGCCGGTGGCGGCCTGCGGCCCGGCGCCGCCGTCGCCGACCTCTGCGCCGCGCCGGGCACCAAGACGGCCGAGCTGGCCTCGCTCTCACCAGGGGCACACGTGGCCGCCCTGGACGTGGATCCCACGCGGCTCAAGGAGATGCGCGCCAACCTGCGGCGGCTGGGCGCGCACACCGTGCAGGTCGTGGCGGGCGACGCCCTTGACCCACCGGCGTCGTTCGCGGGCGCCTTCGACGCCGTGCTCCTCGACGCGCCCTGCAGCGGGCTGGGGACGATCGGCAGCCGCGCCGACCTGCGCTGGCGGCGGCGCGCCGCCGACGTGCCGAGGCTCGCGGACCTCCAGCGACGCCTGCTGGCGAGCGCCGCCGCGTGCGTGCGCCCAGGCGGCGCGCTCACCTACGCGGTGTGCACCGTGACCCGTGCCGAGACGCTCGACGTGGTGGCTTCTCTGCTCGGCGGCGGCGGGTGGAGCGCCGACGACCTCGGCGCCGTATGGCCGGGCGCGGCCCACCCGGCGGCCGGCGGCTACCTGCTCGTGCTGCCGCCGGCGGGCGGCTCCAGCGGCTTCTTCGTGGCGCGCCTGCGGCGCGCCCTCGGCGCCGCGGGGTAGAATGGCCTCGCGGCCGCGGCGGCCGCCCAGCCGCTCGCCACGGAGGTGGCCATGCAGGACCTGCTGCACGAGACGCACATCGCCCCGTCCATCCTCTCCGCCGACTTCTCGCGTCTCGCGCAAGAGGTCTCCGCCGTCCTCGACGCCGGGGCCAAGGTCGTGCATGTGGACGTCATGGACGGCCATTTCGTGCCCAACATCACCATCGGGCCGCTCGTGCTCAAGGCGCTGCAGCCGCTCGTGCACGGCGCCGGTGCCCTGCTCGACGTGCACCTCATGATCGAGGACCCGGAGCGCTACGTGGACGCCTTCGCGGCCGCCGGGGCCGACATCATCGCCGTGCACCAGGAGGCCTGCGTCCATTTGCACCGCGTGCTCGCGCAGATCCGCGAGGCCGGCGCCGCCGCCGGGATCGCCCTCAACCCGGCGACGCCGGTGGAGACCCTCGCCGAGGCCAGGGCGTGCTGCGATCTCGTGCTCGTGATGTCCGTGAACCCCGGGTTCGGCGGGCAGGGCTTCATCGAGACGTCCCTGGCCAAGCTCGCCAAGGCGCGCGCCTACCTGCCCGAGACCGTGGCGCTCGAGGTCGACGGCGGGGTCAACACCCTCAACGCAGCATCGCTGGTCGCGGCCGGAGCCAACCTCCTGGTGGCTGGGTCGACGGTGTTCGGCGGGCACGACATCGGCGCGCGTTTTGCGGAGCTGGCGCTCGCCGCCGGCGAAGTCGTATAATCGCCAGGCATCATCAAGCTGCTTCAGGGCGGGGTGGAAGTCCCCACCGGCGGTAACAGCCCGCGAGCCTCCTCGGAGGCCGACCAGGTGGAACTCCTGGGCCGACGGTCACAGTCCGGATGAGAGAAGCATGCTTCGGCGCCTCGGCGCCGTCCGCCCTGGAGCACGGCTGCAGGGCGTTTTTCGTGGACGACGCGGTGCATATGGAAGAGGCGTTCGCCTTGGCCGAGAAGGGTCGCGGCCGCACCCATCCCAACCCGCTGGTGGGCGCCGTGCTCGTGCGCGACGAGGAGGTCGTCGGCCGCGGCTACCACCTCGGCCCCGGTGCGCCGCACGCGGAGACGATGGCGCTCGCCGAGGCGGGTGCGCGCGCCGCCGGCGCCACCCTGTATTGCACACTCGAGCCGTGCAGCCATCAGGGACTCACGCCGCCCTGTGCCGATGCTCTCGTCGCCGCGGGTGTGGCACGCGTCGTGGCGGCGATCCGTGATCCCAACCCGCTCGTCGACGGGCGCGGCCTGGCTCGCCTGCGTGCCGGTGGCGTGCACGTGGAACTCGCCGACGAAGTGTGGGGCGCGCGTGCCCGCAAGCAGAACGCGCCGTTCCTGCACTTCCACGCCACCGGCCTGCCGCTGGTCACGTACAAGGCGGCGGTGACGCTCGACGGCAAGGTGGCGGCGGCCGGCGGGGACGCGCGCTGGATCTCGTGTCTCGACAGCCGGCGCGCCGTGCACCAGCTGCGCGCCGTCGTGGACGCCGTGATGGTCGGCGCCGGCACTGTGCGGCGGGACGATCCCGAGCTCACCGTGCGGCTCGACGGAGGTCGCGACCCCGTGCGCGTGGTCGTGACCAGCGACGGCGTGCTGCCCGAGTCCGCCAAAGTGCTGGCCAGCGCGCACGCGGTGCGCACGATCGTCCTCGCTCGACGCACCGGTGCGGCCGCGCGGCGGCTGCTGGCGGCGCGCCAGGCCGAGCTGATCGAGGTGGGCGACGGCGGGCTGCACAGCGGCCTCGTCGCCCTCGCGGAACGCGGCCTCCTCGACGTCCTCTGCGAGGGCGGTCCGACGCTGGCGGGGTCGCTCCTCGCCGAGGGGCTCGTCGACCGTCTGCTGCTGTTCGTGGCGCCGCTCGTCGTCGGGCGCGGCGCCCCCGACCTGTTCGCGGCGCCGGCCGTGGGGGCCGTCGCCGATGCCTGGCGTCTGCGCGACGTCGAGTGGCGGCCGGTGTGCGACGATCTGATGCTCAGCGGCAGCCTCAGCAAGGACTGAGCCTGATGTTCACCGGCATCGTCGAGGAAGTCGGCCGCCTGCGCGACCTGCGTGTGGGCGCGGCGAGCGCCGTGCTCGATGTGGACGCCGCTATCGTGTGCGAGGGCGCCGCCGCCGGCGACAGTGTCCTCACCGACGGCGTCTGCCTCACGGTGACCGGGCTGCGGGCGGGCGGGTTCACCGCCGACGTGATGCCGGAGACCGTGCGGCGCAGCACGCTCGCCGAGCGCCGCCCCGGCGACCGCCTCAACCTCGAGCGCGCCCTCACCCTGAGCTCGCGTCTCGGCGGCCACCTCGTCGCCGGACACGTGGACGGCGTCGGTACCGTGGTGGCCGTCGCGCCCGAGGCCAACGCGGTCGTGGTGACGCTCGAAGCACCCGTCCAGGTGGCCGAGGTGAGCGTGGCGCAGGGGTCTGTCGCGGTCGACGGCGTCAGCCTCACTATCGTCGCCGTCGAGGGCCCGCGCCTGCGCGTGTCGCTGATCCCCCACACGGCCGCCGCCACGACCCTGTCGCGCCTCGCCCCCGGCGTGCGCGTCAATCTCGAGGCCGACCTGATCGCCAAGTACGTGCACGCGTTCGTCACGGGCCGCAAGCCCGCCGGCGGACTCACCTGGGAGAAGCTTGCGGAAGCGGGGTTCTGATGAAGGACGACCACATCGCCGTGGCCGAGAGCGCGCAGCGACCGTTCGCGTCGATCGCCGATGCGCTCGACGACCTGCGCGAGGGCAAGATGGTCATCGTCTGCGACGACGAGGACCGGGAGAACGAGGGTGACCTGACGATGGCGGCGCAGTTCGCCACCGCCGCGAAGGTCAACTTCATGGCCAAGGAGGGGCGCGGCCTCGTGTGCCTGTGCCTCACACCGCAGAGGTGCGCCGAGCTCAACCTCCCGCCCATGACCACCAACAACCAGGCCCGCCTGCAGACGGCCTTCACCGTGTCCGTCGAGGCGCGCACGGGCGTGACCACCGGCATCTCCGCCGCCGATCGCGCCCACACCATCCAGGTCGCCATCGACCCCGAATCGGGGCCCGGGGACCTAGTGCAGCCGGGCCACGTGTTCCCGCTCATGGCCCGGCCCGGCGGCGTGCTCGAACGCGCCGGCCAGACGGAGGCCGGCGTCGACCTCGCCCGCCTCGCCGGCCTCAATCCGGCGGCCGTGATCTGCGAGATCATGAACGACGACGGCACCATGGCGCGCGTCCCTGATCTGGTGCCGTACGCGCGCCGGCACGGGCTCAGGATCGTGACGGTGGCCGACCTCATCAAACACCGCCGCCGCAACGAGAAGCTCATCCGCCGCGCCGCGACGGTGTCGCTGCCGACCAAGTACGGTGACTTCACCGCCGTCGGCTACGAGTCGGTGCTCGACCGCGCCCACCACGTGGCCGTCGTCAAGGGCGACGTCGCCGGCAAGCAGGACGTGCTCGTGCGCGTGCACTCGGAGTGCCTCACCGGCGACACGTTCGGCTCGCTGCGCTGCGACTGCGGCGAGCAGCTCGCCGAGGCCCTGCGCCGGATCGAGGCCGAGGGCGTCGGCGTCGTGCTGTACATGCGCCAGGAGGGCCGCGGCATCGGCCTCATCAACAAGCTCAAGGCCTACGCGCTCCAGGAGCAGGGCCTCGACACCGTCGAGGCCAACGTCGAGCTCGGCTTCGCGCCCGACCTGAGAGACTACGGCACCGGCGCGCAGATCCTCGCCGATCTCGGGCTCACCACGATCCGCATCATGACCAACAACCCCAAGAAGATCGTGGCCCTCGAGGGCTACGGGCTGCGCGTCACCGGGAGAGAGTCCATCGAGGTCGCTCCGCAGGACGACAACGTCTGCTACCTGCGCACCAAGAAGGACAAGATGGGGCACCTGCTCGAACACGAGGACCTGTTCGGGCAGGAGGAGGGCCTGGAGGGCTGAGAGGCCCGGGCGCACCACCACCACCACGGCAAAAGGAGCCGCACCATGACGACCTTCGAAGGCATGCTGAACGGCAAGGGGATGAAGTTCGCCCTCGTCGTCGGACGCTTCAACGAACTGATCTCGACGCGTCTGTACGAGGGCGCCCTCGACTGCCTGCGGCGTCACGACGTCGCCGAGGGTGACGTGGACACCGCGTGGGTGCCGGGAGCCTTCGAGATGCCGCTGGTCGCCCAGAAGCTGGCCACGAGCGGCAAGTACGACGCCGTGGTCTGCCTGGGCGCGGTGATCCGCGGCGGCACCCCGCACTTCGACTACGTCGCCGGCGAGGCTGCCAAGGGCATCGCCAAGGTGAGCCTCGACACCGGCGTGCCGGTGGTCTTCGGCGTGCTCACCACCGACTCCATCGAGCAGGCCGTGGAGCGTGCCGGCACCAAGGGCGGCAACAAGGGATGGGCCGCCGCCGCCACGGCCCTCGAGATGGCCAGCCTGGGGCGCGCGCTGCCCTGAGCCTGTCGTTCCGCCCGGCGGCCCGCGGAGCGGCTGTGTCCGCGCCACGGCCGGCCCTCGGCCGGGCGGTCGCCGGCCCACAGCGTCCGGCAGCCCGCGGGCGCCACGCGCGTGGCCCCGTGCACCGCGGCCGGCGAGACGCCGGCGACCCCGACGACCAAGGAGACGCGATGACCAGCACGTGCGCGGGACGGCTCGACGGCCGCGTGGCCGTCGTCACCGGTGGCGGCGGCGAGCGAAGCATCGGGCGCGCCATCGCGCGGCGGTTCGCCGCGGAGGGCGCGCGGGTGGCGGTCCTCGACGTCGATGCCGACGGGGCGGACCGGGTGGCGGGGGAGATCCGCGCCGCCGGCGGCAGCGCCCTCGCCATCGTCTGCGACGTCTCGGACCTGGCGAGCTGCGAGACCGCGTGCGCGCGTGTGGCTGAGACCTGGGGCGGCCGCGTCGACGTCCTCGTCAACAACGCGGCCCTCCTCAAGGGCGTCGAGTGGCAGCCGTTCGACAGCTGGACGGTGGACGAGTGGGACCGCATGCTCGACGTGAACCTGCGAGGCATGTGGTTCTGCGCGCGTGCCTTCGTGCCCCTCATGAAGGCGAGGGGCTACGGCAAGATCATCGACCTGACCTCCTCGACGTTCTGGGAGGGTGTCGCCGGCTTCATCCACTACACGTCGAGCAAAGGCGGCGTCATCGGCTTCACGCGCGCGCTCGGACGTGAGCTCGGTCCGTTCGGCATCCGCGTCAACGCGCTGGCCCCCGGCTACACCATGACCGGGGGCCAGGAGGCGCACGCCGCCGGTCACCCCGGTTTCGTCGCCGCGCTGCGTGCCGGGCGGGCGCTCTCCGCGCGCGACGAGGTGCCGGAGGACGTGGCCGGCCCGGCGCTGTTCCTGGCTTCGGAGGACAGCGACTTCGTGACCTGCCAGACCCTCCTCGTGGACGGTGGCGGAAGCATGTGGTGACCCGGAGTCGGACGCCGCTGCGGGCCGCGTCGCTGGGCCGCCGTCGACGGGCCACGACCCGAAGGCGGATCGAGGGTCGGGACGGCGGAAGCGTCAGCCCGAGACGCGCCACTCCGCCGGCAGGTCGTGCTCGCCGCCGTCGTGCTGCTGGCGGGCGCAGGCCTCCGCCCGAGCCCGGGCACGGGCCTGGGCGCGTCGGCGCAGCGCCCGCCGGATCCGCCGCACCACGACGCGCACGCCCCACACGATGAGCAGGATGAAGAGCAGGGCGGCGAGGATGATCACGACGTCGCCGCCGCTCCGGGGCGGGCCGTCCTGGCAGACGGGCCGAGGTGTGAACGCGCGTCTGACGCTGCCGCTCCCCGGTTCGGCGATTCCCCTTGGTCCATGACGACCCCCCTCGACGCAGACGCGGTGGGACGCGCACGATACCCCGTGGAGTATCGCCCGACTTTCGCGGCTTGGCAAGAGTCGCGGCGGAGCCCCTTAACGCAAAAGGGCCGCGCCGGAGAGCGGCGCGGCCCGGCACGGTGCGTGCGTCAGACTGCCTTCGTGACCCGGCCCGACTTGAGGCAGCGGGTGCAGACGTAGGCGTTCTGGGGGTGACCTTCCACGAGGATGCGGACGCGCTGCAGATTGGGTTCGAAGCGCCGCTTCGTGTGGCGATGGGAATGGCTCACGTTGTTGCCGACAGCGGGGGCTTTTCCGCACGTCACGCAGACTTTGGACATGGTCGTTCCTCAGCTTGATTGGTGACTGGTCGCGCTAGTATGCTGCAGCAGGCCGGGCAACGCAAACGCACGGGGTCCCGGGCCGTCCTGAACCGTCCCCGACCCGCCGAGGCGTGATGGTCCGTTTCTCCAAGGAGATGTCGATCTTCGCGGCCCTGGAGGCCGACGACGAGGCGCGCTCCGTGTTCGAGCGGCACGGCATGACCTGCTGTCTCTGCATCGGCGCCCAGTCCGAGAGCATCGAGGCCGGCGCCATCCTGCATCAGGTAGACCCCGAGGTCGTCGTCGCGGAGCTCAATCGCCTCGGCGAGCCGGAGCTGTGAGCGGGTCCCGGCGGCAGTGGCTTCCTCGGACCTGAGGATCCCTTTCGCGGCATCCGACCTCGGCGGCGGCATCACCGTCGCCCACCAGGTCATCGCCAAGCTGGCCGGCAAGGCGGCGCGCGCCACCTACGGCGTCGTCGCGATGCAGGAGCCGCCCATCCGCAAGCTCGCGCGCTTCTTCCGCGGCTCCTATACCGAGGGCGTCGAGGTCGACGTGCAGGACGACAAGGCCAGCATCGGCCTGCACGTGGTGATGGAACGCGGCGTCAACCTGGCGCAGGTGACCGCCAACCTCGTCGAGGCGGTCCGCTACCAGGTGGGCGAGGTGGGCGGCGTCCCGCTGGGCGACATCAACGTGCGCGTCGAGGACCTTCAGGATTGAGCGTCCGGCTCGCCGCCATCACGGTCATCGACGCCGCCCTCGCCGCCATCGAGGCGGAGCGGGGCGTCATCAACGACCTCAACGTGTACCCGGTCCCGGACGGCGACACGGGCACCAACCTCGCGCTCACCGTGCGCGCCGTCGTCGACGAGCTTCAGCAGAGCGACGCCGAGGGCATCCCGGCGGTCGCCGCGGCCGTCACCAAGGGGTCCCTCATGGGCGCGCGGGGCAACTCCGGGGTCATCCTCTCGCAGATCGTGCGCGGACTCTGCGACGTGTGGGGGCGTTCGGACCAGCTCAGCACGTCGGACTTCAAGGAGGCGCTCGCCGAGGGCGCGGCCAGCGCCTACCGGGCCGTCAAGGAGCCCGTCGAAGGGACGATGCTCACGGTCATCCGCGAGATGGCTACGGCGGCGCGAGGGGTCCCCGACACGCTCGGCCTGGACAAGCTCCTGGTCGCCGTGGAAGAAGCGGGCCGCGTCGCCGTGGAGGGCACGACGGAGCAGCTGCCGGCGCTCAAGAAGGCCGGCGTCGTCGACGCCGGCGGCTATGGCCTTCTGGTGCTCTTCCGCGGCCTCGCCGCCGGCATCGCGGAGCTCATGCACGCCGGCATCGCCATCTCGGCCGCGCGCGTGGCGCTGCACGCCGGCGCAGCGCACGGCTTCTCGTCGCCGGCGCCGGGCGGCGGCTCCGAGCTGTCCGCCTACCGCTACTGCACGAGCCTGCTCATCAAGGGCGAGGCGTTGGACAGGGCGCTGTTCGAGGCCTTCCTGCTGCCGCTCGGCGACAGCGCCCTCGTGGTCGGCGACGAGCGCATGCTCAAGGTCCACGTGCACACCAACGAGCCGGGCGTGGTGCTCAGCCGGGCGCTCGAGATGGGCACCATCGGCGAGATAGAGATCAACGATATGCACGAGCAGACAAAGGCCCGCGACGAGCGCCTGCGGAAGGACGCGCCGGCCGGCACCGTCGTCGTGGCCGTGGTGGCTGGAGAGGGCAACAAGGCGCTCTTCCGCGAGCTCGGCTGCCAGGCGGTGGTCGACGGTGGCCAGTCCATGAACCCCAGCGCGGCGCAACTGCTCGAAGCCGTGGAGGCGCTCGCGGCCGAAGAGGTCGTGGTGCTGCCCAACAACGGCAACGTGATCCTCACGGCCGAGCAGGCGGCGGGCATGAGCTCGCACCACATCGCCGTGGTCCCCACCAGCTCCATCCCCGTCGGGCTCGCGGCGATGGTGGCCTACGACCCCGACGAGGACGCGGTAGGCAACGCGCGGCTGATGGGGGGGGCCATCACGGACGTGCACTCGGCCGAGGTCACTCGCGCCGTGCGCGACTCGGAGCTGGACGGCGTCCCGGTGCGCATGGGCCAGGCGATGGGCATCGTCGACGGCAGGCTCGTGGCCGCGGCGGACGACCTCGAAGAGGCGTTCCGCGGCGTACTCCGCGCCTTCGCCGCGGCGGACGCCGAGTTCGTCACCGTGCTCACCTCTCTCAACGGATCCGGTGTCACCCTCGAGCACCTGGAAGAGCTGGCGGCCAGCGCACTGCCCGGAGCGGAAGTGCGTTTCCACGAGGGCGGGCAGCCCCTCTACCCGATCCTTGCGAGCTCGGAATGAGGTCCCTCCTCACGCTCGGGAACACGGCCATCGTCCTCGATTCCACCTCCGACCCCTCGGAGGGGTTCTTCGACCGTCCGGGCGTCTACATGGTCCCCCTGAAGGTGCACTTCGGCGACGAGACGTACCGCGACGGCGTCGACATGAGCTACCGGCAGTTCTTCGCCAAGCTCGAGTCGTCCGCGGTGCTGCCGACGACGTCGCAGCCCACCGCCGGTGAGTTCGCCGCCGTCTACGAGGAGGCCCGCGGCAGCTACGAGCACGTCTTCTCGCTGCACATCTCGGGCGAGATGAGCGGCACGGTGCGGGCGGCGCGCCAGGCGGCCGAGGGCTTCGACAACATCCACGTCTACGACATGCGCACGGTGGCGAGCGCGCTCGCTCTGGGCGAAGAGCGCCTGCGCGCGCGCCTCGAGCAGGGATGCACGATGGAGCAGGCTCACGCCTACCTCGAGTACTTCATCGCCAACTCGCAGCTGCTGGTGCACGCCGCGACGCTCGAGTACCTGCGCCGCGGCGGGCGCATCGGCCGCGCCGCGTCGCTGGTCGGCGGCGTCTTCGACATCAAGCCGCTGATCTATGCCGCTGACGGTACCCTGCAGGCCTACGCCAAGGTGCGCGGCCTCAAGAAGGCGCTGGCGGCGATGGAGCGCTTCGTCGAAGAGCACAGCAGGCCCGAGGACGAGCTGTACTTCTGCACGATCGACGCCATCAACGACGAGGAGCCGCCGCTCATCCGCGAGATGATCGAGCGGGTGCGGCCCAACGCGCACTTCGTGCTCCACGGCCACGTCGGGGCCGTTGTGGGCACGCACATCGGCCCCGGGACCGCCGCGTTTGCTATGATCGCGGAGTGACCGAGCCCGGACTCCCGCTGCGCTTCGGCGGCGGTCGGTACCACGAACGGCCGCCCACTCCACGACTCTTCTTCGACCCCTCTGCGCTGGAAAGGCCGCTGGCCGACCTGGAGCGCGTCAGCGCCGGCGTGGCGCGACGCCTTGCCGGCTTCGGGCTGGCGGACGTGGGCGACCTCATCGACCACTTCCCGCGCCGCTACGAGGACTTCCGCGACCGCAAGCAGATCCGCGATCTCAAGGTCGGCGAGGAGGCGACGGTGCGCGGGGTGATCGCGCGCATCAGCGCGGAGCGCACCGCACGCCGGCGCGTGGACGTGGTACGCGTGCTGCTGCGCGACGACACCGGAGCCGTCGAGGCCGTGTGGTTCAACCAGCGCTACCTCGTCAAGGTGCTGAGCGAGGGCATGCGGCTGAGCGTGCGCGGGACCTTCAGGCCGCAAGGCGGCCGGGCCTCCTTCGCGGTCAAGAGCCACGAGATCCTCGAGGACGAGGAAGGCGACAGCGTGCACACCGAAGGGGTAGTGCCGGTGTACCCCGCCAGCGAGCAGGTCTCGGCGCGCCTGCTGCGCGGGCTGCTGCGCGAGGTGCGCCCGGTCATGCGGCGCCTGCCCGACCCGCTGCCCGCCGCGCTGCGCGCGGCGGAGGAGCTGCCCACGCGTGCCGACGCGACCCTCGCCGTGCACGCGCCCAGCGACCTCGCGGCTGCCCGCGCGGCCCGCGCCCGCCTCGTGCTTGAGGAGCTCCTGCTCATGCAGGCGGGCCTGCTGCTGCACAAGGCCGAGCAGCAGCGCCGGGTCACGGCGCCGGCGCTGCCGGCGCCGGGCGAGTCGTCGCGCGCCTTCCTCGACGGGCTGCCCTTCGAGCTCACGCCGCACCAGCTGAGCGCCCTCGACGAGCTCGAGGCCGACCTCACCCAGAGCGTGCCGATGCGCCGCCTGCTCCAGGGCGACGTCGGCTCAGGAAAGACCGTCGTCGCCCTCTACTGCCTGGTGCGCGCCGCCGAGGCGGGCCGGCAGGGGGCGCTCATGGCGCCGACCGAGACGCTGGCGGCGCAGCACGCGGAGACGGCGGCGCGCCTGGTGGGCGGTCTCGCCCCGGCCGAGCTGCTGACGGCGTCGCTGGGCGCCGGCGAACGCAGAGCCGCGCTGGCGCGTGTGGCGAGCGGCGCGGCTCGGCTGGTGATCGGCACGCACGCGCTGCTGCAGCAGGACGTCGTGTTCGCCGACCTGGCGCTGCTGGTCGTCGACGAGCAGCACCGCTTCGGCGTGGAGCAGCGCGACGCCCTGGTGCGGCGCGCCGAACACGGCGGGCGCGCGCCGCACGTGCTCCACATGACCGCCACGCCCATCCCGCGCACATTGGCGCTGACGGTGTACGGCGACCTCGACGTCACCACGGTCGCGGGGTCGCCCGCCGGCCGCGTGCCCGTCGTGACGCGGCTCGTCGACGAGGCGCAGCGCGAGACGGGCTACGAGTTCGTGCGCAAACAGATCGCCAAGGGGCGCCAGGTGTACGTCGTGTGCCCGGCCATCGACGAGTCCGAGTCGATCTCGGCCGCGACGGCCCTGGCCGAGGCCGAGCGGCTCCAGCACGGGCCGTTTCGAGACTGGCGCGTCGCCGTGGTGCACGGCCAGCTGAAGTCCACCGAGCGCGACGCCGCCATGCAGGCCTTCAAAGCCGGCGAGGTGCAGGTGCTGGTGTCCACGAGCCTCATCGAGGTGGGCATCGACGTGCCCAACGCCACGGTCATGATCGTCGAGGGCGCGGAGCGCTTTGGGCTGGCGCAGCTCCATCAGCTGCGCGGCCGCGTGGGGAGGGGTACCGCGAAGTCGTACTGCCTGCTGTTCTCGCAGGCCGAGACCGGCGCCTCGCAGGCCCGCCTCGAGGCTCTGCTCGAGACCAACGACGGTTTCGAGCTCGCGGACCGCGACCTCGAGATCCGCGGCGAGGGGCAGGTGATGGGCGCGCGCCAGGCGGGCGTGCCAGACCTCAAGCTCGCCCGCCTGGCGCGCGACCGCGAGGCCCTGCTCCGTGCACGGCGCCTGGCGACCGGCCTCCTGGCCGCCGACCCTCAGCTCGCGGACCCGGCCAACAGGCCGCTGCGCGACGCCGTCGAGGCCGCCTTCGGGCACGAGCTCGCCTGGCTGCTCAAAGCCTGACGGGCCCGGGGGCGAGCCTCCCGTATACTGCTGACATGCGCACGCCCGAGCTCATCGCCACGCACACCAACACGGACTTCGACGCCTTCGCGGC
This sequence comes from uncultured Thermoleophilia bacterium, assembly GCA_963709845.1. Taxonomy (GTDB): domain Bacteria; phylum Actinomycetota; class Thermoleophilia; order UBA2241; family UBA2241; genus CAIXSE01. The sequence continues at coordinate 399,188 of CAVPXV010000005.1, forward strand.
GATGGTGGCCGCGCGCAAGCTCTACCCGGACGCGGCCATCTGCCTGGGGGGTGCTGTCAACCGCAACGTGCGCGAGTTCCAGGCGCTGCACGCGGACCTCATCCCCGTGGTCGATCCGGCCGACGTCGAGCGCGACACCGTCACGCGGCTGATCCTGCTCGACACCGTGCACGCCAACCGGCTCGGCGAGCTTGCCGACTTGTGCGGCCGCGAGGGCGTGCAGGTGGTGGCCTTCGACCATCACGCGCACGCCGGCGACCTGCCCGATTTCATACCGGCCGACAACCTCGTGAGTTCGGACGACGGCTCGCTGGTGACGCTCATGGTCAGCATCGTCGCCGAGCGCGGTATCCCGATCACGCCGTTCGAGGCTACGGTGTTCGCCCTGGGCATCCACGAGGACACGGGCTCGCTCACCTTCGCCACGACCACCCCGCGGGACGCGGAGGCGCTGGCCCTGTGCATGCAGCGCGGCGCCGACGTGGCGCTGCTCGAGAAGTGGCTCACCAACGCACTCACGGCGCAGCAGCGTCACACGCTGGCGGCCGCCCTGGACGCCGCGGAGGAACTGCCCATCGCCGCGGCGACGGTACTGGTCTCGGCCCTCAGCCAGGAGCTCTACGTCGAGGGCGTGAGCGTGGTGGCGCACCGCGTCATGGACCTCACCGGCTGCGACGCCTTCTTCCTGCTGGTCGAGATGGAGAACCGCGTCTTCGTCACGGCGCGCAGCCGCGGCGGCAGGCTGGACGTGGCGGCGGCGCTGGCGGCGATCGGCGGCGGCGGCCACGCCGCCGCGGCCTCAGCGGTCGTCAAGGACGAGCCGCTGGCCACGGTCGCGGCCGCCCTCAAAGCGGCGATCCCCGGCGCCGTGCTGCCGGTGCGCCTGGTGCGTGACGTGCGCGTGCCGGCGCCGCCGCCGGTGGACCTCGGCACGGCGATCGACGAAGCCGTCCTGCTCTGCCGGCGCGAAGGCATCGGCGGCGTCGTCGTCCACGCCGGCGAGCGCCTCGTCGGCAAGGTGGCGCTCGTCGACCTCGAGCGCGCCGCGGCGCACGGCCTCGGCCACGCCCCGGTGAAGGCGGTCATGACGTCGCGCGTCACGGTGGTGGCGGACGACACGCCGCTGGAGCGCGCCGCGCTGAGCGTCGCGCAGGAGGAGATCGGCTGGGCGCCGGTCGTGAGGGACGCGGCGGCCAAGCAGGTGCTGCTGGCGGACGTCCTCGGCGCCGTCACCCGCGGGGCCGTCACCGGAGCTCGCGGCGCCGCCGAGCCCTCGCCGCCGCCGGCGGCCAATCTCGCCGGGAGACTGGGCGAACTGGGGCTGGACGACGTGCTGCGCCATATCCAGGCGGTCGCGGGCAGCGTTCGCGGCGTCTACCTCGTCGGCGGCGCCGTGCGCGACCTGCTGCTCGGAGAGACGGGCTTCGACGTCGACGTCGCCGTGGAGGGTGACGGCATCGCCTTCGCCGCCGACCTCGCCGCGCGCCTCCACGGCCACGTGCGCCCGCACGAGAAGTTCGGCACGGCGGTCGTGGTCGCCCACGACGTCGCCGGCCGGCGGCAGCGCGTCGACGTCGCCTCCACGCGTACCGAGTCCTACGAGCACCCCGCGGCGCTTCCCAAGGTGGAGCACGCCAGCATCGGCAGCGACCTGGCGCGCAGGGATTTCACGATCAACGCGATGGCCGTGTCGCTCAAGCCGGAGACCTACGGCGACCTGCTGGACTTCTACGGCGGGCTCTCCGACCTCGCCGCCAAGCGCATCGTCGTCCTGCACAACCTGAGCTTCATCGAGGATCCCACGCGCATCCTGCGCGCCGTCCGCTACGAGAGCCGCTACGGGCTGCGCATGGACGAGCACACGCTCAACCTGGCGCGTGCCTGCTGTGCGATGGACCTCGTCGGTGACCTCTCGTCGGCGCGGCTGCGCGACGAGCTGATCGCGCTGCTCGACGAGGAGAAGGTCGACTTTTCGCTGCGGCGCCTCGAGGAACTCGGCGTCGTCCCGTCCATCCACGCGCGCCTGCGCGCCGGCAGGGAGACGCGCGCGCTCGTCGGCCGGGCCGATCGCGAGCGTGCGCGGCACGGCCTGGAGGCAGAGCTGCCGCGCTGGCGCCTGCGCCTGCTCTGGATGCTGCGCGACCTGGCGCCCGAGGAGATCGCCGCGTGGGCCGACCGCATGCGCCTTCGCCGCCACGACGCGCACGTGCTGGAGCGCGCCCTCGTCGTCGCGAGGCACCTCGTCGAGCGCGTGCGCAGAGGGCCCACGGACGCGGAGCTCTACGACCTGGCGCGCGGGGAGCCGCTCGAAGCGGTGCTTGCCGCGATGGTCCTGGACGAGGGGACCGCCGCCGTGCGGCTCGGCGCGTTCCTCGACGTCGCCCGCCACGTGCGCCTCGCCATTCGCGGCGACGACCTGCTCGCCCTGGGCTTCGCGCCGTCGCCGGAGATGGGCGAGGTGCTGCGCAGCGTGCTCCACCTCAAGATAAACGGCGTCGTGCACACGCGCGCCGAGGAGCTCGCAGCGGCGGAGCGCCTGCGCCCGTGACCGACCAGAGCCTCATTGCCAAGTTCCTCCTCATCTCCCCGCTGCTCCTCGCCAGCCTCGTGTTGCACGAGCTGGCGCACGGGTGGGTCGCCTGGAAGCTCGGCGACCCTACGGCGAAGCTCCACGGCCGGCTCACGCTCAACCCCCTGAAGCACCTCTCGCTCTGGGGCACGGCCATGCTCGCGGTCACCTACCTCGGCTCGGGAGGGACCTTCCTCTTCGGCTGGGCCGAACCGGTGCCGGTCGACCCGCGGCACTTCAAGGACCCGCAGCGCGGCATGATGCTCGTCGGCGCCGCCGGCCCGGCCACCAACTACGCCCTGGCGCTCGTGACCGCCGGGATCATCTGGCTCACGTACACCTGGAGCTTCTTCCTGCTCCAGGCCCTGTACACCCTGTTCGCCCTCAACGTCATCCTGGGGACGCTGAACCTGATCCCTGTTCCTCCCCTGGACGGCTCGCGCGTGCTGGGCGGGTTCCTGCCGCGCGAGACGTACGCGCGCTGGACGAGCTTCGACAGGTACGGAAACTACGTCTTCCTGGGGCTCTTCCTCATCCTCATCTCGTTCCCGGCGGCGTTCGACGCGACCTTCGGGGCCGTCCTGCGCTGGTCGTCCTACCTGCTCCCGGGAGGATGACGCCGTGACGCAGCACTTCGCGCTGGAGTGGCGCGAGCGGGAGGGGCTTGCGTGGCTCGCGTGGGAGTGCGCCGGAGTGGCCGCCGCCTTCCCGACGCGTGGCGGCGGCGTCTCGCCGGCGCCTTTTGACTCGCTGAACCTCGGCCTCTCGGTCGCTGACGCGCCGGCCCACGTGCTCGAGAACCGGCGGCGCTGGTGCGACGCCCTGGGCGTGCCGCAGGGCCGCCTGGTCGTCCCCGGGCAGGTCCACGGGAGCCGGCTCGCCTGGGTCGGGGAGGCTGAGGCGGGGCGCGGCGCCTTCGGCTCCGCCGACGTCCTCGCCGCGCACGACGGCCTGCTGACGTCCGCGCCTGGGCTCGGCCTCTGCATCAGCTACGCCGATTGCGTCCCCGTGGTCATCGCCGCGCGCGGCGCCGACGGGCCGGCCCTGGCCACCGTACACGCCGGCTGGCGTGGCATGCTGGCCGGGATCGTCGCCGCGGCGGCCGCGCGCCTGGCGGAGCGCGGCCGCCTGCTCGGCGCCGTGGTCGGCCCGAGCATCGGGCCCTGCTGCTTCGCCGTGGACGACGCCCTGCGCGCGCGCTTCGCGCAGCGCTTTCCCGGCGCCGGCGTGCCCGGCGGCGTCGACCTCTGGGCCTGCGCCGCCAGCGACCTGCGCGCCGCCGGCCTGACCGCCCCGCGCATCGCCGTCGCGCAGCTCTGCACCTCGTCGGACGAGCGCTTCTTCTCCCACCGCCGAGACCACGGCGCGACCGGTCGGCATCTGGCGGTGGCATGGCGGCAGGAAGCGTGACGAGGCTCCAGAAGTAGGGCGCTGAGGAGGAGACTCGTGGTCAGCAGTTCGTCCCGAGGGCAGAGGTCGTGCGTGAGCGGTTCGCCGAGGTCGGCGGCCGCGTGGCCGCGGCGGCCGCGACGGCCGGACGCGACGCGGCCGGCGTGCGCGTCCTGGTCGCCACCAAGTACGTGGCGGCCGAGCACCTCGGCGCCCTGAGGGATGCGGGGATCAGACTCATCGGCGAGAACCGCGCCCAGGACCTGGTCGCCAAGCAGGCGCTGTACGGCGACGCCTTCGACTACCACTTCATCGGTCACCTGCAGAGCCGCAAGACGCGGCTCGTGCTTCCCGTGGCAAGCCTCATCCATTCCGTCTGCACGTTCAGCGTCGTGCAGGAGATCGAGGCGCGCGCCGAGCGGCCCACCGACGTGCTGCTCGAGGTGAACGTCGGCGCCGAGGAGAGCAAGAGCGGCGTGGCGCCGGCGGCGGTGGACGCCTTTCTCGAGCAGGCCGCCGCCTGCGGCAAGGTGAGGTTCACGGGGCTCATGTGCATGCCGCCGCTCGCGAACGACCCCGAGGAGGCGCGCCCGTACTTCGCCGCCACGCGCGACTTGGCCGAACGGCTTTCGACAAAGTGGCGCGGCACATATACTTTCGGCCAGCTATCGATGGGCACGAGTGCGGACTACGAGGTGGCCGTCCAGGAAGGGGCGACCATCGTCCGTGTCGGCAGCGTGCTTTTCTGACCCGGTGGGGAGGGCAGTATGGGCCTAGGCGATACGTGGCACAAAGTGGCGGTGTACTTCGGCATCGCGGACGACGAGGCCGACTACGACGAGGACGAGACGCTGGCGCCGCAGGAGGAGCTCGAACGCTCCTACCAGGAACGCCCCAACGTGCGCAAGATCGACGGCGGCCGCGGCCGTAACGACTACGACGACATCTTCGCCGACGAGCCGCGGCGCCGCAGCCCGGCGCCGGTGAGGGCCGTTGAGCCGGCGCGCCCCTCACGCGTCCAGGTCCATCTGGTCATCCCCAAGAACTTCAACGACGCCCAGCAGGTCGCCGACAAGTTCAAGGTAGACGTCCCCGTGATCATGAACCTGCAGAGCTCGGAGACCGAGCTCGCCAAGAGGCTCATCGACTTCTGCAGCGGTCTCACCTACGCGCTCGACGGCGGCATGCAGCGCGTCGGCGACAAGATCTTCCTGCTCACTCCTCGCAACGTCGAGGTCTCGGCGGAGGAGCGGGCGCGGCTCATTGAGAAGGGCTTCTTCAATCAGTTCTAGTCATTCGGCGGGCGAGTGATCGTCGGGATCGTCGGCGCCGGGCACATCGCGCACGCCCTCGCCGAAGGCTGGGTGCGCCCATCGGCCGCCGCGCCGCCCTCTCTGCTCATCTTCGACATCGAGGCCGCTCGCGCGGAAGCGCTGGCCGCCGCGACCGGCGGCGCAGCCGCCGCGTCGGCGGCCGACGTCGCCGCGAGCTCGGACCTGGTGCTCGTGGCCGTCCGCCCACCGGAGGTCGAGGCGGTGCTCGCCCAGTTGGCTCCCGCGATCGGCGAGCGGCCGCTCGTCTCGGTCGCGGCCGGGGTCACGCTGGAGCGGCTGCTCGCGGCCTTGCCGCCGGGCAGCCGCGTGGCGCGCGTCATGCCCAACGTCGCGGCGGCCCTCGGACTCGGCGTCTTCCTGCTCGTGCCCGGGACGCTGACTCCCGGCCAGGCCGAGGACGTGCGCGCCCTCTTCGCCGCCTCCGGGACCGTGCTCGAGCTGCCCGAGGAGCTCTTCGACGCCGCGACGTCCGTGGCCGGCTGCATGCCCGGCGTGCTGGCGGCGCTGGTCGGCGAGTTCGCCGCTGCCGCCGAGGCGCACGGGATCGCCCCGGCCGTGGCGCGCCGGCTCGCCGTCGAGGGGGCCCACGGCGCGGCCGCGATGATCGCTGCCGCGGGAGACCCCGAGGCGATCATCGCGGCCGCGGCAACGCCCGGCGGCATGACCGCGGCGGCGATCGAGGCCCTCGCCGAGCAGGGCGCCGGCGCGGCCGTGGCCGCCGCCGTGGCCGCCGCGACGGCGCGCGCCAAGGAACTCGCCTGATGACGGCGCACTAGAATGGTGAACGTGATGACGACGACGGTCCGCCGCGCGGGTCGTACGAGCGAGGGGGTCGCTGCATGAAGCTCACACCACTGGACATCCGCCACAAGGAGTTCAAGCGCGGGATGCGCGGCTACGTCGACGTCGAGGTCGACGAGTTCCTCGACGAGGTCGCGGACGAGTACGAGCGTCTCTTCAAGGAGAACATCGACGTGGGCGAGCGCGTGGAGACGCTCGAGGGTCAGGTGTCCGGCTACAAGCGCATCGAGGACACGTTGCAGCGCACCCTGATCTCCGCCCAGGCGAGCGCCGAGGAGCTCAAGCAGAACGCCACCAAGGAGGCGCAGCTCATCCTGCACGAGGCCGAGCTCAAGGCGCGCCAGCTCGTCAACGAGGCCTACTCGGAGAAGCAGGCGATCGAGCAGTCGATGGCCAAGCTCAGGAGCGCGGAGCAGGACTTCCGCTTCAAGTTCCGCCAACTCCTCGAAGGCTATTTGAACCACGTGGAGGACGCGCCGCTGGCGACCGCGGCGGCGGGCACCGTGGCCCAGGCAGAGTTCGCGCGGCATGCCGAGGAGATCAAGGCGGCGATCGCGAGGGAAGAGACCCTGGCGAGCCCTGCGGAAGACGCCGCCGCGGCACCTGCGGAAGACGCCGCGGCGGTCGCAGGGGCCTTCGAGCCGCCCGAGAAGCACGACGAGACGGTCCCGCTGGCGCCGCCGGTGGTCGAGGCGGACCCGCCCGCCGCGCCCGAGCCGGACGCGGATGAGTCTCCGGAGAAGGAACGCATCACGTTCGGTGAGAGCGACGATCTCCTCAGCGACGTGGACAGCGGGGTGAACGAGAACGAGTTCAAGTGGTGAGCCCACGCCGCTGCGCGTGACGGCCGACGGGGTAAGCCTCGCGGTCTGGGTCACGCCCGGCGCGGCGCGCAGCGAGGTCGTCGGCGTCGCCGACGGCCGCTTGCGTCTGCGCCTGGCGGCGCCGGCCCACGAAGGGCGCGCCAACGATGAGCTCGTCCGCTACGTCGCCGGGGTGCTGGGCGCGCCGCGACGCGACGTGAGCATCAGCGCCGGCGCCGGCGGACGCCGCAAGATCTTGCGCATCCGCGGTATCAGTGTTGAACAGGCACGGCGGGCACTCCGCCTCTGACGGAAGGAAGACTGCATGGCCAGACTCGCGTACTGCAAAGTCTGCAAGGCGACCTACCCGCTCATCATCGTCGTCAACGACGGCGGACGCTCAGGCAAGGCCAAGGAGCCCGCCTGCCCGATGGGGCACTCGGAGGTCCAGGAACTGGACGCGCCGCGCAAGCCGCGTGGCAAGAAGTAGCCGCCGCCTCGGCCTCGCCTTCGGCCTGGCGGCGGCGATCGTGGCCGCCGACCAGGCGACGAAGTGGCTCGTCCGGCGCGAGGCGGCGCACCTGCCGCTGCGCGTCTTCGCCGGGCTGAGGATCGACCTCACCTACAACTCCGGCATCTCGTTCAGCCGCCTCGCGAACGCCGGCAGTGTAGTGACGTTCCTCGTCGGCGCCGTGTCTGTGGCCGTGACGGTGGCCCTGTTCCTGTCGCCGCCGCGCTACCGGCCGGCGCTGGGCATCATCCTCGGCGGCGCCCTCGGCAACCTCGTCGACCGCTTCCGCTTCGGCGGCGCGGTCGTGGACTTCATCGGCGTGTACCGCTGGCCGTCGTTCAACCTCGCCGACGCGGCGATCGTCGCCGGGACGATCCTGCTCGTCCTGCAGGTGCTGCGTGGATCACGCGCCTGAGGGCGAGTCGCGGTTCCACGTCGCCGCGGACGAGAGCGGCGCGCGCCTGGACGTCGTCCTCGCCAAGCGCGCCGGCCTCTCGCGCGCCGCGGCGCAGCGCCTCATCGAGCAGGGCCTCGTGACCGTGCGGGGCGCGCCGGCGCGCAAGCGCCACGAGCTGCGCGCCGGCGAGGAGGTCGCGTGGCTGACCGTGCCCGCGCCGCCGCCAGCCCTGGGTGCCGAGGAGGTGCCCTACGCGCTGGTCTACGAGGACGACTGGCTGCTCGTGGTCGACAAGCCGGCCGGCGTGGTCGTCCACCCTGCGCCGGGCCACGAGCATGGCACTCTCGCGCAGGGGCTCGTCGATCACGGCGCGCGCGGCGGGCACGAGCTGCGCCCCGGGATCGTGCACCGCCTGGACAAGGACACGTCCGGCCTGCTGATCGTCGCGCGCCGTGAGGACGCCTACCGGCGCCTCGTCGCGGCGATGGAGCGTCGCGAGATCGAGCGCCTCTACCTGGCGCTGCTCTACGGCGACCTCCCCCAGGACGACGGCACGATCGACGCGCCCATCGGCCGCCACGTCCGCGACCGCAAGAGGATGTCCCTGCACACCGTGGCCGGGCGCCCGGCAGTGACGCACTTCCGCGTGCTGGGCCGGGCGCCCGGGTACACGCTGGTGCGCGTGCAGCTGGAGACCGGCCGCACGCACCAGATCCGCGTGCACTTCGCGGCCCTCGGCTACGCGGTCGCCGGCGACGCGCAGTACAGCCGGCGGCCGCGCCCTGAGGGCCTCGAGCGCCAGTTCCTGCACGCCGCCCGGCTCGCCTTCCCGCACCCTGAGGACGGGCGGCGACTCGAGTTCACGAGCGCGCTGCCGGCCGATCTGCAGGCCTTCGCCTCGAGGCTCGGCCTGCCCCCGGATCCGCGCCTCTGAACGACCTTGCCGCGCCCCGAGCGGGCTGGTACAGTATCGCAGACCTTTAACCACGTCCCGTGAGACGGAAAGGGGGTGCAGCGCTGCCGTACGTTCGCAGAAGCCGGCGGCGCGTTTTTTATGCCTGATCCCAGGCCAGCCAACGAGGTCGTCGTCCTGACGGCCGAGCAGATGCCGCGGACGATCACGCGCATCGCTCACGAGATCCTCGAGAAGAACCCCGGCGACACGGACCTCGCCGTGGTCGGCATCCACACCAGGGGAGCGTTCCTCTGCGAGCGCATCCACCAGCTCCTCTGCGAGGTCGGCAAGCGCGACTACGCCAAGGGGGATCTCGACATCTCGTTCTACCGCGACGACGTCGCCGCGCGCGGGGCCGTGGGCGTCGTGCCCCACCCGCCTCACCCGGTGGTGAAGGGCACGGACCTGCCGTTCACCATCGACGGCGCCACCATCGTGCTCGTGGACGACGTGCTCTACACGGGCCGCACCATCCGCGCCGCCATCGACGCGCTCTTCGACTACGGCCGCCCCGCGGCCGTGCAGCTCGCGGTCCTCGTGGACCGCGGCCACCGCGAGTTGCCCATCCGCCCCGATTTCGTCGGGAAGAACCTGCCCACTGCCCTGAAGGAGCGCATCAGCGTGCGCCTCCAGGAGATCGACGGCGTCGACGAGGTAGTGCTCGTCCGCTCCACGGAGGCCTGACATGCCGAAACGCGACCTGATCTCCATCGAAGACCTCACGCGCGGGGATGTCGAGATGCTGCTCGACACCGCCGAGAGCTTCCTGCCGGTGCTCGAGCGCGACATCAAGAAGGTCCCCACGCTGCGCGGCCGCACCATCATCAATCTCTTCTGGGAAGCCTCGACGCGGACCTCGTCCAGCTTCGACCTGGCGGCGAAGCGGCTCTCGGCCGACACCCTGGCCCTCAAGGCCAGCGGGTCGGCCGTGGAGAAGGGCGAGACGCTCAAGGACACGGCCATCACCCTGAACGCCTACTCGCCGGACATCATCGTCATGCGCCACCCGTCCGCCGGCGCCTGCCAGACGCTCTCGGCCAACACCGAAGCGAGCGTCATCAACGCGGGGGACGGCAAGCACCAGCACCCTACGCAGTGCCTGCTCGACCTGTTCAGCATGCGCCAGAACCTCGGCCGGGACCTGAGCGGGATGAAGGTCTTCATCATCGGCGACATCCTGCACAGCCGCGTGGCGCGCAGCGACATCATGGGCTTTCGCATGCTCGGCATGGAGGTCACGCTGGTGGCGCCGCCCACGCTCATGCCGCGCGGCATCGGGGAGATGGGCGTGAACGTCGAGTACGACCTCGCCAACCTCAAGGACGCGGACGTCATCTACCTGCTGCGCATCCAGCGCGAGCGCATCAAGCCCGGGGCCAACTATCTCCCGTCGCTGCGCGAGTACGGCCAGCTGTGGGGCATCTCGCAGGCGCGGCTGCGGCCGGGGCAGAGGGTCATGCACCCCGGCCCCATCAACCGCGGCGTGGAGATCGCCAGCGACATCGCCGACGACGACGAGAACCTGATCGCCCATCAGGTCTTCAGCGGCCTCGCCGTGCGCATGGCGATCCTGTACCGCACGATCGTCGGCTACAGCGACGGGTCCAGCAGCGGGGAGGTGTTCTGATGGAACGCACGTGGTGCAGGCACCTGCCGGCCGCCGAGCTGCTCGTCAAGGGCGGCCGGGTGGTGGATCCCGAGGCGGGCATCGACATGGTGCAGGACGTGCTCGTGAGCAAGGGCAGGGTCGCCGAGCTCGGCAAGAGCCTCAAGACCGGGAAGGGCACGAGGGTCGTGGACGCCGAGGGCATGCTCGTCCTGCCGGGCTTCGTCGACCTGCACGCGCACCTGCGCACGCCGGGGCGCGAGGACGAGGAGGACATCGCCTCGGGGACGGCCGCGGCGGCGGCCGGCGGCTACGTGGCGCTGTTCGCGATGGCCAACACCGACCCCGTGGTCGACAGCGCGATGGTCCTCAAGGGGCTCGCCGATCAGGCGCGCGCGGTGGCCGCGGTACCGGTCGGGTTCTTCGCGGCCGTCACGCGCGGCCTCGCCGGCGAGCAGCTCACCGACATGGGCGAGCTCGGCGCTGCCGGGGCGGTCGGCTTCAGCGACGACGGCCGGCCACTCGGGACGGCGGCGCTCACGCGGCGGGCTCTCCAGTACGTCAAGGTCAGCGGCCGCTTCGTGGCCATCCACGCCCAGGACGACTCGCTCTTCAAGGGCGGGCAGATGCACGAGGGCCCCGCCTCCGCGCGCCTCGGCCTGACCGGCATCCCCTCACTCTGCGAGAGCCTCGACGTCTCGCGCGCGCTGGACATCGCCGCCTACGAGGACGCCCGGCTGCACGTCTGTCACGTGAGCAGCGCCGCGTCGCTCGAAGCGATCGCCCGCGCCAAGGCGGCGGGCGTGAGCGTGACGGCCGAGGTCACGCCTCACCACCTGACGCTCGCCGACGAGGCGGTGGCCTCTCTCGACTCCAACCTCAAGATGAACCCGCCGCTGCGCGCCGAGAGCGACCGCACGGCGCTCGTCGAGGCGCTCAAGAGCGGCCTCGTCGACTGCGTCGCCACGGATCACGCGCCGCACGCCGCCGAGGAGAAGGACGTGCCCTTCGAAGAGGCCCCCTTTGGCGTCGTGGGCCTCGAGACCGCGTTCAGCGTGTTGTACGCTGGGCTGGTGAAACGCAAGGCGCTCGACCTCGGCACGCTGGTCACGCGCATGAGCGCGGCGCCGGCGCGCATCGCCGGCCTGCCGGTGCCCTGTCTCGCGAAGGGCTCGTCCGCCGACTTCTGCGTCGTCGATCCCAAGGTCGCCTGGACCGTGTCGCCGCAGACGCTGCACTCGCGCTCCTTCAACTCGGCCTGGCTGGGGCAGGACCTGCAGGCCCGGGTGCGGCTCACCGTCGCCGCCGGTCGCGTCGCTTGGGAGGAGCTTGCCTAGCCCGGCCCTCATCGTCCTCGAAGACGGCACCGCCTTTCGCGGCGAGGCGCTCGCCGGCCAGGGGACCATCGGCGGCGAGGTCGTGTTCACCACGAGCATGTCCGGCTACCAGGAGATCGCCACCGACCCGTCCTACTGCGGCCAGCTCGTCACCTACACGTTCCCGATGAACGGCAACTACGGCGCCGACGAGGAGCGCGACGAGTCGGGCAAGGCCCACGCGCGCGCCATCATCGCGCGGGAGATCACCAACTACCGCTTCAACCGTGCCTCGCGCACGACGTGGCTGGACTGGTTGTCCGAGCACGGCGTGCTGGCGGTGAGCGGCGTCGACACACGCGCCCTCACGAGGCACATCCGCGAGCAGGGCGCCCTGCGCGCCGTGGTCAGTGCCGATACGACCGACGTCAGACATCTGCGCCGGGCCGCCCAGGGTCTTCCCCGTATGGGCGGCCTCGACCTCGCCAAGGTCGTCACCTGCGAGGTGCCCTACGAGCCGCCGGCGCCCGAGGGGGCGCCGGCGGCGGACCTGCACGTCGTCGCCTACGACTTCGGTATCAAGCGCTCGATGCTGCGCTACCTCGGCGAGCGCGGCTTCCGCGTGACCGTGGTGCCGGCCCAGACCAGCGCCCGCGACGTGTTGCGGCGGGAGCCGGACGGCGTGTTCCTCAGCAACGGGCCCGGCGACCCGGCGGCCGTCACCTACGCCGTCAAGGCCGTGGAGCGCCTGCTCGGCAAGGTGCCCGTGTTCGGCATCTGCCTCGGGCACCAGCTCCTGGCGCAGGCGCTCGGCTTCAAGACGTACAAGCTCAAGTTCGGGCACCGCGGCGCCAACCACCCGGTGAAGGACGTGCGCACCGGGGTCATCGCGATCACCGCCCAGAACCACGGCTTCGCCGTCGCCGACGAGAGCCTGCGCGGGGCCGAGGTCACGCACCTGAACCTGAACGACGGCACCGTAGAGGGGGTGGCCGCCCCGGAGCGCTACGCGTTCTCGGTGCAGTACCACCCGGAGTCCTCGCCGGGGCCGCACGACTCCCTCTACCTGTTCGACCGGTTCCGCGACGAGATCGCCCGCTTCCGGGCGGAGGGCGCCTGATGCCGCGCCGCGACGACCTGCACAAGATCCTCGTGATCGGCTCGGGGCCGATCGTCATCGGGCAGGCCTGCGAGTTCGACTACTCCGGCGCGCAGGCCTGCAAGGTCCTGCTCGAAGAGGGCTACGAGGTCGTCCTCGTCAACAGTAATCCCGCGACGATCATGACCGACCCGGCGATGGCCACGCGTACCTACATCGAGCCGCTCGACCTCGCCACGCTGACGCGCGTCATCGAGGTCGAGCGGCCGGACGCCCTTCTGTCGACGCTCGGCGGCCAGACGGCGCTCAACCTGGCGATGGAGCTCAAGGACGCCGGCGTGCTCGACCTCTGGGAAGTCGAGATGATCGGCGCCGACGACAGCGCCATCCGGCGCGCCGAAGACCGGCTCGAGTTCCGCACGGCCATGGAGGAGATCGGCCTGCGCGTGCCGCGCAGCCTGCTGGCCGAGACGATGGCGGAGGCCGAGGAGGCGGCGCGGGAGCTCGGCCTCCCACTCGTCGTGCGCCCCGCCTACACCCTGGGCGGCAGCGGCGGCGGCATCGCCCACGACCGCGAAGGCTTCGCGCGCATCGTGGAGCAGGGCCTGCGCCTCAGTCCCATCTCCCAGGTGCTGCTCGAAGAGTCCGTGGCCGGCTGGCACGAGTTCGAGCTCGAGGTGATGCGCGACAGCGCCGACAACGTCGTGATCATCTGCTCGATCGAGAACATCGACCCCATGGGCGTGCACACCGGAGACAGCGTCACCGTGGCGCCCGCCCTCACGCTCACCGACGGCCAGTACCAGGAGCTGCGCGACGCCGCCAAGGCGATCATCCGCAAGATCGGCGTCGCTACCGGCGGCAGCAACGTGCAGTTCGCCGTGGACCCCGAGAGCGGCGAGGTCGTGGTCATCGAGATGAACCCGCGCGTCTCGCGCAGCTCGGCGCTGGCCTCGAAGGCGACGGGCTTCCCGATCGCCAAGATCGCGGCGCGCCTCGCCGTCGGCTACACGCTGGACGAGATCGACAACGACATCACGCGCAAGACCCCGGCCTGCTTCGAGCCCACGCTCGACTACGTGGTCGTGAAGATGCCGCGCTGGGCCTTTGAGAAGTTCCCGCTCTCGGACCGCGAGCTCACCACGCACATGAAGAGCGTGGGAGAGGCGATGGCCATCGGGCGCACGTTCAAGGAGGCCTTCCTCAAGGCGCTGCGCTCGCGCGAGCTGGACGCGCCGGCCGACCTGCCCGGCGAGCGCGGCGCCCTGCGTCAGGCGCTCGCCGTCCCCACCGCGGAGCGCTACGAGCTCGTGCTTCAGGGCTTCCGCCAGGGGATGGAGGTGGACGAGGTGCACGAGCTCACCGGCATCTCGCCCTTCTTCCTCTCCGAGCTGCACGACATCGTCGAGCTCGAGCGCGAGCTGCGCGCCGCACCGCGGCTCACGGCGGAGGTACTGCGGCGCCACAAGCGCTACGGGTTCAGCGATCGCCGCATCGCCGAGCTCACCGGCCGCGGCGAGCGTGAGGTCCGTGCCCTGCGCCTGGAGGCCGGCGTCCTGCCCGTGTACAAGGCGGTGGACACCTGCGCCGCCGAGTTCCCGGCGGAGACGCCGTACTTCTACTCGACCTACGACGAGGAGAACGAGGCGGAGCCGGGCGACCGCGAGCGCGTGGTCATCCTGGGCAGCGGTCCCAACCGCATCGGCCAGGGCATCGAGTTCGACTACTGCTGCGTCCACGCCGCGCTCACGGTGCGCGAGATGGGCTACGAGGCGGTGATGGTCAACTGCAATCCGGAGACGGTGTCCACCGACTACGACGTCTCCGACCGGCTCTACTTCGAGCCGCTGACCTTCGAGGACGTGGCCAACGTCGTCGCCAACGAGCGGCCCAAGGGGGTCATCGTCCAGTTCGGCGGCCAGACGCCGCTCAAGATAGCGCGCGAGCTGGCGGAGTCCGGCATCCCGATCCTCGGGACCCCGCAGGAGTCGATCGACCTCGCCGAGGACCGGGGCCGCTTCGGCGGCCTGCTCGAGGAACTGGGCATCCGCTGCCCGGACTACGGGCTGGCCACCACGGTGGGAGAGGCGGCGGCGATCGCCGCCCGAGTCGGCTACCCACTCCTGGTGCGGCCGTCCTACGTGCTCGGCGGGCGCGCCATGCAGATCGTCTACGGCGCCGCCGAGCTCGAGCTCTACATGGGGACCGCGGCCAGCGTGAGCCCGGACCACCCCGTGCTCATCGACAAGTTCCTCGAGGACGCGATCGAGGTGGACGTGGACGCCGTCGCCGACGCCGACGACGTGTACGTCGGCGCGGTCATGCAGCACGTCGAGGAGGCCGGCGTCCACTCGGGCGACTCCGCCTGCGTCATCCCGTCGATCTCGCTCGGGGAGGGGACGCTCGAGCAGGTGCGCAAGCAGACCCGGCAGCTCGCCTTTGGGCTCGGAGTGCGCGGGCTCATCAACGTGCAGTTCGCCTACCAGAGCTATCAGCTCTACGTGCTCGAGGTGAACCCGCGCGGCTCGCGCACGGTGCCGTTCGTGAGCAAGGCGACGGGAGTACCCCTGGCGCGCCTCGCCACGCGCGTCATCCTGGGCGAGCCGCTTGCGGAGCTCGTCCCCGAGCGGCGCGTGCCGGAGCACGTGAGCGTCAAAGAAGCCGTGCTCCCCTTCGACCGCTTTCCCGGCAGCGACACGCAGCTGGGGCCGGAGATGAAGTCCACGGGCGAGGTCATGGGCATCGCCGACACCTTCCCGGCGGCGTTCGGCAAGGCCGCCGCGGCCGCCGGGTCGCCGCTGCCCCTCGACGGCAGCGTCTTCCTCTCGGTCTGCGACAGCGACAAGTCGGCGGCCACGATCCTCGCGCAGCGGCTGCACGCGCTCGGGTTCGTCATCTACGCCACGAGAGGCACCGCGACCGCGCTCACGAGCCTCGGGATCCCCGTGAACGTGGTCAACAAGGTCTTCCAGGGCGAGCCCAACGTCGTGAACCTCATCGAGAGCGGTGAGATCGTCCTCGTGGTGAACACGCCTTTCGGCCGCGGCGCCCGCAGCGACGGCTACGAGATCCGCACCACGGCCCTGCGCAAGGGCGTGCCCAGCATCACGACGCTGGCCGGCGCCTCAGCCGCCGCGTCGGCCATCGAGGCGGCGCGCCGGCCACGGGTGCAGGTGCACTGCCTGCAGGACCTTCACCGGGCCGTGGAGGCGCGCTGATGGTCGCCATGAGCGAGGCGGGGCACGCGCACGCCGAACAGTGGGCGGAGACAGCGCACTGCCGCGTCTCGAGCGTCCGGCACTTCGGAGCGTTCACGGCGCTCGAGCTGGTCGCCCCGAAGGTGGCCGCCAAAGCCGCGCCCGGGCAGTTCGTCATGGTCACCGTGCCCGGGGGCGGCTTCCTGCTGCGGCGACCACTGTCGCTGCACACCGTCCACGACGACCGCGTCGGTCTCCTGGTCGAGGCGCGCGGCGCCGGCAGCGAGCGGATCGCCGCCCTCGAGGTGGGCGACTCGGTGGACATCGCCGGCCCGCTGGGGAGCGCGTTCCCGGTCGGCGCGGTGAGGAGCGCGCTCCTCGTGGGTGGCGGCATCGGCTGCGCCCCCCTGCAGTTCCTCGCCGACCGTCTGGCCGCCGCCGCGGTACCGGTCACGGCGGCCTTCGGCTTTCGCGACTTCCGCGCCGCGCGCGTCGCCGGCGCGTTCGCCATTCAGCGGCTCTCGGTGGCCACCGAGGACGGCAGCGTGGGGAGGCGCGGCACCGTGCTCGACCTGCTGGTCCGCTTGGACGTGCCCCCGCAAACGCTGGTCTACGCCTGCGGGCCGCTGGCGATGATCGCGACGGTGCAGCAGTGGTCGCTGAGCGAGCGCCTCTCGGGCTACGTGTCGCTCGAGGCTCACATGGCCTGCGGCACCGGCTCGTGCCACGGCTGCGTGATCGACACGGCGCGTGGCAAGCTGCGGGTATGCAGTGAAGGGCCGGTCTTCGCCCTCGACGAGGTGCTCCCGTGAGCGCGCCGCTCGAGCTTGCGCAGGTCGACCTGCGCGTCACTCTCGGCGACATCGAGCTGGCGCACCCGCTGGTGGACGCGTCCGGCACGTTCGACCTCGTGGAATATGCGCGGCGCGCCGAGGGCGACTACGTGGCGCGCTTCCCCTACGCGGCCTACGTGCCGAAGACCGTGACCGCCGACGCGCGCTCCGGCAACCCCGCGCCGCGCGTCACCGAGACAGCGGCCGGGATGATCAACGCCATCGGTCTCGAGAACCCGGGGGTCGCCGCGTGGATCCAGGGGCTGAGCGCCTGGGCGGGGCTGGGGCAGCCGGTGATCGTCAGCGTAGGCGGCAACGCTCCCGAGCAGTACGCCGCCGTCGTGCGCGCCGTAGAGGACCACGTCGCCACGACGGCGAGGCCGGGGCGCCCGGACATCCGCGCCTACGAGCTCAACGTCTCCTGCCCCAATGTGGCCAGCGGCCTGCAGATCGGCGCCGACCCGGCCGCCACGGCGGCGGTCGTGCGCGCCTGCCGGGCCGAGACCGGGCGCTTCCTCCTCGCCAAGCTCACGCCCAACGTGGGCGAAATCGCCGCGATCGCGCGCGCCGCCGTCGCGGCCGGCGCCGACGGTCTCTCGCTCGTGAACACGTTCAAGGCGATGGTGCTCGATCGCCAGACCCTGCGCCCCTTCCTCGGCAACCGCGCCGGCGGGCTGTGCGGACCGGCGATCAAGCCCATCGCTCTGCGCATGGTCGCCGAGGTCGCCCAAGCTCTGCCGGACGTGCCGCTCGTCGGCATGGGGGGAGTCATGAGCGGCCTCGACGCGCTCGAGTTCATCGCCTGCGGCGCTACGGCGGTGGGCGTGGGCGCCGCCAATTTCGCCGGCTTCGAGGCTCCCGAACGCATCCTCAGGGAGCTGCGCGCCGAGCTGGCCGCGCGCGGCCTCGCGTCGCCGGCTGCCGCGCGCGGCCTCGCCCTCGGCAATTGACCTTCGCCAAGCTCGCCGCGGCGGCGTCCAAAATGCCCGCTAGAGCCCGGGTTTCTGCAGCCGTGACGTGTTGAACTCGGCGCGGCGCTTCACATATACTTCCGCCCGATGTCCGCCTCTTCCAAGCAGTTCAACACGGCCCCTGAGCGCTCGCTTGACCAGCGCATGGACGCTCTCGGCAAGGCCAACGATGTCCGCAGCCGCCGCGCCGCCCTCAAGGCGGACCTCAAGCGCGGGGCCGCGAACATCCGTGATATCCTCGCCGCCCCGCCTGAGTACCTCCTCACCGCCAAGGTCTCGGACCTCCTCATGGCGGCGCCCAAGTGCGGCAGGGTCAAGTCCGCGCGCATCATGGAGCAGTGCCGGATCAGCCCGAGCAAGACCATCGGCGGCCTGTCCGAGCGCCAGCGCGCCGAGCTCCTCGCCTTCTTCGGAGGCTGACATCGGCACTTCGGTCTTCGTGGTCTCGGGGCCGTCGGGCGCCGGGAAGGGGACCGTCATCGCCCTCGTCAAGCGGCTCGTGGACCACGTCGCGACCTCGGTCTCCGCGACCACGAGAGCACCGCGGCCCGGCGAGGCGGACGGTCGCGAGTATCGCTTCCTCTCCCGGGAGGTCTTCGAACGCACCGTGGAGGCGGGCGGGTTCCTGGAGTGGGTAGAATACAGTGGTGATTTGTACGGCACGCTCAGAGAAGAGGTCGTCGCCACGCAGGCGCGCGGCGACGATGTGATCCTCGAGATCGAGCTGGCCGGGGCGCGAGCGATACGCCGTGCGTTGCCGGAGGCCGTGGCGATCTTCATCGCGCCCCCGTCGATGGCGGAGCTGGCATACCGTCTGCGCGGGCGCGGCACCGAGACCGACGAGGCCATCGCCAGGCGCCTCAGCATCGCGACGACGGAGGTCGCCGCCGCCGGCGAGTTCGACCACGTCGTCGTCAACGACGACGCGGAGCGCGCGGCGGCGGAAGTCGCGGGCATCATCAGAGCACGACGAAAGGGTGACTAAGTGGACAAGCCACGCATCGACGAGTTGCTGCCGCACGCCGGCGGTTCCCGCTACGGGCTGGTCATGATCGCGGCCAAGAGGGCGCGGCAGATCAACGACTACTACCACAACCTCGGCGAGAACACGATGGGCATCGAGGAGACGCTCACGCCGCCGCTGATCAACACGCGCAGCACCAACTTGCTCACGATCGCGTTCGAGGAGATCGTCGACAACAAGATCGAGTACCAGCCGCAGGACTGACGCGGCCATGACCGAGCAGGGGCACGCGGCGCGCCCGGAGCGCACCGTCCTCGTCGGCGTCACCGGGGGCATCGCCATCTACAAAGCGGTGGAGCTCGTGCGCGGGCTGGTGAAGGACGGGCTGCAGCCGCTTGTCGTGAGCACCGAAGCGGCTCAGCGCTTCGTCATGCCGCTCACCTTCGCCGCCGTCTCCCAGGCGCCGGTGCTCGACGATCGCAGCGCCTGGCAGTCGAGCGGCGGCTGGTTCCAGCACATCGAGGCGGCCAGGCGTGCCCGCGTCATGGTGGTCGCTCCGGCGACCGCCAACACGCTGGCCAAGATGGCCGCAGGCCTGGCCGACAATCTGCTCACGGCGATCTACCTCGCCTTCCGCGGCCCGGTCATCGTGGCCCCCACGATGAACTGGGCCATGAACGAGCACCCGGCCACGGTCGCCAATCTGCGTGTGCTGGAGGAGCGCGGGGTGGAGGTCCTGCCGACCGAAGCCGGCGAGCTCGCCTGTGGCGAGGAAGGCTCGGGGCGCATGGCCGCGCCCGACGCCATCCGCCTCGCCGTGCGCAGGGCGCTGGCGAGCACGGCGCACGGCCCGCTGCGCGCCAGGAAGGTCGTGGTGACGTCCGGAGGCACACGCGAGCGCATCGACGCGGTCCGCTTCATCGGCAACCGGTCGAGCGGCAAGATGGGCCGCGCCGTGGCCGACGAGGCGTACCTGCGAGGCGCGCGCGTCGTCCTCGTCACGACGCAGCCGGCCGACGCGGCGCCCTACGAGGTCGTCCAGGTGGAGAGTGCCGGCGACATGGCCGCCGCGGTGGCCGCCCAGGTGGACGACGCCGACGTGCTCGTGATGGCCGCCGCCGTGGCCGATTTCGCGCCGCGGGACCAGGCGGCCGGCAAGATCGAACGCGCCGACCGCGAGACGCTCACGCTCGATCTCGTGCGCACCGTCGACATCCTCGCCGAGACGGCGAGGCCCGGCCTCTTCCGCGTCGGCTTTGCCGCCGAGGCCGGGCCGCAGCTGCAGCGCGCCCGCGCCAAGAAGGCGGCCAAGGGCGTCGACATGCTCGTCTTCAACGACATCCTCGCCGAAGGCATGGGCATCGGCTCGGACGAGAACGAGATCACGATCATCACGGCGACGGGCGAGGCGCACGTGCCGCGCACGAGCAAGGCGGCCTGTGCGGTCGCCGTCCTCGACCATATCGAGGCGGGGGTCAAGCCGGCATGAGCGACGTCTCGCGGGAGGCGGTGCTGGAGGTCGTGCAAGCGCGCGTGGCCAACGAGAACCTGCGCCGCCACATGCTCGCGACCGAGGCGATCATGCGCGGCGTCGCCGCACGTCTGGGCGAAGACGCTGACGTCTGGGGACTGGCGGGCCTGGCGCACGACCTCGACTCCGAGGAGACGGACGGGGACCCGGCGCGCCACGGCCTCAGCGCCGCCGCCACCGTGCGGGAGCTCGGCCTCCCCGAAGAGGCCGCGCACGCGGTCGCGGCGCACAACTCGGCCACCGGCGTGGCCGCCGAGACGCGTTTCGACAGCGCCCTGCTGGCGGCCGACCAGCTCAGCGGCCTCATCACGGCTGCGGCGCTGGTGCGCCCCGACAAGGACCTCGCTGGGGTCAAGCTCAAGTCCGTGCGCAAGCGCTTTCGGGAGGGGGCTTTCGCGCGCGGCGTGGACCGCGACGCCATCGCACGCTGCGCCGATCTTGGCCTCGAGCTCGACGAGTTCATGGCCATCGGCCTCGAGGCCATGCAGGCCATCGCGCCCGAGCTGGGGCTGTAGGAGCGCGCGTGGACGCGGCACCGCGGCGCGAGCCCGCCTTCGAGCCGGAGAGCGAGGCCTACACGCTCTTCCAGCGCGGCCTCGCCTTCCTTCGCCAGAGGCACGCCGCTCAGGCCGCGATGCTGCTCTCCCAGGCGCTGAGGCTCGAACCCGGCAGGAACTCGATCCGCGAGGCGCTGGGACGAGCCGAGTTCGCGCTCGGCGAGCACGAGCAGGCCGCCGGCCGGTTCGCCGCCATCGTGGCCGACGTGCCGGACAACGACTACGCGCAGTACGCACTGGGGCGTTGTCTGCTCGAGCTGGGACGCGAGCACGAGGCGCGCGTCCACCTGCGGCTGGCGCGCGCCCTGCGCCCTCACAGCGACCTCTACTGCGAGGCCCTCGGCAGGCTCACCTAGCGCTCGATCAGCGCCGTCTCAGGAGGGCGGCTGCAGGGGCGGCGGTGGGGGAGAGGCCGGCGCGGGCGCCGCCAGGGACGGGGCCGGCGCGGCTGGGGCCGTGAGCGCGTCCGGGCCCGCGTGCGCCATCGCCAGGAGCAGGGCGATGCGTTGCTGGATGGGCGGGTGGGTGTCAAAGAGCCCCGCCACTTCCTTCGTCTTCTTGCCGCGCAACGGGTTCGCGATATAGAGGTGCGCCGTGGCGCGGTTGGCGTGGCCGAGCGAGTCCGGATCCCCGGCGATCACGTTGAGCGCCCTGGCGAGGCCGAGGGGGTTCCGCGTCAGTTCGACGCCGCTGGCGTCGGCGAGGTACTCGCGCTTGCGGGAGATGGCGAACTGCACCGCGTAGGCGGCCAGCGGCGCGAGGATCGCCAGGGCGATGGCGACGATCATGAAGATCGCGTTCCCGTCGCCCCCCGAGTTGCCGCCGCGCCGGCGGCCGAAACCCCCGAAGAAGCCCCAGCGCAGGAAGAAATCCGCTATCAGGGCGATCATGCCGACGAGGATGCCGACCAGCGTGGCGAAGCGGATGTCGTAGTTGCGGATGTGCGACATCTCGTGCGCCACGACGCCCTGGAGCTCCTCGCGGTCCATCATCGTCATCAGGCCACGCGTGACGGCGATGGACGAGTGTGCCGGGTCGCGGCCGGTGGCGAACGCGTTCGGGGCCTTGTCCTCGATGACGTACACGGCGGGCATCTGCTTGAGCCCGGCGGCGATGGTCATCTCCTCGACGACGTTGAAGAGCCGCGGCTCGTCCTCGTGTGTCACCTGGTGTGCCCCGCTCACGGCCAGCACCATGCGATCGCCGGTGTAGTAGCCGATGACGCTCCAGAGGATGGCGACGATGCCGAACACGCCGAGCAGGCCGACGCCGCCGCTCGTGCCCCCGATCCAGGCGGCGCCGATGGCGAAGCCGAGCGCCGCCAGCAAAGCGACCACGAGGCCCATCAGGAGCCACGAGGCCCTGCGATTGCGGCGGATCTGCTCGTACATGGCGCGGCCCGCTCGCCTGGCCGGCTAGCGCAGGTCGACCTTGGGGACTTCGCGGTCGCCCTCGGGCGCCGCGAAGTACTGGCGCGCCGTGAAGTTGAACATCCCGGCGATGAGATTGGAGGGGAACATCTGCATCTTGTTGTTGTAGTCGAGCACACTGTCGTTGTAGAACTGCCGCGCGAAGGCGATCTTGTTCTCCGTGGCGGTGAGCTCTTCCTGAAGGCTCATGACGTTCTGGTTGGCCTTGAGGTCCGGGTAGTTCTCCACGACCGCGAACAGCGACTTGAGCGTGTCGGTGAGGGCGTTCTCGGCCTGCGCCTGTGCCTGTGGACCCTGCTGCCCCGCGTTGATGGCGGCGGCGCGCGCCGCGGTGACCTTGGTGAGGGTCTCCTGCTCGTAGGACATGTAGTCCTTGACCGCCTCCACGAGGTTGGGGATCAGGTCGTGGCGGCGCTTGAGCTGCACGTCGATCTGGCTCCAGGCGTTGTCCACCTGGTTGCGGCGGCCGACGAGGCTGTTGTACATCCCCGCGAAGATCGCCGCGAGGACCGCGAGGACGACGATGATGACGATGACCGCGATCACGCGCTGCTCCTTCCGTCTGCTTGTGGTGGTGTTCCTCCGTAGTGTACGCCACCGGGGCGCCTGCCGGCCGGAGAGTGTACTCTCCGCGCGCCCTGGCCTATCCTTGGACGCAGATGAGTACGCGCGTGCGTGACATCCTGATCTGCGCCGGACTTCTGGCTCTCGTCGTGGCCGTGGCCCTGGGCGGCTACGCCGCGGTGCGCGCCCGCGCAGCCGGGAGCGGGGGCGGCCAGCCGCTGGCGCCGGTGCCGCTGCCGAGTCCAGCCGGCGCCCCCGCCAAGGACCCCGCCCAGTGGCCGCGCTGGACGGTGGGCAAGGCGGTGGGCCCCCTCACGGTCTACCGCAGGGCGAGCACGTCCGCCGCCGTGCTCACGCGCCTGCGGCGCCTCAACGCCAACGGCTACCCCACGCTAGTGCTCGTGGACCAGACACGCGACGTCGGCGGGCAGACGTGGCGCCGCGTCTGGCTGGCGGTGCGCCCCAACGGCACGCGCGGCTGGGTCCCCGAGGGCCAACCTGGCCTTCTACACGACGTCCTCCAAGATCGTCATCGACCTCTCGCGCCGCAAGCTGATGGTGTATCGCCGGGGCGCGCTTGCCGGCACCTACCCTGTGGCGGTCGGCCGTCCCGGGCTGGCGACGCCGACGGGCTTCTTCTTCGTGAACCAGAAGCTGAGGCCGGCGTCGCCCGGCGGCTCCTACGGCGTGCTCGCCCTGGGCATCAGCGCCTTCCAGCCCAAGCTCAGCTACTGGCCGCAGGGTGGCCCGGTGGGGATCCACGGCACCAACCAGGACGCCCTGATCGGCAAGGCCATCAGCCACGGCTGCGTGCGCATGCACAACAAGGACATCCTGGAGGTGAGCAGTCTCGTGCCGACGGGGAGCCCGGTCGTCATCCAGAACTAGCCGCGCCGCCGCGCGGCGGCGGTCTTACCAGTACTCGCCCTGGTGCATGAGCATGTCGTGCGCCTTGCACTTGGGGCATGTGTAGGAAGCGGCCTTCTCGAGGAAGAAGAGCTCGCTGCCGCAGACGACGCAGTCGAACTCGTCGATGTGGATATCGGCCCCGGTCAGGTCGACCTCGACGATCGTGCCGCACTCCACACAGTAGCCCGGCATGAAGCGTTGCGCGGGTCGTTCACGCTGACGCCCCAGCGGATGCGGTCGGCGGTGTAACCGCACTCGCGGCACTCGAACGTCGTGTACTCTCCCATGGCCAGCCTCTCTCGACGGGTGTGTCCTTGAGAGTATCGGCACGACCGCCGGGTTGTTGAGCGACCCGGGCCTCGGGCCGTTCCTTGTGCGGCGAACTCGGAGGGTGCTATACTTCCACGGCTGGATGACACACCACGAGGCGGACTCTTGCGCGAAAAGTCGGTGGGTAACCGACTTTTGTCTTGTCAGGGGTCGTTTATGAGAGAGAGCAGGGAGGACCTGGAGAGGATGATCGAGGCCACACTGGCCGAGCGCTTCGCGGAGGTCGAGCTCGTCGACCTCGAGGTGCGAGGCGGGCCCGCCGGGACGCTGACGCTGTTCATCGACCGGCCCGGCGGCGTCGACCTCGAGCTGTGCGCGGCCGTCAGCCAGGCGCTGGACGAGGTGCGCGCAACGCTACGCACTCGAGGTCTCCTCGCCGGGACTGGACCGCCGGCTGCGCAAGCCGGACCACTTCGCCGCGGTGCTGGGCAGCGAGGTCGCCGTGAAGACCACGGCGCCGCGCGACGGGCGCAGCAACTTCCGCGGCGTGCTCACGGCGGCCGACGACGACGCCGTCACGCTCGACCTCGCCGAGGGCGGCAGCGTCTCGCTGCCGCTCGCCGACATCGCCAGGGCGCACGTGGTCTACAATTTTGAGGAAGACGGAGGCCATCGTGAGTAGAGACATCATCGAGGCGCTGCGGCAGATCGAGAAGGAGAAGGGCATCGCGTTCGAAGCCCTCGTCGTCGCGCTCGAGGACGCGCTGCTCTCGGCCTACAAGAAGACCCCCAACGCCGTGGAGCACGCCAAGGTCGAGATCGACACCGAGACCGGCGACATGCGCGTCTACGAGCTCATCTTCCCGGAGCACATCGACGTCGAGGCCCTCAAGGTGCACGACGAGGAGAGGCGAGGAGATCGGGCTCGACCTCTCGGGCGTGGACATGAGCGAGGTCGAGCGCGTCGAGGTGACGCCGGACGACTTCGGCCGCATCGCCGCGCAGACCGCCAAGCAGGTCATCCTGCAGCGCATTCGCGAGGCGGAGCGCGACCTCATGTACGAGGAGTACATCGACCGCGTCGGCGAGCTCGTCACCGGCCTCGTGCAGCAGAGCGACCCGCGGCACAACACGCTCGTCGAGCTCGGCCGCGTCGAGGCTGAGCTGCCGCGCAGCGAGCAGATCGAGACCGAGCACTACGATCACGGCGCCCGCATCAAGGCCGTGATCATGCGCGTCGAGGACTCCGCCAAGGGCCCGCAGGTCAAGCTCTCGCGACGCAGCGAGGAGCTGGTGCGCAAGCTCTTCGAGCTCGAGGTGCCGGAGATCGCCGACGGCCTCGTGGAGATCAAGCACGTGGCCCGCGAGACGGGCTACCGCGGCCGCGACGGCAAGCCCGTCCCGGCCGCTGCAAGATCGCCGTCATCTCGCACGCCGACGGCGTCGACCCAGTCGGCGCCTGCGTCGGGCCGCGGGGCTCGCGCGTGCGCATGGTGGTCAGCGAGCTGCGCGGCGAGCGCATCGACATCATCCCCTACAACGACGACCCGGCGCGCTTCGTGGCCAAGGCGCTCTCGCCGGCGCGCGTGCGTGAGGTCATCGTCGACGACGAGGAGCGCTCGGCGACCATCATCGTGCCCGACGACCAGCTCTCGCTGGCGATCGGCAAGGAGGGCCAGAACGCCCGCCTCGCGAGCAAGCTCACCGGCTGGCGGATCGACATCAAGAGCCAGCAGCAGATGGCCGAGGCGGAGAACTCGCTCGAGTTCGGCGACGACGAGGGCGTGGACGGCCAGTGCATGGCCGTGATGCGCACCGGCAAGCGCTGCCCCAACCAGGCCGAGCCCGGCTCGCGCTACTGCAGCATCCACGCCGACTACGTGCCCCCGGAGCCCTCGCAGGTGCCGGCGGCAGAAGCGACCAAGG
Source organism: uncultured Thermoleophilia bacterium (assembly GCA_963709845.1). GTDB lineage: Bacteria > Actinomycetota > Thermoleophilia > UBA2241 > UBA2241 > CAIXSE01. The sequence continues at coordinate 425,120 of CAVPXV010000005.1, forward strand.
CGCAGGCGCCCGAGGCTGCCGAGGCGGCGCCGGGCGGGGAGTGACGCGCGTGACGGCGCCCGAGCGCACCTGCATCGGCTGTCGTCGGCGGCGCAGCCAATCCGAGCTGGTGCGCCTCGTCCTGCGAGGCGGCCAGGTGGTGCCGGCCAACCCCGGCATGCCGGGCAGGGGCGCCTACCTGTGTCCGCATCTGAACTGCCTGGAGACCGCGGAGAAGAGGCGCGCGTTCGCGCGCGCCTTCCGCGGCCCAGTGACTCTTGATCCCGCGATACGCGGCGCCGTGGACCGGCACGCGAGCGACGAAAGGCGGTGAGGTGAATGGCGAAGAACCGTAAGGTCTCGGACATCGCGACCCAGCGAGGCACCAGCGTCGACGATGTCCTCGCCCACCTCAAGAAGGCCGGCATCGACGTGGTCGACGGCGAAGTGAACGTCGACGACGAGGCCATCGAGAAGGCATACGCGGCCCCGGCGGGCGGCGCCGTGCGCCGCCGGGCCGGCGGCCCGGCGGCGGCAAGCGCCGCCGCGTGATCATCGACGCCGGCGCATCACGACGCGGCGGCGGCCCGCAAGGGGGCCGCGACCGGCGTCGCGGCCGCGGCGGCCGCCCCGAGCGCGACGACCAGCCGGCGGCGCCCGTGGTGCCGACGGGCGTCGTCAAGGTGCCGTCGGGCTCGACCGTCAAGGACGTCTCCCAGCTCCTCGGCGTCTCCACGCCCGAGATCATCAAGGCGCTGATGGGCTACGGCGAGATGGTGACGATCACGCAGACGCTGAGCGACGAGGCCATCGAGGTGCTGGCCGACGACTTCAGCCGGCAGGTCGAGATCACGCATGCGGCCGACGAGGAGGCCGAGCTCGAGAAGGAGGCCGTCGACGACCCCAAGGACCTCAAGCCGCGGGCCGCGGTGATCACCGTCATGGGCCACGTCGACCACGGCAAGACGAGCCTGCTCGACGCCATCCGCGACACCGCGGTGGCGGCCGGAGAGGCCGGCGGCATCACGCAGCACATCGGCGCCTACCAGGTCAGGCACGACGGCCAGCAGATCACCTTCATCGACACGCCCGGCCACGCCGCGTTCACGGCCATGCGCGCCCGCGGCGCCAAGGTGACCGACATCGCCGCCATCGTCGTGGCGGCCGACGACGGCGTCATGCCGCAGACCGTGGAGGCCATCGACCACGCCAAGGCGGCCGGCGTGCCCATCGTCATCGTCGTCAACAAGATCGACAAGCCCGAGGCCAACGTCGACCGGCTCAAGCAGCAGCTCAGCGAGCAGGGCATCATCCCCGAGGAATGGGGCGGCGACACCGTCTTCGTCGAGGCCAGCGCCAAGAAGCGCATCGGCCTCGACAACTTCCTCGACATGCTGCTGCTCGTCGCCGAGGTGGCCGACCTCAAGGCCAACCCCGACGCGCCGGCCAGCGGCTTCGTCATCGAGTCGCGCGTCGACCCGGGCCGCGGCGTGGTCGCCACCATCCTCATCAACCGCGGCACCATGCACGTCGGCGACGCCATCGTCGCCGGCGAGGCCAGCGGCCGCGTGCGCGCCATGCGCGACTTCAAGGCGCGGCCGCTCAAGAGCGCCGGACCGTCTACGCCGGTCGAGATCATCGGCTTCGACGAGCTCCCGGTGGCGGGCGAGTTCTGCCGCGTCGTCAAGGACGAGCGCACCGCGCGCTCGCTGGGCCAGAAGCGCGCCAACCGCATCCGCACCGAGGCGCTCGCCAAGCAGCGCGCGCTCACGCTCGACGACGTGTTCGCGCGCATCGCCGAGGGCAAGGTGCTCGACCTCAACCTGGTCGTCAAGGCCGACGTGCAGGGCAGCCTCGAGGCCCTCAGCGACGCGCTGCTCAAGATCCAGCACCCCGAGGTGAAGGTCCGCGTCATCCACTCCGGCGTCGGCGGCATCAACGAGAACGACGTCATGCTGGCGAGCGCGTCCGAGGCGATCATCATCGGCTTCAACGTGCGCCCGAGCCCCGCCGGCCACCGCGCTGGCCGAGAGCGAGGGCGTCGACGTGCGCACCTATCGCGTCATCTACAAGGTCACCGAGGACATCACCGCCGCGCTGGTGGGCATGCTCAAGCCGACGATCGAGGAGGTCGTGCTCGGCCAGGCCGAGGTGCGCACGACGTTCAAGGCGTCCAAGCTCGGCACCATCGCCGGCTGCATGGTCACGCACGGCATGATCACGCGCAACGCCAGCGTGCGCGTGCTGCGCAACGACGTCGTCGTCCACGACGGCAAGATGGGCTCCCTCAAGCGCTTCGCGGAAGACGCGCGCGAGGTTCAGGAAGGGTTCGAATGCGGCATCCTGCTCGACGGCTTCAACGACCTCAAGGAAGGGGACGTGCTGGAGGCGTACGAGACCAGAGAAGTCGCCCGTGAGGCCTGACGCCTGCATCGGCGTACTCCTGGCGGAGCTGCACTTCCCCGACAGTCGCTCGCTGAAGGAGAAGCGCGCGCCGCTGGCGTCGCTGCGCGACGTCGTCCACGCGCGCTTCCGTGCCTCGTTCAGCGAGGTGGGCCTGCAGGACGCCTGGCAGCGCGCGCGCGTGCTCGTCGTCCTCGCCGCCTCGTCGCTGCAGCAGGCGCGCGAACGCCTCGACGACATCGAGCGCTACCTGCACGGACGCGACTTCGAGGTCTCGCGCCTGCTTCTCAAGACCATCGACCCCGTGGACGGCCTGTGGGACATCGACTCCTGAGGATCAACGAGAGCATCAAGGAGACCCTGTCGTCGATCATCGCCGTAGAGGGGCTCAAGGACCCGCGCGTCGGCTTCGTCACCGTCACCGGGGTCGAGACGTCGCCCGACCTGCGCCACGCCAAGGTCTTCGTCAGCGTCCTCGGCAAGAAGGCCGAGCGCGACGCCAGCCTCGAGGCGCTCGAGAAGTCGCGCGGCTACCTGCAGGCGCGCCTCAACGCGTCGCTGCACATGAAGCGCACGCCGCAGCTCGAGTTCTTCTACGACGGCACGCTCGACAACGCGCTGCACATCGAGAAGCTCTTGAAGCGCGAGGAGGAAGTCCTCGGCAGCGAGCCGCCGGAGATCCACGTCGACGGCGCGGAGGAGACCGAGTGAGGACGGCCAGCGCCGACCTCGACGCCGTGTGCCGGCGCGCGCGCGGCGAGCGCCGGGTGGCCGTCGCCGTGCACGAGAAGCCCGACGCCGACGCGCTGGGCGCGGCCGCCGGCATGCTCGACCTGTTCGCGCAACTCGGCGTCGACGCGGCGCTCCATGTGACGCCCGGCGAGACCCTGCCGATGGAGCGTTTCCTCCTGCCCGGGGCGCGCATCGTGAGAGACATGCCCGGTGACGACGTCACGCTCTACGCGCTCGACTGCGCCGCCCTGGCGCGGCTCGCCCTGCCCGCCGCCGGGTGGCGCGGCTTCGTCGTCAACATCGACCACCACCACGACAACACCCGGTACGGCGACCTCGATCTGGTGCGCGGCGACGCGAGCAGCACGAGCGAACTCGTCTGTGACCTCTTCGAGGCTCTCGCGCTGACCCCGAGTGCCGCGGCCGCCACGGCGCTGTACACGGGCATCTCATTCGACTCGGGGCACTTCCACCACGGCAGCACCAGCGCCCGCACCTTCGCGCTGCGCGGCGTGGCTGCGGGAGCTCGGCGTGGACGTGACCGCGGTGTACGGAGAGCTCTACGAGCGGCGCACGCTCGGAGCCTTGCGCCTCTGGGCGCGCGCCGTGGCGCGCGCCGTGGTGGTAGCGGACGGGCGCGCGCTCGTGGCCACCGTCGGTCGCGAAGACTACGCCGCCGCCGGCGCCCGCGAGGACGAGACGGAGGGCATCGTCGAGAGTCTGCGCGCCGTGGAGGGCGTCGTCGCGGCGGCGCTCGTCAAGGAACAGAGCTCCGGCCCGCGCGTGCGCGTGAGCCTGCGCTCCGCCGCCCTCGACGTGAGCGCGATCGCCGCCCTCGAGGGCGGCGGAGGGCACCGGCTGGCCGCGGGCTTCTCGAGCGACGACAGCCCGGAGGAGGTGAGCGCGTGGCTCAGTTCCGAACTCGCAAGGCGCCTCTCGACGGCGTCCTCCTGATCGACAAGCCCGCGGGACTGCACGTCGCACGACGTCGTCGCGCGCGTGCGCCGCCGGCTGCAGCCGGCGGTGAAGAAAGTGGGCCACGCCGGCACGCTCGACCCGTTCGCCACCGGCCTGCTCGTCGTCCTCGTGGGCCGCGCCACCAAGCTGGCGCGCTTCTTCGTCGACCTGCCCAAGGAGTACGAGTGCACCGTGCGCTTCGGCGTGCGCTCGGACAGCGGCGACCTCACCGGCGCCATGGCGCACAGCGGCGCGACGACGGACCGTGCCGCCGTGGAGGCCGTCTTGCCGCAGTTCCTCGGCGCCGTGCGGCAGCGCGTGCCCATGACCTCCGCCGTCAAGGTCGACGGCGAGCGGCTGTACAAGAAGGCGCACCGCGGCGAGATCGTGGAGACGCCGGTCAAGGACGTCGAGATCGCCGCCATCGACATCCTCGCCTTCGACCAGGCGGCGCAGACGATGCGCTGCCGGATCGCGTGTTCCAAGGGCACCTACGTACGGCAGCTGGCGATCGACATCGGCGAGGCCGTCGGCGCCGGCGCCCACCTGCAGGAACTGTCGCGCACGGCGACCGGCGACCTGCACCTCGCCGCCGCCCGCACGCTGGCGGAGTTCGAGGAGCTCGCCGCAGGCCGGGAGGCCGGCGACGAGCGCATCCCCGGGCTCGTGAGCCCGGCAGCGGCCTTGGACTTCATGCCGGGCATCGAGCTCTCGGCCGCGCAGGTGACGGCGGTGCGCAACGGCGCCCGGCTGCCGGGAGGGCCTCCCGAGCCTGTGCGCCTCACCTACCGCGGCGAGCTCATCGCGATCTACGGCCCGGCGGAGGAAGGCCACGCGCTCAAGCTCCTCGTGAAGCTCTGATGCACGTCGTCACCGATCTGGGGCGGCTGGGGCCGGCGCGGCGGTCGGTCGCCATCGGCACCTTCGACGGGGTGCACGCGGGGCACCGCGCCGTGATGCGGCGCGCGATGGAGCTGGCGCGCGAGCGCGGGCTGCGCAGCGCCGTGGTGACGTTCGACAGGCATCCGCTGAGCGTCATCGACCCGGCGCGCGTGCCGCGCCTGCTCACCGGCAACCGGGAGAAGGAGCGCCTCATCGCCGAGCTGGGCCCGGACGAGCTCGTCCTGCTGCCGTTCGACGAGCGCCTGGCGCGCATGAGCCCCCAGGCTTTCTGCGGCGAGCTGCTCGCCGGCACGCTGGGGGCGCGCGTCGTCGTCGTCGGGGAGAACTTCAACTTCGGCGCCGGCGGCGCCGGCGACGCGGCACAGCTCGCGGTCTGCGGCGAGGCCTGCGGCTACGAGACCGTCGTCGTGCCGCTGGTCACCGAGCACGGCAAGACGATCAGCTCCACGCGCATCCGCAGGCTGCTGGGTGCCGGCCGCCTCGAAGAGGTGCGCGAGATCCTCGGGCGGCCGCCTTCGGCCGCCGGCCGCGTCGCCCGCGGCGACCAGCGCGGCCGCACGCTCGGCGTGCCCACGGCCAACGTCGACGTCGAGGCCGGCACGATCTTCCCGGGCCGGGGGGTCTACGCGGCGCGCGTGCACGTCGGGGAGCGCTGGTACCGGGCCGCCGTCAACGTCGGTCACAACCCGACCTTCCGCAGCAAGGACGCGGAGACGACGCACATCACCGTCGAGGCGTTTCTTCTGCGCTTCAGCGGGGACATCTATCACGACGATATCCGCGTCGACTTCCTGCACAAGATCCGCGACGAGCGCCGCTTCGAGTCCGTCGAGACGCTCGTCGCGCAGATGCGGCGCGACATCGCCGACACGGCCGACCTCGAGGACGACGCGTTCACCGAGGTCGGCCTGAGCGCCGGGCTCGGCGCCTGAACGCATCCGTCTCGGGCGCGGTTTCGCCGGCGTCGCCGACTGTGCTACCCTAGCGCGACCGTCTACTCGGTTGCGGGTCGCCGACCCGCTACTGGGTTCCCGGATACTCCTGCGAGGGAGGTGAACCACATGGCAGTCACCAAGGAACTCAAAGAGACGATCATCGCCAAGCACGCCAAGCACGACGGCGACACTGGCTCCCCCGAGGTACAGATCGCGCTCCTCACGGCGCGCATCGAGACGCTCACCGAGCACCTCAAGACCCACAAGAAGGACCATCACAGCCGGCGCGGCCTGCTCAAGATGGTCGGTCAGCGCCGCCGCCTGCTCAACTACCTGCAGGCGCGCGACCTCGAGCGCTATCGCGCGCTCGTCAAGGAACTCGAGCTCCGCAAGTGAACCCGGACCGCGGCGTCCACGGACGCCAGAGACATCGCCGCGTGTGACGGCACACAGGCGAGCATGACCCCGTGCGCAATTGGGCGGCGGGCCAGAGGAAGACGAAGGAAGAGATGGACATTTTGGAAGTAGAGGTCGGAGGCAAGACGATCAGCCTCGAGACCGGCCGTCTGGCCAAGCAGGCCGACGGCGCCGTGCTCGTCCGTTGCGGCGACACGGTCGTCCTCGTCAGCGCCGTCATGCGCGAGGACGTGCGCGAGGGGCAGGACTTCTTCCCCCTGACGGTCGACGTCGAGGAGCGGCACTACGCCGCCGGCAAGATCCCCGGCGGCTTCATCAAGCGGGAGTCGCGGCCGAGCGAGAAGGCCATCCTGGCCGCGCGCCAGATCGACCGCCCCATCCGGCCGCTGTTCCCCAAGGGCTTCATGAACGAGGTCCACATCGTGGCGACCGTGCTGTCGGTGGACTTCGAGAACTCCTACGACGTGCTCGCCACGCTGGGCGCCTCGGCGGCCCTCACGCTCAGCAGGATCCCCTTCGAGGGACCGATCGGCTCCGTGCGCATGGGCCGCATCGACGGCCAGTTCGTGGTCAACCCCACGCTCGAGCAGATCCAGGACGAGAGCGACTTCGACCTCGTCGTCACCGGCACCCGCGACGCCATCGTCATGGTCGAGGCCGGCGCCGACCAGGTCTCGGAGGCGGTCGTGATCGAGGCGCTGCGCATCGCCCACGACGAGATCAAGAAGCTCATCGACGTGCAGCTCGAGCTGCAGCGCCTCTGCGGCAAGCCCAAGTGGGAGGTGCCCGAGTACGTCATCGACGAGGGCGTCCTCGCCGAGGTCCGCGCCGGCTACGGCGCCGCTCTCGACGCGGCCACGCAGGTGCCCGACAAGGTGGCCCGCCAGGACGCGACCTCCAGCGCCAAGAAGGCGGCCGTCGAGGCGCTCGTGGCCGAGGACGCGCGAGCCGGAGCGGCTGATCCAGGTCAAGCGTGCCCTCGCCAAGGTCGAGAAGGACCTCGTGCGCCAGCGCATCGCCGTCCAGAAGCGCCGCCCCGACGGCCGTGGCGACGGACGAGATCCGGCCGATCACCTGCGAGGTCGGCGTCATCCCGCGCACGCACGGCAGCGCCCTCTTCACTCGCGGCGAGACCCAGGCCCTGAGCCTGCTCACGCTCGGCGGGCACCGGCGAGTTCCAGCGCATCGACGGCCTCGGCATCGAGGACAAGAAGCGCTACATCCACCACTACAACTTCCCGCCGTACTCGGTGGGGGAGACCGGCTTCATGCGCGGCCCCAAGCGCCGCGACATCGGCCACGGCGCCCTCGCCGAGCGCGCCCTGATCCCCGTCCTGCCGGACGAGGTCGAGTTCCCCTACACCATCCGCATCGTCTCCGAGATCCTCGAGAGCAACGGGTCGTCCTCGATGGCGAGCGTGTGCGGCTCGACCCTGGCGCTCATGGACGCCGGCGTGCACATCAGCGCCCCGGTGGCCGGCATCGCCATGGGCCTCATCAAGGAGGGCGACGACTACGTCGTGCTGACCGACATCGCCGGCGTGGAAGACCATCTCGGCGACATGGACTTCAAGGTGGCGGGCACGGCCGAGGGCATCACCGCCCTGCAGATGGACATCAAGATCACCGGCGTGACCTTCGAGATCCTCACCGAGGCGCTCGAGCAGGCGCGCAAGGCGCGGCTCTTCATCCTCGGCAAGATGCTCGAGACGATCACCGAGCCGCGCAGCGAGCTGTCCGAGTGGGCGCCGCGCATCTTCACCATCCAGATCAACCCGGACCAGATCGGCCTCATCATCGGCAAGGGCGGCGAGACCATCCGCGGCATGACCGACGAGTTCGGCGCCGACATCGACATCCAGGAGGACGGCACGATCTTCATCTGCGCCCCCGACCAGGATGCGGCCGAGGGCGTCATCAACCGGATCCAGGCCATGACCAAAGAGATCGAGGTCGGCGACGTGTTCACCGGCCGCGTGGTCAAGACCACGGACTTCGGCGCCTTCGTCGAGCTCAAGAAGGGCACCGACGGTCTGCTGCACATCTCGCGGCTGGGCCAGAAGGGCGAGCGCGTCAAGTCCGTCGAGGACGTCGTCAAGCGCGGCGATACGGTCACCGTCGAGGTCGTCGAGATCGACAAAGCGCGCAACCGCATCGGGCTCACGCTGCTCAAGCGCCCCGACGCGGACTAGCGGGCGAGGCGCGGGAGAGGGCCACGGAGGCCTACCGCCTCACGACGCTGGACAACGGCCTGCGAGTGGCCACCGAGCGCATGGACAACGTGCGCTCGGTGGCCCTCGGCCTGTGGATCGCCGCCGGCTCCCGGCAGGAGCCGCCCGAGTTCGGCGGCGTCTCGCACTTCATCGAGCACCTCATCTTCAAAGGCTCCGAGCGCTTCTCCGCCTGGGACATCGCGCGCATCTTCGACGACATGGGCGGCGAGCCCAACGCCTCGACCTCCAAGGAGCACACGCTCGTCAACGCGCGCTTCCTCGACGATGACCTCGACACCGCCTTCGAGGTGATCGCCGAGATGGTCGGGAGGCCCACGTTCGCGGAGCTCGATCAGGAACGCGAGGTGGTCCTCGAAGAGGTCGCCATGTACGAGGACTCGCCGGCCGAGCTCATCCACGACGACCTCAGCGAGGTCGTGTTCGGTGAGCACCCGCTCGGCCGGCCGATCATCGGCCACAGCGAGACGCTGAGGCGTCTGGACCTCGAGACTGTGAGCGCCTACCACGACGTGCGCTACGTCAATCCCGGCATCGTCGTGTCGGCGGGCGGCCACGTCGACCACGACCACCTCTGTGAGCTGGCCGCGAAGCACTTCCGGCCCGAGCCGGGCGCCGTCGTGCAGCAGCCTGAGCTCAGTCCTCCCGGCTTCCGTCACGTGGCGCGCTTCTCGCAGAAGGACACGGAGCAGTACAGCGTCTGCCTCGGGGGGCCGGGGCCGCGCCGCTCCGATCCGGACCGGTATGCGGTGTTCGTGGTCGACACCATCCTCGGCGGGTCCTGGAGCTCGCGCCTCTTCCAGGAGGTGCGCGAGAAGCGCGGCCTCGCCTACTCCGTGTACTCGTACACCTCGCTGTTCGCCGACGCCGGCCTCACGGCCATCTACGTCGGCTCCCGCGAGGAGGCGATGACCGAGGCGATCCAGGTCATCCTCGAGGTCATGCACGATCTCGAGGAGGACATCGCCGAGGAAGCCATCTCGCGCGCCAAGAACCACCTCAAGGGCCAGCTCGTGATCAGCATGGAGAGTCCGGGGAGCCGGATGCAGTCGCTCGGGCGCTCGGTGCTCATGGAGCAGCCCGTCCTCAGCGTCGACGAGGTCCTCGCGCGTATCGACGCCGTCACTCGCGACGACGTCATGGCCGCGGTGCGCCGATACTATGACCCCAAGAAGTGGTCCACGGTCTGCATCGGCCCGCGGCCGGAGCCGTTCCGGGCCGTGACCGAAGGTTTCACCTGGGAGGAGCGATGACCGACGTCCTGGTCACCGGGGCCGCGGGGAAGATGGGCGCTCTCAGCGCCCAGACCATCGCGCGACAGCCCGACCTGCGTTTGGTCGCGCTCGTCGATCCCAGGAAGGGCGCAAGCGTGGGCGACGCCCCCTGCTTCTCGGCAGTGGACCAGGCGCTCGCGCTCACCTCGCCGCAGGCCGCCCTCGAGTTCAGCGTGCCGGCCGCCGTGTACGAGAACACCCGCCGGCTTCTGGAGGCCGGCGTGCCCACCGTCGTCGGGACGACCGGCCTCAGGGACGAGCAGGTCGAGGCGCTGGCCGCGACCGCCGCGCAGCAGGGGGTGGGCCTCGTCGTCGTGCCCAATTTCGCTCTCGGCGCGGTGCTGCTCATGCGCTTCGCAAGGGAAGCGGCGCGCTACTACGAGCAGGCCGAGGTCATCGAGATGCACGAGGCGGGCAAGCTGGACGCGCCCTCGGGCACGAGCCTGCGCACGGCGCATCTCATGGCCGAGTCCCCCGGATCGCGCCTGCGGGCCCTGCCGGGAGACGCGCCCTCGCGCGGCCTGTCCGCCGATGGCGTGCGCATCCACAGCGTGCGCCTGCCCGGCATGGTGGCGCATCAGGAAGTGCTGTTCGGCGGCGAGGACGAAGTGCTGACCCTGAGACATGACTCGCTTTCGCGGCGCTCGTTCATGAGCGGCGTGCTGCTGGCGCTGCGGCGCGTGACGAGCCTCGAGGAGACCGTCGTGGGGCTGGAGGACCTCCTCGACTGAAGAAGGACACCGCCGGACGCGTCCGGCGCGGCAGAGAGGGAGGCGCATGACCACGGAGTCGCTGGGCACGATCATCACCGCGATGGTGACGCCGTTCGACGACGACCTCGAGGTCGATCACGCGCGTCTGGCGGAGATCGCGGAGCACCTCGTCGCCAACGGTTCGGACGGCCTGGTCGTCGCCGGTACGACGGGCGAGTCACCGACGCTGAGCGACGAAGAGAAGACGGCGATGTTCCGCACCGTCGTCGACGCCGTCGGCGACCGCGTCGCGGTGATCGCCGGCACCGGCTCCAACGACACGCGGCACAGCGTCGCGCTCACGCGCGCCGCCGAGGACTGCGGCGTCGACGCGGTGCTGGTCGTGACCCCCTACTACAACAAACCCCCTGAGCGCGGCCTGCTCGAGCACTTCCGCACGGTCGCCGCTGCGACGAACCTGCCGCTGATCGTCTACAACATCCCGGGCAGGTGCATCGTGAACCTCGGCGCCGAAGCCCTGGCGAAGCTCGGCGAGGTGGAGAACATCGTCGCCGTCAAGCAGGCCGACCCCGATCTCGCGCAGCTGCGGCACCTGCGTGAGCTGAGCGACCTGGGCGTCTACGCCGGGAACGACGACATGGTCTTCGACGTGCTCGCCATGGGCGGTCTAGGCGGCATCTGCGTGGCGAGTCATCTCGTAGGTCCCAGGCTCGCCGAGATGGCGCGGCTCGTGCGCTCAGGGGACGCGGACGCCGCCAAGGCCATCGACGACGGGCTGCGCAGCCTGTACAAGACCCTGTTCCTCACCACCAGCCCCATCCCGGTCAAGGAGGCGCTCAACCTCCTCGGTTTCCGAGGTGGGAGGGCTGCGCCTCCCGCTGCTCGCGGCGACGCCGGAGGAATCCGCCGTCATCGACGCGGAGCTGCGCCGGCAAGGGCTGTTTGGGTGAGGCAGGACACACGCAATCTCGCGGCCGCCCACGCGGGCGGCCTCTCGACAGACAGGACGGTCGCTTCGTGAGCGCAGACGCAGTCAGGATCATTCCCATCGGCGGGCTCGGGGAGATCGGCAAGAACATGACCGCCATCGAGTACCGCGGCAAGATCGTCGTGGTCGACTGCGGGATCGAGTTCCCGCGTGACGAGCTCTTCGGCATCGACCTCATCCTGCCCGACATCAGCTGGCTGCTGGAGCGCAGTGACGACGTGCTCGCGTTCGTCATCACCCATGGCCACGAGGACCATCAGGGCGCCTTGCCCTTCGTCCTGCGCCGCCTCAACAAGCCCGTGTACGGCAGCCGTTTCACACTGGCGCTCATCAAGTCCAAGCTCGACGAGCACGGGCTGCTGCGCTCGACCGATCTCCACGAGGTGAGCGAGACTTCGCGCCTACGCCTGGGACCCTTCGACCTCTCGTTCGTCGCGGTCAGCCACAGCGTGCCGGACGCCCTCTCGGTCGTGCTCGGCACCGACCTCGGCGCCGTCATCGTGACCGGCGACTACAAGTTCGACCACACGCCCATCGACGGGCGCATCACCGACGTGAACACGTTCGCGCAGCTCGGCCAGCAGGGCGTGCTGGCGCTGCTGGCCGACTCCACGAATGCCGAGACGCCCGGCTCGACCGCGTCCGAGGCCATCGTCGGGCAAGCCTTCCACCAGATCTTCGCCGAGGCCGAGGGCCGCGTGCTCGTGGCCTGCTTCGCCTCGCACATCCATCGCGTCCAGCAGGCCATCCAGATCGCCCACCTGCACGGCCGCAAGTTCGCGGTGTCCGGCCGTTCGATGCAGAAGAACGTCAACATCGCCCGCAACCTCGGCATCCTCACGGTGCCTGAGGGCGCCATGATCAAGCTCACCGAGATCGACGAGTACCGGCCGGAGGAGATCCTCATCCTGTCCACCGGCAGCCAGGGCGAGCCGCTCTCGGCACTCACGCGCATGGCCTTCGACGACCACCCGCAGGTCGCCCTGCACGAGGGGGACACAGTCGTCATCTCGGCCCACCCGATCCCCGGCAACGAGGTGAGCGTCACGACGACGGTCAACCGCCTGCTCAAGGTCGGCGCCACCGTCATCTACGGGCGCGGCAGCGGCGTGCACGTGTCCGGGCACGCCGCCCAGGAAGACATGCGCATGATGCTCAACCTCGTGCACCCGCGCTTCTTCATACCGGTGCACGGCGAGTACCGGCACCAGTACATGCACGCTGGGCTCGCGCGTGAGTCGGGCCTCGGCGACGAGGACATCTTCATCCTCGAGAACGGGGACGTTCTGGAACTCGACGGCGACAACGGCGAGATCGTGGACCGGGTGCCGACCGGCATGGCGTTCGTCGACGGCTTCGAGATCGGCGACGAGGAGGGTCTGGTGCTGCGCGACCGGCGCCAGCTGGCCGGCGACGGCATCCTCATCGCCGTCGTCACCGTCGACGCCCAGCGTGGCGACGCGGTGGCGCCGCCCGAGCTCGTGGCGCGCGGCTTCCTGCACGACGACGCGCGCCTCAAGGACGTGCTCGAAGCGTGCGCGAACGCCCTCGAGGTGCTCATGGGCGAGTTCGGCGCGGAGCACATCACCGGCCAGCGCCTCATCAAAGAGGACATCAAGGACCGGCTCGCCGAGCTCGTGTACAGGAGCACCAAGCGGCGGCCCTTGATCATGCCGGTCGTCGTCGAGGTCTGAGGCCGCGTCGACCGCCCGCACCGGCCCTCCAGGGCCGCGTCAGGGCACCTAGGGATGGGCGCTTCCACGTCGAATAAGGGTCGCATGGCGACTGCACGCCCCAAGCAGGCTCGGCGGCGCGCGGGCGCCGCGACGCGGACGCGCCCGCGCGCCGCCCGTGCTGCCCAGCAGCCTCACAGCACCGCCAGCCGGCATCGCCGCGAGCTGGCGGCGATCGCCTGCGTCGCGCTGGCGGTCTTCCTCGCGTTCGTCCTCTACCTCGGCTGGGACGGCGGCTCGCTGGGGCGCTGGCTGGGCGAGGGCGCGCGCTGGCTCGTGGGATTGCTGGCGTTCGTCACGCCGCTCCTCCTCTGCTTCATCGCCTACATGCTGGTCGCACGCGAGGACAGGCGCCCGCCGCGCGGGGTCACCTGGGGCGTGGCGTTCATGGTTGCGGCGTTCCTGCTCGCCGCCGCCGCCGACGCCTTCGGCGTGTTCCCGGGGAATAGGCCCGCAACCTTGTACCGTGACGCGTACATGACCGGCCACGGCGGGCTGTCGGGTGAGACGCTCTGGGCGCTGCTGCATCCGTTCATCGGCCGGGTCGGGGTGGACGTGCTCGTGGTCGCGCTCTTCGTCGCGGGCCTTCTGCTCGCCACCGGATCGTCACTGCGCCAGTGGGCGGACCACTCGCGCAAGGGCGTGGCGGCGGCCGGCAAAGCGGCGCGCAGCCAGGCCGGGGCGCTCGGCGCGCGCCGCCGCGACGCCGCCGCCACGCGTGTCGTCGAGCTCGACGAGTCGCGCACGCGCGACGCGTCGGACCTCATGCGCACGTCGCTGACGCCGGCCATGGAGTACGGCCCGGCGGTGAGCACGCACACGCCGCGCCTCGTGGACGGCGAGGCGGCCGCCCCGGAGATCTTCGGCGTGCCGTCGCCGCGGCCGTCGGCGCGGCCGCCCGAGCCGGTGGACGCCGCCGACGACGGCGAGCAGCTCTCGCTGGCGCAGGCGGCGGCCGCAGTCCCCGGTGGGGAAGAGGTGGCGCTGGCCTTCGAAGACGCCGAGAAGCGCCACTGGGTGCTACCGGACCCGGGCGTGCTGGAACGGCTCGGGGAGGGCAAGGGCGAGACCGCCGAGACCATCGGGGCGGTCTCGCGACACCTGGTCGAGACGCTCGGCCACTTCGGCATCGAGGCGCACATCATCGGCACCGTCTCGGGGCCTCGCGTGACCCGCTACGAGCTGCAACTGGCGCCGGGCATCAAGGTGAGTCGCGTCTCCGGCCTCAAGGACGACATCGCCTACGCGCTGGCCGCTACCGACGTACGCGTCCAGGCGCCGATCCCGGGCAAGACGGCCGTCGGCGTCGAGGTGCCCAACATCCAGGCCAACTACGTGTCGCTGGGGGACATCCACGGCCTCTTCCCGCCGCACGCCTCGCCCATGGCCTTCTGGCTGGGCAAGGACGTCACCGGCAAGGCGGTCCTCGCCGACCTCGTGAAGATGGTGCACCTGCTCATCGCCGGCACCACCGGCTCGGGCAAGAGCGGCTGCCTGAACGCCCTCATCAGCTCGATCCTGCTGCGCGCCACGCCGGACCAGGTGCGCATGATCATGATCGACCCCAAGAAGGTGGAGCTCTCCAACTTCGACGGCATCCCGCACCTGCTGGCGCCGGTCGTCACCAACATGAAGCAGGCCACCTACGTGCTCGACAACATCTGCCGCGAGATGGACAGGCGCTACGACGTGCTCTCGCGCAACGGCTGCCAGGACATCCGCGCGCTCAACAAGAAGCTCGTGCGCGCCGGCGAGGAGCCGATGCCCTACATCATGGTGATCGTCGACGAGCTGGCCGACCTCATGATGGTCGCGCCCAGCGAAGTCGAGGACTCCATCATCCGGCTCGGCCAGCTGGGCCGCAGCTCGGGCGTGCACCTCGTGGTCGCCACGCAGCGGCCCTCGGTCGACGTCGTCACCGGGATGATCAAGACCAACATCCCCTCGCGCATCGCCTTCGCGGTGTCGTCGCAGACCGACTCGCGCATCATCCTCGACCAGGGCGGCGCCGAGAGCCTGCTCGGCATGGGCGACATGCTCTTCAGCCCGATGGGCAGCAACCGCCTGCTGCGCGTACAGGGCGCGCTGATCACCGCGCACGAGATGCGCCTGCTCACCGGGCACTGGCGGCGCCAGGCCAAGCCGGACTTCCGCGAGGATCTCCTCGAGAACCCATCCGGACCCGATGCCGACCAGTCGCAGGCGGCGGCCGGGGGCGACGAGCTCCTTGGCGAGGCCATCAAGACCGTCGTGAACACCGGCGCCGCCTCCGTCGCCCTGCTGCAGCGCCGCCTGCGCGTGGGCTACGCGCGTGCCGGCCGGCTCATCGACATCATGGAGGAGATGGGGATCATCTCCGGCTATGACGGCAGCAAGGCGCGCGCCGTGCTCATCGACGAGGAACAGCTGCCGGCGACGCTGGCGCGGCTCGCGGGGGGCGAGCCACTGCTCGGCGCCGGGGAGGAGCCCGAGCCAGAAGACGTCGCGGGCTCCTGATCGCCGGGGCCGGGCGCGCCGCTCAGTTGTCTTAGCCTCAGCCGCTTACTAGACTGGACGATCGGATGCCCTGACCGGGGCCGGCGCCGACCGAGGAGACCTCACCCGCCGTGTTCGAGATAGGCAACACGCTGCGCGAGGCACGCGTACGGCGCAACCTCACGCTCCAGCAGGTCGAGGAGGACACGAAGATCCGTGTCAAGTACGTCCAGGCCATGGAGAACGAGGACTTCGACGTCATGCCCGGAGACACGTACGTCAAGGGCTTCCTGCGCACCTACGCGACGTATCTGGGTCTGGACCCCGCGCTCATCATCGATGAGTACCGCTCGCGCACCGGGGGCGCGCCCGTGCGCCTGGAGCCTTTCGGGGGCACCTCGACGCTCGGCAAGCCGCACAGCCACCGGGGTCGCAACACGCTCGCATTCGTCGCCGTCATCTGCCTGCTCGTGCTGGCTGTGATCTGGATCCTGGGATCTCACGGTGGCCAGCCGAAGACCCCGGTGACCAAGCCGAGCGCGCTCGGCATCCAGAGCGGGTCGCCCTCGCCGACGGCGTCGCCCACCAGGTCGGCCACGCCGGCGCCCGTGCTGGCCAACGTCCTCAAGGTCGCCGCCGTCAACGGTGACTGCTGGGTCCAGGTGAAACGCGGCTCCGCCCAGGGAACGACCCTCTACACCGGGACGATCACCAAGGGACAGGCGAAGCGGTTCAAGGGCGCGACGCTCTGGATGCGGCTGGGCAGCCCCACGATGGTCAAGCTGACTGTCGCGGGTAGACCCCAGCCGCCGCTGACCGGCGCCAACCCGGCCGACTACATCGTGAGCCACGGAAAGGTGAAGAGGACGACCTGACATGAGCAAGGAATCGTCGTTCGACATCGTCTCCCGGGCGGACCTCAACGAGGTGCGCAACGCGGTCAACATGACGCAGAAGGAGATCGCCACCAGGTACGACTTCAAGAAGAGCGCCAGCGCCGTGACGCTGGAGGGCGACGCCCTCGTGCTCGTCTCCGACAACGAGGGCAAGCTCAAGCAGGTCGTCGACGTCCTCGAGGACAAGCTGGTGCGCCGCAAGGTGCCGCTCAAGGCCCTGCAGTACGGCCGGATCGAGGAGGCACTGGGGGGCACGGTGCGCCAGCGCGTACCGATCGCCCAGGGCATCCCCGATGAGAAGGCGAAGGCGATGAACAAGCTCCTGCGCCAGCGCTTCAAGAAGGTGAAGGTGCAGATCCAGGGCGACACCGTGCGCGTGTTCTCGTCGAGCAAAGACGAGCTCCAGGCCGCGATGGCGGCGCTGCGCGAAGAGGACTGGGGCATCCCCCTTCAGTTCGTCAACTATCGCTGAGGCGGCCACGGGCGCCGGGTTCTTCATCCAGACGCTCGGGTGCCCGAAGAACGAGGCGGACTCGGACGCGCTGGCGCGCCGGCTGCGTGCCGCCGGTCACCGGTCGGTCTCGCCGGCGGCGGCGTCCCTCGTCGTCGTCAACACCTGTGGCTTCATCGACGCCGCCAAGGAAGAGTCTATCGCCGCGATCCTCGAGGCCTCGGAGTACGCCCACGCGCGCGGCGCGAAGGTCGCCGTCGTCGGCTGCCTCGTGGAGCGCTACCGCGAACAGCTCGCGGCGGAGCTCCCCGAAGTCGACGTCTGGTGCGGTCTCGACTGGAGTCCGCTGCTCGCCCAGCTGGGGGCCGAGAGCGGCGAGGCGGCGCCCGGCGCCGTTGCCGTGCCGCGCCGCCCGCGCCCGGTGAGCGCGTTCATCAAGATCTCCGACGGCTGCGACCGGCGCTGCGCCTACTGCGCTATCCCGCTGATCAAAGGCGAGTACGAGACCGTGCCCGCGGTCGAGATCGTCCGCGCCTCGCGCGCGGCCCTCGCCGCCGGCGCCCTCGAGCTGGTCCTCGTCGGCCAGGACACCTCACGCTGGGTGCAGCCCGGATGGGGCGGGCTCGGGCGCCTCCTCGCGGAGCTGACGGCGCTCGCGCCCGCCCCGGCGTGGCTGCGTCTCCTCTACCTGCAGCCGGACGGCGTCGATGACGGCCTTCTGGAGGCCCTGGGGCGCTACGCGACGCCCTACCTCGACATCCCCCTGCAGCACGCCTCTGGCGGCGTCCTGAGGCGCATGGGACGCGGCGGGGACGGCGCCGCCCACCTCAGCCTTCTCTCACGCGTGCGGCGGGCGCTGCCGGGCGCGGCCGTGCGTTCGACGTTCATCACCGGCTTCCCCGGCGAGAGCGAGGAAGACGTGGACGAGCTCGTGGCCTTCGTGCGCGCCGCCGGACTGAGCGCGGCCGGCGTCTTCGCCTTCGACGCGCAGGAGGGGACGCCGGCGGCGCGCCTGCCGGGCCAGGTGTGGCCGGAGGTGGCCTCTGAGCGCGCCGCCCGCGTCGGGCAGGCGATCGACGAGGTCGCCGAGGGCTTCTGGGCGGGGCTCATCGGGTGCGAGATCGACGTCCTCGTCGAGCGCGGCACCTCGCGCGCGGACGGCGTGGCCGTGGGGCGCTGCGCCCTGCAGGCGCCGGACATCGACGGGCGCGTGCTGCTTGCCGGCGCCCCCATGCGCCGTGGACAGCTCGTGCGCGCGTCCGTGACCGGGAGCGTCGGGTATGATGTCGAGGCCGTAGCCGGGAGCACGAAGCCGTGAGCAGCCAGCTGAACCTCGCCAACGCCATCACCATCGCGCGGATCCTGCTCATCCCGGTGTTCCTGGTGCTGCTGCTGTCGGGCATCCCCGAGCCCTACGGGGACATCGCCGCCGCCGCCGTGTTCATACTGGCGGCGGCCACCGACAAGCTGGACGGCTACGTGGCGCGCCGCAGTAAGCAGATCACCACCCTAGGCCAGTTCCTCGATCCGCTCGCCGACAAGCTCCTGATCGCGGCGGCGCTCATCGCCCTCGTCAGCCAGGGGAGGGTGGCGGCCTGGGTCGCCACGCTCATCATCGTCCGCGAGATCGCCGTCAGCGTCCTGCGCATCGTCGGCGTCTCGCAGGGCGTGTCGATCCCCGCCGACAAGTACGGCAAGCTCAAGACCGTCCTCCAGATCGTCTACATCGTGTACATCCTCGTGCCCACGGAACAGATCGCGCGCTTCATCCACGTGTCCACCGACGTCGCCATCGTGATCCAGTGGGTCCTCGCCGCGGTGGTGGTGGTGGTCACGCTCGCCAGCGGCGTGCGCTACTTCCTCAACGCCCGCGGCGTGATCCGCATGCCGGGCAGCGTGCCGCGATGAACCCGCGGGCGCCGCGGGCGGCCGTCGTGCTGAGCGGCAACGAGCTGCTCGACGGCCGCACGCAGGACACCAACGGCGCCTTCGTGAGCGCCGACCTCAGCGGCCGCGGCGCCAAAGTCACCAGCGTGCTCACGGTGGCGGACGACGCCGAGCGGCTCACGGCGGCGCTGCGCTTCTCCCTCGCCGCCGAACCCGATCTCCTCGTCGTCGGCGGCGGCCTGGGCACGACGCACGACGATCTCACCGCCGCCTGTCTGGCTACGGCGCTGGGGGCGGGCCTCGAAGAGCACGCCGAGGCGCTGCGCATGGTGGAGGAGCGCGTGCGCGTCGTCGCCGAGCGACGGCACCTGGACTTCGACGAGGTCTTCTCCCTCGCCCGCCGCCAAGCCCTGTTGCCGGCCGGGGCGGCGCCCGTGCCCCCGGCCGGCGTCGCCCCCGGGATCGCCGCGAGGCGCGGCCCCACTCGCATCTACGCCTTCCCCGGCGTGCCCTGGGAGTTCGAGGCCATGTGGGCGGCGGTCGCCGCGGGTCTCGCAGCCGCGGACTTCTTCCCCGACGCGGTCGTGCGCGTGGTGCGCGTCTTCGGCGTCGGCGAGCTGCAGGTGGGCCCGCTGCTGGAGCCGTTGCCGCGTGACCTCCTGGAGACGGGGATCAACGTGGGCAGGGGAGAGGTGACCGTCCGCCTGCGCTACCTGCGCGACGAGGCATCGGCGGCGCAGGCCGACGCCGTGGTCGCGGCGCTGCGCGCCGGGGCGCCGGTGTTCAGCAGCGACGGGCGCACGGTGGACGAGATGGTCGCCGATCTGCTGCGCGCCCGCGGCGAGACGGTGGCGCTGGCGGAATCGTGCACCGGCGGCATGCTCAGCGCCCGTCTCACCGAGCGTCCCGGCAGCTCGGACTACGTGCTCGGCGGGGTCGTCAGCTACGCCGACGCGGTCAAGACGAGCCTGCTGGGCGTGCCGCCGGCGTTGCTCGCCGGGTATGGCGCCGTGTCGGAGCAGGTCGCCGCCGCCATGGCCGAAGGCGCGCGCGAGGCCACCGGGGCGGATCACGCCCTCAGCGTCACCGGCATCGCCGGCCCGGACGGGGGATCGCCCGAGAAGCCGGTCGGCCTCGTCTACCTAGGCTGCTCCTCGGCGACCGGCACGAGAGTCGTGCGCGGGTCGTTCCCGGGCGACCGCGCGACCGTGCGCGAGTTCAGCGTCACCGCCGCGCTGCATCTGCTGCTCGCCGCGCTGACGCGATGAGCGCCCGCGGGCAGGCCGCGACGCTTCGCCTGTTCGTGGCCTGCGAGCTTCCCGCCGAGGTCGTCCGCGGCATCTCGGCTTGGCAGCGCACGGCGCTCGCCGGCCGCCCCGACGTGCGCGCCAATCACGCGCTGCACCTCACCCTGGTCTTCCTCGGCAGCCTGCCGGAGGAGCGCGTCCCCGAGATCGGCGCCGTGCTTGCGGCGATCCCTTTCCCGGCGGCGTCCGTCAGCGTCGAGGCGCCGGCCTTCCTGCCGGCGCGCGGCCTCAAGCGCGTGGTCGTTCTGCCGCTGCGCGAGAGCGGGGGAGAGCTGGCCGCCCTGCAGACGCGCGTCGGCGACGGGCTCGCGCGCGCCGGCCTGTACTCACCCTCGGCGCGCCCGTGGCTGCCACACGTCACGGTGGCCCGATTCCGCCGTCCGGGTCACCCGTTTCCCCTGCAAAACGTGAACATTCCGCGGTTTGGTGTCGTCCGGATGGTCTTGTATAGTAGCCTCCTGGAGCGGGCAGGCGCCGTGCACACCCCCCTGGCAGACTTCCACGCGTCCTGAGCGAGAGAGGAGCGCTACGTTGGACAAGGACAAAGCCCTCGAGGCGGCCGTCACGCAGATCGAGCGACAGTTCGGCAAGGGCAGCGTCATGCGTCTCGGCGACCACCCCGTGAGCGACGACATGCTGTTCGTGCCGACGGGGTCTCTCGCGCTCGACATCGCCCTCGGCGTCGGCGGCATCCCGCGGGGCCGCATCATCGAGATCTACGGCCCCGAGTCGTCGGGCAAGACGACGATGGTCTATCACCTCATCGCCGAGGCCCAGCGTCTCGGTGGCCAGGCTGCGTTCATCGACGCCGAACACGCCATGGACCCCATCTACGCCAAAGCCATCGGCGTCGATGTGGACAATCTGCTGGTGTCGCAGCCCGACTACGGCGAGCAGGCGCTCGAGATCGCCGAGATGCTGGTGCGCAGCGGCGCGCTCGACATCGTCGCCATCGACTCCGTGGCGGCGCTCACCCCGAAGGCCGAGATCGAGGGGGAGATGGGCGACAGCTTCGTCGGCCTGCAGGCCCGACTCATGAGCCAGGCACTGCGCAAGCTGGCGGGCTCGCTGAACCGTTCGGGCACCATCTGCTGCTTCACCAACCAGCTGCGCGAGAAGATCGGCGTGATGTTCGGCAACCCCGAAGTCACGACCGGTGGTAAAGCGCTCAAGTTCTACGCCACCATCCGCCTCGACATCCGCCGCATCGAGACGCTCAAGGACGGCACCGAGGCGGTCGGCAACCGCGTCCGCGTCAAGGTCGTCAAGAACAAGGTCGCGCCGCCGTTCAAGCAGGCGGAGTTCGACATCATGTACGGGCAGGGCATCTCGCGCGAGGGCACCCTGCTCGACCTCGGCGTGCTCCACGACGTCGTCGCCAAGAGCGGCGCCTTCTTCAGCTACAACGACGAGCGCCTCGGGCAGGGCCGCGCCAACGCCAAGGTGTTCCTCAAGGACAATCCGGACATCGCCGACGCCATCGAGGCCCAGATCCGCGAGAAGGCCGGGTTGCCGGTCGCGGCCGCCCCGGCCCCCGGCGCCGCTCCCGTGGAGCCGGCCGTGGCGGTGCCGGCGGGCGTCGATCCGGTCACCGGCGAGGTCCTCTAGAGGCCGGCCCGTGCCCGTCGTCACCGCCCTGCGCGCCACGCGCCGGGGAGCGGTGGCGCTGCACGTCGACGGCGAGTATGTCTGCGTCATCGGCGAGGCGTTCGTGGCGCGCTGGCGCCTCTTCAAGGGGCGCGAGCTCGCCGCCGAGGACGTGGCCGCCATCCGCCGGCAGTCCTCCGCCGAGCGGGTCCTCGGCGACGCCTACCGGCTCCTCGGCCACCGGGCCCGGAGCCGTGCCGAGCTCCGGCGCCGCCTGCTGCAGAAGGAGCACGAGGAGAGCGTGGTCGACGAGGCCGTGGCGCGGCTCGTCGCCGAAGGCCTCCTCGACGACGCGCAGTTCGCGCGCAGCTACGTGGCCGACAAGCGTGCCCTGAGCGGCTGGGGCGAGCAGCGCATCCGCCGCGGGCTGGCCGAGCTGGGCGTCGACGCCGCCTCCGCCGACGCCGCCCTCGGCGCGGCCACGGAGGCGTCGGGCGACGAAGAGCTCGAACGCGCGTTGGCGCTGCTGCGCGGCAAGGGCGCGCCGCGGGCGCCGCTCGAGGCGGCGCGGCGGCGCGCCTACCAGGCGCTCCTGCGCCGCGGCTTCGCCGGCGGCGTGGCCTACGCCGCCGTC
Organism: uncultured Thermoleophilia bacterium; assembly: GCA_963709845.1. Classification (GTDB taxonomy): domain Bacteria; phylum Actinomycetota; class Thermoleophilia; order UBA2241; family UBA2241; genus CAIXSE01. The sequence continues at coordinate 447,622 of CAVPXV010000005.1, forward strand.
CGCCTGTGGAGCGGCGAGGCACAGGAGAGCGGTGGCGGGCAGGAGTGACGCGGCCGGCGCCGGTGCGCGCGGCGCGCCGGCCGCCGAATTGACTTTGGCGGAGCCAATCGCCTAACATCGTCGTGCGCGACGTCTGCGCGTGCTTTGTGTATTTCACTCTCGCTCTTGCATAGCGATACACGCGGCGCTTCGGCGCCGATTGGCTGAGATCGGACAGGGGTCGACCATGACAGCTCTGGGAGGTGGCGCCACCGCACACCCGTCCTGACCCCTGGACGCCGACCTAGCTGCAGACCCTGTATCACATGCATGTGCGAGCGTGGCACCGGCCGGGCGCGTTGCCCGGCTTTTTGTGTGCCGCGCGACCTGTGAAGGGAATGAATGATGACCGCTGTGTTGGTAGTCCTGATCATCGTGGGGTTCGTGGTCGGCATCGGCCTCGGCTATGTGATCCGCCGCAACCTCGCCTCCACCAAGATGGCGAGCGCCGAGCGCGAGGCCGAGAAGCTGCTCCACGACGCCAAACGCGAGGCCGACGCTACGCTCAAAGAGGCGCGCCTCGAGGCCAAGGAAGAGGTCCACAGGGTCCGAGACGAGGTCGAGGCCGAGCTTCGCGAGCGGCGCGAGGAGCTGAGCAAGGCGGAGGCCCGGCAGCTGCAGCGCGACGAGCAGCTCGACGCACGCGCCGCCGAGCAGGAGCGCCGCGAGCAGTCGCTGCGCGACCGCGACGCCACCACGCAGAAGCAGGCCGACGAGGTGCGCCTCGCCCACGAGGAGATCACCATCCAGCTCGAGCGCATCTCAGGCATGAGCGCCGCCCAGGCCAAGGACATGCTGCTCAAGCAGACGGAGGACGAGGCCCGGCACGAGATGGCCAAGCTCGTGCGCCAGGTGGATGAAGAGGCGCGCCGCGAGGCCGACCGGCGCGCCAGGAACATCCTCTCGCTCAGCATCCAGCGCACGGCCGCCAATCACGTCGCCGAGACCACCGTCTCCGTGGTCAACCTGCCCTCGGACGACATGAAGGGTCGCATCATCGGCCGCGAGGGACGCAACATCCGCACCCTCGAGAACACCACCGGCATCGACTTCATCATCGACGACACGCCGGAGGCGGTGGTGCTCTCCGGATTCGACGGCGTGCGCCGCGAGACCGCCCGCCTCACGCTCACCAAGCTGATCGCCGACGGCCGCATCCACCCGGCACGCATCGAGGAGATGTACCTTCAGGCCAAGGCCGAGGTGGAAGCGGCGATGGAAGAGGCCGGCGAGCAGGCCTGCTTCGACACCAACGTGCACGGCGTGGCGCCCGAGCTCGTCAGGGTCCTCGGGCGCCTCAAGTACCGCACGAGCTACGGCCAGAACGTGCTGAACCACTCGGTCGAGGTCGCGCACCTCGCCGGCGTCATGGCCGCCGAGCTGGGCGCCAACGTCAAGATCGCCAAGCGCGCCGGCCTCCTGCACGACATCGGCAAGGCGGTCGACCACGAGGTCGACGGCTCACACGCCGACATCTCGCAGCAGCTCTGCAAGAAGTACCGCGAGTCGCAGAGCGTCTGCCACGCCATCCAGGCCCACCACCAGGACATCGAGCCGCAGACGGTCGAGGCCGTGCTGGTGCAGGCCGCCGACGCCATCTCGGCGGCGCGCCCGGGCGCCCGGCGCGAGTCGCTCGAGAACTACGTCAAGCGTCTCGAGTCGCTCGAGCAGATCGCCGAGAGCAAGAAGGGCGTGGAGAAGTGCTTCGCCATGCAGGCGGGCCGCGAGGTGCGCGTGATGGTCAAGCCGGGCGAGATCGACGACGACGCCACCGCGCTGCTGGCGCACGAGATCGCCAGGGACATCGAGAGCCAGCTCGACTACCCCGGCCAGATCCGCGTCACCGTGATCCGCGAGAGCCGCGCCGTCGACATCGCCAAGTAGGCGACGGCGCGCGGCGCGCGCATCAGATGCACACCTACTACCTGCGCTCGTTCGGCTGCCAGATGAACGAGCACGACGCCGAGCGCATCAGGGCGCTGCTCGAAGGTCGTGGGCTGCGGCCGGTGAAGGTGCCCGACGAGGCCGACGTGCTCGTGTACAACACCTGCACCGTGCGCCACAGCGCCGATGAACGGCTGGCGGGCCATCTGGGCACGGCGGCCCGCCTCAAGCGCCTCGACCCGGAGCGCATCGTGCTGGTCACGGGCTGCCTGCCGCAGGCCGAGCAGCGCGACTTCTTCCGCCGCTTCCCGTTCGTCGACGGCGCCCTCGGGCCCCAGAACCTCCACCGCCTGGCCGAGCTGCTCGAGGCTGCCGTGAAGCCGGTCGCCGCGGAGGCTCCCCCGGCGTTCCTCGACGACGGGCCGGCCATGAGCGGGGAGCTGCCCGGTCGCCGGGAACGGCCCTTCCAGGCGTGGGTGCAGATCATGTCCGGCTGCACGAACTTCTGTACGTACTGCATCGTGCCGCGCGTGCGCGGGCCCGAGCGCAGCCGCGGCGCGTCGTCGATCGTCGCCGAGGTGCGCGACCTGGTCGCGGACGGGGTGCGCGAGGTCACCCTGCTCGGCCAGAACGTCAACGCCTATGGGCGGGACCTGAGCGCCGCGGGGCGCGCCGGGGCGCCGGACTTCCCGGCGCTGCTGCGCGCCCTCGACGCGCTTCCGGGGCTGGAGCGCGTGCGCTTCATGACGTCGCACCCCGGGGATCTCACTGACGCCCTGATCGCCGCCGTCGCCGAGCTGCGCACCGTCTGCGAGCACGTGCATCTGCCGGCGCAGTCGGGGTCGGACGCCATCCTCGCGGCGATGGGTCGCGGCTACACCGCGAACGGGTTCGTCGAGCGCGTGCGCTCGCTGCGCGCGGCCGTGCCCGACGTGAGCATCACCACGGACCTCATCGCCGGGTTCCCGGGGGAGAGCGACGCCGACTTCGAGCGCACCATGGACCTCGTGCGCACGGCGGCCTTCGACGCGGCGTTCACGTTCGTGTTCTCGCCGCGCCGCGGCACCGCCGCCGCGGACCTCCCAAACCAGGTCCCCGACGAGGTCAAGCGGGCTCGGGTCGAGCGTCTCATCGGCCTCACCCAGGAGACGGCGCTGGCACGCCGCCGTGCCTGGATCGGCCGCCGCGCGGAGGTTCTCGTCGAAGGGCCCAGCCGCGACGCGTCGGGGTGGCGCGGGCGCACGCGGCAGAACGTGACGGTCAACGTGGCGGGGGCCGCCGAGCCCGGTGCTATAGTTCACGTGGAGGTCGTGGGCGCGACCTCGACCACCCTTCGCGGGCGGGTCTGACCAGACGGACTCAGGAGGTGCCGGCCATGCAAGGGTGCATCTGCCCCCATCCTCCGCTCCTCATCCCCGAGGTGGGAGGGGCCTCGCGCGCCAAGGTGGCGAAGACCGTCCAGGGCATGCAGGAGCTCGCCGCCTCCGTCGGGGAGCCCGAGACCATCGTCGTCATCTCGCCGCACAGCGAGGGATACGGCACCTCGCACGTGGTCCGCACGGCGCGCCGCCTGCGCGGCGACTTCGGGCGCTTCCGTCACCCCGAGGCGTCGTTCGCCTACGACGCCGACGTGCCGTTCGCCGAGCTCCTGCTGGCGCTGGCCGGCGACTATCACAAGCTCCGCCTCGTGCCGGACGACAGTGAGATCCTCGACTGGGGCGTGCTCGTGCCCCTCAGCTTCCTGCCCAGCGTCCCCATCGTCTCCCTGTCGATCGTCAACGAGTACGCCGAACATCGCACCCTCGGACAGCTCGTGCGCCGCTGCGCCGAGGAGCTGGGCCGCGACACCCTGTTCGTCGCCTCCGGCGACCTCTCGCACGCCCTCACGCACGAGGCTCCGGCGCCCTACGATCCTCGCGGCAAGCTGTTCGACGATGAGGTCGTGCAGCTGCTCGGGACCGGCGACTTCCTCGGCCTGACGCGCATGGACTCCATCCTTCTCGAGGGCGCGGCGGAGTGCGGTCTGCGCAGTTTCATCACCCTGGGCGGCTTCCTCGGCGACGACGCGCTCGTCGATCCGCGGGTCATGAGCTACGAGGGCCCGTTCGGGGTGGGCTACATGGTGGCGCGTTTCGGTGCCGCGCGCCGCGCTCGCGATGAGGCCGGCGAGGCCGATGGCTGAGGCACGTCACGGCGCGCCCGGGCCGGCCGACTACGCCCGCGCCTGCGTCGAGAACCTCGTCTGCGGCCGCCCGCTTCCCGAGCCCCCAGCCGGCGAGTTCTTCGCGCAGGCAGCTTCATGCTTCGTCTCGCTCAAGAAGCGGGGTGCGCTCCGCGGCTGCATCGGCACCCTCGAGCCGGCGGAGCGCGACCTCGCCGCCGAGATCGCGCGCAACGCCTGCTCGGCGGCCATGCGCGACCCGCGCTTTCACCGCGTGCGCGAGGACGAGCTCGAGGACTTGTCCTGTTCGGTGGACGTCCTCAGCGCCAGCGAGGCTTGCTCGCTCGAGGACCTCGACCCCTGCGAGTACGGTGTCATCGTGACCTGCGGCCTGCGCCGCGGCGTCCTGCTGCCGGACCTCGAGGGGATCGACACCGTGGGGCAGCAAGTGGGGGTCGCGCTCCAGAAGGCGGGGATCAGCCCGGACGAAGCCTTCGAGGTCGCCCGCTTCACGGTGTGCCGGTACCGCGAAGGCGAGGCCCCGCGCGGCGCTGCTGCGGAGACGGAGCACCCAGAGCCGGATGGCTGAACCGCTGTTCGCCCTGTTCGGGGCGACGGCGCTCGGCAAGACCGAGGTCGCCCTGGCGCTTGCCGAGACGCTCGGGGCCGAGATCGTCGTCGCCGACTCCATGCAGGTGTACCGCGGCCTGCCCATCGTCACCAATCAGCCCGACGAGGCGCAGCGGCGACGCGCGCCGCATCACCTTGTCGGCTTCGTCGATCCGCGCCGCGAGTTCACGGTCGCGGAGTACGCGCGCCGCGCACACGAGGTCATCGACGGGTTGCTCGCGGCGGGCCGCCGGGTCGTCGTAGAGGGCGGCTCGGGACTCTACTTGCGCGCCGCGCTCGGCGACCTGCGCTTCGCTCCGGCGCCTTCCCCTGGCGCGCGAGAAGCGCTCGAGGCGCGCTGGGCGCGCGACGCGGACGGAGTCATAGCAGAGCTGCGGGCGCTGGACCCTGCGACCTGCGCCCGTCTCGACGTGCGCAACCCGCGGCGCGTGCTCCGCGCCCTCGAGGCGGTGCAGGCCGCGGGCCGGCCGCTCCAGGCCGCGGAGGCCGACCAGCTGTGGCGGCCGGCAGAACGCTACCCACACCGCCTCGTCGCCTTGCTGCCCGACGCCGATCGCGAGGCGCTGCGGGCGGCGATCGACCGCCGCGTCGATCGCATGCTCGCCGCCGGCGCGCTCGAGGAGGTGGCGGCCTGTCGCGCCGCGGGCACGCTCTCGCGCACGGTGATGCAGGCGATCGGCGTGCGCGAGCTCTGCGCTTGCCTCGACGGCGAGCTCACGTCCGCCGAGGCGGCCGCGAGGATGAAGACGCGCACGCACGCTCTGGCCCGCCGCCAGCTGACCTGGATGCGCAAGCTGCCCGCCTCCGCGCTGGTGGCGGCGTCGGGGCGGCCGGCGGCGCAGGTCGCCGCCGACATCCTGCGCGGAGCGTCCTGAGGCCCATGGTACGATGTGCACTTCAGTCGCGCGCAGCGGCCGACGTGTCGTCTCACAGGAGGTCGTGACGGGTGCAGTCCACGTGGCAGGGTCTCGGCAAGGTCCGCTTCTCCAAGTGGCAGGGCCTCGGCAACCACTACATCGTGCTCCACGCTGAGGAGCTCCCGTTCGCGCTCACCCCGGAGCGGGTCAAGCTGCTCTGCGACCGCAACCTCGGCATCGGCTCGGACGGGATCATGGTCATCGGCGCGCGCACCGGCGAGGACCGCTTCGAGGTGCGCATCTTCAACCCGGACGGCAGCGAGGCGGAGATGTGCGGCAACGGGGTGCGCATGGTCGCGCGCAAGCTGCGCATGGAGGGATCGGTGCGCGGCGACTCCATGGTGCTCGAGACGCCGGCCGGCGAGATCGTGCCCAAGCTGGGCGACGGCTACATGGTCACCGTGGACATGGGCATCGCCCGGTTCGGCGGCGAGAAGCTCAGCGGCTTCGAGGGGGAGTGCGTCGAGGAATCGCTGCACGCCGCCGGCCGCAGCTTCACGTTCACGTTCGTCGACGTGGGCAACCCGCACGCCGTCATCCAGTCGCCGTGGCCGCTCGAACTCGTGCCCCTGCATGAGGTCGGGCCCATGATCGAGGAACACCACTACTTCCCGCGCAAGGCCAACGTCGAGTTCGTCAAGGTCCTCGGCGAGCACGACGCCAAGTTGCGCGTGTGGGAGCGCGGCGTGGGGGAGACGAGGGCCTGCGGCACGGGGGCGGTGGCCACCGCCGTCGCGCTCGTGCGCACCGGCCAGTGCACCTCGCCGGTGTCCGTCGAGCTGCCCGGCGGCAAGCTCGTCGTGGACGTGGGGCCGGACTGGCGTGTGTTCATGACCGGTCCGGCGGAGGAGATCTACCACGGCGACCTCTCGCAGGAGTTCCTCGATCACCTCGAGTAGCGCCCCCTCGCCCACGTCCAGCATCCCAGGAGAGCGATGAGATTCTCACAGCGCGTGCAGAGCCTGCCGCCGTACCTGTTCGCCGGCATCGAGCGCAAGATCGCCGAACGGCGGGCGTCCGGCAGGGACGTCATCAGCCTCGGGATCGGCGATCCCGACCTGCCCACGCCAGCGCACATCGTGGCGGCGCTGGCCGAGGCGGCCGCCGACCCGGCGACGCACCAGTATCCGAGCAACCAGGGCGAGCCCGCGTTCCGCGAGGCTGTGGCCGGGTTCTACTCCACGCGCTTCGGCGTGGAGCTCGACCCGGCCTCCGAGATCATCCCGCTCCTCGGGGCGAAGGAGGGCGTCGCGCACATCTGCCTCGCCCTCCTCGACCAGTGCGACGTCGCCCTCGCCGCCGACCCGGGCTATCCCGTGTACACCACGGGGCCCCTGCTCGCCGACGGCACCGCCGTCGCCCTGCCGCTCCTGCCCGAGCTCGGCTTCCAGCCCGACCTCGAAGCCATCGAGCCGAGCGTGCTCGCCAAGGCCAAGATGGTCTTCGTCAGCTACCCGAACAACCCGACGGGCGCCGTCATCGAGGACGATTTCTTCGCTCGCCTCGTCGCCTTCGCGCGCGAGTACGACCTGGTGGTGGTGCACGACAACGCCTACGCCGACATCACCTACGACGGCTACGTGGCGCCGAGCTTCCTCGGGACGCCCGGCGCCAAGGACGTCGGCGTCGAGATGTTCAGCCTCTCCAAGAGCTACAACATGACCGGCTGGCGCTCCGGCGCCGTCGTCGGCAACCGCGACGTCGTGGACGCCTTCTGGCGCCTCAAGACCAACATGGACTCCGGCATGTTCGCGGCCGTGCAGCGCGCCAGCGTCGCGGCCCTCAGCGGCTCGCAGGAGTGCGTCGCCGAGATGTGCCGCGTGTACCGCCGCCGCCGCGACCTCCTCGTGGAGGCGCTGCGCGCGGTCGGCGTGCAGGTCACGCCTCCCAAGGGCACCATCTATCTATGGGTGCCGGTGCCGCAGGGATACACGTCCGCCGGCTTCACCGAGCAGGTGCTCGAACAGGCGGACGTCGTGGTGACGCCGGGCGCCGCCTACGGCGCCTGCGGCGAGGGCTACGTGCGCCTCTCGCTCACGGTGCCCGACGACCGCCTGCGGGAGGCCGTGCGGCGCATCGAGGAGCGCGTACGCCTGTAGAGGCCTCACCGTGACGCCCGTCGAGGCACAGGGCGCGGAGAACGGCGCGACGACGCCGCGCCCGCGCGCCGTGGTCTTCGCCGTGATGCGCGGCGGTCACGGCGGACCCGGCGAGGACGAGCCGCTCAACGAGATCAAGGAGCTGCTGCGCTCGGCCGAGATGGACTGGGCCGCCGACGTGATCCAGCACCGTGACCTGCCCGATCGCCATACCTACCTGGGCAAGGGCAAGATGACGGACCTCAAGGCGGCGGTCGTCGACAGCGGGGCGACCGTAGCCGTCTGCGAGGACGATCTCAGCCCGGCGCAGGTGGGGGCGGTGCTCGATGCGGTCGACGTAGACGTCCTCGACCGCACCGAGCTCATCCTCAGCGTGTTCAGCAAGCACGCGCACACCCTCGAGGGCACGTTGCAGGTGCACCTGGCACAGCTCGAATACGAGCTCACGCGCATGCGCGGCAAGGGTCTCGTGTTGTCGCGTCTCGGCGCCGGCGTGGACATGCGCGGCCCCGGCGAGACCAAGATGGAGGTCGACCGGCGTGTGGTGCGCAAGCGCATCCAGACTCTGCGCCGGCGCATCGACCAGATGGCGCGGACGCGGCGCACGCAGCGTGCCCGCCGCGTCCGCTCGGCCGTGCCCCTGATCGCGCTCGCCGGCTACACCAACGCCGGCAAGTCGACCTTGCTGAACGCGCTCACCGACGCCCACGTGTCGGTCAACGACCGTCTGTTCGAGACGCTCGACCCCACGTCGCGCTCGTACCGCTTCCGCGATCGCGACTACGTCGTCACCGATACGGTCGGGTTCATCCGCAAGCTGCCGCACACGCTCGTCGACGCCTTCGCCTCGACGCTCGAGGAGACCACGCTTGCCGACGTGGTACTCGTGGTCGCCGACGCCAGCCTCGAGCCCTCCGAGATCGCCGTGCGCGAGGAGACCGTAGCCGAGGTGCTCGACATGATCGGCTCCCGGGCGCCGCGCGTGGTCGTGTTCAACAAGATCGACCGTGTCGACGCGGGCAGGCTGATGCGCCTGCATGCCTTGTACCCGGAGGCGGAGTTCGTCTCCGCGGCCCGAGGCGAAGGTCTCGGCGCCCTCCAGACGCGCCTCGCCGACTTCTTCGACCGCGCTCTGCGGCCGGTCCGCCTGCTGTTCCCCTATACGGAGACCGCCGCCATGCATCGCCTGCGCGGCATCGCCAGCGACGTCCGCGAAGAGCACAGGGAGGACGGCGTGATCTTCGAGGCGCGCCTGCCGGTCGCCGAAGCGGGCCGCTACGCCCGCTTCGTCACGGACATCGACTCGGAAGACGCCGACGTCGAAGGGAGCGCCGGTGAGCGCTGAGTTCCTGAGCTGCGACGACTGCGGCCGCGCGAGGGATCATCGTGCCGGTCAAGCTGCTCACGCCGCAGGCGCGGTCACCCGAGCGCGCCTACGAGCACGACGCCGCGTTCGACCTGTACGCGGCGGAGGCGGCGCGACTCGCGCCGCTCGCGCGCGCCGTCGTGGGCACGGGCATCGCACTGGGCTTGCCCCCGGGCCTCGCGGCCCTCACGCTCCCGCGCTCCGGGCTCGCCGCGCGCCATGGCGTCTCGATCGTCAACGCTCCCGGCCTCATCGATCCCGGGTATCGTGGCGAGGTCCGTATCATCCTGCTCAACACCGACCACCAGACGCCCTTCGAGGTCGCCGTGGGAGATCGCCTCGCGCAGTTGCTCTTCCTGGCGTTGACCGATGTATCCTTGATGACCACGCAGGCGCTGGACGATACGCACCGCGGCGAGCAGGGCTTCGGCTCGAGCGGCAAGGGGGAGAGGGCATGACTACGGGGTACGAAGGCGACACCAGCATGACGACATCGGTGGGGCGCGACCCGGCGCCCGACGTCGCGCCCGCCGCCGACAAGCCTACGATACGTGTAGCAGGCATGCTCGTCGACGAGGGTCGTATTTTGATGGTAGAGCAGGCCCGCGGGGAGGAGAGGTACTGGCTCCTGCCGGGAGGCGGCGTCCAGTTCGGCGAGACGCTCACCGACGCGCTGCGCCGCGAGTTCCTCGAGGAACTCGGCCTGCGCGTCGGCGTCTCGAAGCTCCTGGCGATCGTCGAGTCGATCTCACCGGACCCGGACTACGCGAAGCACGTCGTGCACCTGGTGTTCGAAGTATCGGCGCCGCACGACTCGACGCCGGAGCCCGGCGAGGAGAAGGTCATCAGCGCCGCCTATCTCGACGAGAGCACGTTGCAGCGCCTCGACGTGCGCCCGCCGATCACGGAATTCCTCGCCGCCTGCGTGCGCGAGCTGCCCTCGTCGCCGCAGTATCTCGGCCGGCGCTGGTGACGGCCTGGCGCGTCAGTCGACGGCGCGGGGACTCGCGGGGAGGCTCGACGGCTCCTCTCACAGCCCGGACCGCAGCCTGAGAGCGCCGCCTCGAGCACCTCAGTGGCCGCGGTGCGCCTCGATTGCAGCGCACGATAATCTCCGTTATGTAAAGCTGGCCAGTGAGAGGCGCCGATGCCCGCCTCAGGCCGCGCGGCTTGGCCGTCTCCCCTCCCGACTCTGCCACCGGATGCAGTGGCGGCTGTATCGACTCGTCCCTGCGGGCGTGCGGGCTTCTTCGCGCGGAGCGCGTGCGTTGCTCCGGGTCCTTACGGCCGCGAGCCACCGGAGCTGCGCGCGCCACGTCGCCGGACTTCCGCGTCGTCTCAGGCGGCGCGCATCCATCTCGCCCCCGCGTTGATCCCCCAGCGTCGGCCGGCGGTTACGTGCGCCTCGGATCCGACAATCTTGCGGGAGATCGTCCAGGGCAGCGGCGGATGCTGGGACGGCGGTCCCAGGGTGACTGAGCACGCACTCGCCGTCGACGACCCGGCGGGTAGGCGCTGCGCGGCCGCGAGACGAACAGGTGTTCGCCTCTGGATCGGACGGACGGCTGCTCGCCGGCGCCGCGCGGCGCCGCGATCAGTACGTGATCAGGCTGAAGACGTCGTAGCCCTTGATCTTCTCGCGGCCGTTGAGGTCGGCGAGCTCGATCAGGAAGGCACAGCCGACGACCGTGCCTCCGAGCTGCTCGACGAGGTCGATCTTCGCCTTGGCGGTGCCGCCGGTGGCCAGGAGATCGTCGTGGACGAGCACGTTCTGCCCCGGCTTGATGGCGTCCGCGTGGATCTCGAGGCGATCGGTGCCGTACTCGAGGTCGTATTCCGCCGCGATCGTGCGGTACGGCAGCTTGCCCGGCTTGCGCGCGCAGACGAAGCCGGCGCCGAGGCCGTAGGCGACCGCGGCGCCGAGGATGAAGCCACGCGCCTCCGCCCCGAGCACGACGTCGACGTGCTTGCCGGTGCCGTACTCGATGATGCGGTCGACGGCCTCACGCAAGGCTACGGGGTCCTGCAGCAGCGGCATGATGTCGCGGAAGAGGATGCCCTCCTTGGGGAAATCCGGGATGTCGCGTACGTGCTTGCCGAGGTCGATGCGGCCGTCGGTCATGGAGTCTCTCCTTGGTCAGCGGCCGTCGCGGCCGCCGCTGAGGCGCCGCACGCCGCGCGCGAGCAGCAGCTGGCGCAGCTGCGTGGTCGCCTGGACGATGTCGTCGAGCTGCTCGAGGCCCTCACGCCGGCGCTCCGGCCGGTTCGACTTGAGCGCCGGCAAGAGCACCTGCTCGATGAGCCCGACCTCACGGTCGATGGCGCTCTTGAGGACGCGCAGGTTCTTGGGGCGCAGGCCGAGCGGCGCCAGCTGAGCCGCGGCGCCGACGATGCCGGCGTCGGTCTCCGTGTAGCGCCGCACGCCGCTCACCTGGCGCGCGCGCACCAGCTCGTACTCCTCGAGCTCGCCGAGCAGCGCCTGGTCGGCGCCGGTCATCTGCACGATCTCCTCGGCGGTGTACTCGCGCTCCTCGCCCACGCTGAGGAGCGCCGTCTTGCGCAGGCTCTGGCGCGCCGCCGGCGGGCTCGCCGGGCTGCGCTCGAGCTCCCGGCGGATGACCTTGAGCGGCAGGTACTCGTCGCGCTGCATGGCGAGCACGCGCACCAGCCGGCTGAAGTCGTCCTGCGAGTAGAGGCGGTACCCTGACTTGGTGCGGCGCGGCGTCACCAGGCCCTGTTCCTCGAGATAGCGGAGCTTGCTGACGCTGATGTCCGGGAACTCGCCGTGCAGGCGCTCCACGACGGCGCCGATGGTGAGCAGTTTCTCGTCGCCCACGTCGAACAGGAGTTCGGCGGTGTCGCGTCATGGCGCGAGGTAGGTGAGCTTGTACTTGCCGATCTGGATCTCGTCGCCGTCGCTCAGCACGGTGCGCTCGCCGCGGCGGCGATTCACGTACGTGCCGTTGAGGCTGCCCTCGTCGACGATGACCCACTCCCCGCCCTCGCGCTTCACGATCGCGTGATTGCGTGAGACGGTGACGTCGTCGAGGAAGATGGTGGCGTCCGGGTGGCGCCCGATGGTCACCTGCTCGCCGCGCAGCGGGAAGGTCTCGCCGGCGCGGCCGCCGCCGCTGCGGAAGACGAGGCACGCCTCGTCCCCGGCGGTCGCGGTGAAGGCGTTGGCTTCGGCGTCCTCGTCGCCGGGCTGGTAGCTCATCGTCGTCGCGGAGTCGGGCTGGCCGCCGATGAGGCTGGCGCCACAGCGCACGCAGAAGCTGGCGCCCTCGGAGTTCCGCAGGCCGCACTCGGGGCAGAACACCTCAGTCCTCCGTGGAGCCCTCGGGGGCCGGCGAGCCCTCGCCGGCCGTCTCCCCCGTCTCCGGCATCTGGCCGGCCAGGATGCGCGACAGCCCGCGCACATCGTCGGCCGAGATCACCGACTCGCCCTCCGCGTGCTTGCGCTGCAGGCGCATCACGAGCTCGGCGCGCAGGATGTCAAGCTTGCCTTGAAGGATGCGCCGCTGGCGCGAGATCTCGCGCTCTTCCGCCTCGAGCTCGGCGACCAGCGCGCGGAGCTCGTCGTCAGACCGTGAGACCAGGTCCACGATATCGTCCATGGCGCATCTCCTCTTGGTAGGTCGAGGGCTGGGCTCAGAAGCGTATCGCAGCGGGCGTCAAGGTTCAAGCTCAGGTTGAGGCCGCTCCTCGGCGACCTCTGGGCCCGCCGCAGGCGCCTCCACACGCACGATGCCGCGTGCCACGAGCCTCTCCATGGCCTCGAGGGCGACGCGCTCGTCCAGCGAGCCGCCGCCGCTGACGGCCGCGACGACTTCGCCGAGGTTCTGAGGGCCAAGGCCGAGGCGGGCGACGAGCGCGGCCTCGGCCTCACCCTCAGGGTGACCGCCGATGAGGGTCACGTTCGCCCCGGAGGGCAGCTCCCGGCGAAGCTGCTGCAGCTCGTCGAGGCGGCGCATGCCCTCGATCAGCAGGGACTCGAGCGGGAGGGCCTCGTCGTCGGCCGCCTCCCCCACCTCTCCCTGCGGATCGAAGTCGAACGTGCCCGTCGAGACCGCGAGGACGGCCAGGAAGGCGGACGCGCCGCTGAGGTGCCCACAGGACGCGCCCACGAGGAGGCCGGCGCGGAAGACGAGCGCGCCGGCGAGCGCGCCGCCGGCGTCGCAGACCGTGAGGAGTCCCGTCTTGCCGCCGAGCGCCGTCATCTGCACGAGGTCCGGCAGCGGGAGCTCGGAGAGGCTGCCCTTCAGGCCCATGGCGGCCGCGGGCGTGCGTTGCGTGTCAGAGGCGTCATGTGCTACCAAGCTTCGCAGCGCGGCGCCGGCTTCCTGCCGCCGGCGCCGGCCTCGCGACCAGGGCGGCCGCAGGTCTCATGCTTTCGCGCCCAAAAGTCGATACAGGGGACGCAGGGCGGGCTGGTATACTTCGCTGGCAACGCACGTGTATTGGAGGGCGTACGTGGCGCGACGCAAAGGACTCGTCATCAACGATCGGCAGCTCGACCGCTGCGACGAGCTCCTGCAGAAGCTCAAGGACGTCTCCGGGTCCAGCTTCCTGGCGCTGATCAGCACGTCCGGGCAGCCGATCACCACGGCCGCCGACGCCTACCACCCAGAGACGCTGTCTCTCGCCTCGCTCGCGGCGAGCTCGTTCGCGGCCACGCAGCAGCTCGCCAAGATCCTCGACGAGAGCGAGTTCACGCTCCTCTTCCACGAAGGCAAGGCCCTCAATCTGCACGTCTCCCAGGTCAACGAGCAGGTGCTGCTCATCGTCACCTTCGGGCGCGACACGCAGGTCGGCAAGGTGCGCCTCTACACGCAGCGCGCCATCGAAGTGCTGCGCCAGATCTTCGAAGGTCCTGACGACGGCACCACGCCGACGATGGACGCCGATTTCGAGGCCACCGCCGGCGACGCCATCGACGACCTGTTCAAAGACGTCTGAGAGCCTGCCGATGCCGCTGATCAATTTCGCCGCCCGCGAGATCAACTACAAGATCGTCTACTACGGCTGCGGGCTCTGTGGGAAGACCACGAACCTGCAGTACGTGCACCGCAAGATCAACCCCGACGCGCGCGGCAAGCTGGTGAGCATCGCCACCGAGGAGGAACGCACCCTCTACTTCGACTTCCTCCCGCTCACGCTCGGCACCGTCAAGGGCATGCAGACGCGCTTCCATCTCTACACCGTGCCCGGCCAGAGCTACTACAACGCCAGCCGCAAGCTCGTGCTGCAGGGCGTCGACGGCGTCGTCTTCGTGGCCGACTCGCAGATCACACGCCTGGACGAGAACGTCGAGAGCTACCTCAACCTCTGGGACAACCTCCTGGGCCAGGGCGACGACCTCACCAAGCTGGGGTTCGTCGTGCAGATGAACAAACGGGACCTCACCGACATCTTCTCGGTGGAGGACCTCAACGAGCTGCTCAACCACACCCAGTCGCCCGTCGTCGAGTCGAGCGCGGTCAGCGGCGAGGGCGTGTTCGAGACGCTCAAAGTCGTCTGCAAGCAGGTCATCGCCAAGACCGGCTGAGGGCGGCCGCGGCGTCAGCCGCACCGGCCGCCCGGGGCGGGCATTCACGTCCCGACGCGCTTCACCCAGTCCATGGGCGCGTAGTGCGACACGAACGCGTCGCGGAACAGCAGCGCGCCGGCGGCGCTGCGCACCGTCCGCTCCACCCTGATGCTGCGTCCGTCGATGCCCTGCTGCCAGCGTACGAGGCCCCGCCCCAGGTCGCTGTCGTAGATCACGCGCGGGTGGGCCTTGCCGTAGGCGGGTTTGCGCACGTCGTAGAAGGCGCCCGTGACGTAGGTCACCTTGCGGCCTGTCCTGCCGATGATCGCCACGGTGACGTGGTCGCCCTGCACCCAGCTGCGGATGGTCAGCGGCCTTGCGGTGTCGTTGCGGAACCTGAAGTCGGCGCTGCCCCAGGAGACCGTCGCGTCGCGCCCGATCGGGTAGTGCGAGATGTACAGCGAATGCGCGTGCCGCTCGACCACGGGCAGCCCCGCGAAGAAGACGGCGTTGAACAGCGTCGTCGCGTACTGGCAGATGCCGCCCCCCACCCCCTGCCGCAGCACGTTGTCGGCGGCGATCACCGGCGCGTAGTCGAAGCCCCGGTTGGTGGTGCGCGGCCCGAGCGCCGCGTTGAGCGAGAACGTCGCGCCGGGGCGCACCACGGTGCCATCGACGATGCCGGCGGCGAGCGCGATGTTCTTGACGCGCGTCGTGTTGCGCGGGTCGAAATAGGTCACGAACTGCGAGCCCTGTGAGGCAAAGCCGTCCGCCGCGAGGGCGCCGGCCGTGAGCGCAGGCACGGCGGGCTGGACGGCCACGAAGACGCTGCGCAGGCCGCCGCCCGTGACGGCGGCGTCGAGGTCGCCGAGCAGGACGGCCATGTCGAGGACCTGCCCCTCGCGGCTCGGCGTGATCGTGACGCTGCCGTCCGAGTGCACGACGAGCCGGGCGTCGACCGGCTTCACCTCGGCCGCGGCCAACAGCCGGTGGAGCGCGGCCCTCGCCCGGTCGTTGCGGAACGTGAGCGGGTACTCCGAGGCGTCGGCGCCGGTGTTGACGCTCAGCATCGCCGCCATCTGCGCCGGGCCGAGGACCACGGACGTGCCTCGGTAGCGCAGCGTCACCGGGCGAGAAAGGTAGGAGGCCGCCGCCGCGGCCCGCGACTGCGCGACGGCCGTGCTCACCTGCGGCGGCACGGCCTTGAGCGGCAGCGGCCCCGAGTAGCTCCGGCCGGCGGCGACGCTGGCGCGGATGGCGCGCTCGAGCGCGAGCGCGTCCACCGTGCTGCCCGCCGCCGAGGGCACGACGTCGACGACGCCGCCGCGCACGGTGAGGCGCGCGTCCCGGGCGGGCACGTCCACCTGCTTGCGCACCGCCTCGAGGGCGGCGTCGTAGGCGCCGGCCGAGACGTCGAGCGCGGGCGCCAGCACGGCGCCGCTCCCGGGCAGCCACACGCTGACGCCGAGCGGCAGCCGGTGACGGCCGGCGGCGAGGGCGGCACGCACGGTCGCCGCGGTATCGAGCTTCATGCCCAGCGTGCCGAGGGTGAACGAGACCGGCGCGCTGCCCGCGCGCTGCAGGCGCACCGCGTCGACGCGCGGCGCCAGCTCGCGCGCCAAGGTCGCCCGCGCTTGCGCGGCGCTCTGCCCCTGCAGGCTCACGCCGGCCACCGTGACCCCGTCGCCGACGCGGCCGTGCATCGCCACCTGGACGGCCGCGAACCCGCTCAGCACGACGAGGAACACGAGGCCGAGCGTCAGCGTCCAAGCGTGCCGTCGGTACCAGCCTGCGAACCGGCGTAGGCGACCCGGTGCGGCGGCCTGCACCTCAGGAGTCATGCGATCGTCCATGGCGCTCATTGTACGGCACGGGTTCGCGCACGGCGGCCCGCCACCTGCACCGGCGCCCGCTGCGCCTAGTCGTTCTCCGCGATCACGTCGCGCACCACCGCGAGCAGGTCCTCGGCCAGGCGCTCCGACTCGGCGTGGTCCGCGCCCTCGGCGTAGACGTGGAAGACGGGCTCGTCGGCGTCCGGCAGGAGCTGGACCCAGCTGCCGTCGTGCCGCATCCTGATCCCGTCCAAAAGGCTGATCTCGGCGCCGGCGGCGGCGCGCTGCTGCAGACCCTCCGTCGCCGTGCGCATCACCGTGCCCTTGAGCGACCAGGGGCAGGCCACGGTCTTGTGTACCAGGGTGCTGGCGGGGATGTCGGCGACCTGCGCGCTGAGGGGCCGCGCCTGCGGCGCCAGCAGCTCCAGCAGCTTGCCCAGGCTCATGACGGCGTCGAAGGCGGGCAGGAACTGCGGGAAGATGTAGCCGCCGCCGAGCGCCCCGGCGAACACGACGCCGTCCTCGAGTGACGCCTTGGCGAGCTCCGGCAGCGAGACTTTGGTGCGCACGATCTCGACGCCGAACTCGCCGGCGAGCTGCTCGGCGAGGTGCGTGATGGTGAGCGGCAGCACGATCTTCTCGCCCCTGCCCGCCTGCTGCGCCACGAGCTTCACGAACAGGAGGAGCGCCTTCTCGAGAGGCACCTCGGCGCCCGAGTCGTCGATGATGTAGATGCGCTCGGCGCCCGGGCCGATGACCACGCCGAGGTCCGCCTCCATGGTACGCACCAGGCGCTGCACCTCGGCGATGTTGGCGCCGAGCTGCTCCGCGTCGAGGCTCACGTGGCGCTGATCGTTGAAGGCGCGCACCGAGAGGACCTCGGCGTCGAGGTCGCCGAGGATGTTGGGCAGCGAGAGCGAAGCGGGTGAGTGCGAGTAGTCGATCACGAGGCGGTAGGCGCGGCTGCGGATGCGCTCCCCGTCCCACGAGCCTTTGAGGCCGCGCACGTAGGTCTCCATCGCCCTGTCGGGGAACTGGAGCTCGCCGAACTCGCTGTAGAAGGCGCGGCGGAAGTCCTCGCGCCCGTAGTACTTCTCGATGTCCTTCTGGCGTTTCTCGCTGAGGTTGAGGCCGGGGGGCTCGAACACCTGGATCTGGATCATCTCCGGGTCCCAGCTCGAGATGCGCACGTGCATGCCGCCGTCGGCGCTCCCCGTCCTGGCCTCGTACCTGTTGATGGCGCTGCTGGCGACGCGCAGATCGCGCACGATGACGCCGGTGGAGTTGAGGCCGCAGATGAGGGCGCGCTTGATGACCCGCGAGGCCGGATGGGCGTCGCGGCTCGTGGTGACGCTGGCGCCCTTCTTGAGCGCCGTGCCGTAGGCCATCGCCAGCTTGAGCGCGAGCTCGGCGGTGATGTCGACGTTGATCAGGCCGGTGACGCCGTCCTTGCCGAAGAGCTGCGCCGTGCCGCGTGACTCCCAGATGATGCTCGAGTTGACCTGCGCGCCGGCCTCGACCGTCTTGAACGGGTAGACCTTGACGTCCGGGGCGATGTAGGCCTGCTCGCCGATCACGCACTCGTCGCCGATGGCGACGCCCTCGCTGAAGGTGGCGCCGGCCTTGACGTCGCAGTTCTTGCCGACGATGGTGCCGTACACCTTGGCCGACGAGCCGATGTACGTGTTGGCGCCGATGACGCTGTTGCGCGTCTCGGCGTGCCCTTTGACCACGACGTTGCTGCCCAGGACGGAGTACCTGCCGATGGACGCCGTGGCGTCGATCTTGGCGTAGTTGCCGATGAACGCCGGACCGCTCATGTTCTCGAGCGAGTCGAGGTTGATGCCGTCGCCGAGGAAGATGCGGTCGTGAAGCTCGATGCCGGGGATCTCGGCCTCGACCTTGCCGTCGAGGAGGTCGCGGTTGGCGGCGAGGTACTGCGGCAGGCTGCCGATGTCCTGCCAGTAGCCCTCCGCGACGTAGCCGAAGAGGGGCGCGCCCATCTCGAAGAGCTTCGGAAACAGGTCCTGGCTGAAGTCGTACTGGGTGTCGGCCGGGATGTGGTCGAAGACCTCGGGCTCGAGCACGTAGATGCCGGTGTTGACCGTGTCGCTGAACACCTGGCCCCAGGTGGGCTTCTCGAGGAAGCGCTCGATGCGGCCTTCCTCGTCGACGACGACGACGCCGAAGTCGAGGGGGTTCTCGACGCGCTTGAGCGCGATGGTGACCATGGCGCCGCGGCGCTTGTGGAAGGCGACGATCTCGCTGAGGTCGAAGTCGGTGAGCGCGTCCCCCGAGATGACGATGAAGGTGTCGTCGCGCAGGTGGTCCTCGGCCAGCTTCACGCTCCCGGCGGTGCCGGCCGGCGCCTGCTCCACGGAGTAGTTCATGCTCACGCCCAGCGACGAGCCGTCGCCGAAGTAGTCGCGGATGACCTTGGGCAGGAACATCAGCGTGACCACGGTCTCGTCGATGCCGTGCCGCTTGATGAGCTCGACGATGTACTCCATGCAGGGCTTGCCGCAGAGCGTCACCATCGGCTTGGGCTGGTTGCTGGTGAGCGGGCGCAGCCTGGTGCCCTCGCCGCCTGCCATGACGACCGCACGCATGGGCCTCACCTGTGCTTTCGCTCGAGAGGACTGGACGTCGTGCGGCAATCGTACCAGAGCGCGGCGAGCGCGGGCCACGTTGCCGCGGGGGGCTCGCCGGAGAGGCGGCGCGGGGCTCAGGCGGCAGCGCCGCCCCCTCCCCGCGCCCGGCGCACGAAGGCGACGGCACGGTGCAGGTACAGAAGACCGCTGGCCACGTAGAGCGTCGCGCCCACGGCGAAGAACGACCAGCCCACGACGCGGAAGTCGATGATGAACCACTGGATGGCGCAGATCAGGATGAAGTTGCCGGCCTTGCCCCAGCGGCTGATCTGTGGCCCCTGCCGCGTGTAGCGCCGCGTCGGCGCCACCAGCACCAGGATGACGCCGTCGCGGACCAGGAGCGGAAGCACGGCCCACCAGGGCAGTGTGCCGAAGTACCAGAGCATCGCCACAAGTGTGAAGAAGAAGAGCCGGTCGACGATGGGGTCCAGCCAGCGCCCGAACTCGCTCTGCAGGTGGTAGCGCCGCGCGATGATCCCATCGGCGACGTCGCTGAGCGCCGCGAAGAGGACGATCCAGGCCGTCGTCCAGCTGGCGCCGGGCGCGTAGAGGCCGTAGGTCCAGACGACGAAAGGCAGGGCCACGAGGCGCGCGACGGTGAGGACGTTGGGCACGTGGCGCAGGAGGCGTTCCATTGGCGGGCAGTCTAGCAGGCCGCTGTGGAAGCCGCCGCGCGGCCCCTCACCGGCCCCTCTCCCCCACGCCGACGCCTCCGCGTGCCTATGCTAGAATACGGCGCTGTACGGTCGGCGTGTGGCGCAGCCTGGTTAGCGCACTAGTCTGGGGGACTAGGGGTCGCCGGTTCAAATCCGGCCACGCCGACCATCTTCTTTCTCCTGCAAAACCCACACTTTCACGTTACGCTGACCGCAGATTTCTGCCTGCCTAGGTATTCGTAGAGACGATCTCTGTCCCGATTTCGGCCGTTTGTCTGGAGTGGCCGCCGACCGTGCGCCGGCGGTCGGCGCGCATCGAGGCCGCGGCACCCCGCACGGCCGAGGTCGTTGAGATGCGTGTGAGGTCGGCGTGGCCGAGCTGGTCGGCGATCGCCGCAGCCGACGTCGTTGAGTGCCGACGGGGCCAGGAGTGCCGCTGCCGTGATGTCGGAGCTGCGGCAGCCCTGCCCCATGCGCAACCTTCTGGAATGTGGGCATTCGGTCATTCGACTCCGGTGAGTACGAGCGGGTGCTCCGCGGCCGCTGCAGGGAATGATCTCCCTGCTGGACTGCGGCTATGAGGACTCGACGCACAGTGGTCGTGATGACGGTGGCGGTGCTGGCGCTCGCCGGCTTCACCGCGACCTACCTGACGAGGTTCACCTTCGGCGACCCGTTCTCGGGAACGTGGACGCTGTCCCCGGACGTCCCCTACGCCGTGGTGATCAAGCTCGCGAGGGGCGGGTACTGGGTCGCCGTTGCGGACGGACAGACCGACAGTGGTTGGGTCGCCGCCAGGCGCAGCGGATGGGTGTTGACACCCAGAGGTGTGGTCTTGACGACCACGCCGGTGTTCCGCTTGTGGAACGGCCATCTGATCGAGACCGACAATGGCCTGAACACGCTCCTCACGAAGATGAGTGGCAGCACTTCGCTACCGCCACGGCAGTCCCCGGCGGTCTATGGGATCCTCAACGGCATGCGGAAAGAAGTCGGTCACGACCTGGCAGCGCTGCCGGTCGCCGGCATGCAGCGGAAGGCTGAGCGGCTGGCCGCCATGAGTGCGAGTCCCAGTGTGCGCCGGCACATAGGGCGTTTCGCTACGCCAAACGGCCCGCCGGGGGCAACGTGAGAGCGGCGGGCCGCAGCGGGTAACAGCGGGGAGTCCCCTCCCTCTCACCGCTATGGCGACGATACAGCACCGGTGACGTGTTGACAGCGATGTCGCCGCTGCGGACAACGCTTTCGGCGGCCGGCGGTTTGCGCGCTGGATGAGACGCATAGAGAGCCGTCGCACGAGTGTGGAGAAGCAGGGTAGTTCCCCGACGCGGAACGGCCCGTCGCGCCGGCTAATGGAGGCCAAGCGTGACGGGCCTACGACGCCACTCCTCTCTCCAGACGGTGACGCCGTGCACCATACGTTCCCGCAGCGTGGATGCAGGACACGCGAACGGACGTCTCGATGTTGTCCGGTCAGGCTACGTCCGGCCGCGGGTGCGCCGTAGCGCCTGGCAGCCGCCGCGAGGGGTGACGACGAGGCGGACACGGTGACAATGCCCCAGGACGCAAAGCGGGCCTGAGGTCGCTCCAGACTCCCAGGCCCGACGCCGTGCCCCCGTAGACTCGGCAATCTCCGATTGTTCCCCGTTTCGCGGGCGCCAGCCACGCTGCGACCATCGCCGCGCAGGTCTCCTCCTCATGGCGAGGCGCGGCCGGACGGGTCAGGGCCCTTTATTACGTCGCTGCGCCCACCTAGTATCTGACTGCACCTGCTCAGGCCGGCACGAGGACGGGGGACATGGCACTGCTCATCATCCAGCACAAGGTGGGGGACTACGCGACGTTCGTGCAGGTCTTCATGGACGACCAGGAACGCCGCAGAAGGGCGGGCTGCCTGGGCGCGCGGGTCCATCGCCGTGCCGACGACCCTAACGACGTCTGGGTGGTCCTCGAGTTCGACACGGCCGAGCACGCTCGCGAGCATGCCGAGGGGCTGGAACTGCGCGAGGCCATCAACTGGGCCACGAGCAACGTGTCGATGCCCAGCTTCGTAGTGCTCGAACAGCAGATGGAGACCGACGCCTAGCTGGCGCAGACGTTTGACTCGCGTAGGCGGCAGTCACTTTTGGCGGCCGAGCCTCCGCTCGGCGGCCGGTGGAAGACCGCCAGCTCCGACGGTGGCCGCCCGACCCAAGAGGGCGGCGGGCCTCTGCTCGGCGCGAGACTCTAGGCGATCCGCACCGCGCCTTGGGCGCAGAGCTGCCCGCCGATCGCTTCCTCCTCGAGCAGCTGCAGCCGCTCGCGGAGCGCGTTCAGGATGTCGACGCAGAGCGCGAGCTGCTCGCTCGCTCGACCGATGCCCGCGGCGTTGCCGTCCTTCGCGTCCTGCAGCAGGTCACCCGCCGCCGCCAGCAGGTCGTTGACCGTCGCCGCCACCGTGCCCGGCACGTCGATCTCGAGGTCAGCGATCCTCTCGTCCAATGCCGTGGTCATGCCCGCCCCCCACTCGAATGCTCCGGCGCACCGCCACGTGCGCCGAGGCTCTGGGCGGCCCGCCGCGCCGTCAAGATGGCGGAGTGCGATGGGCCTGCGCAAACGCTACACCACGCGCAACGGGCGCAGCCCCAACGTAGCCGTCGCCGACAACGCCTTTGGCGGCGCGGAGGCGGCGGCGCAGGCGCATCGGCCCTTCCGCCGGCGCTGAAGAGGATTCGCCTGGACTCCGGCCCGTCGGATCCCGTAAACGGAGAGCGTCCGCACGGAATCGGATACGTTAGCGGTGCCGACGTCACGCCGTGACGAGGCTCATCACAGGCTCGGGCAGGGGGACACGATGGAGGAGCGCGTAGCGGGCAAGGGCGATCTGCGGGACGGCCAGATGACGACCGTGCTCGTCGGCGGCAAGAAGGTCCTGCTGGCCAAGGTCGACGGTCGCTTCTACGCGACCTCGGCGCGCTGCCCGCACTGGGGCGGGCCGCTGCCCGAGGGTACCCTGAACGGCCCGCGCCTCCTCTGCCCCTGGCACAAGGCCACCTACGACGTGCGCCGCGGCGACCTCCTGGAGCCGCCGTCCCTCGACGGCATCGCCGCCTTTCGCGTACGCGTCGAGGGCGAAGACGTGTTCGTCGACCGCTCCGAGGAGCCGCGCCGCGGGCGCACGATGCCCATGTACGCCTGCGACCTCGCGGCCGACGCGCGCGTCGTGGCCGTGATCGGCGGCGGCGGCGGCGCGGCCGCGGCCGTCGAGGCGCTGCGCCAGGAGTGCTTCATCGGCCGCATCGTGATGATCAGCCCCGAAGAGGAGTGGCCCTACGACCGCCCCAACCTGAGCAAGGACTTCCTCGCCGGAGAGCTGGACGCGAAGTGGCTGCCGCTGCGCTCGCCGGAGTTCTACGACGAGCACACCATCGAGCATCTCGTGGCGCGCGTGACGGAGCTCGACGTCGGCACGCGCCGGCTCACGCTCGAGGACGGGAGCACCATGACGCCCGACGCCGTGCTCATCGCCGGCGGTGCGCGGCCTCGCCGCCTGGACGTGCCGGGCGCGGATCTGGCGGGCGTCTTCACTCTGCGCTCGCAGGCGGACGCCGTGGCCCTCGGCGCCGCCGCCGCCGGCGCCCGGCGCGCCGTCGTCGTCGGCGCTAGCTTCATCGGCATGGAGGCCGCGGCCAGTCTCGCGCGGCGCGGCCTCGAGGTGATCGTGACCGGTCCCGAGTCGACGCCGTTCGAGCGCATCCTCGGCGAGGACGTCGGCCGCGTCGTGCAGGCGTGCCACGCCGAGCACGGCGTGCGTTTCGCGCTCGGGCGCGGCGTCGCACGCTTCGTGGGGGAGGGCACAGTCCGCGCCGTCGAGCTCGACGACGGGACGGCGCTCGACGCCGACCTCGTCGTGGTCGGCGTCGGCGTGCGCCCGGCGACCGAGTTCGTGCGCGGCGTCGAGCTCGACGCCGACGGCGGTCTGCCCGTGGACGAGCGCCTGCGCGTCGCGCCGGGCGTGTGGGCGGCCGGTGACGTAGCCCGCTACCGCGAGCCCCACACCGGCCGCGACGTGCGCATCGAGCACTGGCGCCTCGCCGAGCAGCACGGCCGCGCCGCCGCCGCCGACATCGCCGGCAGGGGCGGGCCGTTCGCCGGCGTCCCCTTCTTCTGGACGCAGCACTTCGACCTCGAGCTCGGCTACGCCGGCGTCGGCCAGGGCTGGTCGGAGGTCATCCTCACCGGCGAGCCTGAGCAGCGCGACTTCACCGCGTTCTACGCCGACGGTGACCGGCTCGTGGCCGCCTGCGGCACCCAGCGCGCCGAGATCGGCGCCTTCGTCGAGCTCATGCGCGAGGGTCGCCTGCCCGGACCGGGCGACATGCGCGGGCGCCGGCGGGCCGGCCTCGCGGAGCTTCTCGCGCGCCGCGCCTGAGCCTCAGACCAGCGCGCGGCCGCCTCAGGCACGGCCGCCCTGGATCGACGTCTGCCCGGGCGGCGCGCCGGCGTCCCCCCGGCGCGGCCACACAACGCGCCCGCGTTACTCACCCTCGTGCGCGGGGCAAGTGAAACCTGCGAGACGGCCTGCGAGGCCCTACGGACACGTCGGCGACACAGGAAATGAGCGATCATGGCACGCCCACTCTGGAAGGGAAGCATCAGTTTCGGACTCGTCTCCATCCCCGTCCACGTGTACTCGGCGACCCGCGCGCGAGCGCTGCGCTTTCGTCAGCTCGATCGTCGCGACAAGTCCCCGATCCGCGAACAGCGGATCAACGAGACGACCGGCCGCGAGGTGCTCTGGGAGGACATCGTCAAGGGCTACGAGTACGAGAAGGACTCCTTCGTGATCGTCGAGCCCGAGGATTTCGAACGCGCCAACGTCAAGGCGACCGAGACCATCGAGATCATGCAGGCCGTGCCGCGCGACGCGCTGGCGCCTGAGTACCTCGAGACTCCGCTGTTCGTGGTGCCGACCAAGGCCGGCATCAAGGCCTACCACCTGCTGCGCGAGACCCTGCGCCACAGCGACCGGCTGGCGATCGCGACGATCGTCATGCGCGGGCATCAGCACCTGGCCGCGCTGATCCCCCACGAGGACGTCATGATGCTGGAGCTCCTGCGCTTCGCTCACGAGCTCAAGGCGCTCTCCGATCTCGACCTCGACTACGACATCTCGGCGCCGGAGACGAGGCCCGCCGAGATCGAGATGGCGGAACAGCTGGTCGCGGCGCTCGACGCACCGTGGCAGCCCAAGCAGTACCGCGACGAGTACCGCGACGACCTGCTGGCGTTCATCGAGCGCAAGGCGAAGAGCGGCGAGAAGCCGGTGCGCAGCGCCGGCCGCGCCGACCGCGGCGAGCCCGCCGAAGTGGTGGACATCATGGAGCTGCTCAAGCAGAGCGTCGGCGAGGCGCGCGGCCGCGGCCGCTCGCGCCAGCGCAAGGCGAGCTGACGAGCAGGCTCAGGGATGAGCCCGCTCGAGACATACCGCGACAAGCGCGACTTCGAGAAGACGGCGGAACCCGAGGGCCGTGCGTCGCGGCGGCGCTCGCGCGCCGCCGAAGCGGGCGGCGCCTTCGTCATCCACAAGCACGCGGCGCGCCGGTTGCACTACGACCTGCGCCTGCAGATGGACGGCGTGCTGCGCAGCTGGGCGGTGCCCAAAGGGCCCAGCCTGGACCCCGCGGTGAAGCGCCTCGCCGTCCACGTCGAGGACCATCCCCTGGAGTACGGCGCGTTCGAGGGGGTGATCCCCAAGGGCGAATACGGCGGAGGGACGGTCATGATCTGGGACGCCGGCCTCTGGGAGGCGATCGGCGACGCGCCGGCCGGCTACCTCCGCGGCGAGCTCAAGTTCCGTCTCGACGGTCAGCGCCTGCACGGCGCCTGGGTGCTCGTGCGCCTCAAGGGCCGCTCGGAGTCGGGAGAGGGCGCCGGAGACGGCCGCGACTGGCTGCTGATCAAGGAACGCGACGCCGAGGCGCAGCCGGGCGGCGCCGACCCGTGGGGCGACGAGGACCGCAGCGTGACGAGCCGGCGCACGATGAGCGAGATCGCGGCGGCCAGTCCACCGCCGGCGGCGCGCGGGCAGGCGTCGCGCACCGCCTCGCGCCGGCCGCGCACCGGTGGGCGGTCCTCCCCACCGCCCGCCGCGGCGAGCGTCACGCTGGCCACGCTCGTCGACGGTCCGCCCGACGGTGACGACTGGCTGCACGAGATCAAGTTCGACGGCTACCGCATCCTGGCGCGCCTGGACCACGGCCACGTGACGCTGCTTTCGCGCAACGGCCTCGACTGGACGCACCGCTTTCCGACGCTGGCCAAGGAGGTGGCGGAGCTGGAGACGGACGGCGCCCTGCTCGACGGCGAAGTCGTCGCCTACCGGGCGGACGGCGTCAGCGATTTCGGCGCCCTGCAGCGCGCCTTGAGCGAGGCCGACGACCGCAGCCTGACCTACATGGCGTTCGACCTCCTGCACGCCGACGGCGCCGACCTGCGGCGGCTGCCGCTGGCGAGGCGCAAGGCGCGCCTCGCCGAGTTGCTGCGAGCGGGAGAGGCCGGCGGCTCGGGCATCATCCGCGTCAGCGACCACGTCGCCGGCCACGGGGCGGCCTTCTACGCGGAGGCCTGCCGCCTCGGGCTCGAGGGCGTCGTCTCCAAGCGCGCCGACAGCGCCTACGCCGGCCGGCGCTCGCGCTCCTGGCTCAAGAGCAAGTGCGGCAAGCGTCAGGAGTTCGTCGTCGGCGGCTTCACGGACCCTGCCGGCAGCAGGACCGGGTTCGGCGCCCTCCTCGTCGGCGCCCGCGAGGCCGACGGCAGCCTGCGCTTCGCCGGCAAGGTCGGCTCCGGCTTCAGCGACGCCGACCTTCGGCGCCTGGCGCCGCGCCTGAAGGCCGCGGCGCGCCGGTCCTCGCCGTTCGCCGCGGCCGCCACGGTGCGCGGCGCGCACTGGGTCACGCCGAGACTGGTGGTCGAGGTCGCGTTCGCGGGCTGGACGAACGAGGGACGCCTGCGCCAGCCCGTGTTCAAGGGCGTGCGCGAGGACAAGCCGGCCGCGGCCGTGCGCCGCGAAGGCGCGGCCGCCAAGGCGTCCGCGCCCGCGAAGCCGCCGGCGGACCCGGACGCGGGTGCCGGCAAGCGCCCGAAGGCCGGCGCCCCTGTCTCCGTGGCCGGCGTGAGGATCTCGCACCCCGAGCGCCTCGTGTATCCCGACGTCGGGATGACCAAGCTCGAGGTCGTCAGCTACTACGAGGCGGTCGCGGAGCGCATGGTCCCGCAGCTCGACGGCCGGCCGCTCACCGTCGTGCGCTGCCCCGAGGGCGCCGCCGAGGAGTGCTTCTTCCAGAAGCGCGCGGCCGCGTCGATCCCCGACCGGGTCGAGAGGGTGACCGTCGCGCCGGGGCGCGGCAACCGCGGCACCATGGTCTACCCCGCCGTCACGAGCACGGCGGCGCTGATCACGATGGTGCAGATGGGCGCCCTCGAGTTCCACATCTGGGGATCGCGCGAGGCCACGCTCGAGGCTCCGGACAGGGTGGTGTTCGACCTCGACCCCGCCCCGGAGGTGAGGTGGGCCGAGGTGCGCACGGCGGCCCTGCGCCTGCGCGACGATCTGCGCGAGCGGGGGCTCGAGAGCCTGGTGATGACGTCCGGCGGCAAGGGGCTGCACGTCGTCGTCCCGCTGCGGCCGCAGGCCGGCTGGGATGCCGTCGCCGGCTTCGCCCGCGAGGTCGCCGAGGGTCTCGTGGCGCAGTATCCGCAGCAGTACGTCGCCACCATGTCGAAGGCAAAGCGCGCCGGCAAGGTGTTCATCGACCACTTCCGCAACGGTCGCGGCGCGACGGCGATAGCGCCGTACTCACTGCGCGCCCGCGACGGCGCGGCGGTGGCCACGCCTCTGGCGTGGGACGAGCTCGCGAGGACCGCGGGAGGGGCCGTCTGGACGGCGCCGCGGGTGCTCCGCCGGCTGCGCTCCCGCGAGGATCCGTGGGCTGAGGCGGGCTCGCTCGGCCGGCAGACCTGGAGGCAGCGGCGATGATCGCCTGCCCCGCGGAGTTCCGGCCGGAGTAGATGCCTAGGGCGCCGTCCGCACGATCTGGTGCAGCGTCCAGCTGTCGCCGAGGTGCTTCTTCCAGCCGTCGCTCGACCTCATCCAGAACATGCGGCCCGTGACGACCCCGGTCGCGCTCATCGTCACCGTGACGTACCCGTACCGGGGTGAACTGGTGGTCGAGGCGAGGGTCTTGACGTCGCGCGCGTCGAGGGCCGCGGCGGAGGCGGCGTAGGGCGGCGCGCCCGCCATGCCCTCGGTCACGTAGTCGGTGCCGTCCGCCTGATGATGGCGGCGGTAGTTGTGGATGTCGCCTTGGGCGACGAGGTCGACGCCGTAGGCGCGGAAGAGCCTCACGAGTGCGTTGCGCTCACTCTTCGCGGTGGTCGCGAAGGCGGCGCCCTGCTTGGGGTCGAGCAGGGGGTGATGCAGCGCCACGACGATCCAGGCGCGCTTGTCGGCGATGGCGCGCAGCGTGCGCACGAGCCAAGCCGCCTGGGCGCTGTTGCGCGAATCGCCGACCCCGTAGAACCCGATGCGGCCCGAGTAGCCGGGCTCGTTTGTGTTGAGGACGATGACGTGGAACGGCCCGTCCGTGACCGCGTAGTAGCCCGGCGCGGCGTGGACCCGGCTGGCGTAAGCCGCGCGCGCAGCGGCGCTGACCGCCTCGTGGTTGCCCATGACGTAGTCGGTCTTCACGCCGACGCTGCCGTAGGCGGCGAAGAAGGCGTCGTACTTGGCGGCGATCGTCGCTCGCGAATCGCCGCTGCCGAGACAGACGTAGTCGCCGCCCGCGATCGCGTGGTCGGCGCCTTCGGCGCGCATCGCCCTCGAGACGACCTTCAGCCCGCTCGAGACCGTGGCTCCCGAGGTCGTCCATGGCCGGCAGTCGCCCCAGACCAGGAGCTTGTAGGGCGTCGCGCCGAGCGCGGTGCCGGGCAGGAGCAGGAAGGGAAGCAGGATCAGGCCGGCCGCCAGCAGACGTCTCAAGGAACCTCCTCGTACCGGGGTCCCATGATGCGGCGCACGCGCGCGACGCGCAACCCCTCGCGGCGCACTGCGGGCCTTGAGGCGACCACCGACTGGAGGCAGGCCCGGCTAGCGCTCCGCTCCGGCGGCGGCCTGCATCGCTCGCCTGAGGTTCCTCAGCGACTCGTGGAAGAGCGTGAGGACCTGCCGCCAGGCAAGGTCCCAGCTGTCTGGCGGGTAGCGGAGGCCGAGGTCGGCGAAGACCCGCGTCTCGTCCGCTTGGCCGTGCAGCGGGTGCAGGTTCCGGAGCTTCTGGATGCTGCGCAGTCGCTCCGCGTCGTCGACCACGCTGCCGTACTTCTCCGTCACCAGTGCGACCAGGCGAGGCACCGCGCCGTCGCCCGCGTTCCCGTTGGTCGCCGGCACCACGAGCTTGTCCAGCAGGTCCGCGACCGCCGCCGCGCGCAGACTGAAGTCCTTGTAGTCGACGCAGGGCCCGAAGAGCGCCGCAGCGCTGCGTGCCCGCGGGATCGGCCACGGCCTGCGCTTGCCCGTGGCCAAGCGAAAGGCGACCGTGAAGAAGTCGATCTCGTCGACCACGCGATCGCCGATGTCCGCCGAGGGTTCGGCCGGGACCCTCTCGACCTGGACCCTGCGCTTCCAGCAAGAGCGCAGCTTCAAGTCGGGGTTGCAGTCCGGGCCAGGGTGGCGTTCGCCGGAATCGCAGAGCACGCCGGCCAGATTCCGGCCGAAGGCGCCGCCCTTCACCGCCTGCGTGACGGGATGCACGAAATCCGCGCAACGCAGGCGGTCGTCGGCGACCGCGCAGGTGCGGCAGGCGAAGGCCGTGGTCATCGCCGGTCCCTCGTCGCCGCAGGCCCGGCACTCCGGCCCGGATCGGCCCGCCTCCACCCAGCGGCAGCGCTTGTGGTCTCCGGCCGTCGCGCGGAGCTCGTCCACGTTCTCGGCCGAGATGAACAGGTGGATGGGGTCCGAGCCCTCGCACGACAATGCGCCGTCGCGGAACGCCGATTCGATCCCGGGAAGCGCGTAGCGCAGCATGGTCGGTGTCGCCAGACTCACGCCGCCAGGCGCAAAGCAGCTGTACACCTCGTAGGGAAGGTGTATCTGCACGGCGCGACGGCCACCGCCATCACGAGCCACCAGCTGAAGGATCCAGTCGCCGTGAGAGTAGTCGTCGCGAATGAGCCCGGCGCATTGGATCTCGACATCGGCCCGCATAGTCCCCCCGTTCGACCTCGCAAGCCTATCCCGACCATGAGGCACCAACAATGGGAGGAAGACGTAACCTCGGCTGCCCGGACGCGGCGCGGCCAGTCGCCGGCACCTGGCAGAGGACGTTCCGCCATGCAAAAAGCGACCCGCCGTTGCCCTGCGGGTCGCTTCGATACATCCTTCGGCCGGAGCGGTGCCCGCTCCATAGAACGTTCCGCTACGCGGGGCGGCCCGCCGGGGGCAACGAGACGGCGGGCCGCGGGTGCAGCCGGGACTACCCCAGCCGCGCCTTAGCGGCAAGGATACGACAGCGACGACCGCTTCAAGGCTTTGTAGCCGCCGCCGACAACGCTTCCTCGAAGCGAGCAGGTGACGGCAAGATCCCCCTGCTTGCCATCACCGCCTCCCGGCGCGGGTCCTGCTCAGCGCTCGCGCGCCTTCCGCTTCACCTGCCTGCGGTCCAGGTAGAAGCGACCGCCGATCGTCTTCCCCCACAAGTCCCCGGCCACGACCATGCGCCGGATCTCGAAGACGTCGATGCAGAGCAACTCGGCGGCCTCTCTCGTGGTCATCACCGGACATTCGGCTTGCGATCGCTGCTCCAGGGCCATGTCCGTCCCTCCTCGCGGTCAAGCGCCGGCCACGACCATGCATTCAACCCGATCCGGGATTCACCTCTAGCGAGACGCCCCTTGCGCCGGAACGTGGAGGGTCAGCGGCTTGACGAGAAAGGCGACGGCCACGCGGTGGCGGCCATGCCGGCCCCGAGCAGGGGCCTGCGCGTGCCGCCGGTCGGGATCGTCCCACGGAAGAGGCCCGGCGCGCCGGTAAGGCTTCGCGGCTTCGCAACGGGCCTGTACGGACCCTATACCACGCGATCCCGAATGCAGCCACATCGTCGTCGTTGCCGACAACGCTTTGGGTCGTCGGTGAGACGCGGGGGTGACGAAACGCAGAGGCGACCCGTCTGCCCCGGGACGGGTCGCCTCGATAGATACATCGACCCTGGCGCCAGGCTGCTGCATAGGACGTTTGGCCATGCCGAGCGGCTCGGGGGCGCGGGGCGGGCACGCGCGACCCGCCCCGCGATGGGGGTGTACGTCGGGGGGCGCGGGGGCGGGCAGGTCCTTGGCCCCCCGACGCAAGCGCTGCTTCGCCGCTGCCGGCCTCCCTCCTGCACAGCGAAGTAGTATGCAGCGTGAGGGCGCCGCCCGAGCGCCAGACTGTCCCCGGTCGTTCCCGAAGGAGGCGAGCGATGATGACTACCGACCCCGCAGCTGCGGATCTGGTGGGTCTGCAGTTCTCCGTCTACCCCCTACGCCAGGCGCACGTGCGCCCGGCCATCCAGGCCGCCGTCGGCGCCGCGGCAGCGGCCGGCGTGAACGTCAACGTGGGCCGCCTCAGCACCTTCGGCCCGGGCGACGAGGACTCCGTCTTCGCCGCGGTGCGGGCGGCGTTCGACGCGGCCCGTTCGTTCGGACCCGCGGTGATGGTGGTGACCCTGTCCAGCGGCCTCCCGAGCGAGCGAGACCGTCGGGGAGATCGAGCGAGCCGCGCACGACTGAGCCGGCGGGACCGACCTCATCGTGCAGGCCGCGCGTCTCACCCCGTCAGCTTGGCCTTGAAGGCCGCGAGCTCCACGTCGGTCATGGCGACGGCGGCGGCGGGGGCGACGAGAAGCTCGCCCTGCTCCGCCGGGGCCATCGCGGCGCCTCAAGCAGGCCCCGCCGGCAGCCCTGCCAGTCTTGCGGCCACGCGCGTGAGCAGGGCCAGCCCGGCTGCCCGCCGGGCGCCGCTGTCGTTTGGCCCGGCCGCGAACGGGTCGCTGTGCCAGTAGCGCTCGGCGCGGCCCTGCGCCCAGCCCACGCCGATGAACTCGAGGCGCAGCGTGGAGCGCGGCTCGAGGGGGCGCTCCCGGGCTGCGCTCGAGGCGTCGCGCTCGGCTGGGTCGTCAGCGTGAACGGCTGTGCGCCGAACGCCAGCCAGCGCTCGCCGGACGCGGCGAAACAGCGCGCGTGGCCGGCGTCGCGCCTCTCCTCGGGATCGTTCAGCCAGCGCCACTCCATCGCGACACCCCGCATCTCGGGCTTGTGGCCAGCGTGCCGTCTGGGGAAGCCGCGTCGGTCTGACCCTGTAGAGTCTACCCGTCCTCGCGTGGCGCCGCCGGGCCGGGCGTTGCGGAGCCGCACGCTTCACTCCGGCAGCGGCTCCGCATCGTCCTCGGAGGTCTCGGCGTGGCGCAGGGCCTCGATCTCGCGGAGCCGGTCCTCGAGGCCCTCCAGCAGCGCGATCGCGACCGTGACCTGCTCCGCGGCGCGGTCCTCGCGCCCTTCCTGCAGGCGCGCGTAGGCCGCGTCGAGCGTCGCGTCCAGCGCCACGCGCACGTGCCCGACCGCCCCGCCGCCGGGGACGAGAGCGGGGCGCAGATCCCCCATGCGATCGGCCAGGAGAGCCTTGATCCTCTCGACGTCGTCCATCGACCCTCTTCCCTTGCGCGTGTGTCCCGAGCGGAGTCCAGCTTACGGGAAAGACCGCGCCGCGCATCGCACGCTGACGAGCGCCGCTTGCGGCAGTACGCGGCGGCCAGTACGACACCGGCGCGACTCTTGACGGCTGCTCGGCGCCGACGTAGGGTTGATAGTGCCGCTCCAGGCAGCCTGCCGCCGCGGCCCAGCGCGTGCGTGACCGGGGATCACGCGCGCCTCGTGAAAGGGTGCTCGTGGGCACACAGCCCGGCAGTCGCTCTCGCTCTGACCGACTCGCGATCGGGTCGCACCGTCCCACGACGCGCCGACGCCTCTTCCCCATCGCCCACCACGGGCGCGCCGCGGCGCGCCCGACGCTGTCCGTCATCGCCGAGAGCGCGCCGCGGCGCCCGCGTCCGGACCAGCCGGACGGGAGGTGAGTGCCTGCCACGCGTGAGTACAGCGCGCCCGGGCGTGACCCAGCCGCTACTCGCGGCTCCGCGCCCACGCGCGAGGGGAACAAAGGGGGAATCGCACGATGAGAAGGTCACTCGCTCTACTCTGCGTCGTCGCGTGCCTGGCGGTGCTGGCGCTCATGCTCACCGCCGGCTTGGCGTCGGCACAAGACCGCAGCCGCCCGCCCCGCCGGCGGTCGACTGGACGCAGATGCTCAACTACGACCAGATGTCGCAGATGCTCCAGGACCTGAACACCGCCTACCCGAAGACGACCAAGCTGTTCTCCATCGGGCACTCGTGGCAGGAGCGCCAGCTCTGGTGCCTCGAGCTCTCGGCGCCGATCGCGGCCGCCAAGCACAAGACCGGCGTCGCCTTGTTCGGCAACATCCACGGCGGCGAGCAGCAGGGCGGCATGGGCGCCGCCTACACCGCCTGGTGGCTCGCCACCCGGTACGGCAAGGACGCCACGGCGACCAAGATCCTCGGCAAGTACAACGTGTACATCGTGCCGCTGATCAACCCCGACGGCTATCAGCGGTCCTTCCTCGTCTCGACGCGCCAGAACATGCGCCCCACCGACGAGAACGGCGTCGCGGGGCCGTTCAGCGACCCGCGCTTCGACACCAACGGGGACGGCATCATCGCGCAGATCTACCAGCAGAACACGGGGACCCCGCCGGCCGTGGGCACGATCGTGACGGGCGCCAACCCCGATCCCACGAACATCACGCCGCTTCAACTCTCCCGCGCAGTCCACGGTGTATGAGAGCCTGAGGCCGTGGCGGCAACGGCGTGTGGATGGACCTCGACCGCAACGGCCTCTGGGGCGACGACGACTTCGGCAGCCTCGTCGACATGAACCGCAACTTCGACTACCTGTGGAACTACCACGACGTGTCGGTGGTCCCGAACCTGGGCGCCAACGCCTGGACGAGCGCCGGCCCCGACGCGGCCTCCGAGCCCGAGGTCAAGGCCGTCCAGAACTTCCTCATCAGCCACCCGGTGGCGGCGCTCTCGACGCTGCACACCGGCGAGCAGTCGGTGCTGTGGCCGTGGTGCTACACTCCTGCGCCGACCACCGACGACGCCTTCATGGGCGCCACGTCCGCGCCATGGCCGCGGCGTGGTCCACGACGACCGGTCGTGGCATGTACACCATGACGTCCTACAACGACTACCCCACCTCCGCCGAGCTGATCGACTGGGCCTGGGGACGCCTGCACATCCACGCCTACACGCAGGAGGTCTACCAGGGCTACAGCGCCAGCAACCCGGACACCTGGTATCCGCGCACGACGCCGCCGGACCAGTGGATCTACATGGGCGACTGGCAGGGCCTGCACGAACATCTGGTTCCGCAACACCGGCTCCGCCCAGTTGCAGGGCAAGGCCTGCCGTTCCAGGACAAGCTGGTGGCCGGCGTCAAGGACAGCTTCGTCGTGATGGCCCTCAGCGAGCCGAACGGGATGGGCGCGATCGTCCCGGACTGGATCGTCTGGTGAAGTGAGGCGACGCCAAGCGTTCGATTGACACTCTGACAGCCTGACGACGACGACGAGGCCGGGGCCCGGGTACTGGGGCCCCGGCCTCGTCACGTGACTAGCGGTAGAGGCGCACGAGGACGCTGTAGCCGCACAGCCACACGACGAAGAAGAGGGCGAGGAACAGCGGGATCGCGACGCCGCGGGTGAACCACAGGGCGACCCCCGCGCTGACGATCAGCCAGATGATGTGCGCGCCGCGGCGCGTCGGCTTGCGTAGTCTCGGCATCCTCGGCGCAGTGTACAGGAGCGCGGCCGGCCGTGCCCCCGGCGGCGGCCGCGCGTGCGCCCGGCTCCTGCACGGGTCAGCAGGTGACGTGGAGGACGGCGTGGACGTCCTTGTCCCGCGCCTCGGTCACCAGGCGCAGCGCCGCCTCGGTGGGCAGGGCGACCAGCTCGATGCCGCGCCGCTTCGCCTCCTCCCCCACCTCCGGCATGACCGGCAGGCTGCCGGTCTCCCCGGTGCCCACGATGAGCGTGGCGCCGCCCCACGGGATGTCCTCGGCGAGGGACAGCGGGGTGTGGCCGTAGCGGCCGCGGTAGGGCTTGGAGGGCTTCTTGACGCGCTTGCGCACCGCGCCGGCGTCGATCACCACGTCGTGCGCGTACCGCCGGCCGTCGATCTCGATCTCGCCGAACTCGATCCAGCGCGCCTTCACGCTCCACCTCCCGCTGCGTTGCGTCCCCGGAACGAGAAACGGCCCCGGTGGGGGCTACCGCTCCGGGGCCAAGTCCCAGCAAGGGTAAGACAAGGGACGGCCTGACTCTACAACGAGGCCGCGCGGACGCAAGTGTCTTGCCGTTGACCGCGGCCGGGAGCGGGGCGAAAGACAGTCCGACCGTCCTCGGGGCGATAGACCGAAGCGCGGGCCGGCCGCCGTCAGGGGCAGCCGGCCCGCGTGCTGGCGCTCCGGGCCTGATGCAGGCGCCGGCTCACCAGTGGTCGTACTGGTAGCGGTGCAGCTTGCTGAGGAGCTCGTGGGGACGGTCGCCGAGCGGCTTCCCGAGGGACTCCAGCGTCTTCAACAGGCCACGCACGTGGCCGCGGAACGCAGTCGTGTCGTTCGTGTCCATAGATGCCCTTTCGTTGCTGGCCCCTGATGGTTCCCGCAGGCGGCGCCGCGAAACCCCGACCGCGGCGGCAAGCTCGGTTCGCACGCACGCGCCAGGACCGGCACCGTACGCGCGACGACCGGCCCCTCGACCGGTCGTGGTGTTGTTCCCGAGTGAGCGCGAGACTACAGGTCAGAAGCCCACGGCGTCCGACTCCGAGCGTCCGGCCGCCACCGTTCCCGCCGTTGCCGGGGCGGGGACGAGACAGCGACTCGACGAAGTCGTCCGGGACCGGCAGCTGGCGCAGGAGGATGCCGTAGAGCTTGTCGGCGAGCTCGGGGGCGCAGTTGAGCACCTCCGTCACCTTGCGCAGGCGGAACTCGAGGAAGAAGTCCGGTTCCACGAGGAGCGCCGCGGCGATCACCGCGAGCACGTTGTCGGCCGGCACCGGCCGGGTCCCCTTGGTGAGGTGGTTGAGGTACCCGGCCGACAGCTTGGTCTTGTAGGCGAGCTGCCGGTAGCTCAGATGGCGCTCCTCCATCAGCCCCTTGAGGGCCTCCGGAAAGCGCTCCTGCGAGAAGCGGTTCTTGGCGATCGGCGTGGTGTACATCGTGTTCATGACACTAAGAGATATCGCCCGCGGCGCCCGGATACTTGAGTGGCAACGCCGCGTGCGTTGTCACAGCGGACAACGCGAGGAGCTCTCCCCCAGCCTCGAAGGCGGCGTTGCCGCGCCGCGAGGCGGCCCTGGGGTCAGCGGTCGAGCAGCTCCCGCAGAGCGGCGGCGAGCTCGGCCACGGGCACGTCGCGGCGCTCGCCGCCGGCGCGGTCCTTGAGCTCGACGACGCCCTCGGGCGCGCGTTTGCCGACGACCACCTGCGCCGGGCAGCCGAGCAGGTCGGCGTCCTTGAACTTGATGCCCGGGGCTCAGGTCGCGGTCGTCGTAGAGCACCTCGAAGCCGGCGGCGGCGAGCTCGGCGTAGAGCCGCTCGGCGAGCGCCGCCTGCGTCTCGTCGGAGGCGCGCACGAGCACGAGGTGCACGTGGAACGGCGCGATCGCCGCCGGCCAGACGATGCCGTTGCCGTCGTGGTGCTGCTCGATGGCGGCGGCGGCGATGCGCGCCAGGCCGATGCCGTAGCTGCCCATGACGATGTCCTGCTCCTTGCCGTCCTCGTCGAGGTAGGTGGCGCCCATGGGGTGCGAGTACTTGGTGCCGAGCTGGAAGATGTTGCCGACCTCGATCACCCGGGCGCCCTCGAGCTGCGTGGGCGCAGCGCGCGCAGGGGTCGCCCGGGCGCGCCTGGCGCAGGTCGCGGAACTCGGCCTGCGGGATCTGCGCCGGCGAGACGCCGCCGCGGTGGTAGTCGGGCTTGTTGGCGCCGGCGACGTAGGAGCCCCGGCGCAGCGCCTCGTCGGCGATCACCGGCAGCGAGGTCGGCACGGGGCCGACGAAGCCCGGCTCGATGCCCTGGGCAGCGAGCACCTCGTCGGCCGTCGCCATGCGCAACTCGGCGCCGAGCGCCTTGCGCAGCTTGAGCTCGCTGAGCTCGTGGTCGCCGCGCAGCAGGACCATGACGGCGCGGCCCTCGCCGCCCTCCGCGTCCTCGGCGATCACCACGAGCGCCTTCACGAAGCCGCGCGCCGGCACGCCGAGGAAGGCGCTCACCTCGGCGATGGTGCGCGCCCCGGGCGTGTGCAGCTCGCCCTCGCCGGGCACCTCGGCCGGCGCCTCCGCATCGGCGCCGGCGACGGCCGTCTCCACGTTGGCCGCGTAGCCGCACTCGCGGCAGTAGACGATCTCGTCCTCGCCGGCCTCGGCGAAGGCCATGTACTCGTGCGAGACGTCGCCGCCCATCATCCCCGAGTCGCCCTCGACCATCATCACCGCGAGGCCGCAGCGCGCGTAGATGCGCTCGTAGGCGCCGATGTGCTTGCGGTAGCTCTCCTGGAGGGCCTCGAAGCTCACGTCGAGGCTGTAGGAGTCCTTCATGATGAACTCGCGCGTGCGCAGCACGCCGCTCTTGGGCCGCGCCTCGTCGCGCTCCTTGGTCTGGATGTGGTACCAGAGCTGCGGCAGCTGCTTGTAGCTGTGGACCTCGCGCGCCGCCAGCCAGGTGATGACCTCTTCGTGGGTCATCGCCAGCGCCATGTCGGCGCCCTTGCGGTCCTTGAGGCGGAAGAGCTCCTCGTCGATGGCGTCCCAGCGGCCCGACTGCTGCCAGATCTCGGCCGGGTTGATGACCGGCATGAGCATCTCCTGGCAGCCGATGGCGTCCATCTCCTCGCGGATGATGGCGGCGATCTTCTGCATCACGCGCCAGCCGGCCGGCAGGTACACGTAGACGCCGGCGGCGAGCTGGCGCACGAGGCCGGCGCGCACCATCAGCTTGTGGCTGATGGCCTCGGCGCCGGCCGGATCCTCTTTGACGGTGGGCAGGAGCAGCTGACTGGCGCGCATGTGACCTCGCGATGGTGTGGTGTGGCGGGCGAGGCCCTATGCTACCAAGCTCGCAGCCGGCGCGCAGGCGGTGGCAGCGGCCGGGCGCAGGCGCTCCCAGCGGACCGCGCAGGCGCCGCCGGCGGGCCCGCCGCTACTCGCGGCGGTCCTTGACGGTGAAGCCCTCGCAGTTGAGCAGGTGGTCGCGGCGCGCCTCCACGAGGTCGCAGGCGACCATCTCGCTGACGAGCTCGGCGAAGCGCATCGTGGGCTCCCAGCCGAGGCGCTCGCGCGCCTTGGTGGCGTCGCCGAGAGGCTCGCGACCTCGGTGGGCCGGAAGTAGCGCGGGTCGACGCGCACGCACGATCGCGCCCGGCTGCACCGGCCCCTGGCCGTCCGCCGGCGCCGGCTCGTCGCCGCGCCCGTTGCGGGCGCGCGGCGAGGCGGCGCAGGTCGACGGCGTCGACCACGCCGGTCTCCTCCGCCCCGCTGCCCTCGCCAGCCCAGCGCGACGCCGACCTCGGCGAAGGCGCGCGCCACGAACTCGCGCACGCTGTGCTGCTCGCCGGTGGCGATGACGTAGTCGTCGGGCTCGTCCTGCTGCAGCATGAGGTGCATGGCGCGCACGTAGTCGCGGGCGTGGCCCCAGTCGCGCTGCGAGTCGAGGTTGCCGAGGTAGAGGCACGTCCTGCAGGCCGAGGGCGATGCGCGCCACGGCGCGCGTGATCTTGCGCGTCACGAAGGTCTCGCCGCGGATGGGGCTCTCGTGGTTGAAGAGGATGCCGTTGGAGGCGTGCAGCCCGTAGGCCTCGCGGTAGTTCACGCGTGATCCAGTAGCCGTAGACCTTGGCGGCGCCGTAGGGGCTGCGCGGGTAGAAGGGCGTGGTCTCGCGCTGCGGCACCTCCTGCACGAGGCCGAACATCTCGCTGGTGGAGGCCTGGTAGAAGCGCGCGCTCTCTCCAGCCCGAGGATGCGCATGGCCTCGAGCAGGCGCAGCGTGCCGAGGGCGTCGGCGTTGGCCGTGTACTCGGGGGTCTCGAAGCTGACCTGCACGTGGCTCTGGGCGGCCAGGTTGTAGATCTCGTCCGGCTGCGTCTCCTGCACGATGCGGATGAGGTTGGTGGCGTCGGTCAGGTCGCCGTAGTGCATGAAGAAGCGGCCGCCCGGCATGTGCGGGTCCTGGTAGAGGTGGTCGACGCGGTCGGTGTTGAACGAGCTGGCGCGGCGCTTGATGCCGTGGACCGTGTAGCCCTTGCCGAGCAGCAGCTCGGCCAGGTAGGCGCCGTCCTGGCCGGTGATGCCGGTGATGAGCGCCGTCTTGGCTCACTGTCGCGGCTCGCTCCAGGTACCAGTCGTAGGTGCGGCGGATGCCGTCTTCGAGGCTCACGTCGGGCGCCCAGCCGAGGCCGCGTGATGCGGCTCACGTCCAGGAGCTTGCGCGGCGTGCCGTCGGGCTTGCGTCGTCGTCCCACACGATCGGCCCCGCGTGGCCGACGACGCGCTGCACGAGCTCGGCGAGCTCGCGGATGGTGAGGTCCTCGCCGCAGCCGACGTTGAGCATGCCGTCGGGCACGTCGGCGGCCTGCACGTCGCTCGAGGCAGAAGACGACGGCCCGGCCGACGTCGTCGACGTAGAGGAACTCGCGCCGCGGCGCGCCGGTGCCCCAGAGGGTGACCGGCGCGGTCCGGCCTGCGCGCCGCCGCCCTCTCCCGCGCGCCCTTGGCCTCGTGGAACTTGCGGATCAGGGCCGGCAGCACGTGGCTGCGTGCGCAGGTCGAAGTTGTCGCCCGGGCCGTAGAGGTTGGTCGGCATCAGCGAGAGGTAGTCGGTGCCGTACTCGCGGTTGAGGCTGCGGCACAGCTCGATGCCGGCGATCTTGGCGATGGCGTAGGCGCGATTGGTCTCCTCCAGCGGCCCGGTGAGCAGGTACTCCTCCTTGAGCGGCTGCGGCGCCTCGCGCGGGTAGATGCAGGAGCTGCCGAGGAAGATGAGCTTGCTGGACGCCGGCGGCAAGGCCTCGCCGATGACGTTGAGCTCGATCGCCAGGTTCTCGTCGACGAACTCCCAGGGCTGCTCCCAGTTGGCCAGGATGCCGCCCACCTTGGCGGCGGCGACGATGACGACCTGCGGCCGCTCCTCGGCGAAGAAGCGGTGCGCGGCGTGCTGGTCGGTGAGGTCGAGCTCGTCGAGGTCGCGCACCACGAGGTTCTCGTAGCCGGCCTCGTGCAGGGCGCGCAGGATGGCGCCGCCCACGAGGCCCGTGTGCCCGGCGAGGTAGATGCGCGTGGTCTTGGTGACGAGGGGAGTCATGCCGGCGATTGTATCAGCCGGCGCCGCCCGCCCGATGTCGGGGACTGGCGACCGTTGTCAGGCTCGCACGAGCCTTCGCGCGTACTTCGTCGCCAGACGCAACGGCCTGTAGGGCCAGTACAGTGCCGTGAAGGCCGGCTTCAGATCGAGCGCCACCCAATCCCCGGGGCCGGGCGTAAAGAGCCTTCGCAGCACGGATTCTGCCGCCGCCAGCGCCGAATCCTCGCTGAGCGCCATCCTGGCCAGGCTGCGCAGCTCGGCGCCGACCCCGGAAGAGCGGCCTTCGTGAAGCTGGAGAAGAGCCGCGCGAGCCAGCGACTCCGCGAGTGGGTCGCCGGAGAGCTCGGCCTGGACCTCCAGCGGCAGTGGCAGGTCGAGGGCCACACTCACGACGCGCGCGCCGATCAGACCACGGCGCAAGCAGCGCCAGCGGCGGGCGTCATCGAGGAAGATCCGCCACTGCGTCGGTGTCATCATGCGCATGACTCTCCCCGCGACCACCACTAGTTCAAGCCGGTCCCACTCGTGCCTTGCGCCGTGCACGCAGAGCATGAGCAGCGTGTCGTCCAGGCTCGGAGCGGCCACCGACCTGTCAAGTAGGTCAATCGAGTCGAGCGTTCGATGAGATGGTCCGCCGGGATAGATGTGGCCTTCAGTAGCGTGCCGACGCGCTCGTGCACCTCCAGCAGGCAGTCGAGGGCTGGGCTGTCGAAGGCCAGCTCCCCGCCCTGCGCGAGATGCGACGCGTCGTGCTCCGGTGGCCAGCCGCCGCGACGCGTGAACCCTTCCCGCAGCAGCGCTTCCGTCGCGAGCGGCACCTGCTCGTGAGGGACCAGCACGTCGAGGTCGGCCGGGGCTCTCAAGCCCGGGTCACCGAACGCTTGCACACTCAGCACGGGGCCCTTGTACGGCAGCGCCGTGATGCCGGCGGCAGACAGTAGGTCGAGCACGCGGCACAGTCGTGAGGACATGAAGAGGCCGCGCTGCACGGAAGATCGGTAGAGGCTCTGCAGGGTGTCCTTGGCGTCGGCCGGGCACAGGGACGGATCCAGCGAGAGCACCTGCTTGTAGAGGAGCGCGCTGAGCCGGTGGTCGATGCTCTGCTGGATTACGGTGGGCCAGTCGACGGTGGCCCGAGCCGCCCGCTCGAGGTCGCTCGTCGAGGCCGCGCCGACCGCGACGCGCGCGCACGCCACCAGGAGCGGCGACAAGCCGGGCGCGTCAGCCAGTGTCCTCTCTCCTATCGCCCGAGGATGGGCCGGGCGCCGGCGCCGCCAGTCGCCCGGCCGGGAACAGGCCGTCCTGCTCGGCGAGCTCGCAGAACCAGTAGGCGCCGAGCACGTCGCCGGAGCGGTAGTAGTTCTGGGCGATGCAGGAGCCGAGGCAGGCGGCGCGCATCAGGCAACGGCCACACACACCGCCGAGGCCGTCGGGCAGACCCTCGCGGATGCGCACGAGCACCGGGTGCTCGCGCCAAACGTGCGCCAGCTCGCCCTCGCCGGCGCGACCGAATACCAGCTCCGGCACGTGCTCGCCGATGCCGCACAGCGCGTAGCTGCCATCGGCCAGCAGGCCCAGGATCCCACGGATGCCGCAGATGCCGCAGCCGTCGCCGCCGAGGTACTCCCCGAGGGGGCGGAAGGCCGCGGGGACGTCGACGTAGATCGGCAGGGAGAACCGCTGCCGGAGGTCGTCGCGCACCCGCGAGTGAAGCTCCAGGTACTCGCCGATCGACAGCCCCTCCCCGCTGGCGTAGATGTCCTCGCCGCGCAGCGTCGGCTGGATGAAGTTGATCTTCACGGAGCCGACGCCCAGCTCCTCGGCGAGCTCCAGCACCGCCTCGAGCTCGCCGACGTTCGTGCGCATCGCGCTCGTGATGAACTGCGTGTCGAGCCCTGCGGCGACCAGGTTGCGCGTGCCCTCGAGCGTGCGCGCATGCGCCCCGCGCACGCCGCGGATGGCGTCGTGCACGTCCGCGGAAGCGCCGTCGAGGCTCACGGAGACGAAGTCCACGCCGGCCTCCAGGAGGTGCTCCGCCAAGGCGCTGGTGACCAGGAGGCCGTTGGTCTCCATGTGCCCGCCGAGCCCGTGATGTGCCTGGATGTCCAGCAGCTCGCCGAAGGCCGGGTGCAAGGTCGGCTCTCCGCCCGTCCACTTGAGCGTCGTCAGGCCGAGCGGCTTGGCCTCCTCGATGGCGGCGTCCAGGGCGGTAGGCGTGAGGAAGCGCGCGGCGCGGCCGCCGCCCGCCTTCTTGGCAGGTACGATCCAGCAGTGCCTGCAGGCGCAGTTGCAGCCGTCGGTCACGTACACGTAGAGCTGGCGCAGGGGCGGCGTGCTCACGCTCGCCGGCGACTCCGTCACTTCCACCCCGCGATCCCCTCGGCCTCGAGCTCCGCCTCAAAGCGGCGCAGGCAGGCGTCGGGGCTCGGCCGATTGGCGTCGCCGAGCAGCGAAAGGGCTCCACCGGCGCAGTTGCCGGTGCACGACTCGATGTAGTCGCAGCCCGCGCACTCCTCGAACTCGGCCAGCGCTTTCTGCCGGCGCGCGCGCAGCTCCTGCAGCGCCGGCGCGCTCTGCCACACGTCCACAAGCCGGTCTTCGCCGATGTGGCCGAGTACGATCTGCGGCAGCGCCACGCACGGCACGTAGGCGCCGTCGGCGCGCACCGCAAGTTGCTTCAGCATGCAGCCGCAGCCCACGAGTTTGCCATGCCCTGGGATGGGCTCTCCCGCCTCCCGCGCCAGCTCCAGGGCGCAGAACATGTGCCAGTCAGCGAGAGGGCCGGCCATGGCAGTCACGCGCCCCGGATAGCGTTCCTCGAGCTCGGCGAGCGTGTGCATGGCCTGCACCCGCTGCGCCGGCGTGAGGAACATCCCGAGCTCGTACTTCTCGTGGGTGCCCAGCGAGGTGATGGCGTTGGTGCTGAACGTCGGCAGGCCGAGGTCGTCGAGCAGGAGCGCCGCCAGCGCCGGCAGGTCGTCGAGGTTGGCGCGCGTTCACAGTCACGCGCACGGTCGTCGGCAGCCCGGCCGCCTGCAGCGTGCGGATCGCGCGCAGTGCAGGCTCGAAGGTGCCGGGGCCGCGCAGGCGCTCGTGCGCCGCTGCGGTGGAGCCGTCCAGGGAGACCTGGACGGACGAGCACCGCCGCGTCGCCGCCAGCGCCTGCGCGAGCTCAGCCGTGACGAACCACCCGTTGGTGAGCACGCGAAAGCGGATGTTGCGGCTGCCGAGCTCCTCGGCCAGCTCGACGAAGTCGGGCCGCATCAGCGGCTCTCCGCCCGCCAGCGTGGCTTCGAGGACCTTTGCCTCGGCGAGTTCGTCGAAGAAGGCGAGCCACGCCGACGTGGGCAGGTCCTCGTAGCGCACGCCCTCGTTCTTCAGGTAGTAGCAGTAGGCGCAGCGCGCGTTGCAGCGGCTGGTGAGCTCCAGGTCGACCTCGAGAGGCGTGCGCGGCAGCGAGGCCAGCGTCACGAAGCCACCCTCAGCGCACCCGCGTCGGCCAGGGCGCCCAGCAGCTCCACCACCTCGCGGCTCCCCTCCTGGTCGAAGCCGTCGAAGCCGCGGCGGAGTTCCGCCAGCAGGTCTCCGACCGTGCGTTCGCCGACCACAAGCCTCCACACGGCAACCGTCGAGCGATTCGCGACCCACACCTCGCCGGTGTCCGCGTCGAACAGGATCGCCTCGCCGCCATCTTCCTCCCTGAGCACCCAGCTCGGGTTGATGGTGACTCGCGCGCCCGCGTCCAAATCGGGTCGATCAGCTCGCATCGTGCCTCCACTCCCCGCGACTCCTCGACGTCTCGCGCCGGAGTCGCGCTACAATGGCCCCGCTGACTTTCACCGCAACGTCAGGCGGTGTCAACCGACCTCAGAGGCCATGTTGCCTTCTCATCCTGTCGACAAGAGGAACGCCTCGCGACCGCATCGGGCGCATCTCCTTCGGCCCACTGCAGTACGAGCTTGTCGCCGCCGACGACTGGGGCGATGCCACACTGGACGACGTACGTCGACACGTCGAGATGCAGACCTTCGAGGGCGCCTCGCTGCGGCGCGTGATCTACGCCGGTGTCGAGACTACACAAGCGGAACGGCGGATGGTGGATGGGGGCCGTTTGCCAGCCCCCCTCCAGGCTGCTCACGCCGGCGCCCTGCCGGCGGACGGGTGGCGGGTCACCGGTGACGACGCCGGCAGCATCCTTTGGCTGCACCCGGGTTCGCCCGTCACCTTCTTGACACCCAGCCCCCTGCCGCCGCCGCTGCGCGCGCGCATCCGCCTGCCCTGGCAGGCGATCGTGCAGGACGTCGTGGGCTACGGTGGCGCCGTCGTGCACGCAGCCCTCGTGACGCACGCCGACAGGGCCTACCTGCTCACCGCTCCCCCTGGGGGCGGCAAGACGAGCACCGTCGCACGCCTGCCCAAGGGTTGGACGCTGCTGGGTGACGAC
This sequence comes from uncultured Thermoleophilia bacterium, assembly GCA_963709845.1. Lineage (GTDB taxonomy): Bacteria > Actinomycetota > Thermoleophilia > UBA2241 > UBA2241 > CAIXSE01. The sequence goes on from CAVPXV010000005.1 coordinate 492,332, forward strand.
GGCTGCCTGCTGTGGGCTGGCAGCGGGCAGTTCTTCGCCAGCCCGCTGCCCACGTGGAGCCACGTGCTGGGCGTAGGCGCAGCGCCGGTCGGGGTCGTGACATGGCGCGTCGCTGACGCAGTACCAGTGTACGGCCTTGTCCTGCTGACGAAGGCAGCGCGAGACTCGCTCGCAGAGCTGGACCCCCTCGGAGCCACGGTGGCGTTCTACCGCGCCTTCTCGGAGCACCCCGCTGTCGTTGGCGCGAGGACAGAGCTGCGTGCTCACCTACTCGAGACGGTCGGCGCTCTCGCGGATACTGTACCTTGCCACGAGGCACGATTGGCCCTCGCTGCGGCACCGCTCGACGATCTCTTCTGCGCACTGGCTGATGCTGGCTGAGCGCGCCGACAGGGACGTACGACACTTCGTCTACCGCGGGCGAAGCATGTGGCCGCTGTTCCGGGACGGTGACGTCCTCATGGTGCGGCCGGTGCGTGGGCGATCGATACGCCTGGGGGACTGCGTCGTGTTTTGCTCGCGACCCGGCCTGCCGCCGATAGTCCACCGTGTCGTTGGCCGCACGGGCGGTTACAGAACGAGAGGCGACGCGCACGCCGAGTACGACGATCAAGTACTGGGCTCGCTAGACGTGATCGGCGTCGTCTCTGCGCGAGTCCGGGCCGGAGCCGTCAGTAGGGTGTCAAGAGGTTGGAGGGGCCTCGGCGCGGCGAGCATCGCTCGCCAGGCCGCGAAGCTCGATCCTGCGCTCGACTCGCGAGGCGGCGCACTGGCTCGCGTGCTGAGGCGCACGCTGACGCGGGCGGCGGACAACCTGGGCCGCCGTGTGACCCACGTGCCTCAGCCTCAGGGTCAAGGAGATCGCGTGGTGCGGCTGGAACTGCTGGGGAAGGTCGTCGGCGTGCACACCATGCGGCACAGGCACATCGACGTCGACGTGTTCTGGCCGTGGACGCTGCTCTTCACAGCTGAAGCCCTCGAGGAGGGTATCTGCGGGCGAAGCTAGGCTTCAGCGCCAGACCGCCGCTCAGGTCTACCTGCTGGAGCCGACCTGGCAGTTGCCCTGAAAGTGAGTCCCGCCGGTCTGACAGTGGTTGCCGGAGGCCGCGGTGCTGCCCGTCTCACAGACGCCGGTCGTCACTGTAGAACCGTTGCTGCACGCCCCAAAGACTTCGGGTAGGGACTCAAGTTTGACTAACTTTGGTGTCTCCCAACGCTCCACAGTTCGGCCCCTTTGTGTGCGTTTCCCGCTCGGTTGCGCGCCATCCTACTTCGTTCGGGGTTCCGGACGCAAGAGTCAGGATGGTGTCAAGCATGCCTTTCGCGACCAGGTCCTCGACGAACGCGAGGAGGTCACCGAGCAAGTCGTCTGGCGCCGCGTCGAATCGCGTGGCCGCTCCGCCGACCACGTCGCGCAGCGGTCGAGAGCCGTCGATGAGCTCCCAGATCGCCTGCCCTGTCGCGTTGAGCGTGAACAGATCGTCGAGCGGGTCGCCGGCATCCGCGTGCAGGGGCGCGAGGACGACGCGGCCGCCGACCAGGCGGGCCGCGACGTCCGGCGAGTGGATCAGGACGGTGTCGGGTGAGAGCGTCACGGTCGCGCCATTATGCCACGCCGCGCCCGCCCCTCCTCCCCCACCGGGCGCATTCTCTGTAGTATCTGGGCGGGCCGCGCCCGCCGCAGGGGGAGCGCGGCCCGGGCCCGAGGAGGCCGGCGCTGAGCGAGGAGCAACGCAAGCCCCAGATCCGCGACGCCCTGCACCTCGTCGACGCGGTGCGGCTGGTGTGGCGCGCCGCCCCGGGCTGGACCGTCCTCACCGTCTCCCTCGCCTTCGTCCAGGGCATCCTGCCGCTGTTCGCCGTCTACCTGATGAAGCTCATCGTCGACGCGGTGACGCAGGGCATCACGCAGGCCGACCACGCCGCCGCCTTCCGCACCGCCGCCTTCTACATCGCCCTGGCGGCGCTCGTCGGCCTCGCCACGGCGCTCCTGCGCTCGCTCGGCGCCGTCGCCAGCGAGGCCATGGGCCAGGTGGTCACCGACCACGTCAGCGACCTCATCCACGAGAAGTCCATCGCCGTCGACCTCGAGTACTACGAGAACGCCGAGTACTACGACACCCTGCAGCGCGCCCAGAACGAGGCGCCCTCGCGCCCCACGCAGATCGTCAACGACCTGCTGAGCACCGGCCAGAGCCTCATCTCCGTGATCGCCATGGTCGGCCTGCTGCTCACGCTGCAGTGGTGGGTCGGCGCGATCGTCGTCGCTCACCGCCATCCCCGGCGCCCTCGTGCGCGTGCGCTACTCGCACCGCCTCTACGACTGGCAGCGCGGGCGCACCTCCACCGAGCGCCGCGCCTGGTACGCGCACTGGCTGCTCACCAGCGGGCCGCACGCCAAGGAGGTGCGCCTCTTCGGCCTCGGCGAGCTCTTCCGCGGCATGTACAGCGACCTGCGCCGCGTCCTGCGCACCGAGCGCATCGGCATCGCCAAGCGGCGCGCCGCCGCCGACTTCGCCGCCGGCGCCCTGGCCGTGCTCGCCATCTTCGGCACCTTCGCCTACATCGTCTGGGAGACGATCATCGGCGCCATCAGCCTGGGCTCCATGGTGATGTACTACCAGGCCTTCCAGACCGGCCTCACCTCGCTGCAGGCCGTGCTCGGCGGCATGGCCGGGCTCTACGAGGACAACCTCTTCCTCACCTACTACCACGAGTTCATGGCGCTGGAGCCGCGGGTGCTGCCGCCGGCGCAGCCGGCGCCGGTCCCGCGGCCGATGAGCGAGCGGCGTCCACTTCGAGGCCGTCGACTTCGCCTACCCGGACACGGAGCGCCAGGCGCTCGCCGACGTCACCCTCGACATCCGCCCCGGCGAGGTCGCCGCCCTGGTCGGCCCCAACGGCTCCGGCAAGACCACGCTCGTCAAGCTCCTGTGCCGGCTCTACGACCCCACGGCCGGCGCCATCACCCTCGACGGCACCCCGACCGAGCGCCTTCGACGTCAGCGAGCTGCGCCGCCAGATGAGCGTCATCTTCCAGGACTTCTCGCAGTACCAGTTCACGGCGCGCGAGAACATCCGCATCGGCAACGTGGAGCTGGCGGCGGGCGACGCCGGCGGCGGAGGCGGCGGTGGAGGCCGCCGCCCGCGAGGCCGGCGCCGACGAGGTCATCCGCAGCCTGCGCCACGGCTACGAGACGATGCTCGGGCAAGCTGGTTCGAGGAGGGCGAGGAGCTGAGCGTGGGCGAGTGGCAGAAGGTGGCGCTCGCCCGCGCCTTCGTGCGCGACGCGCAGATCCTCGTCCTCGACGAGCCCACGAGCGCGCTCGACCCGGAGGCCGAGTGGCAGATCTTCCAGCACATCCGCGAGCTCGCGCGCGGCCGCGCCGTGGTGCTCATCAGCCACCGCTTCAGCACCGTGCGCACGGCCGACCGCATCCACATCCTCGACGGCGGCCGCATCGTCGAGAGCGGCAGCCACGACGAGCTCGTCGCCCTCGGCGGCCGCTACGCGCGCATGTACGAGGTGCAGGCGCGCGCATACACCACCGGCGACGGATAGTGCGGGTCGCGCCGCGCGGGGCGGCGTCGTTCGTATAGACTCAGCACCGTGATCGACGCCGGCCCAACCACACGACCAGCATCGCGCCTCTGGAGGCGCTGCACGGCCGGCGCGGCGCCTCGCCGCGGTCGCCTCCGTCACGCCACCCGCCTGGCCGCCGTCGCGGCTCTCGTGCTCCTCGGGTTCGCCGGCTCGGCCGCCGCCCTGGCGGCGGCCCCGCCGCCCGCCTCAGCCCTCTCCAAGGGCCTCATCGAGCCCCGCTACGAGCAGTCCACGACGGACCTGGTTCGCGCCAGGCTCATCACGCAGATGGGGTCGCAACTCCACACCGGCTGGGTGCTCATCAACGTCGATTGGGCCAAGCCTGGAGCCCACGCGCGGCCTCTACGACCCGGTCGAGGTCGCGCGCCTCGACACACTCGTCAACGGCCTGCACAAGGCCGGCATCAAGGTCATGCTCTCTCCCTGCTACGTGCCGGCGTGGGCCTCGCAGACCTCGTGGTGGACGAAGCCGCCGCCGAGCTACGGCGTCGGGCTACCAGCCCTTCTACCCCATCCGCTCGGACGCCCTGCCGGACCTCACCCGTCTGGGCAAGTTCCTTGCCACCCACTTCAGCGGCCGCGTGCAGGCGCTGCAGTGCTGGAACGAGCCCAACCTGTGGCCGTTCCTCTACCCGCAACGCACCAGCGACGACGCCTACTTCGGGGCGCGCACCTACCTGGGCATGCTCAAAGCGTTCCACGCCGGCGTCACGCAGGCGCACACCAAGGTCCAGGTCGTCGCCGGCGCCACGGCGCCGATCGGCCTCAACGACTCCATGCGCACCAGCCCTCAGCGCTTCGCCGGCTTCCTCGCCCGCAACCACGCGGGCAGCTACTTCGACGCCTACTCGCACCACCCGTACACGCCCGGCGGCACCATCTTCCAGCGCCCCGACCAACCGCCCAACGACCCTTCGGTGACGGTCACGCTCTACAACCTGAGCACGCTGCTGCGCCTCTTCCCCACCAAGCCCTTCTACCTCACCGAGTACGGCTACAACACGCACCCGTCGATGGCGTTCGGCTACTTCACGGTGAGCGCCGCCAAGCAGGCGGTGTACCTGCGGCTGGCGTACGCGCGGGCGCGCAAGTACCCGCAGGTCAAGGTGCTGTTCTGGTACCTGCTCTACGATTCGCGCCCGACGTCCGGGCCGGCCGAGCAGGGGCGTCTACACGGGCCTACGAGAGGGCAACGGGACGCGCAAGCCGGCCTGGTACTCGTTCCGCGACCTGCCCAGGTAACGAAAGGGCGCCGCGCGGCGCAGACTCTGCGTCGGCGCGCGGCGCCCCGATCCAGAACCGTGCTACTTCTTGACGGTGAGCGTCGAGCTGTTGCCGGTGGTCGTGGCGGCGAGGTACGGAGCCGCCTTCGTTGCGTTGGTGTAGGCCTGGAAGCGGTACTTCCCAGCGGAGCCGAGCTGGAGCGTGAGCGAGTACTTGCTGTAGGCGCCGCTATTCGAGTTGGTCGCCGTGTAGGTCTTGTACGTGCTCCATTTGCCGTTCTTGTAGCGGAAAGCGCTGATGTGCACGGGATTGACGCCCGGCCCGGCCTGCGGCTTGAGCGTGCCGGTGATGGTGAAGTTCTTGTTGATCTTGACGGAGGCCGGCACCTTGGGGACGGTCAGCGACGGCTTGACGTGGATGAGCAGCGAGTTGCTGAGGGACGGGATCGTACGGAGGGTTGCCGAGGAATACGAAGCGGTAGTAGGTGAGCTGCTGGGGGTACACCACGGCGGCGTATTGGCCGGTGGCGTACTGCCCCGGGTCGGTGGTGAGCGTGGCGAGGAGCGTCCACGGAGAGGGTGACCGGTGGGCGACCACTCCAGACGCACGAACTGGCCGCCGAGGGCCGTGAGCGTGACGTATCCATGAGGGTGCCGGTGACGATCTTGTAGCCGCCCCAGGTGATGGTCGAGTTGGTCGGGACGGCCGTGAGGCTCGTCGTGTCGGCGGCGGCGATGGCCGGGACGACGAGCATCACCAGCATCGCCGCGACGACGACGAGCAACACCGGCACCTTCATCCGGGCGGGCTTGATCGCGGACCTTGCGTTCATGACATGGCCTCCAATGTCGTCACGGCGTGGCGTGCCTCAATCTACGGACGCAAGTCTATGCGAGTGGCGCGGCGGAACAAAGGGGGACGACGCTTCTGGCCGCCGCCGTGGGCGGCGCCGAGGAGGCCGTCAGGCGATCGGCGCTGCCGGCTTGCTCGTCTTGGCCTCGTACTTCTTGCCGCTCCGGCTGTACGAGTAGCCGGACGAATAGGAGGAGTAGTAGCGCCCCTGCCGGTGCTCGCCGTCGGTGCGCACGATGATGCCGAGCGCGGCGCACGGGAGCTTGCCGAGCTGCTCGGCCGCGCGCTCCAGCATCGGCCTCGTCGCGACGTGCATGTCGACCAGGAACACGAGTCCGTCCACCGTCGAGGCCAGCGCCGCCGTGTCGCCCACGGCAAGCAGCGCCGGCGAATCCACGAGCACGATGTCGGCCGTTGAGACAAGCGTCTCGATCATGCCGGCGAACCGCCGGGACGCGACGATCTCGCCCGGGTTCGGCGGCAGCGGCCCGCTGGTGAGCACGTAGAGGGAAGTGACGCCCTCGCTGCCGGCCGCCCATCCCTCGAAGTCCACACCGTTGGCCCCGTTGCCGCTCGAGGTCACCACGACCTTCTGCAGCGCCGAGTCCAGCGGGCCCTTCCCGGTCGTGACGGTGCTCACGCCGTGTTCGTTGTCGAGCCCGAAGTACTGATGCTGGCGCGGGCGCCGCAGGTCCCCGTCCACGACGATGACCTTCTTGCCGGCGAGCGCCATGGCCACCGCCAGGTTGGCGACGGTGACGCTCTTGCCCTCGCCCTGGATGCCGCTCGTCACGAGCAGCGAGTGCACGTGGGCATCGACGCTCATGAAGTCGAGATTCGTGCGCACGAGGCGGAACGCCTCGGCGGCGTGCCCGTCGGGGTCGCTCAGAGTCGCGACGGTGTGCTCGCCCAAGAGCCGCTTGGAGATGCGCGGGATGCGACCGAGGACGGGCTGACGAAGGACCTGGGCCACTTCCTCGGAGCGCCGTACGCGCGTGTCGAACTGCTCGAGGAGGAAGGCCAGGCCGATCGCCAGCGAGGAGCCCGACGCCGAAGCCGAGCACGGCGCTGCGCAGCGGCTTTGGCGAGACCGGCGCTGCGGGCGGCGTCGCCGGCACCAGCACGCGGAAGTTGCCCGTGGCGGTCGCCTTGAGGATCCTGAGGTCCTGCAGGCGCTGTGCGAGGACGAGGTAGTCGGTGCTCTGCTGGGCCGCTCCCTGATAGGACTTGAGCTGCGTCTTGGTCGCGTGCGATGGCCCGCTGGATCTGCGTGGCGGTCTGCTCGCGTGCGCCAGCGCGACGAACGCCACCGCGTAGGCGTTGGCGGCCGCGGCCGCCAGCCTGGGGCTCGAGCTCGTGGCGGTGATGCGCACCACGTTGCTCGTCGTCGTCGTGGCCGCCGCCCCGGTGTCGGTGACGGGCTGCGACGAGACCGTGAAGCCGGTGACCGCGACGCCCTTGTCGCGCAGCACTCGAGCGGCTCGCCGCGTCATGTCCGGGCTCGCCAGCACGCTCCCTACGCTGGCCAGCTCGAGGTTGCGCGCGGTGGGGTCGGTGTACGTCTGCCCGGTCAGCGGATTGGAGAGGTCCAGCTGCTGCTCGTAGATGAGGTCGGCGCTGGCCTCATACTGTTTGGTCTGGCGCGCCGAGAAGAAGTAGGCCGAGCCCGTGGCCACAGCGACCACCAGCAGGATGATCCACTTGCGGCGCCAGAGCACGGCCAGGTAGTCGCCAAGCGTGATGGCTCGGCCCTCGCCAAGTTCGCTCGCCGCGCTGGGCGGAGCCGCCTGGCTGGTGGGCGGGGGAATCGTTTGTGGGGGTCACTTGATCCCTTCGATCAATCGCGGCGCCACGACCGGCCGCTGGGCACACATGCAGACAGTAGCAGGACGAGACTCCCAGTCCAACCGCGGCGAAGCGAGGGCTGCCGTGCCGGCAGGACGCATGGCGGGCCACCATCGAGGTGTGACCCTGCTTGTGAACGGAAATTGCGAGCGTCGTCAGCCACTTCACAGTAAGATGTGCCCCTGAGGCCGCTAACGGGGGTCCGCGGGCAATGACCGTCACGAGAGGTCGCGCTCAATCGAGACATGCGTGCGCCACGGCTGCTGCCGTCGCGCAGCCGGGCTGCTGCGCGCGCATTCGCTGCGACGTGGCCTCAGCGTCCTCGCCCTCATGGCGACTGACGTCGGGGCGTTCGCTCTGTCGTACGCACTCGTATCGCTGGCATCGGGACTCGCGCGACTCGCGGCGTGGCACGGCGTGTCTCGTCGCGGGTTCTTCACCGCCGAGCGTGGCCATCGTGGTGCACATGCGCTGCTGAAGGGGCTCTACGGTCGCCTCCACGCTCGCCACTCCGCCAGAACGGATCCTCTCTGCGTGGGGCATCGCCGCGTTGGTGACGACGCTGGTGCTCGTCGTCATCGATGGTGACAGCATCGGGCTCCGGCTTCTCGTCGTGTGGTGTCTCGCCACGGCGATTTCGCTGGCGGCAGGTGGGCCTACGACACGTGCGTGTGGCTCGCTACGGGCAGGAGGCAGAGCACCCGCCCTGCCCTGCTCCTCGGCAGCCTGGACTCGTGCCAGCGGGCCCTGCCCGTGCTTCCGGCGCTTCCGCCCGAGAGTCCGGGTCTCGGTCGTCGGCTTCGTCGTGCCGTCGAGAAGAGAGTGGCTCGACCGTGGCACACGGAGGGCCACCCCCGTCGTCGGCACTCTCGACCAGCTGGCAGGGTCGGCGAGGAGTACGGGAGCGACGAGGTCGTCATAGCGGATCGCGACTCGGTCAACGGGCAGCTGAGCGGCGTCATGGACGCGTGCCGCACCCACGGCGTCGGCGCTCAAAATGATGGCGACGGGCTCTCAATCTGAATGGCGACCGCGTGACCTACGTGCCGGGATTCGACTGCCCGATCTTCGTCGATGCAGACGAAGCCAGGCCGGGCACGCGAGCTTCCTCGCCAAGCAGGTCCTGGATCGAGTACTCGCTGCGCGTCCTTGCTCCTCCTCCTGAGTCCACTGCTGGCGGGGCTTGCCCTGGCGATCAAGCTGACGTCAGCAGGGCCTGTGTTCTTCGTCGATGAGCGGGTGGGCATCGGGCAGCAGCCGTTTCGCCTGTACAAGTTCCGCACGATGGTCGCAGACGCCCGAGAGACGCAAGCCGCTCTCGAGTCCGAGAACGAGGCAGGCGAACGTGCTGTTCAAGATCCAGGAGGACCCCAGGGTGACGCCGCTGGGTCGCGTCCTGCGGCGGTTCAGCCTCGACGAGCTGCCGCAGCTCGTCGAACGTTCTCAAGGGCGACATGAGCCTCGTGGGTCCCCGCCCGCTGCCGCTGCGCGATTGCGCGCTGATGGAGGACTGGCAGCGACAGCGGCACGTCGTCCTCCCGGGCATCACCGGGCTGTGGCAGGTGAGCGGCCGCAGCTGTCTCGACTTCGACGATATGATGGACCTCGATCTGCGCTACATCGAGACGTGGTCGCTGACCAGCGACCTGCACATACTCTGGAGGACTGCCGACGCAGTCGTCCGTTCGCGTGGCGCCTGCTGAATTCCCGCCGGTCGCTCTGTCGAAAGGGATCGCCAATGCCCACATCTGTCGTGACCGGCGGCGCCGGATTCCTCGGGTCACACCTTTGCGAGTACCTGCTGAAGAAGGGCTCACCGAGTCATCTGCCTGGACAATCTCGATACTGGCACCCTCGAGAACATCGAGCACATGCGCGACGACGGCTTCGAGTTTCGTGCCGTGGACGTCAGCGAGCTATATCGCCATCGACGAGCCCGTGGACTTCGTCTTTCATCTCGCGAGCCCCGCGAGCCCGATCGACTACCTGCGACTGCCTCTTCACACGCTGAAGGTGGGCTCCTACGGTACACACAACGCGCTCGGTCTCGCCAAGTTCAAACGCGCGCGGTTTCTGCTTGCCTCAACTTCCGAGGTCTACGGCGACCCGCTGGAGCACCCCCAGAAGGAGACCTACTGGGGCAACGTGAATCCCATCGGTCCCCGAGGCGTCTACGACGAGGCGAAGAGGTATGGTGAGGCGCTGACGATGGCCTACCATCGCCAGCAAGGTGTGGACACGTGCATCGCACGAATCTTCAACACCTACGGACCTCGCATGCGGGCAAACGACGGTCGGGCAGTGCCGACATTCATTACGCAGGCTCTCAATCATCAGCCTCTCACGGTGTTTGGCAACGGCTCTCAGACACGGTCATTCTGCTACGTCGACGACCTCGTCGAAGGCCTCTTCCGGCTCGCGAGCCATGACGTCCACGAGCCCGTCAACCTAGGCAATCCCGACGAGTACACGCTGACGGAACTGGCCGAAATCGTGCTCCGAGCTACCGGAAGCTCCAGCCGAGTCGTCTACGAGGCTTTGCCGACGGATGACCCCAAGGTGCGACGCCCGGACATCACTCGCGCCACCAAGCTGCTCGGCTGGGCTCCGGGTGTGCCGCTAACTGAGGGGATGACCCACACCGTCGAGTTCGAGCGGCAACGCCGAACTGGCTAGCTGAATGTCGCCCTCCCGTAATCGCCCCTCGGGCCAGACAGTATCTTCGCCCGGCCCCGCGGAGCGTCCACTCGCTCTTGCGTGCGATTGGCCGAAGCCAGTCACCTCACGCGATGGAGAAGCCTGGTCTCATCACGCAGTAAGTGCCTCTTCAAGCGCCTTCTCGAATGCCGCCAAGACCGCCCCGCGAGAAAGGTGCTTCTGCGCGTAGGCGAGAGCGTTTGCGCCAAAGCGGGTCCTGAGATCCTTGTCGTCTGCCAGCGTGAGAATGGCTCGCACCAGGGCCTCCGAATCGTCCGGCGGAACAACTATGCCACGGTCCTGAACCACGAGAGCGAGCTCGGTGTTCTCGGCGCAGGTCGCCACCACCGGGGCACCACTGGCCAGCATTCCGGTGAGTTTGGAGGGCATGACGAGATCGGCCGCGCCAGCCTGCTGAGGCAAGAGGTGAATGTCCGCCATATTCAGGAGTTCCGCGAGACGCTCCACCGGTTGGAGATCCAGGAAGCGCACGTTCGGCAAGCCGTCGCACAGAGTCTCGAGATCATCGCGCGCTGGGCCATTGCCACAGAAGACGAAGAGCACATCCGGCGCCTGTTGGAGTCGAGTTGCGGCCTGACTCAAGATCTCCAGCCCCTGCTTCAGGCCCATGGTCCCTGAGTACAAGGCCACCACATGTTCCGGAGAGATGCCCAGTTCGCCCCGCATGCGGTTCGGCTCTGCACTGGGGCCGGCAACCTTCACATCCGCCCAGTTTGGAAAGGACACCAGCCTCGCGGGCGAGACTCCTTTCGTCCTGGCACGCTCCAGCATGCGCGACGAAATCGATGACACTCGGTCGAAACGACGCATCAGCCCGCGCTCGAGACGGGAGATTACCCGGCGAACCCCGTTGCCCCGGAGAAGTCCGAGTTCAAAGGCGGCATCCACTTCGTAGTCCTGCACGTGCAGCCATGCGACAGCGCCACAAAGGCGCGCAACCAGCCATGCCGTGGGAGCACAAAACAGCGGGGGTTCCACTACCCATACTATGTCCGGCCGCCATGTGAGCTGGCTCACCATTGCCGGGAAGCTGCTCACGCTGAAGCTGGCCAGGTGAAGCAGACGGTTCAAGCCCTTGGGGCTGGCCGGGACCCACACCGGACAGCGCCAAACCTGCGCGCCCTCCCAGCGTTCGGTCTCGTACATGCAGGCGCGATAGCCTGGGGCGATCTGCCAGTCCGGATAGTATGGCGGGGCCGTAACCACACGCACGTCGTGGCCTTGAGCCGTCAGCCATGCGGTCATCTCACCTGTATACTTCCCAACGCCGGTGAGCACGGGGGCGAAGAAGATGCTATGAACAAGGATCTTCACCGCGGGACGAACAGCGTCCGCTCTGTGCTGCCCTGAGCGCCGCCACGTTCGGGCAATCCCAGAACTGTGACGCCGCGCACTTGAGGGTGAGGGAGGGAATTCACGCGCCCAGCTCATCGGGCGGTGCCGCAGGACTTGCCGCGCTCGCCTGCCAGCTGCGCTCGAAAAGGAAATCGGCCTGGACGGCGCGACCCTTCCTGTCGTAGGCCGTATTGAAGACGCCACGTATCGCGAATCCCTTGGCGGCCAGCCAAGTCACTACCTCTCCGGCAAGCTTCTGTCCCGAGTACAGCTGCATGAAGGAGCACTCGCAATACACCCACTTGAACTGTTCGAGGAGTGACTCACATCCCCGAAGAACATCCTGCTCGGATCCCTGTACGTCAATCTTCAGGAGCGCTGGCTTTACGATGGCGTCCTCAATGAGGAAGCTGTCGAGCGGGGCGACTCTTACCGTCATCGTCCCCACCTCCTCCGTCCCGGGGAACACGTCTTCTTGAAGCGCGGAGATGGGCAGGAGAGAGGAGGAATCGTCCTGCGCCGACAGGTGCATGGTGCCGGGCTGATCCCTCGGGCCGATCGCCACCTCGTGCAAGAGAGTGTTGATGTCGCCGGCAAAGACTTCCCGGAAGACGGCGACGGGTTTCGGCAGCGGCTCGAAGGATATGAGGCGCGCGCTCGGCCACTGGTGTCTCGCCGCAAGGGCGAACTGCCCGCGGTTGGCGCCAATGTCAACCACAGTGCGGCAGTCGAGTTGACGCAGGACGGATTCATGCTCGACGCCCGCGGCGACGCCGAGACGCAATGCTCGGACCCACAGACCGTCCCTTGCAGCCAAGACCGCTGCGAGCTTGCCGACTCGGTGCATCAGCCCTGGCATGCCGCATGCTCCTCTTGCCGCGGTTCATGCGGGCGTGAGGCGTCAGCAGTGCCGAGAATCTCCTCCAGCAGCGCGCACCAGAGACCGGAGCTGCCGACCCGAGACGAGGCGAACCGTGCCCTCGCCCCACAAGATGCGCGACGAAACGACTCGGGGGAATCAACCCATTCTTGGATCTTGGCGAGGGCCTGGGGCGCAAAAGACTCGCCAGGATCAATGACCAAGCCAGACTCAGGGCCAATCATCTCAGGGATGCATCCGCGGCCATACGCGATCACCGGGATGCCCCGACTCATGGCTTCGTGGACAACAATCGGCTCAGCCTCATTTCGGTACAGAGTTGGAAAGACGAAGACGTCAATGTCGTCAAAGAAGGCGTCCTTGCCATCGCCATACTTCGGGCCCAGATACTCGACGATGTTGGTGACCCGCAAACGCGCCTGCGCCTCTTCCCTGATACCCGCATCCTCGAAAGGTCCAGCGAGAAGGGCCCTGACGGGCAGGCCCCCGCTGTCAATCGCAGCCATCAGATTGAGGAACTCGAACAGTCCCTTTTCGGGCGAGAGATTGCTCAGAAAGCCGAGTGTCCCGAGCCGCATTCGACGGGGACCTCCTCCTTCTCCTGATGATGGGTGCGCCAAGAACACGGAATTCGAGACCGGCGTGACACGCCGCACTCGATACAGATGAGCCAGGCGTTCGGCCATATGGCGTGAGAGAGCGATGTGCGTGGCAGACCGGCCGGCCGCCACTACCAAGAGCAAGGACACGGGATTCAACGACTTCAGGTAGGCGAAGCTATGGTGGTGGAGGTACGGGCGTAGGCCGCGCAGCCGGGCGCAGAGAACGAAGACGATCTCATACAGCTGGCCCCAGCCACCGGAAACGCTCATGTAGAGCGCATCTCCAGTGGTGCGCCCGCCGAGGAGCAGAAGCGCGACTGCGCGCAAGACCTTGGGCACACGGCCGCAGCGGCTTGTCAACGACCGGGTAAGGTCATTTGAGGACACGTCAATCACACGTGGCTTGGCGCCTGCTGCGACAAAACGTTCGCGTACCGCAGCATTGACAGCTGCCATTCCGTGAACCGGCGGCGGAAAGGCGCCGACCATCGTTACTCGGGCGCACCCTCTTCCTGATCTCTCATCCATAGGAGCACCGACGCGCGTCGGCTGAGGTATTACTCGGCGGGTGGCCGACCAACCGCTCACGACCGGCGCCGATCGGCCGGGAGGCCGACACCTCTGTCCAGATGGCCGCCGTGACGCCATCGCTCGGGCTCAGATCTGCTCACAAGCCTCAATTCGCTTAGAATCCGCGCGAAGAGAGCAATCGCCAGCATGTAGTAGATCACGCGTATTGATGACCTCAGATTGTACTGTGTTGAATCAAGTATGAAGAACACCGACAGTCCGATGTAGAGAGCAGGCAACAGGTAGTTACCTTGGGCTACTTCCCTCCTAATGCTGGTGTCTATTGCAGCCAGTATGACTCCAAGCAGGAAGAACATCGGGGAAGCTATCAACAGTCCGTAGTTCAGTAGTTCTCCGAGAGAGTTGTAGGGCACATATACGCTAACTCGGAGAAGCGGACTGATGTCATACCAGGATGTTAGTGATCCTGGCAGAGGGTTCACACTTGTAAGGAAATAGGAAAGCGGAAGATGAGGGGCGGAGGAAACGTACGCAGTCAGGGGGAACCCATAAAACGTGTTCAGCAGGAAGGTCCGCAGATGCTCCGGACTGATGACCTGTAGGGCAAAACCCCTCGTGCTGGCTGTCATGTATCCCAGGAATGGCGATAGCCCCTGGTTGGGAAGGCCTCGAAGGGTGAGGGGAACCTGAATCAGCAGTGGAGCTGCCAGCAAGCCAAGAGCAGCCAGGAATTGCAGCCATTTCGAGCGTGGCTGCGCGAGAAGTGCTCCAAAACAGAAGACGACGGGCGCGACAGCAAACTGACGCGTGGCCAAGGAGAAGAAGACAACTTCGTAGGCGGCGAGGATCAGAACGCCCCAGAGCCGGAAGGATCGATTTCGCGGGCGACGTCCTAGTGCAAAGATCAGCCCGCTCCCGAAGACTGCCACCATCGCGAGCGAGCTGCCGAGAATCTTCAGCATGTGGTGCTGTTCGGGGAGGTAAATCGAGCGTTGCCATACGTTGCTGACCCCGACGCCGAGAAGAAGAAGGAACAGGGGAATCTGCGCGAGCACCAGGACCCCAATCATTGAAGCAGGCGTCAAGTCCACCGCGGGTTCTGTTCGCGGCAGTATCGAGGCGGGGCTGGGCCGGGATACCGGCGAGACGCGCGACCGCCTGGTGCCAAGATAGGTGAGTGACCCCAAGCACATGAGGACGAGTAAGAACAGAAGCCGCTCCAGAGTCCAGAGGAGATCAGAGCGAGATACGGGCAACCAGTAGAAGGTGCCTTGAGCAGCTTCTGTGAATCCGTACATGACTAGACCGCCCAGTGCGAGGACGACGTAGGAGATGAGCGCCAAGTAGAAGGGCGACCAAATCCTGAAGGGACGAAGACGATGGATTCGCCCGACGAATAGGGCAAGGACGAGCGCGAACGCCAGACAAAGCACGTAGCTCACTC
Organism: uncultured Thermoleophilia bacterium; assembly: GCA_963709845.1. Taxonomy (GTDB): domain Bacteria; phylum Actinomycetota; class Thermoleophilia; order UBA2241; family UBA2241; genus CAIXSE01. The sequence continues at coordinate 507,367 of CAVPXV010000005.1, forward strand.
GCGTACCGTCATGGCGCCAGCCTAGAGGCTGAGTTCGAGTTGGTCGTGAGGTGCTGTCTACTTGACATGGCCTGACTCTCGGCCGAAGTATCGGTCAGTAGGGGGCAGTCTCTTGATAGGACGTGCAGGCACGCCGCCGTACAGCCAGTACTCGTCTAAAAGACAATCGCTGACACACGAGTGCGCGCCCAAGACGCTGTGCGCTGGAAAGCGGCTTCCCGGTAGTAGCGTGCTACCGGTTCCGATGAAACTGTAGGCGCCAACAACGACTGGAGCCGAACGCTGCAGATTCTCCGCGAAATCGATGGCGTGGGTCAGAATCTGGCTCCTCCACCCCCCGACCACGGACGCCTGACCAATCGTGATCATGTTTGTGCAATCGAGAATATGCAGGCTCGTGATGGTCGCTTCCTTCTCAACTTGGAGTCCTGGAAGCCGATTGGGCTCCAACTCAAAGTGGGCATCTCCCGATCGCGGGTATGCTGTAAGCCAATTTGCATTTCCGATACGTGAGTTGGACCCAAGTGAAAGCACCGTGAGGCCCCTGACAATGTTCAGATGGCCAATCCTTGAGCCACCCTCGAGTCTGACTCTCTCCGCCGAGATGAACGAGAAGCCGACATGGGCCAGATCGGAGACGTCGTAGCCGAGAAACCACCGATAGGCATGCCTCTTCAGCGGCCAGGGCAGGAACAGGCTAATGAGCGCAACGAGGTTGCGGTACTTGGCGTTACCCCTCACCCCGACCACCAGAGACTCAAGCTGACGCAGGTAATCGCTCCCGCGTTTGCCCGTTCACCGCGTCCGCCAGCGGGTGGTTGGGACGGCTCGCATGATTGCCTTTTCAACTGGAGACGCAGGCGAACGGTGCGTGCACAAAGCGCCTCCGCCGTATGACGCGACATTGGCTTCAGAATCCCGACGCTCAGAATCATGATGCCGCGGCGCAGCTTTCTCCGGTACGAATCGCCAAGCAGATTCGGTGGCCACATGTGCGCGAGCGTGTCATCTCTCAACATCCCGGCCCGCAAAAGGAGACGCGCAAGCAGGACTCCGTTTCACGCGAACTCCCTCCCTTCACCCGCCATCCACATGCATACTCTGACACATCCCAGCGGGCCATCTGCAGACCAACGGCTGCTGCAACTCGTGCGCACCAGCCACGTTGATGTGCAATGATGACTTGTGGAATGGTCGCGTACAACCGCCGACGGCAGTCCATCAGTCGGGCGTGGCAATCCAGAGAATGACCAAGAGGGTTGCTGCAGTCGGGTGTGCCGGCTTCCCCGCTTCCAAGTGGTGGGCAGCTTCGGGATTCGGCCTTCTTGGCAATTCGGGAGCGAACGATCCATGTGCAACAGAGATCTGTAACTTGGCGGCGCGCGGCAGCCGAGCGACCTCTGGTCAATTGCCTAGCATGAGCGGCGATGCTGAGACGCTCAACCTCGACGCTGAGCCCGCGGCTGAAGAGGGAGGGCTTCTCCAGAACTGTGCACTATGGACCATCTTGCGCTTTATCGACATCCGCGATGCGCGCCGCAGCCCAGCCGCGTGAACTCGGCATCCGAACCAGTCCTCAGTCGCGAACCACCGTCCGAGATCGTGGAGAAACCACTGTTCAATTGCAGGCGGTGCAACTCATTCCCACGCTGCGCAGCGGGGTGTTGCTTCGAGGAAGACATCGGTCGTGACCCGCTGCGCGATTCCGCGCATTGAGTCCCTCCCGACCCAAGCCACAGAGCGGTCAGAACGGGACAGGCAAGACCGTGATCCAAAGCATCGCCACTACGGTCTGCGTGATTCTAGCTGGGCTAGTGAGCGGCATCGTAGCCGCAAGGGGGCTCGGCGTAGCTGGAAGAGGTGATCTGGCGGCGGTCGTTCTCTGGCCTGTGGTCATCACCTCGCTGGCAGAGTTGGGACTTCCCACTGCCTTTGCATATCTCTCTGCGTCGCGCGCCCACGCCCGACACGATTTGGCTCGCAGCATTGTGCCGCTTGTGGGAACGCAGACTGCACTAAGCTACCTCGTGGGGATCCCGACAATCCTGGTTGTTCTGCAGAGCTACTCCGTCTACGTTCGCACAACGGCCATCGGTTTTCTCATTGCGTTCGTACCCCTCTATCTGGGCGTTCGGTACTTGAGCACGCTCAACCAGGGGGCCGGGCGCATGGGTGTGTTCAATTCCATTCGTCTGCTCGTACCAGTGGTTACCTCTGGAATCTTGCTCGCGCTGCTCTTGTTCGGAGTAGCCACTGTGAGAGCGTTCGCCTTCGGGTACATCGCAGCTTGGCTCGTCGCACTTGTCGTCCTCTTGGCAGTGTCTGACAGCGCGATTCGGTCCGGTGTGCGAAAGCCCCGAGTCGACTGGCCAACCGCAAGACTGTCGTGGTCGGTTGGCTACCGCACATACTTCGGCAGCCTCGCGCTGGTCGACGGGCTTCAGGTAGATGTGCTCCTTACAACGGCACTCCTAGGCGCTTTGCAGGCGGGACTCTACTACGTGGCAACCTCGGCCGTGTTGATCGTGAGGGTTTGGGGAACAACGCTGGGCGCCATCGCGCTGCCTCGGGTGGCGGCTGCGGCTTCGAAGCAAGAAGCCACATCTCTATTGTCCGTGTCGACGAGAGTCACAATGGTGCTCAGCGGCCTACTGGCCGCGCTCGTCTTTGTGTTCGCGCGGCCTTTGCTGACGGTTGTCTACGGTCAGGATTTCGCGTCTGCGGAGACGCTGGTGAGGATTCTGGCGTTTGGCGCCCTGTTCGGGTCTCTGAGATACGCTTTGGGCGATGGTCTCCGTGGGCTAGGGAAGCACGCTCTGGCCGCGAAAGCGGAGCTGGTTGGATTGCTCGTTGGCGGAATGAGCCTGGTGGTACTACTGCCCGTCTGGGAGGTAAATGGTGTGGCCGTAGCTGTCAGCGTGTCGTATGGCTCCACCCTCGTTGTGATGCTAGCCTTCTCCAACCATCTTGGGGTCGGGCCGACGAAGATTCTCGTGCCGACTTTGGGGGACCTTAGGAGCGCGCAAAGGGTACTTCGCTCGTTTCGGCTACGAGGTTCGCTGAGGTGATGCGAGATTCAGAGCCTGCCAGTTTCGCCCCCAACTCCCCCAGCGGAGGACGGGTCAACTCAGGCGCGACACGCGAAGGTCGAGTGACAGCTGGCAGATAGTGGTGTGACGTCTGCCCAATCCTCGCGGGTGGCGTAGTCCACCAGAATCGGGAGGATTCAGATTACCGCAGCTCAGGGAAGGCTACGCGGCCCCAGTCGGCCTGTTCTCCATCCGTGCCGCCTGCCTGGGGCTCACCGCGTATAGCGTGACTGATTTGAGCCGATTGAGAGGGGACTGGACGCAACGTGAAGAGTATCGTGATCACCACGATCCAGCAGCCGACCGAAGCCATGCGCGCGTACGAGATGTACGCACCAGAAGCTAGGCTTATTGTCGTGGGAGACCTGAAAACCCCCGCGGCGTTCGACGGGCTTGCGGCGCAGTACCTGTCGGTAGAGGACCAAATGCACCTCGACTTTGAGCTGCCGGCAGCTTTGCCCTACAACCACTACGCGCGAAAGAATCTGGGCTACCTGGTCGCGATGCGTGATGGGAGTGAGGCAATTGCCGAGACTGACGACGACAATGCTCCCACGGGGTGGGACCTTTCGGCCGTTGACCGCAGCGTGCTCGGTCTAGAGCTCTGGGGGCCAAGGTGGCTCAACGTCTACAGGTGGTTCACGAAAGAGCACATCTGGCCTCGGGGTTTCCCGCTGGAGCGCGTGAAGGGCTCGTTCACAGAAGCGGTCCATGAAGCCGAAGCCGAGCGTTGGTGTCCCATTCAGCAGTTTCTCGCTGACGGCGACCCAGACGTCGACGCCGTATATCGCATGACGGTCGGAAGAACTGACCACACTTTCTTCGGATCTTCGGTGATCTTGGGGGTCGGGTCGTTTGCGCCGTTCAACTCGCAGAGCACCGTTTGGTGGCCAGAGGCTTTTCCCTATCTGTACCTGCCGTCTTACACGTCGTTCCGCATGACCGATATCTGGCGATCGTTCGTAGCTCAGGTCTGCCTGTGGGCCCACGGATGGCAGCTCGCATACCACTCGAGCGCAGTCCGGCAGAAACGCAACGACCACGACCTGAAGCGAGACTTCCTCGACGAACTCCCTGGATACCTCCACAATCTTGCCATCGCTGACGCTCTAGCAGCGCTTAAGCTCAGCGCTGATCCCTACGACGCGGGCGCCAACCTTGTGGCCTGCTACCGGCTGCTCGTCGCCCGCGGTTGGGTCGGTGCGGACGAGATGCCGCTTGTTGAAGCGTGGGTCCGGGACGTCATCGTGGCAACACGATGACGCTTGAGAGCATCACGATTGTCGCGACGGCAGACCCGTTCGCCAGAACGACATGGAGCGGCACACCGCTCGCTCTTGCCGAGGCAATGCAGAGCCTTGGAGCCCATGTGGAAGGGATGACTCCCATCGTCGCGCGGCGCCGTGATGCGGCGGTGGCGACCGCGATCAACATGCCGCGCTACGGGCTATGTGGTCGGCAGTTCAGGGATTACTTCGGTCGTAGAGTGCTGCGCCACCGCGAGATGATGGATCAGTACGTCGAAATGCATCCGGACCACAATTACTTACACACCAACTACCTTTGGCTGCCTCACACGGGTCCCGGGGGTCGGCATTTCCTGTTCCGAGACACAGGTTTCGAGGCGCTCGCAGATGCGTACCGCATGCCTGGTAGCTTGCGCAATCGGATTCGCCGAGAGTTTCAGTCCGTGCCCCAGGCAGTCGAGCATGTGTTCGCAACCTCTCTTTGGGCGAAGCACGAACTCATGGCGGATGGCTATGACCTGCGGCGTGTGTCTGTCGTTGGCTCGGGCATCGGGTCCGCTTTCGGATCAGTTGACGAAAAGCCGGCGCAAGCTTATCGGACAGGACGGACTTTGGTGGTGACCAGGGTTCGCTTTCGCCAGAAAGGTCTGGATCTGCTGCTTGCAGCACACGAGCTGGCACGTCAGAAGCGTTCGCGTCTCACACTTGACGTCGTCGCACCGCCGGGGGTCGTGTCCCCACGCCCAGGCGTGCGCATACATCACGACCTGTCGCTTCCCGAACTCCTCGCTCTGTATCGTCAGGCCGCTCTGTATGCAATGCCTGCCCGATACGAGCCGTGGGGCTTGGTGTACCTGGAGGCTCATGCAACAGGCACTCCAACCCTAGGCTCTGCCCGATGCGCCTATCCCGAGCTCGCGCTCGACGGGCGCGCGGGAATCGTTGTGAATGAGTTGACGCCCTCAGCTATCGCCGAGTCACTTGTGAGAGCCCACGATGATCCCGAACTCCTGAGCGCGATGGGTGCGGCAGGCCGTGAACACGTTCTCACGTCGGTGTCGTGGGAGAAGACAGCACTACGAATACTTGACTCAATCTACGCCCAGAAAGGCCAGCACTGATCGACGACACGCACCTGATGATTCGTTCCGGATACCCTGAAGACTGTGACCCTCCGAAGGGTGGGGCCACCATGGACGAATGGTGTCGCCTCACTTGATCGCAACAACCAGGGCATTGCCTGACATGAACTCACGCACGATACGCACGCTGGCGGCACAGTCGAGCAGCCGACGATTCAGACGGCCGCCTTTGAGATCGACAAGCGCGCGCGCACGAATGTCGCGAAAGCCACGCCTCGCGAGCAGGCCCGCAAGATCTGCGTGCGTGAAGTAGTGCATATGTCCGTCGTCCCAAGGGCCGTCGATCACCTCGCCATTGCCCGTGCTCGGTCCCCGGCCAAGAACGACCAGGCGCGCCAGATGCTTGACGTATCGAATATTCGGCGTGGCAATGACGAAGACGCCGCCGGACCGCAGGATTCTGCGAGCCTCAGAGACAAAGTGATCAGGATCAGCAACGTGCTCGATGACCTGATTCGCAAGAACTGCGCTCGCACATTCCGATGGAAGCGGGAATGGCCCGTTCAGGTCCGCCTCAATGAAACGCCACTTGCGGAGAGCCCCGGCTCTCTTGTGCAAGCGCGCTGCACTGACGTCTAGCCCGACGGCGTCTTCATAGAACCCAGAAAGCGCGTCAAGAGCGATGCCGTCGCCGCACCCCAAGTCGACCAGGCAGCCCCCTCTTGGCAGCAAGGCCGCAATCCTCGGATCAACCGCCACTTCATGCACCCTCTTGCCTCTTTACAGTCGGAGTCTCGGTTCCGCGTTCGGCGCCTGTGCCGTTACGAAGCCTTCAGATACTCGGCATCCGTCGATAGTCTGGAAAGACGAGGGCCTGCCTGCCGTCTCTCCGGACTCCCATTTGCGGACTAGAGAGCGGCCGAGCGGGCGGCCGGGTCTCGGAACCCGGCGCCCGCTCGGCACCGAACCATGCGCGGCCTGTGCGTCGGCCACGTTTCTGTGACTCAGAGCACCGTGACCGTGCCAGGTGCCAGGCCAAAGACCGTCCAGGCGCTGCCGCTGGTGGGGCGGTAGAAGATCTCGACCTGGTAGCCGATGGCCGGTGCAACACTCAGGGTGACACTGTCTGCGTAGCTCGTGCTGAGCGGAACGGCGGCCACGGTCTTGGCCAGCGTCCAGACGTTTGTGGGACTCACCAGATAGATGTCGAATTGGCCGCTGGCGACGGCAACGTCGATGGTCCAGGTGACCGGCAGGACGGACCCCTGGGCGAGGCTCGTGATGCCCGTGGGGGCGGTGACGGTGATGCTGCTGAAGACGGGGGTCACCGTGACCGTGCCCGGTGCCACCCCGAAGACCGTCCAGGCGCTGCCGCTGGTGGGGCGGTAGAAGATCTCGACCTGGTAGCCGATCGCCGGAGCAACGCTCAGCGTGACACTGTCTGCGTAGCTCGTGCTGAGCGGAACGACGGCCACGGTCTTGGCCAGCGTCCAGACGTTTGTGGGACTCACCAGATAGATGTCGAATTGGCCGCTGGCGACGGCAACGTCGATGGTCCAGGTGACCGGCAGGACGGACCCCTGGGCGAGGCTCGTGATGCCCGTGGGGGCGGTGACGGTGATGCTGCTGAAGACGGGAGTCACCGTGACCGTGCCAGGTGCCAGGCCATAGGTAAGCCAGGCGCCGCTGCCGACAGTCGCACGGTAGAACACGTAGACCTGGTAGCCGGCGGCCGGTGAAACGCTCGCGTTGGCGCTGGTCGAGTAGATGGTGCTGAGCGGATTGGCGGCTACTGTATTGACCAGCGTCCAGACGTTTGTGGGACTCACGAGCCAGATCCCGAACTCGCCGATCGAGACGGTCGCGTTCGTCGTCCAAGCCACCGGTAGGCCGGACCCCTGGGCGAGGCTCGTGATGCCCGTGGGCGCGGTCACTCGATCGACGGGCGGGTCGGCCTCGAACGTCGCCGAGATCGTGTGATTCGCGGTCACGTTCGTGAACGGATAGGAGGTCACGGCGCCGACCGACACGCCGTCGACAAGCACGTCGGCGACGTGGTAGCCGGCGTTCGGCGTGATGGCGAACGCCAGGATGCCGCCGTAGTTCACCGTCGTCGGGACGCCCGGCGTGATGGTGCCGTTGGCGCCGGCCGTCGGCGTGATCGTGAACGTGTTGATCGCGAACGACACCGCGATCGTGTGGTTGGCGATGACGCTGGTGAACGTGTACGTGCCTGCCGTCACGGCGCCCGGATTCGACACGCCGTCGATGAGCACGTCGGCGATGTGGTAGCCCGTGGCCGGCGTGAAGGTGAAGGCCGGGCTGCTGCCGTTGATGGTGACCGTCTGCACGGTGTTCGGCGTGATGGTCCCGTTGGCGCCGACGACACTCGGCGTGATCGTGTATGTGGCGGGACGAAACTCACCGAGATGCGTGTGGTTGGCGGTGACGTTGCTGAAGGTGTAGGTGGTCACGGCTCCGACCGAGGTGCCGTCGACGAGCACGTCGGCGACGTGGAAGCCGGCGTTCGGCGTCATGGTGTAGGTCTGGCTGCCGAGTGCCGGGACTACCGTCGCGCCCAGCGGCGAGATGGTGCCGTTGGCGCCGGTGCTCGAGGTGATCGTGAACGAGCTCGCGCCCCAGACCACGGCGATCGTGTGGTTGGCGGTGACGTTGGTGAAGGTGTAGGTCGGCACCGAGCCCAGTGGACGGTGCCGTCGACGACCACGTCGGCGACCCGGAAGCCGATGGCCGGCGCCATCGTGAAGGTCGCGCTGCCACCGTAGTTCACCGTCTGCGGCGTGGACGGGGTGATGGTGCCGCTTGCTCCGCCGCCGCTCGGCGTGATGGTGAACGTGTTGATCGCGAACGTGGCCGAGATGGTGTGGTTGCTCAGCACGTTCGTGAAGGTGTAGGCAGCGATCGCCCCCTGCGAGACGCCGTCGACGAGCACGCTGACCGTGTGGTAGCCGACGGACGGCGTGATGCTGTAGGCGACACTACCGCCGGACGCCACGCCCGTGACGCCGCTCGGCGCGATCGTGCCTCCGGCCCCCGCCGTCGCCGTGATCGTGAACACCGTCGTGACGCTGCGACGGATCGTGCTGTTGCCCCGGTCGGCGATGAAGACGTTGTTGGCGCCGTCGAGGGCGATGCCGCGCGGGTCGTTGAAGCGCGCGGCGGTGAAGAGGCCGTCGGTGCTGCCGGCGGTGGTCGCCGGAGCCGTCGGGGCCGGCGTAGGTGGTCACCACGCGCGCCGTGCTGATGGCGCGGATGGCGTTGTTGCCGCTGTCCGTGACGTAGAGCACGCCGTTGCTGGCGCGGGCGACGCCCACCGGGTTGTAGAACTGCGCCGCGGTGCCCGTGGCGTTGACGTAGCCCACGGTGCCGCCGATGCTGCCCGTGGTGTAGGTCCCCGCGTAGGTGCTGACGACGCCGGCGGAGGTCACCTGCGCGATGCGCTGGTTGCCGTAGTCGGCGACGTAGAGCGTGCCGCCCGTGCCCACCGCCACGCCGCGCGGGTTGTTGAACACGGAGAGCCCGCCGGCGAGGGTGCTGACGACGCCCGTGGTGGAGATCCGGCGCAGGGCGTTGTTGCCGCTGTCCGCCACCCAGATGACGCCGGCGCCGTCCACGGCGATGCCGCGCGGGTTCTGGAACATGGCCACGCTGACGTTGCCGTCCACGTAGCCGCCGGTGCCGAAGGGTGCCGAGCTGGCCGGCCACCGTGGTGACCACGCCGGCCGGCGTGATCTTGCGGATCATGTTGTTCTGCGTGTCGGCGACGTAGATGTTGTTGGCGCCGTCGCGCGCGAGGCCCTCGGGGAAGTTGAACGAGGCCGCCGCGCCGGTGCCGTTGGCGCTGCCGATGACGCCGGCCGTGCCGGCGAAGGTGGTGACCACGCCGGTCGTCGAGATCCTGCGGATCGTGCAGTTGTTGGTGTCGGCCACGAAGACGTTGCCGCCCGTGTCCACCACCACTCCGCGCGCGAAGCTGAAGCGGGCCGCGGTGCCGGTGGCGTTGGTGGTGCCCGGGACGCCGGGGGCGCCGGCGAGCGTGGTGATGCCCGGGGCCGCGGCGGCCGGAGCCGGCCTCACCGCGGCCCCCAGGAGGGCCGCGGTGAGGATGATGGCGAGCAGCGCCGCGAAGGCCAGGAGCCTGCGCGTGCCTGCCTTGGAGTTACGCGTGTTCATGAAGAGCACCCCCGCCCTCTGTGTTGGCTGTGACGGCTTCATCTCTACCTCACCGCCACAGTGAGCACGGTGGAGGCTGTGCTACCGAAGGATGCGTAGAACTTGTACTTGCCGAGCTTGGTCGGGCGTGAACTTGGCCGTCCACTTGCCACCGGCGCGAAGCGCGACGTTGCCGATGGTGCCCCAGCGCGTGCTGCCGGGCTTCTTGACCATGACGGTCACGACGCCGGTCCTGGCGGGGCTCAGCGTCCCGCTCAGGGTCATGGCGACGCCCTTGCGGGCCGATGCCGTCGCCGACTTGATGCTCAGCGTCATGCCGGGCGTGACCGATGCGGCCTGCGTCCAGATGGAGTAGGCCACGCGGTTCTCGGCGCGCACGCGGTAGTAGTAGGTCGTGCCCCTGACCACGGAGCTGTCGCTGAGGGTGATCTTGCTCGCCGGCACCGAGAACGTCTTGACGTTCTTGGTGAAGGCGGCGTTCGTGGCCCTCTGGATCGTGAACGACGTGGCCGCCGGGCTGGTCGCCCGGTTCTTCCACGTGAGGGTGGCCGTGAGGGTCGCCGTGCCGGCCTGAAGCGGCCCGACGGCGGCGCGAGCCGTCACGATCGGGATCTGCGGCTGCGCGGGCGAGACCTGGAAGATCATCGGCCGCATCATGTCGTTCTCTTCGTGGCCGAGCAGGTGGCAGTGCCACACGTACTCCCAGCCGAAGTCGGTGATGTTGTTGGGCACCGTCATGGCGTTGCCGGTGGTCGGGTCGGTGACCGTGATCGGCGCGCCCACGGGCATCGTCGGATCGAGCGGCCGCCAGCTGTCGGGCAGCTTGAACGGCAGGCTGGGCGCGATGGGCCGGAGGGCCACGATGCAGTCCTCCAGCGGGTTCATGCGCACGGTCTCCTTCCAGCCGAGCTCGTTGGCGTCGGGCGGCCTGATGGCGCCGTCCCAGCCCACGCGGTTGATGACCTCGACGTTGAAGAGGTGGAAGTGGATGGCGTGCGTGTCGACGCCGTTGTGGGTGATCTTCCAGATCTGCGTGCCGTCGCCGGCGATCACCGGGCCGGGGGTCCCGGAGTCCTTGATGGTCTCCGTGGCCGGATCGAGATAGCCGAGCGGGATGGTGGTCTGCGTGTTGAAGTTGGTGAACGGCAGCTCCACGCCGAGCGTGGCGTTCATGCGGCCGTAGTTGAGCTCGAAGAGCTCCTGGATGGCCTTGGGCTGCAAGGGCATGAACACGGCCCGTGAGGCCGTGGCCAAAGCGCCCGTGCCGCCGCCGCCGGTGAAGCTGACGGCGGGGAGCGTCGCGTAGCCGCTGCCGCCGGCCGTCACCGTGACGCTGGTGACGACGCCGCCGGTGATGGTGGCCGACGCGGCGGCTCCGGTGCCGCCGCCGCCCGTGAAGACCACGGTGGGCGGCGTCGTGTAGCCGCTGCCGCCGGCCGTCACGTTGACGGTGCCGACGGACGTGCTGTTGTACGGCGTGAACGTGAGCGACGTGGACTGGATGCGTGAGTACGTGTCCGTGAAGCTCGCCGAGATCGGCCCGCTGCCCACGCTTGGCCGTCGCGGTCGCGCCGGTGCCGCCGCCGGTGATGGTCACCGTCGGCGCCGAGGTGTAGCCGCTGCCGCCGTTGGTCATCCAGATCTGGGCGACCTGGCCGGCGGAGACCTGGGCCAGCGCCGTGGCGCCGCTGCCGCCGCCGCCCGTGATGCTCACGGTCGGCGGAGTCGTGGCGGAGTAGCCGCTGCCGTTGGCGGTGAGGTCGATGCTGTTCACAGAGCCCTGACCGTAGGCGGACTCGGGCACGATCGGCGGCTCCTGCTCGACCCGGTAGGCCGCCTGCACGGCGGCGGTCGCCGCAGCCTGGTTGAAGGTCGCAGCCGGCGTGGTGTTGGCCACGCGGAACTGCATGACGGTGCGGGTGTTGGGGCCAAAGCCGGCGGCCGTGGTGGGAGCGCCGCCCATGAGCGTCTGGTCCGGGTCACCGGTGTAGTAGTCGAGCCGCGTGTCGAACGCCGGCACCGGCGCGGGAGCGTCCTGATAGAGGATCACGGTCTTGCCGGCATAGGCGGAGAAGTCGACGACGACGTCGGCGCGCTCCGCCGGGCCCAGGAAGAGGCTCTTGTTGGAGACGTTGAGCACGACGATGTCGCGCCGGTTGTAGTCGTAGCCGATGGGCTGCGCCGGGATGACGACCGGCGTCGGCAGGAAGCCGCCCTCGGTGCCGATCTGGAACCAGTCCGGCCCGGCGGTCGTGGGATCCGGCACGCCGCCGGCGCGGCCGTCAGTGGGCCACGTGGCGGGCCAGGTGAGGTCGGTGGCCGGATGCGGCACGGCCGGCACCATCGCGACCTCGGTGTTGGTGCGGCCGTCGGCCGTCGTGACGGTCGGGTCGGCCGTGTACAGCTGCAGGTTGAGCATGCGGTCGTTGCAGGCGTTGAGGATGCGCAGCCGGTAGGCCTTGGGCTGCACGTCGGTGTACGGGTACGCCGTGCCGTTGACCGTCATCGTGTCCATGAAGGCCTCGGGGACCAGGGACGGGTTGGGCGTCCCGGGGATCATCGCAGGCTCCCACGGCTTGTTGATCGGGTCGTAGTACGGGTTGGCGATCTCGCCGTGCTGCAGGCCCGCCGCGGTGGTGAGCGGTGGCCAGAACCAGGGTCCGTAGTCCCAGCGGCCCATGGCGTTGGCGCCGGAGTCGACGAACGGGTTCTGGTTGGGCATGTAGACGTGCGGGAACCAGAGGTTGCCCTTGCCGCCGTAGCTGGCCACGTCCCAGGTGGGGTCTTCCTGCGAGAGCTGGCCGCCCGGGGTCGTATCGGGCACGAAGGTCTTGTCCTGGATGACGAGCGGGATCTGGTCGGCCGGCAGGGCGCCGGAGGCCACCGCGGCCTTCTCGGACGGCATCCTGGACGTACGTAGCCCGCGGCCTCGCCGGCGTACACGTTGAGGCGCGTGATGCCGAACGCGTGGTCGTGGTAGAACATCAGCCGCGCGCTCTGCTGGTTGGTGTAGTAGTAGGTCTGCGAGCCCGCGCCCGGGTTGGGCATGTCGGGCACGTTCATGACGCTCACGCCCTTGGGATACGAGGTGGTCTCACCCTTGGGGGTGATCCACTGGTTGGGCGTGCCGTCGCTGATCCACGGGGTGGCGCCGCCGTGCAGGTGGAGCACGGCGCGGTTCTGCGTGTAGTTCTCGGTGCCGCCGTTGGGGCCGGTGCCGGCGCCCATCACGGTGGTGTCCACGGGGAGGAACAGATTGCCGGCCGCGCCGGTGGGCAGCTCGTTGGTGAACTTGATGCGCACCGGCCGGTTGCGCTGGGCGATGATGATCGGCCCGAGGTAGTGGATGGGCGCCGGCGCCACCGTGTTCTGCTGCGTCAGAGGGTCGGTGCCGTTGTTGGTCTGCACGTAGCCGCGCAGCGTCGTCGCCGGCAGGTCCGAGTGCATCTTCTCGGTGTACTGCCGCAGGGAGATCTCGTAGTAGTCGGAGCCCGGGTACGTCGTGGTGTCGGGCACCGCGATCGGCAGCTCCTGGCCGAGGTCGTTGGGCGCGTTGAGCCCCGGCAGCGAGTCCACGAACTTGCGGATGCCGGTGCCGGTGATCCACGCGCCGCCGGCGGTGAACTGCGCCAGCGGGCTGTTGGCCCAGTTGGCCACGCCGCCGAAGTAGTCGGGGACGGCCAGGGGCCCGGCGCCGCGAGCCGGCGCGGCGAGCCTGGTCGGCGCGAGCGGATTGAGGAGGGCCTGGAGCTTCTGCTGGGCGAGCAACTCGGCCGCGGCCTGGCGCTGCGCGTTGGTGACCATGCCGTGGTAGGTGAGGTCGCCGACCTTGTGCTTGGCGTAAGCCTGGCCGGAGAGCAGCATCTGGCCGCTCATGCCCCCCACGCCGCTGTACGTCTGGCTCATCGGCGCCATGGCGCCCGATGCGGCAGGCCCTAAGAGCTGGCCGGCCGCGACAACGAGCGCGACCACCCCCACGAGCCACGCGCCGAGTGACAGAGATCTCCCCTTGACCATGTTGTTCCTCCCCCGAGGTTTCCCGCGCGGCGATCCTGGACTGACCCGATCAGACTCCGCGCCCGAGTGATGGCAGTGTGTCGCACTCTATACGGACTTGCGTCGGCGTTGTAGACGCAAACGTTAACCGTTTGCCGCAGTCGCGCCCGACCCTACCCCGAATCTGGCGCGGCGCCAGCGTGGCTTTGTGCGTCGCAAGACACAATAGACACCGACTCTGCCTCCGACCATGCTCGTAGTCGTTGCCTGTGCTGACAACGGCGGTCAGGGAGGGTGCCGCACGCAGGAGCGCCGCGCGGGCGCAGGCGCCGTGAGGCGAAGGCCGGCGGCCGGGAGCGCCGTCCGGCGCAGGAGCGAAAGGGCGCGAGCGGCGCTAGTGGCCGGACTCGCGCACGAGCGCGATGAGCGCGTCGACCAGCTGCCCCTCGGGCAGCGCCTCGACGCGCTCGCCGTGGTCGAACAGCACGCCCTCGCCGGAGCCGGCGGCGATGCCGTAGTCGGCGTGCCGGGCCTCCTCGGGGCCGTTCACGCGGCAGCCCATCACGGCCACGGTGATGGCGAGGCCGGCGAGCTCCGGGTCCGAGCCCAGCCGGCGCTCGACCTCCTGGGCGAGGTTCACGATGTCGACCTCGGTGCGCCCGCAGGTGGGGCACGAGATCACGTCCGGGCCGCGCCGGCGCAGGCCGAGCGCGGCGAGGATCTTCCAGGCGACCCGCACCTCTTCCACGGGGTCGCCGGTCAGGCTCACGCGGATGGTGTCGCCGATCCCCTCGGCGAGCAGCGCGCCGATGCCCACGGCGCTCTTGATGGCGCCGCTCCACACGGTGCCGGCCTCGGTGACGCCCACGTGCAGCGGCGCGTCCGTGCGCTCCGCCAGCAGCCGGTAGGCGGCGATCGTCGCCGGCACGCTCGAGCTCTTCACGCTCAACTTGTAGGCCTGGAAGCCCCACTCCTCGAACTGGCCGGCCCAGCGCAGCGCGGCCTCCACGAGCGCCGCCGCAGGCTCACGCTCGGCCTTGCCGCGCAGGTCCCTGGGCAGCGAGCCGGCGTTGACGCCGATGCGCACGGCGACGGGGACTGCGGCGGGGCCGGCGGCCGCAGGCGCGCCGGCCTCTCCCCCGCTTCCCGGCCGCTCGCCGCCGGGCGCGGCAGCTGTCGGCACGCGCGCCTCCGCCGCCGCGCGCACGATCTCGCGCACGTGCTTCTCGGCCATCGTGCCGGGGTTGATGCGGATGCCGGCCGCCCCGGCCTCCACCGCCGCCAGCGCCAGGCGCCAGTCGTAGTGGATGTCGGCGATCACCGGCACCGGGCTCCCGCGCACGACGCGCGCGAACGCCGGCGCCTCCGCGGCGGTCGGCAGGCTCACGCGCACGAGCTCGCAGCCGGCGTCCGCCAGCGCGCGTACCTGCGCCAGCGTCGCCGGCGCGTCGCCGGTGTGCGTGCAGGTCATCGACTGGACGCTCACCGGGGCGCCGCCGCCCACCGGGACGGCCCCCACCTGGAGGCGCCGCCGGCTAGGCACGGGTCAGGCCTCGCGGCGCCGGCTGCGTCCCCGGCCGGGCGGCGTACCAGTCCCAGGTCCGCCGCAGACCGTCCGCCAGCGGCGTCGCCGCCTCCCAGCCCAGCACCCAGCGGGCGCGGCCCACGTCGGCGCGCGAGTCGCGGATGTCGCCGGGGCGCGCCTCGGCCGCGCGCCGCTCGAGCCGCGCGCCGGCCGCCGCCTCGACGAGCGCCACAAGCTCCGTCACGCTCGTGGGGGTACCCGAACCCACGTTGAGCAGGGAAACGCCGCTCAGGGGCCTCTCAAGCGCTCTCACGAGGGCATCGGCGACGTCACCGACGTAGACGAAGTCGCGCGTCTGCCCGCCGTCGCCGTAGATCGTCACCGGCGCCCCGGCCGCGGCCGCGTCCATGAAGCGGCTGATCACGCCGGAGTACTCGGAGCTCGGGTCCTGCCGCGGGCCGTAGACGTTGAAGAAGCGCAGGCAGGCGGCGCTGATCTGGCGCGCGTCGGCGGCCGACGCGCACGCCTCCTCGCTGGCGCGCTTGGCCTCGGCGTAGGGGCTCAGCGGGCGCAGGACCGCCGTCTCGGCGACGGGCAGCTGCGCGGCGTCGCCGTACACGGCGCAGCTCGAGGCCAGCACGAAGCGCGGGACCTCGGCCTCGACGGCCTGGCGCAGGACGTTGACCGTGCCCCCGTGGGTGACGCTGCCGGTGCCCACGGGGTCCTCGAGCGACGCCTGGACCGAGGCCACGGCCGCGAGGTGGCAGACGGCGGCGCAGCCCTCCACGGCGTCGCGCACCTTGAACTCGTCGCGCACGTCGCCGGCGATCAGCTGGAAGCGCGCGCCGTGCCGCGCCGCCAGCGCCTCGGCGCCGCGCAGGTTGTCCTCGCTGCCGGTGCTGAAGTCGTCGAGCACGCGCACGTCGTAGCCGGCGCCGAGCAGAGCGTCGACGAGGTGCGAACCGATGAACCCGGCGCCGCCGGTGACGAGGATGAGGCCGTCCACGGGCTCAGGATACAGCGGAGCCGCGGGCCGCCGTTAGCCGCCGAACAGCCTCTTCACGTCGTTGAACGTGAGCAGGATGAAGAGCATCACCAGGAGGAGCGTGCCGAAGGCGAGCATGCGCTCGAAGACCCTGGTGGTGAAGCGCCGGCCGCGGACGCGCTCCACGATGTTGAACATGATGTGCCCGCCGTCGAACGGCAGGATCGGCAGCAGGTTGATGAGCCCGAGGTTGAAGCTCAGGAAGGCGAGGAGGATCGGGTACCAGTCCTGCTTCACGGCCTGCTGGCTCACCTTGACGATGCCGACCGGGCCCACGGCGCCGTTCGGCCCGGTGGCGCTGACCTTGCCGGTGGCCAGCCACCAGAAGCCGGTGAACGTGCCCACGACGACGTCACGGAAGCCGGTAAGGCCGAGCCACATGGCGCGCAGCGGCCCCGGATGCTCGCGCACCACGCCGGCGGCCACGCCCAGGTAGCCGCTGCCCTTGGCCTGCGGGTTGTCGATGAGGGTGACGGCGACGGTGCGCTCGGCGGCGGCGCCGGTGGCGCCCGCCGGCAGGTAGGTGAGCTCGACCGTCCTGTGGGGATGCGCGCGCAGGAACGCCGACGCCTGGTCCCACGTGGTCCAGTGCTGCCCGTCGGCGCCGACGAGGGTGGCGCCGGCGGTGAGACCGGCCTTGGCCGCCGGGCTCCCGGGCACGACCTCCTGCAGCTTGAGGCTCGCCTTGGGCACGCCGGCGATGCCCACGAACAGGACCATGATCACGGCCGCCGCGAGGAAGTTCATGAGCGGGCCGGCGGCGATGGTGACGTTGCGCTTCCACACGGCCTGCGAGTGGTACACGCGCGTGCCGGTGTCGGCGGGGACCTCCTCCTCGGGGGTCATGCCGCTGATCTTGCAGAAGCCGCCGAGCGGGATGATGCCGACGCCGTACTCGGTCTCGCCCCAGGTGCGCCGCAGGGCCGCCGGCGGGAAGCCGATGTAGAACTTCTCGACGCGCATGCCGAACGACTTGGCGGCGATGAAGTGGCCGAACTCGTGCACGGTGATGAGCAGCGCGAGGCCGAGGATGGCGACGACGATCGGCCACTGCCCGAGGAGCAGGGCGAGGAGGATGCCGCCGCCCAGGAGCAGCGACCAGGGGCTCACGACGTGCGGCGTGGGCGCCGCGGCGGGCGAGCCGGAGTCGCCGGGGCGCTGCGGCGCCGGCACCCGGCCGCGGCCGGCGCCCTGCGTCGTGCCCGATGTCTGGTCGTCTCTGCTCATGGCTACTTTCGTTGTTCCCTGCGGCGAACGCCGTCGGTCAGGATACCCAAGCCTTGTTGCGTCCCGGTTAACGGCGTGTTGCGGCGCAAGCGGCCGGCCGGGGCGGCTACGCCGGCCTGCCGGCCGCCTCTCGTGCGAACTTGCGCGCCTCGTCGTCGCAGGCGTACACGTCGTCGATGCTGTCCACGGGCTCGTCGCCGAGCCAGGTGAGGCACTTCTCCACGACCTCGGCGATGCCGAGGAAGCCGAGGCGGCGGTCGAGGAACGCCTGCACGGCGACCTCGTTGGCGGCGTTGAGCACGATCGGCGCCGCCACGGTGCGCACGGGGCAGGCGGCCGCGGGGCCCTGCGGGCCGGCCGCCGCGGGCGCGCCGGCTCGGGCGTGCGGCCCCGCCGCGGCCTCGCACTCCACGATGGCCGCCTTCTTGCCCGCCTCCTGCGCCAGCGCCAGGCAGCGGAACGTCTCCGCGTCGGGCGCGCCGAAGGTGAGCTCGGTGCCGAACACGTCGAGGCGGCGCACCATGGGCAGCGCCGGCCGCCGCGGATAGGCCAGGGCGTAGCCGATGGGCGTGCGCATGTCGGGCACGCCGAGGTGCGCGAGGATCGCCCCGTCGGCGAAGCGCACCATGCTGTGCACGATGCTCTGCGGGCTGACCACGACCGTGATGCGCTCGTAGGGCACGCCGAAGAGGTAGTGCGCCTCGATCACCTCGAGGCCCTTGTTCATGAGCGTCGCCGAGTCGATGGTGATCTTGGGACCCATCGACCAGTTGGGGTGCCTCAGCGCCTCCTCGGGCGTGACGGCGGCGAGGTCCGCGGCCTTGCGCCCGCGGAAGGGGCCGCCCGAGCCCGTGAGCAGCAGCTCCTCCACGGCGGGCGCGGAGCCGGCCGGCGAGCCGGCTGGGTCCTCGCCGGCGGGCCGCCGGCGGCGAGGCACTGGAACAGGGCGCTGTGCTCGCTGTCCACGGGCAGGATGGGCGAGCCGCTGCGCGCGCCGCCTCGAGCACGAACGGGCCGCCGGCCACCATGCTCTCCTTGTTGGCCAGGGCCAGCGTGGCGCCCACCTCGAGGGTCGCCATGGTGGCGCGCAGGCCGGCGGCGCCGACGATGCCGTTGAGCACGGTGAGCCCGGCGCCGGCCGCGGCCGCGCGCTCGGCCGCGCGCGACACGAGCTCGAGCACGCCGGCGTCGCCGGCGAGCACCTCGAGCCCGGGCGCCCGCGCGGCCGCCTCGGCCGCAGCCCTCGAGTCCTGCAGGCAGAGCACGCCGACGCCGTGCCGGGCCGCCTGCTCGAGCACCAGATCGACGCTGGCGTGCGCCGCGAGGCCGACCAGCTCCGCGTCGGGGACGCTCGGCAGCACCTCGAGCGCCTGCCGCCCGATCGAGCCCGTGGAGCCGAGGATCAGCACATGCTTCATCCACGCACCTCCGTCGCCGGCTGCCCGCCGGTGTTCGTCACGCTCAGGACCCGTGTGCGGGTCCGCGGCTCGCGCCGTCGCCCCCAGCATACCGGAGCGGCGCCCGGCGGCGGCAAACGGGCCGGCGAGTCTCGCGCCGGCCGGCCCGGCGCGCCGGACCCGCAGGGCGACCAGCGCGCGGACGGTCGCTCAGCGTCGCGGGAGGCCGGCGAGCACCTCCCGCGTGCTCTCGCCCGGCGGCTTGCGGTAGAAGACGTAGGAAGGGCGCACCAGCGTCGCGGGATAGCCCAGGCCCCCGCTCCCGGTCGCGACCTGGGCGGGACTCAGGCCCCCCGGCGGCACCAGGCGGACGACCACGGCGGGCACGACCTGATGCTCGCGGAAGTAGTCGAACGTCGCCTGCGGGAGCACGGCCGGATCGCCCTCCGGCATGAGCCCGTAGGCGTTGCTGGCGATGCCCCCGCTCCAGTAGAGGTAGTAGCCGCTGCCCCCGTAGAACACGAGCAGCTCGTCGCCGGGGCGGGTCTGCGCGCGCAGGTCGCGGGCGAAGCCGTCCGCCTGCGCGCGCTGCCCCGGCGTGACCTTGATGCCCCACCAGGGCCCCGAGTCGAACCTGCTGGTGAGCGACGAGTAGGGCAGGCCGCCCTGCTGGAACTGGAACTGGAACACGATGGTGAGCGCCAGCACGGCGAGCAGGGCCGCCATGGCGAGCCACGAGAGGCGGCCGGGGCGCGGCGCGGCGAGGGCCCCGCCGGCGTCCGTCGCGGCCTCAGCGCCGCCTGGCTGGCTCGCCGCTGGGTCTCCCGCTGCAGACTCGAGCGCATCGGGCGGCCGCGCCGCCGCCGGCCGTCCGGCCGCCTCGAGGGCCCACGCCAGGAAGAGCCCGCCCACCATGAGGGTGGGCGCCACGCCCACGGCGGCGTTCTCGAGGCCGTTGCCGCTGGTGAAGGCGGTCATCGCGCCGGCGAGGACGGCCGGCGCCCACACCCAGATCAGCAGCTTGGCGCCGGCGTCGCGCTCGTGCCTCGGCAGGAACAGGAACAGGTAGACGGCGAGCAGCATGTAGGCGCCGACGAACCCCGACGCCTGGAGCAGGTCGTCGCGCGAGCCCAGCCACAGCACCAGCGGGAGCAGGACGAGCAGCGCCCGCCCACGCTCCGGCCAGCGGCGGTAGACGAGGTAGACGGCCACGGCCGCGACGAGCACGAGCGGGTGCATCGTCACAAAGGCCCAGGACGAGCGTGCGACGGCGATCGCCTTGGGCGCGCCGCCCAGCTGCTGGATGGCGCGCCCGCCGACGATCGAGGCGCGCACGCTGGCCTTGATGTTGCGCCAGCCGAAGCTGAGGAGGATGAAGGCCACCGGCACCAGCACCAGCGCCCCGCCGGCCACCCAGGCGCTGAGCGAGCGCCAGGCGGTGATGCCCGTGGGCGGGCCCGGCGGATCGGGCGGGTGGTCGAAGGCGCCCTCCGCGACCACCGCGACGACGCGGCGGCCGTGCGCGAACACGAAGAAGACGGCGAAGAAGGCGACGATGAAGAGCAGCGTCGGGTAGGCGACCACTGCGAGCCCGTAGGCCGCGCCCGACGCCATCGCGGAGGCGCGGCCCTCGCCGAGCACCACGACGCGCGCCCCGAGCGCCGCCCCGAGGCTCAGGAAGGCGAGCGCCATGGTGTTGTAGCTGAGCTGGGGCGTGGCCCAGAAGATGTAGGTGACGTTGACCGCGGCGATCACCAGGGCCAGCTGCCAGCACACGAGACGGCGCAGGAGCAGGAAGACCGCCACCGCGACGCCGAGCGTCAGGAGCAGGTACAGGTGGCGCGTGTAGAGGACGACGCCCGTGGGGTCGTTGCCGGTGACGAGGCCGAAGAGCTTGACGAACGGGTACACGAGCAGGCCCGGCATGTGCAGCACCGAGCGCTCGTGCACGAACGGGGCATCGCCGAGGACCCAGCGCCAGGGGACGAGCACGTACCAGCTCTCGGTGTGCACGTCCATGCCGACGAAGAGCCGCAGCCACGTGAAGACGAGCGCCGCCGCGGCGGCGGCGACGGCGGCGCAGCTCAGCGCCAGGTCTCGCCGGCGCCATCCAGGGGGCCGCGCCCCCGACATGCCCCGTCCAGCTGCGATGCGAGCCTCCTGTCGCCGAGGTCGGGCGGCCCCGAGCCGGCGTCAGACGCCGAGCGCCACCTTGAGCACGAAATAGGCCGCCACCGAGGCCCAGAGCAGCGCGTCGAAGCGGTCGAGCACGCCGCCGTGGCCGGGCAGGCCGCGGCCGGAGTCCTTGATCTGCACGTCGCGCTTGACGAGGCTCTCGAAGAGGTCGCCGAGGGGCGCCGCGACGGCGATGACGGCGCCCAGGAGCAGGGCGCCGCCGGCGCCCAGGTGTCCGTAGAGGAAGCCGATGAACACGACCACGAGCACGGTGCCGATGGCGCCGCCGGCAAAGCCCTCCCACGTCTTCTTGGGCGAGAGCACCGGCGCCATCGGCGTGGCCCCGAAGTACTTGCCGGTGAAGTAGGCCATGGTGTCGCCGGCCCAGGTGCCGAACAGCACCGTGAGCAGGATGAGGCCGCCCGAGTCGAGGGGGCGCAGCATGAGCACGGCGCTGAAGCCGAGGCCAACGTAGAGGACGCCGATGAGCGTGACGGCCATGCGCACCGTCACTCCATGCTTCGGCCCCCACATGAGGCCCATGAGAGCGGCCAGCAGGAACGCCATGGCAATGGCGCCCAGCACCCCGAAGGGCGAGCGGAACCAGGCCATGAAGAGCATCAGGGCGACGGAGATGAAGCCGGCCGGCGGGAAGGGCCGGTAGGTGCGCGTGAGCCGGTAGAACTCGTTGAGCGCGAGCAGCGCCAGGGCGAGCATGATCACCCAGAAGAGGAGACCGCCGTGCACGACGATGACGATGGCGAGCACGGCGAGCACCGCGCCGGTGATGATGCGCGTGGTCACGCCGCCTCTCCCCCGCCGGCGTCGCGGCCGCCGAAGCGGCGCTGGCGGCGCGCGTACTCGGCCAGCGCCTCGTCGAAGGCGGCCTCGTCGAAATCGGGCCAGAGCCGCTCGCTGAACACGAGCTCGGAGTAGGCGCACTGCCAGAGCAGGAAGTTGCTGATGCGCTGCTCGCCCGAGGTGCGGATGAGCAGCTCGGGGTCGTGCATCTCGGGCGCGTAGAGGTGGCGGCGCAGGTCGTCGTCGCCAAGCTCCGGCGGCGCCGAGAGGCTCCCGCCGCCGGCGGCCCCCTCGGCCGCAAGGGCGGCGGCCGCGTCGAGCAGCTCGCGGCGGCCGCCGTAGTTGAAGGCGATGTACAGCGTCATCCTGGTGTTGCCGGCGGTGAGCGCCTCGGCCTCCTCGATGCGGCGCACGAGCTTCTCGGGTACCCCCTGCCGGCGCCCCACGAAGCGCACGCGCGCCCCTCGCTCGTGCATGTCCGGCACCTGCGAATCTATCATCTCGACGAAGAGGTCCATGAGCGCGTCCACCTCGTCGGGCGGCCGGTTCCAGTTCTCGGTGGAGAACGAGTACACCGTCACCTCGTCGATGCCGAGGTCGAGCGCGTGCTCGAGGACGCGGCGCAGCATCTTGGCGCCGGCCCGGTGCCCGGCGGCCACGGGCAGGCGCCGCCGCTGCGCCCAGCGCCCGTTGCCGTCCATGATGATCGCCACGTAGCGGGCACTGGCGCCGCCGGCCGCAGGCTCGGCGGCGCCGCGCGCGCCGCGCAGCCGCCAGCGCGCCAGCCAGGTCCTGAGCGATGCCATGAGTCTCGGGGTCCGCCGCCGGGCGACGGCTCAGACCTCGAGGATCTCCGCCTCCTTGTGCTTGAGGAGCTCGTCGATCTGGTGCACGTGCTCGTCGGTGGGCTTCTGCGTCTCCTCCTCGGCGCGGTGCTCGGCGTCCTCGCCCACCTCGCCCTCGTGCACGAGCTCCTTGAGGTCCTTCATGCAGTCGCGGCGCACGTTGCGCACGGCCACGCGGCCGTCCTCGGCGAGGCGGTGCACGAGCTTCACGAGCTCCTTGCGGCGCTCCTCCGTGAGGGCGGGGATCGGCAGGCGGATGACGACGCCGTCGCTGCTCGGGTTGAGCCCGAGGTCGGACTCCATGATCGCCTTCTCGATGCTCCTCATCGCCGTCTTGTCGTAGGGCTGCACCGTGAGCAGGCGCGGCTCGGGGGCGGCGATGTTGGCCATCTGCTTGAGCGGCGTGACGGTGCCGTAGTAGTCGACGTGGATGCGGTCGAGCAGGCCGACGCTGGCACGGCCGCTGCGCACCGTGTTGAACTCGGTCTTCACGGCCTCGACGGCCTTGTCCATGCGATGCCGGGCGTCGGCGATCAGCTCTTTCTCCACGGGTCCTCCCTTTCGCGAAGTCAGGCCTCGGCGGACGTGTGCACCAGGGTGCCCACGCGCTCGCCGCAGAGCACGCGCACGATGTTGTCGCCGGTCATCTTGAACACGTAGATCGGCATCCGGTTGTCCATGCACAGGCTCAAGGCCGTGGTGTCCATGACCTTGAGCCCGCGCTCGATCGCCTGCAGATGGGTGAGCTCGGGGATGAAGACGGCCGAGGTATCGCATGCCGGGTCGGCCGTGTACACGCCGTCGAACTCGCGCTTGGCCATGAGGATGGCCTGGGCCTCGAGCTCCAGAGCGCGCAGCGCCGCGGCCGAGTCGGTGCTGAAGTAGGGGTTGCCGGTGCCGCCGGCGCAGATCACGACGCGCCCCTTCTCGAGGTGCCGCAGGGCGCGCCGCCGGATGTAGGGCTCGCAGACGGCGGTCATCGCGATGGCGCTCATGACCCGCGTGTCGACGCCCTCGTCCTCGAGCGCGTCCTGGAGGGCGAGGGCGTTCTGCACGGTGGCGATCATGCCGATGTGGTCGCCGGTGGCGCGGTCCATGCCGCCGGCGGCGGCGGCCATCCCGCGGAAGATGTTGCCGCCGCCCACGACGATGGCGAGGTCGACGTCAAGCGACCGCGCCACCTTGACGTAGCCGGCGATCTTCTTCGTGGTCGCCGGGTCGATCGCCCTCGTCTCGCCGCCCAGCGCCTGGCCGCTCAGCTTGAGGAGCACGCGGTGGAAGGCGCTGCACGACGGACCGCCTTCCATCGCGGTCATCCCGCGACCGTCGTCTCGCCGAGCTGGAAGCGCACGAAGCGGCGTACCTCGACGTTCTCGCCGATCACGCCGACGAGGTCGGTGCGCACCTGCTCGATGGTGCGGTCAGGGTCCTTCACGAAGGCCTGCTCCATGAGGCAGGTCTCGGAGAAGAACTTGTCGAGCTTGCCGCTGAGGATCTTCTCGACGACGTTCTCGGGCTTGCCCTTGGCCTGCTCGGCGTAGATCGCCCGCTCGCGCACGATGACGTCCTCGGGCACCTCGTCGCGGGTGACCCAGATCGGCGAGGCGGCGGCGACCTGCATGGCGAGGTCGTGCGTGAACTCCTTGAAGGGCTCGCTGCGCGAGACGAAGTCGGTCTCGACGCCGACCTCGACGAGCACGCCGATCTTGCCGCCGGCGTGGATGTACGAGTCGACGGCGCCGTCCTTGGTGGTGCGCGAGCTCTTCTTCTGGGCCGTGGCGAGTCCCTGCTTGCGCAGCTCGTCCATGGCCTTCTCGAGGTCGCCGCCGGTCGCCGCCAGCGCCTTCTTGCAGTCCATCATCCCCGCCCCGCTCTTCTCGCGGAGCTCCTTTACCAGTGCAGCGGTGATCTCAGCCACAGCGCGATCCTTTCTGAGGGTCGGCAGTCAGTCTCCGTCTCGGGTGTCACTCTGCCGGCTTGTCGCCGGCCTCAGGCTCGGCCTCCGCGGCCTTGGGCTCCGCCTTCCTGGCGGCGGGCTTGCGGGCGGCGGGCTTGTCGGCCTTGTCGGCGGCAGGCTTCGCGGCCTTCGTCGCGGCCGGCTTGTCAGGCTTCGCCGCGGCGTCCTTCTCCGCGGCTTTGGGCTCGGTCTTCTTGGCGGCGGGCTTGCGGGCGGGCGGCCGCTCCGCCACCGCGGCGGCCTCGTCCACGGCGACCTCGGCAACGACTTCGGCGACCACGGCGTCGGCCACGGCGTCTTCGGCCACGACCTCGGCCACGACGGCCTCGCTGACGGCCTCCTCAGCCACGGCTTCCGCGGCTACGGCCTCGGCGGCAGCCTTCTCGGCGGCGGCCTCAGCGGCGGCGGCTTCGACGACGACGGCGGCGGCCGCTTCGGCGGCAGCCTGAGCCTCGGCCTCCGCGGCCTCGGCGGCAGCCTTCTCGGCCGCGGCGACGGCCTCGGCCACCGCGGCTTCCTCGGCCGCCTTGCGCTCCGCCTCGGCCTTCATCTCGGCCTCGGTGAGCAGCTGCCGGCCCTCGGCCACGGCGTCGGCCATCACGCGCACGATCAGCCCGCAGCTGCGGATGGCGTCGTCGTTGCCGGGGATGATGTAGTCGACCTCGTCGGGGTCGCAGTTCGTGTCGACGAGCGCGACGATCGGGATCTTGAGCTTGCGCGCTTCCTTGACCACGATGGCCTCTTTGCGCGGGTCGACGACGAACACGGCGGCGGGCAGACGCTCCATGCCGCCGACGCCGCCGAGGTTCTGCTCGAGCTTGCGCAGGTCGGCGCGCAGCTGCATCGCCTCGCGCGTCGGCAGCAGGTCGAGCGAGCCGTCCTCGGAGAGCTGGCGCAGCTCGTGCATGCGCTTGATGCGCTGGCTGAGCGTGGTGAAGTTGGTCAGCAGGCCGCCGAGCCAGCGGTTGCAGACGTAGGGCATGCCGACGCGCTCGGCCTGCTCCTTGATCGTCTCCTGGCACTGCTTCTTGGTGCCCACGAACAGGACCCTGCCGCCGCGCTCGGCGGTCTTCTTGAGGAAGGCGTAGGCCTCGTCGATGAGGACGGTCGTCTTCTGGAGGTCGATGATGTAGATGCCGCCGCGCTCGCCGAAGATGAACTGCTTCATCTTGGGGTTCCAGCGGCGCGTCTGGTGGCCGAAATGGACGCCGCTGGTGAGCAGGTCCTTCATGCTGACGGTGTGCTGCGGAGCAGACAAGGCTGCCTCCTTCTGAAACGGTTACCGGGCGGCGCGGACCGGCGCGGGACGCGCCGGCGGCGTACGCCGCCGCTCTGTCTCCGGCAGACGGCCAGTGGAATCGGGACGGGGCGCTCGCGAGCGCCTGCCGCCCGACACCGCCACGGACCGGGGGTCCGCCGGGTCGGGGATGGACACAACGGCCAAAAAGGATACCAGACGGAGGCGGCCGCGCCTAGCCGTCCGCGGCGGCCGCGCCGCCGCTAGCCGATCGCGGCCGGCTCGATCTCGTCGCGCAGGCGGCCCTTGAGGCGCAGGATGGCCTTGGTGTGCAGCTGCGAGACGCGCGACTCCGTGACCCCGAGAACCTCGCCGATCTCGCGCAGCGTGAGGTTCTCGTAGTAGTACAGGGCGATGACGATCTTCTCGCGCTTGGGCAGGGCGTCGATGGCCGCGGCCAGCCGGCCCTTCATCTCGCTCAGGTCGAGCAGCGGGACGGGTCGCTGCTCTTGGGGTCCTCGAGCGTGTCGATGAGCGAGGCCTGGTCGCCGTCCGAGCCGGAGATGGACCACAGCTCGTCGAGGGCGACGATGCTGGTGTTGGCGATCTGCGTCAGCGTGTGCTGGAACTCCGGCACGCTCGCGCCGAGCTCATCGGCGATCTCCTCGTCGGTGGGCGCCCGCTGCAGGCGGTTCTCGAGGATGGCGCACACCTTCTCGATCTCCCGCGCCTTGCTGCGCACCGAGCGCGGTACCCAGTCGAGCGAGCGCAGCTCGTCGATGATGGAACCCTTGATGCGCGAGATCGCGTAGGTCTCGAACTTGATCTCGCGCGTGGGGTCGAAGCGCTCCAGGGCGCCGATGAGGCCGAGCAGGCCGTAGCTGATGAGGTCGGCCTCCTCGATGTGGGCCGGCAGGCCGTTGCCCATGCGCCCGGCCACGTACTTGACGAGCGGGGAGTACGCGAGGATGAGCCGGTCGCGGGCGGCCTTGTCGCCCTGGTACTTGTAGCGCCCCCAGAGCTCGCGCACGGTGTCTTCGTCGAGTCTCGTCATCGCGCGCGGGTGGTGGAGGTCGTAGACCTTGCGCAGGTGCGCGCCGCTCACGTGCGTGTACACCTGCGTCGTCGATACGGACGCATGCCCCAGCAGCTCCTGGATCGCCCGCAGGTCGGCACCCCTCTCCAGCATGTGCGTGGCGTACGCGTGTCGCAACATATGAGGCGACGCCGCTTCGATGCCTGCAAGTCCGCAGTATTTTACTACGAGCCGGCGGACGTCCGAAGTGAGCAAGGCGCGGCCGCCGCGCGACACGAGGAGCGGCTGGCCGGCGAGAGGCTCGCCCGAGGCCGTTCGGGCGCGGCTGCCGCTCAGGAGCTCGGGGCGGCCGCGGCCGAGGTACCGCCTCAGCGCCGCCGCCGCCTCCTCGCCGACGGGCACGATCCGCATCTTGCCGCCCTTGCCGCGCACCACCACCTGGGCGAGGCCCGCCTGCACGTCGCCGACGCGCAGGCCGACCACCTCCTGGCTGCGCAGGCCGCAGCCGTACAGGAGCTCGAGGGCGGCGCGGTCGCGCAGGGCCAGCGGCTCCGCCCCGCCGGCGGCTGCGAGCAGCGCCTCGACCTCGTTGAGGGCGAGCACGCGCGGCAGGCGGCGCCGGCGGCGCGGCCCCGGCAGCGAGCGCGTGGGGTCGGCGGCGAGCACGTCGCGCTCGGTGAGGAAGCGGCCAGCCCGCGCAGCGTCGAGAGCTTGCGCGCGAGCGTCGCCGGGGCGTAGCCGCGCCGCCCGAGCTCCGAGCTGAAGGCGCGTACCCCTCGGCGGTCGAGTCCCTCGACCGTCGCGTCGCGCGCCAGCAGCCACTCGAGCAGCTGGCGCAGGTCGGAGCCGTAGGAGCGGCGCGTCGCCACGCTGGCGCCGCGCACCTCGAGGTCGCGCATGTAGGCCGCCACCCTGCCCTGGGGGTCGGTGGCGGCCAGGAGCTCTTCTTCGGGCGGCGTGCTGCGGGCGGCGACGGTCAACGGGCGCTCCTTCCGGCGCCGTACGCTTCAACGCGCCGCGCCGCGCTTCCTGCACGCGATAATGCGCCGCGCGGCGGACGCGCGCGGCGCCGCCGCAGCCGCGAGCCTCAGGCCCGCGGGACCCGGTACACCCCACCCGCCTCCAGGCGGACGAGGCCGTCCACCTCCAGCTCGCCGAGCAGCGCCGCGGCCTCGTGGGCCGGCATACCGCGGCGCGCCGCCACCTGATCGGCGCTGAGGGCGCCGTCGGCGAGCAGCGCCAGCACGGCGGCGGCCTCCCCCGACGTCTCGGCGCTGCCGGCGTCTCCGTCCGGTCCAGAGGCGGACGTGAACCGGCTCGCTCCCGGCGCCGCCATCGGCACGCCCAGCGGCGAGAGCGCGTCCGCCACGTCCTGCGCCGACTCGCACAGCCACGCCCCCTGGCGCAGAAAGGCGTGCGGCGCGGCCGTGAGCCGCCGGCCCGCCTCGCCGGGCACCGCCAGCACTTCGCGTCCCAGGTCGAGCGCGTAGTCCGCGGTGAGGCGCGCGCCGCTGCGCTCCGTCCCCTCGACGATGACGACCGCGCGCGCGAGGGCGGCCATGATGCGGTTGCGCGCGGGAAAGCGCCAGGCGCGCGCCGGCACCCCCCAGGCGAACTCGCTGACGACGAGGCCGGTGCGCAGGACGTCGCCGTACAGGCGCGCGTTGGCGCGTGGATACACGACGTCGGCCCCGCAGCCCAGGACGGCCACGGTGGCAAGACTCCCCGAAGCGGCGGCCGCGACGGCTCCTTCCTGGGCGGCCGCGTCGACGCCGGCCGCCATGCCGCTCACGACCAGTGCGCCGCGCAGGGTGAGGTCGCGCCCGAGCAGCGCGGCCATCTCGCGGCCGTAGGGCGAAGGTGCGCGCGTGCCCACGACTGCGACGCACAGCGCCTCGCCGGCGCGTTCGAGCCTGCTGCGCACCTCCGCCTGCTCGCAGGAAGCCTGCACGAACAGGCAGAAGGGCGGATCCGCGAGCTGGCGCAGGGCCGGTGGATACGAGTCTTCGCACCACGACACTACGTCGCGACCGCCGGACGGCCGTTGACGAGATCCGCCCTGCCCGCCGGCGGGGCCCGAGGCCAGCGCGGCGGCGAACCGCCGTTCGTCGGCCGAGCGCCCGGCCTCGTCTGCGCGCCCGCCCCTCGAGCCGGCCACGAGGCCCGCCAGCGCCCTCCAGTCCTGTTCCAGGACGGCGTCCACATCGCCGAAGCGCCTGAGAAGGCGTTTGACGAGGCCGCTGCGCCATGAGGCCAGGGTACCGAGCCATATCGCCAGCTCCCGGCGCGAGACGGAGGCGGTCGCGCCGCGCGGCGTCGGCGCGGGCCGGCCTGTGCCCTCAACCCTCATGCACGCTCCGCCCCCGGTACGAGAGGCTCTCGGCGACGTGCCCCGCCCTGATGACGCTGCTCCCGTCGAGGTCGGCGATGGTCTGGGCCACTTTGATCACCCTGTCGCAGGCCCGCGCACTCAGCCGCAGGCGGTCGTAGGCGCGGTCGAGCAGGGCGACCGCGTCGCGCTCGAGGCTGCAGTAGCGGCGCAGGTGCCGCGCCGTCATGTGCGCGTTCGCGTAGGCGCTCGAGCCGGCGAGACGCTCGCGCTGCCGGACGCGCGCCGCGGCGACGCGCGCCCCGACGAGCGCCGACGACTCGGCGGCCGTCCCGGCGCGCCGGTCGCGAGGGGGCACGCGCGGGACCTCGACGCGCAGGTCGATGCGGTCGAGCAGCGGGCCGCTGAGCCGCGCCGCGTACTGGCGCAGCCGGTGGGCAGGGCAGGTGCACTCTCTCTCGCGATCGCCGCGGAAGCCGCAGGGACAGGGGTTCATGGCCGCGACCAGCATGATGCGCGCCGGGAACGTGATGGACGTCAGCCGCCGGCTGATCGTCACTTCCCCGTCCTCCAGGGGCTGCCGCAGTCCCTCCAGCGCGGAGAGCCGGAACTCGGGGAACTCGTCGAGGAACAGCACGCCCAGGTGCGCGAGGCTGACCTCTCCGGGCCGCGGCGTGCCGCCGCCGCCGACGAGGCCGGGCGAGGAGATGGTGTGATGGGGCGCGCGGAACGGCCGCGCCGTGACCAGCGGCCTGCCCTGAGGGAGCAAGCCGGCGACGCTGTAGATGCGCGTGACCTCGATCGCCTCCGGCGGCGCCAGCGCGCGGCATCACGCCGGGGAGCCGGCGCGCCAGCATGGTCTTGCCGGCGCCCGGCGGGCCGCACATGAGGATGTTGTGGCCTCCGGCCACGGCGACCTCGAGGGCGCGCTTGGCGAGATCCTGGCCGACGATGTCGGCGAAGTCGGGTCCGCCCGCGCGCACGCCCTCGAGCAGCCCCCGCAGATCGGCCGGCGGCGCCGCGGTGCCGCCACCAGCCGCAAGCTGCGTCACGGCCTCCGCCAGCGTGGCCGCCGGGTAGACCTCCAGCCCTGCCACCAGGCTGGCCTCGGCGGCGTTCTCCGCCGGCAGGAGCAACCCGCGCACGCCGCGCCGCCGCAGGCTCTCCGCGAGCGCCAGGGCGCCGGCCACCGGGCGCAGTGTGCCGTCGAGGCCGAGCTCGCCGACGGCCGCCAGCGGCCCGCGGCCGTCGCAGCCGTCCGCGGCCTGCCCGGTGGCGACGAGGAACGCGAGGGCGATCGGCAGGTCGAAGGACGGCCCCTCCTTGCGCAGGTCGGCGGGAGCCAGGTTCACGGTCACGCGTCGGGAGGGGAACTCGAAGGAAGAGTTGACGATCGCCGCCCGCACGCGCTCGCGGCTCTCCTGCACGGCGGCGTCGGGCAGCCCCACGATGCTGAAGGACGGGGCCGCGGCGACGACGTCGGCCTCGACCACCACGCGCTGGCCCTCGAGGCCGCTCAGCGCCTCGCTGGTGACACGCGCGAGCACGTCTCCCCCCGTCCGTTCGCCTTCCGCGGCGGTCGCGCACGGCGCCGGCCTACCCGTCCGCCGTGAAGGCGGCCGGCAGGTGGCGCACCTCGACGGGCAGGCGTGAGGCGTCCACGGCCACGATGTCGAAGCGGATCTCGGCGACGCCGCGCAAGGCCCAGGGGCGAGCCGCCATCCAGAGCTCGGCCAGCCGCGCGATCTGGCGGCGCTTGCGCGGGTGTACGGCGTCCTCGGGCGTCCCGCACGTGCGCGTGCGTCGCGCCTTGACCTCCACGAAGGCGAGCACCGGGCCGCGGCGGGCGATGATGTCGAGCTCGCCGCGGCCGACGCGCACGTTGCGTGCGAGGAGGCGCCAGCCTTCCTGAGCGAGGCGCCGGGCCGCGGCCTCTTCGGCCGCGCGGCCGAATTCCTGCCGTGCGTTCATGCGAGCAGCGTAGCTCGGGCCGCGCGCGCCTCACACGGTGCCGATGCCCGCTGCCGGTGGACGTTGGCCAACGCCAACGCTCAGGGTGACGGCGGCGCGCCTCCCTCGAGCTCGAGCCCCAGCTGCTGGAAGGCGACGCTGGCGAACGAGAGACGGTGCTGGGCGCACACGCCGTGCCGGAGGATCGCCTGCTGATGTGCGGCGGTGGCGTAGCCCACGTGCCGGTCGAACCCATACTCGGGATACCGCAGGTGCAGCCTCGCCATGACGCGGTCGCGCGTCACCTTGGCGATCACCGAGGCGGCGGCGATGGACGCCGAAAGCCCGTCGCCGCCGACGACCGCGCGGTGCTCGCAGGCGCAGCCGGGCAGCCCGAAGCCGTCCACCAGCGTCGCCGCCGCGCGCGGACGGACACGCTCGAGGGCGCGCGCCAGCAGCGCCAGGTTGCAGCGGTGCAGTCCCTCGCGGTCGATCGTCGCCGCGCAGCAGCTCACGATCACCACCTGGCCGGCGCGCCGCAGGATCTCGCCGTAGAGCGCCTCGCGACGCGCACGCGTGAGCCGCTTCGAGTCGTCGAGGCCGGCGAGGGCGGCGTAGTCCGCGTCGTCGAGCGCCGCCAGGTCGAAGCAGACGGCGGCCGCCACCAGCGGCCCCGCGAGGCAGCCGCGCCCGGCTTCGTCGGCGCCGGCCACGCGGCCGCGGCCGGCGTGCTCCAGGTCGAAGGCGAAGCGCTCGTCCACAGCCTCGACCGGTGCCTAGTGGACGCTGCCGAAGCGCCCCGGCGGCCAGTATCGCCAGAAGGCGCGGCCCACGAGCTGGCCGCGAGACACCGGCCCGAACTCGCGGCTGTCACCGCTGTCGGTGCGGTTGTCGCCCATCATGAAGTAGGTCCCGGGCGGCACGCGATAGGGCGATTCCAGCGACCACGCGAGCCCGTTGCTGAACGGCTCCGTCGGCTCAGGGTGGCCGTTGACCGTGCGCACGTAGGGTTCGTCGAGACGTTTGCCGTCGATGTAGACGGCGCCGTCCCTGATCGAGATGAGGTCGCCGGGCATGCCGATGATGCGCTTGATGAGCACGGGGCCGGCGAACGGCGGGTGGAAGACGGTGATATCGCCGCGCTGCGGTTGCGAGAAGCGCCACGAGACCCGGTCGACCAGCACGCGGTCGCCGATCAGCAGCGTGTTCTCCATGGACTCGGAGGGGATGCGATAGGGCTTGATGAGGAACGCCTGGATGAGGAGGGCCACGGCGATGGCCACCACGGCGAGCAGCGCGTACTCGGCGAGCGTGCGTCCCCTCGAGGCCGGCGCCGGCCCCGCCCCGTCCTTGCCCGGCTCCGCCCTGCCTCCGTCTGTGCCCATGTCCTCCCCGTCGGTCCGGCGGGAGTGTATCAGAGCCCGTGCAGGCGCGAGAGCGGCCAGTAAGTGAGGAAGGCCTCGCCGACGATCTCGCCGCGCGCCGCCGGGCCCCAGTCGCGGCTGTCGTCGCTGACCTCGCGATTGTCGCCCATGACGAAGTAGTGGCCGGGCGGCACGACGTAGGCACGCTCCAGCGACCACGGCTTGCCCGTGCCGCTGAAGGGATCGGTGGCCTCCGCCCGCCCGTCGACGCGGTCGACGTAGGGCTCGCGCAGGCGGCGCCCGTCGATGAAGACGGCGCCGCCCCTCAGGGAGATGCGGTCGCCGGGCAACCCGATCACGCGCTTGATGAGGGTCTTGCCGAGGCGGCGCGAGTCGATCACGACGATGTCGCCGCGGCGCGGCTCGCGGACCCGGTAGACGATCTTGTTCACGAGCACGCGGTCGCGCGGGACGAGCGTCGCCGCCATCGACTCCGAGGGGATGCGGTACGGCTTGACGACGTAGGCCTGCACGAGCAGAGCGACGATCACGGCGCACAGGGCCACGATCACGTACTCCACGAGAGCCCGGCCCCTCACGCGCCCACACCGCCGCTCACAGCAGGCCGAGTCGGTCGAGAGGCCAGTACGTGAAGAACCCCTCGCCGATCACGTCGCGACGCGGGACCACGCCCCAGTCCCGGCTGTCGTCGCTGTTGGTGCGGTTGTCGCCCATCACGAAGTAGGACCCGGCCGGGACGCGATACGGCCGCGTCAAGGACCAGGGCGGGGTCATGGTGGTGCCCACCACCGGAGCCGCGGCCGTGGTCGGGTCCTGGGTCCCCTGGGTGCGGTGTACGTAGGGCTCGCGCAGCGGCCGGCCGTTGACGTAGAGGCGGCCGCCGCGCACCTGCAGGACGTCGCCGGGCTCCCCCACGACCCTCTTGATGAACGCCACCGCGGTGTCTCGCGGGTACGCGAAGACGATCACGTCGCCGCGGCGCGGGTCGCGCAGGCGGTAGACGGCGCGGTTCACCAGCACCCTGTCGCCGGGCCGCAGCGTGCCGGCCATGGACGCCGACGGGATGGCGTAGGGCTTCACGATGAACGCCTGGATGAGGAGCGCGAGACCGACGGCCACGACGGCCACGACCACGTAGTCGAGCAGGGTGCGGAGCTTCACCGAGGCCGCCGCGCGCGGGGCGGTGGGCCTAGCGCTGCTTCTCGCGCACGCGCGCCTGCTTGCCGACCTTCTGGCGCAGGTAGTAGAGCTTGGCGCGCCGCACGTCGCCGATGGCGGTGACCTCGATCTTGTCGATCTTCGGGGAATGCACGGGGAACGTGCGCTCCACGCCGACGCCGAACGACTGCTTGCGCACGGTGAAGGTCTCGCGCACGCCCTGGCCCTGGCGCTTGATGACGGTGCCCTGGAAGACCTGGATGCGGTGGCGGGTGCCCTCGACGACCTTGAAGTGCACCTTCACGGTGTCGCCGGCCTTGAACTGCGGGAGGCCCTCGCGCAGCTGCTGGCGTTCGATGTTGTCGATGATGTCCACTGACCCTCTTTCCGAGCGCAAACCGGCGGCTAGTGTAGCAGGACTCTCGCGGGCGCGCAAAGCTGCCACGAGGCGCGCGGACGCAAGGCGGTAGTCTACCTCTTTCCCACCTGCCGCGCGCGCCAGCGTCTCGATCTCGCCGTGGTGGCCGCTGAGCAGCACCTCGGGGACGGCCCAGCCGCGGAACTCGGCGGGACGCGTGTAGTGCGGGTACTCGGCGCCACCCTCGAGCTCCTCCGAGTGCGATTCGCTCACGACGCTGGCCGGGTTGCTGACGGCGCCGGGCAGCTTGCGCGTGACGGCGTCGAGCGTGGCCATGGCCGCCACCTCGCCGCCGCTGAGCACGTAGGGACCGATCGAGACACGGTCGCTGACGACGTGCGTGACGCGCTCGTCGATGCCCTCGTAGCGGCCGCAGAGGAGGACGAGGTCCTGCACGGCGAGCTCCGCCGCGAGGGCGTCGTCGAGCTGCCGCCCCTTGGGCGTGAGCTCGACGACGCGGCGGCCGTCCTTGACCCGCTCCGCGTCGATCGCCGAAGACGGCCTCGAGCGCGGCGCACACGACGTCGATGCGCAGCACCATGCCCGCGCCGCCGCCGTAGGGCGTGTCGTCCACCTGCAGATGGCCGAGCGGCGTGTGGTCGCGGTAGTTGGTGAGCCGGAACTCGTGGCCGAGCTCCTCGGCCTTGCGTACGTGGACCTGGGAGAGGTACCAGTCGAACGCCTGCGGGAACAGGGTGAAGACGTCGAAGCGCATCGTCAGTCCAGGAGGCCGTCGACGACGCGCGCCAGGCCGGCCTCGACGTCCACGGCGACCAGCTCCTCCACGAGCGGGACGAGGATCGCGGCGCCGTCGGGCGCGCGGACCTCGAGGATCTCGTGGGCCGGCGCCTCGAGCACGTCGCTGACCTCGCCGAGGAGCCTGCCCGAGCGCGTCTCGACGCGCAGGCCGACGAGGTCGCCGACGCGGTAGTGGGGCAGCTCCTCGAGCTCGGCGCCGGCGGCGAACAGCTCGGCGCCCTGGAGGGCGACCGCCTGCTCGCGGGTCTGCGCCAGGTCGAGAAGCACGAGAGGGCGCCGATCGGTGCCCCCCACGCGCGTGACCGCGCAGGGGATGAGCCGGTCGGCGCCTTCCGGCGCGTCGCCACCTCGGTCCAGGTAGAACTCGCTGCCTCGGCGCAGGTACTCGAGGCCGCCGGACGCGAGGTTGAGGTAGAACTCGCCGCGCAGGCCGTGGACCTTGCCGAGGGTGCCGCAGGCCCAGAGCGCGGATGGCCCGATGTGCGGTGCTACTGCGTCGCCCCGCACGTCGACTCGGCTGCGCCGCTCAATCCACGATCTCCACGATGGCGCGCTTGCCGTCGCGGACGGCGGAGGCCTTGACGATCGTGCGCAGGGCGCGCGCGATGCGCCCCTGCTTGCCGATCACCTTCCCCACGTCATCCTTGGCCACTGAGAGCTCGAGCACGACGGTGGTGTCGGTTTCCGTAGCTTCCACGTGGACCTCGTCTGGATTGTCGACCAGCGACTTGGCCAGATACTCGAGCAGGTCCTTCAACATCCCACTACTCCCTCCGTCGCCTGCCTGCAGGACGACCTCGTTACTTGGCGATGCCCTTGATAGCGAGCAGCCTCTTGACCGTCCTCGAGGGCTGGGCACCCTCTGCAAGCCACTTCTTCGCCTTCTCGCCATCGATCTCGATGAACGACGGCTCCGTGCGTGGGTTGTACTGGCCGATGGTCTCGATGGCGCGACCGTCACGCCGCGTGCGTGAATCCACGACGACGACGCGGTAGATCGGGTTCTTGACGCTCCCTACCCGGGTCAATCTCATTCGTACTGCCAACTACTGTCACCCCCTCAGGGTCAAAGAAAGGCGCGTTGCGACCACAGATGGCCGCGGCGGTGTGTGAACTCTATGCAACCCGGAGTAAGGTCGCAAGACGAGCTATTCTACCCGCTCATCCCGGGCAGGCGAAACCCCTTCGTGCGCCCGCTCGAGAACATCTTGAGCATCTTCTGCATCTCGCGGTACTGCTTGAGCAGCGAGTTGACGTCCTGGACGCTGGTGCCGCTCCCGCGCGCGATGCGCCGGCGGCGGCTGCCGTCGATCACGTCGGGGTGACGGCGCTCCTGGGGCGTCATCGAGAAGATCATCGCCTCGATGCGGTCCAGCTGCCGGTCGTCGACCTGGACGTTCTTGAGCTCCTTCATGCCGGGCACGCCGGGCAGCATCCCGATGATGCTGGAGAGCGAGCCCATCTTGCGCACCTGCTTGAGCTGGTCGAGGAAGTCCTCGAAGGTGAACTCGGCGCGCCGCAGGCGCGCCTCCATCTCCGCCGCCTTCTTCTCGTCCAGCGAGTCCTCGGCCTTCTCGATGAGCGAGAGCACGTCGCCCATGCCGAGGATGCGGCTGGCCATGCGGTCGGGGTGGAAGACGTCGAAGTCGTCGAGCTTCTCGCCGGTGCTGGCGAACTTGATGGGCTTGCCGGTGACGGCGCGCACGCTGAGGGCGGCGCCGCCGCGGGCGTCGCCGTCGAGCTTGGTGAGCACGACGCCGTCGAGGTCGACGTGCCCGCGGAAGGCGTCGGCGGCGTTGACGGCGTCCTGGCCGGTCATCGCGTCGACGACCAGCAGGACGTTGTGCGGCTTCACGGCGTCGCGGATGCTCACGAGCTCGGCCATGAGCTCCTCGTCGACGTGCAGGCGGCCGGCGGTGTCGATGATGGCGACGTCGCCGTGCTCGCGCGCGTAGGCCACGCCGTCGCGCGCGATGTCGACAGGGTCGAGGTCGGCGCCGGGGGCGTAGACCGGCACGCCGACGCGCTCGCCCAGCGTCTGCAGCTGGTCGATGGCCGCCGGGCGATAGACGTCGGCGGCCACGAGCACCGGCGACTTGCCGTCCTTCTTGAGGAGCTTGGCCAGCTTGGCGCAGGTGGTGGTCTTGCCCGAGCCCTGCAGCCCGGCCATGAGCACGACGGTCGGCGGGTGCCCGCTGAAGGCGAGCTTCGAGTCGCCGCTGCCCATGAGCGCCACGAGCTCCTCGCTCACGATCTTCACGACCTGCTGCGCCGGCGTGAGGCTCTCCATCACCTCGGCGCCGAGGGCCCGCTCCTTGACGTGCGCCACGAACTCGCGCACGACCTTGAAGTTGACGTCGGCCTCGAGCAGGGCCAGGCGGATCTCGCGCATCGCCGCGTCGATGTCCTCGGCGGTGAGCTTGCCGTGACCCCTGAGGCTCTGCATGACGCCCTGGAGGCGGTCGGTGAGTGAGTCGAACATGCGCGGGCTTCCTCAGATCGGTTCGGGGAGGCTCAATCGTAGCACGGCCGGCGGCCGCGCCGCGCCGGCGCTCAGGCGAGGTCGAGCGCCCAGAGGTCGTGGCGCTCGCCCTGCCACACGACCTCACGCTCGACGCGCATGCCGAGACGGCGCGCGACGCCCTGCGAGCGCACGTTCTCCGGGACGATCAGCGAGTAGACGCGACGGAGGCCGAGGTCCGCGGCGTGCGTGAGCACGCCGCGCGCCGCCTCCGTCGCGTACCCGCGCCCCCAGCAATCGTGGCGCAGGTCCCAGCCCAGCTCCGGCAGACGTTCGCCCTCGACCTCCCGCCAGACGGGCCCGCACACGCCGATCAGCTCATGCGTGGCGCCGAGGACGACGGCGTACTCGGCCATCCCTTCGTCGCGGTACCTCGCGAGCGTGCGCTCGAGCATCGCCCGCGTCTGCTCGCGCGTGTACGGCGCCGGTTCCCACCACAGCACCGCCGGGTCGGCGTAGATGACGGCGAGCGCGTCCAGATCGGCAAGCGTGAACGCGCGGACGACGAGGCGCGTGGTGCGCAGCGGCAGCGTCACGCGGCCCTAGTCCCTCTCGCCGGCCCCGAAGATGGCGCGCGCGAACAGCTCGGGCTCGAAGGGCCGCAGGTCCTCGAGTCTCTCCCCCACGCCGATGAGCTTGATGGGGATGCCCAGGGTCTCGTGGATGGCGACGACGATGCCGCCCTTGGCGGTGCCGTCCAGCTTGGTGAGCACCACGCCGCTGACGTCCACCGCCTGCTGGAACTCCTGCGCCTGGCGCAGGCCGTTCTGGCCGGTGGTCGCGTCGATCACGAGCAGCGTCTCGTGCGGGGCGCCGGGCAGCTGCTTCTCGATCACCCGGCGCACCTTCTCGAGCTCGCGCATGAGGTTGACCTGGGTGTGCAGTCGGCCCGCCGTGTCGATGAGCACGACGTCGGCGCCGCGCGAGCGCGCCGCGGCGACGCCGTCGTACACCACGGCCGCCGGGTCGCCGCCCTCGGCCTGCTTGACGATGTCGCAGCCGCAGCGCTGCGCCCACTCGTCGAGCTGCTGGACGGCCGCGGCGCGGAACGTGTCGCCGGCCACCATCAGCGGCGTCTGGCCCAGTTCCTTGAGACGCCACGCCATCTTGCCGATGGTCGTGGTCTTGCCGGTGCCGTTGACGCCCACCATGAGGATCACGCTGGGCGTGGCGCTCACGTCCAGACGCTGCGCCTCCGTGTCGGCCGGCCTGAGCGTCTCGGCCACCACCTCGGCGAGCTCGTCCATGAAGGGCTCTCGCGCCTCGATCTTCTTGGCGGTGCAGCGCGCTTCCAGCTCGTCGACGATCTTGATGGTGCCGTCCACCCCGACGTCGGCGGCGATGAGCATCTCCTCGACCTGCTCGTACAGACGCCGGTCCACGCCCACGTAGATCGCCGCCTTGAGCTGGTCCTTGACGGCCTCACGCGCTTTGCCGAGGTTCCGCCGGAACCTGCGGAAGAGGCCGGCGCGCTCGCGCTCCTCCTCTTCGAGCATCGCCGCCGGCACCTGCTCTGGCGCCACGCCCTTGAACACCTCGTGCCACTCCACGTGCCGCTCCTCTAGGCCGGCTCGGCGGCGGCCGGCGTCGCGGCGCCGGCCCCGCCGCTCCGCTCGCGGTCGATCGCTTCCTCAGCCATGCGCGCGCTGACCACCTGCGAGGCCCCGTCCGGTCCCATGGTGACGCCGTAGA
Source organism: uncultured Thermoleophilia bacterium (assembly GCA_963709845.1). Classification (GTDB taxonomy): domain Bacteria; phylum Actinomycetota; class Thermoleophilia; order UBA2241; family UBA2241; genus CAIXSE01. The sequence goes on from CAVPXV010000005.1 coordinate 546,432, forward strand.
GCACGTCGGCCGCCTCCATCGTGCGCTTCTGGTGCGTGATGATGATGAACTGTGTGCGCTCCCGATAGTCGCGCAGCAGCTTCACGAGGCGGCCGATGTTGACGTCGTCCAGGGCCGCCTCGATCTCGTCGAGGATATAGAAGGGGCAGGGCCGCGCCAGCACGAGCGCCATCAGAAAGGCGATGGCGACCAGGGCGCGCTCGCCGCCCGAGAGCAGCTGGAGCTTCTTGCCGAGCTTCTTGGCGGGCTTGACCTCGACGGCGACGCCGCCTGGTGCCTCGCCGTCGCCGGGGTCGACCAGCTTGAGCGCGCCGCGGCCGCCCGGGAACAGCACCGACACCATGTGCACGAACTGCTCCTGCACGGCCGCGAAGGTCTCGGCGAACTCGCGGTCGATCTGCGTCGTAAGCTCGCCGATGAGCGCCTCGAGCTCGTCGATGGAGGTCTCGAGGTCGCGCCGCTGCTCGCGCAGGAAGGCGGCGCGCTCGCCCAGGTCGGCGCACTCCGCCTCGGCCAGTGGGTTCACCGGGCCGATGCGCTCGCGCCGGCTCTCGAGGCGCTCGAGGCGCTGGCGCAGGTCGCGCGCCTCCTCCTCGCCGGCCGGCGGGGTGAAGCCTGCCTGGTCGAGCTGTTCGCTGATCGCCTCGAGGGCCGCCGCGAGCTCGCCGCGGCGGTCGTCGAGGCGCACGAGGGCCACCTGCAGGCCCGTGCGCTGCTCGCCCGCCTCCTCCAACTGCCGGCGCAGTCCGGCCTCGCGTTCGGCCAGGGCGCGCAGCTCCCCACGCTCCAGCGAAGTCTCCTCACCACCCTCGAGGTCGAGCCTCTCGATCAGTCCGGCGGAGTGCGCGCGCAGGGCGCTCACGCGCTCCAGCAGAGCGCGGCACACCTCGCTCACGGCCGGCAGGTCCGCAAGACGCCCCTCGAGCTCCGCGAGCCGGGCCCGGCCCGCCTCGGCCCGCGCCCTGGCCGCCTCGAGCCGGCCGGCAGCGCGCGTCGCGGCGGCCCTCCGCTCCTCGAGCTCGACGCGCCGGCGCGTGAACAACGACAGGGCCTCCGCATGGAGCCGCTCGGCCTCGCTCAGCTCGGACTCCGCGGCGTGCGCGTCTGGACGCAGATCCTCGGCCTGCAGAAGCGCCGCCGCGGCCCCGTGCTCGGCCTCTTCGGCCGCGGCGGCCGTCTCGGCGCGCTCGGCGGCGATCCCCTCGAGCGCGCGGCGATGGCGCGCGCTCACGTCCTCGAGCTCGCGCAGCCGGCCGCCCACGTCCTTCAGCTCGCGCTCGGCCTGCTCCGCGGCGATGCGCGCCTCGCGCTCGGCGCCGGCGGCGGCCATCGCCGCTTCCCGCGCCGCAGCCTCGTCGCGCCGCGCCACGGCCAGCGCGGCGTCGTCACGCAGCTCGCGCGCCCGAACGCCGTCGAGGCGTTCGGTCAGCGTCTCCAGCGCCGCGCGGCGCTCCAGCAACAGCGCCGCGGGGACGCCGCCGGCGAGCCCGATCTGCCCGGCGGACGGCCGGTAGAACTCGCCCTCGCGCGTCACCGCCAAGCCGCGGAACTCATCCGGCACCGCGCGCAGGTCGTCGACGATGTACACATCGGCGAGCGCGCTCTCGAGCTCGTCGTGCCCACCGACGTCGACCTTGTCGAGCAGCGGCGCCGCCCCAGGGAACGCGCCCGGCGCGCGGCGCCCGGAGGTGCGCACGATGAGGCGCACGAGGCCCACGCCGGCGTCCCTGAGTGCGTGCAGCAGCGACCAGTGGTCGATGCCGGCCGGGACCGCGAGCCCGCCGGACACCTGCGCCAGGGCGGCGGCGAGGGCGCGCTCGTAGCCGCGGTCGCAGGAGAGCACGCCCGCGAGCGAGACAGTGCCGGGGTACCCGCCGGCCACGTCGAGCACGTCGGCGCCCACGTCCTGCAGGTCGCGCAGGGCGGCGCGCAGGTGCTCGGCCTCGGCCTCAAGGGAGCGGCGCTCGGCGACGGCGGCGCGGTGGCGTTCCTCCAGCTCCGCGGCCGCGCGCGCGGCCTCGGCCGCGGCGGCCGCAGCTTTCTCGGACGTTTCGGCGGTCGTGCGCAGGGCCCGCCGCGCGGACTCCTCGCCGGCCGCGCAGGCCCTCTCCGCGTCGGCCTTCTGGGCCGCCTCGGCGGTGAGGCCCGAAAGGCGCTGCTCGAGCCGCGCCTCCTCCCCCGCGAGGGCCTCCTGCCGCCGGCCGAGGCGCGCGGCGGCGGCGAGCTGGTCCTCGCGCGCGACCTCGAGACGCGCGAGCGAGTCGCGCAGGCCGCCGAGCAGCTCGCGCGCGGCGCTCAGCCGCCCGGCGGCCTCGGCGTGGGCGGCTTCGGCCTCCGCGAGCTCGCTCGCCAGCCGCCGTTCCTCACGCGGCCAGTCGGTGTCCTCGGCGTCCTCGGGACGGCCCGCGAGCTCGGCCACGAGCCGGTCACGCTCCGCGCGCGCGGAGCGCTCGACTTCCTCGAGCAGGCGCAGCCGCTGATCCGCGAGGCGGCGGCCGCTCTCGAGGCGGCTGTCGAGCACGCGGGCGCGCAGCAGACGTTTGGCGCGGCGCTCCCGCTCGGCGAGCCGCCGCGCGAAGGCCTCCTCCTCGCCGGCGCGCGCCTGTGCCACCGCCTCCAGCCCGCGCTCCACTCCGGCGCGCCGCTCCTGGAGGGCCGCCATCTCGGCGCGGCGCGCGTCGAGCTCGACGTCGAGGGCGACGATCTCGCCGCTCAGGAGCCGCCCGCGCGCCTCGGCGATGGCCTTCTCGACCTCGCGCATCTGCTCGGCGGCGGTGGCCTGCCGGCGCAGCGGCGAGAGCTGCGGAGCCGACCTCGCGTTCGAGCATCTCGGCGCGCTCCAGGTTGCGCCGCACCTCGCGGAGCTTGAGCTCCGCCCGCTCGCGGCGCCGCTTGAACGTGCCGAGGCCGGCCGCCTCCTCGATCTGACTGCGGCGGTCCTCGGGCTTGCCGGCGAGAAACGCCTCGACCTTGCCCTGGCCGATGATGGAGTGCAGCTCCTTGCCGAGGCCGACGTGCGCCATGAGCTCCACGACGTCGGTGAGGCGGCAGCTCGACTGGTTGATGAAGTACTGGGAGCTGCCGTCGCGCGCCACGCGCCGGCGCACGCTCACCTCGGCGGCGGGAAGCGGCAGCGCCCCGTCGCCGTTGTCGAAGGTGAGCTCGACCTCGGCGCTGCCGCCGGCGCGCCGGCCGTCGCTGCCGGCGAAGATGACGTCCTGCATCGTGGACCCGCGCATGGTGCTCGGGCTCTGCTCCCCGAGCGCCCAGATGACGGCGTCGGCGATGTTGCTCTTGCCGCTGCCGTTGGGGCCGATGATCACGCCGACGCCGGGCTCGAAGCGAAGCTCCGTCGCCTTGGGGAAGGACTTGAAGCCCTTCACGCGGAGTGCCTTGAGGTACACGCTCAGCCGGCCGTGCCGGTCGGGGCCTCGTCGGGCGGGGCGTCGACGTGCTCCGCGGCGGGCGTGAGGCCCTGCTTCTCCTCGCCCGTGAGCGGCCGTGAGTGGCGACCGCGCAGGCGCGCGCGCTTGGTCGAGCGCCGGGCGCGCGCCTGCAGCTCGTGCTGCGCCTCGGCGGCAGCCTCCTGCTCGGCGCGCTTCTTGCTCGTCCCGAAGCCGTGGCCCAGCGCCTCGCCGTCGACCAGGCCTCGATCTCGAACTCGCGGTCGTGCGGCGGGCCGCTGTAGCCGAGGACCTTGTACTGGACCGACTGGCCGCTGCGCGCGAGCTGCTCCTGCAGCTCGGTCTTGTGGTCGATGTAGCTGCTCTCGGCGAAGCGGATGTGCTCGTCGAAGACCTCGACCACGGCGGGCCGCACCGCCTCGTAGCCGAAGGTGAGGTAGACGGCGCCGATGAGCGACTCGGTGAGGTCGGCGAGCACGTTCTGGTTGGTCTGCAGCTGCGCCGCCTCGCCGGACTCCTCGCCGCGACCGGCGTGCGCGCGCAGCAGCTTGCCGAGCCCGAGCTTGGTGGCCACGCGGGCGCAGGTGGCGCGGCTGACGATGTAGGCGCGCAGCCGCGCCAGGTGGCCCTCGGCGAAGCCGGGGAAGCGCCGGTACAACTCGGTCGTGACGCACAGGCTGAGCACGCTGTCGCCGAGGAACTCGAGGCGTTCGTAGGACTCGACGCGCTCCGCCGCCCACGACGTGTGCGTGAACACCTGCCGCAGGGTCGCCGCGTCGAGCTGCTCCGCCAGAGCCAGCAGTCGATAGGTCACGCTCGCCTCACACGGCGACGAGGGGACGCCTCCCGCGCACGGGAAGCCTCCCCTCGTCGTCCAGGTACCGCCGGGCCGTGCCTAGGCCTCGGCCCTCTTGATGACGAAATCGACGGCGTCGCCGACGGTCTTGATCTCCGCGGCTTCCTCGTCGCTGATCTTGATCCCGAACTTCTCTTCCATGGTCATGACGAGCTCGACCAGGTCGAGCGAGTCGGTCTCGAGATCCTCCTGGAAACGCGCCTCCAGGGTGACCTTGTCGGCGTCGACGCTCAGCGTGTCGACGAGGATCTCCTTGACCTTCTCGAAAACCTCTTCACGGGTCATCGACTAACCTCCGGATGCGTTTGGCAGAGTCTACACTGCGTCGCCGCGCGTCCCAAGCTCGCGGGCGATGGTCGGCAGCAGATCGCTGACCACGCCGCGGCGCGCCTGGCGCACGGCGTTCGTGATGCCGCGCGCCTTGCTGTTGCCGTGGGCGATGATCACCGGGGCGTTCATGCCCACAAGGAAGGCGCCGCCGTACTCCTCGGGGTCGAGGGCGCCGCGCAGGCGCAGCAGGTCGCGGCGCAGCAGCAGCCCGCCGACCTTGGTGGCCACGGAGGTGTCGATGGTCGCGCGCAGCGCCCGCAGGATGGCGCGCGCGGAGCCCTCGATGGTCTTGAGGCAGACGTTGCCGGTGAACCCGTCGGTGACCACCACGTCGACCGTGCGGTTCATGATGTCGCGTCCTTCGACGTTGCCGTAGAAGCGGATGCGCGTGTCGGCGGCCATGAGGCGGTGGGCCTCGATCACGTCCGGCGTCCCTTTGCTGGGCTCCTCGCCGATGCTCAGCAGGCCCACGCTGGGCTCGGGGATGCCCATCACCTCGATCGCGAACGCCTGTCCCATCACCGCGAACTGCCGCAGGTGCTCGGGCCGGCACTCGGCGTTGGCGCCGATGTCGAGCAGCGCGATCGGCGTGGGCATGCACGGCATGATGCTGCAGATGGCCGGCCGCTGCACACCCCTGATGCGGTGCACGTAGAGGAGGCTGCCGGCGACCACGGCGCCGGTGTTGCCGGCCGAGACGAACGCGTCGGCCCCGCCCTCGTGCACGAGCTTGAGGCCGACGACGATGCTCGACCCGGTCATGGCGCGCGCCGCCGTCGCCGGGGCGTCGCTGTAGCCGATGACGTCGGGGGCGTGCGCGACTCGACACGTGCTGGGCGTCCCGGGGCACGAACGGCGTCACCACGGACTCGTCGCCGACGAGCACGATGTGGGTCTGGGGGCCGGCGGCCTGCAGCGCGCCCGCGACGATCTCGCCGGGCGCGTTGTCCCCGCCGGCCGCGTCGACCGCGACGCGCACCGCGCGCTCGCCGCCGGCGCCGCTCCAGGCGGCGGTCACCTCGTGCGGTGTGACGTAGGCCCGCGCTCCGGAGGCCGTCATGCCTGCAGGTCGGCCACCAGCCGGTCCAGATCGACCGACCCGTCGATGAACTCGGCGATGAGGTCGATCTTGGCCCGCTCCTTGACGCGCAGCCGGCCGAACAGGCGGCGCAGGTCGTCCGCCGCCGTGACGGTGTCGCTCTCCACAGAGATGAGCGGCACGCCGCGCTCCTCGGCCCGCTCCAGCACCGCGGCACTGGGCACGAAGTTGCCGGTGAGGACCACGGCGACGGTGGGCGTGTCGAGCGCCGTGAGGACGATCTCGGCGCGGTCGCCGCCGACGATCACGACCTTGTTGGGCGTGAGCTGGAAGTAGCGCAGCGCGTGCTCGGGACTCATCGCGCCGATCATGTAGGTCTCCGCCAGGCGCTCGCCGTAGCGCTCGCCGCACACGTAGGTGCCGCCCAGCTCCTGGACGATCTCCTCGACAGACACGGCGGAGAGTCGAGGGCTCGAGGTGAGGACGCCGTAGGTGGTGACGTCGCTCTTGGCGAGGAAGCGCGTGTACTGGTCGCGCACGAGCCCCAGCCGGGACTCCGGGACCATGTTGAAGAGGACGCCCAGGAGGTGCTGCTTGAGGGCGTCCTTGACGTAGATGATGTCGTCCAGCAGGCGCGCCCCGGCGAACTTGGCGACCAGGAGGGTCATGAGATCGAGGTGCGCGACCACCTCGGCGCCGCTGGTGCGCAGAAAGCGCCCCTGCCAGATCTCGCCGAGACCCTCGCACACCACGAGGTCCTTGCCGCGGCTGATGCGCCCGTAGGCCGCGGCGACGCGGTTCATCGCGTCCACCTCGGAGCCCGCCAGCACGTCGTGCAAAGCGTCCTCGTCCAGCACCACGGGGCAGATGTCGGTGGGCGGGTCCTTGAGCTCGAGGAGCTCGGAGACGAACGCGGCGTCCTCGTCCAGCAGGACGCCGCCGCTGTGCGCCGCGAGCGTGCCCACCGGTTTGAAGTAGCCGGCATTGATGCCGCGCCGGCGCAGCGCCAGGCAGAGGCCCACGGCGATCGTCGTCTTGCCGCCGCTGCCTTGCGTGGAGGCGATGTAGAGCGACTTCAGCACCACACGCCCCGGCGCCCGTCAGTCTGCTTCGAGGACGATGACCTCGCGGCCCTTGTAGGTGCCGCAGGTCGGGCAGGCGCGATGCGGGAGCTTGGGGCTCTTACACTGCGGGCACACGCTCGCCGTGTCGACGACGAGCTTCTGCTGCGCGCGGCGCTGGTCACGGCGCCGCTGCGAGGTCTTCTTCTTGGGTACGGGCATCGGCTCTTCTCCTCGGTCAATCAGACACGGAACTGTACCACATGGCGCCTGCTCACGCTCACTCGTGCCGATGTCCCGGATCGGCGTTGAGATCCGCCCCGCACACGGGGCAAAGCCCGAGGCAGTCTTCGCGACAGAGCAGCTGGGCGGGCAGCGCCTCGGCGATGAGGTCCCGGACCCAGCGCTCCAGGTCGACGATGGACGAGACCGTGTACATCTCCTCCTCGTCGTCCTCGGCACCCTCCGAGTCGCCGTGGCGCACGTAGTCTACGCCGCGCACCTCCACGGCGACGTCGGCGTCCTCGAGGCAGCGCTGGCAGGGCCCTACGACGTCGACGGTGGACTCCGCCGTCAGGGTGAGGCTGTCGCCCACGCGCGCCACGGTGAGCAGCAGGTCGACGGTGCCGCCCGTCACCCTGTAGTCCAGGCCGCCGAAGACGAACGGCTCGACCTCGACCGGCAGGCGCCGCCAGGTCTCGCTGGCGTCACCGAAGCGCAGGGAACGCAGGTCGAAACGGCGCACGGGAGGGCCTCCCGGACGGCGCGACGCGCCGGCCTACGGCTGCAGGTCGTCGCCGCCGCGACCCTGGAGACGCTCGCGCCCGCGGCGCACCGCCGCCAGGAACTTGTCGAGGTTGATCTCCAGGTTGCCGAGCACCTCGTCGGCGTAGTCCTCGGCCCCCAGGCGGATCTCGCGTTCGCGCTCGCGCGCGTCCTCCATGATCTGCTGGGCGTTGCGCTCGGCGAGGCGCACGACCTCCGTGTCCGAGGCCAGCCGGTCGGCGCGCTCCTGGGCTTCCGCCAGCACACGCTCGGACTCCTGCTTGGCCTCCGCCAGCATCTCCTGACGCTCCTTGACGATCCAGCGCGCCTGCTTGATCTCCTCGGGGATGGTGGAGCGCATCTGATCGAGGATGTCGTAGATCTCCTCACGATCGATCATGACGCTGTCGGTGAGCGGCACGGAGCGAGCGTTGTGGATGATGTCGTCGAGCTTGTCGATGAGAACGAGCACGTCCATACTCAGCAACCCTCCTTGGGTAGCCTCATGTGCGGTGTGACGGCGTCGCCCCGCACCAAGCTTGCCTGCCGGCTATTCGCGCGGCGCAAAGACTTCCGCCAGGCGGCGTGCGACGCTGGGCGGCACCAGGTCCTCCACGGAGCCTCCGAACGCAGCGATCTCCCTGACCCCGCTCGAGCTCAGGAAGCTGTGCTCGGGCGAAGCCATCATGAACACCGTTTCGATGTCCGGGGCCATCTTCCTATTGAGCTGCGCCATGGCGAACTCGTACTCGAAGTCGGAGATCGCGCGCAGACCCTTGAGGATCACGTGCGCGTCCCAACGCCGGGCGAAGTCCACGACGAGCTCGTTGAACCGGTCCACTACGATGTTGTCGTGGCCGGAGAGCGCCTCTCTGAGGAACTCTTCCCGTTCTTCGGGAGAGAACAGCGGCGACTTGCGCTGCGGGACCTCGATGAGCCCCACGATCACGCGGCCGAACTCGTTGGCGCCGCGCCTGATGATGTCGAGATGGCCGACGGTGACCGGGTCGAACGTGCCCGGGCAGATGGCGGTGATGTTGCTCGGCATCAGCTCCGCTCCGGCTCGCGCGTCGGGGCCGTCGTGTCCACGTGCCGTCCCTCCTCGTCCCGCTCGTCCCCGGCCACGAGGAACGTGACCCTGGTGTCGCCGTAGCGCTTCTCCCGCACCGTGGCCCACGGCAGGCCGACCTCCGCGGCCGCGGCCGTCTCGACGACGAGCACTGCGCGCGAGGCGAGCAGCGGCCCCAGGAGCCGGACGAGCGCGGGACGGACCTCGGCGTACCGTTCGTACGGGGGGTCCGCAAACACGAGAGTATATCTCGCGCCGCGGCGCGCGTCAGCCTGCAGGGCGCGGCGCACATCGCTCGCGTGCACGCGCGCCTGCGCCTCCGCGCCGCAGCGCGCGAGGTTGGCGCGCAGCGCCTGCAGCGCGCGCCGGTCGTGCTCGACGAAGGTGCAGGCGGCGGCGCCGCGCGACAGCGCCTCGATGCCCAGGGCGCCGCTGCCGGCGAACAGGTCGAGGGCGCGCTGACCGGACAGGGCGCCGGCGCCGGCCGGGCCCACGCCGGCGCGCAGCTCGGGCAACGCCGCCAGCACGTCGAACACGGCCTCCCGTACCCTGTCGGACGTCGGGCGCGTGGCGCGGCCGGCGGGCGCCGTCAGCGGCCGGCCGCGCCACTCGCCGCCGACGACCCTCACCGTGGGCCGCCCCCGTCTCTCCCCAGGACCACCGCGCCGGCCGCCGGGCGTTCGTCCGCCACGCTGAAAGCGCCTTCGAGGACCGCGCCGGCCGCGCTGCGACGCGCCTGGTCGCGCGAGAAGACGGCGGCGAGCGGCTCGCCCGCCTCCACGGCGTCGCCGACGACGTGCTGCAGCATCACGCCGGCCGCCGGGTCGACGTCGTCGTCGACCCTCTGCCGGCCGGCGCCGGCAAGCTGCGCGGCCCTGCCCACGGCGAGCGCGTCCACCGCCGTCAGGTAGCCGGGGCGCCCGGCCTTGACCTCATGCGCCGCGAGGCGATGGAACTCGCCGGGCTTCCAGCGCCCGCCCTGGACGAAGCACCAGCGCTCGAAGTGCTCGGCGGCGCGCCCGTCGGCGAGCGCCTGCTCGGCGCGCGCCCGGCCCTCGGCCTCGTCGAGGCCCAGGTCGGCGAGCGCGAGCAGAGCCCCGGCGAGCGTCAGCGTCACCTCGCGCACGTCCCCGGGGCCGCCGCCGCACAGCACCTGCCAGGCCTCCTCGACCTCGAGCCGGTTGCCCACGGCACGCCCGAGCGGGGCGTCCATGCGCGTGTAGATGCAGGTCGTCGGGCGGTCGTAGGCGTCGCCGATGAGGCGGCAGAGGCGGCCCAGGCCGACGGCCCGCTCGAGGTCGCCCATGAAGGCGCCGCGCCCGACCTTGAGGTCGAGCACGAGCGCGGAGGTACCGCTGGCCACCTTCTTGGCCATGATGCTGGCGGCGATGAGCCCGTCGCTGCTCGACGGTGGCGGTCACGTCGCGCAGCGCGTAGAGGAGGCGGTCGGCCGGCACGATGCGCTCGCTCTGGCTGACGACGGCGACGCCGATGCGCTCGAGCTGCCGCACGAACTCGCCCTGCGGCAGCTGCACGCGGTACCCGGGGATCGACTCGAGCTTGTCGAGCGTGCCGCCGGTGTGACCCAGCCCCCTGCCGGACATCTTGCCGAACACCGCGCCGCAGGCGGCGACCAGCGGCGCCAGCACGATCGTCACCTTGTCGCCGACTCCGCCGCTCGAGTGCTTGTCGAGCACCGGCCGCCGCACCGCCGACAGGTCGAGCCTCTTGCCGCTCTCCACGAGGGCGCGGGCGAGCTCGACGGTCTCGGCATCGCTGAGGCCGCGCAGCACCATCGCCATGAGCAGGGCGCTGGCCTGGTACGAGGGCACGGCGCCGGAGACGACGCCGCTCGTGAAGGCGCGCAGGCGGGCGCCGTCGAGCTCGTGGCCGTCGCGCTTCCAGGCGATCACGTCGTTCACGAAGTCCACGTGCGGCTCCCCGGTCGGCGGTTCACAGTGCGGCAGGCCAGCGTGCGGCGATGACGGCGGGGAGCCCGGCGGCCAGAGCGGCGGCGCTCCTGCCGCCGGAGGCGAGCACGTCGTCGTGCGAGCCTACATCGGCGGCCCGGTTGGCGACCAGGGCCAGCAGGCAGACGGCGGCGCCGGCGGCGCGCAGGGCGCGCACCTCCGGCGCCGCCGACATGCCGACCACGTCGCCGAACCCGCCGAGCCAGGCGACCTCGGCCGGCGTCTCGAACTGGGGGCCGGCGACGGCGACGTACACTCCGGCGCGCGACGGCGCCGGCGCGAGCGCGGCGACGACGCCGGCGGCCTCGGCCGGGGAGCAGACGACTTCAACCGGCGGCTCCTCCCCGGCCGGCGGTGTCTGCAGATCGACCACGTCCCGGCAGACGACGATGTCCCCCGGCGCCGTCGCCGGCCGCAGGGAACCCGTCGAGTTGGTGAGGACGAAGCGCGCCACGCCGGCGCCGGCGAGGTCGCGCACGCCGCGGGCGAGCTCCGCCTCGTCCCAGCCTTCGTAGCGGTGCGGCCGGCCGCAGGCCAGCGCCAGGCGCAGCCCGGCGCCACCTGCGGCCGGGAGCTCCGCGAGCAGCAGCCTGTTGGCGTGGCCGGGCACCGCCGTGCACGGCCATCCGAGCTCGTCGTAGCCCAGCTTTTCGCGCACGACCGCGCCCGGCGGCAGCGCCGCCAGCCCGGAGCCGAACACGACGGCCGCGTGCGGCACCGAAGGCGGCCACGCGGCCGAGCGCATCCCGGCTCACGCCATCACCGCTCCCGGCAGCGGCGGGCGCCTCGCCCGTGAGCAGCGCGAACGCCGTCGCGCCCACGTCCTCGAGGGCGCCGTCGTGGCGCCCCGGCCGCAGGCCGAGCGCGAGCAGCGGCGCGTACTCGCGCGAGTGATCGGTGCTCGCCGTCGTGGGGTCCACGCCGTGATCGGCGCAGAGGATCATGGCGTCCCCGGCGCGCAGGAGCGTGCGCCACCCGGCGACGGCCGCGTCCACGGCGGCGAGCCCGGCGGCGAACCCGGAGACGTCGTTACGGTGGCCCCAGACCTGGTCGAAGTCCACGAGGTTGGCGAAGAGCAGGCCGCGGTCCATCGTCGTCAGATGCCGGGTGCAGGCGGCGATGCCGAGCGTGTTGTCGGTGGTGTGGTCGTCCACGTCGACGCCGCGCTGCACGAAGATCTCGCCGATCTTGCCGACGCCCACCACCGGCACTCCGCGCTCGTGCAGGAGATCGAGATACGTGGCTCCGGGAGGCTCGAGCGAGAAGTCCCGCCGCCGGGGCGTGCGTTCGTACTTGCCCGAGGCGCCGGCGAACGGCCGCGCGATCACCCGGCCCACCGCGTGCGGCCCCCGGAGGATCTCGCGCGCGATCGCGCACCAGCGATAGAGCTCCGGCACGGGGACGACGTCCTCGTGGCAGGCGATCTGGAACACGGAGTCCGCCGACGTGTAGACGATCGGTCTGCCGGTGGCGACGTGCTCGTCGCCGAGCTCGGCGATCACACCGGTGCCGGACGCGGGCCGGTTGCAGAGGACGCCCCGGCCGATCGCCTGCTCGAACGGCTCGAGCACCTCGGGCGGGAAGCCGTGCGGATACGTGGGGAACGGGCGCGCCAGGACGACGCCCATCATCTCCCAGTGGCCGGTGGTGGTGTCCTTGCCGGCGCCGTGCTCGGCGAGGCGGCCGTAGGTCGCCTCGGGCCACGGCGCGCCGAGCGGCAGGCCGACGACCTCACTCAAGCCAAGCCCGGCGAGGTTGGGCAGGCGCACGCCGCTGCGCTCGAGGACGTGCCCGAGTGTGTCCGACCCGGCGTCCCCGTAGGCGGCGGCGTCCGGCAGTTCACCGGCGCCGACGCCGTCCAGCACGCAGACGAAGACCCTGGTCACGTCCGTGCCTCCGGGTCGGTGTCCGCCCCCGGCGGCGACCCTGCCGGCCCGGGGCTCCTTCGGCGCCGGCGCCCGCGGGTGCGTCTCGAGGTACACCTCGCGCAGATGCTCCACGGTGACGTGCGTGTACAGCTGCGTGGTGGCCACGTTGGCATGGCCGAGCATCTCCTGCACGCTGCGCAGGTCGGCGCCGCCGGCGAGGAGATGGGTCGCGAACGAGTGCCGGAACGTGTGCGCGCTGGCGCGCCCGAGCATGTCGGCGCGCGCCAGGACCTTGCGCAGCAGGTAGTCCAGGCCCTGGCGGGTGAGGGGCCCGCCGCGGGCGTTGAGGAAGAGCTCCGCCCGGCGGCGGCCGCGCAGGAGCTCGCGGCGGCCGTCGCGCGCGTAGCGCTCCACGGCCGCCGCGGCGGCGTGGCCCATGGGGACGACGCGCTCCTTGTCGCCCTTGCCGATGCAGCGCACGAGGCCGCCCTCCACGTCGACGTCGCCCTCGCGCAGCGAGAGCAACTCGCTGGCGCGCAGGCCGCAGCCGTAGAGGAGCTCGAGGGCGGCGAGGTCGCGCTGGCCCAGCGGCCCGCCCGGCACGACCTTGGCGAGGACCGCCTCGACCTCCTCGACCGTGAGCACGCGCGGCAGGTCCTGCGGCTTCTTGGGCGTGCGCAGGCCGGGCCGGGGTCGTCCGCGCGCAGGCCTTCGCGCACCAGGTACGCGTAGAAGGCGCGCAGGCTCGCGGTCCGGCGCGCCACGCTGGCCGCCGCTCCGTCGCCGCCGGCGGCGGCGAAGTAGTCGCGCACGTCGCTTTCGGCGGCCTTGCGCCGGGCGCGCCACGCGCGGCGCGAGGAACGCCGCGTAGCGTCGCAGGTCGCGTCCGTAGGCGGCCACGGTGTTGGGCTCATCCGCGCTCGAAGCGCAGGTAGTCAAGGAACTCCTCGACCTCGGGGTCGAGTGGGGCGTGCGCGTGCGGTCTGCCGACGGGCCTCGTCACGGGCGCCGCCGCGTCAGGCGGGCGTGTCGTCCGGCCACGCGCACCAGGGCGTGCGCCGAGCTCGCACGCCTGCTCGAGGTGGGCAAGGGTGATCCGTTCCTGCGCGTGTGCACCTGCTCGAAGCCGACGCCCGAGGTTGACGCCGGCAGCACCTCGAGCGTTGAAGACGTTGGCGTCCGAGCCGCCGCCGCCGCCGACCTGCCTCCAGCTCGAGGCCGGCCTCGGCATCGCCTCGGCGGCGATGCGCAGGTGCGGCGAGCGCTCGTCGTGCGCGTAGCCGCGGAACTCCTCGCGCACGTCGATCTCCACGTCGACGCCCGCCTCGGCGGCGGCCAGCGAGAGCGCCTCGATCATCGCTCGAGCTGGGCGGCGAGCTTGCCCTCGTCGCGGCTGCGCGCCTCGGCGCGCACGAGGCAGCGCTCCGGCACGACGTTGACGGCGGCTGCCGCCCTGCGAGCAGCCGACGTTGGCGGTGGTCTCTTCGTCGATGCGCCCGAGGTCCATGGCGGCGACGGCGCGCGCCGCCGCCACGATGGCGCTGCGCCCGCGCTCCGGCTCGATGCCCGCGTGCGCCGCCACGCCGTGGAACTCGGCGTCCACGGCCTTCAGCGTAGGGCCGCCCGATGATCACCGTGCCAGGCGGCCCTTCGCTGTCGAACACGAAGACGACGCGCGCGCCGAGCGCGCTCAGGTCGAAGGCCTTGGCGCCGCGCAGGCCGATCTCCTCGCCGGCCGTGAACACGACCTCGACGTCGGCGGCCGGCGGCTCGGCGGCCAGGTCGCGCAGGAGCACGAGGAGCACCGCGACCGCCGCCTTGTCGTCCGCCCCGAGGATCGTCTCGCCGTCGCTGCGCACGACGCCGTCCTCGACGGACCACAACCGGAGCGCGCTCGGCGGGCACGGTGTCGAGATGCGCCGCGAGCGCGATCGGCGTGCCCCTGCCGCGGCCGGGCACGCGGACGAGGAGGTTGCCGCAGGCGCAGCCGGTGATCGCGGCGGTACCGTCTTCGTCGATCTGCAGGCCGAGGGCGCGTACGAAGCTCGATGACCGCGTCGGCCACGGCGCGCTCCTCGCGCGACGGCGAGCGGATGGCGGCCAGCCGGGCGAAGAGGTCGCGCGGCCTCCTCTAGGCCGGCGCGCACGTCTCCTCCAGCTCATCCTCGCGCTCGCTGCGCAGCCGCGCCGCGGCGCCGACGAAGTCGCGGAAGAGCGGCGCCGGCCGCGTCGGGCGCGACTTGAACTCCGGATGGAACTGGGAGGCGACGAACCAGGGATGGTCGCCGAGCTCGCAGATCTCGACGAGGCGCCCGTCCGGCGTCGTGCCGCTCACGACGAGGCCGGCGGCCTCGAGAGCCGGCCGCAGGTCGTTGTTGACTTCGTAGCGGTGCCGGTGCCGCTCCCACACCTCGTCGGCGCCGTAGGCCGCCTGGGCCCTGGTGCCGCCCACGAGCTTGACGTGCGAGGCCCCCAGGCGCATCGTGCCGCCCATGTCCTCCACGTTCTTCTGCTCGGGCAGGAGGTCGATCACCGGATAGGCGGTCTCGGGATCGAACTCGGTGGAGTTGGCGCCCGGCATGTCGCACACGTCGCGCGCGAACTCGGCCACCGCGCACTGCATGCCGAGGCAGACACCGAGGAACGGCACCTTGCGCTCGCGGCAGTACTGGATGGCCTCGATCTTGCCTTCGATGCCGCGCTGGCCGAACCCGCCGGGCACGATGACGCCGTCCGCCGGCCCGAGGCGCTCCGCGACCGACGCCGGCGTGATCTCCTCGGAGTCCACCCAGCGCAGGTCCAGCTTGCGCCCGTGGTGGATGGCCGAGTGCTTCAGCGCCTCCCACACCGAGAGATACGCCTCGTGCAGCTGCACGTACTTGCCCACGAGCGCGATGGTCACGGTGCGGTCGCAGGCGTCGATCTTGTCCACCAGCCCCTGCCACGCCGCAAGGTCCGGGTCGCCGCACTCGAGATGCAGCATGCGGATCACGAGCGCGTCGAGGCGTTCCCTGTGCATGAGCAGTGGGATGCGGTAGATGTCGTCGGCGTCGCGCGCGGACACGACGGCGTCGGGATCGACGTCGCAGAAGAGCGCGATCTTCTCGCGGATGCCCTGCGAGAGCGGCTCCTCCGAGCGGGCGACGATGATGTCCGGCTGGATGCCGATCTCCCGCAGCTCGGCGACGGAGTGCTGCGTGGGCTTGGTCTTGGCCTCGCCCACGACACCGATCACCGGGACGAGCGTGACGTGGATGTAGAGCACGTTCTCGCGGCCGATGTCCTTGCGGAACTGGCGGATCGCCTCGAGGAACGGCAGGCTCTCGATGTCGCCGACGGTACCGCCGACCTCGGTGATGAGCACGTCGGCCCCGGTGCTCTGCGCCAGCCGGTGCACGCGGCTCTTGATCTCGTTGGTGATGTGGGGGATGACCTGTACGGTGCCGCCGAGGTAGTCGCCGCGGCGCTCCTTGGTGATGACGCTGTTGTAGATGCCGCCGGTGGTCACGTTGGAGTCGCGCTGCACGAACTCGTCGATGAAACGTTCGTAGTGGCCGAGGTCGAGGTCCGTCTCGGCTCCGTCCTCAGTGACGAACACCTCTCCGTGCTGGTAGGGGCTCATGGTGCCGGGGTCGACGTTGATGTAGGGGTCGAACTTCTGGTTCGCGACCTTGACACCGCGGGCCTTGAGCAGCTGCCCCACCGACGCCGCGGTGATCCCCTTGCCGAGCCCCGAGACCACGCCGCCGGTGACGAAGATGTGCTTTGTCATGCCCCGCTCCCCTCCTGGCGCTCGCCCCCGCCGGCCCGGGAACGGATGCGGTCCTGCGCCTCGCCCGCGTCCACCAGGAGACGCGCGCACGGCACGGCAAGACCGCTACAGACTGACGTTGGATTTTGCGGGACCGGTGTCGCGCCCGTTCTGCACTGACGGGCCGTCGCGCCTCTATGACCGGCAAGCCCACGGATCACGCTGGCAAGTATACCATCGGGCGAGGGCCTCGCAAGGAGCGGCGCGCCGTCAGGCTGGGCGTTCCGCCCTGGCCAGGAGGCCCTCCGCGTGGCGCCGCGCGGCGGCGTCGTCGGGCCCGGCGCCGAGCATGCGGCAGAGCTCGGCGAGGCGCTCAGCGCCCTCCACGCGGCGCACCACCGTCACGGTGCTCGCCGCCTCCGCGTCGCTCTCCTTGACGATCGCGAACTGGCGCTCCGCGAAGGCGGCGACCTGCGGCAGGTGCGTGATGCACAGGACCTGGCGGCGCTCGGCGAGGCGCGCGAGCCGCTCGCCGAGCGCCGCGGCCGTGACTCCGCCGATGCCGGTGTCGACCTCGTCGAAGATCAGCGTCTCGACGTCGTCGCTCAAGGTCACGATGCCGCGGATGGCGAGCATCGCGCGCGACAGCTCGCCGCCCGAGGCGGTCTCACGCAGGGGGCGCGGCGGCACGCCCGGGTTGGCGCTGAAGAGGAACTCCACCTCGTCCGCGCCCCGCGGCGTGAGCGCCTCCCAGCCGTCGCCGCGGCCCGAGATCTCGATCGAGAAGCGGGCGTGCGGCATGGCGAGCCCGCGGAGCTCGTCCTCGACGCGGGCCGCGACGGCGGGAGCGAGCTCGCGCCGCGCGGCGCTCAGCCTCTCGGCGGCGGCGAGCGCCTCGGCCTGAGCGGTCGCGGCCGCGACGGCGAGCGCACCCGCGTCGGCGGCCGACGTCTCGAGCCGGGTCAGGCGCGTGCGCGCCTCTTCGGCGTAGGCGAGCACCTCGTCGGCCGAGCCGCCGTACTTGCGCATGAGGCCCTTGAGTCTGTCGTAGCGCACCTCGAGGGCGTCCCGGCTGGCCGGGTCGACGTCGAGGTCGTCGACGTAGGCGCGCAGGCCCGCGGCCACGTCGTCGAGCTCGGCGGCCAGACCGTCGAGCCGCCCCGCCAGGCCGCCGAGCTCCTCGTCGAGCGCGGCGGCTTCGCCCACCAGGCGCTGCGCGACGCGCACCGCGTCCAGCGCCGCGCCCTCGTCCTCGCCGGCCAGCAGGGTGAGCGCGCCCGCGGCGCGCTCGAGAAGCTTGCCGGCGTGACGCAGGCGCTCGCGCTCGTGGGCCAGACGCACGTCCTCGCCCGGCTCCACGGCCGCGCCGTCGATCTCGTCGACCTGGAAGCGCAGCATGTCCGCCTCGCGTTCGCGCTCGCGCGCGTCGCCCCGCAGCTCCGCCAGCTCGCGCGAGAGGGCGCGCGCCCGCTCGTAGGCGGCGCCGAACGCGCCCAGGGGCGCCGCGACGCCTTCGCCGGCGGCGCCGTCCAGCAGGTCGAGCTGGCGCTCGAGCTGAAGCAGGCGCGCGTGCTCCAGCTGCCCGTAGAAGGCGAGGCGGCGGCGCAGCGCCTCCTCCACCGCCGCCGCCGAGCTCAGGAGACCGTCCATGTGGGAGCGCGAGCGCCCGCCCCGGGGCAGCTCGCGGGCCACGGCGAGGGTGCCGTCGTCGCCCTCGAAGAGCGCCTGCACGAGCGCCCTCCGTGCCCCGGGGCGCACCAGCTCTTCCCCGCCCTTCTGGCCCATGAGGAGCCCGATCGCCTGCGCCAGCAGCGTCTTGCCGGCGCCGGTCTCGCCCGTGAGGACGTTCAGGCCCGGCGCGAACTCGAGGCGCGCCTCGGCGATGAGCACCAGGTCGTCGATGGCCAGTTCAGCGAGCATCGCGCCGGTCGAACAGCTTTTCCTCGACGTTCTGGTAGAAGGAGCCCTCGCTCTGCACCATGAGCAGCGCGCGCTGGTCGCCGGCGACGATACGCACCTCGTCGCCGCAGCACAGCCGGCCGACCGAATCGCCGTCGACGACGATCTCCGCTTCCTGAAGCGGCGAGACGTTGCGCGCGCTGATGGCGTGGTCCGGGCGCAGGATCACGGGGCGGAACCCGAGAGAGTGCGGGGCGATGAAGTTGAGCAGCAGCACGCCGGCGTCCCATTCGACGATAGGGCCGCCGCAGGAGAGGCTGTAGGCGCTCGAGCCGGTAGGAGAGGCGACGATGAGGCCGTCGCAGAACATGGTGCCCACCGTGACGCCCGCGACCTCGTACTCGAGCTGAAGGACGTGACGCGGAGCCACCCGGCTGAGGATGACGTCGTTGACGGCGGTCAGCCGGCGCCCGTTGACGTGGACGTCCACGGTGAGCAGCGGGACGACGCGGTGATCGCCCTGAAGGATGCCGCGCAGGCGGTCGGCCCAGCCCTCGCGCGGCAGGGCCGCGAGGAAGCCGACGTTGCCGAAGTTGGCGCCCAGCGTCGGCACCCCGCTGCCGAGCAGGCGCCCCAGGGCGCGAAGGATGGTGCCGTCACCGCCGAAGACGAGGCAGAGGTCCGCCGCGCGCACCAGATCCTCGCCGACGACCGAGTAGCCGAGGGCCGCCGGGTCGGCGTGCTTGGCGGCCTCGTCGTCCGGCATGATCAGCTCGATGCCCAGCTGCTCGCGCAGCTCGCCCAGCGCGGCCACGGCGCCGGCTGAATCGTGGCCGGCGTAGGCGGTGAGGACGACGACGCGCCGCAGCTCAGCCATGCGCCGCCTCCACGGCCAGGGCGGCCGCCGCCGCCGGCTCCACCGGCGGCGCCGGCGCGGGCGCCTCCGCATCGCAGAAGTAGACGAAGTACTCCACGTTCCCCTTGGGTCCGGGATGGCCGGAGTCGCACATCGCCAGCACGAGCGCGCCGCGCTCCTGGAGCCAGCCGCCCACCTTCTCGAGCACGTCCCTGTGGACGTCCGGGTCGCGCACGACGCCCCCCTTGCCGACGCGACCGCGCCCGGCCTCGAACTGCGGCTTCACGAGCACCAGGCCCCGATACCCGCGACGCAGGGATTCTAGCACGGGCCCCAGCGCCACGGTCAGGGAGATGAACGAGAGGTCGGCGGTGACGAACGTGGGCGCGAACGGGAGACGCTCGGGCGCGAGCAGGCGCGCGTTGGTGCGCTCCATCACCGTGACGCGCGGGTCCTCGCGCAGACGCCAGTCGAGCTGCCCGTAACCGACGTCGACCGCCAGGACGCGCGCCGCGCCGCCCTGCAGCAGGCGGTCGACGAATCCCCCCGTGGAACTGCCGAGGTCGCACACGTCCTCGCCTGCGACGCTCAGGCCGAGCGTCCGCAGCGCGTGGTCCAGCTTGTCGCCGCCGCGCGAGACGTAGCGAGGCCGTTCCACGACGGCGATGGCGGCCGTCTCCGGGACCTCGGTGCCGGGCTTGTCGAGCAGGCGGCCGTCGACGCGGACCTCCCCTGCCAGGACGGCCGCCTTGGCCTGTGCCCTGGTAGCGAAGCATCCGCGCGCCACGAGGAGCGCATCGAGGCGCTCGCCCACGGCGCCTACTTCACTCGCGCCAGGCCGACGGGGCGCAGCGCCGCAGCCGCGGCGACGGCCTGCGGCGTGAGCCCGAGGTCGCGCAGGAGGCGGGCACGGTCTCCGTGCGGCACGAAGGCGTCGGGGATGCCGAAACGCACGACGTCGACGCCGCCGCCCAGCACCTCGAGGACGGCGCTGCCAAAGCCGCCCGCGAGGGCGTTCTCCTCCACGGTGATGAGCCGCCGGTGGGTCGCTGCCAGCCGCTCCAGAAGCTCCGTGTCGAGCGGCTTCGCGAAGCGCGCGTCCACCAGCGTCGGCTGTTCTCCGGTCGCCCGGAGCAGCTCGGCGGCCTCGGCGGCGATGCCGACGCCGGTGCCGATCCCCACCAGGGCCACGTCGCGGCCCTCGGCGAGCACGCGGCCACGTCCCACCTCCATCGGCACCAGCTCCGGCGGCGAGGCGAACGGTGCGGCAAGGCCGCGCGGATAACGCAGCGCGACCGGGCCGTCGAGCTCCAGCGCCGTGCGCAGCATGTGCTGGAGCTCCTCCTGGTCCGAGGGCGCCATGACGACGAGGTTCGGGATCACGCGCAGGTAGGAAAGGTCGAAGACGCCGTGGTGCGTGGGGCCGTCGTCGCCCACGAGGCCGGCGCGGTCGATGGCGAACACGACCGGCAGCTCCTGCAGGCCGATGTCCTGGACGAGCATGTCGTAGGCGCGCTGCAGGAACGTCGAGTAGATCGCCACCACCGGGCGCATGCCGCCGATCGCCAGCCCGGCGGCGAACACCGCGGCGTGCTCCTCGGCGATGCCGACGTCGTAGAAACGCTCGGGAAAGCGGCGCTCGAAGGCTTCGAGCCCCGTGCCCTCCGTCATCGCCGCAGTCACCGCGACCACCCGGTCGTCGGCCTCGGCGAGGCGGACCATCGCCTGCCCAAAGGCCTGCGTGTAGGTGGTGCCGTCGACGGCGGCGGCCTTCTTCTCGCCGTTGCAGAGATGGAACGGGCCCGTGCCGTGATAGGCGTCGGGGCGCGCCTCGGCGGGTTCGTAGCCTTTGCCCTTCACCGTCTTCACGTGCACCAGCACCGGGCGGCGGGTCTCGAGGGCCTGGCGGATGCTCTCGCGCAGCGCGTGCATGTCGTGCCCGTCGACGACGCCGATGTAGGCGAAGCCCAGCTCCTCGAAGAGCATGCCCGGGACGAGCAGGGCCTTCATCGATTCCTTGACGTCCTTGCCGAGACGGTAGGCCTGCGGACCGATGGCGGGGATGCGCGCCACGCCGCGTTCGATGTCCTCGCGCAGGCGCGTGAGCCCCGGATCGAGGCGCACGCGATTGAGGTAGAGCTGCAGGGCGCCGACGTTGGCGCGGATGGACATCTCGTTGTCGTTGAGGATGACGACCAGCGGCGTGCGCAGGTGCCCGGCCTGGTTCATCGCTTCGAAGGCGACTCCGCCGGTGAGGGCGCCGTCGCCGAGCACGCAGACGACGTTGTCGTCGTTCTCGCCGGCGAGCCGGGCGGCCTCGACGAGGCCGAGGCCGTAGCTGATCGAGGTCGACGCGTGACCGGTGCCGACGATGTCGTGGGCGGACTCGCGGCGGCTGGGGAACCCGGAAAGGCCGCCGTACTGGCGGATGGTGCTGAAGCGGTCGCGCCGGCCGGTGAGCAGCTTGTGCGCGTAGCACTGGTGGCCGACGTCCCAGACGATCTTGTCGTCGGGGCTGTGCAGGATGCTGTGGAGGGCTACGGCGAGCTCCACCGTGCCGAGGCTCGCCGCGAGATGGCCGCCGACCTCGCTCACGCAGCAGAGTATGGCCTCACGGATCTCGCCGGCGAGCAGGGTCAGCTCGCGCTCTGAGAACAGTTGGAGGTCGGCGGGGTCGGAGATCCTGTCCAGGTAGCGCATCGTCACGCGAGTATAGCACCGGGCCTGGAGGCGGACCGTCGGCCGGCCTCAGCGCCGCCGGCGGCCGATGTAGGCCGTGAGCGCGGCCAGCGCCGAGGTGTCGCCCGGCAGCACCGCGAGGAGCTTGCGGGCGCGCGCCGACGAGGCCTCGGCAAGGCGCCGCGCCTCCTCGAGCCCGTAGCACGAGACGTAGGTCACCTTGTCCTGGGCCCGGTCCTTGCCGACGCTCTTCCCCAGCTCGTCCTCGTCCCCCGACTCGTCGAGGATGTCGTCGACGATCTGGAAGAGCAGCCCGAGCTCGCCGCGCGAAGTCGCGGTAGGGGCCGCACGTCCTCGGCGCCGCCGAGGAGGGCTGCGCAGACGACCGCCGCTTCGATGAGGCGCCCGGTCTTGAGCGCGTGCAGGGTGCGCAGATCGTCGCCCTCCCGGGCGGCGCCGGCGACGTCCATGTACTGCCCGCCGACCATCCCCTGGACGCCCGTGGCCTGCGCGATCTCGGCCACGGCGGCGAGCACGGCCGAGGAGCTTCCGACCTGGCGCGAGAGCATGACGTGGAACGCCTCCGCGAAGAGCCCGTCGCCGGCGAGGATGGCGATGTCCTCGCCGAACGCCACGTGGCAGGTGGGACGGCCGCGCCGCAGCGTGTCGTCGTCGATCGCCGGAAGGTCGTCGTGGATCAGGGAGTACGTGTGGATGAGCTCCAGGGCAGCGGCCGTGGGGAGCACCGAGGCGGGGTCGGCGCCGAGGCTGCGGGCGGTCGCCAGGGTGAGCACCGGGCGGATGCGCTTGCCCCCGGCGAGCAACGAGTAGCGCATCGCCTCGACGAGCCTCGCGGCCCGGCGGTCGGCGCCGAAATCGAGGCTCGCAAGGTACCCCTCGACCAGCGCCAGGAGGTCGTCGGGGTATCCGTCTACAGCGTCGTCGATCTCCACCGCGACCTCAGCCGGCGACGCGGCCGAGGCGCTCGAGGAGCCGGCCGGCCTCCTCGACGAGCTCGGTCGCGCGTTCGAGAAGCGTCATCTCGACCTCGCCCGAGGCGGATGCCGACAGGCGCGGCTCGAGCTCCTCGAGCTGCTCGAGGATGCCGCGGATCCGGGCGATGGCCTGCGCCGGCGATGCCTCCGCGATGCCGGCGCCCTCTGCCTCAGCCATCCTGTTCCTCCCGCTCGCGCTGGATCGCCCCGAGGACGCCGTTGACGAACGACCCGGCGTCATCGGTCGCGTACCGCTTGGCAAGCCGCACGGCCTCGTCGATGGCCACCTCGGGAGGCGTGGACCCGCTCTCCATCTCCCACACCGCGAGCCGGAGGATGCTGAGCTCGAGCGGCGCCATGCGCTCCAGGGACCAGCCGGTCGAGTGACTGGCGATGGCGTCGTCGAGCTCCGCGCGCCGCTCGAGGACGCCGCCCACGGCGCTCACCGTGAACTCGTCCGGCGCGTAGCCCTCCCTCAGGCGCTGGCCGCGCACGAGGTCCTCCATGGGCATGTCAGTCACCTCGCGTTGATACAGGATGAACACCGCGTCGCGGCGCGCCTGTTTGCGACTCGGGCCCACGCTCACCAGGCGACCGGCCCCGCTCAGAGGGGTTCGATGGCGAAGAGCGGCTGCCCGTACTGCACGGTCTCGCCGTCTTCCACGAGGATCTGGCGCACGATACCGGCGACGTCGGCCGTGAGCTCGTTCATCATCTTCATCATCTCGAGGATGCAGAGCGTCTGCCCGGCCTCCACCGGATCGCCGACGTCGACGAACACGGGAGCCTGAGGCGAGGGCGAGCGGTAGAACGTCGCCACCCACTTGGAGCGCACCAGGTGATAGCCGTTGGCCTCGTCGCCGAGCGCCGAGGGCGCGACGCCAGGCGCCGGCGAGGCCGCGGCGGCCGGCGCCGGCGCGGCGCCGGACTTGCGCACCGTCATCTTGAGGTCGCCCTGCTCGATGACCACCTCGTCGAGGTCGCTCTCCTCGACCATGGCGATGATCTCGCGCACGCGGTCGCCGGCGTCGTCGCCGAGGCCGAGGCCGGCATGCGCGCCGAGATAGGCCGGGAGCTGCGTGCCGAAGACGTCGCTCTCCGGGCCGATGCGGTGGCGCTCGAGGTAGGTGCGCGCGGTCTGCCGGAACAGGGCGAAGCTGAGGAGGTCCTCCTCCGAGCGCGCCAGGTCGCCGATCTCGTCACGATAGTCCTCGAGGGTCTCGTCGATGAGGTCGGCCGGGCGCACATGGATCGGCTCCTCGTCGCCGAGCACGCGCTCGAGGACCTCGTGGGAGACAGGCCCGGGGGCGGCGCCGTAGCGGCCGCGCAGGTAGGACTTCATCTCGTCCGGGACGATGTGCCAGCGCCGCCCGGAGAGCACGTTGAGCACCGCCTGGGTGCCGACGATCTGCGACATCGGCGTCACCAGCGGCGGAAAGCCGATCTCGGCGCGCACGATGGGGATCTCCTCGAGGACCTCGGTCATCCGGTCCAGCGCACTCTGCTCGGTGAGCTGACTCTCGAGGTTGCTGATCATCCCGCCGGGCACCTGGTGCGAGTACACCTGCATGTGCGTCAGCGAGGTGACGCCGCGCTCGTGACCGGTGTCGATGCGGACCTGCTCGAAGTACTTGGCGATGACGAACAGCTTCTCGAGATCGAGTCCAGTGTCGTAGGGGGTGCCGATGAGCGCCGTAACCACCATCTCTGTGGCGGGCTGCGAGTTGCCGAAGGCGAGCGGCACCGTGGCGGTGTCGATCACGTCGACGCCCGCCTCCACGGCTTTGAGGTAGGTCATGGGCGCAAGCCCGCCGATGTAGTGGCAGTGCAGCTGGATCGGCACCGCGATCTCGGCCTTGAGGCGGCCGATGAGCTGCTCGGCGTAGTAGGGCGACAGCAGCGCCGCCATGTCCTTGATGCAGATCGAGTCCGCGCCCATGGCGACCAGGCGATGGGCGACGTCGAGGTAGTGATCGAGCGAGTGAACCGGCGAGATCGTGTACACGACGCCGGCCTGGAAGTGCTTGCCGGTCTCCTTGATGGCCGCAGCGGCGGTCTCGAAGTTGCGGATGTCGTTGAGCGCGTCGAAGACGCGGAAGATGTCGATCCCGTTCTCCGCCGCCTTGTAGACGAAGCGCCGCACGATGTCGTCGCCGTAGTGGCGGTAGCCCACGAGGTTCTGCCCGCGCAGCAGCATCTGCAGCGGCGTGCGTGCCACGTGCTTCTTGATGAGGCGCAGGCGCTCCCACGGGTCCTCGTCGAGGAAGCGCAGCGCCGCGTCGAACGTGGCCCCGCCCCAGCATTCGAGCGAGTGGTAGCCGACCTCGTCCATGGCCTCGAGGATCGGCAGCATGTCGACCGTGCGCATGCGCGTGGCCCAGAGCGACTGCTGACCGTCGCGCAGGGTGGTGTCGGTGATGCGTACCTTGCGGGCTCTCATGAAGGGTTCCTGCCCGGGAGCGCGCTCAGGCGCGACCGAGGTACTCCCGCGTGCGCGTGTCGACCTTGACGCGCTCGCCCTCCTCGATGAAGAGCGGCACCTGGACGGTGACGCCCGACTCGAGCGTCGCGGGCTTGGTCGCGCCCTGGGCGGTGTCGCCGCGCACGCCGGGGTCGGACTTGATGATGGTGAGCTCGACGAAGTTGGGCGCCTGCACCTCGAACGGCTGGCCGTTGAGGTAGAAGAGGTCGACCTCCATGTTCTCGACGACCCACTCGAGCGCATCCTCGGCCATCGCCGGGGTCACCGACACCTGCTCGTAGGACTCGTTGTCCATGAGCACGACCTCGTCCTCGGTCGAGTAGAGGTAGGCCATCTTGCGCGACTGCGTGTGCAGGCGGTCGAACTTCTCGCCGGCGCGGAAGGTCCTGTCCAGGACCGCGCCGGTGGCGATGTTACGCACCTTGGTGCGCACGAAGGCGCCGCCCTTGCCCGGCTTCACGTGCTGGAACTCGACGATCGTGAACGGCTGGCCCTCGATCTCGATGGCCATGCCCGTCTTGAACTGGTTGGTGGAGACGACTTCTGCCATGTGTCCCTACTCACGCGTGAGGTGGACGGGTCTCGGAGGTAGGAGGCCATGATACCGCAAGCCCGCGGGGGGGTGTAGCCACGCGGCGCGAGGCACGGCGGCACCCGCAGCTGCCGCGATCCGGGCTCAGTCGACGACGAGGAGCTCCTTATTCGAGGGCGTGAGGCGCTCGTTCCCACCGGCGGTCACGAGCACGGTGTCCTCGATGCGCACACCGGCCAAGCCCTCCACGTAGATGCCGGGCTCGACCGTGCAGACCATGCCGGCGCCGAGCACGTCGCCGCGCAGGCGGCCCAGGCTCGGCGCCTCGTGCACCTCGAGTCCCACGCCGTGACCAGTGCCGTGGCCGAACTGGGCGCCGTACCCCGCCGCTTCGATCACGCCCCTGGCCGCGGCGTCGACGTCGTCGCGCCCGTGAGCGCCGGCGCGAACGGCGGCGAGGCCGGCAAGCTGCGCCGCGAGCACCACATCGTAGGTCCGGCGCAGCTCGGCGGACGGCGCGCCTGCGGCGACTGTCCTCGTGATGTCGCTGCAGTAGCCGTCCAGGCGAGCGCCGGTGTCGATCACGACGAGCTCGCCGGAGGCGATCACGCGCTCGCCGGGAATGGCGTGCGCCTGGGCGCCGTGGGGGCCGGCGGCGACGATGGCCGGGAAGGCCTCCCCATCGGCGCCGAGGCGGTGGTACTCGGCGCGCAGGTCCCAGGCCACGTCGGCCTCGCGCCGGCCGACGAGGCCCTCGCCGATCACCGCCGCGAGCCCCTCCTCGGTGATCGCGGCGGCGCGGCGCATCACGGCGATCTCCTGCGCGTCCTTGACCACGCGCAGACGCGCCACGGCGTCGCCCACGTCCTTCATGCCCCCGCGGTGCCGCCGTCTCAGGGCGCGGTGCGCTCTGTAGCTCATCGCCGCGCCCTGGATCCCGAGCCTGACGTCGCCGCCCGAGCGCCGCTCGATCGCGGCGGCCGCCTCGCCGAGGAGGTCGCCGCCGGCGGCGGGCGCGAGCTCGAAGTCGCGCACCTCCTCGTGCACCTGCTCGAAGTAGCGCGCGTCGGTGCAGATGAGCGCCTCCGTCGCGCCTACCACGAGCGCCGTGTCCTCGCCGCGGAAGCCTGAGAGGTAGCGGACGTCCGCCGGGTGGTTCACCAGCAGGGCGTCGACGCGCAGCTCCTCGAGGAGCGCCCGGCACTTCTCGAGGCGTTCCATCAGCTGGTCTCCGCGAGCGCCGCGAGCCGCTCGACGGCCTCATCGTAGCCGTCAGGCCCCAGGCCGCTGACGCGCACCGCCGCGAGGTCGGCGATCACGGAGACGCGGCGCCAGTCCTCACGTCCTTCGATCGCCGAGAGGTGCACCTCTGCGACCGGCGCGGCGACGAGCTCGAGGGCGTCCCTCACAGCGTAGCTGTAGTGCGTCCAGGCGCCGGGGTTGATGATGACCGCAGCGGCGCCTTCGCGCGCGATCTCGTGCAGCTTCTCGACCAGCTCTCCCTCGTGGTTGGTCTGGAAGCAGCGCACCGCGAAGCCGTGCCTGGCTGCCGTTGCGGACACGCGCTCCTCCAGCTCCGCCAAGGTCAGCATGCCGTAGTGCTGTGGGTCGCGCACGCCCAGCATGTCGAGGTTCACGCCGTGCAGCAGCCACAGGATCCTCATCGCCCGGCCAGCCATTCCACCGCCTCCTCTTCGAGCTCATCCGGGACGCCGACGCCCACGACCGGGCGACCCAGCCGCTCGAGCAGCACGTAGCCCACGCCCTCCGTCCCGGCTTTCTTGTCGCGGGCGATGAGGGCACAGACGTCCGATGCGCGCGCCCCTGGGAGCCGGCCGGCGACGCCGAGACCGTCGAGCAGGGCCTGTCCGCGAGCCGCCTCATCGCCGGCCAGGCCGGTGAGGCGCTGCGAGAGCCAAAGCGCGCAGCGCAGGCCCAGGCCCACCGCCTCCCCGTGGGTGAAGCGCGAGAACCCGGTAGCCGCCTCGATGGCGTGACCGACCGTATGCCCGAGGTTGAGCACGGCGCGGCGACCGCTGGTCTCGCGTTCGTCCTCACGCACCACCTCCGCCTTGAAGCGCACCGAGGCGGCGACCATCTCCTGCGAGATCCGCCGCGCCGCCAGCGGCCCGCGTGCCAGGCGCTCCATCTGGCGCAGCACGGAGCCGCCGGCGAGCATGCCGTGCTTGGCCGCCTCCACCGCGCCGCTCAGCAGCTCGCGCGGAGGCAGCGTGTCCAGCACGGCAAGGTCGGCGACGACCAGCTCCGGCTGATAGAAGCTTCCCACGTAGTTCTTGCCGGCGCGGAAGTCGACCGCCACCTTGCCGCCCACCGAGGCGTCCACCTGCGCCAGCAGCGTCGTCGGCGCCTGCGCGAAGCCCACGCCGCGCAGGTAGGTGGCGGCGACGAACCCGGTCAGGTCGCCGACGACGCCGCCGCCCAGCGCCAGAAGCGCATCGCCGCGCCGCAGACCCCGGTCGTAGAGCACGCCGTAGAGTTCCTCGGCGCGCGCGAGGCTCTTCTGGGCTTCGCCGGCCGGGATCACGACGTGCGACACCGCAAAACCGCCGGCGCCCAGCGACCGCGTCACACTCTCGAGGTAGAGGGGCGCTACGTTGCCGTCGCTGACGACCACCACCTGACCGATGCTGCGCCGCGCCGCGAGCGCCGCGCCGAGCCCAGCGAGACCGCCGCGGCTCACGAGCACGGCGTACTCGCCCGACGCGGCCCGGACGACGATGCGTTTCACGCCCTCAGGCTCCCGCGGCACCGGCGGGACGCGCGCAGCGCGCGCCCGCTGCCGCGGCCAGCATGGCGACATCGTCCGCCACCTGCTCGAGCGGGCGCCGTTCATCGCTGACGACCATCGCGGACGCCACCTGCGCGTAGAGCGCCTCTCGCGCGGTCAGCAGGCGGCCGAAGGCGTCTTCGTCGCTGGCGAGCGGGCGCTCGGGTTCGCGCCCCGCCTGCACCCGCGCCCACAGCAGGCCGCGCGGCGCGCGCAGCCACACCACGCAGCGGGAGCCCGCTCAGCGCTTCGCGGACCTCGGCGATGGTCACCGCGCCGCCGCCCAGGGCCACCACCTGCGCTGCGCCCCGGGCCGCGTCCAGGGCGGCGAGCGCCACGACGCGCTCGAGCCGCCGGAAGAGTTCCTCGCCGCCGGCGGCAAAGATGTCCGGGATCGGCCCGTGCCGCTCTGCGATCAGCTCGTCGGTGTCGACGAACGGCACGCCGAGCCGCACCGCCGCGAGGCGGCCGACCGCGCTCTTGCCCGCGCCCATGAAACCGACGAGGGCGACGCTTGTCGGTTCGCGGTGTCGGTCTGGAGGCACCGGACTCACCGGTCGCGCAGCCGCGCGCGATAGGCGTCCACGGCCGCGCGCAGATCGTCGACGGTGGCGCCGCCGAACCGCGCCAGCGCCGCGTCGGCGAGGGCCAGCGCGACGACCGCCTCCAGCACGACGCCGGCGGCCGGGACGGCGCAGACGTCCGAGCGCTCGTACCGCGAGGCGACGGCGGCGTGGCTGCCCATCTCGACGCTCGCCAGCGGCTCCCGGAGCGTCGAGATAGGCTTCATCGCCGCGCGCAGCACGATCGGCTCCCCGGTGGAGATGCCGCCCTCGATGCCGCCGGCGTTGTTGGAGGCGCGCACGTACCCGGTCGCCTCGTCGTACCCGATCGGGTCGTGGACCTTGCTCCCCGCCAGGGCGGCGCCGGCGAAGCCCAGGCCGAACTCCACGCCCTTGATGGCGTGCACCGACAGCGCCGCCGCCGCCAGCACCGCCGAGAGGCGGCGGTCACCCTGCGCGTAGGTCCCCACGCCCGCGGGATAGTCGAAGACGACGACTTCGACGACGCCGCCGAGCGTGTCGCCGGCCTCGTCGGCCGCGTCGATCGCCGCCTGCATGCGAGCGCTGGCCTCGGGGTCGGCGCAGCGCACCGGGTCGGCGTCGACCGCGCGCAGCCCGTCTCGCGTGAGCGGACGACCGGCGCCGATCCCGCCCAACGCGACGACGTGACTCGCGACCTTGCATCCGAGACGCTCGAGGAGCAGCTTGGCCACCGCCCCGCAGGCCACGCGCGCCGCCGTCTCCCGGGCGCTCGAGCGCTCGATCACGTCGCGGATGTCCTCGTGCCCGTACAGCAGCGCCCCGCCGAGGTCGGCGTGGCCCGGCCGGGGGACGCGCACCGCCTGCGGCGGCTGCTCGCCCGCCCCAAGAGGTTCGACGCGCAGCGCGTCGCCCCAATTGGCGGCGTCGCGATTGGCGACCACGAGCGCGATCGGGGCGCCGGTGGTGCGGCCATAGTCGTACCCCGGCGACGATCTCGGCGTGGTCGCGCTCGATGCTCTGGCGCGCCCCGCGGCCGTAGCCCAGCTGCCGGCGCGCCAGCTCGGCGTCGATGCGCGCCGCCGTCACGCCGAGCCCGGCGGGGCACCCGTCGAGGATGGCGCTGAGCTGCCGCCCGTGCGACTCTCCCGCGGTGAGGTATCGCAGGTGCTTCATGGTCCTACCATATCGGGAGGCTCGCGGACTGAAAAGTGGGGCGACACAGGACCACATACCGCGAGGGGCGGCCCAAGTGGCCGCCCCTCGACGCACACGTGCTCTCGCGCGACTCTACTTGATGATCACCTGGCCGACGTGCAGGACGATCGTCTGATCGCCGTGCATCACCGTCACGGTCTGGGCGCTGACGTTGATCGCGAGGATCTTCACCTGGCCCCAGGAGGTGGTGATGACCATCCCCACCTTCTTGTCGGGGTACGTCTTGCCGTCGACCTCGATGGTGGCCAGGGCCACACCGTTGCTGCTGCTGACGCTGAGCACCGCGATCGTATGGCTGCTGGTGGTCGCGCCGCCGCTGCCGTTGTTCCCGCTGGTCGCGCTGCCGATGCTGGCCACGGACAAGGTGTACTGCTTGCCGCCGTCGAGCGTCACCGTCACGGCCTCGCCGAGGTTCACGGTCACGGCCGAGTCGCCGTTCTCGAGCGTACCGTCGATGACGGCGAAGGTGACGTCGCCCGAGGAGATGGCGGAGATGCTGAAGGCCGACGTGCCGCTGGGGACCTTGTCGCCCTTCACCACCGTGTAGCTCGACCCGTTCACCTTGATGTGGGCGGCAAACGTGGTGGTGGTGGCTGAAGTGGTGGTGGTGGTGGTGGTGGCGACGGTGGTGGTGCCTCCCGAGCTCGACTGCGTCAGGGGGACGAACGGGTCCTTGGGCGTGAACTGATCGAGCTGGGGCTCCTGCTTGGCCGGGTCCGCGTTGACCAGGGACGAGGCGCCGGCGGTGTCCCCGAGCACCGCGCTGCTCGCGCCGGCGGCCTGAGTGGAGGTCACGCCCGCGCCGCCGGCCGGAGCCGGGTTGTGCGCCAGCGCGACGGCCAGTGCCAAAGCCGCGCCGAGGATCAGGGCGATGGCCACGTAGGTGATGCTGCGCCTGCTGCCCATCATTGTGCACCTCCCGCAGCCGACGCCGCAGGGACGGGACCCCACAGATAGGCGTTGAGCTGGATCGTGACCGTCAGCGGCGGTGTGCCGCTGGAGCTGCTCGAAGTGCCGCTCGGAAGCGCCTCCCGTGACGGTCAGCTGACCGACCGCGAGCAGCCTGCCCTCCGCCCTGAACTCGGAGTTCTGGAAGGCCACGTAGCTCTCGACGCGATAGAGGAAGTCCTCCACGTCGAAGTACCGGCCGCTCACCGTGAGCGTCACCTGCTGGGTGCCGAAGGGCGAGCCCTGCGCCGTGGTGCCGCGCGTGATGCCTACCAGGTCCACGCCGGACGCGCCTGCCGTCTTCGTCAGCTCGATGATCATCGATGGGATGCCCTCGCTCTCGGGCAGCATCTTGCCCAGGCGCACGATCTCGGCGCGCGACTGCGGGGCGGTCTTCTTGTACGTCTCGAGGCGCGCTACCTGGTTCTGCGAGTTGGCGAGCGCGGTCTGGGCGGACGCGATCTGCGTGTCGAGATCCGCGACCTTGGCGCGCGTCGGGCTCAGGAGCAGGAAGTACCAGGCGACGATGAGCACGACCGCGACGACCGCTGCGATGATGTAGACCTCTCTGCCACGTGCTCTCATTGGCCGGCCCCCTGCTGCATCGTGGACGCGGGTGGCGGCGTCTTGTACGGCCGCAGCGCCGCTGTGATGGTGAACGTGACCGTGGAAGCGGTCGAACTGCCGCTAGGGCTCGCGGCGGGCGCCGGCGCGGTGCCGGTCGACGACGTGAGCTGGATGTTCGTGAGCTGCGGGATCAGGCCCAGAGACGTCATGAACGCCGCGACGTCCTCGTGCGTGTAGGTCGTGCCGGTGAAGGTGACATCGGCTGTGGTA
This sequence comes from uncultured Thermoleophilia bacterium, assembly GCA_963709845.1. Lineage (GTDB taxonomy): Bacteria > Actinomycetota > Thermoleophilia > UBA2241 > UBA2241 > CAIXSE01. Next base: position 578,321 of record CAVPXV010000005.1, read on the forward strand.
GTCGTCGTCGTCGTCGCGCCCGGCGTCGCCGCCGCGCCCGCAAGCATGGGGGCCGGCACAGTGCCGGTCAGCGACTGGAGTCGGACGTTCGCAGGGATGACGAGGCTCACTTCCTGGAGGATCGTCGACCAGGGCACGCGCGCATCGTAGAGCGCCTTGCCGGTCGCGGTCATCGCCACCCGCTCGGCCTGGATCTGCGCGTACGGCGCCAGCGCCGCCAGCTGCTCGTTCACCTGAGTCTGCTGCGCCTGGATCTGCGCGAGTTCATCCTGTTTGGAGCTCACGATGCTGTTCTGCCAGACGTACACGAGCCCCAGGACCACCACGACCCCCACGAGGATGAGGATGGCGTAGATGAGGCCGCGCTCGCGAGACGCCTTGACCTGCGCCTCGGGCGGCAGGAGGTTGATGCGTTCCATGGTCGCCTACTCCTCGTCCTCGATCGCCAGCCCGAGAGCGATGGCGAGCCTCGGGGACATCGCTTCCAGATCGGGCTGAGCCAGCTTCGACTTGTTCTCGAGGACGTGCCGGAGGGGATTCCCCAGCCGCACGTCCATGTGCAGCGCCTGCCCGAGGTACTCGGCCATGTTGCGCGTCAGGGCGCCCTCGCCGCTGAGGAGCAGGGTCGAGATGCGCGCGCCGCTTTCCTGTGAGTGGTAGTAGTCGATGGACCTGCGGATCTCGTCCGCGAACGTCTCGCAGGCCGAGTCGAATACCTCGTGGATCTCCGAGACGGTGGCAGGCTCGAGATCGCCCACCGGGACATCGGCGCCGGACAGCCCGACGTTGAGCCGCAGGATGTCGGCGTCGCCGTGTTCGAGGCCGCGATGGTTCATGAGGGCCTCGACAAGGGCTTCGCAGCCGACGTTGATGACGCGCGTGAACTCGGGAGCGCCGCTGACGGCCACCACCAGGTTGGTGATGCCGGTGCCGATGTTGACAAGAGCCGCAGCGTCGGCACCGGCCGGGCCGCCCTGGTCGACGAACGCGACGGGCGGGGCCAGTGCGCGCATGAGCGCAAAAGCCTGGAGGTCGATGCCGTCGACGGTGAGGCCGGCTTTACGCGCCGCCTCGGTGAACTGGCCGATCATGTCACGCTGCGCCGCCACGATGAGCACCTTCTGCTTGCCCGGCACGCCGTCTCGGGCCTCCTCGGTGGCCAGCACCTGAAAGTCGAGGATGGCGTCCTCGAGCGGGATGGGAATGGCCTCCTGGGCCTGGAACTCGATGGCGGCCCGCATCTCCTTGGCGTCGATGATGGGGAACTCCATCGTGCGCACGACGATCTTCTGGTTGGCGACGCCGAGGCTGCACCGCTTGCCGGTGAACCCGCTCTCCTTCCAGAAGGTCTTCAGCGCGGCGCCGAGCGCGTCGACGTCGATGACCTCGCCCTCGAACACGAGCCCCGCCGGAAGCGCCTGCACAGCGGCACTCGTCAGCGTGAGCCCCTGCCGCGCACCCTTCACCTGGACCCCGGCGACCGAGGCCTGCTCCAGGTCGATCCCCACGCGCATCCCGTTTTTCGCCATGACAGCCTCTCCGCTTGCCTTGCCGCCCTCTAGCGGCTCTGTCGGCAACCTTGCCAGATACCTTTAGGCGCAGATCCTTCAGAGATCCGCCGGGGCCCCCTCCCGGCGGGCCAGCACGTGTGTCACATCCGCCCGGGCGCCAGTTCATAGCTTTCGCGCGACCCCATCCATTCCCTTCCGCTCAACCACGGTCGAGGGCCACGACGACCGGCAGGCACACCCCTGCCAGCGGATGCGTCCGCCAGTCCGACGGCACTTCTACTTCGAGCGCGGCGCCGACGTGCATTGTTCCGGCGAACAGCGCTGCCCACGATGGAGACGGGGCCACGGACGTCGAGCGAGCCGCCGACGACGACGGACCCGGCCAAGCTCGTCGTCGTAGCCGATGTGCCGAGGACGAGGTCCCCGGGCGCGGCCACGACGATCGGGCAGGCGCCGGGAGGACGCACGCCCTCGACGACCGTCTCCGCGTCCGCCGATGGGGTAAGCCAGACGACGTACCCAGCCGCGACCGCGCCTCCGCCCGCGGGGGCGGACACGGGGAGTCGATCCAGGTGGAGGGTCCCGTCTTCCAGAGCGCCGGACGCATCGACTTGCTGCTCTCGCGCCGTGACCCACCAGGCCGGGTTTGGCGGCGCGACGAGGGCGTCCACTGGCGGTCCTCCTGTGTGCGTGTCCGTGTCGGACTCATAGGAGGTCGGCGGCTCGCCCGCGTGGATCTCCTGGCCGAAGGCGAAGACGCCGCCCAGCGCGTGCACGCCCGGCACCGGCCAAAGGTCCCCGTGCACGCGATCGATCGCCGGCAGCGATTCGCCGGCGACGAGCTGCGCGGGGAAGCTGAGCCACTCCCGCCCGCGCACACAGCCACCACAGTACAGGCCGCTGCCCGTGACGCGGACGGGAGCCTCGAGCTCCGCGTCGTGGGCGCTGACGACACCCGCCGCAAAGCACTCGCGTCGCAGCTCCACGCTCAGGTGGACGGTCCGAGTGGCCGACCCGCGTGCTCCCACCACCCTAAGGGACACACCCGGCCATTGGCCGCCGGGAGTGGGCGGCGCAGGTTCCCACTCGACCCGCCAGCTCCCCGCCGGAGTGCGCGAGTCTCCCTGCGACTGGGTCCCGCTTGCAGCCGCCGACCGGCGAAGCGCCAGACAGGCGGCGTCGAGACCCGTGGCGACGAGAGCATCCACTCGCGCGGCCGCGTCATCGGCCGCCTGCACCTGCTGGCGCGCCGAGACGGCAGCGACGGCGACGGCGGCCATCACCATGGCGAGGGCGACTACCAGGAGCGCGGCGAGCAGTGCGAAGCCGGACTGGCGATCGGTGGTCGTCACGCGCGCACCACCGCGAACTCGCGCGTCGCCGTCCCGGACTCGCGGCCAATGGTGACCGTCAACCAGTACACACACGCGAGCCACCCCAGCCGGCCACTCCGGGAGCGCGAAGTCAGAGCCCGCCAACTCGCGGCCGCCCGAGTCGAAGTAGGTGAGTCGAAAGGCGGACACGTGATCCGCGAGGTAGGAGCCCGACGACTTCCGCCACAGGACCGCGCGCGCAGGGTCCCAGACGATGAGGACGTCTTCCCGAGACGTCCGCGTGTGACGATGGCTCACCAGCAGACTGCGCTCCGGCGTGTACGGCGCCGTCGGGGCCCGGAGCTCCGTGCACAGGGCCATCTCGGCGGCGACGCTCCGCACCGCAAAGGCCGCCGCGGTAGCCGCCTGCGAGCGTGACATCTGAGCGGAGCTCGACGCCCCTACGTTCCACAGCCAGGAATAGGTCGCGCACAACGCTACAGCGGCGACGCAGCTCGCCACGAGCAGTTCCACCAGCGTGAAGCCCCGCTGCCCGCGACCCGGCGTGCGACGAGGACGGATCTGCCCCAAGGCCGCAACATCACCCCGCATCGGGATCCCCGTGGCTCGCCAGGGCCAGAGGCTCGACTGCAGGGCGCAGCGCCGTCAGCACGACCGTTCGCGACAGACTGCGCCCGCGAAGAGACACATCGACGGTCACGCAGAGCTCCGACGCCGGGGGCTCGTCCGTCGACCATGCCGCCCAATCTGGAGGGGGAGCCAGCAGCGCGCGCAGCCGACGGATCGTCGGTCGCCGCGAGGAACCTCGCCACACGTCGCACGATGAGCCCCTCACTGCGCGCGATCGTGACGAACGCACCGCAGTCGGGGTCGCCGGTCGCGTCGCAGAAGAACGCATCGTCGCGGTTGAAGGCGACGATCGCGTGCGGGAACACCTCGGCGACGAGTGAGACGGGCGGGTCGGTCGCCGGCAAGGCCGAAGGCTCGTGTCATGCGCACGAAGAACGGGAGTGACGCCAGACGCGCGGCCTCGCTGTCCAACTGCAGTCGTGAGCGAGCCGCGCCGCACGGAAGCAGCTTCTGCTTTGAGACTCACAGCAACAGCCCCGGAGATGCTGGCGCAGACCGTCAGCATCAGCGCCGACGCGACGACCGCCTCGACCAGGGAGAACCCCTCTCGCCCCAGCCTCAGGCGCATCGGACGCACCCCCCGAGCTGCACGACCACGAGGTGCCCGGACCCGGTCCCGCCCACAGAGAAGGACCCCGCACGCGGCGTCGTCGTGCCGGCGAGGCACGGCCAACCCGCCTCGCCAAACTGAACGGCGCCTTGTGGGTAGTTGGAGGAGACGCCCGCCCCCAGGTCGCCCTGAGCGACAACAGAAACGATGCCGTCGACCCCTTGCGTCACTCGATAGGCGCCAGAACCGTCCACGGCGACCGTCACGGTGCATCCGCCCGCCTGCGCCCGCGCCTGGGCGCTCCGCAAGACCAGGGCGAGCCTGGCCGGAGCGGAGGCCGCCGCGAACGTCCTTCGCGCGGCGGCGGCCCCCGGGACCGTGACGGCGGCGAGGATGGCGAGGACGGAGAGCACGCTGAGGAGTTCGAAGAGAGTGGATCCCGCTTGCCTGCGCTCGTCGCCCACCGCCGTCTCCCGCCGTCGAGGATACGCCGGCATGACGAGGGTGAGCCGACGCCTGGCACGACAGTATGGCCGTCGGTTCTGGGACGCGAGGATGACGGATCGAGCGGGCCGGTGACGTTGCTTCCGGCCCAAGCGCACAGTGCGCGCCCGAGCCTCGCCGGGCGCCTCAGCGATTGGGCAGGACGAGCCCCAGATAGGCGCTGATCAGCGTCTGGCCGAAGAACAGGGCGACCACGGCTCCGGCCGCAAGAAACGGGCCGAAGGGGATCGCCGTCTTGCCGTCTCCGCGCCGCGACGCCATGAGGACCACGCCCACCACGGCGCCCGAAAGGAACCCCGTGAACAGGGCGGGGATCACCGCGGCGCCGAGGTACGCGCCCATGCACAGCGCGAGCTTGACGTCACCCATCCCCATTCCCTCCACGTGACGCAGGCGGAAGTAGACCTCACTGATCAGGAAGAGGAAGCCGGCGGCTCCCAGAGCGGCGGCCGGCCACTGCCACCACGGCCCTGGACCGAGGACGATCATCAGAGGCACCCCGATGGCCGCTACGGGCAAGATCACGACGTCGGGGATGATGCGGATCTCGAGGTCGACCTGGCTGACGAGGATCAGGGCCGAGACGAACAGGAGGTGCGGGAGCAGCAACCACGAGACCCCGTCCATGAGGGCGACGGCGGCGAACAGCGCCGCGGTGAGCGCCTCGCCGACAGGGTACCGCCAGCTGATCGCCTCGCCGCAGTCGCGGCAGCGCCCGCCAAGCACCAGCCAGCTGACCACCGGGACGTTGTCGTAGGCGCGGATCTGGGCGCCGCAGCTCGGGCAATGCGAGCGCCCCCTGCTGATCTTCTCGTCGTGCGCCAGGCGCCACGCCCAGGCGTTGAGGAAGCTGCCGATGAGGAGGCCGTAGACGACGGCGATGACCACGAGCAGCGCCGTCACCCCGCCGCTCCCGGTCTCACTGCACGTATGCCTGGAAGAGCTCGGCGATCAGCGCGTCGAACTCGGCCTTCGGCATGGTGCCGTACAGCGGCGCCACCGCCTTCATCCGGGCCTGCTTGCCCTTGGGGAAGGATGCGGTTGAGCCCGGCCACGGCCTTCTGGCGCGAGTACTTGTCGCCCTCGGCGTAGACCTGCCCCCACAACAGGATCGCCTTCTTGACCGCGCCGCCCTTGCCGAGCAGCACGGCGGCGAGCCGGGAGACGTAGGCGGGAGCTCCCGGCATCGAGGCCGCCTTCTGGTACCAGCCGGCGGCCTCGAGCTCCGCGGCCCTGCCGTGGCCGTAGTGATAGGCGAAGAAGCCGAGGAGGATCGGGAAGCGCCAGTCATCGGGGTTCGCCTTGAAACCCTTTTCGAGCAGCGCCTTGCCCGCCTCCGGGTGCCCGGCGTCGACGAGAGCGAACGAGCCGAAGAAGTACGCGGTCGTGAACCTGGGGCTCAGCGACGTCACGAGGTCGCTCATCGCCGGCAGGGAGGCAAGCTTCTGCGAGTCCATGTGGTACGTCCCGTAGTACTGCATCATGCCCAGGTAGTACGCATCGGCGATCGAGGTGCGGAAGCTCGGCGAGAAGTCGAGGAACAGCCTTGGCGACGGCACGAACGGGCGCGGGTCGGCGGGCGCCTTGGCCGGACGCGTCGCCTGATAGGCCACGACGCCCGCGGCGCAGGCGACGACCACGATCACGGCGAGCAGGCGCTTCAGCATGCTCAGAACTCCTTGCGACGGAAGATCAGCGCGGCCACCGCAAGGGCGACCACCACATATGCGAGCAGATACAGCGCCCACACCGCTATCTGCCCCCAGGCGATCGTCTGCTCGCCGACGGCGCCGGCCTTGACGTCCACTGCCGACAGGTTGGGGATGATGACGTAGACCACCCAGGAGAGCGCCTCGGTCACGGGGTTCTTGCCGAGGCGCGTCAGCGCGAGCACGTTGTGGCTGAGCTGGCCGGCGACGAACACGCAGATGCCGAGCACGGCGGCGAGGATCGCGGAGCCGAGCGTGGAGAAGAAGATCGTCACGGCCATGATCGTGAGCAGCTGCACGTAGATCATCAGCACCGCCAGGAGCACCACTCCTGAGGCGTTGCCGGCGACGATCCAGACGAGCGCGAAGAGGAAGAGGCCCATCCCCGCGAGCACCACCGCCATCGTGCCGCACAGACCGACGAACTTGCCGCCGATGAAAGCCGTCCGGCTGACCGGCTTGGAGAAGAGCACGTACACCGTGCGCTTCTCGACCTCTTTGTGCACGAGGCCGGCGGCGACGAACACCGCCACGATGAGGCCGAAGCCGGTCACGGCGACGAGGCCGAAATCGGTCATCATGCGCCCCTGCTGGCCGAGGCTGATGCTGCCCAGCCACAGTCCCGCCACGATCATCAGGAGCGCGAACACGATGATCACCGCGAGCACGCGGTCGCGGATCGTCTCCTTGAACGTGTTGAGGGCGATGGCCAGCGTCTGACTCATGCCAGGACCACCTGCATGAAGAAGTCCTCGAGCGTCTCCGCCTGGGCCAGGGCCTCGGGGACCGTCCCAGTCCACACCACGACGCCCTGCCGCATGATGGCGATGTGCGAACAGAGCTCGTTCACGTCCGAGAGGACGTGCGAGTTGAACATGATCGTCTTGCCTTCAGCGTGCAGCCGCTGGATGATGCGCTTCACCTCGAGCCTGCCCACGGGGTCGAGACCGGTCATCGGCTCGTCAAGGAGCACCAGCTCGGGGTCGTTGATCAGCGCCTGGGCGATGCCGATGCGCTGCAGCATCCCCTTGGAGTACTTGCGCAGGTGGACGTCGGCGGCGTCGGTCAGCCCCACGTCCGACAGCAGGCGCGCCACGCGCTCGCCCCGCGTGCCCGCGTCCATCGAGAGGATGCGGTCGCAGAAGACGAGGAACTCGCGCCCCGACAGGTAGTCGTAGAAGTAGGGGTTCTCAGGCAGGTAGCCCACCGAGCCGAGCCCTGGGACTCCCAGATCGACGGTGCCCGACGTCGGGCGCATGAGGCCCAGCGCGACCTTCACAGTCGTGGTCTTGCCGGCGCCGTTGGGCCCGAGCAGGCCCACCACCTCGTTCGCGCCAACGCTGAGGTCGACGCCCCGAAGGATGTCCACACGCGTCCTGAGGAAGCCGGTGTGGACCGTCTTGCAGACCCCGTCGAGGCGGAGCATGGGAGAAGGGATGGGACCGGGCAGACTCGCGTTCACGCCGTGATTCTCACACAGTCTGACAGCTGGCGCATAGCGAGAGGCCGGAGCTGCCGCCTCACGGGAATGCGAGGACCACCTTGTCGCCGGCCCCGATGGCCTTCAGCGTATAGCTCGCGTTGACGCCACCGACGGCGACCGCGGCATAGTCGAAGTGACCCGCCGTGAGGCCTTGGGACATCGGCGTAGCCGCCGCGGCGTAGGGGTCCTTGGGCCACGGCGAGAGCCGCTCGAGCCCGACCCCGTCCGCCTCGGCGACGCCGACGCCCACATTCCCGGTGTCAGGGTAGTTGGCGTTGTGGTCGATGCTCCAGGACTCGGTACCGATCTGCAACGAGTGCAGACCTTCCTTGACCGTCGCATCCTTGGCCTTCTGGCGCTGATTCATGAACATCGGGATCGCGATCGCGGCGAGGATGCCGATGATGATGATCACGATCAACAGCTCTATGAGGGTGAAGCCGCGCTGTCTCATCCCCGATCGCCTCCCGTTGCCGCCCACGCCCGCCCGGACTGTTACCGGCCCTCGCCACAGGGGGCGGAGGGGTTCTGCGTACTCCGCGGGAGACTCCCCGCAGAGAGGGGGCGGGGCGATGATGCCCCGCCCCCTCGCCGCTCAGACCCTGAGAGGAGCGTCAGGGCACCGAGATGATGGTCTTGTTGCCGGCGCCGTAGCCGACCAGGGTGTAGGAATCCCCGGCGGTGGTCACGGTCGCCTGCTGGTAGTTGTAGCCGCCCGCGGTGGCTGCGGCGACCTGGCCCATGAGCGCGCCGGCGGCGCCGAACGGATCCTTCGGCCACGGCGCGACGACCGTGTTGTTCACGACGTCAGCCCCAGCGGCGACACCGGAACCCACGTGGCCGTTGACGGGATACACGTCGTTGTTGTCGACGGCGACCGACTGCACGCCGATCTGGATCGCGTGCACGCCTTCCTTGACGCCGGCGTCCTTGGCCTTCTGGCGCTGGTTGAGGAACATCGGGATCGCGATCGCGGCGAGGATGCCGATGATGATGATCACGATCAGCAGCTCGATGAGCGTGAAGCCCTTCTGACCCTTGGTGATGCGTTTCATACTCCTACCATCTCCTCTCACTCTGTCGCCCCATCAGAGGCCTTGCTTACCCTTGCCTACGTGAATCGGCCTACCGTGTAGACCGTCGCGCCCCCCATGCATAAAGCCTGCGTAACCGGCGCTGAAGCGGAGGTTCCACAGGCTCAGGTGGTCTTATCTTGGCGGCAGCCCAGCCGGCTCCATGAGCCCTGTGGCTTTGCGCCCCACCCTCGCAAGTGGTTTGCCCTTTTCGCCTCTACCTCTATGCTGCCTCCTTCGTCGCTTTCTAGACACCCGTCACGCGGTTGAGACGCCCAACTGTCGCCCGCGATGACAACACCGTCTTCTTCTCCCTCTGCTAGTGCCACCCCTGTCCGTCCCACTGCCGCGAAGATGCTCGATCGGCCTCGACTGCCGTCGAAAGCGCGGCCAGCCGACGTGTTGCGCGCCCATCACAAGATCCGCTACCCCAGCACCTGCTTCAGCCGCCCCAGCGCCTTGATGGACTCGCGCGAGACCTTCTTCTGCGTCATGCCCAGCTCCTCCGCGACCTCGGTCTGGGTGAGGTCCTTGAAGACAAAGGTCTCCTGGCGCAAGTGGAGAGGCAACGGCGATTCCGGCCCTCGCCACAGGGGGCGGAGGGGTTCTGCGTACTCCGCGGGAGACTCCCCGCAGAGAGGGGGCGGGGCGATGATGCCCCGCCCCCTCGCCGCTCAGACCCTGAGAGGAGCGTCAGGGCACCGAGATGATGGTCTTGTTGCCGGCGCCGTAGCCGACCAGGGTGTAGGAATCCCCGGCGGTGGTCACGGTCGCCTGCTGGTAGTTGTAGCCGCCCGCGGTGGCTGCGGCGACCTGGCCCATGAGCGCGCCGGCGGCGCCGAACGGATCCTTCGGCCACGGCGCGACGACCGTGTTGTTCACGGCGTCGGGGGCGGCGGCGACACCGGAACCCACCTGGCCGTTGGCGGGATACACGTCGTTGTTGTCGACGGCGACCGACTGCACGCCGATCTGGATCGCGTGCACGCCTTCCTTGACGCCGGCGTCCTTGGCCTTCTGGCGCTGGTTGAGGAACATCGGGATCGCGATCGCGGCGAGGATGCCGATGATGATGATCACGATCAGCAGCTCGATGAGCGTGAAGCCCTTCTGACCCTTGGTGATGCGTTTCATACTCCTACCATCTCCTCTCACTCTGTCGCCCCATCAGAGGCCTTGCTTACCCTTGCCTACGTGAATCGGCCTACCGTGTAGACCGTCGCGCCCCCCATGCATAAAGCCTGCGTAACCGGCGCTGAAGCGGAGGTTCCACAGGCTCAGGTGGTCTTATCTTGGCGGCAGCCCAGCCGGCTCCATGAGCCCTGTGGCTTTGCGCCCCACCCTCGCAAGTGGTTTGCCCTTTTCGCCTCTACCTCTATGCTGCCTTCTTCGTCGCCTCCTAGACAGCCGTCACGCGGACGAGATGCACATCTGTCGCCAAGGCATGCGACATGCCCTAGAGGATCCGGTACCCCAGCACCTGCTTCAGCCGCCCCAGCGCCTTGATGGACTCGCGCGAGACCTTCTTCTGCGTCATGCCCAGCTCCTCCGCGACCTCGGTCTGCGTGAGGTCCTTGAAAAACAGGAGGAAGATGATGCGGCGCTGGAACGACGAGAGCTTGTCGAGCGCGTCGTACAGCGCGATGCGGTCCTCGATGGGCAGCGCGAAGGTCTCCTGGCGCAAGTGGTGCAGGCGATGAGGGTCGGCCTCGACCGAGAGCTCGCCCGGCGTGAACGGCTCGTTGTGGCTGTGCAGGTCGATGCGCGCGTACAGGTTCATCACCTCGAGGATGCCGGCCTCATTGATGTTGAGCGCCTCGGAGAGCTCGCACAGCTCGGGCGGTCGCCCGAGCTTGTGCATCAGCTCGTTCGACTTGTTCTGGATCTCCCGGTACACCTTCTTGACCCAGCGCGGCTGTCGCAGAAGCAGCGAGTCGCGCAGGTGGTGCCGCAACTCGCCGTCCACGATGGCCGTGGCGTAGGTGGAGAAACGCACGCCCCGCTGCGGGTCGTAGCGCTGGGCCGCCTTGATCAGGCCGAGGTTCGCGACCTGCAGGAGATCCTCATAAGGCTCGCTGGCGTACGCAAAACGCTTCAGGATGTGATGCAGCAGCCGCTGGTTGCCGCGGACGAGCTCGTCCAACGCGCCCGGTGCACGGGACTCCGCGTAGGTCACCAGAAGCTGCTCGTTGTCCACGCCCGTCCCGGCCCTACTTGACGATGTTCATCATGTTGAAGATCGGCAGGTACATCGAGATGACGACGGTGCCGACGATCACGCCCACGCCGAGCATGAGGATCGGCTCGAGGATCGACGTGAGCGACTTGACGCTGGCGTTGACCTCGTCCTCGTAGAAGTCGGCGATCTTGCCGAGCATCGCGTCGAGCGAACCGGTCTCTTCGCCCACTGAGATCATCTGCGTCACCATCGGCGGGAAGATCGCCTCTTTGGCCAGGGGCGCCGTGATGGACTGCCCCTCTTTGACGCTCCTCTGGACCTCCGCCATGGCATTCTCGATGACGACGTTGCCGGCTGCTTGCCCGGTGATCTCGATCGCCTGAAGGATGGGGACGCCGGAGGTGATGAGCGTGCCCAGCGTGCGCGAGAAGCGGGCGATGGCAAGCTTACGCACTATCTGCCCGATGCCCATGGGCACGCGCAGCTTGAAGCGGTCCCAGGCGGCGCGACCACGGTCGGTGCGCTTGACGCGCCTGATGCCCCAGACGAGGGCGATGATCGCTGCGAGAACGACGAGACCCCACGGACTGCGGAAGATCTCAGAGACGCCCATCATCATGCGCGTGAGCAGTGGCAACTTGGCGTTGCCCAGGTCCTTGTACATGCCGGCGAAGATCGGGATAAGGAACATGACCATGCCGATGAGCACGATGATCGCGAACGAGCCGATGAGCACCGGGTAGACCATCGCCGAACGCACAGCGCGGCGGATCTGGTCCTCTTTCTCGAGCTGCTCGGCGAGCCGGTTGAGCACCTCGTCGAGGATGCCGCCGATCTCGCCGGCCCGGACCATGCTCACGTAGAGCTTGCTGAACACCTTGGGGTGCTTCTCCAGCGCGTCCGAGAGGCTGATGCCGGCCTCGACGTCCTGGCGCACTGCCGCGATGACGCCGGCGAGCTTCTTGTTGGGCGTCTGCTCCTCGAGCACGTAGAGGCAGCGCAGCATCGACAGGCCCGAGTTCACCATCGTGGCGAACTGCCGCGAGAAGACGGTGAGGTCCTTGGGCTTGATCTTCTGGAAGGCGGCGCCGATGTCCATCTGCGCCAGCCCGCTCTTGACCTCGTTCATGTCGAGGACGGTGAAGCCCTTGTTGCGCAGCGCCTGGGCGGCCGCGGACTTGCTGTCGCCCTCGATCTCCCCGGTAGCCTGTGCGCCCCGGGAGTCGAGGGCTTTGTAAGCGAAGTTGCTCATGAGTCTCCCTGACGTCCCCTCGGCAGCCGGCCTGCGCCGGTGCGCCTTCCGTATAGCACTACCTTCTCCCCCGTCTTATCGGCCGCTGGCCGGAATCCTTCAGCAACTCGCCCTCAGCGGCCGGCCGCGGCTGCGGCCGGCTGGCCGATGAGCCGTTTGAGGTCCTCGGGCGTGCTCGAGCGCCGTTCGGCCAGCTCGCGCGAGATCGCTGCCGCGGCGCACCAGGTCGGCGAGCGCCGCGTCCATGGTCTGCATGCCGTGCTGCGTGCCCGTCTGCATCACCGAGTAGATCTGGTGCGTCTTGCCCTCGCGGATCAGGTTCCGCACCGCCGGCGTCGGCACCAGCAGCTCGCAGGCGACGACGCGGCTGCGCCCGTCCTTGGTGGGCAGCAGCTGCTGCGTGCAGACGCCCATCAGGGTGGTAGAGAGCTGCACGCGGATCTGCTCCTGCTGGTGCGGCGGGAAGACGTCGATGACGCGGTCGATGGTCTGCGGCGCGTCCTGGGTGTGCAGGGTGGCGAAGACGAGGTGCCCGGTCTCGGCGGCGGTGAGGGCCGTGGCCATGGTCTCGGTGTCGCGCATCTCGCCGACGAGGATCACGTCGGGGTCCTGGCGCAGGACGCTCTTGAGGGCCCGGTTGAAGGACTTCGTGTCGGCCCCCACCTCGCGCTGGTTGACCATGCACTTCTTGTGGCGGTGGAGGAACTCGATGGGGTCCTCGATCGTCATGATGTGCTCTTCGCGCGTCTCGTTGATCTCGTCGATCATCGCCGCCAGGGTGGTGGACTTGCCGCAGCCGGTGGGGCCGGTGACGATCACGAAGCCGCGCGGGCGCCGCGTCATCTCGTGCAGGGCCGGGGGCAGGCCGAGCTCCTCGAGCTTCTTGATCTGGATGGGGATGAGGCGGAAGGCGGCCCCCAGGCTGTTGCGCTGGAAGTAGGCGTTGACGCGGAAGCGCGCGCGGCCCGGCACCGAGTAGGAGAAGTCGATCTCCCACTCGTTCTCGAGGCGCTGGCGCTGGTCCTGGGAGAGGACCGAGTAGATCAGCTCGCGCGTGTCGTTGGCGGAGAGGCGCGGGTAGTCGAGGCGCTCGAGGACGCCGTTCGAGCGGATGATGGGCGGCGACCCGACCGAGAGGTGCAGGTCGCTCGCGTCCCGCTCCAGGACTTCGAGAAGAACGTCGACCAGGTCCATTGTCACTTCCTCTTGACGGGTTTGCGGGACTTCAAATGATCACGCGGGCGATCTCTTCGACGGACGTCATGCCGACGCAGTACCTTGTCGATGCCGTCCTCGCGCAGCGACTTCATGCCCTCGGCCACCGCGACCCGCGAGATCTCGTCGGCGCTCTTGCGCTCGACGGTGAGACGGCGGATGGCCTCGCTGACGATCATGACCTCGTAGAGGCCGAGGCGCCCCTTGTAGCCGGTATTGTTGCAGCGCGGGCAGCCCTTGGCACGGTGGAGGATCACGTCATCACGGTCACAAACCTCGGGCGGGAAGTCGTTCTTGCGCAGCATCTCCTTGGTGGCCGTGAAGGGCTCCTTGCACTGCTGGCAGAGGCGGCGGGCGAGGCGCTGCGCGAGCACGCAGTCGACCGCCGACGCGGTGAGGAAGGGCTCGATGCCCATCTCCGTGAGCCGCGAGAGGGCGCCGGGGGCGTCGTTGGTGTGCAGGGTGCTGAGGACGAGGTGCCCGGTCAGCGCCGATTCCACGGCGATCAGCGCCGTCTCGCGGTCGCGGATCTCGCCCACCATCACGATGTCGGGGTCGCAGCGCAGGATGGAGCGCAGCGCCGCGGCGAAGGTCATCCCGGCGCGCACGTTCACCTGCACCTGGTTGATGCCGGTGAGCCGGTACTCCACCGGGTCCTCGACCGTGATGACGTTCTTCTCGGGCGAGTTGAGGATGTTGAGCGCCGCGTAGAGGGTCGTCGACTTGCCCGAGCCCGTGGGGCCGGTCACGAGGATGGCGCCGTAGGGCTTGCGGAAGGAGCGCTCGAAGCGCTTGAGGGCCTTCTCCGCGAAACCGAGGTCCTCGAGCCTGAGCATGACGTTGGACTTGTCGAGCAGGCGCATGACGATCTTCTCGCCGTACACGGTCGGCAGCGTGGCGACGCGCATGTCGATGGGCTTGCCGCCGACCATGAGGCCGATGCGCCCGTCCTGCGGCACGCGCCGCTCGGCGATGTCGAGGTCGGCCATGATCTTGAGGCGGCTGATGACGCCGTTCTGCATGCGCCGCGGGATGGACATGATCTCGTGCAGCACGCCGTCGATGCGGAAGCGGACCATCAGCTCCTTGGCCTGCGGCTCGAAGTGGATGTCGCTGGCCGCGTCGTCGACCGACTGCGCGATGATCGAGTTGACCAGCTTGACGGTCGGGGCTTCCTCGGTGGCGTCGCGGATGTCGGCGATGTCGTCTTCGTCGCCGGCCACCGCGCCTTCGGCGTTCTCGCCGACCGGCCGGACGGTCGCGGAAGATCTTGGCGATCGCCCCGTAGACGTCCTCTTCGCTGGCGATCGCCGGCTGGATGCTGAAGCCGGTGATGATCTGCAGGTCCTCGAGCGCGAGCAGGTTCTGCGGGTCGACCATCGCGACCAGCATGGTGTTGTCGTCGAGGAAGCGCACGGGAGCGGCGCCGTAGCGCCGCGCGAGCTTCTCGTCGATGTAGCTCGCGGCGGCGGCGTCGATCGGCGTGTCGCTGAGGTCGAGGAAGCTCACGCCGAACTTGGCGGCGAGGGCCTTGGCGAGGTCGAGCTCGGTGAGCACGCCGTCTTCGATCAGGAGCTGGCCGAGGCGCTTGCGCGTCTCCTTCTGACGCGCGAGCGCGCTCTCGATCTGCTCGTCGCTCGCCAGCCCCATGTCCTTGAGGATGTCGCCGAGTCGCAGCTTGGAGGCGCGCTGGCAGCGGAGGATCGCCCTCGATGACGTCCGCCGTGGTCACGCCGCGGACGGGCTCTCCGCCTGGCCACGTCGGCGACCGGCGGCGACGTCGGAGTCCGTGGCCAGGGAGTCCGACACGTCGCCGCCGCGGCCGTCGCCCGGGATCTCGAGTGGGTCCTCGGCGTCGGCGTCGGCCAGGAGGCGGTCTCATCTCGTCCGCTCGAGTCCGCGGGATCGAGTGAGGCCGCCCGACTCGTCGTCGACCGCTGTGGCTCTCGGTGTCAGCTGCTCTCCTCCGTCGCCCGACCGCTCACGGTCAGCCTTCACGTGCACGCCCTTGCCTTCCTTGCGCGATGGCATTCCGCATCACTTCCAGTGGCGCCCGCCGCCCGGTCCAGAGCTGGAACGCCTGCGGCCGCCTGGCGGACGAGCAGCTCACGCCCGTCGATCGCCTTCGCCCCGCGTTCCGCGCGCCCGCGCGATCAGATCAGTCGTGCCGCTCGTGTAGACGACGTCGAAGACGATCTGGTCTGCTGATACGTTATCGGCCATCCACGCAGGGACTTTACTTGCGCCCTCCATGCCGAGCGGGGTCGCGTTGACGAGCAGGCGCCGCCCCGCGACGTCCGCCGCCGATGCCTGCGCCTCGGCGAGCCATCGGCAGGTCACGCCCGGCACCGCCGCCGCCACGAGCGCCGCCAGGCGCTCGGCGTGGGCGGCGGTGCGACCGACGACCGTGAGGCGCAGTCCCAGCCGCGCCAGCGCCAGGGCGGCGGCGCGCGCCGCGCCGCCGGCGCCGAACACGAGGGCCTCTTCCCCGACGAGCGGCTCGGTCACGGCGTCCGTGAGCGCCCCCCGCACGCCTCCGACATCGGTGTTGTGGCCGCGCAGGCGGCCGCCGTCCACGACGACGGTGTTGACCGCCTGTGCCAGGCGGGCGTCGTCGTCGAGCCAGTCCATCAGCGCGACCGCGGCACTCTTGTGCGGGATGGTGACGTTGGCGCCGCGCAGGCCGAGCGCGCGCAGGCCGGCGAGGGCGGCGCCGAGGTCGTCGGCGCGCACGTGCAGTGGCACGTAGACGAGATCGAGGCCGGCCGCCGCGAAGGCGGCGTTGTGCAGCGCCGGCGACAGCGAGTGCGACACGGGGTCGCCGATGATGCCGATGACGCCTGTCGTTCCCGAGATCGTGTCCGCCCCCTGCACCGGCGCCGAGCGGCGCCGCTTACGCCCCTCTACATTAGGCGCGTGGAGGCTTGCTCCTGCTGCGAGATGCGCCGAACGCGCGCCTCACTGGCCGTTGGCCTGCGCCTTGGCCTTGTCCACGAGGAACTGGGCGTAGCTGCTGGAGAAGTAGTGCCCGCCGGTGCCGTCGTTGCGCGCCACGTAGTAGAGGTACTTGACCGCCGCGGGGTGGGCGGCCGCCCGCAGCGCGGCCAGGCCGGGATTGGAGATCGGTGTGGGCGGCAGGCCCGCGTGCTTGTACGTGTTGTAGGGGGAGTCGATCTTCAGGTCCTGGTAGGTCAGCAAGGGCTTGTTCTTGCCGAGCGCGTACTGGATGGTCGCGTCGATCTGCAGGAGCATGTGGGCGCGCAGGCGGTTCCAGATCACCGCCGCCACGAGCGCCCGCTCGGAGGGGACCCGCACCTCGCGGTCGATCATGGAGGCGATGATCACCACGTCGTAGGCGGTGAGATTGGCCTTCGCGGCGCGCGCGAGGTCGACCTGGGAGAAGTTGGCATCGAAGGCGGCGAGCTGACGCCGCACGAACCAGCCGGCGGTGGCCTTGGGGCCGACGGCGTAGGTGGCCGGGAAGAGCATCCCCTCGAGGGTGGTCCCGGCGTGATACCCCTGCAGCGTGAACGGTGGAGGGTCGCGGCGCGCCACGCGCACGTACCCGGCGGCGCTGATGGTGGGCACCTTGGCGGAGACGATGCCCGCGGTCTGCCGCAGCGTCGTCCCCTCGGGGATGACGACCTTCACGGTGGGCGGACTGGAGCCCTTCGCGAGCAGCGCGACGAGAAGCCCGTAGGGCTCGTTCACGTGCAGCGCGTAGGTCCCCGGCTTGAACTTGGTCGCGTACCCGTCCGCCTCGGCGCGCACGACGAACACGCGCGCATGGGGCACGACGCGCTTGCCTGCGAGGACGTCGGCGATCTGACCGAGCGTGGCGCCCTTGGGGATGGTCACGGTGACGGGCGCGCCGACGCGGCCGGTGGAGAAGTAGCTGCGCGCGTACCCCGCGGCGAGCCCCGCGAGCAGGGCTACGACGGCGATGACGATGAAGAGCACGATGCGGCGGCGGCGCGGGCCCCGCCGGTAACGCTCGCCGCGCCGGTGCGAGAGCCCGAGCTCGTCGCCGGCGCGCGCCGGCTCGACTTCGGCCCATCGCCGCTGCGGGCGCGGCTGACGCGGTTCGCCGGGCTCCTGGGCGAACGGCTCGCCCGCCGGGCCGCGACCGTCAGGCGGGGTCGCCACCGGCCGCCCTCAAGTAGTCCTCGAGCAAGGTCGCGGCGGCGCGCGCGTCGCGCGCGGCCCGGCCGCCCCGCTGGTCGGCAAGCTTCGAGGTGAAGCGCTCGTCGTAGAGCTCCACCGGCGGGCTCACCGCCGCGGCGAGCCGAGCGGCGAAGCCGCGGGCGCGGCCCGCCTGGGCGTGTTCACGGCCGTCAAGAGAGACCGGCAGGCCGACGACGATGCGCGCCGGCGCCTGGTCGCGCACGAGGGTGAGGAGCGCGGCGAAGCCGGCGTCGGTCTCGACCCGCTCCAGGACCGTGAGCGGTCGTGCCAGTGTGCCGCTCTCGTCCGAGACGGCGACGCCGGTGCGCACGGCACCGTGGTCGAGCGCCAGCACGCGCACTCAGGACCCGAGCAGCTCGCCCACGCGCGCCGAGCCGGCCGCGAGCGCCGCGGCGATGCCGGCGACCTCGGGGCCGCCGCCGCGGGCGAGCGTCGGCTTGCCGCCGCCCTTGCCGTCGACGGCCGGCATCATGGCGCGCAGGACCTCCTGGGCGTGCACGCCGCGCCCGACGGCGGCGTCCGGCGCGGCGACCACGGCCGCCGCCCGCCCGTCCACGTCCGCGACGAGCAGGACCACGACGTCGGGCCGCGCGGCGCGCAGCTCGTCGGCGAGCGTAAGGAGCTCGTCGGCGGCGTCCACCTGCGGCGACGCCGCCACGAGCGCCAGGCCGCCGACCTCGCGCGCGGCGGCGAGCAGCTCGCCGGCGCTCTCGCGGCGCTCGCCGGCCTCCGCCGCTCGGAGCTTCTTCTGCAGGTCGTCGATCTGCCCGCGAAGCCTGGCGACGGCGGCGGGCACGCGCTCCGGCTTGGCGCCCAGCTCCGTCGCCACGTCGTGCCACGAGTCCTCGAGGCCGCGGTAGAAGTCGATGGCCGCGGCCGAGCTGATCGCCTCGATGCGCCGCGTGTTGGCGCCCACGGACTGGCTCGCCGTGATCTTGAACAGGCCGATCTGCGAGGTGGACGAGACGTGCGTCCCGCCGCAGAGCTCGCGGCTGAAGTCGTCGATCTCGAGGACGCGCACGAACTCGCCGTACTTCTCCTCGAAGAACGCCAGGGCGCCGAGCTCGACGGCGTACTCCCTGGTGGTCACGAAGGGACGCACCGCGTGGTTCTCGACGATGCGCCGATTGACGAGATCCTCGACCTGACGCAGCTCGTCGGCGCTCGGCGCGCGCCGCACGCTGAAGTCGAAGCGCAGCCTCTCGGGGCGCACCATCGACCCGGCCTGGCGGACGTTGTCGCCGAGGACGATGCGCAGCGCGTTGTGCAGGAGGTGGGTCGCGGTGTGGTTGCAGGCGGTCTGGTGACGGCGCACCGCGTTGACCATGGCCTTGGCCCGCTCGCCGGCCGTCAGCGAGCCCTCCGTGAGGCGGCCGACCACGACCTGGTCGGTCTCGAAGCGCGCCACCTCCTCCACCTCGAGCTTGCCGGACTCGGTGTGGATCCAGCCGGTGTCGGCGACCTGACCGCCGCCCTCGGCGTAGAACGGCGACTCGGCCAGCTTGACGGCCAAACGCCCATCCGGCAGCGCGCGGGTGGCGCGCACCACGGTGAACACCTCGAGCCGCTCGTAGCCGACGAACGTCGTGGGCAGCGACGCGACCTCGCGCTGGAACTCCTCGAGCTCGCCGGGGCCGGCCTCGAAGGCGCCCGCCCGCTGGGCGGCGCGGGCGCGCTGGCGCTGCTCCTCCATGAGGTGCTCGAAGCGCTCCTCGTCCACGCTCATGTCACCCTCGGCGGCGATCTCGCGCGTGAGGTCGAAGGGGAAGCCGTAGGTGTCGTGCAGCTCGAAGGCGACCTCGGCGGGCAGCTCGGTGCCGGTGTCTCGGGCGCGGCGCAGCGCCTCGTCGAGGATGCCCATGCCTTGCTGCAGGGTGTGGCGGAAGCGCGTCTCCTCCTCGTCCACGACCCTCTCGATCTCCTCACGCGCGGCGATGAGGTCCGGATACGCCTCGCCCATCATCACGACCACTTCGCCGGCGAGGGCGGCCAGGAACGGCTTGTCCACGCCGATGGCCACGCCTTGCTGCACGGCGCGGCGGATGATGCGGCGCAGCACGTAGTCGCGGCCGTCGTTGCCGGGCAGCACGCCGTCCATGACGAGGAAGGCGGCGCCGCGCGCGTGCTCGGCCATCGTGCGCAGGGCGCGCGTGACGGCCGGCGAGGCGCCGGGCTTGACGCCGGCCAGCTCGGCGCCGCGCAGGATCAGCGGCGCGAACAGGTCTGTGTCGAACACCGTGGCGACGCCCTGCGTGATGGAGGCGATGCGCTCGATGCCCATGCCCGTGTCGATGCTCGGCTTGGGCAGCGGCGTGAGCTCGCCCTGCTCGTCCATCTCGTACTGCACGAAGACGAGGTTCCAGTACTCGAGGAAGCGGTCGCAGTCGCAGCCGGGCGCGCAGTCGGGGTCGTCGCACCCGACCTCGGGGCCGAAGTCGTAGTAGAGCTCGGAACAGGGCCCGCACGGCCCGGTGGGCCCGGCGGGCCCCCAGAAGTTGTCCTTGCGGCCGAGGCGGACGATGCGCTCGTCCGGGAAGCCGTGCGACTTCCACAGCGCCACGGCCTCTTCGTCGGCGGGCACCTGCGCGTCGCCGCCGAAGACGCTCACCCAGACCTTGCCGCGGTCGACGCCGAGCGCGTCCGACAGGTCCAGCGACCACGCGATCGCGTCCGCCTTGAAGTAGTCGCCGAACGAGAAGTTGCCGAGCATCTCGAAGAACGTCAGGTGCCGCGCCGTCTTGCCGACGTTCTCGATGTCGGAGGTGCGGAAGCAGCGCTGGCAGGTCGTGATGCGCGTGGCGGGCGGCGTCTCGACGCCGAGGTAGTACGGCTTGTACTGCTGCATGCCGGCGGTGGTGAAGAGGACGCTCGTGTCCCCGGCCGGTACCAGGCTCGCCGGCGCGCCGGAGAGGTGACCCCTCTCCACGAAGAACTCTCGGAACAGGTCACGGATTTCGGCAGCGTTCACGTGGGACCTCGTGTGGTCGCGAAGTGGATGGTCTAGCGGTCGTCGCCCGAGGCGCGCATGATCTCGGGGTTGTCGAGCTCCCCGATCTCTTCGCGCAGCTTCTCGAGCGAGCGCCTGATGAGACGAGAGACGTGCATCTGCGAGATGCCGACCCGCTCGGCGATCTGCGACTGCGTGAGCCCCTCGAAGAACCGCAGATGGAGGATGTAGCGCTCGCGCTTGTCGAGCTTGGCGAAGCCAGGCGCGAGCGTCGTCCGGTCTTCCATGGTGTCGTAGGCCTCTTCCTCGCCGCCCAAATAGTCGATGAGCCCGGCGTCCTCCTCCCCGCCCTCGCCGTTGGGCGAAGCCTGCAGGGAGACGGAGTTGTACGCCTGGCTCGTCTCCAGCGCCTCGAGCACCTCTTCGGGCGTGGCGTTGGCCGCCTCCGCGAGCTCGTTGATGGTGGGCGAGCGCTGCAGCTTCGGCACCAGCTCATCGATGACCTTGTTGAGGCGGATGTTGAGCTCCTGCAGACCGCGCGGCACGCGCACCGACCAGCCCTTGTCGCGGAAATAGCGCTTGATCTCCCCGACGATGTTCGGGGTGGCGTACGTGGTGAGCTCCACGCCGCGGCTCAGGTCGAAGCGGTCGATGGCCTTGATCAGGCCGATGGCCCCCACCTGCACGAGGTCGTCGAAGTGTTCGCCGCGCGACGCGTAGCGTCGCGCCAGGGAGCGCACCAGCGGCAGGTACATCGTGATGAGCTGCTCGCGCGCCTTGCGGTCGCCGTAGAGGTGGTATCGGCGCAGCAGGTACTGATCCAGCTTCTCGGACTCGTCGCGGCCACGCCCCTGGGGATCGGCGGCGGGGCCGCCCTGGGCGTGGAGCTCCTCGTCCCCCTCTTCTTCCTCGCGGAACGGCCGGGCCTGCCCCGGCAGCGCCTCGAGGTCCAGGGGGTCGTTGACGTGCCTTTCGTCGCGGCCGGCCATCAGTCGCCTCCGCCGCGCCCCTTGACCATGAGCACCCGGTAGCCCGCCGTCGCCGTCCACGACGGCCACGTCGTCCAGAAGCCCGCGAAGAAGGGTGCACAGATCGAGGCAGCCGCCCGGAGTCACGACGACCTGAGAGCGCAGTCCGTCGCTCTGGAACGTGCCGGCCGCGATGCGCATGGTGCCGTCTCCGGCGACGATGTCGATGGCCACGCTCTCGACGTCCTCGGTCTCCAGGACCGCGGAGAAGAGCTGCTCGGTCGCCATGTGCAGTTCGTCGAGGTCCTCGAGCGAGAAGTCGAGCCGCGCGCCGAGGCCGCCCAGGACCATGCGCACGGTGGACAGGGCGCCGATCGTGGCGGGCACCTCGAGATTGACCTTCTCAGCCACGGTCCCGCCTACCTGCCCGGGACGGCGGGCTCACGTACCGCCTCCAGCCGCCCGCTGATCGTGTGCTCCCGTGCGCGCGCCGCCGCCTTGCCGTCTTCGAGGGCCCTGGCGGCGCGCTCGCGCGTGTCCGTGGCCCAGCGCTGCGCCTCCGACGGCAGCTGCTTCACGATGTCGAGGTAGCTCTCGCCCGTGCGCTGGTGGCGCCGGCGCGTGTAGTAGGCGAGCGCCGCCCCGGCGGCGATGCCGCTCACGAGGAGTCTGCTGGTCAAGCCCACGGTCAGACCTCGCCCGTCGAGGCATCGGGCGCGACCGCCTCCGCGGCCGGCGCGGCTGCGGCGGCGGACTCGGTCGTCGCGGCCTCAGCGGCCGGCTTCGGCGTCTCAGCGGCCGGCCCGGCAGTCCACGCCTCGCCGGCGGCGCGGCGCCGCGTCCGCCGCGCTCCACGGGTCGCCCGGGCCTGCGCCGGCATCGTCACGCTCGCGGCGCCGGAAGCTGGAGAACGCCGACTGAACGCCGGCGCTGAAGGCCGCCGCCTTGCGCGCCGGCGTCGTCACGGCGCCCTCGACGGAGTTCGCCATCTTGTCGATCTTGTCGGTGATGTCGGCCACGTCCCTGGTGATCTCGTCCACGTTCCCGAGGTTGGCGTTCACGCCGTCGAGGGTGCCGCCCGCCTTCTGCAGCAGCGGGATCGCCTGTGCGTCCATGTCGGCCATCACCTTGTCGAGGCGACCCATCGCCCTGGCGGCCTTGATGCAGGCGTACGCGATGGCGATCGCCACCACGACGAAGAAGAACGCAGCCGTGTATCGCAGCACGATCGACGGCATACTCGACGCGGCTACCACGAGCGCGGATTCCATGCCTTTCTCCTTCCAGACCCTGCCGGTACGCAAGCCTCAGCAGAGGGTATCACACCTGCTCTGAGGCGGACCCCGGGGCGCAGACGATGCCCCCGCCGACGACGACATCCCCGTCGTAGAACACCGCCGACTGCCCCGCGGCGACGCCGGCAAAGGGCGCGGCGAGCACGACGGTCGCGCGCCCGCCGGCGCCCCGCTCCAACGCGGCGACGGCGACGCCCGGCGACCGGTAGCGGAGCTGCACCGTCCGCCCTTCACCGCCACCGATCCCGCGGTCCACGAGGCCGCGCAGCTCGACGCGTGACGTCAGCAGCCCCTCGCGTCGGCCGACCACCACCGCGTTGTCGGCGGCGCGCCGCTCCAGCACGTAGAGAGGGGCCTCGTCCGAGATCGCCAGACCGCGGCGCTGGCCGATGGTGTACCGCCACTGGCCGCCGTGCTCACCCACGACGTTGCCCTGCCGATCCTCGATCGGGCCGCGCACGGCGGTCACCCCGCGTTCCTCAAGGAAACGGCGATACCCCTCGGTGGCAAAGCACACCTCCTGGCTCTCGGGCTCGTCGGCCGAGGGCAGCTGCGCCTCGGACGCGGCGGCCCGGATCTCCTGCTTGGTCGCGTCGCCGAGCGGGAACTCGAGGCGGCCGAGCACCTCCGGCGGCACCGCCCAGAGCATGTAGGACTGGTCCTTGCGCGCGTCGCGGCCGCGCGCCACGAACGGCTCGCCGTCGCGCCACACGAGGCGCGCATAGTGGCCGGTGACGACGTGCGCGAGGCCCAGTCCGTCGGCCAGTCCGACGAGCGCCGCGAGACGGCCCGGGTTGCAGGCGACGCACGGGTTCGGCGTCTCGCCGGCGACGTAGGCCGCGACGAAAGGCTCCACCACCTCGGCGGCGAACTCGCGCTCGCGATCGACCAGGTGATGCGGCAAACCAAGGTAGGCGGCCGTCCGGGCAGCGCGCTGAAGGGCGCCCGGCGAGCAGCAGCTGCGCCGGTCCTCGCCGGGCCAGAGCATCACGGTGGCGGTCTCGACGGTGCGTCCCTGCTGCACCACGCGCAGCGCCGCGACGGCGCTATCGACCCCGCCGCTCAGTGCGACGAGTGCTCGTGCTCTTTTGGGAGTGCCTTGAGGATCTGCTCGACCTCGGCCTCACGGCCGGTCTTGACGAGGTAGTCCTGGATGGCCAGGTGCAGCGCGTCGGCGGCCAGGTTGGAGCAGTGCATCTTGTTCGCCGGGAGCCCGCCGAGGGCTTCGGCGACGGCCTTGTTGGAGATATCCGCGGCGTCCCCGAGCGTCTTGCCCATCACCATCTCGGTCACCATGCTCGACGTGGCCACGGCGGCGCCGCAGCCGAACGTCTTGAACTTGATGTCGGCGATGCGGTCGTCCTCGACGGCGATGCTGATGCGCATCACGTCGCCGCAGACGGGGTTGCCGATCTGACCGACGCCGTCGGCGTCCTCGATCTCACCCACGTTGCGGGGGTTGCTGAAATGGTCCATGACCAGGTCGGTGTACATGCTTCAACCTTTCACGTAGAGCGGGCTCATCTGCCGCAGCTTCTCGACGATCGGCGGGAAGACTTCGAGGAACCCGTCGACTTCTTCTTCCGTGTTCTCGCGCCCCAGGCTCACGCGCATGCTGCCGTGCGCCTCCTCGGCGCCCAGGCCCAGCGCGAGGATCACGTGCGACGGCTCCAGGGAGCCCGAGGCGCAGGCGGACCCGCTGGACACCATGTAGCCGTGCGTGTCCAGCTGCAGCAGCATGGACTCGCCCTCGATGTAGCGCACCGTGAAGGCCACGTTGCCGGGGAGACGCTCGCTGGGATGACCGAGGTACTTGACGTCCGGGATGCTGGCGACCACGCCCTGAGCCATGCGGTCGCGCATCGCCTCAAGCCGGGGCCGCGTCACCGGCATCTCCGCTACGGCCAGCTCCATGGCGGCGCCCATACCGACGATGCCGGGCACGTTCTCCGTGCCCGAGCGCAGGCGCCGCTCGTGACCGCCGCCGTGGATGATGGGCGTAAGGCGCGTCCCACGCTTGGCGTACAACGCGCCGATGCCCTTGGGCCCATACAGTTTGTGTCCGGAGATGGTGAGCAGGTCCACGCCGAGCCCGACGACGTCCACCGGCACGGAGCCGACGGCTTGCACGGCGTCGGTGTGGAACACGGCCCCATGCTCGTGGGCGATGCGCGCCAGCTCGGCGACCGGCTGGATCGTGCCGACGACGTTGTTCGCGAACATCACCGAGGCGAGCTTGGTGTCGTCGCGGAAGGCCTGTTCGTAGGCGTCGAGGTCGATGGTGCCGTCGCCGTCCACGGGCACGAAGTCGACGGCCCAGCCCAGGCGGTTGAGGGCGCGCGCCGCCTCCATCACCGCCGGGTGCTCGATCGCGCTGATCATGAAGTGGCCGGGCTCGAAGCGCTGCAGGTACCCGAACAGCGCGAGGTTGTCGGCCTCGGTGCCTCCGGCGGTGAACACGATCTCGCGCTCCCCGGCGCCGATCGCGGCGGCCACCTGGGCGCGCGCCTGCTCGACGGCGGCGCGCGCCTCGCGCCCGAGGCGATGCAGCTCCGACGGGTTGCCGTAGGCGTCGCAGAAGAAGGGCAGCATCCGTTCCAGGACGCGGCGGTCCACCGGCGTGGTCGCCGCGTGGTCGAAGTACACGCTCTTCATCGCAGCACAGCCTCCCTCGTGAGGTCTTCCAGGGTGATGCCGTTCAGGGCGCCGCTGATGGCGCTGTCCAGGCGGCGCCAGACGACGCGCGAGGCGCAGGACTCAGCGCGCGCGCAGGCTTCTTCGTCGGGGACGCAGCCGACCAGTGACAGGGGTCCCTCGAGGGCCGTGACGATGTCTCCGACGGCGATGCTCCCCGAGCCCCGGGCCAGCTGATAGCCGCCGCTGACGCCGCGCGTGGCCTTGATCAGGCCGCCGTCGCGCAGGCGCGCCAGGATCCGCTCCAGGAAGGCCGCCGGTATGCCCTCTCCCGCGGCAATCTCGGGCAGGGGCACGGGACGTTCCTCCTGGCGCGCGGCGAGGTACACCATGGCCCGCAGGCCGTACTCGCAGCGCGACGAGATCCGCATGGCACTCCCTTGACTCGGCGGCAGAATCCCAACCTAAACGGTCGGCATTATGGTACCACGAGTCCGTGCCCCGTCAAACACTCCGGGAGCCGAGAGGGAGCGGTGAGGTGCTGCGGGCCTAGAGGCCTTGGATGGAGTTGGCCACGACCTGTGACATGACCTTCTCCGTGATCCAGCCGGTGTACAGCTGCGAGACGTCGCCGTTCCCCTGGATGACGGCCAGGATCGGCGGATTGCTCACCTGCAGCTGCTGCAGGGTGTCGCCGAGCTCCGTCGTCTCGGCTGCCTCGAAAGACATGTGGCTGGTGTCGGCGGCGTACTGCGCCTTGACGCTGTTGAAGCTCGCGAGCATCTGCGTATCGTCGGAGGCCCCGGGCACGTAGACGAGGAGGATGATGCCGCGCCCCTCCTGCAGTCGCGACTTGATGAACGAGGGGGTCTCGGCCGTAGGGACGATGCGCAGTGGCGCGTAGCCAGTGATCCCGTAGCTGCTCACCGTATTGTACGAGGCGTGAGGAGCGGCGGCCGAGGCAACGGGCGTGGCGGTCGTACCTGCCGCGACGACGCGCACGGCGAGGACCCCACCGAACAGAGCAGCACCGACCACGAGGATCAGAGCGGCGGTGATGAGGAACGGTCTGTTGCGCTTCAAAGTACCCATGCCGGCCTCCGAAGGTAAGTTGCTCCACCTTGCCGTGCTCGCGCTATTCTCGAACCTGCTCTCGCAGGTGGGTGCCCTCCCGGACCATCCACGGATGGCCCGGAGCACGAGCTCCCGATGTGTTCGTGTTGGCTCGAGAATGTAACGAGGTCACGAACAAGGTCGAGCCGCAGCATCGTAGCAAACGACATCTGTTTCAACAATCAAGTCGGCAGCCCTGCAGAAAACTTGAGCATTCAGGCTTGTGGCGAGCGCGGAGCGGCGCGTGCGAGGGGTGGGCGGGGTCACGGCGCAGCGCCGGAGAGGCCCCCGGGGCCGGGCGCCGGCGCTCAGGCGAGCCGGACGCGCAGGTCCCTGAGCTGCTCCGCGGTGACCTCGCCGGGGGCGCCGGTCATGGGGTCGCCGCCGGAGGACGTCTTGGGGAAGGCGATGACGTCGCGGATGGAGTCGGCCCCGGCGAGCAGCATGAGGATGCGGTCGAAACCGAGGCCGATTCCGCCGTGCGGCGGCGCCCCGAACTCGAGCGCCTCGAGGAACCAGCCGAAGGACTCGTCGATGCGCGCGTCGCTCATGCCGAGCGCTCGCAGGATGGCGCGCTGCGTGGCGGCGTCGTGGTTGCGCAGCGAGCCAGACCCGAGCTCGACGCCGTTGAGCACGAGGTCGTACTGGGCGCCGCGGACGGCCAGCGGATCGCTCTCCAGGAGCGGCATCGTGGCCTCGGTCGGCAGGCTGAACGGGTTGTGGCCATAGGTGAGCTGGCCGGTCTCCTCGTCCATCTCGAAGAGCGGGAACTCCTCCACCCAGAGGAGGGCCCAGCGCGCCGACGGGGCCGGCCGCAGGGCGTTGATGAGCGCGAGCCGGAGCGCACCGAGGACGACTGCGGCGACGGGAGCCTGGTCGGCGGCGAAGACGACGAGGTCGCCGGGTTCGGCGCCGGTGCGCTCGACGACGGCCGCCTGCTCGCCCTCGCTGACGAACTTGACGATGGGACCGCGCAGCGAGCGCCCGTCCTCGACGTACACGTAGGCCATGCCCCCGGCGCCGTGCGCCTTCGCGAGGTCGGTGAGCTTGTCGATATCTCCCCGCGACATGCCGGCCGCGCCCGGCGCCCTGATGGCGCGCACGACCCCACCGCGCTCGACGGCGGCAGCGAACACTTTGAAGGCGCTGCCCGCGAACGCGTCCGAGAGCTCCACGATCTCGAGCCCGTAGCGCAGATCGGGCTTGTCGCTGCCGAAGCGCAGCATGGCCTCGTCGTAGGAGAGTCGCGGCAGAGGCAGCGGCAACGGCCCCTCCCCCGCGCCCGCGAAGATGGCGTTCATGAGGCCCTCGAGCAGCTCGCGGATCTCGGGTACCCCGAGGAACGACGTCTCGATGTCGATCTGTGTGTGCTCCGGCTGGCGATCGGCGCGCAGGTCCTCGTCGCGGAAGCAGCGGGCGAACTGGTAGTAGCGCTCCATGCCCGCGACCATGAGGATCTGCTTGAACATCTGCGGCGACTGCGGCAGCGCGTAGAAGTGATGCGGCTGCAGACGCGATGGGACGAGGAAGTCGCGCGCCCCCTCGGGCGAGGACTTCGTGAGCTCGGGCGTCTCGATCTCCAGGAAGCGCTGCGCGTTCAGGTAGTCACGCGCGGCCTGCACCGCCCTGTGGCGAAGCTCGAGGTTGGCGAGCATGGGCGCGCGGCGCAGATCGAGATAGCGATACTTGAGGCGCAGCGTCTCGTCGACGTCCACCGCCTCCGCCGCCTCGATCTCGAACGGCGGCGTCCTGGAACGGTTGAGGATGCTCACCGAGGCGACGCGCACCTCGACCTCGCCGCTCGGCAGAGCGGGGTTGACGGTCTCAGGCGAACGCGCGACGACCTCGCCGCGGACGGCCAGGACGAACTCAGGGCGTACCTGCTCGGCCGTGGCGTGGGCGTCCGGGACGCGCGACGGGTCGAAGACGAGCTGCACGACGCCGCTGCGGTCGCGCAGGTCGATGAAGACCAGCTTGCCGTGGTCTCGCCGGTGCGCCACCCAGCCGGCCAGCTTGACCTCGCGCCCGACGTCGCCGGCGCGCAGCTCTCCCGCGTGGGCGTCGCGCAGCATCAGGCCTTCTTCTGCAGGCGCGCCTTGACGACGCCGGCGAGGCTCGCGAGCGCCACGTCCTCGTCGACGCCGCCGCGCAGGGCGCGCAGCCGGACGCTGCCGGCGGCCAGATCCTCCAAGCCCACGAGGGCAGCCAGGGGCGCGCCGCTGCGGCCCGCCTGCTTGAGCTGGCCCTTGAGGCTCCGGCCGGCGAGGTCGAGGTCCGCGCCGAGATCCGCCGCGCGCAGCCGCTGCGCGACGCCGAAGGCGGCGGCGCGGGCCTCCTCCGAGCAGGCGACCACGAACACCTCCGGCGCGGAGGCCGGCAGCCGATGGTCGCGCATAGCGAGAGCGATGCGCTCGAGGCCGCTGCCCCAACCCACGCCGGGCGTGGGCGGCCCGCCGATCTGCTCCACGAGGCCGTCGTAGCGGCCGCCGCCGCCGACGCCGCTTTGGGCGCCGAGGCGGTCGGAGTTGAACTCGAACGTGGTGCGCGTGTAGTAGTCGAGGCCGCGCACGAGGCGGAAGTCGAGGCTTGGCTCGAGCCCGCAGGCGCGCACCAGCGACTGCACCGTCTCGAAGTGCGCGCGGCAGTCGGGGCACAGGTGGTCGCCGATGCGCGGCGCCTCGTCGAGGACGGCGCGGCAACTCTCGACCTTGCAGTCGAACGTGCGCAGCGGGTTGAGCTCGAGCCGCTCGCGGCACTCGCCGCAGAGATCCTCGCGGCGCTCGCGTAGATACGCGCGCAACTTGTCCACGTAGGCCGGCCGGCATTGGGCGTCGCCCATGCTGTTCAGGTTGAGCGAGACGCCCTCGACGCCGAGCTCCGCGAAGATCGCCGCGAGCAACGCGATGACCTCGGCGTCCACGGTGGGGTCGGCCGACCCCAGCGCCTCGGCGCCGATCTGGTAGTGCTCGCGATAGCGCCCGGCCTGGGGTCGCTCGTAGCGGAACATCGGGCAGTAATACCAGACCTTCACGGGCTGCGGCAGCTTGTGCATGCCGTGCTCCACGTAGGCGCGGCAGATGGGCGCCGTGCCCTCGGGGCGGAGCGTGAGCGAGCGCTCGCCCTTGTCCGTGAACGTGTACATCTCCTTGCGCACGATGTCGGTGGCCTCGCCGACGCCGCGCTCGAACAGGCCGGTCTCCTCGAACTCGGGGGTCACCATGTGGCGGTAGCCGTAGGCGGCGAAGACGCGCGCGGCGGAGGCGACGATGGCGTCCCGTTCCGCGGCTTCCTCGGGAAGGAGGTCGTAGGTGCCCTTGGGGGCGCGCGGAGCGCTCACCAGCGGTGCTCCGGGTCGTAGCGCAGCGGCGAGAGGAACGGGTTCAGCGCGAGCTCGCGCCCGAGGGATGTGTCCGGGCCGTGGCCGCAGTGCACGCGCGCGTCCGGGGGGAACCGCCGCACGAGGCCGGCGACCGAGTTGAGCAGCTGGTCCATGTCGCCGCCCGGCAGGTCGGTGCGCCCGACGCTGCCCAGGAAGAGGAGGTCGCCGACGAACAGGTCGGTCTCCCCCAGGGCGAAGGTGTAGGAACCCAGGGAGTGACCCGGCGTCGGGATCGCCTTCACGGCGATGGGCAGCGGCAGCGTCTGCTCCCCGCTGATCGTGAGCGCGCCGCGCACCGGCTCGATATCGAAGCCCGCCATCGCGCCCAGGCCGCCGTCGGCGATCTGACCGGCGTCCGCCTCGCCCACATACACCGGGATCTCGTAGTGCGCGGCCAGCGCCGCGACGCCGCCGAAGTGGTCGAAGTGGCCGTGGGTCAGGAGGACGGCGGCCGGCGGGAAGCCGAACTCGTCGAACGCCTCGATGAGCACGCCGGCCTCGTCCCCGGGGTCGATGACGAGGCCGCTCTCGCCGCGCACGACGACGAAACAGTTGGCCTGCAGCGGGCCGAGCGGGAGAGCGAAGACTTCGAACGGGTCAGCCATGACACCTCAGGTGGTCGGGGTCCGCGCGAGAGCGTATCAGACCGCGCCCGCGAGGGTCGACCTTCCGCGGAGCGCCCCGCTCGCTACGTGCCGACGACCCTGTAGGCGTCGTAGACGGTGTGGGTGCTGCGGATGTTGGCGAGGATGTTGTCGAGCTGGCGTACGTCGCCGACCTCGAGCGTGAAGCGGTCGCGCACCACTCCGTCGGGCAGGGTCTGCATGCTGCCGCCGACGATGTTGACGCCCGAGTCCGAGAGCGTGCGCGCCAGGTCTTCGAGCAGGTGGTTGCGGTCCAGCGCCTCCACCATGATCTCCACGCGGAACGCCATCCCGCCGAGGCCGTGCCAGTCGACCTTGGTGAAGCGTTCCGGGTTCTTCATGAGGGCGCGGGCGTTCTTGCAGTCGTGCCGGTGGATGGTGATGCCCTTGCCGAGCGAGATGTAGCCGACGATCTCGTCGCCGGGGATCGGCTTGCAGCACTTGGCCATGCGCACCATGATGTCGCTCATGCCCTCGACGGCGATGCCGAACTCGCCCGAGAGGGCCTGCGGCTCGTCGACCTCCTGCACGCGGCGCGAGGGCAGCATCTCGGGGGGCGGAGTGGCCTCCTTCATCGTGCCCGACGCCTGCATCACCTTGTTGGCCACGGTCTTGACCGGCACCCGCCCCGAGCCGATGGCGGCGAACAGGTCGTCCGCCTTGGCGAATCCGACCTCCTTGCAGATCTGCGTGAAGACCTTGGACGAGAGGATCTTCTGGGCCGGGAGGCCCTCGCGGCGCAGCATCTCCTGCAGCAGGTCCCGGCCCGAGTGCTCGCTGTCCTCGCGCTGCTCGCGGCGGAAGTGCTGGCGGATCTTCTGGCGCGCGCGCGGCGTGTTGACGATGTCGAGCCAGTCACGCGAGGGGCCGTGGCTCGACTTGCTCGTGATGATCTCGACGATGTCGCCGCTGTTGAGCTTGGTGTGCAGCGGCACGATGCGCCCGTTGACCTTGGCGCCGACGGTGTGACTGCCTACGTCCGTGTGCACGGCGTAGGCGAAGTCGATCGGCGTGCTCCCGGCGCCCAGGTTCTTGACGTCACCCTTGGGCGTGAACACGAAGACCTCGTCCTCGAAGAGGTCGACGCGCAGGGTGTCCATGAACTCGCGCGGGTCGCCGGTCTCGGACTGCCACTCCATCATCTGGTGCAGCCAGGCGAGCTTGTCCGGGTCGCGGTCGCCCTTCTCCTTGTAGAGCCAGTGGGCCGCCACGCCGAACTCCGCGGTCTGGTGCATGTCGAAGGTGCGGATCTGGATCTCCAGGGGCTTGCCCCCGGGGCCGATCACCGTGGTGTGCAGGGACTGGTAGAGGTTGAACTTGGGCATCGCGATGTAGTCCTTGAAGCGCCCCGGGATGGGCTTCCACACCGAGTGGATGATGCCCACCGCCCCGTAGCAGTCCTTGATGGAGTCGACGAGCACGCGCAGCCCGGTGAGATCGAAGATCTCGTTGAACTCCTTGCCGCCCCGGCTCATCTTCATGTAGATGGAGTAGAAGTGCTTGGCGCGGCCGGTGATGTCCGCCTCGATGCCCGCCGTGCCGAGCTCGCCGCGCAGGTAGCCGGCGGCCTCGTCCACGAAGTCCTCGCGGTCGGCGCGCCGCTGCGCGACCCACTTCTGGATCTCCTGGTACTTGCGCGGGTGCAGCGCCGCGAAGGCGAGGTCCTCGAGCTGCCACTTCATGTTGTGGATGCCGAGGCGGTGTGCCAGGGGGGCGTACACGTCGAGCGTCTCCCTGGCCTTCTGGATCTGCTTCTGCTTGCTGAGGTAGCAGAGCGTGTGCATGTTGTGCAGGCGGTCGCAGAGCTTGATGAGGATGACGCGGATGTCGGTCGCCATCGCGACGATCATCTTGCGGTAGTTCTCGGCCTGCTCCTCCTCCTGGGAGGTGAAGTGCATCTTGGTGAGCTTGGTGACGCCGTCGACTAGCATGGCGATCTCGGCGCCGAACTGCTCCTCGATCCAGGCGAGCGGGGTGCCGGTGTCCTCGACGACGTCGTGAAGCAGCGCCGCGGCGATGGTGACGGAGTCGAGCTTGAGCTCGGCCGCGTTGAGGGCCGTGCCCACGGGGTGGTGGATGTAGGCTTCGCCGCTCTTGCGGCTTTGCTGGTCGTGCAGGACGCTGGCGGCGACGAAGGCGCGGGTGATGAGCTCGCGGTCGAGGTCTGGATTGTAGCGCTCGACGGCGGCGACGAGGTCGTCGAGCAAGGGCCGGTACTTCTCCGGTACCAGGGTCAGAGACTCGCCGTCAGGCAGCTCCGCAGGAACTCGTCTGTCCGAAACAGTGTGTGCCATCGTTCATGACTCTCGGTGCGGGTCACATCGACCTTACCCTGAGGCCGCTCGAGATGATAGCCGCCGACGGCCTCGAGGTGCAGCAGGCCGGCGTCGCCTAGCGCCCGGAGGGCGGCCGCGGCGGCGCCGGCCGACCGCAGGAACGGGTCTCCCCGTAGGAGTTCCTGCTCGAGCGCCTCGTCAAACCGGCCCGAGCCGGCGGACAGGACCTTCCACACGCGCCGCATGACCGTCTGGAGGTCGAGCTCCGCGGCGGCGACCCTCTCCGCGAACCCGGCTTCAGGCGCCCCCCAGAGGGCGTGGACCCAGGCGCGCGGGGCGGCCGCCACCGTCGCCGCGAACAGGCGCCGCGTGAACGGCGGGTCGAGCAGCACGAGGTGGTCGACGCCGGCGGCCACCTCGGGGTGCGCGGCGACGAGGTCGTAGCCGGCGAGCGTGACGCCGGCGCCGCCGGCCGCGGCGCGGGCGGCGCAGGCGGCCTGGACGTAGCGCCCGCTGACGCCGAGCGGCGGCGCGAGCACGTCGCGGCTCAGCAGCGGCCGCCGGCGCGCCACGTCGGCCACCACCACGAGGATCCGCTCGCCGCCGGCGGCCAGCGCCGTCAGCGCCGGCACGGCGGGGCGGCCGCGGCGCTCGCGCAGGCGGCCGTCGCGGCGGGCCTGCGTGAGGGCCTCCGCCGCCTCATCGTGCTCGAGGCGCGGCGGGTCGCGCAGCAGTTCCTCCCAGAGCGCGGGCCCGCGCAGGCGGTCCGGACAGGCGAGCGCGCAGGCGGTGCCGCAGAGGTCGTCCTGAGCCGGCTCCAGCGGGCACAGCGCCTTGACCTCGACCTGGGCGCTCACGCTGCCGTTGTACTCGTTCTTGGACAAGCTGAGCGGGATGTCGAAGCGCCCCTCGGCGCCGGGGACGTCGAGTGCGTCGAAGTTGAAATGGATCGCCTGGCACGAGGCGCCGTCGCAGCGCACGCGGTACTGCAGGTGCTTGCGGTCGCGCGTGCGCCGCGGGGACACGACCTCCGCGCCGTGCAGCAGCAGCGTCACCTT
The DNA here is from genome assembly GCA_963709845.1 of uncultured Thermoleophilia bacterium. Lineage (GTDB taxonomy): Bacteria > Actinomycetota > Thermoleophilia > UBA2241 > UBA2241 > CAIXSE01. The sequence continues at coordinate 612,260 of CAVPXV010000005.1, forward strand.
GCGGTTGCCGAGACCGTGCGGCGCCAGCAGTTCGAGCTCGTCGGCGAGCGCGAGCGTGAGCTCGTCGCCGGCCACGAGCGCGTCCACCGTGAGCGCGTGCCGCATGTCGTCCTCCGTGAGGGCCTCCTCGGCCGCCCTCACGAAGGCGTCACGGAAGGCGGCGATGGCGTCGGTGCGCAGACGCAGCCCGCAGGCGGCGCGATGACCGCCGAAGGCGAGCAGATGGTCCGCTCCCCGCGCGACGGCGGCGAGGAGGTCGAAGGCGCCGATGCTGCGCCCCGAGCCCTTTGCCTCCTCCCCGCTCTCGCTCAGCAGGATGGCCGGGCGATTGAAGCGCTCCGCCACGCGCGACGCGACGATGCCGACGACGCCCTCGTGCCAGCCGGGCGAGGAAAGCACGAGGGCGGGCGGCGGCGGATCGGGCACCATCTGCAGCGCCTGGGTGAAGATCGCCGCCTCGATGGCCTGCCGCTCCTGGTTGAGTTCGTTCAGCCGGAGCGCGAGCGGCAGTGCGGTCTCGCGGTCGCCGCAGCCCAGCAGCTCGAGCGCCAGCGACGCATCCTCGAGCCGCCCGGCGGCGTTGAGCCGCGGACCGATGCGGAACCCCACCGTGCCGGCGCTCACGCTCCCGGGCGTGACGCCCGCGACCTCCATCAGCGCCGCCAGCCCCGGCCGTGGGGCGCTGCGCAGCCTGCCGAGGCCGATCGCGGCCAGCACCCTGTTCTCGCCGACGAGGGGCACGACGTCGGCGATCGTCCCGATGGCGACGACATCGGCGAGGGCGCGCAGCGCGAGCGGAACCTCGACAAGCTCGGTCTCGGGCTGCTCGAGCATCGCGTGCGCGAGCTTGAAAGCCACGCCCACGCCGGCCAGGTGCGGGCACGGGTAGCCTGGCAGCCTGGGCGTGACGACGATGCACTCGGGCAGGTCGCCCTCGATCTCGTGGTGGTCGGTGACGATGACGTCCATCCCCAGCTTCTGGGCGAGCCGCACCTCGTCGCGGGCGGAGATGCCGCAGTCCACGGTGACCAGCAGGCGCACGCCCGCCTCCGCGAGCTCCTCCACGGCTGCGGCTGAGACCCCGTAGCCTTCCACGAAGCGGTTGGGCAGGTGCCAGCGGACGTCCGCACCCAGCTCCTGAAGGGCGCTGACGAGCACGAACGTGGCGCTGATGCCGTCGGCGTCGTAGTCGCCGTGCACGGCGATGGGCTCGGCGCGCTGCAGTGCCTTGTCGAGGCGCTGCCGCGCCTCGGTCATCCCGGGCATCAGGAACGGGTCGTGAACGCGATAGTCCGGGTGCAGGAAGGCGTGCGCCTCCTCCCCGCCGGAGAAGCCCCGGCGCACGAGCACCTGCGCCATCGCCTCACTCACGCCGGCCTCGGCGGCGAGCCTGAGCACGTCGGCGTACGGCGCCGGCGCGATGCGCCAGGAGACGCTGGGCGTCACTGTGTCATCACCACGCGAGTGTAGTGCCTCGGCCAGACGGACGCCGGCGGCGGGTCACCGGACGGCGTTCACTGGCCAGGCGAGGGCTCATCGACGCCGGGCGCAGCCGGCGCGACCTGCGTGACGGCGGTGCGCCCGACGGAGGCGGCGGGCGCCGCCGCCTCCGTCGGCGGCGACGACGGTCACCGGCTGCCGCGGCACGGCTCGCGCCTCCGCGTCGCGCAGGCGCCGGTAGGTCTCGTCGAGCTCGCTCTCGAGCTTGCGTCGCGCCCGTGCGGCGGCCGCGCGCGCCAGCAGCGCCGCCGCCAGGCCCGCCGCCACGACCACGCCCGCGACCGCCAGGCCGATCCAGGCGAGGGATACCGCGCGCCACGTGCCGGCCACGTAATCGATCTCCAGGGCGACCGAGTGGTTCACGGCGCCGAGAGTCACGATCAGGATCGCGACCACGATGAGCAGTATGAGGGCGTTGCGCACGGACGGTCTCCTCGGGTAGTGCCGGCGAGTATAGCAACCCGGCCCCGCATGGACACGGCGCCGGCGGCCGGACTACTGACGCTGGATCGACGCCTTGCCGCGGGCCGTGCGCAGCCAGCGCTCCAGAGCCTTGGAGCGCAGCACGCGCGTGAGCTCAGCGGCGATGCTGACGCGCACCTTCGCGAACGGGAGGACCTGCGCCGGGCGCACGCCGAGGACGTCCAGCACGTACCAGGAGGTCCCGCCGCCGAGCGGCCTGGCGATGAGCCCCGGTTTGGCCCCGGCGACGGCGGCGCGCAACGGCCCCGGCAGCGAGCTGGTGAGGATCCACCCAAGGTCGCCGCCGTTCGCCTTGGACTCCGGGTCCACCGAGAACTGGCGCGCCACCTCGGCGAACGGGCGTCCCTGCTGGACGCGCGTGATGGCGTTCTTGGCGATCAGCCGGGCGTGTACCTGGATGGCGCCGAGGTGCACGGACCCGGGCCGCGTGAACGTGCTCTTGAGGTGGCTGCGATAGTAGGCGCGCACCGCCTTGCCGCTCGCCGTGAGCTTGGGGAACTGGGCGTTTTGCAGCGCTTCGCGCAGCACGCCGTCGGTGATGCTCTGGCGAAGTTGAGCCGCGCTCATCCGGGCGCGCACGAGCATGGCCTTCAGCGCGGCTGCGCCGCCCACCTGGGTCTGCAGCTGCGACAGGCGCTGGTCGACGATCGCGCGGTCGGCACTGGCGCCGAACCGGGCGGCTTGCCGGCGCACCAGCTCGCGGTCGATCGCCTCCTTGAGGGCGGGGCCCGCGGCGTCGCTTTGACCGACGAAGCGCTCCTCGGCGCGCACCACGGCCACGTCGCTGGCGCGCACCGGCTGGCCGTCGACGAGCGCCGCGACCCGGTCCGCTGCCGGCGGACTCGTGGCGGCGCCGGACCCGCCGCAGGCGGCCGCGGCGGCGAGCAGGCCGAGCGCTAGCAGAGCCACCAGGGCGGCGCGGCACACGGTGTGGCGAAGCGACGGAGACATCGGGCAACGAGCGGCGTGGCGGCGAGACGTGCGGGTGCCCCTCAGCCTTGCTCTTCGGGCAGCGCGTCGCGGAACGGCTGGTCCGCCACGTAGCGCTCGCCGGCCTGGAAGCGCGCCGGGAAGTAGCAGGCGACCTGGTGGCGCTCGCCGGCGTCCGCGCCCGGCGTCCCGACGAGGCGCGGCATGACCTGCGTGCAGATCTCCTGGGCGCGCGGGCAGCGCGGGTGGAAGACGCAGCCGGAGGGCGGGTTGGCAGGGCTCGGCACGTCGCCCTCGAGCACGATGCGCCGGCGCGAGCGCTCGGTGTGCGGGTCGGGGATCGGGACGGCGGAGAGCAGCGCCTCCGTGTAGGGATGCTGCGGGAAGTCGTAGAGGACCTTGCTGTCGCTGATCTCGACGATCTTGCCGAGGTACATCACGGCGACCCGGTCGGAGATGTGCTTGACCACCGAGAGGTCGTGCGAGACGAAAAGGTAGGTGAGGTCGAACTCGTCCTGCAGATCTTCGAGGAGGTTGAGGACCTGCGCCCGGATGGACACATCGAGCGCGCTCACCGGCTCGTCGAGGACGATGAGCTTGGGGTTGAGCGCCAGGGCGCGGGCGATGCCGATGCGCTGGCGTTGGCCGCCGGAGAACTCGTGCGGGTAGCGCTCGGCGTGCTCCGCCGTGAGGCCGACGGTCTCGAGCAGCTCCGAGACACGCTTCTTGCGGCCCGCGTCGTCGCCGTACAGACCGTGGATCGTCAGCGCCTCGCCGACGATGTTGCGGATGCGCATGCGCGGGTTGAGTGAAGCGTAGGGGTCCTGGAAGACGATCTGCATGTCGCGGCGCAGCTTCTGCATGTCGCTGCCCGAGGCCTTCATGACGTCGACGCCTTCGAACGTGACCTCGCCCCCCGTCGCCGGTGTGAGGCGCAGCACCGTGCGCCCGACGGTGGACTTGCCGCCGCCGCTCTCGCCGACGAGGCCCATGGTCTCGCCCTTCTCGACCGTGAACGAGACGCCGTCCACCGCGTAGACCCAGCCCGTGGTGCGCTTGAGGACCCCGGTGCGGATCGGGAAATGCTTCTTCAGGCCGCTGACCTCGAGGAGGCTCACGCCGCCGTCTCCTTGAAGTGCGGGATCTCGGCGCGCAGGGTCAGGCGCTCCTCGAGAGGGATCCAGCAGTGCAGGCCGTGCTCGGCGGCCACGATCTCCAGCTCGGGCCAGTTGTCCCGGCACTGGGCGCGCACGTAGGGACAGCGCGCCGTGAAGGGGCAGCCCTCGGGCAGCGTGATGAGGTTCGGCGGCTGGCCCTTGATGGGCGTGAGCCGCGCCTTCTCGATGGCGTCGAGGCGCGGCAGCGAGGCCAGCAGCCCCCAGGTGTACGGGTGATGCGCGTTGTAGAAGATCTCGTCGATGTCGCCGTACTCCACGGTGCGGCCGCCGTACATCACCATGACCTTGTCGGCGATCTCGGCGATCACCCCGAGGTCGTGCGTGATCAGGATGACGCCCGAGTCGAACTGCGCCTGCATCTCGCGCACCACGTCGATGATCTGCGCCTGGATGGTCACGTCGAGCGCCGTCGTGGGCTCGTCGGCGATCAGGATGTCGGGGTTGCAGCTGATCGCCATGGCGATCATCGCGCGCTGCCGCATCCCGCCCGAGAACTCGAACGGGTACTGCTCGACGCGCTTGGGCGCGTCGGGAATGCCGACGCGTGCGAGGAGGTCGATGGCCATCTGCCAGGCGTCGCGCTTGCTCTTGTCCTGGTGCAGGACGATCGCCTCGGCGATCTGCTTGCCGACCTTCATGACCGGGTTGAGGCTCGTCATCGGGTCCTGGAAGATCATCGCGATGTCGTTGCCGCGCACGGCGCGCATCTCGTCGTCGCTGATCGTGCGCAGGTTCTTCTCGCCGAGCATCAGCGACCCCTCCACGACCTTTCCCGGCGGGTCCGGCACGAGGCGCATCAGCGACATCGCGGCGACCGTCTTGCCGGAGCCGGACTCGCCGACGATGCCGATCGTCTCGTTACGGTGCAGGGTGAAGCTCACGCCGTTGACCGCCTTCACGACGCCGGCGTGCGTGAAGAAGTGCGTGGAGAGGTTCTGGACGTCCAGCAGGCGCTCGCTCATGCCTATTCCTTCAGCTTGGGGTCGGTGGCGTCGCGCAGGCCGTTGCCGAACGAGATGAAGCCGAACACGGTGAGGACCAGGGCGAGGCTCGGGAAGAACAGGTACCACCAGTTGCCGGCCTGCAGGTACTGGACGCCGTCGGCGATCATGAGGCCCCAGGAGGGCGTCGGCGGCTGGACGCCGATGCCGAGGTAGCTCAGCGCCGCCTCGGTGGCGATGGCGCCGCCGATGGCCATGGCGACCGCGACGTACACCGGCGCCATGCTGTTGGGCAGCACGTGGCGGAAGATGATGCGCAGGTCGCTCGCGCCCTGGGCGCGGGCCGCCTCGACGAACTCCATCGACTTCACGCTCAGGATCTGGCCGCGCACGATGCGCGCGAACGTCGCCCAGCCGAGCACGCCGATGGCGATGAACACGTTCTGGAAGCCGGCGCCGAGCACGCTCATGATGAGCAGCACGAAGAGGATGTACGGGAAGGCGAAGAAGATGTCGGCGGCGCGCATGATGACGGAGTCGGTCGCCCCTCCGTAGTAGCCGGAGATGGGTCCGAGGATGAGACCCATGGTGAGGGCGATGGCGACGGCGATGATGCCCACGAGCATGGCGATGCGCGTCGCCTCCAGCACGCGCGAGAACACGTCGCGCCCGAGGTAGTCGGTGCCGAACGGGTGCTTGATCGAAGGTGGTGAACCGAGGCCTTCGGGCGACAGCGAGTAGTTGACCGCGTTCGGCGGGTAGGGCGTCAGCTGGACCCCCGTGACGTAGGCGATCTCCTCCGCCACGCCGATAGTCAGGAAGACGATGATGATGCCGAGCCCGACGAGCGCCAGCTTGTTGCGTTTGAGCCGGCGCCAGGTGTCGGCCCAGAGGCCGAGGGGCTTGGCGCCCTCCTCGATCTGCTCGTCGACGATCTCCGCCTGCGAGCGCGCGTCCACGGCCGTGGCCTCGGAGATGTTGGTGCCGTAGACGTCCTGCTCGGGCTTGGGGGAGTCCCAGTCGGCCACGGCTCAGTCCTCCAGGCGCACGCGCGGGTCCACCCATGCGTAGCCGAGGTCGACGAGCAAATTGGCGAACACGAAGAAGAACGTCGCGAACAGTACGCCGCCGGCGATCACGGCCACGTCCCGCTGGCCGATCGCCTTGTAGATCATGAGGCCGATGCCGGGCCGGCTGAACACCGTCTCCGTGATGATGGCGCCGCCGATGAGGGCGCCGAGGTCGATGCCGGCGATGGTCATCACCGGGATGACGGCGTTCTTGAAGCCGTGACCCCAGATGACCTTGCGCTCGGAGAGGCCCTTGGCGCGAGCGGTGCGGATGAAGTCCGAGCGTGAGACCTCGAGCATCGAGGCGCGCTGCATGTACGAGATGTAGGCGATCTCGATGATGCCCAGGGTGAGCGCCGGCAGGATGAGGTAGGTGAAGCTCGTCCAGCTCGACGGGATGATCCACAGGACCGTGCCCCCCACGCCGCCGATGGGTAACAAGTTGAGCTTGAGGCCGAAGATGTAGAGGGCGAAGTAGCCGAGCACGAACACGGGGATGCCCCAGATGATCAGGGCGAGCGTCGTCAGGGTCGTGTCCCAGAAGGTGTACTGGCGGAGGGCCGAGTACACCCCGAGCGGGATGCCCAGGAGTTCGATGAGCACCGCCGCGACGGCGAGCTGGATGGTCACCGGCGCCGCCTGCCAGATCATTGATGCGACCGGCTGCCCGGTGTAGAGGGACACGCCGAGGTCGCCGTGCAGGAGCCGGCCCACGTACTTGTAGTACTGGACGTAGAAGGGCCGGTCGAGACCGCGCTGATGGCGCACGAATTCGATGCGCTGCTGCGAGGCGCCCTTGCCGGCCAGCGTCACGGCCGGGTCGCCGGGCACCAGCTTGAGCATCATGAAGGTGATCAAGGTCACGCCGATGAGCACGATGACCAGCTGGAAGAGGCGTCTGATGATGTACGCGACCAAGCGCCCGCCCTTGTCGCATCTGCCTCGGCTTCCCAAGGGAAGGAGAGGCCCGGAAGAGGACTGCGGGGCGGTCCGCGGCTGGGCCGCGGACCGCCCCGCATAGCTGCGTCGATTCTACTCAGTCGCCCGTCCCCGGGCAACCGCGCAGCGCCGCTCTACTTCACGTACACGTTCCACATGTCGATCAGACCGAACGAGTTGTACGAGAACCCGCCGATCTTGTTGTTGGTGACGCGGAAGTCGCGGTACGTGTACACCGGGACGCAGGGGGCATCCTTGAGGATGATCGACTGGGCCTGGTTGTACAGGTCGAAGCGCTGCGTCTGATCGAGCGTGCTGCGCGCCTGCTTGAAGAGCTGGTCGACCTGCGGGTTGCTGTAGCGGCTGTAGCTGCCGTACTTGCCGCCCTCGGTCGTGAACAGGTAGATGAAGTTGTCGATCGACGGGTAGTCGGCGATCCAGCCCATGCGGAACAGCGCCGGAGCCTTGCCCTCGCCGCACTGCGTCCAGTACGAGTTGGTCTCGATGCCGGTGAGCTTGAAGGAAAGGCTCGGCATGGCCTTGGTCCAGCCGGCGACCAGCACCTGGGCGATCTTGTCGTGGCCGGCGCCGCTGTTGTACCAGTACGGGATGTTGGTCGGCACCGTGCCGGTGAACGTGGCCAGCATCGGCTGCGCCTTGGCGGGGTCGTACGGGTACGGGTTGAGGCCGGGCTTGTAACCGGGGATCGTGACCGGCACGATCTCGTCCGACGGGATGGACACGCCCTCGTTGACGATGTTGCACACGGCCTGGCGGTCGGCGGCGTAGTTGAGGGCCGCGCGGATCGGCTGATTGCCGCCCTGGTTGGCGCCGCCCAGCATGGTGTGGTTCATGGCGACACTGATGAAGTACACGGCCGTGCTCGCGTACGCCTTGGCGGTCCAGGCGCCGCTCTTGACGTTGGGGTTGTTCTCGGCGGCGTGCACGTTGCCGGAGGGCACGGCTGAGTAGTCGAGCGTGCCCTTCTGGAAGGCGAGCCACTCGGTGCTCGTGTCCTGGTAGATCGGCATGTTGATGGTGTCGACCCAGCCGGGGGTGGCGGAGTTGCCGCTGTTGCTCGTGTTCCAGTAGCTCGGGTTCTTGGCCAGGGTGATGGACTGGTTATGCACCCAGCTCTGGATCATGTACGGGCCGGTGCCGCCGACGGGCTTGTCGAAGTAGGCCTTGCGACCGACCTTGTTGACGTAGTCGACCGGGAACACCTGCGTGATCGGGTGCACCAGCGTCGAGGGGAAGTCGGCGAAGGGGTACTGCAGCGTCACCTGGAGCGTGTACTTGTCCAGAGCCTTGACGCCGGTGAGGCCGTTCTTGCCGACGTAGCCGGTGCTGGGGTCGATGCCCAGGATCGGCGCCAGGATGTAGACGGTCGCCGACTGGTTCTTGGCCTGGGCTACGTAGTTCCACGAGTCGACGAAGTCCTGCGCCGTCACCTCGCGGTTCACAGGCGGGCCGAACATGACGCCCTGCTTGATCTTGAAGGTGAACACGGTGGCGTTGGAGTTCACCTGAGGCGGACCGTCGGAGAGGTCGGGGACGGCTGCCGTGCTGCCGTCAGCCTGCTGCTTGAGCACGTAGAGGCCCTGGAACAGCTGGTGCTCCACGTTGGCGCCCTCGGACTCCTGCGTGTTCAGCGGCTCGATGCTGATGGGCTCGGCGCCGAGCGGGAAGTTGTACGTGCCGCCGGCCTTCGGCGTGCTCGCCGCGGTCGGGCTGCTGCTGCTCGACGAGCTGCTGCTGCCGCAGGCGCTGAGGACCAGGCCGGCGACGATGAGGATGGCGGCGAGGACGAAGAGCGCGCCCCACCTCCGGTTCAGCCTACTCAATGTGACCTCCTTAGGATGGCAAGTTCTGATTCCCCCCGGCGCCCCCCACGGGAAGCGCCGTCAGAGCGGGGAGAGACTTGGGACCCCCTGTCAGACCCTCGTTCGCACCTCCCCTTGCGCTCGTGAGCTCTGCGGGCGTGTTGCCGGCTCGTGCCGACGACGAGCGGCACGGGCCAGGCTCAGCCCAATCTCCAGACCAGCAGGAACGAGGTGATGAACCACACCACCCCGGTGATGATCGTGTAGCGCGTGAGATTCCGTTCCATGACGCTCGCCGACGAGGCGAACGAGAATCCGGTGATGCTGGCCATGCCGGCGTCCTTGCCGGAGTGGAGCAGGATGAGCACGATGAGCAGGACGCACTCGATCAGGAACATGGCGACCAGGATGGCGTTCAGCACGTGTGTACCCCTCTACAGGACCGTGGCGGATGCATTGGTGCGTGCCATTGTTGCACCTCACAGGCTATTCAACAACACGCCGAGCAGGCCTGCGCGCCTCAGGCGGGCACGAGAAGGTCCGCCCCGGTCATCTCCTTCGGCTGGGCGATGCCCAGCAGGGCGAGCGCCGTGGGCGCCAGGTCGCAGAGCCGACCGCCGGAGCGCACGCGCACTCCGGCGGCCGTGGCGACGAACGGCACGAGGTTGGTGGTGTGCGCGGTATTGGGGCTGCCGTCCGGCTCGAGCATGTTGTCGGAGTTGCCGTGATCGGCGGTGACGAGGCACACGCCGCCGCGGCTGGTGGCCGCCTCCACCACGCGCCCCAGGCACTCGTCCACGGCCTCCACCGCGGCGATGGCGGCGGAGACGACGCCGGTGTGCCCGACCATGTCGGCGTTGGCGTAGTTCACGACGACGAACTCGAAGGCCCCGCTCTCGAGGGCGTCAACGAGTTCGTCGGTCACGCCGAACGCGCTCATCTCCGGCTTGTGATCGTAGGTGGGCACGTCGCGCGGGCTCGGGACGAGGATGCGCCTCTCGCCCGCCACCGCCTTCTCGACGCCGCCGTTGAAGAAGAAGGTGACGTGCGCGTACTTCTCGGTCTCGGCGATGTGAAGCTGGCGCAGGCCGTGCTCGGCGAGCACGTCGGCGAGCACGTGGCGAGGGTGGTCGGCCGGAAACGCCGCGGGCAGCGGGAACTCCTTCTTGTACTCGGTCATCGTGACGAAGTCCGCCGTGGGGACGTGCCGCCCGCGGTCGAAGCCCGTGAAGTCCTTCTCGAAGAAGGCGCGGGTGAGTTCGCGGGCCCGGTCCGGGCGGAAGTTGAAGAACAGGCAGACGTCGCCGTCGCGCACGTGCGGCCCAGTCTCGGGCGCGACGATCGTCGGCCGCACGAACTCGTCGGTCTCGCCGCGTCGGTAGGCGGCAGACACGGCCGCCGGGGCGTCGGCGGCGAAGAAGCCGGCGCCGTGCACGAGGGCGTCGTAGGCGAGCTTGACCCGGTCCCAGCGCGTGTCGCGGTCCATGGCGTAGTAGCGCCCCGCGATCACGCCGAAGCGCCCGACTCCGAGCGCGTCCATAGTGCCCTGTACGTCCGCCAGGTACTCGAGGGCGCTCTGGGGCGCCGTGTCGCGGCCGTCGAGGAAGGCGTGCACCACCACGCTGCTCACCTGCCGGCGGCCGGCCAGCTCGAGGCAGGCGGCGAGGTGGCCCAGGTCGCTGTGCACGCCGCCGCCCGAGACGAGCCCCATGAGGTGCAGGGTGCTGCCGCGCCCGGCGGCCTTGTCGAAGGCCTGCACGAGCACCCGGTTGCGGAAGAAGCTGCCGTCCTCGATCGCCTTGCTGATGCGCGTGAGGTCCTGGTAGACGACGCGGCCGGCGCCGATGTTGAGATGACCGACCTCGGAGTTCCCCATCTGGCCCGGCGGCAGGCCCACGGCCGGGCCAGACGCCTCGAGGGTGCCGTGCGGGTACTCCCTCGTGAGGCGGTCGAACACCGGCGTGCGCGCCTCGCTCACGGCGTTGCCCGGGCCGGGGGGCGCGCACCCCCAGCCGTCCAGCACGACGAGCACGACCGGACGCTGTACGCGCCCCGTGGGCGAAAGGTCGGCGTCCCCCGGATCCACGACGAGGCCGGCGGCGTCCTTGGCGGCGTCGCTCACGCAGGCTCCACGAAGCGCACGATGCGCGCGAACTCCCCAGCGTCGAGGCTCGCGCCGCCGACGAGGACGCCGTCGATGTCCGGCTGCGCCATGAGGGCGTCGATGTTCGCGGCCTTCACGCTGCCGCCGTAGAGGACGCGCACGCCGTCGGCCGCGTCGCCGAAGCGCTCGCGCAGGCGTCGCCGCACGAAAGCCACGGTCTCCTGGGCCATCTCGGGGGTCGCCGTCTTGCCGGTGCCGATGGCCCAGATGGGCTCGTAGGCGACGGCGACCGCGGCCAGCTCGGTCACGCCCACCTCCGCCAGGTCGGCGTCGAGCTGGCCGCCGATCTTGCTCTCGGTCTGGCCGGCCTCACGTTCCTCCAGGGTCTCGCCGCAGCACAGGACCGGCCGCAGGCCGGCGTCGAGGGCGGCACGTACCTTGCGCGCCAGGTCGGCGTCGTTCTCGGCGAAGTACTGACGCCGCTCGGAGTGCCCGAGGATCACGTAGGGCGTGCCCAGCTCGACGAGCATGCGCGGGGCGACTTCGCCCGTGTAGGCGCCCTCGGCGGCGAAATGCATCGTCTGGGCGCCGACGGCGACGTTCGTGCCCGCCGTCGCGGCCAGCGCCGTCTCGAGGCACACGGACGGCGGGCAGATGAGGACGTCGCGCTCCGTGACCCCGCCCACGAGCGGGACGAAGGCCTCGCAGAACGCCTGAGTCTCGGCGCGTGTCTTGTACATCTTCCAGTTGCCGGCCATGAGCGGACGACGGCCGGCGACCTTCGTCGTGCCGCGGTCCATGAGCGCCTCCACGCCGGGGAGCGCGCGGCCCTCGAGGAACTCCATCGAGGCGCCGCCGCCCGTGGAGACGTGCGTCAGCCGCGCCTCGAGGCCGAACTGGCGCGCCGCGGCGACGGTGTCGCCGCCGCCCGCGACCGTGACGGCGACGCCACCGGCGATGGCCTCGCCCACGGCCCTCGTGCCGGCACCGAACTGGCCGATCTCGAACAGCCCCATCGGGCCGTTCCAGTACACGGTGCCGGCGCCGCGCAGGCGCCGCTCGAACTCGGCGACCGTCTGCGGCCCGATGTCGAGCGCCATCTCGTCGGCGCCGATGCCGTCGGCCGGCGCTACCCTGGAGGCCGCCCCGTCCGCGGCCTCGCGGGCCACGACGACGTCCGACGGGACGACGAGCTCGCAGCGTGAGGCGGCGGCGGAAGCCAGCACCTCGGCGGCGACGGCGACCTGCTCGCCGTCACCCTTGGACTGGCCGATCTCGTATCCCTTGGCGGCGAGGAAGGCGTTGGCCATGGCGCCGCCGATGAGCACTGTGTCGGCAAGGCCGAGCATGCGCTGGATCAGCGTGATCTTGTCCGACACCTTGAGTCCGCCGAGCACGACCACGAACGGCCGTGACGGCTCGCGCAGCAGGCGTCCGAGGATCTCGAGCTCGCGGTTCATGAGCAGTCCGGCCACCGACGGGAGGTAGTGCGTGACGCCCTCCGTGGACGCGTGGGCGCGGTGCGCGCTGCCGAAGGCGTCGTTGACGTAGACCTGAGCGAGGCCGGCGAGCTGCCGGGAGAACAGGGGGTCGTCGGCCGTCTCCTCGGCGTGGAAGCGCAGGTTCTCGAGCAGGAGCACACCTCCGGGGGCCAGCGCGGCGACGGCGGCCTCGGCGGCCGGGCCCACACAATCAGCCGCCGTGGCCACCGGCCGGCCCAGGAGCTCGGAGAGCCGGGCGGCCACCGGGGCCATGCGCAGGTCGTCGACGACCTGGCCCTTGGGCCGCCCGAGGTGCGAGGCGAGCACGACCGAGCAGCCCTGGTCAAGGAGGTACAGGATGGTCGGCAGCGCCGCCCGGATGCGCGTGTCGTCGGTCACGCGCCCGTCGGCGAGCGGCACGTTGAAGTCGACTCGCACGAGGACGCGCTTGCCGGCGAGGGGGTAGTCGGTCAGCGAACGCTTCATGGCGCCTGCAGCCTCCTTGGCTTTGGTCTGTGGTGCGCGCTGAGGCGGCCGGGGACACCTGCCCCCGGCCGCCTCAGACGGGTACGGCGTAGGGTCAGAGGACCTTCTGCACGAGGTCGACGAGACGGCACGAGTAGCCCCACTCGTTGTCGTACCAGGAGACGACCTTGACCAGCTTGCCCTTGGCCATGGTGAGCGCCGGGTCGAAGATCGAAGAATGGCTGTTGCCGACGACGTCGATGCTCACGATGGGGTCCTCCTGGTACTGGAGGATGCCCTTCATGGGACCGCTCTCGGCGGCCGCCTTCATGGCCGCGTTGACCTCCTCGGCGGCGACCTCGGTCCTCAGCTCGGCGACCAGGTCGGTGGCCGAGCCGTCCGGCGTCGGCACGCGCAGGGCGAAGCCGTCGAGGCGCCCCTCGAGCTCGGGGATCACCAGCGCCACGGCGCGCGCGGCGCCCGTGGTGGTGGGGATGATGGAGAGCGCGGCGGCGCGCGCCCGGCGCAGGTCCTTGTGCGGGAAGTCGAGCACCTTCTGGTCGTTGGTGTAGGCGTGGATCGTGGTCATGAACCCCTTCTCCACGCCGAAGTTGTCGACCAGCACCTTCGCCATCGGCGCCAGGCAGTTGGTCGTGCAGCTGGCGTTGCTGATGACGAAGTGCTTGGCGGGGTCGTACATCTCCTCGTTGACGCCGAGGCAGATGGTCACGTCCGGGCCCTTGGCCGGGGCGCTGATGATCACCTTCTGGGCGCCGGCCTCGAGGTGCTTGGCGGCGGCGGCACGCTCGGTGAAGCGGCCGGTGGACTCGATCACGACCTCGGCCCCGAGCTCGCGCCAGGGGAGGTTGGCGGGGTCGGTCTCGGCGGTCACGCGCAGACGCTTGCCGTCGATCACGAGCGCATCGTCCTCGACCTCGACGCTGCCCGGGTAGACGCCGTGCACCGAGTCGTAGCGGAAGAGGTGGCCCAGGGTCCGCGCGTCGGTGAGGTCGTTGATGCCCACGAACTCGATGTCGGCGCCCTGTTTGAGGGCCGCGCGGATCACCAGACGCCCGATGCGGCCGAAGCCGTTGACGCCGACTCTTACACTCATTACTGCCTCCCGATCGGTTTGTGGTTCAGACTACTTCAGATGCCATGACGGCACAGTGTTGAAACGGCGGCGCCGCGGCCCGGGCCGGCGCCTCAACTGCGTTCCTCAAGCGCCGGTTGCGCGATCGTCGGGATGCGCCCCAGGAAGATGTTCCCGGTGCGCCCGTCGATGGAGAGCCAGTCGCCGGCGTGCACCTCCTCGCCGGCGAGGCGCACGGAGCCGTCCCGCTCGACGACCTCGAGGTCGGCACACTCGACGACCGCGGTCTTGCCCATGCGTTTGGCGGTCACGGCGGCGTGAGAGGTGGTGCCGCCGCGCGCCGTGAGGATGCCGCTGACCCGGGTGATCATGCCGATCTCCTCGGGCACCGTGTCCGGGCGCAGGAGCACGATGTTCTCGTCCGGCGCCTGCGCCAAGAGCTGGTCGATCTGCTCCGCGTTCACGGCGGCGCGGCCCGAGTAGGCGCCGCCGGCCACGCCCATGCCCACCGCCACGGGCGGGCCGAAGTTGGGTGAGGACGTGTCGAAATAGGGCGCGTCCTTGGTCTGTTCCTGGACCACCGCGCGCTTCTGGAGGATGTAGAGGTCGCCGGCGGAGGGCGACTCGAACGTGAACTCGATCTCCTGGGCGTCGAACTCGCGCACGTCGACGAGGTCCCGGGCGACCGCCAGGAGCTGACCGTAGATCTCCGGGTAGTCACGCTCGAGCGAATGCTCGCTGCTGCGGTACGTCGGGCTCCCCAGCCGCTGCGCCTCCGAGATCGGCAGGGGGAACACGAGCCCGCCCACAAGGTCCTCCCCCTGGCTGCGCACGGCGAAGTCCCCGAACAGGCGCACCTGCCGGCTGTACGGCTCCAGCGGGTTGTTGGTGAACGTGACGCCGGAGCCGGACTCGCGGCTGAGGTTGCCGAAGACCATGCGCTGCACCACCACCGCCGTGCCCCACTCCTCGGCCACGCCGATGTACTGGCGGAAGAGCTTGGCCTGAGGCGAGTCCCACGACTCGAGCACCTTCTGGACGCAGGCCAGGACCTGGGCGAACGGCTCGTCCACGAAGGTCACGCCCTGCTCGCGGGCGCGCTCCTTGTAGGCGAAGGCGATCTCACGCATCTGTTCGGCACTGAAGTCCAGCTTCTGGCCGACGCCGTAGCGACGCTTGAACTCCGTCATGATGGCGTCGAAGAAGTCGCGGTCGATGCCGTGCGACATCGCCCAGGACTGCAGGAAGCGGCGGTAACTGTCCCAAGCCGCCCAGGCGCGCGCCGGTTGGCGTGCCAGGGCCCCCGCGAGCTCGTCGTTGAGACCCACATTGACGAACGTCGTCATGAGGCCCGGCATGGAGATGGCCGCGCCGGAGCGGATGGAGAGCAGCAGGGGTCGCAGGGGGTCGCCGAGGCGCAGCCCGGCCTGGCGCTCCAGCCGCGCGACGGCCTTCTGCACGCGCTGGATCGTGTCGTCGTAGAGCGGCCCGTACGTCATGGCCGGCATCGCCGCGAACAGCTCCGTGGTGAGGACGAACCCTTCGGGCACGCGGTGACCGTAGGCCGCCATCTGCTTGAGACCGAGCCCCTTGAAGCCCAGGCTCATCTGATCGTCGGTCGTGGGGCGCGGCTTGTGGATCGGCGAGACCAGGCGCTCGGGGTCGTAGTTCATCATGCGCGTCAGGGCCTGGTTGTTGAGGCGGCCGCTGAGCAACGCCATCTGCCGCAGGGCGGCCGCCACGTAGCGGTCCAGGGCCTGCATCCCCAGGGCTGAGACGAGCACATCGCGGAGCACCACCTCCGCGACGGCGTCGACCGACATGCGCCGCGCCTCGCACTGGCGAGGATCGTTGGTGAGGACGGCGTGCAGCACCTGCTCGTGGCTGAGCACGGACGTCGAGGAGAGCTCGGTCGCGCTGTTGACGAGGAACTGGAACACGTTCTGGTACTGGCGAAAGGTGAAGTTGTGGCTGCCGAAGCTGGCGCGGAGCATCGTGAGGTTGGCGCCCAGGGCGCGCGAGTCGACGCCGTCCACGGCCAGGGCCCGCTCGATGCGGTCGATGGCGGTAGCCATGCGGCGCAGCGACGCGCGGGTGATGTACGACTCGATGCCCTCGTCGACGAGGTCGTCGAGCAGCCTGGCCACGAGCTTCTCTACGCGGAACGAGAGTCCGAGCGCGTCGAACTTGGGTTCGCTGTAGGTACCGTAGATGGAGGGGATGCCGGCGGCGATGTGCCGCTTCTGGTAGATGTTCTCCGTCGCCGCCATGCGACCCGGGCTGAGGATGACGGCCTTGAGCTCCTCGAGCACCGTGAGCGCGGCGTCGAGCAGCCGGTCGCGGGGGCGCGGCAGCGGCCGCGCCTGCCACGCCGCCAGCGCCCGCTCGAAGCGCTGGCGCACTTTGGGAGGCAGCTGCAGGTGCCGGGCGACGGCCGTGCCGACCTCGTCGGCCGAGAGCGCGTACTTGTGGGCGAGCAGCTGATAGGTGCGCACGAGCAGCCCGACGCGGCGCCGGTCCGTGTCGCCGGGCGCCTCGCGCCGCGCCCCGCCGCCCGCCGGGCGACCCGGCCGCGGCAAGGCCGGCTGCTCCTCGAGCGCCGCCGGCGTGAGCGCCAGCAGCCGCTCGATGAAGCTGCCGGCCTCGGGCGCGCCGAGCTGGCGCTCCAGCTCGAGGAGTGCCTGGTGCGGGCCCATGGCCCACTCGAGCTCGTCCCTCACCATGGACATGGTGTTGACTGACAGGTAGGGCTCGAGGCTCCGCGAATCGAGCGTCCACCAGTAGTCGAGCACGGCGCGGCTGAAATCGACCAGGCGGTTGGAGGACTCCGCGTGGGCCTGCTTGCGCAGGAAGTGCATGAGCGTGTCCCGGCGCCCGCAGATCTCGTCGATCTGCGTCGAGACCGAGCGCAGCTCACCCTCGGCGCCCACTTCGCTGAAGTACACGGGAAAGGTGCGCAGCAGCTGCTTGGCCACGAAGTAGATCGGGCGCAGGTCGGCGTTGAGGAAGCGTGTCACGTCGCGCTGGAACAGGTCGGTGTCGGCGATGTACACGCCCCCGAGCCGCAGCTGGACGTTCAGCGCGGCCGCGAGACGCTCGAACAGCGCCGGGTTCGACTCGATGATGTGCATCCAGCAGCGGATCTTGGGCAGGTGGAAGGGGTTCACCACCACCTCCCACTCGTCCGTCGCGCCCTGGATCTCGGGGTACTGGAAGTACCAGTAGAGGATGTCCTCGATCAGATGGTCGGCGGCCCTCACGTTCCCGGCCTCCCCGATGGCGACGCCGATCGCCTCGTAGCACTGGAAGCGCGTGAGCAGGAACTCGTTCTCGCGGCCGCGGAAGAAGTCGGTGAGCCGGGCGAGGATCTTGACGGCGTCCATGTGCCGGTCGGGGCGCATGAGCTGCTTGACCACGTCCAGCAGGTCGCCCATGACCTCCTTCTGGCGGTAGCCCAACGTCTCGTCCTTGAGGAAGAACAGGCACACGGCGAACCGGTCCTCGATGTTCTCGACGTGGAAGAGCTGGTCGATGGCGCGCTCCAGGAGCTCTGAGAGCACCGGGAAGTCCCCCGAGAGCAGCTCTTCCCCCGGCGCGGACGCCACGGCGCGCACCAGGGCCGCGGTGCGCCGCCGCGCGAGGAAGTCGAAGCGCTCCGCCACGGCCGTCGGGTCGGTGAGCCCCTCCCCCTGCCCCCGCGCCCAGCTCGGGACGTCCATGTAGTCCCGCAGCTGCCGGTAGCTCGCGTCGAGGACGCTGCGGTACAGGGCGTGGTAGGTGGCGGCGAGCCGTGGGCGCCGCGCCGCCCGGGCGACCACGTTGCGCACGAGGACGTCGCGCTCGAGGAACTCGGCCCGGTGGAGAGGCAGCAATCGCTGCAGGCCGGCGCCGACCGTCGCGAGCGAGTCGTCGTAGGCATCGCCGTGCCTGCCGCCGAGCGCGTCCCCGGCCCACATGAGGAGGCTGCGGAGCAGCAGGGAGAACTGGTCGGCAGTGAGCGGCGCGTCGAGCAGCCCCATGACCAGCTCGGCGAGCAGGTCGAACAGGTGGGCGCGCTCCGGGGAGCGCTCGAAATAGGGCCAGTTGCGCAGCAGCGTCGTCTGCAGCCCGTCCACCAGCATCTCGGCGTTGCGGAAGGTGTGGAAGTACTCGCCCATCGTCTCGGCGAGCGCGGCGCGCACGCCGTGCAGCCCGTCGACCGCGGCTAGCAGCGGCAGATAGCGGTCCGGGACGACGACCTCCTGCGCGGTGGTCGCGATGTTGGCGCGCAGGGCGTCGGAGTCGAATGGGAGCGGCGAGGTCCTCACGATGACTGAATGATACCTTGGCCGGCGGCAGCCTGAGATAGGATGGCGGCCTCAGTGACGACGCGGCGCCGAGAGCCGCTCTCGAGGCGGATCCGGCCGACCTGCACGGCCGTGCTCCCAGACAGGAGGGGATGATAGGCGATGGCTGGTCAACGGACGCTTGGCATCAACGGTCTGGGGCGCATCGGCAAGCTCACCCTCTGGCACCACATCGGCCGCGACGACTTCGACCGTTTCGTGGTCAACACCGGCCGCCCGGTAGGCACGTCCCTGGCAGCGGTCGTCCAGTACCTCGCCAAGGACACCACCTACGGCCCTCTCCACCGCTTCCTCTACGGGCGCTCGGGCGTGAAGGACATGGAGGTCGCCGACGAAGAGGCCGGCCTCATCCGCGCCTACGGCAAGGAGATCGTCGTGCTGCGCGAGGCCCGCGACCCGCGCCAGATCCCCTGGCGGGAGCACGGCGTCGCGCTCGTCGTGGACTGCACCGGCACCTTTCGCGATCCCTACGCCGAGGCCGACGCCGCCAGGGGCTCGCTGCGCGGCCACCTCGCCGCCGGCGCCAAGGTCGTGGTGCAGAGCTCGCCCTTCAAGAGCCGGCGCCAGGGCGTCGCGCTGCCGGACGACGCGATGATGCTCATCCACGGCATCAACCACTTCGAGTTCGACCCTGCGCGCCACGCGGTCGTCTCCGCCGCCTCGTGCACGACCACCGCGCTGGCGCACATGATGCGCCCCCTGCTCGACCGCGACCTCACGAGCAACATGATCACGGCCGGCATGAGCACGGTACACGCGGTCACCAACTCCCAGCCCGTGCTCGACGCCGTGCCCCAGGCGGGGGCCAAGGACCTGCGCAAGACCCGCGGCGCCCTCAACAACGTGGTGCTCACCTCGACCAACGCCGCGGCGGCGCTGGAACAGGTCATGCCGGAGATCGCGCGCATCGGCTTCATGGCCGACTCCGTGCGCATCCCTACCTCCAGCGTCAGCCTCATCATCCTCAACGTGACCTTTCAGAGCGAGGCGCTCGCGGACGGCACCGTCTCGGTGGAGCGCGAGGCGATCAACGGCATCTACCGCGACGCCGCCGAGGGCGAGGCCAGCGGCCTGCTCAAGTTCAGCGACGAGCAGAACGTCTCCGCCGACATGCTGGGCGAGGACGCGGCCGTGGTGATCGAGGGCGTCGAGACGCACACGCGCACCGGCTTCATGAACCTGCGCATCCCCTGCGAAGGGCCCGGCGAGGAGTCGCGCCCGGAGTCGGTGCGCGTCCCGCTCACGCACGTGAAGATCTTCGGCTGGTACGACAACGAGATGGGCAGCTACACGTACCGCCTCGGCGAGCTCACCACGCACATCGCTCACGCGATGTGAGGCGCGGGCGGCGCGGAGCGCCGCTCCAGCGGCTCACGTCCGCGACAGGCCGCGTCGTCAGCCGGTGAGCTCGGCGGCCGCTGCCGACAGACGCCGCAGGCGGTGGTTGAGCGCCGACTTGCTCATGGGAGGCTGCGCCCGCCCGGCCAGCTCCTGCAGGCTCAGGTACGGGTATCTCAGGCGCAGTTCAGCCGCGTCGCGCACCGAGCGGGGCAGCGCCCCCCACGCCGGCGAGGCCATGAGGCTGCGGGCGGCGGCGGCCTGCCGCTCCGCCGCCGCCGCCGCCCGTTTGGCGTTGGCCTCGTCGCAGTTCGCCAGTCGATTGGCGCTCTCGCGCACCGTGCCGAGGACGGCGTGTTCTTCCCAGCGCAGACACGCCTCGTGGGCGCCGAGCACGGCCAGCAGGTCCGCCGCCGTCTGCGACTTCTTCGTGTAGCAGGCGACGTTGCGCTCGCGCGCGGCCAGCCGGAACCCCAGGTCGAGCCGTGCGAGCAGCGCCCTGACCTGAGCGGCGAAGTCGGCGTCCTCGACGGTGAACTCGCAGTGCACGGGCGCGCCCGGGGCCGAGATCGAGCCGCAGCCGAGGAACAGCCCGCGCAGGAAGGCCACGAGGCAGCACCGCCGCTCCACCAGTCGTCCGGGGACCTTCATCTGCAGGCGCAGGTCGTCGGAGAGCACGCCGAGCTCGTTGAGCAGCTGCAGGTCGCGGGCCTCGTCGCCGAGCACCACCTCGTAGCGCAGGCCGTGCGGAGCCGCGCTCATGGTGCGCAGCGAGGCGTCCACCGCGAACGGCTTGAGCAGCGCCAGCACGTGCCGGGCGGTCGCCGGCAGCGCCACGGAGGCGCGCACGGCGAAGTGGCCCGCCGCCCCGAGCTCGAACACCCCGGCGCCGAAGAAGACGCCGGAGAGCTGCGCCCTGCGGCAGTGCTCCGGCGCCGGCAGGACGGTGCCGAGCTCGAGCTTGACGTCGCGCGTGAACGACATCGGCTACCGGACCACGCGCAGGAGCGCCTGCGCGAGCTTCTCCGACTCATGGCGCACCACGTTGCTCTCGGCGGCGACCTGCGCGTGCGCCACCTTCACCCCCATGCGCCGGAGTCGCTCCTCATCGATCGTGACCGGGCGCGCGCCCAGGCGCTGGTAGCTCGCCGCCAGGTCCGCCGACACGGGCGTGTCGTTGACCAGCACCACGTCCACCGCGCCGCGCAGCCCGTGACGGTACAACGCGTCGAGGTGGTCGGCCGCCGTGTACCCGTCGGTCTCGCCGGACTGCGTCATCACGTTGCACACGTACAGGACCCAGGCGCGCGTCTGCGAGAGGGCGTCACGGACCTCGGGGATCAGCACGTTGGGGATGATGCTCGTGTAGAGGCTCCCCGGCCCGAGCACGACGACGTCGGCGCGGCGGATGGCCGAGACCGCCTGCGGGAGCGCCCGCGGCGCCTCGGGAGTGATCCAGACGCGGCGCGGGAGCCGCTCGGCCGCGGTGATGGTGCTCTCGCCGCTCACCCGGCCGCCGCCCTCGAGCTGGGCGTGCAGCACGACGTCGTCCAGGGTCGAGGGCAGCACTCTCCCCCGGACCTTGAGCACGTGCGTGGACTCCTGCACGGCGAGCTCGAAGTCGCCGGTGACCTCGGCCAGCGCCGCCATGAAGAGGTTGCCGAAACTGTGACCCTGCAGCCCTCCTCCGTCGGGAAAGCGGTACTGGAAGAGCTGGCTCATCATCGATTCGTCGTCGGCCAGTGCCACGAGGCAGTTGCGCAGGTCGCCGGGCGGCGGCATGCCCATGTCCCGGCGCAAGAGCCCCGAGCTGCCGCCGTCGTCGGCCATGGTGACGACGGCGGTGAGGTTGCTGGTATGACTCTTGAGGCCGCGCAGGAGGGCGGCCAGGCCGTTGCCGCCGCCGACCGCCACCACGCGCGGCCCGCGCGCCAGCCGACCGGCGGTGCGGATCTCGCTGGCCGACTCCGGACTCGTCTGCTGGAACAGCCAGGCGCGGCGCGCGCCCACGAAGAGGCCCAGCGCGCCGAGCACCATGCCGTCCACGGCGAGCAGCGCGGCCGCGTAGTGGCGGCCGTGCAGCCATCCCATGCCGAGGCCCTTCATCAGGTCCGGCGACCAGAGGACGCCCACCGCGAAGATAGCCGAAGCCACGAAGAGGGCCCCGCCGGCGAAGGCGAGCAGGAGCCAGCGCTTGATCCCGAGGCCGGGATACAGCCACTCGAGGGAGTGCCTCATCCGCTAGTCTCTCGTCAGGTCCCGGTGACGGACGATCGTGTAGTAGCCCTGCTTCTCGTAGCGCTCGCCCACGAGCTGCGCGATGGTCACCGAGCGGTGCCGCCCCCCGGTGCAGCCGATGCCGATGGTGAGGTGCGCCTTGCCCTCGGCCGCGTAGCGCGGAAAGAGGAAGTCGAGCAGCGCGAAGAGCCGCTCCATGTACTCCTCGGTGCCGGGAGAGCTCAGAACGAAGTCACGGACCTCGGCATCCATCCCCGTGAGCGGCCGCAGGCGCAGGTCGTAGTGCGGGTTGGGCAGGAAGCGCACGTCGAACAGCAGGTCGGCGTCGATGGGGATGCCGTACTTGTAGCCGAACGACACGACGGCGAACACGATGTTGGTGCGCCGCGTGTGCTGGATGAGGTCCTCGTTGAGGCGCGCCTTGAGCTGGTGGATGGAGGTGTCGCTGGTGTCGATGATCAGGTGGGCGCGCTCGCGCAGGCCGGCCAGTTGCTTGCGTTCCTTGCGGATGCCGTCGATGACGCTGCCGCCCGAGGCCAGGGGATGGCGGCGGCGCGTCTCCTTGAAGCGGCGCACGAGCGCCTCGTTGGAGGCCTCCAGGAAGACGAGCGTGTACTCGACGCCGCGCTCGTGGAGCTCGTCGAGCAGCTGCTCGAGGCGCCCGAAGTACTCGCCGCCGCGCACGTCGCTGACCACGGCGACGCGGTCGATCTTGCTGCCCTCGCGGCGGAAGAGGTCGACCAGCGTGGGCACGAGCTCGGGCGGCAGGTTGTCGACGCAGAACCAGCCGGCGTCCTCGAACGAGTCCATCGCCTGCGACTTGCCCGCCCCCGAGAGGCCGGTGATGATCACGAACTGCAGGGCCTCGGTCATGGGCGTTCCTCGCGCGCCAGCCGCGCGCCGTCGAGGGCGACGCCCTCGAGGCGCAGGAGGCGAGCCTTCCAGGCCGGGTCGTCGCCGTAGAAGCCGAGCCGGCCGTCGTTCTTGACCACGCGGTGGCACGGCAGGATCACGGGCAGCGCGTTGCGCGCCATCACGGAGCCGGTGGCGCGGTAGGCGTTGGGGCGGCCGGCCGCCGCGGCGAGATCGCGGTAGCTCAGCGCCGTGCCGTAGGGCACGGCCGCGAGCGCACGGTAGACGTCGCGCTCGAAGTCGGTGAGGCCGTGCGCGTCCGCATACGCGTCCACGTCGAGCGCGAAGCTCACGGGCTCGCCGCCGAAGTACCTCTCGAGCGCCCGGGTCCAGCGGCTCGTCGGGCAGCTCGGCGGCGGCGGCAGCTGAGGATCCGGCAGGTCGAGCTCCAGGGGGAGGTCGCCGGCGACCAGCAGGCGGCCCACGCCCACGCCGGTGACGAAATACTCCTCCGACACTGGCCCCAGCGCCGCGTAGGGCTCAGCCCGCCTTGTGAAGATGCGCATAGATCTCCCTCGCCACCTTGCGCGGCAGCCCCGGCACGCGCTCCAGCTCCTCGCGCGAGGCGGCGATGAAGCGCTCGGGGCTGCCGAAGTGCTCCAGGATCCGCCGCCGCCGCACCGGCCCCACCCCGGGCAGCTCCTCGAAGACCGAGGCCCTGCGCAGGTCGGCATCGCGACGCTGCCTATGGTACGTCACGGCGAAACGGTGCGCCTCGTCGCGGATACGCTGGAGGAGGAGCGAGCCGGGGTCGTCGGCCGGCAGCGGCAGCGGGTCGCGGCGGCCGGGCACGAAGACCTCTTCGCGCTGCTTGGCGAGGCTGACGAGGCCCACGTCCACCCCAGCCTCGCGCAGCGCGGCGCCCGCGGCCGAGAGTTGCCCCTTGCCGCCGTCGACGACGACCAGATCGGGCAGCGCCGCGAAACTCTCGTCGTACTCGGCCGCGGCGGCGGAGCGGCGCTCGAAGCGTCGCCGCAGGACCTGGTTCATCATCGCGAAGTCGTCCTGGCCGGCCACGTCGCGGACGGCGAACTTGCGGTAGTGCGCCTTCTTCGCCGTCCCGCCCTCGAACACCACCATCGAGCCCACGGCGTGGCGCTCGCCGAGGTTGGAGATGTCGTAGCACTCGATGCGCAGCGGCAGTCCCTCGAGGCCGAGCCCGTCGCGCAGGCTCTCCAGCGCCTCGATGCGCGAGGTGCTGCGCCGCGCCAGGCGCTCGCTCTCCGCCTGAGCGGCGATCTCGGCGTTGCGCTGCGCCAGCTCCAGCAGGCGGCGCTTGGGCCCGCGTTTGGCGGCGCGCACCACCACGCGCGCCCCGCGCCGCGCGCTCAGCAGCGCCGCCACGCCGGCGCCGTCCTCGAGCGGCGCCACCACCTCGGGCGGCACGGCCGAGCCGTCCCAGTAGAACTCGAGCAGGAACTCCTCGAGCACCTCGGCGCTGTCCCGTCCGGCGGCGTTCTCGACGTAGAAGGACTGGCGGTCCACCACGGCGCCGTCGCGCACGCGGAAGACCTGCAGATTGGCGCCCGGCTCGGACTGCTGCAGGCCGATCACGTCGAACGCTTCGCCGCCCTCGATGCGCGCCGCTTGGCGCTCGTGCACGTGGCGCACGGCGGCCAGCCGGTCGCGCAGCAGCGCCGCCTTCTCGAACGCCTGCTCGGAAGCGGCGGCGGCCATCTCGCGCTCGATGCCGTGCTCCACCTCGCTGAGGCGGCCGCGCAGGAAGTCGACCGCCTGGCGCACGACCTCCATGTACTCTTCGTGCGTGACGCGGTCGTCGCACGGCGCCAGCGAGCGCTTGATGAAGTACTGAAGGCAGGGCGAACCGCTGGGGCGCCCCGGCTTGGCGCCCTTGCATTTGCGGTACGGGAAGATGCGCCCGATGAGCTCCGTGACCTCACGGACCTTGCGCGCGCTCGAGTACGGCCCGAAGTAGAGGTTGCCGGGCACGTGGCGGCCGCGGAAGAAGCGCACGCGGGGCCACTCATCGCGCATCGTGATCTCGATGAACGGGTAGCTCTTGTCGTCGCGCAGGCGCAGGTTGTACTGCGGCCGCGCCTCCTTGATGAAGTTGTCCTCGAGCAGGAGCGCCTCGCCCTCGGAGGCCGTCACCACCCACTCGATGTCGCGCGCCAGGGCCAGCATCTCGGGCGTGCGCCCGTGCGGAGTGCCGCTGCGGCGGAAGTAGGAGGACACGCGCTTGCGCAGCTCCTTGGCCTTGCCGACGTACAGCACCTCGCCCTCGGCCCCAAGGAAACGGTAGACGCCGGGGCTGTTGGGGATACGCGGCAGGATGGCTCGGAGAAGTGCTGTGTCGTCCGGAGGCTGCGCGAGATCGTTCATCTGTCACCCGATTGTACCCGCCCGGCGAGGGTCCGCCGGCCAGCCGGGCTGAGCCACCCCTACGCCATCAACGCGAGCGCGAGTCGACTGCATGCCCTCGTCGGGCAGCCAGGCTTTGGTCGGACTCGCGCGCGGAGGAACGTTTCACGGAAGTCGCCGGCCTCGCGCCAGCTCAGGCCCGGACAGCCGAGTTCTTGCCGAAGACCCGCGCCAGGAAGTCGCCGGTGGCGGAGATGCCGGCCATGCCGGCGAGGTCCTCCGGCGTGCCGACGGCGACGATCGCCCCGCCCTCGTCGCCGCCTTCGGGACCCAGATCGACGATCCAGTCGGCGCTCTTGATGACGTCGAGGTTGTGCTCGATGACGACGACCGTGTTGCCCTGGTCGACGAGGCGCTGGAGCATCTCGAGCAGCTTGTCGATGTCGGCGAAGTGCAGGCCGGTGGTGGGCTCGTCGAGGATGTACAGGGTGCTGCCCGTGGCCACCTTGCTGAGCTCGCTGGCGAGCTTGACGCGCTGCGCCTCGCCGCCGGAGAGCGTGGTCGCCGGCTGGCCGAGCTTGATGTAGCCGAGCCCGACCTCGTCGAGCGCCTTGAGACGGCGCGCGATGCGCGGCACGTTGGCGAAGAACTCGACCGACTCCTCGACGCTCATCTCGAGCACCTCGGCGATGTTCTTGCCCTTGTACCAGACCTCGAGCGTGTCGCGGTTGTAGCGTTTGCCGCGGCAGGCCTCGCAGGGCACGTACACGTCCGGCAGGAAGTGCATCTCGATCTTGATCTGGCCGTCGCCGCGGCAGGTCTCGCAGCGCCCGCCCTTGACGTTGAAGCTGAAGCGGCCCGGCTTGTAGCCGCGCAGCTTGCTCTCCGGCGTCTGCGCGAAAAGCTGGCGGATGTGGTCGAAGACGCCGGTGTAGGTGGCCGGGTTGGAGCGCGGCGTGCGGCCGATCGGCGACTGGTCGATGTCGATGACCTTGTCCAGCAGCCTGGCGCCGTCGATGCCGTCGTGCTCGCCGGCGCGCAGCTTGGTGCCGCGATTGAGGCGCGCCGCCATGCCCTTGTAGAGGATCTCGTTGACGAGCGTGGATTTGCCCGAGCCGGACACGCCGGTGACACAGCTGAAGGCGCCGACCGGGAAGGCGACGTCGATGTCGCGCAGGTTGTGCATGCGCGCGCCGCGGACCGTGAACCACTCGACCGGGAGGCGGCGCTGGCCGGGCAGGGCGATGCTCCGGCGCCCGGCCAGGAAGTCACCGGTGAGCGAGGCAGGGTCGTCCATGACCTCCCGCGGCGTGCCCGAGGCCACGACGCGGCCGCCGTGCTCGCCGGCGCCAGGGCCCATGTCGACGATGTGGTCCGCCGAGCGCATCGTCTCTTCGTCGTGCTCCACGACGACCACGGTGTTGCCGAGGTCGCGCAGGCGCAGCAAGGTGTCGATGAGGCGGCGGTTGTCGCGCTGGTGCAGGCCGATGCTGGGCTCGTCGAGGATGTAGAGCACGCCCACCAGCGCCGAGCCGATCTGCGTGGCGAGGCGGATGCGCTGGGCCTCGCCGCCGCTGAGGGTGGCGGAGGCGCGCTGCAGCGTGAGGTAGCCGACGCCGACGTCGTTGAGGAAGGAGAGCCGCTCGCTGATCTCCTTGATGACGCGGCCGCCGATGAGGCGCTCGGTGTCCGTGAGCGCCAGCTTGCGCAGGAAAGCGAGGGCCTCGCGCACGCTCATCAGCGAGAAGTCGTAGATGTTGCGCTCGCCGACCGTCACCGCGAGGCTCGTCGGCTTGAGACGCGCGCCGTGACACTCGGGGCACGGCCGGTCGGCCATGTACTCCTCGATCTTCTGACGGACCTGCTCCGACTCCGTCTCGCCGTAGCGGCGCATGAGGTGCTTGAGGATCCCCGGGAAGCTCGAGGTGTAGTGGCGCATGCGTCCCTGATAGTTGCGGTAGCTCAGGGGGATGCGCTCCTTGCCGGTGCCGTGGATGAACAGGTCGCGCTGCTCCTGGGGCAGATCGTCCCAGGGCGCGTCCGTGTCGACGCCGAAGGTGGCGGCGATCGACTCGAAGACCTGCTCGAGCCAGCCGAACGAGAGCTGGCCGTAGGGCAGGAGCGCCCCCTTGTCGATGCTCAGGGAGCCGTCGGGCACGACCAGCTCGGGATCGATCTCCTGCGTGAAGCCGAGGCCGTGGCAGGCGGGGCACGCCCCGTGCGGGCTGTTGAAGCTGAAGATGCGCGGCTGGATCTCGGGCAGCGAGATGCCGCAGTGCACGCAGGCGAACTTCTCGCTGAACGTGAGCGTGGCGCCGTCGGCGGTCTCGACCTCGACGAGGCCGTCGGCGAGCTGGGCGGCGGTCTCGACGGAGTCGGTGAGCCGCCGCCGCAGGCCGTCCTTCATGACCAGGCGGTCGACCACCACGGCGACGTCGTGCTTGAACTTCTTGTCGAGGTCGATCTGCTCCTCGAGCTCGCGCACGTCGCCGTCCACCTTGACACGCGTGAACCCGTCGGCGCGCAGCTGGTCGAAGAGCTTGCCGTACTCGCCCTTGCGCCCGCGCACGACGGGCGCCACCACGCTGAAGCGCGTCTCGGGCTGGAGCTCGCACACCTGGTCGACGATCTGCTGGATGCTCTGCCCGGCGATGGGCCGCCCGCAGTTGGGGCAATGCGGGTGGCCGACGCGCGCGTACAGCAGGCGCAGGTAGTCGTAGATCTCGGTGACCGTGCCGACTGTGGAGCGCGGGTTGCGCGACGTCGTCTTCTGGTCGATGGAGATCGCCGGCGAGAGTCCCTCGATGCTGTCCACATCCGGCTTGTCCATCTGCCCGAGGAACTGGCGCGCGTAGGCCGACAGCGACTCCACGTAGCGGCGCTGACCCTCGGCGTAGATCGTGTCGAAGGCGAGCGAGCTCTTGCCCGAGCCCGAGAGACCGGTGATGACGATGAAGCGGTCGCGCGGCAGGGTGAGCGAGATGTCCTTGAGGTTGTGCTCGCGGGCGCCGGTGATGACGAGGTCGTGGCTCATACTGTGAGTGTGACAGACCCGTCTAGTCGATGAGCAGCAGGCCGGTCCAGCAGGGCCGCTCGGTGGCCGGCATCTCGATGGGCAGACCGGCGGCCTCGGCCGTGGCGATCACGTCGATGCCCACCGCCTCCATCGAGGGACGCGCCGCGAACGGGTGGCGGCAGGCCTCGCCGTTCTGGCCGACGCAGACATCGCAGAGCACGCAGTCGCCGCCGGCGTAGGCCGTGGCGAAGCGATAGCCCATCTTGAAGGCCTCCGACTCGAGCGCGGTCATGAGCCGCGCGAAGGCGTTCTGGCTGTCGGTGAGCGATGCTTCGTAGGCGGCGACCTCCGGGGTGGTCGCCACCACAGCTGCCGCCGCATCGCCCTCCGGCAGCGCCCTGGACTCGGCGTAGCCCATGCCAACCAGCGCCTCGTCAACGGCCTGCTGCGTGAGCGGGATGTCGGTCTGCACGACGAGCGTGTCCGTGTATTGGGACAGCGCCCCGCGCGTCTCCTCCGGCGTGGGCACGCTGGGCGGGCACATGAGGTTGACGCCGTAGCTGGCGCAGAGCGGGATGCGGCACTTGAGCCGTACGCGCTCGTCGACGACGACGGCGCGCGCCGGCAGCGGCGCCGCCCTGTCGGCGCCGAGCTCGCGCGCTTTCGCCACGATCCGCTGGATGTGCATCGCGTCAGCCAACCTTGCTCCCCCTCCGGTCGAGCTCCTTGCTGAGCTCCCTGATCTCGTCGCGCAACTTGGCCGCGTACTCGAACTTGAGCTGGTCCGCGGCCTCGAACATCTCGGCCTCGAGGCTGGCGAGCAGCTTCTCGAGGTCGGCGCTGGGCAGCGCCACCTTCTTGGCGACCGCCTTGGCGGCGCGGCGGCCCTTGGTGGGCACCGCCGCCGCGTCGCTCATCATCGTAGCGATATCGCTCACTCCCTTGACGATGCTCACGGGCTCGATGCCGTGCTCCTCGTTGTACGCCCTCTGCCGCGCGCGCCGCCGGTCGGTCTCGCCGATGGCGAACTGCATCGCCGCCGTCATCCGGTCGGCGTACATGATCACCCGCCCGTCGATGTTGCGGGCGGCGCGGCCGATGGTCTGCACGAGGCTCGTCTGGCCGCGCAGGAAGCCTTCCTTGTCCGCGTCGAGGATGGCGACCAGCGTCACCTCGGGCAGGTCGAGGCCCTCGCGCAAGAGGTTGATACCCACGAGGACGTCGAACTCACCCAGGCGCAGGTCGCGGATGATCTGGATGCGCTCGAGCGTGTCGACCTCGCTGTGCAGGTAGCGCACCTTGAAGCCGTTCTCGAGCAGGTAGTCGGTGAGGTCCTCCGCCATGCGCTTCGTGAGCGTCGTGACGAGTACGCGCTGGTCCTTGTCCGCGCGCCGGCGGATCTCGTTCATGAGGTCGTCGATCTGCCCCTCGGTGGGCCGCACCTCCACCTCCGGGTCCACGAGCCCCGTGGGCCTGATGATCTGCTCGGCGATGTTGACGCTGTTGGCGAGCTCGAACTCGGCCGGCGTGGCGCTGACGAAGACGATCTGCGGCACCTTGGCGAGGAACTCGTCGAAGCGCAGCGGCCGGTTGTCGAGCGCGCTGGGGAGACGGAAGCCGTAGTCGACGAGCATCGTCTTGCGCGATTTGTCGCCCTCCGACATGGCGCGGATCTGCGGCAGCGACATGTGGGACTCGTCGATGAAGCAGAGGAAGTCGTCCGGGAAGTAGTCGAGCAGGCAGTTGGGCGTGGCGCCCGGCTCCTTGCCGAGGAGGATGCGCGAGTAGTTCTCGATGCCGTTACAGAAGCCCATCTCGCGCAGCATCTCCATGTCGTACAGCGTGCGCTGGCGCAGGCGATGCGCCTCGAGCACCTTGCCGTGCTCCTCGAACCAGGCGCAGCGCTCGTCGAGCTCGCGCTCGATCTCGACCAGGGCGCGCTGCACGGCCGGGCTGTTGGTGACGAAGTGTGTGGCCGGGTAGATGGCGGCGTGGCCGGGCTTGTCGAGCACCTCGCCGCCCACCGGGTCGAAGCTGATGATCTGCTCGACCTCGTCGCCCCAGAGCTGGATGCGGATCGCCGTGTCCTGCGCGGCGGGCCAGATCTCCACGGAGTCGCCGCGCACGCGGAACTTGCCGCGCGCGGGCTCGAAGTCGTTGCGCGCGTACTGGATGTCCACGAGGCGGCGCAGCATCTCGTCGCGGTCCACTGTGTCGCCGACGCTGACCAGCACCATCTTCTCGAGGTAGTCCTCGGGAGAGCCCAGGCCGTAGATACAGCTCACGCTGGCGACGATGACGACGTCGCGCCGCAGGAACAGCGACGTCGTGGCGGAGTGCCGCAGGCGGTCGATCTCGTCGTTGATGGACGAGTCCTTCTCGATGTAGAGGTCTTGCGCCGGCACGTAGGCCTCGGGCTGGTAGTAGTCGTAGTAGCTGACGAAGTACTCGACGGCGTTGTCCGGGAGGAACTCGCGGAACTCGTTGCAGAGCTGCGCGGCCAGGGTCTTGTTGTGGGCGATGACGAGCGTGGGCTTCTGGACCTTCTCGATGACGTTGGCCATGGTGAAGGTCTTGCCGGAGCCGGTGACGCCGAGCAGCGTCTGGTAGTGGTCGCCGCGCAGGACGCCTGCGGCGAGCGCGGCGACCGCCTCCGGCTGGTCGCCGGTCAGGCCGTAGCCGGACTCGATGCGGAACGCGCTCATCCCACCGACTTTAGCAATACGAACACACGTTCGCAAGAGCGCTGCGGCGTCACGCGGCGGCGCGCAGACGATCTCCGTAGGCCTTGCGGTAGACCCCGCGGAGGCGCAGCACACGGCGCACGTAGGCGCGCGTCTCCGCGTAGGGGATCTGCGCCACCCGCAGGCCGTGCCCGCGGGCGCGCGCCTGCGCGACCCAGCCGCGCACCGCCCCGGCGCCGGCGTTGTAGGCGGCGACCGCAGCCACCGTGCTGTCGCCGAACTCGTCCAGGACGGTGCGCAGGTACCGGCAGCCGTAGCGCACGTTCACTGCGGGGTCCCGGAGGTCCTGGGGCACGAAAGCCACTCCGCCGGTCTCGCGCGCGATCTGTGTGGCCGTGGCCGGCAGCACCTGCATGAGCCCCACGGCGCCGCGCGCCGACACCGCGTGCGTGTCGAAGCGGCTCTCGGCGTAGATGACGGCCGCCACCAGCGCAGGGTCGAGGTGGTTGCGGCGGGCGGCGGCGCGGATCGCGCCGTCGTACTCGAGCGGGTAGGCCACGCGCGCGTACCAGCCGGGAGTCTCCGGCCCGGACGCGACCGAGACGACCCAGCGCGCGGCGCCCGCGAGGCCGGCCACGGCGGCGAGCGCCAGGCCGATCAGCAGGACGCGCCTCACCGTGGCGTCTCGCCCCCCGCAGCCTGGGCGGCGAGGATGCTCGCCACCGTCTGGAGACAGAAGGCGCGCAACGCCTTGCGCTGGCCGGTGTTGTCGAAGACGAAGTCGCTGCGCGCGACCTTCTCCGCCTCCGGCATCTGCTGCGCCAGACGGCGGGCGAACTCGCTGTCCGTGAGCTTCTGCGTGAGGCGCCGGCGACGCAGGTCGGCCGGCGCCGTCACCAGCATGACGTAGTCGAACATCTCCGCCATGCCGGCCTCGAAGAGCAGCGGGACCTCGGCGACCAGGAGCGCGGGACGCGGGCGCGCCTTGATCTGCAGGCGCGCCCACTCTTCCACGCCCGTGTGCACGTACGGGTGCAGGAGGCCCTCGAGCCACTGCAGCTCCTCGAGGTCCGCGAAGACGACGCGCCCGAGCGCCGGCCGGCTGACGACCGCGGCGCTCATGACGCGCTCGCCGAAGTGCTCGCGGATGGCGGCGACGATCTCCGGACGCGCGTACAGCTCGTGCACGATGTCGTCGCTCGAGACCACGGCGGCGCCGGCCTCGTGCAGGTAGGCGAGCGCGGTGGACTTGCCCGAGCCGATGCCGCCCGTGAGGCCGAGGCGCGGGATGTGCTGGATCTTCCTGGTCATGGGGTCATGGACGCACCCGGAGCGCGGGGGCGACGCCTGACAGCGTCGCCCCCGCGCTCCGCGCGACGGCTCCTCAGGCCTCGGGTCCCGCCGCGGCCTCGGGCTCCTCGTCGGCCTCGGGCTCCTCGTCGGCCTTGCCGCCGGCTGGGAACACGTCGTCGCTGAGGCCGAGCTCCGGCTCGTGCTCGGCGATGACCTCCTCGGCCGCCTCTTCGACGATCTCGGCCGCGGCGACGACCGCCGCCGCGTCCTCGACGGCCTGCTCGAGCTCCTCGGGCGTCTCGGCGGTCTCGAGCTCCACCTCGACGATGGCTGCCGCCAGCTCGACTTCGGCCTCGGCCTCGGCGATCGCCTCGACCTCTTCGCCCAGCTCCTCCGCCTCCGCGTCCTCAGGCTCGGGCGTCAGGGGGCGCAGCGGCTTGACGTTGTCGCCGTCGACGCGCTTGATGCTGAGGCTCAGGCGGCGGCGGTCGGAGTCGACCTCGATGATCTTGACCTGCACCGTCTGGCCGACGCTGACCACCTCGTCCGGGCGCTCGACGTGGCGGTTGGCGAGCTCGCTGATGTGCACGAGGCCCTCGATGCCCTCGTAGATCTCGACGAAGGCGCCGAAGGCGACGATCTTGGTGACCCGGCCCTCGACCACGTCGCCGACCTTGTGCTGGGCGACGATCTTCTGCCAGGGGTCTTCCTGGGTCTGCTTGAGGCCCAGGCTGATGCGCTGGCGGTCGCGGTCGATGTCGAGCACCTTGACCTTGACCTTCTGGTTGACCTGCAGCACCTCGGACGGGTGGTTGATGTGGGTCCAGCTGAGCTCGCTGATGTGGATGAGGCCGTCGATGCCGTCCAGATCGACGAAGGCGCCGAAGTCGACGATGTTGCTGATCGTGCCCTCGACGACGTCACCGACGTTGAGCTCGTCGATGATCTGCTGGCGGACCTCCTTGCGCTCCTCCTCGAGGACGGCGCGCCGGCTGAGTACGACGTTGTTGCGGTTGCGGTTCATCTCGATGACGCGGCAGTTGAGCTCCTGGCCCACGTACTCCTGGAGGTCCTGCACGCGGCGGATGTCGACCAGCGAAGCGGGCAGGAAGCCGCGCACGCCGAGGTCGAGGATGAGGCCGCCCTTGACGACCTCGATGACGGTGCCCGTGACGGGCTCGCCGCTCTCGAAGGCGCCCTCGATGCGCTTCCAGGCCTTCTCGAAGCGGGCGCGCTTCTTGCTGAGGATGAGGCGCCCGTCGGCGTCCTCCTTGGTCATGACCAGCGCGTCGATCTCCTCGCCGAGCTGGACCTCCTCGGAGGTGTTGACGTTCTTGCGGATGCTGAGCTCGTTGACCGGGATGACGCCCTCGGACTTGTAGCCGAT
Source organism: uncultured Thermoleophilia bacterium (assembly GCA_963709845.1). GTDB lineage: Bacteria > Actinomycetota > Thermoleophilia > UBA2241 > UBA2241 > CAIXSE01. The sequence goes on from CAVPXV010000005.1 coordinate 645,803, forward strand.
ATCGACGAGGACCTCGTCCTTGTCGACCCGTACCACGTTGCCGGTGACGATGTCGCCCTCGCTGAAGACCGTCATGGTGAGGTCGTAGTTGGGGATGATCTCCCCATCGACCTCGATGAGGTAGCCTTCGCTGCCCTCGACGATCCTGGGGTCGTTGGCCGCTGCGAGCTGGGTGTCGATTGGTTTGTCAGCCATCTGGTGTCGTAGCCTCCCGGTCAGGTGCGGTCCGTCGTTTACAGGATAGGAAAGGCCCGCGGACCGCAGCGGGCCGAAACCATGGGAGTATAGCACGCCGAGGCCGGCGCGAGGGGGCGCCCGCCGCGCGGGGGCGGCTAGCCGCCCTTGGCCGCCAGCCAGTCGGCGCCGACGCCGACCTCGGCCTCGAGCGCCGGGTCCATGACGTAGGCGCCGCACATCGCGTCGTGCAGCAGCGCCGAGGCCTCCTCGACCTCGGCGTCCGGGCTCTCGAGCATGAGCTCGTCGTGCACCTGGAGGACGAGCCGCGAGCCCAGCTTGCGCCGGGCGAGCTCGCGGCTCACCGCCACCATGGCCACCTTGATGATGTCGGCGGCCGTGCCCTGCAGCACCGTGTTGACCGCCAGGCGCTCGCCCAGCGAGCGCAGGCGGAAGTTGCTCGAGCGCAGCTCGGGGACGGCCCGGCGGCGGCCGAAGAGCGTCGTCACGTACCCGTCCTGCGCGGCCTGGGCGATCACGCGCTCGCGGAACTCCCGTACTCGGGGGTACTTCTCGAAGTAGGCGTCGATGAACGCCCTGGCCTCGTCCACGGGGATGTCGACCTGCTCCGAGAGCCCGAAGGCGGAGAGTCCGTACATGATGCCGAAGTTGGTCGCCTTGGCGCGCTCGCGCTGGCGCTTGGTGACCTCCTCCACAGGGATGCCGGCGACGGCCGCGGCGGTGACGCGGTGCACGTCCTCCCCGCGGTGGTACGCGTCCAGGAGCGCCGGCTCCGCGAGAGGCACGCCATGAGGCGCAGCTCGATCTGCGAGTAGTCCGCCGACGACCAGCTTGCAGCCCTCCTCGGCCACGAAGCAGGCGCGGATCTCGGCGCCGAGGTCGGTGCGCACGGGGATGTTCTGCAGGTTCGGGTCGACGCTCGAGAGGCGCCCCGTGGCGGCGACGGTCTGCTTGAAAGTGCTGTGCACGCGCCCCGTGCCGGGGTCGATGTGCGCGGGCAGCGGCTCCAGATAGGTGTTGAGCAGCTTGGTGAGCTCGCGCCACTCCTCGATCAGCGGCACGATGGGGTGCTGTTCGCGCAGGCCGCGCAGCACGCGGGCGTCCGTCGAGTAGCCGGTCTTGCCCTTCTTGCCGGCTCCAGGCCGAGGCGCTCGAAGAGCACCTCGGCGAGCTGCTGCGGCGAGCCGATGGTGAACTCGCCGCCGGCCAGCGCGCAGATCGCGTCGCGCACCTCGTCGACGCGGTCGCGCAGCGCGGGCGGTGATCTCGCCGAGCCGGTACGGGTCCATCTTGACGCCGGCCGCCTCCATGCGCGCGAGCACGTGCACGAGCGGCAGCTCGATCTCGCGGAAGAGGCGCTCGAGGCCGAGCTCGAGGAGCCGCGGGCGCTGCGCCTCGGCCAGGCGCCAGGTGAGCGCCGCGCGCGTCGCCGCCTCCGCCTCCGCGCGCGGCCCCTCCACGAGCAGGGCGCCGTCGGCGGCGCCGCTCAGCGCGAACAGGTCTCGCTCCTTCTCGGGCAGCTCGGGGGCGAGCAGGTACGCGGCCACGGCGGTGTCGAACGCCGGGCCGCCGGGCGCCGCCGCGTAGCCCGGCTGAGCCTTGGCGTCGTGCACGACGGCGTGCGCGGCGAGGAGCCACAGCGCCGGCAGGCGCGGCGCCGCCGTGGCCGCCACCTGGACGGCCTCACCGCCGCTGTGGACGGCGACGGCGTAGCCTTCGCGCGCCGTCGGCCGGCTCGAACGCCAGGGCCGTCTCGCCGCGTTCGAGCGCCGCGGCCAAGGGGCCGACGTCGGCCTCGTGCGCGAGGCGCAGACGCGGCCGGGCCGCTTCCGGGCCGCCGCCCTCAGCCGGCGCGGCCACCGTCGCGGCCGCGCCTCCCGCGCCCGCCCGCGGCCTCGCGCAGGCGCCGCCGCAGGCTGCGCGAACTCGTACTTCTCGAACACGGCGTCGACGCTCTCCACGGGCAGCGCGTAGCCGCCGCGCGCCACCAGCTCGACGAGGTCCTCCTCGAGCGGCACGTCGAGGACCATCGTGGCCAGGCGCTTGGAGAGGCGCGCGTCGGCCTCGTGCTCGGCCAGCAGCGCGCGCCGCTTCTCGCTCTTCACCTCGTCGAGGCGCTCGTACAGCGCGTCGATGCTGCCGAACTGCTGCAGGAGCTGCGCCGCCGTCTTCTCGCCCACGCCGGGGACGCCCGGGGATGTTGTCGCTGGTGTCGCCTTTGAGCCCGATGTAGTCGGGGATCGCGGTCGGGGGTGACGCCGAAGCGCTCGAGCACGGCCGCCGGCGTGTAGATCTTGACGTCGGTGATGCCGCGCCCGGTGCTCATCACCCAGATGTCGTCGTCGACGACCTGCATGCGCGTCGCGATCGCCGGTGACGACGATCGAGCCCACGCCCTGCCGCTTGGCCTCCTCCGCCAGCGTGCCGAGGATGTCGTCGGCCTCGTACCCCGGGCTGCACGAGGTTGACGATGCCGAAAGCCTCCATGAGCTCGGGGAACCGCTCCCACTGTTGCGAGAGCGGCTCCGGCATGTGCGGCCGCTGCGCCTTGTACTCCTCGAACTCCTCGTGGCGGAAGGTCTTCTCGCGCGCGTCCCAGGCCACGACGATGCTCGCCGGCCGATACTCGGTGACGATCTTGAGGAGCATCTGGCTGAGGCCGTAGATGGCGTTGGTCGGGAAACCGTCGCGGGTGGCGATGCTCTCGGGCAGGGCGAAGAAGGCGCGGTAGGCGAGACTGCTGCCGTCGAGCAGGAAGAGACGGTTCTCGAGGGAGGGATCGGCCATCAGGGCGATTCTACAGGACGCGCCCGCGGGCGCCGCGGCCCGTTCGGCCGCTAGTCCCGGCGCTTGACCAGCAGCACGTGCGTGCCCAGCGGCCCGCACGTGAACTGCACGGCGTCGCACAGGGCGCGCATGAAGTGGATGCCGCGCCCGCTGCTCTCGGAGGCGGCGGGCACGCAGAGGGGCGTGGCGTCAAGGCCGCCGCCGCCGTCGACCACCTCGACGGCCACCTCGTCGTCGTAGCAGAAGAAGCGCGCCAGCACGTCGTCGTCGGCGCCGTGCGGCGAGCCGTGGACCACGGCGTTGGTGAGCGCCTCGGCGACCGCGACGCTGAACTCGAACAGCTCGGTCCCACGAAGGCCGGCCACCTCCGCGAAGGCGGTGAGCCGGTGGCGCGCCGGCGGCAAGGAGACGGCGTCGGCCGGGAACACGAACTCGTGCTCCCAGCGCGGCGCGTCGGGCAGGGAGTGCTCGCGGCCGGCCTCGGAGAGGTCCCGGCCTGGCGGCGGCAGCGACGGGCGCATCACGCCGGCCTCGGAGAGCGCCTCGCGGACCGCCGGCTCCTCGGTCGCGACGACGAGCGCACCGCCCTCGCTGGCCAGGCCCTCGGCGGCCTCCTTGATGACGCCGACGGCCTCCTGCCCGAGGACGACGTCGTCGTCCACGTCGAGCAGGACGTCGCTGGCGCCGGCGTCCCGGCAGCGGCCGAGGCCCGAGCGCAGGCCGGCGGCGAGATCACCAGGCTCCGCGTCGCTGCAGGTCAGCACGCACACGTCGCCGCGGAACTCCGTCTTGACGCAGGTCTTCGCGGCCTTCGCATCACGGAGTCTGCGCGCCGGCTCAGGCATCCTGCTCCTCGCGCGCGTCGCTGTCATAAGCGACGGACGGTTCGAAGCGGCAGTCCTCCTGACCCGGCCATCCGCCGAACGGGTAGGTGCAGTGCATCTGGTGGAGCTGCTCGCCCACGTCGTCGAAGCGCGCGTGGATGCGCTCGACGATCTCGTCGGTCATGTTGAAGGCACGCACGCCGTCGAGGAACGCCTGGCGCAGCGCGTCCATCCTCAGGTCGAGCTCGTCGAACTCCTGGCGCCAGTTGTCGACGTCGCCAGGCTCGGGGTGGCGAAGGTTGCGGGTCTCGCTCATGACGCCTCCGTGTGAATATCTTCACGCTCCATGCGGCTCATACCCGGCCCCATCGCTCCACAACCGCCGCTCGCGCTCATCTTCTTGCCGAGCGGTGCGAACCCTCGCCCGGGTAGACTGCGCGCAGCGAGCCGCCTCGGCTCACCGGCGAGGGACAGGAGGTGGACATGGGTGCACGGGAGTTCTTGCGCGGGCGGCGCGTCGTGGCGCGCCTACCCTTCGGCGGCGACCTGCTGGCGGAGGTCGCGGCCGTGGCCGACGGGCACGGGATGGCCGTGGCGGAGCTGCGCGCCATCGGCGCGCTGCAGCACGCCCGGCTCGCCTTCTATCACCAGGACACGAAGCAATACGAGGAGTTCCCGGTCGACGAGCCCGTCGAGATCGTCTCCCTGCTCGGCACCGTCTCCCGCCGCGACGGCGCGTACCGCCGTGCACGCGCACGCCTCCCTGGCCGGGCACCACGGCGGCTGCGTCGGCGGCCACGTCGTCCCCGGCTGCACCATCTTCGCCTGCGAGCTCGTGCTGCAGGAGCTGGTGGGCGAGCCTCTCGAACGCGCCATCGACGAACAGACGGGCCTGCCACTCTGGCGCGATCTGTAGACGGGAAGGCTAGCCGGCGGTGGGGCGCCCGAGGCGGCGGAACGAGAGGAGAGGTGGTGTCGGAAGGGGGACTTGAACCCCCATGAGGTTAATACCCTCACTAGGCCCTCAACCTAGCGCGTCTACCAATTCCGCCATTCCGACACAGAGGGAAGCAGAGTATAGGCACCACCAGGGCGGGCGGTCAACGCAAAGCCGGGACGCGCCGCTATCATGGCGATGGGCGGGTCCAGTGCACGTACGACCCGCCCATCGGCGGCGCCCCCTTCATGAGCCTCAATCCCGTCGAGGCTTGGGTCTGCAGAGACCATGGCGCCGACTGAGCTTCAACCGTTCCGAGTATAGGTCGGGCGCGCACGTGGTACAACGTTGCTTGCGCAGTGAAGCGACGCGACGGCGGAGGCAAGGTGGACGGGCGCATCCTCGTGGGCAGCTGTTCGTGGACCGACCCCACCCTCATCGCCAGCGGGCGCTTCTACCCTGCCGGCGTGAACAGCGCCGAGCGGCGGCTGCGCTACTACGCGGAGCAGTTCCCCATCGTCGAGGTCGACTCCACCTATTACTCACCGCCGACGGAACGCAACAGCAGCCTCTGGGCGGCGCGCACGCCGGACGGCTTCGTCTTCAACGTGAAGGCGTTCGCCCTGCTCACCGGACACCCCGCGCGCGTCGACCGCATGCCGGAGTGGCTGCGGGCGCACCTCTCGGCGGAGGCGCTCGCCATGGACAACGCCTACCGCAAGGACCTCTCGGCCGAGGGCGTCGGCCTGCTGTGGGAGGCGCACCGCGAGGCGCTGACGCCCCTGTCCGACGCCGGCAAGCTCGGCGCCGTGCTCTTCCAGTTCCCGCCCTGGTTCGGGCGCTCGCGCGCGCACGAAGCCTACCTGCGCGAGCTGCCGGGGAGGCTGCCGGGCTGGACGCTGGCCGTGGAGTTCCGCGGCGGCGGCTGGATGCAGCCCGAGGCCGCCGCCGGCTCACTCAGGCTCCTCGAGGAGGCGGGGCTCGCCTACGTGTGCGTCGACGAGCCGCAGCTGGGGCGCGAGACCACGCCGCCCGTGGTGGCGGCCACCGCCCCACTCGCCGTGGTGCGCCTGCACGGGCGCAACGTCGAGACGTGGGAGGCGCGCACGGGCGCCGCCTCCGACCGGTTCAAGTACCTGTACCGCGACGAGGAGCTGCAGGAATGGGTGCCCCAGGTGCGCGAGCTGGCGCGCCAGGCACAGACCGTGCACGTGCTCTTCAACAACAACTACGAGGACTGGGGCATGCGCAACGCGCGGCGCATGGGGCAGCTGCTCGGGCTCGGCGCGCCAGCCCTGGGGCAAGCGCGCCTCGACCTGGGCGAGATCTGAGGCGCGGCGCCCGGCGCCGGCCGCGCCCCGGCCTCCCGCCCTCAGGCGTCCGGCTCCGCGAGCAGCTCGCGCATCTGCGCGTCCACCCTCGCGCCCCAGCGCGAGAACTCGCGGAAGAAGCGCTCGCAGGGCACGACCTGTTCCGGCACGAACACGCCGGGGCCGCTGATCTCGCCGGCGGCGAGCATCTTGGCGACGATCGCCGGCGGGATGCCCGTGTCCACGTCGCCGCCGCCGGCCCCGTACTCCTTGTGGGCCGGCACGGTGGCGCGCACGCGCCACTCCAGCCGGCGCCCGTCCTTGGTGCCACGCACTACGCCCAGGAGGTAGTCGACGTCGTCGAGCACGACGTCGGTGGGCTTGGGGATCTGGCTGACGACCTTGAGCAGTACGTCGCGGGGGCGCACGTGGCACCCCCCGACCTCCACCTCGTCGGTGCGCGTCATGCCGACGCGCGCCAGAAAGCGCATCTGCTCGGTGAACTCCGCCGGCAAGGCAAGCTTGAAGGTCGCCGTGCGCAGGCCTCTGCCCTTCCAGGCATGCCAGAACGTGAAGGGTTCGGAATGGATGGTGTAGTGCGCCTCGAGGCTGCCGGCGGGCTCGCCGAAGTCCAGCTCCTCGCGGCCGTCGCCGCCCGCGATGTCGGTGCGCCAGTGGCCGTCGATGAACTCCGGCGCCGTCACGCTGAACTCGTCGCAGAGCGTCTCCAGCGAGTACGGCACGACCCAGCCTTCGTAGCTGCTCCAGTCGGTGTCGTCGACGTTGCCGCAGAGCGCATAGGCCTCCTCGACCGTGTCGAGGCGGTCGGCGCCGTACTTGGCGAGGATGTTGGTGACGCCGGGCGCCCCGCCCATGGCGACGACCGCGGTGACCCCGGCCTTCTTGAACTCGTCGTCGAGCTCGACCTGCTGTCTGGTGACGTGGAAGAGGCCGCCCATGTCCGTGTAGTGGACGCCGGCGGCCGCGGCGGCATGCATCACGGTGATGTTCCAGAAATGCTGCGTGGCGTTGACCATCGCGTCGCAGCCGGCGATGGCGCGCTTGACGCTGTCCACGTCGCGCGCGTCGACGAACGCCGGCCGCGCCTTGGCGCCGCCCATCGCCTCGGCCACTGCCCGCGCCTGGGCCTCGTCGTAGTCCCCGACGACTATCTCCTCCACAGCCGGGCTGATGCCCAGCTCCTTGACGGCCCAGCGCCCCATGGCGCCGGCACCGACGACGGCGATCTTCATTGCCGGCTCCTCCTCACCTCGCGCGTCCCGCACCGCGCTCGAGCCTAAGCGGTTCGCCGAGCGAAGTACAGACGGCTATCATTGAGGCCGGTTTGTCCTTCCTCCCCTTGCGCGACAGGACGGTGAGCTTGACGCAGTATGGCCTCGACGACCACGACTGGGCGGCGCTCGAGCGCGAGGTCGTCGGACTCTTCACCGCCCTCCTGCGCGTCGACACGACCAATCCGCCGGGCAACGAGACCTCCTGCGCGCGCGTCCTGCAGCAGTACTTCGAGGGGAACGGCTTCGCCACGACGCTCGCCGGCGAGCTCCCCGAGCGCCAGAACCTCGCCGTGCGGCTCGAGGGCCCGCGGCCAGGCCCCACTCTCACCCTGATGGGCCACCTCGATGTGGTGCCGGCGGACGCCGCCGAGTGGAGCGTGCCGCCGTTCGGGGGCGTCGTGAAGGACGGCTACGTGTGGGGCTGCGGCGCGACCGACATGAAGAACCAGGTGGCGGCCCAGGCGGTAGCGCTGGCGCGCCTGAAGCGTTCGGGCGCGGGCCTCGCCGGCACCGTGAAGTTCGCCGCCACCGCCGACGAGGAGGACGGCGAGTTCTGCGGGGTACGCTGGCTCTGCCGCGAACGCCCCGACCTGCTCGCCTGCGACTACCTTCTCAACGAAGGCATGGGCGGCCTCTGGCTGCCGGTCGCCGGCCGCAAGGTGTTCCTGCTGGCCGCCGGTGAGAAGGCGTTCGCTCAGTTCCGCATCCGCACGCGCGGCCGTGGCGGCCACGCGTCGGTGTCGGAGAAGGAGCGCAGCGCCGTCATCGATCTGGCCCGCGCGGTGACGGCCCTGGGGCTGGCCGACCCGCCGGTCATCGTCTCGCCGATGACGGCCGGCTTCATCGACGCCGTCGTGGCCGACGCCGCGCTCGGGGCGCGCCTCAAGGACCCGCGCACGGCGCGCGCCGCCGCCGCCGAGCTGCGGCGGCTCGACCCGGAGGTGGCCTCGCTGGTCGAGCCCCTGCTCGGAGCCACATTCACGCCGACGATCCTCACCGCCGGGCAGGCGGTCAACGTGATCCCCACGCACGCCGAGGCCTGCATCGACTGCCGCATCCTGCCCGAGATGACGCCGGAGGGGACGCGCGAGCTGGTCGCCGCGCTCCTCGAGCCGCTGGGCATCGACTGGGAGTTCGAGTGGATCGACGTGACCGAGCCCAACGCCTCGCCGGCGCCCAGCGCCCTGAGCGAGAGCATCGCGCGCGTCCTGGAGGCCGACGTGCCCGGCGCCGTGCTCGCGCCCATGTGCTCGAGCAGCTTCACCGATTCGCGCTGGGTGCGCGAGGCGTTCCCGGGCTGCGTCGCCTACGGCTTCGCCCCTTACCTCGCGGAGAGCTTCCACGCCATGAACGGCGGCCGCGACCACGAGCCCGACGAGCGCATCCTCGTGGAGGACGTCGCCTATCAGGCGCTGTTCTTCGAGCGCCTCGTGCTGGACCTCCTGGCGTGAACCCCCTGCCCACCGACCCGGTCGTCCTCGGCGATCGCTTTCGCGGGACCATGCTCGGGCTCGCCGTCGGCGAAGCGCTCGGCGAGCCCGCCGACTTCCTCACCGCCGCGCAGATCGAGGAGCGCTTCGGGGTGATCACCGAGATGGTCGGCGGCGGCTGTCACGGGGTGGCGCCGGGCGAGACCACCGACGCGACGCAGATGATGCTCTGCCTGGCGCACAGCCTCGCCGACGTCGGCGACTACGACCCCGAGGACATCATCGGCCGCTACGACCGCTGGTTCGCGAGCAGCCCGCGCGACGTGAGCCTCACAGTGCGCACCGTGCTGCTCAGCTATCGCTCGGGCACACCGTGGGACCTCGCCTCGCGGCGCGCCTTCGAGATCCTCGGCAGCCCGTCGGCGGGCAACGGCAGCCTCATGCGCTGCGCCCCGCTCGGCCTGCGCTACTGCCACGACGCGCAGTCGCGGCGCGCGCTGTCGCAGCGCGAGTCGACGCTCACACACTTCGACCGGCTTGCCGGCTGGGCCTGCGTCGCCTTCAACGACCTGGTCGCCGCGGCGCTGGCCGGCGAGCTGCGCGAGCGGCTGCCCCTGATCGCCGACACCATCGATGACGAGGACAAGCGCGTGAGCGGGGCGCTGCGCGAGGCGACCGAGGCCGAGCCGGAAGAAGTCCAGAGCTCGGCCTACGTGCTCGACACTTTGCGCACGGCGCTCTGGGCCGTGCTGCGCAGCGCCTCGTTCGAGGAAGCAGTCGTACTCGCGGTGAACCTCGGCAACGACGCCGACACGGTGGGCGCCGTCACCGGGGCCCTGGCCGGCGCCGTCCACGGCGTGACCGGCATCCCGGAGCGCTGGCTCGCACAGCTGCTCGTGCGCGAGGAGGCGGCGGCGCTCGCCGACCGCCTCGCCGCCCAGGTCGCCGCGACTCGCTGAGCCCCGCGCTCACGGACCGCACACCCGCTTCCGATATACTGCGCAGTCGGCGCGCTGCTCGGGCGCGCCCGAAACCCACGTGGACCCGGAGGCGTTCGTGAGCTGGCTGACCAAGCTGTCCCTGAGGAACCGGTCGATCGTCGGCCTCGCGGTCGTCGCCGTCGTCATCTTCGGCGCCATCGCCATCAGCTCGCTCAAGGAGGAGCTGATCCCCAACCTCACGTTCCCGTACCTCACGGTGTTCACCTCCGACCCGGGCGCCGCTCCGGCCGACGTGGAGCGTGACGTCACGTCGCCGCTCGAGCAGGCGATCAAGACGAGCAGCGGCATCAAGGAGTACGACTCGTTCTCCAACGAGGCCATGAGCATCATCACCGTGCAGTACGAGTTCGGCACCGACATGAAGGCCAAGCAGGCAGAGCTGCAGCAGGCGATCGCCGGCGTCCAGACGCTGCCGGCGACGGCGACGGCGCCGACGGTGGAGGCCCTGAACTTCGGCGCCATGCCCGTGGTGCAGCTCGCGGTCTCGTCCTCCCTGCCGCCGCAGGAGCTGGCCACGCTGCTCGGCACGAGGGTCGTGCCGCGACTGCAGGGGATCTCGGGGGTGCAGGCGGTCACACTCTCGGGCGTGCAGCAGATGCAGCTGCAGATCGAGCTCAAGCCGAAAGAGGCCGTGCGCTACGGCGTCACGCCTCAGCAGATCCTGGCCGCCGTGCAGCAGGCGAACATCACCAGCGGCGCCGGCTCGGTGACCTCGGGGAGCCTCGTCTACCCGATCACCGTTTCGGCCGGCGCGAAGACGGTGCAGGCGATCTCCGACCTCGTCCTGCCGGCAGCGTCCGCGGCGGCGGCCCCGACGGCCGCCGGCGCCTCGGCCACCGGCGGCGCCGCCGCGGGCCCAGCCGTCGGCAGCGGTCGGCCGCTGACCCTCGGGCAGGTGGCGACGGTGCGCATCGCGCCGGCGCCGCTCACGGCCATCACGCGGACCAACGGCACGTCCTCCATCGGCATCTCGGTGAGCAAGTCGGCCAACGGCAACACCGTCACCATCGCCGACGCGGTCGCCCGGGAGCTGCCGGCGATCACCCGCGAGCTGCGCGGCCAGGCCACCATCACGACGGTGGTCGACCAGTCCACGTACATCAAGGAGAGCATCACCTCCCTGTGGCGTGAGGGCCTCATCGGCGCCGTGTTCGCCGTGCTCGTCATCTGGCTGTTCCTGCGCAGCTGGCGTTCGACGCTCATCGCCAGCCTCTCGATCCCGCTCAGCGTCATCGGCGCCCTCATCGTGCTCTATGGGCGCGGCCAGTCGCTCAACATGCTCACGCTCGGCGGGCTCACGATCGCCATCGGGCGCGTCATCGACGACTCCATCGTGGTCATCGAGAACATCTACCGGCACCTGCAGGAGGGCGACGACGTGCGCATCGCCGCGTACTCGGGCACGCGCGAGGTGGCCGGTGCCATCACCGCCAGCACGCTCACCACCGTCGCCGTCTTCCTGCCGCTCGGCCTCATCCACGGGCTGGCCTCGGAGTTCTTCCGGCCGTTCGCCCTCACCGTGACCTTCGCGCTGCTCTGCAGCCTGCTCGTGGCACTCATGGTGGTACCCGTGGCGGCCACCTGGCTGCTGCGCAAGCACCAGGTCGGCCACCGCGACCCGCACGCGACCACGCGCCTCCAGCGCCTCTACCTGCCGGTCCTGGACCTCGCCCTGAAGCACAAGGCGATCACGCTCGTGCTCGCCGTAGCGGTGTTCGCCGGCACCATGGCGCTGACGCCGTACCTGAAGACGAACCTCTTCGACAACTCGGCCCAGAACACGATGAGCATCACCCAGCAGCTGCCGCCGGGCACGAGCCTGGACGCGACGATGGCGGCGGCGGCGCAGGTGGAAGCCGTCCTCAAGACCACGCCGGGGGTGGAGATCTACCAGGTGACCGCCGGCAGCACCGGCAGCCTGTTCGGCGCCGGCGGCGGCACCAGCGCCTCGGCCAGCCAGGCGCAGTTCGCGGTCACCACCGACCCCAAGGCCGACAAGAACTCCATCGTCGAGCTCGTGCGCACCAAGGCGTCGCGCCTGCGGAACGCCGGTTCGATCACCGTCACCGGCGAGGACAGCTCGTCCTCGATGGGCGGCATGTCGACCATGGAGGTGCGCGTCTCCGCCTCCGACCCGCTGGTGCTGAAGCGCGCCAACGACGTCGTCCTGCGCAGGGTGCGCGGCGTCTCGGGCCTCGCCGACGTGTCCTCCAACCTCAGCGAGGGCCGTCCCGCCGCTACCGTGGCCATCGACCAGAACAAGGCTGCGGCGGCGGGCGTGTCGGCGGCGACGCTCAGCCAGTACGCGACGCTCGTCCTCAACGGCTACCCGCTCGGCGCCGTGCCCACGGCGGCGGGCCTGCTGCCGGCGCAGCTGATGCTCCGGCAGATCGTCCTGCCGCCGATACCCGGCGCCGTGAGCGCCATGCTCGCCCGCCTACCCGTGCCGGGCACGAAGGGCATGGTCCCGCTCGGTCAGATCGCCACCGTGACCGAGGTCAAAGCACCGGTCCAGGTGACCCACGTCGACGGCCAGCGCACGGCCAGCATCACGGCCACGGCGACCGACAACAACATCGGCGCCGCGTCGCAGCGCGTGAACAAGGCGCTGGCCGGGATGCGGCTGCCGGAGGGCGCGGCCTGGGAGCTGGCGGGCGCGACCCAGGTCACCAACGACGTCTTCCGCACCCTGGGCATCGCCATGCTCGTCGCGATCCTGCTCGTGTACATCATCATGGTGGCGACCTTCCACAGCCTGCTCAACCCGCTCATCCTGCTGGTCAGCATCCCGTTCGCCGCGGTCGGCGCCGTGCTGCTCCTGGTGATCACCGGCACGAGCCTCGGCATGCCGAGCCTGATCGGCCTGCTGATGCTCATCGGCATCGTCGTCACCAACGCGATCGTCCTCCTCGACCTCGTGGAACAGTTCCGGCGTCGCGGACTGAGCGCGCGCGACGCGGTCGTCGAGGGCGGGCGGCGGCGCCTGCGCCCTATCCTCATGACGGCGGTGGCGACGATCCTGGCCCTGACGCCGATGGCCCTCGGCCTCGGCAAGGGCGGCTTCCTGTCCACGCCGCTCGCCGTGGTGGTCATCGGCGGGCTCTTCACCTCGACGATCCTGACGCTCATCCTCGTGCCCGTGCTCTACGTCTCGGTGGACCGCCTCAGGCCGGCCCCGGTCGCGGCCGAGGACGACGGACTCGGCGCCGCGGCGGCGATCACCAGCTGACGCGCGCAAACGACCCCCGGCGTACGGCGCATAGCGTTGCGCGGCGCCGCGCCGGGAGTAGGCTGAAAGGGAAGGCCGCGCGCGGCTCACTGTGTGGGCCGCCGCCGGCGACCGCCGCACGTCGAGAGGAGACCACGTGGCCAAACCAGCCGCCAAGAAGACCACCGGGAAGGCGAGCGCCGCGAGCAAGCCCACGACCGCCGCGCAGGCGACGCGCCGCACGCCGCGGAAGGTGACTCGCGCCCAGCTCATCGGCGAGCTCAACAGCGACCTCGCCAAGGAGTTCCAGGCGCTCATCCAGTACGTGCAGCACGCGGCCGTGATCACGGGCCCGCAATACGATGCCATCAAGGCCGAGCTCGTGGTGCACTCCAACGAGGAGCACGCGCACGCGATCTCGCTCGCCGACCAGATCGACTTCCTCGGCGGCGTCCCCGCCGTGGACGTCGCCGAGGTCCACGTGTCACCCGACTCCACGGTGATGCTCGAGCAGGACCTCGAGGGCGAGCTCGACGCCATCGCGCGCTATCGCGAGCGCATCGCCCAGGCCGAGATGCTGCAGGAGTACGGCCTGCGCCGCGCGCTCGAGGACATCCTCATCGTCGAAGAAGAGCACGCCCGCGACCTGCAGGACGCCCTGGACCTGTAGGTCGAGACCGGGCCGCGAGCGCGGGAGGGCCGGGCGGGGGCGCAGCGCCGCCGCCCGGCCCAGCCCTTGCCCGCCGCGTCAGGCCTCGTCGAGGCGCGGGCTGAGGGGCAGGCGCGCCCGCGCCCGGCGGCGGCTCCAGCCGGGCGCCAGGGCGAGGAAGAGCACGGCGCCGAGCAGGCCCACCAGCAGCAGGATGGCGAAGGCCTGGCGGCCGCCGAAGGCGTCCATCGCCCACCCCCCGAAGGCGGGGCCGAGGGCGGCGCCGCCGTTCCAGACCACCGTCCACACGCCCATGTAGCGGCCACGCACGGCCTCGGGTGCGAGGTCAGAGACCTCGGCCGAGGCCACGGGCGAGAGCAGCGTCTCCCCGATGCTGAGGACGACGATGAGGAGCACCAGCGACCACAGCGAGCCGGCGAAGGCCGATCCGCCGATCCCGGTCGCCAGCAGCGCGCTCGAGACCGCCAGCAGGATCATGCGGTTGCGGCGGCGCGTGGCGCGCACGAGCGGGTACTGTACGGTCGCCACCACGAGCGCGTTGAGCGACAGCAGCCCGGCCCAATCGGTCTTCGGGACGTGCAGGAAGTCGATGATGTAGACGGAGTAGATCGAGCCGAAGTTGCCGATGCAGAACACCGGCAGCACCGCGACGAGGCAGAAGATGATGAAGGTCCGGTCGGCGAAGACGATGCGGTAGCCGCTGCGCCCCTCGGCGTCCCTGTGCTTCCCGCGGGGCGGTGGCGCTCGCGGGCCGGCTCTCGCGGATCCAGAGGGCCATCATCCCCACCATCAGCGCACAGCCAGCAGCGGCGGCGAGGAACAGCTGCCTGTAGGTGGCGCCGAGGCCGAGCGCCAGGGCCGCGGCCGCCGGCCCGATGACGACGCCGAGGTTCATCGCCACGCGGTTCACGCTGAAGGCCTCCTGGCGCCGCGCGGCCGGCATCAGGTCGGCGATCATCGCGCCGCTCGCCGTCTGGAACAGCGGCCAGCCCAGGGAACTCTCCACGGCGACCAGCACCGCCACCATCCAGATGCGCGTGACGAAGGCGAAGCCGACGAACCACACCACACCCATGCTGACGGCGAGGAGGATCACCCACCGTCTGCCGAGCCGGTCGGTGAGCTGGCCGCCCCACAGCTGCATCGGCATGACCAGGAACGGCACGAGGCCGAAGACCACGCCGACCACCGTCATCGACGCGCCCAGCACCTGGCGCATGTAGATGCCCTCGAAGGGGAAGGCGAGCGCCGCGGCGGCGACGTACACGAACGTGCCCAGCGTCAGCACCCAGAACTGGCTCGGGTATCCGCGCAGCCCCTGGACGAGTCCTGTCATTCGCGCGCCCACGCCCTCATGCTACCCGAGCGGACCGCGGGGCGCTCCGCCCGGCGTCGCCCCCGCAGCAGCGGCGCGGCGGGTCGGCGCCGCGTCAGACCGGCGGCAGGTCCATCACGCCCACGGCGAGGCCGACGCGCTCCATCTCGGCGAGGAAGGCCGAGGGGTCGAGGACCTCCGCCGGGAAGACCCCGCGCCGCGCGATCTCGCCGCGCGCGAACTGGGTCACCGCACAGGCGGCGGCCGCGCCCGTCTGCAGGGCCGTGCCCTGCACACCCCACGTCCGCCAAGCCTCGTCGTGCGACGTGATCTGGTACATGTAGCGGCGCACCGGCGCACCGGCGATGGTGCCTTCGCAGAGCGTGCCCACGCAGACCTCGCCGTGGATCCTGCCCGAGAGGTCCACGGGCCGCGGGAAGCGCGAGGCGACGAACTGGATCGGCGAGAAGCGCGCGCCCTGGAACTCCACCGGCTCGCGCTGGTTCAGACCGAGTGCGCGGAACCCCCTGAGCAGCTCGACGAAGCGCGGGTCCAGGGCGATGAAGAAGGTGGCGTTGCGCAGGCCTTTGTCCCCGAGGTACATGGGGATGAGCTGGGACTCCTCGTGGTCGACGTTACAGAGGCGCAGCCTGCCCACGGGCGCCGGGAACTCGAAGTCCATGAACACGGAGAGCGCGTCGTTGCGAACCTCCCGGCCGTCGCGGAACACGGTCGGCGGCAGCAGGCATTCCTCGATCATCGTCTCCACGGAGAACGAGCACGCCAGCTCGTAGCCGTCGACGGTCGCGTTGTCGCCGTCGAGCACGAGCATGGTGTCGACGGTGTCGAACTGGTCATGCAGGGCGCGCGCGAACATGTCGCTCACGCCGGGGTCGATGCCGAACGAGACGAGCCCGGCCTTGTCGCGTTTCCTGAACTCCTCGTCGAGCGCCAGCTGCTCGTCGATATCGGCCGTGCCGGTGATCTCCCGCGGCCCTCCGGTGCCCATGTCGAGGTAGTGCCGCCCGGCGTCGAGACACGCCTCCATGACCGGGATGTCCCACGCGGTCGCGAGGGCGTTGAGGACGAAGTCGACGCCCTTGGCGGCGCGCACGAGAGCGGTCCGGTCCGACGCGTCCAGGACCAGCGTCTCGGCCTTGCCGGCGGGCAGCTTGGCCGCCACCTCCCGCAACCGCTCCTCGTCCACGTCGGCGAGAACGACCGCCTCGACCGCGGGCTCACGCGCCACGACGCGCGCAGTGACCTCTCCGACCGCACCGACCCCGAGCTGCAGGACGCGCATGAAGCCTCCCCATTTCGAGGTCCGGCTTGGACCTCTCGCGTTTGCCGAGTCATATGACAAGGCGTCAATGATCTCGTCGAGCTTGACAGGAGAAACAGCCCTTTTACAGGGGCTGTTTCTGATGGATCTTGCTCGGTGCCCGCGCAGTAAGTTGCTCGATATTGACTTGTCCGCCGACCGCGACTAGGTTGAGGTCATGCATCTCAGCGTCCAACAGGCGGCGCGGCGCCTCGGCGTCTCGCCCGTCACCATCCGGCGCTGGACCGCCACCGGCTTCCTCCCCTGCTCGCGGACGGCCGGCGGCCACCGGCGCATCGACGAGCATGATATCGACGACCTGGCGCGCGCCATCGGCGGCAGCAACCACCTCGCCGCCCAGATGGCGCGCGAGCGCGAGGTCGACGTGCTCATCAACACCTCCATCGCGCTGGCCAGCAAGCTCGACCTCACGGAGCTCCTCCTCGAGATCGCGATGCGCATGACCAGCCTCCTGGACTGCCACTTCTGCGCGATCTCCGAGTACGACCGCGGCGCCGAGGGTGTCGTCACGCTGGCCGAGTACGACCACGCCGGTCGCAGGCTGCCAGATGCCAGCCCCTACCGGCTGCGCGACTTCCCGCTGACGCGGCGCGTGCTCGCCGAGCAGATCACCGCCGTGGTCAACGTCGACGACCCCGAGGCCGACGCCGCGGAGGTGGCGGAGTTGCGCCGCGAGGGCGACCGCAGCCTGCTCATGGCACCCCTCGTGCATCAGGGCCAGTCCATCGGCGTGCTCGAGGTCGTCGACCAGAAGCGCGCCCGCCGCTACACCCGCCAGGAGCTGCGCCTCGCCGGGGCCATCGCGGGCCAAGCCGCCGTGGCCATCCACAACGCCAAGCTGTTCGCCGAGCGGCGCCGCAGCGAAGAAGACGTCGCCACGCTGCGCGAGGCGCTCGTGCTGCTCACCGCGCGCATGCCCGAGCTGTCCGTGGGCGCGGGGCCCGGGGCCGTGCTCGCCGCCGCGGCTCACATCGTCTGCGACGCCTTTCACGCCATCTCGTGCGTGGCCAGCATGGGTGGCGAGAGCGCCGGCGCCTTCGGCGCCGGCCCGGCCGCCGGCGACGGCGGCAAGGACGGCCACAGGCGCGACACCGACGCCAGCCTGCTCGTGGCCCGCGACCCGTCCGGGCGCACCGACCTCACGCTCGCCGTCACTCTCGCCCGCCCGCCTTGCGAGGGTCAGGTGGAGCTCCTCGACTACATGGCTGCGGTGACCACGGTCGCCGCCTCCGCCGGCGCGTAGAGACTTCGCCGCCGGGCGCGGCCTTCTCGCCCGCCAAATCCGCGCGCCGCCTGCCGCTCCAAGGGCGCTGATCAGGTTGGTTTGCTGGCCTTTCGCCCGTCCGGTGGCGCCGCCGAACTTAGCAGCGCTCGCGCCGGGGTGAGCAGGCTTGACGATGCCCAAGTTCGGCGTTACCGTCTCGCCCATGTATCTGAGCGTACAGCTGGCCGCCCGCCGTCTCGGCGTGTCGCCGCACACCATCCGCCGTTGGACGGCCTCCGGCTTCCTCCCCTGCACGCGCACCGCCGGCGGCCACCGCCGGATCAAGCAGGAGGACATCGACGAGCTCGTCCATCTCATCGGCGGGAGCAACCACCTGGCCGCCCGCCTGGCGCGCGAGCGCGAGCTCGAGACCCTGGTGAAGACCGCCATCATCGTCTCCGGCAAGCTGGACGTCACCGAGCTACTGCGCGAGGTGGCCAAGCAGACGACGACCCTGATGGATGCGCACTTCTGCGTGATCTCCGAGTACGACCCGTCCACTCGTACGGTCTCGGTGCTGGCGGACTACGACAACGTCGGCAACCGCCAGCAGGACTCCATGACCTACACCCTGTCGCAGTTTCCGGTGGCGCGCCGCGCGATCGAGGACCACGAGTGCGTCACCGTCAACGTGAGCGACCCGCACGCCGACCCCGCCGAGGTGGCCATCATGCGGCGTGACGGCGACAAATGCCTGCTCGTCGTGCCGATGGTCCACCAGGGTGAGCCGGTGGGGCTCCTCGAGGTGCTCGACCGCCAGCGCGAACGCCGGTTCAGCCGCCAGGAGATGCGCCTCGCCAACGCCCTCGCTGGGCAGGCCGCGGTGGCCTTGCGCAACGCCAAGGTGTTCGCTCAGCTCAAGCGCAGCGACCAGGACGTGGAGGCGGTCAAGCGCGCCGTGGACCGCATCGCCGAGGGCCAGGGCGCCCTCCGTGCGCCCGCGACGACGGCGGGGGTGCTCAATGTGGCCGCGGCGCTCGCGGCAAGCGCGCTGGACGGCATCTCCTGCGTGGCGAGCTGCGGGGACGAGAGCGCCGGGGCCTCCGGGCTCATCCCCACCGGCGGCGGCACACGCAGCACGCAGACCGACTCGGCGCACGTCATCGTCTCGTCCGCGCCGTGCGCATCCTCGCAGGTCACCCTCACGCTGACGCTGGGCCGGCGCTCACGCGAGGCGCAGGCCGAGCTCCTCGGCCTCATCGCGGCGCTGGCCGCCGGCGCCATCACCGACCTCGCGACCTGAGGGCCGCCCGCCGGGCCGGGACCCCCGCGCCGCGACAGGGCTCTGCTATCCTGAGCCCATGCCCGCGGCGCCCCCACAGCTCGTCGTCCTCGACACCGAGACCACGGGCCTCGACCCGGAGCGGGACAGGGTCATCGACATCGGTGCCGTCAAGCTCGGCCGGCGCCTCGAGACGGTCGCCTCGTTCTCGACCCTGGTCGATCCGGGCGTGCCCATCCCGCTGTACATCACGCGCCTCGCTGGCATCGGCGACGCCGACGTACGCGGCGCCCCAGGTTTCGCCGGCGCGTACGCGGGTCTCAGGGACTTCGCCGGCGACGCGGTGCTCGTGGGCCACAACGCCAGCTTCGACCGGGACCACCTTGGGGCCGGCGCCCGCAGAGCCGGGCTGGCGCCACTCGCCAACGACTGGTTCGACACCCTCGAGGCGGCGCTTCTCCTGTACCCGGAGCTCGACCGCCACGCGCTCGGCCTCATGGCGGAGTACTTCGGCATCGAGCGCCGCGCGCACCGCGCGCTGCCCGACGCCGAGACGACCGCCGACCTCCTGCGCCGCCTGTGCAGCAGGGCCGCGGGGCTCGGCCCCGAGGAGCGCGGCCTGCTCGCCGCCACGCGCTGGGAGCCGCTGCGCCTGCTGGACCGGTTCGCGGCGGCGCCCGACGAAGCACCGCCGCCGCTGGTCGCCGAGGGGCCGCGTGCCGCAGGGGCGTTCGAGCTCACGACGCTGCCGGTCGAGGAGGACGCCTGGCGCACCGAGCTCGACGGGGACCTCGACGTCGAGCCGGGCCTGGCCGCCAGACTCCCGGGCTTTCGCCGCCGCCCCGGGCAGATCCAGCTCGCCGAGGCCGCGGCCGCGATCTTCGCCGAGGGCGGGGTCGGTCTCTTCGAGGCCGGGACAGGGATGGGCAAGAGCCTCGCGTACCTCCTGCCGGCGGCCTTCCACAGCGCCGCGGCCGGCCGCCGCGTGGTCGTGAGCACGAAGACCAAAGCCCTGCAACGGCAGCTGGCGGCTCAGGAGCTGCCGCAGGTGGCGGAGGCACTCCCTCCCGGATGGCGGTGGGCGCTGCTCATGGGCCGCGAGAACTACATCTGCCGGCGGCGGCTCGACGAAGCCGTCGCGGCAGAGGAGGGCGTCCTGCCCGACCGCGAGCGCGCGCTCGCGCTGGCGTACCTGGTGGGGCGCGCCCGGCGCGGTGAGATCGACCTTTCCGCCCTCCCCTACCGAGCGTCACAAGAGCTCGGGGCCTTGCCGGGCCTGGCCCGCGAGCTGCGCTCGTCCCGCGCCACCTGCCTCGGGCGTCACTGCCCGCAGCGCCGCGGCTGCCACTGGCGCCTGGCGCGCAGCCGTGCTGAGGCCGCGCACCTCGTGTGCGTGAACCACGCCCTGCTGCTCACCGGCGCCGACACACTGCCGCCCTTCGAGGACGTGGTGATCGACGAGGCGCACCTCCTCTACCACGAGGCGACCGAGGCCTTCAGCGACGAGGTGGACGCGGCCGGCCTGCGCGTCCTGCTCGCCGACCTTCGTGGCCAGCGCCGCCAGCGCCCCCTGGGCGCTCGCTTGCGCGCTGCGGCGAGGAACGCGGAGCCCGATGTGGGACGCGCGCTGGACGCCGCGGCCGACGCCTGCGACCGTGCCGCGGAGGACCTGCCGGCCCTTGTGAACGCCGTCGGGGAGAGTCTGACCCGGCTTGCCGTGACGGCCCGCGACACGGACGACGACGCGCTTCCCGGCCAGCGCCAGGGCGCACGCGGCTACAACCTCAGCGCCTGGCTCACGGCTGGCCTGCGTGAGCATCCCGACTGGGACCCGTTCGCGGCCGCAGTCGGCCTCCTGGCCGAAGGCCTCGCGGCGCTGGCGGCCGCCGTTGCGCCGGCCGTCGAGGGCCTGCCCGAGGAGCACCGCGAGCGTGCCGCCGCGGCCGCGCTCGCCGACGACGCAGCGGCGCAGGCGGCGCTCCTCGGCGAGCTGCCCGACAGTGGCGCCTCAGACGTGGTGGTGTGGGGCGAGATCGAGGCCCCCGGTCTCGCCCCGGCACGTGCCGCGGGCGAGCCGCCGGCGACGCGCTGGACGCTCACGCGCACGCCGCTCACCCCCGCACAGCAGGTGCGCGCCGCCCTCTGGGACCGCCTGCGCAGCGCCGTGCTCACCAGCGCCACGCTCACGGTGGCCGGCTCGTTCGCCTACTTTCGCGGCATGACGGGGCTGGACGCCGACGTCGACGTGGTGGAGCACGTCTTCCCCTCCCCGTTCGACTTCCGCCGCCAGGCCGTGCTGGTTCTCGAGCACGACCCCGGGGGCGGCTGGGCGCCGGAAGGCCTCGCGCAGCGTCAAGGCGAGCGCCTCAAGCGCCTCGCGACGGTGACGGGCGGGCGCACTCTCGCGCTCTTCACCAATACGCGCGACATGCACCAGGTGGCGGCCGAGGTCGGCGCCCACGTCGAGGACGACGGCGTCCTCGTGCTGGCCCAGGGCCTGCACGGCAGCGCTGCCGCCCTGGCGGAGGAGTTCCGCTCGCACCCGGCGACCATCCTCCTCGGGGTCGACACGCTGTGGACCGGCCAGGACTTCCCCGGCGACGCGCTCACCTGCCTCGTGATCGCCAAGCTGCCGTTCCCGCGCCAGGACCCCGTGTTCCGCGCCCGACGCGAGGCCTGCCGGCAGAGCGGGACCGACTGGTTCCGCGAGTTCTACCTGCCGGAGGCGGTGCTCAAGTTCCGCCAGGGGTTCGGCCGCCTGATCCGCACGGAGACCGACCGCGGGGTCGTCGTGGTCCTCGACCACCGGCTGAGCCAGAAGACGTACCGCCGCGACTTCCTCGACAGCCTCCCGGACCTCGAGGTGGTGGAAGCCGCCCCGGACGACGTGGCCGGCGTAGTGGAGGGCCTCCTGCGGCGGCTCGTCACCCCTTGAGCATGGTGCCGCTGCCCTTGGCCGTGCGTTCGTCGGCCTTCTTGAGCAGCCGCGCCTTGGTGACCTTGCCGCAGCGCGGGCAGGTGAGCTTCTTGGCGGAGTAGTAGGTGCCGTCCGGGTTCTTGCCCATCGACGACATCGTGAGGAAGTTGACGGTGACCGGCGGCTGGAACACGTGCCCGCAGTTGCCGCACTTGTAGGCCGTGCGCTGGGTCATCAGCCTGACGTACAGCCAGAGGCTCAGCAGGACCATGACGATCGTCGAGGGCAGTCCGCGCCACGGGTAGATGACCAGCACCGTGAAGACGATCATCATCACGAAGACGACGAGCTTCCATGTCGTGCTCCACCAGTCGTACTTGCTGCGCTCGATGAAACGGGCCAAGCCGGTTCCTTTCTCTGCGGCTGCCGTCGAGGCGAGGCCGGCGCGTCCGCGCGGATCGCGCGCGGCGCCGGCCGCGGGCTGAGGCGCCCTCAGGCCTCCCGGCCGCGAGGCACGGGCGCGACGGGGGCGACCGCCGCCGCGATCACCCGCCGGCGGGGCCGGCGATGTAGCTGACCAGGGTGAAGATCCCGAACATCCCCACGAGCACGACGGCCAGGAAGACGACGGTGATGAAGAACCCCCAGAAGAACTGCTTCGCCATGTTGCGCTCCCGCTCGTGGCCGATCCTGCGGCGCCCGCGCGCCAGGCCCCAGTATGCCACTCCTCCGAGCGCGGCGAAACCGCCCGCCGCCGGCGGGCCGCCGCCCGCGACGCCGGTCGCAGCCGACCTCCTCCAACTGTTACGGCGCGGGCCGCGCGGGTACCACCCGGGCATCGAGTGCGTCACGGGAGGTCCCTCATGAAGCCCGCAGACGACAAGCCCGAGCAGCCCACAGTCCCCAACCGCAGCGAGCGCCGTCACGCGCACCACAAAGACTCCGGGCCGCGCTACGACCAGACGAAGACCAAGGTCCCGCTGCCGGCCCGCACCAACAAGAGCATGCACCACCCCGCGACCCGGATCGGCGAGATCCAGCACGGCAAGTGACCGCCATGGCTGCGGCCCCGCCGGCGGGGAGCAAGCGCGGGCCCGGCGGCCGCCCGCCGGCCGGGCCCAGCCTCAGGCGGTGAGCTTCTTGAGGGCCCAGGCCATGGTACGGCCCAGGTCGGTCATCGTCGCGAGCCCTTCGGCGTCGTGCTCGACGTCGCCGATCTCGCGCCCGATGGCGATGTTCCAGTAGCTCGAGCCGATCACGATCATCTCGTTGATCTGGAACCAGTGGTTGATGCTGTCGAAGGCGTGGATGGCGCCGCCGCGCCTCACGGCGACCACGGCGGCGCCGACCTTGCGCGCCAGCGGGTTGCCGCTCTGGCGCGTGGCGTAGCCGGCGCGCTCGAGGAGGGCCTGCGTGGTCGCCGTGCAGTTGGCGTAGTACGTGGGCGAGCCGATGAGGATCCCGTCGGCGGCGACCATCTGCTCGATGCAGGCGTTGAGGCCGTCGTCGGGGAGCCCCGAGCAGCGATCGTCCCTGGTCTCGGCGCACTTGAGGCAGGCGGTGCACCCGAGGAAGCGCTTGTCGTAGAGCTGGATCAGCTCGGTCTCGATGCCCTCGGCCTCGAGCTCGGCGAGCACCCGGCGCAGCAGGATGGCCGTGTTGCCGTCCTTGCGCGAGCTGCCGTTGAACGCCACCACTCTCATCCGTCCTCGCCTCCCTGCACTCGGCCGGCGCTCAGAGCACGTTGAGCGCGCCGGCGAGGTCGGTCATGTGCCGCTGCGCCTCGCGTGCCGTGCACGCGACCCCGGGCAGTGGGAAGGCGAAGACGCGCCGCCCGAAGGTGCGCATGAGATCGTCGTTGAAGCCGTAGCCGCTCTTGTGCTCCCAGCCGTAGGAGTACTGCAGGACCTTGTCGAGCGCGCCCTTGTAGACGAACACGAGGATGCGCGGGCGCAGCCTGACCACGAGTCCGCCGACGCGCTCCCAGCCGGCGACGTACTCGGCCTCGCAGGGCTCGTCGCCGAACGGCCGCGGGAGCTTGCAGATGTCGGTCATGCCGAAGCCCTGGGCGAGCAGCAGGTCGTCCGGATGCTCGCCGGCGGCGGCGTGCAGCAGCCCCGCGTCGTCCAAGCGCTTCCAGAGTCCCTTGCCCATGCGGCCCTGGAAGTAGTGGCCCGCTTCCACGCTCACCGGCGACGGCGTCTTGCCGACGAAGAGCACGCGCAACGGGCCGCGCGGCGGCAGGATGTCGGCGAGCGTCGTCACGTGGTGGCCGTCGATCGTCAGCTCGGTCCGATGGTCCATGTGGCCTCTCAGTCTCCGCCCAGGCGGTGGGCGACTCTGACGAGCGCCAGCGTGTCCAGGCCGCAGTAGTCGAGGAGGGCGCCGCGGACGGCCGCGCGTCGCTCCGGCGCGGTCTCCGGCGACACCGCCTCGTGGAAGGCCGCCTGCGCGCCGAGCCCGTCCTGCACGTCCTCGAGGACGGCGTGGTCGAGGTCGGGGTCGATGGTCGGCAGCACGGTCTTGAGCGAATAGGAGCCGTTGAGCGCCGGATGCGCGTAGTGGTCGCGCGTGAGCCGCAGCAGGTCCACGAGGCGGCCCGTGGCCGCCTCGAGCCGCGGCGCCAGGTCGGGGAACATCTGCGCCATCTCGACGAGGCGCCACTTCTCGAAATCGTGGTACACGAAGATCGGACCATCATCGCCCACGGCCTCGAGCAGCGCCTCGGCGGCTGCCCGCATCGGCGCCTCCCCGCTGGTGTCCAGGAACTCACGATGCTCCAGCTTGTCCGGGCCCTTTTCGACGTGGCACGACCACTGGAAGACGAGCTGCTGGTAGGGCCGGGTGCCGGCCCAGCACGGCACCGCGAACTGCACCGTCTCGAAATCGAGGTAGTAGCGCGGATAGGGCAGCGTGGCGAGGAACACCGTGGCGGCCGGGTCCAGGCTGCCGTCGGCGGGGTCGGCGGGCGGGCGGGCGCAGCCGCCCCCGTCCGGCGCCTCGCCCGGCGCGCGGCGCACCCTGCCCTCCTGCTCCTCGCAGTACGCGACGAAGGGGCACTCGAACGGCCGGCGGCACTGCTGGCCGGTGGCGATCGCCGGCTGCGGCCCGGCGAGCAGCCCGTTGAAGCCGCGCACCCACCCGGGGATGTGCGCCATGAGCGGCCGCGCCTGGTCGGCCACCGGGATCTCGCGCAGCAGCCCGCGGTAGTCGCCGCCGCCCGGGTACACGAAGTCGGTGTCGACGACGGCCACACCGAGGACGTCGAGCGGGACGCCGGCGCCCTCCGCGACCCACGCCTGGATGGCGATGTCCTGAAGGTGGTACTCCTTCAGCCGGGTCGCGGACTTGACCTCCACCATGCGGTAGCGACCGCCGCGGCGCTCGAGTACGTCGCAGCGCACGAGCACGCCGCGATGACGAAAAGTGGCCTCGTAGAGCGTGAGGTCCCCGGGCTCCGCCAGCGCCGCCTCCGTCTGCCTCAGCGCTTCGCTGAGCGGCACTCCCTCCCCGACGAGCCTGCCGGCCCCGTAGAGCTCGCGCGCCACGGCGCCGATGTCGTTGCCGGCGGCGAAGCGCCGCTGGGTGTCGGCGCCGTACACCTCGAGCTCGGGGTGATGGATGGCGAGCCACAGCCGTTTCCCGCATTGCAGGCCGGCCGTGATCCTTGACTTGGAGAGGCGGAAGGTGCGCACTGGGCCCATTCTATCGCTTCGCGCCCTCTCACGGGACCGGCGCCGGCGGCAGAAACGCCACGCCCGGCCGCGAGGAGGCGCGACCTTGCCCGTCGGGCTCGGCCGGAGGCTGTGGTAGTGTCGCCGGCATGAGGCTCATCCACACGGCCGACTGGCACCTCGGGCGCCTCTTCCACAACGTCCATCTCACGCGCGACCAGGAGCTTGTGCTGGCGCAGCTGATCGACCTCGTCGCCGAGGTCGAGCCGGCCGCCGTGCTCGTCGCCGGCGACCTCTACGACCGCGCCGTGCCGCCCACGGAGGCCGTAGAGCTCCTCAGCGAGGTCCTCACCGAGATCGTCGTCGGTCGCCGCGTGCCGGTCATCGCCATCGCCGGCAACCACGACAGCGCCGTGCGCGTCGGGTTCGGCGCCGAGCTCCTCTCGCGCCAAGGCCTGCATCTGGTCGGCGACCTGCCGGTGCACGATGGAGCGATCGTGCTCGCCGACGAGCACGGGCCGCTGCACATCCACCCGCTGCCGTTCGCCGACCCGGCGGACGCCCGCCACGCTTACGACGACGACGACCTCCGCGACCAGGAGGCGACGGTCCGCGCCGGCGTGGCGCGCGCACTGGCCGCGACGCCGGCGCGGGAACGCCGCGTGGCCGTGAGCCACGCCTTCGTCAGCGGCGGCCTGGAGAGCGAGAGCGAGCGGCCGCTCAGCGTCGGCGGCGCCTCGCAGGTGGCCGCCGCCGTGTACGACGGCTTCGACTACGTCGCGCTCGGCCACCTGCACCGGCCGCAGCGCTGCGGCTCCGAGACCCTCCGCTACGCAGGCTCGCTGATGAAGTACTCGTTCGCCGAGCACGACCACGAGAAGTCGGTGGCCGTGGTCGAGATCGGCGCGCCCGGCAGCGCGCCCGGCGACGCGGGCGCCTCGGGGCGCGCCCGCGTGGCGGTCGAGACCGTCCGGCTCAGGGCACCGCGCGACGTGCGCCGCCTCGAGGGCACCCTCGACGAGCTCCTCGAAGCGGGGCGCGTGGACGCGCGGCGCGACGACTACATCGCCGCGGCGCTGCTGGACGAAGGCGCGCTCTTCGACCCGATCGGCCAGCTGCGCACCGTCTACCCGAACACGCTCTCGATCGAGCGGCCGCGGTACGCGCACGTGGGCGCCGACGGGCCGCGGCGGCCGCGCCCGGGAGCCGTGGGCGACCTCGAGCTTTTCGACGCCTTCTTCGACTACGCCACCGGCGAGCGCCCGAACGAGGACCAGCGCCGCGTGCTCGCCGAGGTCCTCGATGGCCTCGAGCGGCGGCGGCGCGAGGGCGCCTCATGAGGCCGCTGCTCGTCGTCATGCAGGCGTTCGGGCCCTACGGTGGCGAGCAGACCCTGGACTTCGCGGACCTGCGCGGGGCCGGCTTCTTCCTCATCACCGGTCCCACCGGCTCGGGCAAGACCACGGTGCTCGACGCGATGTCCTTCGCCCTCTACGGCGTGACCAGCGGGGGACCCGAGAACGAGGGCGGCCGCTCCGGCGCGTCGATGCGCAGCGACCACGCCGACCCGCAGCTGCTCACCCGCGTACTCTTCGAGTTCGCGCTCGGGGACGACGTCTATCGCATCGAGCGCGAGCCCGAACAGGAGCGGCCCAAGCTGCGCGGTGAGGGCACGACCAGACACCCGCAGGCTGCCGCGCTCTGGCGCCTGCGGCGCGAGGCCGACGGCACGTTCTCCCCCGACGGCGCGCCCCTCGCCACGGGCTGGACGAGAGTGGGCGCCAAGGCCGAAGAACTGCTGGGGTTCCGCGGCGAGCAGTTCCGCCAGGTGGTCATGCTGCCACAGGGACGCTTCCAGCGCTTGCTGGAGGCCGACTCCAGGGAACGTGAGCAGATCCTGCGCGCCCTCTTCGACACCGGTCACTACGCCGCCGTCGAGCAGGCCCTCAAGGACGAGGCGGCGGCGCTGCGCAAGGCGGCCGAGAAGGTCGCCACGCAGCGCGACGAGGTGTTGCGCCAGGCGGAGGCCGAAGACGCCGAGGACCTCATCGAGCGGCGCGCCCGCCTTGCGCTTGAGGCCACTGAGGCGGCCACTCACGCCGATGAAACGGAGGCCCTCCGCGAAGCGGCGCAGGCGGCCCTGCTCGCGGGTCGCGAGGCGGCGGCGCGGCTCGAGGAACTGGCGCAGGCCGAGGCCGCCGTGAAGGACCTGACGGCGCGCGGGGACGAGATCGCCGGCGCGCGCCGCGAGCACGACGAGGCGTCTCGCGCGGCCACCCTGGCCGACGTGGCGAGGCAGGCCGAGGCGGCGGCGCAGGCACTCGAGAGCCGGGCCGCGGCCGCGGCGCGCGCCGCCGCCGAGCGCGACCGCCTCGCCGCTGCCGCGCGCGCCGCCCTGCTCGCCGTGGCGCACGAGGAAGGCCGCGTTGAGGAGAGAGAAGCTGCCGCCGACGACGTGCGGCGACTGACCGGCCTGATCACCGCCACGCAAGGCATCGCCGAAGCGCGAGCCGCGCTCGCCGAGTCCGGCGCGGCCGCCTCCATCGCACGGCAGGTGGCGGCAGAGGCCGACGCCACGTGGCACGCCGCCCGGGAGCGACACGCCGCGGCCGACTCCGCCTGGCGCGCCGCACAGGCCGGCTTGCTGGCCGCAGAGCTCCGCGACGGAGAGCCGTGCCCGGTCTGCGGCGCGCGCGATCACCCGGCGCCCGCGGCCCTCGCGGCCGAGACGCCGGCACACGACCAGGTCGAGCGGCTCCGTCGCGTCGCGGAGCTGGCACTCGCCACGCGCGACGCCCATCGCCGCGACGAGGCCGAAGCCGAGACCGTGCGCGCCGGCGCGGCCGCACTCGTCGCCGAGCGCGAAAAGGGAGCCCCTGCCGAGTACGCCGAGCCGGCGGTGCTGGCGGCGGCGATCGCCGCCGCCGAAGAGCGCTCCGCCGGTCTGGCGGCGGCGCTCCGGACGGCGACGCAGGTCGCCCAGGCGGCCGAGGCGGAGGCGGCGGCGGCCACCGCGTCGGCCGAGGCCGCGGCCGGCGAACTGCGCCTCGCCGAGGCTGAAGCGCGGGCGACCAGCGAGCAGTTCGCGGCGCGCCTCTCCGAGGCCGGCTTCGCCGACGAAGCCGCGTGGCGCAACGCCTGCCGAGAACCCGCCGACGTCGAGTCCCTCCGGGCTTCGCTGGCGGCGCACGACAAAGCGGCGATCGAGACGGCCGAGCGCCTGCGCCTGGCACGCACCGCTGCCCAAGGGCTGACGGCGCCCGACGTGGCGCAGCTGCAGGACGCCGCCGAGGGGAGCGCCGCGGCAGCGCGCAGCGCGCGCGACGCGGCCGCCGGGCTCGCGGCGGCGGCCCAGGACGCCGGGAAGCATCTCGAGCGCCTCGAGGAGCTGGCACGGGAGGAGACGGCCCTCGGCGCGCGCTACGCCGTGCTTGGCCGCCTCGCCGACGTCGCCAACGGAGGCAACGCGCGCCACCTGTCCTTCCAGCGCTACGTGCTCGGCGCCTTCCTCGACGACGTGCTCGTAGCAGCCTCGCAGCGCCTGCACCTGATGACCAAGAGCCGTTACCGCCTCGAGCGCACGGAACGCCAGTTCGGCGGCAGGGCCGCCGCCGGCCTCAACCTCGAGGTCTACGACGCGTGGACCGGGATCGCCCGCCCGGTCTCCACGCTCTCGGGCGGTGAGACCTTCATGGCGGCCCTCTCGCTCGCGCTCGGCCTGGCCGAGGTCGTGCAGGCCCACTCCGGGGGCATCCGCCTCGACACCGTGTTCGTGGACGAGGGCTTCGGCTCGCTCGACGACGAGTCCCTGGACCTCGCGGTGCGGACGCTGATGGACCTCAACGAGGGCGGGCGCCTGGTCGGCATCATCTCCCACGTGAGCGAGCTGCGCGAGCGCATCGATGCCCGCCTCGAGATCACCGCGGACAAGGCCGGCAGCCGGGCGCGCTTCGTCGTCCCCTAGGGTGACGCGGGCGTCCCGGACGCGCATACTGAGGTCGTGAGCAGACGCGCAAAAGCCCTAGTCATGGTCGCCGTCGCCGTCCTCGCCCTGCTCGCCTTCGCCACCGGCATCACCCTGTGCATCGACTGGACCGGCGCCTCGACGCCGCCACGCGACTACGGCCAACCCGCGATGATCGCGCCGCACTGGCTGCCGTAGCCGGCGCGCCGCGGCCAGGCCCAGGTCTCGGCGTGGGATCGTGAATCAGTCAGGCACACCACCAGGGAGGTCCTCGTGCCCAGCTCCATGACCCGCCAGCCGGACCCTGCGCGCCTCCTGCGCGACCTGGACCTGCGGACGCCCGTGATCGGCCTGTACGACGCACCGGAGGCCGCGGCGTTCGCGCCGCTCGTCGCTCCGAAGAAGAACGCCGGCCGCGGCCAGTGCGTGTTCAACTTCTACCGGCGCTGGGAGAAGGGCGAGACACTGCACCTCACCGCCGACAACTTCGGCTGCCGCGGGTGCGGGCGTTCCCTCTTCGGTGTCCAGACCCGGGGGCGGGACGACTTCATCGACTTCCTCTGGAAGGACGAGGGCCTGCGCGCCAGTCGCGAGCTCATGGCCGGATGGGTAGACAACGCGCCCACGTACGCGCCCGTGCACGACAACGTGCTCATCGGCCGGCTGCGCCCGGAGCTGGCCCAATACCTGCGCACGGTGACTTTCTGGGTCAACGCCGACCAGCTCAGTGTGCTGCAGCACGGCGCCTATCACCACCACGCCTGGGGCGACCCCGACCCGGTGACGGTGCCGTTCGGATCCGGCTGCTCGGAGCTCGTCGTGCCCTTCCGCGACCTCGGCCGGCCGCAGGCGGCGGTGGGCGGCACCGACGTGGCCATGCGCGACAGCCTGCCGCCCGGCGTGCTCGCTTTCACGGTCACGGTGCCGCTGTTCGCGCTGCTCTGCGAGCTCGACGACGACAGCTTCCTCGCAAGAGGCTTCCTCGCCCGGCTGCGCCGGGCACGCGGCGGCTCGCTGAGCTGAGCGCGGCGGCGAGCGTCGCCGCGGCTCCCGGCTGCGCCCGCGTGCCCCGGGCCGGCGTTCGGCGGGACGGGGCGGCTTGCTATACTCGCCGCGACCTTGCCGGACTGCCGCTCTGAGGAGGTCCAGCCCGTGACCCGACGCGAAGCGCTCCGCCGTCTCGAACGCAACCGCGAGAAGCTGCGCACCTACTCGGTGCGCCACATCGCCGTCTTCGGGTCCAC
Organism: uncultured Thermoleophilia bacterium; assembly: GCA_963709845.1. Taxonomy (GTDB): domain Bacteria; phylum Actinomycetota; class Thermoleophilia; order UBA2241; family UBA2241; genus CAIXSE01. The sequence goes on from CAVPXV010000005.1 coordinate 676,402, forward strand.
GGCTCGCGACCAGGCGACGCTGCACAGCGACGTCGACGTCCTCGTCGAGTTCGAGCCGGCAGCGCCGGTGGGGCTCTTCACCTTCGTGCGGCTGCTCGACTTCCTCGCCGACGTGATGGGCACGCGCATCGACCTGGCCACGCCCGGCGCGCTCCGCCCGGAGATGCGCGCCGAGATCCTCGAGGAGGCGGTGCGTGCCTTCTGAGCGTCGCGACCGGCGCGACGCGGGCTACCAGGAACGCCAGGTCAAGCTGCGCTTTCGCGACTGGCGCTTTCGCGTGCGCGACATCCTCTCAGCCCTCGAGGCGATCGCCGGTTTCACGGACGGGATGAGCTTCGAGCAGTTCGCCGCCGACGCGCGCACGGTCGACGCGGTGGTGCGCAACCTGATGACCATGGGTGAGTCCATCCGCTGGATCCCCGAGCCCGTCCTCGACGCCCACCCCGAGGTGCCTTGGTGGACGATGCGCGGCGTGCGCAACGTCGTCGTCCACGAGTACTTCGGTGTCGACACCCGCATCCTCTGGCAGACGGTGCGCGGCGATCTCCCGCCCCTCGCGCCCCTGCTGGAGGCCGTGCTCGCCACCTGACGCCCACGGCGGCGGTGCCCGCCGCCGCCCCTGCGCTGGCCGCGGCGCACGTGTACAATCGACCGGCGTCGGCCGCACCCGCGCCGCGCGACCCTCGGGAGTGCCTCGTGCAGGAGCCTCGCGCACAGGAACGCACAGAGTACGCCACGCTCGGCCATCGCGCCGCCGCGGTCATCGTCGACACGCTCATCGTCCTCGTCGTGTCCTCGATCGCCCTGGCGATCGCCGCGGCGGCGGGCTGGATCGACCTGGGCTTCGCCCACGCCGCGACGCTGAACGACATCCTCAGGGCCAGCCGCACGGCGCCGGGCTGGCTGATGCCGCTCGAGTACGGACTGATCTTCGTCTACTTCACGCTCTTCGAGCTGCGCGGCGCCACGCCCGGGAAGCGCCTCTTCCGTCTCAGCGTGGCGGGCGACGACGGCGCGCGGCCCAGAGCTCTCGCCGTCGTCGTCCGGAACCTGGTACGCATCCCCGAGATGTACTTCCTCTACATCCCCTCCTCGGTCTCGGTGCTCGTCAGCCGGACCAACAAGCGCCTCGGCGACTACGCCGGCAAGACCATCGTCCTGCGGCACGACGTCGCGCCCCGCGCCGGAGGCGCCCAGCTTACCCCGCCGCCGGCTGGGACGGCGGCGTTCGCGACCGCCGCGCCGCCGCCGGAACCGTCACTCGACGACGCCCTGGCCGCCCTCAAGACGGCGGCGCTGGCCGTGCGCGGCGCCCACCACAACTATTTGCGCCTCTCCGAGATCGAGCTGGCCAAGGCCGAAACCCCTGCCGCCGGGGCGGACCTGCCTGCCGGCGCTGAGGAGCACGCCTACTCGCCCGAGTATGTCGCCGCGTGGCACACCCTCACGGGCGCGGTGCTGGTGATGCAGCGTGCCCTCGCGCAGGCGGCGCTGGCGGCGGCGCGCGCCGGCACGACGCTGCGCGACCTCGGCGACCTCGAGCCGGACCTCGCCTACCTCTTCCGCGAGCTGGAGCCGTACTTCGAGGCCGGCTCCGACGAAGAGGTGCATGCCGCGTACCTCAAGGTGGCGCGCGGCGACTCATCGTCCTGAGCCGCCGGCGCCCATTCCCAGCCCCGCATCGGCTCACCCCTCGCATCGTGCGCCTTCCGGAGTACTATGAGGCGTGTGAGGAGCGATAAGGAGGGGCAGTCATGACACCCACAGCTTCGCGTCATCGGTGCGCGCTCTTGTTCGGGCTCGCCGCGACCTGCCTGCTCGGAGCCGCCTGGGCGGCGGCGCTCGTCAGGCCCGCCGCCGCCGAGGCGGCGCCGACCATCTTCCCCGTCTGCCTGATGCTGGGCGGCCAGGCCGGCCCGGACATCGCCGGCAACGTCGTCGTGTGGACCGACAATCGCAACGGCAACCTCGATATCTACGGGCGCGACCTCGGCAGCGGCAAGCCCTTCGCCGTGTGTACCAACCCGGCCGGGCAGGACAATCCGAGCGTCACGAGGACGCTGGTGGGAGCCTCCCTGCACTACGTGGCCGTGTGGGTCGACGACCGTAACACCGACCCCGAGGGCGCCACCGACATCCGGGGGCGCGACCTCACGAGCCACACCGACTTCACGGTCGCCTCCGGGGCCTACATGAAGTCCTTCCCCGAGATCGCCGGCAACTGGGTCGTCTGGATCCAGGCGACGCAGACCAGTGGCTTGTATCACATCATGGCCCGCGACCTCAGTGCGAAGCACACGTACCTCATCGCCGCAAGCCGCGTGCTCAGCCCGGTGGGCGTGAGCCGCCGCGTGGTCGGCGGGAAGAGCGTGTACACGGCGGTCTACACTTCGGCCGCCGGCGACATCAGCGCCCGCGACCTCCCTGGCGGCGCCCCATTCGCCGTCGCGCAGACGAGCAGGTTCGAGTGGAGCCCGGACATCAGCGGCAACCGCGTCGTGTGGTGGGAGACGGGCGGGCGGGTGATGCTCAAGAACATCGTCACCGGCAAGCGCACGTTCCTGGCCATCGGCGCGCGGCCGCGGGTCGACGGCTCCTACGTCGTGTGGGACGGGGGCGGCCACGGCGGCACCTTCACCATCACCTACACGGCTGGGGCCGCGGTCTACGCGCGCAACGTCGCCGCGGGCTCGAACGTGATCAGACTGGCGCAGAGCAACCAGGCCTGCCTCTTCCCCGCGGTCAGCGGGCGCACGATGGTGTGGGAGACAGGGCCCGCGAGTCGCGTGCTGAGCCACATCCACATCTACGGCGCGCGCCTCTAGCGAAGGCCGGAGCCGGCCGCCGGGACCAGGTCAGCCGGCGAGGAACGCCTGGGCCTTCTCCATCCAGCCGGCGATGGCGATCCCCTGCGGGCACTTGTCCTCGCACTCCTTGCAGGCCGTGCAACTGGTGGCGCGCTCGCCTTCGTCGAGCCACGTGTAGAAGAAGCGCTGGCGCGCAGGCTCGCCGTAGATGTGCGCGTCGTTGTACAGCTCGAGGATGTCCGGGATGGCGACGCCCTGCGGGCAGGGCATGCAGTAGCGACAGGCCGTGCACGGGATGGGGCTGAGCTCGCGGTACAGGTCGCGCACGCGGCCGACGAGCGCCAGCTCGTCGCTCGTGAGCAGGCCCGGCCGCGAGCGTCCTGCATACTCGAGGTTCTGCTCCACCTGCTCCATCGTGCTCATCCCGCTGAGCAGGAAGGAGACCTCCGGGCTGTTCCAGACCCACTGCAGCGCCCATTCGGCCGGCGAGCGCCGCACCGGAGCGCCGGCCCACAGCGCCTCCACCTGCGGGGGGAGGTTGCGCGCCAGCGCCCCGCCGCGCACCGGCTCCATGACGATCACGCCGAGGCCGCGGGCCGCCGCCAGCTCGAGGCCGCGTCGTCCGGCCTGGTAGTCCTCGTCCATGTAGTTGAACTGGATCTGGCAGAACTCCCAGAGGTCGGTGGCGGCGACGATCTCCTCGAACACCTCGTAGGTGTCGTGGAAGCTGAAGCCGAGATGGCGGATGCGGCCGTCCGCCAGCGCCCGCTCGGCCGCGTCGAGCTGCCCGTGCTCCACGACGCACTTCCAGTGCTCGGTGCCGAGCGAGTGCAGCAGGTAGAAGTCGATGTGGTCCTGCTGCAGGCGCTCGAGCTGCGTGTCGAGCATGCGGTCGAAGTCGCCGGGCTGCTTGACGAGCCACACCGGCATCTTCGTGGCGATCTTCACCTTCTCGCGATAGCCGTCCGCAAGCGCGCCCCCAAGCCAGGTCTCACTCTGGTCCTCGTGGTAGACCCAGGCGGTGTCGACGTAGTTGACCCCGCCGTCGACGGCGCGTCGCAGCATCGCCGTGGCCAGGGGGTAGTCGATGCGCTTGAAGTCCGGTCTGCCGTCCTCCCCCGGGAGGACGGGCAGACGCATGGCCCCGAAGCCGAGTGCCGAGGGCCTGAAGTCGATGGCGCCGAAGTCGCGGAACTGCATGCGGGCATCGTAGCCCGCCGGCGGCGTCGAGGCCACCGCGCGCTCGCGGGAGGGTGTCCCCGGCGCGGCCGCGCGATACACTCCGGCAAGTCCGACCGGGGAGAAGCAGATGGCAGCGGCACAGCATCCGGAGATCACCGTGCAGGCGCGGCGCGGCGGGACCGTGGAGAGCGTGCACCGCGCCTGCGCGGCGCTGGCGGCGCCCGACGGTGAGATCGTCGCGCGCTGGGGCGACCCCGGGATGGCGACCTTCTGGCGCTCGTCCGCGAAGCCGCTGCAGGCCCAGGCCTGGGTCGCCGACGGCACCGTCGCCCACTTCGGCTGGGGCGCCGAGGAGCTGGCCATCATGAGTGCTTCCCACGACGGCCTCGACGTGCAGGCCGGCCTGGTGCGTCGCATGCTCTCCGACATCGGCCTGTCCGAGGCCGATCTGCGTTGCGACCACACGCTCAAGGCGCGCCACAACTGTTCGGGCAACCACACCGGCTTCCTCGCCGCCAGCGCGCGCCACGGCTGGGACCTGGCCACCTACCAGCTGCCCGACCATCCCGCGCAGCGTCGCGCCCTCGAGATGTTCGCGGCGTGCACCGGCCTGCGCAGCGAGAGGATCGCCACCGCCGTCGACGGCTGCGGCATCGTCTGCTACGCGACCCCGGTCACGGTGGCGGCGTCGACCTACGCCCTGCTGCCCGAACTGCTGCCCGAGATCGGCGCCGCCATGCGCGCCCATCCGCTGCTCGTGGAGGGCCCCGCGTGGCTGGACACGATCCTCATGGAGTCGATGAGCGGCGTCACCAGCAAGAGCGGGGCCGAAGGGCTCGGCTGCATCTCGCTCCCGGACGGGCGCGGCCTCGCGGTCAAGGTCATCGACGGCGCCGACCGCGCCATGGAGCCCGCCGCAGTCGCCCTGTTGCAGACGGTCCTCGGGGCCGAGGCCGTGCCGGACCGCGTCACGGCGCTCGCCCGGCCGCCGATCAAGAACGACGCCGGCGATGTCGTCGGCGAGCTCCTCCCCGTCGTCCCCGCCTGAGCTTCGGCCCAGACCGCCCCGCACGCCGGCCCCAAGAGGACCGAGGCGGGGCGCCTTGCGGCGCCCCGCCCCGCTCGATGCTGAGTGCCTGCGCCGCGCGACGCCTGCTGCCCGCGGGCTGAGAACGGGGCGATCGGCGCGGGCCGCGGCGCGGCGCTCAGCGCGGGCCGAGATGCACCAACGCCGCGGCCGCGTCGCGCGCGCCGAGCACGCCGTAGCTCTCGCGCACCTCGTGCGCCGGCAGCGGCAGCCATATGAGCCCGTCGCGCCCGTCGCCGAGCGGGCTGGCCAGGCCCTGGCAGAAACGCCAGGCCGTGTAGGCGGCCATGAGCGCGTCCAGCGAGTCGTGGTCGTAGTAGTCGTCCCAGCGCAGCCCCAGCCGCCGCAGGGTGAGCACGCGCAGGCGCAATCCTTCGCGCGTGCTCTTGGGCGGCGGCGTGCCGCCCAGGAGGGTGACGAAGCCGGCGTGCGGATACACCTCCAGCGCGGCCGGCGCCTGCCCCAGCTCGCCGGGGAGAGCGCCGGGCTCAGGCGGCTCGTAGCCGCGCCTGCCCAGCTCGCGGAAATACGCCCAGCCGGTCTCCATCCAGGCGTATCGCCGGCCGGCGGCGGTCACCTCGTCGCGGGTGGGCACCTGGTAGACGCCGATGCGCCGGTGCAGAAGGGCCGCATCGCAGGCGCGCGCGTGCGGCGTCCCGCCGGGGAGCGCGCGCTTGGGCTTCTGCGGCGCGTCGACGCCCACGACGATGGGGTCAAGCCCCTCGATCCACTCCAGAAGCCGAGCACGGTCTCCGCCGAGACGCTCGTCCGCCTCGCGCCACTCCACGACGTCGAGCGTGCGTCCGCAGCGGACGGCCGCCGCGACGCACGGGCGGCTGGCCGCGATGTCGATGCCGATGACGAGCGTGCCCGCATCCATGCCGAGGATGCTAGCAGATGGTGGGGCGCCACCGTTGACGCGGCACGAGCGCCCGTGGGCCGCGGACTCGCGCCCGGTTTCCCAGACCGGGCGCCAAGGGTCATCATGTGCCCATGGGACCTGGGACCACTCTCGACGGGCGCCGAGAGCGGCGACGCACGCGGCGCCGGGCGCTGGTCGTGCTCACCGCCGCCTGCCTGCTTGCCGGGGCGCTGACGCTCGTCGCGACCCTCGGTCGGCAGCCCCACCGGCCCCACGGCCCCTACCTCATCGGCGCCTGGACGTTCGGCGACCGCGTCTCGCTGCGCCGCGCGGTCGCCGCCGGCGCCCTCGACGAGGTCGGCGTCGACTGGCTGCAATCGCGCGCCGACGGCAGCGTGACGGCGCCGAGGGCGGA
>CAVPXV010000006.1:2500-947642 GCA_963709845.1 uncultured Thermoleophilia bacterium
ATGACGGGATGTTCATTGAACCTCGCGCACCCCGAAGGGTACGCCAGGCGCACTGGCGTCCACCGATCGCCGTGCCGCCGAAGCGACGCCGACAGATCGGCTTCCTCATCCTGTTCAGTTTTCAAAGACCGCGTGCCACGTAGGCACACTGTCGAACCGTCAGGCCGGTTCGGAGGCGCAGTGCCCCCGGGCAGGTAAGGTCGTGAGACTGAGTACCTAGGCCGACCACGTCCCGACAGGGACTTCGTAGTATACACGAAGGTGCCGGTTCGTTCAACGGTTCGCGCCTCTTGGTCATCGCGGCGAGCAGGCTCGCAGCGAGCGGACTCCTGAAGCGCTAGGGGAGTATACCCGCTGGCAGAGGCGTGTCAACCTCGTTTCGGCCGTTGGCCGTGCGGCGCCGGACTCGACGCTGGCCGGAGCCGGCCCCACGCTCGTCGGCTCCCCGCGGGGTGATATCATGCTGGCTCCCCGAGGCAGTCGGCCAGGAGCCCCAGACCTGTGCGAAACGAGATAAGCCGCGTCTTCAAGGACTCCACTGTCTACGGCTTGGGCTCTCTGCTCCCCCGCGCGGCGGCGATCATCCTCACCCCGATCTACACCGCCTACCTCACGCGCGCCGACTACGGCGTCATGTCGTTCGCCATGATGGTCTCGAGCATGCTGGGCACCGTCATGGTGCTCGGCCAGAACGGAGCCGTGACGCTCTTCTACCGGCGCACCGCCGCGTTCGCCGAGGAGCGGCGGGAGATGCTCTTCACCGTGTTCTGCCTCGTCATGGTGTTCGGCGGAGCCATTATCCTGGTCGGCTTTCTCGTCGGGCCCGCTCTAGCGGGCTCACTCAGCGGCACGAAGGACGTGCCCTTCTACCCCTACCTGGCGCTTGCTCTGCTCATCGCCTACATCGGCGTTCCGCAGTCTCTGCAGCAGGCCGTGAACCGCGCCCTCGGCCAGGCGAAGCTCTTCACCGCGTTCCAGCTCAGCGCCTACTTCATCAACACCGGCTTCACGCTCTACTTCCTGGTGGCCCTGCATCAGGGCGCCTACGGCTCGATGAAGGGCACGTTGGTGGCAGCGATCATCATCCTGCCCCCATGCCTCGTCGTGCTCATCCGTCGTTGGCGCATGCGCTTCTCGACGCCGGCGCTGCGCCGCACACTGCGCTTCGGCCTTCCGCTCGTGCCGCACTACTTCGCCGGGTGGGCGCTGACGTTCATCGACCGGTTCCTGCTCATGGCCCTGGGGTCCGCGGCACAAGTGGGCCTCTACTCGCTGGCCTACAACTTCAGCATGATCCTCAACCTGTTCTGCACCTCGATCAACACAGCCTGGGCCCCGATCTTCTACGACCTCGCGGAGTCCCAGGACGGCCTCAAGAAGTTGCCGCGGCTCACGACGGTGTACGCGGCAAGCGTCACGGCGCTGGCCATCGGTTTCACGATGTTCGCCCCCGACGCCCTGGTCATCCTCGCGAACCAGCGTTTCCACGCCGCCGCCCCGGTGGTACCGGTCGTGGCCGGCGGCTACTTCTTCTTCGCCATGTACATGCTCGTCTCGACCCCCATCTTCCACGCCCGCAAGACCGGCTGGGCGCCGGCGATCTCAGTCGGCGCCGCCGTTGTCAACGTCCTCCTCAACCTGTATCTGATCCCCCGCTACGGGATGTTGGGGGCGGCCTGGGCGACGTTCGTCTCCTACGCCTGCATGGCCCTGACCGCCCACGCCATCTCGGTGCGCGTGAAGCCGGGCGTGTACCAGGACCGCATGCTCGTGGCGCTCGTCGGCATCTACCTGCTCGCCCTCGCCGCGACCATCGCCCTCATGAACGTGCAGCCTCAACGTGTGGCTCGACATCGCCGTGAAGATGGCGGTAGTGCCCCTGTTCTTCGGGCTGCTCCTGCTCTTCCGCTTCATGACGATCGCGGAGGTGCGGGCGTTCCTGCGCCGCAAGCCGGCGCGCGTCACCCGCACTATGGAGGAAGAAGAAGTGGCGGCGGAGCTCAACGCCGAGCAGGTCGGCAGTTCACCGGACGCGACCGGCGCGTTCCCGGACAACCAGCGCGAGACGTAGCCGCCGACGGCGCCCGCAGCCGCGGGCTAGGTGAGCGACTCGGCGATCACCCCGCAGACGCGCGCCTGGTCGGCGGGCGAGAGCGACGCCGATGAGGGCAGGCAGAGGCCGTCGCGATTGAGGACGTCGGCCACCCACAGCCGCTCGCCGGCGTCCCATCCGAAGGCCGGACTACGGTGCAGCGGCTGCCACAGCGGCCGGGCCTGGATGCCGGCGTCCGCCAGACGACGCATCAGCCAGCGGCTGTCGTGCCCGGCCGCCGGCGCGTCCACGAGGATCGCCGACAGCCAGCGGTTGGCCGTCGCCCAGGGCGCTTCAGGCATGAAGCTCACACCGGCGAGGCCGGAGAAGGCCTCGGCGTAGGCGGCGGCGATGCGACGCCGCGCCGCCACGAACTCGCCGAGGCGCTCGATCTGGGCCAACGCCAGCGCGGCCTGCAGGTTGGTGAGCCGGTAGTTGAAGCCGACCTCGCGGTGGACGTACTCCACTGGGTCGTCCTTGGCCTGCGTCGTCAAGTAACGGGCACGGTCGGCGGCGTCGCGCGACCGCGTGAGGATGAGCCCGCCGCCGCCGGCCGTGACGATCTTGTTGCCGTTGAAGCTCAGGCAGCCGAAGTCGCCGAGCAGGCCCGCCGGCCGGCCCTTGTAGGTGGAGCCGAGGCTCTCGGTGGCGTCCTCGACGACCGCGAGGCCGTGCTCATGGGCGGCGGCGGCGATGGCGTCCATGTCGCACGGGTGCCCGAGGACGTGCACGGGCACGACCGCCGAGACGGGTCGGCCCGTGCCGGCGTCGATCAGCCTGCCGCCCTCACGCCGGCACGACTCGGCGAGGAAACGTCGCAGGCCCGCCGGATCGAGCTGCCACGTCCCGGGGTCGGCATCGAGGAAGACCGGATGGGCGCCGACGTAGCGCACGGCGTAGGCCGGCGCGATGAACGTGAGGGCCGGCACCAGGACCTCGTCGCCGCCCTTGACGCCCGCGAGCTGAAGCGCGACGTGCAGGGCCGCCGTGCCGCTCGCGACCGCCACGGCCCCCGCCGCGGGGAAATAGCCCCGTGCCCACTCCTCGAGGCGCGTGACGAAGGGCCCCGCCGAGGAGACCCAGCCGCTGTCGAGGCACTCCTTGACGTACTCCCACTCGCGCCCGGAGATGAGCGGCTCGGACAGCCCGATCGTGCCTGCCTGCGGCGCCCCGGGCTCGAGCGGCGCGGGGTCAGATGACATAGTGGCCGGGCCGGTAGCTGCCGAGGTTCTCGCGGAACCACGCGACCGTGCGCGCCAGCCCGTCCTCGAGCGTGAAGCGCGGACGCCAGCCGAGCAGGTCCTGGGCGAGGGTCGCGTCGGCCAGCAGCCGCTCCACCTCGCTGCCCGCGACGCGCTCGCGCTGCGCCTCGGTCTCGATCGCGGGCTCGACGCCGCACAGGCCGGCGATCAGGCCGACGAGGTCGACGACGCTCGTCTCGCGTCCGCTGCCGAGGTTCACGGTGCACCCCACGGCCGCCTCCCGCTCGCCGGCGAGGACGAACCCGCTCACGGTGTCGGCGACGAAGTTCAGATCCCGGGTCGGGGACGTATTGCCCAGACGCACGACACCGTCGCCGTGCAGGCACTGCGTGATGATCGTGGGGATGACGGCGCGCGCCGACTGCCGCGGACCGTAGGTGTTGAAGGGGCGCACGGTCACGACGGGCACGGCGAACGAGAGGTGGAACGCCTCCGCCATCTTGTCGGCGCCGATCTTGCTCGCCGAGTAGGGCGACTGGCCCTGGAGCGGATGCTCTTCGTCGATCGGGCAGACGCGCGCCGTGCCGTACACCTCACTCGTGGACGTGTGCACGACGCGCGCGACGTCGTAGTGGCGGGCCGCCTGCAGCACGTTGACCGCGCCGCCGACGTTGACGCGCGCGTACGAGTCCGGGGCGACGTAGGAGTACGGGATGGCGATGAGGGAGGCGAGGTGGAACACCACGTCGGTGTCCCGCGTCGCCCGCAGCACGCTGTCGCGGTCGACGACGTCGCCGCTCATGATCTCCATATCGGCGGCGAGCGGCGAGGCGTCCAGCCACCCGGCAGACCCCATCGAGTTGTAGTGGACGAAGGCGCGCACGCGGGCCCCCTCCTCGACCAGGCGCTCCGCCAGGTGACTGCCGATGAACCCCGCGGCGCCGGTCACCAGCACCCGCCTGCCTTGCCATGCGTCGGTCATATCCTGCCTCTCTCCGCGTCTTCCTGGGCCTTGGCGTAGTCCCCAGGCTGCCCGATGTCGAGCCAGTACTCCACGATGGGGAAGCTCACCACCTTCTCGCCGCCGGCGAGGGCGCGGGTGATGAGGTCGTTCATGTCCGTGCGTTCGTCCTTCGGGATGAGCTCGAGGATGTGCGGCTCGATGAGGTAGACGGCCGCGTTGACGAGGAACTCGAGGCGCGGCTTCTCGACGATCGAGCGCACCGCGGCGCCCTCCGCCTCGATGATGCCATAGGGCACCTCGAGCTCGTAGCGCCGCACGCCCACGGTGAAGGCGGCGTGCTCGCGCTGGTGGAAGCGATGCATGGACCGGTAGTCGACGCGCGTCAGGATGTCACCGTTGACGACGAGGATGGGCCCGTCCGGCCGGGGCAGCGCGCTGAGCGACCCGGCCGTGCCCAGCGGACGGTCCTCGCTCAGATAGTCGATGCGCACGCCGAAGTCCTCGCCGTCGCGGAAGTGCTCGTGGATCTTCTCCGACTGGAAGTGCGTCGTGATGCTCACCTCGCGGATGCCGGCCTGCTTGAGCTGCTCGATGACGTGTTCCATGAGCGGCCGGCCGCCGACGGGAAGCATGGGCTTGGGGGTCTCGGCGGTGAGCGGATGAAGACGGGTACCGAAGCCGCCGGCCATGACGACGGCCGAGAGGCCGAGGTCGTCGGCGGCGACCATGTCGCTGCGCAGGATCAGGCCGACGGGACGGCGGCCGACGTCCACCAGCGGCAGCTGGTTGATGAGGAACGCCCGCGCCGTGTCCATGAGGTGCAGGGCATCCGGCGGAGCGATGTCGGCGGGCGCGACGAGCGGGTCGCACGTGGCGATGTCGAGGCTCGGCCCGCTGAGCTTGCGCCCGTGCAGGATGGCGCGCCGCAGGTCACCGTCGGTGAGCACGCCGGCGAGCGAGCCGTCCGCCTGCACCAGCAGCAGGACGCCGAGGCCGGCGCTGTCGAGTCGCTGGATGGCGACCTGGACGGGCGTGTCCGCCGGCACCACGACCTTGGCGAGCCGTTCCGCGTGTTCGCTCCCGCTCAGCTGCATCGCGCGACTCCCGGGCGGACCGTGTTCACGGGCGCGGCCGAGCCGGCACGCCCGTCACCGTGGCGCCGGCCGCGACGTCCCGGGTGACGACGGCTCCGGCGCCCACGACCGCGTCGGCGCCGATCGTCACGCCCTGCAGGATCACCGCTCCCGAGCCCAGCAGGCAGCGGTCGCCGATATTGACTCCGCCGCTCACGTGCACGCCCGGGCCGAGCACGCAGTCCTCGCCGATGACGGCGTCGTGGCCGACGGTGACCTGCAGGTTGAGGATGCTGTGGGCGCCGACGGCGATGTCGGTGGTCAGCACGGCGCCGGCGGCCACGACGACGCCGGGTCCGAGCCGCACGTCGCCGTCGAGGACGGCCGTCGGGTGACGCAGCGACGGCCGCGTGACGTGCGCGGCGTCGTCGTAGCGCCGGTGGGCGGCGGCCAGAAGGCCGGGCCAGCCGATCGCCACGACGACGGCGACCTCGCGGCCGATGCCCAGGACGTAGTCGTCGCCGCCGAGGACCTCGTGCGCGCCGAGGCGCTCGCCGGCCCGCCGGGGGTCGGCGTCGGCGTAGCCCAGGAGGCGCCAAGGCGGCGCGGCGGCGGCGCGATTGACGGCCTCGATGAGCACGGCGACCTCGCGGCCGATGCCGCCCGTCCCGACGACGATGATGTCGCTGGCGCTCGCGCCGACGCTCATTCGAGATCGGACCATTCGAGCTCCTCATCCGCCGCCAGGTCGCGCGCGGCACGCCGGCCGACGACGTAGCGGAGCTCATCGGGGTCGATCCCGGTGCCGGGCCTCTTGAAGTCCAGGTCGCCGGCGGCGAGGCGAGCGCCGCGCGCCACCGCGCGCGCGAGCACGAGGCGGCGACGGAACTGGCGGCGCTTCTCCAGCTCGGCCAGCGAGACGGTCCGGGCCTCGGAGCCGAGGGCCTCCCACACGGCGCGGCAACCCCGGACGATGGCCGCGAGTTCCTCCGGGTCGGCGGAGATCGCGTGATCCCAGCCTTCCATCCCGGTATCGAGCGTGAAGTGCTTCTCGAGCGCGCAGGCGCCGAGGGCGACGGCAGCCAGCGGCACGGCGGTCCCCAGGGTGTGGTCGCTGAAGCCCACGGGGCAGTCGAAGGCGCGGCGGAGCCCGGTGATGTTACGCAGGTTGATGGTGGCCGGGTCCGGCGGGTAGATGGACACGCAGTGCAGGAGGACGAGCTGAGCACAGCCCGCCGCACGCAGCACCTCGACCGCCGCCGCGATCTCCCGGGTGGAGGCCATACCCGTGGAAAGGACGACCGGGACGCCGGTGGCCGCGGCGTAGCGCAGCAGCTCGTGGTGGTTCACGTCCATGGAGGCGATCTTGAGGGCGGGGACGCCGAGGGACACGAGGAGGTCGACCTCGGCGGGGCTGAACGGGGTGGACAGGAAGTCGATGCCCACCGCGGCGCAGTAGTCGGCGACCTCGCGGTGCTGGGCCGCCGTGAGCCGGTAGCGCTCCACCATGTCCTTGAGAGAACCGAAGTGCCGCTTGCTGTCGGCGTAGCTCGTGTGGCGCGCGTACTCCGCCGCGGAGATGAGCGAGGAGGGTGTCCAGGACTGGAACTTGGCCGCGTCCGCCCCCGCCGCCTTGGCCGCGTCGACGAGGCGGCGGCAGAGGTCCATGTCGCCGTTGTGGTTGGCGCCGATCTCGGCGATCAGGTACGGCGGCCGCCCCTCCCCCAGCTCGCGCCCGTTCGCCAGCGTCACGTGCTCCACATGTCCTCCAGTGCCGGGTCAGCCACGATTGTCCACCAAGCTTGAGGCGGCGGCAATCGATCGAGAGCGGCGCAGTACGCCGCGAGCGCCTCCTCGTCGGCCACCACGGCGGCCGCGAACCGTTCCGTCGCGCGCCGCGCCGCCGCCAGGGCCGCGGCCTCGCCCCCTGCGCCGGCGGCGAGCCGCCCGGCGACGGCGCACTGGTGGGCGAGGACGACGGCGGTGGCCGCGCGCACGACCGCGGGCGCGAACGGCGGCACCACCCGCGCGATGTTGGCCCCGTACTGGCGGTAGGACATGAGTGGCCGGCGGTCGAGCCGCAGCGCGGCGCCGCGCAGCCACGCCGCGGTGGCCAGGTACCAGTCCGCGGCCAGGACGCCAGCCGGCACCGGCAGGCACTCGCGCAGGAGGCCGGCCCGCCAGACGGTGTTGGACAAGCCGAACACGTTGGCGCGCGGCAGGAGCCGGCCGAGACCCTCGGGCGTGTCGTCGCCGACCTCACAGAAGCGGCGGCCGAGGGCCGCGCCGTCACGGTCGACGAGCTCGAGGACGCAGGCGCAGAGGTCGTCGCCGGGGTCCTTGGCCGCCCCGACACGGCGCGGCCCGAGGACGTCGTCGGCGTCGACGGCGACGATCAGCTCCCACGCCGCCGTGGCCTCGCCGAAGAGCGCGTTGCGCACCTCGACCGGCGTGCTGCCGGCGGCCGGCCGCACGACGTGCACGAGGCGCCCCTCGTCCGGCAGGTCAGGCAGGTCCGTGGGCGCGACCCCGTCGACCGCTACGCAGAGGTCGAAGGCCTGGTCGGTCTGGGTGCGCAGCGAAGCCAGCCACGGCTCCAGGAACGGCAGGACGCCGGCATGGACCGTCGCGCACACCGCCGTGTCGTGCCGCGGCGTGGGTGTCACCGGGACGACGTCCTCGTCAGCGCGGCCTCGACCATCCGCCAGTCGTCCTCGGTGTCGATGTCGAGAGCCCGCTCCCACGGCATGACCCAGCCCGTGCGTCCGGGCATGTGGAAGGTGCCGGCCTCGCGCAAGGCGACGGCCCGCGCCCACCAGATCGCGCCGCTTGGGCAGAACAGCTCCGGCTGATCCTGGCTTCGGTCGGCGACGCGCTCGGCGAACACCGGGGTCATAGTGCCGAGGGCGTCGAGCGTCATGGCCCACCAGGGGTTGAACCACCCGTAGCGGCACACGGAGATCTGCGCCGGCGCGCCGGAGGCGTCGAACTGCTCGTGGCTGTCGCGCACGTCCTGCGCCGTGCGCAGCGGGCAGTTGGGCATGAGCTGGGCCACAGAGGCGTATCGGCGCCCATCGGGATCCAGCCGCCGCAGCGCGTCGATGGTCACGGCGGACACCGGCGTGAGATCGTCGGCGAGGTCGGCGCCGCGCACGAAGGGGACGTCGGCGCCGGCGGCCCGCGCCGCCGCGGCGATCTCCTCGCTGTCCGTGCTGACCACGACTGCCTCGAAGAGCCCGCTGTCTACGGCGGCCGCCACCGTGAAGGCGATGAGCGGCCGCCCGCGCAGCGCGCGGATGTTCTTGCCCGGCACGCGCCTGGAGCCTCCGCGTGCCGGGATGACGGCGAGCAGCGTCCGCGGCGGCGCACTCACGCGACCGGCTCCCGCGCGGCACCTGCCGGGCGCTCCGGCCCGACGAGACAGGCGTCCAGCCTCGCATACAGCTCGTCCGCGGAGCGGAACAGGTTGTCCTGATACTCGCCGACGGCCTCGGGCAGCAGGTTGCCCAGCGTGGGGTCGGCGAACACGTACATGAAGGAGCGCTCGAGCCCCAGGTCGATGCGTTCCCAGATCGTGCTGGAGCGCAGCGCCACGGCGACGTCGGGCTCGTAGTGGCTGCCGCGCGAGTTGCCGGGCCGGTCGTCGATCGTCACCAGCTCCCCGTCGGCGAGGGCGCGATACGGCGGTTCGATGCCGTGCTCGTGGAGCAGCGTGCGTTCGTAGGGATGCATGTAGATGCGCAGCGTGCGGCGCCGCGACCTCGCGTACGTGACGAGCCAGCCGAGGACCTCCTCGGCGCAGACCTCGTAGGGGTTGCCACGGTGGAGGCCGGCGCGGACCTCGCCGATATCGCGCGCCCAGTAGCGGCCTTCGACGCGCGCCCAGTCTCCGGAGGCGAAGAAACCGATGTCGTAAACCGGAGGCGACGGCTCGAGGGCGGCGCGCTCGTCGACGTACTCCTGGGAGCGGTAGACGATCTCGCCCGCCTTGAACTCGCCGGCCGCCTGGAAGTACCGGGCCTCGGGGACGTTGACCTTCGACGTGAGGACGGCGGTGACCGGCACGTGCAGGCGGCGCTGGTTGCCGTACAGGGGCATGCTCTGGAAGACCAGCCGCACCTGCGCCTGGGTGTGGCGCTGCAGGAACGTGGCGATCACGTAGCTGCGCCGGTCCCAGGGCCGCGTGACGTACACCGTGTCGGTCTGGTCCGCCGCCTGGGCGAACGAGTTGATGGTGGCGAAGACGTGGCCCCACCAGCGGTACCGCCGCTGCCGGTCGGCGAGGGCGGCCAGCGCCGAGAGGCGGGCGCGCCGCCGCCAGGCCCGCGCCATCCTACGCTCCCGGCGCGTCATCTCCCGGGGGCCGCCCTCTCCCTTGACCGTGTGCTTGAGGAGGAAGTCGACCTCCTCCCCGAAGTGCTGCCGGGCGAAGCAGCGGCGCGAGTGGCGCACCTCCTCACTGGCCGCGCTGCTCTCGTAGAACACGGCCCTGCGGGCCGGGGACGAAGGCCGCCGCGCGGCGCGGCGCTGCAGGCCGATGAAGACGGTGTAGAGGAGGCTGGCGCGGTCGAGCCACCAGCTCGGGGGCCCGTACTCGGGCAGCTCCCGGTCGTCGATGGCCGCCTGGAACAGGTCCAGGTCGCGGCCGCCTCCGTTGACGAGTCGCAGCATGAGGCGTTCGGCGTTGATGAGCGTCCTACTTCCTGTGAACGGCGCTGTGGTCCCAGAGTCTAGCATCACGCGCCTCCGGCCCAGGGGCGGGCCTGCCGGCGAGGCTGGTCAGGAGGAGATGCGGCCTTGCATGCCGGCCGACTTGCCGGCGCGGATGCGGCGGCCGGCGAGCCGCGCCGCCGGCACGCTGGGCGCGGTGAGAGGCTCGCCGTCGAGGCTGACGCCGCCTTGCTCGATGCGCCGGCGCGCCTCCGAGCGCGAGATCGCGAACCAGCGCTCCATGACCTTGGGCAGGTAGACATCGCCGTTTTCGAGGTCGCCCGGCTCCAACGCCAGCACGCGCAGGTCGTCGGCCGCCTCATGGCGGCGGAACACCTTGTCGAAGTGGTCTTCCGCCGCGGCGGCGGCCTCGGCGCCGCGCAGCCGCGTGATGACCTCGCGCGCGAGGCGCGCCTTGAGGTCACGCGGGTTCACGGCGCCGCTCTCGTAGTCCTGCTCGATGCGCGCCAGCTCGTCCGCGTGGTGCCGGGTCAGCAGACGGTAGTACGTGAGCATCGTGTCGTCGGGGATGCTCATCACCTTGCCGTACACGTCGCGCGGGTCTTCGGTCACCCCGATGTAGTTGCCGAGGCTCTTGCTCATGCGCTCAGAGCCGTCTGTGCCGGGCAGGATGTCCATGGTCATGATCGCCTGCGGCTCCTGGCCGAAGTACGACTGCAGGTCGCGGCCCATGAAGAGGTTGAAGACCTGGTCGGTGCCGCCGAGCTCGATGTCGGCCTGCACGGCGACCGAGTCGTAGCCCTGCGCGAACGGGTACAGCATCTCGAGCACGCTGATCGGCTGGTGCGCGGCCCAGCGCCTGGCGAAGTCGTCGCGCTCGAGGATCCGCGCCACGGTGGTCGTGGACGTGAGCTCGAACAGCTGCTCCATGGTGAGCGGCGCAAGCCATTGCCCGTTGTACGGCATCTCGAGCTTCGCGGGGTCCTGATCGAGGATGAGGAAGGCCTGGTCCTTGTAGGTCTGGGCGTTGGCGTCGATCACGGCGCCGTCGAGCCGGGGGCGCGTCTTGCTGCGGCCCGACGGGTCGCCGATGCGCGCCGTGTAGTCGCCGATGATGAGCACCGCGACGTGGCCGGCGTCCTGGAACTGGCGGAGCTTGTTGAGGACGACGGTGTGCCCGAGATGGATGTCCGGAGCGGTGGGGTCGACGCCGAGCTTGACGCGCAGCGGACGGGCCTCGCGCTCGGCGAGGTCCAGTTTGGCCTCGAGTGCTCCCTCGGGGAGCACGTCGACGGCGCCGATCATGAGGTCGTCGATGAGGCGGCGGTCGGTCACGAGGCTCGGCCTCCGGGGCTGATCGGACGGCGGGCCGGCTGCCGAGCCGTCCGGCCGCGGTCGTCGCGGCCGCCGCGGATGATACCACAGGGCGTGCGCCGCAAGCCTCGCGCGAGCGCCTGCGCGGGACGGGCCACGGGCGCGGAGAGGACCGTGGTCCGAGCGGCGGCTCAGGCGACGCCGCGGAAGACGTGGCCGCTGGTGCTGCGCTCGCGCGACGCCAGCGGCGCGAGCGCCGCGAGGCCGCCGGCCGCGAACGCGGCGCGCTCGCGCTCGTCCATGTCGGCCTGCACGACCAGCAGAACCGTCACGCCGGCCGCGCGGAGCTCCTCGAGGTTCGGCGCGAGATTGGTGACGCGCGCGTTGTACAGCCGCGTACCGGTCGCCCCGACGTCGGCGGGAAAGGCGTAGCCCTTGGCGTCCTCGAGGAGCAGACCGACGTGCTCGAAGGGGCCGGGGGCCGCGAGGAGCCCCTCCGCCCGGCCCAGCTGGTCGCGCGCGTGGAGCAGTTGCTGGCGGCCGAAGGCGAGTGCTTCGACGGCCGCAGAGCGCCCCGACTCAGCCGCCAGGGACGCCGCGAGGCCGGCGATCTCGGCGAGGGCGGCTTCAGGCGAGGCCACCACAGCCGCCGGCGGCCGGCCGGCGAGGCCGGCAGCGATCCCGGCGGCGAGAGCGTTCAGCCCCTGCAGCGGGTACTCGAGAACGACCGGGCAGTGCGCCGCGACGGCAGCGAGGATGCCCAGCTGGCGCACGTAGACCGCGTCCCACGTCTCGGCGAGCACGCTCCCCAGCCACGGCGCGTCCGCGTCGAAGAGGATCTCGGGGAGACGCGCGCGCAGCGGCAGCCCGGCCGCGCGCAGCCCGGCCGCGGCGGCGGAGATCTGGGCCGGCGCGTCGGTGGTCGAAAGGTCCAGGCAGAGGACGTCAACGTCCCGCGCCGGCAGCGGGCGCTCTCCCGGGCGCAGGACGAGCACGACCTTCGCGGCCGCGGGCGCGCGGCGCGCTCGGGGCGCCGCCGGTGGCGCGCGCCAGGCCTGCGCCCGCCCGGCTTCGCGCCGGCGGGCGGCCAGGCGGTGCTCCTCGAGCGCCGCCACGGCCCGCCGGCGCAGGTCCTTGAGATCGCCGACGGCCAGGAACAGCCCGTCGGCGACGGCATAGTCGAGACCGGCCAGGCGGTACGGCGTGCCCCCGAGCGACGCGAGCGCGTCAAGCGCCTTGGCGGGCGTCAGCGCGGCCGTGCGCGCCGGCACGAGCGGCCCTGACGTCGTCACCGTGACCGTGAGTGCCTCGTCCTCGGCCTCCACGGCGAGCGCCGCCGGCTTGCCCACCTCGCCCACGAGGCACATGCGCAGCATGAGCGGCCGGCGGGCGGCCCGGCCCGCGACGAGGTCGCGCGCCAGCTCCCCGGCCTCCGCCGCGGCCAGCCGGAAGAGGCGATCCTTGACCGCCACGCGCTCGCGCACGCGCAGCGTGAGCTCCGCATCGGCGCCCTGCGGGACGCGCTGCGGCTCGCTCTGTCCCCAAGGCGTGTAGAGGTACACGAGGTCGCCGGCGGCGACCGGCTGGCGCAGGCGCACCACGACCTCGCCGCGCTGCTCGTCGACGCGCGCGACCCTGCCGACGAGCACGCCGCGGTGCCCGCCGCGCCCGCCGCTGCGCACCTCGTGGTGACGGCCGTCGAGGTGCGCCGTGGTGAAGCTGCGCGAGAAGCTCTGCTCGAGGTGCTCCATCCACTCCGGCCGTACCGCGTACCCGTCGGGGTCCTCGAGCGCCGCGTCGAGCGCATCCCGGTACACCGCCGTCGTGACGCCGACGTAGGCCGGGTCCTTCATGCGCCCTTCGATCTTGAACGACGACACGCCGGCGGCGAGCAGTCGCGGCAAAGCGCCGATGGCGGCGAGGTCCGAGGTGGACATCACGCGCGACGGTCCAGGCTCCGGCTCCGGCCCGGTGCCGGAGACCGCCCCGCTGCTTACCCGGCTCAGGGAGTAGCGCAGACGGCAAGACTGGCTGCAGCGCCCGCGGTTGCCGCTGCGGCCGCCGACCATGCTGGACAGCAGGCAGTCGCCGGAGTACCCGTAGCAGAGGGCGCCGTGCACGAACGCCTCGAGCTCGAGGCCGTGCGCCTCCAGAGCGCCGATCTCGGCGAGGCTCAGCTCGCGGGCAAGCACGGCGCGCACGAACCCCAGCCGGGCGAGCGCCGCGAGCTGCGCCGACGAGTGCGCGTTCATCTGGGTGCTGGCGTGGAGCGCCAGCCCCGGATACTCCTCGCGCACGGCCGCCGCGAACCCGAGATCGGCGACGATGAGCGCGTCGAGGCCGGCGCGGTACGGCGCCTCGAGCGCCGCGAGCGCCGGCTCGAGCTCGTCGTCCTTGAGCAGCGTGTTGAGCGCGAGGTAGGCGCGCGCGCCGTAGAGATGGGCGAGGTCGACGGCGTCCACCACGAGCTCGCCGGTGAAGTTGCCGGCGAAGGCGCGCGCGCTCCAGCGCTCGAGGCCGAAGTAGACGGCGTCGGCGCCGGCCGCCAGGGCCGCGCGCAGGGCGCGCGGCTCGCCCGCCGGCGCCAGCAGCTCGATGCGCGCCCGCCGGCTCATCGCCTGGGCTCAGGTCCCGGCGCGCGGCGCGCGGCCGTTGGGCGGCCGGGAGACCACCGGCTCAGAGCGCCGGGAGCGCTCCCGGCTCCTCCCTGACCACCTTGCCGCGCTTGTCGCGATGCACGCGGATGAGCCCGCTGGTGGCGATCGTCTGGACGCCCTGCCGCTCGAGCTCGTCGAGGAAGATGTTGATGCCCAGCGAGTCGCTGCTCATGTGCCCCGCGATGATCACGTGGATGTTGTGCTTCTCGGCCTCGTCGCGCAGCTCCTGGCCCATGTGCATCTGCACGATCGTGCCGACCCCAGCGTCGGCCAGCGACTCGATCATCTTCTTGGGACCCTCGGTGCCGCCGGTCATGTCGACGAGGATCTTCCCGGCGCGCGCCGAGGGGCTGCTCTTGCCGATGTACGGGCCGGCGCCCTTCTGCGCGGCGATGCGGTACTCGGGGATGTCCAGAAGCGCCTTCTGGACGTCCTCGATGACGCTGAGCTTGCGCTTCGCGAAGAACCGGTTCAGGTAGTCGACGACGAGGTTGTCGGTGGGCGTGTGCGCCGAGAAGAACGGCACGCCGAGCAGGCGCGCCGCGTCGATGGCCTGGTCATAGTTCAGGGGCATGAGGCGGCGTCGCACCTCGTCCATGCGCTCCATGATGAACTTCTCGCCCGCCTGGATCGGGACGCCGGCGGTGGCCCAGATGTCCGCCTGCACCTCCATGACGCTGTCGAGCTTGGTGAGGCCCCAGCCCTCGGGGTGGTGCGTGTAGATCGCGTCGATGGGCGTGCCCTTCTCGCGCAGGCGATCGGCGAGCAGCACCTCCCCGGTGTTCATGTCGATGCCGCCGATGAGCGTGCTGACCTCGCTCTCAGGATCGCCGACGTAGATGCGCGTGTCGCTGTACGGGTTGACGAGCTCTTCCGGGTCGACCAGGCCCTTGAGGTGGGCGGGGAGCGACTCGTACCGGCGCTGTTGACGCGCCAGGAACTCGTCGACGCCCTCGTTGCCGCGGGGGTCGGCCTCGATGCCCATGCGCACGGCGGTCTCGTAGATCTCACGGAGCTTCACGGCGGTCCTTTCTTCTGCGGGCGGCGCCGGGCCCTGGGGCACGGCGCCGCCCGGCATGACGACTGAGTGAGCGCTCCTATTCTTACCCAGACTGCCGGAAGGGCACCACGTCGCCGCAGCGCCGCGATTACGGCGGGCGCTCAGGCGCGGGCGGCGCGCGGCAGCGGGCGCGAGAGGAAGCGGCTGCCGGCGTCGACGAAGCGCCAGGGCTTCTCGTCGCCGCCGCCGACGCCGATGCGCGCCGTGGTCAGGACGCGCGGGGCAGGCAGACCGGCGGGGCGCGCGAGGATCGCCAGCGGCGGGAGCCAGACGGGCAGGCCGTTCTGCTCGCGGGCGATGCCGAGCGCCTGGGCGAGCCGCGCCGGGCCGGAGCACAGCAGGCGGGGTTCGTCGACCCCGCGGCGCGCGATCATGTGCTCGAGGCCGCGCTCGGGCTCGAGCGCCCGCAGCAGCACGCCGGCGGCCACGCCCTCGGCCTCGCAGGCGACGTTGCCGCAGAAGTGCATGCCGTAGGTGAAGTAGACGTACAGGTGGCCGGGCGGCCCGAAGAGCACGGCGTTGCGCGGCGTCTTGCTGCGGTAGCCGTGGCAGCACGGGTCGTCCTGACGATAGGCCTCCGTCTCGACGATGCGCCCGCCGACGCCCGCGAACAGGAAGGTGCAGCCGATGAGGTCGCGCGCGACCTCGAGGGCGGAGCGGGCGAAGAAGGCCTGCTCGAGCGCCGGCGGCCCGGCGACTCCCGGCCCGCGTACGCCCTTGGGCAACGGGCCCGGCGCACCTTCCGCGGGCGCGCAGGGCCGCGCGCCACGCGTGTCGTCGGCGGGGCGCGGCGTGCGCATCTCAGCAGCAGGGGTGGGCGGCGAGCGCCGCGCGGGCGTGCTCGAGCTGTTCGCGCACGCGCCGCGGCGCCGAGCCGCCGCCGGAGGCCTTGCGCGCCAGCTGCGCCGAGGGCTCGTGCAGCTCGAAGTAGTCCGCGGCGAAGGCCGGCGACAGGGCGCGCAGGTCGGCGAGGTCGACCTCAGCGAGGCTCACGCCCGAGTCCAGGCAGCGCCGCACGAGGGCGCCGGTGAGCTGATGGGCCTCGCGGAACGGCACGCCCCTGGCGACGAGGTAGTCGGCCACGTCGGTGGCCGCCAGGAACGGGTCGCAGGCGGCCGCCATGCGCGCCTCGTCGAAGGTGATCTCGCCGAGCAGGCCGTGGACCACGGGGAGCAGCAGGTCCAGGCAGTCGGCAGCATCGAACAGGTAGCGCTTGTCCTCGCGCAGATCGGTGTTGTAGGCGAGAGGGAGGCCGTGGAGCACGCCGAGCAGGCCGGCGAGGTCGGCGGCCAGCCGCGGGGCAGCCGCCCGCATGAGCTCCGCCGCGTCCGGGTTCTTCTTCTGCGGCATGATGCTCGAGCCGCCGCTGTAGGCGTCGGGGAGCCGCACGAAGCCGAACTCGCTGCTCGCCCACAGCACGAGCTCGCCGCCGAGGCGGCTGAGGTGGCCACCGAGCTGCGCCGCGGCGGCCAGGTAGTCGAGCGCGAAGTCCCGGCTGGCGACGGCGTCGAGCGAGTTCTCGGCCACGCGCGCGAAGCCGAGTTCCTCGGCGATGCGGCGCCTGTCCAGTGCGTAGTCGACCCCGACCGCCGCCCCGGCGCCGAGCGGCAGCTCGAGGCACGCCTCGCGCGCTGCGGCCAGCCGCCCGCGGTCGCGCTCGAGCATCCAGAAGTAGGCGAGCAGGTGTTGCGCCAGCGAGGTCACCTGCGCGCGCTGCAGGTGCGTGTAGGCCGGTACCACGGTGTCGACGTGCGCGCCGGCACGGTCGACGAGCACGGCCTGGAGGGCGGCGAGCGCCGCGTCCTGGCGTTCCACGACGCGGCGCAGGTGCAGGCGCACGTCGGTGACCACCTGGTCGTTGCGGCTGCGCCCGGTGTGGAGCTTGGCGCCGGGCTCGCCGGTGAGCTCCGTGAGCCGGCGCTCGACCGCCATGTGCACGTCCTCGTCGGCATCGGCGGGCACGAACTCCCCGGCCTCGATCTCGCGGCCCACCGCGGCGAGGCCGACCTCGATGGCCGCGAGCTCGGCGGCGCTGAGCACGCCGGCGGCCCGCAGGGCCCGGGCGTGCGCCTCGGAACCCTCGATGTCCTCGGGCCAGAGGCGCCAGTCGAGCGCCAGCGAGCTGTTGAGCGCCACGAACGAGGGGGCGCGCTCGCCGGAGAAACGGCCCGAGCGCGCGACCGTCATCTGCTTCCGCCGGTGGTCGTCATCGTCTGCATGGTATCCGGGCCGGCCGCCGGCTAGTCCTCGAGTTCCTTCATCATGTGGTGCTCCTTGCCGACCCGCGCCCACACCTCGATGGGCAGTCCCCACAGCTGGATGAAGCCGGCCGCCGCCTCGTGCGAGAACTCGTCCTCGGTGCTGTAGGTGGCGAGCTTGTAGCTGTAGAGCGAGAAGTCGCTGCGCCGGCCGTCGGCGACGCAGCCGCCCTTGTGGAACCTGAGGCGCACGTCGCCGGTGACCCGCTCCTGGCTCTGGAAGAGGAACGCCTTGCAGGCCTCGGTGAGCGGGTCGAACCACTGCCCCTCGTAGATCATGTCCGAGAGCTTGCTCTCGATGGTGCGCTTGAAGTGCAGCAGGTCGCGCGTGAGCACGAGGTCCTCGAGCTCGCGATGCGCGGTGATGAGCGCCAGCGAGCCGGCGACCTCGTAGACCTCGCGGCTCTTGATGCCCACCAGCCGGTTCTCGATCATGTCGACGCGCCCGAAGCCGTGCCTGTTGCCGATCGCGTCGATGGCCTCGATGAGCTCCACGAGCCCCATCGCCTCGCCGTCGAGCGCCACCGGCCTGCCCTGCTCGAAGCTCACGACCACGTGCTGCGCCTCGTCGGGCGCGTCGGCGACGGCGACCACGAACTGGAAGGCGTCCTCAGGCGGCGCGGCCCAGGGGTCTTCGAGCACGCCGCACTCGTTGCTGCGCCCCCAGAGGTTCTCATCGATCGAGTACGGGCTCTTCTTGGTGAGGTTCACGGGGATGTCGCGGGCGGCCACGTAGTCGAGGAGCTCCTCGCGGCTCGGCCAGTCGGCGCCGCGCGCCGGCGCGACGATCGTGAGGCCCGGGTCCTGACTGCGCACGCCGATGTCGATGCGCACCTGGTCGTTGCCCTTGCCCGTACATCCGTGGGCCACCGCCCTGGCGCCGTGCTCGTGGGCCGTCTGCACGAGCTTCTTGGCGATCAACGGGCGGCCGATGGCGGTGGAGAGCGGGTACTTGTCCTCGTAGAGAGCGTTGGCCATGAGGGCAGGCAGGCAGTGGTGCTCCGCGAACTCCTGCTTGGCGTCGACGGCGACGGCGGCGACCGCGCCGGCGGCCTCGGCGCGCGCGACGATGCCCGGGACGTCCTTGACGCGGCCGATGTCGACGAGGCAGGCGACCACGTCGTAGCCGTGCTTCTCCTTGAGCCAGGGGATGAGGGCGGACGTGTCAAGCCCGCCGGAATAGGCCAGGACCACCTTGCCGTTGTCGCTGCTCACGATGTGCTTCTCCTTGGGTCAGGGGACTGAAGACGAGCGTCGCCCCGCGGGTGTGTGGAGCGCGGAGGCCCGGCGCCGGCGCCGGCGAAGCCGCCCGCCGGCGCGTCCGGGCAAGATGGCGTGCGCGCGAGAGGCTGCCTGCGCGCTAGGCCTCTCGGAGACGATCGACGTAGCTCTTCATCTCGCGCGCTTTGTCGGCCGTCTCGAGGATCACGAGGAAGGTGTCGTCGCCGGCGAGCGTGCCGACCACGTCGGTGTGGTTGAGGTTGTCTATCTGGCGGGCGACCGTGGAGGCGGTGCCGATCTCGCAGCGCACGACGAGGAGCTGCTGCGACACGGAGGTCGAGCGCGCGAAGTCGCGCAGCACGTGCCGCGCCGCCTGCTCGGGGTCCTTGGGCCGCTCGCGGGAGCTGAGCACGTACTTCGCGCGCCCCAGGTGCGTGCGCACCTTCTGCAGGTCGAGCTCGCGGATGTCGCGCGAGACGGTGGCCTGGGTGACCTCGCAGCCGAGAGCGCTCAAGGCGCTCACGAGCTCGCGCTGCGTCGCCACCTCGCGCTGCTGGACCACGCTCTGGATGAGGCGCTGGCGCTCCGTCTTGCCCATCGGCACACGTTGGCTCATGCGTTTCGCGTCTCCCCTCGTTGCGGCCGGCCCCACGGCGCGGCCGTCCGATACGGCGGCCTCGGCCGGATGCTGCATAGAATACACCAGCGGTGCGCGGAATATGCAAACGCGAGGGTCGGCCCGCAGGGCGAACGGCGGCGCGCTCACGCCGTCACCTTGGTGCCGCAGCCGGCGTCGGTGAGGATCTCGAGCAGCACCGCGTGCTCCACGCGGCCGTCGATGATGTGAGCACTGCCCACGCCGGCCTCCAGCGCGCGCCGCACCGCCGCCACCTTGGGCAGCATGCCGCCGCTCACCCGTCCGGAGGCTACCAGCGCGCCGACGTAATTGACGTCGCACTCCGAGACCGGCGCGACGTCGCCGCCCTGGTCCTCGTAGATGCCCTCGACATCGGTCAGGAAGATGATCTTCTCGGCGCCGAGGGCCGCGGCCAGTTCGCCGGCCACGGCGTCCGCGTTGACGTTGTAGGCCTGGCCGCCGGCGTCGGCGCCGACGCTCGCGACTACCGGGATGTTGGCCTCGGCGAGCAGGTCGAGCACGTCGACGTTGACGGCGCTGACCTCGCCGACTAAGCCGAGGTCGACGTCTTTGCCGGCCGCGTCCTGGTGCTGTTTGGGCGTCACGGTGAGCAGACGGCCGTCCTCCCCGGAGATGCCGACGGCCGTCCCCCCGTGCCTGCTGACGAGCCCGACGATGTCCTTGTTGACCTTCCCGACGAGCACCATCTTGGCGACCTCCATGGTGGCGCTGTCGGTCACCCGATGGCCGTCGACGAAGGTGGGCTCCATGCCGAGGCGCTGCATCTGCCGGCTGATCTCCGGGCCGCCGCCGTGCACCACGACGGGCTTCATGCCCACGAGGCGCAGAAGGACGACGTCCTCGGCGAACTGCTCCTGCAGGCGCGCCGAGGTCATCGCCGCGCCGCCGTACTTGAGCACTACCGTCGAGCCCCAGAAGCGGCGGATGTACGGCATCGCCTCGAGCAGGGTCCTCACGGTCTTCTGATGGCGAACGGTCATGTCGAGTACTCCGCATTGAGGGTCACGTAGTCGTGCGTCAGGT
Organism: uncultured Thermoleophilia bacterium; assembly: GCA_963709845.1. Lineage (GTDB taxonomy): Bacteria > Actinomycetota > Thermoleophilia > UBA2241 > UBA2241 > CAIXSE01. The sequence goes on from CAVPXV010000006.1 coordinate 22,694, forward strand.
CGCTGAAGAACACCGTCGCCTCCGCCCCGGGGCCGTTGAGGGCCACAGTCAGGGCGATCTCGGGCTGGCTCATCACTGCGGCCAGCCGGCCCTGCTGGGCCGGGTCCAGCGATGCCGGCTGACCCTGGTCGACGATCACCACGTCCTCGTAGGCGATGCGCGCCGGCAGCGCCCGGTGGCCATCGCGGCCGAGGGCCTGGCCGATGGCCTGCATGATGCGGCCCCAGTTGGCGTCGGAGCCGTAGAAGGCGGTCTTGACGAGCGGCGAGTTGGCGACGGCGCGCGCGACGGCCTCCGCTTCGCCGCCGTCGCGCGCCCCGGTGACCGTGAGCTTCATCGCGCGACTCGAGCCCTCGCCGTCGGCGACGATCGACACGGCGAGGGCGAGAAGGGCCGCGTCGAGCGCCTCGGCGAGCGACGCCAGTCCCTCGGCCCCGGGCGCCACCCCGGAAGCGCCGTTGCAGAAGCCGAGGACCATGTCGTTCGTGGACTCCTGGCCGTCCACGGTGATGCGGTTGAAGGAGGCGCCCACGGCGCGGCGCATGAGCGCGCCCCAGGCCTCGGCGCTCACCACGGCGTCGCAGGTGACGAAGCAGAGCATCGTCGCCATGTTGGGGCTGATCATGCCGCAGCCCTTGGCGGCGAAGCCGAGCCGCACCTGGCCCTCAGGCAGCGTCACGGCCAGCGCACCCCACTTGCCGTGCTTGTCCGTGGTACGGATGGCCTCGGCGAAGCTGGCGCCGCCGCCGGGCGTGAGGGTTCGTGCGGCGGCGGCGATCCCCGGCTCGATCTTCTCCATCGGCAGGTGCACGCCGATGAGGCCGGTGGAGGCCACGGCGACCTGCTCCACCGGCACCCGCACATGGCCGGCCGCCAGCACCCGCATGCGCGCCGCGTCGGCGAGGCCCTGCTTGCCGGTGCAGGCGTTGGCGTTCCCGGCGTTCACGACCACGGCGCGCAGGTGCCGGCAGTCGCTCGTCGCGCGCGTGAGCCGCACCGGTGCGGCGGCGGCGGCGTTGCTCGTGAAGGTGGCGGCCGAGACGCACGGGACCTCGGAGGCCACGATGCCGAGGTCGAGCTTGCCACGCCGCTTGACGCCGCTCGCGACCCCGGCCGCGAGGAAGCCGGCCGGGTGGGTCACGCCGCCGTCGGCGGGGCGGGCACACAGGGGCAGCGCCACGAAGCTGCTGGAAGGGAGCATCTCAGACCAGCCCCTCGTGCTCGGGGAGGCCGAGCATGACGTTCATGTTCTGCACGGCCTGCCCCGAGGCGCCCTTCATGAGGTTGTCGATGACGCTGATCAGGACGATGCGCCCGGCGCGCGAATCCACGTGCGGGAAGAGGCAACAGTAGTTGGTACCGGCCACGTCCTTGAGGCGCGGCGGCGAGTCGCAGACCTCGACGAACGCCTCCTCCGCGTAGAACTCCTCGTACAGGGACCGCAGGCGCGCGGCGCTCGGCAGAGGGAGCGTGCCCGGGCGCACGTAGATGGTCTCGCTGATGCCGCGCTGCAGCGGCACCAGATGGGGCACGAAGGTGAGCGACGGCGAGACGGTGGCCGAGCCGGGCGCCGCGCCGAAGGCGCTCGCACCCGGCGCCTCGCCCGCGATACCGGCGGCGATCTCCGGGTAGTGCCGGTGAGTCTGGACGCCGTAGGCCACGAGGTCGGAGTCGACGCTGCAGAAGTGTGTCGCGCCGCGCGGCGTCTTGCCGGCACCGCTCACCCCGGACTTGGCGTCGATCACCACGTCGGCGAGTCCGAGCTGCTTGAGCGGCGCCAGCGCCAGAAGCGCGGCCGTGGGGTAGCAGCCGGGGTTGGCCACGAGGCGCGCCTCGGCGATCGCTTCGCGGTGCAGCTCGGTGAGCCCGTACACGCCCGGGAGCATCCCCGGATACGGGTGCTCCCCGTACCACTCCGCGTAGGCCTCCGCGCCCAGGCGGAAGTCGGCGCTCAGGTCGATGACCCGCGCGCCGTCGTCGAGCAGCCGCTTGGCGACCGGGGCCGCATCGCCGTGAGGCGCGCAGACGAAGGCGACATCGACGCCGCGAACGGCGGCGGTCGAGCAGAAGTCGAGGCCGGCGCGCAGGCGCGGCAGATGCCGACGCAGCGGCTCGCCGGCAAGCGCCTCGGAGCTCACGTGCGTGAGGCGGACGCTCGGGTGTCGCAGCAGCAGCTCGGCGAGCAGGGCGCCGGCGTAGCCGCTGCCGCCGACGATGCCGGCGGTGGCGGCGCAGGGCTCGCCGCAGCTGACGGCGTCGGCGGTCTTCACGTGCAGGCAGGTCGCAGGGGTCATCAGGCACTCCGGAAGCACGTCGTGGTGTACGCGGGCCGAGCGGGCGTGCGCCGGCGGCGGGCAGTGAGCGGAGCGTCTGCGCGAGGAGCTAGGACAGACGAGGGCGCCCGCCGGCCGGCGTGCGTCGTGCACGTCGGGCCCGGAGGGCGAGGCAGCGCCGCGGGCCCGCGGGGACGCGGGTCCGGGAGAGGCACGTGGCGGTGGGTGCGCTGCTCATCGTGGCGGCGACTATACCCGGCTGACGCGAAACATGCAAGATGGAGTCACACGTGGTGAGAACTATGCATACGGGCATCAGCCGGAGGCCCCGAGGTCCGCAGCGCTACGCGATCCTGCTGTGCTTCCTCAGGCGCTTGGCCTCGTACATGCGCCGGTCAGCGCGCGCCAGGAGTTCGTCGATGTCGCCGAGCGCGGTCGACATGGTCACGATGCTGCCACTGCTCAGCGAGAAGTCGTAGTCGTCCCCGAGCTCGCTCCGCTTCGCCTTGACGGCGGCGCGGAAGCGGGCCGTGATCGTCCGCTGGTCCAGGTCCTCGTCGGACTTGCGCCCGAGGACCGCCAAAGCGACGAACTCGTCGCCGCCGAGGCGCGCCACCACGTCGCCCTCGCGGAACGTCTGGCGCAGGACGTTGGCCGCCGCCACGATGAGCAGGTCGCCGGCGGCATGGCCGCGCTCGTCGTTCACGCGCTTGAGGCCGTCGACGTCGACGTACGTGAGCATGATCTGCGCGCCGAGGCGCCGCGCGCGTCGCTCCACCTCGTCGACCATGGTGAAGAACCCGCGCCGGTTGAGCAGCCCCGTGAGCGCGTCCTGGTTGGACATGCCGAGCAGGCGTTCCTCCTGCTCCTTGCGAGCGGCGACGTTGCGGACGATGGCGAGGCACAGCTTGTTGCCGCGGATCTTGACTCTGCGGGCGCTGACTTCGACGAACAGCAGATGCCCGTTGCGCGTGAGCAGCACGGTCTCGTACACGACGCTCCCGGCGTCGCGCAGGGCGCGCCAGTGCTCGGGCAGGTCGCAGCGCACCTCGGGCGCGTGGATCTCCTCCACCGCCAGGCTCATGAGCCGCTCGCGTGCGTAACCCAGCGAGCTGCAGGCTGCCTCGTTGACCTCCTCCATCCGCCCCGGCCGCCCGTCGTCCCCCGTGTGCCACACGAAGATCGCGTCGCTGCAGCCGCCGAAGAGTGCCCGGTACCGGCGCTCGCTGTCGATCTGCTCACGGTGAGCGGCCTCACGCGAGCGCGCGCTGGCGCTCATCGCACCCCACTGGGAGAACACCGTCACCACGACGAGCGCCACCAGGAGGACCGCCAGCTCGCCGTGCGTGGCCGGCGGCGCGAACCACTGCGCGACGGCGACCACCATCGTGCACGCCACGAGGACGGCCGCCATCCAGCGCTTCACGGCCGGCCCGCGATCCGTCCGCGCATCACGCAGGCTGCTACGGCCTTACCGGCGCCCGCGCCACACCCGGCGAGGCGTTGCAGCTTGGCTGGCATCGTGGGGGCCACTTCCATCCTCATTCATCCGCGCCCGCGGGATGCGGGCGTCACTCCACTGCATCGGCCGGCGCCGCAGCGCGGAGGAGCCCACTAGACAGATGTCCCGGTCGGCGCAAGGCGGTCCCGTGCGGCGGGCCGCCAGGTGACGCCGGCCCGCCTCGTCAGCGCAGGGTCGCCCCGAGCTCGCGCTCCAGCGCCGCGAGGATCTTGGTGCGCACCGCGGCGATGTCCTTCTCGCTGAGGGTCCGCTCGGGCGAGCGCATGCGCACGCGCAGGGCGAGCGAGCGCTTGCCGGCGGGCACCTGATCGCCCTCGTACACGTCGAACACGCGCACGCTGCGCACGAGCTTGCCGCCGGCGCGGCGCGCGAGCGCCACCACGGCGTCGGCCGTGACGTCTCGCGACGCCACCACGGCGAGGTCCTGGCTGGCCGGCGGGTAGGTGCCGAGGTCCGCGAAGGTGACGGTGGCCAGCGCCGCCTCGGCCAGGCGGTCGAGGTTGAGCGTCGCCACGTGGAGTTCGAGGTCCTCGATGCCGTAGGCCGCCGCCACGTCGGGGCGCAGCAGACCGAGGACTCCTACGCCCCCGGCGCGCGGTACCGCCACGGTCGCCGCCTTGCCGGGATGCAGGTAGGGGAAGTGCCCCGCCGCCTCCCCCAGCGCCGAGAACTCGGGAGCGAGGCGCAGGGCGCCGAGCGCCGCGGTCACGATACCCTTGAGCGTGTAGAGGTCGGCGGGCCGGCCGACGCCCGTCCAGTTCTCCGCCTCGAGCGGGCCGGAGAGGACGATAGCCAAGGCCTCCGGCTCGTGCGGCAGGACGGCGCCGGGCTCGGCCGCGTGCGCCGGCGCCTCGCTCACCTGGTCGTCCCAGAGGTAGACCTTGCCGAGTTCGAAGAGATTGGGCGGATCGTTGAGGCGGGACAGGTTGTCGCGCACCGTCGCCAGCAGGCCGGGCAGCAGCATGGTGCGCATCACCGACTGCTCCACGCTCATCGGATTGCTGAGCCGCACCGGCCGCAGGCGCACGTCGTCGTCGGGCAGCCCGAGGGGCGCCAGCGCCGTCGGGGCCACGAACGAGTAGGTGATCGCCTCGTCGAGGCCGCAGCCGGTCAGGGCGCGCCGTAGGGCGCGCCGTACGCGCTGCGGCCCCGTGAGACCGCCGGCGGTGCGGTGACGCGGCAGCGTCTCGGAGGCACCGTCGTAGCCGGAGATGCGCCCGACCTCCTCGATGAGGTCCACCTCGCGCTCGAGGTCGGGGCGGAAGCTGGGCGGCGTCACCGTCCACTCCACGCCGCCGTCGGCGACCGCGCACTCCAGGCGCCTCAGGATCGCCGCCTGATCCGCCGCCGGCACGGCGTAGCCGAGCAGGCCGTCGGCCCGCGCCGGCCGGAAGCGCACCCGGCGTGGGGCAGCTGGCTCGCCACCGGCGTCCACCGTGCCGGGCGCCACCGTGCCGCCGCACAGCTCCGCCAGGAGGCGGCTGGCGAAGGCCAGGCCTCCGGGCACGAGCGCGGCGTCGAGGCCCTTCTCGAAGCGGTTGCTGGCCTCGCTGCGGATGCCGGTGTGCATCTCGGTGCGGAGAATGCTGGGGCCGGCGAAGTTGGCCGCCTCGAGCACCAGGTCGGTGGTCCGGGCATCGACCTCGGCATCGACGCTGCCGAAGACGCCGGCGATCACCAGCGGGCGTTCGACGTCGGCGATCACCAGCATCTCGTCGTCGAGCGTGCGCTCGACCTCGTCGAGCGTGACGATCGTCTCGCCGGCGGCGGCGCGCCGCGCGATCAGCTTGTCGCCGCGGATCTTGCCGGCGTCGAAGGCGTGCAGCGGCTGGCCCCAGCCGAGCATGACGTAGTTGGTGACGTCGACGACGTTGTTGATGGGGCGCATGCCGGCGTGCGTGAGGCGCGCCTTGAGCCACGCCGGCGACTCCCCCACCGCGACGCCGCGGATGACCCGCGCCGCGTAGCGCGGGCACAGGTCGGCGTCGACGACTTCGATGGCGATGGACGCGTCGGCGGACGCACCGCCCGGCACCGCCGGCTCGGTGGTGGGCGGCGGCGCCAGCTCCGCGCCGCTCGCCGCCGCGACCTCGCGCGCGATGCCGTACATGCTGAAGCAGTCGGGACGGTTCGAGGTGAGCTCGAGCTCGAGCACGGCTTCGCTCACCGGCAGGTACTGCTGCAGCGGCGCGCCCACGGTCCAGTCGGACGGCAGGACCACGATCCCTGGGCTCCTGTCCTCGTAGCCGAGTTCCTGCTCGCTCATCATCATGCCGTCACTCTCGACGCCGCGCAGGTTGGCCTTCTTGAGCTTGAGGCCGTTCTCGAGCGTGGCGCCGCTCATCGAGACCGCGACCACGTCCCCGGCCCCGAAGTTGTCGGCCCCGCAGACGATCTGGCGGACGCCGCCGTTGGCCGCGCCCACGTCCACGGTGCAGAGGCTGAGCTTGTCGGCGTTGGGGTGCGCCTCGCGCGTGAGCACCCTGCCCACCACGAAACGCGCCAGGTTCTCGGGGTCGCGCGGGGCGCCGACCCAGTCGATGCCCTCCACCTCGGTGCCGGACATCGTGAGGACCTCGGCGAGCTCCTCCACGGGATCCTGCCAGGCCACGTACTCCTTGAGCCAGCTGAACGGTACTCTCATCGTGATCCGCCTCCTCTCAGAACTGCCGCAGGAAGCGGACGTCGTTGTCGTAGAACAGGCGCAGGTCGGGGATGCCGTGCTTGAGCATGGCCATGCGCTCGACCCCCATGCCGAAGGCGAAGCCGCTCACGGCTTCGGGGTCGTAGCCGACGAAGCCGTAGACGTTGGGATCCACCATGCCGGCGCCCATGATCTCGAGCCAGCCCGAATGCTTGCAGGAGCGGCAGCCCTTGCCGCCGCAGAGCTCGCAGTTGACGTCCACCTCGATGCTGGGCTCGGTGAACGGGAAGAAGTGCGGCCGCACTCGTATGGACCGCTGCGGCCCGAAGAACTCGCGCGTGAAGTGCGCGACCGTGCCCTTGAGGTCGGCGAGGGTGATGCCCTCATCCACGACGAGACCCTCGACCTGGTGGAACATGGGCGTGTGCGTGGCGTCGGAGTCGCGCCGGTAGACCTTGCCGAGGCAGACGACGTACACCGGCGGCGGTTGCTGTTCCATGACGCGCACCTGCACGGGAGAGGTGTGGGTGCGCAGCAGCACGCCGCGGTCGGCGTCGAGCACCGCCTCGGGCATGGTCTCGCGCTCCTCCTGCACCCAGAAGGTGTCGTGGGCGGAGCGCGCCGGGTGGCTCGGCGGCGTGTTGAGCGCCGTGAAGTTGTAGTAGTCGAGCTCGACCTCCGGACCCTCGGCGACGCGGTAGCCGAGTCCGATGAAGATGTCCTCGACTTCGCGCATCGTCTGGCTGATGAGGTGCTCGTGACCGGCCGGGAACGGCACCCCGGGGAGCGTGACGTCGATGCGCTCCTCGGCGAGCGAGACGCTCAGCGCCGCGGCCTTGAGCTCGGCCTCGCGCACCGCGACCAGCTCTTCAAGCTCGCGGCGGATGAGGTTGCCCGCCTTGCCGACCAGCGGACGCTCCGCGGCGGGAAGCGCCGGAATCGAACGCAGCAGCTCGGTGAGCGCGCTCTTGCGGCCCAGGGTAGTGACGCGCGCCTGCTCGAGGGCGCCGATGTCGGCGGCGTGCAGGATCGTCTCGCGTCCGCTCGTGTAGAGGGCCGCGAGGCCGGGGGCGCGCTGCTTGAGGACCTGCAGCTCTGCGTCGTCCATGGTCATCCTTCCTCGGGCACCGCGGCGCGGCGCGGCGGGTCGTCGAACGCGCCGGCCGGCCGGCGCGAGAACTCGTACAGGGCGATGGCGCCGGCGACGCCGGCGTTGAGCGACTCGACGGCGCCGGGGCGGGCCGGCGCCAGCGGGATCGTGAGCAGGCGCGTGACGTGCGCGAGGGTCTGGGCCGAGAGGCCGGGCCGCTCGGCGCCGACCACGAGCACCGCCGGCCGCCGCAGGCCGGCGGCCGGGAGCGGCGCGCCGCCGTGCGCGGCGAGCCCGTACACCTCGGCTGCGGGCAGCTGCTCGAGGAGGTCCCCCAGCGGCAGCTCGGGCCACAGCGACAGGCCGAAGACGGCGCCCATGCTGGCGCGCACCGTCTTGGGCCCGTACACGTCGGCCGACCCGGAGGCCGTGGCCATCGCCGTGGCGCCGAACGCCACGGCCGCGCGCAGCAGGGTGCCCATATTGCCCGGGTCACCGATGCCGTCGGCGTACACGAGGAGCGGGCCTTCGGCGGCCGCGTCCCTCAGGGCGGCGAGCGGCGGGCGCTGCGGCAGGGGGAAGACGGCAAGCACGTCGGGCGGCGTCTCCAGCGTCGAGAGTCGCCGTGCCACGCGCTCCTCGACGGGATACACGGCCGGCGGCGGCCCATCGGCGGGTGCCGCGGCGCCCGAGGCTGCGGGCCCGCCGGCGGCGCCCAGGAGCGCGGCCAGCTCCGCCGCGCGCTCCGCGCGCACGAACACGATCTGCGGGCGGTGGCCCGCGGCGACGCCGGCCGTGACCAGATCGGCGCCTTCCACGAGGAAGGCGCCTTCGCGCTCACGGTACTTGCGCTGCCGCAGCGACGCCGCCCGCTTGACGAGGGCGTTCTGGGCGCTGGTGATCGGTCGGCCTAAAACCCCAAGCGGCTCGCCTGCCCTCTGCCCGGCGCTCAGGCCGCTTCGAGGGCCGCGCGCGCCTGACCGACGAGCGAGGCGAAGTACTTGGGGTCGCTCACGGCGATCTCGGCCAGCATCTTGCGGTCGAGCTCGACGTGTGCGAGCTCGAGCCCGTGCATGAACTGGTTGTACGACAGGCCGTTCTCGCGGGCGCCAGCGTTGATGCGGATGATCCACAGGCGGCGGAACTCGCGCTTGCGCACGCGGCGGTCACGGTAGGCGTACTGGCCGCTGCGCTGCACCTGCTCCTTGGCGCGCTTGTAGCTGGCGTGCTTGGTGGCGCGGTAGCCCTTAGCCTGCTCGAGCACCTTGCGGCGCTTCTTGCGAGCGTTGACGCTCCGTTTTACTCGAGACATGGTGGGTACTCCTCCGAACTTCCGGGCTCAGCGGAGCCCCAACAGGCGCTTGATCCCCTTGGAATCGGCCTTGCTGACGTCGTATACCTTGCGGAACCCGCGCTTGCGCTTGGAACTCTTGTGCTCCAGGAGGTGGCTCTTCATCCCGTGGCGGCGGACGAGCTTGCCCGAGCCCGTGAGACGAAAGCGCTTCTTGGACGCGCTATGGGTCTTTGTCTTCGGCATACGCACCTCCTCCTGCTACTTCACCGGCGCGAGCATCATGATCATGTTGCGGCCGTCCTGGACGGGCATGGACTCGATGACGCCGTGTTCCTTTACGTCCTCCGCGAGGCGCAGGAGCAGCTGCTCGCCGCGCTCGGGATGGACCATCTCGCGGCCGCGGAACATGATCGTGACCTTGACCTTGTCCTTGTGCTGCAGGAAGCGCAGCACGTGGCCCTTCTTGGTCTCGTAGTCGTGCACGCCCACCTTGGGCCGGAACTTGATCTCCTTGATCACGATCTGGCTCTGGTGCTTGCGCGCCTGCTTCGCCTTGAGCTCGAGCTCGTAGCGGTACTTGCTGTAGTTCATGATCCGGCACACGGGCGGGTCGGCCGTCGGCGCCACCTCGACGAGGTCGAGGTTCTTCTCGAGGGCGTAGTCCTGCGCGAAACGGATGGGCTTGATGCCCAGCTGCTCACCGGACTCACCGATGAGCCGGACCTGCGGCACCGTGATGCCGTCGTTGATGCGGATGCGGACCTCGTTGGCCCGGTCCCGCATGAACCTATCTCTCGGAGAAAATGGTCTACCCATACGGAAAAAGGCTCGCCAACGGCGAGCCCTCACGATCTCCTTTCTCGTGACGGACCCTGTCGACCGGCAGAGGGCGCAGGGTGGGGTGCTCGCAAGCTCCCGCTTGATGGCGCACGGGAGTATACACGACGGCGGCGCGAGCGTCGAGAACGCGACGCCGGCGCCGCCGTCGGCGGCCGTGGCGGCGCGCGGCTACTCCACGCGCTCCTCGGCGTAGGGGATTGGCTGACCCTCGCCGGGCCACGTCTCGGGCTTGCGGCGGAAGAACTCAGGCCGGACGGCCCACATCACCACCATGAGGATGATGCCGAGCACGACCACGCCGACGCCCATGAGCAGCGTGCCGCCGATGCCGAACACGGTGGCGTAGCTGTTGTCGGGGTTGAGGTCGTCGGCGATCACCTTGACCAGCACGATGGCGAAGATGATGGCCCCCACCGTGGGCGCGAGGCCCATCAGGAGGAAGTTCTTCCCGCTCTTGAGCAGCTCCTTGCGGTAGTACACGGTGGCCGCCAGGCCGGTGCCGCCGTACGCGAGGCAGACCATGATGCCAAGGGCGGCGATCGCGTCGTAGAGCAGATTGACGTTGACCCACGTGAGCAGCACGTACCAGGCGATCGAGAGCACCGTCAGGATGACCGTGCCCTTGAACGGCGTGAGGTACTTCTTGTGGATCTCGCCGAAGACCCTGGGAAGGCTCTTGTGCGCTGCCATGGAGAGGGTCTGGCGCGTGAGCGGCAGCAGCGTGGTGAGCGCCGAGGCGGCCGCCGAGGTGAACACGCACAGGAGGACGAGCTTGTCCCAGGGACTGCCCATGACGTCCTTGGCGATGGGCGCGAACACGTCGTCGGGGTTGTCCGCCAGGAACTTGGCCCCGTGGTACATCTGCAGCGCCATCGTCACGAGCACGTAGAGCACGACGAGAACGAGCGTGTTGAGCACGGCCGACACACCGGGCATGTGGTTCGAGTCCTTGCTCTCCTCGTTGATGGCCGTCACCGAGTCCCAGCCCCAGTAGAGGAACACGGCCAGGGTCACGCCGGCGGCCAGCTGGTTGCCGGTAAGGTGCGTCGTGAAGAACCAGTCGAGCTTGACCGGCGCGTAGCCCGCGGGGTGCGTCGCCACCGCCTTGATGATGGCCCACACGGTGAAGAGGACGAGCGGCACGATCTGCAGCGTCATGAGGACGTACTGCACCCTCTCCGACATCTTGATGCCGATGGCCACGAAGACGGCGACGAAGATGATCCAGCAGACGCCACCGAAGGTGACCCAGAAGGTCGAGGCGCTGAGGCCGGTCAGGCCGAAGAAGTCGTACATGTAGAGCGCCGCGATCTGCACGAGGTTGGCCATGACGATCACCGACGCCGCCACCGCGACGAATCCGATGACCCAGCCGATCTTCGGTCCGAAGGCTCGCGCCGTCCAGATGAAGGTCTCGCCGCAGTCCGGGTCCGCCCTGTTCATGTAGAAGAAGCCGGCGGAGACCAGCAGCATCGGGACGAAGGCGGCGATCATGATGAACGGCGAGGCAAGCCCGCAGACGGCGGCGATGAGACCCACTGTGGCAGCCAGGCTGTAGGCCGGGGCAACGGACGCAACGCCGAAGACCACGCTGCCCAGCAGACCGATGGCTCCCGCGTGGAGCCCCTTTTCGCTGGTGGCTACACCGGGCGATGACACTGCAGTGGATTCGTCCACCCTTGCTCCCCCCTTTCATGCCGGCTCGCGCCGGCGCCCACAGGTGTCCGGAAGGCCTCGACCGAGCACGCGATGCGCGGTCACCCCTCCACAGGCGGCGGCGCACTGAAGGTCCGCCGCCGCACGCGCGGCCCCACCACGCACGCTAGGCACCACCTGAATGGCTGTCAAGGGCGGGCAACGGGCCGCAAGTGACCTAGGAAAGCTGCCCGCCGGTCCCGAATGGAGTGGGACGAACCAATGCCGCGCCCATCGCCCGGCTGACCGGTACGGAGATGCCTATGCCAGCTCGACCCTCACACTTCCTCGTCGACACCGAAGGCTCGCACGACGCCGTCGACCGCGAGGTGGTGGCGGCGCACGTCGCCGGCGGGGAGTTCTTCTGGCTGGACCTCTACCGCCCGGGCGAGGACGACGTGGCTATGCTGCGCGACCTCTTCGGCTTCCACCCCCTAGCCGTCGAGGACGCCGCGCACTTCGGCCAGCGGCCCAAGCTCGACGAGTACGACGACTTCGTCTTCCTCGTCGCCTTCGGAGCCAACGCCGACAGGGACGGGCTCGTGGAGGTCCATTGCTTCCTCTCCAGCAAGTACCTGGTCACGGTGCACCACGACGACTGCCCCACGTTCGAGGAGTTGCGCGCCCGCGCCGCGCGCGAGCACGTGCCCAGCGCCAAGGGGGTGCTGCTGCTGTACGCGGTGGTCGACGCGCTCGTGGACAGCTTCTTCCCGGAGCTCGCCAAGCTCGACGACCGCATCGACGGGCTCGAGAACGGCGTGCTGCAGAAGCCCGACGACGCCCAGCTGCAGGAGATCTTCCGCCTCAAGAGACGGCTCGTGACCTGGCGCAAGGTGATCACCCCTGAGCGCGACCTGTTCGCGCGCCTCGTCACCGGCGTGGTGAGCGTCCCCGGCATGACCCCCGACATGGAACGCTACTACCGCGACGTCTACGATCACCTCATCCGCATCAGCGACCTGGTGGACAGCTACCGTGACCTGCTCACCGGCGCCATGGACGTCTACCTCTCCACCGTCTCGAACCGCCTCAACGACGTGATGAAGCGCCTGACCATCGTGGCCACGATCTTCATGCCGCTCACCTGGATCACCGGCTTCTTCGGCATGAACTTCGCGCGCATGGTGGTGCACATCACCGGCTGGCCGGCCTTCCTCGTGTTCGGGGTCGCGAGCCAGGTGGCCGCCATCGCCGTCATGCTCGTGCTCTTCCGGCGGCGCGGCTGGATGTAGGGCCAGGCCGGTCTCGGCTCAGCTGCGCTCGACCACCCAGCACCGGGGCCGGTCGGCGACGACGAAGCCGAGGCTCTCGTAGAAGGGCTCGGCGTCCGTCGCGGCCAGCAGCACGAACAGGTGGGCGCCGCCGCGCACGTGGTGGTCCACGGCGGCGCTTACGGCCGCGGCGCCCGCGCCGCGGCGCCGGTGCGCCTCGCGCGTCCCCACCGCGTAGATGCCCACGGTGGACCCGATGCGCGCCGCGCCCGCCGCGGCTACAGCGCGTCCCTCCCTGAGGGCGAGGAACATGTCGGCCCCGGCCAGCTCCGGGAAGCCGGGGCCGAGCATCGCCTCACACTGCTCGGTGGCGAGGCCGAAGGCGTCGGCCAGCACGACCGCGGCCGCCCTGACGCCGGCCACGTCGCTCACGCGCTCGACGGGATACGCCTTCTCCGGGCGGCGCGCGTCGGCGGCGCGCAGGCACATGATGGGACTCGGGGTCGCCGGCTCGAGACCGAGCCCGGCGGCGACCGCCTCGACCTCGGGGGCGCAGGTGGAAAGCGCGACGATCGTGCCCGGCAGGTCGCGCTCGCGCAGACGCGCGGCGAAACGCCGGGCCGCGTCCTCGGCGCCCTGCGGCCCGGTGATGACCCCCTCGTTCGTGTCGGGGAAGTCCTCGCCGCCCAGGCCCAGGCTGCCGCCGGGGAGCAGGAGCGCCTCGCCGCGCACGGCGGCGCGCACGAACAGGCACCAGCCGTCGCCCAGGCAGCGGCCGACGTTGACCAGCGAGAGCGGGTGAGCACCCATGACCATCCCCTTCGGCATCGGCCGCGCCGTCTGCTCGAGCGCGTCGACGCAGTTTACGACGCCCGGCGGGCGCGGCGCCGTTGAGCGACGCGCACGGGCGCAGCGTGCGACCGGAGCGTCCCGCGCGCGCCGGCGGAGCGGAGGCGAGCCGCCGCGCGCGCCCAGGTGCTGCTAGGCGCCGCCGGCCACGACGATCGTGAGATCGTCGAGGAAGCGGCGCTGCGCCGGGACGATCGCCTCCCGCGCCGCCGCCAGGCCGAACCAGGCGGCGCGGTCGACCTCGGGGAACGCCGCCTTGCGCCCGGAGCGCGGCGGCCACTCCATCGCGAACTCGTTGCTCACGATCGCGCCGGCGTCGCAGTCGTGCTCGACCGCCCACGCGTAGATGAGCTTGTGATGGTGAGCCTTGACGCCGCCGAGGGGCTGGAAGGGGCCTTCGGGCTCCAGCCCCGTCTCCTCGCGCACCTCGCGGCGCGCCACCGCCAACAGGTCGACGCCGGCGGCGCGGTTGCGCGCCTTGGCCGCGGTCACCGTCGCCGGCCGCGGCCCAAGCTCCTCCGGCTCGGCCTCGCCCTTGGGGATGCTCCAGGCGCCGGCATCCTTCTTGGCCCAGTAGGGGCCGCCGGGGTGCACGAGCAGCACCTCGAGCCGGCGTCCCCCGCCACCGGGGTCGTCGTGGAAGCGATAGAGCAGGAGTCCGGCGCTGATGGCGGGCATGGCCGGAGTATGCCACGGCCCACCGCGCCGGCGACAGCGCGGCGGGCCGCACCACTCAGGTTCACTTGCCGGTCCCCGACATCAGCACGGGGAAGAAGATCTGCCAGGCCAGCAGCGCCTTGGCGGTAAGGCTGAGGATGATGTAGACCTTCTCGCCGAACAGGTAGTCGCGCCACGGCCCGACCTGCCTGTACTGCAGCACCATGTTCACGGCGAAGCAGTTGAAGAAGACGAACAGCGACGCGATGATCCCGTACACGAAGCCGGGCGGCGACACCTTGAGGCCCGGCGCCCACACGTAGATGACGATCGCCACCCAGGGGATGATCCCGGCGAACGAGCCGAACCAGAACGGCAGCCAGCTGGGCTTGCCGGGCTGCTCGTACTTCTCCTGGAGCAGCCCGAAGAGGATCATCGCCGCGTTGACGCCGAAGATCGCGAGCAGCGCGGCGATGTCGCTGATGCCGGTGATCATGCTGATGAGCACGATCATCAGCGACGAGCTGAAGAAGTACTCGATCCAGCGCCCGTAGTTGCGGTTCTTGAGCAGGTTCTCCTTGTACCAGCCGAAGACCGGCGGCGAGGCGATGATGAGCAGCGCCCCGGCGGAGATGGCGAGGAAGGCGAAGACGCCCCAGCCGATGGGCACGTCGAAGAGGTGGTGGAGCCGCGCCGGCGTACCGGGCGGCCCGTTCATGAACGTCGCCGTCACCGGCAGGCTGAAGCTGTTGGTGAGCACGGCGATGAGGAGCGCCTGAGCGGCCAGGATGAGGCCGACGACGATGTTCCAGACGCGCAGGCGGTCGAGCCGAGCATCGACCGTCATGGCGGGCGAGACGCCGGGCCGGGTCGTGGCTGGAATGGTTGACATGTGGGTCCCCTTCGGGGTCGAGGTGTTCGGGTCGGGACGCGAGGAGTTCATGCTTCGCAGGCCTCGTCGGCAGCGCGTTCGAGAATGGCGATGAACTCCTCCAGGAAGCGGCCGACAGCTTGGCGCTCACCCTCGTTCAGGCTCTCGGCGAGCTCGAGGATCGCCATCGCCATGGGCGCCACCTCCTCCGTCAGGTCGTCTTCCGCTTTCTGCGTACGCGTGATGACCACGCGCCGGCGGTCGGAGGGATGCGGCGCGCGCGCCGCGTGGCCGCTAGCCTCGAGGCGGTCGACGAGCGCGGTGACGGCACCGGTGGTCATCTGCAGGCGCCGCGCGAGCTCACTCGGCCCCAGGCTGCCGTCGGCGTCGAGATGCTCGAGCGCCAGCATCTCCGGCACGCTGATCCCCACCGCACGCGAGAAGGCGACCATCAGTCTCGACATGGCGATGTCGAGGCGCCGAGTCGCCCACGTGATGTCCTCGGCGCTGTACGACGGCTTGCCGGAGGCGGCCGGCTGGGCATTCTGTGCTGCGGTCAAGTAACCCTCCGAAGGAGTATCTTCATTGCTCAGATACCCAAAGGAGCGAATACCCTACCGCCTCCGGTCAGTGCCTCCCGCACGGATGCGCGTTCAGAGGTGGGCCGATGCCTGGTGGCGCAGACCCGTCACCCCTGGCTGCGCGCGACAGATCCCGAGGCCCTCAGCAAGAAGGGCAGGCCGGCGCCTGTTGGGCGCCGGCCGGCCCGGACAGAAGCGGCGGCTGTTCCCTCGCCGGGTCGGTCAACCGCCGCCATTCGCGGCCGTCGTGCCAGCACCGGTCGCCTTGGCCGTAGCGCTGGTCGTCGTGGACTTGGCCGACGCCTTGGCCGCCTTGGTCGCCGCCTGCGCCGTTGTCTGCGCCGTCGTCGCCGCGCCCTGAGTCATGGCCGCGCTCGAGGCCAGCGCCGTGGTGCCGCCGGCGGCGTAGGCCTTGTTGGCCGTCGCGTTGGAGATGTGCCCGCCCACGGCGGCACCCGTGACGCCGAGCGCCAGGATGCCGGTCACGCCGAAGGCCAGCAGCTTCTTGTTCAGTCTCACCGTCCTCACCGTCCCTCTCCGTCACGCCCGCGAGCTGGGGCGTCGCCGTGGTGTGTGCTGGCGAGCTTGTCCCCCGGCGAGATGAACGTGAGATGAACGGGCGCCCCGCATGGAGTCACGCTGGAGGCGCGACGCCGTCCCCCCCAGTCAGGCGCCGGCGTCAGTCATCGCGGACGGCGCCGTTGCGCGCGCCGTAGCGCCCGTAGGCGCTGATGACGGAGCGCGGCACGAGGCCGGGCCTGCGGCCGCGCTCGCGGGCGCGGTCGCTCGCCTCGTAGGCCCAGCTCACCGCCTGCACCATCGGGCAGCGCAGCGGCTCCGGCGGGAGCTGGGCAAGCGGTGGGCCGACGACCGGCATGCGGCTCCACTCGTCGCCGGCGCCGAGCGCCAGCGAGGCGAGGATCCGGCCGCCCAGCTTGGTGCCGGTCAGCCCGTGCCCGGAAAAGCCGAGGCCGGCGTGGACGTTGCCGCCGGGCGCGCTCTCGAAGAAGGGCAGGGCGGTCCGGGTGATGTCCATCGGCCCGCTCCAGGCGGCGTCGAAGCGCACGCCTTCGAGTTGCGGGAAGAGCCAGGTCAGACCGTGCGCGGCGGCCGCGGCGAGGCGCGCGGACGTCAGCACCCTGCCGCGGATCCGGTCGCCGCACACGATCCCCATGGCGCCGCCACCGATGGCGATGCGGCCGTCCGGCGTGGTGCGCAGGTAGTAGAGCATCTCGCGCAGGTCGGCGACGCCCATGCGCGAGGTCCAGCCGATCTGCGCGATGAGATCGGGGATGGGCTCCGTCACGACCATGAAGTCGGTGCACACCGCAAAGGCGCGGCGGAAGTGCCGCTCCCGCGCCGCCCAGGCGCCGGTGGTGAGGACGACCTCGGCGGCCGTCACCGAACCGGCCGGCGTGACCACGCGCGCCGGCCTGCCGGCCTCGATGCGCGCCATCGGTGTGCCTTCGAAGATGCGCACGCCGCGCTCCAGCAGCACCCGGCGCAGCTCGCGCGCCAGCTTGGCCGGCTGGATGACGCTGAGGTCCGGCGTGATGACGCCGCCGACGAAGCGCGGCGAGTCGGCGACGCGGCGCGCCTCCGCGGCGTCGACGCGGCGCAGACGGTCGGCGTAGCCGTGCCTCTCGAGCAGCCGGAAGGTCTCGTCGTCGGGGCCGGGCTGCCACTCCCCGGCGCGCGCGTAGAGGATGCCCTCGTGGGAGGCGTCGATGCGCGCCTCGTGCCGCGCGATCCAGGCGTCGAGCTCGTCGACCATGCCCGCGAGGGCGGCGGCGTAGGCCACCCCGCCCTCTTCGCCCAGGCTGGCGCAGAGGCTGGACAGGCTGGTCCAGGAGGGCGAGAAGAAGCCACCGTTGGCGCCGCTTCCGCCGGCGCCGCAGACGGTGGCCTCGAGGAGGACGACGCCGAGCTCGGGATCGCGCTCGCCGATCTCGTACGCCGTCCACAGGCCGGCGAACCCGCCGCCGACGACGCAGACGTCGGCGGTCACGTCGCCGGAGAGCGGCGGGCACGGCTCGCCCGGGTCGGCGACCAGCGCCTCCTCAAGCCACCAGCTGCGTGCGCCCACGGGCGGCACCGGCGCGCGCCGTCGCGACCAGAATCCGGATCCACTCTGTATCGCCATTTCATGCTCCTTTCCGAGCCGTATCGAGCGCCTCGGCGACGATGAGGCGGCGCGGGGCGGCGGTGGTCCAGCTCACGCTCGGGCTCATGCAGTCTCCCCCGCTGGTCCCGCCGCAGCTGTCAGGAGCCTGACCTTCGGCGGCCGGCGTCTGAGCGGCAGGCCGGCCGCCCCATCATCCGCGCAGCAGGCCGGCCGCCCCCTTGAACGTGTAGAGCACGCCGATCGCCGCGAACGCGACCATCAGGATGGGGCGGTGGTAGCGGGCCAGCCAGCCCCGGGCCCAGCCCAGGAACGCTCCGACCCTGCCCGGCGCGACCGCGTAGGCCGCGACCGGCGCGGCGGACGTGCACACGGCGACGGCGACGAACAGCGCGAGGGCGGCGAAGGCCGCGGCGCGAGAGACCTGGGAGGCGAGGATGTCGCTCACCGCGGGCGCCTCCATCTCGTAGTTCACGAGCATGACGCCGACCACGGCGGCGCCGAGCGGCCCCAGGCGTCCGATCCAGCGCATCCAGCCGGGCTCGCGCCCCTCGTCCCCGGGCTTGGGTCGCCGTGCCAGCAGGACCACGAACGCCGCCAGGAAGGCGAGCCCGAACAGCAGCCACAGCACGAGGACGACGTGGCCGGTGCGTGTGCCGGCGCCGACGGCCGTCCCGTGAAAGATCAGCAGGAGGACGGCCCCGAACCCGTACGAGACGGCGATGAGCGCGCTCAGGTAGGCGATGCCGTTGGCAAGCGGCCGCGCCGTTGCCGTCATGACGATCGCGGCGATGATCGGCACGGGGTTCACGGCGATCGCCACGGCGACCGGGAGGATCTGCAGAAGCAGTCGGCCCATGCGACAGCCGCGGCCCGAAGTCTCTAGGCGAGCCGGAGCGCGCCGCCGGGCACCGGGGCCTCAGCCCGCCGGCAGGCGCCGCTCGCGGACCTCGGCCACGAGCTGCTCGACGAACTCGGCGAGCGGCATCGGGCCCCTGTCCACGCCGCGCTCGCGCACGCCGACGGTGCCCTTGTCGGCCTCGCGGTCGCCGACCACGAGGATGTAGGGCACCTTCTGCAGCTGGGCGTCGCGGATGCGCTTGCCCACGCTCTCGCCGCGGTCGTCGACGTCGACGTGCAGGCCGACCGGCGCCTTGGCGGGGTCGGCCGCCCCGGCCTCGCGCAGCGCGCGCATGACGCGCGCAGCGTAGTCGCCGTGGCGGTCGGCGATCGGCAGGACGAGCGCCTGCTGCGGCGCCAGCCACGTCGGCAGGTTGCCGCCGTAGTGCTCGAGCAGGATGCCCATGAAGCGCTCGATGCTCCCGAGCAGGGCCCGGTGGATCATCACCGGCCGGTGCTCCTCGTTGTCGGCGCCGGTGTAGGTGATGTCGAGGCGCTCCGGCATCGCGAAGTCAACCTGGATCGTCCCGCACTGCCAGGTGCGGCCCATCACGTCGCGGATGTGGAAGTCGATCTTGGGGCCGTAGAAGGCGCCGTCGCCGGGGTTGAGCTGGTAGCTCAGAGCCCCGCCGTCCGGCCCGGCCTCGCTGTCCAGCACCGTGGCGAGCACTTCTTCGGCGCGCTCCCACACCTCGTCGCTGCCGATGCTCTTCTCGGGCCGCGTGCTGAGCTCGATCTTCACGTCGCTGAAACCGAAGGCGGCGTAGATGTGGAGCATGAAGTGGAGCACGCCGCGGACCTCGTCCTCGAGCTGCTCCGGCGTGCAGTAGATGTGCGCGTCGTCCTGGGTGAAGTAGCGCACGCGGAAGAGGCCGTGCAGCACGCCGCTCATCTCGTGGCGGTGCACGCGGCCGAGCTCGGCCATGCGCAGCGGCAGGTCGCGGTAGGAGCGCCGGCGGCTCTTGTAGATCAGCAGGCCGCCGGGGCAGTTCATCGGCTTCACCGCGTAGGGCTGCTCGTCGATCTCGGTGAAGTACATGTTGTCCTTGTAGTTCTCCCAGTGTCCGCTGCGCTCCCAGAGCTCGCGGCGCAGGATGACCGGCGTGCTGATCTCCTCGTAGCCGGCGCGCACGTGCTCGGCGCGCCAGAAGTCGACCATGGCGTTCCACAGGCGCATGCCCTTGGCGTGGAAGAACGGGAAGCCGGGGCCCTCCTCGTGGAAGCTGAAGAGGTCGAGGTCGCGGCCGATGCGGCGGTGGTCCCGCTGGCGCGCCAGCTCGAGCGCCTCGAGGTGCGCCGCCAGCTCCTCCTTGCTGGCGAAGGCGGTGCCGTAGATACGCGTGAGCATGGCGTTCTTCTCGTCCCCGCGCCAGTAGGCGCCGGCCAGGCTGGTGAGCTTGAAGGTGCCGCTGCCGAGCCTGCCGGTGCTCGGCAGGTGCGGGCCGCGGCACAGGTCCTCGAACTCGCCCTGGTCGTAGACGCTGATCGTCGGCACCTCGGTACCTTCGGCCTCGGCGGCGCGCTGCAGGTCCTCGATGAGCTCGACCTTGAAGGGCTGCCGGCGCTCGCGGAAGGCCGCGAGGGCCTCCTCTCGCGGCAGCTCCGCGCGCGCGATGGGCAGGTTCTCGCCGACGATGCGCGCCATCTCCTTCTCGATGCGCGGCAGGTCGGCGTCTGTGACCGGCTCGGGAAACTCGAAGTCGTAGTAGAAGCCGTTCTCGATGGTCGGCCCGATGGCGTAGTGGGTGCCGGGGTACAGGCGCAGGATCGCCTGCGCCATGACGTGCGAGGCCGTGTGGCGCAGGATGTCGACGGCGTCCGGGTCGTCGCTCTTGAGCGTGACGATGTCGAGGCGGTCGCCGTCACGCAGCGGCGCCGTGGCGTCCACCAGCAGGGTGACGTCGGGATCGGCGGCGGCGGTCACGCGGCCGGCGATCGCCGCCTTCGCCAGGCGCGGGCCGATCGCCGCCGCCGCGTCGCGCACGGTCGCGCCGTCGTCGAGTTCCAGGGGGGAGCCGTCGGGCAGGGTCACGCGGAGAGGCATGGTCCACCGGTCCTGTTCTTCGCGCCCGCGCACCCTGCGGGGGCTGTTGACCGGTGCAGTCTAGCAGACGCCCTCCGGCGGAGCTGCGGGGCGGCCGTGCCCGCGGCGGCCGCCCCTGGCCACTACAGCTGGACCAGTACGGCCTGCAGCTCCACTTTGGCGCCGGCGGCGACGCGCTCGGGTCCTTCGACCCGCGCCGCGTCGAGCTCGACCTTGGCGCCTGCGACGATGCGGTCGGGGCCCTCGGCGCGCGCCGCTTCCAGCGCTTCGTGCGCCGCGGCGAGCAGGTGCGCACCGCTCTCCTCGCAACCGGTGGCGCCGCCGATGGTCGCCGCGAGCTTGAACGAGTCCGAGCCGAACACCAGCGGTTCGGCGGCGAGGGCGCCGCGCAGCCGCTCCAGGACCGTGCACACGTCGTCGTCGCTGGCCTTGGGCATGATCACGAGGAGCTCGTCGCCGTTCATGCGCCCGAGCCCGTCGTAGGGCCGCAGCGACGAGCGCAGGCGCCGAGCCGCTTCGCGCAGCATGGCGTCGCGCGCCTCGTCGCCCGCACGCTGCCGCGCATCCTCGAGGCCCTCGAGGTGGAGCAGGGCGATGCTGAGCGGCGCCTCTTCACGCTGCGTGCGCGAAGCTCGGCGTCGAGGCGGTTCATGATGGCCTCGCGGTCCTCGACGCCCGGGAGCGCGTCGTCGGGCCCGGGAGCCGCCACTGCCCGCCGGAGCCGTCTCCTGGCCCCACGGCAGCCGACCACCTGGCGGCCGAAATCGACGCGGGCGCGCAGATCGGCGTCCGAGACAGGCAGAGACGCGACGCTGTGCGCGCCGGCCTCGAGGCCGGCCGCGACATCGCGCCCGCCCCCGGCCGGCGTGAGAAGGACGATGTACGTCGGCCGCCCCAGCGTGAAGTCGCGCAGCAGCCGGCACAGCTCGGGACCCTCCAGCCGCGGCAGGTCCCAGTCGATCAGCGCCAGTCGCGGGCCGTCTTCGCGGAGCAGCAGTTCGAGGGCGGCGACTCCGTCGGCGGCCTCGTACAGCGCGTCGCCCCGCTCCGCCAGCGCGCGCGCCAGTTCCCGCCTCACCACCCCGCTCCCGTGTGCGATGAGCACATCCATGACCCCTGCCTCCCGTACGTCTACTCCTCTGGCGGTGGGCGCTCCGCGAGTGTCCACGGAGGTATGCGTCGATGGGGCGGTTCCCGCGTGAGATAGGGACGGATACCCAGACGACCCCTTCTCAGGCTCGGCGGCCTAGACGGATGGTCTACCGCGGCGGAGGGCCGGGTGTTGCCCGGGCTGGCGACCGGCGCGCGGAGGATGCGCGGACGCTAAGACGGCGCGGCGCACCTGCCGATGCTGTCCTCGTGCAGGCCATGGACATCGCGGACCGACAGACGGCGGCGCGGCCGCCCAGGACGCTCGAACAGCTCGGCGCGCCGGGTGGCTCCGCGGCGCCGGATGCGGAAGCGGCGCTGCAGCAGGCCCTGAGCGGCGCCGAGCCGCGGCAGGGCCTCTGGCGCCGCGACCTCCAGTGGGTCGTGGCGGCGCTCGTCACCCTGCTGCTGATGTGGCTCACGTATTCGCGCGGCGGCTGGACGCCGTTCCTCAGCGGCGCCGACCTGGGCGTCCACGAGTTCGGCCACCTGCTCACCGCCTGGGCGCCGCCGCTGCTCTGCTCGCTCGCCGGTTCGTTCCTGCAGGTGGCGGCCCCGCTCGGCCTCGGCGCCTACTTCTGGTGGCGCAGGGACGCGTTCGCGGTGATCCTGTGCGCGGCTTGGGCGGCCGAGAACCTGAACAACGTCTCGGTGTATCTCGGGGACGCGCAGCGCATGGTACTGCCGCTGTTCGGCGACGACGGCTCCGGCGCCGGCCACGACTGGCACAACATCCTGGGGGAGCTCGGCTGGCTCGGCGCCACCGACGCGCTCGCCAACGCGCTGCGCGCCGCGTCCGTGTGCCTGTTCGTCGTCGCGCTCGGGCTCGCCGTCCTGGGCTTCTCCCGCTCGCGGGCGCGCTGAAGGACGCGGCTCGCCGCGCCCACTTCGCGCGCGTCCGTCACGCCCGCGCGTGCTTCGCGTTCAGCCGGTGGTAGAGACCCTTGAGCGTCCCGTAGAGCTTGCGGTACTCCGCGTAGCCGTCCGCGTAGACCCGCGCGTGGGCCGAGGGCGTGAAGCGCGCCGCGGCCGGCACCAGCGCCGGCACCTCGCCGAGGGTGAGCTCGCCGAGGCAGACCCGGGCCCACAGGGCGACGCCGCGCAGCTGCGCGTGCCGCGGGTCGGCCACCTGCTCGACCGGCCGGGCGAGGACGTCGGCGTAGATCTGGCACCAGAGGTCGCTCTGGGCGCCGCCGCCGAGGATGCGCACCCTGGGCACGGGCCGCCGGACGAACTTCTCGTAGGCATCGAACAGCCACCGCGTGTTGAAGGCGACGCCCTCGAGCACCGAGCGCACCAGCATGGCGCGGTCCGTCCGCAGCGACAGGTTCAGCCACCCGGCGCGCGCGACCTTGTCTTCCACCGGGCTCCGCTCGCCGTCGAGCCACGGCGTGAACAGCAGTCCCTCACAGCCGGCGGGGGCGCTCTCCGCGAGCCGGAGCAGATCCTCGTACGATGGCGCGAGCGCATCCGCGGCCGCGCCGCTCGCCCCGATGCCGCTGCCGCCGCCGGGCAGGCCGTCGGGGGGCGCCACGATCTGCTCGCGCAGCCAGCGCAGCGCCGCCCCGCCCGTCTCCTGGTTGTTCGCCACGAGCGGATGGGCCGGGTCGAGCCCGGGCACGGTCGCGATCTGGTGCAGGATGTCGGTGCGCTTGAACGGCACGCGCGATCCGATCCACGACGTCGTCGACACCGCGATGTGGCGTCTCGTAGGGCGCCACGGCGCCCGAACCCACGACTGCCGCGTGGAGGTCGGGGATGCCGCAGACGACGGGCGCCCCCGCGGCGACGCCCAGCTCGGCGGCGACCTCGGGCAGCAGGGGGCCCAGCACCGAGCCCGTCGCGATGAGTTCGGGCAGCCGCGCGCGGTCGCGCCGCGTCCTGCTGACCAGCGCGTCGACGTACCCCAGGGGGGCGCCGGGCCGGTTGTCGGTGAGCCAGGAGGCGATCATCGAGGCCGGCGTCGCGGCGGCCCGGCCGGTGAAGCGCAGCCCGAGGTAGTCGACCGGCTCGAGGATCACCGCCGTCCTCGCATAGACCTCGGGCAGCCGCCGCTGCAGCAGCAGCGAGTGGCCGGTGGGGTCGGCGCCGCTGGGCGACGGCGCCCCGCCGGTCGTGCGGATGAAGGGCAGCACCTTGTGCGGCGCGAACCCGGAGATGCTGACTGGCCCGCCGATGACCTCGCGCGAGAGGTCGCGGGCGCGGGTGTCGGACCAGAGCAGGACGTCGCCGGCGGGCTCGCCGTCGGCGCCGACGGGCACCGACGAGGCCCACTGGCCGGTGATCGCGACCGCGTGCAGGGCCTCGCGGTCGGCGCCGGCGCCCTCGATCGCCTCGCGTATCGCCGCGCACAGCACGCGCCACCACTCGGTGGCGTCCTGGGTCGCGGCCCCGTCGCGCCCGATGTGCACGCGGACCGGGCGCAGCGCCGTGCGCCTGATCTCGCCCTCGAGCGAGCACACGGCGACCTTGGGGCCGCCGTTGCCGAAGTCGACCGCCAGGATCCAGGGCTCGCCCACGTCAGCTCGCGGGAGCGTCGGGGGCGACCTCGTGCATCGCGTCGAGGATGCCGACCATCACCGCTTTGACCAGGGCGTTGCCCTGGGGCGTGCCGCCGAAGCCGTACACGGCGCCCGAGCGCGCCGGCTCGCCCTTGTGCGCGGCGGCGTACTCGACCCCGCCGCGCAGCGCCGCGAGGAACGCCTCGGCGACGCCCGGCGCGGTGTTGGGCCGCGTGATGCAGAAGTGCAGCCCCGGCGGCAGCTGCAGCGGGTTCATGCGCCAGCCCTGCGTCATGAGCGCGTCGTTGACGAGGTAGATGTCGAGCTCGCCGGCGGCCTTGAACGCCACGAGGAACGTGGGCTCGCCGAACACCTCGAGCTCCGGGATGTCCGCGCGGATGCCGTCGCGGATGGTCACGGCGGTGCGCATGATGGCGTCCGCCGCGGCCAGGTAGCCGGACTCGCCGGTCGCCAGCATCGCGGCCCACGTCGAAGCGATGATGCCGCCGCTGCGCGAGCCCGCGAACCCGGGCGAGATGTAGAGGCCGCCGGGCCAGTCCGGGAAGGCGAAGTACTGGTTCTTGCGCAGGGCCTTGTCGCGGTAGAGCAGCACGCTCGAGCCCTTGAGGGCGTAGCCGTACTTGTGCGTGTCGGCCGAGATCGAGGTGACGCCGGGCACGCGGAAGTCCCAGAGCGGGACGTCGTAGCCGAGGCGCTCGACCCAGGGGAGCAGCCAGCCGCCGAGGCAGCCGTCGACGTGCATGCCGATGCCGTGCGACTGCGCGAGGGCCGCGATCTCCTCGATCGGGTCGATGAGCCCGTGCGCGTAGTTGGCGGCGCTGCCGACAAGCGCGATGGTCTGGTCGTCGACGAGCGCCGACATCGCGGCGACGTCGGCGACGTAGCCGTCGCCGAGGGGCGCGTGGCGCATCTCGATGCCCATCCAGTGCGCGCCCTTGTCGAGGGCGACGTGCGCGGTCACCGGCATGACGACGTTCGGGCGCGTCACCCCGCGCGTCTCGCGGGCGTGCTCGCGATAGGAGTAGAGGGCGGTGATGAGGCTCTCCGACCCGCCGCTCGTGACGACGCCGACGCTGGTGCCGTGCAGCAGGTCGGAGGTCATGGCGATGATCTCCGCCTCGAACTTGGTGGCGCTCGGGTACATGTCGCGCTGCAGCACGTTGGCGTGCGAGTAGAGGTCGAACACCTCGCCGAGGAAGTGGTAGTGGTCGTGGTCGCCGCAGTAGAGGCTGCCCGACACCGTGCCCTCGTCGCCCCTGGCGTCCTCGGCGCGCGCCATGCCGGTGATCTCGGCGAGGATCGCCGCGCGGTCGACCGGCTCTGCCGGCACCCGGCAGTAGGCCTTGGTCGTCTTCCC
The DNA here is from genome assembly GCA_963709845.1 of uncultured Thermoleophilia bacterium. GTDB lineage: Bacteria > Actinomycetota > Thermoleophilia > UBA2241 > UBA2241 > CAIXSE01. The sequence goes on from CAVPXV010000006.1 coordinate 48,315, forward strand.
GTAGGGGTAGAGCTCACCGAGGATCTGCTCGAGACCGCTGTCAGCCACCTGTCCCACCTCTTCCTGCTCGAAGGATGCCGATCGCCCGGGCCCGCCGCGCCCACGCCGCGCCCCCGGCGTGCCGAAGGCAGGCCGAAGGCGCGGCGAGACGATCCGGCGGGCCCCGACGTCGTCGCGGATCAGGGCGCCGCCCCATGCGCGGGCCTGGGAGAGCCGCGCCCATCGTAGACCAGCGGCAGGGCCGAATCCATGGGCTGCGGGCCGGCGCGGCGCCGGGCCCGCGGCGCGGCCGCAGACGCGGAAGGGGCGGGCGCCGGCGCCTCTGCGCCCGCCCCCGCCCCTCCCCGCGTCAGACGGTCACTCCGGCGGCAACTCGCCGTAGGTGAGCGAGACGTCCACGCCCACCGTCTTGCTGCGCGACTTCCAGAAGAAGTACCAGAGGATGCCGAGCACCCACGCGGTCACCAGGATGACGTTCCCCGCGAAGGTGAACTGCTTCGCCGCGGCGTTGAAGACGAAGTAGTAGAGCAGGATGCCGAGGTAGACGAAGCTGACGAGCGCGCCCCAGACCACCACCGGCAGGCCGAGGAACTTCCAGGTCTTGTACGGCGACGACTCCCAGACGCCCTTGGCCCGTCTCACGTAGGGGAACAGCAGGGCGGCGATGGCGGTCGGGATGAAGACCGACGTCACCTGGAAGCCCGTCACGATGATGTTCTGCATCTGGTTGCTGAGAAGCGTGTAGTAGAGGATCAGCAGGCCTTCGCCGAGGACGAAGCAGACGATGTAGTTCTTCACCGGGCTCGCCCAGCGCGGGTTGATGTCCGTGAACCACTTGGGACCCATGCGGTCCATGCCCCAGGCGAACAGGATGCGCGGGAAGGCGAGGTACGAGAGCGCGACCCACCACACGGTGAACGCCACGTACGAGAAGCCCATGTAGCCGGCCGCCAGCTTCGTGTACCAGGCCTTGGTGCCGATCGTGTAGACGGCCAGGTCGATGAAGTTGGTGCCGAACGGCATGTTGAAGCCGTTGATCGGGCCGTTCTGGTCGTTCCAGGCGGAGGCGTTCAGGAACTGGTAGCCGACCGTCTTGTTGAGCACGATGGCGATCCAGATCATGAACACGAAGGGCGCCGCGATGGCGAAGAAGTTGGACCAGATGATGGTCTTGTCGGGGCGCTTGACCTCGCCGCCGATGAACGAGATCGAGTAGGCGTAGGCGAACAGCCACGACATGGCGACCATGCAGCCCAGGGTCGCGCCCCAGCTCCAGGTACTCGGCATCGCCTGCCCCGCCGCCGCGCCCACCTTGGCGATGAACGGCTGGTAGGTCGGCGAGTGCGAGGCTACCGCCGCCGCGTCCCACTTGGCGACGAAGTTGGCGCGCGAGGAGAACGTCAGCACCAGGGCGATGACGATGCAGCCGCCGATGCCGAAGAACATCACGATCTTCTGCGTGAGGGCGAAGATCCTGATGCCGAAGACCACGAACGCGAAGCCGATGATGTTGAACAGGGTCGCCAGCGCGAACGTGATCCAGGCGCTGCTGACGACCCAGGTGGCGGCGCTTGTCCAGCCCAGGTAGTTGAACGTGATCGTCAGCCCCGGGTCGACCGCCAGCGGCGTCAAGACGTAGATCCACATCAGCCAGATCATCGCGTCGCCGAAGCTCTGGGCGATCCCGAAGATCGGGTGCACGATGCGCGAGTTGTAGATGTACTCGCCGCCGGACCGCGGCATCGATCCGCCGAGCACGCCCCAGACGATGGGGAAGCCGAAGCCGGCGAGCGCGAACGAGATGAGAGCGGCGATGATCAGGTTGCCGCCGAGGAACACGCCGAGACCGAACGTGATGGCGAACCAGATGCTCGGCGTGAGCCCCTGGTTCATGAAGCCGACGGCGAAGGCGTCGGTCATCGAAAGACCGCGGACGAGGCCGCTCGCCTTGCGGGCGAAGGCTAGCTCTTCTGCCACGGAACCCCCCCTTCCCGGGGCCGGCCCGCACACACGGCGCGGGCAGGCGGCCCGAACGGAACACGAGACGACAGCGCTACTTTCGGTCAGCCCGTAGCTCCCCCTTCCTCGGCGGCTGCGAATCCCCGGGCGCCGATCCTGACTCCCCGGTGACCGGGCGTCGCTGAGGGCCATGGGTCGCGACGCAGGCGCGCGGCCTGTCGAGCCCTCGGACAGATGCCGATGAAGCATCGTAGCGTTCCCGGGAGCGTGTGACCAGAGCCGGAGTCTGCGTGACCCGCTTGCGGGCAGGGGTGCCGGCTGCGAGGCGCGGCTGAGGTAGGCCTCGTTCGCTGCGGGTAAGAACACCGGGATACGCGCTTCGCGGACCCCGGAGATTCCCCATGCCCACCGACACACGCTCGGTCGTCGTCACCGGCGACGTCACCATCGACTGGCTGCTGCTCTCGGGCGACGCCCGGCAGGGCGGCGCCCTCGACTTCATCTGGATGTGGGGCGGCGGCTACTCCTGCCGTGCCCTGGCGAGCGCCGGAGGCGCCGCCTCGCACACCGACATCCTCCGTCACACGGTGGAGACGGGCGGCCGGAACGACGTGCGCGTGGTCGGGCCCCAGGTACCTGCCGAGGCCCTCGCGTCGCCGCAGCACCCCGGCTACGCGCACACGTTCGCCGATATCGAGCAGTTCCCCCGCGAGGTCGGCGGCCGCGGCGGGCGGGCATGGCGCATCGCGGCGTTCAAGGGCACCGATCCGGCGCGGGTGGCGCCGGCCGCGCCGGCCACGCCCGCGCTCGAGACGCTCGGCACGCTGGACACGCTGGTGATCGTCGACCACGCCAGCGGCTACCGTCAGAGCTTCCCGGACCTCCCTGACCTGCTCGCCGCCGGCCCGAACGCCATCGTGTGGCAGACGGGCGCGCCGCTCATGGGCTCGCCGCTCGCCGACCTGCTCCTCGGCGAGCACGCCGACCAGCTCACCGTGCTGACCTCGTCGGCGGAGCTGCGCAAGAGCGGCGCCCAGGTGGGCTACCCACTCTCCTGGGAGCGGCTCACCGAGGACATCCTCAAGGCCATCAAGGCGCACCCCTTGGCTCGGGCGCGGCGCGTGATCGTCGTCGTGGGCGCCGCCGGCGCCGTGCTCGTGGAGCGCGGCGGCCCCGACACGCTCGTGTTCGACCCGCACTCCCAGGAGGGAGATTGGGGCAAGCGCTACCCGGGCGTCGGCGCCGGCTACGGGCGCTGTCTCGACGCCGCCGTGGCGCTGCAGCTCACCGGCCACGACGAGGCTGGGCTGGTGGGATCGGTCAAGCGCGGCCTGGCCGCCGCCCGCGCCGCGCACAAGGCCGGCTTCCGCATCGAGGCCGACCGCGAGCGTCACACGACGCCCTTCCCCCTTCCCGAAGTCGCCGCCGCCCTGCTGCGCGATGCCGACGACGAGTTCGCGAGCGTCGTATACAGGCCCGAGACCGGAGGCTCCATCCTCTCGCAGGCCTACGCAGGGACGTCGCTCGCCGAGGTGGCGGCGCACGTAGCGGTGCGCGGCGTCGACAGCCTGCCACACGGCATCCCCGTCGAGACCGTGGGCGCGTGGTCGTCGGTGGACCGCGCCGAGATCGAGGACCTGCGCAGCATCCGCAACATCCTCGACGAGTATGTGCAGCGGGAACGGACCGGCGGGCGCGTGGGCGGGCCGCTCTCGATCGCCGTGTTCGGCCCGCCCGGTGCCGGCAAGACCTTCGCCGTACGCCAGATGGCGGCCACCCTGGTTCCCGGCCGCGTGCAGCGGCTCGAGTTCGACCTCTCACAACTGCGTGCCGAAGAGGACCTGCGCGACGCCTTTCACGAGATCCGCGACGTGCCCCTGCAAGGCGACCTCGCCCTGGTGTTCTGGGACGAGTTCGACAGCCCGCTCGGCGGGGAGCCGCTGGGCTGGCTCCGGCACTTCCTCACGCCCATGGCCGACGGCCGCTTTCGCGACGGCAACGCCTTCCACCCGCTGGGCGCCGCCATCTTCGTGTTCGCCGGCGGGACCTCGGCGAGCTTCAGCGAGTTCGTCGGCGCCTGCGACGAGCGCACCGCGCGCACCGTCAAGAAACCCGATTTCGTGAGTCGCCTGCGCGGCTACGTTGACGTGACGGGCCCAAACCCGCAGGGCCCGAAAGACCTGGCCTGGCCGCTGCGCCGAGCCCTCACGCTGCGCTCGCTCGTCGAGAGCCGCGCGCCCCAGCTGCTGCACCCGGACCCCGCCACGGGCCAGCCACGCTTGCAGATCGACCCGGGGTTGCTGCGCGCCTTCCTGCGGGTGGGCGAGTACATCCACGGGTCCCGCTCCATGGAGGCGATCGTCCAGATGAGCTCGCTGGCGGGCAAGCCGCGCTTCGAGCGCTCCAGCCTCCCGGCGAGCGGCCAGCTGGCGATGCACGTCGACGCCGGAGAGTTCATCCAGCTCGTGGAGGGCTAGGCGACGGGAGGCGCAGGCTCGCCGGCACCGCTCAGACGCCGGCCGCCACCAGCACGGTCCACACCATGACCAGAGCCAGAAAGACGCGCTGCAGCAGACCGGCGTAGGCGCCGAGCCCGCCCGGGTGCGCGGTCGCGGGCACGGCGCGCGCACGCGCCGCGTCCGGCCCGGGAGCAAGGTCGGCCGTGTCACGCGCCGCCTGGCCGAAGGCGGCGGACTGGGCGAGCATGGCGACCACCGCGACCAGCGCGATGGGAAGAGCCCATCGCGCCAGGCCGGTGGTCGCCGGATCGCGGCGCAGCCCCAGCGACACGAGGACCATGCCGGCCACGGCGGCCACGTAGGCGACAAGCGCGATGGCCGCGTGCGCCCTGCCGGTGCCGCTCGGCGGCTCTCCCGGCATGTCGGTCGGGTAGCCGCCGAGCGGCGCCGAGCCAAGGCCCCACAGCGCGAAGAGCGCGAGACCCGGGAGCGAGCGCGCGGCCGCCGGTGCCGCCGCGGCCACGGCCGCCACCAGGAGCAGCGCCGAGGCGCCGCGTACCACGAAGGCGAGCGTCATGAGGCGGCCGGCAGGCCCGCGGGCGAGCCCGCTCATGCCGAGGCGCAGCGGGCTCTGCTCGGGCGTGCGCATCTGGGCGACGACGACGAGCAGCGCCCAGAGGACGACCGCGGCGATCGCGAGGACGGAGAGGGCGTTCACGTCCGCGGCCCGTCGGCGCTCAGCAGCAGCGGCGGTCGTCGACCCGGTGGCAGGCGGTCTTGCCCTGGCCGCCGGTCATCGCGCGGCAGCGAGAGCGGCGCGTGCAGCTCCATGCGCGGCGTCACCCCCGATGGTGGATTTCACGGCCGCGGCGAGCGTGCGCGCCAGCTGCCCCTTGCCGTCCTCGCTCATCTCGTCGAGCCCGCGGATCTCCACCTGCAGCGTGAGCCGGTCGAGGTTGTTCACGATCTCGACGACCATGCAGAAGTTGCTGCCGAACTCGTCGTAGCGCACGAGCGACCTCCTCGATCTGGCTGGGGAACACGACGAGGCCGCCGATCGAGAGGGCGTCGTCGCTGCGGCCGGTGATGCGGCCGATCCTGGGGTGCGTGCGGCCGCAGGCGCAGGGCTCCCAGCTGAGCGAGGAGATGTCGTGGCTGCGGTAGCGGATCATCGCCATGGAGTCGCTGGTGAGCGAGGTCCAGACGAGCTCGCCGGGTTCGCCGTCGGCGACCGGCTCGCAGGTCACCGGGTCGACGCACTCCACGAGCAGGTGGTCCGACCACACGTGCATGCCCTCCTTGACCGGGCACTCGCACGCCATGCCCGGCCCCAGGAACTCGCCCATGCCGTACTCGTTGAAGGCGTCGACGCCGAGCGCGGCGGAGAGGCGCTCGCGGCCCGACTCGGGCCACGGCTCGGCGCCGAAGAGGCCGATGCGCAGCCTGGAGTCGCGGGCGAGGTCGATGCCGCGCTCCAGCGCCTTGTCGGCGAGGTACAGGGCGTAGGACGGCGTCGTGCAGATGGCGGTCACGCCGAGGTCGACGATGAGGTCGACGAGCAGCTCGTGGCGGCCGATGCCGGCGGGCACGACGCCGATGCCGGCCTGCTGGGCGCCGTACTGCAGGCCGATGCTGGTCGGCAGGCCGTAGCCGAAGCAGTTCTGCAGCAGGTCGCTGGGGCGCAGGCCGACCATCCACATGGAGCGCGCGTTGCGCTGCGCCCACGCGTCCATGTCGCGGCGCGTCACCCAGATGGGCGTGGGCTTGCCGGTGGTGCCGGAGGTGCTGTGCACCTCGATGATCGTCGTCGAGGCCGCAGGTGCGCAGGCCGTCGGGGTAGGTGTCGCGCAGCGTCGTCTTCTCGAGGAACGGCAGCCGGCGCACGTCGTCGAGCGACTTGATGTCGGCCGCCTCGACGCCGGCCTCGCTGCACATGCTCCCGTAGACGGGGCTGCAGCGCACAGGCGGCCGAGACCACGTGCTGGAGGCGCTCGAGCTGGAGCGCCCGCAGGGCGCTGGGCTCGAGCGTCTCGGCCTGTGGGTCGAAGCAGACGGTCTGGTCGAGCGCGTGCGCCATCACTCCCCCACCTGCCGGCCGGCGGCGAAGGCGGCGAGGTTCATCTCCAGCCAGCTCGGCGGCACGTTGCGGCCGATGGCCGCCTCCCACGTCTCGAGCTGCGAAGGGCAGGTGCGTGGAGAGCGCGCCGACGAGCACGACGCCGGCGACCTTGAGCGTCGCCGACCTCGAGGGCGACGGCGTTGCCGTCGACGACCACCACGCGGCGGCCGCCGCCGTCCATGCGCGCGATGGCGTCGAACGGGTACTCGTAGCCGCCCTGCGAGGCCAGCGGCGGCACGATCTGCTGCGTGTTGACGATGGCCACGCCGCCGGGCGTGACGGAGGGCGCCAGGCGCAGGCCCTCGGCTGCCTCGAAGGCGAGCAGGTAGTCCACCTCGCCGGGGCTGATGCTGGGCGCGATCACGGTCTCGCCGATGCGGATGTGCGAGCTCACGCTGCCGCCGCGCTGCTACATGCCGCGGGTCTCGCTGAGCTTGACCTCGAGGCCGCCGTGGAGCATCGCCGTGTCGGCGATGATGGCGGCGGCCATGATCACGCCCTGGCCGCCGACGCCGACGACCATGATGTCGTCGACCTGGCCGCCGGCGTAGTGCCGGGCGGCGGCGTCCGCCGCCTTGGCCGGCGGCGCGCTCATGCCACACCCGCCTTCGTGATGGCGCCCGGTTTGCAGAGCTGCGCGCAGAGCGAGCAGCCGGTGCAGGTCTCGGCGTCGATCTCCACCTTGTGGCGGGTCTTGTGCATCGCCTCCACGTGGTGCAGCGACGGGCAGCCGAGCTTCATGCACTGCTGGCAGGCGTTGCAGAGCTCCTCGTCGACCTCGTAGAGGCCGTCGCCGGCGATCTTGCGCGGGAAGAGCATGCAGGGCCGGTTGGTGATGATCACCGCCGGGCCCTCGTAGGCGAGCCCGGCCTTGAGCGCCGCGAGGCACGCCTCGTAGTCGTAGGGGTCGACGGTCTCGACGTGCTCGACGCCCAGCGCCCGGCAGATGCCGGCGATGTCGACCGGCCTGGTCTCGGCGCCGGCCAGCGTCTTCTCGTTGCCGGGGTTGGTCTGGCCGCCGGTCATGGCGGTGATGCTGTTGTCCTGGATGAGCACGCGTCAGTTGGTGCGCTGGTGCACGGCGTTGAGGAGCCCCGTGAGGCCGCAGTGCAGGAAGGTGGAGTCGCCGATGACGGCGATGGAGCCCTTGGCGCTGCCGCCGGCGCGCGTGAAGCCCTGCTCCATGGGGATGCTGGCGCCCATCTCGACGGCGGAGTGCATGTGGCTCACCGGCGGCAGGGTGGTGAGGTCGTAGCAGCCGATGTCGCCGTGCACGTCGAGGTCGAGCTTCTTCATGGCCGTGGCCATGCCGCGGTGCGGGCAGCCGGTGCAGAGCACGGGCGGCCGCGGGATGACGGTGTCGTCCTCCGCGGCCTTGTCCTGCGCCCAGCGCGGCAGGTCGAGGCCGGCGGCGAAGAAGCCCCGGCCGACGCGCACCGGCGTGAGCTCGCCCCAGCTGCGGGAACCAGCGCTTGCCCTCGCACGGCGATGCCGGCGGCGAGGATCTGCTCCTCGAGGTACGGCTCGAGCTCCTCGACCACGAAGAGGCGGTCGACGGTCGCGGCGAAGCGGCGGATGGCCTCGATGGGCAGCGGGTGGATCATGCCGAGCTTGAGGAAGCGAGGCGTCCGGCAGCGCCTCCTTGGCGCTGATGTAGGCGGCGCCGGCGCTGACGACGCCGATGCGCGCGAAGGCGCCCGTGCCGGGCTCCACGCGCGCCAGCGCGCCCGACTCGGCCGTGGCCTCCGCGTACAGGCGCAGGCGCTCGACGCGCTCGAGCAGGCTGCGGTGCAGCGGCCGCGAGAACCGCGGCAGCAGGCAGTACTTCTCGGTGTTGCGGTCCGGCGGCCTGCGCTCCGGCGCCGGGCGCCCGCCGTCCAGCTCGCTCGACCTGGACGATCGACTTCTGGTGCGCCGTCTGGATGCTCAGGCGCACCATCACCGGCACGTCGAAGCTCTCGCTGAGCTCGAAGGCGCAGCTTGACGAACTCGTAGCACTCCTGGCTGTCGGCCGGCTCGAGCATCGGCATGCTGCTGATGCGCCCGAAGTAGCGGTCGTCCTGCTCGGTCATGCCGCTGGCCATGCCCGGGTCGCCGGCGAGGCAGACGACGAGGCCGCCGTTGACGCCCGTGTAGACGGAGCTGATGAGCGGGTCGGCGGCCACGCTGGCGCCCGCGCTCTTCATCGCCGTGAGGGCGCGGGCGCCGCCCATGGCGGCCCCGAAGGCGACCTCGTAGGCGACCTTCTCGTTGGTGGACCACTCGGCGTAGACGCCGTCGTAGCGCGCCAGGTTGGTGACGATCTCGGTGCTGGGCGTGCCCGGGTACGCGGCCGCGACCTGCACCCCGGCCTCCCAGGCGCCGCGGGCGACGGCTTCGTTGCCGAGCATCAGGTGGGTCTCCATGCAGCTCCTTAGCGGGCGAGCGGGCGTTTGCTGCCGACGCCTCCACGATACGCAGGGCGTGCGCGCCCGTGCAAGCTGCCGGACCGGGAGTCTCGGGACATGGACAGGAGCCCGGACGGGCGCTCACTCGCCCGGCATCAGCTCCGGGCGGAAGTCGTGCAAGGTGAGCTCGTGGCCGGGCGGGGCGACGACGAAGTCGTCGCCCCAGCCGCCCTCCACCAGGGCGTCGAGGATGCGCGTCGTGCCGGGCACGTCCTCGACGGCGAGGTCGAAGCGCTCGGCGAAGGCCGCCACCCGGGCGCGGTAGGGCGCGAGGTCGTAGCGGCCGGTGTCGATGAGCACGACGCGCGTGTAGTTCTTGAGCAGCAGGCGCATCATCTTCTCGGCGCGCTCCACCCCGCGCTTCTCGATCAGCTTCTCGTGCTCGCTGAGGATGGTGTCGCACTCCTCGAGATAGGCCTTGGCGAGGTAGTAGGTGCCGCAGGCCTTCTGCGACTGCGCCGTGAAGGCCTCGTTGGAGCCCAGCATCATGGCGATGCAGTCGTCGACCCTGGGCACGACCATGGTGGCGTGCTCGGTCTTGAGGCCGAGGACGGCGTTGGAGCAGAGGCCGTAGCCGAGGACGATCGTGGCGCCAGGCCTGTCGGCGTCGGCCACGGCGGCGGCGAGCGCCGCCTTGAGGCGCTCGGGGCTGAGGTGCAGCTGCGCCTCGAGCGTCTCGCAGTCGACGCCCTCGGTCGCGCCCTCGGCGAGCTCGCCGAGCACCGCCGGGCAGGCGATGAGGCGCAGCGCCCCGGCGCCGCCCGGCCTGCCCTCACGCGCTTCTTCCACCAGCGTCTCTCCCTGGTCGTTGACAGTGCCGGGGACGAGCGGGCGGGGCGCGGCTCGCGCCGCGCCCCGCCTCGCCGTCACCCGTCGCTCAGAGCCTACCGTACTCCTCGGCCGCCTCGCGCAGCGCGTGGAGGTTCTCGGGCCGCGCCTCGTCCGGGATGCCGAGGCCCGAGTCGAGGATCAGGGCGCCGGTGTCGCCGAACAGGTCGATGAGCTCCCTGCAGTCGTCCTTGACCTGCTGCGGGGTGCCGGTGCACAGCAGCGACACCGGCACGTTGCCCCAGAAGCACATCTTGTCGCCGAGGACCTCCTTGAACTTGCGGCGGTCGATCTTGTCGAAGTGCCCGGCGACCTTGCCGGGGGGGAACTCGGCGAGGTACTTGAGGCGCGGGGTGTAGTCGCCCTCGAACAGCGGATTGGGCACGCCGCCGGCCTCGATGATCTTCAGCACGAGGTCCTTGAACGTCGGCCAGTAGAGCTTCGATCCTCCTTGGCGAGGTGCGGAGATGGATGGCGACCGCTCACACCTGGGCTCCGTACTTGCGGCCGGCGTCGATGAAGGCCTTGAAGCAGGCCGGGTCGGCCTCGTCGAGCACGATGCCGGTGCCGAGCAGGAAGCCGCCGTCCGTGGCCGTCTTGGCGAGCAGGTCCTTGACGTAGGCGTCGACCTGCTCGGGCGCGCCCATGGCGAGCATCGAGCCCGGCACGTTGCCGCCGATGCATTGGCGCGCGCCCACGATCTTCTTGGCCCGCGCCATGTCGGTGTCGTCGAACATCCAGACCATGCGGCCGGCGGGGATGTCCGGGTCGGCGATGACCGCGAGCCGCTCGTTGTAGCCGCCTTCGGCGAAGACGAGCGGCACCAGCCCCTCCTCGATGAGGCCGAGGAGCACGGCCTTGAACGTGGGCCAGTAGAGGGTGCGGTAGTCCTCGTCCGACATGAAGCCGTCGGCGCCCTTGTGGATCGGGATGAACACCATCGGGTGCCGGTTGACGTCGGCCGCGCGCACCGCCCAGCTGATCGCCAGGGGCACGAGGCGCTCCATCGCCTCCTTCATCTTCTCCGGGCGGCGGAACTTGTCGAGCATCAGCCCGCGCGTGCCGCGCATCGTGTCGCCGATGATGTCGTAGGGCGCCTTGGTGGAGCTGCCCGCCTGGCCGGGGATGCCGAGCTCGGCCATCTGCTTGCCGTCGATGGCGAGGAAGGCCTGCAGCCACTCCATGGCCGCGTCGCCCGCGTCCATGAGCTTCTGCAGCATCTCCTTGACCGGCGCCAGCGCGAACGGGACGAGGAACGGCGCCGTGAACGGCATCTCGCAGAGGTCGGTGAACGGCGCGATCGTGGCCCACGGCTCGAGCGCGCCGAACATGCGCGGCACGTAGTAGCGCTGCCAGTAGTTGGAGGGGTCGGCGATGAGCAGGCCGTACTCGTCGTCCTTCATCCACTCGCGCTCGTTGTACTGGTAGCTCGCGTCCTCGGCGGTGCCGTGGCCGGGCCAGTCGTACATCTTGTAGTCGAGGATGTCGAAGACCTTGCCCGGCACCATGGCGAGGGTCATGGCGATGGCGTCCGGCTGGAAGTCGGCGTGGTACTTGTCCCAGGCCTGGGCGAGCTTGTCGTAGTCGTAGTAGGCGTCGTGGCCGGTGAATCCCGCGTAGCGCATCGGGAACAGGCCGATCCACGGGGTGATGGGCACGTGCGCCGGCTTGCGCAGCGCCACGGCGTCGCGGATGAGCTGGACGCGGTCCACGTACGCCTGTTTGACGGCCGGCGACGCGAACTCGATGGACGCGTTCTGCCAGGCGTCCATGCGCGCCTCCAGGCGCTGGTCCGGCGTGAGCTGGTTCCAATCGTCGGTGAACATCCTCAGGCACCTCCAACCCAGGTCTTGGCGAGGTCAACGGCGCCGACGGCGTCCTTGGCCCAACCGTCGGCGCCGGCGAAGGCGCACACCTCTTCGTTCACCGGTGCGCCGCCTACCATGATCTTGAGGCCGTCGTGCAGACCGGCCGCGTCGAGGGCGGCGACCGTCGCCTTCATCGACTCGAAGGCGAGGGTGAGCAGGCCGCTCATCCCGACCACGTCAGGATGCACCTCGCGCACCTTGTCGACCACCGTTGCCACCTTCGCGTCCACGCCGAGGTCGACCACCGTGAACCCGGCGATGGCCGAGCATGCTGCCGACGATGTCCTTGCCGATGTCGTGGATGTCACCCTGCACCGTGAAGAGGAGCACCGTGCCGAGGTGCGCCTCGGCGGCCCCAGCGGCCATGTGCGGCGTCACCTTGGCGGTGATGCCCCTCATGATCTCGCCGGCCATGACGAGCTCCGGGATGAACGCTTCGCCCTTGGCGAAGCGCTGCCCGATCACCTCCATGGCCTCCTTGCAGGACGCCACGATCGTCAGGGGGTCGGCCCCAGCCTCGAGCAGCTGGTCGGTGATCCGCAGCGCGTCGTCCTCGCGCAGCTCGATCACGGCCTCGGTCAGTTCTTTGGACATCGGTCCTCCCTGGTCCGTACTGCGGGGACGCTCCACCCGCATGACTCCGCAAGCCTAGAATGAGAATATATAGATAAATAGATAAATGGCAACCGGCGCCGCCGTTGCCTGATAGGATGCGACCGAGATGGACGATCAGCGGACAACCGCCAATCTCGCGCCCATAGACCGCGATTCGTTCGAGCCCGCTTACGTGCAGCTCGTCAACATCCTCAGCCACGCCATCTCGACGGGGCAGTTCCGCGCCGGCGACCAGCTCCCCACAGAGGCCGAGCTCTGCGCCGCCTACGACCTCAGCCCGATGACCGTGCGCCGCGCCATCGGCGTGCTGCTCGACCGCGGCGCCGTGAGCACCACGCGCGGGCGCGGCACCTTCGTCAAGCCGCCGCAGCTCGCCGCCGCGACCTTCGAGCTCAGCGAGTTCCACGATCTGCTCGGCGACCCGCGCGTCGAGGCGCGCGTGCTCGAGGCGCGCGTCGTGCCGGCGGGCAAGCGCGCCGCCGAGAACCTCGGCGTGCCGGAGGGCACGCGCGTGATCAGCATCCGGCGCCTGCTGCAGCGCGGCGACGAGCCGCTCTTCTACCACCGCGAGTCGCTGCTCTACGACCCGGCCGAGCCCACCGTGGAGGCGGAGCTCGGCGTCACCTCGCTGCGCGACCTCTTCGAGGGCGGCGCCGGGGCCGGCCCCAAGCGCGGCGAGCTCGTGGTCCACGCCTCGGTGCTTACCGAGGAGGAGGCCCGCTACGTGGAGCGGCCGGCGGGCAGCGCCGCCCTCGTGCTCGAGCACGTCTTCTACGGCTACGACGACCGGCCGATGAGCTGGGGCCGCTTCGTGTGCCGCGGCGACCTGCTGCAGTTCCGCGCCCGCATCGGCGCGCAGGCGCCGCCCGAGACGTCGCCCGGCAAGCCCGCGACCCGTCCCCGGAGGCGCCCGTGAAGCCGCGGCCCGGCCTCGACCCGGCATCGCTCGTCGGCCTCATCGCGGCGCTCGACGAGCAGGGGTCCCTGGACGCCGTGCGCGCCCGCGTGGCGGCCGGCGACGACCCGCTGGCGATCATCGCCGACTGCCAGCGCGGCATGCAGTACGTCGGCGAGGACTATCAGTCGGGCGCCTACTTCATCAGCGGCCTCATCATGGCCGGCGAGATCTTCCGCGAGGCCATGGAGATCCTCGAGCCGCTGCTCCCGGCGGCGGCGCCGGGCGGCGTGGCCGGCGACCAGGGCTCGGCCGGCAGCGTGCTCCTCTGTACCGTGCGCGGCGATATCCACGACATCGGCAAGAGCATCCTCGTGACGCTGCTGCGCTCGCACGGCTTCAACGGTGCACGACCTCGGCGTGGACGTGCCTGCCGCCGAGGTGGCGCGCAAGGCCGCCGAGCTCAAGCCGGACGTCGTCGGCCTCTCGGGCCTGCTGACCGCCGCGCACGCGAGCATGAAGGAGACGGTGGCCGAGCTCCGGCGCTCCGCGCCCCAGCTCGGCCGCGCCCCGCTGATCATCATCGGCGGCGGCGCCGTGGACGAGCAGGTGCGCGCCTGGTCCGGCGCCGACCTCTGGGCCGACGACGCCGTGCGCGGCGTCGCGCTCATCCGCCGCCACCTCGCCGGCTGACGGCCGCGGCGCGGCGGGGAAGCGGCAGCCGACGCCCCGGCTCAGGCGCGCCGCACGCGGCGCGCCGGCAGGTCGAAGCTGTCGCCGGCCGCGAGCACGTGCAGCGCGAGGCCGCTCACCGAGAGCGAGCGGCCGTTGCCGGCCACGGCGGGCGCCGGGTCGGCGCCGTGGCCGTCCACAAAGCAGACAACACCCTCGCCGCGCACGGTGGCGACGCCCTCCGGCGAGACCTCGATCGCGCAGCCCTCCTCGATGCCGACGCCGATGGTGTCGGGGTAGGCGGCGACCACGGTGAGCAGCCGCCCCAGCCGCCCGCGGGCCACGAGGTGCGTGTCCACGGTGACGCCCTGCACGAGGCCGAGGCCGGGCGCGTGGCGGATGGCGCCGGCTTCGTAGAACGCGGTGGGCTCGCCGCGCACGATCACGGGGTCGCCGAGCGCCATCGAGCCGGCGCTGGAGCCGCCGATCACGATGCCGTCGCGGCCGCGGCGCCGCAGCTCGGCCGTGAACCCCGTGCCCTGGAGGATGTCGAGCAGGCGCAGCTGGTCGCCGCCGGTGAACATCACGCCGGTCGCCTTGCGCAGCACGTGGGCGGTCTTGGGCAGATCGGCGTCATCGTGCGTGCGGATGTCGAGCACCTCGAGGTCCTTGACGTCCTCGAGCTCGAAGGCGGAGACGTAGTGGGCGATCGTCTCGGTGCGCTCCTCGCTGGCGGTCGGCACGACGACGATGTGCGCGGCCTCGGGGCCGCCGGCGAGCTCGACGAAGCGGCGCACCAGGCGCCGGTCCATGCCGTCCGGGCCGGAGCCGCCGAGCAGCATCCGCCAGCCACTGCGCGACCAGGTCACGCGCCGCCCTCCGCGGGGGCGTCGGTCTGCGCCGCAGCGCCGGTCTCCGCAGGCGCGCCGGCGGCCTGCGGCCGCACGCGCCGGCGGCCTGCGCCGCCGCGCCGGCCTGCTCGGCGAACGTGCGCAGCCACTGGATGGCCTCGTGCACGCGGCCGGTCATGCAGCACACGAGGTCGCCCGGCTGCGCCATCTGCGAGGCGCGCTCGATGGCGTCCTGCTCCACCGGCACGCGCTCGATGGCGGCCGCGTCCAGCCCGGCGGCCGTGAGGTAGCGCACCTGCAGGTCCATCAGCTCGCCCGGGGCGCGCCCGCGCAGGTCGACGGCCTCGTACACCACGGCGGCGTCGAACACCGGGGCGAGCACGCCGCAGATCTCCTCGTAGTCCTCGTCGCGGCGGTCGCCGACCACGTCGAAGACGATGATGCGGCGGCGATCGCCCAGGCGCTGGACCAGCTGCGTCAGGCTCCTGTAGGCGTGCGGGTTGTGGGCGTAGTCGAGCAGGTAGTCGACGCCGCCGATGGTCATGAGGTTGAGGCGCCCCGGGGTCTGCAGCGGCGAGGGCAGGAACGAGAGCAGGGCGCGGCGGATCTGGTCCACGTCCACGCCGCGCGCATAGGCGGCGGCAGTGGCGGCGAGCGCGTTCTGGACGTTGAACTCGGCGCGGCCCCTCATCGTCAGCGGGATGTCCTCGATGCGCGCCACCGGGATGAGGTGGTCGCTCTCGAGCACGGCGATGTAGCCCTGCTCGCAGATCACCGCGGTGTGGCCGCGGTCGACGTGGTCGAGCACCACCGGGTTGGTGGCGCGCAGCGAGAAGAAGATCAGGTGCTCGCGGCAGTACTCGGTCATCTCCACGCACATGGGGTCGTCGGCGTTGAGCACCGTCGTACCGCCCTCGCGCACGGCCTCCGCCACGACCGCCTTGACCTTGGCCAGCTCTTCGACGCTGCGGATGTTCTGCAGGCCGAGGTGGTCGGGCTGCACGTTGAGCACGACGCCCACGTCGGCGGTCTTGTAGCCGAGGCCCGAGCGCAGGATGCCGCCTCGGGCCGTCTCGAGCACGGCGCAGTCCACGAGCGGGTCGCGCAAGCACGACCTGCGCCGAGTACGGGCCACTCATGTCGCCCTCGGCGATGAGGTTGCCGCGCACGTAGATGCCGTCCGTGGTCGTCATGCCGACGCTGTGGCCGGCGTGCTCCATGATGTGGGCGATGAGGCGCACGGTGGTGGTCTTGCCGTTGGTGCCGGTGACGGCGACGATGCCGATGTCGTGCGGCGCGCCGCGCGGGAAGAGCATGTCGAGGATGGGCGCGGCGACGTTGCGCCGCCGGCCGACGGCCGGCTCGAGATGCATGCGCAGCCCCGGCGCGGCGTTGACCTCGATGACCGCGCCGCCGATCTTCTTGACCGGCTGCTCGAGGGTGGTCGCGATCACGTCGATGCCGGCGATATCGAGGCCGACGATGCTGGCGATGCGCTCGGCCATGAAGCGGTTGGCCTTGTGCACCGTGTCGGTGACGTCCGCCGCCGAACCGCCGGTGGAGAGGTTGGCGGTGAGCTCGAGGCGGAAGTCCTCGTCGGCCGGCAGCACGGTCTCGAGCGTGTAGCCGGCGCGCTCGAGCAGATACTGCGTGACGGCCGAGGTGGAGAGCCGCGTCATGACCTTCTCGTGGCCGTAGCCGCGCCGCGGGTTGCGGTTCTCGAGGCGGATGAGCTCCTCGATGGTGTGCTCGCCGTCGCCGCTGACGGACGCCGGCTCGCGCATGGCGGCGGCCACGAAGCGCCCGTCCACGACGAGCATGCGGTAGTCGTGGCCCACGTAGGACTTCTCGACGATGACCTTGTCGCTGATCTCCTGGGCGCGCGCGAAGGCCTCGCGCAGGTCGGCCTCGCCGCTGATGCCGGTGGTGACGCCCTTGCCGTGGTGGCCGTCGTGCGGCTTGACCACGACCGGGTAGCCGAGCCACTCGGCGTCCTCGACGGCCGACTCGAGGCGCCGGACGACCGTGCCCTTGGGCACGGGGATGCCGGCGTCGTCCAGCATGTGCTTGGTGAGCTTCTTGTTGCCGGCGGTCTCGACGCCGATCATGCTCGTCTGGCTGGTGATGCTGGCGGCGATGCGCCGCTGGTACTTGCCCTCGCCGAGCTGCACGAGGTTGTAGTCGTCCAGGCGGAGCACGGTGATGCCGCGGTGCTCCGCCTCCTCCACGATGGCCGCCGTGGACGGCCCCAGGTAGTGATCCGCGCTGATGTCCTCGAGCTCGCGGATCATGCCCTCGATGTCGATGGTCGCGGCCTTGCCCTCGAGGATGGCGTTGACGATCTCGATGGCGTACTCGCCGGCGGCGGCGCCGGCCTCCTCCACCCAGTAGCTGTAGATCACCTGGTAGACGCCGGGGGCGTCCGAGTCGATGGTCTTGCCGAACCCGACCTCCATGCCGGCGATGTACTGCAGCTCCAGGGCGACGTGCTCGATGACGTGGCCGAGCAGCGTGCCCTCGCGCATGCGCACGATGAGGCCGCCGCGCTCGTCCTCGGAGCAGCGGTGCTCCTCGAGGCTGGGGACGAGCTCGATCAGCGTGTCGGTGAAGCCCCCGAGCGTGTTGGTGAAGACCTCGTCGTACTGCTCGAGGTCGACCTGGAGGACGATCACGGGGCGGTAGCTGTAGTAGTTGGCGCCGCGCAGCGCGCGCCAGTCGATGAGCTTGACCATGCCGTCCCCCTTGCGGGTGCGGGCCGCCGGAACCGAAGCCGCGCCCCAGCGGGGCGCGGCCGTTCCATACTACTACCCCGAACCGGGGCGGGTGGACCGGGGCGGGAGGACCCGGGCGGGTGGACCCGGATCGACGTCACGGCTGTCACGAACTCGTGACCGGGTATATGAGCGGCGTCATGGACGTCATCCTGATCCCCGGGTTCTGGTTGAACGCCGCCTCGTGGGACGGCGTCGTCCCCGCGCTCGAGGCCGCGGGGCACCGGGTGCGCGCCCTGACGCTGCCCGGGCTCGCGTCGATCGACGACGATCGGGCGGGCGTCGGCCTCGCCGATCACATCGCCGCCGTCATCGAGGTCATCGACGACACCGATGCGCCGCTGGCGCTGGTCGGGCACAGCGGCGGCGGGGCGATCGCGCACGCGGCGGTCGACGCGCGACCGGATCGGGTCGCCCGCGTCGTGTACGTCGACTCGCTGCCGCTCGGCGACGGCGACGTGATCAACGACCAACTTCCCGTCGTGGACGGCGAGATCCCGCTGCCCGACTGGTCGGTGTTCGGGCAGGAGGACCTCGCCGATCTCGACGACGCACTGCGGGAGCGGTTCCGGGCGACGTCGATCCCCGAGCCGCTGGGGGTCGCGACCGACCGCCAGGTGCTGCGCGACCCGCGCCGCTACGACGTGCCGATCACGGTGATCACCTGCGAGTTCCCCTCGGAGATGCTGCGCGAGTTCATGGCGAAGGGCCACCCGTACACGGCGGAGCTCGCCAAGGTCCACGACGCGCAGCTCGTCGATCTGCCGACCGGGCATTGGCCGCAGTTCACGAGGCCGGCCGAGCTCGGGGCGGCCATCGTCGAAGCCCTCACCTGAGCGGCTCTCGTCCTATACTCTGCGCAGCAGCGTGCGGCGTGACCGGGGACGAGGTGGAGGGGGCCGATGAGCTGGCTGAGCAGGGCGATCGACGCCGGCGGCGAGAACCGCAACAAGCTGGACGAGATCGAGGACGCGCTGTTCCTCACCGAGGGCGCCCGACGCGCCAAGACGTCGCAGTTCTGGGTGCTCCTCGTCCTTGCCAGCATCATCGCCGCCGGCGGCGTGGTGAGCAACTCCACGCCGGCGGTGATCGGCGCGATGATCATCGCGCCGCTGGCCACGCCGATCTACGGCGTGGCGCTGGCCACCGTCACCGGCTCGCGCCGTAACCTCCTGGCCTCGCTGCTGCTCCTCGTCGAGGGCATCGCCCTCAACATCCTGCTCGGCTACCTCGTGGGGCTGGTGACCATCGCCCGCATCCCCGTGGACGTGAACCCGCAGATCACCGGCCGCACGGCGCCCACACTCCTCGACCTCGGGATCGCCGTCGCCGTGGGCGTGGCCGGCTCGTTCGCGCTGGTGCGCCGCGACGTCTCCAACATCCTCGCCGGCGTGGCCATCGCCATCTCGCTGGTGCCGGTGCTCGCCGTCGTGGGCATCACCCTGGGCTCGGGGAGCCTGGACCTGGCATGGGGCGCCTTCGTGCTCTTCCTCGTCAACGCGGCCGCGATCATCGTCGCCGGCGTCGTCGTGTTCACCGCCGCCGGCTACGAGCGCCTGGCGAGAGAGCGCGGCAGGGTCCCCGGGCGCCGCGCCAAGGTGCTCATCGCCGTCTTCGTCATCGCGCTCGTCATCCCGCTCACCCTCGCGTCGGTGCGCACGCTGCGCTACGAGCAGTGGATCGGCGCTACCGAGACGGCCGCAGAGCAGTGGGTCAAGGGCACGGGCTGGGAGGTCGACAGCGTGACCCAGGCCGGCGGCGACATCCTCATCACGACCATGGGACCCGGGACCCCACCGCCGGTAGAGAGCCTGCGGCGAGCCGTGCGCGCGCAGGTGCCGCGGCGCATCAGTGTGAAGGTCTTCGAGGGCAGCGGGCAGACGATCCCGCTGTGAGCGGCACGTGCGTGACGCTGCGGCGGGCTCCGCGTCTCGGGTAAGCTGCAGGGGACGGCGAGCAGACCCGACCCCGGAGGGCGGCCATGGCCGACAAGCTGGACCCCAAGGACTATCTCAAGCCGCGCGACCCGGCGACGCTGCCGCACCGGCGCGGCCGCTCCCCCTCGAGCTTCTACCCGGACCTCGTCAAGGCGTTCGCCGCCTCGGGCGAGGCCGCCGCGGACGTGGACGTGGCGCGCATCGGGCGCAAGGCGGACACGGTGCGCCAGGCACTGCACAAGGCCATCCGCACCGTCGGCTTGCAGGAGACGGTGCGCGTCTCGCGCTACGGCGACGAGGTCGTGCTGACGAAGAAGTAGGCGCGCCGGCGGACGGGAGTCAGGTCAGACCCGATAGAGAGTGGCCCCGCCCCGACCGGGGCGGGGCCACTGCTCGTCACCGGCAGAACGCCGCGAGGAACTCGTCCCAGTTCGTCAGGGACGAGATCCTCATCTGCTGGTAGTAGGCGAAATCCGTCGGGGCATACGGGTTCAGATCGCGCGCCGTCGCCGGCCACCAGATGGCCAGGCCGTGACTGTTCTTGACCTGCTTGCTGGCGCTGATCCAGTTGACCGTCACGTCGGCCGCCACGGCGTTCATGAGGGCGTCACACCTCGCCTTGATGCCGGCATCGGCGACCTTGGCCTTGACGTTGTAGGCCATGTGCCAGAGGTCGAACTCGACGTTCCCCGAGTAGGTCTGGGTGGCCCTTCTCGCCGCCTGATAGGCGCTCTTGTAGGTCGGCAGGCCGTTCTTCATGGCGATCGCCAGCTGGTCGAGCGCGGTCAACGTGGCGGTGAGCCGGCTGTCGAGAGCCACGGACGAGTAGGTGTCGCTGTCCCCCAGCGCCGTCGAGGCGATCTTGTCGCTGACCTGCTGAGGTGTCATCGCCGGATTGGCGCGGAGCGCGGCGATCACGGCGTCGTACTGGATCCCCTCCCAGTTGGTGTAGGACTCGGATCCGGCCATCGCCTGAGCGAACGGTTGCCAGTTGGCCGCGATCTCGATCGCCTGGCGCTGGCAGCAGTCCCAGGCCACCACGCCGACCGGGCCCACCGTCTGCATGGCCGCCACCTGCTCGTCGTCGTTCAGGAAGTCGCCACTGGTGTCGTCACGGATGTTGTAGGCGTTCGGCATCCACATGTACCCGTGATCCCAGAAGGCCAGCATGTAGTTGGTCGCCGGGTAGTTGGCCTTGGCCCAGACGACGAAGTCCTCCAGCGTCTGCGGGTCGCCCATGTCGCGCTCGCCCCAGTCGGCGACGGCGCTGGCGGCGTCGGCGAGCATGCCCTGCGTACAGTAGAAGACCTTGGTCGTCTGCCAGTCACCGCGGCTGGTGTCGTAGCCGGGCGCACGGTCGGCGATGCAGACCACGTTGACGTTGGCGTTGGAGCCCAGGGCGCTGAGCTCCGTCTCGATGTCCTTGACGACGTAGTCTTCGAGGTTGTTGTCGCCGTCGATGTAGACCATCACGGTCCAGGCCTTGGTGGGCGCTGGTGCAGCCGAAGCCGCTGCCGCGGACATCAGCGCGGCAACGCCCACCAGACAGACGACGGCCAGAAGCCAACGCATGTGCTTCATTGCCCCACCCCCTCGCTCGATCGGCGTCCCCGTGGCGCCTACGCACATCATACGGAAGATGCGTTCCCGGGAGTGGCCTCTGACCGTTTACGTCCTGCGAGCAGGCATTCGTGGCGCGACAATAGACCTGGCCCGCCGGCACCGGCCGCCGGCCTTACTTCCCGCCCCTCTTGCCGCCCTTCTTCTTGCCGCCCTTCTTGCGCTTCTTCTTCGCGCGCGCCTTCTTGGCGCGGGCGAGCTTGGCGGCCACGGGATCCGGCGCGGCGCCCTCCGGCGCCTCGGCCTCCAGCTTCAGGCGCGTCTTGGCCAGCTCCAGGCGCTGCTCCTCGCCGATCACCGGGTAGCGCGGGTCGATGCGCATGAGCGCGTCCACGAGCACCGCGGCGGCGCCGATGCGCGCGAACCACTTGCGGTCGGCGGGGATCACGTGCCAGGGCGCCCACTCGGTGCTGGTGGCGCTGAGCATCTCGCTGAACGCCTTCTGGTAATCGTCCCAGTAGCGGCGCTCGTGGGCGTCGGCGGCCGAGAACTTCCAGTTCTTCTCGGCCACGTCCACGCGGGCCAGGAAGCGCGTGCGCTGCTCCTCCTTGCTCAGGTTGAGGAAGACCTTGACGAGGCGCAGGCCCTGGTCGGTGAGGTAGCGCTCCCAGTCGTTGATCTCGCGGTAGCGCCGCTCCCAGATATCGCCCTTGCGTGAAGCCTTGGGCAGGTGCTGGCCATCGAGGAGCTCGGGGTGCACGCGCACCACCAGCACCTCTTCGTAGTAGGAGCGGTTGAAGATGCCGATGTCGCCGCGGGCGGGCAGGCGCTGGGCGTAGCGCCAGAGGTAGTCGTGATCGAGCTCCTCCGACGACGGCACCTTGAAGCTGTGCACCTCGACGCCCTGCGGATTGACGCCGCTCATGACGTGACGGATCGTCCCGTCCTTGCCGGCGGCGTCCAGCGCCTGCAGCACGACGAGGACGCCGTAGGTGTCCTGGGCGGCCAGCTTGTCCTGGAACTCCGCGAGCATCTCGACGCCGTGCCGGAGCAGCTCCTCCCCATCCTTCTTCTTCTCGATGCCGGCCTTGAAGGCCGGGTCGAAGTCCCGCGAAAGGACGACCTTGGAGCCGGGCGCCACGCGGAACGGCGCGATGAACTCGGCGATCCGCTTCGCCCTGATGTCCGCCATGTGGTGCCTCCCGTCGCGGTGGTGGTGCGGCCTCCTCACACCCAGTTCGCGACCAGCAGGCCCTCGACCTTGCGGAAGCGGCGGACGTCGTTGCTCACCAGCGTGGCTCGGCGGCCGGTCAGGGTCGGTCGGGGGCCAGGCCGGGATGCTCCTCCGCCAGCCAGCGCAGCACCGCAAGTGCGCCGGCTGCTTCGGCGAGGCGCCCAAGCTCGAGCAGGAGCCCGCGAAGACGCGCGAGATCGGCCTGCGCCCGAGACCCTGAAGACTACCCGGCGCCCGCGAACTGGTGCCGAGCGTAGTTCGCCGTGCGCATCGCGAGCGCGGTGTCGGCGCTGCGAGCGAGTTCCCGATTCGCGCGCCGGTACGGTTGAAGGACCACCAGACGCCGGCACGGATCGAGTCGCCGCGCGGCGTGCATCGCCGGCACCAGATCCGTGTCGCCGGTGACGAGCACGGCCGTGTCGCACTCGGCCCGGCAGACGTACTCGAGCAGCCGTGCACCGATGGCGACATCGGTCTCCTTCTCCTCCCAGCCAACGAAACGGCGCCCGCACTGCGGGCAGACCATCGACCTGGCTTTGAACTGGCCGAGGCGCACCTGGACCCCGGTGGCCTCCAACTCAGAGAAGTACGAGACCTGCCGCGCGACCGTGCCCGGATGCCCCCGCTCGCGATGGTGGGCCAGCGCTGAGAAGTAGACGACAGCCTCCGAGCGGCTTCGCCCCGGCAGCGCGTGCAGGTAGGACCCGCAGAGCGCGGCGACATCGAGCCGGCGCAGCGGACGACCCGACTCTCGCTCCGCATCCAGGAGCGAGTGGTACAGATTCAGGCCGTCGACAAGGAAGACGCAGCGATTGACGATTGCCTCCAGAAAAGGAAAAACCCCGGGGTCGCAACCCCGGGGGGGCCACGGGATGTACCCGTGGGGGAGAATGGACTCAGTGTGCCACCAGAGCGCGGGCCCGTCAAGAACCCGCTGCAAATGTCAACCTTTCGCGGGCGCACCTACGACGAGCCGGTGGCAGGGTGCGGCGAAGTCGTGGCTGAGGTACGAGACGGCGAGAGAGTCGTTCAGGCGGGCGGCGAGGGCGCCGCCTCCTTCGGCGAGGCGCCCCAGCTCGAGCAGGATCCCGCGAAGACGTGCGAGATCGGCCTGCGCCCGCTCGCGCGCCGGCGAGGCGGGCTCGCTCGCGGGCGCGCCGGCCGCGGCAGAGCGCGCCTGCTCCTCGTCCGCGTAGTGCTCGATGAGCCGCGCGAGACGGCCGGCGAGCGCCTGCGGCACGCCGGCCTCCACCAGGTCCTCGGCCTCCAGCTCCGCGACGGCCTGCTCCAGGCAGCCGGGATCGAGACAGATCCAGCCACAGCCGCCCTCGTCCAGCGTGCTCACGTTGGGGACCATCGGCGCGCCGCAAGAGTCGCAGGTGACGGCAAGGAGCTCGCCCATGAAGACCTCCGGGGATCGCGGGTTCGAGTCGTTGAAGCCAGTGTGCCACGATCAAAGTAGGATCGTCGATCCACGATCCGCGCAGCCGTCCGCACCCCCGTGGCTCAGGTTGGGCAGTGTCGAATCGCCCCGGAAATGGCGGACTGGGGCGAAGGGTTGACGCATCAAGCCACGCCGAAGGCGCTACTCTCCAGGCCAACCGGTGTTGTGGACGTTGGCACGGATGTCGTCGAAGCCAGCGTCGATCGCCTCCTGGAGCAGGTCATTCAGGTCCACACCGTGCAGGCCGTCCGTTGAGCGCCAGACGGACCACGAGCCGACGTCGTGGTCGCGAACTTCGACCTCGACGAACAGCTCCGTGCGCCCGGTGATCGGAGTGTTCGGACTCAGCATGCTCCGCCTCCTTGTGCCGTAGACTCCATCACCTTCGCAGGCACCCCGGACGGCGCGGTCGGTTTCGCGGAGGCTGCAAGCTCGATTGCCATCCGTCCGCTTTGTCACCTATGGTTGCAGCCGTGACCTCCGGGGCTGACAGTCACATCCGCTCGTGACCACTGACCACGATCCCGCACGCGCCCGCTGCGGCTGGGAGAGCAGCTTCCCCGAGTTCGCGGAAGAAGAATCGATCGTGGTTCGCATCTCCTTGCAGGAGTTCCTCTCTGGCGCGGGCGACAAGCAGGTCCTCGCCTGGGATGAGTCGATTCCCAAGATCCAAGTCGAGGTCGGCGAAGTCGTTGAGATCGACGAGCTCGCGGACCAGTACACCGCCATCCTCGAGTATGAGCTGCCCCTGGAGTCGCGCCGGCCAGACGTCGTGCTGTTGGTCAACGGAGCGGTGGTCGTGCTGGAGCTGAAGGGCAAAGCGGAACCTGAGCAAGCCGACTTGGACCAGGCAGCCGCCTATGCCCGCGACCTCCGCTGCTATCACCGCCATTGCGTGGATCGCGAGGTACACGCGGTCCTGGTCCCGACACGAGCACACGGCTACGCGGGTGTGCGCGACGGTGTCCACATCGCCGGACCTGACGCCCTTCACGAACTAATCCAGAAGTTGCAGCGACCGTGGGAGCAGGGTCCGCTCACTGCAGACGAGTTTCTTGCCAAGGATGCATATTGTCCGCTGCCCACTCTCGTACAAGCAGCACGGGAGCTCTTCCTTGACGGCAAGATCCGGCCGATCAAACTTGCCTGGGCAGAGACTCAGCCGGCCATCGACGAGGTCGCTGCCATCGCGCACAACGCCGCAGACACGCGAACGCGGCATTTGGTGCTGGTCGCGGGAGTGCCTGGCTCGGGAAAGACGTTGGTAGGCCTGAGTGCCGTCCACAACCCGGCCCTCGACGACCTGAGAGTCGAACGAGCAGGCGGCAAGCCAACGGCTCCGGCGATCTTCCTGAGCGGAAACGGACCTCTTGTGGAGGTGCTCCAGTACGAGCTACGCAGCGCTGGCGGCGGAGGCAAAGCTTTCGTGCGAGACGTGAAGAACTACGTCAAGCAGTACCTTGGAGACAAGGCCGCCGTGCCGCCCCAGCACGTCATCGTGTACGACGAGGCGCAGCGGGCTTGGGACATGGAACAGGTTGCAGCAAAGCACGCGCTCCCCTTCCCCGTGTCCGAGCCAGAGGCGTTCGTTGGTTTCGGCGAGCGCATCCCAGAATGGTGCGTGCTTGTCGGGCTCATTGGCTCGGGTCAAGAGATCCACGTGGGCGAGGAAGCCGGCCTGGGCCAGTGGCGCGAAGCGCTGAAGAAGGCCGGCTCGCCGGGGAACTGGACGGTGCACGCACCGCAGCGCGTGCTGGACGAGTTCTTCTCCGATCCGTCGCTCCAAGCTGAACTTGAGGCGAGCGAGACGTTGGACCTGACCGTTGAGCTCCGCTTTCACTTTGCCGCTGACCTGGATGAGTGGGTCGACAGCCTCCTCACCAACGGTGACCCAGCTTATGGACGCGAGCTCGCAGCACGCCTTGAGACGGATGGCTACCACCTGCGGATGACACGCGATCTCAGCTCGGCGACGGACTACCTTCACGAGCGCTACGCTGAGGCACCTGATGCTCGCTATGGCCTTCTCGCCTCGTCCCGCGACAAGAGCCTGGCCGAGTGGGGCGTCCCGAATGATTGGCACTCCACCCAGCGCATGAATCTCGGCCCCTGGTACGGTGAAGGCGACGACGACCAGCGATCATGCCGACGCCTTATTCAATGCGTTACCGAGTTCGGAGCCCAAGGGCTGGAGCTCGATGGCGTGCTGCTCGCGTGGGGCACGGACCTCTTGTGGGACGGCGACACGTGGTCCAACGACCGCGCCAAGCGCCATGCCCGCTCGGCGCACGTGCGCGACCCCTTCCAGCTCCGTGTCAACGCCTACCGCGTGCTTCTCACCCGCGGCCGTGATGGAGCCGTCATCTTCGTCCCGCCGATGGCCGAGCTCGACGCGACCGCTGCTCGGCTCCAAGCGTTCGGCGTCAAGGTCCTGAATTAGCCCGAACCGAGGGGTCAACCCGCGTGTATTGGGGCTGGCCTTGACTCTCCGGGTCTGGTAGCTATACTTGCATCATGGTGCAAGTAAGCAAGAGTCCGGGCGCGACCACTCACGTGACTGCCGACAGGTCGCCTCGCTGCTGCGGGGGCCTGGAGGACCTCCTCTCGCCGCGGCTCTTCAAGGCGCTCTCCGACCCGCGGAGGCTGCAGCTGTTCGTGCGCTTGGCCGGCGAGGGCTGCGCGTGCACCGTCGGCCAGCTCGCGGACGGCAGCGGCGTCGACCTCTCGGTCGTCTCCCGCCACCTCGCCGTGCTGCGCGACGCCGGCGTCATCACCTGTGAGAAGCGGGGCAAGGAAGTGTGGTGCAAAGTGCAGACCGGCGAGGTCGCACGGGTCCTGCGGGACCTTGCCGACGCGCTCGACGCCTGCTGCCCGGCAGGCCCCGAAACGGCGACTGCCGCCGCGCCGGCGTAGTCGTTCTGCCCAAAGAGAAAGGCCGGGACCCGCTACGCAGTTCCCAGCCTCTGACGTGAGTATCGGCAACACGTCGCAGGGTGTCAACGGACGTGGCCGGAGACTGCTACGAAAGGACGGAAGCATGAACACCACCCCAGAAGAACTGCGCAGCGAAGTCGCCAAGGCGTACGGCGAGCGCGTGACCATGCCGGCGTCCGGAGGCTGTTGCGGCGGCGGGACCGCCCAGGGCAGCTCCGCCGTGGACGCGCGCAAGGGCGCCGTCGTCGAGTTCGCCGGCTACACCGCCGACGAGCTGGCCGCCATCCCCGACGACGCCGTGGTGAACTCGTTCGGCTGCGGCAACCCGCTGGCGCTCGCCGGCCTGCGCCCCGGCGACGTCGTGCTGGACCTCGGGTCCGGCGCCGGCATCGACCTGCTGCTGGCCGCGCGCCTCGTCGGCCCGGAGGGCCGCGTCATAGGCGTGGACATGACCGACGAGATGGTCGCCCGCGCGCGCGCCAACGCCGCCGCCGCGGGCTTCGCCAACGTCGACGTGCGCAAGGGCATCATCGAGGAGCTGCCCGTGGAGGACTCCTCCGTGGACTGGGTCATTTCCAACTGCGTCATCAACCTCTCGCCCGAGAAGGACCGCGTCTTCGCCGAGATCGCCCGCGTCTTGCGCCCCGGCGGCCAGATGCTCGTCAGCGACATCGTCGCCGAGAGCCTCCCGGAGGAGATCCGCTCCCTGCCGGCCGCCTACTCGAGCTGCATCTCCGGCGCCATCAGCGAGGCCGACTACCTCGCCGGCCTGCGCGCCGCCGGCCTGACCGGCGTGGAGGTGCGCGACCGGCTGGTCTACGACGCCGGGCAGCTCGCGAGCTTCGCCACGTCCGACACCGAGGGCGTGTGCAGCTGCGGCTCCCAGCTCAGCGACGAGCTCGTGGCCATGGTGGGCGAGTACGCGCGCGGCCTCGAGGGCCAGGTGTGGAGCGCCAAGGTGTACGCGCGCCGGCCAGACTGACGCGCTGCCCCTGTCACCCTCACCCCGGCAGCTTCACCGCGTACAGCCGCCATACCCCTGGCACGCCCTTGAGCTCGTGCTCGCCGCGGTCGGCGAAGGCGAGGCCGGAGCCGACGACCAGGTCCCTGACGATGCTCGAGACGAGGATCTCGCCGGGTTCGGCGAGCGCGGCGACGCGAGCGCCGATGTGGACGGCGATGCCGCCCACATCGGCGCCCATCAGCTCGACCTCGCCGGTGTGGCAGCCGGCCCTGATCTCCAGGCCGAGCGGCGCCAGCTCGCGGCCGATGGCAGCGGCACACTCAACGGCCCGCGCTGCCCCGTCGAACGTCGCGAGGAAGCCGTCGCCGGCGGTGTCGATCTCGCTGCCGCGATAGCGCTTGAGACACGCCCGCACGGTGGCATGGTGCCGGTCCAGCAGCTCGCGCCAGGCGCTGTCCCCCATCTCGGCCGCCTTGACGGTCGAGCCGACGATGTCGGTGAACAGCACGGTGGCAAGGACGCGATTGACCTGCTGGGCGGCGCGGGCGCCGGTCATGAAGAGGCGCTCGATCGCGTCGCGCGAGGCCACGAACGCCTCGACCACCCGCGGGTCGAACTGGGTCCCGGAGTTGTCCACGAGCTCCGCGAACGCCGCCTCGTGGGTGAGCGCCTTGCGGTAGGGCCGGTCCGACACCATGGCGTGGTAGGAGTCGCAGGCGAAGACGATGCGCGCCGCCACTGGGATATCCTCGCCCCGCAGCCGGTCCGGGTAGCCGTTGCCGTCCCAGCGCTCGTGCGCCGAGCGGATGACCGGCGCGATGGGACGAAGGTAGTTGATGCGCGCGACGATGCTCTCGCCCATCACCGTGTGGTCGGCGACCAGGGCGAACTGCTCGTCGCTGAGGCGTGCCGGCGATCGCAGGACGGATTCCGGCACGCCGGTCTTGCCGATGTCGTGCAGGATGGCCGCGTAGCGCAGCAGGCGCAGGTCCGCGTCGCTCTGCCCCATCTGGCCGCCCACGATCTCGGCCATCCCCGCGATCAGCCGGCAGTGGTCGGCGGTGTACTCGTCCTTGGCCTCGATGGCGCTCGCCAGGGCGGTCACGGTGGAGAAGTAGCTGCTCTCGAGACGCTGGAACATGTCGGCGTTCTGGGTGGCCATCGCCACCTGGCCGGCGAGGGCCGAGAGCAGCGCCATGTCCTGCGCGTCGAAGCGGCGCCCTTCGCCGAGGACGACGACGGCCCCGGTGACCTGGCCGGCGCGCTTGAGGGGGGCGGCGGCGAGGCCGACGGCGGCGAGGATCGTGCCTGCGGCACCCTCGCCGCCGCCGGCCTCGCCCTCCCCCTCCGGGATCACCACGGTCGACCCGGTCTGCATCGCCTGCCGCGCTCCAGCCTCCAACCGGATCGCATAGGACCCCACGTCGCCGCTCGCCAGCCTGAGCGCGCCGCTCTCATCCGCCAGGTACAGGCAGGCCAGGTCGGCCTTCATCATCGACCCGATGCGCGGGATCATGTGCGGCAGCTCGGCCTCGACGTCCACGGTGTCGGTGAGCGTCTCGCCGAAGACCACGTTGAGGTCGATGAGTTCCTCGGTGAGGCTGGTGATCTTGTCCGAGAGGTCCGTCATCCGCTCGGTGACGCGCTCGGACATCGTGTTGAAGGCCCCGGCGAGCTGCCCCACCTCGTCACTGCCGCGCACGTGGATCTCCTGCCTGGTCTCGCCGCCCGCGATCCCCACGGCGGCCGCTGCAAGTTCGTGGAGCGGCCGACTGATGCGCCGGGACGCCAGCAGGGCGGCCACGGTGGCGGCGGCAAGTGCCACGAGCAAGGCTGCGATCGCCACGTTGCGGATCTCCGAGACCGCGCCGCTGACGGCGCTTCGCTCCATGGAGACCTTGACGAGGCCGGACCGATAGCCGTTGGTGTCGTACACGCCCAGATACGCGCTCCGGTACGTGCCATCCGTGAAGGTCGAGCCGACCTGGTTCAGCACGCCGTTTCCCGCCTGTCCGGACGCCGTCGCCACCTTGAACTGTTTCACAACGTCCTGCGGCGCCGGCGTCACCCGCACCCCTGCGTAGGAGCCGATCGTCGCCAGGAGGTTCTGGTCGACGGGACGCGTGACGACGAGAACGCCCAGATGCTTGCCGGAGGAGCCGTTCGCATTCACGTACTGGGATCCGGCGATCGACAGACGTCCGCCGAGGGTCTCGTAGCCCGCGGCGGGCGCGTTGGCCCCGACGACCTGCTGGACCTCGGGGATCAGCCAGAGGGAGCCTGTGCCGGATGGACCGGCGGCGAGCAGGAGCCGGCCATCCGGGGTGAACAGCTGCGCAGAGCCGCCCGCCGTGACCCCGGGCAGCGCGGCGAGCTGCTGGCGCAGCCAGCCCACGTCGCCGCGCTGCGTGGCCTTGACGAAGGCGGACCACGTCGCCGTATCGCCGACGCCGCTGAGCTCCTGCGAGACCGCGTCGTCGAGGGCCTGGCTCACCGAGACCTCCCGCGCCGCCAGCTGACCGTTCTCGAGCCTGTCGAGGTGCTGGACGGTGCGCGCGTAGGTGTAACCGGCGTAGCCGACCAGAGGGATGAGCGCGCAGCAGAGGCAGGCGATGAGGAATTTGGCGCGGATGCTCATCGCCGCTCGCCCACTACTTGACCCAGGCTCTCCACAGGTCGGCCCAGACCATGGAGTTGAACCTGACGTTGGCGACCCTGTTGTTCATCAGCCGGAAGTCGGCGAAGACGACAAGAGGAACCGCCGGGGCGTCCGCAAGGATCTTGCGCTCGGCGTTCTCGTAGAGCTGCACGCGAGCCGCCTGCTCAGGGGTGGCCCGAGCCTTCGCGAGCAGCGTATCCACGTCGGGATTCGAGTAGAACGTGTACGAGACCTGATGCTGAGTTGCCGCTCTGGAAGAGCGGGTAGAGGAAGTTGTCCATCGACGGGTAGTCGGCGATCCAACCCATGAGAAAGACCTGGCTCTTGCCGGCGGCCAGTCGCTTCAGGAGCTTCGTGAACTCAACGCCCTTCGGCTCCAGCGTGATGCCGATCTTCGCGTAGCTCGCCGCGAGCGACTCGGCGATGGTCTGGGCAAAGCGCTCGACCGGATAGAGGAGATGGAGCGTGACGGGCCCACGCCCGTCGATCAGCTCCTTCGCCTTCGCCGGATCGTAGCCATAGGGCTCCGGGACGTCGCGCGACCCGGGCACCCCCGGCGGGATGAGGCCACCGAGGCAGCAGGTCCACGCCATCGCTGGCGGCGTCTATCGCGGCCTGCCGGTCGCACCCGTACGTGAGGGCCTGCCGCAGCGGCAATCCCTGCGTCCCACCTACGACCGGGTCGTTCATGTTGACGAACAGGTAGCCGAGCGCAAGGTCGGGAGTGCTTACCGTCGTCCACTCCCCGCTCTTCACCTGAGGCAGCGAGCGCGACGCCGCGACCTGCCCCTGCGGCACCGACGTCCAGTCGATCTGCCCCTTCTGGAAGGCGAGCATCATGGAAGTGACGCTGCTGAACACCTCGAAGTGGACGTTGTCGATGTACGGGCCGCCGCTGCTGTCCCACCAGTGCGGATTGCGGACGAGGTCGACCGACTTCCCACGCTCCATCCTGAGAAACATGTAGGCCCCGGTCCCCACCGGGTGCTGCTCATACGCCTTGAGGCCCGCCTTCCGCATGTAGTCGGCCGGCCATACCCAGAAGGCTTGGGCGCCGAGGGTATCCGGGAACTCCGAATAGGGGTACTTGAGGTCGAAGCGGACGGTGTAGCGGTCGAGGGCCTTGACGCCGAGCCGCTCTGGCTTCGCCCAGCCGCTGGGGTCTGTCCCCGCTATTCCCACAAGCATGTAGGCGACGGGGGACTCCCTCGCGGGGTCGGCGATGTAGCGCAGGTCCGCGACAACGTCGGCCGCCGTGACCTCGCGAGAGACGGGGGCCTGGAACATGACCCCGCGGCGCAGCCTGACCGTCCAGACCGTCGCGTCGGCGTTGGCGCCCCAGCTCTCGGCAAGGCAGGGAGCCGTCTTCATCGATCCGTCGGGCTGTTGCTCATACCTGACCAGGCCCTCGTACACCTGGTGCAGCACGGCCCCGCCATCCATCTGCAGGCCGCCTGGATCGAATGGAGCCGGCCCGATCGCCAGGGGGTAGTTGTACGTGCCGCCCTGCTTGGGCGTGCCGCTCGACGCGCTGCTCGCGCTGCTGCTCGCGGCGCCGCCGCAGCCGGCCGCCGCGGCCGCGACCAAGGCGGCGAGGAACAGCGCGAGGACGAGCAGCAGCCAGGCGTGACGACTGACCTGGCGACCCCCCATGGCGCTACCCCCCGTCGTAGCGAGCCCGTACGGCGAGTATACGCGCGACCGCAGCATGGGTCACCGCTTGGGCCGAGGGCGGCGCAGCCGTCAGCCGGCTACTTCACCCACGCTCTCCACAGATCGGCGCAGAACATCGAGTTGAAGCGGACGTTGGCGACCCTGCTGTTGAGGAGCCGCGCGTCGGCAAAGGCGTACAAGGGGATGGCGGGAGCGTCGGCGAGGATCAGGCGCTCGGCCTCGGCATACAACTGCACGCGCGCCGGCGGGTCCGTCGTCCTACGGGCCTTCGCCAGCAGCGAATCCACCTCATGATTGGAGTAGGACGTGGGGTACGCCAAGCTGTGGCTCTCGAACAACGGATAGAGGAAGTTGTCCATCGACGGGTAGTCCGCCAACCAACCACCGAAGAAAAGCTGAGCCTTGCCGCTATCTATGTAGGCCACGTCGCGGTTGTACTCCATCCCTTTCGCCTTGATGGTGATGCCGATCTTCGCGTAGCTCGAGACGAGGCTCTTGGCGGTGGCCTCCTGCTGCTGTGCGATTGGATAGGCGAGCCTCGAGCGTGACGGGGCCGATCCCCTTGAGCAGCTCCGTCGCCTTCGCCGGATCGTAGGGATAGGGCTGCCGGACGTCTCCTGAGCCCGGCACGCCCGGCGGGACGAGCCCGGTCGGCGGCCGGAAGATCCCGCCGCTGGTGGCGTCGCTGGCGGCCTGCCGGTCACATCCGTAGGTCAGGGCCTGGCGAAGTGCCAGCCCCCGCGTCCCGCCGACCACCGGATCCTTCATGTTGACGAAGAGGTACCGGAAGCCTAGCTGCGGGGCGATCTCGACCCTCCAGCCTCCGCTCTTCACCTGCGGCAGCGAGCGTGACACGGCGACCTGACCCTGCGGCACCGTCGTCCAGTCGATCGTCCCCTTCTGGAAGGCGAGCGTCATCGCCGGCACGCTGCCGAACACCTCGTAGTGGATGGTGTCGATGTACGCCCCGCCCGAGGTGTCCCACCACTGCTGGTTGCGGGTCAGGTCGATGGACGTGCCGGGCACGCGTCGCAGGAACGTGTAGGGTCCCGTGCCGACCGGGTGCTGCTCATACGCCTTGAGACCCACCTTGCGCAGGTAGTCGACAGGCCAGACCCAGAAGGCCTGCCCGCCCAGGGTGTCGGGGAACTCGGAGAAGGGATACCTGAGCGTGAAGCGCACGGTGTAGCGGTCCAGCGCCTCGACGCCGAGCGATCCCGGGCTCGCATTGCCGTTTTCGTCCGCCCCCTTGATCGGGGCGAGGTAGTAGGAGACCTCGCACTTGTGCGCCGGGTCGGCGATGTAGCGCAGATCGGCGACCACGTCGGCCGCCGTCACCTCGCGCGACACGGGCGCCTGGAACATGACGCCGCGTCGCAGCTTGACGGTCCAGACCGTCGCGTCGGCGTTGCCTCTCCAGCTTTCCGCCACGCAGGGGACCGTCTTCAGCGTGCCGTCAGGCTGTTCCTCGTACCTGACCAGGCCCTCTTGGACCTCGTGCAGGACGGCCAGGCCTCCGTCACCCCACTGGGTGAGAGATGGATCGAGGTTCGGGTCGTAGGAGAGCGGATAGTTGTAGGTGCCGCCCTGCTTTGCCGCCGGGCTTGAGCCGTTGTTGGCGGCGCCGCCGGTGGAGCCGCCGCAGGCGGCCAGCGCGACTGCCGGCAGGAGCGCGGCGAGCAGAACGGCGAGCAGAAGCCGGAACCGACGACTGCCTTGGCGAGCCCCCATCGCGCCCCCCTTGCTAGCGAGCCAGCACGACGAGTATACGCGCGACCGTGACGTGGGTCACCAGATGCCGATCCAGCAAGGGAGGGGCGCTCAGAGCTGGGCCCAGAGGACGTCCCGCCCGACTGCTTCAGTCGACCTCGGGGAGCGGCACCGGCTCGGGCCGGGGCCTGCACTGGCCGCAGAAGAGGGCGTCTTCGACGACCAGAGCCTTCGAACTGTCGTCGCCGGCCGACCGGAAGACCGTGAGTATGAAGGGGCGGAACTGGGCGTGCTCTTCGCACACGCCGCGCCCACAGAACCTGCAGACGCCTAGAGCTGTGCGCTTGCAGACCCAGCAGTCCACTCAAGTCCTCCCCTTCGAGTGACGACGGCCCGTACGAAGGCGTCAAACCCCGCCCTGTCCATACTGTACAAGGTGACGGGCGTCATGGCGCGGACCGTGGCGTTCCTGGGCCGGTCGTCAAGGAGCGCCGTCTCGCCGAACGAGTCGCCGGCGCCCAGGATCGCCACGCGCTCCTGCCCCCGGGCGACATCGACCTGACCCTCCTCGACAAGGTAGAAGCAGTCGCCGGGTTCGCCCTCGTGGAACACGACGTCTCCCGAGGCGACGGCGGTGCGAGCCATGTGCTCCTGCAGCGCCTGCAACTGTGCCGGCGCGAGGTGCGAGAGGGCAGGGAACCGCCCGAGCCTATCGGCAGCCATCATCCGGTCGACCGCCGCGGTGAGCTGCACGCGGTCCGCGACGAGCCGGTCGAAGTCGCCCTTCCGCATCACCAGTACCGCGAGTCGCTTCAGCGCCCGGACGGACGCGGCGCGGGGCGCGTGCTCGACAAGGGCCAGCTCCCCGAAGTAGTCGCCGGCCGCCAGCCTTGCGACCTCGGCTTCGCGCGGCGCCCTTGATGACCACGGCCTCGCCCCGCCGGATGACGTAGAACTCGGCGCCCGGCTGCCCTTCCTGCATCACCAGAGCGCCTGCCCGATAGGACTTGCGCTGCATCACCCCGAGCATCTCACGGGCGGCCCGCTCGTCCCCGTCGGCGACGATCCCCGTCCCCATGAGCAGCCGGGCATCGGCCGCGGTGGAGGGCAGCCTCCGGCGGAACCAGCGCCTCGCTCGCCTGGCTTGGCGACCCAGGGCGTTCCCCTTCGCAAGATGCTTCAGCAACGGCATGAGGAGCAGCACCCCGATCGCCAGGATCGCGAGTCGCGGGGCCAGGGACTGCCCCCACACAGGCCCGAGGAACCGCTCCGCCTGGCGGTACCAGTACATCAGGCCCCACACCGTGAACACGACTGTGGTGATCGCGGCCGCGACCCCGTATGACACGTAGATGACCTCGAGCCGAGACAACGGCGTTCTGGAGCGCCAGCGCGGCAGCAGGCCGCGACGGAGGAAGGCCAGCGAGCGCGAGCGCAGCATCGGGATCCTGAGCCAGTCGACGAGCATGTAGTAGCCGTCCATCTCGACGAACGGCAGCAGGTTGAACACCGCGGTGAAGTAGATGAGGAACACGACCTGGAACAGGATGGATTGCCACGGCGACCCCAGGAAGAGCACCGCCAGCGCGAGCGCTCCGGAGAAGACCAACTCGGAATACGGTCCGGCCCACGACGTGGCGATGCGCCCGCGACGATCCGACATCCACACGTCGGTGGTGTCGACGAAGGGGCACGGGATGCCGTAGAAGAGCGTGACCCCGAAGGCGTTCACGTGGCAGTCACGGTGCTTGCACTCGATGCCGTGCGCCATTTCGTGGGCCACCGTGATCGCCACCTGGATGCCGCAGACGATCAGCACCACCCCCCAGACAGGCGCGGCCACGGCGGCAGACGCGAAGCCGCCGTTGATGAGCTCGAACGCGAACGCGGCGCCGCCGGCGAGGACGATCGCGAGGGACAGCCAGCGCACGGGGCGCGGGTACACGATGCGCCCGACGAAGCGGGAGAGCCAGGCGAAGAGGTTGTCCGCCCTGCGCAGCCTGAGCGGAACGTGACCCGTGACGATCCCGCCGGCGATGTGCAGGCCCCGCGTCCACCTCGATCTCAGACGGTCCGCCACCGTGGCCCAGACATTGACGGGATCGTCCGCAAGCATCCCGCGGGACTTGAGCATGGCGACCAGCTGCAGCACGCGCGCCGGGGCAAGGGAGCGGAACTCCTGGAAGTACGCGACGAGAAGGTCGCTGACCGCGCGCGATCCGTCCATCCGCTCCCACAACCACGCGTCCTCCGCCTTGAGGAGAGCGTAGGTCCGGAGGCCGGGGTTGTTCAGGACGAGTCCATCCTCGCGCAGGACCGATCGCAGACCCTCGCGCCTGCAGGGCCTGCTCTGCATCACGTCCAGCCGCCGCGCGACGAGCTCGTAGACGTCCACGGGCGCCCTGTCGTTCACGAGCCGATCACCCCCACATGAAGAGCCGGGAGATGGAAGGTCCCTCTCGGACTCCTCCATCTCCCGGACCTCTCAGCCGACCAGCCGTGCGATCGTTCTCCTGGAGTGACGCTCGTCCGGCTGAGCTGACTGTCTGGCTAGCGTCACCAACCGTGAACGCGCCTCTTGGACACACGCTCGTCCACGGCCCCGACGAGCTCTCCCGTCTCCGGGGCCTCGAGCTTGGCGAGCTGGTCACTCGTCAGGTCATAGCCGGCCTTCTCCACAGCAGCCTTGGGGTCGGCCATCAACTCCTTGCGGAACGCGTCGTCTGTGATCATTCGCCCCAACAACTCGTTCATCTCTTTGTCACTCGCCATGATGACCTCCAGCTCCTTCAAGGGCTATGCCGGCGGCCGTCGCTGCACGGCACCGGCCCAT
Source organism: uncultured Thermoleophilia bacterium (assembly GCA_963709845.1). Lineage (GTDB taxonomy): Bacteria > Actinomycetota > Thermoleophilia > UBA2241 > UBA2241 > CAIXSE01. The sequence goes on from CAVPXV010000006.1 coordinate 84,748, forward strand.
TGCTAGACTCGGACGGACGGCAGGAGAGACAGTGTGTACGCCTACAGGCGACGGGACTGCTGTCGTCGGCTACCGACGTGCCGCTCGCTCGACTGCCGCTGCCTTCACATCATAGGCATCACCCCTGTGGATCGAGCTCCCACACATCTCAGAGTCTTCGTTGCTCCTCCCTTCTGAACCCATGGGCTACAGGAGGGAGTATCTCCCGGACTCGGCGGCGCGACCTCGCCCGAATCAGGTGATTCTCGCCGCGCGCCTGGATGTGGGCCGCAGGCGGGGTGAAGGAAGGTCGACGCAGACGGCCGCGAGTGACAGGTGGCGAACGCCGCAAGGAGCGCCGCCTGCATGCGAGTCGCTTCGGACGAGTCGGCCACGCACACCCCCCAGCTCACAAGGATCCGTCAACCGTCAGACCGATCCGATGCCATCCTGAGTCGCCGAGCCGAGCAGGTCAAGGTTCACGCTGGCTGCGCAGCGCGGTGGGAGGAGGCAGCAGCGCCGACGCGGGGCTGGAGTTGGTGGGCGAGCAGGTCGAATCGGTGGAGCTAGGCGGACGCGATGCGCTCTATCAGTTCGTCGGTCTCCGCCAACGCGGGCTTGGCGCCAAGCCGCGCGAAGATCTCGCGGGCCGCGGCCAGCGGCGCTTCCGCCTCCGGCGCTCTGCCGAGCGCCACCAGGCAACGCGCCTGCCCGAGCAGCGCCTGCCCCTCCTCATAGGGCACGCCAAAGTCGTGCCAGCGAGCGGCGGCGGCTACGAAGCCGGCCGTAGCCTGTGCCTGCTCACCACGCGCCTCCGCGAGCAACGCGTCAGACACTCGCCAAGGCGAACTGCGCAGCCGGAAGCGTTGCCTGCATCGAGCGGCAGAGGTCCTCGGCAAGCCCGGCGTCCTCACAGCGCAGCGCGACGCGCGCCGCTTCGGGAACCAGCACATAAAGCCAGACGTCGTCGTCGCTCGGCGCCGTCGCCACCAGCTCCGCGAGAAGCACGCGAGCCCCGTTCAGATCGTAGCTGGCAGTCACAATCGTGGCGACCATCAGGCCCCACCAGACATCTAGGGTGGCGAGGCCGTCTCGTTCCTCATCGAGAGCGGCTGAGAGCCGCAGGAGCACTTCCTCGTCCGCCCCACGCCACACCAGCGGGAGGTACCTGATGAGGCCCATCGGGGCCAGTTGCGAGGCGACACCGGCCCACTGCAGGACGTCGCGTTCGAGCTCAGTCGCCTCGCGCAACGCTTCGCCCCATTCGCCGGCGAAGACCAGTGCCCAGAGTCGGTTGACGCGTGCCCAGCCGGCGATCATGCCGAGCGCCGCGGCGAAGTCGAGCACGCGGTCCAGCTCCTCGAGGGAGCGCAGGGGACCCTCTATGAGGCCGATGTCGAGCGCGTAGTTGCACCATATCCGTCCCCGCTCGATACCCAGACCCTGCATCTCGGCCACTTCCAGGGCACGGCGGTAGTCCTCGAGAAACCTCGGATCGCCCTGGGCGGCGCGAGCGGAGCCGCGCAGGGAGAGGGCGAGGGGCGGCTCCGGGCCCCCAAGGGTGCGGGCCACCTCGAAGACGCGCTCGAACGCCGCCAGCCCGGCGTCCCGTTCTCCCGAATTCAAGAGCTCGCGACCCCACTCGGTCAGGACGGTCACCAGTTCACCCGAAGGAGCGGTGTCGTCGAAGAGGGCCACGGCCTCTCGGTAGAGTCCTTCGACCTCGCGAGCAGGGGCCCCTGCATCGTGCCGTGCTCGCGCCAGGCGGGCCAGGGCGACGGCAGCGGAGCGCTCGTCGCCGGCCGCCCGCAGAGCCTCGGCCGCGCGCCGAAGATAGTCTTCCGCCTCTGCCGTGCGTCCGCTCCACAGCGCCGCCTCGCCGAGCTTATGCTCGAGGTGGGCGCGCTCGGGACCATCCGCGGCCGAGAGCTCCCGCGCAGCTGTGTAGAACCGTTCGGCGGCACGCAGGTCGAGGTTGAGCGCCCGGTCACCGGCCAAGGTGAGAAACCGCAAGGCGTGCTCTTGGAGCGGCTCTGCGAGGTCGCGCTCGCCGGCGGCTCGCGCTAGCTCGAGCGCGGTCACATAGTGGTGAGCCAGGACCTCCGAGAGTTCCTCGGGGTGACCTTTCGCTTTGACCTCGAGCCAGCGGGCGACGGCACTGTGCCTCTGCGCCCGAGCGGCACGTGGCAGCTGCCGGTACGCGACCTCGCGGGCCAAAGCATGCACGAAGGCGAACTCGCGCTCGCCTTCCATCGACGATTCACGCATCCGGCGGATGAGTCGGCGTTCAAGCAGGCCGGACAGCATGCCGTCGACCTGCCGCGAGTCGCGCGAGTCCATCGCCGTCAACACCCCGTCCCAGAAGACGCTGCCGACCACGGCTGCGTCCGCGAGGAATCCCTTCTGTTCGGGAGGAAGAGCGTCCAGGCGAGCAGCGATGACGGCGTGCACAGAGTCGGGCAGTGGTACCTCCATCTCCGCGTCGCTGAGCAGTCGCGCGGACTGCTCAGCGTAGAAGGGGTTGCCGTCGCAGCGTTTGACCACCTGGCCCACGACTGCGGCGTGGTCGCCGGGCTCGCCGAGCAGGCCGGTGACCAGCTGCGAGGTCTCAGCAGGCGACAGCGGTCCCAGCTCCAGGCGGTTGACGTGGCCGCCCGCAGCAAAGCCGGGGCGTCGCTCGAAGAGCTCCGGGCGGGCCGTCCCGAGGATCATCAGGGGGACGGCAGCCAGCTGCGTGGTCAGATACTCCAGAAAGGCGAGCAGCGCCTCGTCGGCCCAGTGCAGGTCCTCGAAGACCAAGACGGTGGGCCGATCGGCGGCGACGTTCTCGAAGAAGCGGACCCAGGCGGCGAAGTTCTCCTCGCGCGATGCGTCTGGCGCAGAGGTCCCAGAAGCGCCCGCAGGCGCTGGCGGAACCACTCCCGGTCCGAGCTGGAGGGCAGGACGGCTTCCAGCTTGGCCTCTAGCGTCTCGGGCGTCGTCGCCGTCCCGGATGCCGGCGTGCCCCTTCACGATCTCCGTCAATGCCCGGTAGGTGATCCTCTCACCGAACGGCGGACAGTAGCCTTGTCGCCACTGTCGTCATCTCCGGCCGAGCATCGACGAGGGCGTAGAGCTCCGCGACTAGGCGGCTCTTCCCGATTCCGGGCTCGCCGATGAGCGAGCGCGAACTGCGGTGACGATTGAGCCGCGACTTTGTCGAAGACGGCTGAAAGGTACGTAAGCTCGGTCTCACGGCCGACGAGGGGCGTGAGCTCGTCGCTACGACGATGTCGATGCCGCGGCGCGCGACGCGGCGCTTGCGCCAGCCAAGCCGCGACCGGCTCGGCTTTGCCCTTGGCGGTGACCGGCGGCAGCTCGCTGAATTCGATGGCGCGAGCGGTGAGCTCGTGGGTGAGAGCGCCGACGACCACACCGCATCTCTGGAGCCGCGGATTGGAGCCGGGCTGCCACATTGACAGCGTTGCCGGTGAGGAAGCCCGTGCCGGAGCCGGGGGCGATGTCGAGACGGACCACTGCCTCACCAGTGTTGACGCCGACTCGCACCTGCAGGGGGCTGCCGTCCGGGCCGGGTCATTCCCTCGAGGACTTCGACGATGCGCAGCCCGGCACGGACGGCGCGCTCGGGGTCGTCCTCGTGCACGGCGGGCACGCCGAAGACGCCGACCACGGCGTCGCCGATGAACTTCTCGACGGTGCCGCCGTGGGACTCGATGAACTTGCGCGCGGCGGCGTGGTACCGGCGCAGGAGCGGCATCGACATCCTCCGGATCGGCCTGCTCACTCATCGCCGTATAGCCCACGAGATCGCAAAACAGGGTCGTCACGACCTTGCGCTCCTCGGCGATGCCTGGGGCGGCGCCGAGCGGCGTCGCGCAGGCCATACAGAACTTGGCCTCAGGCGGGTTCTCGGCGGAACACGCCGGGCAGGTGACGGTCTCTCTCACCCAGCCCTCCCTCTACGGCTCCTTCAGCTCTGCCGCCTGCCGCTGCAGCTCCCGGACCAGGGCGACGAGCCCGCGCAGGACGCCGACCGCGATGGTCGGTTCCTCGCTCAGCAGTCTCATGAAGTCGGGGCGGGCGATGCGCAGCGTCAGGAGCCCGTCGAGGGCGCGCACCGTGGCCGAACGCGGCGCCCCATCGAGCAGTGAGAGCTCGCCGAAGCCGTCGCCCGACTCCAGTCCCCGTGCGTGCCCGCCGGGCGTCTCGGCCTGCGCACGACCGGCGACGATGACGTGGAAGGCCGTGCCGCGCACGCCGGAGCGGACGACGAGGGAGCCGTCGCGGTAGCGCCTCAGCGCGGCGACGCGGGCGACCTCGAGGAGCTGCCGCCTGGGCAGCTCGGCGAACAGCGGCACGCTCGCCAGGAGCGGCGCCGCGCGGCGCGCCTCCTGCCGCGCCGCGCTGCGGCTGAGCGGGAGCGGGTCCGCTTCCCCGCCCGAGGCCGCGACGGCCTCCCCCTCCGCCGGCGTCGCCGCCTCCGCCTGCAGCTCGCGGATGATGGCGACGACGCTGCGCGCCAGCCCGAGGGCGATCGCCGGCTCCTCGCGCAGCAGCCTGAGGAAGGCGGGACGCTCGATGCGGGCCACGCTCACGCCGCCCGCGGAGGTGACCGAGGCCGCCCGCGGTGCCCCGTCGATGAGCGCGAGCTCGCCGAAGACGTCGTCCGCCTGCAGCAGGCGCGCGTGGCCGGAGGGCGTGCGCAGCTGCGCGCGCCCCCTGAAGATGGCGAAGAAGGCATCGCCGGGAGAGCCCGCGCGCACCAGGGTCCTGCCGTCGGCGTACCAGCGCAGGTCCGCGAGTCGCGCGAGGCTGCGCAGCTGGCGCCGCGAGAGGCCGGCGAAGAGGGGGATCGTGGCGAGGTAGGGAGCCCAGCCGGGCCAGGGCGCCACGCGCCGCGCGCCCTCGCGCCGCTGCTCGTCGCGGTAGGCCGAGGGGCTTGACGGAGTCATGCGTTCCTCCCTTTCAGGGGGTGGTCGGTGCAGCAGGCGCACCGGCTTCGTGAGCGCCGGGGCAAGAGGCGTCGTCGTGCTGGTCCCCTCCAGGGTCATCCCGGCGCCCTCCACCTGCCCACGAGCGCGCCCCGAGGCGCGGTCTCTGCGCGGCGAGCCTCACGCTTCGAGGCCCACGCTACTACCATACCTGTCGATGACAAGCGGGGTCACGTTCAGGTCGGGCCGGCCGTTCTTCCGTCTCGCTCAGCGTCGGCTTCGCTCCAAGACGCTTGAAGAGCTCAGGACTCACGGTCAAGGGTCAGCATGTCGGTGACGACGTTTCGCGCACGCACGGCCTCACCCCTTCAGGCACGGACCAATGCGTCGTGGGTGCGACTCCAGGCTCAGCCGGCGCGTGCTAAGCTGGGCCCATGGCGAGCCCGGACCCCATCCCCTGGCTCCTCGAGGGCGAACCCTCGGTGCGGTACTTCACCCTCACCCGGCTGCTGGGCGAGCCGGCGGACGGCGCCGCGGCCGCGGAGGCACGGCGCCGGATCATGACGGAGGGCGCCGTGCCGGCCATCCTCGCGGCGCAGCGCGACGACGGCGGCTGGGTCGAGCCCGAGCGCTGCTACTCGGCCAAGTACACCGGCACGGTGTGGCAGCTCCTGATCCTCGCCGAGCTCGGCGCGGACGGCGCCGACGCGCGCGTGCGCCGTGGCTGCGAGGCGGTGCTGCGCGACGCGCAGGACGCCGCCTCCGGCGGCTTCGCGCATCGGCACGCCGCGACCGGCGGCGGCACGCACGGCTCGGTCATTCCCTGCCTCTCCGGCAATATGGTCTTCAGCCTCATCCGTCTCGGCATGCTCGATGACCCGCGCGTGCAGCAGACCGTCGACTGGATCACCACGTACCAGCGCTTCGACGACGGCGAGGGCGAAGCGCCCACCGGCTGGCCCTACGAGCCCTGGGAGATGTGCTGGGGCCGCCACACCTGCCACATGGGGGCGGCCAAGGCCCTCAAGGCGCTCGCGGAGATCCCGCCCGAGCGCCGTTCCCCGGCGGTGCGGCATACGCTGGACGCCGGCGTCGAGTACTTCCTCAGGCACCACGTGCACCGCCGCAGCCACGACCTCGGACACGATTCCAAGGCTGGCTGGCGGCGCTTCGGCTTCCCGCTCATGTACCAGACCGACGCGCTCGAGCTCCTCGTGATCCTCACGCGCCTGGCCCGCGAAGGCGGGCCGCCCGCCGCCGACGACCCGCGCATGGACGAGGCGCTGGAGCTGGTCGCCTCAAGGCGGGACGCCGAAGGCCGCTGGAAGCTGCAGAGCACGTTCAACGGCCGCTTCGTCGTGGACATAGAGGCCAAGGGCGAGCCCAGCCGTTGGATCACGCTGCGGGCGCTGGAGGTGCTGGGGGCAGAGTAGCGGCTTGCGCCGTCCGGCCAAGCAAGCGTCGCTCAATCCGGATCAGGCTGAGCTTGACGGCCCGTTGCTCGCGCTCATGACCACCTTGCCGTAGCCCATCACCAGTACCAGCAGCGCGACCACGAGAGCGAATCCGATCGACGAAAGGCCTGCGAACACCCACGCTGATGCGTCGGGTTTCGCGATGCCCACGGCCGCGAGCGCTGCCAGGCAGACCCCAATCCCGATTGCGGCGAGTGTCGCGTAGCGTTTCCGGTCATCCCTGGGGAGCATCGACGGCTTGCTGAGTTCCGCTCGCAGGCCCTCGGAAGACGCGGCACTGACGAGGCCTGCCGTATCTGTCGCCAGCACCTCCTGAGATCCCTGCAGGAAGCTGCCGACCACGTACTCGAGGCCGATGTCCGCCGGGTCCGCGGGCGTCACCTTCGTTACTGTCATCTTGGTTCCCTCCTTCGTAGGCCGTACTACGAGCGCACTAAGCCTACTCCGCGTCGCCAGATCCCACACTGTCCACCAGGTCGCGTGAGAGAGCCCCGGGACCGGCACAGCGCAGCGGCGCTCTCGTGGAAGGCCGTCGGGGGCCGGCGTCGCCTGAGTTTGCCTCGAGGCATTATTGGTGATACCTCACTGTCTGCTAAGCTCACTATGAGTGTGGACCCATTCAGCGCCGTGAGGAGCGCCCATGACCGCCAGTCAGCCCCAGTCCGCGAACGGCGACACCCGGAGCCTGGCCTCTCCCCTCGCCGAGGCGCTCACGCGCGCCTCCTGGCGGCTGCGGCGCACGTCCGTCAAGGAGCTTGCGCCGCTGGGCCTCACCTTCGCCCAGTCGCGCGTGCTGCGCATCCTGGCGCGCCGCGGTGAGCCCATGCGCATGGGCGATCTGGCGGCGCGCTTCGAGGTGGCGCCGCGCTCGACCACCTCGATGATCGACTCGCTCGAGACCTTGAGCCTGGTCGAGCGGCGGGCCGACCCCACCGACCGCAGGTCGGTCCTGGTCGGCCTCACGCCCGACGGCGTCGCCCTCATGGAGCGCATGGGCAAGCTGCGGCGCGCCAGCGCCGAGGCGCTGTTCGGCCGCCTCGAGCCGGCGCGACAGCAACAGCTGCTGGACATCCTCACGGTGCTCAACGAGCCTGAGGACGAGTGCGGCACGGCGCCGGCCGAAGGAAACGATTCCGCCGCGGCCGCGGCCGATGGAACCGACGCCGCCTCGGCGCAGGGATCCGGCGCCTGATGGGCCCTAACGCCTTCACGGCGGCGCGCTCGCTGCGCCGCGACCAGTCGGTCAAGTCGGCCAAGATCGCCAAGGGCACGGCGCGGCGCATCCTCACGTTCGTGCGCCCCTACAAGCGTCTGCTCGCCTTCTTCCTCGTGCTCGTCGTCGTCGACGCCGTGGTCAGCGCCGCCAACCCGCTGCTCTACCGCGCCATCATCGACAAGGGCATCATGGGCAAGGACGCGGCGCTGATCGTGTGGCTCGCCGTCCTCGTCGCCGTCCTGGCGCTCGGCGACGCCGCGCTCACGATCGCCGAGCGCTACATCAGCGCGCGCGTCGGCGAGGGCCTCGTCTACGACCTGCGCACCCGGGTCTTCGATCACGTCCAGCGCATGCCGCTGGCCTTCTTCACGCGCACGCAGACCGGTGCGCTCGTGAGCCGCCTGAACAACGACGTCACCGGCGCCCAGGAGGCGTTCACCGACGTCCTCTCGACGGTGATCGGCAACCTCATCAGCGTCGCCATCGTGCTGGTGATCATGTTCTTCCTCTCCTGGCAGCTCACGCTCGTCTCGCTCGTGCTGCTGCCGGTGTTCCTGCTGCCGGCGCGCTGGCTGGGGCGCAAGCTGCAGGCGATCACGCGCGAGCGCTACGAGCTCATGGGCGACATGAACACCACCATGGTGGAGCGCTTCAACGTGTCGGGAGCGCTCCTCGTCAAGCTCTTCGGGCACCCCGCCGCCGAGGACGCCGACTTCCGCGCGCACGCCGGCCGTGTGCGCGACATCGGCGTCACCCAGTCGCTGTACGCGCGCTTCTTCTTCATCGCCCTGTTCCTCACGGCGGCGATCGCCACCGCCCTCGTCTACGGCTGGGGCGGCGTCCTCGTCGTGCACGGCGCGCTCGCCCTCGGCACCGTCGTCGCCCTCACGGCCTACCTCAACCGCCTCTACGGGCCGCTCACGGCGCTCTCCAACATCAACGTCGACATCATGACCGCGCTGGTCTCGTTCGAGCGCGTCTTCGAGGTGCTCGACCTGCCGCCGATGGTGGCCGAGAAGCCGGGCGCCACGGATCTGCCGCGCGGCCCGGCGCGCATCGAGTTCGACGGCGTGAGCTTCACCTACCCGACGAGCGCCGAGGTCTCGCTGGCCTCCCTGGAGTCTGTCGCGGTGAAGGCCGAGGCGCCGACCGGTGAGGTGCTGCACGGCGTGAGCTTCGTTGCCGACCCGGGCCAGCTGGTCGCCCTCGTCGGCCCCTCGGGCGCCGGCAAGACGACGATGAGCCAGCTGGTGCCGCGCCTGTACGACGTGAGCACCGGGGCCGTGCGCGTCAACGGCGTGGACGTGCGCGACGCCACGCTCGACTCGCTGCGCGAGGTGATCGGCGTCGTGACCCAGGACGCGCACATGTTCCACGACACGCTGCGCGCCAACCTGCTCTACGCCAAGCCGGACGCCACGGACGACGAGCTGCGCGAGGCGCTGCGCAGCGCACAGGTCCTGGCGCTCGTCGACGCGCTGCCGGAGGGCCTCGACACCGTGGTCGGCGACCGCGGCTACCGCCTCTCGGGTGGCGAGAAGCAGCGCGTCGCCCTCGCCCGACTGCTGCTCAAGGCGCCCGACGTCGTGGTGCTCGACGAGGCCACGGCGCACCTCGACTCGGAGTCCGAGCGCGCCGTGCAGCTGGCCCTCAAGACGGCGCTCGCGGGCCGCACCTCGCTGGTGATCGCGCACCGCCTCTCGACCGTGCGCGACGCCGACCAGATCCTGGTGATGCGCGAGGGCCGCATCGTCGAGCGCGGCCGCCACGAGGAGCTGCTCGCCGCCGGCGGCCTCTACGCGGAGCTCTACCGCACGCAGTTCCGCGGCCAGGTCCCGACCGTCGAAAACGGCCGCGACACGATAAACGCCGAGATGGTGGCCAGAGCCGGCTGAGTGTGGGTATATGTCCACCGGAGTCGGCGTTCGATCACGGAGCGGACATGGCGGAGACGGCTACAGCACGTACCCCTCGCGGCGCAGACCGGCGCCGCGCACACCGGTTCAAGGTAGGTGAGCGCCGCTCGGGCTTCGACCGGCGGCGCCGTGCGCACCGCGCCTTCCTGGGCGCCGCGTTCGAGGACACGCTCATCCACCTGCGCGACCATCCGCGGACGCTCGCCGAACTCCTCTTCGCGGCGAACCTGCTCAGCCTGCTCGACCTCGCCCTGACGCTCAAGCTCCTGCGCCTGGGCGTCGCCACCGAGGCCAACCCGGTGATGCAGTACTTCTTCGCCGGCGGCTTCGGTCAGGCCGCGGCCGCCAAGTTCGCCATCGTCGCGGCCGCGTCGCTGGCCATCTGGGCGCTGCGCCGTCGCCGCGCGGCCCTCACGACGGCGCTCTTCCTCGTCGGCCTCTACGGCGCCGTCGTGCTCTACGAGATCGCCGGCCTCATCCGCGTGGCATAGACGACCTCGCCGGCCGGACTCTCGGCCCTGCTACGCCGCCCGCTGCTCACGCCAAGCGGCATGGACGCCCGTCCAGCGGGCGTGATCCCAGGCTCACTCCGGCTGCGCGTCTCCGGATCGCCCCAGCGCTCCGCTGCGGATGAAGCGGCGGAGGAGCCCGGGGTCGGCCGGGGCCTCGCGCCCTTCGCGCGCGAAGGGGATGCGCTCACGGATGAGCCTGTGCGCCGCCGCCGTGCCGCTGCCGAGCGGCCCACGCCCGCGCAGGTCGATCGCCTGCGCGGCGACCAGCGACTCGATGGCGATGACGCCTTCTCCCAGATCGACCATCGCCGCGAGGCGGCGTGCGCTGAGCGGCAGCAGGGTGGCGCGATCCTCGATGCCCTCCGCGCCCGACGTGCTCACCACGGTGAACGACACGGGTTGAGCCAGCAGGCTCGCTTCAGCCGTGAGCGACTGAGCCGTGATGGCGTGGATGCTCAGCCCCAGGTCCGGCCGCTGCGGATCCACGCTCAGCCCCGTCGGCAGGCCGGACCACGGCGTGTCGAGGAGCTTGACGGCGCGCTCGCCCGCCGCGGTGAGCACCGAGGCCAGCGCCACGCGCACGTAGTCAAGGGCGGAGGCGAGCGGCAGCGACTCGTAGCCCGCCACCGAGACGATCCGCCCGGCGTCGATGTCGACCAGCGGGTTGCCCTGGGCCGCGTTGAGCTCGATCGCGAGGGTGCCGAGCGCGCGATCGAGCGCCTCGCGGCCCACGCCCTGCACGGCGACGGTGCTGCGAAAGGTCAGCGGGTCCTGCAAGTTCCGCGCCGCTCCCTCTTCCCACAGGAAGCTCCCCTCGAGCAGGGCGCGCATGCGCGCCATCGTCGTGACGAAGCCGGGGTGCGGGCGCATCGCTTCCACGCCGCGATGCAGCACCGACAGGTTCGCGGCGAACCCCTCGAGGGACAGAGCCCCCGCGACATCCGCGGCGTCCAGCAGGCGCGTCGCGTCGAACAGGGCGAGCGCCGCCAGCCCGGTGCCGAAGGCGCTGTTGTTGAGCAGCGCAAGGCCTTCACCGGCCGCCAGCTCCATGTCGCCGATGACCCCGTAGGCGAGATCGGCCATCGCCGTGAGGTCCGAGACGCCGATCGATCCGTGCAGGCGCACCAGCGGGTGTCGGTCCTCGTTCAGGGCGCGGATCAGCGTATCGGCGAGCTCGGGCCTAACCGCCGTCGTGCCGCCGGCGAACAGATTGGCGAGCCCCAGCATGGCGGCCCGCACCGCATCGTCGGGCGCCGGTGGGCCTTGGCCGACGCGGTGATCCTGGATCTGGCTGCGATTGAAACGGTCCACGTCGGCCCGGCTCACGGTGACGCGCTTCTGCACGCCAAAACCAGTGGTGAGACCGTAGGTGGGCGCGCCGCTGTCGAAGACCGCCTGCGCCAAGGCGTGGGCGCGCGCCACCCGTTCGCGCGCGCCCTCGTCGAGCGCCACGCGTTCGTTGTCGCGAGCCACGTCGACGACCTGCTGCAGCGTGAGGTCGCGGCCTGTGAGAACGACGGTCATGCTGCTGCATTCCCTCGCTCGGCGCGGAACAGGCTCAGGCGCCGTCGGCCGCGGCCACCGCCGGGCCGGGCAGACTCAGTGCGACCCGGGTCAGTCGCGGCCACGCCACATGCTAGGCTGCGCACCATGACCGGCGCCCCACCGCTGCCGGCGCCGGCGAGCGAGCTCATCGACCGGCGCTACTCCTGCCGCACCTATCTGGAGCGGCCCATTGCCGCCGAGGATCAGGCGCACTTGAGCGCGTTCATGGCCACGCGCACCGCCGGCCCTTTCGGCTCGCAGGCGCGTTTTGGCCTGATCGCGGCGGCGCCGGGCGACCGCCAGGCGCTCCGGCGCCTCGGCACCTACGGGTTCATCAAGGGCGCCACCGGCTTCATCGCCGGCGCCGTGCGCCGCGCACCCAAGGACCTCGAGGACTACGGCTACCTGCTCGAGGAGGTCATCCTCTGCGCCACCGGCATCGGGCTCGGCACCTGCTGGCTGGGCGGGACGTTCACGCGCAGCACCTTCGTCTCGCGCTTCGGCGGGCTGCGGCGCGGCGAGACCATGCCGGCCGTTGTCTCGACAGGCTACATCGGAGACGACGGCAGCGAGCGCATCCGCGCGCGGGAGGAGGGCAACCGCCGGTTCCCGCCCGCGGAGCTCTTCTTCGAGGGACGCTGGGGCGAGCCGCTGCCGGCCACGAGCGCGGGCGGCTTCGCACGCGCGCTCGAGGCCGTGCGCATGGCTCCGTCGGCGACCAACAAGCAACCGTGGCGCATCGTCCGCGTCGGCCCAGACTGGCACTTCCACCTGGTGCGCACCAAGGGATACGGCAAGGGCAGCCCTCTCTTCACCGTGCTGCGCATCGCCGACCTGCAGCGCGTGGACCTCGGCATCGCCATGTGCCATTTCGAGCTGGTGGCGCGCGAGGGCGGCTGCGAAGGCGCCTGGCTCGTCGGCGATCCCGGGCTGGCGCCGCCGGGCCCGGGCATCGAGTACACGGCCACCTGGCGCGCGGCCGGGTGAGCCGGCGGCCGTTCCAGCCGCCGCGGTCGCCCGGCCGCGCCGCGGCGAACGGCCAGCCGGCGCCGGCGCGTGCTAGCATCGCCGGCATGATCTACGACCTCGTGCATCGGCGAGTGGCGCTCCTCGTCATCGACGTCCAGGGCGAGTACTTCGATCCCGACGGCCCCGCCTTCGTCGAGCACGGGCGCGACATCGTCGGCAACGTCAACCGGCTGATCGACGTGTTCCGCGCCGAGGGCCTGCCCATCGTCTTTCTCAAGCACATGCACCGCGCCGACGGCAGCGACGCCGGGCGCATGGGCGACTTCGCGGCGCCAGACGAGGAGGACTCGTTCATCGAGGGCACCCCGCGCGTCGAGTTCATCCCCGAGCTACACGCGGAGCCGCACGACGTCGTCGTCGTGAAGCGCCGCTACAGCGCCTTCCTGGGCACCGACCTGGAGGCCGTGCTGCACACCGCCGGCGCGCGCGCCGTGGTGATCTGCGGCCTCATGACGAGCTTCTGCTGCGAGACCACGGCGCGCGACGCGCACGGCCGCGACTACGAAGTGCTCTTCGCGGCCGACGCCGTCGAGGGCCCGGACCTCGAAGACGCCGAGGGCCGCGAGGTCCCGCACGACGCCGTGCTGGCGAGCACGCTCACGGCGCTCGGCGCCGGCTTCGCCGAGATCGTCACCACCGATGACGTGATCGAGCGGCTCGGCTGACGCCGGGCGCTGGCCTCCCACCGCTTCCGGCCCCGACCACCTGACCGGCGCTGCCGTGTCCCTATGTATGACTGTGTTGACAATGCGGTCACAGAACCATACGATGCTCACATGCCGCGCGCCTTCACAGACCAGGAGCGGGAGATCATCGCCGAACGGCTCAGGGCCGCGGGACGAGAGCTGTTCGCGCGCCGCGGCATCCGCGCCACCACGGTGGAGCAGCTCGCCCGGGCGGCCGGCATCTCCAAGGGCGCCTTCTACCTCTTCTATCCGTCCAAAGAGGCGCTCTTCTTCACCCTCGTCGAGGAGATCGAAGCGGCGCTGCAGGGCCGCCTCGAGGAGCAGGCAGCGGCGGCGCCGCGTGACGCCCTGAGGATGCTTCTGCTCGCGTCCCTGACCGCACGCGACGAGAATCCCCTCCTCGCGCTCGCGACGTCGGAGGAAGCCGTCGGCGTTCTGCGCACTATGAGCGCGGACGAACAGGAGGCGTTCCTCAGCCGCGACGTCGAGCTGACCGCCAGGATCGCCGGACAGCTCGCCGCGTCGGGCGTCCGCTTGACGGTGTCCCCCACGGTACTGGCCGGTGTGCTGCGCGCTCTCGTCTTCGTCGGCATGCACCGCGACGATATCGGCGCCGAGGTGGCGCCGGCGGTGCAGGAGTTCCTCATCGCGAGCCTGGCTCGCGCCCTGGTCGCATCGTGAACTCGACTCGTACGCCCGCGGTCGAGACCAGCGGTCTCACAAGGCGCTACAGCGACGTGCTCGCCGTGGACGGCCTCGACCTCGCCGTCCAGCGCGGCGAGATCTACGGCTTCCTCGGCCTCAACGGCGCCGGCAAGACCACGACCATCCGCATGCTGCTCGGGATGATCCACCCCACCTCGGGGAGCGCGGCCGTGCTCGGCGCACAGGTGCGACGTGGCGGCCGCGGGCCGTGGGAGCGTGTCGGCTACCTCGTCGAGTCGCCCGCCCCCTACCCGGGCCTCACCGTAGCAGAGAACCTGCGCGCGGCGGCGCGCCTGCGCGGCGTCTCCGACGCCGCCGTCCTGCGCGCCGTGGAACGCCTGGGGCTCGCCCCCTACGTTTCACGCCGCGCCCGCTCGCTCTCCCAGGGCAACCGGCAGCGGCTGGGGCTGGCCCTGGCGCTCTTCCACGAGCCCGAGCTCGTGATGCTCGACGAGCCGGCCAACGGCCTCGACCCTGCCGGCGTGGTGGAGGTCCGGGAGCTTCTGCAGTCGCTGGCGGCCGAGCACGGCGTGACCGTGCTCATGTCGAGCCACATCCTCGCCGAGGTGGACCGCCTCGCGACGCGCATCGGCGTCATCCACCACGGCCGTCTGATCGAGGAGATGAGCGCCGAGGAGCTCGAGGCACGGCGCGCGGTACGGCTGGTCGTCGAGACGCGCGACGGAACAGCCGCGCGCGAGGCGCTGCGGAGCGCCGGCTACGCGCCGCGGGACGACGGCCGCAGCCTGGTCCTCAACGAGCCGCGCGCCGTGGAGCGCCCGGACGACGTCGCGACGGCGCTCGTGGCCTGCGGCCACCCACCCACGAGGCTGGTAGTGGAACAGGAAGACCTCGAGGCCCACTTCCTGCGGCTCACGGCCTCCGGCCCCGGGGCCGACTGATGCCCGGCTTCCGCGCGGCGCTGCGCGTCGAGGCTCTCAAGGCGCGCCGCTCGATCGTGCCACCGGTAACCGCCCTCGCCTTCTGCATCGGGCCGGTCGTCGGTGGCCTCTTCATGTTCATCCTCGCCGACCCCGGCCGGGCCCGCACCATGGGCTTGATCGGCCAGAAGGCGCAGATCGCCGGCGGCAGCTCCGACTGGCCGGCCTTCCTGGCCTTCCTCGCCGAGACCGGCGCCGTAGGCGGCTTCATCCTCTTCGCCTTCGTGGTTGCCTGGGTCTTCGGCCGGGAGTTCTCGGACGGCACCGTGCGCTACCTCCTGGCACTTCCCACCACGCGCACGGCGATCATCGCCGCCAAGTTCGTACTCGTCGCCGTCTGGTGCGCCGTGCTCACCGTCATGGCGACGCTGCTGGGGCTGGTGATCGGATTCGCCCTCAACCTGACTGGCTGGTCGGCGACGGTGGCGATACATGGCCTCGCCCACCTCTGGATCGGCGTCGGCCTCACGGTGGTGGTGACCCTGCCGCTGGCGCTCGTCGCCGGCGTCGGCCGCGGCTACATGGCCCCACTCGGTGTCGCCATGCTGGCGCTTGTCATGGCGCAGATCGCCGGCAACACGGGCCGCGGCGCCTACTTCCCATGGGCGATCCCCGGCCTCTACGTCGCCACCACCAGCCCCACAGACGGCGTGCTCGCCACCACCAGCCTGGTCATCGTGCTGGTCACCGGCGCCGCTGGCGTCCTCGCCACGCTGGCGTGGTGGCTGTTCGCCGACTTCGCCCGGTAGCGCAGCTTCTTCGAACGTCGCAGAGCCCCGGCCCCCACGCCCCGGTGCTACGATGGCCTCGGGCGTCACCAGCCGAGGGGGACGGCACCGATGTCGAGGGCCACGAGTCGATCCACCGAGCTTCACCCGTGCGCAGAGACGACCGGCGAGCCGCCGGAACCGATGCGCTGGGACGACCTCGAACGCCAGATCCTCGGCTTCGAGCCGCTCGGCTCCCGCCTGAGGCCGCCGCGCACGCGCGTACCGCTCGTCCATCGCCAAGCTTTGGTGGCATCGCTGCTGAAGGACGAGCGGGCGCTCGTCCTCGTCTGCGCACCCGCCGGCTACGGCAAGAGCATCGCCCTCGCTCAGTGGCTGGCGGCGGACCCGCGGCCGAGCGCCTGGCTGCAGCTCGACGAGGCGGACAACGACCCGGTCGTCCTGCTCACGTATCTCGCGCTCACGCTCGGACAGGTCACCTCCCTCGACCCCGACATTCTGCCGCTCCTCCGGCTCCGCACACCGCCCATCGAAGAGCGGATCCTGCCGGCCATGTGCGCCGCGGTGGCCGGCGCGGAGCCCTTCCTGCTCGTCCTGGACGACGGGCACCTGCTTCACAGCGACGCCTGCTGGCGCCTGGTCGACGCGCTGCTCGCCCACCTGCCCGACGGCGCCCAGTGCGCGATCGGTACGCGGATCGAGCCGCCGCTGCCGTTCGGGCGCCTGCGTGCCGCGGACAGGCTCGCGGAGTACGGCCTCACCGACCTGGCGATGGACCGTCGTGAGACGCGGGAGCTGCTGCGCCTCCACGACCGCACCCTCGCCTCCGTCTCGCTCGACGACCTGCTCGAGGTCACCGAGGGCTGGCCGGCCGGGCTTCGCCTGGCCCTCCTCGCCGGCCAAGGCCGGCCGTCGGACGAGTGGGTGCCGGAGGTCAGCGGCGATCAGCACGCCATCGCCGCCTACTTGACCGAGGAGGTCATCGCGCTGCAGCCCGCGGAGCTCCAGCGCTTCCTGCTCCGCACCTCGATCCTGGACGGGCTGTCGTCGCGGCTGTGTCAGGTCGTGACTGGCGACGACCATGCCGGAGAGCATCTTGCGACCCTGGCGCGCGAGAACCTCTTCGTGACCGCGATGGACGATCGCGACGAGTGGTATCGCTACCACCACCTGTTCGCCGACCTGCTGGCCGCACTCGAGCGGCGCCGCGAGCCCGGCGAGTTGCCCGAGCTGCACCGGCGGGCTGCCGATTGGCATCAGTCTCAGGGTGACATCGAGCGAGCCGTGCGCCACTGGCTGGCCGCCGGCGACGTGGCCGAAGCCGCCTTCCCCGCCTTCGTAGCGGGCTTCGATCTCGTCGATCGCGGCCAGGTGGAGAGCGCCCGGCGCCTGCTGGACTCGTTCACTGACCAGCAGCTCGCCGACCACTCGGCGCTCACGATGGCGGCCGGCTGGCTCTACGGCACGGTCATCGGCGACCCGGCCAAAGGCGAGCGCTGGCGCCGGGCGGCGTGCATGCTGCCGGTCGGCGACGAGCGCTGGCCCGACGGCAGCAGCGTGCGCGCCTACCAGGCCAGCCTGCGCGCCTTCCTCGCGCCGGAGGGAGTGGGCCCGATGCTCGCCGACGCGGAGCTCGCTCTGAGCTGCCATCCTGCCGGCGGCCAGGAGGCCTCTGAGGCCACGCGAGTCCTCGGCGTCGCCACGTATCTCCGCGGCAGCCCGCGCCGCGCCGAACGCGCCTTCAGGGACGTGCTCGAGATCAGCGATGAGGCCTCATCGAGGTCCTACGCGCTCGCCTTCCTCGCCCTCATCGCCGCCGACGAGGGGAGCTGGGAAGATGCCGCAGACCTCTGCCGGGAGGCACTCGAGCTGACGCCGACGATGACGCTCGACCTGTCGCCCGGCATGTTCATGGCGCTGCCGATGCTGCTCGCGCGAGCCCGCGTCCTGGCGAGGCTCGGCGACGGCGAGGCGCGCTCGGCGATCAGACAGGCGGAGCGGTACCTCGGCGACATGGTGCCGCAGGTGCCATGGCGTATCATCCTGATCGCGGTGACGCTCGGAGAGATCCAGCTCTACCGCGACGACCTCACAGGGGCCGAGCTCTGGACGCGCCGCGCCGAGGCCGTCCTCGCCACGAGCCCGGACCAGGGCATGCTGCGCGGCCGCACCGGGCGGCTGCGTGAGGCACTCGAGGCGCGCCGCATGGCGGAGCCGCTCACGGCTGCCGAGCGCCGCGTCCTCGAGCTGCTGCCCACCCAGCTCACGGCGCGGCAGATCGCGGCGCGGCTCTTCGTGACCACCAACACGGTGAAGTCGCACATGAAGCACCTGTATCTCAAGCTTGGGGTCACGACGCGGACGGCGGCCGTGGAGCGCGCCCGGGAGCTCGGCCTGTCGACCCCGCACGCGGACGACTGAGCCGGACGCGGGCGGGCCCGAGCGCCGCCCGCCCGCCCGCTTCTACGCTGCCGGCCGACGCGGCAGCGGCAGCAGCCCCAGTTGCTGGAGCATGCCCAGGCGGTCGGCGACGCCCCAGTGCTCGACGATCTTGCCGTCGCGGAAGCGGATCACGTCGAGAACGTCGATCTCGATGCTGCGCCCCGTCGCCGGCATGCCCATGATGGGCAGGGTGTTGTCGCCGTAGGCTCGCGCTCTCACCCAGACGTCGTCACCCTCGGCCACGATGCCCTGGACGATCATTCGCATGTCGGTCAGGGACTCGTGCAGGCCGCGGATGATGCGCTTCAGCGCCTCGGGGCCTTCGCCCTGGGCGCCGTTCTGGTGTTCGACGAAGTCGGGCGCGACCAGCTCGTCCACGATCGACAGGTCGCCGCCGCCGAACCCGTCGGTGAGAAGCCGCCGCACGGCCTCGATATTGTCACTGCTCGTCATGTCACGTGTCGTCATGGGTCTGCTCCGCTCCTCGCTCGTGCGTACACTGTGCTGTTCCCGCTGTGGCCCCTGCGAACGCCTGTTCGCATCCGTCCGCGGCGGGTGATACGGTGCGCGCGACGGTACCGGACAGGAGTTTCATGCTGGACGAGCTCAACCCCGAGCAGCTTGCCGCGGCCACGCACGGCGACGGGCCGCTGCTCATCGTCGCCGGCGCCGGCACCGGCAAGACCGCGACCCTCGTGCACCGGGTCGCGCACCTCGTCTCGGCCGGCGCCGACCCGCGGCGCATCCTGCTGCTCACGTTCACGCGCCGCGCCGCCGCCGAGATGCTGCGCCGCGTCGACGCGCTGCTGAGCAGCGGCGCCGGCAACGGCGGCACCTCCGCCGGCACGCGCCGCGTGCAGGAACGCGTCTGGGGCGGCACCTTCCACGCCATCGCCGCGCGCCTGCTGCGCATCCACGCGCGCGACATCGGCATGGAGCCGGAGTTCACGATCCTCGACCGGGGCGACGCGGAAGATCTCATGCACGTCGCCCGCACGGCCCTCGGGCTCGGGCGCAACGGCTCGCGCTTCCCGCAGAAGGCCACCTGCCTCGACGTCTACTCGCGCTGCGTCAACGCCCAGCTGCCGCTGGCGGAGGTCGTGCGCGGCGCGTTCCCGTGGTGCGAGCCGGCGGAGGCGGGCCTCGCACAGCTCTTCGCGCGCTACACGGACGTCAAGGAGGAGCAGCAGGTGCTCGACTACGACGACCTGCTGCTCTTCTGGCGCGGCCTGCTCGCCGACCCGGCGGCCGGCGCCCGCGTGCGCGAACGCTTCGACTTCGTGCTGGTCGACGAGTACCAGGACACCAACGCCCTGCAGGCGGAGATCGTCTCGCTGCTGCGGCCGGGCGGCGGCGGCGTCACCTGCGTCGGCGACGACGCTCAGGCCATCTACAGCTTCCGCGCCGCCACGGTGCGCAACATCCTCGACTTCGAGGAGCGTTTTCCCGGCGCCCGGGCGCTCACGCTCACGCGCAACTACCGCTCCACCGGGCCCATCCTCGCGGCCACCAACGCGCTCATCGCCGAGGCCGTCGAGCGCCGCGACAAGGAGCTGTGGACGGCGCGCGAGGGCGGCGGCCGGCCGATCCTCGCCACCTGCCGCGACGAGGACGAGCAGACGCAGTACCTCTGCGAGCGCATCCTCGAACACCGCGAGCAGGGCACGGCGCTCACGCACCAGGCCGTCCTCTTCCGCGCGCAGCACCACTCCATGGCCCTCGAGATGGAGCTCTCGCGGCGCAACGTCCCCTTCGTCAAGTACGGCGGCCTGCGCTTCGTCGAGATGGCCCACGTCAAGGACCTCGTCGCCTTCCTGCGCCTTGCCGAGAACCCCAGGGACGCGATGGCGGGCCTGCGCGTTCTGGGCCTCATCCCCGGCATCGGGCCCAAGACCGCCGCCGCGCTCGGCCAGGCCCTGGCGGCGGCCGGCGGCGACTTCGCGGCATGGTCCGACGCGCACGTGCCCGAGCCGGCCCGCGCCGCCTGGCCGGCCGTGGTCGAGCTCCTGCGCACGCTGGCGAGCGCCGGTCCCGGCGACGTCCCGGCACAGGTGCACGCCGTGCGCAGCGTCTACGGCCCGCTGCTGGAGCGCCGCTACGACAACGTGAAGGCGCGCCTCAGCGATCTCGAGCAGATCGAGGCGCTCGCCTCGCGTGCCGCGGACCGGGCCCAGTTCCTCGCCGAGCTCGTCCTCGACCCCCCGGCCTACACGCAGGAGCTCGCCGGTCCGCCGCTGCTCGACGAGGACTACCTCATCCTCTCCACCATGCACTCGGCCAAGGGCCTGGAGTTCGACGTCGTCTACGTGATGCACGCCGCCGACGGCAACATCCCGTCAGACATGGCCACCGGCAGCCGCGACGAGATCGAGGAAGAGCGCCGGCTCTTCTACGTGGCCTGTACGCGCGCCCGCGAGCAGCTCTACGTCACCCACCCCCTGCGGTACTACACGCAGCCGTGGGCCAAGGCCGACACGCACGGCTACGCGCAGCGCTCGCGCTTCCTCAGCGAGGGCGTCGTGCAGCACTTCGCACAGGTACAGGCGCGGCCCGAGCCGGTCCCGGCCGACGAGGGCCCGCTCGCCGCCACCACCTCCGCCAGCATCCGCGCCGGCATCCGCTCGCTCTGGGGCTGAGGCGGCGCTCGCCCCGGGTCAAGGCCGTTTGGGAACCGCCGCGGCGGCTCGCGTATGATGCGCAGCGGAACCCGCGCACCGGAGGAGCCCGCCACGAACGCCAGGCAGCGCAAGGTAGTCGCCGCGCAGAACGTCAGCCGCATGTGCCTGGTGTGCGGCACGGAGAACCCGTGGGGCCTCCAGGGGCGCTTCTACGTGCTGGAGGCCCCGGACCCTGCCGCCGAGGCCGGCGGCGCCCATGGCGCCGAGCTCCTCGGCGTCTTCACCCTGCGCGAGGAGCACCAGAGCTACCCCGGCCGCCTGCACGGTGGCATCACCACGGCGATCCTCGACGAGACCATCGGCCGCGCCATCACCATCGCCGACCCCGGGGTGTGGGGCGTCACGGCCGAGCTCACGGTGCGCTTTCGCAAGCCGCTGCCGGTGGAAGGGGAGCTGCGCGCCGTGGGGCGCATCACGCGCGACACGCGACGACTCTTCGAGGGCGGCGGCGAGGTCCTCCTCGCGGACGGCAGCGTCGCCGCCGAGGCCACCGGCAAGTACCTCAAGATGGGCCTCGGCGAGATCACCGACGACGACTTCGACCAGCGTGACTGGTTCCCCGACGTCCGCCCGGCGCCCGGAGGCGTCGACCTCTAGGCTGTACTGACCCCGAGATGTGGCGACACATCCCGTCTGTCACCGCCACATCTTAGCCGCACCGAGGACCTCGGCCGGGATCCTGCCCTTGGTGAGCCGTCCGTTGTGGGTGCGGTCGAAGTTGTAGAGCCGCAGGTAGCGCTCGAGCTCCCGCCGCAGGCCCACGTAGCGAGGCACGAGGTAGCGGGCGAAGGCCGGCTTCCAGCACTCGTCGAGGATGGTGCGCTGCACGCGCTCGACGAAGCCGTTCGACTGCGGCCTGCCGGAGCTGATCAGCGTGTGCCGGGCGCCGAGCCCGGCGAGCGCAGCGTCGAAGACCTGGTTGCGGAACTCCGAGCCGTTGTCGCTGGAGACGCGCTCGAGCTCCCAGCCGGCGTCGCGCAGCTCGCGGGCGACCCGGTGCGCGAGCCGGCTGGCGAAGCGCACGTCCGGGCTCCTGGGCGTCACGTGCAGCTCGGCCCAGGTGAAGGCACTGGCGGCGTCGATCGCCGTGTACTGCCAGACCACGCCCCTGGTGCCGGCGAGGCGGCCGATGCAGAAGCAGTCCATCTGCACGAGCTCGCCCGGGTGGTCGACCTCGATGTGGCGCTCGGGCTCCGGGTCTCTCACCGGCTCCGGCGGGGCGGCGTAGCCGGCAAGCAGGCCGTAGCGCAGGGCGCGGGTAGCGATGCCATGGCGGCGCAGCACCCGGTAGACGCCATTGGCGGAGACCCGGAAGCCGCCCCACTTGGGGCGGGCAAGCTCGCTGGCGATGTGCGCCGGGCCGTACCCGGGATGCCCGAGGGCGAAGGCGACGATGCGCTGCTCGATGAGCACCGGGATCGCGTTCGGCATCTGCGGGCGGCGGCGCTCGCGGGGCCGCAGGGTCTCGAGGCCGAAGCGCTCGACCAGGCCCTTCCAGCGGTAGAAGGTCGAGCGGTGGATGCCGTAGAGGCGGCAGGCCGCGGCGACCGAGCCCAGCTCCCGGGCGCTGGCGAGCACCCGTAGACGGTAGGCGTAAAGCACATCATCATCGGTCATGGGGCGACGCTCCTTCTGTCGAGATTGGCCTCTCTGACAGAAAGGATGTGTCGCCCCATCTCAATGAGACAAGAGCGCTCCGAGTGTCGGTACTACTCGGGGATAGGACACTCTAGGCGGCGGCTGCGGCCGCCCGGTCGGCGGCGCGCATGAAGGCCTCCAGGCGCACGTTGAACGGCCCGCCGGTGCGCTGCGCGCTGTGCTGTGAGCCGCGGATCACGACGCGCTGCGCTTCGATCTCCTCCTGGATCACGTCGCAGACCTTGTCGAACGCGACGTTGTGACCGCCCGAGACGACGAGCTTGGGGAAGGCCGCCCGGCGCAGCTCCTCCAGAGGGATCACGGCCTCCGCGGGGTTGCGCTCGTTCATCAGCAGCAGCGCGTTCTGGGCCAGCGGCGGCGGCAGCGGAGTAGGTATCTGGGCGCTCGAGCCGGCCAACTCGAGGAAGCCGCGCAGGAACGCCTCGGGATCGCGCGGCCCGCTGCGCCAGTACTCGCGGGCGCGCGCGTCGAAGGCCGCTACGCGGGGATCGCCTGTGGCCGCTCCGAAGGCAGGGGGCTCGATGACCGTGAGCGAGCGCACCGCCTCCGGCCGGCGCGCGGCCGCCAGCAGGGCGATCACCCCGCCGTACGAGTGCCCCACGAGGTGCATGCCCACGCCGCCGGCCTCGCCGAGGAGTTCGGCCACGTCGCCCGCGTCCACGTCGAAGTCCTCGCGCGCGACCGGCGGGTTCGGGAAGTACCCGCGCCGGTTGAGGACGATCAGCTGCCAGCGCTCCGCGAGCGGCCGCTGCTCCGCCCAGGTCATGGGGCCGTTCATCACGCTCCCGTGCACCAGCAGCACGCGCTGCCCCCGCTCACCCCACCGCTCCACATGAAGGTCCACACCGGACATGGCGCCCATCTCCTCAGCCAACACTCGAGGTTGCTCTCCCGATGATTGTGCCCGGGTCGGGGCGGACGACACACCACGGCGGGCCGGCGGACACGCGGCGGGCCGGAAACGCCGACGGGCGCCCAGCGGGCGCCCGTCGGCGTGACTCTCGATCCCTCGAGGGATCCTACTTCGCGATACAGTTCTTGGACGTGACGAGGCCGGCAGGGATCTCGCCGGCGACGGCGGCCGTCTTGGCCTGCATCCGGTACGTGCCCTTGATGGCGGGCTTGAACGTGACGTAGCTCCACTTGAACGCGGCCGTGGGCGTCACCACCTTGGGGGTGCCGACCTTGACCCACTTGGTGCCGACCTTGCGCTGCACGGTCACGGTGACCTTGCCGATCTTCTTCGGGAAGGCCAGACCGCTGGCCTTGATCGCGGTCTTCACCTTCACGCTCGCCGCGGCGAGCTTGATCGTGAGCATCGGCTTCTTCGTCTTCAGGGCGGCGCCGTGATGCACGCTCGAGCCGGGAACGGTCGTGGAGACCGTGGCGTAGTGGCACGTGACGCAGGTGGTGAGCGTGGTGCCCACGTGCGGGGCCGCGACGTTGTGGCAACCCGCGGCCTTCGCCGAGGTGCCGCAGCCGCCGACCGCGGCGTTGGTCTTCACGGCGGACATGTCCTGGCCCGGCGTGTGGCAACTCCAGCAGGTGCCGTCAGCGTTCGGAGGAGCGACCAGCGCGACGTAGTTGGTGTGGCAGGCGGCGCACTGGGCGTTCGTGGGCGGCGTGCTGGTGTTCACCGTGTGGCAGACGTTGCACTGCGCGATGCCGCCGTGCTCGTATTGGCTGTAGGCCGCCGCCGGCTGGGCCACGACGGCGACCACCGTCGCGGCGGCGAGCGCCAGGAGCAGCGCCAGCCAGATCTTGGTCGTCAAGTACCGTTTCCCCATGTCGCCTCCAAAGGTTCGGGTGTCGGATCTTTGGTGGTAGCCGGGACACTTTATCGGTCTTTGCCCGCCTGTGCCACCCGGCACAAACGCGCAGCGTTCATCGTGCGTTCATGTTGCAGGGCAATACCGCGCTCAGGCTTCGACCATATTTGGAGCATCCGGCCCCACCACAGGCTGCGGGCCGGGCGCGGAAGGGAGATCCATGAGCGCGGACCTTGAGACGGGCGCCGGCGACGCCGGCACCCTGGCCAGGCGGGGCGCGGGCGGACGGGCGCGGGCGGACGCGGCGGAGGCCGCGTGGGCCGCGCCCGTCTCCCGCGCCCGGGCGGGCAGCCGCAGGCCCAGCAGACTGGCGGCGTTCCTCTTCAAGTTCCTCGCCGCCCTCGGCTTCGGCGTCACGCTCGCGCTGGTGCTCCCCACGCTCAGCGCCGGCGCCCTCGCCGCCCCCGGCGGCCTGCTCACCGCCGCCGGGCGAGTCACGGGCATGATCGGCGCCTACCTGCTGCTGGTCACCGTCGCGATCGTCGGGCGCGTCCCGGCGCTGGAGCGGGCCGTGGGCCAGGACAAGCTCGTGGGCTGGCACCGCGTGCTCGGCCCGTGGATCCTCATCCTCATCGGCGCACACGCCCTGTTCATCACCCTCGGCTACGGCCTCGGCGTGAAGAGCGGCGTCCTGCACGAACTGGCCGTGCTCATCACCACCTTCCCCGGCATGCTCGCCGCCGCCGCCGGCCTCGGGCTCCTCTTCCTGGCGGGCTTCACCAGCTATCGCTACGCGCGTCAGCACATGCGCTACGAGACCTGGTGGTCGGTGCACCTCTACACGTACCTCGCCGCCGCGATCTCCTTCTGGCATCAGATCGCCACCGGCACACCGTTCATCGGGCACCCTCTGGCCAAGGCGTACTGGATCGGCCTCTGGGCGCTGACCGCCGGCGTCGTGCTCGTGTACCGCGTCGGCCTGCCCATGGTGCGCAGCCGTCGTCACCGCCTCGAGGTCGTCAGCGTGGAGCCCGAGGCGCCGGGAGTGGTCTCGGTGATCTGCCGCGGCCGGCACCTCGACCGTCTGCCGGTGAGCGGCGGGCAGTTCCTGCAGTGGCGCTTCCTGGTGAGCGGCATGTGGTGGCAGGCGCACCCGTACTCGCTCTCGGCCATGCCGACGGCCAACCAGATCCGCATCACGGTCAAAGAGCTCGGCGACCACAGCCGCTCGCTGGCGTCGCTGAAGCCGGGCACGCCGGTGGCCATCGAGGGCCCCTATGGCGCCTTCACCAAGCACGTGCGCAAGAGCGACCGCGTGCTGCTGGTGGGCGCGGGCGTCGGCTCCACGCCGATCCGCGCCCTGCTCGACGACCTGCCGCGTCACCTGGACCTCGCGGTCATCCTGCGCGGCAGGCACCGGGAAGAGCTCGTGCTGCGCGACGAGATCGCGCAGATCGTGAGCGAGCGCGCCGGGAGCCTGCACGAGGTGCTCGGCCCGCGCGAGCAGGCGCCGCTCGACGAGCGCCACCTGCGGCGCCTGGTCCCCGACGTGTCGGAGCGCGACGTCTACGTCTGCGGCCCCGGTGGCTTCATGCAGAGCTTCGTGGCCGCGGCGCGCGCCGCCGGCGTGCCCGAGACGCGTATCCACTACGAGGACTTCTCGTTCTGAGCGACGGGGATCCGCACCTCACGAGGAGAGGGAGAGCATCATGAAACGATCCGCAGTCGTCCTGGCCGCCACCGCCGCGGGGCTCGGCTTCGTCCTCGCCTACCATCCGAGCGGCGGCAATGCCAGCCTGCCCTCCAGCGTCGCCCCGTCGGCCAAGTCGGGTGTCGGCGCCGGCGTCACCGCGGTGGGCACCGACCAGGCGCTCCAGGGCGGGCTCGGCGACCTGCAGGTGCGCGTCAGCGCCGCCAACGGCAAGATCACCGCCGTGGGCCTGGCCAAGGTCAACGTGCACGGGCCGCAGTCGGCGCAGATCACCGGCAGCGTCATCCCCCAGCTCCAGGCGCAGGTCCTCGCCACCAACGGCGGGCCGCTGCACGCGGTCTCCGGCGCCACGTACACCAGTCAAGCCTACGCGCGGTCGCTCCAGGCAGCCCTGGACAAGATCGCCGCCACAGGAGGGTCCAATGCAGCACTCGGAAAAGGTAATGGGAACGGTAGTGTCGTTGTCCCTGGCGGGAACGACAACTGACGCCGGCGAGGCCGCCATCGCGCGCGCCATCATCGGCCTGCACCAGGTGGACCGAGTGTTCAGCACCTGGAAGCCGCAGAGTCCGCTGAGCCGGCTGCGGCGCGGCGAGATCGGCCTCGACGACGCGCCGCGCGAGGTGGCCGAAGTGCTCGAGCTCTGCCGCCGGGCGCGTGACGCCTCCGACGGCTGGTTCGACCCTTGGGCCATGCCCGGCGGCGTCGACCCGACCGGGCTGGTCAAGGGCTGGGCCGCCGAGCGGGCGCTCGCCGCGCTGCGCGGCAGCGGCGCCACGGCGGCCATGGTCAACGCCGGGGGCGACGTCGCCGCGTACGGCGAGCCGGCCCCCGGCGCGCCCTGGCGCATCGGCATCCAGCACCCGAGGTACGCGGACAAGGTGCTGTGCGTCGTGGAGCTGCACGGCAGCGGGGCGGTAGCCACCTCCGGCACCTACGAGAGAGGCGAGCACGTGCTCTCGCCCAGCGACGGGGAGCCCGCGGCGGAGCTGCTGGCCGCCACCGTGGCCGGCCCGGACCTCGGGTTCGCGGACGCGCTCGCCACCGGCCTGCTCGCCTCCGGCGGGCAGGCCCTCGAGCGCGTCGCCGCCAACGCAGGGTACACGGCGCTGACCGTGGACCAGGAAGGCCGCATGCGCGCGACCCCCGGCTTCCCGGTGGCGGTCGAGCTCGCCCTCGTGGGCTAGCGGCGTGCCGCCCGGCGCCCGCGGGAAGACTCCGGGCGAGCGGCCGGGCCGCCGGCCGCGTCCACCCTGGGAGGACGACATGGACATCGGCATCATCGGCTCCGGCCGAGTCGCACAGACGCTCGGCGGCAAGCTGCTCGACCTCGGTCACGCGGTAACCATCAGCTCGCGCGACGTGAACCAGCCAAAGCCCCTCGGCGAACGCGGCACCGTGCCCAGCGCCGCCGAGTGGGCGGCGGCGCAGCGCACCGAGGGCGCCGACGCGGCCGCGGGCAGCTTCGCCCACGCGGCCGCCTCGGGGGAGCTCGTCATCAACGCCACCGCCGGTGCCGGCTCGCTGGCGGCGCTCGAGCTGACCGGGGCCGCCAACCTCAACGGCAAGATCATGATCGACGTCTCTAACCCACTGGACTTCTCACGCGGGATGCCGCCGAGCCTGCTGGTGTGCAACACCGACTCGCTCGGCGAGCGCATCCAGGCGGCCTACCCGGACGTGCGCGTGGTCAAGACGCTCAACACGGTGGGCGCCAACGTGATGGTCGACCCGTCGCAGCTGGGCGAGCCCACGGCCGCGTTCGTGGCCGGGAACGACGCCGAGGCCAAGGCCTGGGTGACGAGGCACCTGCTGCGCGAGTGGTTCGGCTGGGAGCAGGTGATCGACCTCGGGGACATCACGGCCGCCCGCGGGTCCGAGATGTACCTGCCCCTGTGGCTGCGCCTCTGGGGCGCGACCGGCGCGACCGCCTTCAACATCCGCGTGGTGACCGCCTAGAACGACGCCGGCAACGGGCGGCGGAGCGCGGCCGAGGCCGCGCCGCACCGCCCGCCGCCGGCGCCACGACCCGCGAAGCGGCTACGCCGCGCGGGTCGTCCTGTCGCTCGCGTCTTCGAGCCTCGCCTTCTCAGGCGATTCCTGCGCCGCGCTGCGCGGCTCGCCGCGGCCGTCGCCGATCTGCGACGCCGCAGCCTCCTGCCGCCGCCCGCCGTAGGCGACCAGGCCGTAGATGACCAGGAAGTCCAGAGCCATGATCATCAGCGACCAGAGCGGGTAGGCCTGGGCGAACAACAACTGGCCGAGCGCGCTCAAGCCGGCGACCGCGACGCCCACCCAGCGCGCCGCCTCACTGCCGCTGAGGACGGCGAGACCGCTGAGCAGGGCCGCCACGCCGACGCCGAAGGTGATCCAGCCCCACGTACGCAGATCGCTGAACACGTACACGGCGTTGGTCGTGAAGAAGGCGGACTTGTACACGGCCACGAGGCCGTCGATAAGGCCGAAGATCCCGGCGATCGACAAGACGATGGCCGAGTACATCACCCAGCCGCGCCCCCTGTTCGAACGAGGATCCATTGTCACTCCTCATGTTGTGGTTGCGTCCATACTCGGACGACAAAATAGTTGCCCGGACGCGCACTAAACCTCACATGAAGGAGCGTACGCAGCCGGTGAACGGCCCTCACTTCGACGCCGGCACTCTTCCCTAACCAAGGCTTAACGCGCGCGGCCCTCGCCCAGCCGTCCGGTATCGTCCGGACGCGAGAGACGCGTGCAGGAGGAGCGGGATGAACGGGGAGTCCCGGGCGCGCCGCCGCGCGCCCGTGTGGGTGCTCATGGCGCTGCTGCTCCAAGGGCTCGGCGGAAGGTACTGCGGCCTGCGGCTCGCCCGCTGAACGCGCCGGCGGCGCCGCGCGACGCGGCCCCCGACCGCGACGCCGCACGCCGCCGTTGCCCGGCAGGAACACGCCGCCGTCCGCAGAAACCCTTGAGGCCAAACACCCACGTGCCGAGAAGTGAGATGGGCCAGCGGGAGCCAGAGATGGACGCGTCCACGAGAGAGAGACCGAGACTGTTCCTCACCTTCGCCGAGAGCGATCTCGCGCGCGTCCGCCCCGTGGCGGCCGAGCTGCGCCTCAGCGGCGGCGGAGTGGCCCTCGACTACGCCGTCGTGCGCGACCCCTTCACCTCCGAGCGCGCAGACCTCCTCCGCGCCAGCCTGGTCGCTGCGCCTCCGGCGCGCCGCCGCCGCCGTGTGTCTCTTCGGGGCCCGCACGGCGGGCGATCAGTGGGTGCGCTGGATGCTGAGCGCGGCGGGCGACCTCGAACTGCCGATCGTGGGCGTGCCGCTCGTCGGCGAGCTCAGCCTGGCCGATCTCGACTTGCTGGCGGTGCACGACGCCGAGGTCGCGCCGCTCAACGGCGAGGTCATCGTGCACCGGCTCTTTGCGGCGCGCCTGCAGGAGAAGCCGTACCTGCGCTCCCTGGAGAACCCGCTCCTGCTGGCGCTGCGCCTGATGCGGCCCCCGCACTGACGCACCGGGGTCCCTCCGCGCCGCGGCCGCCGGCGCTCCACGCGAGCCCCTTCCATCCCGCGTCACACGGGAAACGTCACGCCCGTGAGCTCCTGCGAGAGCGTCCAGAGCTGCGCCGCCAGGCCCGGGTCCCGGGCGGCGGCGCTGGCGAGCGCGACCTTGGGGTAGCCGCGCGCCTCACCGAGGCCGGCCGGGCCGATGTACGTACCGCCCGGCACGCCGGGCGCCGCAGCGGCGTAGAGCACGGGCAGGGCGCCCATCTCCGGGCTCTGCGCGAACACCCGGTTGGTGGCCATGAAGAAGCGGCGTTGGAGGCGGTCGCCGATGTGCGTCTGGAGCCTGGTGGACGAGTACCCCGGATGCGCGCCGAGGCTGGCGCCCTCCGCTCGCGCCACCCTCAGCCGGCGGTCGAGCTCGAAGGCGAACAGCAGGTTGGCCAGCTTTGACTGATTGTAGCCGCGCCACGGCTGGTAGCCACGCTCCTGCTGCGGGTCGTCGAGGTCGATGTGCCCCCACTTGTGGTTGATGCTGCTCACCGTCACCACGCGGGCGCCGGCGCGGTCGCGCATGCCGGGCATGAGCAGGCCGGTGAGGGCGAAGTGCCCGAGGTGGTTGACGCCGAACTGCAGCTCGAAGCCGTCTGCCGTGCGCTCGCGCGGCACGGCCATGACGCCGGCACAGTTGACGAGGATGTCGGGGCCCTCGTGCGCGGCCGCGAAGCGCTCCGCGAAGGCGCGCACCGACGCCAGGCTGGCGAGGTCGAGGTATCCCACCTCGACGGCGGCGCCCGGGGCGGCGGCGCGGATGGCGGCGGCCGCCGCCGCCCCGCGCGCATCGTCCCTCGAGGCCACCACGACGGTGGCGCCGGCTCGCGCCAGCGCGCGCGCCGCGGCGGCGCCGATGCCGCTCGTCGCCCCGGTCACCACGGCGACTCGTCCCGTCTGGTCCGGCATCTTCTCCGCCGTCCACATGTCGTCCATCTGGCCCTCCACGCTCGCTCGCCGCTTTGGTCCCCAGAGGCTACACGTCGTGAACGGCGCCGTCACCTGCGCATGAACGGCCCGTCCGGGTTCCCGAGGCTCGCCCGGCGGGTACGTTCTCGGCCAGCCACCACGAGGAGGGAGAGCCATGACTCGCATACCCCAGGAGCTGCACGACATCCTGTCCGGCGGCCACAACGTGTGGGTCGCCACGGTGGGGCCTGACGGCATGCCCAACGTCTCGATCAAGGGGAGTGGCGCGTTGCTCGACGACGAGCACCTCTACTTCGCCGACATGTTCAGCCACAAGACGCGCGAGAACCTCGAGCACGACAGCCGGGTGGCGATCGGCATCCACGACCCCGAGCGCAAGCTCGCGATGCAGGTCAAGGGCCACGCCGAGCTCATCGACCACGGCGAGGTCTTCGACACCGTCAACGAGAAGCTCAAGGCGATCAGCGAGCAGCTCCACCTGCCGCCCATGAAGTACGTGGTGCGCATCACCGTCGACTCGGTGTGGGACATGGGTCCGGGCCCGCACGCCGGCGATCAGCTGAGCTAGGAGGCGGACGATGAAGAGCGGCCTCGACGAGGGGGCGGGGGGCGGGCCGCTCGGCCGCGCGGCGGCAGACCCCCCTGCCCTCGACCCCGCTTGGTACGACGCCATAGCGGTGCGCCGCTCGCGGCGCCGCTACAGCGACCGCAAGGTCGCCGAGGCGACGCTGGCCGAGCTGCATGAGTTCTGTGGACGCTTCCAGTTCGCCCCGGGGGTGCGCGTGGCCCTGGCGGAAGGCTCCGGCGAGGTGTTCACCGCCGTCGTCAGCACCCTCGCCGGCGCCTATGGCCGCGTCGAGGGCGCGCCGTACACGGCGGCGTTCATCGGCCGCCATGACAATGAGCTGGAGGCCGGCTACGTGGGCGAGGCCTTCATCCTCGAGGCCACCCGCCTCGGGCTCGACACCTGCTGGGTGGCCGGCTCGTTCGACCGCGAGCTCGCCGCCCAGGCGTTCGAGCTGGGCCAGGGCGAAGAGGTCTACGCCGTGAGCCCCGTGGGCCACGCGCTCGACCGCAAGCAGTTCGCCGAGAAGCTGATGAGCGCCGCGGTGCGCTCCGCCGCGCGGCGCCAGGTGGAGGACATCGCACCCGGCCTCGTGCGCGGCGTGGGCCCGGTCCACGTGGCCTGGCCGACCTGGGCGATCACCGCCGTCGAGGCGGCGCGCCTGGCCCCTTCGGGAGCCAACGGGCAGCCGTGGCGCTTCCGGCTCGAGGGCGGGGCGCTGCTCATGGGGCACGCCGACAAGACCTACTGGACGGCGCCCATCGACTACGGCATCGCCATGCTGCACGTGGAGCTGGGGGCCGCCCATGAGGGCGTCATCGGCGCCTGGGAGCGCCTGCCCGAGCCGGATGTGACGCGCTTCGTGCCCGACGGGCGCTGACCGTCAGGTGGGCGGGCGGCAGACGCTGCAGGGCCGGTAGCCCCGCGCCTTCGCCCGCGCCAGGCTGAGCGGGATGCTGCTGTGCGCGAGGTAGCGGCAGCCCTTGCGGTGGTAGCACTCGCCGGTCTCCGTCACGTACACGGTGGTCTTGCCGGCGGCGGATGTCGCTGCGGCGCCGGCGGCGGATGAGATGGCAGGGCCGCCGGAGCCGCCGCCCACGCCGCTGGTGAGCGGCGCCGACGAGCGCGAGAACGTCCAGCGCAGGGTGCCGCTCCCCGTCACCACGATGGTGATGGTGCCATCCTTCTGCGTGCTGTAGACGCGCGCGCCGGCGGCGCGCAGGCGCTGCACGGCGTCCGCGGACGGGTGCCCGTAGGAGTTGTGACCCACCTCGATCACCGCGTAGCGTGGCCGCGCGCCGGCGAGGAAAGCCGCAGTGCTGGAGGAGCGCGAGCCGTGGTGCGCCACCTTGAGCACGGCGACCGGGGGGCCGCGAGCGAGCTGCGCGCCCACGGCGGCCTCGTTGGCGCCGGTGCTGTCTCCGGTGAAGAGGAAGCGCCTGCCGCCGGCCTGCAGCAGGACGACGACGCTGTCACTGTTGGGGTCGCCCGACAGGCCGTCAGGGCTGAGCACTCTGGCCGGCAGCCTGCCGAAGGCCAGGCGCGCGCCACGCCGCACCTGCACCACCTGCGTGCCGGCGCGCGCGAAGGCGGCGGCCAGCGCGCTCTTGACCACGCCCGCCACGTAGGCGCGCCGCGGGCGCAGGTCGTAGACCACGGCGACGAGGCCGCCGATGTGGTCGGCGTGCATGTGGCTGACGACGACGGCGTCGAGGCGGTGAACGCCGAGCCTGCCCAGCGCCGACTCGACCGCGTAGGCGGCACCTGGCGGCCCGCCGTCGATGAGGCCTGTCCAGGCGCCGGCCTTGACGATCTCGGCGTCACCCTGGCCCACGTCCACGTAGACGATCCTCGCGGCCACCGACGCCGAGGCCGTCCCCGTCCCGGCTCTCGTGCTGGGCGACGGTCTGGGCGTGGAGCTGCGCGACGGCTTGGGCTCGGCGCTGTGCGACGGCTTGGGCGTTGTGCTGCGCACCGCCCGCGCCTCAGCCGAGGCCGTCGCCGACGCGCCTGAGGGAGCGTTCGCTTGGGCGCCCGGCGACGCCGCGCTGCAGCCGGCGCCGAGCATGACGAGCGTGACCGCGGCGACCACTGCCGAGACCGACCTCAGACTCACGACGCCCCCTCCCCGTTCAGCGTCAGCAGCGTACCACCACGGCAGGATGGATGCGGTGGCTCCTCCGGGGTAGTCCGACGGCGCTCCCGGCGACTATGCCGTCACCCCGCCGTCGACGACGAAGGTGCGGCCGGTGACGAAGCTCGCCTCGTCGGACGCGAGGAACGCCACCGCGGCGGCCAGCTCCTCCGGCCGGCCGATGCGCTTGAGCGGGTACGCGTCCTTCATGCCGTCGCTGTAGGCGACCGGGTCCGGCGCCGCGGCGATGGCGTTGGCCAGCATCGGCGTGTCGAAGATGGCGGGGCACACGCTGCACACCCGTACGCCGTCGGGACCGTGATCGATCGCCAGCGCCCGGGTCATCATGACGACGCCTGCCTTGGCCGCCGAGTAGACGGCGGCGCCAGGCTCTCCGTGGATGCCGGAGTCGCTGGCAAGGTTGACGATGACGCCGCGGCGGCGTGGCACCATGTGGCGCAGCGCCGCCTTACACATGAAGTACGTCCCTTTGAGGCAGATGCCGATGCACCGCTCCCAATCTGCCTCACTCGTGTCGAGGATCGACTTCTCGAGCCAGACCCCGGCCGAGTTGACGAGGATGTCGAGGCCGCCGAAGCGCTCGATCGTCTCCGCCGCGAGCCGCTCGCAGTCGGCGACCACGCTCACGTCGCCGAGCACGACCGCCGCGCCGCCCTCGTGCCCGTGTGCGCGCGCCCGCGCGGTCGCCCGGCCGGCGACGCCGCGCGCCCTGGCCGCGTCGCGCCCGCCCACGGCCACGCTGACGCCCTCCTCCGCCAGCCGGTAGGCGATGGCTTCGCCGAGTCCCGAGGAGCCCCCGGTGACGAGGGCGACCTTGCCGTTGAGTCCGCGCATCTCGACCTCCTCAGGTCGCGGCGTAGCCGCCGTCGACCGGCAGCAGCACACCGGTGATGAAGCTCGCGTCGTCGCTCGCCAGGAACGCGACCGCCGCGGCCGCCTCGGACGGCAGGCCGATGCGGCCGATGGGGTGCGCCTCGTTCAGGATCGCCCGGTACTCGTCCGGGGTCATGCCGATCTGGTACGACTCGCGCACGAACAGCGGCGTGTCGATCTCACCGCAACAGATGGCGTTGACGCGGATACCGCGCCTCGCGTAGTCGAGCGCCATCGCCTTGGTGAGCTGGCCCACGCCGCCCTTGCTGGCGCAGTACGCGGCGCCGTTGTGGTCGCCGACCAGCGCCGCCACGGAGGCGTTGTTGACGATGGCGCCCGCTCCCTGCGCCAGCATGACCGGGACGACGTGATGAGAGACCAGGTAGACCGAGCGCAGGTTGACGTTGAGCTGGCGGTCCCAGGCCTCCTCGACGACTTCGTGGACCTCGCCGGGCTCGAAGATGCCGGCGTTGTTGAAGAGGACGTCGAGGCGACCGTGGCGGGCGACGATGTCGCCGACGAGCGCCTTCACCTGGTCGCCGCGCGTCACATCGCAGCGCGCGGCGTGCGCGGCGTCGAGGCCGATGCCCCGCAGGCCGGCCACCGCCGCCTCCGCCGCCGCGCCGTCGAGATCCGCGATCACGAGCGCGGCTCCCTCCTCGAGGAGCCGCGTCGCCGTCGCCAGCCCGATGCCGGACGCCCCGCCTGTCACCAGCGCCACCCTGCCCTCGAACCTCGCCGCGGTCATGCCCCCACCCCCGGTCATCTCGTGGTCTCGCGCCACCCGCCCGGTGCAGGCCGGCGACGCTCGCGAATCTATCACCCTTTGGCCCCGGGCCAGGGGTCCAGCTGCCGCCCCTGGTCCGGCCGTCTCAAGGACTCTCCCGGCGGGTACAAGCCTCCCAACCGACCCCGGAGGAGAGCGTGCCAGACGACCAGAACCTCGACGACTTCATCACGGGCATCCCCAAGGCGGAGCTGCACGTGCACCTCGAGGGCACGCTCGAGAAGGAGCAGATGTGCGAGATCGGGGAGCGCAACGGGGTCGCTCTGCCGCGCTCGTGCACCGACCTGCGCGACGAGGCCCATCACTTCAGCGACCTCCAGTCGTTCCTCGACCTCTACTACGAGGGCGTCTCCGTGCTCGTCAGCGAGCGGGACTTCCACGACCTTACGGCCGCCTACGCGCGCCGCGCCCACGCCGACGGCGCGCGGCACGTGGAGGTCTTCTTCGACCCGCAGAGCCACGTCTCGCGCGGCGTGCGCTTCGCGGTGATCGTCGAGGGCATCCGCGCGGCGCTCGCGGAGGCCGAGCGCGAGCTCGGCTTGAGCTCGCGCCTCATCATGTGCTTCCTGCGTGACCGGAGCGCCGCGAGCGCGGCGGTGATGCTCGAGGCGGCGCGCCCCTACCGTCACGTGATCGCCGGCGTCGGCCTGGACTCGGCCGAGGTCGGGCACCCGCCGGGGGCGTTCGCGGACGTCTTCCGCACGGCGCGCGAGGCCGGGTTCCTCGCCGTGGCCCACGCCGGCGAGGAGGGGCCCGCGGAATACGTCGGCGAGGCCCTCGACGAGCTCGGCGTGGCGCGCATCGACCACGGCGTGCGCGCCGCCGACGACCCCGCACTCGTCGCCCGACTGGTGCGGGAGCGCATCCCCCTCACCATGTGCCCGCTCAGCAATCGGGAGCTGCAGGTGACGCCGGACTTGTCGCGACACCCGCTCAAGCGCCTTCTGGACGCGGGCGTGCTGGTGACGGTCAACTCGGACGATCCCGCCTACTTCGGCGGCTATCTGGCCGCCAACTTCGCCGCCGCGCAGCAGGCGCTCAACCTCTCGCGCGCCGACATCGCGGCCCTGGCGCGCAACTCCCTGGCCGCGTCGTGGTTGCCGCAGACCCGCCGCGAGGCGCTGCTCGCCGAGCTCGAGGCGTTCGTCGCCACCCCCACCTGAGGCCCCACGCCACTCTGCCGCCGCAACGCGCAGGCTCCGCTGGCTCGCCCTCCTCGGGCTGCTCACCCTGCTGACCCTGATGGCGGCCTCGCTGGCGGCCGCCTACACCGAGCGCCGCCACGGCGGCAACGTGCCGAGCGGCGACTGACGCAACTTCGGGTGCGCCCGCGCGACGGGTGCTCCTCCCCTCCCACGGTCCACGGTTTCCCGACGCGCCGGCGCGGGCAGTCAGGCAGTTACAGGACTCGAAAACTCCGGTTTCCGCAGCCCCGCGGCGGGGACCGCACCAGTGAGGGAAGACCATGAGACTGTCAACGACCACTCTCGCGCACGGCGCCGCACGGCGGCCGTGGCTGACCGTGGGCCTCTGGGCCGCCGCCCTGCTCGTGGCGGCGGCCGTCATCGCCCTCGTCCTGCCCGGCAGCCTGACGGCCCAGTACACGTTCCTCGGCAAACCCGACTCCAAGGTCGGCCAGGACCTGCTGGCCAGCAGACTGGGCCTGCCGCAGAAGGCCAACGAGGTCGTCGTCGTGCGCTCGCGCACCGCCACGGCGAGCGACCCGGCGTTCCGCGCCGCGGTGCTCGCCCTGCAGGGCCGGATCGCGGCCCTCGGCCCCGGTGTCGTCGACAGCGTGGCCAGCGCGTACAACGGCGGCGGCGCGACGCTCATCTCGGCGGACCACCACACGACGATCCTGCCGATCGTCATGGCCGGCGACCTGACGCAGGCCGAGAAGAACATCGACAAGGTGCACGCCGTCGTCCACGCGGCGGACGGCAGGGCCGGGCTCGACACGCTCATCACGGGGACGGCCAGCATCCAGAGCGACTTCAGCCACACCGCCAGCCACGACCTGCAGCGCGGCGAGTCCATCGGCGTGCCCATCGCGCTCGTCATCCTGCTCATCGTCTTCGGCGCGCTGGTGGCCGCCAGCCTGCCCATCTTCCTCGGGCTCATCGCCATCACCATGGCGGTGGCGATCACGGCGGTCGTCGGCCACACCTTCGACGTGTCGGTGTTCGCCATCAACATGATCAGCATGATGGGCCTCGCCACCGGCATCGACTACTCGCTGTTCATCGTGTCCCGGTACCGTGAGGAGCGCCTGCTCGGCCGCGACAAGCTCGACGCGCTGAGCGTCACCGGCGGCACCGCCAGTCGTGCCGTGCTCTTCAGCGGCCTGACCGTCGTGCTGGCGCTGCTCGGCCTGCTGCTCGTGCCCACCAACATCTTCGCCAGTCTCGCCATCGGCGCGATCGTCGTGGTGTCGATGTCGGTCCTCGCGGCGCTGACCCTGCTGCCCGCCGTCCTCAGCCTGCTCGGCGACCGCGTCAACCGCCTCAAGGTGCCGTATCTGGGGCGGCGGCTGCTCGCCGCGAGGGCCGCCGGCAAGCCGTCCGCTTGGGCGCGGGTCGCGCAGCGCGCCATGCGCCGCCCGGCGCTGGCGCTCACCATCGGCGTCGGCGTGCTGCTGCTCTGCGCTTACCCGGCGCTCAGCATGAAGACCGGCGTCTCGGGCGTGAGCAGCTTCCCCAACAGCTTCCAGAGCAAGCAGGCGTTCGGCGTGCTCGAGCGCCAGTTCTCCGCCGGTCAGGTCAGCCCGGTGCAGATCGTCGTGGACGGCAAGGTGAACACGCCGGGCGTGCAGAGCGCGGTCGCGCGCCTCAAGGGCGAGCTGGCGCGCGACACGGCCTTCGGGCCGGCGCAGACGACGACGGCCAAGGCCGGCGACCTGGCGCTCATCTCGGTGCCGGTCAACGGTGACGCCACCGGCAAGTTCGCGCTCGGCAAGGTGGCTCAGCTGCGCTCCACCTACATTCCACAGGCCTTCGCCGGCTCCGGCGCCCGGGTCTACGTCACCGGCCAGACCGCCGGCAACCTCGACTACATCAACATCGTCAACTCGCACTTCCCCTGGGTCGTCGCGCTGGTCCTGGGCCTGAGCTTCCTGCTGCTGATGGTCGCCTTCCGCTCGATCGTCATCCCGGCCAAGGCGATCGTCATGAACCTCCTCAGCGTGGGCGCCGCCTACGGCCTGATCACGCTCGTCTCGCTCAAGGGCGTCGGCGCCAGCCTCTTCGGCTTCCAGCACGTCACCGTCGTGGAGCAGTGGGTGCCGTTGTTCCTCTTCTCCATCCTCTTCGGCCTGTCGATGGACTACCAGGTGTTCCTGCTGAGCCGCATCAAGGAGGCCTGGGACCTCACCGGCGACAACAACTACGCGGTGACGACAGGCGTCAACGCGACGGCCGGCATCATCACCGGTGCCGCGCTCATCATGGTGGCGGTGTTCGCCGGGTTCGCCTCCGGCAGCCTCGTGATGTTCCAGCAGATGGGATTCGGCCTCGCCGTGGCCGTGCTCCTGGACGCGACGCTGATCAGGACGCTGCTCGTGCCCGCGGCGATGAAGCTGCTCGGCAAGTGGAACTGGTACCTGCCGAGCTGGCTCGAGTGGCTGCCGCACCTGAGCATCGAGGGCGCGCCGGCGCCACCGGCCGCGGGCCCAGGTCCCGACGAGGAGCCGGCGGCCGGCCGGCACGGCCTGCGGCCGGCGCCGGCGGACGAGCGCGCCGCGTAGAGGCGCCCCATACCCGGGCGCCTCAGGCCGGACCGGGCCAGCGGGCGCGGAAGCGCTCGCCGGCCCCGGCGAGGATGGGGCGGCCGTGCGCGAAGGCGGCGACCTCGAAGTCGAGCGCCGCCAGCTTGCGCAGGCTCCGTTCGCCCTCGGCCACGTCCTCGAAGATCGGCGCGTAGCCGAGGCGCAGGTAGTTGGTGGCGGCGTCGCCCACGAACAGGACGCCGCCGTCGCGCGGCAACAGGAGCGCCATGTGGCCGGCGGTATGTCCCGGCGCGTAGACGGCGCGCAGGCCGGCGAACGGCAGGGTCCCGCCGTCGAGGACCTCGTGCTCGACGGCGATGGGCTCGCGCGGCTTGGGCGGCCGGCGGTTCGTGAGCCCGGCGATGAGGCCGCGCATCCTGCCCGGGCCGCGGTCGAGCTCGCGCATGGTCACGCCCTCGCGCACGAGGGCGGCGTCGGCCGGGTGCATCCATACCTCGGCCCCCGTGCGTTCCTTGACGGTCGCCAGCCCGCCGATGTGGTCGCGGTGCAGATGGGTGATCACCACGGCGCGCACGTCCGCCGGGGCGCGCCCGATGTCGCGGATGGCCTCGGCGATCCGCCTGCCGTCCTTCGCCGTGCCCGTGTCGACCAGCACCAGGCCGCCGGGGACGACGCCATCGCCTGCGGCCGTCCGCGCCCCGTCGTCGAGGTCGATGAGGAAGGCGTTCACGCCTCCCATGCCGATCTGGTAGACGCCGGTGGCGATGCGTCGCGGCAGCTTGCTCATGATCCGCTCCTCACTTCGTGACCGTGAAGCCGGCGTGCACCGGCTTGACGGGCGCTGGGGTCGAGCGCGCGTCGCGCACAGGATGACCCAAAGCGCCTCGGCAGCGCAACGCCCAGGAGCCGCCCGACGGGCGGGAGAACGAGCCTCGCTCAGGCCGCCGCCGCTGCCGCCAAAGCAGGATGGTCGCGGCCCGTGCGGAACACTTCGAGCGTAGAACGACACACGCGCGGATGCTGGGAGGCTGTCATGCTGTCGACGTTGGGGAGCAGTGCAGGGGGTGTGGGCGGCGGCTTCTTCTCGCTGCTCTACATCGCCTTCTACGTGCTCGCGTTCATCGGCCTGTGGAAGATGTTCGTCAAGGCAGGCCATCCCGGGTGGGGGGCAATCATCCCCTTCTACAACCTCTACCTCCTCCTCAAGGTCGCACGCCGGCCGGGATGGTGGCTGATCCTCTTCTTCATCCCCCTGGTCAACATCATCATCTGGCTGGTGGTGGCTCTTGACGTCTCGAGGAACTTCGGCCACGGCGCCGGCTACGGCATCCTCCTCTGGATCTTCCCCTACATCATGTTCATCGTGCTCGGCTGGGGGACTGACCAGTACAGAGGTGCACAGCCCGCGATGGCGGGCGGCTACGGCTCCGCTACGCCCCCGCCGCCCCCACCTCCGCTGCAGGGCGGCGCGCCGCCCGCTCCGCCCCTGGCGCCGCCCGCGCAGCCAGCTCAGGTGACGCCGCCGCCGGCCGCTCCGCCGGTTCAGGCCCAGACGGCGACCACGGCGGTCGAGGGCGCGGCGCCCGTCGAATCGGCGGCGCCCGTCGAATCGGCGCCGCCCGTCGAGTCAGCGCCGCCCGTCGAGTCAGCGCCGCCTGCCGAGTCAGCGCCGCCGGCAGCGACGTCGACAGAACCGACGGCGCCACCACCCGTGCAGCCACCGAGCGCCCCACCTGGCACGCCTCCGACGCCCTGAACCACGCGACACGGCGACACCGGCCACGGCCGGCGGGCTTTGGGCAGCTTCGACCGTCGTGGCGCGAGGGCGCTGCCAGTAGGCCTCCCGCCGTCCGCACGTGCGATGCGACGCCGCGGGGCGCCCTCAGGGCGCCCCGCGGCACTCTTGGCGCTCGCTCACGCAGCCTTGCGTTGCTCGTCCGGTGCTTCGCGGTCCGCGGGCCGAAGCGGCGCGGCGCCGCCCCCGACGTCCACCGCCGTCGCGGGCGCCTCGGGCCTCGTCCGGCGCTCCGAGACGATGAGGCCGATCGCCAGCGCGGCCAGCGCCACCAAAGCCGCCCCGAGACCGGCGTAGATGCGGCCGTTGGAGGTCGCGGCCACGGGCGCCAGGCGCCCGCGCTCGACTGGGAGGATGCCGCGCCCGGCCGGCGCGACCCGGCCGCCGGCGACCGGGCTGCGCGCACCGTTGGTTGTGGAGCCTGATGCGTGAGACGGCGCCGCGGCGATGAAGGTGCCGTGGGCGCGCAGGAACTGCGGTATCGACGGCCGGGCCGGCGCTGCCGTGGCCGCCAGTGCGAGAAGCGCGAACGCCAGGACAAGCAAGCCGGCCAGTCTGGCGGAGCGCGCGCGTTTCGATGTTGTCATGACGTCACCTCTGGGCCCGGCTGCGTGACGACACTCCAGCCTTCCCCTCGTTGACAGACGGGTTTGCCCGCCGCATAGGCGTCTCTTCGCCCAGACGAGCCGAGGATAAACCTGCGTCCGCAGGGAAAACTCCGTGTCCCACGCGTTGACGGCCGCCAACGGCTCGCACGCAGCCAAGTCCGCGAGCGAGGTCAGGCCTGAACGGTGTGGGCGCCGCGCGTGAGCGACACCGTCGCGCCCAGCAGCGCCAGGGCGGCGCCGGTGAACATCGCGTAGCTGTACCCCTGGGCATAGCCGCTGGCGGCGTGGGCGGCCAGACCCGCGGCCTCGGCGCCGTGGCCGTGCGTGAACAGCAGACGGCCGCCGAGGCGGCCGAGCTGACTGGCGGCGATGCCGCCGAGCAGGGCCACGCTGAGCGCCTGTCCGGCGGTGCGCATGGTGCCGAGGAAGGCGCTCGCCAGGCTCAGCTGGTTGCGTTCCACGCTGCCCATGACGGCCGACGTGTTGGGCGCGCTGAAGGCGGCCATGCCGAGCCCGACGATGCCGAGATACAGGGCCACCTGCCACACCGGCACCGTGACCGGCATGAGCGCGAGCAACACCATGCCGAGGGCGATGGTGACCATGCCCCCGGTCGAGAGCACCCGCGAACCGATCCTGTCGCTCAGGCGGCCGCTGAACGGGCTGAGCACGGCCATGAGCAGCGGCTGGCTGAGCATCAGCCAGCCTGTCACCGCGGCCGAACGGTGCTGCACGACCTCGAGGAAGATGGCGGTGAGCACGGCGATCCCGTAGAGGGCCATGTAGTTGAGGAGCGCGGCGAGGTTGGCGGTCGCGAACAGGCGGTTGTGCACCAGCAGGTCGAGGTCGAGCAGCGGGTAGCGCACGCGGCGCTCGACGACGACGAAGCCCACGAGCGCCGCCACCGACAGCACCAGCAGGCCTATCGTCAGAGGCGCCGCCCATCCCCACTCGGGGGCGAACGTGAGCGGGACCAGCAGGCTGATCAGGAAGGTGCCGAGGAGCACCGCGCCGGCCACGTCGATGCGCGGCGCGCCCTCCACGCGCTCGGAGCGCGGCAACATCATCCAGCCCCAGACGAACACGACCGCACCGATCGGCAGATTGATCAGGAAGATGGAGCGCCAGCCGAACGTGTCGACGAGGATGCCGCCCAGCGGCGGGCCGATGCTGAGGCCGATGTAGACGGCCATCACGTTGATGCCGAGCGCCCGGCCGCGTTCTTGCGGCGGGAAGACGGCCGTGACGATCGCGGCCGCCGTCGCCATCATCAGCGCGCCGCCGGCGCCCTGCACCACGCGGCTGCCGATGAGCCAGGCGCCGTTCATGCTGACGGCGGCGAGGAAGGAGCCGGCCGTGAAGACCACGACGCCGATGAGGTAGTAGCGCACGCGGCCGCGCTGGTCGGCCAGACGGCCCATCGGGATCAGGAGCACGGCCGTGGCCAGCAGGTACGCCGCCTGGACCCACATCGCGGCCGCAAAGCTGAGGTGCAGGGACGGGCTGATGGCGGGCAGCGCGACCGAGACGATGGAGCCGTCGAGCGGCGTCATGAAGGCGCCGACCGAGGTCAGCGCGAGCAGCTGCCAGCGGCGCCGGTACGCGTCCTCGGGGGTGATGCGCTGCAGCAGGCCCATCGGCGCTCAGGACACCCAGGTCACGATCTCGTCGAGGGGGGCGCGCGAGCGTTCGAAGGTGTTGGCGGCGGAGTCGAGCTCCGGGTGCCCGAGGGTCACGGCGACGACGAAGCGCGTGTCGCCGGCGTCCGGCAGCAGCTCGCGCAGCAGCCGCGGATAACGGATGACCGTGGCGATGATGCAGGTGCCGAGACCCCTGTCGTGGGCGGCGAGGCAGACGTTCTGCACCAGCGAGCCGGTGTCGAAGCCGGCGTAGGCCTCGGCGAGGCAGTCCTCGAAGCCGAAGACGAGCAGGCAGGGCGCGCCGAACAGGTCGGCCATGCGCGCCAGAGCGGCGGCCGGGTCCGTGGCTTCGCCGGCCGCCTCGAGCGTCGTCGCCCGGCTCCTCATCAAGGCGGCGGTCCGCGCCGAGCAGGCCGCCGGCCACTCCGTCGTGGGCGACAGGTCGAGGGCGGCGGGCTCGTCGCGCTCGGCCGCCTCCTTGAACCCGTCCTTGAAGTGCTCCAGGGCGTCTCCGCTCACGACCCACACCCTCCACGCCTGGGTGTTGCGCCAGGAAGGCGCCCAGCGCGCCTCGTCAAGGATCTCGCGCACCGTGTCCTCGGGCACCGGCTCGGGCTTGTAGGCGCGGATGCTCCGCCTGCCGCGGATGACGCTCTCGAACTCCATCGTCGCACGCTCCTTGGGTCGGTTAGGGCTCGGCGGTGAGCCTACATCGTCGAGGCGGCGCTGCCGACCGGCCCCTCGCCGGGGCGCATGGTTGACACTCGTCCCATCCTGACCTACCGTTCCTGAACCGTCTGCCGGTACGGCAGGCGGGTGACGATGCTGGGCCGAAGTGTTCACCGGAGGTGTCACATGACTGGCCCGTGGCGAAGGACATACGAGTCACACCGGAGCTAGTCGAGGCGCGACGCCTCGCACTGGCGCACAACGTCCTGCCCGTCACCCACACCTTCGTCTCCGACCTCGAGACCCCCGTCTCGGCGTTCCTCAAGCTCGGCGCGCCTCGCCGCGCGTTCCTGCTCGAAAGCGCCGAGCAGGGCCAGTACCTCGGGCGCTACTCGTTCCTCGGAGTCGGCGCCCGCGCCCTCGTCACCTACGCGGACGGGCGCCTCACCGTTCAGGAGAACGGCGAGCGCCTGGAGGTGGAGCACGCCGACCCGTTCGCCGCGGCCGCCGACGTGCTGCGCAGCTACCGGCCGCCGGAGATGGGCGACTTGCCGCCCCTGGCCGGCGGCCTCGTGGGCTACTTCGGCTACGACCTCGTGCGGCGCCTGGAGGAGCTGCCCGAGGCGCCGCCCGACGACCTCGGCCTGCCCGAGATGGCGTTCCTGCTTGCCGACACCGTGCTCGTCTTCGACCACCTCAAGCACACGATCACGGTGATCGCCGACGCCTTCGTCGAAGGCCGCGACGTGGACGGCCCGTACCGGCGCGCGGTGGAGCGCATCGCGGCCGTCAGGGAGCAGTTGCTACGGCCGCTGCCGGCGAGCGCCTACGGCGCCGCGCAGGCGGCCGCACCCGTCACCCGGCCGGTCGCCTCCTCGATGACACGCGAGGAGTACGAGGCTGGGGTCGAGCGTGTACGCGAGTACGTGTACGCCGGCGACGCCTTCCAGGTGGTCCTGAGCCAGCGCTTCAGCACACCGGTCGACGTGACGCCGTTCTCGGTCTACCGTGGATTGCGAGCCGTGAACCCGAGCCCGTACATGTACTACATCGCCTTCGACGACTTCGCCCTCTGCGGTTCGAGCCCCGAGCC
This sequence comes from uncultured Thermoleophilia bacterium, assembly GCA_963709845.1. Taxonomy (GTDB): domain Bacteria; phylum Actinomycetota; class Thermoleophilia; order UBA2241; family UBA2241; genus CAIXSE01. The sequence continues at coordinate 129,050 of CAVPXV010000006.1, forward strand.
GCTCGTGACCGTGCAGGGCGACCACGTCGAGACGCGGCCCATCGCCGGCACGCGACCGCGCGGCGCCGACGCCGCCGAAGATCGACGCCTGGTCGCCTCGCTGCGCGCCGACGAGAAGGAACGCGCGGAACACGTCATGCTCGTCGACCTCGGACGCAACGACCTGGGGCGCGTGTGCACCCCCGGCAGCGTGACCGTCGACGAGCTCATGGGGATGGAGATGTACTCCCACGTCATCCACATGGTGTCGTCGGTGAGCGGCACGCTGGCCAGCGATAGCACACCCAGCGACGCGCTCAAGGCCGCGTTCCCCGCCGGCACCGTGAGCGGCGCCCCCAAGGTGCGGGCGATGCAGATCGTCGACGAGCTCGAGACCGTGCGCCGGGGCCCGTACGCGGGCGCCATCGGCTACCTGAGCTACGGCGGCGACCTCGACACCTGCATCTGCATCCGCACGATCGTCGTCAAGGACGGCGTGGCCTACATGCAGGCCGGCGCCGGCATCGTCGCCGACTCGGAGCCGGCACGCGAGTACGAGGAGACGCGCGCCAAAGCCGCGGCCCTGCTGCGCGCGGTCGAGCTCGCCCACGAGGAGTTCGCCCAATGACCGTCCCCGTCACGCCCGCGCCCCGCGTGTTCGTCATCGACAACTACGACTCGTTCACCTACAACCTCGTCCAGTTCCTCGGCGAGCTGGGGGCCGAGATCACCGTGAGGCGCAACGACCGGGTGACCCTCGAAGAGATCGCCGCGCGACGGCCGACCCATCTCGTCGTCTCGCCCGGCCCCTGCACGCCCAACGAGGCGGGGATCAGCATGGAGGCGATCGCGCGCTTCGGCGCCGAGCGCCTGCCGGTGCTCGGCGTCTGCCTCGGCCACCAGGCGATCGGGCAGGTCTACGGGGGCGTCGTGCGCCGCGCCGCGGCCCCGGTCCACGGGAAGACCGACGAGATCGGGCACGACGGCCGCGGCGTCTTCGCCGGCCTGCCCGACCCGTTCACGGCGACCCGCTACCACTCGCTCGTGGTGGACGAGCACCTGCCCGTCAGCCTCGAGCTGTGCGCCTGGAACGAGGAGGGCGTGGTCATGGGCGTGCGCCACCGCGACCTGCCCGTGCACGGCGTGCAGTTCCACCCCGAGAGCGTGCTCACTACCGTCGGGATCGACCTGCTGCGCACCTTCCTGCTCATGGACGGGGGCGCGCCGGCCGGGCCGGCGAGACGTGGAGGAGCCGGCCGTGCCCAATGACGTGCTCAGCAGCGCGCTGCAGCAGCTGTCCGCGGGCGGGGACCTCACCGAGCACGAGGCCCGCGCGGTGCTGCTGGAGATCATGGGCGGCCGCGCCGGCGAGGCGCAGACGGCCGCCTTCCTCAGCGCCCTGCGCGTGAAGGGCGAGACCGCGGAGGAGATCGTCGGCATGGCGCGCGCCATGACTGAGCTCGCCGAGAAGGTCGAGGTGGACGCGGACGTGATCCTCGACACCTGCGGCACCGGCGGCGACGGCGCGCGCACCTTCAACATCTCCACGGGCGCCGCGCTCGTCGCGGCCGGCGCCGGCGCCACCGTCGCCAAGCACGGCAACCGCTCGGCGACGAGCCGGTGCGGCAGTGCCGACGTGCTCGAGGCGCTGGGCGTCGCCATCGACCTCTCCCCCGCGCAGGTGAGCCGCTGCATCGCCGAGGTGGGCATCGGCTTCATGTTCGCGCCGCTTCACCACCTCGCGATGAAGTACGTCGCCCCGGTGCGGCGCGAGCTCGGCATGGCCACGACCTTCAACCTCATCGGGCCGCTCACCAATCCCGCCGGCGCCCGGCACCAGCTGATCGGCGTCGCCGACGCACGCTACGTGGAACGCGTCGCCCGCGCGGTGCGGCTCATGGGGTCGGAGCGCAACCTCGTCGTGCACAGCGCCGACGGGCTCGACGAGATCTCGACGACCAGTGCCACGGCGGTCGTCGAGGTGTTCGCCGGCCATGGGTTCGACGTGCGCTACGAGGTCGCCCCGGAAGAGTACGGCATGCGCCGCGCGCGGCTCGAGGACCTGCGCGGCGGGGAGGCGGCGGAGAACGCCGCCTGCCTGCGCGAGGTCCTCGAGGGCGTCCCGGGGCCGCGTCTCGACGTCGTCCTGCTCAATGCCGGCGCGGCGCTGTTCATCGGTGAATGGGCCGGCAGCATCGCCGAAGGCGTCGAGCAGGCACGCGCCGCCGTCGCCTCGGGCGCCGCCCGCGAGACGCTCGACAAGCTCGTGTGCGCCAGCAACCGGCTCAGGGGCGAGGCGGCGTGACCGACTTCCTCCTCGAGATGGTGGCGAGCTCGTACAGGCGCGCGAGGGCGGCGCAGGCAGTGCGCCCGCTCGCGCGCCCTGCGTCCCCCGGGCTTCGCCGGCGGCTGATCGAGGCGCTCTCCGCCGCCAGCTGTGCGGCGCCCGGAGCAGACCCGGCCGACGCCCCGCTCGCGCTCATCGCCGAGATCAAGCGCCGCTCGCCGAGCAAGGGTGACCTGGCGCCCGAGCTCGACGCCGCCGAGCAGGCGCTGGCCTACGAGGCGGCAGGCGCCCAGGCGATCTCGGTGCTCACCGAGCCCGACCGCTTCGGGGGCTCGCTGGACGACCTGCGCGACGTGGCCGCGGCGGTCTCCGTCCCGGTCCTGCGCAAGGACTTCATCGTCGATCCGTACCAGGTCTGGGAGGCCGCCGACGCCGGCGCCGCCGCGGTCCTGCTGGTGGTGGCGGCTCTCGCCCACGGCGGCCTGAGCACGCTCATCGACGAGTGCCACGAGTGCGGCCTCGACGCCCTGGTCGAGGTGCACGACGAGGACGATCTGGAGCTGGCCCTCTCCATGGGCGTGTCGCTCATCGGCGTCAACAATCGCGACCTGCACACCCTCGAGGTGGCGCTCGAGACGACGGAGTACCTGGCTGAGTCCCTGCCCCCGTGCGTCACACTGGTGAGCGAGAGCGGCATCCAGACCCCCGCCGACGCTCGCCGAGTGCGGCGCGCCGGGGCGCGGGCGGTGCTCGTGGGCGAGGCCCTGGTGATCGCGCCGCGTCCACGACTCGCCGGCACCATCGCCGGGCTGCGCGGCGACGGCGGTGCGCCGTGACGCTCGTCAAGATCTGCGGCCTGACGAGGGAGGCGGACGTGCGCCGCGCCGCCGGCCTCGGCGCCTGGGCCTGCGGCTTCGTGCTCACGGCGAGCGAGCGGCAGGTGACACCGGCGCGGGCGCGCGAACTCGGCGCACACGCCGGCCGGGCCCTGACGGTCGCCGTCTTCACGACGGAGACGGCCGAGGAGGTGGCGGCCGGCGCGGCCGCGGCCGGCGCGGCCTGCATCCAGCTCTCGGCCGGAGCCGACGGGCCGTCGGTGACCGAGGTGAGAGCGGCGGCGGCGAAGCTCGGCGCGGCGACCCACATCATCGCCGCCGCCGACGCCGTGGACGCGGACTCGGCCGACCTCGTCATCCTGGACTGCCGCGAGCCCGGCCGCTACGGTGGCACCGGACGCACGGCCGATTGGGCGGCGGCGGCCGCGTATCGCCACGCGGGGACCCGCCTCGTCCTCGCCGGCGGCCTGCGCCCCTCCAACGTCGACACCGCGGTCAAGCTCGTGCGGCCCCTCGCCGTGGACGCGAGCAGCAGCGTCGAGCGCTCACCCGGGGTCAAGGATCCGGGGCTGCTGCTCGCCTTCTTCGGCGCCGTCGCGGGTGCCGACGCCGGGGCGCCGCGCAACTCCGGCCGAAAGCCCGTGCTGCGCGCCGCGGACGCGGCGCCTGCCGCCAAGGACGGACCGCCGTGACGCTCGAGACGCACTTCGGCCCCTACGGCGGGCGTTTCGTGCCCGAGACGCTCATCCCCGCTCTCGACGAGCTCGCCGCCGCATACGCGGCGGCGCGCGCGGACGCCGCCTTCCAGGGCGAGCTCGCGCATCTGCTCGGCGACTACGCCGGCCGGCCCACCCCGCTCTACCACGCCGCTCGGCTCAGCGAGCGCTGCGGCGCCACGATCCTGCTCAAGCGCGAGGACCTGTGCCACACCGGCGCGCACAAGATCAACAACTGCCTCGGCCAGGCGCTGCTCGCACGGCGCATGGGCAAACGCCGCGTGATCGCCGAGACGGGCGCGGGGCAGCATGGGGTCGCCACGGCCACGGCCTGCGCCCTCCTCGGACTCGACTGCGCCGTCTACATGGGCAGCGAGGACGTGCGCCGCCAGGAGCTCAACGTCGTGCGCATGCGCCTGCTCGGGGCGACCGTGGTGCCGGTGGAGAGCGGCTCGCGCACCCTCAAGGACGCGATGAACGAAGCCCTGCGCGACTGGGTGGCTTCCGCCGCGGACACCTTCTACGCCATCGGCTCGGTCGCCGGCCCCGCCCCGTACCCGGCGATGGTGCGTGACTTCCAGGCCGTGATCGGCGCCGAGGCCATCGCCCAGGTGCGCGAGCGCTTCGGGCGCCTGCCTGACGAAGCCGTGGCCTGCGTCGGCGGGGGCTCCAACGCCATGGGGCTCTTCCACGCCTTCCGTGATCTTCCGGTCCGCCTCACCGGCGTGGAGGCGGCCGGCGAAGGCCTCGATGGTCGCCACGGCGCGCCCCTCGCCAAGGGCACGCCGGGAGTGCTGCACGGCTCGTTCAGCTACCTGCTGCAGGACGTCTGGGGTCAGGTCGCGGAGGCGCACTCGGTCTCCGCGGGCCTCGATTATCCCGGCGTGGGGCCGGAGCACGCGTGGCTCAAGGACTCGGGCCGGGCCAGGTACGCGGCGGCGACGGACGCCGAGGCGCTCGCCGCCTTCCGTGAGCTGGCCGAGCTGGAAGGCATCATCCCGGCCCTGGAGAGCGCCCACGCCGTCGCCTACGTCCTGCGCGGCCCGTCCCCGGCCCGGGCCGCGGCCGCTGCGGCGCAATCCGGCGGGCCCGCCGAGCCGCACGATGACGGACCGTTCGACCCGGCCGCCACCAGGTTCGCGAGCGGCGACCTCGTGATCGTCAATCTGTCGGGCCGGGGCGACAAGGACGTGCACGAGGCGGCGCGCCTGCTGGAGCCGGGGCCGTGAGCCTCGCCCCGAGGCTGAGGCGAGCCTTCGCGGCGCCGCGCGCGCGGCGCGCGGCGCTCATCCCCTACCTCACCGGCGGTCATCCCGCGATGGAGACGAGCGACCGCCTCATCGGCGCCCTCGTCGAGGCGGGGGCCGACATCGTCGAGCTCGGGATCCCGTTCTCGGACCCGATCGCCGACGGCCTCGTGGTGCAGCGTTCGACGCACGAGGCCCTCCTCGCCGGCGTGACCCCTGACGACGTCCTCGGCCTCGCCGCGGCGCACAGCGCCGCCGTCCCGTTCGTGCTGCTGACCTACGTCAACACGGTACTGGCCTATGGCCCCGAGCGCTTCGTCGCGCGCGCCGCGGCGAGCGGCGTGGAGGCGCTCGTGATCCCGGACCTGCCGCTGGACGAGGCCGCCGGCGACACGGCGCTCCTCGCCGCCGATGCCGGCGGCCTCGCCGCCCTGGCGGCGGCCCACGGCGTGAGCCTCGTCCCCATGGCGACGCCGACGAGCACGCCGGTGCGCCTCGACATGGCGGCGGAGGCGGCGACGTCCTTCATCTACTGCGTGGCCGTCGCCGGAGTCACCGGTGCGCGCCGCGACCTCGGCGCGGACCTGCCGGAGCTCATCGGCCGTCTGCGCGCACGGACCGCGGCTCCCCTCGCCGTAGGCTTCGGCATCGCGACGCCGGAGCAGGCGGCGCGCGTGGCGGCCCTCGCCGACGGCGTCATCGTCGGCAGTGCGCTCATCGACGTGGTGGCGAACGGCGCCGACGCCGACGCCGCCTGCGCCGCAGCGGGCGCTCTCGTGCGCGCCATCGCCGCCGCCATCGCTCGAGGGTGAGCCCCGAGGGTGGGGCCCCCTACTGACACCGTAAGCCCGAAGCCCCTCTCGACCCTCGCTTCACGAAACGTGGTAGCCCGTTGGACCGAGCCCGCCCAGGACGTCGGCCAGGCGGGCCGTCAGTCGACGCACGTCGTAGCCGGCGATGGCTGCCTCGTCGCGCGCCGGCAGGTCGCCGGCACGCACGCGGGCGCAGAAGGCGGCCAGTGCCTCCACAAGGTCGTCCTGCGAGCCGTCCGGATCGACGCACTGCCCGCCGCCCACTTGAGCGAGCAACTCCGCCACCGCCGAGCCGGGCGGCGCGAGCACGAACACCGGTCGACCACAAGCGAGATACTCAAACACTTTGCTCGTAGTGGTCTCACGCTGACGGCCGGCGATGAGCACGAGAGCGTCGGCGGCGCGCTGCACCCCGAGCGAGCGGCGGTGTGGGGCAAAGGGCTCCACGCGCACGCGAGCGGCGATGCCGAGGCGCAGGGCCAGGGATCCGACGGCGCGGGTGTCGGCGCCGAGGAAGAGAACGTGAGCGTCCTCCGGGAGCCGCGCGAACGCCTTCAAGAACGCCTCGGTCTGCGACGCGCGCCCGTAAAGCCGGCCCGTGTGCACAAACCAGAGACCGTCGCCCAGTTCCACTGAGTCGGCGGGCTCGTCCAGGTCGAAGCCGTTGGGGACGACGTGCGTGCGCGACGCAAGGTGGGGCGCCCGCTTCAAGACGTCGTCGATGATCGCCTGGTTGATCGCCGTCACGGCCGCCGCCCGGCTCAGGGCCCACCGCTCAAGCGTCGCGTTGGCCCAGGCGTGCACGGCCGAAGGGGGCCGCCGGAACTCGTTGTTGAGCCAAGGATCGCGGTAATCCGCCAGCCACGGCAGCCCCGACCCTCGCGCCAACAACGCCGCGGCGATATGCCCGCTTGCGTGCGGCGAGCTCGAGAAGATGGCATCGTACCGCTGTTCGCGCATCAGCTGGCGGCCGCGGAGGACGGCTCCGGGCACCCAGGCAACGTACGGATCGGGCACGAAGAGCCAGTTCTTCAAGCGCGCCGTGTTACGGCTGCTTCGTAGGAGGAGTCCCGGCAAGGGGACGCGGACACGTGCCACCGGAGTCTCCGGGGGCACCGGCGCGTTCCCCCGCGCCCGGATCGTCAGGACGACGGGCCGCCAGCCGTACTCGGGCAGGTAGCGCAGGAAGCGCTGCATGCGCATGATCCCCGCACTCACGACGGGTGGGTACGGGTTCGCGACCACGAGCACGCGCCTGACCATCGTTGGCGACTCTCCTGCCTCGCCGGGGCGAATGCGCAGAGTGGTGGGCGACGTTGGAATTGAACCAACGACCTCCTGCTTGTCGAGCAGGCGCTCTCCCAACTGAGCTAGTCGCCCACGCAGAGTCGGCAGTATAGCAAAGGTGACCGCGGCCCTGCCAGCCGCCCCGGCGGGGCGTGGCGCGTCAGCGACCGGGAGCGGCGCGGCGCGTCCCGCGCCCGCGCCGCCGGCCCCTCGTCGTCAGTGCGCCGCGCTGTGCCGGGGAGGCCGGCGCCGCACGCCCGTCTTGGTCCAGGCCCGGCGGGCGCCGCCGTTCCACACCATCTTGCCCGGCCTGGCCTGCACCTGGTGCGACTCCGGGATGACGCGCTTGTCGTAGTCGAACTCCGGCAGATCGTGGCGCTCGATGGTGACGCCGATGAGCCGCTCGATGGCCTTGAGCTCGTGCACCTCTTCGCCGGTGAGCAGGCTCACGGCGATGCCGCTGGCGCCGGCGCGGGCGGTGCGCCCGATGCGGTGCACGTAGTCCTCGGGGTTGGTCGGGATGTCGAAGTTGATCACGTGCGTGATGTTGTCGACGTCGATGCCGCGCGCCACCACGTCGGTGGCCACGAGGACGGCGATCTTGCCGCTCTTGAAGCCGTCCAGCGCCTTCTGGCGCTGTCCCTGGGTGCGGTCACCGTGGATGGCCTCGCAGGTGATGCCCGACTTGTTGAGCGTGCGCGACAGGCGCTCGGCGCGGCGCCGCGTGCGCGTGAACACGAGCGTGCGGTCGGGATCGTGGTGACGGAAGTACTCGACCAGCAGGTCGACCTTCTGGTCGTGGTTGACCGGCATGACCCTCTGCTCGACGGTGTCGACGGGCTGGGCGTGGCCGCCGAGCTCGATGAAGATCGGCTCGTGCAGCGTGTCCGCGATGATGCTCAGCACCTGCTTGCTCATGGTGGCGCTGAAGAAGAGGTTCTGGCGCCGCGACGGGATGGCGTCGATGATGCGCTTCACGTCCGGCCAGAAGCCCATGTCGAGCATGCGGTCGGCCTCGTCGAGCACGAGCGTGTCGACCTGGTCGAGCAGGACGTGACCCTGGCGCAGCATGTCGAGGAGGCGGCCGGGCGTGGCCACGAGCATGTCGACGCCCCTGCCGATCTTCTTGGCCTGGGGCTCGTAGGGGACACCGCCGAACACGGCGACGACCTGGCGGCCGCTGTAGGTGCTCAGCGTCTCGCCGACCTCTTCGATCTGCCCGCAGAGCTCGCGCGTCGGGGTGACCACAAGGGCGGACGGGTGGGCCGTGCGGCCGTCGGCGACGGTCGGGCCTGTCATGCGCTGCAAGATGGGCAGGACGAAAGCGGCCGTCTTGCCGGTACCGGTCTGCGCAGAGCCCACCACGTCGCGCCCTGCGAGGACGCGCGGGATGGCCTGTTCCTGGATGGGAGTAGGCGTTTCGTACCCCATGGCGGCGACGCCGGCGAGCAGCTCGTCGCTGAGGCCGAGCGCCGCGAACAACGGCAGGTCGACCTTGGGGGTGGGGCCGGCGGGGCGCGCGGCGTGCGTGCGCTCCCGGTAGCTCTCGTCGACGCCCGGGCCGCGGTGCTCGTCGCGGCGCGGGCCGCGGCCGCGTTCGGCGTCGCGGCCGGACCGTCCACGCCCGCCGCCGCGATGGCGGGGACGCTCGGTCGTGGGCGTGGCGGTGGTATTGGTGGTGGCGGAGTCGCTGGGGTTCACTGACGCTCTCTTCCTCGACGGATCCTCACGCCGCGACGCGTCGCCTCCCGGCCGCGGCCGTGACCGGCCATCGGCGGGATGCGAGGTGCGCGTGGGTTCCTCTTGTGGGGGGCCGCCCTGAGGGCGGCCAGACTGACTGGGGACTGGTGTTCCTTTCGTTCAGAACACTGCCCGGTAGTCACAGAGTCTGGAGTCTGATGCGGGAGGAAAGCCCGGCGCCATGCGCCTGGGCGAGAGAACCGGCTCCCGATACGATAAAGCGACCTTATCAGGTCTTGTTTCCACGCACAAGCCTACCCGAGCGCAGCGCTTCCCACACGCGGCTGCGCGCAAGCCGCATGGCAGTCTCAGCGCGCCGCGTACCAGCTCAGCGTCGCGCGCAGCGCCTCTTCCGGCGGCGTCACCTCGAATGGGCCGAACGCCGCCAGGAACTTGCTGGCGTCGAGCACGAAGGGCGCGGCCCACTGGTACCAGAGCTCGGGGAACTCGCGCAGTACCGGGACGAACAGCCCAAGGGCGCGGACCGTGCCCATGCCCATCACCGCCGGCGTGGCAGCGGTGCCCGCCAGGCGCGCCCCGAGGGCGACGAACTCGGCGCCCGTGAGCGGCGGAGCGGCGGGCAGGTGCCACACACCGCCGTCGGCCTCGGGCCGCTCGCCGAGGACGACCAGGGCGCGCGCCATGTCCGGCAGGTAGCTCAGCGTGTGCGGTTGGTCCAGCGCGGCGAACCAGCTGACCTTCCTGCCGGCCAGCAGCGCCTTGAACGCGCGCTCACCGACGGCTGAGTCCCTGCCGCCCGGCCCGAAGTAGTCCGACGAGCGGCCGATGGCGACGCGCAGGCGGCCCGCGCGGTGCGCCGCCAGAAGCTCCTCGGCCAGGGCGGCTCGCACTCTGCCCTTGCGCGTGGCGGCGCCGGCCGGAGACTCTTCCGTGAGCGGCCCGTCGATGGGGCCGTACATGTACAGGTTGTCGGCGAAGACGAGCTTGGCGCCTGCCTCGGCGACGGCCTCGACGACGAGCGCGTTCATGGCGGGGAACTCGCGCGCCCAGCGCCTGTACGCGGGCTGCGCGCAATGGTAGACGATCGCCGCCCCGTCGAGCGCCCGGCGCAGCTCGCGGCGGTCGGTGATGTCCGCCGCCGCGTCCTCGTACGATGCCGGCGGCTGGGCGCCGCCGCCGACGCCGGCGCGTCCGCCGCGGGTCACGGCGCGTACCCTGCGGCCTAGCCCGACGAGCTCGCGCACGACCGCCCCGCCCGTGCCGCCGCGCGCGCCGAGCACCACCTGCAGGGCGCCGGCGCGGCCCTCGACGGCCGTCATCCGCCGCTCCCTTTCCCGTCGCCCGCGGCCTCGGGACCCGGCGCCGCGGCCTCTGCCGGTGCCACCGGAACGGCGCCGGTCTGCCGGCGCGCGGCACGGGGCCGGCCACGGCGCGCGCGCTTGGCCTCGTACATGAGCATGTCGGCGCGCGTGAGGAGCTCGTCCGGGTCCTCCAGCCCCTCCCAGCCGGTCGTCACCGTACCGTAGCTGAGCTGGACCTCGAAGCCGAGCGCCGCGCTCGCCGCGGCCAGGGCGGCTTCGAGGCGGGCGCCGAGCCCGGCGGGCTCCGCCGCCGCGTCCTCCTCGGCGACCACGCAGAACTCGTCGCCGCCGAGGCGCGCCAGCAGATCGGTCTCGCGGAACGTGGCGCGCAGGACGTCGGCGACCGTGGCGAGCACCCTGTCGCCGCGGCTGTGGCCGAACGTGTCGTTGACATGCTTGAAGTCGTCCACGTCGCCGTAGATGACGGCGAGCTTGCCGCCCGAGCGCCTGGCGCGCTTGCCCTGCTCGGGCAGCATCACGTAGAAGCCCCTGCGGTTGAGCAGCCCCGTGAGGTCGTCGTGAAGCGAGAGCCGTTCGAGCCGGCGCTCGGTCTCCTTGCGTCCGGCGATGTCGCGGGAGATGGAGAGCACGAGCAGCTCACCGTCGACGTCGGTGAGGCTGGAGCTGATCTCGACGGGGATCTCGCTCCCGTCTTGCGCGCGGCGCACCGACTCGTACACGATGCGCTCCTCGGTGAGCAGCCGCTGCATCTCGCGCCGGAGCTCTCCCGGAGCCGGGGACGCGTCGATGGCGCGGGGCGTGAGCCCGAGCAGCTCCTCGCGCGTGTAGCCCAGGCGCGCGCAGGCCGCGTCGTTCACGGCGACGAAGCGCGTGGGCTCGCCGTGCGCGTCGATGCCGTGGAGGTAGACGGAGTCGTTGCTGGACTCGAAGAGGAGCCGGTAGCGCTTCTGGCTGGCGGACAGCTGCCGCCGCGAGTTGGTGAGCTCCTCCACCGCGTCCTGCAGGCGGCGGCGCTGCCTCCAGAGCTGCTCGACCCCGGCGCCGAGGGCGGCGCCGACCACGGCGTACCCCACCACGGCGGCGAGGTAGTCGTCCATCTGCGAGCGGCCGAGGACGAAGAAGTCGACGGTGGCCACGAGGATGAACCACAGCGCCGTGGCGAGCCCGCCGCGCAGCCCCCCGAAATAGGCCGCGGCCACGATCAGCGGCACGGCCGCGATCTCCAGGACCTCCGGCGGCAGGAAGAACGCCGCCACCCCGAACAGCAGCGAGGCGGCGACGATCGCGCGGTTGACGGTCACTCGACGCAAGGCGACCTCCGAGGTCACTCGCCCGGTGCTGCCTACTTTCCCCCGGGCTCGGCGTCCCAGTCGAAGTCGGCCAGAAGCCGCGCCAGCCGCCTCCCCGTGCCTTCGTCGCAGAAGGCGCCCTGCAGGGCGTGCTCGAACATGGCGCGAGGCGAGTGCCCGAGGCCGACGGCGGCCTCGCAGTCGCGCACCAGGTCGGTGTCCATGAGGACAGGGTCGTCCGTCGAGATGGAGCACTTCACGCCGGCGGCCAGCATGCGCGGCAGCGGGTGTTCGGCCAGGGAGGCCACCGCCCCCGTGCGCACGTTGCTGATCGGCGTGACGTCGCAGACGATGCCGCGCGCCGCGAGCTCGTCCAGCAGCGCCGGGTCCTCGGCGGCGCGCACGCCGTGCCGCAGGCGGTCGGCGTGCAAGACCTCCAGAGCGCCGCGCACCGACGCCGGCCCGGCGATCTCGCCGGCGTGCGGCGCGGCCCTGAGCCCGCCCGCGCGGGCGATGGCGAAGGGCCGCTCGAACAGCTCGGGAGGGAACCGGTCCTCACTGCCCCCGAGGCTGATCCCCACGACGCCACGCTCGCGATACTTCACGGCCCAGTCGGCCGCGCGCAGGGCGATGTCCACGGGGAAGTCACGCGTGAGGTCCGGCGTGAAGCGCATCTCCACGCCGGTCCGCTCACGCGCCTCCTCAGCCCCGCTGCAGTAGCCGTCGAAGATCTCGTCCCACGGCGTCCCGCGGGCCGCCGGCTCGGAGGGCGAGAAGAGTGCCTCGATGTACACGGCGCCCTGCGCGGCCGCGGCCTCGGCGTAGTCCACGACGATCTGGTGGAAGTCGCGCCCGTGACGCAGCGCCCGCGTGGTCCGTATCCACACGCGGATGAAGTGGTCGAAATCCTTGAACCGGCAGAAGCGGCGCAGCCCGCCGACGGTCCGCGCCGGCAGGCGCACGTCGTTGCGCCGGGCGATCTCGAGCAGCCGCTCGGGGCGCACGGTCGCCTCGAGATGGACGTGCAGTTCGAGCTTCGGGTACGCGGCGCTCATCGCGACCAATCGTACCCCAGGCGCCGCGCGGGCCCGTCTAGGAGCGCACCAGGTCCTCTGCAAGGAGCTCCATGAGGAGCGCGTCGCGCCAGCTGCCGTCGGCGACACGCTCGTACCGGCGCAGCACGCCCACGGGGCGAAAGCCGAGCTTCTCGTAGACGTGGATGGCGCGCGCGTTGGCGGCCGCCGGGTCGACCGTGACGCGGTGGTGGCCGCGCACGTCGATGAGCCAGGAGACGAGCGTGCGCATCGCGTCGGGGCCGACCCCGTGCCCCTGGGCGGCCGCCGAGACGAAGATGTCCACGGCGGCCGACCGGTAGTCGGGGTCCGTCTCCTCGCTGTACTGGATGCAGCCGGCCACGCGCCCCTGCCACTCGATCGCGAGCGTCACCGCGTCGGTCTCGTCGAGACGCTCCCACTCGTCGCGCCGCCACCAGGCCGCGACTTCGGGCTCGCGAAGCACGGCCAGCAACGCGGGCACATCGCCGGCCGTGACGGGACGAAGGGCGACGACCCTCCCGCGCAGCGAGGGCGCCTCGGTGGCGGACGCGTCGTGAGAAGTGTCGCCCGAGGCGCTCATGAGGCCAGCCTACCAGACGCCCCCGCGCCGGCCGCCGCGCCCGGCTACTTGCGCGGGGCGCTGCCTCCGGCGCGCCACACCAGGTACTCGCGCACGAACGCGTCGAGGTCGCCGTCCAGCACTCCCTGCGCGTTGCCGACCTCGTAGCCGGTGCGCAGGTCCTTGACCATCTGGTACGGGTGCAGCACGTAGCTACGGATCTGGCTGCCGAAGTTGACGTCCATCACCTCGCCGCGCTCCCTGGCCATCTCCTCGGCCAGTCTGCGCTCCTCGAGCTCGACGAGCTTGGACTTGAGCATGCGCATGGCCACGGCCTTGTTCTGCAGCTGCGAGCGCTCGTTCTGGCACTGCACGACGATGTTGGTCGGGATGTGCGTGATGCGCACGGCGGAGCTCGTCTTGTTCACGTGCTGGCCGCCGGCGCCGCTGGAGCGATAGGTGTCGATGCGCAGGTCGTCCTCGTCGATCTCCACCTCGACGTCCTCGCTGACCAGCGGCGAGGCGTCGACCGACACGAAGCTGGTGTGCCGGCGGTTGGCCGAGTCGAACGGGCTCAGGCGCACGAGCCGGTGCACGCCGCGCTCGGCCTGGAGGAGCCCGTAGACGTTCTCGCCCTCCACGGTGAGCGTGGCGCTCTTGAGCCCGGCCTCGTCGCCCTCCTGCTCGTCGTTGACCTCGACCTTGAAGCCGCGGCGCTCGAACCAGCGCAGGTACATGCGCAGGAGCATCTCGGCCCAGTCCTGGGACTCGGTGCCGCCGGCGCCGGGGTGGATGGTCATGATGGCGCCGCCCTCGTCGTACTTGCCGGTGAAGAAGCGCTGCTCCTCGCCGCGCTCGAGCTCGCGCTCGAGGGCGGCGAGGCCGGCGTGCAGCTCCGCGAGGAGCTCGTCGTCGGCTTGGCCCCCGGCGAGCTCCTCGCGCAGGAGCTCCTCGGTGGACTCGAGGTCGCCGAAGCTGCGCCTCGAGGCCGGCGAGGTCCTCGAGGCGGCGTTTGATGCGGCTGTACTCGGACGAGACCCGCGAGGCGGCGTCCTGGTCGTCCCAGAAATCGGGGGCGCGCATGCGCGTCCTCCAGCGCCTCGAGCTCCGCTGTCAGCTTGGGCGGGTCAAAGATAGCTCCGCAGCCATCCCAGGCGCCCGGAGGCTTCCTTGAGACGCTCGCGGAGCGAGTCGAGCTGGACCAGTGCTTCTGAGGCGTTCGTCGTCATCGCGGGCGCAGTATATCCGGGCACCGCGAGATGAGCGAGCGGCGCGGCCGGCATCGCCTGGAGCGCCGGCCGGGCCAGAGGCCCGGCTCACGCCCCATGACACTTCTTGTACTTCTTGCCGCTCCCGCACGGGCACGGGTCGTTGCGCCCGACCTTGTCGTAGACGACGCGCTGCTGCACCGCGACGGCGCTCGTGCTGGTCGTGGTGGCGCCACGGCGGCCGCCGGCGGCCACGTTGGGCGGTGGCGCGTCGGCGAGGCCGTCGTCGACGCCGTAGTCGCCCGCCGCCATCGCCGCGCCGGTGAACGAGGTCTGCGTGATGAGGTCGTCGCCGCTCGCGTAGTTGAGCGCCATCACAGGCTCCTCGAGCGTGACGGCGGTGAACACGGCGAGGTCCTCGGGGCTGTTCTTCATGAGCGTCGTGACGGTGCTCGTCTTGATGCCTTCGGGCATGTCCAGGAACAGGTCGAAGCCTTCGTTCTTGTACTCGACCAGGGGGTCGCGCTGGCCCAGGGCGCGCAGGTGGATGCCCTCCTGCAGGTAGTCCATGTCGAAGAGGTGGTCCTTCCAGCGCGAGTCGATGACCTGCAGCATCACGGCACGCTCCACGCTGCGCATCTGGTCCTCGCCGATGAGGCGCTCGCGCTCGTCGTACTGGGCGAGCGCGTCGTCGACCGCCTGCTCGACGACCTCGTCCACGGTCCCCGACTCCACGTCGATGTCGCCCTTGCGGAACGTGGGGTCGTACACCTGATGCAGGCCGATGAACAGCGAGTCGAGGTCCCACTCCTCGGAGAACTGGGCGTCGGCCAGGGCGGCGCGCACGTTGGCCTCCACGACGTCGGCGATCATCTCGCGGAGCTGCTCGCCGAAATCCTCGCCCATGAGGATGCGCTGGCGCTGGTCGTAGATCACTCGCCGCTGCTCGTTCATGACCTCGTCGTACTTGAGCACGTTCTTGCGGCGCATGAAGTTGAGCTCCTCGACCTTGTCCTGCGCCCTCTCGACGGTGTTGCTCAGCATCTTGGCCTCGATGGGCTCGCCCTCCTTGGGCCCCAAGCGGCTGAGACCCGGTACATGCGGTCGCCGGCGAAGAGGCGGATGAGCTCGTCCTCGGCCGACAGGTAGAACCGGCTCTCGCCCGGGTCGCCCTGGCGGCCGGAACGGCCGCGCAGCTGGTTGTCGATGCGCCGGCTCTCGTGGCGCTCGGTGCCCAGCACGTAGAGGCCGCCGAGCTCGACCACGCCCTCGCCGAGCTTGATGTCGACGCCGCGGCCGGCCATGTTGGTGGCGATGGTCACGGCGCCGCGCTGGCCGGCGTGCTCGATGATGTGCGCCTCGCGCTCGTGCTGCTTGGCGTTGAGGACGTTGTGCGGGATCCCGTGCCGCTCGAGCATGGCGCGAGAGCATCTCACTGACCTCCACCGAGACGGTGCCCACCAGGACCGGCTGACCCTTCTCGTAGCACTCCACGAGGTCGCCGGTGACCGCCGCGAACTTGTCCTTGGTCGTGTGAAGATGAAGTCGTTCTCGTCCTTGCGGACCATGCGGCGTTGGTGGGGACCTGCACCACCTCGAGGCCGTAGATCTGGCGGAACTCGTCCTCCTCGGTCTTGGCCGTACCGGTCATGCCGGCGAGCATCTCGTACAGGCGGAAGTAGTTCTGCAGGGTGATGGTGGCGAGCGTCTGGTTCTCCTCGTTGATCGGCACCTTCTCTTTGGCCTCGATGGCCTGGTGGAGGCCCTCCGAGTAGCGGCGCCCTTCGAGGATGCGGCCGGTGAACTCGTCGACGATGAGCACCTCGCCGTTCTGGACCACGTACTCGACGTCCTTGTGGAAGAGCGTCTGGGCGCGCAGCGCCTGCATGAGGTGGTTGACGAGACCGCCGTTGGAGTCCTCGTAGAGGTTGTCGACGTCGAGCGCGCGCTCGACCTTGGCGACGCCGCTCTCGGTGATGGCGACGGTGCGCTGCTTCTCGTCGACCTCGTAGTCCTCGCCGGGGTGGAGGCGCGGCACGACGCGCGCGAACTGGCGGTAGGTGTCGGCGGCCGTCTCGGGCGCGCCGGTGATGATGAGCGGGGTGCGCGCCTCGTCGATGAGGATCGAGTCCACCTCGTCGACGATGCAGTAGTGATGGCCGCGCTGCACCATGTGTTCGCGGCGCATGGCCATGTTGTCGCGCAGGTAGTCGAAGCCGAACTCGGAGTTGGTGCCGTAGGTGACGTCGGCGTTGTACTGCGCGCGGCGCTCCTCGGGCGACATGTTGGCCTGGATGACGCCGACCTCGAGGCCGAGGAAGCGGTACACCTCGCCCATCCACTCGGCGTCGCGCTTGGCGAGGTAGTCGTTGACGGTGACCAGGTGGGCGCCGTTGCCGGCGATGGCGTTGAGGTACATGGGCATCGTCGCGACGAGCGTCTTGCCCTCGCCGGTCTTCATCTCGGCGATGTCGCCCTCGTGGAGGACGATGCCGCCCAGCACCTGGACGTCGAACGGGCGCATGCCGAGGGCACGCTTGCCGGCCTCGCGGGCCACCGCGAACGCCTCGTACAGGAGGTCGTCGAGCAGTTCACCGTTGGCGTGGCGCTGCCTGAACTCGGCGGTCTTGGCGCGCAGCTGCTCGTCGCTGAGGCCGGCAACGCCGGCCTCCAGCTCCGCGACCTGCGCGGTCTGCTCCTCGAGGGTCTTCAGCCTCCGGCCTTCACCGGCGTGCAGCAGCTTGTCGACGATCTTGATCACGGGTGTCGCGCTCCTGGGTCAGCTCGCTTGCGCTCTGCGTCCATTGTCGCACACGGCGCGGCGGGCGTCGTGCCGCCCCAGCCCGGGCACGGAAGCGACGCTACGCTGCAGGCGCGGGTGGCCGCGGGCCTCAGTTCTCAGCCGGCTCGATGAGGCCGTAGTGGCCGTCGTTGCGCCGGTAGACCACGTTGGTGCGGTTGGACTCGGCGTTGGTGAACACGAAGAAGTCGTGGCCGACCAGCTCCATCTGCAGCGTGGCCTCATGCACCGACATCGGCTTGAGCGCGAACTGCTTGGTCTTCACGACCCGCCCGTTGTCGCCGGCGGCGTGGACAAGCTCCGCGCTCTCCACGGCGGACGCGGCGGCGACAGGCGCCAGCTCCGCCGCCGGCTCGTCGCTGACCGTCGGCTTGTCGTGGCCGTGGCGGGTCTTGCCGTGCGCCTTGTCGTGATACTTCTTGACGCGGCGCACAAGCTTGTCGGAGACCAGATCGATGGCCGCGTACATGTCCGTCGAGGACTCGCGCGCCCGGATCACGGGTCCGCGCGTGAACACCGTCGCCTCGGCGATGCACGGTTCGGGGATGCTCGGGTTCTTCTCCACCAGGAGCTCGAGCTCTACCCTCGTCACTTCGTCGATCTTGCGCTGCAGGAGAAGCTTGTGCACGTGCTCGATCTTCTCGTTGGCGTAGTCCTGCAGGGCATCGGTCACCGTGACGTTGCGGCCCTTGATCTGTGTTTTCATCGACATCGCTCCTTCTGGACGGCATGGTCTAGCGATGCTTGGGAGGGAACTGCGCGCACCGTGCGCGCAAACGTGAAGACGTGGGGTTCGAGACCCTGCTGAGCGAGCACCTTGCCACACTGGTTCAACGTTTCACCTGTGGTGTAGACGTCGTCAACAACCACTACTCGCTTGAATCTTCTTAGTACCCGTTCCGCATCCTCCCGCAACGCGAAGGCGTCTCGTACGTTGGCGGCCCGCGCCGCGCGGTCCAGCCCGCTCTGGCGGGCGCCGTGACGCGTGCGACGGAGCAGCGGAGCATATGGGAGGCCGGCGTCGCGGGCGAGCCGGACGGCGAAGCGCTCCGCCTGGTTGAAGCCTCGCTCCAGGCCGTGCTCACGATGGCCGGGCACCCACGTCACGAGCTCGGCCGGCGGCGCGAACGCCGGCGCCGCGCGGCGCGCCATCTCGTCGGTGAGGGCGCGCAGGGCGCGGAACTTGCAGGCGGTGACGAGGGCCCGCGCCGGCCCCTCGTAGGCGAACGCGGCAGAAGCGCTGACGAACGACAGCTCACGCCCGCCGCACTCGGGGCAGCGGCGGCCGGGCGAGCTTCGAGGCGTGGTCGCGGCGGCGCCGGACGCGCCGCGCGCGGCGGCGCGCAGCGTCCTCCCGGCCGGCCCCGAGGGGGTCCAGCGGCCGGGGGCCCCGCAGCGCGGGCAGCGCTCGGCCGGCAGAGGACGAAGACCGCCGGCGCAGGGCCCGCAGAGCCAGGCGCCGGCGGCCCCGCACTGCACGCAGCGCTTGGGGAGGAAGAGATCGAGGAGTCCGTCGAGCGCGCCGCCCTGCCACGTGGCTCGCGCCTCAGGCCGGGGCGGCGTCGCAGGTACCGTCGAGGCCGACGATCGAGCGCGGCTCCACGCGAGCGCCCCCGGAGACCTGCGCGTGCGCGGCGACGTCGGAGCCGTCGCCGATCACCACGCCCTCGTGCACCACGGCCTCGTGGTGCACGATCACGTCGTGCCCCAGGATGCTGCCCGCCACTCGCGCCCCTCTGCCGGCCTTGACGCCGTCCCAGTGGATGACGCCCTCGAGCACGGCGCCGCCTTCGATGACGCAGCGGTCGCCGACGATCAGCGGGCCGATGAGCTCGGCCCCCGCCTCGATCATGCATCCGGCGCCGATGAGCACCGGCCCCACTATGCGCGCATCGGGGTGGATGCTCGTGCCCTCGCCGGCCCACAGACCCTCGCGCACACGCCGTCCCGGCACGTCCACCGCGATGCGCCCGAGGAGCGCGTCGAAGTTGCTGATCCGGTACTGGTCGATGTTGCCGACGTCGTTCCAGTAGCCGTCGAGCTGCCAGCAGTAGAACGGCACGTCCCCGGCGAGCAGCGCCGGGAAGACGTCCCGCGCCCAGTCGACGAACTCGCCGGGAGGCACGAAGTCGAAGATGGCAGGCTCAAACGCGTAGATGCCGGTGTTGCAGCGGTCCGAGAGAGCTTCGGCGGCCGGCGGCTTCTCCTGGAAGCCGGTGATGCGCGAGTCGCCGCCGTGCACGACCACGCCATAGAGCGACGGGTCGGCGACCGGCTTGACGGCCATCGTCGCGACGCCCCCACTGCGCCGGTGGGCGGCGAGGAAGGCGGTGAGATCGACGTCGGTGAGGCCGTCGCCGCTGACCACGACGAAGGTGCCGCCGGCGAAGAGCTCGCGGAACGCGCCCACCCCGCCGGCGGTGCCGAGCAGTGTCTCCTCGAGGTGGTAGCGCAGCTCGACGCCGAACGCCGAGCCGTCGCCAAAGTGGGCGCGGATCTTGTCCGGGTGGTGGTGGAGGTTGGCCGCTACCTCGCGGATGCCGTGACGCCGCAGCAGGCGCAGCATGTGCTCCATCACGGGCCGGTTGAGGATGGGGACCATCGGCTTGGCAGTGCAACCGGTGAGCGGATGGAGGCGCGTGCCCAGACCGGCGGCCATGATCATCGCCTTGCAGGGCGGCTCGGGGCCGGCGGGTGAGCTGGCGCTCATGCCGCGTCCTTCGCGCCGGCGCAGGCCGTGGCCAGACTCTCGCCGTACGGGGGCCGCAGCACGCCGGCCTCCGTGACGATGGCGCCGATGTTGGCCGCCGGCGTTACGTCGAAGGCCGGATGATGCGCCCGCGCCCCGGCCGGCGCCACCGGCACGCCGCGGAAGCACGTGACCTCGTCCTCGGCCCGCTCCTCGATGGGGATGTCGGCGCCGGCGGCCACGCTGAGATCCACCGTGGAGAGAGGCGCCGCCACGTAGAAGGGCACGCCGTGCTCCTTGGCGAGGACCGACAGCGTGTACGTGCCGATCTTGTTGGCGGTGTCACCGCTCGCGGCGATGCGGTCGGCGCCGACGACGACGCCGTCCACGGCGCCGCGCTGGATGAAGTGCCCGGCCATGTTGTCGCTGATCAGGCGATAGGGGATGCCCTCGACGCCCAGCTCCCAGGCCGTGAGCCGCGAGCCCTGGAGCCAGGGGCGGGTCTCGTCGACGAGGACCGAGATGTCCCCGTGCCTGGCGCTGGCGGAGCGGATCACTCCCAGCGCCGTGCCGTAGCCGGCCGTCGCGAGGGCGCCGGCGTTGCAGTGCGTGAGGATCGTGTCGCCTGCCTTGAACAGCGCCGCGCCGTGCTCGCCGATGCGCAGGCAGCGGGCGACGTCGTCCTCGAGGATGGCCTGCGCGCGGGCCAGCAGACGCGCGGCACAGGCAGGCGGCGACGCCTCGCAGCCCTCCCAGACGGCGCGCATCTCGCCGAGCGCCCAGCGCAGATTGACGGCCGTGGGCCGCGTGACCAGCAGGCCGCTCGCGGCCTGCTCCAGCGCGGCCCGGAACGCCGCCGTGTCCGTCGGGTCAGCGGCGCTCGCGGCCGCGGCCGCGAGCGCGAGCCCGCCGGCGGCCGTGACGCCGATCGCCGGCGCGCCGCGCACGGTCATGTCGGTGATGCGCTCGGCGACCTCCCTCCACGTGCGGCAGCGCACGTAGCGCTCCTCACTCGGGAGGGCGAGCTGGTCGATGAGCACCACCTCACCGGGAAGGATCTCGACGGTGCGCACGCGCAGGCGTGAACCGCCGGGCCCGCCGGCCCCGCGAGACGCGCCTGCCCCGCCCGCGCTCACCGTTGCCCCGCTCGTCGCGCTCAGGTCCCCTGGTCCCAGGAGGCGAGGTACTTCGCCTGCTCGTCCGTGAGCGTGTCGCAGTCCACGCTCATCGTCTCGAGCTTGACCCGGGCGATCTCGTCGTCGATGTCCCTGGGCACGACGTAGACCTTGCTCTCGAGCGTCTCGTGGTTCTTCACCAGGAACTCGGCGCTCAATGACTGGTTGGCGAAGCTCATGTCCATGACGGCGGCGGGGTGACCCTCGGCGGCCGCCAGATTGACGAGGCGGCCTTCGGCCAGCAGGTAGATGCGGCGGCCGTCGGCCAGCGTGTACTCGTCCACGAACTCGCGCACGGTGCGCTTGCTCACGGCCAGCTTCTCCAGCGCCGGGATGTCGATCTCGACGTTGAAGTGGCCCGTGTTGGCGACGATGGCGCCGTCCTTCATGACCTCGAAGTGCTCGCCGCGGATGACGTGGATGTCGCCCGTGGCGGTGACGAAGAGGCTGGCGACCTTGGCCGCCTCCGCGATCGGCATCACGCGGAACCCGTCCATGACCGCTTCGAGGGCGCGCAGCGGATCGACTTCGAGGACGATCACGTCGGCGCCGTGGCCCTTCATGCGCATCGCGAGGCCGCGGCCGCACCAGCCGTAGCCGGCGACGCAGACGGTGCTGCCGGCGATGAGGATGTTGGTGGCGCGGATGACGCCGTCCAGCGTGCTTTGCCCGGTGCCGTAGCGGTTGTCGAACATGTGCTTGGTGTTGGCCTCGTTGACCGCCACGACCGGGAACATCAGGCGACCCTCGGCCTCGAGCGCCTTGAGGCGGATGACGCCGGTGGTGGTCTCCTCGGTGCCGCCGATGATCTCGCTGGCCATGTCCGGACGCTCACCGTGCAGGACGCCGATGACGTCGGCGCCGTCGTCCATGGTGATCTGCGGGCGATGGTCGACGCAGGCGTTGATGTGCCCGTAGTAGGTCTCGTCGTCCTCGCCCTTGATGGCGTAGACGCGCACGCCGTACTCCTTGACGAGCGCGGCGGCGACGTCGTCCTGCGTGCTCAACGGGTTGCTGGCGCAGAGCACCACGTCGGCGCCGCCGGCGACCAGGGTGCGCATGAGGCCGGCCGTCTCGGTGGTGACGTGCAGGCAGGCGCCGACGCGCACGCCCTCCAGCGGCTTCTCCCTGGCGAAGCGCTCGCGGATGGCCTTGAGCACAGGCATGTGCATGTCGGCCCACTCGATGCGCAGCACGCCCTCCGGGGCGAGACCGATGTCCTTGATGTCGTAGTCGGAAGCCAAAAGACCCTCACTCTTCGTCGTATTCGTCCGCCTGCGGGACGCCGCAGGCGGCCATCGTGAGACCGTAGTACGCCGCAACGATGGCGGCCGGGACCAGGACGTCCGAGACGGCGGTGATGCCTGCCCTGACGAGCGCCCCGACCTCGAACGGCGTGAGCCGCCCGGCGTCGGCGACCCCGGCCACCACGACGCCGGATGAGTATACCCGAGGCCCACCGAGCGCACGAACGACGGCCGGTTGATATACGCCCGTGAGCGGCGGGAACGTGCGCGGCGCGCCGGCCGGCCAGCGGCCGGTGAGCGGGCCGCGCAGCTCGAGGTTCACGTGATCGGCCACGGCGAGGAGGTCAAGGGACGCGGGACGCGGAGTGAGGGCGGTGCCGAGCGGCGGACGCCAGAAGACCGGCACGACGAGGCCGATGCACCCGCCGGCAGGCTGGGAGGCGAGCAGAGCGAAGAGCGGCCCGGTGAAGGGCGCCGGCGGGCGCAGCTCGGCGCGCGTCAGGCGGCGCCGCTCGGCGCCGGCGAAGAGCTCGACGGCGACCCGGCGCGATGCGGGGTCGCCGCCCGTGAGGACGAGCGGGACGGCGCCGGTCACGACGTCAGTCGCCGGCGCCGCCGGCCAGCTTGGCCTTGAGCTCCTGGATCGCGCCGACGGGCGTCGGATCGACCCCGTAGAGCAGCGCCAGGTAGTAGGAGACGTAGTCGCCGAGCTGGACCAGCGAGAACAGGCGCGCCAGGCGTGAAGAGCCGCGCGCCGCGACGCGTTCGCAGCCCAAGCCGCGCGCCCTGAGCTCGACGGCGGTGAGGTCGGCCCGGCGCACGAGCCGTGCGTCTTCTCCGTCATCGATGAGGAACACGGCGAGGCTCGCGGCGGCGACGTGCGGCAGGCTGGTCCAGCCCATGAGCTCGTTGTGGTCGAGCTCGGGGATCTCGTTCCAGAAGGCGGGCGCCTTGGCGTTCTCGTTGATCTGCCCCTTCCAGCGCCGCGCCGCCGGCGCCGTGAGTCCGGCGCCGTACACCACCGCCTGGCGCTCGTGCAGGCGCAGCGCCAGCGCCTTGGCCGGGTTACCCGGGAGGGGCGCCTCCGGGCCCAGCTCCTCGTTGCCGGCGCGCAGCCGCTCGGAGGCCTCCGCGACGTCCTCGGCCGCCGAGGGCACGAGGCCGGCGAGCTCCAGCGCCACGAGGATCGGCGCCGCGAGGTGGCCCACGGCGGCGCGCGGCTGGCCGCCGCCGGGGACGCTCACGAGCGGCAGGCCACGCCTCTGCGCCAGGCGGGCGAGGCTCCCTCCCGAGGTGACGCAGACGGGCACGCAGCCGCGGTCCAGCGCCGCGGCGGCGCACGCCAGCGTCTCCTCCGTCTCGCCGGAGTAGCTGGCCGCAAGGACGAGCGTGCCCGGACCGATCCACGCGGGAACGTGATAGCCGCGGACCACCGTGGCCGGGACCTCGAGGCCCGGAGCGCTGGCGATCACCAGGTCGGCGCCGATGGCCGAGCCGCCCATGCCGAAGACGGCAAGCCCCGTCGGGCGCGCCGGAGGCGCGGCGGCGCCGGCCTCGCCGAACGCACCGCGCAGGCGCTCGCGCGCCACCGCGTAGCCGGCGGCCAGCTGGCGCGGCAGGCCGGCGATGGCGCCGAGCATGTCGGCGGCGTCCACCTCGGCGACGCGCGCCGGCCCGAGCTCTACCGCCGTCGCTCCCTCTGCGCCGGCCACTCAGCCCTCCCGGATAAGGCCGAGCACCACGTCGCGCTTCTCCTCCATCAGCTCGCGGCTGTCCGCCCCGAGGTTGAGCCGCAGGAGCGGCTCCGTGTTGGAGGGCCGCACGTTGAAGTGCCAGTCGTCGTAGTCGACCGACAGGCCGTCCAGCCTGGTGATCTCCCCGTCGGCGAAGCGCGCCTCGATGCGAGCCATGGCGGCGGGCACGTCGGCCACGGTCGAGTTGATCTCGCCGCTGATGAAGTACCTGGTGCGCAGCGGCTCGAGCAGCTCGGCCAGCGTGGCGCCCTTCTGCGAGAGCAGCTCAAGGATGAGCAGCGCCGGGATGAACCCGGAATCGGCGTTGTAGTTCTCGCGGAAGTAGTAGTGGCCCGACACCTCGCCGCCGAAGAGGGCGCCCTCGCGGCGCATGCGCTGCTTGAAGAAGGCGTGTCCCACGCGGTTGAGCAGGGGCACGCCACCGTTGGCACGGATCACGTCGGGCACGGCGCGGCTGGCGCGCAGGTCGTAGAGGATCGAAGCGCCCGGGTGCTTGACGAGCAAGGCCTCGGCCAGGAGCGCGGTGACGAAGTCCCCCGGCACGAACTCCCCGTCCTCGTCGATGAAGAAGCAGCGGTCGGCGTCTCCGTCCCAGGCGATCCCCAGATCGGCGCGTTCGGCCACGACGCGGGCGCGGATCTCGCGGCTGTTCTCCTCGAGGAGAGGGTTGGGCTCGTGATTCGGGAAGGTGCCGTCGACCTCGAAGTACATCTCCGCACACTCGATCGGGGTGCCGGCGAACACCAGCGGCGCCAGCTTGCCGGCGACGCCGTTGGCCGCGTCCATCACCACGCGATACGGCATGAACGTCGAGACGTCGACCAGGCGCCGCAGGTGCTCCACGTAGTCCGCGTAGAGGTCGACGCGCTCGACCGCCAGGCGCGGCGCCGCGGGGAGCTCCGTCAAGGCCTGGCTGCGCTGCTTCAGCTCGGGGATGCCCTGGTCGCCGCTGAGCGGCAGGGCCCCTTCGCCGACGAGCTTCATGCCGTTGTACTGCGGCGGGTTGTGCGAGGCGGTCACCATGGCTCCGCCGTCGAGGCCGCGCGAGGCGACGCCGAAGTACACCATCTCGGTGGGCACGAGGCCGAAGTCCGTGGTGCCGGCGCCGCCGGCGGCGGCGCCTGCCGCGAACGCCTCGAGGAGACCCGCCGACGACGGCCGCGGGTCCATGCCGGCGCCGAGCTGGGCGGCGCCGAGCTGCTGTGCGAGGGCACAGCCGATGCGCTCGGCGACGCCCTCGTCGAGTTCTTCGGGATAGAGCCCACGCACGTCATAGGCCTTGAAGATGCCGTCCGGAATGGTCATCAGCCCTCCCTGCCGCGGAGCTGTTCGTAGAACTGGATGGAGTTGTCGGGCAGCGTCGTCTCGGGGTACAGACAGATGCCGCCCGAGAGGCGGTTGCCGGCGCCGACCACGGCCCCCTCGCCGATGATCGCGGCGTCAAGCTGCGTGCCGGCGCCCACGCTGCTGCCGCGGACGAGAACGCTCCTCCGGACCTGGGCGTGGGACCCCACCACGGCGCCGGCCTGGACGACCGACTCCGTCACCGAGGCGCCCTCGCCGACCACGGCGCCGTCGCCGAGGACCGTCAGCGGGCCGACGCGCGCGCCGGTCGCGACACGGGCCCGGTCGCCGATGTACGCCGGCGGGACCACGCGCGCGTCGGCGTCGACGCTGGCCGTCGGCGACACGAACACGTACTGCTCGCCCAGGGCGTCCGCCACCGCCGTGTCCACGCGGCGCTCGAGGATGTCGTAATGCGCCTGCAGGTAGCTGTCGGGCGTGCCGATGTCGCGCCAGTAGCCGTGGTCCACGTAGCCGTACAGCGAGCCCGCCTGGGCCAGCTGCGGGAACACGCCGCGCTCGATGGAGAACATCTTGCCGCGTGGCACCATCTCGAGGACCTCGGGCTCGAGCACGTAGACGCCGGCGTTGATGAGCGCCGTGCCCTCGTAGTCGCTGGGCTTCTCGAGGAAGCTCGCCACGCGCCCGTCCGCGTCGATCTCGACGAGGCCGTAGCGGCGCGGGTCCTCGACCGGGGTCAGGAAGATGGTCCCCATCCCCCCGCGGTCGGTGTGCAGCCGGGCGAGGGCTGTGAGATCGACGTCGCTGAGCACGTCGCCGTTGAAGACGTAGAAGCTGGAGCCGTGCAGCTTGTCCTCGCAGTTGGCGATCGCGCCCGCGGTGCCGAGCGGCTCGCTCTCGACCACGTACTCGACATGCAGCCCGTAGCCGGCGCCGTCGCCGATCTCGGCCTCGATCGCCTCAGCGAGGAAGCCGGTGGAGAAGATCGCCCGGTCCACGCCGTGGCGGGCGAGGTTGTCGAGGATGTAGGCGACGAACGGGCGCTCGACCACCGGCGCCACGGGCTTGGGCACGCGCGACGTGATCGGCCGCAGACGCGTGCCCTCGCCGCCGACGAGGATCACCGCCTGGCGCGGCTGCGCCCGCCTCGCGACCACGGCCGGCGTCACCCGCCGGCCGTAGCGACCGCCGCCAGCGGCTCGCCCAGCCCGATGCCCTCGTAGTCGAGGCCCGCGGCCGCGGCGGCCGCCGGGTCGACGAAGTTGCGGCCGTCGATGAGCAGCGGCCGCGCCATGACCGCCGCGGCCTCCGCCCAATCCAGGCGGGCGAACTCCGGCCACTCGGTGACGATCACGGCGGCGTCGGCGCCGGCGAGCGCCTCGAGGGCCTCCCCGCAGACCGTCACGCCCGGGAAGAGGGCGTGGCCGCCGGCGACGATCATGGGGTCGTAGGCGCGCACGTGCACGCCCTCGTGCACGAGGCGACCGGCGAGCACGATCGAGGCCGCCTCGCGCAGGTCGTCGGTCTGCGGCTTGAACGTGAGCCCGAGCAGCGCGACCGTCGTGCCGCGCAGCTTGCCGAGCTTGGCGGTGAGCTTGCCGACGACGCGCCGCTTCTGCAGCGCGTTGACCTCGATGACGGCGTTGAGCAGCTGGAAGTGGTAGCCGGAGTTGCCCGCCAGCTGCTTGAGCGCCTGGACGTCCTTGGGGAAGCAGGACCCCCCGTAGCCGATGCCGGCCTGCAGGAAGTGCGAGCCGATGCGGTGGTCGAGGCCCATGCCGTAGGCCACGGTGCGCACGTCGGCGCCCACCTGCTCGCACACGTTGGCGATCTCGTTGATGAACGAGATCTTGGTGGCGAGGAACGCATTGGAGGCGTACTTGACCATCTCCGCGGTCGGGACGCTCGTGCGCACGACATCAGTGTCGATGCCCCGGTACAGCGTCTCGACGGCGTCGCCGTCCTGCTCGCGGAACGCGCCTATCACGATGCGGTCGGGCTCGAGGAAGTCCTGGATGGCGGCGCCCTCGCGCAGGAACTCGGGGTTGGAGGCGTACGTCATCGCGGGAGCGCCGAGCGCCTCGAGATCCGCCATCACCTTCTCGCCGGTGCCGACCGGCACCGTGCTCTTCATCACGAGGAGACGCTCGCCGCCGCGCCGGGCGATCTCCCGGGTGGCGTGCTGGACGCGCGAGAGGTCGGCGTCGCCGGAGGCCGACGGCGGCGTGTCGACGGCGATGAACAGGATGCGGCACGCCTCGAGCAGCTCGTCGTAGGAGGTCGTGTACGAGAGGCGCGAGGCGTTGTCTTCCATGAGCTTGTCGAGGCCCGGCTCGTAGATCGGCACCTCGCCTCGCTTCAGGCGTTCGATCTTGGCGGCGTCGACGTCCATGCACACCACGTGGTGCCCGAGGTGCGCGAAGCAGACCGCCGAGACGAGGCCGACGTAGCCGGTTCCGACCACGCCGATCGGGGCGGCATCCATACTGGGGAAGACCTCCGTGTAGCTTCGGGGAGCGGTGTATGGCGGGAAGTCTACCACAGGGGTCCGGGGCTCCCCTGACGCCGTGGAGGAGCGCGCGCGGAGGTGGGCGCGGGGGCTTGGCGCGAACTTAGGGGGCCAGCGCCAGGGCGAGCTCGGAGCGGCTGGCCGCGTCGAGAGGGTTCAGGGCCAGGGCACGCTCGAACGCGGCGGCGGCGGCGCGCTTGCGCGCGAAGACGTTGAGCTGCAGCAGCCCCTGCTGGTAGTAGACCTCGTAGTTCGCGGGCTGGAGCCGCGCCGCCCTGTCCAGCGTGGCGAGCGCCTCCTGGTTGCGGCCCTGCTGCTGCAGCACGAGCGCCTCGGTGAGCAGCGGGTCGACGGCCAGGGGGTCGAGGGCGGCGGCGCGGCGCGCGTCGTCCAGCGCCGCCTGGACCCTACCAGCTGAGGCCGCGGAGAGGGCTTCGCCGGCGGCACGCGTGGCGAGATACGGCAGGCCCCAACTTGCCGCGAGCAGGACGATGGCCGCCGTGGCGGCGGCCCGCAGCGGCCAGCGCATGGGACGGCGAGCAGGCGGCGCGGCGTCCTCCGGCGACGCCCCCTCGAGCGGCCCCTCCCCGTCCCCCGGCGCCGCGCGCCCAACGTCGTCGGCGGCACGCGTCGACAGGTACGCGGAGCAGGTCGCGATGAAGAGGAAGAACACGGTCCCGACGGCCGCCATCCCCCAGTCCCAGTCCCACGAGATGTGCACGAGGAAGGCGACGATGCCGGCCTGCAGCGCCACGAGCAGCGGCTGCACCCGGTCGGAGCGGCGGCGGAACGGGTTGCGCACCGCCGCCGCCACGAACAGGAGGAGCGCGGCCACAAGCAGCGCCAGCCCCACGACGCCGAGCTCGCTGAGCGTGTTGAACCATTCGCTGTGCGCGTGCCTCACGACGCCGCCCGTGGTGCGGAACCGGTAGTGGGTGAACGGGAAGGTCCCGGCGCCACTGCCGGCGACCGGGTCGACGCGCGCCTGGCGGAGCGCCTCGCGCCACAGCGGCGGCCGGCCGGTGTTGAGGGAGATCAGCCGGCCGGCCCCTTCCGCCGAGCTCGTCTGGTCGCTGTCGGACGCGAACGCCTGCAGGCGCGCGTGCACCCAGGCGCTGCCGCCGCGGGCCTGCACGTAGCGCGCCGAACCGCCGCCGACCCCCAGCACGAGCACCACGATGATGACGGCGCCGGCGGCGACGCGCAGCCGCCGCGGCCACGGCACCGCGTTCTGGACGAGGGCGATCGCGAGCTGGGCCCCGGCGGCGACGGCCAGCGCCGCCAGCGAGTAGCCCAGCAGGACGTGGCCCTGCTGCGTGCGCAGCGCGTCGTCGAGCGTCGCCTGGAAGAGCGTGGTCAGGTGCCGCACGCGCCAAAGGACCGCCGCCACCGGCAGCGCCACCGCAATGAGCGAGGCGAGGCTGGCGATGCGGGTGCTCGACAGGCCGAAGTAGACGAGCAGCGCGACGGCGAGGGCGACCCAGCCGCCGCGCGACAGGGTGAAGAAGAACGCGAAGCACAGGGGCACCGCGGCGAGGGCGGCGAGCGTGCGCCACCCCGGATGAATGCGGCCGTCGCCGGCCAGCGCCAGCGCCACGACCAGGCCCATGACCATCAGCAGCGCGAGGACGTTCCAGTAGCCGATAGGGCTGTCCAGGCGCGCGTAGGTGTGGGCGTGTGTGACCACGTCTGGCAGCACTTTGCCGAGATAAGCGTATACACCAACGGCAACGACCACGACGAGGAATCCGACCGTGACGACGCGCACCTGGAGGGCCCGAGCGGGCGTGAGACCGAGCACCGCCGCCACCACGAGGTAGAACGCCGAGAGGTCGAACGCCACCCAGGTGAGGTCCGGTCCCAGCGACCACAGCACCGAGAGCCCGCTCCAGGCGACGAACAGGCCGAAGACGCCGAGCGCGCTCACGTAGAGGCGCGAAGGGCGCGCGCTCGAGCGCAGGAACCACAGCCAGAGCCCCGCCAGCAGCAGGTAGACGATCGCCAGCGGGGCGCTGCGCGTGAGGATGTAGCCGCCCGAGAGGAAGGCGAAGGCGCCGGCGCACGCCACCGTGAGCGCGAACGGCACGACGTCGCGCACTCCCCCTGGCACGGCCCGCGCAACGCCTCGCGTGTTTGCCGGCGACTCCATCGAGGCGATTATACTGACATGCGTCGCGGCGATGCGGGCCCGCGGCGGGCGAGAAACCAGACGGTCCCTGCGTATGGTTTCGTTCGCAGGGGCGTGGTATAAGCAGGGGCAAGAGGCGGCGCAGCCGCCGAGTGTCACGAGGGGGGGTGAACAGATGAAGACCAAGCTGGCGGGAGCCATTGTCCTCGCCATCGTGCTCGTCTTGGTGTTCGCCGTTGTGGCGCAGGCTGCGGTACCGCAGTCTGTGATCAACGCGATCATCAAGGATGCCTCAGACGGCACCATCGACGGCCACTGGACGGCCGCGGAGATCCGCGCCGCACTCGCCTACGTCGAGAACAACCCGAGCATCGTGCAGTACTCCGCCGTCAAGGGAGTCCTCGAGGATTATCTGGCGAGCCTGCAGGCGCCAGGCGAACAAGGAGGGCAGCTCGCCTTCACGGGCAGCAACCTCGTGCTGGTCCTCGGCGCGGGCGCCGGGCTCATCGCGAGCGGCGCGCTCCTGCGTCGCAGGCGCTCGGCCTGAGCAGCGCTACGAAGAGAAAGACGCGTCTTGAGGGCGCCTCCCGCAGGGGAGGCGCCCTTTCAGTCGTGCAGGAAGAGCGTCACCGCCGCCGGGGCGGCGTCGTCGGCGACGACCGCCGCCGGCCCGAGCCCGAGGTCGCCGGCGAGCGCCAGCGCCGCGTCAGCGCTTGAGCGGCGGTAGTAGACAGACGTGAAGGCGCGCGCCGGCCGCCACGCGCCCGGAGCCGTGCGCGTGGCCCCGAATCCCCACACGCGCAGCTGTGCCAGCATCGCGGCGGTGGAGGAGGCCGCCGGCGACGAGGCCACGAGGCCCACGGTCGTGCGCTGCCGCGCCAGATACCAGAGGCCGAGCCTGGTCGAGGCGAGACGCGGCGCCAGCGTGCCGGGCCAGCACGCCCTCACGAAGGTCTCGGCGTTGGCAGCGGCCGCGGCCCGGAGGGTCGAGCGCGCCGAGGGACTCGCTCTGAGCGCCAGGCCGCCGAGGGGAGAGACCGGCAGTGCCGTGGCGCGCAGCGCCGCGGCGATGGCCGCGCTCGCCGGCGCCGCAGTGGCCGCCGGCATGGGCGTCGCGCTCGGCGACCCGGACGACCCGCCGGCAGCCGCGGAGGACGCCACGGGCGCCGCCGCCGGTGACACCGCCCCGAGGAGCGGGATCTGCCCGCTCATCACGGCCGGCTCCTGCCGCTCGCGAAGCACGGCGCCGAGGTCGCGCAGCGCGCTGGCCGCCGCCTGCGCGCCGGCCGCGGTGAGGCGCGCGCCGGGCGGCCCTACCAGCACCGCGAGCGGCCGCCGCGCGGCGATCGCCGTCTCGGCACGTCCGGCCAGGCGCGACCAGACCGGCTCGGCCAGCAGGTCGACGGCGACGGGCGCGCCCGCGGACCGCCGCAGACTGCGGCGCACTTCGGCGGCGTAGACGGCCGCGCGCTTGCGCGTGCCGGGGAACACGACCAGCACGCGCGCCGGCCGCGGCTCCCGACGGACCGTCGGTCCGGCGTCCGGCGGCGCGATGTCGAACGCCAGCCACTGGCGCAGCTGGGCGAGTTGCGCGTCGCCGAACCGCCACGCCTCGCCGCGCCGGCAGGTCTCGACGACGGCGTCGGCGGCGCGCACCTGCGCGAGCGAGGGGTCGAGCTTGTTCAGAGACGTCGCGATGGAGGTGGCCGTGCGCAGGTTCAGGTCGCTGCGCACGTGTCCGAACCCGAGGATGTAGTTGGCGAAGGCGACGACGCTCATCGACCTCAACGGGATACGCGGGAGGCCCTGCACGAGCGCGTAGTACTGGCGGATCCAGCTGGTGGCCGTCACGCCCGATTCCCAGGTCCGTTTGGCCGTCAGGAGGCGCGTGATGGCAACGCGGCCGTCTCCCGTAGGCAGCATCGGCCCCGTCGCCAGGCGCAGAGCCACCTGATCCAGGGACACCCACGCGTCCATGGGCACGCCGAGCGCGCGCCCAAGGGCGGCGGACGCGGCGGCCGGACCAGCCTCGTCGACGACCCGGCGGATGGGCGTGAGCCCGGCCCCGGGCACGAAGGCCTGCGTGTCCGGGGCGATGACGACCAGGGTGACCGACGGGACCACGTTGTCGACGTGCAGCCAGGCGACGGTCGTGCAGGCGCCGTCCGGCACGCCCGACGCGAACACGGCGACATTGGCCGGGGGCGCGGAGTGGAACTCGTTGCTGGCCGCCGACCCCACCACCTTGTGCCACGGGCCGGGAGTGGCCAGAAGGATCACGACGCCCAGGGCCACGAGGCCGCCGAGCACCAGGGCAGCCCACGGGTCGAGGCGGCCCAGGACTGCGTGGATCAGCTTCACTTCACTGGCTTGGACGACAACGCAAGCTTCATCATGACGTCGTTGGGGAGCTCGTTGTCGAGCGTGTTGATGATCCAGTGCAGGGTGTTGTCACGCTTCCAGGCCACCATGTGCAGGTTCGAGCCCTGGTAGAAGAGCAGGTACTTCGTACCCCCGACGACCTGGGTGCTGGTGGGGTGCTGGATCGCCGGCGGGTTCAGCCAGCGCATCGCCTGGATGCCCCAGTAACCGCCGGTCGGCGTCCTCACCACGGCGATGGTGGCGGCCGTGCGCCAGCCGTTGATGGGCTTGAAGCCGTAGGAGCGGAATTGGTCGTACGACCAGCCCGAGGCCCAGACGGTGGGCATCTCGAGCTGCAGCGGCGTCTGGGCGGCGAGGGCACGCCATGACGCGACGTCGTATCGCGCCGGGTAGAGGCTCAGGGACTGCTGCGCAGGCTGCAGCGGCACGTTGACGCTGCCGTCGAACGAGGACGCCAGGAAGATGCTGATGCCGTCGCTCGAGCCGGGCGTGCGGTCGACGATCTGCACGTCGGAGGGATACAGCATCTCTCCGATGAGCTGCGCCGGCGCGCTCAGGCTCTTCGGCGCATAGATCGTGGTGACCTTGCCGGGGAACTCGGTCGCGTCCGGACCCACCTTGGCCGTGTACCCGAGCGCGTTCAGCTGCTTGGCCGTGGTGGTCGCGAGCCCGCCGATGCCGCTGCCGTTGAAGACGTGCACGGTGTACATCTTCTTGGTGACCTTGAGGCCCGAGAGCTTCAGAGGGGCCTGCGCCGGGTGCGTGAACTCCTGCACGGCTTTCTGGATCTCGCCCGGCGATGGGACCACGAAGGAGACGCCGTCGATCGTAGGGGTCGAGCCTTCCAGGTGGACGGTGTTGATCTTCGACGTGTTCACCTGGAACACCAGCTCGACCAGGGACTTGAGGCTGCGCAGCGACTCGATGTCGGAGGTGGTCTGGCCGGTGACCGCCTTGATGAGTCTGAGGACCTTGGTCCAGTCCTTGCTCCAGCGGCCCGACTGGCGCTGCACCTCCTTGAGGAACAGCTGCTGGCGCTGCATGCGCGTGAAGTCGCCCTGCTGATCGTGGCGGAAGCGCACGAAATCGAGCGCCTGCTGCCCGTGCAGGAGCTGATAGCCGGGCTGGAGATTGATCGACTTCCAGCCCGTCCCGTTGGGGTTGAAGTAGCGGTGGTCGACGGGGATGTAGACGCCGCCGAGCATGTTCACGACGTGCCAGAAGCCGGCGAAGTTGATCTCCACGAAGTGGTTGATCGGCAGGCCGGTGACGCTTGAGAACGCTCGCACGGCACCGGCCGGCCCGCCGTAGGAGTAGGCCGCGTTCATCTTGTCGTAGCCCACGCCCGGGATGTAGATGCGCAGGTCGCGGGGCAGCGAGAGCATGGAGATGCTCTTGGTGGCCGGGTCGAGGCGGACGAGGATCTGGGTGTCCGAGCGTCCCGGGTCCAGCGGCCCGCTCTTGTCCGAGCCGATGAGCAGGACGTTCATGGCCGCGCCGGGGAGCGCGGGCCGGAGCTGCTTCTTGGTGTTCGCGACCACGGCCTGAACGGCCGCGCTGCGGTGTGCCACCGTGCCGACGGTGCCGTTCGCCCAGCCCAGCGCCAGACCGGGCGCCGCGAGCGCGACGCCGACGACGACCACGCCGATGAGCTTGACCGCGAGATGGCGGCCGAAGGCGAGGTAGCCGGTCACGGCGGCGAGCACGACGAGAGCCGCCGCCGGCACGCCGATCCATGCCCACGTGGGCACCTTGCCGGAGACGCGCGCCAGGTCGAACGCGGCCTGCGAATTGCCCACCATGTCGCGCCCATAGATCCAGAAGAGCACCGCGGCGACGAGCACCGCGGCGGCCGCCAGGCCGAGGACGATCCACGTGCGCGCCCCGCCGGACGTGCCTCCGCCGGCGTCGCCGGACAGCACGTCCACCGACAGGGGCTCGAGGGGAGCGGCGACGGGGTCGGCAGGCCGTCCCGCGACCCGCACAGGCTCGTCCTCGCCGGCCCTGTAGACACGATAGTCAGCCATCTCGCTCCGCGCGCGCCGCGCTCAGGCGCGCGTCACCCTCTCCTCATCGCACGAGCTGAGAGACGCCGGCGGCCGCGCCTCGGTTCGGCCGCCGGGCTCGATGCGCTCCACGCTCGCACCCAGCGCGCCGAGCTTGCCCACGAGGTCCTCGTACCCCCGCTCGAGGTGCGAGACCGCCCTCACCTCGGTGACGCCGTCCGCCACGAGGCCCGCCGTCACCAGCGCGGCGCCGCCGCGCAGGTCGGGCGCCTCCACGACCGTCCCGCTCAGGCGGCGCGGCCCGGCCACAACAGCGTGGTGCCCGCTCGTCGTGATCCCGGCGCCCAGCCGGTTGAGCTCGTCCACGACCACGAAGCGGTTCTCGAACACGTTCTCGGTGACGATCGACGTCCCATCGGCGAGCGACAGCAGGACCATGGTCTGCGCCTGGAGGTCGGTGGCGAAGCCCGGATGAGGCAGCGTGGAGACGTCGACCGGCCGGAGCGGCCCTGAGCGCCGCACGATGATGCGCCGCGCGCCTTCCTCGACCTCGACGCCCATGCCGCGCAGCTTGGTGAGGAAGAGCTCGAGGTGGGCGGGGTCCAGACCGTCCACGGCCACTTCGCCGCCCGTCGCGGCGCCCATGATGAGGTAGGTGCCGGCCTCGATGCGGTCGGCGATGACCTCGTGGTCGACGCCGTGCAGGGCGTGCCCGCCCTCGACGCGGATGGTGCTCGTCCCGGCCCCGTCGAGGACCGCGCCCATGCCGGCGAGGAACTCGCAGAGGTCGATGATCTCGGGCTCGCGGGCCGCGTTCTCGATCACCGTGACACCTTCCGCGGCCGTGGCGGCCATCAACAGGTTCTCCGTGGCGCCGACGCTCGGGTAGTCGAGCGACACGGCGGCGCCTCTGAGCTGTCTGCTGTGCACCCTGATGAAGCCGTGGTCGATCTCGATGGTCGCCCCGAGCTTCTCGAGGCCGCGGATGTGGAAGTCGATGCGCCGCGGCCCGATGTTGCAGCCCCCGGGCATGGCGATCGTCGCCTCGCCGAGGCGCGCCACAAGCGGACCCATGACGATGATGCTGGCGCGCATCGTGCGCACCAGCTCGTAGGGCGCGCAGCCGCTCAGGCCGGCGCCGGCGCGCACGCGCAGCGTCTCGCCGGCGTCGTCGACGTCCGCGCCCAGCGCCCGCAGCATCTCGACCATGGTGGCGACGTCGGTGATGCGCGGGACGCGCCGCATCGAGCAGGGCTCGTCGGTGAGGAGGCTGGCAGC
This sequence comes from uncultured Thermoleophilia bacterium, assembly GCA_963709845.1. GTDB lineage: Bacteria > Actinomycetota > Thermoleophilia > UBA2241 > UBA2241 > CAIXSE01. The sequence continues at coordinate 164,621 of CAVPXV010000006.1, forward strand.
GAGCAGCTTGAGAGCGGAGTTCTTGGCCCCCGAAAGGGCCACGCCGCCCACGAGCCGCCGGCCGCCGCGCACCAGCAGGCACGCGTCGTGTTCGCAGGTCCCGTCCATCAGACGGTCACAAGTATAGCGTGACGCGCCGTGGCGAAGCCGGGCTCAGCGCCGCCGGCCCGCGACCTGCAGGCGGTTCTCGGCGCGCTTGAGAGCCTGCTCGGCGCGGAAGAAGTCGGCCTCGGCCTGGGCGCCGGGGTCGCCATGCTCGGCCAGGCGTTCGCGCGCGCGCCGCTGCGCCTCCTCGGCGCGCTGGACGTCGATGTCGCCGGCGAGCTCGCCGTGGTCCACCACGACCAGCACCTTGTCGAACAGCACCTGCGCGTAGCCGATGCCGGTGGCGACGTACTCCCAGGAGCCGTCGAGATCGCGGACACGGGTCTCCCCCACGCCGAGCAGCGTGACCAGCGGCTGGTGACGCGCCAGGATGCCGAGCTCGCCGTCGATGCCCGGGACTACGACCATGGCCACGTCGCCGTTGAAGATCTGACCGTCGGGCGTGACGACCTCCACGTGCAGGGCGCGTGCGTCTGGCACGTCGGCCTCTCAGCCGGCCGCGGCGGCGCCGGCCAGGCGCTGCGCCTGCTCGGCCGCCTCCTCGATGCCGCCGACCATGAAGAACGCCTGCTCCGGCAGGTCGTCGCACTTGCCTTCGACGAGGTCCTTGAAGCCGCGCACGGTGTCGGCCAGCGGCACGTACTTGCCGGCGATGCCGGTGAACTGCTCGGCCACGTGGAACGGCTGCGAGAGGAAGCGCTCGATCTTGCGCGCCCGCTGTACGATCACCTTGTCCTCGTCGGAGAGCTCGTCCATGCCGAGGATGGCGATGATGTCCTGCAGCTCGCGGTAGCGCTGGAGGATCTCCTGCACGCGGGTCGCGACCGCGTAGTGCTCGTCGCCGACGGCGTCGCGGGTGAGGATGCGCGAGGTCGAGTCGAGCGGGTCGACCGCGGGGTAGATGCCCTTCTCCACGATGGCGCGGGAGAGCGCTGTCGTCGCGTCGAGGTGGGCGAACGTCGCCGCCGGCGCCGGGTCGGTGAGGTCGTCGGCCGGCACGTAGATGGCCTGCACCGAGGTCACCGAACCGCGCTTGGTCGAGGTGATGCGCTCCTGCAGCTCGCCCATCTCGTTGGCGAGCGTCGGCTGGTAGCCCACGGCGCTCGGCATGCGGCCGAGGAGAGCGGAGACCTCGGAGCCCGCCTGCACGAAGCGGAAGATGTTGTCGATGAAGAGCAGCACGTCCTGGCCGCCCATCTCGCGGAAGTACTCCGCCACGGTGAGGCCGGCGAGGCCGACGCGCAGGCGCGCGCCCGGCGGCTCGTTCATCTGGCCGAAGATGAGGGCCGTCTTGTCGATGACGCCCGACTCCTTCATGTCGAGCCAGAGGTCGTTGCCCTCGCGGGTGCGCTCGCCGACGCCGCAGAACACGGAGAGGCCGCCGTGCTCGGCGGCGATGTTGCGGATGAGCTCCTGCACGATGACGGTCTTGCCCACGCCGGCGCCGCCGAAGAGGCCGATCTTGCCGCCCTTCACGTAGGGCGCGATGAGGTCGACGACCTTGATGCCGGTCTCGAAGATCTCGTCCGTCGGGTCGAGCTCCTCGAAGTTCGGCGCCGGCCGGTGGATCGGCCAGTGCTCCACGTCGGTCAGCGGCTCGCCGTGGTCGATGGTGTCGCCGGTGACGTTGATGAGGCGCCCCAGGGTCTTCTCGCCCACCGGCACCGTCATGGCGACGCCGGTGTCGACGACCTCGACACCGCGCGCGAGACCGTCGGTGGACTCCATGGCGACGGCGCGCACCTTGTCGTCGCCCAGGTGCTGCTGCACCTCGCAGACGACCTTGCGGGCCTGCCCGTCGCCGCTGTCGATGACGACCGTGAGGGCGTTGTAGATGGCCGGGATCTCGTCCGGGAAGCGGACGTCGATGACCGGCCCGATGACCTGGACGACAGTGCCTGTGTTCATAGCCTCAGCTCCGCTCTGCGTAGTAGGGGCGTGCGGCGCGCCGGACCGGCTCATCCCAGAGCCTCGGCGCCGGCCACGACCTCGAGGATCTCCTGCGTGATCGCCGCCTGACGGGCGCGGTTGAGCGCCAGGGTGAGCGATGTCGACCATCTCCTCGGCGCTGTCGCTGGCGTTGCGCATGGCCGTCATGCGCGCGCCCTGCTCGCTGGCGCTCGACTCCAGCAGGGCGCGGTAGACGGCGATCTCCACGTAGGCCGGCAGCAGGCTCTCGAGGATCGACGTGCGCCGTCGGCTCGTAGAGGTACGTGACCGGGCCGGGACTGCGCTCCTCGTCGGTGACCGCCTCGCGCGGTACCGGGAGGATGACGTCGTCGAACAGCGTCTGCTCGATCGCCGAGCGTGAAGTGGTTGTAGACGAGCCGCACGCGGTCGATCTCGCCGGCCACGTACTGGTCGATGAGGTACTTGGCGATGCGCCTGTGCGTCGGCGTAGTCCGGCCGGTCGCTGAGCCCCTGCCAGCTCTGCTCGATGCGACAGCCGCGGAAGCTCAGCGTGCCGATGCCCTTGCGCCCCACGGCGACGATGCGCGTCTCCACGCCGCCGTCCTCGCGCAGGCCGCGCTCGATCTCGAGTGGCCTTGCGCACGACGTTGGCGTTGAACGCGCCGGCGAGTCCGCGGTCGCCGGTCACGGCGACGACGGCGACCGTGCGCACCTCGGGACGCTCCTTCATCAGGGCGAAGTTGAGCGCCTCCTCGGAGTACGTGGCGAGGTCCGTCATCATCTCGATCATGTCACCGGCGTAGGGGCGCAGCGCCTCGATGCGCTGCTGACTGCGGCGCAGCTTGGCCGCCGCGACCATCTCCATCGCCTTGGTGATCTTGCGCGTGTTCTGGACCGACGCGATGCGCCGGCGGATGTCGCGAAGGGTGGCCACTCTAGGCCTCTGCCTCCTCGAGGGCGCCGCCCGCTACGGCGGATTCCGGCAGGAACGTGTTGTGGAAGGCGGCGATCACGGCGCGGAGATTGGCCTCGCTCTCGTCCGAGACGACCTTCTCGTCGCGGATGGTGGCGAGCACCTCGGGCTTCTGGCTGCGCATGTACTCGCGCAGACCCTCGCAGAACGCGCCCACGCGCTCGACGTCGATGTCGTCGATGTAGCCGTGGTTGCCGGCGAAGATGACCGCCACCTGCTCCTCGACCGGCATCGGGTCGAAGCGGCCCTGGTTGAGGACCTCGATCATGCGCATGCCTCGCGCCAGCGACTGCTTGGTCGCCTCGTCGAGGTCCGAGCCGAACTGGGCGAACGCCTGCAGCTCGCGGAACTGGGCGAGGTCGATGCGCAGACGGCCGGCGACCTGCTTCATCGCCTTGATCTGGGCGTTGCCGCCGACGCGGCTCACCGAGATGCCGATGTTCACCGCCGGGCGCACGCCGCTGTAGAACAGGTCGCTCTGCAGGAAGATCTGGCCGTCGGTGATGGAGATCACGTTGGTCGGGATGTACGCCGAGACGTCGCCCGCCTGGGTCTCGATGACGGGGATGGCGGTGAGCGACCCGCCGCCGAGCTCGTCGTTGAGCTTGACGGCGCGCTCGAGCAGGCGCGAGTGCAGGTAGAAGACGTCGCCGGGGAACGCTTCGCGGCCCGGCGGGCGGCGCAGCAGCAGCGACATCTGCCGGTAGGCGTCGGCCTGCTTGGAGAGGTCGTCGTAGAAGCACACGGCGTGACGGCCGCCGTACAGGAAGTACTCTCCCATGGCGGCGCCGGCGTAGGGGGCCAGGAACTTGAGCGGCGCCGAGGCCGAGGCCGTCGCGGCGACGACGATCGTGTACTCCATCGCGCCGTACTCCTCGAGCTTCTGCACCACCTGCATGACCGTGGAGGCCTTCTGGCCGATGGCGACGTACACGCAGATCTCGTCCTGGCCCTTCTGGTTGATGATCGTGTCGACGATCAGCGAGGTCTTGCCGGTCTGGCGGTCGCCGATGATGAGCTCGCGCTGGCCGCGGCCGATGGGGATCATCGAGTCGATGGCCTTGATGCCGGTCTGCAGCGGCTCCTTGACCGGCTGACGCTCGACCACGCCCGGCGCCTTGAACTCCATCGGGCGGAACTCGCTCGTCTCGATCGGGCCCCTGTCGTCCAGCGGGTTGCCGAGCGGGTCGACCACGCGGCCGACCATGGCCTCGCCGACGGGCACCTGCAACACGCGGCCGGTGCGCTTGACGAGGTCTCCCTCCTTGATGAGGGTGTCCTCGCCGAGCAGCACGGCGCCCACGTTCTCTTCCTCGAGGTTGAGGGCGAGGCCGGTGACCCCGTGAGGGAGGTCGAGCATCTCCATCGCCATGCAGTTGCGCAGGCCGTAGATGCGGGCGATGCCGTCGCCGACTTCGAGGACGGTGCCGACCTCGTCGACCTCGACCTCGGCTTGGTAGTTCTCGATCTGCGACTTGAGGACCGAGGCGATCTCTTCCGGGCGCAGCTTCACTCCACGTCACCTCTCAATTCTGCTGTGGCCAGCCGGCGGCGCAGCTGGCGGATGCGCGCTTGCACGCTGCCGTCGACGATCACGTCGCCGACGCGCAGCACGAGGCCCCCGAGGATGCCGGGGTCGACGCGCTCGGCGAGCTCGACCTTGCGTCCGGTGGCCTCCGCGACCCGCGCGGCGATCTTCTTGCGGGCGTCCGCGGTGAGTCTCACGGCGGAGGTCACCTCGACCTCGACCATCTCCGCCTCCACGGCGGCCAGCCCGTCGTAGGCCTGGCTCAGCTCCACGACGACGGCGAAGCGCCCGCGTTCGAGCAGGAGCAGGAGGGTGTTCGCGACCAGCTCCTGCCCGCCGCGCGTGACCTCCACGAGGACGCGGCGCTTGGCGCCCGAGTCCACCTGGGGGTCGGCGAGGACGTCGCGCAGTGAGGCAGACGCCGCGAGGCCGGCGACGAAGTCGCCCAGATCGCGGCGCACGGGCTCGACGACGCCGGCGTCCTTGGCGGCGCCGAACAGCGCCCGGGCGTACACCCCTGCGACCTGTTCTTCGTCCAAGCCTAGTTCTCCATGCCGAGCTGATCGACGTTGAGCTCGGCGAGCGCCTCGTCGATGAGACGTTGCTGGTCGCGCTCGCCGAGGCTGGCGGCGGCGACCTTCTCGGTGGCCAGCGCGGTGAGCTCGGCGATCTGCCCCTTGAGCTCGCGCAGGGCGGCGCGCGTGTCGCGTTCGATCTGGTCGTGCGCCTGGGCCAGCACACGGTCGGATTGGGCGCGGGCCTCCGCCATGAGCTCGGCCTTGGCGTGCTCGCCGGTGGTGCGCGAGCGCTCCACGATCTCCTCGGCCTCGAGGCGCACCTTGGCCAGCGTCTGCTTGTACTCGTCCAGGAGGCGGTGTGCCTCGGCCCGCGCCTGCTCGGCCGCGTCCATACTGTCCTGCACGGCCTGGCGGCGCTCGTCCAGCAGGCGCTGGATGGGTCCGAAGGCGAACTTCCAGAGGATGTACACGGCGATCGTGAACGTGATGAGGGTCCAGACCATCAGGCCCCACTGCGTGTTCAGCATGGCGTCCTCTGTCCTCTCGTGTCTCGCGAAATCGCCAGGGTCACTTGGCCACGAAGACGAGGATCAGCGCCACGACGAAGGCGTAGAGGGCCACGGCCTCGGTGACGCCGATGCCGATGAACATGTTGGTGCGGATGTCGCCCGCTACTTCGGGCTGGCGGGCGATGCTTTCGAGCGCCTTGCCGATGAGGATGCCGAGGCCGATGCCCGGGCCGATGGCGCCCAGTCCCATGGCCAGACCGGCGCCGAGTTCCGCGTACGCGTGGGGGTTCATGCAATGTCCTCCTGGGTGGTGACCTGGGTCATGAGAATTCAGTGTTCCGAATCCAGCGCCCCGCCGATGTACACGGCGGAGAGGATGGCGAAGATGAAGGCCTGGATGACGGCCACGAAGATCTCGAACATGTAGATGAGCACGGAGGCGCCCTGCAGGGCGACGGCGATGAGGTAGCTCTGGAAGATGAGCGCCATGGCGAAGAACACCGCGAGGATGGCGTGACCGGCGACCATGTTGGCGAAGAGACGCACGGAGAGCGAGATGAGGCGGAAGAACTCGCTCACCGCGTGGATCACGAAGATGAACTCGCGCAGGACCGGCGGGGCGCCGCTGGGCATCCAGCCGCCGATGTACTTGCGCACCCCGAACTTGTGGATGCCGGCGTAGTGCGTGAACACGAACGTGAACAGGGCCAGCGTCACGGTGACGTACAGGTTCGCCGTGGCCGTGTAGAAGCTGAGCTGGTGGTGCTCGCCGAAGGGCAGCGGTACGAGCCCGATCAGGTTGTTGATGAGGACGAAGAAGAACACGGCGCCGACATAGGGGAACCAGGTGTCGACGCCGCTCTTCATCACCGAGCGGGCGATGCCGTCGCGCGCGAGGCTGTACATGCCCTCGACGGCCGCCTGGAAGCGGCCCGGCTGCGACTTGAGGCTGCGCGCGATGACGATGGCGAGCACGACGATGACGAGGGTCGCCAGCCAGAGGTAGATCACGGCCTTGTTGATGGAGAGATCCACCGGCCCGATCACGGGCAGCTTGACGATGGGCTGGAGCTCGAACTCGCCGGCGACGTTGAGCGTCTCCTTGGCGCCGCCGGGGACGAGGAACAGGCCGACCAGCGCCGCGAGCACGACGACCAACCAGACCCACTTCATCGCCCTGTTCATCGCGTCCCCACCCCGGACGTGGGACGCGCCGGCGAGCTGTAGGTGAGCGGCCGAAGCCCGAGATAGGCCGTGAAACCGGCGAGGAAGGACAGCGCCGCCGTCGCGAAGGCCGGCCGCGCGAGCAGTCCGACCAGCACGAGCACGGCGAGCACGACGCCCAGGCGCAGCGCCATGCCGCCGACGGCCAGACCAAGGGCGAGGTCGCGGCGGCGGCGGGCGAGACGCCAGGTGAGCGCCTCGAGCGCCCAGTAGACGAGCACGAGGCTCGCCCCGACGGCGGCGGCCCAGACGGGCCGGCCGGCGACCGCAGCGACGGCGACGCACGCGAACGTCACGGCGACGAGCACGAGCGGTGCGACTGCCTGCTTGCGCGTGATGATCTTCACCCTCCCGGGAGGCTCTACTTGGTCTCCAGATAGATGGCGTACAGCGCCAGGGCGAACCCGGCGAACACGCCGATCACCGTGAACAGCGGGAACGTCTTGACGAGCCAGTCGATGCCGGCGCCGACGCCGAGGCCGGTCACGACGCCGCCCAGAAGCAAGAAGGCGACCGACTCGGCCGAGGCCGACGAGCGCCGCTTGTCCCCGTCTCGCCTGTCCTGTGGTGATTGTGGCGTCACACTATAACCTGCCGTCTGAAGACCCTGCAACGCGGCCGTTGGTGGTCGGCCGCGGCCGCGCCGGCCGGCCCCGGACGGGCGCACCGGCGCTCCTCGCGAAGCCTACTCCTCGCCGCTCTCCCGGCCACCATCACGGCGCGCTCGCGGCTCCTCGTCGCGCTCCGCCGTGGGATCGGGCAGGCCACGCCGGCGCGAGCGGTAGCGACTGAGGAGCTGCGCCATGTACACGGTGGCGACGGCGGACGCGGCGCCGAAGATGGCGATGGTGACCGTGTTCTCGCGCTGCATGGCGATGGCGAGCCCGCTGAGCAGCAGGCACCACGAGTACAGGAGCAGGACGCTCTTGCGCTGCGAGAACCCGTGCACGAGCACGAGGTCGTGGTGCACGTGATCCTGGCCCGGAGAATAGAAGGGCACCCCGCGGCGCCAGCGCCGCCAGACGATGAGGAAGAGGTCGACGAAGGGGACGCCCAGCACCAGGAGGGGCAGCACGAGGGCGACCGCGGCGGTGCCCTTCATGACGCTCTGCACGCTGAGGCAGGCGAGCACGAAGCCGAGGAGCATCGAACCCGCGTCGCCCATGAAGATGCTCGCCGGGTGGAAGTTGAAGCGCAGGAAGGCGAACGTGGCGCCGGCGAGGATCGCCGCCAACACCCCCATGGCGGGGAAGTTGGTGCTCAGCGAGATGACGCAGAAGGTGAGCGCCGAGATGCCGCAGACTCCGGCGGCGAGCCCGTCCAGCCCGTCGATGAAGTTCACCATGTTGATGATCATCGCCATCCAGAAGGCCGTGACCACCACGGAGACCGCCATGGGAAAATGCAGCATGACGCCGGTGAAGGGGATGCTCATGTGCTCGATGTGGATGTCGAAAGAGATGGCCACACCGATGGCGAGCAGCTGGCCCACGAACTTGACGATGGGCTCGAGCTCGTAGAGGTCGTCGAAGAGACCGACGGCGACGACGATGGTGGCGCCGCCGACGATGCCCCAGACGGGGCGGTCCACGTCGACCAGCAGCATCACGGGGATCATCCAGCCGAGGTACATGCCGAGGCCGCCCAGGAGCGGCGTGGCGGCGACGTGCATGCGCCGGTCGTCCGTGGGAGTGTCCACGGCTCCCGTGCGACGCGCGAGGCGGCCCATCAGCGGCGTCAGCAGGTACACGATGGCGGCGGCGATGAGGAAGCCCAGCACGGCCGTGCGGATGGGGCTCGAGAGCTCCAGAGGCGCCTCTATGGCAGCTCCTCCTTGTGCAGCATCACTCCGGCCTCGGCGAACATGGAGGCCGACAGCTCGTCCGGGTAACCGTCGAGGTAGTGGATCTCGTGCACCCCGCAGTTGATGAGCATCTTGGCGCAGAGGATGCACGGCTGCGTCGTGCAGTACAGCGTGGCGCCGTCCACGCCGACGCCGTGGACGGCGGCCTGGATGATGGCGTTCTGCTCGGCGTGGATGGCGCGGCACAGCTCGTGCCGTTCACCGCTCGGCACACCGAGCTGCTCGCGCAGGCAGCCGACGTCGAGGCAGTGGCTCACGCCGCGCGGGGCCCCGTTGTAGCCGGTGGCCAGCACGCGCTTGTCGCGCACCAGTACGGCGCCGACCTGGCGCCGCAGGCACGTGGAGCGCGTCGCCGCCTGGCGCGCAAGCTGGAGGAAGTACTCGTCCCAGCTCGGTCGACGCCAGGGACCGCCCGCGCCGGCCGGCGTTTCGGGGTCAGCGCTCACGCGCCGTCGTCGATGAGCCCGACGCGCCGCTCGTGCCGCCCGCCCTCGAACGGGGTCTCGAGCCACACCTCGGTGATGGCCCAGGCCTCGTCCTCGCTCAGCAGGCGCCCCGCCAGGCACAGCACGTTGGCGTCATTGTGGCGGCGCGCCATCTCGGCGAGGTGAGGGGTGAGGCAGTCGGCGGCGCGCACGCCGGGGTGGCGATTGGCGGCCATGCAGATGCCGAGCCCCGTGCCGCAGGCGAGCAAGCCGCGCTCGACCTCACCGGACGCGACCATCGCCGCGACGCGGTGCCCGTAGGTCGGATAGTCCACCGAGGTCTCGGGCGAGTCGGTCCCCACGTCGATGACCTCGTGGCCCTGGGAGCGCAGGCGGCGCACGACGGCCTGTTTGACCTCGTACCCGCCGTGGTCGGCGCCAGCGGCGATCTTCACGGTCGGCTTCCTTTCGTTCGACTGGTGCCGGCGACGCCGGCGGCGTGCCCGGGGCACTGACGGCGGCGTCGTCCCGGGCGCGGCCCCTCTCCGCCGCGCGCCGGTCAGAGCGCTGATTCTATCAGTCCGGCAAGGAGAGCTCCCCGCGCAGGACCGGCTGGACGGCGCCGCCGACGCGCACGTCCGCGACGGCCGCCGGCGTGCCGCCGACGCTCACGAGGAGCCGGCTCGGGCGCCCCACGTGCTGGCCCTGGAGCACGACCCGGCGTTCGCCCGGCGCCAGCCGCCCGAAGCGCGCCATGTACGCGGCAAGCGGCCCGGCGGCGCTGCCGGTGGCCGGGTCTTCGGGGATGCCGGCGAACGGGAAGAGCCCCCGCGCTTCCACCCAGGGGTCGTCCCGGCCGGTGAACGCGCACGGATAGACCTCGGCGTGAGCGCGCTCGAACGCCGGCAACAGGTCGAGGTCGAGCTGCACGTGCGCCAGGGCCCGCTGCGAGACCAGCGGCACGATGGTGTACGTGAGGCCGGTGGCGACCGGCATGGGCGGGAGCGACGGGTCGAGCTCGTCGGGCTCGAGGCAGAGCACGGCGGCCGCCTCCTCGCGCGCGACGGCTTCGCCGAACACCGGGGCGCCCTGGTGCACCGTGGCGGCCACGGGTACGCCGCCTGCGACCTCGACCTCGACCAGGGTGAGTCCTACATCGAGCTCGAGCACCACGCGCGTGACCGGCTCCACCGGCGCCACGACGCCCAGACGCACGAGCTCGCAGGCCGTGCCCACGCTCGGGTGACCGGCGAACGGCAGTTCCTGCGCCGGCGTGAAGATGCGCACGCGCGCGCTGCCGCCCTGCCGGGGCTCCATGACGAACGTCGTCTCCGACAGGTTCATCTCGCTGGCGATGGCCTGCATCTGCGCGGCGGTGAGGCCGTCGGCGCCGAGGAACACCGCCAGCGGGTTGCCGGCGAAGGGCCGCTCGGTGAACACGTCGACCTGGGTGAACGGCAACGTCCTCATGACTGGGGCGGATCCTCCATCTCGGCGCCGAGCAGCTCGGCGACGGCGCGTGCGTCGGCACTTCCCCGCCGCAGGATACGCCAGCTCCCCTCCCCGGCGAACAGGCTGAGGTCGACCACCGTCGAGGCGACCCCCGGAACGGGGCCGGCGTCGAGGACGAGGTCGCAGGCCTCGAGGAGCCGAGGATCGACCTCATCGACGGCGCGCGGCGCCTCGCCCCCGCTGCGATTGGCGCTTGACGCGAGCAGAGCGAAGGGCAGGCCGGCCAGGGCGGTGGCGGTCGCAGGCCACCGCGGCGCGCGCACCCCCAGGGTGGCCACCGTCCGGGTGGCCACGCCGAAGATCCCGGGACGCCGGTGCGGCACCTCGCCGGGCGGGGGGAAGGCGAGGCCCGGAGGATACGGGAGGAGCAGGGTGAACGGGCCCGGCAGCAGGCGCTCGACGGCCGTGCGCAGCCGAGGTCCGAGCGCCAGCCACGTCGTCAGATAGGCGGGCGTCGGGCACACGACCTGGAGCGGCTTGCGCGCGTCGCGGGACTTGGCCGCGACGATGGCGTCGAGCACGCCCGGCGACACCAGGCCGCCCACACCGTAGACGGTGTCGGTCGGGAAGCACACGAGGCGGGCCGCGGCGATCTCGCCGGCCAGCCGCGCAGCGTCCCCGAGGCCGAGCGGAGCGAGATCCACACGTCGCGGCGGGCTCACCGGGCGCACACCGCCGCGTCAGTCGGCGAACACGGTGCGGGCGTCGGCGAGCGTGAAGGCCTTCTCGTAGAGGGCCCGGCCCACGATGACGCCCACGACGTTCGGCCTGCCCAGCTTCTTGATGCGGCGCAGATCGTCCAGCAGGGCGACGCCGCCCGACAGGATGATCTCGAGCGGCGACGCCTCGGCGAGGCCGTCCAGACCGATGAGGTCGGGTCCGCCGAGCATGCCGTCGCGCGATGTGTCCGTGTACACGACGCGCTTCACACCGTGGTCCGCGATGATCTTGCTGAAGCGGATGGCGCTCATCTGCGAGCGTTCCTGCCAGCCATTGGTGGTGATCATCCCGGCGCTGCAGTCGAGGCCCACGACCAGCCGCTCGCCGAGCCAGTTGACGGCGTCGTCCAGGAGGTCGAGGGCCGTCACCGCGGCCGTGCCCATCACCACCCAATGCACGCCGATGCCGGCCACGAGCGCCAGACTCCTGGGGCTGCGGATGCCGCCGCCATACTGCACGGGCACGTCCACCGCCTTCACGATGCGTTCGACGAGCTCGAAATTGACGAGCTCGCCACTGCGCGCCGCGTCGAGGTCGACGACGTGCAGCGCCTCGGCGCCCTCCGCCCGCCACTGCCGCGCCAGGCTCACGGGGTCGTCGTCGAACACGGTGACGTCCTCAAAATCTCCGCGCCGGAGTCTGACGGCCTTGCCGCCCTGGATGTGGATGCCCGGAAAGACGATCATGACCTGCGAGCCTCCTGACTGACGCGCGCGACGACGTTGCCTGACGACGCCGGCCCGGCGTGCGGACCCTCTCGGACCGACGTTCCCTGCTCACACATTATGCCTCGCGGCGGGCGCGGCGACAGCGCGCCCGTGATCAGACGCGGCCGCGTTCGCCGGCGCGAGGCCGCCCCGGCGCCCATCGCGCCGACGCGGCCGCGTTCGGGCCGATCGGTCACCGGGCACGCAGGCGGGCGGACAGGGCGTGGGCGCGAAGCCCCTCCGCCTCGGCGATGGCCGCCACGTATGGCGCCAGTGCCGCCGCCGCGGCGGCGCCGAGCTCGACCACGGCCATGCGCCTCTGGAAGTCGATCACCGAGAGGCCCTGGGCGAAGCGCGCCGACCCACCCGTCGGCAGCACGTGGTTGGTGCCGGCGGCGTAGTCGGCGAACGCCGTCGCCGCGTAGGGCCCCACGAAGACGGCGCCGGCGTTGCGCACGAGCGGCACCAGCTGGTCCGCGCCGTCGCAGTGCAGCTCGAGGTGTTCCGGCGCGAACGCGTTGCTCAGGGCGACCGCCGCCTCGCGATCCGGGCAGGCGACCACCGCGACGGCGTCGTGCGCGATCGCGAGCTCGGCGGCGAGCCTCCCGACCTCGGCCGCGACGGGCCCCGCCAGCGTCCCGCCGATGTCGACGAGGCACGCCATGGCCCCGGAGCCGTGCTCCGCCTGGGCCAGAAGGTCGGCCGCCAGCCAGGCGGGCTCGCCGCCGGCGTCGGCGATGATGAGCACCTCGCTCGGGCCGGCCAGGCGCGGACGTTGGCGGCGGCCACCTCGAGCGCCTCCAGCAGGGCCGGCGCCAGGCCGGCGAGGCATCGGCGCAGCGCCACCTCGGTCACGCCGTAGGCGCCCGGCAGCTCCACGCCGTCGAGGCGCCGCGTGTGCTCGCGCACGGCGGCGTCGCCGCGGGCGCGCACGTCGTCGACGATCGCGCTCACGGCGGCGCGCACCTCTGCCGCCTCGGGCGCGAAGGTGCGCAGGGCGGCGACCGTGGCGCCGACGTCGTCGGACCAGGGCAGGTTCTTCATCGTCCCTCCACCAGGGCACGCAGGCGTTCGACGAGCGCCGCCAGGTCGGCCGCGCGCAGGACGCGCGCGGCGCGGGCGGCGACCAGGCGCAGGCTGCTCGCGGCGAGCACCTCGATCACCTCGAGCCCGGGGACCGTCGCCACCCTCGAGCGCAGGTCGACCACCTCGTCGGCGAGCCCGAGGGCCGGCGCCAGGCCTGCGGCGCCGAAGGCGAAAGCCTCCACCTGACGCCCCGTCGCCGCGAAGTGGGCGCGCGCGAAGCGCGGGTAGGGCGTGGCGACGCGCGGCCGGGCGCGGCGACGCCCCCGCAGCGGCGTGGCCGGGGCCGCGAGCACGAGCGCGTCGGCGCCGGCCCGCAGGTCGAGGAGCTCGTACACGTCGGGCGCGAGCTCGAGCAGTGAGTCCTTGCCGGTGATCGCCGCGTCGAGGGCGCCGCGCACGCAGCCGCCGAGCGCGTCGGCGCCGGACGCCACCAGCCACGTCGTCTCGCCCTCGCGCACGAGCGCAGGGCGGCAAGCGCCGCGCAACCCGCCGGCGCTCAGCCCCGCCTCCTCGAGCAGGTCGGCGAGCGCCGCGGCGACCTCGCCGTCGGCCGCGACCCCGAGCCTCACCCGTGCTCCAGGGCGCGCAGCACGTCGCGCCAGCTGCCGGTCACGGCTTGGCCGTCCTCAAGCTCGAGACTGTAGGAGCTGCCCTCGCGGACCAGGCGCGGCCGCTCGCGCGGCGAAGCGCCTTCGCGCAAAGCGCTCACGGCCCAGCCGGCGCGGCGCAGCTCCATGGCCTGCCCGGGCTGCTCGAGGCCGCCCACGAAGGTGAGGTGGCGAAGCGCGGTGCGGGCGGCGACACCGCCCTCCTCGAGCGCCTCGTGCACGCGGTCCGTCGCGATGGCGAAGCCGACGCCGGGCACGTCCCACTCGAAGCGCGCGAGCAACCCGTCGTAGCGGCCGCCAGAGGCGATGGGCAGGCCCACGCCAGGGGCGTAGGCCTCGAAGATCACGCCGCTGTAGTACAGCAGGTCCTGGAACAGGCCAAAGTCGAAGGTCACGGCGTCGCCGAAGCCGGCGTCGCCGACCAGGTCGCGCACCTCGACGAGGTGCAGGATCGCGTCCTCCATGGCGTCCGTGGTCGCCAGCTTGCGTGCCTGCGCCAGACCGTCACGCGTGCCGCTGAGCTCGAGGGTCCGCCAGAGGGCGCCGAGTGCTGCCTCCTCGGCCTCGGCGTTGCGGGCGATGCTCTCGAGCAGCGGGTAGTCCTTGTCGGCGAGCGCCTCGAGGAAGGTCCCGCGGTCCTCGGCGGGGAGGCCCAGCGCGTCGACGAGCGCCGTGTAGAAGGCGACCGTGCCGAGAGAGACCCGGTACTCGCTGAGGCCGACTGCGGAGAGGCAGTCGCAGAGGAGGATCAGGCACTCGGCATCGGCGGTCGCCGAGCTCACGCCGAGCAGCTCGGCCCCGGCCTGCTCGAACTCCCCGTCCTGGCTCCGCTGCGGCGCCCACGGCCGGATGGACGGGGCGATGTAGAAGAGGCGCAGCGGCAGCGGCTTGTCGCGCAGACGAGCCGCCGCCAGCCGCGCCACGGGCACGGTCATGTCGGTGCGCAGCATCAGCTCGTGACCCTGCTGGTCGTAGAGCCGGTAGCCGGCGGCGAGGGTGTCGTCCTCGGCCGCCTCCAGCGTCTCGGCGAACTCCAGCCACGGGGTGCGCACCTCGCCGTAGCCGAACGCTTCGAAGCGGCGGCAGAGAGCGTTCTCGATGGCGCGCAGCTCTGCCGTCTCGGGCGGCAGCACGTCGCGCATGCCCTCAGGGATCATCGTCCCCCTCCCCCGCGCCAGCGCGGTGTCAGCCCACTCCTATGCAGCTCTCGCCGAGCAGCGCCTTGAGCTCGGCGTAGAGGCCGGCGACCGGCTCCACCTTGAGGTCGTCGCCCACCCGCAGCCGGGCGCGTTCCTCGCCGCGCACCATGTGCAGGACCACGGGCACCTGCCCGGGGAAATCGGCGAGGACGCGCTTGAGGTCGTCGAGCACGCTGGCGCGCACGCGCCGCGCGTCGATGGTCACGGTGAGAGGACGGTACTCGCTGACGCCGTTGAACGGCTGCGCTTCGAGCACGATGAGCGTGGTCTCGCCCTCGCTCTTGCGTTCCACCCTGCCCTTGACCTTCACGATCGCGTCCTCGACGAGAAGCTCCCGGTACTGCTCGTAGGTGGCGGGCCAGGCCCGGCACTCAACCCCCCCGTCGATGTCCTCGAGGCGGAACGCCAGCCACACGCCGCCGTTCTTGCTCACCTTCTTCTGGGCGTTGGCGACGATGCCTCCCGTCCAAGGCACGGCACCGTCGCCGGCGTCGTCGAGCGTGCCCACGGGCACCTCGATCTCCTCGCGCAGCTGCTCGCGAAGCCCCTGCAGCGGGTGCGCCGAGACGTAGAGACCGAGCGCCTCCTTCTCCTGCTTGAGGCGGGTCGCCTGGTCGAACTCGCGCTGGGGCACGCTCGGCGCCTGCGTGGCGTCGTCGCCCTCCGCCACATGGTCGAAGAGGCCGCCCTGGCCCTGGGCCGCGTCCTTGCGCCGGCGTTCGCCGGCGGCCATCGCGGCCGGAAGCGCCTCGAGCATGCCGCGGCGCGGGTCGCCGGTGCTGTCGAAGGCGCCGCTGCGGATGAGCGCCTCGAGGACGCGTTTGTTCGCCATCTGCGCGTCCACGCGGGCGCAGAAGTCGTACACGCTCGTGAACGGCCCGGCAGCGCGCGCGGCGATGATCTCCTCGATGGCGCCGCGCCCCACGCCCTTGACGGCGTTGAGGCCGAAGCGGATCTTGCCGCTCACCACGGTGAAGCCCACGTCGCTCTCGTTGACGTCCGGCGGCAGCACCTCGATGCCGAGCTCGTGGCACTGGTTCACGTAGAACGGCACCTTGTCCTTGGTGTTCATGACGCTGCTGATGAGCGCCGCCATGTACTCGACCGGGTAGTTGGCCTTGAGCCAGGCGGTGCGGTAGCTGATCATCGCGTAGCAGGCGGCGTGACTCTTGTTGAACGAGTAGTCGCCGGTGGCCTCGAAGTTGGCCCACAGTTTGTTGCTCACGGCCGGCGGCACACCGCTGGCGGCGAGGCCCCGCATGAGCGGCTCCTTGAGGGTGGCCATCAGCTGCCGGTCCTTCTTGCTGATGGCCTTGCGCAGATCGTCGGCTTGCGCCGGCGTGAAACCGCCCACTCGGCGGGCGATGGCCATGTACTGCTCCTGGTAGATGGTCACGCCGTGGGTGGGCTCGAGGATGGGGCGCAGGGCCTCGTGGTCGTAGACGACCGAGGCCGGGTCCTTCTTGTTGCGCGCATACGCCGGGATGTACTGCATCGGTCCCGGCCGGTAGAGCGCGCCGATGGCGATGAGGTCCTCGAACTGCGTGGGGCCGACGTCGCGCAGCGCCTCGCGCATGCCCGGGCTCTCGAACTGGAACACGCCGGTGGAGTCGCCGCGCGCCAGCATCCGGTACGTCTTCTCGTCGTCGAGCGGTAACCGGTCGATCTCGATGCAGAGCCCGTCGGTCTTCTCGATGATCGCCAGCGCCGCCTCGATGACGTCGAGGTTGCGCAGCCCGAGGAAGTCCATCTTCAGCAGGCCGAGCTTGGCGACGTCGTTCATGTCGAACTGGGTCACGACCTCCGCGTCGCCCTTCTGCTGGAGCGGCAGGTACTCGGTGAGCGGCTTGTCGCTGATCACCACGGCGGCGGCGTGGATGGAGTCGTTGCGGATGAGGCCCTCGAGGCTCATGGCGAGGTCGACGACCTCCTTGACCTCCGCGTCGGCGTCGTAGGCCTGCCTGAGCTCGCCGCCGGGCAGCATGGCCTGGCCGAAGGTGGCCGGCGGCGCCTGCTCGGGGATCATCTTGGCGATCTTGTCGCCGATCGCATAAGGCTTGCCCATGACGCGGGCGGCGTCGCGCACGGCGGCGCGCGCCGCCATCGTGCCGAACGTGATGATCTGCGCGACCCGGTCGCGGCCGTACTTGCGCGCCACGTAGTCGATGACCTCCTCGCGGCGCGCCACGCTGAAGTCCATGTCGATGTCGGGCATGCTCTTGCGCCCCGGGTTGAGGAAGCGCTCGAAGAGCAGATCGTATTTGAGCGGGTCGATGTCGGTGATGCTGAGCGCGTAGCTGACGATGGATCCGGCGGCGGAGCCGCGGCCGGGCCCCACGGCGATGCCGTTGTCCTTGGCGAACTTGACGTAGTCCCAGACGATGAGGAAGTAGGCGTCGAAGCCCATCTCGCCGATGACGCCGAGCTCGAAATCGAGACGCTCGCGCACCTCGGGCGAGGGCTCGGCGCCGTAGCGGCGCACGAGGCCCGCCGCGCAGAGCTCACGCAGGTACGTGGCTTCGGTGTAGCCCTCGGGCACCGGGTACGAGGGCAGCAGGTAAGTGCCGAAGTCGAGGTCGACGTCGCAGCGCGCGGCGATCTCCACGGTGGCCGCGCAGGCGCCGGGGTAGTCCTTGAAGCGCTCGTGCATCTCCTCGCCCGACTTGAGGTAGAACTCGTCGCTGCCGTAGCGCATGCGGTCCTCGTCGGCGAGGTTGCTCTGCGTCTGGATGCAGAGCAGGGCGTCGTGCGCGTAGGCGTCTTCGTGGCGCAGGTAGTGGACGTCGTTCGTGGCCACGGTGCGCAGGCCGGCCTTCTCGGCGAGCCGCGCGAGCCGCGGCAGCAGCTCGCGCTGTTCAGGCAGGCCGGCGTCCTGCAGCTCGATGAAGACGTTCTCCGGACCGAGGAGCTCCGCCAGGCGGCGTACCTCGGCCAGGGCCGCCTCGTCGTTGCCGTCGCGCAGCAGCAGCGCCACACGGCCGCTCATGCAGCCCGTGAGGGCGATGAGGCCTTCGTGGTGCTCCTCGAGCAGCTCCCAGTCGGCGCGCGGCTTGTAGTAGTAGCCCTCGAGGTAGGCGCGCGTGGAGAGCTTGACCAGATTGCGGTAACCGGTCTGGTCGCGCGCCAGCAGCGTGAGGTGGGCGAAGCGCTCCTTGACACCGCCGCGCGCGCCACGATCGGTGGCGAGGTAGAGCTCGAGCCCGATGATCGCCTTGATGCCCTCTTCCTGGGCGGCGCGGTAGAACTTCACCACGCCGCCGAGCGTGCCGTGGTCGGTGAGCGCCACGGCCGGCATCCCCAGCTCCTTGGCCCTGTGGACGAGGTCTTTCACACGGCAGGCGCCGTCGAGCAGTGAATACTCGCTGTGCACGTGGAGATGGACGAAATCGGAGGCCATGTAGGGCTCCGATTCTAGCATGGCGGGCGGCGCGCGCCGCCGGTCATCGCAGGTGCCGCAGGCGCCTCCGTGAGGGATGCCGGACGAGGCACGGCCGCGGGCCGGCTAACGCCGCCGCGGCCGCGACTTCGCGACCAGCCCCAGCTTGAGATCGTTGACGTTGGTGCCGGTCGGGCCGGTCACGACGAGGTCGCCGGCGGCGGCAAGGGCCGCGCCGGCGGCGTGCCCGGCCAGCGCCGCCGGCACGTCGACGCCGGCGGCGGCGAGGGCCGCGGCCGTCGCGTCGTCCACGAGCCCGCCGGCCGCGTCCGTGGGGCCGTCGCTGCCGTCCGAGTCCATGCACAGCACGCAGGCCGGCGGGGCGCCGGCGGGTCGGCGCCCGAGCTCGAGGGCGCCCGCCAGGGCGCCTTCCTGGCTCGGGCCGCCCCCGCCGCTCATGGCCGCGTCGGGCAGCGTGGTCGTAGCCTCGCCGCTGGCGACCAGGGCATCCCCCGGCCCGGCGGCGTGCAGTCGGCGCGCGAACCAGCGCCCTGCCTCGGCGCTGTCGCCCTCGAGATCGAGGCGCAGGACGCGGGCGCGATAGCCGAGCGCTTCGGCCGTTCTCGCCGCCGCCGCGCACATCGTGCCCGCGTCCGCGACCACGAACGAGGTCACGCCGCGCAGCTCGTGGCAGGTCTCGGCCTCGGGGTCGGCGCGCCGCAGGTGGTCCGCCACGCGCGGCGGCAGGCGGTCCCAGAGGCCGAACCGGTCGCACACCGCCTGCGCCGAGGCGAACGTGGACGTGTCGGGGACCGTGAGGTCGGTCACGGCGTCCAGCGGGTCGCCGACGACGTCCGACACCGTGAAGTTGACGACCTCGCAGCCGGCGGCACGCGCCAGGCGGCCGCCCTTGAGGCGCGACAGGTGCTTGCGCACCTGGTTGACGGCGACGATGTCGGCGCCGGAGGCGAGGAGGACCCGGTTCGCCTCGATCTTGTCGGCGAGCGTGAGGCCTGGCGCCGGCGCCACCGCCAGGGCCGAGCTGCCCCCCGTGATCAGCGCCAGAAGCAGGTCGCCGGACCGCGCCAGCGCGGCGACCTCGAGCAGCCGCAGGCCGGCGCGCAGACTGGCGTCGTCGGGCACCGGGTGGCCGGCCTCGAGCACCTCGATGTGCGCGAGGGGCGCGGCCTGGCCCCACTTGACGACCACCGCTCCCGCCGCGATGCGCGGCCCCAGCAGCTCGTCGAGCAGCGCCGCCATGCCCATGGTCGCCTTGCCGGCGCCGGCCACGAACAGGCGCCGGCCGGCCAGCGCGAAGCGCTGCTCGCCGGCGCCGCCGGGCGCGTCCACGACGAGGGCTTCGCTTTCGAGGCGCAGTCGGCGACGCAATGCGGCGGCCGGATCGACCGCACCCAGGGCCGCCGCCGCGATGCCGAGGGCGTCGGCGCGCAGCTCGGCACGGCCGTGGCCGGTGAGCCGCGAGAAGCCGGAGAACCGGGCTTCGGCGGAGGCAGCCGGACCGCCCGCGGCGCGCGGCCCGCCGCCGCTCACCGCGCCAGTGCGGTCGGACGGCGGAAGTCGCGCCCGGCGTACACCGCCTCGCTCCCCAGCCACTCCTCGATCTGGAAGAGCCGGTTGTACTTGCTGGTACGCTCGCCGCGCACCGGCGACCCGGTCTTGATCTGGCCGGCGTTGAGCGCCACCACGAGATCGGCGATGATCGGGTCTTCGGTCTCGCCCGAGCGCTCGCTGACGCAGACGCCGTAGCCGTTGCGGAAGGCAGTGTCGGCCGCCACGAGCGCCTCGGTGAGTGTGCCGATCTGATTGACCTTCCACAGCATCGCGTTGGCGGCGCCCAGTTCGACGCCGCGCCGCACCAGCGCTGGGTCGGTGACGAACAGGTCGTCGCCGATGAGCTGCACGCCCCGGCCGCCGAGCTGCCTGGTGATCTCGACCCAGCCGTCCCAGTCGTCCTCCGCGAGCGGATCCTCGATGGAGACGATGTCGAACTCGCGCACCAGCTCCCCGTAGAAGGCGATGAGCGCCTCCGTGGAGTAGTCCCTGCCGGCCACCGTGTACACGCGCCGCGAGGCGTCCCAGAGGTGCGTCGCGGCGCAGTCCAGCGCGTAGACCATCTGATCGGCGTAGCCGGCCGCCGCGACGCCCTCGCGCAGGACCCCGAGCGCCTCGCGCACATCCACGATCGGCGTCGCGAACCCGCCCTCGTCGCCGGTGTTGGCGGCAAGCTTGCCGTAGCGCCCGACGACGATCTCCATGAGCGCCATGTGGCACTCGCTGGCCATGCGCATCGCCTCGCTGAAGCTCGCCGCGCCGACCGGCATGCAGATGAACTCCTGGAAGTCGAGGTCGTTGGAGGTGAGCTTGCCGCCGTTGACGAGGTTCACCAGCGGCACCGGCAGGACGCGCGAATCGGCGCGCAGGTAGCGGTGCAGCGGGAGGCCCGCGCAGGCGGCGGCGGCGCGGGCGGCCGCCAGAGAGACGCCGAGGATGGCATTGGCACCGAGGCGAGCTTTGCCGGGCGTGCCGTCCAGCTCGCAGAGGAGGCGGTCGAGCGCGACCTGGTCGGCGGCGTCGCGGCCGACGACGGCCGGGCCGATGACGTCCCTGACGTTAGCGATCGCCCGCGCGACGCCACGGCCGCGATACGCGGCGCCGCCGTCGCGCAGTTCGACCGCCTCGCCGCTGCCCGTGGAGCGCCCGGCGGGCACGTCGGCGCGGCCGCGCTGGCCGCCCGCGGTCACATCGACCTGCACGGTCGGGTAGCCCCGGCAGTCGAGGATCATGCGTGCGCGGACGTCGGTGATGGTCGTGCTCATGCGTGCGCCTTTCTCGTCGGCGGTGGTCCGGGCCAGCACGCCCGCACCGCAGTCTAAAGGGTCGGGCGGTGCGGCGCCACGGCCGGCGGCGGTCAGGCGACGGGGCCGCGGAGGGCGCCGTCGCCCTCGAAGCGGCGGCGCGCATCGCCGGCGGCCGCCGCCCGCCCGCGCGCGCCGGCCAGCGGTGGCCCCGGCGCGCCGGCGCCTCTCACGGCCGCTGACTCCTCACCATGCCGTACTCGATCGAGTCGACGAGGGCCTCCCAGCTGGCCTCGATGATGTTCTCGCTGACGCCGATGCTGCCCCAGATGTCGTCGCCGTCGCTGGCGTCGAGGAGCACGCGCGTGACGGCCCCGGTGCCCTTGGTCTCGTCGAGGATGCGCACCTTGTAGTTCACCAGCTCGATGTCACTGAGATGCGGGTACTTGCGCGCGATCGCCTGACGCAGCGCCGTGTCGAGCGCGTTGACGGGGCCGTTGCCCTCGGCCGTGCTGATCACACGCTCGCCGCCCACGTGCACTTTGATGGTGGCCTCCACCACGGCCTTGCCGTCCTCGCGCTTCTCGACGATCACGCGGAAGCTCTCGAGGCGGAACAGAGGCTCGTGCGGCGCCAGCTCCTCGCGCAGGAGCAGGTCGAACGAGGCGTCCGCGGCCTCGTAGTGGTAGCCGCGGTGCTCGCGGTCCTTGAGGCGCTTGAGCAGGGTGTTGACGCGCGCGTCGTCGCCCTCCACCTCGAGGCCGATGTCGCGCGCGCGGCGCAGGACGGTCGCCTTGCCGGAGAGCTCGGAGACGAGGATGCGCTGCTCGTTGCCGACCGCGGCGGGGTCCACGTGCTCGAAGGTCTGCGGCGCGTGCTCCACCGCGGCGACGTGGAGGCCGCCCTTGTGCGCGAAGGCCGCCTTGCCCACGTACGGCTCGTGCGCCCAGATGGCCAGGTTGGCCGTGTCGGCGACGAAGTGCGCGATCTCGCTGAGGCGCGCGAGCTGGTCGTCGGTCACCACGGGCAGGCCCATCTTGAGCTTGAGCGCGGGGATGATGCTGACGAGGTTGGCGTTGCCGCAGCGCTCGCCGTAGCCGTTCATGGTGCCCTGGACCTGGCGCGCGCCGGCCTCGACCGCGACCAGGCTGTCGGCCACGGCGCAGTCGCTGTCGTTGTGGATGTGGACGCCGACGGGGGCGCCGAGGGCCGCCGTGACCTGGCCGACGACGGCGGCCACCAACGGCGGCAGCGCGGCCCCGTTGGTGTCGCAGAGGCAGACCACCGCCGCGCCTGCCTCGGCCGCGGCGCGCGCGCAGCTCAGCGCGTACTCCGCGTCGTCGCGCCAGGCATCGAAGAAATGCTCGGCGTCGTAGACGACCTGCTTGCCCTGTGCCGTGAGGAACGCCACGGAGTCGGCGATCATGCGCAGGTTCTCGTCGCGGCTGACGCGCAACACCTTGCTGAGGTGCAGGCCCCAGGTCTTGCCGACGATCGCGACGGTGCCCGCGAAGCACTCCACCAGGGCGCGCAGGCCCTCGTCGGCCTCGGCGGCGACGCCCTTGCGCCGCGTCATGCCGAAGGCGGCCAACGCGGCGTGCCGCAGGCGCTCGCGCTCCATGCGCGCGAAGAACTCCGCCTCCTTGGGGTTCGAGGCGGGGAACCCGCCTTCGATGACGTCGATGCCGAGCTCGTCGAGCTTGAGCGCGATGCGCACCTTCTCGTCCACGCTCACCGACATGCCCTCCTGCTGCATGCCGTCGCGCAGGGTGGTGTCGTACAGCTGTACGCTCGCCTCGCTCATCTCGTCCTCCCCGCGCCGCTGGGCTGGGTCGGCGCCCGCGCCGGCCGTCAGCCCCTGGCGTACTCCATGAAGTGCGCCGAACTCCTCGTCGCGCCCCTCCACGATGGCGCGGAAGCGCTCCTGCATGCGCCGCGTGACCGGGCCCGGCTCGCCGATGAGGTGGTCGTCGACCTCGCGGATGGGGACCACCTCCGCCGCGGTACCCGTGTAGAAGAGCTCGTCGGCGATCACGAGGTCGCTGCGGGCGATGGTCTGCTCGCGCAGCTCGATGCCCTCGCTGGCGGCGATGCGCATGACGGTGTCGCGGGTGATGCCCTCGAGCACGCCGTCGCTCGGCGGCGGGGTCGTCATCTTGCCGTCGCGCACCACGAAGATGTTCTCGCCGGAGCCCTCGGCGACGTGGCCGTGCGCCGTGAGCATGATGGCTTCGTCGTAGCCGGCGTTGAGGACCTCGACCTTGGCGAGGATGCTGTTCAGGTACTGGCCCGTGGCCTTGGCGGCGCGGGCCAGGGCCGTGTGGTCGAGCGACTGGATGCTCGAGACCTTGGCACGCACGCCGTGGGCGATGCCCTCTTCCCCGAGATAGGTGCCCCACGGCCAGGCGGCGATGCTGACGTCCACGGGCACGTGCATGGGGAACAGCCCCATCTCGCCGTAGCCGCGAAAGACGAGCGGCCGGATGTAACAGCCGTCGAGACCGTTGGAGGTGATCACCTCGAACGTCGCGTCGTACAGCTGCTCGAGCGTGTAGGGCACCGGCATGTAGTAGAGCTTGGCCGAGCGCACGAGGCGCTGCAGGTGCTCGGTGAGCCGGAGCACGGCCGGGCCCTTGGCGGTGGGGTAGCAGCGGATCCCCTCGAAGACCCCCGAGCCGTAGTGCAGCGCGTGCGTGAGCACGTGGACCTTGGCGTCGGCCCAGGGCACGAGCTCGCCGTTCATCCAGATGGTCTCCATCTCGGGAATGGGCATGGATCCTCCTCGCCTGCTGGTCAGCCGGCCGTCAACGCGGCCAGGATGGCGTCTGTCATCTGCTCGGTACCGAGCGTGTCCTCGCCGGGAGCGGCGATGTCGGCCGTGCGCGCGCCCTGCTCGAGGGCCGCCTCCACGGCCCTCTCGACGGCGCGCGCCGCCTCACGCTCGCCGAAGCTCAGGTCGAGCATCATGGCGGCGCTGAGGATCGTGGCACACGGGTTGGCGAGCCCCTGGCCGGCGATGTCGGGCGCCGAGCCGTGGATCGGCTCAAAGAGGCTGACGCCGCCGGCCCCCACGCTCGCCGACGGCAGCATGCCGATGCTCCCCGTGAGCATCGCCGCCTCGTCGCTGAGTACGTCGCCGAAGAGGTTCTCGGTGGCGATCACGTCGAACTGCTTGGGGTCGCGGATGAACTGCATGGCGCAGTTGTCCACGAGCATGTGGCGCAGCTCGACGTCGGGGTGGCGTGCGGCGACGCGGATGGCCACCGCGCGCCAGAGCCGCGAGCTCTCGAGGACGTTGGCCTTGTCGACCGAGTGGAGCAGCCCGCGCCGGCCTTCGGCCAGCGTGAACGCGTACTCGACCAGCCGCTCGACCTCCGCTTCGCTGTAGATCATCGTGTCGTAGGCGGTGTCGGCTGTGCGCTCGCGCTTGCCGAAGTACACGCCGCCGGTGAGCTCTCGCACCACGAGCATGTCGACGCCGTCGATGACCTCGGGCTTGAGCGTGCTGTTGTGCGCGAGGGCCCGGAAGCTCTTGACCGGCCGCAGGTTGGCGAACAGCCCGAGGCCTTTGCGCATGTCCAGCAGGCCTTGCTCGGGGCGCGGCTTGTGCGGGTCGGTGGTGTCCCACCGAGGCCCGCCCACGGCCCCCAGCAGCACCGCGTCGCAGGCGCGGCAGCGCTCGATGAGCCCGTCCTCCATCGGCGTCCCGAAGGCGTCGATGGCGCAGCCGCCCATGACGCCTTCCTCGTAGGCGAACGAGAGGCCGAAGCGCGCCCCGGCGGCGGCAAGTACCCGCCGCGCCGCGGCGACGATCTCCGGCCCCACGCCGTCGCCGGGCAGGAGCATCACGGTGTAGGAACGGGCGGCCTGCGGCGCCCCGGCGTCGTCAGGCACGGGCTTCCTCCTCGAGGCGGGCCTTCACGTAGGGCAGCAGCCCGCCGCGATCGATGAGCTCCTGCATGAACGGAGGGAACGCCTCGGCCGTGTAGGTCGTGCCGCGCGTCAGGTCGTCGACCGTGCCGGCGACGAGGTCCACGCGCAGGCGGTCACCCGACTGCGCGGCGCTCGCCGCCTCCGGGCAGACGACGATCGGCAACCCGGTGTTGATGGCGTTGCGGTAGAAGATGCGCGCGAACGACGCGGCCACCACGACCGTGATCCCCGAGGCCTTGATGGCCACCGGCGCGTGCTCGCGGGAGCTGCCGCAGCCGAAGTTCTCCTGCGCGACGATGATGTCGCCGGGCTGCACGCGCGCCACGAACCCGGCGTCGATGTCCTCCATGCAGTGCTTGGCCAGCTCCGCCGGGTCGTTGGTGGTGAGGTAGCGCGCCGGGATGATGACGTCGGTGTCCACGTCCCGGCCGTACTTGTGGACGGTGCCCTCGAAGATCATCGCGGCCCTCCCGTCGTGGCGCCGACTTCTTCCGGCGTGGCGACGTGCCCGGCCAGCGCCGAGGCCGCGGCCACGTAGGGGCTCGCGAGGTAGACCTCGGCGCCGGGGTGGCCCATACGGCCGACGAAGTTGCGGTTGGTGGTGGCGACGGCGCGCTCGCCCTCGGCGAGGACGCCCATGTGCCCGCCGAGGCAGGCGCCGCAGGTGGGCGTGCTGAAGGCGCACCCGGCCTCGATGAGCGCCCGCATGGTGCCGTCGGCGACGGCGTCGAGGCAGACCTCCTGCGTGCCCGGCAGGATGATGCAGCGCACGTCGGGATGGACCTTCCTGCCGCGCAGGATGGAGGCCGCCTGGCGCAGGTCCTCGATGCGCCCGTTGGTGCAGCTGCCGATGACGACCTGGTCGATGGTCACGTCCCCGAGGTCCGCGGCCGCGGCGGCGTTGCTGGGCAGGTGGGGCTTGCTCACCGTGAGCGGCACGGCGGAGACGTCGATCTCGAGGACGCGCGCGTACTCGGCGTCGGCGTCGCTGGCGAAGACCGTGCCGGCGCTGCGCGCACGGCTGCCGTCCGGCCGGCTCTGCAGGTACCGCGCCGTCTTCTCGTCGAAGCCGACGATGCCGTTCTTGCCGCCGGCCTCGATCGCCATGTTGCACATCGTGAAGCGCTCGTCCACGGAGAGGGCTTCGATCGCCTCGCCGGCGAACTCCATCGCCTGGTAGAGGGCGCCGTCGACGCCGATGAGGCCGATGGTGTGCAGGATCAGGTCCTTGCCCGTCACCCACGGCTGCGGGCGCCCCGAGTAGACGAACTTGATGCTCTCGGGCACGCGCAGCCAGACGCGGCCCCAGGCCATGGCGGCGGCGAAATCGGTGCTGCCCATGCCGGTGCTGAACGCGGCCACGGCGCCGTAGGTGCAGGTGTGGCTGTCGGCGCCGACGACGACGTCGCCCGGCGCCACCATCCCCTGGTCGGGCAGGAGGACGTGCTCGATGCCGACGCGTCCGACCTCGAAGTAGTTGACGATCTCGTGCTTGCGCGCGAACTCGCGCATCATCTTGCTCTGGCCCGCAGCCTTGATGTCCTTGTTGGGCGTGAAGTGATCGGGCACGAGCGCGATGCGGGCCGGGTCGAAGACCGTCGTGAACCCGGCCTGCTCGAACTCGGCGATGGCCAGCGGCGCGGTTACGTCGTTGGCCAGCGCGAGGTCGACCTTGGCCTCGATGATGTCGCCGGCGTGCACCTCGTCGCGCCCCGCGGCGCGCGCGAGGATCTTCTCGGTGATCGTGGAACCCATCAAACCTCCCCTGCCGCCGCGGCGTTGTTGACGGCGCGCACGTAGGCCTTCGCCGAGGCCTCCATCACATCGAAACTGACCGCCTGGCCGTTGAACGAGCGCCCGTTGACCTCGACGGCCACGCGCACCTCGGCGAGCGAATCCTTGCCCGCCGAGATGGCCCGTACCTGGTAGTCCGCCAGGCTCCCGCTGATGCCCACGGCGTCGTCGATCGCCGCGAACACGCTCTCCACCGTGCCGTTGCTGAAGCTGCGGCCCTTCTTGAGCTCGCCGCGCGCCTCCACCTCGACCTGGCTGGTCGGGATGATCGCCGAGCCGGACTGGCTCACGAAGCTGTGCAGCGTGAACTCGTCCTGGCGCTCGCGGATCTCCTCGCTGACCAGCGCCTCGAGGTCGAGCACCGTGACCTGCTTCTTCTTGTCGGCGACCTCCTTGAAGCGCGCGAAGGCGTCGCCGAGCTCGGCGTCCGAGAGCGTGTAGCCGAGCTCGGCCAGCTTGGCGCGCAGCGCGTGCCGGCCACTGTGCTTGCCGAGCACGATGTCGTTGTCCGCCAGCCCCACGTCGGCGGGCTGCATGATCTCGAAGGTCGAGGCCTCGCTCAGCACGCCGGCCTGGTGGATGCCGCTCTCGTGCGCGAACGCGTTGCGGCCGACGATCGCCTTGTTGCGCTGGATCTGGTAGCCGGTGAGCGAGCTCACGAGGCGGCTGGTGCGCGCGATCTCGACGGTGTCCACCCCGGTCTCGCAGGCGAAGTACTCGCCGCGCGTGCGGATGGCCATCACGACCTCCTCGAGCGAGGCGTTGCCGGCGCGCTCGCCGATGCCGTTGACGGCGCACTCCACCTGCGTGGCCCCGGCGCGCACCGCGGCCAGAGAGTTGGCGGTGGCGAGCCCGAGG
Organism: uncultured Thermoleophilia bacterium; assembly: GCA_963709845.1. Classification (GTDB taxonomy): domain Bacteria; phylum Actinomycetota; class Thermoleophilia; order UBA2241; family UBA2241; genus CAIXSE01. The sequence continues at coordinate 192,287 of CAVPXV010000006.1, forward strand.
TCGTTGTGGCAGTGCACGCTCACGGTGACGTCGTGCAGGGCCGGGCAGAGCCGGTAGAGCTCGCGGATGAGGTCGCCGAACTCGAGCGGCTGGGCGTACCCGACCGTGTCCGGCACGTTGATGGTCGTGGCGCCGCACTCGACGGCGACGCCCAGCACCTGCGCGAGGAACTCCGGCTCGGAGCGGCTCGCGTCCATGGCGCTGAACTCGACGTCGGCGCCGGAGTGGGTGCTCGCGAGGTCGCGCGCCAGGGCGACCATGGCGCGCGTGTCGGCGAGCACCTGCTCCGGCGTCTTCTTGATCTGGTACTTCATGTGCACGGGGCTCGTGCTGATGAACGTGTGGATGCGCGGCGACCCGGCCGCCTTGACGGCCTCCCAGGCGCTGCGGATGTCGGCCTCGATGGCCCGCGCCAGGCCGGCGATGCGCGGCCCTTCGACCGCGGTGGCGATCGCCTTGACCGCCTCGAAATCGTCGGGCGAGGCGATCGGGAAGCCCGCCTCGATGATGTCCACGCGCAGCTTGGCGAGCTGGCGGGCGACCTCGAGCTTCTCGTTCCTGTTGAGGGTAGCCCCCGGCGCCTGCTCGCCGTCGCGCAGCGTCGTGTCGAAGATCTTGATGTGCCTGCTACTGCTCACGAGTCACCCACACCTCCCAAGGCATGCGTCGTCGTCAGATGGAGCGGTGGATCCGGATGTGATCCGAGAGATGGCCGTGCCGGCCGCAGGTGTCTACGCATCCCCCCGCGGGGGGAGGAGGAGCAGGCCGCCGAGGAGGGTGAGGTCGCGGGTGCGTACCCCAATGTGGGCCTCCCGGCTGGACGCGCTTGTCGCACGGCGACGCATGGTCCGCAGAGTGTATGCCACGCGTGCGTGCGGGCGCAAGCAGCGCTCGCGAATAGCGGATAACGTCAGTCCTGTTTCGTCGCGATGGCTGGGGGAAGGCTGCTGGCATGACTTGACCTGATTCCTCCCACGAGAGGTGTTCGCGATGAGCAAGATCACCACACGATTGTCGACCGCGCCGGCTACCACCACCTTGCCGGCCGAGGACTTGAAGCGGGCCCGTTCCTTCTACGAGGAGAAGTTGGGCCTCGAGACGGAGACGCGCGAAGACATGCCGGAGGGCCTTTTCGTCCACGCGGGCAAGGGCACCTTGATCTTCCTCTACGAGCGCGGCCGCGCCACGGCCGAGAACACCGCGTTGACCTTCGAGGTCGACGACCTCGAGGCCACGGTCACGGACCTGCGCTCACACGGCGTCAAGCTCGAGGAGTACGACTTCCCAGGGCTCAAGACGGTCAACGGCATCGCCACCCGCGACGTCGACAAGGCCGCCTGGTTCAAGGACAGCGAGGGCAACATCCTCTGCGCCCACGAGACGCTCGCCGCGTAGGCGCGAGCAGGCCGGGCGCGCCGGCCGACGACGAGAAGACGCCGGGGCGGCGGGCACCGAAGCCCGCCGCCCCGGCCTTACTGCGCTTGCGCCGGTGCTGCCGGGCCGCGGCGTCACTCTCAGAGCGCGACGCGCTTGGCGTCGTGGAGCCCGCAGCTCGCGACGAGCTCTTCGAGCTGCTCGGGGCTGATGGGCTCGTCGAGCGTCAGCCCCATCACCGCCTGCTGGTCCTTGACTTCGCGGCCCACCCCCATCTGACCGATGTTGATGCCGAACTCGCCCACTTTGGTGCCGATCTTGCCGATCATGCCGGGCACGTCGGCGTAGCGCAGGAACACCATGTGCGGCGCCGGCTCGATGTCCACGTCCTGGCGGTAGACCTTGACAAGGCGCGGGCGGTGCTTGGGTCCGAGCGTCGTGCCCGACACCGACAGCTCGCCGCGGGCGTCGTGGGTCGTCACCGTGATCAGGTTGAGGAAGTCCACCGCGGCGGGCTGCTTGGTCTCCTTGGCGCTGATGCCGCGCTCCTCGGCGATGTTCTGCACGTTCACGAAGTTGACGGGGCCGTCGACCTTGTCGGCGAGGACGCCCTGAAGCACGCCGAGCGTGAGGATGCGCGTGTCGTAGCGGGCGATGCCGCCGCCGTAGCCGATCTCGAACGAGTCCACGGGCCCGTCGGCCATCTGGACGATGAGCTTGCCCAGCTTCTCGCAGAGCCCCAGGAACGGCATGAGCTCGTCGGCGTCCTCGCCGGGCGCCAGCGGGAGGTTCACGGCGTTGCTGGCGAACTCGCCCTTGAGTACGGCGGCCACCTGCTCGGCGATGATCATGCCGGCGCGCAGCTGGGCTTCGACCGTGCTCGCGCCGAGGTGCGGCGTCGCGACGACGCTGTCGTACTTGAACAGCGGACTCTCCGTCGTGGGCTCCTTGGGGTAGACGTCGACCGCGGAGCCCGCGACCTTGCCGCTCTCGATCGCGCGCGCCCAGGCGTCCTCGTCGATGATCCCGCCGCGGGCGACGTTGATCACCCGCACGCCGTCCTTCATCTTGGCGAACTCGTCGTCGCCGATGAAGCCGATGGTCTCGGCGTTCTTGGGCAGGTGGACGGTGATGAAATCGGCTTCCCGGTAGATCTTGTCCGGGCCGTCGGCGCGCTCCAGCCCCAGCTCGTGGAACTTCTCGGCCGGCACGAACGGGTCGTAGGCGAGCACGTTCATGCCGAGGCCGCGGGCGTCCTCGGCGACGAGGAAGCCGATGCGGCCGAGGCCGATGATACCCAGCGTCTTGCCGCGCACCTCGACGCCGTTCTTGCCCCACTTGCCCTTCTCCCACCTGCCGGCCTTGAGGTCGGCGTGCGCCTGGGCGAGGTTGCGCGCGGAGGCCATGAGCAGTGCGATGGTCTGCTCCGCGGCGGAGAGCACGTTGCTCTGCGGCGCGTTCACGACGATGACGCCGCGCGCGGTCGCCTCCTTGACGTCGACGTTGTCGACGCCGACGCCGGCGCGGCCCACCACCTGCAGGTTGGCGCCGGCGCGGATCACCTCGGCCGTCACCTTTGTGGCCGAGCGGATGATCAGGCCGTGGTACTCGGGGATGCGCCGCAGCAGTTCGCCTGCATCCCACTCGCTGCCGATGTCGACCTGGAAGCCCTGCTCCTCGAGGTACGCGATGCCCTCGGGCGCGAGCTTCTCCTTGACCAGGACTCTCTTCGCGTCGCTCATGTCAGTCCACCCCTCAGAGCGTGACGGTGCTCGTCATGAACACCTGCTCGGCGGCGGCCGTTGAGGCGCCGAACTTGACGTCGTACCCGAGCTCGGCGAGCACCATCTCGACGGTGCTCAGGCCGACGATGATGTCGCTGTGGCCGAAGTAACCGCAGTGGCCGAAGCGGAAGATCTTGCCCTTGAGCTGGCCCTGGCCGCCGGCCAGCCACACGCCCCACTTGTCACGCGCGATCTTGCCGATCCTGCCGCCGTCGACGCCCTCGGGCACCCTCACGGCGGTCACGGAATTGGCCTCGGGGTCCTCCGGGCCGAAGAGCTCCAGCCCGAGCGCCTTGACGCCCTCCTTGGCGGCGCGCGCGAGGATGCGATGGCGCTCGAACACGTTCTCGAGGCCCTCTTCCCTGATCAGGTCGATGGCGGCGTTCTGCGCGACCATCAGGCTCACGGCGGGCGTGTAGGGCGTCTGCGCCGCGTCGCCGGTCATCTTCTTGCGGGCGGTCACGTAGTCGTAGTAGAAGCGCGGCGTCTCGCACTTCTCGACGACCGCCCACGCCTTCTCGCTGACGGCGGCGTAGGCGAGGCCGGGCGGCACCATCAGTGCCTTCTGCGAGCCGGCGACGCAGATGTCGACGTGCCAGGCGTCGGTCTTGAGATCGGTGGCGCCGAGGCCGCTGATCGCGTCCACGACGAGGATCGCCGGTGTCCGGGCGACGATCTCGCCGATCGCCTTGATGTCGTTGAGCACGCCGGTGGAGGTCTCGCTGAACTGCACGTACACCGCCTTGACGGCCGGGTCCGCGGCGAGGGCCTTCTCGATGTCGGCCGGCACGACCTTGGTGCCCCACTCGTAGTCGAGCGCGGTCACCGCGGCGCCCCAGGTGGCGGCGAGCTTCTTCCAGCGCTCGCCGAAGTTGCCCATCGACCCGACCAGCACGTGGTCGCCGGGGTTGACGACGTTGACGACGGCGCTCTCCATCGCGCCGGTGCCGCTGGCGGAGAAGACGATGACGTCGTTCTCGGTCTGGTAGATGTGCTTGAGGCCGGCGACGACCTGCTTGAGGATCTCGGTGAAACGCGGTGCGCGGTGGTGGACGACCGGCTCGGAGAGAGCCGAGAGGACCTCAGGCGGCACCGGGGTCGGGCCGGGCGTGATCAGGAAGCGCTTCTGCATCGTGTGGTCCTTTCGTGGAAGATCGGGCGCCGGGGATGCGACCGGCTCCTCGGATGTCCGTGTCCGCAGGTGCGCAATTCTAGGCGGGCGCGCGACCGCGCACAAACGCTGGGCGGTCGAACGGGCCGCACCGCACGACGGGCCGAGGTCGGCACGATCGTGAGACGGAGACGCGCGGCAGCAGGCGCACGGGCCTGAGGCGGAGCGGGGTCTCGTCGTGGGATGCGGGAGTCGGCTGGAGCGGGCGGGGCGGCACCCCCGCCCGGCCCGCTCCAGCCGTCACGAGGGGCGATGAGTCGAGTCTCGCATGGGCGGCATGATAGCCGAATGCCGCACCTTGTGTCCAGATGCACAAGCGGAGAGGATCGCGCAGAAGGTGCCGCGGCGGGCCATGCAGGAGTCCGCCGCTAGAGCTCGACCCCGGCGCCGAACATCAAGCCGCAGCGCTCGACGAGCAGGCTGAGCTGGCTCTCGTCGAGCGGTTCGTCCAGGGTGAGCGCCATCACCGCTTCGCGCTCGCTGGTGCCGCGCCCGACCGACATGTGCCCGATGTTCACGCCCCACTCCCCGAGCATCGTCCCCACCGCGCCACCGACGCCCGGGGCGTCGACGTAGCGCAGGAACAGCATGTGCGGCGCCGGATCGATGTCGATGTCTTCGCCGAAGACGCGGACGAGCCGCGACTTGTGCTCGGGGCCGAGCGACGTCCCCGAGACCGCGACGGCACCGCGCGGTCCGTTGGTGGACACCGTGATGAGGCGCGGGAAGTCGGGGAGCACCGACTGCTTCGTCTCCCTCGCCGTCAGCCCGTGCGCCTCAGCAAGGGATGCGGCGTTGACGTAGTTGACCGGGCCCTCCACCTGGCCGGCGAGCATGCCTTCAAGGACGCCGAGCGTGAGGATGCGCGTGTCGAAGTACGCGAAGCTGCCGCCGTACGTTATCTCGACGTCCTTCTCGGCGCCGCCGGCGAGGCCGACGACGAGCCGGCCCAGTTGGGCACAGAGGCCCAGATACGGCATCAGCTGCGCGGCGTCGTCGACCAGCGTCAGCGGCACGTTGACCGCGTTGCCGGCGAACTCCCCGCGCAGCACCGTCGCCACCAGCGCGGCGATCGTCCGCCCCGCGCGCAGCCGCGCGTCGACTGTCGACTCCTCGAGACGGGGTGTGAAGACCACGCTCTCCTGTGCGGCGAGCGGGTGACCGGCGGCCAGTTCGCCCTGGCGCACCGCCAGGCCCGAAGCCGCCACCTTGCCGCTCTCGATCGCGCGCGCCCAGGCGTCCGGATCGACGGCGCGGTCCCCGCCCAGACTCACCACGCGCACGCCCTCCCTCATCCGCGCGAAGTCAGCCTCGCCCAGGGATGATCCACTACCCGCGGGCTCCGGAAGGTCCACGACGATGAAGTCGCTCTCGGCCAGCACCCGTCGCAGGTCGGCGCCGTGCTCCACCGGCGACTGCGAAGGCGCCGCCGCCCCTCCCAATGGATCGCACGTGAGCACGTCCATGCCGAGGGCGCGCGCGCCCTCGGCCACCAGTTGCCCGGCGCCGGCGAGCCCGATGACCCCGAGCGTCCGCCCGCGCACTTCGACGCTCGAGCGCGCCCACCCCGACGGGTCCCATCTGCCCGCGCGCAGGTCGCGGTCGGTCGACGCGAGGTCGCGCGCGCAGGCCAGCACCATGGCAAGGGCCTGCTCGGCGGCGGAGATCGCGTTGCTCTGCGGCGTCGTGACCACGACGATGCCGCGCCTCGTAGCCTCCGCGAGGTCCACCTTGCCCGCGCCCGATCCGGTGCGGCCCACGACCTGAAGGTCGCGGCCGGTCCGAAGGAGCTCCGCGCTCACCGCCCGCTCCGGGCCGACGATGAGGCCGCTGCACCCGGGCAGGCGCCGCCGCAGTTCCGACTCGTCCCAACCCGTGCCGTCCTCGACCTCGAGGCCCTCGGTGCGCAGACCCTCGATGCCCTCGGGAGCGAGGTCCTCGAGGACGATCACTCTCTTCTTCTCGCTCATCTCACGGCCCCTCACGCAGAAGTGCCGGCCCTCTCGAGCCCGGACGCACAGGGTGTCGCCGCCCCCGCACCGGGCCGCCAGCGGCGGCGCTGGGCAGGACCTCGTGCAAGGCTAGACCACGGTGCGGGCCGCCGTCCAGCGCGCAAGCCAGGCCCCGGAGGCGGCGCGCGGCGCCAACGGCGTACCGGGGCAAACAGCCGGGAAACACTTCTTCGTCCCACAACAAGGAGTGAACAGCGATGGGCATCAAGAACGCATCCATCATGCCCGTGCTTGCGGTAGACGACATCGAGAGAGCGACCGCGTTCTACCGTGACAAGCTCGGGTGCGAAGTAACGCGCCTGGAAAACGACCCGTCCGGAGGCGTCGTCGTGCGGATCGGTGAGCACGACCGTCTGTTCCTGTACAAGACGACGTTCCGTCGCGGTGAGAACACCGTCGCCTCCCTCGTCGTGGAGGATGTGGAGAGCACCGTCAGTGAACTTCGCGGCCGTGGCGTCAAGTTCGAGGAGTACGACCTGCCGGGACTCAAGACGGAGAACGGCATCGCCACCTACGGCGAGGGCATGAAGGCGGCGTGGTTCAAGGACTCGGAGGGCAACACCATATCCATCAACCCAGATCTCGAGTCGGCGCTGCGCAAAGCCGCCTGAGCGAGCCTGCCGCAGGCAGACGAAGAACGGGGGGCGGGGAGTGCCCATCCGGCACTCCCCGCCCCCCGTCGCAAGAGCGCAGCAGGCGGCGGCTCAGACGTCGATGTCGAGGCCGCCCTCGTCGATCCAGCTCATCATGCCGCGCAGCTCCTTGCCGACGGTCTCGATGAGGTGCTCTTTGCCCTGGCGCTGCAGCGCGTTGAACACCGGCCGGTTGGCCTGGTTCTCGAGGATCCACTCGCGCGCGAACTCGCCGCTCTGGATCTCGGCGAGCAGCTCGCGCATCGTGTCGCGCACGCTCTCGTCGATGATGCGCGGCCCGCGCGTGAGGTCGCCGTACTCGGCCGTGTCGCTGATGCTGTAGCGCATGCCGGCGATGCCCTTCTCCCACATCAGGTCGACGATGAGCTTGAGCTCGTGCAGGCACTCGAAGTAGGCGATCTCCGGCTGGTAGCCGGCCTCGACCAGCGTGTCGAAGCCGGCGGTGACCAGCTCGGTGCAGCCGCCGCAGAGCACGGCCTGCTCGCCGAAGAGGTCGGTCTCGGTCTCCTCGGCGAAGGTCGTCTCGAGGCCGCCGGCGCGCAGCCCGCCGAGGGCGGAGGCGTAGGCGAGAGCCTGTGCCTGCGCCCGGCCGCTGGCGTCCTGATAGACGGCGACCAGCACCGGCACGCCCTTGCCTTCCTCGTACTGGCGGCGCACCAGGTGGCCGGGGCCCTTGGGCGCGACCATGCTCACGTCGACCGTCGTGGGGGGCACGATCTGCCCGTAGTGGATGTTGAAGCCGTGCGCGAACATCAGCGTGGCGCCGTCCTTGAGGTTGGGTGCCACGTCGTTCCGGTAGACCACGGCCTGCGTCTGGTCAGGGACGAGCATCATGATGACGTCGGCGCGCTTGGTCGCCTCGGCGGCGGAGAGCAGCTCGAAACCGGCCTTCTCGGCGCGCTCGCCGTTAGCCGTGCCCTTGAGCTCGCTGACGACCACCGTGACGCCGCTGTCGCGCAGGTTCTGCGCGTGGGCGTGGCCCTGGCTGCCGAAGCCGATGATGGCGACGGTCTTGGCCTGGATCAGGGAGAGGTCGGCGTCCTTGTCGTAGTACATGTGGTGTCTCCTCCTCTGGACGGCCCGTCGGGCCGAGGGTAGTCAGAACGTAGGACTCTACTAAGTCGCGCCGTCCTCGGCAACGTGAGCGGCGGGCCGGAGCGGCTGCGCCCGGTCTCTGAACGCGGAGACCCGGGCCGGGTCGCCGGGGCGACGTCTGCGCCCGCCGGGCGCCCGCGCCGCCGGTTCGCTTGGCGGCGTCCCCCGCCGCCGGTTCGCTTGGCGGCGTCCCCCGCCGCCGGTCAGGCTCTGCCGGCCGGTCGCGCCCCTCCGGCCCGTCGCACCCCTTCAGCTGGTCGCGCCGGCCGGCGCGAGAATGACCGTCGCCTCGAGTCCCATGAACGCACCGTATCTGGCGGCTTCGGCCTCGAGCGCCCGCATCTGGGCCGCGTCGAACGGCTCGAGCAGCGCCGCCTCGATCACCACCCTGTCCTTCGTGAGTGTGCGCTTCCAGAAGCCGGCCCCGCGTCCGTCGAGGAGCACCACGAGGGCGAACACGGGCGGTGTGGCTGGCGACCAGGTCGTCCCCGGCCGCGCGAGCACGTGCTTGGTCTCTCCGTAGCCCATGACGTACTCGTCGTAGCCCTGCAGCAGGCGCACGGTAGGACATCTCAGCGCCGGCGCCCGCCCCGAATCGCCCGCGGCGGACCAGAACGCGAGGCCGCCGACGTGCTCGCGGCGGAGGGCAGGACCGGCCGCCTTGAGGCTGGCGCCGACCTCGGCCAGCGTCAGACTCGCCCACGAGGCGAAGTCCTTCGCGGTCGCGGGCCCGTGGCTGGTGAAGAAGCGCCGTGCGAGCTCCACAAGCGCCTCCTCGCGGCCGAGGTCGCGCGCGCCAGGCGCCCGATCCTCGAGCAGGGCGTACGTGTGCTGCAGACCTCGCCGAGCGCCGCTGCAGATCACGGCGTCCAGCTCCGCGTTCATCAGCAGGTAGGGCAGACGCTGGCCGCCGACATCGACATGGGATGCGGCGAGCACGGCCGCCAGCTCCTTGCGCGTCAGCTGCTCGCCGCCGCGCAACGCCCCGGCGATCAGCTTCTCGCTCCGGCGTAGCGTGGCGGCGTCGAGGCCCAGCTGCCGGTACCGACCGGCGTTGCCGGCCTGGATGCGCGGCGCTGTGGCCGCGAGCAGCCAGCGGATGTCGGCCGCCAGCACGAAATGCCAGGTCGGCCGCAGAACGTGGGTACGAAGGATCGTCCCCTCGGCGACGGCGTGTTCCACGGCGGCGTCGGCGGAGCGCTTCTGGCGCATGCCGACCGCCCACTTGGCCGGCCCGTAGTCCTGCGCCTGGACAGCGCCGAGCCAGCCGACGACGTCTTCGGGGCGCGCGAACCCGGCGCCGGTCAGCCGCTGCGTGTGCAGCCGACGCCGGACGATCGCGCCGCTGAGGTCAGCGTCCAGGTGCGCTCACCGCCCGACCGCCATCGTCGATCCCTCCTCGCCGGCCGAAGGCGCGGTTGGGCTCAGCCCCGACCGCGCCCCATGGCGATCGTCCCGGTGCGCACGACCTCGAGCACGCCGAGCGGCTGCAACAGCTCGAGCAGCGCCTCGACCTTGTCGGTGGTGCCCACGACGCGCAGCGTGATCGCCTTGCGGTCCACGTCCACGATCTTGGCCTTGAAGATCTCGGCGATCTGCAGCGCCTCCGTGCGCTTGTCGCCCTCGCCGGCGACCCGCACGAGCAGCAGCTCGGCCGAGACGGCGTTGTCGGGCCCGAGGTCGCGGATCTTGACCACGTTGATGAGCTTGTGCAGCTGCTTGGTGACCTGGTCGACGGGGTGCTCGTCGCCGTCGATGACGATCGTGATGCGGCTCAGGCGCGTGTCTTCGCTCAGGCCGACGGCGAGGCTCTCGATGTTGAAGCCGCGGCGGGCGAACAGCCCGGCGACCCGGGTGAGCACGCCGGGCTTGTTCTCGACGAGGATGGAGAGCGTGTGCTTCATGCCTTCCTCCCCTTGCGCCCTTGTCCGCCGATCATCTCGGTGATCTCGCTGCCGGCCGGTACCATCGGGAACACGTTCTCCTCGGCCGATGTCCGGAAGTCGATGACCGTCGGGCGGCCGCAGCCGATCGCCTCACGCAGCGCCGGCTCGATCTCGTGCTTCTCGGTGACGAGCATGCCGACGGCGCCGAACGCCTCGGCCAGCATCTTGAAGTCCGGCTGCGCCTCGATGCAGGTGAACGAGTAGCGCTTGTTCCAGAACAGGTCCTGCCACTGGCGCACCATGCCGAGGTAGCCGTTGTTGAGGATGCAGACCACCACCGGCACGTCGTAGCTGACGGCGGTGGCGAGCTCCTGCATGGTCATCTGGAAGCCGCCGTCGCCGCTGATGTCGATGACCGTCCTGTCGGGAAAGGCGATCTTGGCGCCGATGCTCGCCGGCAGACCGAACCCCATGGCGCCGAGGCCGCCGGAGCTGATGAATTGCCGCGGGTGCGTGTACGTGTAGTACTGCGTCGCCCACATCTGGTGCTGGCCGACGTCGGTGCAGATGATGGCCTCGTGGTCGGTGATGCGGTCGATCTCCTGGACCACCAGCTGCGGCGCGAGCTTGCCGTCCTTGGGGTCCTCGTAGTGCAGAGGGAACTCGTCCTTGCGCGCGGCGATGCGCGCCAGCCAATCTGCCGTGCGCTCCGGCGCCCACTCCATGCCCTCGAGCTCCTTGACCAGCCCGGCGGCGACGTGTTTGGCGTCGCCGACGATGGGGATCAGCGGCACGACGTTCTTGCCGATCTCGGCCGGGTCCACGTCGGCGTGGATCACGCGGGCGTGCGGCGCGAAGGCCTTGAGCTTGCCGGTCACGCGGTCGTCGAAGCGCGCTCCGAGGTTGATGAGCAGGTCGCACTCGTGCACAGCGTAGTTGGCGGTCACCGTCCCGTGCATGCCGAGCATCCCCATCGAGAGCTCGTGCGTCTCGGGGAAGGCGCCGAGCGCCATGAGGGTGGTCGCCACCGGCAGCCGGCGCAGCTCGGCGAGGCGCATGATCTCGGGGGCGGCGTTGGAGGCGATGGCGCCCCCTCCGAGGTACAGCACCGGACGCTGCGCCTCGTTGATGGCCCTGGCCGCGGCGCGGATCTGCTTGACGTGGCCGCGGAACGTCGGCCGGTAGCCGGGCAGGTCGATCGAATCGGCGTCGCGATAGGCGAGCTCGCCGAGGGCGATGTCGACGGGGACGTCGATGACCACCGGGCCCGGACGCCCCGTCGAGGCGATGTGGAACGCCTCGTGGACGACCTGCGGGAGCTCGGCCGCACTCTTGACCAGGTAGGAGTGCTTGACGATCGGCAGGGTGATGCCCGTGATGTCCGCCTCCTGGAAGGCGTCCGTGCCGATCAGGTCGCTGCGCACCTGCCAGGTGATCGCCACCAGCGGCGAGGAGTCGAGGTAAGCGGTGGCGATGCCGGTGACCAGGTTGGTGGCGCCGGGGCCGCTCGTGGCCGTGCAGACGCCGACCTTGCCCGTGGCACGCGCGTAGCCGTCGGCGGCGTGCGCCGCGCCCTGCTCGTGGCGCACGAGGATGTGGCGGAGCTTCCTGGCGTCGTAGAGGGCGTCGTAGAACGGGATGGCGACGCCGCCGGGGTAGCCGAAAATGACGTCGCAGCCCTCGTGCTCGAGGGCCGCCACGAGCGCCTGGGACCCTTTCATCTTCCTGTCTGGACTCATTGGAGGACTGCTCCCTTCTCCGCACCGGAGACGAGTTTGACGTAGCGGGCAAGATACCCGGCTACGCCGTCGCGCGGCGTGGCGGGCGGCTGTGCCGCCCTGCGCCGCGCGATCTCCTCCTCGTGGACGTCCAGCGTGAGGCTGCGGGCGGGGATGTCGATCGTGATGGCGTCGCCTTCGCGCACGAGGCCGATGGCGCCGCCCGCGAAGGCCTCCGGGGCGACGTGGCCGATGGCGGCGCCGCGCGTGGCGCCGCTGAAGCGCCCGTCGGTGATCAGCGCCACGTCCTTGTCGCGGCCCTGGCCGGCGAGCATCGAGGTGGCGCTGAGCATCTCCGGCATGCCGGGCGCGCCCTTGGGGCCCTCGCCGCGGATCACGACGACCGAGCCGCTGCGGATGGTGCCCTCGGAGATGGCGGCGACCGCCTCCTTCTCGCTCTCGAAGACCTGCGCGGGGCCGCTGTGGCGCAGCATCTCGTCGGCGACGGCGCCCTCCTTGACCACGGCGCCGTCCGGCGCGAGGTTACCGAAGAGCACGGCAAGGCCGCCGGTGGCGTGATACGGCCGCTCGAGCGGGCGGATGACCTCCGGGTCGAGCACCCGCGCCGCCGCCACCGCCTCGGCGACGGTCCCACCGGCGACGGAGAGCGCGGAGCCGTCCATGAGACCGGCGGCGATCAGCTGGTTCATGACCGCCTGGATGCCGCCGGCGCGGTAGAGGTCCTCCATGTGGTGCTCGCCGGCCGGCGCCAGCCTGCAGATGTGCGGCACGCGCGCGGCGATGTCGTTGATGCGCTGCAGGGGGAACGCGAGCCCTGCCTCGGTGGCGATGGCCGCGAGGTGCAGCACCGTGTTCGTCGAGCAGCCGAGGCTGGCGTCGGCGGCGAGCGCATTGCCGACCGCCGCGTCGGTGAGGATGTCCCGCGGCTTGAGGTCGGCGGCGAGCACCTCCATCACCCGGGCGCCGCTGTCCTTGGCGAAGCGCAGCCGCTCGGAGTACGGCGCCGGGATGCTGCCGTTGCCGGGCAGCGCCATGCCCACGACCTCGGCGAGGCAGTTCATGGAGTTGGCGGTGAACATGCCGGAGCACGAGCCGCAGGTCGGGCAGGCGTTGCACTCCAGCGCCCGCAGTTCCTCGTCGCCGATCGTCCCCGCCATGCGCATGCCGACGCCCTCGAACACGCTCGTGAGGTCGATGGCGCGCCCGTCGAGATGGCCGGCCAGCGAAGGGCCGCCGCTCACCATGACGGCGGGCACGTTGAGGCGCATGGCGGCCATGAGCATGCCGGGCACGATCTTGTCGCAGCACGGCACCAGCACGATCGCGTCGAAGGCGTGGGCGATGGTCATGGACTCGACCGTGTCGGCGATGAGCTCCCTGCTGGGCAAGGAGTAGTGCATGCCGACGTGGTTCATGGCGATGCCGTCGCAGATGCCCATGACGCCGAACTCGAGCGGGACGCCGCCGGCGTTGCGTACCCCCGCCTTGACGGCGTCGACCACGCCGCGCAGGTGCATGTGGCCGGGGACGACTTCGCTGAACGCGTTGGCGACGCCGACGAAGGGCCGTTCCATCTCGGCGTCGCTGATGCCCAGGGCGCGCAGGAGCGAGCGATGCGGGGCGCGCGCGACGCCGCGCTTGATCTCGTCGCTTCTCACGCTGACCACGCCCTTTCTGCCGTGATGAGAGCCGCCGGCGCCTCGGCGCGCGGCGGCCGTGAACCAAGAATGATACCCGATGCGGGGGCGCCGCGAGACTGCGCACGGCGTGAGCTCGGGTATGCGCCCCACCTCACGCGGCCACGCCCGGCAGACCGCGGGCGCGCCCGCGCCCACGGGATTGGTGCGCGGGCGCCGTGGGGAGAGTAGGCCTGAACGGATGTGGTGGCCGGCAGCGTGTGGGGCGATACCCTCATGGGTATATGACCGGCGCCCCGCGCCCCTCAGGAGGTCTACCATGCAGGCACTCGAGTACGGCTTCGGACGTGACTTGGCCGACCCCTACCCGGTCGTACTCCCGCGCGTCCGCGAAGCTCTTGAGTCGGAGGGCTTCGGCGTCATCACCGAGATCGACGTCCGGAAGACCATGAAGGAGAAGCTCGGTGTGGACGGACGCCCGCACGTGATCCTCGGAGCCTGCAACCCCAGGTTTGCCCACGAGGCCCTCGGCTTCGAGGCCGATCTCGGGCTGTTGCTGCCCTGCAACGTCGTCGTCTACGAGATGGACGCCGGCACGCGCGTGGCCGTCATCAATGCCGGGGCGATGCTGGGCATGGTGGGCAACGAGCGCCTCGTCCCCATCGCCGAACAAGTACAGGAGCGGCTCGACCGCGTGCTCGCGAGTCTGTAGGCGGACCGCAAGCAGAACGCCGACCAGGGCGGGCAGCCCCCCTGCGGCAAGGAGGAGTCCAGGTGGCACACGAAGTGAAGACCCTGACCGAAGCGACCTTCGACGGCGAGGTGAGCGCGGCGACGACGCCGCTGATCGTCGACTTCTGGGCGCCCTGGTGCGGCCCGTGCCGCATGGTGGGCCCGATCATCGACGAGATCGCCCAGACGCACGGGGACAAGATCGCCGTGGGCAAGGTCAACGTCGACGAGAACCCCGGGATCGCGTCCAAGTTCGGGATCATGAGCATCCCGACGATCATCCTGTTCAAGGACGGCGAGCCCGCCAAGAAGATCATCGGAGCGCGCTCCAAGGCCGACTTCGAGCGCGAGTTCGAGTTGGCCTGACGTGCCGCGAGCCTGCCGCGCGGACGGCGCGGGGAGCCCTGGCGGCTTCCCGCGCCGTCGCTCGTCCGGGGCGCGTACGGCGGGAGGGCCGGCTGCCCTGCGGCGGCCGGCCCTCTTGCCAGCGTCTGCGTAGCGGCCCGACGGCCGCGCACCGACGACTACCTGATCGCGTCTTCCCCGCGCTCGTTGGTGCGCGTGCGTACGGCGTCGTCGATCGGCAGCACGAAGATCTTGCCCTCGCCGATCTGGTTGCTCTTGAGGGAGGTGATGATGGCCTCGACGATGCGCTCCACATCGACCTCCAGAACGACCATCTCGACCTTCATCTTCGGGTGGAAGCGGAACTCGCCCGGCTTGACGTCCTCGCCGCGCGTGAAGCCCTTCTGCACGCCGAAGCCCTTGACCTCGGCCACCGACATGCCGACGACGCCCTCCACGGCCAGCGCCTCGGCGACCATGTCGAGGTTGTACGGCTGGATGTAGCACTCGATCTTCTTCATGCTTGCCGCTCCTTTCAGCCCACCGTCAGGGGAGCTGCGGTGGGAGGTGATCCCTGGCCCGTGCTTGCGCTGCGTCGTACATACCCGAGGGCGAAAGCCCTGCAAACGCCCTCACGGAAGGCTCGACGCGAGCCTGCCGAATGCGACGGGGGCGCGGCCCGGAGACCGCCGATAGCGACGGCGCCGGCGTCGTCCGCCGGGCCGCGCCGCCCGCCCACAGGAGCCTCGTCAGACGATGCCCTGATCGAGCATCGAGTCGGCGACCTTGAGGAAGCCCGCGATGTTGGCGCCGGCGACGTAGTTGCCCTTGACGCCATAGGCCGCGGCGGCGTCCACGCACTGCTTGTGGATGGCCTTCATGATGCCGTGCAGACGCGCGTCCACCTCTTCCCGCGTCCAGCTGAGGCGCAGGCTGTTCTGGCTCATCTCGAGCCCCGAGGTGGCCACGCCGCCGGCGTTGGCGGCCTTGCCGGGACCGTAGAGGATGCCCTTCTCCACGAAGAGCTCGACGCCCTCAGGGACGGTCGGCATGTTGGCGCCCTCGCTGACCACGTAGACGCCGTTGTTCAGCAGGTTCTGCGCGTCAATGGCGTTGATCTCGTTCTGCGTCGCGCTCGGGAAGGCGCAGTCGGCCTTGTGGTCCCACAGCGGGTTGAAGTCCTTGTCCTTGTCGGTCGGGGTGTACACCGCGCCGGGGAACTTGTCGGCGTACTCGCTCACGCGGCCGCGCTTCACGTTCTTGAGCTCCATGAGGAAGGCGAGCTTGGCGCGGTCGATGCCGGCTTCGTCGTAGATGTAGCCGCCGGAGTCGCTGCAGGTCACGGCCTTGCCGCCGAGGTCGAGGATCTTCTCGATGGTGTACTGGGCCACGTTGCCTGTACCGCTGACGAGGCAGGTCTTGCCCTCGAGCGTCTCGCCACGCGTGGTGAGCATCTCGGCGGCGAAGTACACCGACCCGTAGCCGGTGGCCTCGGGACGGATGAGCGAGCCGCCCCAGTTGAGGCCCTTGCCGGTGAGCACGCCGACGAACTCGTTCTTGACGCGCTTGTACTGGCCGAACATGAAGCCGATCTCACGACCGCCGACGCCGATGTCGCCGGCGGGCACGTCGGTGAACTGGCCGATGTGGCGCTGGAGCTCGGTCATGAACGACTGGCAGAACTTCATGACCTCGAAGTCGCTCTTGCCCTTGGGGTCGAAGTCCGAGCCGCCTTTGCCGCCGCCCATGGGGAGCGTTGTGAGGGAGTTCTTGAAGACCTGCTCGAAGGCGAGGAACTTGAGGAGGCCGAGGTAGACCGTCGGGTGGAAGCGCAGGCCGCCCTTGTAGGGGCCGATGGCGCTGTTCATCTCGATGCGGAAGCCGCGGTTGACCTGGACCTCGCCCTTGTCGTCGATCCACGGTACGCGGAACATGATGACGCGATCCGGCTCGGCGATGCGCTCGAGCACCTTCATCTTGCGATAGACGGGGTTCTTCTCGAGGACGACCTCGAGAGACTCCGCGACCTCCTGGGCCGCCTGGTGGAACTCGACCTCTGCCGGGTTCTTGGCCTTGAGTCCGGCCATGAATTCGTCGACGAACTTGCTCATGAATTGCCCTCCACTTGGCGGTACGGGTTGGGTGGGTAAGAAGCTGGGGCGGCGGGAGACGGACCCACCGGGCCTTCGGAACTACTACCAGTCCCCTCTCGGGCCGGCGGCCGCAAGCGCGGCGCGAGGCCGGCGAACGTCGGCGTTGCAGGGCTCCTTGCGCCCCGCGGGCGCGCCGGGAGCGGCGCCAAGACGGGGCGCCCGCAGTATACGCCCGAGTGTCCGGCGGCCGCATTCGCCATCCGGGCCGAACTTGCCCGCCGATTCTGGGCCAATTGGTACACCATGGCGCATCGCCGCGACTGGGAGCCGCGGCGACGAGGCGCACGCCAGTCGACCCAGGAGGCGGGCGCGAACCCCGGCCGGCCCCTGCAGGACACGCCAGTCCTTGTACACGCAGTACAAGTCACGTGGCCATCGTTGGCCCCTCGTCCCGACAAATTGACTACACGGCGCGCCCCTCCTATAGTCAATCACGAGAGGGCAATGGGACAGCGCGACACCCCCGCCCCCGCCGCACCGAACCAATGCGCGAGCGCTCCCGTCCGTGAACGCGCGCCCGCGCCCGGAAGGCCAGCGCAGCGCCCGCCGCGGAGGGCGCCGGGAAGGAGTGCACGCATGGCTCTCAGGACGCCTGATGAGTTCATCCAGAGCCTCGCCGACCTGCACCTGCAGATCTACCTCTTCGGCGAGAAGATCGACGACTACGTCAACCATCCCATCATCCGCCCCAGCATCAACTGCATCGCCATGACCTACGAGCTGGCGGCCATGCCGGAGTACGAGGGCCTCATGCTCGCCACGAGCCACCTCACCGGCCAGAAGGTCAACCGCTTCACGCACATCCACCAGTCCACCGACGACCTCTCCAAGAAGGTCAAGATGCAGCGCCTGCTGGGCCAGAAGACCGGCTCGTGCTTCCAGCGCTGCGTCGGCATGGACGCCATCAACGCCCTCTACTCGGTCACCTACGAGATGGACCAGGCCAAGGGCACCGACTATCACGCGCGTTTCAAGAAGTACGTGCAGTACCTGCAGGACAACGACCTCGTCGCCGACGGCGCCATGACCGACCCCAAGGGCGACCGCGGCCTGGCTCCCCATCAGCAGCCCGATCCGGACGTGTTCGTGCACGTCGTGGAGAAGCGGGACGACGGCATCGTGGTGCGCGGCGCCAAGGCGCATCAGACCGGCGCCTGCAACTCGCACGAGATCATCGTGATGCCCACGGTCGCCATGCGCGAGGGCGACGAGGACTTCGCCGTGAGCTTCACCTGCCCGGCCAACGCCGAGGGGGTGTACTACATCTACGGACGCCAGAGCTGCGACACGCGCAAGCTCGAGGACAACACGCTCGACGTCGGCAATGCCGACTTCGGCGGCCAGGAAGCGCTCATGGTCTTCGACGACGTGTTCGTGCCCTGGGAGAACGTCTCATGTGCGGCGAGATCGAGTTCAGCGGGGCGCTCGTCGAGCGCTTCGCCGGCTTCCACCGCCAGAGCTACGGCGGCTGCAAGGTCGGCGTCGGGGACGTGCTCATCGGCGCCGCCGCCACAGCCGCGGACATGAACGGCGCGGCCAAGGCCAGCCACATCAAGGACAAGCTCATCGAGATGACGCACCTCAACGAGACGCTCTTCTCGTGCGGCCTCGCTTGCTCCTACGAGGGCGTCAGGATGCCGGCCGGCAACTTCCAGATCGACATGCTGCTCGCCAACGTCTGCAAACAGAACGTGACGCGCTTCCCCTACGAGATCGCGCGCCTCGCCGAGGACATCGCCGGCGGCCTCATGGTCACCATGCCGTCGGCCCAGGACCTCGCCGACGAGAAGATCGGCCCCATCGTCGAGAAGTTCCTCGTCGGCCAGTGCGACACACCGGTGATAGACCGACTGCGCATCCTGCGGCTCGTGGAGAACCTCACGCTCGGCACCGCCGCCGTGGGGTACCGGACAGAGAGCATGCACGGCGCCGGCTCGCCGCAGGCGCAGCGCATCATGATCGCGCGCCAGTCCAACATCGACCACAAGAAGGAGCTGGCCAAAGCACTGGCCGGCGTCGGCAAGCCGTGGCGGAACAATGCCAAGGTGCCGACCGCGGTGCACGCCGACTGACGACCGTGGACGCCGGGCGAGACGAGGAGCGGGAGGAGCGCGTGACGGTCGTCTACTGCGGCGGCTGCAACCCGCACATCGACCGCGCCGCCGTCGCCGCCGGCCTGCCCGCGGGCGGTCCGCGACGTGCGCCCCGGGGCCGTGGTGCACCTCAGCGGCTGCCCGCGCGCCTGCGCCTCGGACCACCAGCTGACCGGCGCGCGCGGCGAGTCGCCGGCCGGGGACGCGCCGCGCGGCGACGAGCGCGTCACGGTCGTCGTCGCCGGCGAGCTCGTGGACGGCGTCCCCACACCCGCGGCCGGGCTCGCGGCCGCGGTCACGCGCAAGCTCAAGGAGTGACGGGATGGAGTGGAGAGCGGACTACGACCGCAAGCGCGTCTCGGCCGCCGAGGCGATGAAGTGCGTCAAGTCGGGCGACCGGGTCGTGTTCGCGCACGCCTGCGGCGAGCCGCTCGAGCTGGTAGACGCGCTCGTGGCCCGCGCCGGGGAGCTCGAGCGCGTCGAGATCAACCACATGGTCGCGATGGGCAAGGGCGAGTACGCCCGGCCCGAGTACGCCGGCGCCTTCTTCCACAAGTCCCTGTTCGTCGGGGCCAGCACGCGCGACGCCGTCAAGGACGGCCGCGGCGACTACGTCCCGGTCTTCTTCCACGAGATCCCCAAGCTCTTCTGCGAGGGTTACCTGCCGCCCGACGTCGTGCTCATCCACGTCTCGCCGCCGGACAAGCACGGGTTCTGCTCGTTCGGGATCTCCGTGGACTACACCAAGCCCGCCGCCGAGGTCGCCGGGACGGTCGTGGCGCAGGTCAACCCGCGGATGCCGCGCACGCACGGCGACTCGTTCATCCACGTCTCCGAGATCGACATCGTCGTGGAGGCGGACCAGGACATCATCGAGCTGCAGCCGCCGCACATCGGCCCCGTCGAGGAGGCCATCGGCCGCCACATCGCCGGCCTTATCGACGACGGCGCCTGCCTGCAGCTCGGCATCGGCGGCATCCCCGACGCGGTGCTCGCCTTCCTGCACGAGAAGAACGACCTCGGCATCCACACCGAGATGTTCAGTGAGGGCGTCGTCGACCTCTACAACGAGGGCGTCATCACCAACCACAACAAAGCGGTGAACCGCGACAAGATGACGGCGACGTTCCTCATGGGCACGCGTCGCCTGTACGACTTCGTCGACGACAACCCGGCGGTCAACATGTACCCGGTGAACTTCGTCAACGACCCTTACGTGATCGGCCAGAACGACAGGGTCGTGGCCATCAACTCCGCCATCCAGATCGACCTGATGGGCCAGGTCGTGGCCGACGCGATGGGTCCGGCGCAGTTCACGGGCATCGGCGGCCAGGTCGACTTCGTGCGCGGCGCCGCGCGCAGCCGCGACGGCAAGGCGATCATCGCCCTTCCGTCCACGGCCAGGAAGGGCAGCGTGTCGCGCATCGTCGCGGGGCTCGCCACCGGCACCGCGGTCACCACGATGCGCGCCGACGTGGACTACGTCGTCACCGAGCACGGCGTCGCGCACCTGCGCGGCAAGGGCCTGCGCGAGCGCGCCGGGGCGCTGCTCGGCATCGCCGATCCCGCCTTCCGCGAGCAGATCCGCGAGGAGGCCGCCGCCCTCTACGGCGGCGGCCGCCTTCGCTAGGAGCAACCACAGAGGAGCAGAAGCCATGGACCACGTGCACAACGAACCGGAACCTCGGGTCTTCTCGTCCGCCATGGGCGGTCAGCAGGTCGAGAGGCGCCGTGTCGAGCGCAAGATGCGCATCCACCGGCAGCCCAAGACGCTCATCACCGGCATCGGGGCGGTCGAACAACTCGGCATCGAGGCCAAGAAGCTCAACGGCACCAGGGCGCTCGTGATCACCGACCAGGGCGTGAGCGACTGCGGTATGTGCATCGACGTGGAGACACCGCTGCGCGAGGCCGGTCTCGAGGTGGCCTTCTACGACAAGACCGTCCCCGAGCCCCCGATGAGCACCATCGAGGAGATCGTGCGCATCGTGGAAGAGGGCGGTTACGACCTCATCGTGGGCTTCGGCGGCGGCTCGCCCATCGACGTCGCCAAGGCCGCCGCCGTGTTGCCGCACACCGGCGACACGGTCTACGACTACGTCGGCATCGACATGGTGCCGCGCAAGGGCCTGCCGATCATCGCCATCCCCACGACCGCGGGCACCGGCTCGGAGTGCACCGCGATCGCCATCTTCGCCAACGAGAAGCTCAACGTGAAGCAGGGCCTCGTGAGCCCCTACCTGATGCCCAACGTCGCGCTCATCGACCCGACGCTCACGGCGAGCTGCCCGCCCAACGTCACCGCCGCCTCCGGCATGGACGCCCTCATCCACAACATCGAGGCCTACATCTCGGTGAACGCCACCATGCACACCGACTCGCTCGCCTACGAGGGCATCAAGCTCATCAGCCAGAGCATCCGGACGGCCGTGTACGACGGCAGCAACATGTGGGCCCGCGACAACATGGCCATGGGCTCGATGATGGGCGGTATCGCCTTCGGCAACGCCGGCGTGGGCGCCGTGCACGCGCTGTCGTATCCCATCGGCGGCATGTTCCACGTGCCCCACGGGGTCGCCAACACCATGGTTCTGCCCTGGGCCATGGAGTACAACATGCTGGCCTGCCTGCGCTGGTTCAAGCAGTTCGGCGAGGCCATGGGCGAGAACATGGTCGGGCTCTCCGACCGCGAGGCGGCCGAGAAGACCGTCGCGGCGCTGCGCCAGCTCGCCGACGACCTCGACGTGCCGCAGTACCTGAGCGACGTCGGCATCCCCGAGTCGGCCATCCCCGACCTCGTCGAGGGCGCCAAGACTCAGGCCCGCCTGTGGGCCAACAACCCGCGCAAGTTCACGCCCGAAGACATGGAGCAGGTCTATCGCAACATGGCGGTGCGCCCCGGCAGCGCGCCCGTCACGGAGACGACGGCGCCGGCCGAGGCGGTCGCCGCGAAGTAGCGGGCGATCCGCGAGGCACCGTCAGACGGCGGCCCGCCGGCGCCCGGGGCTCCCCCGCCTCTCGCGCGCCGGCGGGCACAAGAGAAGGGCGGGCGGGGCGGTCCAAGGACCGCCCCGCCCGCCCTTCGCCGTTGGTCTGGCGCGCGCCGGCCGGGACGCGTCACACGGCGGGCACCGCGCGCACGCGATTGCCGTGCGGCACGACGAGCACGCGCGCATCTGCGCCCGCGCGCGCCAGCGCCGTCCCGAGCGCCTCTCCCAGCGTCGCGAACGGCGTCATGCACATGCCGCGCACGACGTCGTCGGGGAACTCGGAGACGACGTACACGTCGGCGCGCGCGAGCAGGCCGGCGATGGCCGCCGCCTTGTGGCCGCCGTCGCCGGCCACCGCGCCGATCACACGCCGGTGCTCGTCGAGCACGACGTTGAGGATGAAGTCGATGCCGATGACCCCGCCGGCCTCGTCGATGACCTCGCGCCCCGGGTTGCCCACGAGGACGCCTGAGCGAGCCGTGGGCGCCAGCATCATGCTGTGGTTCTGGCGGATGGCCCTTTAGTAGCCGAGCCGCTTCTCGACGACGCCGATCGACTCGTCGAGGACGCCGACCACGGTGTCGATCTGCTCCTTGCTGATGATGAACGGCGGCGCGACCGCGTGACAGTTGCCGCCGCCGAGCAGGCGCACGAAGACGCCGCGCTTGAACGCCTCGTCGCGGACCTTGGCTGCGGCGCCGACCGCGGGGGGGAACCACTCGCGGCTCGCCTTGTCCTGCACGTACTCGATGCCGGCGACCAGGCCGACGCCGCGCACGTCGCCGACGATGGGGTGGCTGAGCAGCGTCTTGAGGCCCTCCTGCATGTAGGCCCCGACCTCGGCGCAGCGCTCCACCAGGTGCTCGCGCTCGATGATGGCGAGGTTGGCGAGGCCGGCGGCGGAGCACAGCGGATGCCCGTTGTAGGTGGCGCCGCTCATGAAGGCCTCGCCCGGCCCGCCGAGGAAGGCGTCGTAGACGTGGTCTCTGGCGCCCACGGCGCCCAGCGGCAGGTAGCCCGACGAGAGGCCCTTGGCGAGGGTGATGAGGTCCGGGTCCGAGCCGAACTGCTGGAAGCCGAACCAGGTGCCGCTGCGCCCGAAGCCGGTGATGACCTCGTCGTTGATGACGAGCACGTCGTTGGCCTTGCAGGTCTCGCACACCATGGGCCAGTACTCCGGCACCGGCGGGATCACGCCGCCGGTGCCGATCAGCGTCTCGCCGAGCATGGTGCCGACGTTCTCGGCGCCGTAGAAGGCGATCTCCTGCTCCACCACTTTGGCGCACTCCATCTGGCAGTCCTCGCCGTAGGTCTTGTTCCAGGCGCAGCGATAGCAGTAGGGCGCCCCCACCTTGATGAAGCCGGGCAGCAGCGGCTCGAACTTGTGGCGGTTCACCGAGAGGCCCTGGGCGCTGGTGCTGGTCATCGTCGTGCCGTGGTAGGAGCGGTCGCGGAAGAGGACCATGTACTTGGTGCCCTTGCCGCGATTGCGATGGTACTGGCGCGCCATCTTCACGGCAGTCTCCACCGACTCGCCGCCGCCGAGCGTGAAGAAGACGTGATTGAGGTCGCCCGGCATGAGGCCGGCGACCTTGGCGGCGAGCTTGATCGTGGGCTCGTTGGCGATCTGGAAGATGTGGTAGATGGAGAGCTTCTCCATCTGCGCGTTGATGGCGTCGTAGATCTCCGTGCGGCCGTGGCCGACGTTCACCGTCCAGAGGCTGGCGAAGGCGTCGATGTACTCGTTGCCCTCGGTGTCGTAGACGACGGCGCCCTCGGCCCGCTCCATGATCACGGGCTTGAGGCCCTGCATCTGGGTGAAGGGCGGCCAGAGGTGATCGAGAAAGTCCTTCTCGAGAGTATGTGCCAGCTGACTCTGCGGCGATTCTGCCATGGCTCCTCCTTGCGACACGGGACCGCGGTCGCTCTCTCCTCCGCTACCACCTGGGTGGATACAGCCTGGTGATGCCGTGACTCTGTCAAGTGCCGGTCATGGTAGCTGAGGCATCTGCGGCTCGAAAGGTCTGTCAGAATGATATCCGAGCCGCTGCCGGAGGAAGCCGACAGGCTTGTCGACGCGGCGATCGAGAGATACCGGTCAGGCGCGCTGTGAGCCGCACGGGCGCGGACGTGGGCGTGCGCGCCCGTGTACCATGGACTGAGCCTGTCTGGAAAGGAGCCGCATGAACGACGCGACCTGTGCGACCTGCCCCTGGTGGTCGCGCTTCCCCGACCGCGTGGAGTACGGCGCGACTCCCGATGACGAGTCGCAGACGGAGATACGCACGCCGAACGAGAAAGGCGAGTGCCGCAAGCTGCCGCCACTCCACCCGCGCACGTTCCCGGTCACGGAGCTGGACGACTGGTGCGGCGAGCACCCCGACCGCAAGCGCCGCAGCCACCCCTGACCGGCTGACGACGGGGGCGCGCTGGGCCTCGGCTGCGAGCGGCGCGGACGTGCGGCCGGATTCGCCGTTGGCCGCCCGCTACGCGCCTCCCGGCCCGCCGCCGATCAGGAAGCGCCGAGGGAGGGGCAGGCTGCGGCCGCCGGTGCCTGAAGGGAGGACGACGATGTACGACTGGCGCACCGACTGGCGCACGCGCTTCGGCCGCACCGAGCCGAAGATCGTGTGCGTCGGCCTCAACTACCGCGACCACGCCGAGGAAGGCGGCGCGGCCCTGCCGACGCAGCCCATCCTGTTCGCCAAGTTCGCGAACGCGCTGTGCGGCGACGGCGACCCCGTGCTCCTGCCGCGCGGCATCGGTCACGTCGACGCCGAGGCGGAGCTGGCCGTCGTCATCGCGCGCGAGGCGTGCGACGTGCCCGTCGACGACGCGCTGGACGTCGTGCACGGCTACATCTGCGCCGACGACGTCAGCGCCCGCGACGAGCAGTTCGGGGACGGCCAGTGGTTTCGTGGCAAGAGCCACGACTCGTTCTGCCCGGTCGGGCCCGGCATCGTGCCCGTGGAGGAGCTCGGGGAGGCGGGCGACCTGCGCGTCGTGCAACGCCTCAACGGCGCCACCCTGCAGGACTCCCGCACCAGCCGGCTCATCTTCGGCGTGCGCGACCTCGTGTCGTTCGTCTCCCATGCGCTCACCCTGCTGCCCGGCGACGTCGTCCTCACCGGGACCCCGGCCGGTGTGGGCCTGTTCCGCTCGCCCAGGATCTCGCTGCGTCCCGGCGACGTGGTCGAGGTGGAGGTCGAGGGCGTGGGGCTCCTGAGCAACCCCATCACAGGGTCCGGGGAAGCGTAGAATGAGCCTTCGCGGCGAGGCGTCGCGCGAAAACGGTGGGACAACGGAGGCCGCCGGTATGCCCTTCATCCTCGAACCTCAGGCGGAGATGCGCCCCGGGATCATCGAGCTCCGCTGGGGCGACCCGGACCCCGCCCTGATCCCGACGGCCGCGATCCGCGACGCCGCCCTGTGGGTGACCGAGGCGATCGGCGCGGCCGCCCTGAACTACGGCGTCAACGAGGGGCCCCTGGCCCTGCGCGCCGCGCTCGCGCAGCGCGTCGCGGCCGCCGAGGACGCCACGGTCGACGTGCCGCAAGTGGCGATCACCAACGGCGTGTCCCCCTCCATCCAGCTGCTCTTCTCCCACCTCGTGCGCCCGGGCGACGTGGTGTTCATGGAGGACCCCGGCTTCAGCCTGGCCATCCGCATGGCGCGCGATCTCTCGCTCGAACTCGTCGGCGTGCCTCTCGACGAGCACGGGCTCGACGTGGACGCCCTCGCCGCGGCGGTGGCACGCACGCGCACGCAGGGGCGCCGGCCGCGGATGGTCTACACCGTGCCCACCTACCACAACCCCACCGGGACCTGCCTCTCCGACGCGCGGCGCCGGCGCCTGGTCGAGCTGTGCGTGGAGGAGGACCTCCTCGTGGTGGAGGACGACGCCTACCGCGAGCTCTGGTACGACCGACCGTCGCCCCCGTCGCTGTGGCGCATGGCCGCCGAGGTGGAAGGCGCCGGCGAGCGCGTCCTGCGGCTCGGCTCGTTCTCCAAGACGTTGTCCCCGGGCCTGCGCTGCGGCTGGCTCACCGCCGGACCGGCGCGCGTCCGCGAGTTCAGCGAGCGCGGCGTCCTGGACAGCGCCGGCTGCATGAGCCAGTTCAGCGCCTGCATCTGCGCACGCCTCCTTCTCGAGGGCGTGTACGACGCCAACGTCGAGAGCCTGCGCGCGCACTACCGCCTGCGGCGGGACGCGCTCGTGGAAGGCCTTCGCGAGCACCTGCCCGCGGGGTGCGAGGTACGCCGGCCGGAGGGCGGCCTCTTCGTGCTCGTCACCCTGCCGCCGGGTCTCGCGGCGGGCGACCTCGTGGCCGCCGGTCAGGCGGCCGGCGTCGGTTTCACCGACGGCGTGCGCTACTCGCTGGCCGGGGCCGACCGCGGCATCCGCCTCGGGTTCAGCATGTACGGGCCCGACGAGCTGCGCGAGGGCGCGGCCAGGCTCGGGCGCACGCTGCGCGAGGCCCTCGCCCGCGCCTGACTGCGCCGGTCCTCAGGCGCGCCGACGGGCGGGACGGCCCGGGCCCGGGCGGGGCCGCAGGATCCCGCGCCCGGGCCGAGCTCTCTGCGCTCCTTCAGCCCACCCCCAGCTCACGCTCGGCGGAGCGGATGATCTGCCTCAGCTCCTCGCCGGCGCCGTCGGGCAGCGGGTCCGGCACGTGCGCGCCAAGGATCTCTCACGCCTTCAGGAGGGCGCGTTCCTGGATCGTGCTGGAGCCCGTCGCCCGCCAGTCCTCGCGGGCCTCCTCGTCCTCGACAAGGGCGCCGGTACGCTCCAGGACCTCGAGGGTGCCGAGATGGATGTCCGCGAGGTCGTCGTCGGTGAGCACGCGGAAGTGGACGCCGTCGCTGCGCCGGCGGCCCGCGTGCGGGTTGCGCCTCACGGCCGCGCCCCTTCAGCCCACGCCCAAGGCGCTCCGCATGCCGACCACGGCGGCCGCGATGTCCTCGTCGTCGACGTCGAGGTGCGTGACGAAACGCAGCGACCACGGGGCCTCGTCGAGGGCAAGCACGCCCTGCGCGCCGAGGCGTTCCATGAGCTCGGCGGCCGGCCGGCCGGTCTGCCGCGTACCGACGAAGACCATGTTGGTCTGCACCTTTCCCAGGTCGACCTCAAGGCCGGGCAGCTCGGCGAGGCCCTGGGCCAGCACCAGCGCACGCCTGTGGTCGTCAGCGAGGCGAGACAGGTTGTGCTGCAGCGCGTAGAGACCGGCGGCGGCGACGATGCCCGCCTGCCTCATGCCGCCGCCGAACACCTTGCGGGCACGCTGCGCCAGGCGGATCGTCCCGGCGTCGGCGAGCAGCACCGAGCCCACGGGTGCCCCGAGGCCCTTGGAGAGGCAGATGCTCACCGTGTCGAAGAACGAGCCGTACTCGGCCAGCGAGATGCCCGTCGCGGCGGCGGCGTTGCCCAGACGCGCGCCGTCGAGGTGGAGCCTGAGGTCGTGCCGGTCGCAGAACTCGCGCACCTCGCGGATGTGCGCCAGCGGCAGGATCACGCCGCCGCAGTGGTTGTGCGTGTTCTCGAGGCAGACGAGGCGCGTCGGCGCGTGGTGCACGTCGGCGTCGGTGTGCACGTACTCCTCCATCTTCTCGAGGTCGAGCGTGCCGTCGGGCGAGTCGAACACGCGCAGCTGCACCTGGCTGAGCGCGGACGCGGCGCCCTGCTCGTAGAACATGATGTGCGCCTGGGCGTGCAGGAAGGCCTCGTCGCCACGCCGCGTGAGGGCGCGGATCGCCGCCTGGTTGCACATCGTGCCCGACGGGAAGTAGAGGCCGGCCTCCTTGCCGAGCAGGCCGGCCGCGTACTCCTGCAACCTGATGACCGTGGGGTCGTCGCCGAGGACGTCGTCGCCGACCTCGGCCTCGGCCATCACCCGGCGCATCTCTGGCGTAGGCCGGGTCACGGTGTCGCTGCGCAGGTCGATCGTCTTCATCGCCTCTCCTTCATACGACGAGGTCGCCGCCGCTGAGGAGCGGCGCGCCGTCGACGGTCACGGTGGGTTCCATCACCAGCAGGTCCCAGTGCAGACTCGAGTCGTTCACGCCGCCGAGCATGAGGTTGTCGCCCACGGCGATGTGAATTGTGCCGAGCATCTTCTCATCGAGGAGCATGTAGCCGCTGGGCGCGGAGACCTCGTGGTTGAGGCCGATGCCCAGCTCCCCGATCACGTTGCCGCCGCGCGCGTTGGCGATCGTCTGGGTGAACTTGTCCAGGCCGCGCGCGGCCCGGACGCCGTGGGCGACGCCGCGCTCGAACGCGACCTCGAGGTCCTCCACCCACTCGCCGTCCCAGAAGGCCACGTCGAAGACCACCGTGCCGCTCACCGACTCCTCCAGCGGCGCCAGGCAGACCTCGCCGGCGGGGAGGTTGCTGAACGGCGCCTCCTTGCTCACGACCCCGACGTCGAGGTCGAGGGGACGCCCGGCGATGCCCATCGTCACATCCGTGCCCTTGGGCGAGGTGATGCGCACGCTCTGGGCGCCGTCGAGCACGGCCGCGACCCGGGCGGCGCGCTCGGCGAGCACCTCGTAGTCGAGGTCCAGGGCGCGCCAGAACAGCTCGTCGAAGGCGTCGGCGGCGAGGCCGAAGGTGGCCGCCTGCTCGCGGGTGGGATAGTCGCTGCCGATCCAGCGCCGCGTACCGTCGTAGATGTGGTCGGCAAGAAGCTTGCGGCCGCGCCCCTCGGCGCCGCGCTGCGCGGCCGGGACGTCCGCGTACAGCTCCGGCTTGCCGTCCTCGAGGCGCATGGTGAACACCACGTCGGCGGCCTTCACCGCCTCGATCCACGAGCGCGACTTCGTCTCGAGCTGCTCGGCCGGCAACTCGATGAGGCGGCGATGCCGCGCCTCGTCGCTCTGGACGACCACGAGCGGCAAGGCGCCGACGAGCTCGCACTCGAACGCGAGCAGCTCGAGATACTCGATGGAGTCGGCGCGGCCCTCGATGTAGACGCTCTCCGCCGCGCGCACGCCGGCGCACTGGCGCACGATGCGCCGCGCCACGGCGGCCAGCCGGTGGTTGGCGCTCATCGTCATCGGGCTCCGTTCGTCGGGGTCAGAGCGTGCCGGCTGAGGCTACACCCGCTGCGGGCGCACGGCCAAGCCGCCACCGGGGGCGCGCCGCCGCCGGCGCCAGTTCCCCGCCCCCCGGCCGGTCGCTCCCGGCGCACCGGTGGGCAGCTCCGCGCCCGGCACCGGCCGCCGCCGCAGCCCGCGTCCCGCGCCGACGGCGGCGAGCACGTTCCACAGCGCGATCAGCAGGAGCCCGATCCCGAGCAGGGCGACGCGCGACGGAGGCGCCGGGGTCCAGTACATCGCCACCTGGTCGGCGATCTCCTGGCGCAGGTTCACGACCGCCGGCCAGTGGAAGAACCAGTGGCCGTTGCGGCTTCCGGCCAGCTCCACCCCCGGGTTCTCGAGCGCGTTCGCCTGCTTGCCCGGGTAGTCCACCCAGATGTGGTTCAGGGACATGTAGAGGTGGTTGGGGATGCCCTTGGCCGTCAGGATGCTGGCGAGCACGACCGCCCGGCTCTCGCAGTCGCCGTAGTGCATGCGCAGCGCCTCGCGCGTGGTCGGGAAGTACCAGGGAACGCCGGCCGTCTGCCAGTCGTAGGCGTAGGGCACCTGCCGGTCGAGCACGTAGGCCTCGATGGCGCGCGGGTCGTTGGGCAGCTTGCGGGCGATCGCCTGCACGGCCTGCGGGTCGATGTTGGGGTGCACGGTGTTGCGGATGCTGCGCACCAGCACAGCCGGGTTCGGATACAGGATGACGAACACCCAGCTGAGCCCGAGGAACAAGAGGACGAGTCGCGGGAATCTCATGGATCGATGATACCCGGCCGGCGCGTCTGCGCGACCCGGCCGCCGGCGGCGGGTCGCAGCGGAGCTCGGCCTCGCGTCGATGCTGGGACCGCCGCCCTATTCCCACTCGATGGTGCTCGGCGGCTTGCTCGAGATGTCGTAGACCACGCGATTGACCTCGGGCACCTCGTTGATGATGCGCGAGGCGAGCGTCTCGAGCAGGTCGTAGGGCAGGCGTGCCCAGTCGGCGGTCATGGCGTCCTCGCTGGTGACGGCGCGGATCGCGATCGGGTATCCGTACGTGCGCTCGTCGCCTTGCACGCCGACGCTGCGGATGACCGGGAGGATGGCGAAGCACTGCCAGAGCTCGCGGTACAGGCCTGCCCTGCGGATCTCCTCCTGGACGATCGCGTCGGCGCGCTGCAGCACGTCGACGCGCTCGCGGTCGATCTCGCCGATGATGCGGATGGCGAGGCCGGGGCCCGGGAAGGGCTGCCGCCAGACGATGTGTTCCGGCAGCCCGAGCTCCTCACCCACGGCGCGGACTTCGTCCTTGAAGAGCCAGCGCAGCGGCTCGACCAGCTCGAAGTCCATCTTCTCGGGCAGGCCGCCGACGTTGTGGTGGCTCTTGATCTTGGCGGCCTGGCGGGTGCCGCTCTCGATCACGTCCGAGTACAGGGTGCCCTGCACGAGGAACCTGGCGTCGGTGAGCTTGCGCGCCTCTTCTTCGAAGCAGCGGATGAACTCCTCGCCGATGATCTTGCGCTTGCGCTCCGGTTCTGTGACGCCCTTGAGCTTGTCGAGAAAGCGGTCGCTCGCGTCCACCGCCACGAGGGGGATGCCGAACGTGCCGGAGAAGGTCTCGACCACCCGGTCGGCCTCGCGCATGCGCATCATGCCCTGGTCGACGAACACGCAGGTGAGGCGGTCGCCGATGGCCTTGTGCATGAGCAGCGCGGCCACGGACGAGTCGACCCCGCCGGAGAGGCCCAGTATCGCCTTGTTCTGACCCACCTGGGCGCGGATCTTCTTGATGGACTCCTCGATGATCGACGCGGGCGTGAACGTGGGTGCGCAGCCGCAGGCCTTGTAGAGGAAGCTGCGCAGCACCTCCATGCCCTTGGGCGTGTGCACGACCTCGGGGTGGAACTGGACCGCGTAGAACCCCCGCGCGCGGTCCTCCATGGCGGCCACCGGCGCACCGCCGCTGGCCGCCAGCACCTCGAAGCCGGGCGGCGGCTCGGTGATGCTGTCGCGGTGGCTCATCCAGCACTGCTCTTCCTTCCGCAGGCTCTCGAGGATGAGGCCCGGCTTGAGCACGTTGAGCGTGGTCTTGCCGAACTCGCTGAGGCCGGTGCGCGCAACCGTGCCGCCGAGCTCGAGGGCGATGCCCTGGGCGCCGTAGCAGATGCCGAGCACCGGCACCCCGAGCGCGAAGAGCTCGGGATTCACCCTGGGGGCGTCCTCGACGTAGACGCTCATGGGGCCGCCGGAGAGGATGATGCCCTTGGGGTCGAAGGCCTTGATGCGCTCGATGGGCGCGTCGTGCGGGATGAGCTCGGAGTACACACGGCACTCGCGCACGCGCCGCGCGATGAGCTGGCCGTACTGCGCCCCGTAGTCGAGCACCAGGACGGTGTCGAACCCCTTCACTGCCGGCGTGCCCTGCGCCACCTGGCCTCCCTCTCTCGATGTGTCAACGCCCGCACGCGCTCCGCGCCGGGCTCAGCCCATGCCGGCGAGATGAGGCTGCCCTACGGCGGCCTCATGTGTCTCTCGGGGCCGACGCGCGCCAGCGCGTCAGCCCATGCCGACATCCTGCTCCTTCTGCAGCTTCTTGCCCTCGGTCATGAGGGCCGGCGCGACCATCACTTCGGCCTTCTGGAACGAGGTCAGGGTCTCGTAGCCGCACGTCGCCATGCTCGTCCGCAGGGCGCCGAAGAGGTTGCGGGTGCCGTCGTTCTCGTGCGCGGGGCCGAGGAGGATCTCCTGCAGGGTGCCCTTCTGGCCCGCCTTGACGCGCGTGCCGCGCGGCAGCTCGGGGTGGAAGGTCGCCATGCCCCAGTGGTAGCCGCGGCCGGGGGCCTCGCTGGCCGCGGCCAGCGGCGAGCCGATCATGACGGCGTCGGCGCCGAGGGCTATCGCCTTGCTCACGTCGCCGCCGGTGCGCATGCCGCCGTCGGCGATCACGTTGCAGTACTGGCCCGTCTCGAGCAGGTGCTGCACGCGCGCCGCGGCGGCGTCGGCGATGGCCGTCGCCTGCGGCACGCCGATGCCGAGCACGCCGCGCGTGGTGCAGGCGTGGCCCGGGCCGACGCCGACGAGCACGCCGACGGCGCCGGTGCGCATGAGGTGCAGCGTGGTGGCGTAGCTGGCCACGCCGCCCACGATCACCGGCACCGGGCACTCGGCGATGAACTTCTTGAGGTCGAGCGGTACGACCCTGGTGCTCACGTGTTCGGCCGAGACGACCGTGCCCTGGATGATGAGCACGTCGAGACCGGCCTCGAGCGCGACCCTGTGGTACTCCTCGACGCGCTGCGGCGTGAGCGACGCCGCCGCCAGCACGCCGCCGTCCTTGATCTCCTTCACGCGCTTTGCGACGAGCTCGGCCTTGACGGGTTCCCGGTAGATCTCCTGCAGCGTCCGCGTCGCCGTCTCGTTGGGCAGCGCGGCGATGCGGTCGAGCTGCTCGTCGGCGTTCTCGTAGCGCGTCTGCACGCCCTCGAGATTGAGGACGGCGAGCCCGCCCAGCTTGCCCATGGTGACGGCGAACCGGGGGTCGACCACGCCGTCCATGGCCGAGGCAAGACAGGGGATCTCGAGCGTGTGCGGCCCGAGCTTCCAGGTGATATCGACGTCTTCCGCGTCGCGCGTGCGACGGCTGGGCACGATGGCGATGTCGTCGAAGCCGTAGGCCCGGCGACCCTTCTTGCCGCGGCCGATCTCTACTTCCATGCCGTCCTCCTCGGGGGCGCGCAGACCAGGTTAAACAAAAGACCCGAGCACCGACGTGCCGGGGTCTCTGAGCTCTGTGCTGTACCTATGTGTGAGCTGGATGTCTCTCGCGTCAACGTGCCACGACTGTACCAACTGGCACCGGGCGAATCAACACGGCGCCGGCCGCCCGCCGGGCGCCTCAGCCGTCCTGCGCGAAGCGGAGCCGCAGGCGTCCCGTCGCCCGCTTGACCGCTCGGCGGGACGGCGGACCAGCCCTCGGCTGCGCTGCTCCACGATCGTCCCGTGCCGTGGGGGCGCCCGAAGCGGGACGCGTTCGGGCGCGTACGTGGCCGGGGCGGGCGCGGTGCGGCGCAGCACCGGCGCCCGCCCCAAACGGCCAGGCAAGGCAGAAGGAAGTCGTGCGTGGCTGCTTGTACGCCTCCTTGTGAGGGGCCGATCGCGGAGGAGAGCCCGGCGGGCCGCCGGTGGGCCTGGACCAGCGCCCCGGCAGCGTGTGCGCACGGCCCGCCGCGGTCTCGTCCTTCTCCCAGAGCATCGTCGAGCGGCTTCCCGCGCGCGATAGGGAAGGCTTCCCGAACCGCGGGGATGGGGCCTGGGGATGTGCCGACCCTAGACCCGAGAGTCGATGAGGTGCAGCTCCATGCCCCTGAGGATGGCCTCGGAGCGGCTGCCCACGCCAAGCTTGCGATAGATCGCGGAGACGTGGTTCTGCACCGTCTTCTTGCTGAGATACAGCTCAGTGGCGATCTGCGCCGCTGAGCGGGGAGTCGCGAGTAGCCGGAGGATCTCGAGCTCGCGGTCGGTGAGCTCGAGGCGGCGCTGCTCGTAGGCGCCGGGGACGTAGTCGAGCTGGCGTATGCCCTCGCCGAGATTGGCGGCGACGCCGGCGCTGAGCACGGTGCCGCCCTTGATCACGAGGTCGATGGCGGCGAAGAGCTGGTCCGGTCCGGCGTCCTTGGCGACGTAGCCGCGCGCCCCGGCGGAGATCGCGCTGAACAGCGCGTCCCGGTCCTCGCGGGCGCTCAGCACGACCACCTTGACGTCGTCGCCGCGCTCGCAAAGGCGGCGCGCCACCTCGAGCCCGTTCGTGCCCGGCATGCCGATGTCGAGCAGGAGCACGCAGCCGGGATGGGTCGCCACGGCGCTCAGCGCCTCCTGGCCGGAGGCGGCTTCGGCGGCGATCGCGTAGCCCTCCGCCTCCAGGAGCTGACGCAGGCCCTCGCGGAAGAGCGCGTGATCGTCGGCAAGGATCAGCCGTCCCCTGACGCTCACGACGCCCTCACCAGCAAGGAGACGAGGTCGAGGCAGGTGCCGGCGGGGAACGGCTTCGGCAGGTACCAGGCCCGGCGCCCGCGCAGGCCGACGAGCGCGCACCCGGCCGCGGGATCGCCGCTCATCAGCAGCACGGGGACGTCGCCCGGCAGTGCCGACGCCAGTTCCACACCGGTCATGCCGGGCAAGTGATAGTCGAGGAGGGCGCAATCCCAGCGCCCCTCCGTCCCAGCCAGAGCATCCGCGCTGCGCACGGCCGTGACCCGGGCGCCGCGGTCCTCGAGCGCGGCCACGAGGGCGCCGCGGAGGGCCTCGTCGTCCTCGACGACGAGCAGGTCCGCGCCGGCCAGCCGCTCCTGCCGCGGTACCGGCAGGTCGACTTCGAACAGCGCGCCGCCTCCACGCCGCGAGCGGGCCGAGATCTCGCCGCCCGCGTCCTCCACGAGGCGGCGCACGAGCCAGAGCCCAAGACCGGTGCCGCTCGCCTTCGTGGTGAAGAAGGCGGCGAACACGTCCGCGTCCGGCAGGCCGGGGCCCCTGTCGGCTACCCGCAGGCGCACCCTGTCGCCGTCGTCGTCCAAGCGCACGTCCACGGGCCCCTTCCCGGCGGTCACTTCGAGGGCGTTGACCACGAGATTGGTGACGACCGAGCGCAGGTCGCTCTCGGCGAGCCCCACCCGGGCGCCGTTGGCGGTGACGCGCAGGGAGAGCCGCGCCCCGCCGTTGCGGCGGCGCTGGTCGGCGACCGCCGCGCGCACCAGCGGCGATACCGGCGTCAGCGTCATCCCCGCCGCCCGCGCGGCGTCAGGATTGATGGTGTGGAGGATCGCCTGGAGCCGCTCCAGGCAGAGCCTGGTCTGGCTCCCGATCACGTCGAGATGCTTCACGCCCGGGTCGCCCTCGGCCAGCGCCCGGCGCAGCAGCGTCGCGTACAACTCCACGGTGGCGAGCGGCGTCTTCAGCTCGTGCGCCATGGCTCCGGCGATGCGCCCCACCTCCGCGAAGCGCTGAGCCTCAGCGGCGCGCCGCTCGGCGGCCAGTGCGTCGGTGAGGTCGGTGAAGAACAGCGCCGCGGCGCCTCCCGCGCCGAGGATGCTCACCGAGTAGCCGAGGGTGCGATCGCCGTGCTCACCGGGCACGAGCACCTGGCGCCGCATGGCGCCCTCGCGCCGGCGGCGCGCCGCCTGAAGGACGTGTGCCAGCGCCGCGAGCGCGGGGGCCGCGGTGCAGAGGTCGTCGATGTGCCGGCCAAGCACGTCGCCCGCCGGCACCTCGAGCACGCGCTGCGCGGCCGGGTTGTAGACGCCCACCCGGCCGTCCTCGTCCACGGCCAAGGCCGCGGTCTGCACGTGCCTCAGGACGGTGTCCGCGAGCTGTTCGATGACCGACCCCTCCCTGGCGGCGAGCCGGGGCGGCCGGCGGATGTGCCGCCTCCCCTGAGGGGCCTATCGACAGGCGGCGGGCGGTGCTTTAGGAGACGCCCCCGGCGGTACGCTCGAGCTCGACCGCCTCGGCGTCGTCGAGCAGGCGGCGCACGTCGTCGGCGTCGAGGACCCCGGCGCCGTAGCGGAGGGTGTTGGCGGCGCCGGCGGCGAGCCCGTGGCGGATGCACTCGACGAGGTCGAGCTTGCGGAAGCGCGCGCCCACGAACCCCGCAAGGAAGGCGTCGCCCGAGCCCACGGTGCTCACCACGGGCTCGACCGGAGTGATGCTGCCGCGGAATACGCGCTGACGGCGGCCGACGTGGAAGCGAGCCACGCAGCCGTGCTCCGTCTTGATGATCACGTTGCGCGCGCCCATGTCGCAGATCCTCGCGGTGGCGTCGACGACGTCCTCGTCGTCGTGGAACTCGTGGCCGACGAGGTCCTCGGCTTCGCGCCGGTTGGGGCACACGAGGTGCGGGCGTCCGCGCATGCCCAGCCGCAGCGGTTCGCCGGCGCTGTCGAGGACCACGTAGCAGCGGTATTTGCGCACCCGGTGCATGACCCCGGCGTAGAAGTCCTCCGGGACCTTGCGCGGCAGCGAGCCCGCGAGCAGCAGATAGCGCGCTCCCTTGGCGAGATACTCGATCTTGTCGAGGAAGGCGGCGAGCTCCTGGGCCGTGACCACGGGCCCGTACTCGATGATCTCCGTCTGCGTCATGGTGGTGGGATCGACCACGGCGGTGGAAGTACGGGACTCGCCGCCGATGCGCACGAAGTCGTTGAGGAAGTCCTCGCGCTGGAGGCCCTCGACGATCTGCTGGCCGGCGCGGCCGCCGACGAGACCGGTGATGACGGCCGGCTCGCCCAGCGCCATGAGCACCCGGGCGATGTTGACGCCCTTGCCGCCCGGCAGCGTCAGGCTCTCGCTGGCGCGGTGCCGGAACCCGGTCTGGAAGTTGGGCACCGTGAGCGTCTTGTCGACGGCGGCGTTGGCGGTGACGGTGATGATCATGAGAGCCTCGCGTCCCTGTCTGTCGGCTCGCAGAAAGGCCGGCGCTCTGCCGGCGCCGGCCTCGACCACGGCGCAGTATACCACCTCTCCGCGCCTTGACAGCGTTCACGGGCACGGTTACCGTCTGGGAGCGTCATTTACGGCGCGTTCCTCGTTAGGTGAGGCTCCGACACACATAGAGGCCGTTGCCCGGAAACGTCCAGAGACGCCAACGGGTAGGACAGGCACTACCGGATCAAGGTTTTGCCCCAGACGGCTGAGGCCCTGACCTCTACGGTGTGTTGTGCTAAAGCTGTGGACGAGTGAGGATCGCCCTCTTGCTGTGCGTCCGGAGCCTTCCGTGAGGAAGGCTTTCGTGTGTCCGGACCGCGACGGCGGAGGAGGTGAGGCCGATGTTCTTCCTGAGCAAGCTGCTGGGCAGCCCGGTGCGCGACAGCGCGGACAAGGCTGCCGGAGCACTGCACGACCTGGTGGTCACCTCCAAACAGGCCTACCCTCGCGTCACGGCGATCGCCGTGCGCCGTCGCAGCAAGGTCGTGTACGCCCCCTGGGATGCGGTCGCGAGCTTCGAGGAGTCGGGCATCCTGCTGCGCGCCTCGGCCGCCGAGCTCGGCGAGCGCGCGCTCGGCAAGGACGAGCTGCTCCTCTCGGCGACCTTCCTCGACAAGCAGCTCGTCGACACCGAGGGCCGCAAGGTCATCCGCGTCAACGACATCCAGCTGCTGCGCAGCGGCAACGACGTCCACGTCGCCGCCGTCGACGTGTCCAGCAACGCCATCCTGCGGCGCGTCGGCCTCGCCAAGGTGGGGGACCGGCTCGCCAAGAACCGCCAGAACCCCAAGCCGCACCTCATCGACTGGAAGGACGTGGACGTCGAGCAGACCGACGAGAGCTCGGTCCGGCTCGCCGTCCCGCGCACCAAGCTCGAGCTGCTGCATCCCGCCGACATCGCCGACCTGGTCCACGAGCTGAGCCCCGAGGAGCGCGCCGCCGTGCTCGACGCCCTCGAGGACGAGCTGGCCGCGGACACTTTCGAGGAGCTGCACCCGTCCTACCAGGCCTCCCTGCTCCTCGACCTCCCCGACGACAAGGCCAGCGAGCTGCTCATCAACATGGCCCCGGACGACGCCGCCGACCTTCTCGCCGACCTCCCCGACGACCGGCGCCAGCACTTCATCGCGATGATGGAGAAGGACGACGCCGAGGACATGCGCGAGCTGCTCAGCTACCCGGAGCACTCGGCCGGGGGCATCATGACCACCGACTACGCCTGGGCGCGCCTCGACGACACCGCCGCCACGGCCACGGAGCGCCTGCGCGAGCAGGAGCAGTACGTGGAGACCGTCTACTACATCTACGTGGTGGACCGCTCCGAACACCTGCGCGGCGTGTTCTCACTGCGCGACCTGCTGACCACGGAGCCGGACAAGAGGGTGCGCGACTTCATGACCGAGAACCCGGTCGCCGTGAACACACTGACCAGCGAAGAAGAGATCACCGAGGTCATCGCCAAGTACAACCTGCTCGCCCTGCCCGTGGTCGACGAGGAGGGCGAGCTCCACGGCATCATCACCATCGACGACGCCATCGACCTGGTGCTGCCGCTGGCGTGGAAGAAGCGCCTGCCGAGGATCTTCCGTTGAGGAGGCCTCGATGGCGCAGGTGCCTCGTCACGTAGGCCGCAGGCTCGTCGGCCGCATCGGCCGCAGCCGCCTGATGATCGTCCTGGCCCTTCTGGGGCCGGGCCTCATCTCCGCCGCCTCCGACAACGACGCCGGCGGCGTCACCACCTGGTCGGTGATCGGCGCGCGTTACGGCTACAGCATGCTGTGGCTGCTGCTGCTTATCACGCCCATCCTCGGCGTCACCCAGGAGATGGGCGCGCGCATGGGCGCCGTCACCGGCAAGGGGCTGGCGGCGCTCATCCGCGAGAAGTTCAGCCTGAGGGTGACGGCCTTCGCCATGCTCGCCCTGCTCGTCGCCAACTTCGGTACGACGGTGGCGGAGTTCTCGGGCGTGGCGGCCGCCTTCGGCCTCGCGCACGTCCCCGCCTGGCTGGCGGTGCCGCCCGTGGCGGTCGGCGTGTGGCTCCTCGTGACACGCGGCAACTACCGCAAGGTCGAGCGCGTGTTCCTCGTGCTGACGGCGATCTACGTGGCGTACTTCATCGCCGGGTTCCTGGCGCGCCCCGACTGGGCAGCCGCCGTGCACGGCACGGTGGTGCCGCACGCGCAGCTCAACAGCCTCTGGCTGCTCACCGCCATCGCCGCCATCGGCACCACGATCACGCCCTGGGGCCAGTTCTTCATCCAGGCCTACGTGGTGGACAAGCGCATCGGGATCCGCGACTACATCTACACGAAGTGGGAGGTCTACGGCGGCGCGGTCTTCACGGACGCGGTCGACCTGTTCATCGTCCTGGCGTGCGCCGCGACCCTCTACGAGCACGGCATCGTCGTGGACACGGCGCAGGACGCGGCGCGGGCACTGGAACCGCTGGCCGGCCAGGCCGCGTCGCTGCTCTTCGGCTTCGGCCTGCTCAACGTCTCGATCCTCGGCGCCTGCATCCTGCCGCTGACGACGGCCTACGCGGTCACCGAGGCGTTCGGGTTCGAGAGCGGGCTCGACAAGAAGCGGGCCGAGGCGCCGGCGTTCCACGGGCTGATCACGGCGTTCATCCTCGTGCCGGCGCTGGTCGCGATCATCCCGGGCCTGCCGCTCGTCAAGGTCATCGTCCTCAGCCAGGACGTCAACGGCATCCTGCTGCCCATCATCCTCATCTACGTCCTCAAGATCATCAACGATCCGGGCGTGATGGGCGATCACGTGAACGGTCGAGTCTACAACGTCGTCGCGTGGGCCTTCTCCGTGGCGCTGATCGGCCTCTCGGTGACGCTGGTCGCGTCGACGTTCCTGTTCCGCGGCTGACGGGCGCGCTAGCTGCCGTCGACGCGGTCGTGCGAGCGCGGCTCGATGTGCACGAGCACGTCGGCGTTGGGCACGCAGGCCCTGATGTCGGAGGCGATGTGCTCGGCCGTCTCGTGCGCCGCGGCCACCGTCAGCGTCTCGTCCACGGTGACGTGCAGGTCGATGTGGCGGCGGCTGCCCGCCTGCCGCGCACGCAGCTTGTGGTAGCCCCAGATGAGGTCGCCGCGGTGGGCGACGACGCACTGGCGGATCATCTCGAGCTCCTCCTCCGGCAGCGTCTGGTCGAGCAGGACGCGCGTCGACTGGATCACGAGCAGATAGCCGGTGCGGATGATGAGCAGGGCGACGGCGATGGCGATGATCGGGTCGAAGTAGGCCCACCCCGTGATCTGCACGAGCAGGAGGCCGCCGGCCACGCCGAACGACGTGTACACGTCGGTGAGCAGGTGGGCGGCGTCCGCCTCGAGCGCAGCCGACTCCGTGCGCCGCGCCACCGGGTAGAGCACCCTGCGCGACACGAGAAGGTTGACGATGCCCGAGAGCACCATCACGCCGATGCCCAGCCAGATGTGGTCGAGGTGCGGGCCGTGGATGATCTTGAGCACGCCCTCGTAGATGATCACGCCGGCGGCGGCGATGATGAGCAGCGCCTCGATGACGCCGCTCAGGTTCTCGACCTTCTCGTGCCCGTAGTGGTGGCGCGCGTCCGGCGGCTCGGAGGCCTTGCGCACGGAGTAGAAGGCGATGATCGCCGCCACGAGGTCGGAGCCCGAGTGCAGCGCCTCGGAGATGATCGCGATGGACCCCGAGAGGATGCCGACCGCGAGCTTGAAGGCGATGAGCGCCGAGTTGGAGGCGATCGAGATCGCCGCGGCGCGCGACTTCTCGTGCCGGTCTTTCAGGGGGTCGTAGGGGACCTCGGGCTCACGATCGTCCGTCACCACGCAGCACGCCCTCCTGTCGCAACCGTTCGAGGAGGGCCCTACCGGCCAGTGCGCGGTGGCTGGCCTGGTCCTTGGCTTCCTGCGGCCACTCGGCCACAGTGAGGTCTGACCCCTCCGGGACGAAGACGGGGTCGTATCCGAACCCGCCTTCACCGCGCGGCGCCTCGGCGATGGCGCCCCACCAGCATCCCGTCGCAGGGTAGTGTGCCATACGCGGCGTCACGGCCACAACTGAGCAGATGAAGCGCGCCCGGCGCGCGAGCGGGCCGGCGTGGCCGGCGAGCTCGCGCAGAAGGCGCGCCACGTTGGCGGCGTCGGCGCCGGGCCCGTCCACGCCCGCGTAGCGGGCGCTGGTGACGCCCGGCGCCCAGCCCAGCGCCTCCACCTCGAGCCCCGAGTCGTCGGCGATGGACAGCAGCTCCTCCTCCCCGCCGGCCGGATCCTCGATCTCCCGCCTCAGAGCGGAGTCGCCCGCCAGGCGCGCCGCCAGCCACGTGGCCTTGGCGAGCGCGTTGTCGGCGAACGACTCGACGCCCTCGGGCGGAAGCCTGAGCCCCTCCGGCATGGCCACGACCGCGTGCGGCCGAAGGATGCCGCGGAACTCGCGGAGCTTGTGACTGTTGCCGGTGGCGAGGACGAAGCGCACGCCGGGGCCGCTCACTCGAGCGCCGCGACCGCCGCCGCCTGCGCGGCGCTGATCGCCGCTCCGCCGGCCACGGCCAGGTCGAGCATCTCGTCCAGGGTCGCGCGAGCGTAGGGCTCGCCCTCGGCGGTCGCCTGGACCTCGACGAGCCTGCCCTCGCCGGTGAGGACGACGTTCATGTCCACCGCCGCCGCCGAGTCCTCCTGGTAGTCGAGGTCGAGGAGCACCTGGCCGTCCACGACGCCGACCGAGACGGCACAGAGGCTGTCGAACAGCGGCAGCTCGTGCAGCCCCAGCATGTCCTTGAGCTTGAGGGCGACCTCGTAGACGGCGACGTAGGCGCCGGTGATGCCCGCGGTGCGCGTCCCGCCGTCGGCCTGCAGCACGTCGCAGTCGACGGTCACGGTGCGCTCGCCGATGATGCCCAGATCGACGACGCCGCGCAGGCTGCGGCCGATGAGGCGCTGGATCTCCATCGTGCGCCCGGACTGGCGCCCGCGCACCGCCTCACGCGCGCCGCGCGTCGGCGTGGCGCCGGGCAGCATGCTGTACTCGGCCGTGAGCCAGCCGCGGCCGGACCCGCGCAGCCAGCCCGGCACGCCCTCGGCGAGCGACGCCGTGCAGAGCACGTGCGTGTCCCCGAGCTCGATGCGCGCCGAGCCGGCGGCGAACTTGGCGACCGCCGGCTCGATGCGCAGCGGCCGGGCCTCGTCGGCTCCGCGTCCTGTCCTCACGGGATCCTCCTCCGGCCGCCGTGCGGCCATGCGGCGGCTTCTAGGCCGCCGGTCGCGTCAGTCCCAACCATCCGCCGCGGCGCCTGACGAGCACCAGCAGCGCCGCGCCGGCCGTGGCCATCACGGCCGCCTCGCCCGCGGCGACCCAGACGGCGCTCGCCCAGAAGGGCAGGTCGAGCACCACGGCGAGCATCGCCGCCACGCCCAGGCCGTTGACCACGACGGGCACCACCAGCGCCGGCCAGCGCGGCCCGATGCGGTACATCATGGCGGCCGTCACGAGCGTGAGCAGCGACCCGAACACGATGTCCACGACGAACATCGGGCTGCCGAGATTGCCCATCGCCGTCCCCACCGTGAGGCCGACGACGGCCGCCGGGTCGACGCAGGCGAAGACGAGGAGCGCCTCCGCCAAGCGGAACTGGATCTGCCCGTAGGCCAGCGCGTTCAGGCCGGGCGCCAGGGTGAGCGCCGCATACAGCGCGGC
Source organism: uncultured Thermoleophilia bacterium (assembly GCA_963709845.1). Taxonomy (GTDB): domain Bacteria; phylum Actinomycetota; class Thermoleophilia; order UBA2241; family UBA2241; genus CAIXSE01. Next base: position 234,174 of record CAVPXV010000006.1, read on the forward strand.
GTACACCGCCGCGCGCGTCAGGTACCGGCTGCTCACGGGGCGACGAGAGCGTCCAGCGTCTCCAGCGACAGGGGACGCACGCGAGTGAGCGGCATCTGCAGGAAGCGGGCGCCGACGGCGCGGAAGGCCTCGGCGTCGCCCGTCGTATAGAAGCGATAGGACCCCACCCGGTCATCGGTGCGCGCCAGCCCCTGCCGGCGCAGCGTCTCCTCGACCTCGCGGGCGATCTCGGCCGCCGGGTTGACCAGGGTGACGTCCCGGCCGAAGAAGCGCTGCAGCATCGGCGCCACGAGCGGGTAGTGCGTGCAGCCCATGATCACCACGTCTGGGCGGCGCGCCTTCAGCGGCTCCGTGAACGCGCGCACCGCGTCGGCGAGCTGCTGGCTGGCGACATCGCCTTCCTCGATGAACTGCACGAGACCAGGCGCCGCCTGCTGGATCACCTCGGCGCCCTCGTCGAGGCTCCTGATGGCGCGCGGATAGGCGCCGCTCGCCACGGTGGCCTCGGTGGCCAGCACGCCGATGCGCCGGTAGCGCGAGCTCTGCACGGCGGCCCGTGCCCCGGGCATGATCACGCCCACGATCGGCGTGGCGAAGCGCTCCTGGAGCAGCGGCAGAGCCGCCGACGTCGCCGAGTAGCAGGCCACGATGACCAGCTTGACCGGGACGGTCTCGAGGAACGCGGTGATCTGGCGGGCGTACAGCTCGAGCTCGGGAGCGGACTTCTCTCCGTAGGGGAATCGCGCCGTGTCGCCCACGTAGGCGAAGTTCTCGTTCGGCAGCCGGACCAGGCACTCGTGCAGCACGGTGAGCCCGCCCAGGCCTGAGTCGAACATGCCGATGGGCAGCGAGGCGGCGTCGTGGATGTCGGCGGAGGGATCGGTCATGGGGGCCACGCGCCTGGTAGGCGCCTGAGTAGTATCCCCCACGCCCCGCGACAGTGTCCAGACGGGGCCCCCGCAGGGCCGCGTTGCCCGGACTGTCAACGGCATTCCGGCGCCCGCCGAGGGCGAGCGATAAAGCGCCGCGCACGCGGTTCCGATAGGGAGGGTGAGAGGAGGGGCCCCGAGCCAATGGCCGGGGCGACGCGGATGGCCGATGACGAGAGGATCGAGCTCTTCATCTTCCCGGACGGGACTGCGGTCGAGATGATCGTGTTCGAGCACGCCGGCGCCCCCGTCGCCGAGCAGCTCGGCACCCCGGCGCCTCCCCGAGCGCGGCGCCGCCCCCACATGCGCGGCGCCGCCACCGCAGCTGGCCGGCGACGAGGCGCGCCAGTGCCCCGTGTGCGGCAGCCGCCTCGTCTACCCCGTCGACTGGGACCGCCGCGACCACGCCACGTGGATACTGAGCCTGCGCTGCCCGGAGTGCGAGACGCAGCGCCACGTGCTGCTGGACCGCGCCGGCGTCGAGGAGTTCAACCGGGAGCTTTACTTCGGGACCCAGGCCCTCGCGCGCGAGGCCGACCTCATGTCGCGGCGCAACTTCGAGGAAGAGGCGGCCAAGATCGTCGCCGCCCTCGGACGGGACCTCATCCTGCCGATGGACTTCTAGCGGCAGCAGCGCTCCCCGTGTTCGTCAGCCAGACCCCCGCGACCACCACCGCCGCCGCCACCGCCTGACCGGCGCTGAAGCGTTCGCCCAGCACGACGAAGGCGAACGCCACACCGACGATCGGCGTGAGGTTGATGAACACGCTCAATCGGCTCGCCTCGATGAAGCGGAAGGCGTAGTTGAGCAGCAGGTAGGCGAGCACCGAGCACACCACCGTGAGGAAGAGGACGCCGCCGACGGCGTCGGGGCGTGGCTGGCGCACGCCGACCACAGCCGCTTCGATCAAGGCCAGCGGCAGCATGAAGGCCGCCCCGAAGAGGTTCTGGAAGGTCGTGACGTACAGCGCGGAGCGGTGCGCGAGCAGGCTCCGCGCCATGATGCTGTACACGCCGGCCGAGAGCGAGGCGGCGAGCACGAGCAGGTTGCCGAGGACGCCGCCCCCGCCGCCCGAGCCGCCGAGCAGGACGAGCGCCGCGATGCCGGCGAACGAGAGCCCGATGCCCACCCACTGCCGCGCGGCGTTGCGCTCGTGCAGCGTGAACTCGTTGAGCACGGCGACGAAGATCGGGATGGTGGCGATGAGGATCGCCGCCGCCGAGGCGCTCGTGTGCGCGATGCCGATGTTCTCGAAGCTGAAGTAGATGGTCAGGGAGACGAACCCCATGAGCGCGAGGCGGCCGGCGTCGGCGCGCGTGAGGCGCTCGCGGGTGGGGCGCAGCCGCCACAGCGCCCAGAGGATGCCGCCCGCCAGCGTGAAGCGAAGGAGCGCGATGAGCAGCGGCTCGAAGCCGCGCAGGGCGATCTTGGTGGCCACGAACGACATGCCGAAGGCCAGGGGCATGCCGAGAGCGGCGGCGTAGGCGGAAGCGGGAGGGCGGGCGCTCATGGGGGAAGCCTATCGCAGGGCCAAGCCGCGGCGCGGGCTCCTCCCAACGTGCCCGTCGCCGATGAGTCGACGGTCCTGCGCAGGGCAGGCAGGACGCGGTGGAGTCCTCTGCTCCCCGTACGGGTAGAGCTAGCGCGATGTGATGCTCGGTCGACCGTCATCGGTCGCGGGAGGGGCGGCGACACCAGCCGACACCCCGAAACGCACCTTGCGACGGACCTTCGAGGAAGTGGCCGATGAGACACCTGGCAAGGGTGTTCGAGTCTTCAAGGAGGCATAGCTATGCGTGCTGCTGTCTTCGCCGGACCTCGCGCAATCGAGGTCGCCGAGCGGCCTGACCCCATGATCGAAGCGCCCACCGACGCCGTCGTCCGCGTCGTCATGGGGAGCGTCTGCGGCTCCGACCTCTGGTACTACCGCGGGGAATCCCCCCATGCGCTGGGCCCGATCGGCCACGAGTTCATCGGCGTGGTCGAGCAGGTCGGGTCAGAGGTGCACGGTGTGGCGCAGGGTGACCTTGTCGTCGCCCCCTTCACGTACAGCGACGGCACGTGCCCTCACTGCCGCGCCGGGTGGCCGTCCCAGTGCGTCGCCGGCGGCTCGTTCGGCAACCACGGGATCGACGGCGGCCAGGGGGAGGCTGTGCGGGTCCCGTTCGCGGGCAGCACTCTCGTCCCGGTCCCCGGGTCCGGCCATTCGGACGAGACCATGCGCTCGCTGGTGACGCTCTCGGACGTGATGTGCACGGGCCACCACGCCGCCGTGAGCGCCAACGTCAGGGCGGGCGGCGTGGTCGCGGTCGTCGGGGACGGCGCGGTCGGTCTCTGCGCCGTCATCGCCGCCCGGCGTCTCGGCGCGGAGCGGGTGATCGCTCTCAGCCGCAACCCGGCTCGCCAGGCGCTGGCCCGCTCGTTCGGCGCCACCGACATCCTCGCCGAGCGCGGCGACGCCGCGGCCGAAGCGGTGCTCGAGCTGACGGATGGCGTCGGCGTCGACGCCGCCCTCGAGTGCGTCGGTACGGGACAGTCGATGGGCACGGCGTTCGCCATCGCGCGCCCCGGCTCAATCGTCGGCGCCGTCGGCGCCCCCCACGGCGTCGTGGTGCCCATCGAGACCGTGATCTTCCGCGACATCGGCCTGCGCGGAGGCGTGGCACCGGTGCGGAGGTACATCCCTGAGCTCCTCCCCGACGTCCTGGAGGGCCGCATCGACCCCGGGCGCGTCTTCGACTTCGAGACCGACCTCGAGGGGGTCGCGGAGGGGTACGCGGCCATGGACGAGCGCCGGGCGATCAAGTCGCTCGTGCGCGTGGGGGCTATCTGAGATGACACCGCGCACATGGCTCATCACCGGCGTCAGCAGCGGGTTCGGCCGCGAGCTGACCGGGCAACTCCTCGAGCGCGGCGACCTCGTCGTCGGCACCGTCCGCCGACTGGGCACCGTCGCCGACCTCGTCGAGCAGTACCCGGACAGGTTCCGCCCGGAGCTGCTCGACGTGACCGAGACTGCGGCGATCCGCGACGTCGTGGACCGGAGCTTCGCCAAGCTCGGACGCATCGACGTCATCGTGAGCAACGCAGGTTACGGCCTCTTCGGCGCCGCCGAGGAGCTCTCCGACGAGCAGATCGATCACGTCATCGCCACGAACCTGGTCGGCTCGATTCAGCTGATCCGTGCGGTGCTGCCGCATTTGCGTGCGCAGGGCGGCGGGCGCATCGTCCAGATGTCTACCTACGGTGGACAGGTCGCGTACCCGGGCAACTCCATGTACCACGCCACGAAGTGGGGCATCGAGGGCTTCGTGGAGTCGGTAGCGCAGGAGGTCGTTCCGTTCGGGATCGGGATGACGCTCGTCGAGCCCGGAGGAGCCCGCACCGAGTTCCGCTACGGGAGCGCGCGAGTGGCCAAGCTCATGCCCGCCTACGACGACAATCCGGCACACGGCTTCCTGCGGATGCTCGATCCCGCGAACGGCCTCGCCCCCGGCGACCCCGCCCGCATGGCAGCCGCTATCATCGCGAGCGTCGACCAGGAGCCCGCTCCCTTGCGCATGATGCTGGGGTCAGAAGCACTCCGGAACACACTTACGGTGCTCAGAGAGCGAATCGCCGGCTTCGAGGCGCAGGCGGACCTCGCCAGCTCGACGGATTTCCCGGCCGGGGAGTAACGGACACGGGAGTGCCGCAGCGCACAGCCTGACACCCGCGTACGTCGCATGGTCAGCAGACTCATAAGAGAGGAGCGACCGGGTAGGCGACCGGGCAGGGACGGAGACAGCACCATGCTGTTTGCAGGAAGAGACGCTGTCGAATTGACAACATTGGCGCACCTTCAGTGGACAACTCTCGAACCTTCGCCACGAATTGAGGTCGTTGTTCGACGCTCTGTAGCCCGGATGCCAGGGGCTTGAGTCGCCCGCTCGAGCTATCAACTTCGGCTCGCCAGGTCGAGCCGGCTCGGCGAGCGCAGGTGGCGGCGCAGGCTTGCGAGGTCGATGCGCGTCGAGTCGCTGAACAGCAGGAAGACAAGGGCGAGCTCTCAGAACCGCTCGGCGGCGACGGTCTCGACCTTCACGTTCGCGAGACCGAGACCGGCCGTCCCGACGGCGAGGCCGGCGGCCGTGAAGATCATCGCGGACATGACGCCTTTTGTGCCAAGCGGGTTGGGGAGCACGCCGTAGACTGTCAACCTCGGGCGAGGGCGAGGATCCGACTAGCGCTGCCCGCGAGACAGCCCGGAGCGCGCCGCTGTGACGAGGAGCCGGACCACCGCGCCGATGAGCACGAGGTCGAGCAGCATCTGCACGCCGACGACGACGCGCGCCAGGTCGGTCCGCGGTGTGATGTCGCCGAAGCCCACGGTGGAGAAGATCGTGATCGCGAAGTAGAGGGCGCCCGTGTGGTCGAGCGGCTCGCTGAACGCGGCGGCCGAGGCGTGCGACATCGCGAGATACAGGTTCGCGAAGAGGCAGAGGAAGAGCGGCACGATGATGGCAAGGACCTCGATGGCGCGCAGCTCGGGCAGATCCGCCTGGACGATCCGGCGCACCAGCCAGACGAGGATGAGGAGGAAGACCAGGAAGCTCACCAGCAATCGCAGCAGGGGAGCGCCGGCCACGAGCCTCGCGGGGGGGAGCGCGTAGTACGCGACGAGCAGGATCACGACGATCGCGGTCACGCTGAGGACGAGTCGCGCGATCACCCGCCGGCGCTCGCGGCGTTCCAGGTCCGTGAGGCGGCGGGGACTCACGGCGCCGCCTCCGGCGCGTGCACCGCCGACCCGGCGGAGCCGGCACCGTCCACGTCGGGCTTGTCCTTCGGCCAGAGCAGGTACATCGAGGCGAGCGCGAGAGCGCAGCCCAGAGCGGTGTCGAGCAGGCGGTGCGCGGCCCAGACGCCGATAGCCCCGGACGGCGCCCCGACGAGCAGGATGGCGCCGGCGGCGGTGAGGCCGCCCGCGACGAAGGGATAGGTGCGCCGGAAGGTGACCCCGAACAGGATCACCACCACGGCGAGGATGAGCAGCGCGTTGGCGTGCAGCGCGGAGACGGGCAGTGCGAGGGCGAACAAGCCGAGGACCACAGCGCCGACGATAGTCGAGATGACCCTCGCGAGGGCAACGCTCATGGGGCTCTTGCCCGTCGGCATGAGGACGACGAAGGCCGACAAGAACACCCACAGGGCGTCGTGGCTGCCGGAGCGCTCGAACAGGTACACGCCGATCGCCAGCGGGATCGCCCGGCGCACTCCGTCGCGGGCGTGTTCGTCGAAGGAGCGCAGCGAGGCCAGCAGCGCCGGCCACGGCGAGGGCAGGCGCGGCGCCGCAGCGGCAGCTTCGCGGTCGCGGCGGTCGCGGAGCCGCGCCGCGACCGCCACGACCGCGAGTCCACCCGCCGCGCCGAGGACGATGCGCAGCACGCCGGAGGCCAGCGGCACGTCGGTGAGGTGCACGGTCGAGCCGACGACCATGGCGAGCACGTAGATCAGCAGGCCGAGCTGGGCGAGGCCGGCCCCGACCGGGCCCGCCCCGGCCAGCGCCGACGTGGCGATCGCCACCGCCGCGATCGCAGCCGCCGCCCACCACGGGTGACCGGCGACCAGGAAAGCGACGAGCACGAAGACGACCGCCGTCACGGTGGCGAAGCCGGCCACCCGCAGAGCGACCCGCGAGGGACCATGCGATCCGGCCGCCGCGATGAGCGCACCCGTCAGTGCCGCCAACACGGCACCCTTCTGCGGGAGAAAGATGACCCCGAGGGCGGCCCCCGCGGCCGCGCCGCACACCAGGTACGCCACGAGCCGCGTCTGCGGAGGCGCGCCTGTGGAGGCAAAGAGGCGGCGGAAGCGAGCAGTCTGTTCGGATGGTGCCATGCCCGTCGTTCCTGCTAGGCGCGCGAGCGGTCCGGGAGCAAGAGCACGATGATGATGGCGATCAGCGGCAGGAAGCAGGCGATGATGCCCCAGAGGAGCCCGCTGCGACCCTTGCTGCGCGCGATGGTGATCGTGATGAACAGGAACACGGCCCACGCCAGCACGAAGATCAGCCACCAGAAGAACGCCAACGCTGCGACGATCACTGCGACCATTTCCAGACCTCCTTGAGGATTGACACCTGTGGCCGGCGTCTACGCCGGCGCCGGCTCCGAGCCGGGTTCCTTCTTGGGTATGCGTCCCGTGAAGAACAGGGCGATGACGCCCATGATGGCGAGCACCGAGAGCGCCGCGCGCAGGCCGTCGATCTGCGAGGCGTCGTTCTGCTTGACGGCGGCATCGATCTCCTGCTGGGAGCGGCCGGCCGCGGACATGCGCGCCTCGATGTCCTTGTCGGAGATGAAGGGCGCGCCCGCGGCGAGCTTCGTGCTCGCCTGCGCCTTCGCCTCCTGCGGCACGCTCGGGTTGTTCTGGATGCCGGTCAGGAACGAGGCGGTGAGGACGGCGATGAGGATCGAGCCGGCGAGCGCCGTGCCGAGCGAGGCGCCGAGCTGGGTGGCGGTGTTCTGCAGGCCGCCGACCTCGGAGCTCTTCTCGGTGGGCACGGCGGAGACGGTCACGGCGCCGAGCTGGCTCGCCAGGGCGCCGATGCCGAAGCCGACGATGAGCAGGGGGACGATGACGATCGAGGCATCGGCGCCCTGCTCGAGGCTCGCGATCAGCACGACGATGCCGCCGATGAGCGCCAGCAGGCCGATGCGCACGACGCGGCGCGGATTGGCATGAGGGCGCAGGCGCGGGATGCCGACGGCGGCGAGGAGCAGCGAGAGCGAGAGCGGCAGCAGGCGCACGCCGGTCGCGATCGGCGAGAGGCCGACGACCACCGAGAGGAACAGCGGCACGATGAAGAAGATGCCGGACTGGATCAGGAACATGAACAGGAAGCTGATGAGTCCGCCGGTCAGCTGGCGGTTCTTCAGCAGCGATGGCGCGATGAGCGGCTCCTTGCCGTTGCGCTCGAGCCGCTGCTGGTAGCGGTAGAACAGCCAGAGGATGAAGAGGCCGGCGAGCATGAACCAGATGGTCAGCGAAAGGCCGAAGAGCGAGGGTGCGCCGGCCTTGGGCAGGATCCAGCCCCAGGTCGACGACTTGAGCACGCCGATCACGAAGAGCGCGAGCCCGGCCGACGAGACCACGACGCCGATGAGGTCGAGGTGCGGGCGATGCGCGACCGGTGAGTCGGCGGCGCGCCGCGCCAGCAGGAGGATGGCGATGTCGATGACGACCTCGCCGGCGAAGACGTAGCGCCAGGAGAAGTAGGTGGTCATGAAGCCGCCGATCACGGGCCCGACGGCGACGGCGATCGCCGCCGCGGCGAAGACGAGGCCGTAGGCCTTGGGCCGCGCCGCGGGCGGGAAGTTGCTGGCCACGAGGGCGACGATGGCCGGCATGATGAGCACGGCGCCGATGCCCTCGAGGAACGACCAGCCGATGATCAGCACCGTGAGGTTGGGCGCGAGCGCCGTGGTCGCCGAGCCGCAGCCGTAGATGATGCAGCCGATCGTGAAGGCGCGCTTGAAGCCGATGATGCTGCCGATCTTGCCGCCGAGCACCATGAGGCTGGCCATGACCAGCGTGTAGAGGGTGATCGCCGTCTGGATGCCGGTGACCGTGGTGCCGACGTCCTTGGCGACGGTGGCGATGGAGACGTTCATCACCGACATGTCGAGGGCCATGAGGAACTGGCCGGCGGCGAGCGTGAAGAGGATGAGGCCGGCGCCGGCAGCCGCCGCGGTGGCCGCCTTCGACCCTGATGTGCTCTGAGTAGCCATCACTCCCCCTTGCCCGGTCTGCCGACCGTTCGGTGATGCCCGCCGTCGCCGTTCATCAGGAGTCCTCCGTGAGTGAGTTGGTGTCGCACTGCGACGGTCAGGTCGCGAGCGCCTCGTCTGCTTCCCTGCGTTCGAGCGGGATGAAGCAGACGGCGAGGCCGGCCGGTTTGACCGAGACGATGGCCACGGTGGGCCAGTCGTCCTCTTCGTGCGGGGCGCTGGCGCTGCCGGGGTTCAGGAACAGCGTGCCTTCGACCCATGCGGCCGCAGGGATGTGATCGTGGCCGTAGACCACGAGGTCGGGAGTCGCGCCCTCCGGGTTGCCCTCGACCTTGCCCTCGGCGAGGCGCTTCAGCAGACGCTTGCGTTTGTGACCGAGAGCGAAGCGCACCCCGGCGACCTCGCCCGCCACTTCGCGGGGCAGCCCTGCGAGAGGACCGCCGGAGTCCATGTTGCCCGCCACGGCGGTCACCGGCGCCACGGTCTCGAGCGCGGCCAGGATCTCCGGGTCGATGATGTCTCCAGCGTGGATGATGTGGACGACGCCGGCGAAGTGCTCGAGGACCGCGGGGTCGAGATAGCCGTGGTTGTCGCTGATCACGCCGATGCTGATCGCGGCGGGCGCCCCCGTGGCCCTGTCTTCTGCCGGCGAGGGGTGGGGCGATCGCGAGGCGGCGGCGCGCGACGCCGGTGAGGCCTTGGCGCCCGTGGCAGTGCGCTTCGGGGTCCGCGACTCGCTCGCCCGTGGGGCGCTAGGCGACGCGGCCGAAGCGGCCGCAGGCGCAAGAGCGGAGATTCGGGGCCGGCCGGCGCGTTCGGTCAGTCGCAGGTCGCTCTCGCGCCGCCGCAGGGCAAACGACGCTTCTCTGAGCGGCTCCGCCCCGGCTGCGCGGAACGGAGGCCGTTCCGTCGACGTGGTTGCTCTAGGGTCGTTTCCGGTCATCTCAGAGCGTCGCGAAGATCTCGTGCGAGAGCATGCCGCCGGCGACGGTCCTGGCCTTGAACCCGTTCTGCACGAGGATGCGCGTCGCGTAGTAGGCGCGCTGGCCGGAGCGGCAGATGACGAGGATCTCGCGGTCGCGCGGCAGCTCGTCCAGGCGGCCGCGCAGCTCGTCGACCGGGATGTTGACCACGCCCTCGCAGCTGCTCCACGGCGAGCTCCTCGGGGTGGCGCACGTCCAGAAGGAAGCCGTCTCCCAGGGAGTCCCAGTGGACGAGGCCCACGTCTCCGCGGAGGAGGTTGGCCCCGACCATGCCGGCGAAGTTGGGCGGCGACTTCGCCATGCCGAACTGCGGCGCATAGCAGAGCTCGCACTCCTCGAGGTCGTAGACGGTGCCGCCCAGCTGGATCGCCATGGCGAGCGCGTCGATGCGCTTGTCGACGCCCTCCCGGCCCACGGCCTGCGCCCCGAGGAGGCGCCCGTCGGACTTGCGGAAGATCACCTTCATGGCGAGCAGGGTGGCGCCGGGGTAGTAGCCCGCGTGCGAGTTCGGGTAGAGGTAGATCTTCTCGAAGTCGTCGTCGCCCATGCGCAGGAGGGTCTTCTCGTTGAGTCCGGTCCAGGCGACGGCGCCGCCGAAGGCGCCGAGGATCGCGGTGCCCTGCGTGCCGCGGAAGCGCGAGTCGCGTCCGCAGATCACGTCGGCGACGATGCGGCCCTGACGGTTGGCCGGCCCGGCGAGGGCGACGAGGCACGACTCGCCGGTCAGGCAATCGATCTTCTCCACGGCGTCGCCGACGGCGAAGATGTCCGGGTCGCTGGTGCGGCACTGGTCGTCGACGCGGATGCCGCCGAGCTTGCCGACCTCGACGCCGGCCATCTCCGCGAGCGCCGTCTCGGGCTTCACGCCGATGCCGAGGATCACGATGTCGGCCGGGTAGACCTCGCCGGACGCGGTGAGCACCTCGAGCGATCCGCCCTCCGCCTGCCGGAACTCCGACGCGGCGGCGTTGAGCTTGACCTGCACCCCGTGCTTGTCCAGGTGCCGCTCCAGGTAGCGCGCCATCTCGGGGTCGAGCGGCGCCATGATCTGCCCGCCGCGCTGCAGCAGCGTGACCTCGAAGCCGAGGCCGACCAGGTTCTCGGCCGTCTCGATGCCGATGAAGCCGCCGCCGACGACGACGGCGCGCAGCTGCCTCTTGAGCGTCTGGAACCCCGTGTAGGTGTCCATGCCGCTCGCCCTGCCGCGCCGCTCGTCGATCCAGGCGCGGATCTGGCCGGCGTCCGGCACCGTCCGCACGCCGAAGATGCCGGGCAGGTCGATGCCCGGCAGCGGCGGGCGGATGGGAGCGGCTCCGGGCGAGAGCACGAGCTTGTCGTAGTGCTCGGTGGTCACCTCGCCGGAGAGGCGGTCTTTGAGCTGGACCGTCTTGGCCGCGGCGTCGATGCCCACCACCTCGCAGTCGATGCGGGCGTCCACGTTGAACATGTCGCGAAACGTGTCCGCGGTCGCGACCAGGAGGCTCGACTGCTGCTCGATCACGCCGCCGATGTAGTAGGGCAGGCCGCAGTTCGCGTAGGAGACGTAGGGCCCGCGCTCCACCATGAGGATCTCGGCGTTCTCGTCGAGCCGGCGCAGGCGCGCCGCGCACGAGGCGCCGCCGGCGACGCCGCCAACGATGATGACTTTCATGCTGAAGCCTTTCGGTTGGGGTGCTCCGCTGACTCGGGGCGACACTTGGCCTCAGCGGCCCCTGCGCCGCTGGCGCCGGTTGATGCCGGCCAGCGAGACCGGCGAGAGCGGCCGGCCGAAGGGGTCGATGAACACGGAGACGAGCTCGCCCTTGGCCGGCAGGCTGCCCTCGAGCATGTCCACCGTGTAGGTGAGCTGGTCGCCCTCGAGCTGCGGGTCCTTGAGCACCACGATGGCGTCCTCGGGCTTCTCGTCGCCCTTCTCGACGAACGAGATCACGGCGTTCGGCGGGTCTCGGCGAAGCTGTTCTCGCCCTCGCCCCACTCCTCGACGAACTTCTGCGTGGTGAGGTGCCCGACCACGCGCTGCGGGCGGTCGGAGAAGTAGAGCGTGGCGGGCGAGGTGCCGTGGAAGGTGACCTTGTCGCCGGCGCTGGTCATCTCGCGGGCGGTCTGCGCGAACAGGGCTTCGATGTCTTCGAGGGTCTGCTCGATGTCGTCTGTCATGACTGCCTCTCTCGTGAAGGATGGAAGGGTCGTGGTGGTCGCTGGTCGTTGCCCACTATCGGTCGTGTCGCCGCCGGTCTCCCCAAGAGCGTCAGACGCCCTCGACCGCCGTCAGCCGTCCGGACTTGACCGCCTTGGCGAAGGCCTCGTAGTCGCGCTCGTTCTGGTCCGCGTAGCGCTCCGAGAAGTCGGTCATCGACTGCTCGAACGCGTCGCTCTTGCCGAGGTACGCGGCGATCGCGATCGGGTCGCCCGAGCGCGCATGCGCGCGGGCCAGCGTCCAGCCGCACTGGCGCGCGTAGAAGGCGAGGGCCAAGGGCACCATGGCCTCGACCACGACCGAGCCCTTCATGTCGCGCAGCTGGCGCCAGTAGAGGTAGCGGCCGGCCTGCACGCCCTTGGTCCAGCCCAGGTAGATGTCGCTCGCGGCCTGCATCATGCGCTGCCCGTGCACGACGCGCGAGCCGGGCTGGTGGCGGCTCCTCGGGCAGGTGGTCCTCGAGCACCGAGGTGGTCGCCTCCTTGACCTGCAGGAACAGCGGGTCCTCCTCGTCGCGCCCCTGGAGGAGGACGATGAAGGCGCGCGTGCCGACGCTGCCGACGCCGACGACCTTGCGCGCCACGTCGACGATCTCGAACTTCTCGAGCAGGTGGCGGCGGTCGCTCTGCAGCGTCGCCCGGTAGGCGCGGAACTCGGCGTGGATGTAGTGCTCGAGCTGGTCGGGGGCGATGCCGTAGCTGGCTGAAGTCGATCTCGCGGAACGGCACGACGATCGGCGGCTGGCTGACGATGCGGTGCTTGCCGCCGACGACCTCGGCGAGCTTGGAGAGCGCCTGCAGGCTGTCGCGGGTGTGCGCCTTGGCGGCGATCTGCTTGGCGCGCCCTGCCGCCTGCTTGGCCGTCTTCTTCTTCGCCTTGCCCTTCTGGGCGCTCTCCGCCGTCTTGATGGCCGCCATGCAGCTCGTCCTCGGAGAGGTGGGCGTACCAGATGTCCATGGTGTCCATCGCCGCGAACTCGGCCATGGCGCTGCGGTAGGCGCTCACCGAGGCGAGCGTCGCGTCCCGCGCGTCGGCCTTGCTGAAGCCGTTGTTGCGCGCCGCGATGGTGAAGCTCGCGGCCATGCGCGCGACGTCGTACTCGAACGGGCCGGGCAGCGTCTCGTCGAAGTCGTTGAGGTCGAAGAGCAGGGTGCGCTCGGGCGAGGCGAAGACGCCGAAGTTGGAGAGGTGCGCGTCGCCGCAGAGCTGCGTCGTGAGGCCGGCCCGGGGCGTGTCCTTGAGGTCGGCGGCCATGATCCGCGCCGCCCCGCGGTAGAAGGTGAACGGCGAGACCAGCATGCGCCCGTGGCGCACGGGCACCAGGTCGGGCTCGCGTCTGGCGTCCTGTTCTTCCAGCAGCGCGACCGGATCGGGGCGGTCCGCCGCCGGCTTCCAGCTTGGCGTGGCTGGACGGCGGCGTCTGCTTGCGCAGCTCCTTGCCCAGCGCCCGGCGTTCTTTGACGCTCGGGTGGGCTACTCGTTGTGCGTCCATGAATCCTCAACCCCGCTTTCAGTCCTGCCTGGATGGTGGGGCGCTGCAGGTGCCCCTGCTAGGCGCGCGAGCGGTCCGGGAGCAAGAGCACGATGATGATGGCGATCAGCGGCAGGAAGCAGGCGATGATGCCCCAGAGGAGCCCGCTGCGACCCTTGCTCCGCGCGATGGTGATCGTGATGAACAGGAACACGGCCCACGCCAGCACGAAGATCAGCCACCAGAAGAACGCCAACGCTGCGACGATCACTGCGACCATTTCCAGCCTCCTTGAGGATTGACACCTATGAGCGATGATTCGTTGGTGGCGAGGACGCAGCCGCCTCCGCTGACGGCGGGAACGCCAGACCCGCGACCTGCGGGAGCAGCTCGACGAGCCGGCTGCGCAGATCGGCGGGGTCCTCGTCCATGAGGTCGTAGAACTGGACCAGCCAGTCCTCCATCGCCACCCAGCCGTAGACCAGCGCCGTCGCCGCTGCGAGCGCGAACCGCGGGTCGATGGGGGCGGCGGCCGGCGGCCGGTGCGCGCCCTCGTCGAGCGCCTTCCTCGCCAGGGCGAGCAGCATCTCTCCGCTGCGGATGCGGTCCTCCAGCGCCTCGTACCTGCGGTCGTCCATCGCCGCGCGCACGACCGAGCGCGAGTGCACCCGTCGCTCCAGCACGTCCCCTGAGACGAGCGGCAGGGCCTCGAAGAACTCGGGGTGCTCGAGTCATCAGCTGCTGGCGCCGGGGGGCGCCGCGCGCGATGACCGCGGCCACGATCTCCGCCTTCGAGCCCACGTACTCGTGGACCACGGGATGCGTGACGCCCGCCTTCGCGGCGATCTCGCGGACCGTCACCTTGTCGGGGTCTCGCCGCGAGAACAGGTCCTCGGCGGCGTCGAGGATCCGCTCGGTCGTCTCGGCGCGCGGGTGACGGGTCCATCTGGGCTCACGGCCGTCCTTCCCCGCGACCGCGGCGCCCTCGTTCGCGTCGTCGCTCTTGCCGCGCATAGAAGCTCCTCTGCTTGCTGCCGGCGCGCTGACGACCAAACGCCTTCTCGTCTCGCGCTCAGCCGAATGTTTAGCATCCTACCCAACGGTAGATTATTGAAGCATCGTCAGTCCAGTCCGGACTGTTCGCGTTCAGCAGGCATCGATCTAGGGAGGAACCATGAGCGACGCACCACTCGACCTGTACATCGCCGGCTACAACGACCCCGCGGCGGCCAAGGCCGACTTCGACGCCCTCAAGAAGGCGCAGCGCCAGGGCATCGTCTTCATCGACGGGGCGGTGCTCGTCAGCCGCGACGCCGACGGCACGATGCACGTCAAGGAGAGCGGCGACCACGACGTCTTCAAGGGCGCGACGATCGGCGTCGCCGGCGGCCTGGTCGTCGGCCTCTTCGCGCCGCCGCTGCTCGGCGCCATGGTCGTCGGCGGGCTCATCGGCGGCCTGGTCGGCAAGCTCAAGAAGCACCACGAGGAGAAGGGCATCGCCAAGGACGTCGAGGACGTCGTCCCGCCCGGCACCTCGGGCGTGGTCGCGGTCTTCGAGGAGATCTGGGTGGACGAGGTCGAGCGCCAGCTGGCCAAGGCCGACAAGAAGGCGCTCAAGAAGGCCGACAAGGAGACCGCCAACGAGGTCAAGAAGGGCCTCGCGGAGACCAAGAAGCAGGAGCTTTAGTCCCCGTACCGGCTGCCCGTCAGCGCGAGTCCCTGAGCCCTGCCCCGCCTGCTCGCCCACCTGAGTGGAGGGCGAGCAGGCGGGGCGACGTGCCGCATGTCGTGCGCGGCATGACCCCACTGTCAGTCCTCGGCTGCTCACCGGGCTCGCGCGACCGGCCGGCCAAATGCCATGTAGGGCCGATCGTCGGCGGCCGGGGCAGCAGATCGGCGCGCCGGGCCGCCCCGTCTCGGCGAGCGGGTACCATAGAGCGTCGGACCGCCTCGCACCAAGCTGGCGAGCGGCCGCCGGAAAGGAGAGGCCGCAAGTGAGCGACGAGCCCGGTCCGCTTCCCGCAGAAGACAGCACGTCAGAGCGCGAGAGGCGCTCTCCTCCCCCTCGACCGCTTCAACGCCTTCTCCGACGGCGTCTTCGCCATCGCCATCACGCTGCTGGTGCTCGAGATCGCCGTTCCGCACGCGGGCGTCCCCGTGCTGCCGGCGCTGCGCGAGCAGTGGCCCGAGTTCCTCGGCTACTACATCAGCTTCGCCTTCATCGGCGGCATCTGGATCGCGCACTCCGGCGTGACCAAGTTCATGAAGAGCGGGGACGCAGAGTCGTTCTCGCTGAACCTGCTGCTGCTGCTCTTCGTCGGCCTGCTGCCCTTCAGCACGGCGCTCATGGTCACGCACCTGACCGGGGCTGACGCCAAGCCCGCCGTGCTGTTCTACGGCGTCAACCTGCTGCTCGCCTCGATCGTGCTCAGCCTGCTCATCCGCTACCTCGCGCGGGAGCCGTCGCTGCTCGTCGACGAGATCGCTGAAGGCACGCTGCGGCGCATCACCCGGCAGCGCTGGACCTCTCTCGGGCTGAACGTGCTCGCGATCGCCGTGGCGCTCGTCGCCCCGAAGGTCGCGGTCGGCCTCTACCTCGTCGAGACCACGCTGCTGCTGATCATCCCGTTCCTCGGTCTGCGCCGGCATCGCCGGGCAAGCCAGTGACCAAGCGTCGTCCCGGTCAGCTGAAGCGAATCCCAGTCCGACCGACCGGGTAGGCGACCGGACAGCAGAAGCGGCTCATTTACAGGGAGAACGTTGTAATAGTGACAACGATTGGTGCCCCCGGAAGGATTCGAACCTTCGACCTCGCGCTCCGGAGGCGCGCGCTCTAATCCCCTGAGCTACGAGGGCACGGATGCGGATTGTAGCACGGCGCCGGCCGCGGCCTCGGGCTGGCGGCGCGCGCGGGGCGCCGCGGGCCGCGCGCCGCCCTCACACCAGGTGGTCGATGGCCTTCGGCGAGATCGACGTCGCGGGTGGTGACGCCGCCGGCGCTGTGCGTGCTCAGGCGCAGGGTCACCTTGTTGTAGCGGATGTCGATGTCCGGATGGTGCTGCCGCTCCTCCGCGACCTCGGCCAGGTGCTCGACGAAGTCGACGGCGTGCACGAAGTCGGCGAAGCGCAGCGTGCGCGTGAGCGCCTCGTCCTTGAAGCCCCACTCCGTCAGCTCGTTGAGCGCCGCCCCGATCTGCTCCTGGTTCAGCGTGTCCATGCGCACCTCCCGGAGAGCACCTGGCCCGTCACCGCGTGTCTTCCCGCCGCCCGCGCAAGGCACGCTCCACGTCGCGTTTGGCGTCGCGGTCGGCCATGTCGTGGCGCTTGTCGTAGAGCTTCTTGCCGCGCCCCAGGCCGATCTCCACCTTGGCGCGCCCGTCCTTGAAGTACACCTTGGTGGGGACCACGGTGAAGCCGCGCTCGCGCACGCGCTGGGCGATGCGCTCGATCTCGTGCCGGTGGAGGAGGAGCTTGCGCGCGCCGCAGCGGGTCGTGGTTCCAGATGTTGCCCTGCTCGAACGGGCTGATGTGCGCGCCGACCAGGTAGAGCTCCGGCGCGTGCAGCGATCCTTTGACCTCGACGTAGCTGTCGCGCAGGCTGATGCGCCCCTCGCGCAGCGACTTCACCTCGGTACCGACGAGGGCGATGCCCGCCTCGTAGGTGTCGTCGATGAAGAAGTCGTGGTAGGCCTTGCGGTTGTCCGCGACCCGTTTGATGCCCTTCTCGCGCGCCATGCCCGCTAGGTTACCCCATGGCGCGCCGCCGCGGTCAGCGGCCGCGCCGGCGCGGCTGGTGGCCGGGCGGGCGCCGGCGCGGCGGCCGGGCGCCGGTCGAGCGGCGCACCGGCGCGCGGTCCGGGGCCGCTGACCGTGTGGCCCTGGCCCTCGTGGGCCGGCGCCAGATCGACGCGCCCGCGCAGCCGGTCGACGCGCTCCACCGTGACCTCCACGGCGTCGCCGAGGCGGTAGCGGCGGCCCGTCGCCTCGCCGACCAGCGCCGTCTCGTGCTCGCTCACCTCGAAGCGCTCGCCGCCGAGACGACGCGCCGAGAGGAAGCCCTCGAAGACGCCGCCGAAGCGCACGAAGAGACCGCCGCCGACGAGGCCGACGACCTCGCCGCCGAAGCGCTGTTCCCACCCTTCGGCGCGCAGGCGCTCCTCCAGCAGGAAGCTCAGCGCGACGTCGTCGGCGCGCAGCTCCAGGCGCGCGATCTCGCGCTCGCGAGTGGAGCAGTCCTCGGCGGCGGCGGCCAGCTCGGCTTCGCCGAGCTCCGCGCCGCCCTCCCCCAGGTGCTGGAGCAGACTGCGGTGCGTCACGAGGTCGGGGTAGCGGCGGATCGGCGAGGTGAAGTGCAGATAGGCCGCACTCGCGAGCCCGAAATGGCCGAGGTTCGCGGCGCTGTAGCGCGCCTGCTTGAGCGAGCGCAGGAGCAGCGTCGACCAGGCGAAGGCGCCGCGCCCCTCGCGGGCGCTCGTCTCGGCCACGGTCCGGCTGAGGCGCCCGTAGGCCTCGGCGAGCTGCGCCGCCGGCACGGCGTCTCCGGCCGGGAACGGCGGGGTCGGCACGCCGAGCTCCTCGAGCTGGTCGAGGAGCTCGCGCACGCTGGCCGGCTCGGGCGGCTCGTGCACGCGGTAGAGCGTGCGTCCCTTCTTGCGCAGCAGGAACTCGGCCACCGCCTCGTTGGCGGCCAGCATGTACTCCTCCACGAGGGCGTGCGACGGCGTCTCGGGGCGCGCCACCGCGCCCGCGAGGATGCCGGCGCGGTCGAAGGCGTACTCGGGCTCGAACGACCCCAGCGTGAGGGCGCCGCGCGCCTGCCGCCGGCCGCGCAGCAGGCCGGCGACCTCGTGGGCGAGGCGCAGCTGGGTCGTGAGCTCCTCGTCGGCCGCGGTGGTCGCGCCGGGGACCTCGTGCGGCGCCTCGACCGCAGCGGGCCCTGCCGGATCGCCGCCCTCACCGATGATGCCGTCCACGAACCCGTAGGTCAGGCGGTGGTCGCTGCTGATCAGGGACCGGTAGAACTGTGCCGACGTGCGCCGCCCGTCGGCCGAGAAGCTGAGCTCGACGGTGAGGCACTTGCGCGGCTGCCGCGGCACGAGGCTGCAGAGGTCGCTGCTCAGCGCCGCCGGCAGCATGGGCTCGGCGAACAGCGGCAGGTACACGCTCGAGGTCCGGCGGCGCGCCTCCCTCTCGATGTCGCCGTCGGGATCGACGAAGTAGGAGACGTCGGCGATGTGCACGTGCGCGCGGTAGCCCTGCGCCTCGCGCCGCACCGAGATGGCGTCGTCGAAGTCGCGGGCCGTGTCCGGATCGATGGTGAAGGTCGGCAGCTCCGTGACGTCGCGGCGGCCGCGGTCCGGGCGCGCGGCGCGCCCGCCGACCGCCGCCGCCTCCTCCAGCACCGCCTCGGAGAAACCCTGCGGCAGGCCCTCGGCGTAGAGCATCGCCCGCAGCACGCTGCGCAGATCGTCGGCGGGGCCGAGGACCTCGACGATGCGCCGCCGGTCGCCGTGCACCGGCACCGCGAGGACGAGCTCGTCCAGCCTCGGCGGCGCGCCGCCCTTGGCCACGAGGTAGGAGCGCGTGTCGGCGAAGAGAGGCTCCAGCGACCAGAACTTGCCCCAGCGGGCGACGCGGTACGGGAGCGGGCGCGCCGGCGTGCCTCCCGGGGGCCGGCCGCCGCGCGGCGGCCGGGCGCCGCGGCCGGAGTCGCCGCCGCGGCGCGCTCACGCCGCCCTACTTCTGCCGCGCGATGTACTTCAGCGCGGCCTGCAGCTGCTCGTCCTTCTTGGTCTTGGGCTGGTCCACGACCACGATGTTCGGCTGGATCCCCTTGTGGTTGATGTCGGTGCCGTTGGGCGTGAGGTACACCGCCGTCGTGAGCTTGAGCGCGGAGCCGTCGCCCAGCTGGATGATGGTCTGCACGAGCCCCTTGCCGAAGGTGCGCGTGCCGATGATCTCGGCGCGCTTGTGATCCTGGAGCGCGCCCGTCACGATCTCGGAGGCGCTGGCCGAGTCGCCGTTGACGAGCACGACCATCGGCTTGGTCGTCGTCACCGGGTCTTTGGCCTGGTAGACGTCGAGCGGCGAGTGCAGGCCCTTGGTCGAGGTCACGACGCCCTGCGTGAAGATGTTGGTGACGCCGACCGCCTGATCGATGAAGCCGCCGGGGTCGTAGCGCAGATCGAGGATGAACCACTGCGCGCCCTTGGCGGCGAGCGCCTGCACGCTGCGCGTCACGTCGCGCGTCGCGTAGTCGCCGAACTGCGTCAGGTAGATGTAGCCGACCTTCGTGCCCTTGTCCATGATGATGCGGCTGGTCGTCTCGGGGACCTCGATGCGCCGGCGCGTGACGATGACCTGCTTCTCCGGCGGCTTGCCCGCGGGCAGCACGCCGAGTACGGACCTGGGTGCCTTCCTTGCCCTTGATGAGGGCGATGCTCGTGGCTGCCGGGAGGCCGGCGATCGGCTTGCCGTCGACGCTCACGATGGTGTCGCCGCCCTTGATGCCGGCCTTGCGGGCGGGACTCCCCGGCATCACCGACGTGATCGGTCAGCCCTTTGGCGGTCTTGTGCAGGTAGGCGCCGATGCCGTAGAACTGCCCGCTGATCTGCTCCTCGAACGCCCCAAGATGCTTCGCGTCGATGTACACCGTGTAGGGGTCGTTGAGCGACTTGAGCGTGCCGTCGACGCCGGCGGTGCTGAGCTTCTGGGCGTCGACCGGCCTGTAGTACCGGCCCTGCAGCTCCTCGATGATGCGCTGCTGCAGGTCGCCGGCCTTCTTGGCGGCGCTGCGCTGTCCGCCGCTCAGGATGCCGACGTTCTCGCCGTGGAGGTACCAGCCCACGAAGTAGCCTCCGAGGAAGCCGAGAGAGACGAGGAGCACGACGATGATGGTCCGCAGGGCGCGCATCAACGTTGCATGCTAGCCGGTCCGGCGAACGGCTTCAAACGAGGCCGGGTCAGGGCAGGTAGGCGAGCGGGTCGACGGGGTTGCCGTTGAGACGCACCTCGAAGTGCAGGTGCGGCCCCGTGGAGAAGCCCGTCGACCCGACGTAGCCGATCACCTGGCCGCGCCCTACGCGGACGCCGTTGCCCGCCGCCAGCGAGGACTGGTGCGCGTACAGCGTCGAGATCCCGCCGCCGTGGTCGATGATCGTGACGTTCCCGTAGCCGCTCATCCAGGTCGCGTAGATCACGGTGCCGCTGTCGGCGGCGTGGATGGGCGTGCCGTAGCCGGCGCCGATGTCGATGCCGGTGTGGAACTTCCTGACGTGCAGGATGGGATGGACGCGCCAGCCGAACCCCGACGTGACCGGGCCGCTGACCGGCCAGGCGAGGCTGCCCGTCCCTCCCCCGCCTCCGGACGAGCCGTTGATGACGCCCGAGAGGGCGTTGCTCTCGGCGATGAGCTGGTCCTCCTGGCGGGCGAGCTGAGCCAGGTTGTCGTTGACGTGCGCGAGCGCGCCGGCCTTGTCCTTGCGCGCCGCCAGCGCCGCGCTCTGCTGCGCGGCCTCCGCGGCGCGCAGCGCCACGAGGCGCGCGCTCTGCGCCGCGAGCTCAGCGACGGCCTGGTGGACCTCGCTCTCCTTGGCCGCTATCTCGCGCTGCTCCCGGCGCACGTCGTCGCGCGCTACCTGCAGGCGCCCCACCAACTGGTTGTCGCCGCTCACGAAGCTGTGCACCACGTCGACGCGGCTCACGAGATCCTCGAAGCTCGTGGAGGCCAGGATCACGTCGAGATAGGTCAAGTCGGAGGTCTTGTACGCGAGAGCGACGCGCAGACCGAAGTCGTGCTCCTCCGTTGTCAGCCGACGCTGGGCGGCGGCCAGCTCCTCGCGCTTGAGGCGCAGCTGCTCCTCGACGACCTGAAGCTTGGCGCGGGTGGCGCCGAGCCGCTGCTCGACCGCGCCGATCTTGTCGCCCAGGCGCTTGACCTGGGCGTCGAGCGCCGTGAGGCGACCGTCGAGGGCGGCGATCTGCTCGGTGAGGGAGGCCTTGTGCTGCTTGGCCGCGGCGATCTTGTCCCGGGTCTTGGCCAGCTGCCCGGGAGCGCCCGCCGAGGCCGCCGCCGGCGCGAGGCCGAGGGCGACCGCCACAAGGAGGGCGGCGACGATGAGCTTGCGCAGAGAGATCATGGCAACCTCAGGTGTTCTGTGCGCGGCGGCCCGAATCCTGTCGGCCGCCGCCCCGGTCACGTCCTGAGGTGGCGGCGCAGGGCCACGACGCTGCCCAGCGCGCCCAGCAGGGCGCCGAGGATGGCCATCGTGGGGATCAACCCGAGCGGCCACGAGCCGCCCTGCCACCACACGCTATAGATGCGCACGCTGAGGAAGTCGATCTGCGTGCTCTTGATCCAGTTGGAGACACCCCAGTTGGCGACCCACACGAAGAGGCCGGCGAAGATGGCGCCGAGCAGGCCGGTGATGAAGCCCTCGAAGACGAAAGGCCAGCGGATGAACCAGTTGGTGGCGCCGACGAGGCGCATGATCTCGACCTCGCGGCGCCGCGCGAAGATGGAGAGCCGCACCGTCGTGCTGATGAGGAGGACGGCGGCGGCCGCGAAGATCACGGTGACCACCCACATGCCCTTCTCGATGAGGCTGATGGTGCCGAGCATCTTGCGCAC
This sequence comes from uncultured Thermoleophilia bacterium, assembly GCA_963709845.1. Taxonomy (GTDB): domain Bacteria; phylum Actinomycetota; class Thermoleophilia; order UBA2241; family UBA2241; genus CAIXSE01. The sequence goes on from CAVPXV010000006.1 coordinate 256,157, forward strand.
CGTCTCCTTGGCGTACTTGACGCCGTTGTGCGTGCCGGGGTCGTTGTCGACGGTCGGGTCCTTGAAGAACCGCGCCGCCACCTGGTCGACCCGGTCGGCGTTCTTGACCTGGATCTGGTAGGAGGCGGGCAACGGGTTGATCGGCAGGTTCGCGACGATGCGTTCGCCGAAGCGCTTGCGGAAGAGGTCCAGCGCCTGCTGCTTGGAGATGTACTTGTAGCTCTTGACGTCGGGGAGGGCGCGGATCTTGTTCTCGAGCGCCTGGACCTGCGTCGGCGTGGCGGTGTCCTTGATGAACACCTCGATCATGACGCGGTTCTTGAGGCTCGTGGCGCCCTGGTTGAGGTTGTCGCGCGTCACCAGCACCGCGCCGAGGATGGCCGTGCTGATGAACACGGTGATCACGGCCGCCATCGCCATCACCCAGTTGCGGCGCATCGAACCGAGGGCCTCGCCGAGGAAGAAGCTAAAACGCATGCTCCACCTCCTCCACGACCTGGTCGTAGCTGCCGCGGCGCTCGTCGCGCACGAGGCGGCCGGCCTCGAGCTGCAGGACGCGGCGGCGCATGCGGTTGACCATGTCACGGTCGTGCGTGGCGACCACCACGGTAGTGCCCGTGCGGTTGATGCGCACCAGCAGCTGCATGATGCCCACGGCGGTCTCGGGGTCGATGTTCCCGGTGGGCTCGTCGGCGAGCAGCAGCGGCGGATGGTTGACGAAGGCGCGGGCCACCGATACGCGCTGCTGCTCCCCTCCCGAGATCTCGTGCGGGAGGCTGTTGGTCTTGTCCGCCAGGCCGACGAGGCTGAGGATCTCCGGCACCTTGCGCCGGATGCTGCGGCGCGGCTCCCCGACGACCTCGAGGGCGTAGGCGACGTTGTCGTACACGGACTTGTTGGGGAGCAGCTTGAAGTCCTGGAAGACGCAGCCGATGTTGCGGCGCAGCAAGGGGACCTTGCTGCTGCGCAGGGTGCCGAGGTTGCGGCCGGCCACGAGGATGCGGCCTGTTTCGGGCCTCAGCTCCTTGAGCACCAGCTTGATGAGGGTCGACTTCCCCGAACCGGAGGGACCGACCAGGAACACGAACTCGCCCTTGCCGATGTGGCAGGTGAAGTCCTGGAGGCCGACAACGTCGGGGTCGTAGACCTTGGTGACGTCTTCGAACACGATCATGGGACGCGCTCTCCCTTGCAGCCGTCAGAAGGCCAGTGCCCGATTATGGGGGTCTGGCCGGCCTAGCTCAACCCGCACCCCTTATTCGGCGCCTCCCCGGTGGAGGCCTTTGGAGTGGCCGCGCCCGGTCGTGGCCCCGCGGAACGCCCGGACGGCAGGGCCTCCGGTCGCGGTACGAGCAGACAACGCGCCGCCCGGCTGATACGGTGACGGCGAATCGACTTCATGGAGGCTCCCGGATGGTCGTGTTCCTCATCATCGTCGCACTCGTGCTCGTGGCCGGGCTGGGCATCCTCATCTTCAAGCTCATGCGCCGCACTCAGGACGTCGTGCCGCGCGCCGCCGACCACGCCGAGGCGCGCGGCGATCGGGTGGTGGCCGTGGACGACGCCGGGAGGCCCGTCACCGAGAGTGAGGCCGGCGAGCCCGCCGAGGCGCGCGACGACGCGCCGTTCGAGGCGGTCCTCCACGAGGAGCTCAAGGACCTCGGCCGCGACGAGTGACGCGTGCCCGACGGCCCGGCACCCTTCCACGACGAGGTGAGGGTTCCGGCGAGACCGACATCGGCATCCTCGACGCGGGCGCCATGGCCCGCCGCCAGCCGGACCGTCGCAGTCGCCGACGACGCCAGAGCCGCCCCGCCGGCGTCCAGCTCCCAGGGCCCGCGGCGAGTCCGCGCCCGGTCGCCTAGATGAAGCTCGCGAAGAGGACGGTCGCCAGGACGAGGAACGCAGTGAAGGCGCCGGCGACGACCCAGCGCCTCACGGGCCTCGCCGCCAGCGCCGCGGCGAGCGCGATGAACAGCGGGAACACGACCACGAGGAAGCGCGGCAGGCTGGACAGCGGCCGCACCGTCGTCGGGTACAACAGCGGGAAGAGCAAGGCGGCGGCGGCGTAGAGCGTGTACGCCGCCCGCAAGCGGCGCCAGCACAGCATGAGCAGCACCACGGCGACGATGAGGGCCAGGAATTCGAGGGGGTTCGCGACGACGTCGCTCTGCAGGCCGCCAGAAGCCGTGTGCGGCCCGTGCAGGACCGCACCGACGCCGTGCGCCACCAGCCAGCGCAGCCCGTCGTACGCGGCCACCGCCCCGTGCCAGACGGCCACCGGCGGCAGGCTCGCCGCGTCTCGGCCCCAGTAGCCCTGGACCTGGCTGAACAACCACGGGTCGCTGAACGCGCGCCAGAGGAAGCCCATGTAGATCCCGAGGCCGGCGGGCACCAGCAGCAGCCAGGCCGCCGCGAGCCACGAAGCGCCGCGGGCGGCAGGAGGCGGCACGCTGACCGGCCCACCCGGCAGGCGCACGGCCACGCCCCTGTGCTGCTCCCACCAGAAGACGGCGAGCGGCAGCACGAGGAGCACGCCGGCGCTGCGCGTGAGCGCGGCGCCGAGCCCCGCGAGGCCGGCGAGCCACCAGCGGCCCTGGCGGCCGGCGGCGAAGCTCACGAGCGTGAGCAGCAGGAACAACGACTCGCTGTACACCGCCTGGAAGAAGAAGGCGGTCGGGAAGATGCTGATGAACACCACGCTCCAGAGGGCGACGCGCGAGCCGCACTCGTCCCGGGCCAGGCGGTACAGCACCACCATCGCGCCGGCGTAGCAGGCCAGCGAGAACGCGATGCCGGCGACCACGTAGAGGCCGCCGGCGAGGGGCGTGAGGACGCGGAGCGCGAGCGGGTAGAGCGGGAAGAAGGCCTCGCTGAAGGGGTTCGCGCGATAGCCGCCCGAGGCGACGCGGACGAACCAGACGCCGTCCCAGTTGGCCCACGGCTGCAGCAACCGCCGGGCGGCCCCGGTGAGGACCTCGACGTGGGCCGGGTCGCGCATCCACACGGGGCGGGCGCGCATCCCCACGGTGAACGTCGTCACCAGGGCGACGAGCGCCAGGAACACGCGGCTCCCGGCCACGGCGACGGTGGCCAGCCAAGCATCGCGCGAGAGGCCGAGCGCGTCGTCTGCGCCGGCGATCTCCGCCGCAGCCGGCGCGGCTATCTCGTTCGAGGAGGGATCTGCCATGAGAGGTGTCGTGTCATGCGCGGACGTATGAGTGCCGGGACGCGCGGCTGATGAGCACCGCCCAAGCATACACGCTGCGCGAAAGGCACGGCCAGGACGGCCGCCCCTGAGACGAGCGCGGCCGGGGCGCCCGTGAGGCGCCCCGGCCGCGGTGCGGCTCCGTCTGACCCTAGACGAGCACCTTGGACAGGAACAGCTTGGTGCGCTCGTGCGTGGGATTGACGAGCACGTCGTTGGGCGGGCCGTGCTCGACGATCACGCCGCCGTCTATCAGCGCGACGCCGTCGGCCACCTCTTTGGCGAAGCCCATCTCGTGCGTCACCACGACCATGGTCATACCGTCGATGGCGAGTTGTTTCATCACGTCGAGCACCTCGCCCACGAGCTCGGGGTCGAGCGCCGAGGTGGGTTCGTCGAAGAGCATCAGCTTGGGCTTCATCGCCAGGGCCCGGGCGATGGCCACGCGCTGCTGCTGACCGCCCGACAGCTGCGCCGGGTAGACGTCCAGCTTCTCGCCAAGCCCGACGCGCCTGAGCAGTTCGACCGCCTCGTCCTCCGCCTGCTTGCGATTGACGTGCTGCACCTTCAGCGGCGCTTCCATCACGTTCTCGATCGCGGTCTTGTGCGGGAACAGGTTGAAGCGCTGGAACACCATGCCGATGGAGGCGCGCTGCCTGGCGACGTCCCGCGCTTTCATCTCGTGCAGGACCTTGCCACGCTCCTTGTAGCCCATCAGTTCGCCGGCGACGTACAGCCGGCCGGCGTCGATCTTCTCGAGATGGTTGATGCAGCGCAGCAGCGTTGACTTGCCGCCGCCCGACGGGCCGAGCAGCACGAACGTCTGCTGTGGCATGACGGTGAAATCGACACCCTTGAGTACGTCCAGCTTGCCGAACGACTTCCAGACCTGCTCGGCCTTGACCATGGGCTCGCCGTGGGTGTCCGTCGCGAAGACGGACGCGTCGAGGAGATGGCCCGGCTCAGGCGTGTCCACGGGCCCTCCTCTCCGTCCGCGACGCCGCGCGCTTCTCGGCGGCCTCCGTCTCCTGCATGCCGCCGAAGCCCTTGCCGAAGTAGGCCTCAAGTCGCGCCTGGCCTAAGGTGAGGATCGACGTGATGATCAGGTACCAGAGGCACGCCACGACGAGCAGCGGGATGATCTGGAACGTCTGCGCGTAGATGTTCTGCAGCCTGCCGAACATCTCGACGCCGCCGCCGATCACCGCGAGCAGCGACGTCGTCTTGAGCATGCTGATCGTCTCGTTGCCGAACGTCGGGATGATGACGCGCATCGCCTGCGGTAGCACGATCCGCTGCATCGTGAGCGTCGGCGACATGCCGAGCGAGGATGCCGCCTCCATCTGGCCGGCATCCACGGAGATGATGCCGGCGCGCACGAGCTCGGCGGCGTACGCGGCCTCGTTGAGGCCGAGAGCCAGGATGGCGACCACGAAGAGGTTGTTCACCAGCGTCCCGCTCGAGGTGGAGCCGATGACGAGGCCGGTGAACGGCAGGCCCGCGTAGAACTTCGTCCAGAGGACGCCGATATTGGCCCAGAGGATGATCTGCACGTACACCGGGGTGCCGCGGAAGAACCAGATGTAGCCCCAGGCGATCCACGAGAGCACCGGGTTGTCCGAGAGCCGCATGACGGCGAGCATCACGCCGCCGGCGGCGCCGACGGCCATGCAGACGAACGTGAGCTCGATGGTGCGCGCCAGGCCGATGAGCGTCAGCGGCTTGAACATGTAGCTCCACACCGTCGCCCAGTCCACATTGGGACTGCGGATGAACGAGTAGAGGAGCGCCACCAGGAGGTAGAGGACGATCGCTGCGCTGATCCAGCGACCCCAGTGGCGGACGGGGATGGCCTTTATGGCTTCGGGCCGGGCGGCGGCGGCCGGCATCCCGGCCGCCGCCCACCGCACCTGATCAGGGCTGGCCATGCTCATCCCGTCGCGAAGACTCGTGAGTCGCGCTGGGGCTCGCCGGGTCGGCTTCAAGCCGGGCCCTGGTTGACCATCGCCGAGGTCACGGGGAGCAGGCCGCAGCTGGCCACGATCTTCTGGTAGGCGCCCTCGTCGATCAGGTCCTGAAGCGCCTTCTGCACGGTATTGATGAGCTGGGTGTTCTTGGCCACGATGCCGATGCCGACGAGCTGCGGGTAATACCCGTTGGGCGCGCTCGGGTCGGCGACCACTTCGAACTAGTTGCCGTTGTTGGTGGTCTTGGCGATATACGAAGCCGTGGAGTGGTCGGTGAGGTCGCCCACGGCGCGGCCGCTCGTGACCGCCAGCAGAGCGGCTGGCTGGTTCGGGAGCGCGAGGATCGTCATGGTCGGCTTGCCGGCGGCCTTGAAGGCGGTGTTCTGCTTCTGGAGGAACGCCTGCTGCGTCGTCCCGCTCTCGCAGGCCACGGTCTTCCCTTCCAGGCTGTCGAGATTCGTGATGCCCTGCGGGTTGCCCTTCTTGACGAGGACTGGAGGTCCCGTCGCTAGGCGTAGTCGACGAAGCTGACGCCCTGCTGCTCGCGCTCGCAGGTTGTCGTACATGTCCGACATGATCATGTCGTTCTTGCCGCCCTTGATCGACAGGATGATGCTGTCGAACGGGGTCTCGTTGAACGACGTCGGGATGCCGATCTTCTTGCCGATCGCCTGCGACAGGTCGAAGTCGAAGCCGGCAGGGTTCTTGCTGGTCGCCGGATTGTAGTACTCCCAAGGCGGATAGGGGATGTCGCTCGCGACCTTGAGGTTGTTGGCGCTCGAGATACTGCTGGGCAGCATCGCCTTGAGCGCCGGGTCGGTCTGGAGCGCAGCCAGATCGGCCGCGGTCCACGCCGCGGCGCTAGCACTCGCGCTGGGACTCATGCTGGGTGTCGGGCTGCCGCTCGCCGTCGTAGTGCTGCTGCCGCAGCCCGCGGCGATGAGCGCCATGGCCAGGACCGCGAGCGCGACGAGCGCCACGGCCACAAGGCCCCATCTCCTGGTCGTTCTCATGCAAACCCCCTTGTCTGGCGACGCGCCCCCCGGCCCGCCGCTCCTTCACCGTCCGTACAGCTTAGCCTCCCGCGCGTGCCAAGAACAGTGTACGGCCCTATTCGTAGCCAGCGCGGCTCCGCGCCCGCGCGTCAGCCGGACACGCCCAGAAGGCGACGCAGGGCCGCCTTGGGGTCGTCGACGAGCGGCGCTCCGTGATCGAAGCAGAGCACGCGGAACGGCAGGCCGAGCAGCTCCTCGACGCTGCGGCGGGTCACGGCCGGGTTCTCGTGGTACTCGGGCGGGACGAAGCGCAGCGTCCCCGCACCGTCGTGGGAGATCAGGTCGGAACAGAACACCAGCCCGGGCTCACCTTCGAGCAGGAGGGAGTAGTGCGGCCACTCGGGGCCCGGCGTGCGCACGGCCGTGAGCTCGCCGGGCAGCGTGTCGCCGTCCGCATAGACGCAGTCGGGTTCCTCGTCCGCCGCGCTGGCGTCGGCCGGGAGCCACACCTCGGCCGCGAACAGGCGGCGATACCGCCACGCCGCCCGCTGGTGGCAGCGCGCCGTGAGGATGACCGCCTCTGGCCGCGGCAGTGAGGCCAGAGCGTCGTCGGCCAGGCGCACCGGGTCGATGAACACGCAAGCGGTGCCGGTGAGCACCGCGTGCGAACTCGAGACGGCGCCGCCGATGTTGGCGTTGTGGATGCGCCAGTGATACACGCCGGGGACGACCTCTTCCGCCAGAGTGGCGACTTCCTTGGGCTCGGCCATTCCTCCTCCTCAGATCCCGGGCGAGTGCCGCTCACCAGCGCTCGTACTTGACGAGCTCCGCGAGCGGCCGGCGGCTGGTGCCCGCGGCCTCCTTGGCGGGGTGCCCGAGGGGCGTGAAGGCGATGGGCTCGACGTCGTCGGGAAGGCCGAGCACCTCCCGCGCCGCCGCGGGGTCGAAGGCCGCCACCCAGCAGGTCCCCAGCCCCAGGCTGGTGGCGGCGAGGACGAGGTGGTCCATGACGATGCTGGCATCGACTTCGTCATAGGGCTTGTCGTCCATGCGCCGCCACGCCTCCGCGGGCACGGCGATCACACCCACGACGAGCGGAGCCGCGACGAACCAGCGGCGCCCGTAGATGCGCATCAGCTCTTCCTCGCGCCCGGCGGTGTGGACGACGACGAGGCGGAACGGCTGCCGGTTGGCGGCGGTGGGCGCCTGCCGCGCCGCCTCCAGCACCTGCGCCAATGTGGCGTCGTCCACCGGGTCCGGGCGATACCCGCGCACGCTGTAGCGGGCCCTGATCGTCTCCAGAGTATCCACGGCCCCTCCTTGCCGGCCCCACGGCGGGCTCGCCGCCGCGGCTTGCGAGTCACCCGCATGCTAGCACGCGGCGGGCGTCCCGAAGGAGCGTTCGCGCGGACCACTCATCTTCGCCGAGGGGCATGGCGCCTTAACACGCACCTAACGCGCCGTGGGTACCCTGCCTCGTGACCGGCGGCACAAGGAGAGAGACGGACGGTGGACCAGCAGACACAGACCCGCATCGCGCTCGACCCCTCGGAGGACATGATCCGCGAGGCATGGCGCATCGTCGACGAGGCGCGGGAGCGCGGCGTCACCTTGCGCCTTCTGGGCGGGATGGCCGTGCGAAGTCACCGCACCGACCAGCAGTTCTGCGCACGACCGCACGCCGATATCGACATGGCGGGGCTCTTTCGCCAGGCCGGCGAGATCACCGAGCTGATGCAGGAGATCGGCTATCGCGAGAACGCCGATGTGCGCCTCGCGACGGACTACCGGCAACGACAGTTCGTGCGCCCGTGCCGCCACGTCCACGCGGAGACCGGGCGGCCCATCCACGACGACGACCACGTGGACGTGTTCCTCGACGCGCTGCGCATGGACCACGACATCCCGCTCAAGGACAGGCTGGGACTCAATGAGTTCACCATCCCGCTCAGCGATCTGCTGCTCACCAAGCTCCAGGTACATCGGCGCACGGACAAGGACGTGCGTGACATCCTGGCGCTGCTCAAGGACAACGACGTGGGCTACGAAGAGCGGCCGGGCGTCGTGGACGCCACCTACATCGCCCGGCGTTGCGCCGACGAGTGGGGCCTCTTCCACGACGTGGTCACGAGCCTCGACGTCTGCGAGAGGATGGCGGCCGACTACGAGCTGAGCGAGGCCGACCGCGAGCGCGTCGTTCTCAACGGCGCGCGCCTCGTGGGCGCGCTCGACTCCGCACCCAAGAGCCTGAGCTGGCGGCTGCGCGCCCGCGTGGGCACGCGCATCCGCTGGCACCAGATCGTCGAGGATCAGGACTCGGCGCCGCCGCGAGCGACGAGCGGGCCGCCCCTGGCATAGACTCTGGGGGTGGCCCGCCACGGGCCGCTCTCTCGGGAGGTGACCGTGTCGCGCAAGGGCTGGACGTTGTTCGCGGCCCTGTGCCTCATCTGGGGGATCCCCTACCTGCTCATCCGCGTCGCCGTGCGCGACTTCTCGCCGCCGGCGCTGGTGTTCTTCCGCACGGCGCCGGCGGCGCTCATCCTGGCGCCGTTCGCGCTCCGGCGCGGCGCGCTGCGGCCGTTGTTATCGCGTTGGCGCTGGGTGCTCGGCTACACGCTCGTGGAGCTCGCCGTCCCCTGGCTGCTCCTCTTCCACGCGGAAGAGCGCCTCACGAGCTCGATGGCGGGCCTGCTCATCGCCGCGGTGCCCCTCATCGCGGCGGTTCTCTACCGGCTCGCGGGCGCCCACGACCCGGTGGACGCGCGCCGCGTCACGGGTCTCATCATCGGCTTCGTGGGCGTGGCGGCGCTGGTCGGCATCGACCTCAGCGGCTCGGCGCCTCTGGCCGTGGTCGAGGTCCTGCTGGTCGCGGTCTGCTACGCGACCGGCCCGCTGGTGATCAGCCGCAAGCTCGCCGATCTCCCGAGTCTGCAGGTGATCACCGCCTCGCTGGTCATCGCGGCGGCCCTGTACGCCGTGCCGGCGCTCGCCACCCTGCCCACCTCCGTGTCCGCGCAGAGCCTTGCCGCGGTCGCCGGCCTCAGCGTGGTGTGCACGGCGGTCGCCTTCGTCGTGTTCTTCGCGCTCATCCGCGAGGTCGGGCCCTCGCGCTCCACGGTCATCACCTACGTCAACCCGCTGGTGGCCGTGCTGCTCGGAGTCGCGGTACTCAGCGAACCCTTCACGCTCGGCATCGCCGTGGGCATGCCGTTGATCCTCGCCGGCTCGGTACTGGGCACGGCGCCTTCGCTCAGGCGCATTCCGGAAGAGGCCGGAGCGACCTCCGGCCCGCCGTCTCCTTAGGCGCGCGTATCCGGCTCGGCGATGGGGTCCCCCATCAGTCGCCCGCGGTCAGCACTTCGTCGATCCATGCGCTCCCCGCCATCGCCGCCGGGAACCCGCAGGTCGTGATGGCGAGCAGCGCCACCTGTCGGACCTCGTCCGGGGTGGCACCAGCAGCCACCGCCTTGCGCGCGTTGGAGCGCACGGAGCCCTCGGCCGATGCGCCGACCGCCAGGCCGAGCTTCACCAGGCGCGCGGTGCGCTCGTCGAGGGGGCCGGCGGTATCGACGGCCTCGCCCAGCCCGTCGAGCGCGGAGGCCACGGCGGGGAAGCCGCCGCGGAACTTGAGATAGATCTCAGGAAGATGCTCGGCGCCCATGGTTCCCTCCACGTCCCGCGCGTTCGCGGCCCGATGCCGCAGTGACGGGGTAGTCATTTCCCGCCGGGCCGCCGCACAAACGGAGCGCCAGGCGGCGGTAGACAAGTCGCGATCAAGGCAACACTCCCGCAGTAAGACGAGATTATCGACCGACTCTCGAGCGAATGGAGCAGTCATGAGCACGAGCACCGCGACGGGCAGCGGCACGCGCGAGGATCCCTGGGTGCTGAGCACCCCGCCAGGCACATCCCAGTACCAGGCCTACCGTGACGAGGGGGCGGACCCCCCGGCCCTGGTCGTCACCGTCGGCAAGACGGAGCTGCGCTATCAGCTGCGCTGCCTCGACGACCTGAGCGCCATGCTCGCTGCTCGCGGCGACTGGGTGCCGCTCGGCAGCGCCGACGAGCAGAAGCCCGCTGCCGAGGGCACGGTCGAGGCGTGGGCACGCGCGGCCGACAACCCGGTCGGCGGCTGGTACGGGCTCAAGAAGGGCTTGCGCGGGCGCTTCGCCAACTACGTGCCGCCGGTGATGGAAGCCCTGGGCCTCGCCGAGGTCGAGCACGAGGCCCGCAACAACCGCATGCGGACGCGGGGCTGACCTCGCCGTCGAGCTGGAGCCGGCGCGCCCGTCGCTAGAGCAGATCCTCCAGCTCGGGAGTCTCCGCCGGCGGCGCGATTGTGAGCGACTCCCCGGGGTCGAGGAGACGCACGTCTACCTCCGGCGCCATCTCGGCCGCCAGCGCCGCGAACGCCTCGGGCCGCTTCCGCGTCTTCTGGAACCACGCGTAGGTCGCCTGCCTGCCCGCGTAGGCCGATCCGGGCACGTAGAGAGTGCCCCAATGGATGGGGACCGCCATGCGCGGGCGCAGAAGCTTGAGGGCGCTGGCCGCGGAGCGCGGGCTCAGGTGCCGTCCCTCCGGCGGGCGCACGCCCCACGTCTCGATGGGCAGCAGCGCGAGGTCGATGCGCTCGTGCAGCGTCTCCATGCCGTGGAACAGAGCGGTGTCGCCGGCGAAATACACTGTGGACGAGCCCTGGATGATGAAGCCCAGTGGCTCGGTCGCCGGCGAGAGCACCCAGCGCCGTTTCGTGTGCTTGGCGTGCACCGTGAGGATCTCGACGTCTCCGACGTGCAGCAGGGCGTCGCGGCGCGTCTCGATCACCGTCTTGAACCCGAGTCTGTGGACGGTGCGCCCCACGAGCGGCGGACCGATGACCACGGCCGACTTGGGCACCATCTTGAGCGACGACGTGTCCAGGTGGTCGAGGTGCAGGTGCGAGATGAGCACGGCGTCGATGCGATGAGCGGTGGACGGATCGGGCAGATCGCCATAGCGGCGCAGCGCGCCGGTCCATCGTTTGAGCGACGGATCGGTGAGGATCCTGGCGCCGTCCATCTCCACGAGGACCGTCCCGTGGCCCACGTAGGTCACGCGCGCCGGCTGGGTCGCCACAAGCACCTCCCTCTCTCGCGTTCGCGCCGGTGACGCTGTGAGGCGATTCTACCCCGCGGGACGATTCCCGCGAGAGACCTGGGCGTCGCACCCCCGTGCGTGGCCTGTAGCGGCTCGCCGGCCGGCGGCCAAGGGCGAGCGGACGCGCGACCCTAGGGTTTGAGGGGGCAGTCGCGCCAGGCGGGGGGCGAGAGGCTGTCGTCCTCGAGGAGGGCCAGGGCCGCCTCCAGCACCGCGCGTTGCGCGCGCGGCTCGTCCGGCGGCCCAAGCGCGTAGCCGTGGAGGAAGGGCGCCCACAGTGTCCGCGGCGCCGGCTCCTCCCCGCCCGCGGTGTGCAGGAGCGACAGCGCGACAGTGGCAACGCCGCAGCGTTCAAGCTCACGCGCCACCAGCCCGACGGGCCGGCTGCACAGCGGTCAAGTGGGGATCAGCAGCGCGGCGTCGGCGCGGTCGGCGAGAAGCGTGACGGCCGCCGCGGCGGCGGCGCGCCCGACCGCGCGCCGGCTCGCCGCCATGGGCCCGCCGAGCCCAAGGTGCCGCGGCGCGAGCTCGCCCAGGCGCCCGTCGCCGACGGCGTCGCGCAGGCGGTCCAGGCCCATGGCAAGGTTGCGGTCGAGGTTGGCGGAGCCCGGGTCGGCCGCTCCCGCCGAGGGCCGCCAGAGCGACCTGGTGTCCACGTCGGCCGGCACCTGGCGCCACTCGGGCTTGCCTGTGGTCACCCCGGGCTGCCGGCCGCGGCCGCGCGTGAAGCAGACGGAGACCGCGATCAGCGCCAGACGCGACTCGGCGAGCGGCCGGCGCAGGCGCGACCACGGCATGGGCTCGCGCCCGGTGCCGCTAGCCAAGGTCGCGCCGCCAGTCCCACTCGGGCGCGATGATCTGCGTGCCCTCGGTCTCTTCGACCTCGCGCCGCCAGGCCATGCGCTGGCCTACGCTGGCGCGCAGCCGCCAGCGCAGCGTCTTGCTCTCTTCGGCGATCGCCTCCTGCATGCCGGCGAGCCGACCATACGCGCGCGCCAGCTCCTCCTCGGAGAGCCCGTAGTCGTCCAGACGCGCGATGACCACGGCGAGGTTGTCGGAGATGTCGTGGTACAGGCCCCAGCTGCGCGAGCAGACGTCGGCCAGGTACGGCACGTCGATCGAGAGGTCGTCGTCGACTTCGCCCAGAGGTACATCCTTGACCAGGGCGATCACGTCGTGGACGTCCTTCTGGTTGATCTTGCCGATCTGCAACTTGGCGATGAGCGCGTCCACCGGCGAGATCGCGTACTCGTCGATGTCGAGCCGCCCGCGCACGTCCACGTCGTGGTCCATACGCATGACGTCCATGAAGATGTCGAGGTGGTCGACGAGGGGCGGCTCGCGCCCGGCCTGGTCACCGCCGGCGTGAGCTTGCGCGGCGGCCTCCTCGAGCGCCTCCGTCTTGAGGTACTGCAGCTGCCCCGCGTCCGTCGATTGGGTGACGTAGCGGTTCTCCGTGTAGCCCTTGCCGACCAGTACCTCGTGCAGCTCGCGGCTCTGTGAGGAGAGGGCGACGAGATCGATGTCGGAGTACTCGCGGTCCATGAACGCGAGGTCGACGCAGTGCCGGCGGACGGCGAGACCGCCGATGAGGCGCAGCTGCACGCCCTGCAGGCGCGCCGCGTCGATGATGTCCATGGCCTCCGCCATGAGGAGGTCGGCGCGCCGCGTGGGCGCCTCCCTCGCGCCCGCCCCCGACTTCACGGTGGCGCCCCGGGGCTCGGCGCCCGGCCCCCGCCGCAGTTCCTCGAGCGGGTGCATGACGGCGTCGAGCACGTGGCGCGCCAGGTACACGCGCGGCCAGCGTTTCTCCGACCACTCCGCCAGCAGTCCGTTCGCCTCGAGCTCGCGCACGGCGCGGCGGGCGGTGGGGTTGGTGACACCGAGCACGCGCTGGGCCTCGGGCACCGTCATGCACGGCGTGCGGAAGAGCTCGTCGGCCAGGCGCAGCGCCTGGCCCTTGACCGTGGCGCGGTCGCGCGCGTAGTGGCTGATCAGCGCGCGCGCCTGGCGAGTGGCGCGGTCCGCCGTCTCGCGCACGCCGTTTGCGAAGAAGACGAGCCACGGCTCCCACTCCCCTTGGGTCCGCGCGCGCTGCAGACGCAGGTAGTACTCGTCGCGGTGGCCCTCGAGGTAGGCCGACAGGTAGAGCAAGGGCCGCGCGAGCCGCCGGCGTTCGATGAGGAACAGCGTGATGAGCAGGCGGCCGAGACGGCCGTTGCCGCCCACAAACGGGTGGATGGCCTCGAACTGGGCGTGCAGGACGGCGCACTGCACGAGGTCGGGCAAATCGCCGCGGTGCTGCAGGAACCGTTCCCAATCGGCCAGCGCCTCGTGCATCTGCGGCACCGGCGGAGGCACGTAGGTGGCCGTCGCCAAGGTGGCCCCGGGCGTACCCATCCAGTTCTGGCCGGTGCGGAACTCGCCGGGTGTGCGCGCGCTCCCGAGCTCGCCGCGAAGCAGGCGCTCGTGCAGGGCGCGCACGAAGTCGAGTGAGAGCTGCTCCTCGCGCAGCCGCTCCACGCCGAAGCGCAGGGTGGCGATGCAGCTGCGTACCTCGCGCAGATGATCGCGCGGCACGGTGAGCCTGGCGGCCGCGACCTGGTCGAGGAGAAGGTCTGAGAGGCTGACCTCGGCGCCCTCGATGCGCGACGAGCAGAGCGCCTCCTGGCGCTTGAACGGCGCGTCCAGCAGGTCAGGGTCGGGCAGCTGGCCGTCGACGCCGCTGAGCTCGCCGAGGGCGGCGTCGGCGCGGGACAGGGCCAGCACGAGCTCGGGAGTGTACGAAAGCCTGGGCGGCAGCGGCGCCGGAACGAAGGCCGCGTAGCCGCCGGGCGTCTCCACGATCTCGCCCGCCGCGCCCTCACGGAACTCGCTGGGATCTATGGCACAGCCCTCGATCGGTCAGATGCCGCGACGCCGATGCGCCGACTTTGCAAGCATCTGCCATGAATCTTACAAAGTCGGCAGCCGGGCGCAAGCCGGAGCCGGCGCTTCCCGCCCGCGAAATGAACATCGGCGGGCCGCGAGTTGACCGGCGCGGCGGCGGCGCGCACTATCACATCGACTAGCGTCGTCGCGTCCACCGTGTCTCGGAGGTCCGCCCATGGGCGAAGGTCTGCTCAGCCCGCTCCATCTGCTCATCATCCTCGTCATCGCGTTCGTCTTCTTCGGGGCCAAGCGCCTGCCCGAGATGGGCAGATCGCTGGGCGGCGGCCTGCGCGAGTTCAAGCGCGGCCTCTCCGGGGTGACCGACGAACTCGACGACACCGCGCGACTCGCCGGCGCTCAGCCGCCCGCCCAGATAGCGGCACCGACGGCCCCGATCGCGGCACCGACGGCCCCGATCGCTCCGCCCGCGGCCCAGATCGTCGCGCCGGCGGTCCCCGTCGCTCCGCCCACCGTCACCGTCGTGGAGCCGGCGGTTGACGACCGGCCCGCGACGCAGGCGAGCGGCGCCCAGGAGCCGTCTACGGAGTAGTCCTTAGCTGCGTCAGCGTCCGGCCCAGGGCCTGGATGTCGCGCGCGAAGGTGGCGAGGTCACCGGCGCGCAGCGCAGCTTGGGCAGCCGCGTACTGAGCGTTGGCGCGAGCGATGAGCTTTGCGGCGGCGCTGCTCACCCGGGCCGGCGACGGCGTCGTGGTGCTCCCGCCCTGCGTGCCGGCCGGGGGCGCGCCTCCGAAGATCTCGCTGAGCGCCTGGCCCAGGGTCGGCGCCATCACCACGTTCTGCTGCTGCCCGGTCGGGAGGTTAGGCGACGCGGACGGCGAGCGGTAGAAGACGATCACCCGCTGGATCTGCGGCAGCTGCGTCGTCGAGGACTGCAGGTAGAGCGGTTGCACGTAGAGCAACGAATCGGCGATCGGCACGGTCAGCAGATTGCCGAAGATGACGTGCGAGCCCTGCTGCCCCCACAGCGTGCGCTGCGCGGAGATCACCGGGTCCTGGTTGATCGCCGCCTCCACCTGGGCCGGGCCGTACACGTTCACGCTGGACGGGAACCCGAAGCTCACGGCTCGGCCGTAGTGAGGGGCATCAGACTCCGCCCCCAGCCAGGAGATCATGTTGGGCCGGCCGTTGGGGACGAACGGCAGGATGAGCACGAACTCCTCCCTGGTCTGGCCGGGCAGGCGCATGATCATGTAGTAGGCGCTCATCGGGCCCGCGCCCGAGATCGAGATGTTGCTCGGGATCTCCCACTGGTTGCCCTTGTTGTAGAGGAGCCCCGGGTCGGTCACGTGATAGGTGGCGAAGACCTGCGCCTGGGTGCGGAACAGGTCTTCGGGGTAGCGCACGTGCTGGCGCAGCATGCTCGGCATCGCGGACGCCGGCTGGAAGATGCCCGGGAAGATCTTCTCGTAGGTGCGCAGCATCGGGTCGCGGGGGTCGAAGACGTAGAAGCGCATCGTGCCGTTGTATGCGTCGATCACGACCTTCACGGAGTTGCGGATGTAGTTGAGGCCGCCGTTTGGAGCGGAATACGGGATGCGGCTTGTGGTGGTGTAGGCGTCGGCGATCCAGTACAGGCGGCCGCCGGCGATGACCATGTACGGATTGGCGTCGTACTGCAGGAAGGGCGCCGCCGCCGCAAGCCTGGCGCGGATGTTGTCGTAGATGATCACCCGGCTCTGGCTCGTGATCGCCGAGGTCGTGATGAAGCGCAGGTCACCGAAGCGGACCACGAACGCCAGGCGGTTGAGGAGCGATCCGATGGGGATGCCGCCGCTGCCGGTGTACTGCGCGTACACGTCGCCGCCGGGGCCAGGGTAGTCGAAGGCCGGGTCCTTGGTCTTGACGAGCACGTAGTTCGTGCCCAACAGGCCGTAGTAGATGCCAGGCTGGGTCACGGCGAGCGACGGGGCGGATGAGACGCTGGGCACGTTCTGGACGAGGAAGTCCGGCGCGCCGCCGGAGGCCACCTGATTGACCGCCGACAGCGCCACGCCGTAGCCGTGCGTGTACGTGATGTGCTGGTTCACCCAGGTCTGCGCCTGAGGCGGCAGGCCCGCCAGGCGCAGCTCGCGCGGGGCCAACATCGTCTGCGTGTACACGCCGTTGACCGGGTAGCGGTCGACGCTCACCGTGGTGAACGAGTAGTAGGGACGCAGCTCCTGCAGCTGGCTGTAGCTGCGCAGCAGCACCTGGGGGTCCCACAAGCGGATGTTGCGCACCGTGACGTTGTTCGTCTGCAACTTGGCGGCCGAGAGGTCGCCGCGCAGCGGGTAGGGCGTCTCGTTGATGGCCGTGAGGCCGTAGGCGGCGCGCGTGGCGGCGATGTCGTAGGCGATATACGGCTTCTCCTTGGAGAGCTGGTTGGGGTTCACGACGAGCGCCTGGAACAACGCCGGCACGATTCCGAGCAGGACGACGAGGGCGGCGAGCCAGATGCCGAAGGCGGCCGGCGGCCACCAGGCGCGGCGGCGGCGCGCGGCGTTGAAGAAGAGGGCGCCGCCGAGCGCGAGGGTGAGCACCATCAGCACGCGGATCATGGGCAGGCGCACGTGGACGTCGGTGTAGCCGGCGCCGAACACCGCCCCTGCCGTGGAGTACAGCAGGTCCCACGCCGAGAACAAATAGCCGATCCCCCCGACGACGAAGAGCGCGCCGACGAGGGCGGAGAGGTGCGCCACCGCACGCGGCTCGACGTGGAACCCGGTGACGCGCGACATGCTCTCGGCCACGCGCACCGGCGGCGGGATGCTCGCCCACTCCTGCGCCGTGCGCTGGACGGTGGGCGGCCTGCTGCGCACCTCGAGCCCGCCCAGCGTGAAGTGGGCGGCGATCGAGATGATGAGCGCGACGATCAGCGTGGCGAACAGGAACGAGACCACGTACTGCCACGCCGGCAGCGTGAAGACGTAGAAGGACAGATCGTGGTGGAAGATGGGGTCGCGGACGCCGAACGGCACGCCGTTCAGCGCGCGCGCGAACAGGAGCCAGGCGCCGGCGGCGGCGGAGCCCGCGATCACGGCGCCCACCAACGCCACGACCAGCCCGACGCGCCGCACCCAGCGATAGGCCTCCTCGTGCACGACCTCGATCACGTCGACGCCTTCGACAGGCCGGTACCGTGGCGCGAGCCGCCGCGCCACCTCGATGTTCCCGAAGACGAGGGCGAAGAAGGCGGCGGCGAACAGCGGCCACACGACGAGTCCGATGGCGAGGCGCTTCCAGAACACGGTGCGCAGGCCCACCTCGCCGAACCACAGCCACGAGACGTAGAGGCGGGCGACCACGACGACGATGACGATGAGGACGAGGCCGATGGCCACGGCGAGGAAGACGCGGCGCATGCGTCGCCGGCGGCGGTGCGGCGGGCGGTCCTCCTCGGGTGCGTCGATCACAGTGACCACGCTCATGGCGCAAGTATTCCCGCAGAGGAGGTGAACGAGCGGTCCGCCTGCCGGCCGCCACTTCTAGCTCAGGCCGGCCAGGGGACGCCGCCGGAAGACCCGCCATACACGGGGCCTGGCAGCCACCCCGCGCCGCCGCGGCCGGCGCCGCGGAAGTGAGTCAGGCGGCCTCGTGCTGCCGCACCCCGCAGTAGCCCTGGATGTGCGCGAGGTGCGCCCTGATGATCCGCCGCAGACTCGCCTCGTCGCCGCCGTCCTTGCGCAGCTCATCGGCGTCGTAGCTCACCTTCACCGTGAGCCGCGTCCCCCCGTCGTCCGTCGCCGCAAACTCGAACTCGCCGTCCAACAGGACGTCGTCGCTGGGGTTCCACTCGATACCGGTGTCCGGGGCCTCGTACTGCCCCAGGGCGCGCCGGAAGAAGTAGGTGTCAAGGTCGCGTTCGGTCACATCGACCGGGCAACCGATCTTCGCGCTCTCCTCGATGGTAGCCATCGCTACTCCCTGGTCGGCTCTCCACAGGATGTCTGCGCACATTCTTCCCCCTCGCCGGCAAATCCAAGAGCAGCGCGGTCCGACAACGCCGCCGTGGCAGGGGCCGGCCTTGTGGCCACGGGGCCGGCGGCCGTATCATCGGCCCCGGCCACCCCCTCCCAAGGGAGAGCGCATGGAACGCATCCGCTTCGAGCGCAGCCTCGAGACAGCGGCCTTCTTCAGCCCACTCGCCGGCATGGAGTTCGCCGAACAGACGATCGAGGTGCGCCGGGACCCGCTGCTCGGCACCACCGCCATGGTCACTTCCGAACTCGCCACCAAGGAGGAGATGTTCTTCGGCACGACCGACTGGGCGCACGCCGAGGCGGTCGCCCGCAGCTCGCGCGAGGGATGCTTCTTCTGCCCCGAGAAGGTGATGCAGACGACCCCGCGCTACCCGGAGGAGATGCTCACCGGCGGGCGCCTGGCGCGCGGCCGCGCGCTGGTCTTCCCCAACCTCTTCCCGCTGGCGGCGCTCCACGCGGTCGTGACCTACCCGGGACTGCACTTCCTGCGGCCGTCGGACTTCACCGCGGACCTTCTCGCGGAGGGTCTCGGCGCGGCGGTGGACTTCGCGCGCCGCGCCGAGGAGACCGTGGCCGATCTGGAGCACCTCGAGGTCTGCTGCAACTACATGCTGCCCGCCGGTGCCAGCCTGGCCCATCCTCACCTCCAGGTGTTCGGCGGACGCGCCGTGCCGTGGCTCGTACGGGAGGCGTGGGAGCGCTCCGACGCGTTCCTGCAGAGACACGGCGTGTCCTACTGGCAGACCCTGATCGACGAGGAGCGGGAGCGCGGGGAACGGTTTGTGGCCGGGCGCGCCGGCGTCGCCTGGCTGACGCCGTTCGCCCCCAACGGCGGGCGCGAGGTCGTCGCCGTCGTGCCCGGGAGGGCGCGCGTCGCCGCGCTTGGCGACGAGGAGGTCAGCGAGCTGGCCGCGGGGCTCTCCAGGGTGATCGGCTGGTACGAGCGCGAAGGGCTCTCGGCCTTCAACTTCGCGCTCTCCGGCGGGCCGCGCCGGGAGGACGCGCCACGGGCGCACCCCGTGGTGCTCCGCATCATCGCCCGCTCGGCCTTCCGGCCCGACTACCGCGCCGACGACTTCTTCCTGCAGAAGCAGCTCGGCGGCGAGGTGATGTTCGACACGCCCGAGGCTATCGCCGCGACCCTGCGCGAGGAGTTCGGGGTGCGCTGACCGGGCGCCGGCGCGACCGGCGCGGTGGTGCGCCCCCGTCCAGCCGGGCGCCGCGCGTCAACGGCGGGCGCGCGTGCGCTTGCTCGCGTACATGCGCCGGTCGGCCTCGCGCAGCAGGTCGCCGATGTCGGCCGCGCCGGCCGTGTGCATGCCCATGCTGGCCGACACGCGCGCCGGGCCGGCGGCCGTCGCGTTGTGGCGCGCCAGCGCGGCGTCGAGCTTGAGCGCGACCTGCCGGGCGCCCTCAGCGCCAGTGCCCGGCATGAGCACGACAAACTCGTCGCCGCCGTAGCGCGCCACGACGTCGTACTCGCGGCAGCTCTGCCGCAGGAGCGTGGCCAGATCGATGAGGAGGCGGTCGCCGGCCTGATGTCCCGAGGTGTCGTTGACCGCCTTCATGCCGTCCACGTCGAGGAAGAGGACGCTCACGGCGCCGCCGTTGCGGCGCAGGTCTTTGGCGGCTCGCTCCAGCGCCAGCTCCAGGTAGCTCCGGTTGTAGACTCCGGTCAGGCCGTCACGCACCGCCATCTGGTCCTTCTCCTGCATGAGTCGCCGGTTGTCGAGCGCGATGGCGGCCTGGATCGCGAAGGTCCGCAAGGTCGTCTTCTCGTGCTCGGCGAAGTGTCGCGGCTGCTCGTAGAAGAGGGCGAGGACCCCGTAGGTCGCGCGCTGGCTGCGAAGCGGCGCCGCGAGCATCGCTCTGTACTCGCCGGCGCAGAGCGGCTCCGCGTCGGTCCCGGCCGCGCCGACGTCGTCGACGGCCGCCATCTCGTCGTTGAGGATCGCCCGTCCGAACACCGAGCCCTCGAGCGGCGCCACGAAGAGCCGCCGGCACCGTTCACTGAGCCCCAGCGTCGTCTGGGCGACGAGCACGTCGCCGTGCACCACGAGCAGCGCCGCTTTGCGGGCGCCGGCGAGGCGCGCGGCCTCGGCCAGGATCGTCGTCTCCAGCGCCGTCGAGTCGAGGCTGGAGTTGATCGTCTCGGCAGCCTCGAGCAGGAGCCGTGCGCGGTCGGCCTGACTTTGTCCGCCGCCCGCGAAGGAACGCTCGATCGCGGCGACGACTTGCGCGCCGGCCACCGCGACCGCATAGACGTCGCGTGCGCCGAAGGCATGTGGTCGGCTCGCCCGCACGACGAGCACGCCCAATGGGCGGTCAGTCGGTCCGAGAGGGACTCCGAGCAAGGAGCAGGTCTCGTCGTCGACGATGGTCAGCCGCTCTTCCCAATGGGCCTCGTCCAGCAGATCCTTCGGGAGGGTGTCGGCCCTCGTGCCGTCGTCACCCGGGACCGCAGGGCAGTGCAGCACCCGCACATCGGACTCGCTACGGTAGGCGATCCAGCCCTCGTCCGCCGCGACGGTCTCCACCACACCGCGCAGCATGGCCCTCAGCGCGTCGCTCACGTCGCGCGCGAAGTCGGTGGGGGGCAAGCGGTCCTCGGGAGCCGGCATTGTGACTCAGCGGGACTTCTTGGATCTCGCCTGTCCGGGGCTCCGACGCTTCGCCTTGGGCTCATGCCGGGCCTTCCCGGCGTGGGCTTTGCCGGTGCGATGCGCTTGGGCGCCGTGGCCGGCGCCGGATGAGGCATGGCGGTGGGCGCCTTGGTGGGCCCAGGTCGAGGCATGGCGCTGGGCGCCTCGGCGGCCGGGTCGAGACGGGCGGTAGGCGCCTCGGTCGGCCCGGGTCGAGACGTGGCGCTAGGCGCCTCGGTCGGCCAGCCGAGACGTGGCGGTGGGCGCTCGGCCGGGTCGGGCCGAGGCATGGCGCTAGGCGCGCGCGACAGACCCGAGCGTCCTGTCGGCAGCCTGCGGTACGCCGTGAGACTCGCCATGGCCGGCCGCAGCAGGGCTTGGCCCAGCACGGCCGGCCGCAGTGGCATGGCCGGCCGATGTGGCGCGGCGCCGGTCGCCCGCGCGGCCTGCCGGTCGGCCGTGCCCGCAGCTGCTTCAGTGGCCGCCACGACGTGACCTCGGGGCCGGCTGCGCTGGTCGGCGACCCGCCGCCCGACACGCTGCGCTGAGTCGCCGGCGTCTCCGCCGCCTCGGCGGTGGGGCGGCGCGGGCGGCGCGGGCGGTCGCCGGGTGGGTGGTGCGCGGCGCGGGCTGCGCCAGAATACGTACGGGTGAGGCGGTGGACGGCAAGATGGCGAAGCTGATATGCCGCCGACGACAGCTGCGCGACCAGGCCGACGGACACCGCGAGGCAGACCGCCGCCAGAGCGTACGCGGCCGCCCTTCCGGTGAGCGAGCGGCCGATCCGCGCAAGCACGCCCGTGGCGGCTACCGAGGCGGCAGCGCTGCGGCCGTCCCGCGGCGAACGCACGACGCCGGACACGGGGATGGTCTCCAGCAGTTCGGGAAGCGGCGCGTCCTCGAGGAACAGGGCCAAGCCGATCGCGGCCGCGCCCCAAGGCTGCATGGTCCGCCGGCAGTGCCGGCAGTAGGCCGCATGCTCCTTGAGCCTGCGGGTCTCGTCGTCCGACAGGCCCCGGCCCACGGCACCGGCGGCCGCCCGCTCGGCCAGCCTGCAAGGGGCGCCGCGCCTGCCGGCCGAAAGCTCATCGAACGCGCGGCGGAAGCTCTCGCGGGCGCGGAACAGGAGGGCGCGCGCCGCCTCCTCCGTGACACCGAAGACGACCGCCATCTGGGCGGGTCGCAGCTCCTGCAGATCGTGGAGGAGCAGCGCGGCGTGCTGGCGGACGTCCAGCGTCTCGAGCGCCTGCGTGAAGCGGCGCCCGAGGTCGCTGGGCTCGCGCCAGCCGGTCTGGGCGGCCAGACCCGACGTCGCGCCCTCGACACTGGCGCCCGCCGTGCGCTCGTCAAGGCGCTCGCGGCACTCCACGAGCGCCGCGCGGTAGGTCCACGCGCTCAGGTCCAGGCTGCCGTCGTGCAGGAGGATCTGCCGATAGGCCGCCGCGAACGCTGCCTGCACGGCCGCGCCCGCCGCCGGCGCGTCGCGCAGCAGGCGGAAAGCGAGGTTGTAGACCGGACCGCGGTACAGCTCGTAGTAGTGTGCAAACGCGTCGAGATCGCCGCTTCGCAGATCGCGGAGCAGCGCGTCCGGGCGGGCTTCCATGCCGGCACCTCCAGGCGGGGGCTCACTGGTGGGCGTGCTGGATTCGAGCATCTACTCCCCCTATCGGCAGAGTTCGCCGCTCCTGAAGCGAATTCCCGTTCGGGAACGGCGTCATCGACGAAAACCGGGGCGGAGCGAGTGCTAGCCCGAGGCGCGACCGCCGCCGTTGCCGCGGCTGAGGCCGCGGATGTACTCGTCGAGGTCTACCTCGCGCACGCGCCAAATCCTGCCGCCCGGCTTGACTCCGGGCAGCTGCTCGGAGCGCAGCCAGGCACGCACGGTCAGCACGCTCAGACCGAGACGATCGGCGACTTGTTCGGGGGTCAGCAGACGCTCAGGTGCCGCCAGCTTGCTCGCTCATTGGGCCGCCCTTGGATGTCGGGCACAGCCAGCTCGAGGGAAAAGCTCGCCGGGCAGGTTTGGCCGTTGACCGCCGTCGCTGACGGGACATAAACGGCTCTCTATCAGTCTTTCCATCCTACTCCGCGCGTAACCGGATACCAGCGCTCCTTCCCGCCGGTGCGCGCAGCCACGCGCCAGGCGAGGCTGCGCTTTCAACGAACTTCCATGTTCTGTGGCGGTGCGCGTATCTGAACGTTGTCTAAGGGCGTTCGTGACGTTCATTCGTTGTTCCGCGTGCAACGCTTGCCTTTGAAGTCGCTGGGCGTACTATGTGAGTCCTACCCACGTTTCGAGGGAATCCGGGCCCGCGGACCGCGCCACGTCGCACCTGCAGCCATCCCGGCGGCGCTTCCGCCCAACGAGGTCCGCATCATGCTCCCCGCAGCTTCGCCACGAGTCGCCCGAGGCATGTACGACGCGCCCGCCCTGTCGCACCGCCGTGGTGCCGCATGAAGGTCCGCCTCATCGAGCCGGCCCCCGCCCACATCAACATGTGGTCGTACACGTTCTTCCCGCGCCTCGGACTCCCGATGATCGGCGCGGCCCTCAAGGCGGCCGGCCACGACGTGCTCATCTACTGCCCGCAGCTCGCGCCGATCGACTGGGACGACGTGCTGGCGGCGGACCTCGCCGGCATCTCGAGCACGACGTCGACGGCCCCGGCCGCCTACGAGATGGCCGACCGGCTGCGCCGGCACGGCGTACCGACGGCCATCGGCGGCTCGCACGTGACCTTCATGGCCGACGAGGCCCTCGCGCACGCCGACTACGTGGCGCGCGGGGAGGGCGGCGAGGCCCTGATGCTCGAGCTCATCGACGCACTGGAGGGCCGCCGCGAGCTTGCGTCGATCCCCGGCCTCTCGTTCACGCGCGAGGGCGCGGCCGTGCACAACCCGGCGCGCCCGCGCTGCGCGGACCTGGACACGCTCCCCGTGCCCGACCTGTCGCTGATCGTCGGAGCCGAGGACATGCGCGCGACGACCCCGATCATGACGAGCTGGGGCTGCCCGTTCGCCTGCAACTTCTGCTCGGTGACCGCGATGTTCGGGCGCAAGTACCGCTATCGCCGCCCGGAGCGCGTGATGGCCGAGATCGAGGAGAAGCAGCCGACGTCGATCTTCTTCTACGACGACAACTTCGCCGCCGACAGGCGACGGCTCAAGACGCTGCTGCGCCTGATGATCGCGAGCGGGCGCCTCGTGCCCTGGTCCGCCCAGGTCCGCACCGACGTCGTCGACGACCCCGAGCTGCTCGACCTGATGCAACGCTCCGGATGCGAGCGACTGGCGCTCGGCCTCGAGTCGGTGAGCCAGGCCACGCTCGACAGCTACGACAAGTCGCAGAGCCTCGACGACATCGCGCGAGCCATCGACACACTGCACGCCTACGGGATCAAGAGCCACGGCATGTTCGTGCTCGGCGCCGACACCGACACGCGCGAGACCGTCCGCGAGACTGCCAGGTTCGCGCGCAGGCACGACATCGACACGCTCATGCTCAACATCCTCACCCCCCTGCCCGGCACGAAGCAGTTCGCCGATATGCAGGCCGAGGACCGCATCTTCGAGCGGGGCTGGGACCTCTACGACGGCCAGCATGTGGTGTTCACGCCGGCCCGCATGAGCGCCGCCGAGCTGCAGGCGGAGGTCATGCGCGCCTTCGCGCGCTTCTACTCGCCCGGCCAGTGGCTCAAGTACCTCGCCACATTCCGTTACGGGACGATGGCGCTGTACAGCTGGTACTGGTGGTTCCAGCGCAAGCGGCGCAGCGAGCGAGGCCACCGCGCCTACCTCGAGATGCTGAGACAGCTGCGCCCCGGCACGGCTACGCCCTCCACGGCGCGCGGACGCGGCTAGCGCGTCGCCGGGCCGCGCGGCCGCCGTCAGGGCGCGGCGCGAGGCTGACCGTGCTCGGTGCCGGCGAGCACGAACCAGACGAGCGCCGCGCCGGCGACGCACAGCCCCGCGGCGCCCGCGAACAGCACCGGCGCCCCGAGGCGCGAGAACACGAACCCGCCTATCGACGGGCCGACGATGGCGCCGAGGCTCCAGCCGAAGGTCTGCGACACGGCCTGCCCGGTCGATTGCAGCCGGCGTGGGACGAGGCGTCCGATGATCATCACGACGCCCACGTAGACGAGCGCGAACGCGACGCCGTCGCCGGTGGCCACGAGCGAAAGCACGAGCGGCGACTTGGCAAGCGTCCAGGCGAGGAACACGAGGGCGTAGACGAGGGCTCCGGCGACGTACACCGAGCGCAAGCCGAAGCGCCGCGCCAGGCTGCCGCTCCAGCGCATCACGGGGATCTCGATCAGGGCCGCGAGACCGGCCGCGAGACCCACGAGGAACGGCCCGCCACCCGTCCCCACGATCTGCAGGCTCACGAACGTCAGGGCGGCGAAGGTCCCGATGCTGACGATGACCATGCCCACCATGAACGGGGCGAGGTGCGGTGAGGCGCGGAACACGTCGCCGAGCGCCCCGAAGCGGGATTCGGCGCGCATCGGCAGCGGCGCGCCGGGCGGCAGCCGCAGCGTCCAGAGCCCGAACCCGACGGTCCCGAGCGCATACAGGGGGAGCACGGGGGCGAGACCCACCCGCTGGTACAGCGCGCCGAAGAGGATGACCGCCACCCCCCAGCCGACGCTCGCCCAGAGCCTGATGCGCCCGTAGTCGCCGAGGCGCTCTTCGCCGAGGTGGGCCACAGCGAGCGCGTCAGAGAGGGGCGCGCCCGGCGACGAGCAGATCGTCATCAGCACGGCCACGATCAGGATGGGCCAGAACGCCGAACCGGTGGCTGCGAGCGCCAGCGCGAAGACGGCGGTCGCGAGCGACGAGACGACGAGCACGCGCACCGCCCCGAAGCGCGTGTCCGCGAGGTGGCTCCAGTAGGGCACGGTGACCGCCCCGACGAGGGCGGTCACGGCGAAGAGGATGCCGATATCCTCGGGCGACAGGCCGCGGTCCTTGAGCAGCAGGGCGAAGAAGGGGATGAACGCCGAGCCGCTGGCGCCGGCGATGAGGAAGAGCGTGCGCAGCGACCAAAGGCCGTCTCCCCTACGCCCGGTCGCCGAACCACGCCGGGCACGACCTGCTCCGCTGCTCTGGCCGGCAGGGTCGCTCATCGGAGGCATCCTACCAGCCCGCGACGAGCCCTCGACCGCGGACCGGAGGCGGGTCCGGCGCGGCGCTCAGGGGTCGCGGCGCGGGCGGCGGGCCTGCACGTAGCTCACGAGCAGCTCGTCGCGGAGGGCGGTCAGCTCCTCGGTACGACCGGCCAGCCTTCTCCGCTTCGAGCCCCTCGGCGAGGAGGTCGGACGTCGCCGCCGGGAACTCGGTCCACGCGGCCAGGTCGCGCAGCATCCCCTCCTTGACGGCGGACAGGTGCTCGAGGTGACCGCGGATGCCATGCGCGCCTCCGCCCAGGTCGTAGAGCAGGTGGGGTCCCATCGCCGCCCAGCGCAGACCTGGGCCGAAGCTGACGGCGCGGTCGACGTCGTCGACAGTGGCGATGCCCCGCGCGACCAGGTCGACCGCCTCCCGCCACAGGGCGGCCGAGAGGCGATTGGCGATGTATCCGGGCAGGTCGCGAGTGAGCAGCACCGGCTCCTTGCCGACGGCGATGTAGAAGGCGCGCGCGCGCCGCATCGCCTCCGGCGCGGTGAGCTCACCGGGGGCGAGCTCCACGAGGGGCACCAGGTGCGGCGGGTTGTACGGGTGCGCGGCGAGGCAGCGCTGCGGCCGCCGCGCCGCCGTCTGGATGTCGCTGATGGAGAGGCCCGAGGAGCTCGTGCAGATGAGCGCCTCGGGCGGCACGGCGGCGTCGACGGCGGCGAAGACCTCCCGCTTGAGCGCCAGATCCTCGCGGACGCACTCCTGGACGTGGCACGCACCGGAGAGCGCCTCCTCCAGGTCGGCCGTGGCCCGAAGCAGGGCGATGCCCCTCTCGGCGGCGCCGGTCTCCGCCAGGCCGTGCGCCGCCAGGAAGCGCGCCGCCGCCGCGGCGCCGTCCCTGGCCGCCGGTCAGGCGGCCCTCGTCGACGTCGTGGATGCGCACTTCGAGGCCGGCGGCGGCGAAGAGCCCCGCCCAGCTGCCGCCGGTAAGACCGGCCCCGACGACCGCCACCGGACCGTCCGGAGGCCACGCTCGCCGAGACTCCTCCATGCGCTCGACCCTCCTCCACGACTCCCACGGGCCGCGCCGGGCGCTCAGCGCCCGCGCGCCGCAGGGCCGCGCTCTGGTCCTGCTACTCGTCCTCCGGCGCTTCGTTGGGCCACGTCGCCAGGGCCGTGGCCACCAGGTGCCGGCAGAGCCGCTCCGCGGCTGCGCCGCAGGGGCAAGCCCACGCGAGCCTGCCGCCGTCCACGCGCAGCTCGGTCTCGTAGATCTGCGTGTCCTCGACCTGGGCGCGCAGCACCTCATCGTCGTGGCGCAGGATGCGCACCGACCCGTGCTCGGCGGCGGCCGCGCCGTCGATGAAGTCCTTGGGCGCGGCCAGGTCCATCAGCGTCTTCTCGTCCAGGAACTCGTCGATCGAGGTCATCCCTCTCCTCTCGTCCATTCGGCATCCCCTGTACCCGGCGCGCGCCGGGGACTACCATCGCCGTCCGCCGCGAGAAGCCGAGCAGTCGTCCGCGGGCCCGCCGCCGGCGCCGCGGCCCGCGCCTCAGGCGGCGCGACGCCGGCGCCGGCGCACGACGACCCACACGATGAAGGCCAACAGCGCGACGGCGACGGCGTAGTCCAGCCACTTGAAGTCCTGCTCGAGCCGCTGCCAGTTGGCGCCGACTTTGACGCCCAGCCACGTGAGGAAGGCGACGAACGGCACGCAACCGAGAGCGGTGTACAACGTGAACTTCCACATCGACATCCTGGCGACGCCGGCGGGCAGCGAGACGAAGCTGCGCACACCCGGGATCATGCGGCAGAAGAACACGGCGATGGGGCCGTATCTGGCGAACCAGCGTTCGGTGAGCTCGATGTGCTCGTGCCGCAGGAACACGTACTTGCCGTAGCGGTCGATGAACGGCCGTCCGCCGTAGAGCCCGATGTAGTAGACGATCCACGCGCCGACGACGTTGCCGGCGACGCCCGCGGTGATCGCCGCCGCCAGGCCCATCCTGCCCTGGCTCACGGCGAAGCCGGCGAACATCATCGTCGTCTCGGCCGGGATGGGGATGCAGGCGCTTTCGAGGAGCATGAGGACGAACACGCCCGGGAGGCCAAACGTGGCGATGACGTTGGTGCACCAGTTGACGATGTCGTTGACGATGCTCTGCACGCCGCGAAGCGTAAACGACGGCGCCGGCGGGAGCTAACCGGCCCTGGCCACCTCGTGCCCGCTCACGTCTGCGCAGACCGGCCTCGCCCGTCCTCGGGCGCCTCCGTGGCGGCCTGCCACGCCGGCTCGTCGGCGGGCGCGAGGGCGAGCTCGTCCCCCGGCTCCACGGCCCACCCGGCGGCGGGCTCGAGTGCAGGCTCGTCGGAAGACGCCGGGAGGTCCAGCACCAGCTCAGCCTCGTCCTCGGGGAGCTGCTCCACGGCCCGCAGCTTGCGCTCCATGGCGCGCGTGCGCACGCCGGTCTGGTCGATGGTGCGGCTCGCCGTATCGAGCTGCCGCTTGACCTTCGCGAGCACGTCCTCGAACTTGGCGAACTCGCTCTTCACCCCGCCCAGCACGCGCCACACCTCGGCCGCCTGCTGCTCGATGGCGAGCGTCTGGAAGCCCATGCGCAGGCTGCTGAGCAGAGCCGCGAGCGTGGTGGGCCCGGCTACGACGACGCGCGAACGCCGCTGCAGCTCGTCGAGCAGGGCCGGCTGGCGCACGACCTCGGCGTAGAGCCCCTCGGTGGCCAGGAACATGAGCGCGAAGTCGGTCGTGTGCGGCGGCTTTACGTACTTGGCGTGGATGTCCTGCGCCGCCAGCCTGATCGCCCGCGCCAGGGCGTCGCCGGCGCGCCGCGTCGCCTCGGCGTCACCCACATCTGCCGCCTCCTGGATGCGCAGGTAGTCCTCCTGCGGGAACTTGGAGTCGATCGGCAGCCAGACGCAACTGCCCGGCTCGTCCCTCGGTCCCGGGAGGCGCACGGCGTACTCGACGACCTCGCCGGCGCCCGGCTCGACGTGCACGTTCTTCTCGTACTGCCCCGGCGCCAGGATCTCCTCGAGCAGCGCGCCGAGCTGGACCTCGGCCCAGGTCCCGCGCGCCTTGACGTTCGTGAGCACGCGCTTGAGGTCGCCTACGCCGGTGGCCAGGTTCTGCATCTCCCCGAGCCCCTTCTGCACGGATTCGAGCTGGGTGCTCACCAGCCGGAACGACTCCCCGAGCCGCCTCTCGAGGGTGGACTGGAGCTTCTCGTCCACCGTCCGGCGCATCTCCTCGAGCTTCTTCTCGTTGCCCTCCTGGAGCTCGCGCACGCGTGCGTCCACGGTGACGCGGATGTGGTCGAGCGACGCCCGGTTGGACTCGCTCAGCTGCGTGAGACTCGCGGACAGGCCGTCGAGCTGGGCGCGCTGGACCGCGCCCCCGCTCGAAAGGGTCGCCGCAAGGGTCTCGTTGGCGGCGGCGAGACCCCCCGCGAGCTCGGCGCGCGACTCGCGCGCGGCGCGGGCGGCCTCCTCCCTGCCGGCGCGCAGGTCCTCGCGCAGCGACCCCGTGCGCTCGCGACCGCGAGCCGAGCGCGCCAGTAGCGCCCATAGGAGGACGGCGTCGAGCGCCGCCAGGGCGACGAGCAGCCACATGACGGCCTGGTTCACGGCTCACGCTCCCGCGTAGCTGGCCCGGCGACGGCCGCCGGCCGACAGACCGATCCTAGGCGGCCACGGGGACGGATGAGGCGCGTCGCCGGGAAGGCACCCGGGAGCTCCGACGCCGCGTGCAGGCGCGCCCGGGCCGCGGTCCCCGGGCACCGCCACCGGCGGGCGTCACATCTGGTTGAGGAACGCCGTCCCGCGCAGACCGAGCCCGGCGTCGGCGGAGAGCTCCATGTCGCGCGGCGCCAGGAGCAGTGTCTCGGCGCTGATGGACTGGAGGCTGCCCTCGAGGGCATAGGCGAGGCCGCTGCAGAAGTCGGTGAGGCGCTTGGCGAGCTCCGGCTCGCAGCCCTGCAGGTCGACGATGACGGGCGCGCCGCCGCGGAAGCGGTCGGCGATCTGCTGGGCCTCGTCGAAGCTCCGGGGCGCGACGAGGCCGAACTCGAGGTGGGGCGGCTGCACGAGCGCGAGGGGCGCGGGACGTTCCGGTGAAGTCCGGTAGCGCCCCGCGGGTTCCTGCGCGTAGATGTCGTCGAAGTCGGCGCCGTGGGCGCGCGGCACGCGGCGCACGGCGCGCTCCTGGTAGCCGGTGTCCCAGTCGTCGGGCTCGGCCGAGGTCTCGTCTTCGTACATGTCATAGCCCTCGTCACCGCCGGCGCCGAAGCGGCCGACGGCGGTGCGGAACGCTCGTGCGACGCTCATGGATCCTCCAAACCTGGTCAGATGACGAGGCGCGGGTACGTCGCCGGCGGCGCCTCGATGCGCGGCGATGATGACGACCTTAAGGTTCGCCGCGTCAGGGCTCTCCGCCTTCCCAGCGCCTCGCCGGGAGCGCGCGCCCGCGTAGTAGACTGGGCCCGCCACGCGGGGAGGGCGATCCCCAGACGTCAGGACGACGATGGCCGACCACCGTCACCACATCTCCATCGGCCGGTTCGCAGGGCTGACCGGCATCTCGGCGAACACGCTGCGCCGCTACGACGAGATCGGGCTGCTGTCGCCGGCGTTCACCGACGAGTCCAGCGGCTACCGCCTGTACGCCATCGAGCAGCTCGACGTGGGCGTCACGATCAGGCTGCTGCGCGACCTCGACGTGCCGCTGAACGAGGTGCGGGACCTCGTCGCCGCCGGCGGCGCGCCCGAGGTGGAGGCGGTCCTCACGCATCACCGCGAGCGCATCGTCGAGCGGCATGCGGATCTCGAACGCATCCTCGCGCGCATCGATGCGGCGCTCGACGAGGAACGCGGCCTGCTGCCCTACGAGGTGGAGACCGTGGCCCTGCAGGCGGCATGGGTCGTGAGCCGCCGAGCCACGACGACGCGCCCGCACCTCGACGAGACCATCGACCGCTGCCTGGCCGAACTGGAAGGCGAGCTCGCGGCGGCTGGGGCCCACGCCCTCGGCCGCGAGCTCGTGCTCTACCACAACGCCCTGCAGTGGTACCAGGGACTCGACATGGAGGTCTGCCTTCGCGTCGAGGCGGCCGTGGCAGAGGCTCACGGCGGCCGCCGGCTGCCCGCCGGCGCCGCCATGCACACGGTGTACCGCGGGCCGTGGGACGACATCTGGCAGGCATATGCGGCGATGCTCGCGCAGATCGCGCGCCGGGGGTACGAGGTGTGCGGCCCGGTGTGCGAGTTCTACCTCGTCGACGAACGCGACACCGCGGACCCGCAGCGCTACGTCACCGAGATCACGTGGCCGGTGCAGCCGCGGGAGACGCACGCCTCATGAAGGCCCCCGGGCGCTCTTGACCTTGGCGCAGGGCGAAGGTTCAGTCTGTGGGGCAGACAGCCCGGCGGCACGCGTGGAGAGGGGTCTCATGCCCGACGACCTGCACTACCTGCCGGCGAACGAGGCGCTCGCCCTGTTCCGCGCCCGCGAGCTCTCGCCCGTCGAACTCATGCAGGCGACGATCGCCAGGATCGAGGCGGTCGACGGCGCGGTGAACGCGCTGCCGATCCGCTTCTTCGACGAGGCCCTGGAGGGGGCGCGACGGGCCGAGGCGCGGTACTCCGGCCGGGGGCCGCGGCCGCGCCCCCTGGAGGGCCTCCCCGTCGCCGTCAAGGACGAAGTCGAGGTCGCGGGCCAGCCCTGCACCGAGGGCTCGCTGATCCTCAAGGACAACGTCGCCGAGCACACGGCGGCGTGCATCCAGCGCATCATCGACGCCGGCGGCATCATCCACGCGCGCTCGGCGACGCCCGAGTTCTGCTGCGCGGCCATCACCGACTCGCGCATCTGGGGCGTCACCCGCAACCCGTGGAACCTCGAGTACAGCCCGGGCGGCTCTTCCGGCGGCTCGGGCGCCGCCCTTGCCGCCGGGATGGCGAGCCTCGCCACCGGCTCCGACATCGGTGGCTCCATCCGCATCCCGGCGTCGTTCAGCGGCGTCGTCGGGTTCAAGCCGCCCTACGGGCGCGTGCCCCAGGACCCGCCCTTCAACCTCGACCACTACTGCCACGACGGCCCCATGGCCCGCTCGGTCGAGGACTGCCGCCTGCTCGAGAACGTCATGGCCGGGCCGCACCGGGACGACATCGTCTCGCTGCGCCCCAAGCTCACCGTCCCGTCGCGGCTCCCGGGCGTCGAAGGCTGGAAGATCGCGCTCAACCTCGACCTCGGCGGCTTCGAGGTCAGCGCGGAGGTGCGCGCGAACGCGGCTGAGGCGGCCCGCCTGCTTCAGTTCTCTGGGCGCGGACGTAGAGCAGGTCGGCCTGGAGTTGGACATGGACGGGGTGCGGGAGGCGTCCCGCGCCCACTTCGGCACGATCTTCGGCAGCCTCATCAGCCAGTCGCTGCCCGAGTACCGCGAGCTGATGACGCCGTACGCGATCGAGTTCGCCGAGGACGCGGGCCGGCCCAACGTGGGCTACTACCGCGCCCTCGAGATCGAGAGCGAGGTCTACGCCAGGGTCGCCGCCATCCTTGAGGACCACCGCGTGCTGATCGCGCCGACCTTCGGCATCCCGGCCCTCAAGGCCGGCCTCGGCGACTACGACCTCGAGGTCATGTACCGCCACGGCATGACCCTGATCTTCAACATATGCAGCCGCTGCCCGGTGCTCGTCGTGCCCTGCGGGCGCTCGCGCGACGGCGTGCCGCTCGGCGTGCAGATCATCGGCCGCACCTACGACGACGTCAGCGTCTTCCGCGCCGGAGCGGCCCTGGCCGCGGCGGCGCCCTGGTTCCACACGCCCGCACAGCGCCCAGCACTCGAAAGGAGTCTCGCATGAGCCTCAGCCCACGCTTCAGGCGTCTCCTCCTGCCCGCTCTTGCGGCCGCCGTGCTGGCCGCCGTGCTCGCCTTCGGCGCGGCGGCGGCCCTCGCCGCCAGCCCTACGCCTTCGGCTTCGGCCAAGCCGATCACCCTCCGCATCGGCTGGACGACGGAGCCAGACAACCTGAACCCCTTCATCGGCTGGCAGAACCCTACCTACGAGATCTGGTCGATCAACTACGACTTCCTCTTCGGCTACGGCCTCAATGCCGGCGAGGCGACCCTCGACCTCGCGCGCGAGTTCCCGACGCAGCAGAACGGCGGCATCTCCCCCGACGGCAAGGTGTGGACGATCAAGCTGCGCACCGGCGTGAAGTGGTCGGACGGACAGCCCATGACGGCCAGCGACGTCGCCTTCACCTACAACTACATCGTCAAGAACCAGATGCTGAACATGGCGATCGCGACGGTAGGCATCACCGGCGCCAAGGCCCTCGCCCCGGACGTCGTGCAGATCACGTGCTCACAGCCCAAAGCCGACATGGAGCACATCTTCCTGCCGATCCTGCCCGAGCACATCTGGGCCAAAGTCGACCCCAAGGCGGCTCAGTCCAGCTACGTCAACAAGCCGCCGATCGTCGGCACCGGCCCCTTCATCACCACCGAGTTCAAGAAGGGCGGCTACATCAAGATGGACCGCAACCCGTACTACTGGGGCAAGCGGCCGACCGTCGACGAGATCCTCTTCCTCACCTACACCAACGCCGACTCCATGACCGTGGACCTGAAGTCGGGCAACATCGACGCGGCCTGGGGCATCCCCGAGGCTCAGTTCGGCTCGCTCAGCTCGGTCGCGGGGCTCAAACCGGTGGCCTACAACTTCTTCAACTGGGACTACCTCGACCTGAACTGCTACCAGGGCAAGTCCCTCGGCAACCCGGTGCTCAAGGACTGGCACTTCCGCAACGCCCTGAACTACGCGATCGACCGGCAGTCCCTGTGCACCATCGCCTACGACGGCAAGGCCGCGCCGGGCACCACCATCCTGCCGCCCGCACACGTGGAAGGACCCCGACTATCACTGGCAGCCGCCGGCGGGTCAGCTCTACACCTTCGACCTAGCCAAGGCCAACCAGCTCCTCGACCAGGCCGGGTACCCGCGCGGGACCGGCGGGATCCGCCAGTACAAGGGCAAGCCCATCAGCCTGCGTCTGTGGACGACCACCGAGTCGCCGCAGACGCAGACGGTGATCAAGCTCATCGACGGCTGGTTCAAGAAGATCGGCATCAAGACGGTCCTCTCGGTGATCGACGCGGGGGCGCTCCAGGCGCGCGTCTGGAACTACCAGGGCAACACCTACCTCCCCGACTTCGACATGTACGTCTGGGACTGGGCCGGCTACGGCGACCCGGGCCAGACGCTCTCCGCC
Source organism: uncultured Thermoleophilia bacterium (assembly GCA_963709845.1). Classification (GTDB taxonomy): domain Bacteria; phylum Actinomycetota; class Thermoleophilia; order UBA2241; family UBA2241; genus CAIXSE01. Next base: position 290,424 of record CAVPXV010000006.1, read on the forward strand.
GAGACCGGAGCCCAGATCGGCAACACCAACGAGCCCGCGTGGGCCAACGCCCAGTACGACAAGCTCAACCAGCAGCAAGCGGCCACGCTCGACCCCAACGCGCGCAAGGATCTCATCTGGAAGATGCAGCAGATCATGTACGAGCAGACGCCCTGGGTGGTGATCACCTACCCGCAGTACCTTCAGGCCTACAACACGGCCAAGTGGACGGGCTGGACACAGATGAACGACGGCAAGGGGCCGGCGTTCTTCACCACGGGAAGCGTGCAGTCGTACCTCGACCTGCAGCCGACGGCGGTGCAGGCCGCGAGCGGCGGCAGCGGAATCTGGATCGCCGTGGCGGCGGCCGTGGTGATCGCGCTCGTCCTGATCGTCTGGCTCGTGCGGCGGCGTCCCCGGGCGGAAGAGGGGTAGCCGAGGTCCTGCCCCGAGCCGCTCCCCCGCGAGGGGGCGTCTCACCGGTCAGCGGGAGCGGATGAAGACCTCGATGTCCTCCCGCCGGTAGAGCCTGCGGCGCTCGGCCCCGGCCACCGGCACCGGCTGGACGCAGTTCGCGGCCGCCCAGCGCCGGAAGGTCGGGCGGCTGACGCCGCACCTGGTGGCGGCGACCTCTTCGCTGAGGAGGGCGGGTTCCGGGTCTGGTGTCCTGGTCTGGCTCAAAGGGGCCTCCTGAGGCATGGCGTGTCGCAGCCATACCGTCGAGTCACTCATGGGGATGAAGCGGGAGCGCGGCGTGCTTGCCCCAGAGACACTACCCCGTGCCGGAGGAGATGACCACCCGGCGTCGCCCCCCGCTGCGCGCCGGGCGGCGCCGCTGCTATAGTCGGCTGCGCATGAGCGCCGCGATCCGCACCGAGCAGCTGACCAAGAGCTACGGCAAGAGCCGCGGCATCGTGACCCTCGACCTCGAGGTGCGGCCGGGCGAGGCCTTCGGCTTCCTCGGCCCCAACGGGGCCGGCAAGACGACCACGATCCGCGTGCTGCTCGACCTCATCCGGCCGACCTCGGGCCGCGCCCTGGTGCTCGGCCGCGACAGCCGCCGCGAGAGCCTCGAGATCCGCGCGCGCTGCGGCTACCTGCCCGGGGAGCTGAGCCTCTACCCGCGACTCACCGGGCGCGAGACGCTGCGCTACTTCGCCAACCTGCGCGGCGGCGTCGACTGGGAGTACGTGAGCCAGCTCGGCGAGCGGCTCGACTGCGACCTGAGCCGCCGCGTGGCCGACCTGTCGAGCGGGAACAAACGCAAGCTCGGTCTCATCCAGGCGTTCATGCACCGCCCGGAGCTGCTCATCCTGGACGAGCCGACGTCGGGACTGGACCCGCTCGTGCAGCACGAGTTCTACCATCTCATCGACGAGGCCCGTGAAGCCGGGCAGACAGTGTTCCTCTCATCCCACGTGCTTCCCGAGGTGCAGCGCGTCTGCGACCGCGTGGCCTTCATCCGCGAAGGGGAGCTCGTGGCCCTCGAGGACGTCTCCGAACTCACCGGGAGGGCGGTGCGTGAGATCGAGGTCGTGTTCTCCGAGGAGGTGCCCGCCGCACGCTTCGAAGGCGTGCCCGGCGTCACGCAGGTCGCGGTGAACGGCAAGGGCGCGACGACGCTGCGGCTCACGGTCACGGGGCCCCTCGACGCGGCGATCAAGAAGCTGGCCGAGTTCGCGGTGCTCGACGTCACTATCCGCGAGCCCGACCTCGAGGACGTCTTCCTCACCTTCTACGCGCAAGGCGGCGGGCATGCTCCGTGACGCCTTCCTCAAGAGTCTGCGCGACCAGTCCCGCACCCTGGCGATGTGGGTGGTCGGTGTCGCGTTCTACGTGGTACTGCTGATGTCGGTGTACCCGAGCATCCGCCACAGCGCCGGACAGCTGCAGGGCTACATCAAGAGCCTGCCGCTGGCCTTCCGCACCGCCTTCCTCGGCCCCAACGGCGATTTCAGCTCGCCGGTGGGCTACGTGAACACGGAGCTGCTCTCGTGGCTGGCGCCGGTCGTGCTCATCGCCTTCGCCGTGTCGAGCGCCGCCCGCGCCCTGGCCGGCGAGGAGGAGGACGGCACCCTGAGCCTCCTGCTGGCGCATCCCGTCGGCCGCCGCCGCCTGGCGCTGCAGAAGTACGGGGCGACGCTGGTCGCGGTCGCCGTCCTCGGGTTGGCGTTCTGGCTGTCGCTGCTCGTGGCGACAGCGATCGCCGGCACGCCGGTCGGCGCCGGCAAGTTGGCGCAGGCGATGCTGCGCCTGACGCTGCTGGGCCTCGCGGCCGGCAGCGTCACCTTCGCCGTCAGCAGCGCGACGGGGCGCCGGCAGACCGGCATCGCCGCGGGCGCCGGCGTCGCCGTGGCCATGTACCTGCTGAACACGCTGGCCGTGATGAACTCCGCGATCCGGCCGTTCCGCTTCCTGTCGCTGTTCCATTACTCGGGCGGCGCCTCGCCGCTCGGGCAGGGGCTCGGCGCGCCGGACCTGGCGGTCCTTCTCGGCACCTCGGCGGTCCTGCTCGTGGCGGCGGTCGCGCTGTTCGAGCGGCGCGACGTGCGCGTCTAGGCGGCAGCGGCTCCGCCGCGGCCGCGGTGACGAAGCAGGGCTCGCGACCTCGGGTGCGAACCTCGAGCCCCGACGCTCCTAGCCCTGGCGAATGCCGAGCGTGTTCCCGTCCGGGTCGTGGAACCAGGCGCCGCGTGCGGGTCCGATGCGCGCGATGTGGCCGGTCGTTTTCAGCGGTCCTTCGGTGTAGTCGATGAACGCGACGCCCTTGGCCTCGAGGTCCGCGACGGCGGCCTCGACGTCGGTCACCTCGAAGTGGGCGAGCGTGTGCTCGGTGACGGTGGGCGGGCGCTGGAAGACGGAGAGCTCGCTGACCGCTCCACAGCGGAAGCGGGCGCTGGCGGGGTTCTCCCACAGGAGGTCCAGCCCCAGCGTCTCGCCGTAGAAGGCCTTGGCACGTTCCAGGTCGGTGACGGGGATCGTCGCCACCACCATCGTCGCGCTGAGCATCGCGGACCTCCCGGTCGCAGTATCAATCTGCCACCAGGTACGTATCCGGCGGCGGGAAGCGCCACGCCGTTGCGCTCGGCTCGCGGCGCCAAACGGTGGCATCGTTTTGCCGCCAAATCGCGAGGGAATCCAGCGCTCACATACGGTCCACCGGGACGATCGGGCCCGAGAGGAGAGGATGGTCATGAGGACGCCCCGTGCGCTGGTCTGGAGAAAACGGAATCGGCAGCGTGCCGAGGAAGAGGAGTCACTCCGACGCCTGTGGGGCGTGGCGGAGTGCGGGGGATGCGGGGCGACGATCGTCCTCGGCGAGCACACGAGTGGCGGACACCACGGAGAGACGTGTGCGACCTGCCAGGCGCTGCCGTCGGCGGTCGTCGCACCCGCCGCGCTGCGCCTCGAGAGCCTGGGTCTCCACTCGATCTCGCAGGCCGCCGCCCGCGACCTGCGCGACGCCGCATGAACGACAGGGACCGGTGCGTCCAGATCCTTTCGGCCGACAACGTCACGATCCTCGACCTCGAGGGCGAGATCGACATCTACACGGCGACGGACTTCAAGGAAGCGATGCTCGACTCCATCGCCGGCGGCCAGCGTCACATCGTCGTAGACGCCACGAAGGTGACGTTCATGGATTCTTCAGGCTTGAGCGTGCTCGTGGGCGGGATGCAGAGGCTGCGCCCGCTCGGCGGCGACCTTTCGGTGGCCTGCGACGACAGGGTCGGGCGTCTCCTCAAGCTCACCGGGCTCAACGAGGTACTGCCTCACTTCCCGACCAGGGAGGACGCCCTGCGTGCGCAGTTCGGCCGCGTCAGGCCGGCCGACGCGGCACCCGACGGAGACCCGCTCTAGCCGGGCGGCCCTGATCGCCCTGCGACCCTCGCCCTGACGCGCATGATGCCCGCGACCTGGGCGGCCTGCAGGGCGGCGAGGGACAGCCCGCCCAGCCGCCGCTGGCCGGAGGCTCGCGCGGCGTAGATGGCGAAGGCGAGCCCCGCGGCCGCGGCGAGCGCGGCGGCGTACAGTCCGGGATGCGCTGCGAAGAACTCGCCGGGACCCACGGGAGCGCCCGCCGCCGCAGCCTCCGGCTCTGCCACCACCGTCTCGCCCCGCTCCGCCCGCGCCTTCACGCCGAGCAGCAGGCGCCGCATCATCGCGAAGTCGCCGAACTCGAAGAGGATCACGTTGACGAGCGCCATCGCCGGGCGACCCCAGTCGTTGTACTGCTTCAGCCTCGTCACGAGGCGCGTGCGCCCGCCTTCGAGCGACTCGATGCGCCAGGCCCACGTGCTGCCCGGCTTCTCCCAGAGCAGCCACTCCTCGGCCTGGAAGTCCTTGATCCTGAAGGCCGTCGTCTCATTCACCTTGCTCGCCATCGGCACCCAGTCGCCGACCTTGGGGTCCTGATACTCGGGCAGGATGCGCTCGGCGCTCGGCCGCGCCGCGTTGTCGAACAGGTCATAGCTGTAGAAGCCGGCGCGCCCGAAGCCGAGCTGCACGAGCCACGGCCAGACGGCGGCGGGCGGGGCTTTGATCGTGAGCGCCCGCGTGGCGCAGAACGAGGCCTCCGGGACGAGCTCGTCGCCGGGCATCGGCGCCGCGACCTCGGCGTCGGTGGCGCCCCAGCGCAGGTGCCAGGAGCGCGCCAGCGGCGCCCCGGCGAACAGCGGCGCGGCGACCAGCACGTCGCGCAGGCCGCGCCACACCCGGCGCTCACTCATCACGGCCTCCTCCTCGCCCTCGGCACCGATGCCAGGACCCAGCCCACCGCGAAGCAGATGACGAGCGCCAGCCGCAGCCAGGCCGCCCAGGCGCTCGCCCACACCGCCATGCCGAGCATCCACGGGAAGAACGGCACCCACAGGACGACCTGCGCTATGAGCGGCAGGTCGCGGATCGCGCCCCACAGGGGGTCGAGGCGAGCGGCGGCGAGCAGCACGAAGAATGCCGCCCACATGGCGATCATGAAGACGAACCAGACGCGGGCGCGGCGCGACACGGTCCGTCGCGCGCGATGGTCGGCGAAGACGTTGTCGGTCACCGGAACACCTCGCTTCTGTGGGGACAGCGCTGCCGCGCGACGCTCGCCATAGGTCGCCGCCGGCGTCGCGTAGAATATGGATGCGTGTGCACGTACGGCAAGGGACGTAGCGTCACCGGGACGGCCCGCGGCGCGGAGCCGGCCGCCGCTTCATACGGCGCCGGCATCATGCCGTGGAGTGGGAGGCTCCCACCGGTCCTCGGGGGCGTCCGCAGTCAAGTCGCCCGATGACGCGCCAGCTCGAGCTAGGGGGAGTCCTGTGCTTGTCGTCGCTCTCGGCGTGTTCGTGGTCACTGCACGGGCTCGTGCATCTCCTGTACTTCGCGCAGGCCCGCCGCCTCGTCGAACTTCGGCCCGACCTCGACTGGCCCGACGGCTCGTGGGCGTTCGCAAAGCTGCTCGGAGGCGAGGCGACGCGGCGATTGGCCAGCGTCGCCTTCGTCGTGGCGGCCGTCAGCTTGGCGATCGCCGGGGCGGCCCTGACCCTTGGGCAGGGGTGGTGGCTCCCCGCGGTCGTGGGCGCGGCCGTCCTCTCGGCGCTCCTCATCACGCTCTTCTGGGATGGGACGCGGCAGCGGGCGCGCGATCAAGGCGAGATCGGTCTGCTCATCGACGTGGCGATCCTCGCCGCCGTGCTCGTCCTCGGGTGGCCCGCGGCCGGGTCCTAGGCGAGCCATCGACGCGGGCGCTACGGCCGCGCCCCGGACAGGTGGCGGGCACGGCTCAGCCCCAGACGCCGTAGTTCGGCGTCCGCCAGGCGTGCGGTCTCGCCGCGGTCCATGTCGCGCCAGGGGTCGTCGCTCAGCTCGCGCAAGCGGTCGTAGCGCATGCCCTCGACGGCACGCTCGGCGAGGTAGCGCAGCAGCACCGGATCGTCCGGACCGGCGGCGAGGGCGCGGCGTATCGCCTCCACGTCGCGCCGCCAGGGCAGGCGCAGCGGCAGGTAGAAGAGGAGGACGAGGAGGGTCGGCCCTAGCGCGAAGAGCAGGCCGATGACGACCCCCACCTGCTCGATGCGAGTCTTCACCGTGAGCGCCTGCGCGTGGGCGCTGTCGGCAGCGCCCGTGACCTGGTTGACGACGCCGTTCACCGCGGAGCCTACGAGGGGAATGCCGCCGAGCCGGTGCAGGCCCTCGGCGGCGTGCTTGAGGCCGTCGGCGTTGCTGATGATGGGGTTGGCCAGCCGGCCGATGTCCCAGATCGCGCGGCCGAGGAGGAAGCCGAGGAGGACCCAGGCGACGATCCAGACCACGACGAGGACGTCGAAGGTGCGGATCCGGTGGGCGTTCAGAAATGGTGCGCGTCCGGGTGGCACGCGCCAATCATACAGCGGCTCTGGCAACGCCGAGGCAGACAGGCCCAATCGCAGACTCTGCCCGCCCCGGACATCCTCTCAGGCCGCTCTCAGGTGAGTCTCATTCCAATCTCAGATAACGGTGCCAGTGTTCGATGACTGCGGTCCGAGGAGACGCCCGATGGTCGATCTGTGCTCCAACGTTCATGTCCAGCTGCCGCTCAGCCCCGCCGCCCTTGGGCCAGAAGGCGGGCGAGCCGCGTCGTGAGTGCGGACGGCGCCGTCCTCGAGGCGCGCAGCATGGTGCGCACCTATCGGCGAGGCGATTTCACCGTGCCCGTTCTGAAAGGCCTTGACCTCGAAGTGCGCCGCGGAGAGTGGGTCGCCTGCACCGGACGCTCGGGGTCGGGCAAGTCGACCCTGCTCAACGTCTTGGGGCTGCTGGACAGCGCCGACGCCGGCACCTACGTGCTCGCCGGGCACGACGTGTCCGACCTCGACGACAGCGGCAGGGCGCAATTGCGCAACCGGCTGCTGGGCTTCGTCTTCCAGCTCCACAACCTGCTGCCGCGCACCACGGCGCTCGAGAACGTGGCGACCCCTCTCGTCTACCGGGGCTTGCGGCGCGCGGAACGACTGCGGCGCGCGGCCGCGGCGCTCGAGGCGGTCGGGCTCGCCGATCGGGCGGACCACGACCCCAGCGAGCTGTCGGGCGGCCAGATGCAGCGCGTCGCCATCGCCCGGGCTCTCGTCGGCGACCCTGAAGTACTGCTCGTCGACGAGCCCACCGGCAACCTCGACCTCACGGCCACCCGGGAGGTACTCGAGATCCTCGACCGGCTCCATGACCAGGGCCGCACGATCTTCATGATCACCCACGAAGAAGACGTCGCCGAGCACGCCGACAGACGGCTGCTGCTGCGCGACGGCAGGCTGCACGACCACGATTCAGCGGAGGCACACCTATGAAGCCATTCGACCGGCGCCTTCCGGGGCCGCGAAGCCCCGGGCGTCGCAACGGCGTCCTGATCGTGTTGGTTCTGGCGGCCGCGGCCGGCGCGGCCGCCCTCGCCGCCGGCTGCGGAAGTTCCGGTGGCACGCCGGCGGCCGCCGCCCAGGGCGGCGGCGCCACCTCGATCCAGGTCCTCACGCCGGTTCGGCGCGGCGACCTCGCCCAGTCGGCGATGGGAAGCGTCAAGCTGGTCGTCACCAACGGGAAGAAGACCGTGATCGCTACGGTCCCGAAGCAGTCCGCCGCCTCCGTGGCAGCCGGGCAGACGGCGACGCTCGTCTTCTTCACGCCGCGCGCCGGCGGACAGAGCGGCGCGCCCTTCCCGCAGAACGGGCAGAGCGGCGCGCCCTTCCCGCAGGGCGGCCAGGATGGCACCCCCTTCGGCCAGGGCGGCTTTGGGCAGGGCAGGTTCGGCCGGCGCGGGACGCCCGGGACGGTGACCGCCGTGACGGCCAACGCCGACGGCTCTGCCGCGGTCACCATCGCGGTCAAGAAGCTGCCCGCGAGCGCCACCGCCAAGTCGGTCGGCTTCGCGACCATCCAGACCAAGGTGCTCGCCTCCAACGTCATCATCATCCCCACCGCCGCCATCAAGGGCAGCGGCAGCTCGGCCACCGTCCAGGTCCTGTCGGGCGGCAAGACGAGCACCGTCTCTGTCGTGGTAGGTCAGCAGGCGGGCGCGGAATCTGAGATCGTCTCGGGGCTCAGCGTCGGCGAGAACATCGTCTGGACGCGCTCGTTCCGGCGTGGCGGATTCTTCCGCGGCGGGAGCCCATTCCCCGGTCAGGGTCAGCAGGGGTTCGGCGGCGGACAATCCGGCGGAGGCTTCCAGTGACCGGCCGCGCGCCCACGGTGGCCAGCCCCGGATCGACCAGCGCAGCTCCCATCAAAGGAGAGCAGGCATGAAGAAGCGCAGGCGCTGGTGGCTGATCGCCCTCGTCGTGATCGTCGTCGCGGCCGCCGTGGCGGGCGGCGTGCTCTGGTTCGGCCGTGCCAAGACGTCCCCCGTGCGCTACCTCACGGCGACAGCGGCCACCGGGACCATCGCCAAGACGGTCCAGGCGGACTTCACGCTGGTGAGCGGGCAGAACGCCGCCGCGCTGACGGCCGGGCAGAGTTCCTCGTCGGCCAGCACCGGTTCCTCTGCATCGTCCAGCGCTGCGTCCAGTTCGAGCAGCAGCTCGTCGAGCTCGAGCACCGTCTCCACGAGCTCGAGCGGCGTGGTGACCCAGCTCTACGTCCTGCCCGGCCACCGGCCGAGCACGCTCAAGCGTCTGCTCTCGGTCTCGGGCACACCTCAGTTTGCCTTCGTGAGCTCCACCCCACTCTGGGAGAACCTGTCCACGAGCCTGACCAGCGGCACCCAAACGACCAACGTCAAGGCCCTGCAGCGCGCCCTCAAAGCCGGCGGCTACTACACGGGCCCGATCGACGGCGACTTCAGCTCCGGCACGGCGACCGCGCTCGAGGCCTGGCAGGCCGCCAACGGGATGACCCAGACGGGCGTCCTGGACATCACGCGCTTCGTCTGGGTGCCGACGGGCGCCGTCATCAGCGCCTGGCAGATCAACGTCGGCAGCCAACTCAGCGGCCAGACCGCACTTGCCACCGTCGAGTTCCCCCGAAGGCTGGTGGCAGAGGCGCTCATCACGCAGGCCGACATCGCCAGCCTGAAGGTGGGCCAGAAGGCGCAGCTCGCCATCGACGGCTACACGAGCGACGCGTTCACCGGCACCATCAACTACATCGACAGCCAGCCCGCGTCGTCGAGCTCGTCGGGCGGCTCGTCGAGCTCCACGGAGTACACCATCTCCCTCACGCCACACGGCCTCCCCAAACTGGCGAAGTCGGGCATGACCGGGACGCTCGAGGTCGTCATCGCGCAGCGCAAGAACGTCCTGCTCGTGCCGACGAGCGCGGTCTCGGGCACGTCCAGCGTCCCCTACGTGCGGGTGATGATCAACGGCCAGCCCGCCTATCGGCAGGTCCAGACGGGTATGGCCACTTCCTCGTACACCCAGATCGCGAGCGGATTGACTGCCGGCGAAACGGTCGTGACCGGCCAATACAGCAACGCGGCGTCGAGTACCGCCAGCGGATCCGGCGGCTTCGGCTTCCCCGGGTTGGGCGGGGGCGGCAGCTTCCGCCGCTCGAGCGGCTCCGGCGGCTTCCCGGGCGCGACCGGCGGCGGTCAGTGATCGTCTTTCTCGAGTCGCTGCGCCTGGCGTTCGCGAGCCTGCGCGCCAATCCGCTGCGCGCCGTGCTCACGATCCTCGGGATCGTGATCGGCGTGGCCGCCGTCGTCGCGCTCACTTCCATCGGCGGCGGTTCCACACGCGCCGTGGTGGACCGCTTCAACGCCTTCGGGACCGACACGATCACGGTCCAGACGAGCCGTTTCTCGTCGAACGCGACGCCGCTCTCGGCGGGCGACCTGGCGGCCATCAACGCGACGCCGGGCGTCAAGACGACCGTCTACACCGTGGACACCAACGCCACGGTGACGGCTGGGTCCTCGAGCGCCATGGAGACCGTCACCGGCACGTTCCCGCAGATCAGGACGATCGACCACCTCACGGTCGCGGCCGGCACCTTCTTCAGCCAGTTCGACGTCGGCCACGGCCTGCCCGTGGCCGTGCTCGGGTCGACGGTCGCCAGCGATCTGAATCTCACGCCGCTTCGGGCCGTCGGCCAGACCATCAACGTCGGCGGCGTCCAGTTCCAGGTGATCGGCGTGCTCGCGTCGCAGGGCGGCATCAGCTTCGGCTCGGTCGACTCCAGCCTGCTCGTGCCCCTGAGCTCCATCGAGGGCCGGCTGGTGGCCTTCCACCCTGACATCTCGCAGATCCGGGTGCAGGCCACGCCTGCCGCGGTCAACACGTTCTCGGCCGCCGTGGAGAGCACGCTGCGCACGCAGCATGGCCTGACTTCGAGCCAACAGGACGATTTCCAGATCGTCAACGCCAGCTCGATCGCCTCCGCGGTCTCGTCCAGCACCAAGACGCTCACCCGGTTGATGGCCGCCATCGCCGCCATCAGCCTCATCGTCGGCGGCATCGGCGTCGCTAACGTCATGCTCGTGACGGTGCGCGAGCGCACCCGCGAGATCGGCGTGCGGCGTGCGGTGGGAGCGACGCGCCGCGACGTCGTCATGCAGTTCCTCGTGGACGCCGTCATCATCAGTCTCATCGGCGGCGTCATTGGTCTGGCCGTAGGCTTCGCCGGCGCCTTTGCCGGCGGATCGGCGCTCAGCGTGACGCCGGTGTTCTCGTGGACAGCCGTGATCCTGGCCATCGTCGTGGCGATCGTCGTCGGGATGCTGGCCGGCATCGGACCGGCCGTGCAGGCGTCGTCGGTGGAACCGACGACGGCTCTCAGATACGAGTGACACCGCTGCGGCGGCGCGGATGGCGAGGTTCGCCGCGCCCACGCCGTGAGTCTGCGCGCCCGGCCTGATTCAGCCGCGCGCCGCGTCCGCGACGGCCGCAGCGGCACTCTCGTCCCCAGCTGCGGCGTCCGGGGCGTCCGCCCCCCGCCGTCTGTCTGCCCGCTCCCCGTCGCGGATGCGGCGCAGGGCCAGCCCCCCGCCGAGCGCCGCCAGCAGCGCCGCTGCCGCGCCCATGGCGAGCGCCGTGCGCGCGCCGAAGTGGGCGGCCACGAGGCCGGTGAGCGGCGCGCCGATCGGCGTCGAGCCGAGGAACACGATCGCCCACAGGGACATCACGCGGCCGCGCATCTGGCTCGAGGAGTTCAACTGGAGCAGGGAGTTGGCCAGCGCTATGAACGCGACGCTGGCGGCTCCCATGGGGACGAGCAGAACGAGCGCGACGGGCAAAGTAGGAGCCGCGGCGACCGCCATCGCGAAGGCGCCGAACGCGAACGTCACGAGGACGAGCAGCTGGTATCGCGGGCGGCGGCGGGACGCCACGGCCAGGGCGCCGGCGAGCGCGCCGACGCCCATCGCGGCGGTAAGCGCCCCCAGGGTGCCGCCACCTCTGTGGAAGACGCTGCCCGCGAACAGCGGCAGGATCACGGTGAAGTTGTACGAGAGCGTCCCCACCACAGCCATCATCAGGAGCGGCACGCGCAGCTCCCAGGCATTCCAGGCGTAGCGCAGACCGGCGCGCACCTGGCCCCGTGCCGCCGCGAGACGCGCTACGCGGTGGAGCTCGCCCGGCCGCATCGCGAGGAGCGCGGCGAGTACGGCGACGAAGGAGGCGGCGTTCAGCAGGAACGTCCAGGAGAGACCGACCTTCCAGATGAGGACGCCCGCTACCGCAGGTCCGACGATGCGCGACGCGTTGACGATGACGCTGTTCAGCCCGACGGCGTTCGAAAGGTCGTCGGGGCCCACCATCTCGATGGCGAAGCTTTGTCGCGAGGGGTTGTCGAAGACGTTGATCAGGCCCATAGCCAGCGCCAGCGTCCACACCATCCAGAGCTGCACGACACCGGTCGCCACCACCAACCAGATGGCCAGGGCCTGCACCATGAACAGAGACTGGGTCGCGATCAGCACGTGGCGTTTGTCGAAGCGGTCGGCGATCACTCCGCCGTAGGCTCCCAGGAGGAGCACGGGCAGGAACTGCAGAGCAGCGGTGAGGCCGAGGTAGACGGCGTTGTGCGTCAGCGACCACACGAGCCAGCTCTGCCCGGTGACCTGCATCCAGGTCCCGCTGAGGGAGACCGTCTGGCCGGTGAACCAGAGACGGTAGTTGCGCACGCGCAGCGAGCGGAACGTTCGCCCGGTGGCCGCCGTCAGGCGGCGCACGGGAGGCGCGTCGACGAGGCTGCTCATCGCTCCTCCTCGAGCAGCCTCTCCAGGATGGGAAGTACGTCGCGCACGGCGGCCAAGTCGGCCGTGCTCAGAGCACCCAGACGCCCGGCCAGGTACTCGGTCTTTCGCGTCCGGCTGCGCTGCAGAAGCTGCGCGCCCTTCGGCGTGATGCTCAGCCGCGCGACGCGACGGTCGTCGGCGTCCGCTTCACGACGTACCAGTGCCGCGCGCTCGAGCGCGGCCACCACGCGCGTGACGCTCGGCGGCGTCACGCGTTCGAGCTCGGCCAGGCGGCCCAGCGTGAGAGGTCCGTGGCGCTCGACGCTCACCAGCGCCGAGGTGAGCGTCGGTGAGAGGTCGTCGCTCGCCTGCGCGCGCATGCGCCTGTGCAGGCGCATGACCACCAGGCGGAGGCGCGCCGCCAGCTCCGAGTCCCGGAGCGGCGAAGAGGGCTCCGCCGCACGACTTGCGGCAGCTGCCGTCGCCAGTGCGTCATCGTGGTCCACGAATATAGTTTACACCGCTAATTAGCTATGTAAACTATCTTGTCCAGCCGGCCAGAGACGCCCTCGGTCCCGGAGACTCATGCGCATGGGCGCAGGGCAGGAGCCGAACCGCTCCGCTCGAGGTCCTAGCGACGACCGCCACGCGTCAGGTACACGATGCGCAGATACGCGGCGGTCAGCACGACGAGGGCGACCAGGAAGAGCGTCACGTGGCGCGCCGCCAGCCTCTCGGCGAAGACGACGGCGAGGACGACGTAGAGCCCGGTCACCGCCCAGCCCTGCCAGGAGGTCGGGCGCAGGCCCCACCCGGACCGCTTGGTGCCGAACCACCCTGGAGGCATCGTCTCACCGGCTCTCGTCGCCACGCCCCACGAGGGGCACAGTCGAGTCTACTCCCCGGGTCAGCGTCCGGGTCGTCGAGCGGGATGTTTCCCGGCGAACGGTGGATCGAGCGCCGATGCTTCGGAGGCACGACCCACGATCGCGGCGTAGGCGTCCGGGTCGGTAGCCCCTTCCGTGGAGAACACGAGCACGTCCGTGCCGGCGCCGATGCCCAAGCGCCGGCGCGGCTCCTCGAGCTCCGGCGCCGAGCAGAGAGCAAGCAACCCGGCCAGGCCCGCGGCGCCGCTCTCGCCGGACACGATGCCCGCGCCGGCCAGGAGCTTCATCGCCTCGCGGGCGCGCCCGTCATCGACGGTGATGCAGAGGTCGAACGTGCTCGCGAGCACCGGCCAGGCGACGAGCGACAGCGTGCCGCAGTTCAGCCCCGCCATGATCGAGCGGTGGGGGCCGGGGACGGTCACGATCCGCCCGGCGGCCAGGGACTCGAGCATGCAGGCGGCGGCGTCCGGCTCCACCGAGACGAGCACGGGGCGGGCGAGGCCGCGGTAGTGGGCGCCGACCGCGGCCGCCAGGGCGCCCACGCCGTTCTGCACCAGCACGAGGCCCGGCCGGGGCGCCTTGAGCTCGCCCAGCTGCGCGTCGATCTCGTGCATGATCGTCGCGTATCCGCCGATCACGGCGGCGGGGATGCGCTCGTAACCCGGCCAGGACGCGTCACTGACGATGAGGCTGCGCTCGCCGGCGTCCTGCGCGGCGCGCGCGACCGCATCGTCGTAGGAGCCCGGCACGACCTCGAGCCGCGCGCCCTCGCTCGCGATCGCCGCGATGCGCGCCTGGACCGTGCCTCGCGGCACGTAGATCGCGGCCTCCAGGCCGAGCAGCGCGGCCATGTGGGCCACGGCACGCCCGTGATTGCCGTCCGTGGCCGTGACGAGCCTCAAGGGACGCAGCGACGCGGCACGTTCCCGCAGCGCCGCGAACGTGGGCGCCGGAGGCAGCCCGAGGAGGTCGGCGAGCGCGCAGTTCACCGCCCACGAGGCGCCGTAGATCTTGAAGGCGGGGAGCCCGAAGCAGCGCGAGAGATCCTTGACCAGGAGCGACGCGACTCCCAGCCGCCGGGCCAGACCGGGAACGCCGGTCAGAGGCGCAGGTGCGTACCCCGGCATGCCCTCATGGAAGGCCACGGAGCCGCGCGTGCCGGTCGAGTCGTCGCCCGCCGTGCGCGCCGCGCCCTCGTTCGCGTAGAAGCGGGTCACGTGCAGAACTCGCGCGCCGCAGCCTCGAGTACCTGCGCGGTGGCCGCCACCGAGCCGAGGTCGACCCATTCGCCGGCAGTGTGCTCGCCGTGCCCGACAGGCCCGAACGTGACGCACGGGATGCCGGCCTCCACGAGCAGGCCGGAGTCGCCCCAGGCGATGTCGCCGCGCACCACGGGCGCGCGCCCAAGCACCGCCGAAGCCGCGGCGGCCACCGCGGCGACGACCGGCTCGTCGGCGCTCTGCGCCAGCGGCTCGCGCGCCACGAGGGTGCGCAGTTCGCCGCGAAAGCGACCGTCGGCGGCGCGCGCCGCGGCGAGGATGCCCTCCATCTCGGCGCGCGCCTGTGCCACGGTCTCGCCGGCGATCAGGCAGCGCTCCACGGTGAGCGCGCAGTGCGCCGGATAGGCCGGCAGCTGATCGCCGCCGCCGATCGTGCCGGCGTGTATGCTGCCGCGGCCGTACTGCGCGGGAGGCCGGCGCGCAAGCTCCGCGTCGAGCGCCGTGATGCCGGCCAGCACCGGCGCCAGCAGGGCGATGGCGTCGACGCCGCGCTCGGGATCGACCCCGGCCGCCTCGACGCCGAGGCTGTCGACCGCGAACCAGGCGAAGCCGCCGTGCTCGCTGACGACGTCGAGGCCGGTGCACTCGACGAGCACGGCGGCGTCCGCACGCCAGCGCGCCGGCAGCGCCGCCGCCCCGGCGCTCTCCCACTCCTCGTCGATCACCCCGGCGACGAGGAGGTCGCCGGCGAGGCGCTCGCCGCCGGCCGCCAGAGCCTCGACGGCCAGCAGCGCCGCCGCGAAGCCGCACTTCATGTCGGCGGCGCCGCGCCCGTACATGCGTCCGTCGCGCACCTCGGGCTCGAAGGCGTCGGGCCCCCACGGCCCGACCACGTCGAGGTGGCCGAGGAGCATGAGGCTGCGGCCGCCGCCCCGGCCCGGCAGCCTGCCGACGACGTTGGCACGGCCAGGCAGGACCTCCCAGAGGTCAGTCTCCATGCCGTGCCCCCGCATGAGCCGCGCGAGGTGGGCGGCGAAGGCCCCCTCGCCCGGCCCGCTCGCCAGACCGGGGTTGGTGCTGTCGATGCGCACCATCCCGGCCAGCAGCGACTCGAGCTCCGACATGACTTCCTCCACAGGTCTGCTCATGGGGCCAGGTCGCCCAAGGTCACGCCATACTAGCAGGCACTTCGCGTGGTAGGGTGGGCGGCAAGTCTCCCCCGGGGGCGCCCCGCGCGCCGTGAGAAAGGAGCCACCATGAAGGGACGCATGAGGCCCCTCGCGGCCGTGCTGCTCGGCGGCGCCGCACTGCTCCTCGCCCTCGCCGCCTGCGGCGGGAGCTCGCCGTCGCCATCCACGTCCGGCGCGGCCGCGACGGGCGACCAGGTGAAGGGCGGCACGCTCCAGGTCAGCTACATGGGCGAACCCCAGTACCTGGACCCTGCGGTCGACTGGGAGGGCAACGGCTGGTCGATCGAGCACACCATGTACAACACGCTCCTCACCTACGCGAGCGCCGCCGGCAGCGCCGGCACGCAGCTCGTGCCCGACATGGCGACCGAGGTGCCCACCGTCGCCAACGGCGGCGTCGCCAACGGCGGCAAGACCTACACGTTCCACCTGCGCCCCGGCATCAAGTTCGCGCCGCCGGTCGACCGCGAGGTGACCGCCGCCGACGTCAAGTACTCGATCGAGCGCATGATGAGCCCGGCCACCCGGCCCGTGCCGCCGGGCACCAGCTTCTACATGAGCATCGTCGGGGCGCCGGCGTTCAACGCCGGCAAGGTCAAGAGCATCGCCGGCATCAAGGCGATCGGCAAGGACACGCTCGAGATCGACCTGAGCAAGCCGGACGCCACCATCCTCTACGCCCTCACGATGTCGTTCTGCGACGTCGTCCCCAAGGAGTGGGTCACGAGCCAGGGCACCAAGTTCGTGCGCAACCCGCTCGGCACCGGCCCGTACATGATGGACCACTGGTCGCCCGGCCAGGAGCTCGTGCTCAAGCGCAACCCGAACTGGACCGACTGGCGCGGTCATCCCGACGCCTGGGTCGACGGCATCAAGATCTCCTTCTCCATCAATCCCCAGACCGCCCTGCTCAAGCTCAAGCGCGGTGAGAACGACATCCTCGGCGACTACATCGCGCCCAGCGACTACGTCAACGTCACGCACGACCCGGTGTGGAGCAAGCAGGTCGCCAACGCCCCGGCGATCGCCATCGACTACCTCTTCATGAACGTGCGCATGAAGCCCTTCGACAACCCGCAGGTGCGGCAGGCGGTGGCGTGGGCGATCGACCGCGAGAAGCTCATCAAGCTCATCTCCGGCGCCGGCAGCCGGCTCGACCAGATATACCCGGCGGGCCTTCCCGGCCACGTCGACGGGCCCGCCGGCGTCTTCTACGGCTACGACCCGGCCAAGGCCAAGCAGATGCTGACCGCGGCCGGCTATCCCAACGGCTTCACGACGACGCTCTACTCGCACAACGTCGACCCGTGGCCCAAGGTCATCCAGTCGATCCAGAACGACCTCGCGCAGATCGGCATCAAGGCCCAGGTCAAGCTCATCGATCGCGCCACCTACTGGACCCTGATCAGCCTGCCCAACAAGACGCCCATCGGCCTGCAGGACAGCTGGCAGGACTTCCCCGACCCGGCCGACTTCATCGTGCCCGGCTTCAGCAAGAGCAACGCCGTCCCCAACGGCCTCAACCCGAGCTACTGGTGGAGCCCGCAGGTCGAACGCCAGCTCGCGGTGAGCTTCAGCATGACCGACGCCACCAAGCGCCTGGCCCTGTTCGACCAGATGCAGAAGGAGATCATGGCCGCCTCGCCGGCCGTGCCGCTGTACCAGCCCAACGTCAACTCCGTGTTCTCGAAGCGCACGCACGGCTTCTACCTGCACCCGGTTTGGATCTTCGATTTCCTCGACTACTCGCTGAGCCAGTAGCGCACGGCTGGCTGCGGGATGGGCGGCGGCGGCCGGCCTGGCGGCCGTTGGCCGCCGCCGCGGCCGCCCTGTGCCTGAGCCTCGTGGCCGGCGCCTGCGCGGGCACTCCTGGCACGCACCCGGCGGCGAGCACGGCGCCCACCGCGCCGCTCGCACACCTCACGATCACGCCCGTCGGGCGGCACCCGAGCGGCAGAGCCGCAGCGGGGCATCACCGTCAGGGTGAGCCTCGGACGGATCGTCGCGGTGACGGTCGAGTCCGGCGGCGAGCCGGTCAGCGGCGTGCTCAGCGCCACGGCCGCTTCCTGGCACAGCCGCTGGGCGCTCAGCCCCGGCACGCGCTACACGGTGCACGCCACCGCCATCGATCCGACCGGCAAAACGGTCACCGCGACCAGCGCCTTCCGCACGCTGGTCCCGCGCCACACGTTCGCGACGCAGATCTTCGAGGGTCAAGGCCTGACCTACGGCGTCGGCATGCCCATCATCCTCAAGTTCAGCCGGCCCATCACGCAGCGCCGCGCGGTCGAGCGCGCCCTGCGGCTGTGGACCTCCAAGCGGGTCGTCGGGGCCTGGTACTGGGATGGGAGCTCGACCGTCTACTTCCGGCCGCGGCGCTACTGGCCACCGCACACCAAGGTGCGCTTCGTCGCGCATCTCGACGGCGTCGAGGGAGCTCCCGAGGTGTACGGCACGCACACCCTGCGGCAGGACTTCGTGATCGGACGCTCGCTGATCGCCGTAGCGAGCGCGCGCACCCATCGCATGCGCGTCTATCTCGGCAGGCACCTGTTCGCCGACTGGCCGATCAGCACCGGCAAGACGGGAGACGACACGCCCAACGGCACGTACCTCGCGATCGAGAAGCAGAACCCGGCGCACATGAAGGGTCCCGGCTACGACCTGCAGGTGCCCTGGTCGGTGCGTTTTACCTGGAGCGGCGACTACGTGCACGACGCCTACTGGTCCGTGGGCCAGCAGGGGTTCACCAACGTCAGCCACGGCTGCGTGAACCTCTCCCCCACGGACGCCCGGACCTACTACCAGCTCGCCGTCCCCGGCGACCCCGTGACGATCACCGGGAGCCCGCGCGGCGGGGTCTGGGGCAACGGCTGGACGATGTGGTTCCTCTCCTGGAGCCAGCTGCTGCGCGGCAGCGCGCTGCACACCGCGGTGTCGGTCGGTCCGGGCGGCAGCAGATACGTTGACCCGGGCTCGCTGCCGCCGCTGCGCATCAAAGCGCCGCTCGACGGGCCCAAGCCCGGGAACGCGAAGCCGAGCTAGCGGAACCCGACGCCGGCGGCTGGGTGCGGGCAGCGACGCCGGCAGCGCGCCGTCGACGGAAGCACCAACGAGGGAGGTCCACATGCGTCTCGAGACCAGCTGGGTCAGTTTCGCGAGCGACGGCCGGGCCTGCGCGGCCTTTCACGCGCGGCCGGCCGTCACGGCGGAGCGCCTCCCGGGAGTGCTGCTCATCCAGGAGATCTGGGGCGTGGGCGAGCACATCCAGGACCTCGCCGGGCGGTTTGCGACGGCCGGCTACGCCGCGCTGGCGCCGGACCTGTACTCGCCCGGCGGCCGGCCCGCGGCCCTCGAGCCGGGGCGCGTGGCCGCCGTCAAGGCCTTCCTCAACTCCCTGCCGCCCGGCAGCTGGTGGGACGAGGCCGCTCGGCAGGCCGCGCTCGCCCGCCTCCCGGAGGCCGAGCGCGGCCCGGTAGCCGAGACGCTCGGCGCCCTGTTCGCGCCGCGCGACCGCGACGCGCTCATCACCCTGCTGCGCGACGCCTTCGCGGCGCTGCGCGACGATCCGGGCTGCAGCGGACAGATCGCCGCCGTGGGCTGGTGCATGGGCGGCGGCCTCGCGGCGCGGCTCGCCGCCGCCGAACCGGCGCTGGCCGGCGCGGCGGTCTTCTACGGCGAGGCCACCCCCGACGAGCTGGTGCCGCTGATCGGCTGTCCGATCGTCGGCTTCTACGGCGGCGCCGACCCGCGCATCACCGACACCGTGCCGGCCTTCGCGGCGAAGATGGCGGCGGCCGGCAAGCTGTACGAGCCCCACATCTACCAAGGCGCGCCGCACGCGTTCTTCAACGACACGCGACCCTCGTACACGGTGGACGCGGCGCGCGACGCCTGGGCGCGCCTGCTCACGTTCTTCGCCGGCCTGCCGGAACGCTGAGCGGCCGCTTGCGCGCCCTCCGGTGAGGGAGCAGCATCCGGACACGAGCCCTGCCGGCGCAGCACCCCCCAAGGAAGGATCGCCATGCCGTTCACAGCCCTCTTCATCGCCCACGTCCCCGACGCCGACCCGGCGAGAGACCGGGCGCTCCTGGAGACCGACCTCTACAGGCTGTTCAGCGTCCTCGTGCCGGACACCGACCAGGCGGTCGCCGTCTGCCGCGAACTCGTCGCCGAAGAAGGCGTGCAGTCGGTGCTGCTCTGCCCGGGCAACACCCACGAGGACGTGGCGCAGATCGTCGCGGCGCTCGGCGACGACGTCTCGGTCTCGGTGGCCAGGGGCGACGCCCCCAGCACGCGCGTCGCCGCCAAGGCCATGGAAGCGGCCGGCTGGTTCTCGCGGCCTCGCGCCTGAGGGCCCGCCCCCGGCCACGCCGCGCGTCGTCAGTCGTCGTCGCGGCGGCCCGTGCGCGCCGCCGCGAGCGCCTCGCGCGCCTCACCGCGGATCCACCAGACCATCGCCAGAGCGGCCAGCGGATCGGCCCACCACCAGCCGAGGAGACGGTTCAGGAGCAGACCGGCGAGCAGCGTCGCGGAAAGGTAGATGCAGATCAGCGAACAGGCCGCGTCGGCGCGCAGCGCCGGGCTCCGCAGCGCGGCGGCGAGGCGACGCCGCCACCTCCACAACAGCGGCATGACGACGAGGGCCGCGCCCGCCAGAATGAGGCCGGCGCGCGAGGACTCGGGGCGGCTGCCGCTGGCGAGGCTCCAGATGGAGGCGGCGGCCACGTAGACGATAAGCCCGTAGAGACCCCAGCCGACCAGACGCGACGCCCGCCGCTCACGGGCATCGAGCTCCTCGTCCGTCGCCCGCTCGGTGTGTAGCAGAAGCTGCCGCAGCACCACGAAGGCCGTGAACAGCTCGATGCCGCTGTCGACCCCGAACGTGGTCAGCGCGACGGAGCGCGCGGCGATGCCCGCCCAGAGCGCGACGACCAGCTCGACGACCATCCACGAGAACGTCAGCGCCTCGGCCAGCCGCGCCTCGCGGATCAGGCTCATGTCCGGTCGCGGGCTCATCTCACGCGGAGCATACCCAGGGCGGACGGCGGACGCTCCGGCGGGTTCGCCCCGCGTCAGTCCGCCTGCCGCGCGGGACGCACGACGGCCTCGGGCCCCCTGATGAGCGTCAGGATGAGGAGGCCGCCGGCGATGACGACGGCGACCTTGAGCGGAAGGCCGAACCACGTCCTGTGAGGCAACCCGCCAAGCGTCGCCCCACCCCGATCGTGAAGCGGGAGGCGCCGAGCCGCAGCGCGTACACGAACAGGTGCTGCATGCAGAGGCCGAGCCCGACGGCGCAGAGGATGGAGCGAGGGCCAGCAGCTTGAGATCGCGATCGATGAGGCGCACGGCGCCTCCGGGTCGGGGCGAGCCGATCCTAGCCTGAGCGGCGCCGCACCATTACACCTGCCGGCTCAGCTGGCGAGCGCCGGCAGGCCTACTCCGCGCCTGGCGGAGCCGGCGCGAGCTCGCCGGCGATGGCGGCGGCCCACGCGTCGATCTCCTCCCAGTCGCGGAAGTCGCCTTCCGGCAGCCACTTGGCGGACATGCGCTCGATGAGCCCACGGCCGAGCTTGCTGTGATCGGCCGCTCCGAAAAACACGTGGTGGTCATTCGGCTCCAGCGCCTGCACCAGTTCGGGCAACTCCTTGGGGCCGCACACGGCGCGCACGTCCCGGCCCTGCGCGTCGGTCGTCTCGGTGCCCACGGGGCCGCTGCTGAAGAGCCACAGCGGGCGGGCGGCCAGGACTGCGCGATTGCGGCGCACGAACTTCGTGCCCGCCTTCATCCAGTGGAACATGTAGAGGGCGCTGCCGACGACGAAGGCGTCGTAGCCGGCGAGGTCGCCGGCGCTCTGCGCAGGTCGGGCCTCCACGTTGCGGCCGGCCGCCTTGAGGCGCTCGGCGATGCGCTCGGCGATCCCCGCGGTGGCGCCGTGCCGGCTGGCGTAGGCGACCAGTACTTGCATCAGTACTTGGACGGCCGCGGCGACGAGAAGGCCGCCGTCAGCTTCTGGTCCACCTTGTGGCTCCCGCACTTGGGGCAGACCGCCTTGGCCTCGCGCTCGTCCATGTGACAGGTGACCTCGAACTCGGTGCCGCACTTCTTGCAGGTGAACTCGTAGACGGCCATAACTCCTCCCCGGTCACGACTTTACGCCGGCAGTGTCTGCGCGTCTCTCTGTATCACCGTACCCGCCATGAGAAGGTTGACGCCGTGTGGGATAGAGTTGGCGACGCGCGGCGAGCACCGCGTTCGGGGTTCCTGGCTCTGATGGGGGAGATGATGAGTAGCGGCGGCTCGAGCAAGCGGCATCCGGTGGCGCGTGGGCGGGGGCGCACATCACCCCCGACGGCGGGGGGCCGAACGATGAGCACCCTGAGCACGTTGCTGCTGGTGGCCGTGATCTTCATCGTCGCCCTGCTCATGGTCCGCTCGCTCGTCAGCTTCGTGCTCGATCCCGACCCGACGGTAAAGGCGGGACCGATGTACGTGACGCTCGCGCTCACGACGGGCTCCGCGCTGCTGATGCTTCTGATGGCGCTGAACGCGTCCTTCCTGCCGATCCTGCCCCGCCGACGGACGCCCGACGTGTACCTCGTCACGGCCGCCATGGGCATCACTGGGGTGGTGACCGGCCTGTTGACCGTGGGGGAGGCGGCAAGCGCTTTCGTGACGCGCCTCGTCCTCGCGTCCATGGCGCTGATGTTCATCGCGCTGCAGGATGCCCGCCGGGCCCGGGCCCGCGCGGCTGCGGCCGCGGGACAGCCGGCCCAGCCGGCGCCGGCCACTCAGGCGCCGGCCCGCCCCTCGAGCCGCCAGCGGCGCGGCGGACGCAAGCGCTGACCGAGCCGGCGCCGGCCTGGGCGGGGGCAGACTGACGGCTCGCCTCGAGCGAACCTCCGAACGGGCGAACGCGCCCGTGATGAGGTTGTGACCGGGCGGGCGGGCACGCCGTGAGAGGCTCGCCGCGCGCCTTGCCTCGGGCGTCGGCGCCGCGGACGAGCACCGGCGTCAGCACTCGTCCCCGGCCGGCCGCGCCGGGCCAGCCTTCAGGCGCGGCTCCGCGGCCGGCCGCGCGGGCGTCGCGCGCCGGGCGGCCGCGACGTATCCCACTCTTCGGGGTGTCCGTGACCGCGCTCGCGCAGGTGGTCGAGCAGGTCTCCGCGGCGCGCAAAGGCCTTCCCGCAGGTGGCGCAGCGAAACGTGATCGGCGTGCCGAGACGCGCCTCGCTGCACTCGTCGTGGGCCAGGCACATGTGGTTGTCGAGGTCCCGCTGAGTCTTGAGCGCCGCGCTGCAGATGGAGCAGTCATACGTCTTGGGGGAGGTGACTGCAGGCATGTGGCATCGTCCTCTTCGGGGACCGGCCGCATCCGCCGCCGAGACTATCCACGCCGGTCCACTGACTCACGGCCGTTTGACCGTGCAACTACCTATTCCCTCAGGCGCGCGATTGAGCACCTCTCCGCGGCTTGGACCCTAGGCCGGCAGAACGCCCAGGACCAGATATGACGACCTACCTCCTCCCGTGAGCAGCACTTGCTCGTTCGTGACGCGGCGACTCGCCAGCCAGGGGTTCTCTACGGTCCCCGGATGAGGCAGGTAGAGGGGGAAATCGCTGGAGGCGATCTGCAGGCGCAGCCGATGCCCGGGAAGCTGCCGGTAGGCGATGTGATTGAGGTCGATCCGGACGAAGCCGTCGCGGTCCGGCTCCGCCACGGTCACCTGCCCACGGGTGAGCATATGGGCCGTCCCATCAGGAGCGACGTCGAGGAGCTTCACGAACACGTGCAGGGACGGCCCACTCGTGTCGACCCGCAGCCAGGCCGCCACAGGACCCGCGAGATCGCGCGGCTCGTCGATGGGCGCGCTCGTGAAGGTCAGCACGTCGGGCCGACGCTCGACCGTCGCCCTCGTCGGGGAACTCGAACAGGAACGCGAACGGGTTCTCGACCGTCGAGGGCACGAGGTCGCCGGGATCGTGGGGCCAGCGCGCGACGGTCGCGGCGCGCTCATCGTCTGCCGTCAGGCGACCTCCTCCATCCCGCGTTGGATCCTCAGCCGCCCGATCCGCGGCGGCGAGGAAGAGACGCAGTGCGCGCGCCCCGGCGGGCGGCCAGGCGGCGGACTCGCGCCAGCCGTCGTGCCCGAGATGCCAGCGGACGCGCGCAAGGCGGGCGGCGCCGCCGGTCAGCACCACGTCGAAGAAGTCCAGCGCCGGCCCCAGGTAGAAGGGGATCATGCGCTCGATGCTTTCATCATTGGTGTCGTGGAAGTCCGCTTCGCTGAAGGGGACGTCCTCGAGCCGGTAGTTCTCATGGTCGTTCGAGTCCGCCATCAGGTAGTTCAGGCCGGCGCGGTCCCTTCGCTCGCTAAGGGTGAGGTAGTCGCGCATCGAATCGGGTGCGAGGTTGTCGAACCAGCCGACGGCGTGCAGCACCGGGATCGTGAGTCGATCGAACGGGTGCCCGTGGGGGAACGGGTCCAGACTCTGCTTCCCCCGCGTCTCGCGATCGAGGAAGATGTCGAAGCCACGCGACCGCGCCCCGATGGCCGCGAACGCCTCGTCGAAGACGCCGGCCAGGGGCCGCTCCTTCCAGTCGACGTCGTAGTCGTAGATGAGGTTGTCCACCCAGTAGTGCGCGAGGTAGTCGGCGCCGTAGAGGGCCGTCACGCCCGCCCCGGACCAATTCACCGTGGCCAAGTCGGCGCTGGTGACGCGCGGGACGATGGCACGCAGCGAAGGGTGGCCGCTCGCGACCGCCGCCCACTGCGTGAACCCGTAGTACGAATCGCCGAACATCACCACCGAGCCGTCCGACCACGCCTGAGCGACCAGCCACTCCAGGGTGTCGTAGCCGTCCTCCACCTCGTGGAGGAAGGGTACCGTCTCCCCCTCCGAGCGGAACTTGCCGCGCACGTCCTGGACGACGAAAGCGTAGCCGCGCTCGTTGACGTGTGGCGCCAGCATCGGCATGAACGTGTAGCGGCCGGCTTTGTCGTAGGGCAGGCGCACGAGGACGGTGGCATAGCGGCCCGGGGCGTTGCCCGGCACATCGGGCAGGTAGACGTCGGTGGCGAGGCGCACGCCGTCACGCATGCGCACCATCACCTGCTCGGCGCGTGGGTCGAGCGGCGAGGGTGGCAGTGCCGTCACATCGGTCGCCATCTCGAACCTCCTCTGGCTCGCTGGCTTGAGCTCCGCATCAGTCTCTCGCCATCCTGTGCCGCGCAGGCTTCCAGCCGCGCCGCGGGACCGCGCTGAGCAGTGTCTTTGTGTAGGCGTCCTGCGGGTCGTCGAGCACCCGGGCTGTGGGGCCGCGTTCCACGATCTGACCCCGCCGCATGACGACGACATCGTCGCTCACCTGCCTCACGACGGCGAGGTCGTGAGAGATGAAGAGGTAGGTGACGCCGGTCCCCTCGCGAATGTCCGCGAGCAGGTTCAGGACCTGGGCCTGGATCGACACGTCCAGGGAGGCGACGGCCTCGTCGAGGATCAGGACCTTGGGCTTCGAGGCGAGGGCGCGGGCGATGGCCACGCGCTGCTGCTGCCCGCCCGAGAGCGCGCGCGGCAGGGCCCGCCCATGCCGTTCGTCGAGCCCCACCTGACCGAGCAGCTCGGCGACCCGTGCGGCGCGCTCGGCGCCGTGCTGGCCGAAGTGCAGCTTGATGACCTCCCCGATGGCGTCCTGCACCCGCTGGCGCGGATCGAGCGACGAGAACGGGTCCTGGAAGACGATCTGGATCTCGCGTCCGTACCGGCGCCGCTCGCGCGAGCCGCAGACGTCCGCGGCCGCGCACGACGCCACCCAGCACGATGCGCCCGGCGGTGGGCTGCTCGAGCCCCATGATCATGCGTGCCGTGGTGGTCTTCCCGGATCCGGACTCACCGACGATGGCGAGAGAACGGCCGGGGGCGACGGCGAAGGCGACGTCGTCGACGGCGACGACGTCCGCGCGGCCGCGGCCACCCGCCTTGCTCACGCGATAGACCTTGCGCAGCCCCTCGACCTCGATGGCGTAGGTGCCAGCGGCTTCGAAGCGTTCCCCAGGAGGTCGTCACTCATCGACGCCACGGTGCTCCCCGATATCGTGCTCGCAGCTCGCCGCGCTCGCCCAGCCTCTCCAGCTCGCGCTTGTACCCGTCGGCAAGCCGCTCGCGCAGCTCTTCGGCGCGCCAGCACCGGACCCGGCCACCGTCCACCTCGCGCAATGCCTGCTGCTCTTCCCGGCATCGCTCGAGGACGAAGGGGCAGCGCGAGGCGAACGGACAGCCTTGCTCCACCTCGTAGGCGGAGAGCGGCCGGCCCGGGATGGCCCACAGCCGCGTCGCCCGCTCGGTCGGGCTCGGCCGCGAGGCCAGCAGGCCGGCCGTATAGGGGTGGCGCGCCATCTCATGCAGCGTGGCCGCGGGCCTGTCCTCGACGAGAAAGCCTGCGTACATCACGGCGATGCGGTCGCAGACGGCGGCGGCGAGCTCGAGATCGTGCGTGACGAAGAGCATCGTGAGGCCGCGCTGACGGCGCTGGTCGTCGAGGATCGCCATGACCTCGGCCTGGGTGGTCACGTCCAGGGAGGTAGTGGGCTCGTCGGCGAGCAGCAGGCGCGGCTCGACGGCGAGCGCCGCGGCGATCATGACGCGCTGGAGCAGACCGCCAGAGAGCTCGTGCGGATACTGCCGCAGGCGGCGCTCCGCGTCCTCGATGCCGACGTCCTGCAGCAGGCCGACCACTCGCCCTGCCGCCTCCTCGCGTCCGCAGACGCCGTTCGTGATGAGCGCCTCGGTCAGGAAGTCGCCGATGCGGCGCACCGGATTCACATGCGTGCGCGGGTCCTGGAAGATCATGGCGACGTCTGCGGCCCGATACCGGCGGAGCGCATCCCGCCCTTTGTCCATCACCGGCGCGCCGTCGAAGAGGATCTCGCCGCTCACGCTCGGCATTGGGCGGCAGCAGCCTGATGACGGCTCGAGAGGTCATCGACTTGCCGGCTCCAGACTCGCCGACCAGCCCGACCGCCTCACCCTCCGCGACGCTGAGCGTGACGTCGTGGATGACAGGTCGCATCACGCGCTGCACGGGCAGGTCGATGCGCAGCTGACGGATCTCGAGCAGGGCGCTCATCGTCTGTCCGTCGCGAAGTACACGGCCAGGCGGTCACCGAGCAGGTTGAAGGCCACCACGGTCAGCACGATCATCACGCCGGCGTAGATCGATTCCTGCGGGTGACCGCTGAGGATCGAGGACTGCCCGTTGGCCACCATGAGCCCCCACTCGGCAGACGGCGGCTGGACGCCGAGCCCCAGATACGAGATCGCGGCCAGGTCGACCAGCGCGTAGCCGAAGGAGAGCGTCGCCTGGACGAGGACGAGCGGCATGATGTTGGGCAAGAGATGCTTCGTAGCGCGATCGTCCGCGTCGGCAGCCCTTCCGAATAGGCGGCGTCGATGTACGGCAACGCCCGCTCGCGGATGGCGCCGCTGCGCAGGACGCGGGCGATGTACGGCAGGTAGGCGATCGAGAGCGCGATCACCGGGGCGATGAGCCCGGCGCCGAAGAGCGCGACGGCGAGCATCGCGAGGATGAGCCCCGGGAAGGCGAACAGGATGTCGAGGATGCGAGACACGATGTTGTCGAACATGCCGCCGACCCAGGCCGACGTGATGGCGAGGAACGTGCCGAACGTCGTGGCGAGAAGGATGATGAGGAACGGCCCCAGCAGGCTGAGGCGCGCGCCGTAGATCAGCCGCGACAGCAGGTCCCTGCCCAGAGAATCGGTGCCGAGAAGGTGCTGTGCCGACGGGCCTTGGAAGCGCGCGAGGATGTCGAGGGTGTTCGGATCATAGGGCGCGATCAGCGGTGCCAGCACTGCGACCAGCGTGATGGCGATGATGAAGAGAGCGCAGCGCAGCCGCTACGGGGTCGACGCCGCGGATCGTCCGGCCGACCCGGGTGGTGACGGGCGCGCGCGGCCCGGTGAGCTGGACGACGTCGTCTATCTCAGCCACTTCGCGTCACCCTCAGGCGCGGGTCGAGCGCGCCGTTCAGGAGGTCGACGATCGCGTTGACGACGACGAACACCGCCACCAGCAGCAGGGCGATGGACTGCACGACCGCCACGTCCTTCTGCGACGTGGCCTGGACGAGGAACGACCCCAGGCCGTTGATGCCGAACGCCTGCTCGACGACGACGTCGCCCGCGATGAGCCCGGCCACCGTGAGCCCGGCCACCGTCGTGATCGGGATCCAGGAGTTGCGCAGCACGTGACGGCGCACGACCAGATTCTCGGGGATGCCGCGGCTGCGTGCGGTCTCCACATGATCACGCCCGAGCTCCTCGCGGATGGACGTGCGCGTGAGCTGGGCGACATAGGCCACCCACGAGAGAGCGAGCGCGAACGCCGGCAGCGTGAGGTGCCAAAGCTGGCCGCAGAACCCGACCCCGGCGCCGAACACCGGGAACCAGCCGAGATCGACGGCGAACACCGTGATGAGGATGATCGCGGCGACGAACGAGGGCAGGGCGAGGCCCACGCCGGTGCCCACAGTGATCGCCGTGCTGATCCGCCGCGTCAGGCCCGCGACGATGCCAAGCCCGATGCCCGCCACCAGGATCACGATCGACGCGTAGCTGACCAGGAAGAGCGTGTTGCCGATGCGCGGCGCCAGCAGCGTGGTCACCGGCTCGCGGTAGACGAAGGACTGGCCGAGGTTGCCGTGCAGGAAGCCGCTCAGCCAGTCCCAGTAGCGGATCCAGAGCGGGTCATCGAGATGGTACTGCTTGTGGATCTCCGCGATGATCTGCGGCGTGATGTGCCCACCGGCGAGCAGGGTCGCGGGGTCGCCCGGCGCCAGGTAGAGGGCGCCGTAGATGACGATGCTCGCCACGAACAGCGTCAGCACGAGGCTGATAAGCCGCTGCGCGACGAAGCGTGTCATCCCTGGCGTCGGGGATCCGCGCGGTCAGGCTTCTTCCGGTCCGTCGCCAGGCGCTACTTGGCGCCGATCATCGCCAGCGATGGCAGGTAGATGTAGGCGAACGACACCGGCGCCCCGGTGATGCGGTTGTTCATGAAGAGCGCCTCGTCGTTGTTGGCGATCGGGATGACGACCATGTCCTTCATGTACTGCGCCTGAGCCTCGGTGACGAGCTGCGCGCGCTTCGTCGCGTCGAACGTCGCCCGCGCCTGCGCGACGTTGTTGAGCACCAGCGGGTTGTTGTAGTTGATCCAGTTGAAGATCGGCTGCGGACCGTAGAACAGCGCCAGGTAGTCCAGCGGGTCGGGGATGTCCAGGAAGCCGAACGTCTCCATCAGGTCGATGCCCTTGCGGTACGAGGGGACGAAGAAGGCGTTGGAGAAGTCCAGCGGCTGCATCTGCTTCAGCTTGACGGTCAGGCCGATGGAAGAGGCGGCCTGCTGGACCACGCTGGCGAGCTGCAGTTCCGTCTGGTCGCCGGCGAGCAGCGCGAGCACGATCGGCTTGCTGGTGCCCGATTGCGACGCGACGATCTTCTTCGCTCCCGCGACGTCGGGCGTCAGCGAAGGCAGCGCGTCATAGGCCGCCTTGTAGATGCCGATGGCGGCCGGGTCCCAGGCGTTCGGAGGCGTGAGCGCCTTGTTGGGGACGGCGGCGTCGTTGAAGACCGCGCTGACGATCGCGGCGCGATCGATGGCCATCGACAGGGCCGTGCGCAGCTGCGGGTTGCTCATCGGGCCGGGCTGGCCCGTGGGCACGATCTCGGACACGGTGAGCCCGGGCCCGTAGTAAAGCTTGCCGTTGGTCGCCGTCTTGAGCTCCGGGGTGCTGGTCGGCGGGGATCTCGTAAGCGCCGTCGAGCTGGCCCGACAGGAGTGCGCTGGTGAGCGTGCTCGAGTCGACGATGAACTTGACGTCCACGGTGTCGACCTTGGCCGCATACGCCTGGTCCCAGTAGCTGGGGTTCTTCTGCAGCACGATGTCGTTGCCCGGGCTCCAGCGTCTTGAGCATGTAGGGCCCCGTGTACATGACGCCGCCCTTGGCGGTGCCGAACGAGGCGGCGTGGGCCTGGGCGTAGGCCTTCTCGGTGACGCCGCCGGCGATCGTCGCCATCTCCTTGTTGAAGAGCTCGTCGGGCTGCTTGAAGGTGACCGTCACCTGCAGCGGGCCGGTCGCCTTGATCTGCTTGACGTAGGCGAAGAAGCCGCCGTTGACCGGCTGGACCTTGGGATCGAGGTTCCGCTGCAGGCTGTAGACGACGTCGGCAGCGGTCAGCGGATGGCCGTCCCAGAACTTCACGCCGGACCGGATGTTGTAGATCCAGGTCGTCGGATTCGGGTTGGACCACGACTCGGCGAGGCCGGGCTTGATCTTCCAGTCGGGAGTGAGCCGCAGCAGGTAGTCGCACATGTTCGAGATCATCATGTCGGGCCCGTAGTCGGCGGCCTTGGCGTAGTCGAGGGTCGTGGGTTCGCCGAGCGGGAGATCCCAGGTCATCGTGGGGAGGGTCCCGGTGGGCGGCGCCGTCGTGTATTGCAGTGCGACGCCGTGCGCCGATCCCGCGGCGGAGCTTGCCGATGAGGCCGTGCCGCTCGTTGAGCCGCACCCGGCGAGGATGAGAAGCCCGGCCGCCGTGAGCACACAAACGGCCGCCAGTCGAGCGCGAATCTGCCTGCCGACCGACGTCCACCGTCTCGTAGCCATATCGCACCCCTTTGTCCGAGGACCGCGACTGCCAAGCCGCGGCCTGCGTGTCCGCACGACTCTGCCACCACGAGTTCGACCAGCCTCTTCGGCGGGTCTTGAGTTGCCACTATTCTCGCTGTCCGTGCCGCCGTCAATGTTTGGCCGCGTCTCGCGCCCTGAGCGCCGCGCGGCCTGCGAGCTGCCCGCCGCTGTGGCGCGAACGACGACCGGGGCGGTAGTCTGTCGCCGAGCCCCTATTGCGGGAGATGGAGATGACCCAGAACGAGCGGCGGATGCAGCCGGATGCGGCGCGTTGCTCCACGGGCAGCTAGCGCGTGCCGGCGCGCGATGCCTACGGCAGCCAGGCGTCGACGCGCTGGTTCATGCAGCACGTGCGCCAGGTGCTGGGGACCGCCGACGTGCGCGCGAGCCGGCGGGTGCGACGTGTTCGAGCTGCCCGAACGGTCGCAAGACCTGGACGGGCTCACGGTGCGCGAAGCTGCGACGACCGGGGGCCTGACGCTCGGCCGCGCCCTGGCCGAGACCCACACCGACGCCTTCCTCGCGCTGCACCGCGGCGCCATCGTCTTCGAGGCGTACTTCAACGGCATGACCGCCGAGACGCCGCACATGTGGCAGTCCGTCTCGAAGTCGCTCGTGGCCTGCGTGGCGGGCAACCTCGTGGCCGACGGTCGCCTCGACGTAGACGAGCGCGTCGGCGCGTACGTCCCCGAGCTCGACGGCAGTGCCTACGGTGACGCGCTCGTCCGCCACCTGCTCGACATGCAAGTCGGCATCGATTACTCGGAGGACTACACGGACCCCGACTCCGACGTGAACGAGCTCGACCGCATCTACGGAGTCCGGCCGCCGCGCTCTCCGGCACATCCTGGCTCGAGCTACGACTACGCGACGACGACGCGCAAACGCGGCGCTCACGGCGCCGCGTTCGAGTACGTGTCGCTCGACGTGAACGTGCTCGCCTGGGTGCTGGAGAGGGCGTCGGGAGCCTGGCTTCCCGACCTCATCGGCAGCGAGGTCTGGGGCAAGCTTGGCGGCGAGCACGACGCCTACATCGCTCTCGACGCGGCCGGCAACGCGCAGGCCGAGAGCGCCATGTGCTCGAGTCTGCGCGACCTGGCGCGGCTGGGCCTCGCGCTCTCGCGCGCGGGTGAGCTGGGCGGACGGCGGGTCGTACCGGCGTGCTGGGTCGAGGAGATCATGCGCGGCGGTGACCGCGAAGCCTTCGCCGGCCACGACGAGGCGGAAGTCCTCCCCGAGGGGTCCTACAAGCACAACTTCTGGGTCGCCCGCTCTGGCGGAGACGCGGCGTTCATGGGCCTCGGCATCTTCGGTCAGATGCTCTACGTGAACCCCAGCGCCGATCTCGTGGTAGCCAAATTCTCGACACAGCCCGAGGCGGACAGCGTCGACTGCTTCCGGCTCGAGTTCTCCCTCTGCGAGCGGCTGGTCGAGGTCCTCTAGCCTATCGGACGCGCGATCAGGACTGTTCGGCCGGCTCGTATTCGAGGATGACGATGCCGGAGTCGAAGACCTCGTGGTGCGTCAGCCTGAGCACGGTCTGGCCGCCGCCGTCGGCGAACAGGCGCGCGCCCGCTCCGAGGACGATCGGGTGCACCATGAACCGGTACAGGTCGATCAGGTTCGCTTCCCTGAGCCCGCGCACGAGTCGGCCGCTGCCGGAGAGGAGCAGGTCCCGGCCCGGCCGGGCCTTCAGCCCGCGGACCTCGGCCTCGAGGTCTCCGCTGACGAGCTCGGAGCCGGTCCACGCGACGTCGTCGAGGGTCGAGGAGACGACGTACTTGGGCATGCTGTTCATCTTCTCGCCGAACTCGCCCGTGCCTTCCATCGTCGGCCAGGCCGCCGCGAAACCTTCGTAGGTCTTGCGGCCGAGGAGGAGCGCGTCGCTCGCCTGCAGCTCGCGCCATTTGAACTGAGCGGCCTGGTCGTTGAAGAAGGGGAACGACCAGCGGCCCGGCTCTTCGAACACGCCGTCGAGTGAGACGTACTCGGTCGCCACGAGTCTCATGTCGGTGCTCCTCGTCGATGTCGGTAGGGCGGCGGCGCCAGGCGCCCAGTCCCGGCGAAGCTAGCCTTCGTACCCGGAGGGCCACTGCTGAAGCCCCCAGAGGTTACCGTCCGGATCGCTGAACCACGCGTACTTCACGCCCGAGATGTCCTGGACATCGCCCACGTCGACGCCGCGCGCCACGAGTGCGCTACGCGCCTCCTCGATGTCCTTGACCACGAGATGCAGCCCTTTGACCGATCCCGGTTCCATGTCGGTGATCGGTCCCATCCCCGTGCCGAAGACGATCGCGCACGAGGAGCCGGGAGGCGTCAACTGGACGACTCTCATCGTGTCCGTCACCTGCGTGTCGTGGACGTTGCCGAAGCCGGCCCTCTCATAGAAGGCCTTGGCGCGGGCGACGTCCGAGACCGGCACCGGCACGAGTTCGAGCCGCATCTGCGGCACCGCCGGCAAGTCCGTTCTGTCAGTCATGACCTTCCGCCTCCCTGGGCATTCAGCGCACGTTCCAGACGGGCGTACCGACCGGGCAGCGAGCGTAGAGCCAGACGATGTGGGTGTTGGAGAGCCGCGTGCAGCCATGCGAGTAGTTGCGCGGGAAGCGCGTGAGCAACCAGGGCTCGTTGGTGCCGTGGATGGCATAGGCGCCCAGGTAGCGCATGCGCCGCGGACCATAGGCGCCGCTCATGTGCGGGTCCTTGGCTTTGATGCGGAAGTGACCGAGCGGCGTGGGCAGCGCGGGACGACCGGTCACGCACCTGAAGACCTGCACGATGCGGCCGTGCTCGTGGTAGTAGAGCAGGTACTGCGAGACGTCGACGACGATGTAGTGCGCCGGGCGCGTCGGCACGTGGTAGGGATTGGGGTCCTTGACCTGCACCAGGCGCACGGCGCTCCAGCCGGCGTCGTGGCCGGCGTCGGCGGGCATCTTCACGCGGAAGCGGAGGCGCCCGCGGCGGTCGCTGGGCCAGGAGAGACTGGCCTTGGACGTGGCGGACAGGGTGAGCTGGCGGAGCGGGGCCCAGCCGTCCGCCTGCTCGAGTTCGAGCGCGACCGTTGCCCCAGGGTGGGCCGGGCTGACCTGCAGGCGAAAGACGACGCGCTGGCCCTCGTAGACCGCCGCCGTCGCGCTCAGGGTGATGCGCGGACGCACCGGGACGGTCGTCTCGGCGCTCGTCGCCGCCCAGCTGGCATCACCGGCGAACGCGACGCGGTAGGTGGTCGTGAGCTGCGGCCTCGCCGTGAACGAGGCCACGCCGGTGGCGTCGCTGGTCAGGCCGGGGAGCGGCGCGAACGCGGCCTCGCCGGCGGCCTCGGAGCTCAGCTGGAGCGCCGCGAACGGGACGCCGAGGTTGACGCTGAACGTCACTGGGGCGCCGGCGGTGACCGGGGCCGGGGCGGCGGTCAGCGTCAGTGAGGGCGTCGCCGTGGGTGCGGGCGTCGGGTCCGCGGCCGCGACCCCCGGCAGGCCGCCGAGAAGACCGGCGGCGGCAAGCAGCAGGCCGATCGAAATCACGAAGTGTCTGCAGCGCGCGTCCATCGCACCCCCCAATCAGTCGAGCGGGGCCGCCCCGTTCGTCCGCCCCTCGGAGCGAGGATACCTCACTCCGCGGCCGGCGCGTCCCGCGTCCGTTCATCCCCCGTTCATGGATGCCGGCGACAACTTGTTCAGGCCGGTCGCAGAGACCGCCCCCAACGAGCAAGGTGAGACCTCACGGACGGGAGATCAAGACGATGAACCGCAGGATCGCAGCGATAGTCGGCGCCAGGCGTCAGCGGCGGCGAGGCGCGAAGCAGGTGCACCCGCTGCGCTCCACCGGGGCGCGACAGCTCGCGCCGGGTACACGATCGTGAAGAAGCCGGCGTTCTCGACGCGATAGGCGACGCCATGCCGCTCGAGGTAGCTCATCAGGCTCGCGGCCGTCACCCCGCCGTCGGGGAGCCAGGGGTGGGCTCCGACGGCGGCGTTGAGCGCCCCCAGGGTCGACTGCCGCGGGAACACCCAGGCCTGGCGCGAGCTGCGCCGGACGGCCGCGAGGTACGGCGGGTAGCGATCGATCGCGGGGTCGGCTGCCACCAGTCGTCCACGCGCGGAAAAGGTCAACGGGTACGCGATCCAGTAGCCCGCGTAGGCGCCCCCGACGTGTGCGCGCTCGAGCGCCGTGACGAGCGGACGGATCCACTGGTTGGGGTCGGCAGACCAGCTCGTCCACGTGGCCCGAGCCCCGTGACTGCCTGCCAGCGGGACGTATGGTGCAAGGCGCACGGCGGCGCCCGCCGTCAGGGCGAGCGCCGCGATCACGCCGAGCACCGGCGCGGCCCGCGCGACCCGCGACGAGCCGCGGGCAAGCGCGCAGAGCGCCGATGCCGCCAGCAGCGCAAGCACCGGCGCCAGGTACACGGCGTAGCGGCCGTCCTGCCAGAACCCTGAGTAGGGCGCGTAGGTGAAGATGAAGGGGAAGAGCACGACGAAGACGACGAGCGGAAGAGCGCGGCGCCGGCGAGCCAGCAGCACGACCCAGGCGAGGATCGCGAGGCCGAGGACGAGGTAGAGCGTCACGCCCACGACGGGGCCGACGAGCCACTCCCCGCTGCCGCGCAGCCGCAGGCCGAGGACCAGCGGCACGTCGTGCTGGAAGAACACGCCGAGGCGCGTCGCCCAAGCGCTGAAGGTCCGAGGTGTGCCCCGGCCGGAGGGATGGGATACCGGTGCCCGACGTTGGCGGCCAGCCAGGGTAGACGCGCCGAGCGCCGCCGTGAGCGCGAACAGACCAGCGCCGGCGGGTCGAGGCCAGGCGCGAGTCGCGGATCGCTCGATAGACGAGCCAGAGCAAGCGCCGGGCGCGGCGTAGTAGACGATCTCCGGCGAGCACCACCAACCGACGCCCAGGAACAGCCCGAGCGCCGCCCAGTCGCCGAGACTCGCGAGGCGCGCGTCGGCGAGCCGCAGCGCGACGAGGAGGAGCGCCAGCCCGCATACCAGCGTAAGGTAGCGGAAGCCGTATTCGACTGTGGCCTGGTAGAGGTAGACCTCAGGCCAGAGCCAGAACAGCGATGCCGCGAGCAGAGCCGCGGGTGGACCGAAGAGCCGGCGGCCGAGGCGCCAGACGAGCACGACGGCCAGCGCGTCGAGGAGCAGGGGAGCGAGCCCGAGTGCGAGACGGGACTGCCCGAAGACGGCGAAGAGAGCGGCGACTAAGTAGGGCTCGCCGCCGCCGTAGGACTTGCCCCCAATAGAACGTGAAGAAGTGGCCGTGCAGGATCTCGCGCGCCATGAGCCCGACCACGGCCTGATCGGCGTTGATGGAGGCGCGGCCGAGGATCCAGACGCGCAGGAACAGGCCGAACGCGAAGAGGAGAGCCGCTGCCACCGTCATCGAGCGGCTCAGCACAGCAGACCGCGTCTGCGCGGCAGCGGTGGGCTGCAGCGACTCTCCTGGGGCCGTTGTGGTTCCCGTGTTCTCGATGACCGTCACCTTGGTCGCGCCGGCGTCCCGTGCTCACCGCATCCGCTGTCGCCGTCCATCGGCAAGGATATCGCCGGCGGCGAGCCGGCGTCGTCTCCCGCTCCCGGGTGCGCGGGCATGCCGGATTCACCTGCGCCGGCCGCGACCTCTCCGTGAGCCGCCGCGCCTCATCGTTTGTCGACGCCCCCGAGGGGAGACAAGACGGTATGGCGAGCGAGGCGACATCCGCCACACCGGCAGAGGAGCACGTCCGTGTCGAGATGCTGGACGAGGGTCGCAGGCTGGTGGATGCGGCGCGCGCGGAGGGACTCACGTTGCGGCTGCTGGGCGGACTGGCAGTGCGCGAGCACTGCCGCACCCTCGAGGTGTGCGAGCGCGACTACTCGGACCTCGACATGGTCGCGCCCGCCAGGCAGGCACGGCGCCTTGCGGCTCTGTTCGCCCGTCTGGGGTACACCGAGAACTACGACGTGAGCACAGCGACGGCCAGCTCCGAGCTGCAGTTCGTGCGGCCCTGCGCGCACGCCTCGGGGCCGGGCGCCGGCCCCGTCCACGCCGACGACCACGTCGACGTCTTCCTCGACAAGTTCCGCATGGACCACCACATCGCCCTCGCCCGGCGCCTGGAGATCGAGCCCTACACCGTCTCCCTGAGTGACCTTCTGCTCACCAAGCTGCAGATCTTCCGCCTCGAAGAGAAGGATCTGCGGGACATCGTCACCCTGCTCGGCGACGTCGAGGTCGGGGAGGCGGACGCACCGGGCATGATCAACGCAAGCTACATCGGCCGGCTCTGCGCCGACGACTGGGGCCTGTTCTACGACGTCGCCACCAACCTGGCGCGTGTCGACGACCTCGCCGGCGCGTTCGACCTGGATGAAGCGCAGATGGTGCGCGTCCAGGACGGTGTCGTGCGCCTCATCGCCGCCATCGACGGCGCGCCCAAGAGCGTGCGCTGGCGCCTGCGGGCGCGCGTCGGCACGCGCAAGAACTGGCACAACGCGGTCGACGACCAGGGGTGATCGCCGGCGCAGGGGCGACTTACCCAGCCCCCCTGACGAGTGCAGCCACGATCTTGCCGATCTCGGCGTCCTGAGCGGCGAGGTGCGCCTGGATCTGCCTTGCCTCCTGGAGGACCGCGTCCGCATCCTTGTAGGTCGCCTCGGCGCGCGCGTCGGCGGCGGCGGCCTGCACGTTCTGCCCGACGATGATGATCGGCAGCAGCACCAGCTGCAGGAAGGTCTGGGCGATCCAGGCGATGATGATCAGCGAATTGCCGCTCTTGAACGCGGTGGGGGCGCTGATCAGGGCAAGCAGCGTGAACAGGTAGGCGCACCACATCGTGCCGACGACGAGCGTGATCTTGAGCCCGAACTTGGCGTTGAAGCGGCCGATCGGGCCGGGGCCGTGCAGCTGGGCGACAGCTGCGGCGACCGTGGGCGGCCCCGTGACCTTGCGCTCCTCGGCGTGCGGGTGTGGGACGTACTCGAAGATGCCGGCCATGGCTGCCCTCCACTGCTGTCGACGTCGCCGGAAGCTCGGCGTGCTGTTCGTGGTTCGCGCTCGGAGCTGGGGATGCCTGCCCGATGCAGATGACGCCGGCGACTAGACCCGGCCCCGAGACTGGGGTAGAAGTGGACGGATACGGGTCCGGCCGGCCGCGAGGAGTCGCGCCCATGAGAGGTTCTCCGACGCCCAGGACGACCGGAGCGATTCTCGCGGCGATCGCGGGCGCGGCTGCGATGGGACTGCTGCCGTGGCTGGGCAAGCCCGCGTTCCCTGATGAAGTCGCGTCCCTCTCCTCAGCCCATCTCGGCTGGACCGCGCTCTGGCAGCACTCACACGTCGTCGACCTGGTCCTGCTGCCCTACTACTCGCTCCTCCACCTGTGGCTCCAGCTTTCGGCCGGCAGCGAATGGGCGCGGTTCCTTTCTCTGCTGGCGTTCGGGCTCACCGTGTTTCTCGTGGGATGTCTCGGAGTCCGGCTGGGAGGCCGTCTCTGCGGAGTCATCGCGGCGATCGTCGCCGCCACCAGTCCGCTCCTCGTCACCGCCGCGCTGAGCGCGAGGCCCTACGCTCTGTCGGCGCTCGCGGCCACGGCAGCTGTCGCCGCGCTCCTTCGATGGCTCGAAGGCGGCCGGGTGCGCTGGGCGTGGTCGTTCTGTGCGGCCTCCATCGCCACCTTGCTGCTGCATCTGTTCGCCGCCCTCGCGCCGCTCTCCGTGCTGGTCGCCGCCGTCGCCCTCGAGCCCCAGAGGTTCCGTGGCAGGTGGCGCCCCGTGGCCGCGCCCATCGGAGCCACCGTGGCCGCAGCACTCACCTTCGCGATCCTGGGGGCGAGCCAGCGGAGTCAGCTCGCCTGGATCCCTTCCCCCTTCACGGGCGCACAGGCGATGAGAGCTATCGAGGGACCGGCGTCCGCCGGGCATGCCCCCTATGCCCTC
The DNA here is from genome assembly GCA_963709845.1 of uncultured Thermoleophilia bacterium. Taxonomy (GTDB): domain Bacteria; phylum Actinomycetota; class Thermoleophilia; order UBA2241; family UBA2241; genus CAIXSE01. The sequence goes on from CAVPXV010000006.1 coordinate 328,466, forward strand.
TTCGTGCTGGCCGTCGCGATCGTGACGAGCGCGGCATGCCTTTGGGCGCGCAGTCACGCTGGCCCCCGACGCGCGCGCCTCGACCTCCGGCTCCTGGCGCTCCTGGTGGCCTGGGCCGTTCTGCCCGGGGTCGTACTGGTCGCCGCTTCGCTGGTGAGGCCGGTGTTCCTCGACCGCTACGTGACCTCCTCGGTCCCCGGCCTGGCGCTCGCCCTCGCGCTGCCCGCGTCCTGGGCGCTCGACAGGATCGCCACCCGGCGTCGCGGGCCGCTCGCGCGTTATCGTCGCGGACCTCGTGCTGGGGGCAACGGCGGTCGTCCTCTTCCTCGCGTTTGCGGTGCCCGCGGCCCGATTGACCTACGGCGAGGCATTCTCCCAAGCGCTGCTGCCCGGCGACCACCGGGTCGCCATCCTCGCCGTGGATGTCGCGGCGGGCGGCTACCGGGCCGAGAAGACTTGCAGGAGCACGACGGCCGAGGAGCAGTCCCAGGCGTACAGCAGCCCCGGGCTCGTCGGCCTCCACCACACCGGCCCCATGAGCCCGCGGGCGTCACGATTGCTCCAGGCGGAATCGGCGTTCCTCTGGAACCACCCGTCGAAGGAGCTGATGTGGTTGTCGCGCACGAACCCGACCGCCCAGCGGCAGAAGATGCCCTTGAAGCCGCCGCCGTTGGAGTCGGGGCCGCCGGCCTCGCGCGGGAGGATGCCGCCATGCACGGTCAGGCCGGCTTGCGTGTACTCGAGGGCGCGCAGCGCGTCCCCAACGTACGTGCGACGGCCGGTCGCCTGGTAGAGCAGGTTGGCGGCACCGATGAAGGTCCCCTGATTGTAGGTGTACCTCGCCTTGCTGGGGACGCCGGCGCCGCCCGGCGAGATGCCGTCGTAGACGGCGCCGCTGAGGGGGTCGTAGAGGTGGGTCCGGACCCACGCATAGAGGCTCTTCGCCTTCGCCAGGTACGTCGGATCGTGCAGATCGGCGGCGAGCTTGCAGGCGGCGATCGCGGCGGGCGCGTTGGTGGTCACGTTCTTCTCGACGCGCAGGGTGGTCCACCAGAGGCCGCCGCCGAGGTCGGGACTCCACGACCGCGCGTAGGTGGCATCGAAGTTGAGGCGCGCCAGCGTCAGGTACCGGCGGCTGCCGGTGAGCTCGTAGGCGCGAAGCGAGGCGATGATCATCCACATGATGTCGTCGTTGAAGGGCCGCCACAGCCAGCTGCGGCCAAAGTACGCGGTCACGCCCCGCTCCAGCGCGACGATCATGCTCCTGTAGGCCGGATCGCCCGTGCCCGCGTAGGCGTCCTCCACCATCTCGAGCATCTCGGCCTGGCGGTAGAACGTGGCCTGCCCGCCGGCGGTGTCCAAGGCCCAGTACGCGCCGCCGCCGGCCGTCACGTAGAAGGCGCGGACGAACGCCTGCAGGGCGGCTCGCGCGCGGGCGGCCTCGGTCGCGTCGGGGCGGCCGCCTGCTGACGTCGCCGCCGGCGTCGGTGAGCCGCCAGATGCTGCCGGCGGGTTCTGCGAAAGGGTCGGTGCCGTGCGGCCGCCGCAGCCGGCCGACCACGCGGCGGCGATCCCGACGAGGACGAGCACGGCAAGAGCGATCCTGCCGGTCGCGCCCGCCTCTCGCCAAATGGCTTTCACGGTCCCCCAGAGTCCAGCGGCTTCACGGATGGAGCTCCCCGAGTCTACTGGAGAGACCTGACTCCCCGAAGCTCGTTGACGATCACACGGTGTGGCAGCCGGGTGGCACTAGCCCTCGAAGGCGCGCGACAGGGCTTCGAAGCGCCGGGCCTCCGCGACGTCCACCTCATGGGGGGAGTAGCGGGCGCGCTCGTAGATGGACGCAAGGCCGCCCGCCACCTCTGCCGACCGCCGAGGCGCCGAGTCCATCCGCGCCGTTCGGTCCGGTGCCTGGTCGCGCGCCGCCGATGTGGTCACCGCCCGAAGGTGGTCGCGCACCGTGACGCCCGGCCCCCGCGGCTGCCCCGCCCTCGCCAGGCCGCGTTCCAGCTCCGCATAGCGCCGCCGCACGAGCTCCTCGGGCCGTAGCGGCCCGCGTCGACCCAGACCCGCGAAGCGGCCGCGGATGCGCCTCACGAACCGGCCGGCGGCGCTCCCCATCGCCGACCGCAACGAACCGACGGCCTCGCGCTCCTCCACGACCAGGAGTTCGGCCTCCGGCCTGCTGCGCAGGCGCCGCAGGGCCAGCACGACCAGCGTCACCGCGAGGCCGATCACGGCGACGGCGCCGACGATCGTGCCGGCCAGCTTGGCCGCGCTCGGGAACCTGAAGGGGGACGCCGCGTGGAGCGGCGCGATCACCGGCGGCTTCGGCGCCAGCGGCGGCTCCCATCTGGCTCGCCAGGGGTGCAGGTGGACCAGGCCGACGACCCACGAGACGGCACGCATCAGCGCCGCCCCGGCGTACCCGAGGGCGAAGGCCACGCCCGCGAGGGCGTATCTGAACCCGCCCGCGAGCGCGTGGAGCAGCCAGAGGACCGCGTCCACGCGGAGGGCCTGGCTGAGCAGCGCGCCGGCGACGACAACGACGATCACGGCGCCGGCCACCGCCAGCATCCACGGCCAGGCGGGCATGCGCTCGTCTGGCTGGACCAGGTCGGCCAAGTCCCGGTGGCGCACGAGCGCCACCAGCAGACCGCCGGCGACGAGCGAGGTCACGACCGCCCACGGAGCCCATGCCGGCGAAGCGCCGGCCGCCGCGGCGGTGCCAAGGATGAGGCAGAGCATTGCGAAGGCGCGGACCGCGCGCCGCACCGCGACGTCCGGCGCCGTCGTCGCGCGCCCGAGGTAGAGGCCGACGAGGACCAGCCCGACAGCGTAGACGAAGTCGCGCGCCACCTGCAGCAGCAGCGACGGGTGCGCCCAGGAGCGACCGGCGGCGAGCAGCGCCGCGGTCGCGCCGAGGATCAGCGCGAGCGCGAGGACGCGCGCCCTGCGCTCGCGCCCGGCGCGCTCCCGGCCGCCGCTCCCGGCGCTGCCGTCGCCGTCGCCCCGGCCCCCGTCCAGGCGCCGAGCGACGAGCGCCCCGGCCAGCACCACGACCGCGGCGAAGACCGTGAGCGCGACCCACGGGGAGCTGGTCAGCGCCGCCGCGAGGGCGCCGCACCAGACGCCGTCAACGGCGGCGCCGAGCGCAAGGGTCGCCAGCTCAGGTCGAGAACGTGAGTGCATCGCTCGTCCTCCATTCAAAGCCGCGGGGAACGACGAAGTCGACCAGCGGCGCCGCGTCCGCGCGTGCCCCGCCGACGTGCACGACGCGGGTCGGCCGCTCCGCGCGCAGCTGTGCAACAGCGGGGAGCTCGCCCGGGCGCAGGGCGGCCGTCACGATCACGCAGTCGGCGGGGCTGCTCTCGTCGGCCAGCTCGTCGGCAAGCACCTGGCCGAAGGCGCGCATCGAGAACGAGCGCATCCGGGCCAGCGTCTCGAGGATCTCAGGCAGGGCGCCCGGCTCGGCGGGAACATCGACGCCGCCCCGGTCCCCGGTCGACTGAGCGTTGGAGGCAAGACCGACCGCGAAGCCGTGCTCCGCGAACGCGGTCGCCAGCGAGGCCGTGACCGCGCAGAGGAGTTCCATGAGCTCGGGGTCGACGCCCTCCCAGGCTTTCTGCCGGGAGCGCACGTCGAGGAGCAGCCGCACCGCGGCGAGTGAGGTGGGATCGAACTCGTTGGTCTGCAGCTCGCGCGACCGCGCCGTGGCGCGCCAGTTGATGGCGCGCATGGAGTCGCCGTCGCGATAGGGGCGGATACCGCGCAGGGCCGTGGGATCGTGCGCCAGCGAGCGCGCGACCGTCTCTTCCATCAGCGGGTGACCGAGCAGCTGCGCGAAGCCGGGGACGCGCAGCACCTTGGGCAGCACCGCTACCTGCTGCGACGCCTCGAGGAGCTTGTCGACGCCGGCGATGCCGAAGGGGTCGCCGGCCTCGAGCTCGATCGGCCCGAACCGGTGCAGACCTCGCTGCGTGCAGCGCACGCGGTACCGGCGCCGCAGACGCTCGTACCAGCGCACCGAGACGGTCTGGACGAACGCCTGCCTGCCGAGATGCGCGACGGGCCGCAACGCGAACCCGAGCGGCTCGAGGCCGGCCGGCCACTCGTCGCGCACGCGCATCCACACCAGCGGGAGCAGCTTCGCGTTGGTGACGTCGAGGGTGACCTCGAGCTCCCCACCCCAATCCACCACGCGCCGCGAGAGGGTGCGCTCGAAGGTGACGGACTTGAACACGCGCCGGCGTGTAGCGACCACGAGCGCCGCCAGGGCCGAGGCGGCTAGGGTCGCGAACACCAGCGCCTGCGAGTGCAGCAGCGCCGCCACGACGAGGCTGGCCAGACAGGCCCAGAGGATGGATCGCAGGCGCACGGTGACCGGAGTCAGCCGGCCGCGGGCGTCCCGCCCTCGCCGCGCGTGCGTGGGCGGTCTGCGCCAGTCCCGTCCTCGGCCGGCACGAGGACGCTGGCGACGACCTCGCCAAGCGCGTCGGCGGCGGAGCGTCCGTCGACGACCGCGTCGCGCGCCAGGATGAGGCGGTGTGCCAGGACGGGCTCGACGAGGTCCTGGACGTCGTCGGGGGTGACGAAGTCGCGTCCGGCGAGGGCGGCGGCGGCCTGGGCGGCGTGCTGCAACGCGAGCGAGGCGCGCGGGCTCGCGCCCAGGCGCAGAAGCGAGCTCTCGCGCGTGGCGCGCGTGAGCGCCACGACGTAGCCCGCGACATCGCGGGTGACGTGCACGGCGCGGACCGCCGCCCGCACCGCGGGCAGGTCGTCCGCGCCGGCCACGGCGCTCACCTCGGCGAGCGGGTCGCCGCTGCGGAAGCGCTCCAGCATCAGCGTCTCGTCGTCGCGGCTCGGATACCCCATGCGCAGACACAGGAGGAAGCGGTCGACCTGCGCCTCGGGCAGCGGGAAGGTGCCTTTGAGCTCCACGGGGTTCTGCGTGGCGAGTACCATGAACGGCGCCGGCAGCGGATGGGTCGTCCCGTCCACGGTGACGCCGCGCTCCTCCATCGCCTCGAGAAAGGCCGACTGCGTGCGCGGCGTGGCGCGATTGATCTCATCGGCGAGCACGATGTTGGCGAACAGCGGCCCGGGGCGGAACTCGAACTCGCCGCGCCGCTGGTCGTAGACCATCGCTCCGGTCACGTCGGCGGGCATCAGGTCGGCCGTGCACTGGACGCGCGAGAACCTCAGGCCGAGCGTCGCGGAGACGGTGCGCACGAGCAACGTCTTGGCGACGCCCGGCACGTCGTCGAGGAGCACGTGGCCGTCGGCCAGCAGGGCCACGGTCAGCAGGCGCGTCTGCTCGGCCTTGCCGACGATCACGCGCCCGACCTGTTCCGCGATGGCGCGGCCGAGCTCGACGACGGCCGAGCCGGATGTCACGGTCGAGAAATGCGGATCGCTCTCCACGGAAGGCCTCCAGCGCTGGCTTGTCCGCTCGACTCTACACGCGCCGCGCAGGGCGAAGCGAGGTCCGCGAGAGGTCAGGAGCGCCGGCCGGCCGCTAGCGAGGCTGGGGCCGCGCCCTCAGCGACTCGGCCACCCGGACCATGAATCGGCAGGCGCCATCGCGGCACGGGCGTTGCTCCCGTCCCGTCGCCAGCGTTCTGGGATTCAGATGCGGTGGCCTTCTGGAACGCGCCGGCCTATTGGGAGGCGTCCGCGTCGAACTGGTGCACGACGGCCAGATACGCCGCCGTCGGCTCATGACCAAGGAGGAGGCCGGTGATGCCCTTCAAGGTCTGCAGGCCGTAGTAACTGGAAGGGTTGTCGTCGGTGAGTATGGCCAGCGCCCAGCGCCGGCCGCGGCGCTCCAGCCAGGCGGCCTGGGTCACGACGTCGTTCGGCCGGCCGTCCTGGTCCAGCCAGCCGCCCTTGAAGAACACCATCCAGCCGGCCGGGCCGGCGGCGGCCGGGATGCCCCAACGCTGTATCGGTGTGACGTTCGAGAGCAGGCTGCGGGCGAAGGCGACGGACGCAGCCGGCAGGTAGCTCTCGAAGCGATAGAAGAAGCGCGCCTGGTCCGCGGCCGTAACCTGCGCGTCTATCCACGACGTTCCGACGTCGAAGTCGCGCATGCCGGTGAGTCTTGCCACCGCGAGGAGACCGCCGTTGCCGACCAGAGCGTAGACGGCGTCGGCGCTCGCGTCGTCCGACTCCTCGGTCATCGCGCTCAGGGTCAGGCGCATGGCGCCGGTCGGTCGCGGGTGGCGTCTGAGATAGGCGACCAGCAGCATCGCCTTCGACAGACTCGCAGATGTGAAGCGTCGCTGAGCATCGAAGCCGTGCAGCGCGCCGCGGGTGTCGATCACGGCGACGCCGACCTCGTCGCCGCGCGTTTGCGCCCAGCGCAGAGCGGCGCGGATGGCGGCGCCGTCGGGATACAGCGGCGGGAGCGGCGGCAGCACCGTCAGCGCGCAGCCCCGCACCGACGTGCGCGTGACACCGTCGGCGCCGGTGGCGCGCACGAACCAGGTGTAGTGCCCGGTCTTCAACAAGATGCGGAGCCGGCGGCCAAGCGTGCGATCGGCCGGCTGCGGCCCGAGGCGCAGGGTCTTGGCGATGGTGCGGTCCGCTTTGCGAATGACGATGAACACCCCATCAAGAGCCTGGCTGTGGTTGGCCACGCGGTAGGTCAGCGTGACCACCCGGCGCCGATGGACGGTGACGTCGCCCAAGGGTTCCGGCACGGGTGCGAGCAGGGCGACGCGCTTTGTCGCGGCCGCCCCGGCGCCGCCGTGGCCGGCCACGTGATCGGCGGTGTACATGATGCCGACCCCCGCCACCGTGACGATCGCCAGCGTCGCCAGCGTCCGCCACAGGATGCGGCGATTGTGGCGGCCGCGCGAATGATAGACGCTCCTCGTTACCATCTCCGCCTCGACCCGAGCGACCAGGTTCTCCAGACGCGGGCCGCTACCTGCCCGGTGCCAGAAACATAGCATCGTGTCCGGCCGTGCGCGACAGGCCGCCGCGCGACAGTGCGCGGCAACAATGAAGCCAGGCCGCCACTGGCTGCCGCCGTGGGCCTGCTCAGAACCCATTCAAGGTCGCCGCGCACAACCCTACGCCGGGAGGGCGTGCCGAGGGCTCGCTGCTCCACGCACAGCCGGGGTGACGCCCCGGGATCGCGGCCGTACGCGTCAGCGGCGGGCACCTCTCCCTCGCCGAGGCGAGAGAGCGGCGCCCGCCGCATCGCGGTCGGTCCTTCTACTGCTCGGAGTCCTCCGGGCGCACGCTGATCGACGCCTGCTCCGCCGTCTCGCGCCGTGCATTCAGCACTCGCCCGCCCCGCGATGAGGCGGACTCCGTCTGCCGATCGCTCCGCACCACGGGGTAGCCGTAGCTGTGCTCCGACTCCCGGCGCGGCATCGACGTGGGGCTCCATCCTCTGTCCGTCATGTGACACCTCCGCGTGTCTCGTGCTTGACACCAGCCGACTCGCGAGTCCGGAGACGAAAAAGACGCCCCCAGTCGATTGACCGGGAAGCGCCATTGCTTCCGGACTCACTATCACGGCACGCCGTTGTGCCGTCCAAAGGATACCACAGGAGGGGAGAACGCCAAACGGCCGCCGCCCGCCTTGCCCCACGTGGCTCGTCTAGTCCATCGCCTCGCTCGCGGTGATCACCGCCTCCGCCACCTCGCGCAGGGTCTTGCGCTTGTCCATGGCGAGGCGCTGCAGGCGCCGGAACGCCTCGGCCTCGCTGAGGCCGCCCTGCATGAGAATGCCTTTGGCGCGGTCCAGCGCCTTGCGCGTCTGCAGCCGTTCGCTGAGGTCGTCGACCTCCCGCGCCAGCTGCACGGCCTCGCGGTGACGCGCGACCGCGACCTCCATGGCCGGGATGATGTCGCTGTGCGAGAACGGCTTGACCACGTAGCCCATGGCACCGGCCCGCGTCGCCGCCTCGACCTGCGAGGCCTGCGCGAAGGCGGTGACCATGACCACCGCGGCGAGCGCCTCGGCGTTGATCGCGGCCGCCGCCTCGAGGCCGTCGACGTGTGGCATCTTGATGTCCATGAAGACGACGTCCGGCCTCAGCCTGCGCGCCAGGGCGATGGCCTCGCCGCCGTCGCGCGCCTCGGCGACGACCTCGTGGCCCTCCTCCTCGAGCATCTCGCGCAGGTCCATGCGGATGAGCGCCTCGTCTTCGGCGATCAGGACTCGCACGTCTCGCCCCCTTCTGCCGGCGTCTGTGCGGGGGTCGTCGCCCCGTTGTCTTCAGCAAGGTGGGTGAGCGGAACGGCGACCGTCACGCTCACGCCATGGTCGCGCGCGAGCGTCAGGGTCCCGCGCAGGTCCTCTTCCACGAGCGTGCGCACGATCGCGAACCCGAGCCCTGCATCGGCCGCCAGGTCGAACCCGGGCGGGAGGCCGCGGCCATCGTCCTCCACTACCAGCACCAGCCTGCCGCTGTCGCGACGGAGCCTCACCGTGACCGCGCCCGTGTCCTCCGGTGCGAAGGCGTGCTCGAGCGCGTTGTGGACGAGCTCGGCGAGCGCCAAGGCGAGCGGCATCGCGATCCTGCCGTCGATCCGCCCCGTGCCGCCGACCACGGTGAGCGCGATGCGGCGCTCGTCGCCGAAGAGTCCGCTACGCACGAGCTCGACGACGCGCCGGGCCGCGTCGTCGAAGTCGACGCTCTCGTCCTCTGAGCGCGCCAGCAGGTCGTGCACCGAGGCCATGGCCGCCACCCGCTCGGTGGCCTCGGCCAGAGCGCGGTGCACCTCGGCGTCGTCGCTGCGCCGCGCCTGGATGCGGAACAGCGCGACGATCGTCTGGAGGTTGTTCTTGACACGGTGATGGACCTCGCGCAGGGTCGCTTCCTTGGCGCCGATCTCGCGCTCGCGGCGGCGCGCCTCGGTGAGGTCCTCGACGAGCACGAGCGTCTCGCGCCCGAGGGTCATGGAACGGTAGCCGAGCACGCGCTCAGCCACTTCGATCTGCGTGGCGATCGCGCCTGCGGTGCCGAGCACCGGCATCACGCCGGCGCCGCCGCCCGGCAGCTCGGCGGCGCGCATGTCCGTGACCCGGCCTTCGACGCCGGCGAGCCGCAGGATGGTCACGGCGTTGGGCGAGGCGTAGGCGACGCGGCCCCCGGCGTCGACGCGCAGCACGCCGTCGCCCGCCCTGCGCGTCGTCGCAAAGAGACCGCCGGTGCGCGCGTCGCGCAGCGGGCCCTTCGCGAGGGTCTCGAGCAGATCGAGAGCGGAGGCGATGAACACCCGCTCCATGCGACCCGCCGCCTCCTCGATCTGCTCGCTGACGACGCGCAGGACGACCGCGTACGGCTGCGGCACACCGATCGGATGGGCCTCGCCGCGGTAGACCACGTCGTTGACGACCCGCGGCCGCAGGTAGTCGACGCGCCGCGCCGAGGCGAGCGTCGCGTAGGCCTCAGGCTCGACCCCGCGTTCGAGCCGGGCATCGGTGCGCGTCATCGCGAACGGGTCGATCGCCGTGCTCGGCCGCGCGTCGGCGACGACCCGCAGGTCGCCGTCCTCGCTGACGGCGGCGAGGGCTACGTCACCATAACCCAGGTCGGCGACCAGCTGCAGGTTGTCGGCCACGTTGCCGAGGTGGATGAGCTCATCGTGAGCGAGGTCGCATGTCCAGGAGGGAAGACGCACGACCTGAGTATACGTGCGAGGCCGGCGACGGGCACGGGCCGCGCGAGCACGCGGCGGCCACGGCACGGCCCCGAGGACCGGCCGACGCAAACGGCGTACCAAGCCGAGAGTCCGGTGATAGTAACGCCCAAGACAAGCTTACGGAGGGGGGGTCCACATGCGCCACGCCAAGGCAACATTCCTTGCTCTGCTGGCGACGTTCGTGCTCGGCCTGGGTCTCGCACCCATTGCCCTTGCCTGGCACCCGGCAACGCCGCAGACCTACACCGTCCTGGTCGGCGCCGAGAACGCGCATCGCGGGATCGACGTCATGGCCTACTTCCCGAGCAGCGTCACGATCCATGTCGGTGATTCGATCCACTGGATCCAGAACAGCAACGAGATCCACACGGTCACGTTCCTCGGGGGCGGCACGCCGCCACCGCTCCTGCTCCCCGCGAAGCTCCTGGGGCTGCCCGAATTGCCCAGTCCGCTCGTGTTCAATCCCGGCGCCGTGAACCAGGCATCGTCGGGCACGCTCGGCAACACGACCACGTTCGCCAATTCGGGCTTGATGGGCCACGAGGCCGGCCAGTACGGATCCTTCGACCTCACGTTCACTGCCGCGGGCAGGTACGACTACGAGTGCCTCGTGCACGGCGCCATGATGTCCGGCACGATCAGGGCCGTCGCCCGCGACGTGCGGGTCGCCTCCCCCTGTCAGGTGCGCGCGCTCGCGTATTGCCAGATCGCCCGGCAGATGGCACAGGCGCCGGCGGTGCTCCGTGAGGCCATCCGGCAGATCAAGCCGGCGACGAAGAATCCCGACGGCACGATGACCCGCTACGTCGGGCTGGGATACGGCAAGGGGCAGATCGACCTCATGCGCTTCTTCCCCGGGAAGCTCCACGTCCGGCCAGGCGACACGGTCGTATGGGAGATGACGCCGTTCAGCGACGCGCCGCACACGGTGACGTTCTTCAACGGTCAGCCGGATACCGGACTCGTCATCCCGGTGGCGCAGCCGAGCGGGCCGCCGCCGGTGCTGTACATCAACCCGGCGGTGCTGTTCCCGTATCCGCCCGCAACCCCGCTGACGCGGTCGGGCGCGTACAACTCCGGTCTGCTGCTCCCGACCCCCGGCACGAGCTACACGCTGAAGATCGGCAAGATGACGCCGGGGCCGCTCAGGTACCAGTGCCAGCTGCACGACACAAGCGGGATGAAGGGCACGCTGATCGTGCTGCCGCACTGAGACGACGTGTGCGCCGGCCCGTGCTCACGGCGGCCGGCGCCAGAGAGCCAAGCGCGCCGGCCGGGCACCTCAGCCCGGCCGGCGCGACGGCGTCCGGGGATGGTCACATCTTCAGGAAGTGGAACACACCCCAGACGAAGTAGGCCGGCCATACCAGCGCCTGAAAGACGCCGTAGAGCCCATCCCAGAACGACGTCGCGCTCTGGATGAAGTAGACGAGCGCGCCGATGAAACCGAGCCCGTAGACGGCGCCGGCACCGGCTCCGGCGGCGTTTCCTCTGCTACCCGACATGATCTCTCCCGATCGTTCGCGGTTTGCTGACAGCACGCGGCGTCAGCGATGCACAGGGCACGTCTGCACCGGCTGCCTTCGCGCGCGGCTCTGGGCACGCCTTACGCCGCCCGCCTCAGAGGTTCATGACGGTCCTCGAAGCGATCGCTGAGGACGGAGCCCAGCAGGCTCGCCAGCGGCTGGGTCGCGTCCTCCGCCACCAGGTATGTCCCGGTCAGCCGGTGAACTCCGGTGATCGACAGTCCACAGCCGACTTCGCCCGGTTCACAGACGGCCCGCGCGACCTGAGCGACCGGGACCGCCTTGACCTTGAGCGAGTCGTCGAGCTGTCGCACCACCTCGTCGCACGACAGGCCGTCGCTGAGGACGGTGGCGCCGAGAGCCCTCTCGACATGCCGCCGCAGGGCCGTGCCGGGGCTCAACTCCGGGTCACCGCGGCGGTCCCAGAGTGTCACGAAGAGCAGCACGTCCCTGAAGGCCAGCAGCGTCACCGGACGGGGCGCGAGGATCCTCGATCCACCCGTGTCCTCCGTCAGCCCGTCGACCTCGCCGACGTAGGACCCCCAAGCGCAGGTGGAAGAGACCCGCCTGGCGGCCGCGTCACCGCGCGGCCGGTCGCGCCTCGCGGCCTGCAGCGTGGCGACCACCACGATGACCCCCATGGCGCCGAGCAACGCAAGAACGGCTCCCGCCGCGAGCCTCGCCGCCGGCCCTGAGCCGTAGCCGCCGTAGACAACGGCCCCCCAGAAGAGGAGGAAGGCGACCCAGCCTGGGAGATGACGGACCATGAAGCCAGACCTCCGCGAGTCGGCGCGCCGGACGTCCTTGTACTGCCCGAGTCGGCGATCCCCTAACCGCCGCAGCGCTTCTCGCGGGCTTCCGGGCGGATAGCGAATGTTCCCACTTTCTCCTTGAGGGTAGGACGAGGCCATGCGCTCGCGACTCCGCACAGACAAGAGGCAGCGCGTCGTCGGCGAGGCCTTTGACATCGGCGTGGTCCTCAAGGGCATCGACGGCGTCCTGGAGATCCTTGGCGGGCTGTTCCTGCTTCTCGTACCGCTCAGGGACCTGCGCCGGTTCCTGATCTGGGTGACCGGCCATGAGCTGAACCAGGACCCGAAGGACTTCATCGCCACTCACCTGGTCCACCTGGCGAACACGCTGTCTGTGAGTGGCTACCGTCTGACGATCGCCTACCTGCTCGTCCACGGGTTCGTGAAGGTCTTCCTCGTGGTCATGCTGCTTCGCCGGCGCCTGTGGGCGTACCCGACGGCGATCGCCGTCTTCGCCGCCTTCGGCGTCTATCAGGTCTACCAGTACACCTACTCGCGTTCGCTCCTCCTGCTGGCGCTCACGGTCCTGGACGTGGTCGTGATCGTGCTCACGGCTTGGGAGTATCGGATCCTGAGCGGCCGCGCCGGCGCCAAGGAAAGCGAGACGGCCGCACCCGAGGAATGAGGTCGGGCGGGGCGGCTCACGGCCTGGTGTTGACGGCCCCTTGCGTCCATCCAACGCCTGAGCGCTCGAGTGCCTGCGCGCCCGGACCGCCCGCCCCTGCCGCAGCCTACCTGAGGACGGACAGCGGGCGGATGCGCACCGCCGACCAGGCCTCGTTGAGCGCCACGATGGCGACGACAGCGAGGCCGGCAAGGCGGGCGGATCCGGCGATCGTGTCGCGACTGACGTCGAGCCCGGCCGCCTTCGAGCCCTTCGGGTAGCCGAGCCAGACGAGCGTCTCAGCAGTCACTACGGGCTGCAGCGCCGCCAGCCGCCGCTCGGCCTGCGCCTGCGTCGTCGCGAAGTCGAGCAGGAAGTCGGCCTGCGAAGGGTCGTCCACCAGGAGCACGTCGGCGGGCAGGGCGAGAACGCCTGCCAGCTCCGCGGGTACATTCAGCAGCGCCGCCCTCATGCCGGGCTTGAGGCGCAGCTTCTCGGGGGCGGTCTTCTCGGCCATCGATCCTCCTCGGTCGCCAGCAACATGAAGGCAGCGACGCAGCTTGTCGCCCGGGCGGCTCCGGGTCTTCCCACGCACATGTGACCGACCTGAGCGGCGTCTGGGTGGTTACTGTGAGAACAGTACGACGCCAAACAAAAGTCAACATCTTTCGTGCATGTTGACTCTCATCAGCGGGGTAGAACGTCGGCACGTGAATCCGATCCAAGGGGAGCACCAATGCCCAGAAGGTACATCATCGGCCTCGTCGCCGCCCTGGTCCTCGCCCTCGCCGTGTGGCTCGTGCCCATGGCGCTCGCGTCCGGCAGCGGCACGCCGACCCCGAAGGCCTCGTCGGGCGCCCAGACGGCGCCCTCGCAGGGCTCGGGCACGACCCATCAGTGCAACGGCGACGGCTCGGGCTCTGGCAGCTCTGGCTCCGCGAGCCCCAGCTCCTTCCAGGCCTACTGACGCCGCGTCAGGCAGATTCGATCGCGAGGGGGGCGGCTCCACGATTCGGAGTCGCCCCCTCGTCCTTTTCGTCCGCTCCCGCTAGCCGCCGCGCGTGCGACACCGACCGCGAGACTCGCGGACGCCGCGGAGACCCTGACCCTAGCCGCTACGTCGTCCTGCGCAGCAACCTGCGCAGCTCAGGGCTTCACCACGAGTGTCGCAGAACCTCAGGACCCGGCCGAGACCGGCGATCTCGAGGACGCGCCTGACGCTGCCGCGGCCGCAGACCACAGTGAGGGTGCCATCGGCGAACCGGACCCGCTTGACCTCCTGCATAAGCACGCTGATGGCGGTGGAGTCGATGAACGTGACGTTCGTGAGATCCACGATGACGTGGTGCGCACCCTCGTCCACACTGCGGCCGAGCACCTCGCCGAGGCGTGGCGAGGTGTAGATGTCGACCTCGCCTTCGACCTCGATCACGGCGGTGCTCTCCGCAAGGGCGATGCGCTCCGCCCGGAACGGGAACCTGTCGTCCATCTCCATGCGGCCTCCGGAAGCCACGCGTGCCGGCGCTGCGACCGTTTGGCCGCGACGATGCGCTGCCCGCAGCGTCGACAGTAGCGTGCGATCGGTCCAGACGGTGCAGCCAAACCTAGACCGAACTGCGAACCGCACGCAAGTGTTGGCTGCGGAAACGCGCCGTCGCCGTGAGCCCGCCGCGCCGGCCTCACCCCCGAGCCCAGAGCGCTAGCGCGGGCGCCGCCCGTCGCAAGGCTTGCCAGGCCGCGAGCCCGCCGGAGAGAGTGGCCAACGGGCGGTGGAGCTCGCGCGCCGGCGTGTCGAGCACGACGCGCAGGACGGCGAACGGCCGTCCCGCCGCTGCCGGCGCCAGCCACGCCGACTCCATGTCGACGGCCAGGGCGCCTTCGCCGGCCAGCACGCCGCGCTCCGCGCCGCGCACGAGATGCTCGATCGAAGCGACCGGCCCGACGTGCACGCGCTCGGTCCCCAGGGCCGCGAGGGCCGCGACGACCGGTCCACTTGCGCAAGTGGTGACGCCCGCCGGTCCGCGCACCTCGCTGGCGACCACGACATCGCCGGGGCGCGAGCCCCCGGCGACCGCGCCGCAGAACCCGGCGACCGCGACCGCATCGGCCGGGATGCGAGCGGCCGCCGGCGCCGCGGACCGGGCCCGGGCGGCGCCCATCCCGGAGCTCAGCACCAGCGCCTCGGGAAGGCCGAGTCGCACCGCCAGCCACTCGATGCGCAGCGGCGCGATGACGAGCAGGCGAGCGTCGCAGGCTTGTGCGTCAGCCACGGCCCCTCCACGCCGCGATCACCTTCACGCTGCGCGGCGCGTCCCCGAGTTTCTTCAGCACTGCCTCAGCCCAGCCAGGTGGTGGCGGCACCGGCGACGGGAGCCGGGCGCGACTCCGACGCATGCGCCGGAACGCCGATGGCGCAACCGCTGAGCGCGAACTCACCCACGGGCAGGCCAAGGATGGTGCAGAAGGCGGGATCGTCGCCCATCGCCGTCGTCGCGGAGACCAGATGCATGCCCAGTCCAAGCGCCGTCGCCATCAGCCACATGTTCTCGAGCGCGTGCGCGAGCGACTGCTGCTGGACCTGCATCATCGCGCCGCGTTCGGCGACCACCACGTAGTAGGGCGCCGTTCCGACGCCGAGGAGGCGCCCCTCGGAAACGGGCTTGAGCCGGGCGCGCAGGGGCGCCGGCAGATCGCCGCCGGCGAGCGCCGCCACGGCGTGAGCCTGGATCGCCGCCTTGGCGGCGGCCGACGCCTCGCTCCCTCGCGGCAGCACGAAGAAGCGCCGGTCGAGGGTGCTCCCGGGCGCCATCGCCGCCGCATAGGGCGCCGCGAGGCCAGCGGCGAGGATCTGCTCGAGCGCCGCACGTGGCGGCGCCTCGTCGGTGAACGTGCGGACCGAACGGCGGTCGCCGATGACCTGCGCGACCGCCGCGGCGCGCTCATGCTCGAACGTACCACCCACCCCTGCCTCCTCACTCGCCTGCCGCCTCCTCCGCGCGCACGGGAGGGCGGGGCCAGTATAGCCGGAGGCGACCGTGAGGCCGCGACCCTGGCGCAGATGCCCAGCACGCCGCGGCGTCGCGGCCGGGTGATACCTGCCGCGGCTCAGGAGCCGGCTCCCCCGGCCTGCGCCGCGCGCCGCCGGCTGGCGACGATGACCCAGGCGAGCAGCGCCAGGCCGCAGGACGTTTCCAGGTACCAGATGGGCAATGGGCCCTGCGCGTAGCCGAAGCCCCGCGACCAGGCCCAGGGCTCGAGGATGAAGGGCAGGGCCAGAGCGAGGCCGTCGAGCAAAGCCCGCGAGCGGCCCCACGACTCGCCGAACAGCCCGTAGGCCACTCCGGCCAAGGCTCCGAGCAACAGCCACGAAGCGACGAAGGCGGACGAGGCCGGCCCCCAGGCGCCGCCGGGGCCGAAGAAGCCGACCATGCTCGCCGTGCCGGCCAGCAGTCCGCCGGCCAGCGCCCAGGGTCGCGAGCGCAGGGCCCAGCCCGCGAGGAAGGGCAGGACCAGCCAGGTGCTCCCCACGTTGCCGGCCCAGAAGACCGCCGATGAGCCCGGCATGGGGATGCGCGAGTCGAGCATACCGAAGGCCCAGCCGGCCAGGATGAACGCAGCGATGAGGAGCAGGCGACGGCGCATCGCCCTGAAGTCTACCGCGGACGTCACACGACGCCGGTCGCCAGCCTCGCTTCGAGCTCAGGGAACGCGTGCAGGACCATATCGACCAGCCGATCCGTCGGGCGCATGAGCGCGTCCGTAGCGGGGATGCCGAGCTCGAGCTCGTACAGGATGATGGCCGCGCTCACCTCGGCGTCAGTCATGGCCTCATGGTTGATCGTCAAGCCGATCACCTCCGTGCCGGCAAAGGCCCTCAGGAGAGCGATCTCGCTCGCCGGAGTCGGCGTCGGCACGTCTGGGAAGTCGCCCAGCATGCGGCGCGCCGGCGCGTGCTGCAGGATGGCCGCGTCGGGCCGACCACCGCGCAGGATGAAGGTCGACGAAAGGTAGGCGGGATGACTCAGCGCGCCCTGCCCCTCGATGATGATCACGTCCGGATGCTCGCCTTCGAAGGCTTCGACCACAGCAGCCTCCAGCTCGCCCGAGCAGAACTGGCACGGGATGGCATCGAGCGCGACGCCGTAGCGCGCACCCTGGATGAGCCCCGTCTGCCCCGTGCCGACGAGGACCGCTCTGATCCCGCGTTCGTTGAGGGCGTGCGTGAGGATCGTCGCCGTCGTGCGCTTGCCGATCGCTCCATCCGTCCCGAGCACAGCGATGCGTGGGCAGGTGACTTCGGCGATGCGACCGCTGAACATGCGCAGGTCCTTCTTGTCGCGCGGGCGGCGCACGTCGAGGATCGTCACGCCGTGCGCCGCTTTGGCCGCGATGAACTCCGGGTCGTCGTTCAGGAACTCGTGCAGGCCGTTGACTACGCTCATCCCCCGCGCCATCGCCTCGAGCACGACGCCGCGCTCGAGCGGGGAGAGCATGCCGCTGAGCGGCGCCATCCCGAGGATGAAGAAGTCGGGAATGCGCCCCGCGAGAGCGATCGCGCCCGCCAGATCGGCGCAGATGGGGATCCCGTTGGGCGTGTCGTCGAGCACCGTACCGGCGTCGAGACCCGCCTTCTCGCTGTCGATCACGGCGAGGACCTCGTACCGCTCGGAATGGCGGACCAGACCGTTGGCGGTCTTGCCGTCGCAGGCGCCGAAGAACGCTTCGCAGTAGATGACCGCTGAGCTGCCCATCATGAAGACCCCCCCGGGCGGGGCCGTCGCCCGCCGTCGAACGTCGGCGTGAGGTGCAGGAGTCCGGAGGCGTCGAGACCCTCGAGGAAGCTGTGGCTCCCTGCGCGCTGGAACAGGCGCGCCCGTCCGGTGACCTCGGCGGATTCGCCGCTGACTCGCAGCCACGCACCTTCGTACAGCGCCAGTACCTCGCAGTCGTTCTCCTCGAGGAACTCGGCGATCCGCTCCTCCCGAGTCTCTCCCATGAACGTCGACGCCGGGTCGGCATCGATGTAGTGGAGGTTGATCTGGAAGGGCACGAGACCGAGCGCCGCGAAGCTCGGCGGAAGGCAGATCGGCATGTCGTTGGTGGTGCGGATCGTCGGGCACGCCACGTTCGTCCCGGCGGAGGCGCCGACGTAGCGAGTCACACCCTCGCGCACGTGGAGACTCAGCTCGTCGATCACGCCGAGGGCATAGAGGGAATCGAGGAGCCGGAAGGTGTTGCCGCCGCCCATCATGAGCACTTGCGCCTCGAGGATCGCCTGGTCAGGCGCGCTCGACGTGTGGGCAGAGACGACCTCGATGTCGAAGGCGCCAAGTGCGGCCGCGGCCCGGTCGGCGTAGCCGTCCCAGTCCGCCAGGGCGTACGGGACGAACGTCACCACGTCGCCCGCCGCCACTCCGGCAAAGGCCTCGGCGGCGTGGGAGAACATCGTGCCACCGTAGTTGGTGGAGTTCGACAGCAAGAGCAGCTCCATGCGCGCCATTCTGGTCGGCCGGCCCGTGAGGCGATCATGAGCAAGCTGTTGCTGGGGCCGCGGCTGGTTGCGGCGCCTCGCGGCGAAGAGGTTGCGGGTCGAAGAGAAGCGACACGCCCCACCAAGTGACTACCACGCGGTCGGCATCGGGCAAACGTTGGGGGGCGCGGTCGTGCCTGACGCGGGCTTTCAGTCGCTACGGCAGCGCCCGCACGGGTCGGCGTCGCGCCAGCGTCGGCGCGGCGTCGGCGTCGAGTCAAGCCATACCGCAACGCGCCCGACACGGACGGACCGGGCGGCCAGCGGGGCCGCCCGGTCCGCGGTGCTCGTGCTTCAGCTCTTAGAGCGCGCTGACCACAGTCGCCTGCTTCTTGCCGTTCTGGCCGGTGGCTTCCGTGAAGGACACGGCCTGACCCTCGCTGAGGTTCTTCACGCCCCCGCCCTGGATCTCAGAGATGTGGACGAACAGGTCGTCGCCACTCTCCCGCTCGATGAAGCCGTAACCCTTGTCTGCGTTGAACCATTTCACTTTGCCATCTGCCATTGTGTCTCATCCTTTCGCCCCACCAGGGCAAAAACAAAAACGACGTGACCTCCGCCAGAATGCGGTGTGTCACGTCGCAGTCCCACGAGCCGGAATGGCTCGCCTGCTAAAAGTATAGCACGTTCCGCGTTGGGCGGGGCCGATGGCGGCGATCGCCGCGCCGTGGGAAGGTGTCCTCCAGACGGCGTCCGCGCGTACGCCAAACGGACCCCTGGTACGCTCTTGCGTACTCGGGAATCACGGCAGTGCGTGCGCCACCGGATGAGTCCGGCCGAGGCGGCGGAGCCGGACGCCGGCAGCGAGGCCAAGGATGGGCGAGGAGAGATGATCGCGCAGGACCGCAGCGTGACGTCGCGCGCCGATGGAGCCCTCGAGCTCCTCGACCTGCGGCGGTGCTACGGGGACGTCGTCGCGCTCGATGGCCTCAGCTTCGGTGTGCCCGCGGGCAAGGTCTTCGGCTTTCTCGGCCCCAACGGCGCCGGCAAGACCACCGCCATGCGCGCCGTCGTCGGCGTGGTCGCGGTGGACAGCGGCGAGGTGCGCTGGCGCGGCGCCCTCGTCGACGCCCGTGCGCGCCGCACCTTCGGCTACATGCCGGAGGAACGCGGCCTCTACCCCGGCATGATCGTCCTGGAACAGCTGGAGTACCTGGGCCGCCTCTACGGCATGAGTTTGAATGACGCCCGCGACGCGGCGCGTCAGTGGACCGCTCGCCTGGGCGTAGAGGACAAGCAGTCGGCCAAGATCGAGACGCTGTCCCAGGGCAACCAGCAGCGCGTGCAGCTCGCGGCGGCGCTCGTACACGAGCCCGAGCTGCTCATCCTCGACGAGCCCTTCGCGGGCCTGGATCCGGTGGGCGTCGACGAGATGAGCACAATCTTGGCGGAGCGCGCCGCGGCGGGGGCGACCGTGCTCTTCTCGAGTCATCAGCTCGACCTGGTGCAGGACCTCTGCGAGGCGGTCGCCATCATCCACCGCGGACGCCTGGTGGCCGAGGGCAGCCTCGCCGAGCTGCGGCGCGGCGGCGAGCCGCGCCTCGCCGTCCGCGTCGCCGGCGATGCCGAGGGGCGCTGGGCGGAGGGCTTGGCGGGCACGGCCGACGTCGTCGGCCTGACGTCCGGCACCGTGCTTCTCGCCCTCTCGCCCGGTGCGGACGCGCAGCTCGTGCTCGACGCGGCACGTGCCGCCGGCCCGGTGGAGCACTTCGCGTTCGCAGCAGCGCCGCCTGTCGGACGTCTTCCGCGAAGTGGTCGGCTCGGACCCGAAGGAGGTCGACCGGGCAGCCCGGGCGCAGACCGCAACGGCCGCCGAGGGGGGCGGGACGGGGTGAACGGCGGCTGGCTTGCGGCGGTCTGGCTGGTCGCCGCGCGCGAACTGCGTCAAGGCACGCGCGCACGGTCCTTCCGCGTCGTGACCTTGCTGCTCGTGCTGACCGTCGCGGCGGCGGTCGTCCTCCCCGCCGCGCTGCGCGGTCACCGGACCACGGAGAAGGTCGGCATCGTCGGCGGCCCCGAGCCGGCCGTCACCGACACCGTGCGGACCGCCGCGCGCGTCGCCGGCGTCCGCGTACAGGTCGTGCGCTTCACCGACCTCGGTGCGGCCGAGTCCCAGCTCCGCGCGGGGACCCTGGCGGCGGTGCTCGTCGGCGGTCGCGAGGTGCTCGTCGACAGGGCGCCCGCTCCGGGGACGGCGGTGAGCGGGGCCAGCCTGAGCGGCGCCCTCGCGCTCGTGGGCGGCCTCGCGCGCCTCTCCGCGGCGGTTCCGGCGGGCACGCTCAGCCACGGCGTCAACCTCCCCATCCGTGGCCTCAAGCCGCCGCTCACCGACCTCAGCGTGCGCCTCACGGGCCTCGCCATGACGGTCGCGATCTACATGATCATCCTGCTCTACGGCTCGCGCATCACGGTCGGCGTGAGCGAGGAGAAGTCGAGCCGCGTGGTCGAGGTGCTGCTCGCCGCCGTGAGCCCCGCGCAACTGCTCTTCGGGAAGGTGCTCGGACTCGGCATTCTCGCCCTCGTGCAGGCGCTGGCGATCGTCGTCACATTCGTGGCGCTCGGGGCGCTGGTCGGTTCGAGCCTCGTCCACAGCGCCTCGCTCGTGGTGGTCGCCGTGGGCGCGCTGTGGATCGTCGTGGGCTACGCCTTCTACTGCACCGCATATGCGGCCGCCGGCTCCCTGGTCAGCAAACCCTCGGATGCCTACAACGCCTCGCTGCCGGTGCAGCTGCCGCTGATCCTCTCCTACATCCTCACCTTCACGGTGCTGTACGGCAACGGTGTCTACGGCTTCTACTGGTTCCTCGCCTTCTTCCCGCCGACGGCGCCGATCTCGATGACCGTCCTCGTCGCCATCGGCGCCGCCCGGCCCTGGGAGGTCGCCCTCTCGGTGCTGCTCTGCCTCGCGGCCACGGTGGGCATGGCCTGGGCCGCCGGCACCATCTACGGACGCGCCATCCTGCACAGCGGTGCCCGGCTCAAGTGGCGTCAGGCGCTGCGCAGGGGCGCCTCGTGACCGACGTTCGCCGAGCCGGGTAGAACAGGCGCATGGAAAGGAGGCACCGATGAACAGAGGTCTGACCGCTCACGCCTCCGTCGCCATTGACGCTCCCCGCGCCCGGGTCTGGAAAGCGCTCGTGACGCCCGAGGACACCAGGCACTACATGTTCGGCGCCGAGGTCGTGTCAGATTGGCGGGTGGGGAGCTCCATCGCCTGGAGAGGCGAGTGGCAGGGCCGCGCCTTCGAAGACAGGGGTGTGATCCTCGAGGCCCGGCCCGAGCGGACTCTCCGGTTCAGCCACTTCAGTCCGCTCTCCGGGCTTCCGGACGAGCCCGAGAACTACCACAACGTGACGATCGAGCTCGCCGACGAGGGCACGGGGACGCGCGTCAAGCTATCCCAGGACAACAACTCCAGCGAACAGGCGCGCGAGCACTCCGAGAAGAACTGGGCCGCGATGCTGACGGCCTTGAAGGCGTTCCTCGAGGAGAGCGTGGCCGCCGCGGCCCAGAGCGACGCCTGATTCGAGTCGGTCACTCGGCGCGGCGTTCGGCGAGGCCTTGAACGAGGATGCGGCGGGCATACCGTGAGGACGCCACCAACCGCGCAGCCGGAAGGAGCCACCGTGAAGAAGTCGCTCGGTCCCGAGACCCTGCTCTACCCCACCCCCGTCCTGGTGGTCGGCAGCTACGACGCCGAAGGTCGGGCCAACGCGATGACCGCCGCCTGGGGCGGCGTCGCCTGCTCCAGGCCGCCCTGCCTCTGCATCTCCCTGAGGGCGGCGACCGCCAGCCACGGGAACATCATGGCGCGCAAGGCGTTCACGATCAGCCTGCCGAATCGCGAGCAGGCGGCCGCGGCCGACTACTTCGGCATCGTCTCCGGACGCAACGTCGACAAGTTCGCGGCCGCAGGCCTCACGGCCACGCACGCCGAGTTCGTCGATGCGCCCTACGTCGCTGAGTTCCCGCTCAACATCGAGTGTGAGCTCACCGAGGTGCACGAGCTCGGCCTGCATACCCAGTTCATCGGCCTCGTCAAGGACGTCAAGATCGACGACAGCTGCCTGGACGCAGAGGGTCACCTCGACGTGCGCAAGCTCGATCCCATCGCCTTCGCCATCCCCAGCAGCTACTTCGCGCTGGGCGAGCTCCTCGGCCCGGCCTACTCGATCGGCAAGGTCTTCACCGCCGCCAAAGAGGGGTGAGCCCGGGGCGACGCCATGGAGGGACTTCCCGGAGTCGTCGGCAGGCCCACGGCTGGACGATTCCGCGGAGGCCGGCAACGAGCCGCACCGTCATCTGCTGAACTAGCCAGAAGCGGCCATCGCGCATCACATCGTCGGGTGTCGCTCACCACACGAACGGCACAAAGCTGTGGTGCACGTTCGCCCGGTACTCTTCGTAGTCGGGGTGCGCCTCGACGAGCCAAGCCTCCTCACGACGCCGCTTGGCGTCGAGGAAGACCGCCGCGGCGGTCCACGGTGCCAGCGCCAGCGGGGACGAGAGAAGCGACCAGGCCAGCGCCAGCAGCAGGACGCCGCCGTACATCGGGTGGCGGACGAGGCCGTAGGCCCCGCCACGCTTGAGGCTGCCCTCCTCGACCGGTTTCGGGAACGGCGTTATCTGCCTGCCGAGGCCGCCGGCAGCGCCGGCGAACAGGGAGAGGCCGCCGAGGGCGCTCACGGCAGCGGCGACTTGTCGCACCTGGCGCGCCGATGACGGCCAGCGCGAGCCGCGGACCCCGGCGGCAGCGATGGCGGCGAGGAGCACCAGCTGCAGGGCGACCCAGCCCTCGCCGCGGCGTCCGAGCTGAGGCAGGCTTCCGTTCATGAGGCGCCTTTACCCAGTTCGGGCGGAGTCCCGCCGTTACGGGGTCACTGCGCCGGAGTCCCGCGTCGCCCGGACGACATCCACGCGGGTCACGCGCGCGGGAAGGCCGTCATCACCGTCTGAGGCGTGCCTCGGCGACCCACAAGCTCCTCTTGCAGGGCGGCCTCTAGGACCCCAGAGGGAACCAGCGCTCGCGATGCTGGAACAGGTAGCGGTCCGTGAGGAAGTTCAGGACCATGCGCGCGTGCCGGAAGTGCTCCACGATGTAGGCGAGCACCGGCGCGAAGCCGAGGTCGCGGTGCAGCGTCGCCTCCCACGAGAGCGCATACGAGCGGCGCCCGATCGACTCGAGCTGCGCCAGCGCCCCCAGGTCCGGGATCAATGGCCGCGCCGGCCGCTCCTCCCCGCCTTGCCCCGCGGCGAGCGCCCGGCTCAGGCGCTCGACCGCGAGCGGCGCCAGCGCGTGAGCCTCGGCGTAGTCGGGGAACACGCCGCTCAGGAACAAGCTCAGATCGCCGAGCCGCCGATAGAGGACCAGACGCTGGTCGGGCGGCACCGTGAGGATGAGCTCGGCGAACTGGGCCGGGTCGAGCTCGCTGAAGCGCCGGTGCCGCCAGCCGCGCCGGCTCTTGACCCAGATCGCCCCGCTGGCCACGTGCGTGTACGAGGCGAGCAGGTCGGCGAGGAAGAGCCGCCGCAAGGGGTCGGCCACCAATTCGCGCAGCGGCTCCACCTCGAACACGGGTACGCTGCGCCGAGAGCCGATACGCTCGGGCACGAACGCCAGCCCCTCGAGGAGCACCGGCGTGCGCGCCAGCAGGGTCGCAAACGCCATGAAGGGACTCACCAGCACGAGCGCGTCCTCGTCGCTCCGGCGGAACAGTGCCTCGAACAGCTCTGGCGCTCCGAGGAGGCGCTCGATCTCCCCCGCCTGGTCGCGCAGGCGAACGGCGGCAGGCGCGCCCCCGACCGACCCGCCGGCCACCCGCGCCAGCAGCTCCAGGTCACGGTCGGTCAAGCGTTCGCGCAGGAGAAGATCAGCAACCATGTCACGGTTCTTCCCGCAGAGCCGGGACGTCCAGCATGGCCCGCTGGCGGCCGTCGCCGGTCGGCCGCCCCGCGGTCGCCTGACGGCCGCCCATGAGGACGTTGCCGTGCGCTCGCGCCTTGGCTCACCACACGAACGGCAGGGAACCTCTCCGAACCCTCGCCCGGGTACTCCTCGTAATCGGGGTGCGCCTCGACGAGCCAGCCCCCCCAACGACACCGCTTGGCGTGGCCGCCGCGACAGTGCGCGGCATCGCGACTCCCTGAGGTCGGCCCCGGGGCTCGGCCCGCCCGCGCGGCCGGGTATACCCCATCATGGCTCCCTGGAAGCTTCCACCGCCGGCCAAGATCTACGAGGCCTTCAGCGCCCTCGCGGACGGCCGCGTGCACATCGAGGAGCCGGGACGCGCCACGGTGCGGTCTTCCGGCGGCGACAAGACCTACACGGTCGAGTGGACGGGCGATTTCGCGGCCGTCACGTCGAACGACAACGCCTCGTACTGGCAGGGCTACCTGGGCTACCCGATCGTGGCCGTCCTCGTCGCCGCGGGGAAGGTGGACGTCGACGGGGCCGTGCCGGGGATGCTCGCGGGGATCGACTGGCATGCCCTGAACGAGCGCTTCAGGCGCGACTACGACGCCGCCGTATCGCAGGTGCTCGACGACCTCGACGAACGCGGAGAGGATTGCGCGCGCATCATGCGCGCGGTCGACAGCGCGATGGACCAGCTCGAGGCGCTCAAGCTGGAGCGAGGGGGACGAGGCCGCCGGCCTCCCTCGCGAGGCTGAAGCTCAGCGGCAGAAGGTCGTCGGATGCGCCTCACCCCTGCGAGTGCAGTCCCCGCCTCGGGCGAGGCCCCGGCCGATCGCGAGCCGCCGGTCGCCGGTCAGGCGGCGAGCATACGCTCCGCGTCCACCGCGCCGCCGGCGTCCTCCTCGTGCTTGAACAGCAGGTAGACGTCGCGCCCGTCGCCGAGCAGCTCGCGCGAGCGCCTCCGCAGGCGCGCGATCGCCGTCTCGTCGTAGTCCGGTTTGCGCAGCCGGTAGTAGACGAAGTCGGCGGTGACTACGTCCGGCACCGTGAGCGTTTCGGACTCCGCCACGCAGAGGGCGGCGTTGCGCCGGCTCAGCAGCTCGTAGACTTCCGGGACGAACCACGAGGCATGCCGGAACTCGACGGCGAAGCGCACGTCG
This sequence comes from uncultured Thermoleophilia bacterium, assembly GCA_963709845.1. Lineage (GTDB taxonomy): Bacteria > Actinomycetota > Thermoleophilia > UBA2241 > UBA2241 > CAIXSE01. The sequence continues at coordinate 353,678 of CAVPXV010000006.1, forward strand.
CCGGGGAGCATCTCGAAGAAGCGTTCGAGGCGCGGCAGGTCGAGCTTGAGGTTCGGCGGCAGCTGCAGGAGCACGGGGCCCAGGCGCCCGGCCTCATGGAGCGGGCGCAACGTCGAAAGGAAGAACTCGGCAGGCTCGCGTGCCTCCTCTTTCAGCCGTTTCACGTGCGTGATCGACTGGTGCGCCTTGACCGCGAACGCGAACCCGGGCGGCGTCGAGGCAACCCACGCCGCCACCGTCTTCGCCGACGGCATGTGGCGGAACGTGTAGTTGATCTCCACACAGTTGAGCCGGCCGGCGTAGTGCTCCAGAAAGCGCGCGGCCGGGAGCTTCTCGGGGTAGAACTCGGGCTTCCAAGCCGGGTAGGCGAACCCGGAGGTGCCCGCATAGAGCGTCGCCACGTCTCACCTCGCTTCCTCCGTGGACCATGAGGACGGACGGCGGGCAGAGGAGGGCCTGCAGCGCCGACCGTCCTGCCTTTCAGGTGCCCGCTGCGCCGCGGGGTCACACCAGAGTGCCGGGCATGGCATCGCCGCCACCTCGAGCGGGAAAGCATGCAGTGGAACGCGTGGGGTGGACCGCAGTCACAGGCAGAGAAGACGAGGAGGACGACGATGAGCGCTCAACCCCATGTCACCGAAGACCTGCCAGGCCTGGAGGCCGTACGCGAGCTGGCGGGCCAGCTCCGCGCCGACAGTATCCGCTGTACGTCGGCGGCCGGCTCCGGCCACCCGACGTCCAGTCTCTCGGCGGCCGACTTGATGGCCGCCCTCTTCGCCCGCCACCTGCACTACGACTGGGGCAGGCCCGAGCGCCCGGACAACGACCGCCTGATCTTCTCCAAGGGCCACGCGTCGCCGCTGCTCTACGCCCTCTACAAAGCTGCCGGCGTGATCAGCGACCGAGAGCTCGTGGAGACGTACCGGCGAGCCGGATCGCCGCTGCAGGGTCACCCCACTCCGATGTTGCCGTGGGTCGACGTGGCGACGGGCTCCCTGGGACAAGGGCTGCCTGCCGGCGTCGGCATGGCCCTCGCCGGCAAGCTGCTCGACCAGCTCGACTACCGCGTGTGGGTGCTATGCGGCGACAGCGAGCTGGCCGAGGGCTCCATCTGGGAGGCGCTCGACAAGGCTGCGTTCTACGGTCTCTCCAACCTGACGGTGATCGTCGACGTGAACCGGCTGGGGCAGCAGGGGCCCACCGAGCTGCAGTGGGACCTCGAGGCCTACCGGCGGCGCGTCGAGGCCTTCGGGGCTCGCGCCGCGGTCATCGACGGCCACGAAATCGGGCAGATCGACGAGGCCTTCTCGCTCGCCGAGCGGTCCGACCGGCCGACGGTCGTCCTGGCGCGGACGGTCAAGGGCAAGGGCGTCCCCGAGGTCGAGGACAAGAACGGCTGGCACGGCAAGCCGCTGCCGGCGGACGTCGCGGAGAAGGCCGTGCGCGCCCTCGGCGGCGTTCGCGAGCTGAGGGTCGCGACGCCGCCGCGCCGCGCACGGCCGTCGGCGGTCACGGCGAGGCCGCGGCCCGCCGTGGAGCTGCCGCGCTACGAGGTGGGCGCCAAGGTCGCGACGCGCACGGCCTTCGGCGATACACTCGCCGCGCTCGGCGCCCGGCCGGAGATCGTCGTCATCGACGGCGAGGTCGGCAACTCGACGTTCACCGAGACGTTCAAGGCCCACTACCCCGAGCGCTTCTTCCAGATGTACATCGCGGAGGGGCAGATGATCGGCACGGCGGTCGGCCTGAGCGCGCGCGGCTACGTGCCGTACGCGGCCACCTTCGCCGCCTTCCTCAGCCGCGCCTATCGACTTCGTGCGCATGGCCGCGGTCTCGAAGGCGGACATCCGCCTGTGCGGCTCGCACGCCGGCGTGGAGATCGGCCAGGACGGGCCGTCGCAGATGGGGCTCGAGGACATCGCGACGATGCGCGCCGTGCACGGCTCGACCGTGCTCTATCCGAGCGACGCGACCTCGGCGGCGGCGCTGACCGCGGCGATGGCCGACCGCGCCGGAGTCAGCTACCTGCGCACCACGCGCGGCGCCTACCCGGTCCTCTACGCCGCCGGCGAGAGCTTCCCGGTGGGCGGCTCCAAGACCCTCCGGCTCTCGGGCGAGGACGAGGTGTTGCTCGCCGGCGCCGGCGTCACGCTCCACGCCTGTCTCGAAGCGGCGGAGCGGCTCGCCGCGCACGGCGTGTCGGCGCGGGTGATCGACCTCTACTCGGTCAAGCCCATCGACGGCGAGGGCCTGGCGGCGGCGGCGCGCGCCTCGGAGCGCCGCCTCGTCGTGGTCGAAGACCACTACCCCGAAGGCGGCCTCGGCGAAGCCGTCCTGGCCGCCCTCGCCGGCACCGGCGAGGCGTTCCGGGTCGAGCACCTCGCCGTCCGCGGCATGCCCGGCTCGGGCACCCCGGCGGAGCTCATGAAGGCCGCCGGGATCAGCGCCGACGACATCGAGGCGGCGGCACAGCGGCTGCTCGAGAGCTAGCTAGGGCCGCCCCGCGCCGCGGCCGCCGCGGGCGAGCAGTCAGCGCAGCCGCGTGACGAAGCGCGCGTAGTCAGGGTCCTGGCCCCTCAGGACGGCCTGGTACCGCTCCCTGATGCGCGCCGTCACGGGGCCGATGCGGCTGCCGTTGACGGCGCGCGCGTCGACCTCGACCACCGGAGCCACGTAGGTCGACGTCCCGCAGGCGAAGACCTCGTCGGCGATGTACAGCTCGGTCAGGTCCACCTCGCGCTCGTGGGTCGGCACCCCGAGGTGCTCGGCCACCAGCAGCACGGTGCTGCGGTTGATCCCCTCGAGGAGGTCGCTGGCGGTGCTGGGAGTGATGAGCACGCCGCTCCGCACGATGAAGATGTTGGCGGCGCTGAGCTCGCAGACGTGCCCGGCCGCGTCGAGGAAGATGCAGTCGTCGTAGCCGCTGTCGATCGCGTCCTGCTTGGCGAGCACGGAGTTCACGTAGGCGCCGTTGACCTTGGCGCGCGAGGGGATGGCGTAGTCGGGGATGCGTCGCCACACGCTCGTCTTGAGGCGCGCGCCGTCGAGCGGCAGGATGGACTCCGCCGTGTAGACGAACATGCTGAGCAGCGTCGCCATGCCGCGCGAGCGCGTGCCCGGCAGCTCCTCGCTGACGTGCACACTTACCCTGACGAAGACGTCCTCCGCCACGTCGTTCGCGAGCACGACCTCCCTGACGGCCTCCACGAAGCGCGCCTCGCTCCAGGCCGGCTCGAAGGTGTCGATGCCGATGATGCGGGCGGAGTTCACGAGCCGGCGGTAGTGATCGGCGAGGCGGAAGGCGACTGCTTCATGATCACGCGTGATCGTGACGGGCAGGACCGTGTAGACGCTGAGGCCGTAGAGCACCGCCGCGCTGGTGATGCTCAGGGTCGCGTCCGCGGTCGGGATGATGCCGGAGCCGAAGTAGGCCCTGGGGTAGACCTGTGCCATGTGAGACCTCTGTCGCGCTCGATTGGGGCTTGCGCCTGGTCGGCCTCCGCAGGTGTCTGAGGCCGGTGGCGCCCGGGGCTGTTGCCGGGTGTACCTACCAGAACCCGCGGCCGCTCGCAACTGCGCCTCCGCGACGCCGCACGCCGGCGATGCCGCGGCCGTCGCAGTCGGCGCGGATGTCGGCGAGGCACTGGTGACATCGGGAAGCTCGCATCGCACAAGCAGGCCGGCCGCCAAGCCTGAGCCACCGCTGACTCCTGCTTGCCTAGCGCCACGTGGGTGAGCAACGGCGTGGTGCGGGCGCCGTCATTCAGATGTTCCGGCGGAGAGGCCGCGGACGACCGGCCAAGCCGCGGCGAACGCGACATCGGCGCGCCGCTCGATCTCGGCACTGCGCCGCCGCATCTCCGTGACATCGGGATCCTCGTCCAGGTACTTCAGGTTGATGTCGACGTCGACGGCGCCGCAACGGACGCACGTGATCGCCGTCTGCACGGCCACCGCAAGTTCGCTCGCGGCGGCGGTGTTGAAGCCGGCGCTGAGGCCCGCCGCGAGCTCGAGAACCTCAAGACAGGCATCCGCCGCGGCCAGCGGCACGGCCGCCGCGTGCCGCCTCGCGACGGTCATGGCGGCTCCGCGCGCCGCGTCCTCCTCCGTGGTGCCCCTGGGCAAGCGGGAGGACCCGGCGACCGCGAGGTAGGCGTCGGTGTCGGCATCGACGGCGGCGAGGAGTCGCGTCCTCAGGGCCTCGGCGGCCGCACACGTGGACCGTAGCTTCGCCCCATCGACCTCCACGCCCTCCTTGGCGACCGTCAGCCGGCACACCATGCCGACCAGGGCGGCGGCCATGGAGCCGGCGTAGGCAGCGACGCTCCCGCCCCCGGCTCGCGGGAACGGTGCCCCGACCTCGTTCGCGAAATCGCGAAGCGTGAGGTCGATCAACTTCCTCTTGGCGAGGTCTGGCGCGGGCTCCAGCACCTGAGCGAGAGGGTCTGCGACGTCATCGCCCACTCTGATTGCGCTCATGGTCGCCTCCCCGTGCTCGTTCGACATGCGTCCTGCGCGGTTACCACCGTCCACGCAGTGTTTACCCGGGTCAGCGGATAATGCGCACCGTTCACTTTGTCGTCCGTCGCGCAGGAGGCGGGCGGAGCGCCTCCGGGCCCTGGGGCTTGCGGGGACCATCATGAGGCAGATCCGCCGCGGTGCGCGGATCTACGGGGTGAGCACGACCCGGCCCATGACGCGCAGATAGTGGGCCCAGTAGCCTTGCAGGTCGCCGTAGTGGTCGGCGCGGCGCTGCACCTCCTCGGGCGGCAGCGGCTGGCCGTTGCCGTAGACGTGGCCCGCGATGCGCAGGAGCGCGCGATCGCCGTAAGGGATGCGCTCCATGCGCCCCAAACTGCGGATCATGATGAACGCGGCCGACCAGGCGCCCACCCCGGGGATGGCGCGGAGCCAGCGGGACACCTCGTCGTAGGGACCCTCACGAAGGAAGGCCTCGTCTACCTCACTGAAGGCGACCGCGGCGCTGTGGATGTATTCGGCCCGGCGGCTGTTGCGCAGCAGCCGCGTGAGGTCCTCGACGCTCGCCCGCACGACCGCCTTGGCGCCGGGGAAGGGCCAGTACTCCCTGCCATCGAACTCGACGGCTGCCGAGAACTCCCGGATCATCGCGCGCTTCATCTGCTGCGCGACGGCCAGCAGGTTGCGCTGCGAGAGGATCGTCCAGCACGCGTTCTCGAACGGCGTGAGGAACTTGACCTGGTGGTAGCCGTAGAGCTCTCGCTTGACGGTCACGAAGGGCGGATCGGAGTCGATCAGCTCGTAGAAGCGGTGCAGGTCGTCGTAGACGCTGAGGTAGGTCTCGACACGGCGCACGAGTGCGGCTGCGTCGGCCTCGCTCAGAGCCTCGTCGGCGTGGAGCTCATAGCGCAGCTCCGGCTCCTCCACGGTGCCGGTCGCGGAGAGCTTGACGGCGACAGGCGTTTGGCTGGCCCAGGCCGCCCGCTTGAGCGATCTCTCCGAGACCACCTGTTCGCCGTGCATGGGAGGGAACGTCACGATGAAGTCGAGCGCCTGATCGAAATCGAAGGGGGCGACCGGTCGTACCGTGCCTTCGCGCTGCAGTCGGGCCAAGCTCCACCTCCGCGTCTCGGTGACCGCCACGTACCCGATGGCGGCCCGTCGCTAACGCGGTCGTGCGCTGGGTCAGATGGCGAGAGGTAGGCGGGTCTCCTCTTCGGCCTCGCCGGGTCGGCCGACGCTCACGCGCAGGCAGCCCTCATCGTAGAGTCGCTCGGCGCAGAGAGGGCAGGCGAGCGAAAGCCCGTCGCCGCGGCGCACGAGCACCGGCTTCTCGCCGGCCAGCAGTACGCGACCGCAGCCGTCACAGTGTTCCGCTTCCTCGCTCCAGGCAGGGATGCCGTGCTCGCGCAGTCGCCTCAAATGACGCTGACGCAGTTCACCCTGCAGCGGCGCCGTGCCTTCCTCACGCCCGGACTCTGCGGCCACAGACTGTGGCCGCCAAGTGAACAACTGCCGCCAGACTCCCCGTGCTCCCATCGCCAGGACGCTCCTCTCCGCTTCGCTCCTGGCAGAGAGGTGCCCGCGCCGCGGCGCTCCAAACGCGGGCATCGTTGGCGGCCGAAGCAGCGTGCCGGCGCGGATCGGTCCGCATGACAGGACGCAGATGCCCGCCTTGACCGGCAGGCGCCGCGGGGTGGCCCGCCCGGACAGGTCTTCGACCTCCGGAATGGCAGATCCGAGCGTCGGCCGCCTGCGGTCAGCGATCGCCAGACGACTTGCCTTGGCCGCCTGCGTGGGCCTTGCCACCGTGGCCTGTCTTGGCGTGGGCCTTGCCACCGTAGCCTGACTTGGCGTGCGCCACGGCCGAGACGGCCATGCCGTGATTCGTGATGGTCTTGCCGTTCGCGAGCGTCTTGCTGCCCACCGCACCCTTGTCCTTGGCCACCTTTGAGACGGCCGCGCCGTGGGCACCCTGGGCCCCGGTCTCGTCGGCTTCCTTCTGCGCGCTGGTCGCACTCGGCGTCGGCGATGGCATCGAAGGCTCTGTCGCACTGGCGCTGGGCTCCGGCGAAGGCGAGCCGTTCACATCGTCAGCGGGCACCGCCGCCGCCACCGCGGCGACGAACGCACGGACCTCGCTGCGCATGGAAGCCGAGGCGACGCTGGCGAGCACGAGCATGCCGCAGACTATCGCGGCGGCGATCCAGAGCTTGCGCATGGCGTACCTCCGTCAAGGATGCGCGGGACGCGCAGCACCGTTCCGCGGGCGCTTCACGCCTCCTGCCTGCTGATGATCCTTTCACTCTTATCGGCGACCGCCGACGGGGCTTCAGCCTTCGCCGTTGTCCGAACCGGGGACAAGGCCGCGGGTCGCTGTGCCCGACTGCTGCACCTTCCAACCTGCGCCGGCTCCGTGCCGCACCTCGACACCACGGCCGCGGCGATGCTCAAGGAGCTGATCGCCGAGCTGCGCGATCAAGGCGTGGAGCTGGCCTTCGCCCGCGCCACGACCGGCCTGATCCACGACATGGAGCGCAACGGGATCGCGAAGCTCATCGGCGACGACCGCTTCTACGACACCGTCGCCGCCGGAGTCGACGATTGCCTGCATCACTCGCAGCCCCGGTTGGGCTGAGGCCGCGACGCCACTCGTGCGAGAGGGCGCCGAATGCCGCCGACCTGCCCGAGATCACATCGCCATCACGCTTGACACCTTGCGCACGCCACCCGCAGAGGCGGGAAGAGGCGACGGCGCTGATCGCACGGCTGGCGTTCGATCAGGACGACGCGGGCGACGGCGACGAGCAGGTTCGCCCGAGCGTCAGCCCCGACCGCGCCGCGCGCCACGCTTGTCGTCCCTGACGCCCACGGAGGCCGTATAGGGCAGCAGGGCCATCTCGCGGGCCCTCTTGATGGCCACGGCGACCTGGCGCTGGTGGCGCCGGCAAGCACCGCTGACGCGGCGAGTCTTGATCTTGCCGCGATCGCTCACGAAGCGTCGAAGGGTCGTCACGTCCTTGTAGTCGACCTCGTCCACCTTCTCCTTGCAGAAGGAACAGTAGCGACGACGCGCCGGGTCGACGGGGCGACCCTTCTTGGGCGCCCGTGGTTGAGCTTTGCTCTTAGGCATTCATGTCCCTTCTGCGGCCATCCATCCATGCCGGCGTTCAGACCAGCCTACCAGTGAGACTATCATGAGGGCCTTCGTCCTGGTGATGGTGGCGTACAACGCATATGGCACGAGTCTTCCCCGGGCCCTATCCAGATAGGCGGCCTCCCGTTCGCCGTCGCGCCATGCACCCCCACCTGTGAGTAGCGCGCGAACTAGATGTCTCTCCGCGCCGGTGCGCCGCCCGGCAGGACCTTGGCACGTCCCGGCCTCGTCAGGAAGGCCAGAAGGTAGAGGACGAAGACCACGGCCAGCAGGGCGCGGTATCCGGTGATCAGCGCGGCGTACTCGAGCACTCCTCCCACCATCGCCCCCACGAGATTGGCGCCGAAAGCGACCGTCGAGGATCCGACGTCGCGGAACCGCTGGGCGAACACGAGGTTGGCGAGAAAGACGGGCGCGAAGGCGATGCCGATGGCGGCGCCGAGACGAGGCAAGAAAGGCATCGCGAGCAGCGTTTCCGGGGGCACCAGCCACGCGATCACGAGGGCCGCCGTCAGCAGCAGGTAGAGCAGCTTCGCCGGGGGCAGCGTCAGGCGCTTGGCGACCTCGACGGCCGACAAGACGGCCAGGAGGATGCCGAAGAACACGAGCGCATTCACGAACCAGGTGGTCCCGAACAACAAGGCGAACTGCACCACGTTCTTGGTCTCGAGCAACAAGAACGCGGCACCCATGAAGAACAGGTCGAGGTAGGGCCGCATCTCGCCGAACCGTCCGCCGAAGTGACGCGTCAGCGCCGCGGATCCCAGGAGGATGAGAAGCAGGGTGACCAAGTAGAACCGAGGAATCGAACGGGACTTGAGGTAGGGGAACGGCCAATCGTCGGTGGCGACCATGGGAGGGCGCGCGGGCGAGACCCAGGGCGTCGAACGCACGATGTCGTCGGCGGCGCGCCCCACAGTCAGGACGCCCTGTCGCCGCGGCCCCAGCCCAACGGGCCCTCGATCGATGGAAGGAGGATGCCCGAAGGCTCTGGTGACCGTCTCGGCGTAGCGATCGAAGACCTCGGGCCGGTAGTAGTTGTACATGGTGAAGACCCCACCGGCGCGCAGGTGGCGCCGCACCGACTGCATCGCCTGCAAGGTGAACAAGTAGCTCTCCAAGCGCAGCGAGGACTGGCCGCTGACGAGCGTCAGCGAGTCTGGCAGGGCGAAGACGATCAGGTCGTAGCGGCGGTCGCTGCGCTCGAGAAAGGCTCGCCCGTCGTCGATGTGCACGCTGACCCGAGGGTCTTCGTAGGGACGATCGGGGTGGTCGCGAGCGCCGATCGACTGGATCACCGGGTCGATCTCGACGGCGTCGATGTGCCGCGCGCCCTGCGAGAGGGCGACGGCGACGTCGTTGCCGTTTCCTGCTCCCACGATCAAGACATCGCCCGGCCGCCCCTTGAGGTGGCGATAAGGATAGAGGTAGAAGGCGTTGCTGCGGCGCAGGACGCTCGTGGGGTAGATCGATTGGTGTGGCAGACCGTTGACCTGGATCGCCTCCACCCCCCGAGGTGAGCGCGAGACGCTCACCTTGTAGTAGGGCGACCAGTACTGATTTGGAGCGAGCGAGACTGCGCCGAGTAGGAGCACGATGACCAGCAAGGCCACCATCTGCGCGGGCCGAAGCCTCCAGCGAAGCAGAGGGAGGAAGGCCGCTGCGACGACGACGCCCCAGACGACCGGCGGCGAGTGGAGGAACGCCAGCCCCGAGAAGGCCGCGATCCCGAGCAGACTCCCCAGGATGTCGAGGCGGTAGGCGGTGAGGGGCGGGAACGTGGCAAAGGTGCGCGCTACTCCCTCGGCGACCAGCGCCATGGCTGCCGTGACGAGCACGAAGATGAGCGGCAGGCTGATCCAGACCGGCAGGGCGGGCGACCCGAAGATGCCCTACCAGGCGGCCGAGGTGGCCAGCCTGGACAGGGAAGAGAACGACGAAGCCCAGGAGGACCGCGAGGACGACCGGTGCCTGCCCGAAGTGATCGCTCCGCGAGCCCGCTCGCAAGAAGCCGACGCCGATGCCGAGGAAGCTCGCCAGCAGCACGAAGTTGGTGAAGTAGGCGAGATACACGACGTTGGCAGCGCCCCAGCGGATCAGCATGAGCTCGAGGAAGAGCATCAGGAAGCTGAGGAGCAGCAGCCTGAGTCGCCGGCGGCGATCGTGCGAGGAAGATGCCTGACCCGGCGTGACGCCGGCGGGCGCGGGTCGAGAAGGCTTCAGCGCTGGACCTCAGCCCGCAGACCACAGAGCGGCGCTACGTCGCTCAGACTCACCCGGCGGTGGTCGTCGTGGGCGGGCAGCACCGGCTCGCCACTCCAGTCATCGACCCAGAAGGCCAGCACGTGAATGGTGGCGTGTGGGTAGCGGTGGGTGCACTCGGCGGACGCTCGGCCGGCGACCGCCTCGATGGTGCACTCCTCGGCGAGCTCTCGCGTCAGGCGCTCATCCGGGCTCCTGCCCACATCGAACCTGCTACCGGGCAGCTCCCGGTGACATGCGAGACGGTCGCCGCTTGGCGGCGGAGCGAGAAGCACCGCGCCGTCCTCGACGAGGATCGCGGCAGTGACCCGCGCTACCTCATCGCTCATGGCCATGTCCTTCCCACGGAACCCCCGTCGATGCTGACGACAGGATAACTTGTTCGTGCGAAGAGGGCTGACGAGACGGGAGACGAGGCGCGGAGGGCGGCTTTCTTGTGTACCCGTCTCGGGTCGGCTGCGTAGCCGCCCCCCTGGCGAGCTGAGCGGCCACCGTTTCCGACCCGTGAGTACGGCGGAGACCGGTCAGCGGACGACGACGGGGCAGTGGCGCGGGGCCAGCCGCATGCCGTCAAGGCGCCCCTCCACCCCTCCGATTCAGGGGTCGCGCGGCGGACGCGGGATCCAACGCGGGACCGTGCCTCGGTGAATCTCGTACGCCTCGCCGAACCGGGCTCGCAGCCTCGGCTCCTCGTAGCCGACGACGAACAGGTGAAACGCGACCGCCAGCGCGGCGGCATAGAGAAGAAGATCGATCGAGAGGAACAGCCACGCCTCGCCGGAGACGACGAGCAAAGCGCCGATGTAGATGGGGTTCCGGACCCAGCGGTATTGCCCGACGCCGACGAAGCGCCGGGGCGAGTCCCACAGTCCTGGTGTCCCGCGGCCGACGGCTCCGAACAGCCACAGGCAGGAGAAGTACAAGAGGAGGCCGGCTGCTATGACGGCGGCGGCGGGCCAGGCGACCGGACTCGGCGACTCGCCCCGGCGCGTGAGGATCAGCCAGGGAACGTACACGCCCCCTGCCCCGCGGCACAACCAGCGTGAAGACGAGGTTACGCAGCAGAAGGCTCGTCGATGGCCGCCCTCTCTGACGGTCCTCGCGCCGCCGCGCCCTCGTGTCATTCGCTCGCGGCTCTACGCGGCGGACCGCCTTGACCCGTTGCCCGCCGCCGCGCGCTCTTCCTGGAAGAACTCGACCAACACGGGCGCCAAGGCCTCCACAGCCACGTCGTGACGCTGGCCCTCGAGCTCCCGGTAGCGCCCGGCCGGCATGTTCTCCACCAAAGCGGTAGCCGTGTCGCGCATGAACGGGTAGCTCTCGCTCCCGTTCATCACCAGCGTCGGCGCCCGGAGGTCCGCAGCCCGCGCGATGGGCACGGCGCGGTCCTCGCCGAGGATGGCTGCGTCGTAGACGAGCGTCGGCGCCACCGCCTCGAGCGGCGGCCACATCGGCGTCTCCCGCATCGCCGCGACCTGCTCGGCCGGGACACCGACCAAGGCCATGAAGAGCGCGACCGCATCGCCTCGGCGATCGGCCGCCAGCAGCTCCCTGAGCCGCCGTCTGTAGTCCCGCCAGAGCTGTACATCTTCGGCGTTGTAGGGAGGCTCGTAGAGGGCGACCGCCTTGACCTGCTCGCCGAGCCCGAGCGCCGCCTCCAGGGCGAGGGCCGCGCCCGAGGAGATGCCGTAGAGAGACGCGGCGGTGCCGGCCTTGCCGATGAGCGCCCCGATGTCTTCGACCTCGCGCTCGACGGCGTAGGGCAGCGTGTCGCTGCTCTCGCCGCGGCCGCGGCGGTCGTAGGTGATGACGCTGAAGTGCGGTGCGAGGAGCGCCGCCAGCTTCGGCATGTACCCGAACGACCTTGAGCCCAGCGCGCCGTCGATCAACAGCAGCAGGTCGCCCTCACCGCTCTGTTCGTAGGCGATCTTCGTACCGTCTTTTGAGATCACATGAGGCATGGCCCGCCTCCTTGCTGCGTTTGACGGACAAGGGGAAGATTGCCGGTTGGGAGGGAGTGAAACGCGGCGCGGGTGTTCGCGCGTGCGCGAAGCGTAGGGGTCACTCTTCGTCCATCAGCGGCACGAGCCAACGGCGGAGCCTGGAACAGTGCCTGAAGGCACGTCACCGGGTGTCGCCGAGAGTCGCCTCGAGGCCGCGCGCGTCCCCCTCCTCATCAGCGAGAACGGTGATGCCGGCGTAGCCGAGGCGCGCGAGGTCGGCGCCGAGCGCGTCGGCCTGCCCGCCACCGAGTTCGAGCAAGAGCGCGCCGCCGCGTCGCAAGAAGCGGGGGCTGTCGCTCAGGACGCGGCGGAGGATCTCGGTGCCATCGCGACCGCCGTCGTAGGCCAGCGGTGACTCGAACGCGAGGGTGTCACGCTGCAACAACGGCAGCTCGGGCGTCGGCACGTATGGCACCACGCCGACGACGACGTCGACGCCTCCTTCGAGCGTGCGTGGGAGCGGCGTGAACAGGTCGCCCCGGTAGACCTCCACGCCGTTCGCGGCCGCGCAGGCGACGGCGCGCTCGTCGACGTCGGACGCCACGACGCGCGCGCCGGGGCGCTCGGTCATCAACACCTTGGCGATCGCTCCGGCCCCGGTGCAGAGGTCGATCGCCGCGCCGTTCCTCGGCAGACGCGCGACGGCGCGACGCGCGAGCGGCTCGCTCTGCCGGCGCGGAACGTAGACGCCGGGATCGACGCGGATCTCCACGCCGCAGAACGAGACGCTCCCGGTGATCCAGGCGAGTGGCTCGCCGGTGAGGCGACGTCTCGTGAGCGCGGCGAGGAGTTCGACATCGCCTGCCGCTCGAGCGAGGAGCTCGTCCGCCTCCTCTGGCGCCGCGACAAACCCGGCGCCCGCGAGCAGCGCGGAGAGCGCGTCGCGATCGTTGGGCATCGGCACTCCTAGTCTTTTCGGCACACGCGACCTGCTTTGGGAGCTCGTCGGTCTCCCCCGGCGCCGGCTGCACGCCCAGTCAGGCGGATTTGTCGCGAGCCTGCTCGGTGACCGGCATTGCCTCCGTGGCTCTGCCGAGCGCCACCAGGCAGCGCCCCTGCCCGAGCAGCGCCGCGCGCCGGTGGGCAGGGTCGTAGATCACAATCAGTCGGGCACCTTACCGCCGGCGTGGCACTTGATGCAGTCGGCGAGCGCGGCCGCCGACTGTCCCTCGTGCCCCGACGACACGTTCTGGGGCGTGTGGAAGTGGCAGCCGTAGCAGGTGTAGGTCGAGGTGCCGCCGGGATGGCAGGTCTGGCACGTCGACTGCTGCTGGTTGGTGCCGTGGTTCACCGGGAAGATGTCGTGGTTGAAGTTGGCGCCGGCCCAGCTCGAGGTGCCGTGACACCCGCCGCATTGCGTCCCGAACGCGCCGTGGTGGACGTCGTTCTTGGCGTGGCAGCCGTTGCAGTCGACGGGCGCGCCTTGGAAGTTGGCGCCGGTGTGGCAGGCGCTGCAAAGCAAGGTGGCGTGCTTGCCCGTGAGCGCGAAGCCGGTCACCGAGTGCGGGAAGCTCGCCGAGTTGAGCGAGGTGAGCACGCCGTTCGGCCCATTGTGGTCGGGGTGGCAGCCGCCGCAGGGTGCCGAACGCATGGCCGCGAGCGTCCCGTGCAGCCCGCTCTTGCCGCTGATCTGCGTGCCGACGTCGGCGTGGCAGCCGACGCACTTGTCGGCCATGCTCTGGGAACTCCAGGGCGCCGTGTGACAGGCGCCGCAGCGGTTGCCGAGCTGGGCGTGGTTCGTGATGCCGCCCAGGGGAGCGGCCCTCGCCTGCGAGTTCAGCGATCCGGGGCTGAAGAGGAACGGGCTGGCGACGATCGTGACCGCCACGACCACCGCAAGAAGCACGACGGCCACCGCGATGCCGATGGGTGAGAAGAAGCCCGGTCGCCTGCTCATCGTCGCGTCACCTGCCTCGAGCTATCGCTGTAGGGTCGCGTAGTAGAGCGCCGCCACCACGTGGATGAAGGCGGCGGCGAAGAGCGCCCACGTGAGCGGTATGTGCACCATGTGCCAGGTCGCGAGCGCCCTTCTGCGTCTCGCGATCCGCTCGCGATCCTCGTCCCGTGCGCTCGCGGCGACCACGTCGTCGATCGTCCGCGGCACCCTCGTGTAGATGTAGCGCCCCACGAGGCCGCTGATGACGACCACCACGGTCAGGAGCATCGCCAGCCCGGCGAGGCCGTTGAACTTCATCGACGTGTGCAGCAGCACCATGTACGGCCCCACGAGGCCCATGACCATGTGGCTCTTCAGCCAGACGGCCGTGCTTCCCCAGCGCGCGTCACTGCGCAGCTTGCGCAGCGAGTAGAGGGTCACCGTCGCCAGCATGAGGATGAAGCCGGCGATCCCGATGCCGTGGCCGATGAGGCTCGACGCCCTGGGGAGTGCGCTGGCCTGCACGGAGGCGAACGCGTACAGCGCCGTGACTGCGACGATCGCGATGAGCGCGTACCAGAGCTCGGGCGAGCGCCCGAACATCTTCCGCGCCGGCCGTGCCGGCGCCGCGATCGAGCTCGCCGTGAGTTCCTGCTGCTGCCTAGGCAAGCTGCTCCTTCCACTCGCGCCAGCAGACCTCGACGAGCTCGGCGATCGCGGCCCCCGCCGCCTTGAGGTTCGCGGCGATGCTGCCCACGTCGGCGCGCGCCTCGATGAGGTCCTGCAGCGGGAACGACAGGGACTGGTCGCCCATGACGACCGCGCCGGCGAGGGTGCGCTCCCCCACGGCGAGCCGCACGCGGGCGCCGTGGGTCTGCGTCTCGACGGCCACGGCGTCGCCGATCTCGGACCAGGTCTGGCTGGCGCCGCGCTGCAGGCCCTCGAGATCGGCGTCCCTGCCGCCGCTGCCGACACTGCCGACGGTGCCGATGATCGTCGTCTTGAGGCCGGCCAGTCTCGTGACGTTGAGGGGAATGCCCTGCTCGTATGCGTGGACGGGCTCGCTGGTCATGTTCAGGCCGGCGGCGCGACCTTTGAGCACCGCCGAGTTCCACAGGACCTCCATCGTGCGGCGGCCCGTGGCGGGGTCGGCGGCCTCGGCCACGTCGCCCGCCGCGTAGACGTCCTCATCGCTGGAACGGAGGTACTCGTCGACCAGGATCCCCCGTCCGCATGCCAACCCCGCCTCCCGAGCCAGCTCGATGCGGGCGTGGACGCCGATCGCGACCGCCACGAGGTCGCAGGGGATCCGCTTGCCGTCGCCGGTCTCGACGGCAGCCACGCGGCCGTCGCGGCCGAGGATGCCGGCGAGCTCCGTGTAGTTGTGGACGCGCACGCCTCGGCCGACCAGTTCCTGCTCCACGACGTGAGACTCGGTCTCGGACAGCACGTTTCTCCAGTAGCGGTCCTGACGCATGAAGTAGTCCACCGGCACGCCGTGCGCGTGCAGGCCCTCGACGATCTCGAGAGCCGTGATGCCTCCTCCGACGACCACCGCTCCCTTGGCGCCTCGGCTTCTGCGGATGATGTCGTTGGCGTCATCGAGGTCGTCCAGCTTGACCACGCCGTCCAGCTCGGCGCCCGGCACCTTGGCGGGGATGGCCGTGGAACCGGTGGCGATCAGCAGGCGGTCGTAGCCGAGTTCCCGGCCACTCTCGAGCGTCACCCTGTGCGCCTTGGTGTCGATGCCGTCGGCGCGCTCGTTGACGATGGTGAGGCCAAGGCCGACGAGGCCCTCGGCCGAGAACGGCCGCAGCCACTTCTCGGGGATCTCCTTGGCAAGGTAGTAGGCGAGGCCGGGGCGGGAGTAGTAGCCGTGCGGATCGGCGCCGACGACCACGATCTCGGCGCCCGCGTCGGCACCGCGGATCGCCTCGGCCGCGGCGATGGCCCCCGGCCCGATGCCGATGAGCACGTGGCGCCTGGCCATGTCAGCGCCCTCCCTGGGCACGGCCGCCGTGGGTGCCGGCGATGGGCTCGAAGCGAAGCAGGCCGCGCGGGCAGCGCTTGATGCACTCTCCGCAGGTCAGGCAGCGGCTGTCCTTCACGGGCTCGCCGAGCCACACGTGGCGCCTGACGTCGATCTCGATGGGGCAGTTGAACGAGCAGACGCCGCACTGGACGCAGCGGATCGGCTCCGGCAAGACCCACGCCGTCGCGAGGGCGGCATACTTCTCCCTGTCCGCACTGAACCAGCCCATGGTGATGCCGTAGCCCTCCCTGAGGTCTGCCCTGACTCGCACGCGGCGTGGGACGAGTCGCGACCAGTATCTCATCGCGACCAGTATCTCATCAACGCGCCAGCGAGGGGAGCCGTGCGTTGCCGGCCGCCATCGCGCCGCCCGTGCTCCATTCGCAGGAGAGAAGTTGGAGGCGGCGACCGGAGTCGAACCGGTGATGGAGGTCTTGCAGACGTCCGTCGGCGGTGCTGGGCAGTAGTCCACCCTGTGCGATGAGGCCATGCGCCGCGTCGCTCACATGCTCCATCTGGAGGAGGGCGCGGGACCCGGATGCGGGCGTCTTAGCCGAGGTGGGGGACACGAGTGCAGGCAAGGGTCGTCATCTCGAACAGGCGCCCGCAATAGACCAGCTCTCAGACGCCGGACGCCGCCACGCAGCGCGTGATCTGCGTCGGACAGTCCTGCGGGGTCGTTCGGCCAGTGCCAAGCATCTCGGCGCTCCTCCCTTCGGACGCAAAGCCAGCGTGCCGTCGAGAGAAGCCGCGTCGCTCTTACGCCTTGAGCGTATCCACTATCGGAGGTCGCCGCCGCGGCCGACCGTGAGGGGGAGCAGCGCGGGGCGGGGTATGCGCCGAGCATGTCCGGGAGGGCGCCGCGCGGCTGGCCTGGGGGGCTGCCCTATGCCGTCACACTCGGCCTGAGACGGTGACCACGGCCCGCCGCGAACCGCCAAGCCCGCCGCCAGGGCACCGGTCAAAGTGGCGAGCAGGGCGAGGCCGGCCGCCTGCTGGGCCTCGCCGCCGAGCGGCCCGCTGGCGAACGGATCACCGCCCCAGGACTTCTGCGCGAGGCCACGCGCCCAGTCGCGGCCGAGGTACTCCATCTGCAGCGTCGAGAACGACACCGCGCTACGCCCGCGAGATGACTCGGAGAGGTGAGTACAGGGGCGCGTCGTCAGCGTGAAGCGTTGCGCGCCGCAGGCGAGGATGCGCTCGCCGGGCGCGGCGATGCAGCGTGCATGGTCGTCATCGGGGAGTCGCTTGGGGTCGTTCTCCCAGACCCACTCCAGCGGGACCTTCACCCTGGCACTCCTCGCCTCGGCCTTGGGGCCAGCGTGCCATCGTGTGAAGCCGCGTCGGTCTGACTTTTTTAGTATACACCTTGGGCGGCACGTCCTGGGGCGGGCGCCGGTCGCTCCGAGATCGCCGCGGTGCCGACGAGGCTAGCGGCGGACGCCGGGCAAGTCCCGTTCCATGTGAAGCGTCGTGCCGTGTTCGTCGGAGAGGATCTCCAGGTCGTCCATGAGGTTGCTGATCAGGAACAGCCCGCGTCCGTGCTCGCCCATCAGGTCGGGCTCCGCGTCACTGTCGATCTGCGACGGGTCGAAGCCTGGTCCCCCGTCGCTGACGTCGAGCGTGAAATGGTCGTCGCGCAGGTCGGCGAAGACGCCCACGGGGCTGCCCGGCGCGTGCGCGACCGCGTTGATGAGCGCTTCGTCGGCGCAGAGCACGATCAGTCGCGTGGCAGCATCGTCGACGTCGTTCGCGGTCAGATAGGTCGTGAGAGCCTCGCGCAGCACAGTAGCCGATGACGGCCGAGCCGCGAACCGGCGCCGGAACGCGTCGGCGCGCTGCCGCCGCCCACGGCTGGTATCGCTGCCGGCGGCCCCGACGGCCACGAGACCAGGGGTGCTGCCCCTCGTGGCCGTGACAGTAGCCGCCATGTGGCGCGGGGTGGGATCGACTGTGGTCTCCATCTTCCCCTTGACTGCCCCGGTCCTCATGGCTCCCACCCCTCCGCTGCTCCCTCGGGTCACCGATGTGGTCGTGGCTCAAGTGTGGCCCTGGGGGTGGGGCGGGCGCGCCGGCCATCGGGGGAGATCCTGACCTGCTGATGCGGGGAGTCTTTGCCCTGGTCAGACGGGCAGGGGGCGGCGTCTACGGGCGCCAGACGGCGCGGACACAGGTGCCGTCGTCGCTCGACGACAGCTCGAGCCGCGCCCCGATCGACTCGGCCCGCTCGGCCATGATGACGAGCCCGAGGCGGCCGGACGACCCGGCCGTCACATCGAAGCCACAGCCGTCGTCGGTGATGACCAGCTCGAGCAGGTCGCCCCCATCGTCATGACCGTCGCGCAGGCTCACGAGGACCTGTTCGGCCCCTGCGTGCTTGACGACGTTGTTGAGCGCTTCCTGGGCGATGCGGTACATGGCAACGGCCACCTCGGGCGGCAGTTCCCGCGTACTGTCGACAGCGAGTTCGACGGGGATGCGCGCTCGCCCCACCACGGCCTCACCCAGCTGGCGGAGCAGGTCGGGAAGGCTCGTCTCGGCGAGCGCCGCCGGCCGCAGCTCGAGCAGCAGCATGCGCATCTCGGCCAAGGCCCCTCGTGTCAGCTGCCGCAGCTCCTCCAGCCGTTGCCTGCCCTGTTCGGGGTCGCGCTCGTAGATGCGGGGCAGGACCTCGGCCGTCAAGCTCACGGAGAACAGGGTCTGGCTGACGGCATCGTGCAGGTCGCGCGCGAGCCGCTGCCGCTCCTTGGCGGCGGCCAGCTCGCGCGCGTTCTGGTACAGCCGCGTGTTCTCCACGGCGATCGCCAGCTGGTCGGCCAGCGTCGTGATCGCGAACAGGTCCTGCTCGTCCAGGGGATGGGGGCTGCGCGACGTGATGTCGAGCACGCCGGCGAGGCTGGCGCCCACGCGGATCGGCACGGCGATCTCGGAGAGGGATCCCTTCTCAGGCTCCTCTTGAGACGTCTGCCCGCCCTCGCGCTGTGGCTCGTTCTCCAGGAGCGGTTCGCCCGTCCGTACGACCGACTGCCACCGCCGGCAGCCGGCCGAGATCGGCGACCTCCATGTCGCACCGCTCCTCAGTCGCGCCCCGGCTGCACGAGAGCAGCTGCGCCGACCCTTCCTCTGCGAGAAGGAGGATGCGGACGCTGTCGTAGTCGAAGGTCCGCAGGAGCGAGCCCGCGACGTAGGGCAGCAACTCGTCGAGGTCGAGGATCGAGCTGATCTGCCGTCCCGCTTCGTTGATGGCGCGCAGGTGATGGGTGCGCTTCTCCAGGCTGCGCACCAGGTCGCGAAGCCGGTGGGTCATGCGGTTGAACGCGTGGGCGAGCTTGCCGATCTCGTCGTTGCGCCTGACCGGCGCCTCGAGGTCCAGATCTCCATCGGCGATCAGGCTCGCGGTGTCGCCAAGCTCCGACAGCGGACGCACGATGCTGCGGATGAGGACGATCCCGACGAGGATGGCGAGGAGCGCGGCGACCAGCGCCACGCCTCCGGCGGTCCACAGGGCCAGCTGCGTGGCGTGCAGCGCTTCGGCCTCGCCCTGCTCCGCCAGCAGCCCCACCTTCAATCCCGGTATCCACTTGTACACTCCGATCACCGTGACGCCGGCATAGCCCTGATACGTGGCGAAACCGGATCTGGTCCTGTCGACCGCCTGGGTGGAACCCGCGGTGCGGATGTACGTATCGGGGATGGAGTAGCCAGGTCGGCGAAGGTCGGTCAGCAGACGGTGGTTGGAGCCGATGAGGTACGTCTCGCCGGTCTGACCCAGCCCAGCCCGGCCGACCATGAGCGCGTTGAGGCTCTCCAGATTCGCCCGCCCGGCCAGTACGCCGATAGCGGCGTCGTGATAGGTGACGGGACAGCTGGCGACGACCGTCATCTTGTTGAGCGAGAGCGAATAGGAGGGCTCCTGGATGAACTCGTTGCGCATCCCCTCGGTGAAGTAGTCGTTCATCCCGAGCTGCTGCTGCTCGTGGCCTCTCTCCGTCGACAGCAGGACCTCGCCCTTCGGCCCCATGAAGAAGAGCTCCTCGAAGAGGCCCATGCGCTTGGCGGCCCAGGTGAACCGGCGCAGGACCCGAGCGTGGGCCGCCTGGTAGGCGGCCGAGGTCGGAGCGGCCTGGGTGAGCGTGTGCAGGTCCGCGGAGATCTCCTCGGCTGACAGCACGATGTCGAGGTTCAGCCGCAACCCTCCGACCCAGGAATCGACCTCCTGCTGCTTCAGCGTCGCGACCGACTCCAGCTGGCCGACCACGCGGTCATGCGCGTCGCGGGACACGAGGAGCGCGGTGACGATGCTGATGGCGATCGCCGTGAACGCCACGATGAACACGCAGTAGAGGAGAAGTCTGTTCCTGATCGTCCATGACCCGGGGAGCCTGAAGCGCATGACAAGGCCTTCCGCTAGTCGAGGGTCGGACGCATGGGCGCGGGCGCGGCCGAGGGCCCGGTCAGGGCCCGGGCGCGAGGTAGGTCATGGTGTAGCCCGGGTGGGCGCGGTCGTAGCCAGCTCCCATGAGCTGGCGCCACCGCGCCTCGTCGATCCAGCCGATCGCGGCCTGGGGCGTGTCCACCAGGGGGCCCACGGCACGTACCGCCAGCTTCTGGAAGGCCAAGCCGGGCTTCGGCGCCCACTTGAGGAGGATCTGCGCCGCCTCGTCCGGGTGTTCCACGGCGTAGCGCCAGCCCTGCTGGCTGGCCCGCACGAACCGCCGGACAAGCTGGGGGTCGGCCTTGACGGTGCTGTCGTTGACGAGCACAAGGCCCTCGTAGCCGCCTACGCCATAGTCGGCGGGGAAGATGGTGCGCACCGGGTGGCCGGCCATCTCCGCCTGGATCGGCTCGTCCTGCGCATAGCCGAGCCAGGCGTCGACGCGGTGGTCGTAGAGAGCCTGCAGATCTTCCGCGTCGACCTTGACGGTCTTGACCGTGGACGGGTCGACGCCGGCCGCTTTGAGAGTCTCCTCGAGCACGCCCTTCCAGTAGTCGGTCGTGATGCCCACTCGCTTCCCCGCCAGGTCGGCAGGCTTCGCGATGCCCGACTCTGCAAGCGAGAAGATGACGAGCGGCGGTATCTGGAAGGCGGCCATGACTGCCGTGACCGGCTTGCGCTGGGCCACGAGGTCCTTCAGCTCCCCGAAGGAGGAGATGGCGAACGTTGCCGACTTGTCCAGCACATGGTTGACCGCGGGATCGCCCGGACCCCCTTCGCGGATGTCGACGTTCAGGCCGTTCGCCTTGTAGAAGCCCCTGGCCGCGGCGACGTAGTACCCGGCGAACTCGGCCTCGTGGAACCAGTTGAGCTGCAGCGAGACCTTGGCGGGCGCGGACGTCTCGACCGGGGCGGGCGAACTGCCGCAGGCGGTGAGCAGAAGGCCCGGCGACGCCCAACGCCAGCGCGCCGGCCAGGGCCACGAGGACGCGTCGGCGCGCGAGGCTCATTGCACCAGCTTCCGCTGCAGGGCGATGGCGACCGCCTCCGTGCGCGTGGCCGCTCCCAGCTTCATGAGGATGTTGCTGACGTGGAACTTGACCGTGGAGCGGCTCACGAAGAGCTTCTCGGCGATGTCGGGGTTGCTGTCCCCCGCCACCATCAGCTCGAGGATCTCGAGCTCCCGACTGGTGAGCCCGTCTTCCTCCGGCGGCTCCGTCGCCGCCTTGATCAGCACCTCGGCGGCCTCGGGCGCCAGGGTGCGACGGCCTGCATAGGCCGCCCGGATGGCGCCCGCGAGCTCGTCGGCCGACACGTTCTTCAGCAGGTAGCTGAGGGCGCCCGCCTTGAGCGCGCCCTGGACCAGGTCGTCCTCCTTGTAGCTGGTGAGGGCGATCACCTGGACCTCGGGGCACGCCTCCTTGATGCGGCGGGTCGCCTCGGCGCCGTCCACCTCCGGCATGACGAGGTCCATGAGCACCACGTCTGGCCGCAGGGAGACGCACTTGCTGACAGCGTCAGCGCCTCCGGTGGCGTCGCCCACGTGCTCGAGGTCGTCGAACGCCAGCAGGAAGGCTGAGAGCCCGCTGCGCACGACTGCATGGTCATCGACGATCATGACCTTGATGGCATGGTGGGCCACTATCGTGTCTCCCCTCACTCCAATTCCACAGGATACTGGGAATCACGGCCTCAGGAAAGGCGACGCGGCGTATCGGCCGCCGACGATCCACCTGACCACCTGGCCAGGCTCAAGACTCGCCGATCTGTCAGGCGCAAGTCTCACCGCGTGGCGGGCGCGTGCGAGAGGGTCCCAGGCCTACGCTGTGGCTGCAATGGGAGCCACAGGAGAACAACCAGGCTGCATGCGAACGGTCCTGGCCGAGGGACAGCCCACGGTCCGGGACGCGCTTCGCGACCTGGTGACACAGGGCCTCGGCATGCAGGTGGTCGGCGAAGCCAGAACGCTCCAGACGTTGCAGCGCCAGCTGCGGGCGCACCGCCCGGATCTCGCGATCGTGGACTGGGACCTGCTGGCCCAGTCCGCATCCGTGCTCGCGGGCCTGCGCGCCTGTTCGCCGGGTCTGCGCATCGTCGTCATCGGGCTGCGTCCGGAGATGCGCCCCGCCGCCCTGGCGGCCGGCGCCGACGAGTTCGTCAGCAAGGTGGACGCACCCGACGTCGTCGTCGGCGTCCTGCGGCCCCGCCCAAAGACTACTGGTGAGACGACAGGGGGTCTGTCATGAACAAGTCGAGCGCCGTTCGCGCCAGCTCATGGGCCAGCACGATCCACAGGCCGGGACCAGTGCTTCGCGGCGGTCCCCGAGATCATGGGGTGCTCGCCGACCAGGCCTGGGAGCTGCAGCCGCACCTTGGGCAGCCGGATGACGACGACATCGGCATGCGCTGGGCGATCGCCTGGTACCGCAACATCCAGTCAAGGACATCGAGGTTGGAGGGTGGTCATGTCGCAGCTTAGGGACAAGGGGAAGACGGGGGCCGGCAGGAGCAGCGGCCTCACCGAGCGCCTGGCGCGCACGAGCGCACTGCACCCCTGGCGGACGATCGGCCTCTGGGCGGTGCTCGTCGTCCTGGCCGTGCTCGCCGTCGGCTCGCTCCTCGGCAGCGGCCTCACCTCGGAGATGAAGTTCCGCGCCGCCAAGCCGGACAGCCTGGTCGGCCAGGAGCTGCTCCAGCAGCGACTGACGGGCCCGCAGAAGGTCACCGACTTCGTGATCGTGCGGTCCGCCACGCGCACCGTCGACGACGCTGCCTTCAAGGCCTACGTCACAGACGTCGCCGCCAAGATCAAGGCCCTCGGGCCGAACGTCATCGCCAGTGTGGCGACCTTCTATCAGACGAACGATCCCACAGCCGTCTCGAAGGACAAGCACTCGACCCTGATCCCGGTAGTCATGGCCGGCAAGATGGACGACGCGCTCAAGAACGTGGACAAGCTCCACGAGACAGTCGTCGCGGCGCAGGCGTCAGGGGTTCACCGTGGCCCAGACCGGCGACGCCAGCATCAACGAGATGTTCACCAAGCTGGCCGAGAAGGACCTGCAGCGCGGCGAGATCTTCGGCATCCCCGCCGCGCTCATCGTGCTGCTCATCGTCTTCGGTGCCGTGCTCGCCGCGTTCATGCCGCTGGTGCTGAGCGTCATCAGCATCGTCCTGGCCCTGGCGCTCACCGCTCTGATCGGCCAGGTCTACCCGATGAACACCTTCGTGCTGAACATCCTGACCATGATGGGTCTGGCCGTCGGCATCGACTACACGCTGTTCGTCATCAGTCGGTACCGCGAGGAGCGCGGCCGCGGCCTGGAGAAGGTCGACGCCATCGCCGCCACCGGCGCCACCGCCAACCGCGCCATCTTCTTCAGTGGCATGACCGTCGTGCTGGCCATGTCCGGCATGGTCATCATCCCGCTCGACATCATGATCAGCATGGGCGTGGGCGTCATGCTCGTCGTCGTCACCACGCTGCTCACGGCGCTGATCCTGCTGCCGGCCCTCCTGAGCCTGCTCGGCGACCGCATCAACGCCCTGCGGGTGCCGTTCGTCGGCAAACTCGCGCTCAAGCGCGCCAGCGGCTCCGGCGGCCTCTGGGAGCGCCTTGCCCACAGCATCATGCGCCGCCCGGTGGTGTGGCTCACGGTGGCGGTCGTGGCGCTGCTCGTGGTGGCCGCCCCGGTGGTCGTCATGAAGAAGGGCAACAACACCGCCAGCGCCGCACATCTGCCCGGCAGTGAGTACGCCAAGCAGGGCTGGGACACCCTCGACCGTGACTTCTCACTCGGCAAGGCCAACCCGCTGATGATCGTGGTCGACGGCCAGGTGACCTCGCCTGACGTCAAGCAGGCGGTCGGCCGCCTGCAGGCGGCGATGAAGGCCGACGGGCGCTTCGGTCCCGCGCAGGTCACCGCCAACAAGACCGGCGACCTGACCCTCGTCACCACGATGCTGGCGGGCGATCCCGCCGGCGAGGCGACGCAGTCCCTCGTCAGGCACCTGCGCAGCGACATCGTGCCGGCGGCCGTCGACGGTACGTCGGCCAAGATCTACGTGACGGGCAACACGGCCGGCGTCGTCGACTACCTTGGCTTCTTCGACACGTGGATGCCGGTCGCGCTGGCCGTCGTCCTCAGCCTGAGCTTCGTGCTCCTGCTCGTCGCCTTCCGCAGCATCGTCATACCGGCGCAGGCGATCGCCATGAACCTGCTGTCCGTCGGCGCCGCCTACGGCCTGATGGTCCTCGTCTTCCAGAAGGGCATCGGCGCCTCGCTGCTCGGCCTCACGCAGGTCGACACGATCGAGGCCTGGGTGCCGCTCTTCCTCTTCAGCCTGCTGTTCGGGCTCTCGATGGACTACCAGGTCTTCCTGCTCAGCCGCATCAAGGAGCGCTATGACCAGACGGGGGACACCCGCGAGGCGGTCGGCTACGGCCTGGGCCGCACCGGGAGCATCATCACCGGCGCCGCCGCCATCATGGTCTGCGTGTTCGGCGGCATGGCCACCGGCGAGCTGGTCATGTTCCAGCAGATGGGCTTCGGCCTCGCGGTCGCGGTCCTGATCGACGCCACCGTGGTGCGCAGCATCATCGTGCCGGCCTCGATGGAACTGCTCGGCGACCGCAACTGGTACCTGCCGCGCTGGCTCGAGTGGCTGCCGAACGTGGCCGTCGAGGGGCACGCGCCCACCAGGCACCTGCCCGGCGCCGCCCCCGCGCCTGCCTTCCGGCCGCAACCTCAGCCCGCCTTCCGTCGCGAGAACGGGCGCACCACTGTGGTGGAGTAGACCGGCAGTCGTCCGTGTATCCCGGACGACCGAGCGAGTAGAAGGGGGCGGGAGGCCGATAGCGCCTCCCGCCCCTTCTGCCTCACATGGTGAGGCGGGGTCTCTCCACGATCAGCGCCTCTCTGCGCGGCCGACATCGCCCAAAGCGGATGACGCGCCCCGACCACCTCCGCTCGGCCAAGAAGACTTCGGTACTTCTCAGTCGCAAGCACGAACGGAACGCACCATGTACGCGGGCGCGGGATGCTCCGTGACGAAGCCGCAGGACGCGTAGAAGGTTCGCGCGTCCTCGCCATCTGCCAGCACCCACACGGTGCTGATGCAATGCGCGACCATCCACGCGTCCATGCGCCGGACCAAGGCGGTGCCCACCCCGTGCCTGCGCCGCGACCGGCGCACGCCGATCTCATAGAGCAGCAGCTCTGCGCCCGGGGAGACCGGCAGGGGCAAGGCGATGGTAACGAGGCTGCCCACGACCTCACCGCCATCGAACGCGGCCCAATGGACCACGGACGAGTCGCTGAGATACCGCGCCGACTGTCGATCAGTCAGCGCCGGGAGTGGCTCCCCGCTATCGGAGAGCCCGAAGTCCGCGGCGTCGGCGGCGAGGACGGCCAGAACACCCTCATCGCCGGGTTCCAGGAGCTTGATGGAGAGCATCGCCACATCATCCTCGATCGGGCTGCTCGGCAGGCATGTCTGGCGCGCTGCGGCTGCTGCCGGACGATCAGGGGTCGGCGAGCTCCCCTAGCTCCTCGTCGCCGAGGAACTGTTGTACACCACAGCAGCGCGAACCAGGTCCTTCAGGGCGGACTCGTCGACCAAGCCGGCTTCGCCAATGTCGATGGCACGCGTCGCCTTGGCCTCAAGACCGGCGTTGAAGAGACCGTGCGGATCGTCCAGAGAAGCGCCCTTGAAGAAGCTGAGCTTCACGTGGTCCTTGAAGGCGGCGGCGCTGCAGACCAGGCCGTCATGTGCCCAGACCGCCGTCCCCCACTTCCAGTCCTCGGCGATGTCGGAGTCGGCTTCGTGGATCAGGTCTCGCAGCCGGGCAAGCGTCTGGCCGCGCCAGTCGCCCAGGGAGGCGATCTTGTCGCTGATCAGCCGAGAGGGGTTCGAGCTACGCGTCGCGTCGGTCTTCATCACACCTGCTCCTGCAGTCGGAATGCATGGTGGCCCTTCACACTACTCGGGCTTGCTTGACCCGTGACGAACGTGCGTCACGCGTCGTGGCCATAGGTACCCCGCATCAGCCGCCGCTAGCGTTGTCGACGCGACGAAAGCGCCCAAGGCGACAAAGCGCGCCTCGGTCGCCTTCGTCTCGCCGGCGCCGACCCGCCCTCCGGCGAACCGCCGAACGCTGCCCGACGTCACTTGAGATAGCACCGTCGAGCTTGAAAGGTCCCCCATGAGTGCGCGCCTTTCCACGTTGTTGGTGGCCCTGGTCCTCGCGGCTGCGGCGCTCGGCACGGCCGGATGCGGGAGTCCCGGCGGCGACACCCATGTGCTCGACGGCAGCGCATGGCGCCTCGTCGCATGGCAGACGAGTTCCCTCGACCCCAGAGGGTTCACGATCACCGCGAGGTTCGCGGACGGCAGGATCTCCGGGACCTCGGCCGTCAACGCCTACGGAGGCCCATACACAGCGGATCCTGGCCACGCGTTCTCGGTGGGGGACCTGGCCGTCGGTGCGATGGGCGGGACCGGGCCCGACATGGGAGCCGAGCGGAACTATCTCACGCTCCTCGGTGAGGCGAGGTCCTTCGAGCGGAGCGGCAACCGGCTCACTCTGTTCGACCAGCAGGGCGGCAGATCGCTGGTCTTCGAGGCGGCCAAGCTCTAGCCGACCGGATTCCTGCGCGCGCGCTGACGAAACCAACGGATGCCGCTGTCCTACGTGATCGTGACCCTGGCGGCCTTGCCGGCCGACACGGTAGCCCTTGCACCAGAACTCGCTGACGGGCGTGCGCCTCGCGGCACAAGTGAGTGTCACAGGGCGTGCACGGGCACTCTTTGGACGAGGTGAGGACCGTGTGCAGGAACATCAGAACGCTCTACAACTTCGAGCCACCGGCGACCGACGAGGAGATCCACGCCGCCGCGCTTCAGTTCGTGAGGAAGATCAGCGGCTTCACGAGCCCGTCCGCCGCGAACGAGGCGGCGTTCCGTCGCGCGGTCGACGACGTCGCCGAGGCATCCACGACGCTCCTCGGATCGCTCGTGACCACCGCCGCGCCCCGGGACCGCGAGCACGAAGCCGCCAAGGCCCACGCTCGCGCGGTCCGGAGGTTCGGCGCCTAGCGACGCCGCCTGCGCGGCGGCCAGACCCCAGTCGCTCCCGCTCTGAGGGAAGCGAGGCTGCATGTTTGCGACGTCCGAGGACGGGAGAATACTGAACTATATGGTTCAGTATAGCCCCCGACTCGACTCGACATTCGCGGCACTCTCCGACCCCACGCGCCGGGGCATCCTGGAGCGTCTGGGCCAGAGCAACGCCTCGATCAGCGAGCTCGCCGCGACCTTCGCGATGACGCTCACCGGCATCACGAAGCACGTGCGGATCCTCGAGCAGGCGGGGCTGGTGACCACCGAGAAGGTCGGCCGGGTGCGGTCCTGCAGGCTGGGGCCACGTGGGCTCGACGACGAGACGACCTGGATCGCCGCCTACCGGGAGATGCTGGAAGCACGCCTCGACCGGCTCGGCGACTTCCTGGAAGAGGAGAAAGGATCCCAGTCATGAGTACATCGCTCAAGCGGTCTGAACCGGCGCCGACGGGAGCGGCAGTCGTCACCACACCCGCCCCGCGCGAGATCCGCATCGAGCGCGTCTTCGCTGCGCCGCGGGAGCGCGTGTGGCGCGCCTTCACCGACCCGGAACAGGTCGCGCGGTGGTGGGGCCGCGGCAACAAGTTGGACATCGAGCGCTTCGAGGTGGAGCGCGGCGGCCACTGGCGCTTTGTCGAGCACGGCCCCGAAGGTGTCTCCGGCTTCGAAGGACGGTTCCGTGAGGTGACGCCGCAGGAGCGCCTCGTGCAGACGTTCGAGTGGGACGGGATGCCGGGCTACGTCGCCATCAACACCGCGACGTTCGAGGATCTCGGCGACGGCCGCACGAAGATCGTGACGACGTCGCTGTTCCACACGACCGAGGAGCGCGACGGCATGCTGAGCTCGGGCATGGAGGGCGGCCTGAACGCAAGCTACGCAGCCCTCGACAAGCTGCTGATCGAGCTGAACTGAAGCGCTGGCAAGTGGAAGGCGGAGGGGTCTGCGACCCCTCCGCCTTCCCGACGCTTTTCGGGCCGGTTCGGCGCACAGGTTCACCTGACCTCTGCACCCCGTTACCTCTAGTTCAGCCGGATGACCTCGGTGAGGGAGGCGAAGGGCTGCGGCGCGTCGGGCACCGTGTAGCCGAAGGCCGCCTTCAGCGCGGCCGCCGATTGCGGCGTGTAGGAGAGCGACGCCCCCTGGATGCGCACGTACTTGTGGCCGTGCGACGAGAACACGTGGTCGGTCATGCCCATCTCGTTGACGCCGGCAAAGGCGACGAGAGGCTGGCCGTTGATCGAAGCCCTCACGCTCTGGGTCTTGACGTTGAACGTGAGCTTGGTCACCGTGACCTGCGTCCAGGTGGCGGCCGGCGTGAGCTTCAGGAAGCGGACGCCGCCCCGGAACCTGACCGGGCCCCAGTACGGCGAGGCGGTCTGGAACGAGACTCCGGAGATGGTCGAGGTCAGTCTCACGGTATGACTGATCGGCGTGAGTGCCATCGGCGTGATCGGCTCCAGGAACACACCGTTGGCAAGCTGCACGTTGGCCAGATCGGCTCGGTCCCAGTTCAGCGTGAGCGTGCCGTGCGGCGTGATCGTGGCGGCGCCAGCCGTGACCGGCGCGACGGCAAGCACCACGAGGCCGGAGAGCAGGAAGACGAGGAGCATGCGAGCGGGCCAGGCGTGGCGTGGCGAACGGGCGCGGAGAGACGAGCGAGTGTCGGCGAATGATGAGTTCATGACTTCCCCTTAGGTCGCGGGTGCTGCTGACGCGCAGTCTTGCCGCACTTGTACCCGCGGCGCCCACGACGCTCCCCCGTGGCCCACACCCCGGGCGAGCCCCAGCCAGTGCCCTTGAGGTGGGCAAGCCGGCGGTCGACCACGCTACAGTCGTCTCTTTCAACCGGGGCGTCGCGCAGGCCAAGGATCCGCTTGCCCAGCTAGATGAGCATGTTCATGCTTCAGCTAGCCTCGCTGTGAGAGCGCAGTGCCGCGACCAGGAACGGCAGACCAAGGACGACGAGCACGATGCCGGTGATGAAGGTGGGCCGCGTGCCCAGATGGTGGCTGCTCGAGAGCAGCGCGTGTGCGAGGGCGATGATCCCGGTCACCATGAGGATGATGCCGAGGCGCAGGTTGTCGGTCCTCGACAGTCTTCTCATGCGACCTCCCGCCGCCAGTTGAGCCGGCCCTCGTCGGCCACCACCAGGTAGTCGAACAACTCCGCGGTGCCGGTGCGCCCGCGCACTGTGCCTTCATGGTTCCCGGCCGTCACCTCTTTGGACCTCCTCCCACGCCCTCCCGACGCTGCAGGAGAGGCGGCGGCGCTGATCGCGGTGCGGGCAAGTTGCCGGCCACCGTAGAGGCCCGCTGCCCGTGAGGGCGGCGGGCCTCCTACGGCCCGAGCATGAGATGCCGGTCGCGCCTCCTGAGAACGCACGCGAGACAGCCAAGCAGGACGAGCGTGCCTTGACGCTCCCGAACGCGGCTAGGGCGTGTGTTGTCCCCGCCGCCTGGTCGGCCTGTGACCGCTCGCCGTCAGGGCAGTTGGCTCACAAGGCCGGCGAACTCTTCGGGCGTGAAGGCGCGGAGCGTCTGCGTCGTGACGTAGCCCTGAGCGGCGGTCGACATCGACATCAGGGCCGCGAACTCGTCGCTCGGACCCTCGGCCACAAGTACGTAGTCGTAGGCACCCATCGTGGCATGGAAGCTGAGCACCTTGCCGCCGGCGGCTTCGATCCCCTTGACGACCGCTTCGTACCGCGCCGGCCCGTTCTTGATCTCGGCCAGCCCCTTGGCGGTCAGGTTGGAGAGTATGACGAACTGCGGCATGGCGAACCTCCCTTGTAACGGGGTCGCACCCTCCTGTGCGGCGCCCTCACAATGGGTTGTCACCTCAGCCGTTCAATCGTCACCGTTGCAGGCACAGTGCGGCCACCTGCCTGGTGGCGTTCTGCTCGATGCGCCTCCCAGGGAGGCTTCTGCTGGAGTACATCCCCTCGCCGACCTGCGGCTTCGCGCCGGCCCACACATGCAGCAAGTCGCCCTTCCTCTCGGCGTGACCCCGGTCAATAGCGAAGAAGGCGAAGAGGCAGATCGCGAGGACGGAAGCCGAAGACTATGAGGAGCAAACGTTTCACGTCACGCCGGTCATCGTGGACCTCGATCCCGCGTGCCTCACTCGCATTCGGCAGCCTGGAGAAGACCCCGATGAGGCTGCCGACTGCGCATGGCTGTACCACCATGGTAGGAGATAGGGCGCGGGCAGTCTGCGAGAGCCGAGTGCGCGCGGGTTGCCGGTGACCGGGCACTTGCCCGTGTCGCCAGCAGCCAATCCGCAGTGACCGCTCTCAAGCACGGCTAGGTCGTCACCCTCGGGTGGCTGCAGTTCGCCGCCGCTACGAAGCTCGGCCTTCCGTGTGGGGAACCTTGTCGGACCGACTACTTCACCGCGAACCTGCGCCACGTCGTCGTGACCGCGGCGGCGGTCCTGTTCGTCTTGGCGAGCGTCGCCCGCACGCGGTAGCTGCCCCGCCTGGTCGGCTTGAAGGTCGTCCAGCTGTAGACGCCGTTTGTGCCGATCTTGGCTGTGGCCGTGGACACCGGTACTGGGTGCCACTTGCCGCTGTAGAGTCGCTGCACCGTGAACGTGACCTTGATGCGGCCGGCGAGGCTGGTGGGGGTCACCTTGCCTGTGGCCGTCAGGCGCTTGCCGAGCCTGAAGGCGCCGCTCGTGAGGCCGCTCAGCTTGAGCGACAGCGTGGGCACCGGCACGATGACCCTGCGGTAGATGCCGGCGTTCACCGTGGTGGTCGCGGCGAGGGCAGTCCGGGCCGAACCGCTGCTCGCTGCTGCCAGTCCGCCGGAAGTGGCTGCGTAGAGGACCGTGTGGTCGCTCACGGCGGCGGAGCCCAGGGCCAGGATCTGGAGCCGACCGAGGAGCCCTGCAGCCCGCGTCCATCTGTCTCCTCCGTCGCTCGAGAAGTAGAGGCCGCTCGAATCGGCGGCGTAGAGGCGGGTGGAGTCGCCGCCGGCGAACAGGTAGCGGTTGCCGGGCGAGCCCTGCGTCCGCTGCCACGTCGCGCCGCCGTCGAGGGAACGGTAGGCCCCGGTCTGGGCCGCGACGAACAGCATGTGCCGGGGATGGGTGGCGATGGCGATCGTCTGCGAGCCCCGCATGCCAGTCGTGCGGTCATCGATCCGGGCCCAGTTCGTTCCGTCGTCGGTGCTCTTGTAGATCCCCGTGCCTGGGGTCGTACTCCCGGCACCTCCGGTCACGACGTAGGCCAGCCCCGGAGTCCTGGGGTCGAAGGCGATGTCGGTGATCCGCGCCACGGACGGCATGGAGACAGGCTGCCACGAGGTGCCGGAGTCGCTGCTCGCGTAGAGGTAGCCGGGACCAGTGAGGTAGGCACCGGTATCGAGCGCGACCAGCAGATGGCCAGCCTGGAACGGGTCGGCTGCCATGACCCAGAGGACCGCCCCGTCCGGCGCCGGCGAGGGCGCATTCCAGCCGAGGTCGAGCCAGGTGTCGCCGCCGTCCGTGCTCCTGTAGACGTCGGTGTGACTCACCGCGTAGACGACCTTGCCGTCGGTCGGGTCGGCGCGCACGACGGTCATGCTGGCGTAGTCTGAGCTGGCCTGCTGATAGGACCAGGTGTCGGCGCCGTCCTCGCTGCGATAGACGCCTGGCCAGTTGCCGAAGGTGGCGAAGACCCGCAGCGAGTCGCTGGGCGAGACGTCCATGGAGCTGCAGGTCATCCCTGCGAGACCCTGGTCTGCGCTCTGCCAGGTCTGCCCGCCGTCAGTGGTCTTCTGTACCCCGTAGGTGCTGTCCCCGACGTAGCCGACCTGGCTGGGAGCCGGGTCGAAGAGCGGCGCCGTGTTGCCCGTGAGCGGACCGAACGGCTGCCAGTCGGCCCCGGCCGCGTCGTCGTTCGAGGTCCAGTGAGAGAGGTACACTGAGTCTGGGGCCACGAAGGTGATGCCGGTGTTCAGGCTGTAAGGCGGGGTCACGTCCTGCCAGCCGGAGAGGGCCGCGTCCGTGCTCTTGAAGACCGCGTCGGGGACCATCGAGTCGATCCACACCTCGCCGGGGTGGTTGGGGTTGTAGGCGAGCGTCTCGTTGAAGCCGATGCTGGCGACGGCGGGACTGGCGACCTGGCTCCAGGTCTTGCCCGCGTCGCTCGAGTGGTAGACGCGCGCGTCACGGGTCAGGAGCACCATCTCGGAGGTGCTGCCGGGTTCGAAGGCCACGTCTTCGACGCTGACCCCGTCCAGACTCTTGACGATCGTCCAGGTCGATCCGCCGTCGGAAGACCTGATGAGTCCCTCTGCGTCGCTGCTGGTGCCGCTCTCGAGCGATTCGCGGTAGGAGCCGACGAAGAGCACCTGCGGGTCAGAGGGCGAGGGATAGACCTGACCGTGGTCGATCTGGCGTCCGTCGGGCCAGGTGCTGTTCATCACCAGGGTCCAGGTGTCGCCTTGGTCCTTCGACACCTCCACGCCCTTGAAGCTGAAGGCCCAGAGCCAGTCCGGGTGCTGCGGATCGACGGCCAGCCTGTAGTTGCCGAGGGGGAGGGCGAGACCGACGTGCGTCCAGTGCGCGCCGGCATCGGTGCTGCGGAACAGGCCGAGAAGCCCGTAGGCCGGAGCGTAAAGCGTCTTCGGGTCGCCGGGCTTCATGAGCACCTGGTGCACGTCGCCGCCGTAGAGGTCGCCGCCGTTCCACGTGCCGAGGCCCTGCGTGACCGTGAAGGCGCCGGGCAGAGGCCCGGAGCCGCCGTCGGGGTTGACGACAGTGAGCGCGTAGAGACCGGGGTCCATGCCCCAGGGCACCGTGGCGGTCAGGGTCGTGCTGTCGACGTAGGTCAGGTTGGTCAGGGGCGTGCCATTGAGAGTGGCCGTCGGCGCGGTCAGCACGATCGTGCCGGTGCCGTCCATGACGGCCGCGAAGCCAGAACCGGTGATCGTGACCGGCGTGTCGATGTCGTTGGGCGCGGAGACTGGGGCGAGGGCGCTCACGGTCGGGGCGATCCCATCGGCTGGAGCGGCCCAGACCGGGACGAGCGTGCTTGAGGCCGGACCTGGGCTCGTTTCGCTGACGTTCGAGGGCGTGCGCGGAGTGGCTGCGGCGGCTCCGCCCAGGGCGAGCATCAATAGACCACTGAGGACGAGGGAGAGAGGAAACGTCTTCATGGCACGACCCCCCAGGTCGCGGTGCGCCCCGTCGCGGCCTCGGCGGCGGAGTGAGACCCGCCTGACGCGGGGTCATGAGCCCAGCATACGCCAGCTCGCAGCGATAGCAACGACCGGGACGGAGGCTGGTCAGTCCCGCCGATCACACCAGACGACGGCGATCGCTTGGCGCTCTCACGACGTGTCGCGAGACGCGATCCTCGTCCGCTTCCGCAGGAAGCGCACTGCTTCGAGCGCCGCGACCTGACCCTCGCCAACGGCCTTCGCCGTCTGGTACGGCTCTCCCGTGCAGTCCCCCGCCGCGAAGACTCCGGACACGCTTGTCTCCATGCGCCGGCCGACGGTCACGTGGCGGCCGTCGGAGGCCAAGCCTTCGAGCAGGGTGCGCGGAGAGACGCTGTTCTTGTAGATGAACACCGCGTCGACCTGCAGCTCCTCGTCGGGGAACGACACTCGCACGTGGCCGTCCCCTCGCGCCAGTCGTGTCGGTCGCGCTCCCGCCAGCACGGCCACGCCATCCGGGAGGCGGTACTCACCCCGGTACAGGGGCACGTAGGTGACTGCGACCCCGTAGTCCTCCGCGAGGGCCGATGCCTCCTCCTCACCCTCGGGCGCGTAGCTGATGAAGGCCGCCCGTCGCCCCGCGAACAGCCTGCCGTCGCAGGTCACGCAGTAGCTCACCCCCTGACCCACGAGTTCCTCCTCACCCTCTATCTCCGCTTCGCGGTAGACTCCCGTGGCGAGCACCACCGCGCGGGCGTGGTAGACCTCCCGCTCGCTGAAGACGACGAACTCGTCGTCGGCGCGGATGATCTTCGATACCTTCTCTGCGATGAGCGGCACGTCGAACTCGTCGAGGTGGCGCATGAACGCCGCCGCCAGCTGCTCTCCGCTCACCGAGGTGAAGCCAGGGTAGTTCGCGATGGCGTGCGCCTTACGGACACGACCGAACGGTGCCTGCCCGCCCAACAGGGCCACGGTGCGTTTGCGGTTGGCCACATTGATGGCGGCTGAGATACCCGCCGGCCCCGACCCCGCGACGATGACATCGTAGTCTGACGACTTGCCCGCAGGCTCCCCCATGAAGTCCCTCCCTCTCGTATCCCGAGTCCTCGTCGGCTGGAGCTCACCTCGACGGGCAGTCTTCTACGCCCCCGCGTCCGGCGGCTGTGGAACGACGATCGTCGCGGCATCGGCAGGCTTCAGGTCGAGCATCTCCTGGGACGCTCGATTGATCTCGCGGGCTACGACGTCGAGCGGGTCCTGCACGTTGAAATCTCCCTTGGTCGTCAGAATGAGGGTGTCACGATACTCGTTACTCGTGCCGACACCCGGACGCCCGAAGTGCTTCTCCTCGCGCAAGGCGATCACATAATGCGGGTTTATGTAGACCGGGGACCCATTGACGTCCCTGAACTCGATGAGCATGGTGCGCTACTCCTCACGGGTCGTGTCAGTGATGCTGCGAGGGTTGTATTGCCGGCGTAGCCTCTCTCGATTGCGGTGGCGCCGTTGCCCGAGCGCCCTGCGGCATCAGGGCGTGCTCGATCCTCATCACCCGGCGGGCAGCTGATGCCGAGCAAGGGCGAACCTGACGAAGCGCGATTGCAGCTGCTCGCTTGCGAGCAGCTTCTGTGCAGGCGGCAGCGACAGAATGGCCCCCAGGACGGCGTTGGCGAACGCCGGTCCTCGCCCCGCCGTGCCGTCCACGAGCAGGTCCGCCAGCCTCCCCCGCTCCAGCATCCGTCTGGCGAGGTACTCAACAGCGTTCAGCGGGACATGGGGCGCTCGCGGGCGCCGGACCATCGTCAAGGTGTCTTGGAGACACGCCTCGACGCAGACGCCGCAGCCGAGGCAGCGATCGAGGTCGACGTCGCTGAGCAGGCGCGTCGCGGCCTTGCCTCCGTCGCTCGGACGAGCGCCTTCGGGCACGAGCGAGATGGCCTGAACGGGACAGGCCCGCACACATCCGCCGCAACCGGTGCACCGATGACGGTCGAATCTGGGTTGGAAGGCGCTTGGCTGCATCACCGCCATGCCGTTCTGAGCCGAACGGAGCTCGACGCAGCAACATGCGCAGCAGCTGCAGATGTAGCTCAGCTCCCGCTGCACGTTGTCCGCGATGTGTACGAGGCCGTGCTCCCGAGCGGCCTCGAGGAGCTCGCGTCCCTCCTCTCTGCTGATCTGCCTGGCATGGCCGTGCCGGATGAGGTAGCGGGCCGCTACCCCCAGACTCATGCAGGTCTCCATGGGATAGTCGCACGCCGCGCCGAGGTGCATTGCCATATGGCGGCAGAAGCAATTCGTGACGGCCAAGGAGTCGGCCTTCTCCACATACGAGGTGGCTCGCTCCCAGTCGAGGACCTCCGGCAGGAGGTCGTTGAAGAGGGCGGTCTCCTGCACGAGGGTGCGGCTGACGAGCGTGGGGATACCCGAAACCTCCTCGTCGAACGCGCTGTCACCGGCCATGTAGGCCTCGTAGGCTCGGGCCAGGCGCGCCTTCGACAGTCCGTCGTTCAGGCGCATCATGGAGAGCTCGAAGAAGCCCACGACCGGAGGCGCGAGCATGTACGTCGTCGCGCCGCTCCGCGCATCGTGCAGGTCCAGGACGAGCCCCTTGCCGGCCATCGCCTCAAGCCGGGCGCGGAGGCCGCCTGCGTCCATGCCGGTGCGTCGGGCAAGGTCCGCGACGGTGGCGGGAATGACCGGCAGGCGAGCGGCAAGTGCGGCATCGTCGGGCGAGAAGAGGGTCTCGAGGATCTCCCGCCAGGCTCGTTTCGCGGCCGGATCCCGCGGCTCCACCATGGCAACGGGCCCTCGCAGCAATCGCTTCGCCAGATCTTGATGAGCGTGCCCCAGGCTCGCTACGTGTCCCATGACCTCTCCCTCTCTATGGGCACCATGGTAAACCCTGTCCGCTGGTGCATCGCTGGTCTGCCGCTGCAGAACCACGACCGGCGGAGCAGACCCTCCCAGAACCCAAAGCGTTCGTGGAACCGCTCAAACCTCGGGTTCGGGCTCGGCGCGTCGTCCGGGCGAGCCGCCGAGAGTACTCATGGTTCAGCATGCGGGCCCGGCGGACTCTCCACGCGACACGGTACCTGCCGCGGCCCTGCGCCTAACGCGAAAGGCCGTTCAGCAGCGCTCACCGGCTACGGGCGGCGATTCTCCTGAGGCGGCGGCGGGAAGCAAGGAGGAATGGCGACCGACACAGATCTCTTCCCGGGCCAGTGGCAGCCGCAGGTGGTCCTCATGGCGGCGCTCGAGGTCGGCCTCATCGAGGCGCTCCTCGAGCGACCACGGCCGGCGGCGGAGGTGGCCCGGAACATGGCGCTGGACGAGCGCGCCACGCTGCGCGTGGTCCGCGTGCTCGTCGACGCCGGCTATCTCGAAGAGCGGGCCGGCGGCGTGGTCGTGGCGCCGGACGTCCGGGCTTTCCTGGATGCAAACGACGAGGCCTTCGTCGGCGACAGACTGCTCCATTTCCACAGCCTGCTCGCCCGATGGGTGCAGTTGCCCGAGGTCCTGCGCCACGGCGGCCCGGCGCACGCTGAGCGCACGGCGCAGTCTCTGCGGGCGTTCATCGGTACCATGCGCGTCGGCGCTCTCGAGCGGGCACGGCCACTGGCCGATCAGCTCGCAGCATTGTTCCCGGCAACGAAGAGCGTTCTCGACATCGGCGGCGGGCCGGGCACGCAGGCACACGCCTTCCAGCATCACGGCTGGCAGGTGACGGTGCTCGACTTCCCCGAGGTGATCGACCTGATGGCGGATGACCTCGCGGAGGCCGGCATCGCCACGATCAAGGCCGACGCGACGCAGGGCATTCCAGCCCAGGACTTCGACCTCGTCCATTGCGGCAATCTCTTCCACTCGATGTCATCCGAGGAATGCGCAGTCGTCGTGAGAGGAGCCGCCGGTGCCCTTGCCCCCGGAGGAGCCCTGGCGATCTTCGACTTCCTCCGCGGCAAGGGCCTGCGTTCGTCGCTCTTCGCCGTGAATATGCTCGTCGCGACGAGCGCCGGAGACGTCTACGCCGACGAGGACTATCAGCGCTGGTGTGCAGCCGCAGGCCTGCGGGACTTCGCCGTTCACGAGGTCCCTGGGCAGACGCAATGGCTGCTCACGGCCACCAAGGCCTGACACGGGAGCCTGAGCGACCGCGCCTAGGGTGTCCTGTCCCAGGTTAGCGTTGACACCTGGAGGTCAGCGTGACCCTGGTCGAAGCCCACGAAGAAGGTGCACCCTTGCCCTGTTGTGTCCGCAACGGGGCGAAGGAGTGCACCATGACCAATCATGCCATCGTCTGGCGTTTCCGGCGACAGGTGCTGCTCGAGGCGGCGCGTCTCGGCAACGTCAGCGAGGCCTGCCGCCGCGCCGGCGTCTCGCGCACCACCTACTACCGCTGGCTGCGCCGCTACCTGGCCTACGGCGCAGACGGCCTTGCGCCCAAGCAGGGGCGCCCGGCGCGGGGCCGGGCACGCCTCAGCCAGCAGGCCGAGCAGGCGGTGCTCGCCTACGCCCTCGCACACCCGACGCACGGGCCGCAGCGCATCGCCGACGAGCTCGCCGGCGAGCGCTACGGCGCGCTTGCCGTCTCGCGCATGAGCGTCTGGCGCCTGCTGCGCCGCCGCGGCCTCGGCTCGCGCTCGCGGCGCCTGGCCGCCCTCGAGGGCTTCGCGCTCGGCGAGCAGGGCCTGCTCTGCGAGGGACGACGCCGGCGCCTCGAGCGCCACATCGAGGCCTCGCGGCCGGGGGAGCTGCTCTGCCTCGACTCCTTCTACGTCGGCAACCTCAAGGGCGTCGGGAGGATCTGGCAGGTGACGGCGATCGACGCCTTCTCGGCCGTGGGCTGGGCGCTGCTCACGGTGGGCGAGCTGCCCGCGGCGGTCGTGCGCCTGCTCGAGGGGCGCGTGCTGCCCGACTGCGCCGCGGCCGGCCACGTCCCCGAGCGCGTGCTCACCGACAACGGCAACGAGTATCGCAGCCGCCTGCTCGCCGTCTTCCTTGCCGGGCGCGGCATCGCCCAGCGCCGCACCCGTGTCGGGCGGCCGCAGAGCAACGGCTTCGTCGAGCGCTTCCAGGGCACCATCTTGCACGAGTTCTACCGCATCGCCTTCCGCCGGGCGCGCTACGCCTCGCTGGCCACCCTGCAAGCCGATCTCGACGTGTTCGTCGAGGACTACAATCGCCATCGCGCCCACCACGGCTACCGCACCAGAGGCCGGCGCCCCATCGAGCTCTTCGAGACACGAACCTGCAACAGCTGAACTGGGACTGGACAGCCTAGGGCGGGGCTTCTAGACGGCTGTCTCCTTCTGCGCCTCTTCGGCGGCGCCCTCAGTGGACCACGGCGTCACGCGCCAGCGACCAGTGCGATCGCGAGTCCAATGGTAGGCCGGGAGCGTCCAGTCATCGCGCTTGACGTAGGCAGCCACCGCGGCCGCCACGACCGTCAGCGCCGACGCCAGGAACGCCATGAACATGATCATCATGGCTACAGCCGTGATGATCGCCGTCACCGGTCCGAGAAGCATCCAGAGAGTGGCCTTGGACCTCATGCTGTCGACCCCTTTCTCGACTGCCGGAATCGCGGCCACGACAAAGCGCCCGCGATCGATCACGCCAATCCTATCCCGCTGCCTCACAGCGAAAACCTTGCGTAGCCGTATGTGAGATCTCCAGACGCTGTGATCAAGACAGAACCTCGAGCAACGATTCATCCTGAGTGGGCGCGAAGCGGCCGCGAGTTCCCCGGCGATCACTTCCACGATGGCCGTCCTCTCCTTGATCGCTGGCTCCCCGCACTGCCGCTACGACGACATCCGGATGGGTCGCGTGCAGGGCGTGTCCGCCGTCGGGCACCACGACGAGCGTGGACCGTGCGAGACGCTCGTGGAAGTACCGGGCCTCGTTGACGCTCGCGAGAGCGTCTCCGCGGCCCACAAGCACAGTGACGTGTACCGGGAGTCGGCCGTAGCGCCGAGCCAGCACGCGAAGCTCGCTGGCGGATCGACACAGCTCCCCAGGAGCGTAGCGGAACGTGCGCGGCTTGAGCGCCATCGCGAGAGCGGCTTTCGCGTAGGAGGAGGGCACGGGCTGCGGCGAGCAGGCCTTCTTGAGGAGCCTCCGGCCCACTATCCTGCCGAGCGGGACCAGTAGCGTGTTGCTCGAGACGCCGGCGATCAGCGGACGCCTGGCGAAGAACGCGAGTGGCCCGACGTGGGCTCGGCAGGGCATGACGTGACCGGCTATGGTGACGACTCCAGCCACATCCTCGGGATAGGCATCCGCGTAGGCGATGGCCACGGCGGCGCCAAGCGAGTAGCCGACGACCAGCGGCCGCTTCAGACCCAGCTTCAGCGCGGCGGCGTGAAGCTGTCTGGCCTCGGCGAACAGCGACTGCCCGTCGTCGGGTAGCCGATCGCTGTAGCCATTGCCCGGGCGGTCGAACGCGATGACGCGGTGGTCGCGAGCGAGGCCTTCGCTGATCGAGACCTCGAAATCGTAGGCTGAGCCTCTCAAGCCGTGGATGAGGATGACCGGCCGGCCCCGACCCCGGTCGAGGTAGTGGAGCCACACCCCCTCGACGCAGACGCTTCCGCCGGCGGGCGGGTAGTCAACTTCCGCCTTGCGAACGAGCTGCAGCGTGAGGAGTGCCGATCCCGCGAGGGCGATCGCGAAGATGGCGACCGCCGCCCCGATCCATGTCACCATGGCTTCCGCCTCCCCAAGGTGCCGTTGTTCCCAACCGGACCCGCGAGGGCCGCCCTACCGACCCCCATCGCAGCCACTCCGGACGATTCTACCCCGGAGCGCACGCCTCCAGCAGGCGTTGCCGCGACAGGTGCAGAGCCTCGTGCTGGCCCGTCTTCAGCCATACGTGCTGATCATGTTGGAGGTCTCGATGACGTGCCGGGCCCGCGAAGGTCGGCCCTGTGCAGCCCCTCCCCCGTAGGCGCCGACGCAGTGCGGACGCGTCCTGATGCGGGTCCCGACTGCCAGCGCCCATGCGCCAGGCCCACCACGCCCGCCGTCCCCTGGACCCCGGCGAGCCCTCAGCGGATGCCGCTGTCGTACGCGACCGTGACCTTGGAGGTTCTGTCGGCAACCACGGTCGCGTTCAACGATGCGGCATGAGGGAAGGGCCGACCCTTCGAGGAGCGCGGCACGAGCCGGTAGCTGCCGGCCTGGAGCCGCACAGAGAAGGTGCCATCGTTGCCCGACTGCACCGAGGCGACCACGTCACCCGCAAGCGTCTCGATGTCGATGGTCGCCGCATAGGGCCGGGTGTTGGCTGGGCCGCCGACCCGCTCGACCGGTGAGATAGGTCCCAGCGTGACCTTGCCATCGAGGAGTCCGCTCTGGCCGCCCGCCACGCCGCATGCCGCCAGAATAGCCGCCGCGACGATCGTGACGATGGCAAGCATCAGCGCCCGAAGCAACGATCCAAGAATGCCAGTGCTCGTCATGAGCCGCTCCGCCTCCAGCAAGGCGCCCTGCGCGCATCGCTAGTCGAGAGACGCACCACGCGCGGCGCCGTTCACTCTGGAGGGCATGACTCAGCGTCGTGACGACCCCTCCGTGCGGCTCTAGTCACCTCTCGTGCTACCCCAAGGTCGTCTCAGAGAGAGGACATGCGACGATCGCGATCACGCTCGACACCTACCCGCACGCCATTCCAGCGTTGCAGGAAGAGGCGGCGGCGCTGATCGCCGGAGCTGGTGTTCGCCAGTCAGGGACTCTGACGCTCAGGAACCGGGCTCACGCTGCCGACGACGCCGCTCGGCCGTACCCG
Organism: uncultured Thermoleophilia bacterium; assembly: GCA_963709845.1. Taxonomy (GTDB): domain Bacteria; phylum Actinomycetota; class Thermoleophilia; order UBA2241; family UBA2241; genus CAIXSE01. Next base: position 394,985 of record CAVPXV010000006.1, read on the forward strand.
GCGAGCATGTTCGCCTCCTCGCGGAGGCGCCCATCGGTGTGTTCCTGGACGATCGTGGCGAGCTCGAGAAGCTGCGAGGCCAGCTCATGATGGCCGCCGTTCAGCACCTCCTCCTGGACTTTCCAGAGGTCTTTGACCGCGGCCTTGTACTTGCCTGCCTCGATCTCGCTGCGTGCCTTGTCAACATGAGACGACATGATGGTCCTCCACTGCAGTCCCTGGCCTTTCACCGGCCCATATCCATTATCGAACCGGCCCCGAGCGAAGGACAGACCGACACCGTTGTTCGCACCTGCGCCCAACACTTGCTTCGACCCCGCTCTGTCCCTAACGTCGGAGCCATGAGTGTCTCGACCATCGTCGTTGCAGGCGCCACGGGCAATCTCGGCAGTCGCATCGCGAGATCTCTGGTTGAACGCGGAGCCACCGTGCGAGCGCTCGTCCGCCACGGCACGGCCCGCGACAGGATCGAGCGACTAGAAGAACTCGGCGCCGAGATCGCCAGTGTCGACTTGAACAACGCTGCGGAGGTGACACCCGCATGCACGGGCGCTTCCTGCGTGGTGTCCGCGCTGTCGGGCTTGCGGGACGTGATCGTGGAGACGCAGACACTGCTTCTCGACGCCGTGGTCAGGGCCGGCGTGCCCCGCTTCATCCCCTCCGACTACTCGATCGATTTCACCAGGTTCCCAGCCGGCGAGAACCGCAATCTCGATCTCCGCAGAGAGTTCCACGAGCGTCTGGACAGGGCGTCGATCGCCTCGACCACGGTCTTCAACGGTGCCTTCGCCGAACTGCTGACCGGTGAGATGCCGCTCATCCTCTTCAAGGTGAAGCGAGTTCTCTACTGGGGGGATGCGGACCAGCGCATGGACTTCACAGCGATGGACGACGCGGCCGCATTCACGGCCAACGCTGCCCTCGACCCGTCCACCCCTCGCTTTCTGCGCATCGCCGGCGATCGACTCAGCGCCCGGGAGCTGACAGCAGTCGTGAGCGACGTGACCGGAACGCGGTTCCGGCTGCTCCGCGCAGGAGGTCTGGGGACGTACTGCCAGCTCATCAAAGTCGCACGCACGGTCGCTCCCGGAGAGAGGGAACTCTACCCGGCGTGGCAGGGCATGCAGTACATGTGCGACATGTTCCGCGGCCACGCGACGCTGGAGCCGCTCGATAACGGTCGCTATCCCGGCATGCGCTGGACGACTGTGCGGGACGTGCTCTCGCAGCGTCAAACCGGCGCGACGCCACCGCGGGCAGCGTAGCGCCGAGGTATCAGTCGTGGGGGCGGCTGAACGGCGGTGCAAGGTGGCCGCTGCAAGCGACGGCGCTAGCGGGATGAGCTCGCGGAATCAGTGGCGTGTCAGCATGGGCGGCCGTGCGAAACCGGGGGCCGGCCGCTGACGACGGGCAGGAGGCGGCTGCGCCCCCTCGAAACCTGCGCGCAGGCACCCAAGCGTTGGCGCCCGCCCGTGCCACCGCGACATGAGGCAACTTGAGGAGCCTGGTCCGGCTCTGATCGAGCGGACAAGCTGGCGGGATGGGGCCGTAGAGCCGGCCCCGATCTGGAGGGAGAGATGCCGTGACGCCGTCGTACCGAGGAGATCACGCAGCGCAACATCGGTGTGTTCACGGCAGAGCGAGCAGGCGCGCATCCGGTCGCTCGTCGTGGCCATGGCCGGCTGCGGCGCATTCGGCGCGCCCGCGGCACACTACCTTGCCCGCCTGGGCGTCGGCGAGCTGCGACTCGCGGACCCTGAGGAGTTCGAAGCCTCCAACGTCAATCGCCAGTTCGCCGCCTACGTCGACACGATCGGTGTCAACAAGGCCGAGGCGGTGGCGGCCGAGCTGGCGCAGGATCAACCCCGAGACTCGTGCGTCCGCACCTTCAGCGACGGGGGTCAACGAGAGCTCCATCGCGGAGCTGCTGGACGGGGCCGACGTGGTGGTCGACGGCCTCGACTTCTTCGAGCCTCGACGACCGAGCTCCTCCTGCATCGGGAGGCGGGCCGTCGCGGCCAGCGGGTCTGCGCGTGCCAGGGCGTGGCGGAGATCACCACGGCGACGTGCTTCGACCCGTCGCGGGCGGCCCTGGAAGACATGGTCTGCGACGAGGGCCGCCCGTCGGTCGCCAAGGCGATCGAGCTCGTTCTTCCCGGTGCTCCCCAAGGCAACGACGCCTGAGCTGCTCGCCCAGCGCTATCGCCGGCGAGCTGCCGTGCGTCCCCTCCGACGTTACCGCGCGCCGCCTTCGGGGGCGCGCTTCCTGGTCGAGGACATCCTCCGCATAGCCGTCCGCCGACCTGCCGCCGCATGCGGTGGCCCCCGACCTCTACGTCCTCGATGAGGACGACCTCTGGCTGCGCTTCTGGGATGCGCGCCACGGCGCCTGGTCGAGCAGGTAGCGGACGTCCGGCTCGTTCGTGCGAAGCTCACGTCTCCCGGCTGGTTTGCGCCGATAAATGTCTCCAGCACGCCCATAGTGGGCGGAGCGGTGATCGACATCGGGAGCGTGCTCCGTGCGGATCGTGCGAGTGACGGACGAGAAGGAACTGGTCCGGCTCTTCGCCTTTCGCTACCGCATCTTCGTCGAGGAACTGGGGTGGATGGCGCGCAAGGATCGAGGCGCTCACATCCTGGTGGACGAGTTCGACCGCGACGCGGCCAACTACGCCGCCTACGACCGCTCGACGGCGAGGTCGTCGGGAGCCTGCGGGCCGTCCCCGACGGCCCCCTGGGCCTGCCCCTCGAGCGCTGCCAGGTCCTGGACGGGTACCGCGACGACAAGACGGCTGGTCGAGCTGTCACGACTGGCCGTGGCGCCCGTCGTGGCGCTGCACCATGCTGGCGGCGCCGCTGATGAAGGCGGGCTACCAGTGCGCCGAGCCGCATGGGCGCGACGCACATCGTCCTCGACACCTACATCGGCAATGGCACTGCGCTCCGAGCGCCTCTACATCAAGCTCGGGTTCGAGCAGCTGACCGAGCCCGTACCCGGACCCGGACTACCTGTGGAAGCAAGGGGTGGTGACCTTCGCCCTCGACTGCGAAGCGCGCCAGGCGCGACTGGCCCAGCCAGCGCCCCGGTCTGCTACCACTTCTTCACCGCCGAGGACGACCGCATCGACCACGGCGCCGCCGCCCGGGCTGTGGCCGTACTGCGGCCCGAACTGGCCGGAGCGACGTCCGGCGGCACGGGTCGACTGGCAGCGCCGCGGCTGTCGGTCAGCTCGAGCCGCTGCAGCAGCTCCGTCAGGAGCTCGGCGAGGCGCGCCGCGTCGACGGGTCGTGACGAGTAGAACCCCTGACCCAGCTTGCAGCCCAGGGCCCGCAGCTCGAGCATCTGCGCCTCCTGCTCGATGCCTTCGGCTACGACCTCGAGCCGGAGCGTGTCGCCGAGGGTGATGATGGCTCGCGCCAGGGCGGAATGGTCGTCGCCCTCGGCGACGTGGTCCACGAAGGGCTTGGCGATCTTGACGGCGTCGACGGGGAACTGGCGGAGGTAGCTCAGCGACGAGTAGCCGGTGCCGAAGTCGTCGATCGACAGCCGGATCCCCAGCGTCTTGAGCTCCCGCAGACGCGCCAGCGTCGCGTAGCTGTCTTCCACGAGCGCCGTCTCCGTGATCTCCAGCGTGAGCCGGTCGGGATCGATGCCCGGATGTCGCCAGCGCCTCGCTGGACCTTGGAGACCAGGAGCGGGTCCTTGAGCTGCCGGGGGGAGAGATTGACGGCCATCCGCAGGGAGGTCAATCCCAGCTCGCTCGTCCCACGCGGCGAGTTGGCGACACGCCTGCGCGAGGACGTAGTCCCCGATCGGGACGATGAGCCCCTTCTCTTCGGCGACCTGGATGAAGGAGCCCGGAGGCAGCAAGCCCTCGCGCGAGGATGCGCCCAGCGCACGAGGGCTTCGCGAGCCGACGATCCGCTGCGTGGCGATCTCGACGATCGGCTGGTAGAAGACCACGAACTCGTCGCGCTCGACAGCTTGGCGGAGCTCGTTGGCCAGCTCCAGCTGCTCGTAGACCGCCTCCTGCATCGCCGGCTCGAAGACCTCGAGGCGATTCTTGCCGTGCGCCTTGGCAGAGTACATGGCCACGTCGGCGTCGCGCAGCAGCTCCTGCGCCGAAGTGTGAGAGCCGTCCGAGACGGCGACGCCGATGCTCACCGAGACCGAGAGCTCCGCCGCCTCGAGCGCGAAGCTCTCAGTCGAAGAGTCCGAGGGTTCGCTCGGCCACCCGGCACGCCTCGGCAAGGTCGGTCGCTCCTTCGAGGAGGATCGCGAACTCGTCCCCTCCGAGCCGCGCCGCCGTGTCACTCGACCCTGAGCACGCCGCGTCGAGCCGCTCCGCCACCTGCACGAGGAGGTTGTCGCCGAGCACGTGCCCGTAGCTGTCATTGACGAGCTTGAAGTCGTCGATGTCCATGAACAACACGGCGACCTTCGATGCCCGTCCTCGCGGCGCGCGACAGAGCGTGCTCCACGCGATCCTTGAACAGGACCCGGTTCGCGAGGCCGGTAAGGGCGTCGTGGAACGCTTGATGCTCGAGCTCGTTCTGGAAGCGCACCCGCTCGCCGACGTCTCGCGACGTGAAGACGAGGCTGTGGACGTGCGGGATCGTCGAGGAGGTTCGCGACCACCGTCTCTGTGAAATGCCACATCCCTTCGTGGTCACACAGGCGCCATTCGCCGCGGGCACTGCTGCCGATCTGGCTCGGCGCACCGCGAGACAAGAGAGAGCATGGAAGGCAGGTCATCGGGGTGTACGAGGTCGCGGAGCTTGCGCTCGTTGAGGTCGTCGGGCGCGTAGCCGAGGACGCTTTCGGCGGATGGGGTGCAGTAAAGGATGCGACGTGTCTGGGTCGGTCACGAAGATGGTGTCCGAGGAGTTGGTCACGAGTGAACGAAAGCGCTCCTCCGTCTCCTGTGAACCTTTGAGCTCGTGCAAGGTGCCGCTCTCGCGGAGGGCCAGAAGCCTGCCTCGCCAGGAGCAGCGGCGTCACCGCCACAGCGGCGAACACCATGACGCCGAGCGGGGTGTTGACGATGCCTCTGGCGGCGACCAGGAGGATCCCGAACCCGGCGAGGGCTGCCAGGTAGGCCACGAGGTAAGCAAACAGGTTGGGGACCGCGATCTCGCGCGCGGGGCCGTCCTGCGACTTCCTGCGCAGCCGGATGTACCCGGCCCAGGCGACCAAGATCCACGTCAGGGCGGCCATACAGTTCAGCAAGGCGGTGTTGTTGGCGCTGCCGCCGTTGAAGCGTCTCGTAGCTGAAGAGGAGGTCGACGGCGATCTGGATGATCAGCGCCGCGACAAGAGCAGCGATGCTCGCGTCGCGCGGCAGTGAGCGCCTGCGAATCACCACCCACATGAGGCCGAAGACGAGAAGCAGGTCGCCCAGCGGATAGGCGGCTGCGACGAGCTGTGCCGCCAGGCCATCCTGTCCTCGACTCAAGGGTGGGGATGATGAGCGTGTAGGCGACGATCATGCCCGCCACCAAAGAGCACCGCTACCGCATCGAGCGCGAAGCCGACTGCCTCGGCCCGCGTGGCCACCGCCCTCGGGAACTGCATCAACCCCGCGGCGACGAGTGGGTAGAGGGCCAGGAAGAAGACGTCGGCCCATGAGGGCGACGGTACCTGCCAAGAATGGCGCCGTAGACGATTGAGACCAGGCTTCCCAGAAGGGCGGCGAACAGACCCGCGCTGACCAGGAGCCAGGGCCGGCGCCACCTCCCTGGCTGCGCGAGCGCCGACCTGAAGAACAGCAGGTTTGCGACGAGGATGAGCGCCTCGAAGTTGACGTAGTCGAAGATCTCGCGGCCGGCGATCGTCCACCAACCTAGGACGCTGGCGAGGATGTAAAGGCCGCCAATCGCATTGGCAGCCACCAGAAGGAGCCGAGGGGCGTCCCACTTCAGCACCTGTCGTTCCAGCGTCATGGGATGGCGCAGGGCTGTAGGCGCTTCGGTCATTAGTCCATCCCGCTCTCCCCGATTTGACCCGGCGCACAGCCTCAGTGCTGAGGGTCGGCCGCCAGAGGATTATCGGCACGCCGGGACGTCGTCTTGAATTCGTGCCGGCGGCGCGCTTAGTCCGGCTCGTCGTCCCCTTCCGCTCGAGCCGCCCGGGCCTCTTGCGGCGGAGCCGTAGCCTTGGAGGAGTCCAGACTAGCCTCTGGGACGCGGATCCTGTGCCACTCGCGGCGCAAGATGGGGGCGGTCACGGCTATTCCTGCCATGGCCACCGCCCCGGCGACCGCGAAGAAGCCCCCGCCGATCCGCTCGTACAGCAGCGGAGCCGACGCGGTGCCGATGAATGCTGCCAGCTGAGTCGCCGTCTGTTCCGCGCCTTGGACGCTGCCCAGCCAGCGGCTGATACTGACCTGCACGAGGAAGGCCTGTTTGGCGGGGAAGGCGAAGGCGAAGGCGAGGCCGTCTATGGGCAGGAGAAGGAGGAAGATCGTGGGGTCGTGCAGCAGCGGCACCAGCAGCCAGCAGACCGCCTGGATGCCGAAGCCAGCGAACATCAGCGCGAAGCGGCTGTGTCTGTCGGCGACGCGACCGCCGATGAACGAGAGCAGGAGCGGCGCGCTGAACACTACCCAGGTGAGTCCGATGACCGTGATCGACGCCCCGAGGTCACGCAGGTAGATGCTCCACAAGACCTCGAAACCGCCCATGGCGTACTGCGCCGTTGCGACGACGAGGATGATGGCCACGACGGGACGGCTCAGCACCGACCGCCAGGGCGCCCGTTCTCGTTCCCTGGCTCTCGCCTTCCCCGCCGTGGCGGGCTCTCGCAGGAAGAGCGAAAGCGCCACCGCCGACGCAACCGTGAGCAGGCTCCCGAAGAGGAAGATCGCGTAGAACGCTCGGGTCCCATGTCCACCCCCCAGCGCATAGATGGGCCAGGCCATTGCCGGACCGACGATCAGCCCCCCGTACTGCGCCGTGGTCAGCCACCCATAGGCCCTGCTGCGGTTCTCATTCGATGTGATCTCAGCGACGAACGCCTGCGCCGCGGGTACGACCGCCGCCGCGCCGATGCCCTCGAGCACACGGAAGGCGACGAACCACCAGGGGTCTGTGGTCGTCAGGAAGAGAAGCGTCGACAGCGCGAAGAGCAGGGTCCCGCCGACCATCATCGGCTTGCGCCCGATTCGGTCGCTCAGCCGCCCCGCCGGCACAGAGAACGCGAAGACCGCGAGGAAGTAGGCGCTGGCGATGACGCCCACCATGGTGACTGAGGCGTGGGCGTTCTCGCGCAGGAAGACCGGCAGGTAGGGGTAGATCGTCCCAGACCCGAGCCACACGAAGAAGTCGGTGACGCAGACGAGGGCGAGCTGCCGTCGCGCGGACGGAACCATGCCGCCCGGCTCGAGGTCTACGGTTGGTCCTGTGGAGACACTCCGCATGCGGCTCCAAGGTCGAATGTCGCGAGGCACGTTCCAGCAGACGATACGTGCGCCGGTCTGCCAAGCCAAGCGCGAGGCTGGAGGTCTTGATGATCTATCCCGTCCGCAGAAGCTGACTCTCTGCAGGGCTTCTTTCTGAGCTGCCGACGCCACGCCGACGCGCCGAGGCGCTGACCTTCATCGCTTGCCCGTTTCACCTGGAGTCCAGCACGAGCGGCGGAGTTCGCCTGAGCGCCACCAAACGCGCTCGCGCTAGGTATATCGCCGTGCGGCCGTTTATCTTATGAGACGCTCTGGTGGCCCATCGCGGCGCTCGGGGCGATTGCCCTGGCATCCGACAGGACGGTGAGCTTGTGAGACTCCTCGCATTCGCCTTGGCCGTGGCGTCGCTGACGGGAGTGCTGCTGTCTTCGTGTCTCGCGGCGGCACAGCCGCTACCAACGACGTCCGGTGAGCTGTCGCTGCCCGAGGCCCCGACGGCGACCTCGGGCACGGCACAGGTGCTCTCCGGGACCGCTGGCCCCGACGTCATCACAATCCACCAGAACGTCGATGGGTCCCTGACCGTCACGGCCAACGGCCTTCCTCAGACCGTGGCAGCCGCAGACGTGCCGAGGCTCGTCGTCGACGCCGGAGCGGGAAGCGACAGGATCACGGTCGACGCCAGCGTGACCGCGAGCCTGACGATCTTCGGCGGTGCCGGCAACGACGTCATCGTCGATCGTGGCTCCGGCACCGCCTATATCGACGGCGGGCCCGGCAACGACACGATCACCGGCGGGACCGGCTTGGGCATGCTGTTCGGCGGAGCCGGCGCCGACAGGCTCACGCTTCGCGGCCCCTCGGGCTTGATGGCAGGCGGACCTGGCGCCGACCAGTACGCCGGAGGCTCCAGCAGCTCCAGAGTCTTCGCGCAGCGGGGCGAGACGCTCACCTCACCGGGGCGAGTCACGATCGTCTCCCTGAGCTCGAAAGACGCGAGTGGCCATGCCCCCGGGTACGTGCTGCACGTCACCGGCAGCACCGCGTTCCGCCAGCGCGTCGCCTCCGACGTCACGTCGCTCCTCTCCCTTCCGAACGGGCGCAAGCTGCTCACCGCCCTCGACAACGCCGGCCGCGCCGTCAGCGTGACGGCGACGACCGCCGGCAACCAGACGACGATCCTCAACTCCGCTGCAGCGTTCCTGAGAGCCGGCGGCAGCCACGGCACCGGCTCGGCGACTGTCGTGTCCTACAACGCCTATGAGACGACCATCGAGGGCGACACGCAGGTCTGGCAGCGCCGACCGCCGCTCGTCGGCCTGTACCACGAACTCGTCCACGCGCTGAACGCCGCCACCGGGACCATGCAGCCCGGCAAGAGCGTCACCGGTGTACAGAAGCTGGAGCTCCAGGCGATCGGCCTGCCTCTCAAAGGCATCGCCTTCCGCTGGAGCCCGCAGGCGCCGGCGGGCGCCGCCAACCCGGCCGTCTTCACGGAGAACGGATTCCGCGCCCTTCTCGGAATCGCCCGCAGGACCGCCTACTGACAGAGGGCAGCCGATGAGGCCAAGCTCGCGGACCGTCTGCGAACGCGGGCGGCGCCGCTCAGGGCGCCGGCGACGATGAGGGAGCGGGGTTCGGCGACGGCGTGTCCGAGGGCGTCGGCGCCGGGCTTACGCTCGGCGTGGGGCTCGAGGAAGGCGTCGGTACCGGTGAAGGCGCAGCGCTCGCGGTGTCGGTCGGGTCAGGTGAGGGCGTACTGGTGCTGCTCGGCGATCCACCGCTCTCTCCCACCACGAGCGGGGACGCGGAGGGCGACGCGGAGAGGCTGCTCGCCGCGACCGGAGTCGATGCGGCTGCGCCAGGTGAAGCGTGCGTCGGCGCTGCGGCGCTGCGGCCTTGCTGCGCGGCGACCCGGGCAGATGATGCGCGCGGTGAGGGGCGCGATGCCGTCGTCTTCGTCGTGGATGGGTGGCGCGCACCATGAGTCGAGTGCTCGACGCTGTAGATGCCGCCGGCGCTTCCCGCCACCACGGTGGCGCCGAGCGCCACGACGGCGGCCTTGGTGGACAGGGCCGCGGTGATCTTGGCCAAGGCGCCGGCGATGGCGCCGCCGCCGAGTCCGGCCGGGGCGGATGCGGCGGCGAGCAGTGCGGAGGCGTTGAGACACTCTGGAAGCGGCATGGCCTTCAAGGCCAGGGCTGGTAGGCCGACGGCCATGGCGAGGCCGCCCACACGCGGGGCGCCCTTCTGGGCGCGGCGCTCGCCGCCGCTACCGCTCGCCACCCGGCTGCCGGAGATCTCCACGAAGTGGCGCCGGAAGCTGGTGCGGGCACGCACGAGCGTCACCTCAGCCGAGGCGGTCTTCACGCCGAGCGCATAGGCGACCTCGTCGGTGTGCAGGCCGTGGATCTCGCGCAAGAGAAGTGCGGCGCGCTGCGCCGGCGGCACGCGGCGGAACGCCTCCTCGATCTGCCGCCGCAACTCGGCTTGCTCGCAGTGATCGATGGTCGCCGGCAGTGCGAGCTCGAGCTCAGGTTGCCAGGGGACCGCAGGCCTGCGCTTGCGTGCCCGCAGGTGGTCGTAGCAGGCGTTCACGGTCACGCGGTAGAGCCAGGCGCGCTGGTTCAGTTCGCCTGGTTTGCCGAGCCTCTCGAAGGCCTTGAGAAGGACGTCCTGAGAGACGTCCTGCGCGTCCTCGCGATTGCCGAGGAGGCGCAGGGCGAGGTTGTAGATGCCGGAGGCGTGCTCGCTGTGCAGTTCTGCGAAGGCGTCCCGGCGAGTGCTCGCCCCGCCTCTGACCCCCCGCCACACCACCCTGCGCCACGGTCGTTCGTCCGGCATGCCCCCGCCTTCGCAACAGATCCATCAGAGAAACGCCCCGCCGGGCCAGACCCTAGCACGTCGCCCGACGGGTGTAAGCAGACACCTACTTCCAGCGGGCGGCGCCCCGTAAGGCGCCGCCCGCGCTGCCTGGCTTGCGCGAAGGATTCAGCCGCCCGGCGTGACCGCGAGCGTCGACGCCGGGACGGTGTGCACCGTGATCGTCTCGGCGATGAAGACCGGCGTCACCTGACTTCTGTCGATGGTGCCGGTCACCCATGCCTTCTCGCCGACGACCACCTGCGACAGAGTGATCGCAGTCGTCGTCACTCCGTCTTTGAGGAAGACTTGTGTCGAGGGCGTGACGACCACCTTGAGACCCGCGCCGAGCCTGGACCACAGAGCGCGCGACGCAGAGTTCACCGTAAGAGTGAGCGTGTTGGGTGTGCTCTGCGGGTCGACGGCCCTCACCGGTCCGCCACAGGCGAAGTGAGTGAGCTGGTTGGCGGGCGTGCGATCGATGACCCTGATGCTCTGCGCAATGAAGACTCGCGAGCCTGGCTGACCGCGATCGACCCGGCCGCTGACAGTCACCGGGTCGCCGGCGCGGATGTCGGACAGCTTGATCAGGCGAGCGATGCCGTCGGTGATCAGGAGGATGCGGGCATGGGTCCCGACGCGCACGGCGAGCGAGCCACCGATGAAGGGTCTGACGGCCTGGGAGCCGACGTCCACGTGCATGCGCAGGGCCCCGGCAGAGCGAATGACGTTTTGAACCGACCCCGTGGCCGTGAACCCGGCAGCGGGCGCGGACCCGCGCGTCTGCTGCGCCACGGCCGGGACGACGATGGCCAGCACGACGACCAGCGCAAGTGCGATTACGACCAGCTTCTTCATCTCAGCCTCCTGGATGACGGTTTGCGGACGAGGGACTCCTGACCGCTCACTGTCAAAGACGCTGCAGGAGGCGCGAAGCCTAGCTACGGCCTCGAGCACGATGCCCATGATCCGCCGCCACGGCCGCGAAGTCCACGCAGAGTGAACGACCGTCACAGGATGGGGTAGCACTTCACGTCCGGTCCGGAGGAGCCGGGTGAACGCGCACGCGGTGGGCTCTGGGCGTTCTGCTGTCTGGAAGCGCCTGACTGCCACCGGCCCGGGTGAACACGCGTCTTGGCGACGAACGTCGACACAGGTCAAGAAGACGTGCCCGGCCTACACGACTTCGCCCCATGCTGGCATTCTTGGTGCTGCGCCGACGGGAAGCCGCGCTACCTTATGCCCCCACTGCCGCAGGAAGCGGGCCAAGGAACGGGGCCGCTCGCTAGCGCAGCTTGCGCTCGATCAGCGGCCAGAAGCCGGCGGCCTCTTGGCTCATGACCCAGATGCTGATGCCGGCGATCTTGGGATGTCGCCTGCGCAGCTCCGCGAGCTTGGCGGCGAGAGCGGTCTGGTCCTGGAAGTAGACCGCGTGCGTGACGCCCGCGTCCGCAAAGCGCAGCGTCGCCTCCTGCGATGCGGGGTCGCGCCCGACGGCGACGTGGTAGGAGGCGGCGAGCATCGCCCCCCTGTGGGCAGAGACGGTGCTCACCGCTCCGCCATGCCAGTCGAAGCCGAAGAAGGGCAGGCCCATCGAGATCTTGCGCGCCGGCACCTGGCTTTCGGCAAAGGCGAGCACCCGATCCACCCACGCTAGCGGCGCCTGCGGTCCCGGACCGCTCCACGGGCCACTGTAGCTGTAGGTCATGATCTTGAACTCATCGACGGCCCTGCCGAGGCGAGCCCAGTCGGCGAAGATCTGGTTGTCCCACTGCCCCGGCTCGGAGGTCTTCGGAGAGACGGCGATCGAGAGGAAGCGCTGCTTGGCGTGCAGGGCCGCGGCAAGCGCCTCGACAAAGGATGAGAAGCGCGCGCGGTCGGCCGCCTTGAGCCCCTCCCAGTCGAGGTCGATGCCGTCGTAGCCCTTGTCCTCGACGAGCGCGACGAGGTTGTCGATGAGGCGGCGGCGCACTTCCGGCGAGGCCAGGATCGCCGCGGCGATGGGACGGCTGAAGGCGCCGCCCGCGTCCTTCGTGTTGGTCACCGTGGCGAAGATGTTGAGGTCGCGCTCACGAGCGGCCGCGACGAGGTCGAGGTTCTCGTTCACGGACGTGACGGCGCCGTCGGCCTGCGCGTGGTACCAGTCGAAGTCGACCTCATCGACCGCGTGGGCAACGGTCGCCGCCTCGAGCGAGGCGACGCTGCCCAGCGTCCAGGCACTCACCCGATACCGCCGCCCGCCGAGCGGCGTCCTCATGTAGCCGAGCGGCGGCTTGCCCGGTCGACCGAGGTGCGTGGCGAAGGGGCCGACGGTGAAGAGCAGGACGACCACCAGGGCGAGCCCACCGGCGAGGAGCAGCAACGCGAGCAGGCGCTGCCGCCGCAGGCGAGCTCTCCTGACCTCGCGGGGCGGGACGGTCATCGCAGGCGATCGCGGGAGGTGCCGGTCATCGCTAGCACTGTAGCAGGCAGAGACGAGAGGAGGGGCTTTCGGTCCGCGCGGACGGCCCCACGGTGGGCGAGACGACGTGGGCGTGACAAGCTAAGGAGACGTGTCGCATCAGTGGATGCTGCGCTACGCAGGCCATCTTCTTCAACCGGTGCGGCGCCGACGCGTCTGCCAGAGGTGACAGCCGGCTTCGCGTTCCCGCCGCTCCTCCGTCGACCGCGCCGCCTATGATTACGGAACCGCAAGGCGCAGCATGCTGAGCCGCTCCACTTCTTCTCGGCTCGCGGCGCAGTGGCAGAGCACCGAGGCCGGGGGGTCGGTCGGCCAGATGTCGGAAGCGAACCGGAAGCGATGAGCCCATCACGCAAGGATCGACAGAGCTCCAATCGACGCCAGCCTCCGCAGCCGCAGGTGCCGGTGCTGCCCCCGGGGCTCGCGCGCCTCGGCGTGGAGGCGCTGCGTGCCCAGCCGGAGCACGAGAGCGTCGAGCTGGTCGATCTCGACCTTGCCGCCGAGCACATCACGACGCTCTCGCTCGAGACAGCCCGCGTCAAAGACTGCCGCTTCGAGGGCGCGCAGCTGCGCCGCCTGCGCTGCCGACGAGTCGTCTTCGAGCAGTGCGACTTCGCCAACTCCACCTGGCTCGACTGCGACCTCGGCGACGTCGCCTTCCTCGGCTGCCGCCTGACCGGCGCCAGCATCTCGGGTGGGCGACTCTCCGAGCTGGTCCTGCGCGACTGTCAGCTGCGCCTCGCGCGGCTCTCGCACCTCGGGCGTCCCCAGGGCCTCCTCGAGGGCTGCGACCTGGGCGGCGCGCTGCTCATGGAGAGTGACCTGACCGAACTGACCTTCGCGGGCTGCGAGTTCAACGAGGCGGAGCTCTTCAACGTCGAGCTCGGGGGCTGCGACCTGCGCGGGAACGAGCTCGACGGTCTCAGAGGCGTCGGCTGCCTGCGCGGCGCCAAGATCGATACCCTGCAGCTGCTCAGCCTCAGCCCGGCCCTGGCGGCGCACATCGGCCTCGTGGTCGAGGAGGCGAGCGGAGAGGACGCTTGAGCAGGCGCCCGCCGCGGTGACTCGGATGGCCGGATCCCTTCGGCAGCTCAGGCCCGGCCGGACCGAGCGCCCGCGGCTGCCTGGGCTTGGTGATGGCGCGCATAGGTTCAGGCGACCTGTGCGCGCGCGCTATCGCGAAGAGGTCGTGCAGACTTGTGTCACTTCGGGGCTTGACACGTTCAACGATTGTCCGCCACTGGATAGGGCGCGAACGGCTCAGCGGCCAGGACGACGATCGGCGGGTCTAGCTACTCCCGTGATCGACGACGATCACCACGCTGCCGATCTTTCGCCCCGTCTCGACGTATCTGTAGGCCTCGACGATCTCGTCCAACGGATACCGGCGGTCGATGAGCGGCCGGAACGCGCCCGACTCCATGAGCTGGGCGAACCGCTGGACCATCGCATGATCGATCTTGGGGAAGGGGAAGACGACCTTCTGTCGGTCGAGGAACCGCCCCGCGAGCGGCGTCACGAGCGGCAAGACGGCGTTCTGGAAGCAAGGGACCGCCGTCCGACGACACATAGATCCCACCGGGCTTGAGCAGGCGCCTACAGAGGCCGAACGAGCTCTTGCCGACGGCGTCAAAGACGATGTCGTAGCGCCGGTCGTCCTCGGTGAAGTCCGCGACCGTGTAGTCGACGACCTTGTCGGCGCCCAGGCCCCGGACCAACTCCACGTGGGCCGTGTCGCAGACGGCGGTGACGCGGACCCCGAGGCTCTTCAGCAGCTGCACCGCCGCCGAGCCGATGGCTCCGGTAGCACCATTGACGAGCACGTCCTGCCCGCTTCGCACCTGCGCATGCAGCAGCGACGAGAGAGCGTAGTGCGCACCCTCGGTCGCGGGAGCGGCCTCCTCGTAGGAGAGGTCCGCGGGAATCGCCGCGAGCGACCCGCCCTCGGGGATCGTCAAGTACTGGGCATGAGCCCCGAAGGAGCCCTCGACGTAGCCGAAGACCCGCTCGCCGACCGCGAAAGAGGTCACGCTGCGTCCGGCTGCCTCGACCTCGCCCGCGAACTCGGTCCCGAGGATGGCCCTTCTTGTTGGTCTCAGGAGGCCTGTCCAGAAGCGCAGGATGAAGGGGCTGGCGCGACGGTAGCCGCAGTCGGTCCGGTTGACCGTCGTCGCGTGGATCTTGACCAGCAGCTCGTTGTCGCCGGGCGTCGGCTTCTCGACTTCTCTGACGCGAACCACGTCCGGCGGACCATACCTGCTGAAGACCGCTGCTCTCATCGAGTGCCTCTCGGTTCGGACTACTCGTCTTGCCGTCTGATTCCCCTGTCCGCCCGACGCACCGCGCACAACCTGCGCGGGCAACGCCTGGGCTCTCCTGCAGACCTACGGCGCGTCAGGTTGATGCGCTTGTTCGGTCCCCGGACTCTTCTGGCGGTCGCCGCGTCATAACCACGCACCGAGAGCGATCAGAGCGGCCGACAGCGCGAAGATGAAGGGGCAGAGCCGGAAGGGCAGGAACCTGACCCAGAACCCGGTGAACAGCGACACGCCGGCCAGCACGAGGAGCGTGACGGTCGCGACGGCGTAGGCGGCTGAGGATGAAGCGGCGGTCGCGTCGACCGCGGTGACCGCGAGGACGAGCGCAGCCAGCGAGATGAGGGCCACGCCCTCGACGATCCACTCCATGGTGATGCTGCGGTTGTCGGCGCTGAGCTCGCCGAAGCCGGACACCACCCCGCGGGTGGCGAAGGTGAGCGACTCCCCAGAGGCCGGTCAAGGCAGATGCGACGTAGAGCAGAGCGTCCATGCGGTCCCTCCGCACCCCACCTTACACGCAATCACCGGCGACCATGGTACACCGAACAAAGACTCTGCAGTTCGCGCATGACTCCAAACGCAGCCTGTCCTATGGGCGCGTGACGCTATTACCGACCCGGAGGGCGGCCAAGAACTTCGGGCCAATCACGGCTCGACCCGGCGGGGCCTCCTGCGTGATCGGCACGCGCGCGGCTTGCACCCGGGCGCACAGGTCTACCAAACCTACGGGTGGCCTGAATCCGCTGCACTGAGCCTCGACGCCGACCTCCTGCCGACATCGCCGCGGCACCTGGCATCGAGGATCGCCTAGCGCATCCTCGCCAGACCCGACCCCACAACGTCAGTGCGAAGACGATGGCTCCACGTCGTGGGCACCCGGCGCACCAGCTGGGCGGTCTCCGACCGACGAACGCCGCTCGTGAAGGGCAAGAGCGTCGGCGGCAGCAAGAGCAGACAGGTGGTGAGCAGCCAGATCACGAGCACGGCGAGCGTCGCACCGGCCAGGAGGCCGCCGACATGGTTGAGGCCGCCGACGCCGGGCAGGCGACTGATCGCGCCGCTGAGGAAGAGCGCCGCCAGGTCGACGGCAAGGCCGACGAGCAGCACGACATCATCGCGTGCACCCACACCCCGCTCGGCGCCCCGCAAACGCGCCCTGAGCTGCCCCTGCGGCCCGCCGTCGCCTGTCTTGACAACACCGCGGCGGGCCGCTTGCGTGCTGTTGGGGAAGGGTGGCTCTGACGGAACAGTTAGGGCGGGGGCGCTCCCGGCTGTTCCCTTGGCCCGCTGCATGGTTCCAGACCCTTGCGGCGGGCCGTTCTTCGGGGTGTATGGTCGCTCCAGCGGTGCGGCTCGGGACGCCCCCTGAGCTGTGCCCGCGGCCCGCCGCGTGCCAATCCCCCGCGGCGGGCTCTCTGCGCCTCCCGATCGCAACGGCGACGTCCGTCCGGCCGCGTGCTATCGTCGGTGCGTCACGAAAGCAGGGCTTGCGCGGGCTGCGTGTGATGCCCGCGCCGCACGGCCACCGTAGCCCCTGGCGACGGTGGCCGTTTGCGTGCCAAGGACTAGCGGCTCCGCCCCCACATGCCACGGAGAGGAGCGGTCCTCAGGCGCCGCGGCCACAGTCCCATCTCAATCACGTGCGACAGCTGCTCACACGCAATCCCGGCGATGCAGGAGAAGGCGGCGGCGCTGAGAGCGGGGCTGGTGTCCGCGGTGAAATCCTAGAGACGCTCGACCCAGGGCGCCCTCCAGTCAGGGGCCGGGAACGGCTTCGCCCAGTAGCCTGTCTCTTTGGCGATGAGTCCCTCGCGCATCTCGAACATGAAGACGCACTGGAAGGGATCGCCGTCTCCGTAGTCCAGGCTCGCCTCGAGAACCCAGAGGTCATCGCTCCCGGTCATGCGGCGCGGCGTGACGTGCGGTAGAGACGGGAAGCGGCTGTAGATCTCGCGCCGATTCTGCCCGCCGGCGATGCGCTCGCCCGACTGCGGCCACTCCATCACGACGTCGTCGGTGAACACCTTGTCGAGCCCCTCAAGGTCACTGGCGTTCAGCGCGGCGACGAGCGCCTCGAGTGTCGCGCGGTTCGCAGACTCGCTCATCTGCGCCCTCCCCTCGTAGCGGGCACGGGAGTGTGCCCGGTGCGCTGAGCATGCCCTTCGTCGCGGCCCGTCCAACAGGTTCGTGTTGGCCGCTGTGCCGCCGTGGCGACTCGTAGTCAGGCGTCTCGTCGGCAGAACGTCGGCAGCCCTGCCGATTCGGAAGGGAATGGGCTCAGAGCGAAGACGAGAAAGCGCCCATTTGCAGGAGAGAAGTTGGAGGCGGCGACCGGAGTCGAACCGGTGATGGAGGTTTTGCAGACGTCAGGCGGCGGTGCTCGGCCATTGCCTCTCGTCTGCGATTGTGCTGCACAGTCCAGGTTTCTGAGCGGAGTCGATGACCGTCTGTGGTCGGCCGTGATGGGCCGTGACGCGGCGTCTCGTCGGCAACCTCGGACCAAGGAGAGTGATCGCATGGGCTCAGCGCAGGATTACCGTTGCACGAACTGCGGCTATGAAGCGAAGGGCGTTTCTGAAGACTTCGATTTCGGATTCAGTGGAGATGTGATCACCCCGGTGGTCTGTGCCACCCATGGGATCGTCTCGGCGCACACCGGGCTCAGGGCACAGCACACAGGATGGAAGGCCGAGCGCAAGAAGCGCTACCCCTGCCCTGCCTGCCGTAGCGACAGCCGCCTCTGGGATCGACGAACATGCCCGCCTGTGGTCAACGAACCATGGATGTGGATCCCGAAGGCGGCATCACGATGTGGGACTGACGCCTCCGTGCCGGCCAGGCGTTTGACTGCCGGCGACCCAAGGTCGTCTCGGAGCGCCTCGGGCACGCGACGGTGTCGATTACCCTCGACACCTACTCGCACGCCATCCCGGCCATGCAGGAGGAGGCAGCGATGCGGATCGCGGGGCTGGTTCTCGCCCGCGGGTTAGCAGGTAGGGACAGCATCCAGTCGGACGTGAGTGGGCACCCGCCGCCCCCATTGTGAGCGAGTGTGGGTACCTGCGACGCACCCAGCGTCTGCTATGGTGATCACGCTCGCCGTTGGGTTGTCGCGAGATATCCGAGCGCGAGCGCTCAACGGTTGGCTACCTCCGGCGGAGGTTCATGACGACATCTCGGCGGCGGGTCAGCCGCGGGCCTCGGGTAACGGGCAGGCGGCCATCCCGGCCGCGGCTGACGACCGTCCTGGTCACCGTCGCGGCCTGCGCCCTGGCCGTGTTCGTCTCGGCGTGCTCCCGGGGCCCCGTCAGGACCACCGGCCCCGTCAGGGTCACGGGCACCTCGCCGCCGCCGCTCACCGTCCTGACTCCCGACACCGGCGGCGGCAACGGGGACATCTTCATCGCCCCAGGCGGAGGCGGCTACCCGGCGGGCCCGGAGATCGTCACCACCACCGGGAAGGTGGTCTGGTTCCACCGGCTGCCCGCCGGGGAAGTTGCCACCGACTTCCGCACCCAGACCTACCGGGGCCGGCCGGTCCTCACCTGGTTCCAGTCCGGGGGCCAAGGCGTCCAAGACGGCCCCGGAGGCCCAGGAGGTCGACTCGGCCCGACCGGCCCCACCGGCACCGACTACATCTACAACGACCGTTACCAGGAGATCGCCACGGTCCGGGCGGGCAATGGGGACGTGACCAACTTCCACGAGTTCCTCATCACGCCCTGGGACACCGCGCTGATCCTGGTCGATACGGTCACGACCGCGAACCTGACCTCCATCGGCGGCCCCGCCGACCAGCGGGTCATCGACGGCCTCGTCCAGGAGATCGACATCAGGACCGGACGGGTGCTGTTCCAGTGGGACAGCGCCGCCTACGTCCCCTACGGCGACAGCTACGCGCCGCGGCCGTCCTCCCCGAGCACGCCCTGGGACTGGTTCCACATCAACGCCGTCCACCTCGACACCGATGGCAATCTGCTGGTGAGCTCTCGCAACACCTGGACCGTCTTCAAGGTGAACCGGCACACCGGACAGATCATGTGGCAGCTCGGCGGCAGGCAGAGTTCCTTTGTACTGCGCGCCGCCCCCGGCCAGGTCCTCGACCGCGACGGGAAGATCTTCGCCTGGCAGCACGACCCGGAGGCCATCGGCGGCGGCGAGTACACGTTCTTCGACAACGAGTCGGGCGGCGACCTGCTCGACACCAGCCGGGTGGTGACGGTGCGGCTCGACCTCGCCAGCCGGGTGGCCACCCTGATCAAGTCGGATGACCAGCCGGAAGGCCAAATCGCGCAGGCTCATGGGGAACGCGCAGACCACGCCGGACGGCGATCTGTTCGTCGGCTGGGGCGCGCTGCCCTACATCTCCGAGTTCAGCCCGTCCGGGAAGCTGCTGTTCAACGCGGAGCTCCCGGCCGGCGTCAGCACCTACCGCGCCTACCTGCTGCCCTGGAACCCGCCTAGCTGATCGTCCCCGACTGGCGGCGAAGCGCTGGTGACGGGCGTGCTTCGGTTGCCCGAGGAAGGCCTTGAAGCCGCCCAGCCGGTGGGCGGACGTCGGCTGCGCCACCTCGAGCTCGACACCTCCTCGCCAGCGATCCCGGCACTGCAAGAGGCGGCGGCGCTGATCGCGGGGCTGGTGTTCACGAGCGAGTAGATGCCGACCGCGCCACGCAAGGTAGGCTCACCCATCAAACGCGCCGTATTGTCGCTCGTCGCTTGCGTTCAGTCCGGCGACGAGCATGTCGACGAGCTCACGCGCGAGCGCGCCGTCCGGGTCGAGAGCCGGATTGAAGATGGTGAGCTCCAGACCGACGGCCTTGCCGGTCGCGAGTGCTGCGCTGACAATCGACGCGACCTCGCTGAACTGCAGGCCGCCGGGGGCGCGATAGTCGACGGCAGGCATGACGGCATCGTCGAGGACGTCTGCGTCGAGATGCAGGAAGAAACCGGAGAGATCGTCACGCGCGACTCGTGCCAGAGACGCCTCGAGAGCGGCACTCAGGCCGTCACGACGGATGTCGTCGAGGTCGTGGACGAGGATGGCCGTGTCGCGCACGTGCAGGCCCAGGTGCCGATCTGTGCCGTCCGTGTAGACGCGGTAGCCGAGGAGCGCGGCGTCATCCTCGCGCATGAGCGGGCCGCGATCCTCGATATCGGCCACGACCTTCGGGCCGCGGCCGGTGGCCAGCGCCAGGTCCATCGAGGCGGCCTCGCCGGCCGGATCCTCGCTGGGATGGGCAAAGTCGGCATGGCCGTCCAGGAACAGGAGGCCGTAGCGTCCGCGCCGGCGGAGCGCAAGAAGCGATCCCAGCAGGATGCTGCAGTCACCGCCGAGCACGATCGGGAAGGCGCCCCTGAATAGCACGGAGCCGACCTCATCGGCGAGCGCACGAGCGTAATCGGCGAGCGCCGCCGCATTTCGGAGGCCACTCTCGGGGTCGCGTCCGCCACCGTAGGCAGGCGGCGTGACGAGCGGCCCGCGAGCGGCTGCCAGCCGCTCAGCAAGTCCGGCATCGAGCAGGGCCTGAGAGAGTCCTTCCACGCCCTTGGGAAACAGACCGAGGACGCTGGGCGCCTCGAGGATCTCGTAGCGGGTCACGTCGCCCTCCTGGCCCAGCACAGACCGTGAGTACCCATCGTTTCTTCCCGCCGGACTGTGCGAAAGCACCCTCGACACCTACTCGCACGCCATCCCGGCGATGCAGGAGGAGGCGGCGAAGTTGATCGCGGGGCTGGTGTTCGCCGAGTAGGCGGATCGGGCGCCGCGTCCAGTCGCCGCTGGCGCCAGCCGACGACCACCTTCGGACGCCAGCACGGGCATGCGCGCGAGACCGTCCCGGACAGCCGCTGAAGCCGATGAGCGAGCCCTCAGCGCCTCCGCAGCCCCTCGACCAGCGCCGCGTACTTCTCGTGGATCATCCTGCGGTCGAACTCCCAGAAGCGCGCCAGCATGGCCTGGTCTTCGGCGTCCGTGAAGTAGGCCCTGGCCGCCAGGAAGAAGGCCCTGTCCTCCTTGGCGATGTGCACCGGATAGAAATCGCAGAGCGTTCGCAGCCGAGCGACGATCACCGCCAAGGCGGCGAAGTCGCCACTGCGGAAGCGCTCATTGGCCGCGGCGAGCTCAGTGGTGGCGCGGCGCGCAAAGACATGGTCGGCGACGAGCTCGTCCATGGCCCGCTGGTCCGCGGCACTCAATTGCCGTGTGCTCAACTCGGCGAAGAGGATGTCTTCCTCTTTGCCATGGTGAGTGCGGTCGGCGTACGTGCGGATGAAGTCGATGGCCGCGTCGACGAACAGGGGATCGAGCTGCTGCCCCGCCTCGACCTCCGCCAGCGCATCCTCGATCGTCGTCAGCATCCGTTCGATCAGGCGATGCTCTTTGATCAGCGGGGCGCGCGCCTGCATGCCCTCCTCCTTCGATTAGGTCGACGGCGGCAGAATACCCGATGCGGAGCGCCCTGTGGCTGGCGCGGCGGAATGCCGAGAGGCGCTTGCAGCCTGGCACCGTTCACGCTCAGCCAACGGCTGCCGCTGATTCGCCTGCACGACCTGCGCCACGCGCACGCCACCCTGTTGAAGGTGAGGGCAAGAGCGTGTTCACGGACAGAGTCGATCTGGATCTGGTAGACGCGAAGACGTACAAGTCGGGGGTCGTACGGATGACCTACCGGCCGCGCTAGAGACCTGGTTGGGACCGGCGCTTCGCGCAGAGCAATGACCGCCATCTGCTGCCCGCAGCTCGCCAGCAAGCGGTCTGCCGGCCGAGCCATGCGCCTCGGAGCGCAGGAGATCCACGGCGAGCTGCCCGAGGACGTGCCCGGTGCCCTCTGGGCCACGCCCAGCTCGACGAGCTGCGCGTCCCGCGGGAGCGCTTCGGACCGGGCGGCCCCGAGGCGGCCCCCTGGCAGCGCGTGGTCGTCGCCGTCGACCCCGCCGTGACCTTCGGCGAGGACACAGACGAGACCGTTCCCTCTCGGAGGCCCTGCGCACGATGCGCGCCAACATCTGGCGCCTGCCGCCCGGGGCGCGCGGCAGCCGCCACATCGAGCACGTCCAGGAAGAGATGTTCGTCGTCCTCGAAGGCACGGCGACGCTGCTCCTCGGCGACCCGCCCGAGCGCGTCGAGCTGCCCTGCGGCACGGTCGCCGTCGTCGAGACCGGGACCGCCCAGCAGCTGCGCAACGAGAGCGATGCCGAGACCGTCGTCCTCATCGTCGGCGCCCCGCCCGAGCAGGGCCAGGCCGAGCACCTGCCCGACCTGGACTAGACCGTATGGGGTGACCCGGCGCCTCACCTCGTAAGTTGGCGCGGGTTGCCGTCGCGGGTGGTGGCAGAGCCGCAATTACGGGGAGGCGCCGGATGATGGAGCGTACGTTTCTGGGTTTGGATGTGCACGCCGGTCGGTGTGGGCGGGGGTGCTGGATGGGGTGTCGGGGGAGGTGGTTCGCGGGCGGTGCCGTCGCGGGTGGGTGATCTGGTCGATTGGGTGGTGTCGGGCGGCGCGGTTGTGGTGGCGTATGAGGCGGGGCCGACGGGGTTTGGGCTGGCCAGGGCGTTAGAGGCGGTCGGGGTGCGGTGTGTGGTGGCGGCGCCCAGTCGAGGATTGAGCGGGCGCCGGGTGATCGGGTGAAGACGGATCGTCGTGATGCGATTCGGTTGGCGCGGTTGCTGCGGATGGGCGAGCTGGTCGAGGTGCGCGTGCCGACGCTTGGGCAGGAGGCGGCGCGCGACCTGGTGCGAGCGCGGGAGGATGCTCGGGGTGATCTGATGCGTGCCCGCCATCGGGTGTCCAAGCTGTTGCTACGCCACGGGTTGGTGTGGGATCGCGCGACCTGGACGCAGGCGCATCTTTTGTGGCTTTCTGAGCAGCGCTTCGAGCAGCGGCCGTTGCAGCTGGCCTACGAGGAAGCGGTCTCGGCGATGACGTCAGAGTGCGTGCCCGTCGGGACGCGCTTGAGCCGGGCGATCGTGGAGGAGGCCGCAGCCGAGGTGGGCGCCGATCGTCGGTCGGCTCGGCTGTCTGCGCGGCGTCAGCACCCTGACCGCGTTTGGCCTGGCGGTCGAGGTCGGAGAGTGGGATCGTTTCACCGGCCGCTCGATTGGTGCCTACCTGGGCCTGGTGCCAAGCGAGGACTCAAGCGGCCAACGACGCAGCCAAGGCGCTATCACCAAGACCGGCAACACGCACGCTCGCCGGCTCTTGGTGGAGGCAGCGTGGCATCACCGCCGCCCGACGTGGCGTCCCAGCCGTGAGCTCGACCGCCGCCGGCCACGGTCAGCCCGCCGCCGTGCGGATCCGCGCCGAGGCCGGCAAACGCCTCCACCGCCGCTGGCGGGCGCTGGACGAGCGCGGCAAACGACCGACTATCACCGCCGTCGCGGTCGCCCGCGAGCTGGCTGGGTGGTGCTGGAGCCTGGCCGTCATGGAGCTGAGGCCCAGCCCCGATCGGCGGTGAGGTGAGCGCGTCGGGCGACGCGCGAGGAGCACCCGCGATTCAGCTATGAGCAGCCCTTCCAGGCCACACTCGATCCTAGACCCGCGGCCGCTCCCGACGCACACCCGGTCATGCGGATACCCAAACCCGCGCATATCAGTAGCCGGGGCGACCCCGCGCGAGCGCATCATCGGCCGCGGCGCCGCCAAAGGCGACCTGCGCACCCGGCTCAAGCCAGCCGTCAGCTCCGTGAACTGGCGTCGGCGGGTCCCGAGCGCGGGTCGACCACGACCGCACGGCGTTCGTCGCTCACAGCGTCAGCCTCGCGGTCCAGTCCTCGCGACCCGGTGACTCCGGCTCAGGCTCGACCTCCCGTCGGGCGGGCGGCTGCCCCCGCCGCCCGCTGCCTCGGCCCTGCGTCCGCTTCTTCCTGAAGGTCAGCTCGCCGCCGCGGCAGCCGACCAGCATCGTGTCGGTCTCGGCGACCTTGCCGCGGATCAGCATCTCGGCCAGGGGATCGACAACCAGGTCCTCGATCGTGCGGCGCAGCGGCCTTGCCCCCAGCGCCCATCCGGCTCACGACAGCCTGGCTCTGAGGAGCGCTCCGCGCGTCACAGCGAGCTGTCAGCAAGCTCACAGCAGGTTCGCAGGCTGACCCCCGACAATCGCAGGTACAACGCCGTCATCAGTGGAGGCAGCATCATGCGAGGTCGTATCACTCTGCTCTGCACGGTCACTCTGGTGGCCGTCGCGTCGCTCGGGCTGGCGGCATGCGGCGCCAACTCGGGAAGGTCCGCGACCGCTTCGTCTTCGGCGACCGCGTCGGCGGCGCCCTCGCCACCCGGAGGTTCTGCTCCCGGCACCCCCCCGAGCGGCTCCTCCGGGCTGGGCGCCGCACCCGGCAGCGGCAGTTCGGCCGCCCAGTACGCGCCGACTGGCGCCTACACGCTCTCGAGCGGCTCGGCGAGCAAGTCGGGCACGATCACGGCGGCGAACGCGGACGAGTCCGGCGTCCTCGTCAAGGGCGGCTCCCTCACGCTCGCTGATGCCCACGTAGTCACGTCGGGCATCAGCAAGTCCAGCGACGAGAGCAGCTTCTACGGTCTGAACGCCGGCGTGCTTGCGACCAACGGCGGCGAAATCACGATGACAGGTGGCTCGGTGGCGACCACCGGCGACGGCGCCAACGCGATCTTCGCCTACGGCAGCGGCACCACCATCAGCGTCTCCGGCACGACCGTCCGCGCGAGTGGTCAGTACGCGCACGGCATTATGGCAAGCGGCGGCGGCGCGATCACGGCGACGAACGTGAACGCCTCCACCAGCGGTGACAGCTCGGCGCCGGTCGCGACCGACCGGGGCGGCGGCACCATGACCGTCGCCGGCGGCACCTACCAGAGCAGCGGCAACAACTCGCCCCCCATCTACTCGACCGGGAAGATCACGGCCCGAAAGGCGACGTTCGTCTCCACCGGCTCGGAGGCCGTCGTGATCGAGGGCTCCAACTCGGTGACGCTGGATGAAGATACGCTCGCCACGAGCAAGGCCGGCAAGTGGGGTGTCATGATCTACCAGTCGATGTCCGGGGACGCCCAGGGCGGCAAGGGCGTCTACACCCAGACCGGCGGCTCGCTCGCCGAGACTGCCGCTGACAGCCCGCTCTTCTACGTCACCAACACCACCGGCGTGATCACGCTCAAGGGCGTTCGGGTCCAGGCCGCCAGCGGCGTGCTGGTCAAGGCGGCGGCCGGGCAGTGGGGCACCAGCGGCGCGAACGGTGGCACCGTCCTCCTGATCGCCGACGCGCAGAGCCTGACCGGCAGTCTCGTCGCCGACAAGATCAGCTCGATCAGCGCGATGCTAGAGGACGGCTCGACACTGAACGGCGCCATCGACACCGGAAGCACGGCGAAGTCCGCGACGCTCGCGCTCGACTCGTCGAGCACCTGGAAGGTCACGAGCGACTCCCACCTCACGCGCCTGACTGGCGCCGCTATCAGCGGTTCGCGGATCACCAACATCGCCGGCAACGGTCACACCGTCACCTACGCCAAGAGCGACAGCGCCAACAGCTACCTTGGCGGCAAGACCTACACCCTGGCCGGTGGCGGGAAGCTGGTGGCAGACTAGCGACGCAATCCTGGGAGGAGCGACCTGCGCGCCTCGCCCAAGCCCTGTGCACCCGTGTCAGTGCGTCTCAACGGTCCTCCGAATGTCAGTCCAGTCGCGCTATTCTCACTAGGCACGGGTCTACCAAACCTGTCTGGCGAGAGAAGACGCTGCACCTGGCGTCGATGCCGACCGGCCGCCGACGACTTGTGTCGGATCGAGAGTGAGCTCTAGTGGTCCGAGACCTGCCTCGTCAGGCTGTCGGGACCCGCCAAGTCGCTAAAAGCGACCGCCGATCCAGGCGCCGCCGATGGAGTCGTAGCGCACGACCGTGCCGGTGTAAGGAGCGTCGATCATCTCGCCACCGCCGACGTAGATGCCCACGTGATGGCTGAAGCTGGCGTTGCCGAAGAAGACGAGGTCGCCCGGCCTCAAGGCACCGAGGGGGACCGGCGTGCTGGCCCGCTGCTGATCGGTGGCACTGTGGGAGAGGCTGACGCCGAGCTGGGCGTAGCAGTACATGGTCAGGCCCGAGCAGTCGAAGCCGCGGGGGCTGGCGCCAGCCCACACGTAGGGCACGCCGAGGTAGCGCTGCGCGATGGCGACCACGGCGGCGCGGCCGGCGCCGCCGGGATCGGGCACGGGGCCGCCGCCCGAAGACGAGCCGCCGCCCGAGCTCGAGGACGAGGAGCCGCTCGCCGCGGTCGCCGCGGCGGAGGCGCGCGCCGCGGCTGCCCGCGCGGCCGCCGCCCTCGCGGCCGCCCTTGCCGCCGCAGCCGCCTGTTGTCTCTCGAGAACTGCGACCTGCGTCTTGAGCCCGCCCACCGTGCTCGCGAGCTGCGCTTGCAGGGCAAGGACCTGGTCCCGGCTGGCCTTGCGCTGCGCGACCAGGGTCTCGGCCGCCTTCTTGTCTGCCGCGAGCGCCAGGCGGCGGTCGTCGACCTGCTGCCGGTAGGCCGTCGCCGCCGCGGCGGCGGCGGCATCGCTGTCGCTCAGGCGCCGCATCATGTCGATCTGCGTGACCAGCTCATCGAAGCTGCGTGACGTGAGGAGGACGTCGATGAGGCTGACGTCCGGCGTCATGTAGATCTCGCGAGCGCGCGCCTGCAGCTGCTCGTTGGCGAGCCCGAGCTGGTACTCGGCGAGCTTCAGCAGATGCTGGTTCTGCGCGACCTTGGCCTGCACGCCCTGCAGTTGGGCGGTCGCCTGGTCGTAGCGCTCCACGGCGACGTCGGACTGCGTGCGGACCGTGCTGAGCCGCGCCTCGACGGCCTTGAGACGGGCCTTCTTGGCGGCGATCGGCGAGGCCGCGGCAGGCGAGGCGAGGACGAGCACGAGGGCGAGGCTGAGGAAGCAAAGGGCCGCGGCCTTGTGCGTGGTGGTCATCTGCTGCGCCTCCTGTGGGGTGCGGCGCCGGCGCCGCCCTTGCGTGAGGTCCGACCCTGCATCGCTCGCCCCGGGGGTCTAAGCCCGGGACGGTAGCACCCTCGGCCTGCCGGGGCAAATCGGGGTGCGCCGGCACCGCTAGCCAATCGTCCGCTGGCCCGCAGCTCACTTCACCTTGAGCGCACCGAAACCTCTTGAGCTACCTCGCCTCGTTGGTGCTTGCCCTTCGCCGAGGCGTCCTCCTCGCACTGGCACACCGAAGTCGTCGTGCGTGCCACCCAAGGACGTCGACCCGGTGCACGCGCAGACAGGTCCACCTGACCTGTCCGCGCCAAGAAACGCCTGCACACGGCCACTCCGCCGACGGGACGCCGACGCGGCGGGCACGTGGGGTCACATCTACGGCTGCGAGCCCCGAGCCGTCAAGCGGTCCTCACCCGCTCCACGGCCGGCCGCCTGCTGGAGACCGCCACGACCGCAACATCGTCGCCGAACGCAGCACCATTGGCCGCCTCGATGTCCGCAAGAACGCGGTCGAGTACCTGCGCGTCGAAGCCGGTGGCATCCCCCTGCAGGCGCAGCACGAGCCCCTGTTCGCCGTAGCGCTCAGGCGCCCGCGGAGCCGCGCGACCCTCGACCAGTCCATCGGTGTAGAAGAACAACGTCCAGTCGAGCGGGAGCGTCACGGTCACGGGCTCGTGCCGGCCCTCGTCGTCGAGGCCGAGCGGCAGGTGGACCGGCAGGCGGATGGGCTCCACTGCGCTGGAGACGAGCAGCGGCGGCGGGTGGCCGGCGGAGAGCAGCGCCACGCGATGCGCCTTCGGGTCGATCCAGGCGAGCACGACCGTCGCGAAGAGCTCGTCCGGCGGCTGCGCCGCCACCATCCTCGACAGGCTCCTGAGGACCACGGAGGGAGTGGCGCCGCTCTCCGTCAGCGCCTGCCAGCCAGCTCGTAGCCTCGCCCCGAGGGCGGCGGCGCCAGGGCCATGACCGGCCACATCGCCGAGGATGAGCGCCAGGCACCCGTCGCGCAGCGGCATCACGTCGTAGAAGTCTCCGCCCAGCAGCAGGCGATCCTCCCCGGGCCGGTAGGCCGCGACGATCTCAAGCTCTCCGTGGGCGATGGGCATGACCGGCAGGAGGCTCGCCTCAAGGGTCGCGTGCAGCCGCTCCGCCTCGGCGTGCGCCTGCGCGCGCTGCGCCTCGAGCAGGGCGACGGCCGCCTGGTCGGCGAAGCGCTGCATGACGGCGAGGCGCTCCTCATCTGGCCCAGGCGTGCCACGCTCCCAAGCGAGTGTGAGCAGGGCCAGCGGCTTCCCGCCGGAGCGCAGCGGCAGGTAGGCGACGGCCCCGTCGGGCTGCAAGGCGCTGTGCTGCGGTGCGGCATTCGGGCCGAGACTACTCGACGCCTGTGCATCCTCGAAGAAAGCCGGGCGCCGCAGGGCGGCGAGGCGTGCCAGCCTCGGGTGTTCGGACAGCGCCAGGCGGCGTCCTGGCCCCTGGAGTGTGCGAGGGGCGCTCGCCAGGGTGAGCAGGCTGGCATCGTCGATCAAGGAGAGCGCCGCCGAGAGGCAGCCGAATGAGGTGGAAGCGGCGCGGCAGATGTCGTGCGCCACCCGGCCCGGGCTCTCGCCGCCGTGGAACGCCGCCGTCGCATCGAGGAGATGCTCCGCCGTCGCGCGCACGGCCTCGGCGTGAGCGAGCTCGACGGCGGTCTCCTCTCGCCTCGCGACCTGCTCGCGCAGCGCCTCGGCGATCATGCCCGAGAGCACTGCGGCGAGCGTCCAGATCGCCGTCGAGACGGCTGTCGCGAGGAACGACTGATCGCTCCCGAAGTGTGCCACGGTGGCGAAGAAGACGGCGCCGCCCACGAGCGCGACGATGGCCCCGACCAAGGGCCCGACCAAGGTTCCTGCGGCAACGGCGGTGAGCACCGCAAACGAGACGGCGACCGCCACGGCCGCGTCCTCGCCGCGCGCCAGGCTGAGGCCGCCGAGCACGACGACCTGCACCAGAGCGGCGAGGCAGAGCACCGCCCAGCGGTGCGGCCGCAGGGCCTCCCCGACGGCTACGAAGGGCATCCGCGTGACCCGGGAGCGATCATTCGAAGCCAACCCCCTTGCCGGTGAGTTGCGCGGATGCGCGGAGGCAAGCCGCAGCCAGTGCGACTTTGTTGCAGGGTAGCACCGCGGAAGGCCCGCTTGCCCTCGATGGGGTTAGCGAATGTGAAGTGAAGTTGCCTCGAGCGCCATGCCGTGCACTGGCCTCGTGACCCAGTCCGGCGCGCAGTGGCTTTCACCCCGCTCTCGGCGCCCGCCGGCTACACGCAACTGGCCGACGAGAGCACCTCTGAGCTTCGTGAGCCTGAGCGCCGGGTACTTCTCTTGGCTTCTCATCCCCGTCGCGCTGATCGTGCTCTGGAGGGTCGGAACGAAGCCGGCCTCGACTCACCCGGGCGTCGGCAGTGCGCCGGGCGAGCCCTAGCCCTAGCCTTGCCTCAAGCGGCCAGCCGCTGCGGGAAGTCCTCCCCCTCGTCCTGCTGGGCCAGTGCGACTGGCGGCAGCCTGTTGGCGCGAACGTAAAGTCTCTCTGTGCGCGTCAGCAGCATGCCGGCGGCCATGAGGATCAGCGCCGCAGTCAGGGCGCCTCCCGTGATCCGCCACGAGAGATTCAGGACGCGATCAGTAGGTTCGTGGCCAAGTACGATTGACCGCCTGACCAGGAGTCGTCATGTCGTAACGCAAAGGGCGACTGGCACTGAGGACTAGCACCCTCTGCGCTGGTCGCCCGCCCGCCGTTCGCAAGAGCCGACCATCAGGTCGTCCGCCAGCGGCCCATTGGCCGCCAATTCCTGCAGCCCGCCGGGTGGCCCGGCCCCGGGCCGCAGTAGCGGGGAAGGAACGCCAGCCGGCCGGCGTCGATGTAGGTAGAGCATCGTCTTCCACACTGATTCGTTCGCAAGGAGGCCGCCATGGCCGTCAGGGTCGTCTTCACATCGAGATTCAACAGCGCCCGCAGCCAGATGGCCGAGGGATTCCTGCGCGAGCTGGGGGCGCTGTCGTCGACGTCTACAGTGCCGGATCCGCCGCGTTCGGTGTCGACCCGCGCGCTGTCTTGGTGATGGCAGAGCGCGACATCGACATCAGCGGCCAGCGCTCAAGAGGGCTTGAGGAGTACATCGGCTCTGCTCACTTCGACTACCTGATCACCGTCTGCGGGCGGGACGAGCAGGCGTGCCCTGTCTTCCTCGGCAAGGCAACCCGCGAGTACTGGCCTTTCGAGGATCCCGCGCGGGTCGAGGGAGGCGACGACGAAGGCATGGCCATGTTCCGTGAAGTGCGTGACCAGATCGAGGCGCTCATCCGCCGCTGGCTTGAGTCGCACCGCCGCGAGCTGACTTCAAGACCGAGTCTGCAAAGCACCAGCGTCGGCCGGTAGGCCAGGGGCTGCGTCGGAACCACCAAGAGGGGCGATGTCCAGAGTCGCGTTGGTCTTCCCATACTTCCGCACTAGAGCGGCGACCGAGCTGCTGTTCCCACCGCTCGGCGAGGCGATGCTCGCGGGCCAGCTGCGCAGGCTCGGGGTCGAGGCGCGGATCTTCGACTGCACGTTCAGCAGCCTGGAGCGGCTGCGCCGAGAGTTCCTGGCCTACCGGCCCGACGTCGTCGGCGTCTACTCGATGATCAGCCTCACGCGCAATACGCTGGCGGTCGCCGACATGGTCAGGGCGATCCTGCCGCAGAGCCTGTTGGTCGCCGGCGGCCCCCTGCCGACGGTGTTCCCGGGCCGCTACGCGACGCACTTCGACGCCGTGTTCCGCGGCGAGGCGGACGTCAGCTTCCCCCACTTCTGCCGCGACTACCTCGCACAGCGCGCCTCCCCGGCGACGCTGGCCGCGCTGCCGCTCGGCACATATGACGGCCTGCAGGTCTCCGACCATGATGCTCGCGTCGACAACCCGACCGTGCATCATCCCGAAGAGGTGCTGGCCTCGTTCCCGCTGCCGGACAGGAGCGACTTCGATCACGCCGCCTACCAGAGGGTGTGGCGGGAGAAGACCGGCTACGCGCCGGCGTCGATCATCGTCACACTCGGCTGCCCCTACGGCTGCGACTTCTGCTCCAAGCCGATCTTCGGGAATGCCGTCCGCCGCCGGCCGCTGGACGCCGTCTTCGAGGAGATCGAGCAGATCCGCGGGCTCGGCTACGACAGCCTATGGATCGCCGACGACACCTTCACCCTCGATGCGGGGTATCTGGCCGAATTCTGCCGGCGCCTCGCCCCGCTGCGCATGACCTGGACCTGCCTCTCTCGCGCCAACGGAGTCGGCGCCGAGACCGCACGGCTCATGAAGGAGGGCGGCTGCCGGAGGGTCTACCTCGGTCTCGAGTCCGGGAGTCAGAAGACGCTCGACCTCATGAACAAGCAGCTGACCGTGGAGCAGGGCGTCCGCGCCGCCAAGGTGTACCGGGCGGCGGGTATCGAGGTGGCGGCGTTCTTCATCGTCGGCTATCCCGGGGAGACGGCGGACACCATCGAGGAGACGTTCAGGCTGTCGCTCTCCCTGCCGCTCGACGAGATCTCCTTCAACGTCCCGGTGCCGCTCCCCGGCTCCAAGCTGTTCGAGCGCCTGGGCGAACCCGACGAGGGCAAGGACTGGACGCGCGAGAACGAGATCAGCTTTGTCTACCCGTCGGACATCGACGAGGACTGGCTGCGCCGCCGCGTCGACGAGACCATGGCGGAGTTCGCCCAGCGGAAGTAGCGAGCCGACGCAAGACCGCCAGCCGGCGCCCCGCCCCGACGCTCCCGGCGCGACTCCGAGGGAACACTCCGAGGTATGGACATCTTCGAGCGCATCCGTCGCCGGTATCACGCGCTCGGCTTCGGCGCCGACGCGGACGTCCTCGACATGCTCGACCAGAGCGGCCCCGAGCCCGCTTGCTGGGCGATCCACAGCCTCGACGCCCGGGTGCGCTCACGGCCGGCCGGAGAAGTCGCGGCGCTGGACCTCTTCGGACGCTTCCCCGCGCAGTACGAGCTGGTGAGCGTGCAGGTGGCGATGCCGAGGTGGCGGTCGCAGATGAGCCTGACCTGCGCGGCTGTGAGCGGCGCCGGCAGGTCGCGCGGGTCGATCACCAGATAGTCGTTACCAAGGGCGTGGTACTTGGCGAAGGCGACGGGCATGGGCGCGCCATACTCTCCTTGCGGAGCGGGACAAGAGCGAACGCCGCTCGAACGCCATCCCGGCGCTCCAGGAGGAGGCGGCGATGCTTGGGTCACCCCTTGTGCCCGGGCGGCAGAATAGGGCATATAACCATGTCCAGTTGTGCCGCCGGATCGCGAGGTACCCGCCGCCATGACCGACGAACCCCTGCTCACGCTCATCGAGTTCGACCACGCCCGGCTCGAGGACCTGGTGCTCATGTGGCGGGCCGCGCTGCAGGCGGCCGTCGAGATCAGCGATCCACACCCCTTCGACGAGCACGGGCGGTACGTCTTGACCGAGGTGCTCCCTCACAACAGCGTGCGACTCGCCGTGCTTGGCGATCGGTTGGTCGGCTTCGTGGCGGCGACGCCCGAGTCGGTCGCCCAGCTGCACGTCCGGGTGGGCTACTGGCGCCGCGGCATCGGCAGCCGGCTGCTCGCGTGGGCCAAGGCACAGTCCTCCGGCCGCCTCTGGCTGTACACGTTCGAGCGCAACCACGGCGCCCGCGCGTTCTACGAGCGTCAGGGGTTCGTCGCCGTCGCTCACGGGTTCGAGCCGGACTGGCAACTCGCCGACATCCGGTACGAGTGGTCTGGAGAGCAGCGAACCAGGGCGACCGGCGACCACCGACGAGGAGTTCTCTCTGCACGACCCCCGAAGGCTCCATGACATCGAGATCGAAGGCGGACCGATCCTGGAGCTGAAGCCGGGTGTCATCGCGTCGCTGCCCGGCGGAGCCACGACGACTTGGCACATAACGCCTGACCTCAGGGCGTTCTGGGTTCTCGGCGAGCAGGTCGCCGAGTTCTAGCCTCAGGGGCCGTGCCGGCTCTCTCTCCTCCGAAGGCGGCAGTTGTGAAAAGCGGAGGGGACGCATGGGTCGTCCCTTGCACGCTACTACCTGGGACTTCAGGCTGGCATCCACCCCAAGGTCGTCTCAGATCGCCTCGGACAAGCCACTGTCTCAATCACGCTCGACACCTACCCACACGCCATCCCGGCGATGCAGGAAGAAGCGGCGGCGCTGATCGCGGGGCCGGTGTTGGCGAGGAGCTGAGGCGCGCAACCGGTCCGCCCAGCCGCCAGTCCCTCACGACTCTTGGGAGCAACAGCGGGCGCTTGGGCGGCTGCTCTCTCGGCCCTGCCGCCGGTCCGCCGACAGCTCAGCGGGCTCCGGCAGGAGCCGTCAAGGTAACCGAGCCGCTCGATCAGCCCGTCTCGCCTACAACCCGAGCGCCAACCACGAAATACGAGAGACCCTCAGGCCCTGCGACCACCACGCGCCGTGCGGACGGCCCCACGAGCACGTAGCGCCCCAGCTCGAGTTCGACCTTCTCGCCGTCGATCTGCAGGTGGCCGGCGCCGCGCAGCGCCACGTAGATCTCCTCTTGACCCGACTCAAGCTCGTCGTGCTCATGGCCGACCTGATCGGGCTGTGAATCGAACTGGTTGGCCTTGATTGCAAGCGCGCCGAGGGCGCGCGCGACTGGCGTGCGGCGGCCCTCGAAGTCCTTGACGTCGATTACCGAATAGCTCACTCTGTGCCTCCGATCGGTCACGAAGAGTCGCATGCGAGGTTCACTCTAGCGGACGCGCATGGCCGCGCGCGCAGCGCAGGACGAACACCTCTGGCTACCCTCTTCCGGCGCACGGGTGGCCGCATACGGGCGACGCCGACGCTGGGCCGACGTGCCATCCAGAGCAGCACTAGTCTTACCCCGACAAGTCTGAGGACCTCACACTCAAGGTTGCCGGGCTGCTGGAAGTCGGAGAGCGAGGACCGAATGGCGCCTTGGCTCTCTCCGCCTGTTCGATTGCAAGCGCCTACGAGCGCGTTTGCAGATCGGCGAAGAACGCGGCGATATCGCGGGCGAGCACCTCAGGCGCTTCCGCCGGAGCGAAGTGCCCTCCGCTCGGCATCGAGGACCAGCGGCGCACGTCGTAGAGACGCTCAGCCCACTCGCGGGGAGGTGTTCCCTCATCGACAAACGAGTTGGCGAAGACGGCGATGCCGGTTGGCACATCGACGAAGTCCTGTGGACCGAGCGCGACCTCGAACCACCTGTTGTCGAAGTAGTCGCGCATGGATGACGTGATCGACTGCGAGACCCAGTAGAGCGTCACGGTGGTCAACAACGTATCCCGGGAGAAGCGTTCATCAAGATCTCCGCGGGAGTCGGCCCAGGAGCGCCACTTCTCCAGAATCCAGGCAGCGAGCCCGGCCGGCGAATCGTTCAAGCCGTATCCGAGGGTCTGGGGCTTCGTGGATTGAATCGCCTTGTACCCGCCCTCCGCCTGCCGCCACGCCTCGCTGCGGCCGAGATAGTCCCGTTCCGCTGCGGACAGGGGCCGAGATCCGGCTCCAATGGAGGGCGAGATCTCCAGGTTGCTGAGGTGGATGCCGACCATCGACTTCGGCTCGTCCAGTGCCATGAGCGTGGCTACGCCTGCCCCGAAATCGCCGCCTCCTGCTCCATAACGCTCGTAGCCGAGGCCCCTCATGAGGCGATGCCATAGCCCGGCGACGTATCGGTAGTTCACGCCCGTTTGGGTGGGCCGTTCGGAGCACCCGTAGCCTGGTAGCGAGGGGACTATGACGTCAAATGCGGGGCCGTCGATGCCGTGGGTCTCAGGATCAGTCAGGAACGGCAGCATCGGAAGCAGCTCGGCGAACGTGCTCGGCCAGCCGTGGGTCAGGATCAGAGGTATCCCGCGTCCTCGCCGGGCCCGCTCATGGACGAAGTGGATGTGGACGCCGTCGAGCTCGGCGCGGAACTGAGCGAATGCGTTCAGCTGGCGCTCTTGCGCACGCCAGTCGAACTCATCGCCCCAGTACGCAAGCAGCGCCCTCAGGTACTCGAGGTCGGTCCCCTGCCCCCAGGCCGCGCCTGGTGCCCGATCAGGCCAGCGCGTGTTGCGGATGCGCGCTCGCAGGTCAGCAAGCTGCTGCTCGTCAATCTGGATCGAGAACGGGGCGATCTGAAGAGGTAGCTTCGTCATGGTCCTGTCCTCTTGCGTCATCGCCTGCCGCCGCGGGGGCGGGTGAGCAGACGCCGCCGGGCCTTGCCCTTCGTAGTCTACCTGCTGGCATTCCGCTCGATGCGCTTGCCAGATGGACCGTGCAGGAAGGTAGCACCACGCACAAATAAGGAGACGTCAGCAGCAGGCGAAAGCACAAGCCAAGTGGGTCGATGCATCGAGGCTGGTAGCGGCGCTCCGCACGAGTCGCAACAACTTTCAGGCAAGATGTCGGCAGCCCTGCCGATTCGGAAGGGAATGGGCTCAGAGCGAAGACGAGAAAGCGCCCATGTGCAGGAGAGAAGCTGGAGGCGGCGACCGGAGTCGAACCGGTGATGGAGGTTTTGCAGACGTCCGTCGGCCATGCGCGACTTCTTGCCGCGGTCGGCCTTCCTCGGCGCCGTGATTGAAGCGGCGCACGGCGAGCCCGTCCACCCGCAGAGCGTGAGCCGCTCCTTCGAGCGCACCGTGAAGGCTGCGCACCTGCCCGTCATTCGCCTTCACGACCTCAGGCACACCCACGCCACCCTGGCGCTACGTGCCGGCATCCATCCCAAGGTCGTCTCGGAGCGCCTCGGACACGCGACGATCGCGATCACGCTCGACACCTACTCGCACGCCATCCCGGCGATGCGGGAAGAGGCGGCGGCGCTGATCGCGGGGCTGGTGTTCGCCGGCAAATGATTCCGTGGACAGGTGAGGCGAGTGCTAGGGCTTGAGATCGAGTGACGCCCTGCCGCTCTCCCCGTCGAACGGCACGGAACTGTGCTCATGGGTGACCGTCCACTCACCGTCAATCTTGCGAAAGCAGACGGTCGAGCGCAGCCACATGCCGATCGCTTGTCCGTCTGCCGTCCTCCCGCTGACGCGGTT
Organism: uncultured Thermoleophilia bacterium; assembly: GCA_963709845.1. Taxonomy (GTDB): domain Bacteria; phylum Actinomycetota; class Thermoleophilia; order UBA2241; family UBA2241; genus CAIXSE01. The sequence goes on from CAVPXV010000006.1 coordinate 431,059, forward strand.
GAGGCTGTGGGCGAAGGCCACCTCATCGCCTACGGTGACGCTCAGGTCGCGAATCTCGAGGCCGACCGGGCCTTGGAACGAGGACAGCCATTCCTCCGCGCGCCGTCTCGTCTCATCTGACCCGACGTACTGCAGCGGGTTCACGACGTCGAACGACACGACGCCCGGGGCCTGGCGAGACACGATCGCCTCGACGTCTCTGCTGCGCAGTGCCTCGACCCAATCATCCATGAGCTCGCGGATCTTGGCCTCATCGACCGCGCGATCATCTTCGAGCCTCATATGGCACTCCTTGGTCGAGGTGGCCCGGTGCAGGGCTGAGCATGCCCCTCTGGACCTACTCGCACGCCATCCCGGCGATGCAGGAGGAGGCGGCGATGCTGATTGCGGGGCTGGTGTTCTCCGGCTCCCAAGCCGTCGTGCGAAACGAGACCGGGTTAGCAACGCGGGTGTAGGGTCGAGGCCGCGAGCGAGCTTCTCACCCCGCGAGCCCGCAATGAACGATGGACATTCTGAAGAGCACACGACATTCGAAGATCACCGGCTCGTTCGGCGAAACCTTGGTGCTCTACTGGCTGTCCAAGCATGGCTTCGAGTGCGCACGGGTCGACCACACGGGGATCGATCTGATTGCCCGCAATCCTCATACGGGCGAGTTCATGGGCATTTCCGTGAAGAGCCGCTCCCGTTCAGCGGGCAAGGAACACACGTCCGTGAACATCTCGAACGACAACTTCGCGAAGGCCGAGGCCGCCTGCGCGGCGTTCGGATGCGTCCCCTACTTCGCGGTGGTAGTCGACGCCGGCCTCATTCGGGCGTACCTGCTTCCCATGAGCCATCTCCTGGAGATCCACCCCATGGGACAGCGAGTCAGCAGCTGGTCGATGGGCCAGAAGGCGCTGACCGCCTACGACTCCGATCCCGCCATCAAACGCTTCTCGTTCGATGCGAGCACGGGGTGTTGGTGGATCGGAGACAGCGACCAAGCGCAGTAGACGGACCGCATCTGCCGTCAGGACGCGGCGGCGGCCTTTTTGATCTCAACCCAGCTGGTTGCTCTAGCCATTTCGAGATGCACACGAGGCGTCGCGTCTGTTCCCAACGCCCCCAGTTCTGCCTCACCATTCCTCGCGCTCCGCGCACCAGTGAATCCGCTTCTTCGGTCGGGAAGTGGCCCAGCTCGTAGCGGACATCCCGAAGCGTGGCGTGCGCTTCCACGGGCCGCGTGACGCATCCCGTGTGACCCCACGGAAGCGGCTTGACCCAGCGGTACTGGAGTTGATCTGGTTGAGCTCTTTGCTCAAGGCGCGCAGGTTGCAGCGACGGTTTCGGGCTTTCGCACGCCCGAGGGCGGGCAGGGTGGGCGCTCGCCGAACCGACGCTTCGGACCCCCGTACCCAGTCGTGGATTCCGTGGGCCGTGACCCGGTTCAGAAGTGCCGAACGCTAAGAGACTCGATGCCTTCGCGTCAGTCCATCACGCTTTTGGCAATGTGACGTGGGGAGCGTCCGGCGAGCAGCCAGCCACCCAGGAACGCGGCCACCGGTACACAGACCGCGACGGTCAGGAGGTAGAGGACCGGCGCGTGACTCAGCTTCCCCAGATCACCGCTGTACCCCATCACCAGCCCCAGGTACGCGCTCAGCAGGCCGAGCGCTACCCCAAGCAGGGCGAGTCCGCCCGCCGTTGCTGCCGTGAGCATCCGGCGTAGCCGACTGGTAGCCCCAGCCGCGACGAGGTTGCGCAGGTCGGTGGCAGCCTCGTTGCGGATGAGCCCGACGGTCAGGGCGAGCACGCCAAGGGCAAGCAGTATGCCGGCACCCGCCGCACCCAGCCTGACCGCACCCAGGGATGTTTGGGCATCGCGCGTCTCGATCGTGAGTCCCCCAAGGGCGGCGACGTGACGCGCTTCTGCGATCTGCGCGCTTGTCAGCGGCTGGCTTGATCGCAGCAGCCAGCCGGCGGTGATCTGCGTCCAATGCCGCCGGCGAATGCCGCCCAACGTCATGGCAGACGTGGGGGCGGAGGTGTAGACGGGGCCCGAGAGGCGTTCCACCTTGGTGATCGTCTGAGGCTGAGAGACGTTCTGGATGGTGAGGTCACCCGCCTGCGCCGACACAATGTCGGTCGCAGCCGGGACGGCCGCCGGGTCGACGCCGAGGTAGCGAAGCAAGGCCGGCGCCGCGACGTAGAGCGGGTAGGCGCGGTAGAAGCCGCTCCGCCTGGCGCTCTGACTACCGGAACCCGATTGCGCGGGGATGTCGAGTTCGGCAACGGGCTGCCCGCCTGGGCTGCCATCGGGACCTGGTGGAACGGGCTTGAGGGCCGGGTCAAGCGGCATCTGCAAGGCGATCACAGTCGAGCTGGGCAATGTCGCCGCAATCTGATCGACCTGGGAGGCCAAGGCGCGCAGCTCACTCGGCGTGTGGACCGGGATGATCGGAGCGCCCGGCTCGCCCATCCGAACCAGGATCTCGCGGCTGGAAAGGTTGCCGCTCTCGGCCGTGTGCTGGGCGGCCGACGTGGCGACGATGATCGCGAAGGCGATGGCCAGGGCGAGGCTGATGGCGGCGAGCGCGGCCGCGGACCTGGCCTGGTGGCGGGCAAGGTCGCGGAGCGGGAGGCGCACCCCAATGCGGGCCGAGCGGCCGAGTGCTGCGAGGGACCTGATCGCCAGCGGGCTGACGTAGAGGAGTCCGAGCGCCACTCCGAGCATGCCGGCGATGAGCAGGGGCGGCGTCTTCTGGTCGGCAAGGGCGAGGCATCCAGCGCCTATCGCGAAGAAGACTGCGCCCAGCCAAGCAGAACGGCGGGTCGGTCGGGGGCGCGGGGGACGGCTGGACAGCGCCTCGGTGATCGGCACGCGGGCGACCATTCGCGCCGGCCACCACGCAGCGCCGACCGCGGTGACCAGTTCCAGAAGGACGACGGCGATGACGATCGTCCACGGCAGGCTGAGCCGACCGATGCGGTGGTTTGCCGCAGCCTCGAGCAAGGGCGAGAGCGACATCCAGAGGACGGCGCCGACCACCGTGCCCGCAGCGGCGGCTATCAGGCCGACCAAGGCGCCATCTGCGAGCATCACGTTGCGGATGTGCTTCTGCGTGGCGCCGATTGCGGCCAGCATGCCCAGCTGACGCAGCCTGCGCTGGGCGATGGCGGCAAACCCGGCGGCGGCCACAAGGGCTATGAGCAAGAGGAGGAGGGTCGCCGCGACCAAGGCAAAGGCGACGGCCGTCTGCGATCTGGGCGCCAGTGACTCGGCGGCAAGAGGGCTCGTCGAGGACCGAAACGCAGCGAACGAGGCCGGCGTCGACTTCAGAAGCACCGTCACGGACTGCGCCGGCCCTGCCCCGGCCGGCGAGATCAGCGCGAACTGCTCGCTGAGGTCGAGCGGGTTCTCGACCATGCCCACGACCTTTCGGTCTTGGCCGCCGAGCGTCAGCGAACCGCCGATGCCCACGCCGAGGGTCTTGGCCAGGCCTTCGGTGAGAGCCGCTTCCCCGGCGCCCGTTGGATAGCTGCCGCGCAGCAAGGCCAGCATCGACTTGCCATAGGGCCCGGAGGGCGACTGCGACCGGAACTCCGCCGTCTTCACCGACCCGGGAATCGGCACGTACCGGTGTCCGATGACCTCGATGGTCTCGAAGGCCTTGCGGGCAGCGGCGATGTCGGCCGCCAGCCGACGCGGGTTGGCTCCGTCGAGGCTCAGCAACTGGGTCGCCGAGCCGAGCTGGGCGTTGGGAGAGGGCGCCACGTTGTACGCGGCCGAGCCGCCAAAGACGGCGCCGGCGACGGTGAGGGCGAGCAAGGTGATCAGGAGGACCTGGCCGCGCCACTCGCGGCGGAACAGCCGCCATGACCAGCGCACCATGGCGCGCCGCGCCGGAGCGCCCCCGTCGCTAGCGCCTGCCCTGGCCGGACGTCGCGGCGCTGCCATGGTCAGCCCCTGGGGCCGGGGGCGAGCAGCGACTCGGGGCCGGGTGACGGCGAGGTCTGGTCGACGACGCGGCCGTCTCTGAGGAACACGACTCTGTCGGCCCACGAGGCCAGTTGGGCGTCGTGGGTGACGACCACCGTGGCGACGCCTTGGCGGCAGGCAGCGACCAGGAGGCGCATCACCGCCTCTCCATTGACCGAGTCAAGGGCGCCCGAGGGCTCATCCGCCAGCAGCAGGTGACGATCGCCCACGATGGCGCGGGCGATCGCGACCCGCTGGCGCTCCCCGCCGGAGAGTTCGTCGGGAAAGCGTGCAGCGCGGTCGCCGAGCCCGAGTTCGTCGAGGGCGGCCGTGGCGGCGGACCGAGCCTTCTTGGCCGAGACCCCGTCGAGTTCGAGCGGCAGGGCCACGTTCTCGACTGCGCTCAGGCCCGCGAGCAGGTTGTAGTCCTGGAAGACGTAGCCGATGGCGCGCCGCCGCAACCTGGCCTGATCGTTCCGCGACATCGCCGACAGGGCTGCGTGGCCGACGAAGACCTCACCGCTCGTCGGCCGCTCGAGGCTGCCGGCGATCGTCAGCAAGGTGCTCTTGCCGGACCCGCTCGCCCCCATGACTGCGACCAGCTCTCCGGCGTCGACCGCGAGGTCGACGCCGGAGAGCGCGCGGACCTCGGTCGGACCCTCGCCATAGGTCTTCGAGACGTCATGTAGTTCGAGAAAGCTCATCGGTTCGCTCCGACTCGTCGCCTCGGCCTCGGCATGGCCGACGGCGCCGGCGCGGGCGGCTCGAGGGCGGCGCGCTTCAGGCGGCCGTCGGCGGCGTCCAGCCAGCGCACGACCGAGTCCAGGCGGTAGAGCTCGGCGTCGACGACCAGGGCGAAGTTCAGGTCGAACCTGCCTTCGTCTTCCTTGAGCCGCGTCCACTGCTGCATCAGCTGCACGAGATAGCGGCGGTGCGCCTGGATGACATCGTGCACGTCGACGCCGGGCACCTTCAGCGCCACCATGATTTTGATCACCAGTTCGTCGCGGGGCGGCGAGCTCAGGTCCGGGGGGGTCTGCAGCCACTCCTCGAGCGACCGCTCGCCGTCCGGCGTGATGCGGAAGCGCTTCTGTGGGCTGTCCTCGACGGTCTCGTCTGATTCCACGGACCCGTCGCGCTCCAGCCGTTGGAGCGTCGTGTACACCTGGCCGACGTTCAGCGGCCAGACCTCGCCGGTTCCCGCCTCGAACTCCTGCTGCAGCTGCAGGCCGTACTTAGGTCCCTCGCTCAGGAGGGCGAGCAAAGCGTGCCTGACGCTCATGACTTGATGGTGGCCGGGTGCATACTGCGTATACTACCCGTTAGGCAGCCCTCGTCAATCCACCTCTCTCTCGTCGTTCGACGGGCCAGGCCGGCATGCATCCCAAGGTCGTCTCAGAGAGGCTCGGACACGCGACCATCGCAATCACGCTCGACACCTACTCGCACGCCATCCCGGCGATGCAGGAGGAGGAGGCGGCGCTGATCGCGGGGCTGGTGTTCGCGACGCAGTAGGGACTCCGCCTTCGGCCCAGCGGCACCGGACGTCAGTACTTGGACGGCCTCGGCGAGGAGAAGTCGGCACTGAGCTTCTGCGTCACTTTGCGGCTGCCGCACTTCGGACAGACGGCCTTGGCTTCGCGCTCGTCCATGTGGCAGCCGACCTCGAACTGGGTGCCGCACTTCTTGCAGGTGAACTCGTAGGTGACCATGTTGGCTTCCTCCGCTGACGCCGTCAGACGTGCCGACTCTGCAAGCTCACCGTACCCGCTGCGGCACGGTCAGCACCACGGGGCAAACGTCGCGCCTCAGGAGAGCGACCATCGCGATCACGCTCGACACGTACTCGCACGCGATTCCGGCAATGCAGGAGGAGGCGGCGGCGCTCATCGCGCAGCCGGTGTTCGCGAGCAAGTAGGCAGTTGACTCGCGCAGGAGCACGCCACCCAGCCTAATCGAGAGTGTTCAGCCGCTGCGACCCCGATGCCGCCCGCGCAGACGCTGCGTACCCGGCGGCCGCGCCATGTCCCACTCCGCGGGGTGGCCGTGACCGAACTCGCGCACGTGGGCAAACAGGTCGCCGCGCCGCACGAAGGCCTCTCCGCAGGTAGCGCAGCGGAACGTGATCGGGCTTCCGAGGTGCGCCTCGCCACAGTCGTCATGCACAAGGCACAGGTGGTCGTCCAGAGCCCGCTGCGAGGTGAGGACGGCGCTGCAGATCACGCAGTCGAAGGTCTTGCGTGTGGTGAGTGCGCGCATCTGGCATCGTCCTCTTCGCGGACGGCCCGCGTTGACCGACGAGACCGGTCTCGGCGGACCCAACGCCACGGCCGTTTGACCCTGCAACTATTTATTCCCCCGGGCGGGCAATTCAGCACCGGCGATGCCGCCGGGCGCGCTCAGCGGCGGTATCGTCGCGGAGCTCGTGTTAGAGGCCGACTACTCATGTGGCCTCGCGCAGAAGTGCTGGGGCAGCGATCCGTTCGCTGAACGGCCGCGTGGCGGCGCAGGCCAGCAGGCGGCCGGCCTCGCCCTGCTTGCGACGTTGACGGGTCCGTTGGAGGCGGGCTCGGCGGCGCGCCACGGGTCTTCGTCACCTGTGCAGATCGAGGGTGACGGCCCGCGACAGCCTCTGCGACCTGCCGGGTGGCCTCCTCCCGGACGCGCTCGACGCCCGCGCCGCCCCGCGCTGCTCCCCCTCACGGTCGGGCGCGGTGGCGACCTGCGATAGTGGGTACGCTCAAAGCGTGAGACCGACGCGGCTTCTCTCGACGGCACGCTGGCTCCACGTCCGAAGAGAGGAGAGCCGAGATGCTCTGGCGCTGGCAGAACGACCCCGCAGGACTCCCTGACGCAGATCACACGCGCTGCATAGCGGCGCCCGGCGTCCGGGAGCTGCGCTACTGCGGGCGCCTGTTTGAGATGACGACGGTCGCCTGCGCCTCTGTCCCCACCTCGGCCAGGACGCCCGTCTCCGGGTTCCGCGCGCTCCTCCAGATGGAGCACGTGAGCAACAACTCGGCGCACGGCCTCGTCGCGCGCTACTGGCGCAGCCAGCCGTTCGACGGTCAGGCGCCTGACGGCGTGGCGCAGTATGCCGCCGGCCTCGACCTCCTGGCGACGGTCGCTACCGAGCTGGCCGCCGCCTGAGACGCGGCGCCGGCTCGACTGCGCGACGCATTCGTCACATCGAGTCCCAAGCCCAGCGGCTCCCATCTGGGCGCACGGATACGTCGAGCGATGAATCCAGATTGAATCGGTTGGGTATGTAAGTCACGGGGCGCGCGGAGGGCGCCCCGGCCCGAGCGAAAGGACCACAGATGGCCGACGACGTTGCCGTGACCCAGACTCTCGACTGCCTCGGTCTCTACTGTCCCGAGCCGCTCTTCCAGACGCGAGAGGCGATCGACGCCATCGCGGTGGGCGAGGTCCTTGAGGTGTTCAGCGACGACCCCGCCGCCGAGGAGGACCTCACGCGCTTCGCCAAGCGTGCCGGCCACGAAGTGGTCTCTGTCGAGAACGACGACGGGCGGCTGCGCATCCTGCTGCGCCGCCTCAGCTAAGCGAGAGGTCGACCATGGCAGAGAGCCAGAACATCCTCTACGTACAGACCAGCAACGAGCCCGAGCGCCAGTACTCGCCGCTCGTGCTCGCCCAGAGCGCCAAGGCCATGGGCCTCGACGCAGCCGTGTACTACCTCGGCATGGGACTCATGGTGCTCAAGCCGGGAGCCGCCGAGGAGATGCAGCTCGGCAGCTTCCCGAGCGTCGCCGAGATGCTCCAGAAGACCCTCGACATGGGCGTCACCGTGTACGCCTGCGAGGCCTCCAAGCGGATGCTCGGCTGGGAGACGGTGGAGCTCATCGACGGCGTCAAGATCGTGGGGGCGGCGACGCTGAACGATCTCGCCCTCGACGCCGACGCGACCATGTGGTTCTGAGGCGGCGGCGATGAGCCCGACCGACCCTGGCGAGGCGCTCGCCCGCGAGCACATCGTCTACGCCGACTACCAGTCGGCGAAGCCCCTCGACCCGCGCGTCGTCACGGCGATGCTGCCCTACTTCACGGAGAAGTTCGGCAATGCTGCCTCGCTACATGGCGTCGGCGACGTGGCCACGGCCGCGCTCGAGGAGGCACGCGCCCGCGTGTCCGCCTTCTTCGGCGCCGAGCCACGCGAGATCGTCTTCACCGGCGGTGCCACCGAGGCCAGCAACCTCGGCATCGTCGGCTATGCGCTGCGCAACCGCCGCAAGGGCGACCACGTCATCATCAGCGAGGCCGAGCACATCTCGATCCTCAACATCGCCAAGTACCTGGAGAAGAACGGCTTCCGCGTGACGCGCGTGCCCATCGACCTCTACGGCCGCGTCTCCGAGAAGAAGCTGCGCGCCCGCATCACCGATGAGACGATCCTCGTCTCCGTGCAGTGGGCGAGCAGCGAGATCGGCACGGTGCAGCCGATCGCCGAGATCGCCGAGATGCTCGCCGGCACCGGCATCGCCCTGCATAGCGACGCCGTCGCCGCCGAGGGCCTGCTGCCGATTGACACGAGCGCTGTGCCTGTGAGCCTGCTCAGCCTCTCCTCCAACGACCTCTATGGGCCGCGCGGGCTCGGAGCCCTCTACGTGCGCCAAGGCGTACAGATGGCGCCGGTACTGCTCGGCGGGGGCCAGGAGCGCGGCCTGCGCTCCGGCAGCGAGGACCTCGCGAGCATCGTCGGCATGGCTGAGGCCGCCGACATCCTCGGCGCCGAGATGGGCGCCGAGGTGCCGCGCGTGCAGGCGATCCGCGATCGGCTCGTCGAGCGCGTGCTGGCCGAGATCCCCGACTCCCACCTGAACGGCCACCCCGCCGAGCGCCTGCCGAGCAACGCCCACTTCCGCTTCGACGCGGTCGAGGGAGAAGCGATGATCCTCTCGCTGCGCGACGCCGGTGTCGCCGCCTCGACCGGCTCGGCCTGCAGCTCCAAGACGCTTGAGCCCTCTCACACCTTACTCGCCTGCGGGCTGCTGCACGAGGAAGCACACGGCTCGCTGGAGTTCACCTTCGGGCGCTGGAGCACGATGGAGGACGTGGAGCGCATCATGTCCGTCCTGCCCGGCGTGATCGCCCGCCTGCGCGCGCTCTCGCCGCTTTACAAGACCACGGCCCCCGCGGCCACCTGATCCGAAAGGCGAACGTCGATGAAATCGACCCAGTACACGGACAAGACCCTCGAGCACTTCCGCAACCCGCGCAACGTGGGCACGCTCGAGGGACCGAACGTCGCCGTCGGCCGCGTCGGCAACCCCGTCTGCGGCGACCTCATGGACATCTACATCGAGGTCGAGGACGATCGCATCAAGGAGATCAAGTTCCAGACCTTCGGCTGCGGCTCTGCCGTGGCCACCTCAAGCATGATCACCGAGCTGGTACAGGGCATGACGCTCGACGACGCTCTCAAGGTCAGCCGCGGCGATGTGGCCGACGCCCTCGAGGGGCTGCCGCCGATCAAGATGCACTGCAGCAACCTGGCGGCCGACGCCCTGCACGAGGCCATCAAGAACTGGCGCACGGGCGTTAAGCCCGAGGATGCGATGAAGACCCCGGGCGCCACCGCCTGCCACCCGATCCCGGCAGCGGTGGCCGAGGTCGAGATCACGGGGCTCGCCGCGTATGAGGGCAAGGGCTTCCAGCGGCGCGTGAACGTGGAGGGGCTCGGCGAGCTCGCCGACCAGCGCGTCGTCGTGCTCGACACTGGCGACCGCGCTGCCCAGCTCGCCATGGACCTCACCGACCATACCGGCCGCGTGGTGCTGATGACGACCGGCAAGGAGCCGAGCGTGAGCCCGGCGGTGCGCTCGGCCCTGCGCCTCAGCGACGTCAAGGTGCTGGCCGAGGCGCAGCCGCTCGAGCTGCTCGGCGAGGGCGAGCTTGAGCGCATCCGCGTGCACGACCTCAACGAGGACGAGGAGTACGAGCTCACGGCCGACGCTTTCGTCGTGCTTCAGTAGGAGGACGGGACGACGGTGAGACGATCCGGAGCCGTCTCCCGGCCCCCAACCCGAGGAGACCACTCCGGGGTCGCGCCGCGAGGCTACGTCCGCGATGCCATGCCAGGCAAAGCGGGCGAGATGCCGGCGGAGACGACGGAGACCATACCAGAGATGGCCACGCTCACCATCTCGCCTGCCTATTGCGGCCTGTGCGGATCTCGCGACATGCAAGAAGCCGTGCACAGCCGTCCTCGAGGTGATCCTCATGGACCCTTTTGGTTCGGCGCTCGTGGCGCTCAGGCGCAACCGGCCGTTGGTCGCGCCTCGCGCGGCCGCCTACAGCAGCTGCAGCGCGTAGATCCCGCTCAGCACGAGCGCGTACCCGATGACGGCGAAGTACCAGCGCCCGCCGAGCTTGGGCGTCGCGATGGGAGCGACGTTCAGGGCGGCCAGCACCATCAAGGCGACGTAGAGGACGATGGCGAAAGTCGCCTGGCGGACGAGCGGCTCGAAGACGATGAGCAGTGCCAGGACGAGGACGTTGTTGTCGAGCGACAAACCTCGGTAGGTCGAATCGTCGACCAGCCCGAAGACGTTGAAGTAGCTCAGCCGGAGGACACCGGTGGCGAGGATCACGAAGGCTCCGGGGACGAACCAGGGGCTGAAACGCCCGACGCTGAGGAGCAGCAGCGCGGGCGCGACGCTGAAGCTGACGATGTCGATCAAGGAGTCGAGCTGCGCCCCGACCGCCCGTCGCTCGGCCGTGCGGCCCTTCATGCGGCGCGCGATGAGGCCGTCGCTCCAGTCGAAGACGACCGCCCAAAGCAGGCCGATCATCGCCGCCGGGTAGATGCCGCGGATCGCGAAGTAGAGCCCGAGCAGCGCGGCGAGCAGCCCGGCCAGCGAGCACAGGTTGGGCACGTCGCGGGCGAAGGAGAGCATGGACACGGGACTCCCGGACGACCGCGAAGCCTTCCGGCTCACACCTCCGCTCCGGATTGCCCCGTCGCCCCAGCGCTGAGGGTCCGCAGCACGTACTCTCCGGCGGCGTGCGGGCGCCATGGGAACACCAGCTCCGCCGCGGCCAAATCGGCCGGCGTGTCGATCTCGTACCATCGATCGGCGGGGAAGATCACGGCCTTGGGGTTCATGGTGCCCTCGGCGGCCAGCTCCTCGAACACAATCTCGTGAAAGGAGCCGGTCTCGCCGGCTGCCACATGCCGGTCGAGTCGCTCGCAGACCTCGGCCCAGGTGTCGCGCGCTAGGCTGGTGATGTTGACCGCCATGAAGTGGTCTGCGTCGGTGCAGTGTTGGTCGGCCGCGCCCGGGGGCGGCGGGTAGAAGGCGCTCACGTTGCCGTCGCCGTCGAGCGTGACTGTGGCGCCGTTCATCCAGGGCAGCTGCGGCGAGACGGCGATCCGGTCGGGCTCAAGCAGCGGCGCCAGCAGATACTCGTCGAAGACGACGTCGCTCTCGACGAGCAGGAGCGATTCGTCGATCAGCTGTCGCGCCAGCCACAGAGAATAGATGGTGTTGGTGGTCGCAAACAGCGGGCTGACGATGTACTCGACGGTGATGCCCCCGAAGCACTCGCCGAGATAGGCGCGTATCGTCTCGGCCTTGTAGCCCGTGACGATGACCAGGCGCTCGATCCCGTGAGCGTCGAGGGCGCGCAACAGGCGCTCGAGGATCGGCACCCCGCTCACGGGGACAAGGCACTTCGGCAGCGCTTCGGTCAGCGGCGCAAGCCGGCAGCCCAGGCCGGCAGCGAGCAGCAGGGCGGTCCGTACCTGGGCGCGCCCGGTGGCGGGATCGTGACGCTGCATACGAGTTCCTCGGTCCTCAAGAGCCGGACAGTCCTCGATCGGCGACGATCTTCTGTCACCGCCACATGTCCCACTCCCTGCGATGCTCTTCGGACTAATTCTACTCCCGGCATCAAACGATGGGACTCTCACGCTATCGGCGGCACCCTGAGTGCAGCGGACTGCAGGGTCCACGGGTGCTGCGCCAGGGGCCGTCGCTCGGGGCTGCGCAGATGCCCGTGCCGCTCCATATTCAGCCGTGTCGCCCCATCACTGGGAGTCTCGTCGGCAGAATGTCGGCATTTGGGCCATCGTGCGCGTCAGCGCACACAAGGAACGTGCCCATTTGCAGGAGAGAAGTTGGAGGCGGCGACCGGAGTCGAACCGGTGATGGAGGTTTTGCAGACGTCAGGCGGCGGTGCTCGGCCATAGCCTCTCGTCTGCGATTGTGCTGCACAGTCCAGGTTTCTGAGCAGACTCGGTGACGAACCGTACTCGGCTCTGATGAGCTGTGGTGAGGCGTCTCGTCGGCATCGCGTCGGCAACCATCATCTATCTATGCCACCACCTCCGCCGTGTGATCCGCCACCGACGTCGAGCGAGAACCAGCACCACCACGATGATCCCGATGATCAGTACAACGAGCCAGATACTCATCTGACTTCACCTCTTCCAGATTCCAGATAGAACGCAGGTCATAAGTGCTGGTCCGGGTTCTCGCGGAGTCGTCGGCCCGCTGACGGTATCTCACGCACGGCATCTACCAAGGGGCTCGTCCTTCACGGCCGCGGCTCTCGCGTACGCCAACGGAACAGCGCCCCAAGGACCAGGCCGAGCAGCAAGCCGAGGATGGCGGAGAAGATCACCAGCCAGATAAGCGAGACTGATGAGGAGCCAACGACCCAGCTGACCTTGACGTAACCCGTGTTGGCGATCACGAGAGCGATCAGGACGACGAGCAGGGCCACAGTAGTGCCGAGATACAGGTAGAGGCGAGTCCGATGTGCCTTTCTCGCGAAACGGGCGCCGCGTGTCTCCGCTGCGCTGTCCGTTGCGGCGACGGTGACCGCTGGACGAGCGGCCGAATCGGCTGACCCCGTCTGGCCGGAACTAGGTTCGCTTGAATCCATCGTGACCTCCCTCTGTCGGCTGATTCCACAGCCTGCCCGTGCGCGCCGCGCCGGATCACCTCCCAGCGCTGCGGCAGGCCGGCAACGCAACGCTCAGAGTATGTTGAGCCCGCCCAGGAGGACCCCGATCACGATCAGCACGACGCCGAGGATCAGGCTGCGGCGAAAGACGGACACCACCCCGACGACGATCAGGATGATGCCGATCACCCAGACGATGGGGACGGCCCCGCCGTTGAAGACGGAGGCCAGCAGTGACGCAACGAGCGCGTTGTGCATCGGATGCTCCCTTACTTGATGTGCAGGTTGACGCCGACCAGGATCAGCGGCCAGAGCACCACGGCCAGCAGCGCCGAGAGCACGGCCGTGAGGCTATGCAGGTGGACGAAGTAGTGGTGCGAGTTCGCGATGAACACGCCGATGGCCAAGTAGACGATGATGAGGATGTAGCGCAGCACACGGCCCTCCTGGCGAAGGGCCCCCGGTCCCGGGGTCGGGGGCGGAAGCCGCGAAGCGCCGGCGGCACTCCGACAAAACTAATACTCCCCAGCACTTATCCTTCCCACGCCGTTGCCACGGCGGGCACGGGCGGCGGCCACGCAGCTGCACCGTCATCGGGGCGGCGTGAACCAAAATGCGATCCCGCCGCCGACCGCTTTCACTCCATGGGAATACGGGGCGAATGGGGCAGCCTGTCGGAGGAGGGTGGCCTCATCGACGTGAAGTTCATCCTTGGCGAGGCGGACACTCCGGGATCTGAAGAACGGCTCGCAAGAGACACATGGTCGAAGCGGAGCGGATTCCCGGGACCTCTCCTTCCTCGAGAAGGCCCCAGCCGATCAGCCAACGGCGGCCTTAGCTTGGCCCTCTGCGAGGCGGGTACGCCCATTCCCGACAATCGGCACCGGCAGCGCCCCAAGAGGAGGGTCGGTGCCGGGAAAGGAGCGACAGGAGATGGCGTCGGTACCGAACACTGACGAGTACATGCAGCGCTGCATCTGCGGCAAGTGTGCTTCGTACCCGGGCGATGTCGGTCTCTACTGCGCCCGTGGCAAGAGCGCGAATGTGGTGCATCGAAGTGGCTGCATCTGCGTCGACTGCGAGAACTTCAAGGAATACGCGCTCTCCAGGGGTTACTACTGCGCAGAGGGCTCCGCCGAGCAGATGGAAGTCTGACTCGTTGCACCCAGCTCGGGACTCTTGCGAGAGCTTTCCGAGGAATGCGCCCTGCGAGACTCTGGTGACGATCTACACCGTGGGACACTCGACGCTCACCCAGGACGAGTTCGTGACTCTTCTCGCCGGCGCATCCGTGATGCGGCTCTGGGACGTGCGCTCATACCCGTCCTCCCATTGGGAGTGGTTCCGCCGCGAGCGCCTGGAGACGTGGCTGCCGCAGGCCGGCGTGGCGTACCGCTGGGTGCCCGCCCTCGGCGGGCGGCGAAGCGCACGGCGCGGCGGCCGGGCGGTATCGCGAGCCACGCAGGAGTCCCTGCCGCTGGCCTGGCACGAAGAGGGCTTCGTCAACTACCAATGGCACATGACCACAGAGACGTTCTTCGCCGCCGCCGACGAGCTCGTCAAGTTGGGCGGCGGCAACGACGTCGCCGTGATGTGTGCGGAGGGCTTGTGGTGGCGCTGCCATCGCTCCATGATCGCCGACTACCTCGTCGTCGCCGGGTCGGAGGTCGTCCACCTGCAGCCCCAGCCGACCCGTCATGCCGAGGCGATCGGCGACCGCGTCGGGCGCTACGACCCGGAGGTGCTCGCGGCTTGGCAGCGCCACCTGGGGCCCTCGGTGCGGCGTTGAATGCGGCCGCTCCCGCGGGGCAGGTGACGCGCGAGTAGAGACGCTCTCGGCCCGCTCTCGGCCGGTCGTGGAACGCCGAAGCGGCGCTCACGCAGAGCTGCTCCCTAACGCTTTCGAAGAGAGCGCTTCTGCTCGCGATCGGGCTCCAGCGCGCGGCAGGAGCCTTCCTCCAAAGCGGCTACTGGAGCCGTTCGAAGTCGGCGCGCCAGATGTTCAGGTCCGCGAAGAGCGGCCGCGCCTCCTCGCGCAGGTCTGCCCAGGAAGCGGGGATCCCTGGGTCCACCGAGCTGAAGTCGAGGTAGTCGGCATCGCCCAGCTGCTCCTCCACCGCAAGAAGCGACGGGCACGTCTCGAAGAGTCGTGCGGCGAAGGCGATGAGCGCGTCGAGCAACATGTCCGGATGGTCCGGTTCGGCAGGGATCAAGTTCCTCACCGCGCCAAGCGGTTTCAGCGAGTGGTCGACGTAGTAGGGCTCGAGCCACTGGCGATGGCCCTCGCCCACCAGGATGAACAGGCCGATCGGATTGATGCCGTCGGCGCCCACGTAGCCGCCTTCGCCGCCGAGTACGTAGAGCCGAGAGTAACCTGACATGGTCCGTCCTCACTTCCTGCTCGAGCTACTGCGTGTCTGTCACGCACTTCTGTCACGCCGTGCTCGCCAGCGCATCGAGCTCCATGACTTCCTCTTCCCCACCTCGGGGCACCGCGACCCGCGGGCGGCGCTCCATCTTGTGACGCTGGTCGGGGCCCAGGCGCCGAACCGCGGCTCAGGGATATACGTTGATCAGGTTGCCGTTGTAGTCCCAGTTGTAGCTCCTGGTGTCCTCGTTTGGCATGCCGGGAATCCCGATCTGACTCGCATCGACGGGCCCCGGACCCTTCGCGAGGTCACGTGAGGTCGAACCGATCGAGGGTCATGACCTTGTCCCACGCGGCGACGAAGTCGCGCACGAACTTCTCCTCGGCGTCGTCGCTGGCGTAGACCTCGGCGATGGCGCGTAGCTGGGAGCTTGACCCGAAGACCAGGTCAACGCGGCTCGCCGTCCAGCGGGTCTCGCCGGTCGACCGGTCGCGGCCCTCGAAGGTCTCCTCAGTCTCGCTGGTCGGCTGCCAGACCGTGCCCATGTCGAGGAGGTTGACGAAGAAGTCGTTGGTCAGCCTCCCCATGCGGGCGGTGAGCACGCCGAGGTCGGAGCCGTCGTGGTTTGCGCCGAGCACGCGCAGGCCGCCCACGAGCACCGCCATCTCCGGAGCCGTGAGCGTGAGCAGGCTCGCCTTGTCGACGAGCAGGTGCTCGGCAGGCGTCTGCCGGCCCTTGCCCAGGTAGTTGCGGAACCCGTCCGCGGCCGGCTCGAGCACGGCGAACGACGCGATGTCGGTCTGCTCCTGCGTCGCGTCCGTGCGTCCCGGGGCGAAGGGCACCTCGACGTCGAAGCCGGCGTCCCTCGCGGCCTTCTCGACGGCGGCGCAGCCGCCCAGCACGATCAGGTCGGCGAGCGAGATTCGCGTGCCGCCGGTGGCCTGCGATGCGAACTCCTGCTGGATCGCCTCCAGCGCGGGCAGGACCTGCGCCAGCTGCGTCGGGTCGTTCACGGTCCACTCGTTCTGCGGCGCGAGGCGGATGCGGGCGCCGTTGGCACCTCCGCGCTTGTCGGTGCCGCGGAACGTCGACGCCGAGGCCCAAGCGGTGGAGACGAGCTGCGACACCGAGAGTCCGGAAGCGAGGATCTTCTCCTTGAGGGCCGCGACCTCCGGCGCCCCCACCAGTGGGTGGGAGACTGCGGGCACGGGGTCCTGCCACAGCTGCGGCTCGGACGGCACCAGCGGACCGAGGTAGCGAGTGAGCGGCCCCATGTCGCGGTGCGTCAGCTTGAACCAGGCCTTCGCAAACGCGTCGGCGAGCTCCTGCGGGTTCTCGTGGAAGCGCCTTGATATGGGCTCGTAGAGCGGGTCCAGGCGCAGGGCGAGGTCGGTCGTGAGCATCACTGGGGCGTGCCGCTTCGAGGGGTCATGGGGATCCGGCACGGCGCTCTGCGCCGCCGGGTCGGTGGGCACCCACTGCTTGGCGCCGGCCGGGCTCCTCGCGAGCTCCCACTCGTAGCCGAAGAGCGTGTCGAAGAAGCTCGTGTCCCAGCTCAACGGCGTGGGGGTCCAGGCGCCCTCGAGGCCGCTGGTGATGGTGTCGTCGCCCTTGCCGGTGCCGTAGGCGCTGCGCCATCCGAGCCCCATCTCCTGCAGCGGGGCGGCCTCGGGCTCCGCTCCCACGTTGCCGGGGTCCGCGGCGCCGTGCGTCTTGCCGAAAGTGTGTCCACCGGCGATGAGAGCGACTGTCTCCTCGTCGTTCATGGCCATGCGCCGGAACGTCTCGCGGACGTCGCGGGCCGCCGCCAGCGGGTCCGGGACGCCGCCCGGGCCCTCCGGGTTCACGTAGATGAGGCCCATCTGGACGGCGGCCAGCGGGTCGGCGAGCTCGCGGTCGCCGCTGTAGCGCTCGTCTCCGAGCCAGGTGTGCTCGGTGCCCCAGTCGATGTCCTCCGGCTCCCATGCATCCTCGCGCCCGCCGCCGAAACCGAACGTCGTGAAGCCCATCGACTCCAGGGCGCAGTTGCCGGCGAGGATCATGAGGTCGGCCCAGGAGATCTTGCGGCCGTACCTCCTCTTGATCGGCCACAGCAGCCGGCGCGCTTTGTCGAGGTTGGCGTTGTCGGGCCAGCTGTTCAGCGGGGCGAAGCGCTGCGCGCCCGCGCCCGCGCCGCCGCGACCGTCACTGATCCGGTAGGTACCGGCGCTGTGCCAGGCCATGCGGATGAACAGCGGGCCGTAGTGGCCGTAGTCGGCCGGCCACCACTCCTGCGAGTCCGTCATCAGGGCCAGGAGGTCGCGGCGGAGGGCCTCGAGGTCGAGAGTGGCGAACTCGGCGGCGTAGTCGAAGTCCGTCCCCATCGGGTCGGCTGCCGGCGGGTTGCGGTGCAGCACCGTCAGGTCGAGCTGGTTGGGCCACCACTCCCCGACCGTCATCGCTCCGGCCGTGCGCCGGACCGGGCGCGTGCTCTCGTCGGACATGTCGATCTCTCCTCTCATAGCAGCGGCATGGCAAGTCTGTTCCCTGCGCTGCCGGTCCCAATGCCACGGGCACTCGAGACCTACGCGCCGCTCAACGGGAACCCACGTGCACTTCTGGACACTGAGCGTGTGGGTCGCGAAGACGACAGCCGCCTCGTGGGGGAAGTGGCAGACGAGATTGTCGATACCGTCGCACCTCAAATGGCCCAACGGGTCAGTTGGCTTGGCGTCCGTCGCAGGTCAAGAACCGCTGCAATCACAGTCGAGGCGGGCAAGCGTCGTTTGGGTCAGAAGGAGGGCGGAGTCAGGGCGCTAATGAAGATGGCGTCGCTCTCTCCGGTATTCCGCACCAGGTGATGGTGCGAAGCCACGATGAAGGCGCTGTCGCCCGCCTCGAGTTGTACTGTCTCCGTGCCTAGGTCGAGCTCTGCGGACCCCGCGATCAGGATGAAGCACTCATCGCCTCGGTGCGTCGTCCCGGCTGCCGCGGAGTCGTGTCCGGGAGGGAGGTGCACGAGAACCATCTCAATCGTGTGCTGCAGGTCAGGTGCAAGCAACTCGACGACCATCTCGCTGCCCGGGTGAGCGATGGTGCGTCGCTCTCCCGCCCGCACGACGACCCGAGTCCGCTCCTCGTAGAGGAAGAAGTACAACATCGGCACTTCGAGAGCCTCGGCAAGGTTTCTGAGTGTGGCGATGGACGGGGAGTTGCTGCCTCGCTCTACTTGGCTCATGAAGCTCTTCGTGAGTCCCGTCCGCTTGGCTACATCTTCCAGCCTCAGTGGCCTCTGGCTCGTCGCCCGTGCGCCGCTCGACGCACCGCCGTCAGTACACGAACACCGGCGTGCCCATGGTGGCGAACTCGTAGACCCACGGTGCCTCGGGCATCGAGAGGCGCACGCAGCCGTGCGACGCCGGGTAGGCCGGCACCTCCTCGTAGCCGTGCAGGCCTTCGCCGTTGTGGAAGAAGCTCGCATACGGCATCCACGAGCTGTACTCCGTGGACCAGAAGCGCAGCGACTTCAGGTCCACGTGCCAGACACCCGGCGTCGTCTCGAGGCCAGGCCGCCCGGTCGAGCAGTGCACCACGCGCACGAGCGAGCCGCTGTTGATGCAGAGCACTACGCCGAGGCTGCGGTAGACCTCGACGTAGTGTCCGCTGACCGACTCCGGACGCGGCCGTGGGGTAGAGGCTCTGACGAGACGCGTCCGCGTTTGGACGCCGGCGATGCCGTCGCGGGGCAGGCCGTTCCAGGCCTGGAACGCCATCAGGGCCTGAGACGTGCGGTAGTCGCTCACGCCGCTCACGGCGCCAGAGGGCAGGTAGCGCAGCGCCACGAGGCGCCGCTGCACAGCGGCGATCGTGGGCAGCGGCATGGCGAGCACTTTCAGCTTGGCCCTGCCAGCCTTGGCCTGGGTGTTGCCTGCGAGGTCGGTCGCCGTCACGATCCAGGTGTACTCGCCGGCCCGCAGGGTCAGGCGGTAGGCATGGTCGTGGGCCTTGTTGAGCGTGACCCGGGAGAGCTTGAAGCGCTTCACCACCTTGGCGTTCTTGTAGATGGTGATACGGACGTCGCCGCGACCACAGGTCGGCTTGGGGTCGTTGACGCGGAAGGCGAAGGTAGCCGACCTCCCCGAGTAGGTCTTCACGTTGGCCAGCGCGAGGCAGACCGGCCTACCGACGTCGATGTTGACGCAGCCGGTGTGCTTGGCCTCCGTATTGCCGGCCCAGTCGACCGACCAGTACTTGACGAGGTGCGATCCTGCCGCGGAGACCACGAATGGGGCCGAGTAGCTCTGCTGCGCTCCTCCGTCCATCGTGTAGTAGGTGGCGGCGGGGCCCGAGCCGGCGTCGCTGGCCTGCAAGGTGACCGTCTGGCTCGCGTTGCGCCAGCCCGAGGAGCTCTTGGCCTGCAGACCCTTGGCCGTGGTGCGGGGCGGGGTCGTGTCGACGATGCCGGCGTCGCTCGTCGCGAGGATCACGCCGCCGGCGCCGACGATGCCGCCGTGCTCGGCGTCGACGAAGGCGACGCTGGTGAGATCCTTGGCAGTGTTCGAGCTCTGGGCCGCCCATGCCACGCCCCCGTTGGCCGTGTGGAGGATCGTGCCGCCGGCGCCCACGACCCAGCCGTGCGCAGGATCGGAGAACGCGACCCCTGCCAGGTCTCGCGGGCTGCGCGACGCCTGCGTCGTCCACGTGGCGCCGGCGGTGCTTGTGGCCACGATCGTGCCGCCCACGCCGACCGCCGACCCGTGCGTGCCATCGGCGAAGGCGACCGCGCGCAGATCCTGCGTCACGTTCGACGTCTGCGCCGTCCAGGTGAGGCCGCCATCGACCGTGCCGAGGATCGTGCCGCCCGCCCCCACAGCCCAGGCCGTGCTCGTGCCGCTGCACGTGACGCCGGAGAGGTCCTGCGTCACGTTCGACGTCTGCGCCGTCCAGGTGACGCCGCCATCGACCGTGCCGAGGATCGTGCCGCCCGCCCCCACAGCCCAGGCCGTGCTCGTGCCGCTGCACGTGACGCCGGAGAGGTCCTGCGTCACGTTCGACGTCTGCGCCGTCCAGGTGACGCCGCCATCGACCGTGCCGAGGATCGTGCCGCCGTCGCCGACCGCCCATCCGTCGCTGCCGTCCGCGAAGGCGACGGCATGCAGGTCCTGCGTCGTTCCCGAACTCTGCACGACCCACGTCGTGCCACTGTTCTGGGTGGCCAGGATGTTCCCGCCCGCGCCGACGGCCCAGAGACGACCGCCGCTCGAGGCGGCGAGGCAGGCAAGGTCCTGCTGCGTCCCCGACCTCTGGGCGCGCCAGCCACCAGCGGCCAGAGCCGCGCTCGGCAGGACAGGAGCAGGGCGAGCGCGAGGAGCGCCGTCACGGGCCTCAGGACGGCGTCTCGGGTCCGGCTGTGGTCGTTCACGTTGGCACCTTTCACTGACGTTGTTCGCGGCGGGAGCCGTGAAACCGGGCCCTCCGCCGCGATGATTGCGCGGCTGACCGGCCGGCTGAGGCCTCCTCGCCTGCCGGCCCTCATGATACTGCGACGTCGCTCTCGGGGTGGGGCAGGGCATCGCAGTAGTGAGAAGAGAGGTCGCGTAGGTCGGCGCCGCCAAGTGCGCAGCAGGTGGGACGGGCAACTGGATGACGGTGTCGACTCGGCGGTACGGGATGGCTCCCAGCGCTGGTAAGCGCCTCGAATCGACAGTGAACATGACCTGTCCGATGGGCGTCATGCCGTCACCGCTTCTCCCGCCTCCGCCGGGCCGTCGACGCGAAACAAGCCGGTGTCGAACGCCACCGGCCAAGGGTCACAGACTGGAATTCCGTGCCAAAGCACTCCCCCAAGGCTCTCCTGTTGGTGTACCCGAAGCCTCAGAGCCGAACCCGTTGACGCGGGCCTCAGAGCAGTTGCGGTTCAGCCTCTGAGCCTGTCGCCAATCCCGCGGCGCGGCCGCCTCTTCCTGTCTGGCGTGCTACGGGTGCCCTATTCCCCGCCCGCGGGAATAGATAGTTGCACGGTCAAACGGCCGTGCGTCGTGGGCCGGCGAGAGCAGTCTCGGCACCCGACGCGACCAGTCGCCAAAGAGGACGGTGCGACATGCCTGCACTTACCTCCCGAAAGACCTTCGACTGCGAGATCTGCAGCGCGGTCCTCGATACGGAGCGCCATCTGGACAACCACATGTGCCTGCGTCACGACGACTGCGGCAAGGCGCGCCTTGGCACCCCGATCACCTTCCGCTGCGCCACCTGCGGGGAGGCCTTCACGCACCGCGCCGATCTGTTTGCTCACCTCGGCGAGCGCAGCCACGGTCACCCTGCCGAGTGGGACATGGCGCGGCCAGCGGGCGAGCATCGCCCGCGCGGACGCCATCGGAGTCGCAGCGGGTGAACACTCCTGGGGCAGCACTGGAACCTATTTCATGCCTAGTCCGGGCTCCGCGCCACGCAGAGTGGCCTCAAACGACATCCCGTCGTTGCACGACCGCGACAGCCGCGACTGCCGGGATGAGGCCCCACACGACGAGTGCCAAGATGGCGGCCGAAAGGGTCGGTCCATCAGCGACACCCGAGGCGACGTTGGCCAGCGCGCTCGGCATCCAGGAAGCGGCGCCGCTCGTCAGCTGCACGGCGATCGGGGGCACGATGATCAGCAGCACTACCGCGCCAGTCACGGCGGCGCCAGTGTTGCGCACGAGTGCTCCGACGCCAGCCCCAAGGACGGCGCCCGCAGCGCCGGCAAGCGCTGCTGCCGCCGACAGCCGTACGACATCACTGGCGGCGAGGAGGATCCCCTGCCCAGCGATGGGGATCGAGATCGCACCGCCCACCAAGGTCACTGCCTCTCCGACGAGGCCGAGGACCCCACCGGCAAGCGCAATGGCGCTGAGCTGCACCAGCATCGCCCGGCGTCTACGCGGGGTGACCAGGAACATCGGAATGACGGTATTGTGGCCGTACTCACGCGCCACGGCGATCGCTCCGAAGAGCCCGGCGATCACCATGGCGTTCGCGGCGAAGGCGAGCAGTGATCGTTGGTCCTCCCGCGTCGCGATGAATCCCTTGGTGCCATCGGCATCGGTCCCGTAGATCACGGCGATCGCAGTGATCGCGCTTACTACGATGAGCACGGCAAGGAATCCCAGGGGCATCTTCGTCGTCCAGAGCTTGCGCAGCTCTGCGCGCAGCAAGTGTGACCTGCTCATGCCAAGACCTCCTCGCGAGGAGTCGGGGTCTCGGCGGTGTCGTGACCACTGGTCCACCCAAGGAAGAGATCCTCGAGCGACCCCGACTGAGGGGACAACTCGTATAGAGCGATGTCAGCAGTGTGGGCCTGTTCACCGATCTCGTCGATTGCCAGCCCCCTGACAAGAAGGGATCCGTCGTCGCGGTGATGGACCGTGCCTCCGGCGGCCTCGACCACCGTCCTGAAGAGTACCGGGGACGGCGTTCGGACCAAGGTGCCGGACCTCTCGAGGTCCTCGATGGCGCCGGCCGCGACCAAGCGACCGTGGTCGATCACGACGATCTCATCGGCGAGATGCTCCACCTCCGCCAGGAGGTGGCTAGAGACGAACACCGTGCCTCCATGCTTCGCCCGATCGCGGAGCAGATCGCGCAGCCACCGAACGCCTTGGGGATCGAGCCCGTTCCCCGGCTCGTCGAGCACCAGGACAGGCGGATCGGCGAGCAGCGCCCCGGCGAGTCCCAGCCGCTGACGCATCCCGAGCGAATAGGCACCCACCTTGCGATCACGAGCATCCTCGAGCTCGACCAGCTCCAGGAGCTCGTCGACGCGGGCGGGTGAAGCCCCGATGCCGTCAGCGAGGATCAGCAGATGATTGCGAGCGCTGCGCGACGGGTGAAACGCGTTCGACTCAAGCACGGCTCCGACGGGCGCGGCCCGGGTCGGGCAGATCGCGGTAGCGGGTGCCCCCGATCGTTGCCCGACCTCCGTCCGCTGACGCCAGGTCGAGGAGGACTTTCATGCTTGTGGACTTGCCGGACCCGTTCGGCCCGAGGAATCCCGTTACGCGACCGGGGCGCACCTCGAACGACAGATCCTGAACGACGGCTCCCTGCTTGTAGCGCTTTGTCATGCTCAAACGCTAGCGCATGCATGAGATCTCACTCTCCTTGCCATAGTCGCCTAGAAGGTCACGTATGCGTACCTGTCGCGCCGCCTGTGCGCCCTGCACGGAGGTGTGGAGCGCCTCATCGCCCCAACAGGGCCCGGTTGAAGAACTCGATGACCCGCCGTTCGTACTCCTCGGGGTGAGTGGCGAGGCCCCCGGTGTGGCCCGCGCCGGGGACGAGCCACTGCTGCTTGGGCTGCCCGGCGGCGGCATAGTACTGCGGCGTCAGCTCCTCCCCGCCGCCGCCGTTCTCCGCGTAGATGAGGAAGACCGGGCGGGGTGCGATGCGGGCGACGAGGTCGCGCAGCGATGGTGGCGGCGTGTGGCCGCTGAAGACGGTGAGGGCGGCGGTCTGCACGGCCATGGACGGCAGGGCCGCCCAGCCGCGGACGCCGCGGATCGAGCGACTCACGCACCGAACGTTCGCCGGCGCCGTCGGACACCACAGCCTTGAGCCGCGGGTCAGTCGCCGCGGTCTCGATGAGCTGCTCGCCGCCGACCGAGAGGCCGATGCCGCCGATGCGTCCATCTCGCACGTCCGGCTGCCGTTCGAGGAACGCGAGGCTGGCCTTGACATCTGCCGTGGAGCCCCATCCCCAGGCGTTGGGGTCGCCCTCGCTGTTGCCGTAGCCGCGCATATCGAGGAGCAGCACGCCGTAACCGTGTTTGACGAGCATGCGGGCCTGTGGCGACGTCCATTCCCGTGGGAAGGCGATCACGGCGGCGCCGTTCTCGGACGGGACGTACCAGCCGTGCAGCGTGAGACCGTCGTCGGTCCGCACGGTGACAGCTTGCGCGGGGCGCCCGAGGTCCGCCGCGGCGACGGCGGGGACGGGCTTGACTGGACGGTTGGTGGCGATGATCGCCATGCTGATCGGTAGCACGATGACGTAGGCGCCGAGGACGATGGCCACGACGAGCAGTAGGGCGCGAAGCAGCCGATGCCCTCCCCGCCGCCGCGCCTTCCACAGCAGCGAGACGCCCAGCCCCACTAACGCGATGCCGGCGGGCACCAGCAGGATGCCGGTCCAGCCGCTCAAGCCACCGCCGACGCTTCTGAGCGCGACGCCGCCACCTACGAGCGTGATGGCGCCGAGGACGAGCGACATGGAGGCCTGCCACACTGGCCTCAGCCGTGGGAACAGCCACGCGGCCAGCGCGAGCAGCGCGAGCGGGATGAGGGCCGCCGGCAGATGATCGGCCGGCGCGGTCCCCGGGCGGGGCGCGACGAACGCGACGACCAGGATATGAAGCGCCAGAAGCGCTGTGGCGGCGATGAAGACCAGGTGAGGCGTCTTTGGGACGGCGCGCCCGTTCGCATCTGAACGGGTCTCTTGGGCGCTCCCGTCCATCTTGTCCGCGGGCCCGAGCGCCGCGTCACTCGTCGTCATGACCCCACCCCCCTCCGATCGGTCAATGACTTCATCAGCTACGCGTGACATAGCTCCCCCTCATTCCGTGCGCCCTGTCCCTCGAGCGGCGGCCGCTAGACCACGATCTCGCGCCCCACGACCACCTCGCGATAGCGGTCGCCGAACGTTTCTTTGAAGGCGCCGATCGTCCAGTCGCAGCTGTCATGCGGCCGAGATCGCGACGAGCTGCGGCTTCTTCTCCTCGAGGAAGCCGACGGTCGCCCGGACGTCGTCCTTGCTCGATGAACTGCCAGGGCGGCTTGCCGGTGCCGATGACGCGCTGCACGCCACCGCGGATGCGCGAACCGGTGACCGGGAAGTGCAGCCCGCCGATGACGCCGTAGAGGGGCTCGTCGAAGAGCGCCTCGGTGCGCGCGACGGCGCGCTCCAGGGTCTGGTGGCCGCAGCCGATGATGAGCACGATGCCCTTGCCCGCGACGTTGACCGCCAGCGCCTGCTCAGGCGTCATCCCGCGAGCCAGATGGAGCGGGCGATGGGGCCGATGCTGAACACGCCGGGCGCGATCTCGAGCGGGTCGGTCACGACCTTGACCGTGGCCGAGGGGTGGGTCATCTCCTCCGGGACGTAGGCCTTGACCGGGAAGGGCTCGGTGTCGTCAGGCGCGAGCATGAAGGACCGGGCCCTCTGGGCCTTGAAGCCGCCCGTGTGGTCGACGTGGCGATGCGAGATGACGACCGCAGTCGATCTCCTCGCGGGACACGCCCAGGTTCTCCATGTTCCTGAGAAGCGGCGAGGGAGTCAGTCCTTTCCGGTTGAAGCCGACGTCGAAGAGGATGGTGTGGTCGTCGGCTTTGACGAGGTAGGAGACACCCGGCTCACCGAGCAGCGTCTCGTTCGCGGTGTAGAAGTCGATGAGCGGCAGGACGGAGAGCTCCTTGACGGTGCCTGGCTGCTCGAACCGCTCGACGACGGTGTCTTGCCACAGCCTGTCCGCCGCACCGCGCTGCCGGTAGAACTTGAGGATCGATGGGGCCACGACGCCGGCGGCGACAGCGCCACCGAGGATCGGAGCTAGGGTGACTTTGCGCATTGCTGCCTCCCCCTTCGGTTCTCAAGAGATACGGACGAATCTGCCTGTGCGTCTACTGCCTGCCTGCTGAGACCAGGATGCTGTGGTCGCCGGCGCGACGCGGCGCGGCGAGCCGGAAGAAGACGATCGCGGCCACGACGGCTGAGACGATGAGGCCGAAGTCTTCCGTCGATGCCGAGCTTGAGGGCGGCCATCGTCGCGATGCAGGCCCAGATGAGGGGCACGGCCAGGAGGTACCAGCGAGGCCGCGCGCAGCAGACGAGCACGCCGAGGGTGAAGATGGCAGTCGGGCAGGGTGCCACGCCGAAGATGGGGGCCGACGGGTAGGTGTGGCCGGCGAGCGCCCCGAGCAGCGGGTAGATGAGCATGGCGTAGACGATCATCGACGCCGCCGATGGCCAGACGCCAAGACGGGCACGCGGCCCAGGCCGAGATCGCGCCCCGACGAGAGCGGCGACTGCCGAACGCGACGGCGCCGATCAGGAAGAGGACGCCGAAGGGCCTGCCGCTCGCGCTGATGTCCGCCTGGTAGCCCCACATGAAGACGACGCCGATCCAGGCCCAGAAGTAGCAGAGAAGGGCCGGCAGCAGGCGATCGACGATGGCGTGCGAGGCGAGGAACGAACGCGAGCCGCGAAGGCGCGCGACGAGCATCGCCACGATGAAGAGGCCGATGCGCGTAGCCGACGATCTGCATCGGCCAGATCGCCTCGTTGTAGCGGTGGAACATATCCAGAAACTGCTGGACCGTGAAGTCCATGACCCCTCCCTTTGTGTCCCTTTCCCACCGTTCATGAGGAGGCTATGGGGTCATGGCTGCCGGCACGCCGGCCAAGAGGATGGACGTGAGGCTGGCGGGCTGGAGAGTCTTCGACCCATCCGATTGGCCAGGCACCGCCGTCTGCAGTCCGGCCTACTCCGAATCCGGTGCCCCCAGTGATGAAGTCGAGGTCGTCCGAAGCTCCGTCCAGGAGAGCGTCCCGCACAGCCCCTCGACACAGGCATGAACCGGGGAGGATTGCGTTGACGGCATCGACGGCACGGTGCGGGTATGCGATGTGCGTGGTCATGTCAACACCCGAAGTGGGCGCGAGCGGCCCTCATGCTCGCTCCGAAGTCCGTCGGCAGGCCCAAGTCATGCACGCCTCCAGGAGAGAAGATGCAATTGACGGTGATGAGGTCCTTGTCCTCGTGCGTCCTCTCGTCGCATGCATGAGCGTTGTCCCACGTCTGCATGTCGTGTGGAAGCGCACTCCCCGTCCTCGACGTGACCACGGCTGCCGTGCGCTGCCAGGAGCCGTTGACCGTCGTCTCTCGCTTCCTGATGGCCAGTGTCGCGTTCATGGCTGCCCCTCTTTCGATGCTCCTTCGAATCACCGATTCCTGGCTTGCTCAGTGTGGACGCGGCGGCGGACCTGCGCGCCGGCCGTACGGGGAGACTTCGACCTGCTGACAGGAACAGTCTTCATCCTGGTCAGGCGGGCAGGATCAGCGATATCGGTGGAAGGATGTCTGGCGAAGTGGTGCGGTCAGTCGCGCGGATGCCAGACTACGGTGGACGCTGGTGCCTTCTCGCTGACGTGAATCGACACCGAGCCGAAGTCCGTCGACGCCAAACACGGGCATTGGATCTTCGCCACCCTACAGAAGCAGAGGTCATTGGCGACTCAAGGCCGACACAGCACCCGGACCTGAGCCTATGACGCCGGATCTAGTTCCACCTGAGAACGCGTCCCCGGGAGCCCCGCGCAAACACCGCAAATCTGCCCGCCACGCTCTGGCTCCGAGCACCATCGTCGGCACTCGTACGTCGAGTTGGCACAGCGGCAAACACGGTATGCTGACGTTCGGCAGTGAGGTCGGACAGGGGGTGCCTTGTGGGAGCGTGGGAGTTCGTCGCAGGCCAGTTGCGCAACCCGTCGGGCGTCTTCGGTCGGTACGTCATGCCGAAGTTCTTCGACCGCTCGAGCGCTGCGATCAACCAGACCACGCTGGCGGCGCTGGCCATCGAACCCAAGGACCGCGTGCTCGAAGTGGGTTTCGGCGGCGGGGACCTCATCGCCCACATCGAGCCGTTCGTTCCCGAGGGCTCCATCGCGGGCATCGACTTCTCACCCGACATGGTCGCCGCCTGCGCGAAGCGTTTCGCGCCCCTCGTCCAGTCCGGACGAGTGGAGGTCCGGTGCGCCCGCGCTGAGGAGCTGCCCTATGG
Organism: uncultured Thermoleophilia bacterium; assembly: GCA_963709845.1. Classification (GTDB taxonomy): domain Bacteria; phylum Actinomycetota; class Thermoleophilia; order UBA2241; family UBA2241; genus CAIXSE01. The sequence continues at coordinate 459,112 of CAVPXV010000006.1, forward strand.
CGATGGCACGTTCACCAAGGCATGTACCGTGAACACCGTCTACTTCTGGCCGGATCCCGCCATCGCGTTGGGAGAGCTGTGGCGAGTCCTGAGCGCCGGCGGCAGGCTGGTCGTAAGCTTCAGCATCCCCGCCGCGATCAAGGGGCTGCCGTTCACCAAGCACGGCTTCACGCTCTATGAGCCGGACCAGATACGCGACCTGCTCGAGGACGCCGGTTTCGGTGACATCCGCATGGTCCCCGGCTCTCGGACGGCGCGGAGACTTCGTTTGCGCAATCGGGACGAAGTCGACGAGATCCGTCTAGACCACGATCTCCCGCCCCACGACCACCTCGCGATAGCCTTCACCGAAGGCGGCCTTGAAGGCGCCGATCGTCCAGTCGCAACTGTCAGTCGTAACGTGGAGGGCGGCCGGCGCAGAGGACTAGCACCCTCTGCGTGGTCGCCCGCCCGCCGTTCGCAAGAGCCGGCCATCAGGTCGTCCGCCAGCGGCCCATTGGCCGCCAATTCCGGCAGTCCGCCGGGTGGCCCTGGGCCGCACTAGCCCAAGTTGCTAGGAATCGCCCTGTCGCAGTAGGTCCCATCGCGTCAGCAGTCTGTCACCACAACCGGTGCACAGGCGTGCGGACAGGCAAGGCGTCCACCAGATGTCCACAGTGCTCCCGCCGGCGCTATCACCTACCCGCTGAAGCCGTAGGCGAAGTCGTCGGAGACGGACTCGACCGGCAAACCGCGGCTGCCCGCCCAGCCATAGCTGCGTACAGAGCTCTGACTTCGACGACGGTTCCGAGTTGCCCTGCATAGAGGTCTTCGAGACCTCCGGCGGCCGGGAAAGGGTGCCAGGTGCGGCTGCTTCAGAGTCTTCGTGCTCCGCTACCTGATCACGTCCTGTCGCACGACTGGCGCCCTGAAGAGGCTGGCTCCAATGAGGACCCCGGCGCAGTGTCCGCGCCGAACTGCTGGTGAGCGACGGCGCCCGGCCTCGCGATCGTGCAGCCCAGCGGCGACGAGCTACCGGTCCACAGCTCGTGGTTCTATCACTCGTTTGCGGCCGCCGCGCGAATGCCCTCGAGCATCCGCTGAAGACCGAACTCGAACTGCTGCTCGCGGCTCATCTCGCCGCTGACAGCGGCCACCGAAAGGATGTTCGGGAAGCGCTCAGCGGGAAGCGAGGCCAGCTGACGGACTCGCCCGTCTGTGCCCTCCTGGCCGCGCTCGACGAGGGCCGTGGCCTCGTAGGCAGCGGCGCCGTAGACGTAATTGACGATGGCACGGTAGGCTTGGTAGATGTCTTGGCCCGCGAGCCCGCCCGTCGCTAGCGCGCCGAGGAGCTGCTCCATCACGCCGAGCGTGTTGGGCCCCAGGGCGGACTGACCGGCGAAGAGCAGCACGGCTCGCGGGTGGCGCTCGACGAGCACACGCCGCATCACCCGCGCTCGTGCGGCGATCGCCGCCGTCCACGGACCCTCAGCCTCGCCCGGCATCTCGGCGAGCATCTCGGCGTAGAGCGCGTCGGAGACGAGGGCAAGCAGGACCTCCTTGCTGTGCACGTGCCAGTAGAGCGAGGTCGCGCCGGCTCCGAGCTCCTGGCCCAAGCGCCGCATGGAGAGCTCCTCTAGGCCGTCGCGGTCGATGAGCCGGATGGCCGCCGCCACGATCTGCTCGCGCGAGAGCGGCTCGCGTTCGCGTCGCCGTTCCCCGGGCCACCAGGGCAAATCCAGCCGCTCGCTGTCACTCATACGCTGTTCCTCCGCTTTCTAGTGCGACTGCCCGAACAGTGTGTTGACACTCGCACAGTGTACGTGTTATCGTCGCTCCTGTCAATGTTGGACAACGTGCGAATGTGTAGCACGCTGTACGAGCGGGACAAGGAGGTCCACGATGTCAGGGCTCGCGGCACTGCCGGAACCCATCCAGCGAGGGACTGCTCGGCGAGGGATGGTGGCGTCATGACTGCGATGAGGGTCGGGCTCACCTACCAAGCCAGATTGGATCGTTGTGGTGCTCATCGTCGTGCGCCACATCAGCGCACATCGAGTCAAGGGGGATCGAAATGAGTGCCCAAGCAACCGCAAGAGCGAAGCTGCGAACCGATCCGCACCGCGACGCGCGTCGGCTCTGGCTCTACGCCGCCGGGCTGCTTATGGCCTATGGAGCGTCGCTCGTCCTCCTTTGGTCTCAGGGCTCGGCCCGCAACATAGGGCTCCTCATGATCGCACCCACGGTTGGCGCGCTGATCGCGGCCCATTGGGGACCGGGCGTCATCCAGTGGGGCCGCCCCAGGTGGTGGCTGCTGGCGGGGCTTCTGCCGGCCGTGGCGGCGCTGGTCGCCTACCTGGCCGGCGCGGCGCTCGGTCTGGATGCCGTCCACTTCGGTACGCTGGGCAAGGCACTGGCAACAGCTCCTCTCGTGATCCTTGTATCGATGCTGGGGGCCGTGGCCGAGGAGATCGGCTGGCGGGGATTCCTCTGGCCACTCCTGCGCCGGCGTTGCTCGTTCCTGCGCTCGTCGCTCATCGTCTGGGTCGTGTGGTGGCTGTATCACGCGCCGCTGGTCATTCTCGGCTGGTACGGCTTCCGGGCCGGTCTGCCGGCCTTCACCGTAGCGCTCGTCGGCATGACCTTGTTCGTCGGCGTCATCACCGATCGTTCCAAGTCGCTATGGCCCAGCACCGTCGCGCACGCCACCTGGAACGCTCTCGTCCTCACGGGCTTCGCCGCGGGCGTTGCAGGTAACGCGCACGCCTTCACCGGCAGTCACGCCGTGGTCGGCGAGTTCGGCTGGCTCGCCGCCATTGCCTCGCTGATCCTCGGCTTGGCAGCGACCTGGTGGCACCTCCGCCAGGCCCATGCCCATGCCGCAACACGTGCCCGAGAAGCTCATCGCCACGGGTGCCTGAAGACTTGCCATTAGCGGTAGGCGCGGTCGCCCTGTCGTCGACCGGCAGGAAGCACACCGGTACGGATAGTCGAACGAGACACCCCGGCTGAACACGACGACTGGAGGAAGGCGATGAGAGCGAACAAGACCAACGCGGCCCTGCTATTCGACGGCCGAACGGACGACGAGGCCACCCTGGCACTGGTCCACGAGGCGCTGGTCGACGGCCTGGTCGCAGGCGGCTGGACGGTCGACGACTGGCGCCTGCGCGACGAGAAGATGGCATGGTGCACCGGATGCTTCGGGTGCTGGGTCAAGACGCCCGGCGTCTGCGTCCACACGGACGCCGGGCGCGCCGTCAATGCGCGCGCCGAGCGCGCCGACCTGCTCGTCTTCCTCACGCCGATCACCTTCGGTGGCTACTCGGCAGAGCTCAAGAAGGCGCTCGACCACGGTCTCGGGTTGCATCTTCCGCACCTCAAGAAGCTTGGGGTCGACACGCATCACCCGGCTCGCTATGAGCGCGTGCACAACGTGCTGGCCGTCGGCACCGTGCCGGCAGGGCAGGCCGACGGCGTCGAAGCGCAGACGTTCCGTCGCCTCGTCCAGCGCAACATCCTGAACCTGCCACCGGGCCGGCAGGTCACGGGCGTCGTCGAGAGCGGCGCCGGCCGGCAGGAGACCCGGGCAGCGATCATGAGCATGTTGGCTGAGACGGGCGTGCGCCATGCTGCCACCGTCGAGCCCCGGCGGGAGGGGGTGCTCTCGTGAAGGCCCCGCGCACGGCACTGCTGCTAATCGGCAGTCCGAAGCCCAAGGCAAGCACGTCGGCATCGCTTGGCGGCTATCTGGCCGAGGAGCTCGAGGAGCTCGGCGTGCACACAAAGTCGCTCAAGCTGACCACGACGCTGCGCACGGAGGAGGCGATGGAGGGCTTGCACGCAGCCGTCGCCGAGGCCGACCTCGTCGTCCTCTCCTTCCCGCTGTACTGGGACAGCCTGCCGGCGCATGTGACGCGCGCCCTCGAGCTGATCGCTGCGCGGCGCGCGACGGCGCCGGTTGCGGCCAGTTTGGGCGCCGGCCTCGCGATCGACGCAGCGCACGCGAGCCCGCCCGCAAAGTTGCCAACCTTAGCCGCGATCTGCCAGTGCGGCTTCCCGGAGGTGCACCAGACCGAAGTCGCGCTCCAGATCTGCCGTAACTTCGCACAGTCGGCAGGCTTTGCCTGGGCCGGCGGGCTCGCGATGGGAGGCGGAGGAATCATCGATGGCGTGCCCCTGGACAGGATCGCGGGCAGGGTAAGACCGGTCGTGGAGGCCCTTGACCTCAGCGCGGCAGCGCTCGCCGCCGGCCGTCCGGTGCCGGACGAGGCCGTGCAGCTGATGGCCAAGCCGACCTTCCCCGCGTTCGCCTATCGCTTCTCCGCCAACTGGGGCTGGCGCAGCAGGCACAAGAAGGAGGGCGCGAGCACGCCGCTCGACGCGCGACCGTTCGCCTAGGTTGTGACCTGCCCGACCTCAGGCTCATGCTCCCGGTCCCATCTGGTGCGGCTCCTGGTCTGGGCCGGCTTCCCTGCCGACGCGGTCGGCTTCCTGCCGGCTTCCGGCGCCGATCTCGGCGACGAGCTGGTCGGCCATCCCGACGTCGGCCTCATCGCCTTCGCCGGTACCAGAGGGATCGCGCTTCGTGTGGTGGCGGTCGCTGGTCGCCAGTCGTCGGGCGACCGCGTCAAGCGCGTCCTCGCCGACTTCGATCGGGTCACTCCAAGGCGCCCCGACGCGCCATTCCTCATCCAATACCTCGAGCCAAGGGTCGTCACCGAGAGCACGCTACGCCGTGGTTTCGCCCCGCCTGACGAGCTGCTCGAGCTCATTCGCTGAGAGGCGCCGGGCGGACGATCTGCCCCGAAGCACACCATTGCGGCGGACTGACCTGACCCCCTGAGATCGGTCCGCCCACCGGATATGGTGTGGACCGATCCAGGAGGCAGATCCTGCCCCAGACGCGCAGCCCGCCCAGTCCCAGTTTAGTAGGACTCGAACTCGTGATGCGGAAGGCCGGCAACCGCGACCGGCGCGGAGCTGCCGGAGGTCTTGGAAACCTCCTCGGAGCCAGCAAAGGGCGCCACACGCAGCGACTTTGCTGTCAACGCGACGTCAAGCCGACATGGCAGGCTCGAAGGGCTGTGGGAGGACTCGCAAACCTCTTCGCAGGCCAGAACGTCGCACGCTGTTGGCCCCAGATGGTAGGGCTCATGACCCGTCACGGATGCAGCTTCTCGTGCCGCTCCAGCATCTCGATGAACTGCCGCAGGCGTCGCGCGCGCGTCTCGGCCTTCTTCGCAGTCTGCAGCCGCCAGACGATCGCATAGCGGTTGGCGCTGTTCAGTGTCGCGAAGAATGACTTCGCCTCCGGATGCGCCTCCAGCGCGGCCTGCAGATCGCCGGGCACGACCGCCGTGCGCTGCGAGTCGTACGCGTCCGCCCAGCGCCCGTCCGCCTTGGCGCGCTCCACTTCGGCGAGACCCGGCGGGCGCATCTCGCCGCTGGTGATGAGCGCCTCGGCCCTTTCGCGGTTGAGCTTCGACCAGACGCTCCTGGCGCCGCGCGGAGTGAACTTCTGCAGCCAGCCGCTGTCGTCGTGGCGCTGCTTTTGGCCGTCGATCCAGCCGTAGCAGAGCGCCAGTTCCAGTGCTTCGGCGTACGACACCGTCTGCCGCGCCGAGCCTTTCTTCGCGATCAGCAGCAAGACGCCGGGCGAGGCATCGTGGTGCACCTCGAGCCAACCGCGCCAGTCGTCGCGCGTTGCGAACTCCATGATGGGAAGCTCTACCTTGCGTGACAGGCTCGTCGTGTCCTCCTTGGTCTCCTGAGGTATGCCCGGCCTATCCTGTCTCTAGAGATGGGGCGCAAGAATCGGAGGAGAGGTCAAGAACGTGCACCTGTCAGGATGCGGCGGGCGCTTCGCACCTTGGGACGAGGCGCCCCGCGCCCAAGCTGAACGCCTCGCCTCTGGCTAGGCCGATCCGCTCTCTCTCGCCGCGTTTGTCGCCGTAGCACGGCCTTCAAATCTCGACGTGCCGCTGCCCGAGGAGGGTATCATCAGCTGATCTGCACCGCCGAGAGCAACCAACTCGGCATCGGCGCTCTGCCTCGATTGCCGGCGCACTTACCCGTGAGGGCCTTCAGTCCAAGTCAGCTCTGGAGCGGGCGCTGCGAGGTGCTTTCGAGGAGCTTGCCGAGCCCGAAGAATCCGCTGAGGCAACTCATGAGCCCGGGGACAAGGATCCGCAGTAAAGGGCTCAGAGCCTTGGCGCGCATGCCGCAGGGTCTGACCCACACCCGTGCCGAAGCCGTTGAGCCACACAGGCAGCGGGAGCACAGACAACGCATCGACGGCGCATCGAGGGCGCATCGAGGGCGCCGACGTCGGCGCGAATGTCGGCACTGGCACTCCAAGAGGCTGGGCTAGACACGAGAAAGTGCCCATGTGCAGGAGAGAAGTTGGAGGCGGCGACCGGAGTCGAACCGGTGATGGAGGTTTTGCAGACGTCCGTCGGCGGTGCGCACCAGTAGCCAGCCAGGCGCGATTGTGCTGCACAGTCCAGGTATCCGAGCAGACTCGATGCCGAGCCGTACTCGGCGGTGATGAGCCGTGGCGAGGCGTCTCGTCGGCATCGCGTCGGCGAGTCCACGACTAGTCTGGTGTGCCCGCTCGCCTGGCAAAACGACGGGCGGCCGCGTCCACCGGACTCCCAGCTCGAGAGGCCTATCGTCTTGACTGAGGCGCTCAAGCCCAGGGCCCATCATTGAGCGCCGCAAGCGCCTCCGCGACTCCCGCCTGCGAATCGACGCCGCCCGCAACCCGCGTAGAGAGCGAGCCGCATACAGCGGCGAACGCGAGACAACGAGCGGCCGACCAGTCATGGAGGAAGCCGTAGATGTACCCCGCGTCGAAGCTGTCACCCGCGCCGATGGTGTCGACGGGCGCGGTGCTCAGGGCGGGCGCACGCAGGACGGCCGTACCGTCGAGCACGGCGGCTCCCTCGGCGCCGGACTTCACGACGGCCCGGGGGGTCAGTGCCGCAAGCGCCTCGAGCGTGCGCCCGAGGTCGTCATCGGCCAAGCCGTCAGCGCTGAGGCTCGCCGCCACCGCGCGAGCCTCGTCGAGGTTCGGGAAGTAGAGGTCACTTGCGCGTAGAGCCTCACGCAGCCCACCCTGCCAGAGGCCGCTTGGGTCGCCCTGCGTGTCCAGTGAGGTCGTACGCCCCGCCCCGCGGGCTTCGGCAAAGAACGCCGCGAGGCCAGCTGCGAGTTTCGGCAGCAGGAAGAACGAACCAACGTGCACGTGTCGCACGCGCATCTGCAGCACGACACGCAGCATGGCTGCCGTCAGCTCGCCGACGCAGCCCATCGAGGTGAGCATGGCGCGGTCGCGGTCGGCCCCGGGACGCACGATGTGGACGGTCAGGCCAGTCGCCCCGCCCGGCAGCACGACGCAGGCGGAGATGTCGACGCCGCGCCTGCCGACCTCCTCCAGGATGAAGCGACCGGGAGCGTCGTCGCCGACCACACCGACGAAGGCGACGCGCAGTCCTAGCCGCGCTGCGCCGCACGCCATGATCGCCGCCGAGCCACCGACCGTCAGCGTGCCGCGCTCAATGAGGGTCTCGGCTTGGCCGAAGGCGATCTCCCCGGGGACGTCTCCGACAATGACGTCGGGCACCGCATCGCCCGCGACGACCAAGTCGTACTCCGGGAGGTCCCCGCTTCTGGAAGGTGCGGATTCGGGGGACTCAGGCATCTCAATCGTCCATGTCCGTGGCTTGGCGGGGGAGCCGCATCGTGGCAGCCCCGTCGACCTCCAGATTGGAGTCGCCACGGACCACCCCTGCTCCTCAGTCGTACAGCGCCTCGCCGCTGTCTGGGTCAAAGAAGTGCAGCGCGCCGGGGTCGAGCCAGAGCTTCACCCGGTGGCCTTCCCGCGCGTCGGTTCCGGGCCCCAAGCGGGCGACGAAGATGCCCTCGGGTCGCCCCGCTGGTCCTGCCGCGTCTGCCGACTCGGTCGCCTCGATGACGGCCTCGAGGGCGGGGACTGGGGCGTCGATGCCCACATGCACATCGACCTCTGCGCCGAGGTCCTCGCGCAGCTCGACCGTAGCGTCGATGGTACTGTCGGTGTCCTTGCTGTCGACGAGTGCCGCGTCCTCGATGTTCTGCGGTCGCACGCCGAGCACGACGCGCCGACCGGCGTAGCCGTCGAGCCTCGGCCGAGACGCAGCCAGGGCGGCGTCGACTCTGATGTCGTGCGGTCCGAAACGCGCCCGCAAGCCGTCGGACTCGCGATGCAACTCGGCCTCGACGACGTTCATCGCAGGTGAGCCGATGAAGCTCGCAACGAAGAGGTTGACCGGCTTCCCATAGAGCTCCTGCGGCGGCGCCACCTGCTGGAGCGCGCCGAGGCGCATGACGGCCACGCGATGCCCCAGCGTCATCGCCTCGACCTGGTCGTGCGTGACATAGAGCATCGTCACCCTGAGGTCACGCTGCAGGCGCGCGATCTGCGCGCGCATGTTGACGCGCAGCTTGGCGTCGAGGTTGGAGAGGGGCTCGTCCATCAGGAACACCTTGGGCTGACGCACGATCGCTCGACCCATCGCCACACGCTGGCGCTGACCGCCAGACAGTTGCTTCGGCTTGCGCTCCAGGAGCTCCTCCAGCTGCAGCGTCCGCGCCGCCTCGCGCACGCGCCGGTCGATCTCATGCTTGGGCTCGTGATGCAGACGCAGGCCAAAGGCCATGTTCTGGTAAACGCTCAGGTGCGGGTAGAGGGCATAGTTCTGAAAGACCATGGCGATATCGCGATCGCGGGGCTCGAGGTCGTTGACGACCTGCCCGTCGATAATGATGTTGCCTTCCGAAAGTTCTTCGAGGCCGGCCAGCATACGCAGGGCGGTGGTCTTCCCGCACCCGGAAGGCCCCACGAGGACCATGAGCTCGCCGTCGGTGATGTGCAGATCCAGGTCGCTGACGACTGTGTGGGCGTCGAAGCGCTTGCTGACGTGTTCGTAGCGGATCTCCGCCATACTCAGGTCCCCTTCACTTGATGCTCCCAGCCATGACGCCCTGGACGATGTAGCGGTTCAGCAACAGGGCGATGATGGCAGGCAGCGCCGCGGCAAGTACCCCGATCGCGTTCAGTAGCGTGAACGGCACGATGCGCTGCCCGTAGAGGGCGGCCACGACGACGGTGACCGGCTGCGTCGCGAGGTCGCTGCTCAATACGAGCGGGAAGATGAACTGCGCCCACCCCATGAGGAAGACGATGATCGCCGTGGCGGCGATCCCGGGCAGCGATACGGGGATCATCACGCGGATCAGCGCGAGCACCGGGGTAGCGCCGTCCACGAAGGCCGCCTCCTCGAGCTCGCGCGGCACACTCGCGAAGTAGTTGTACATGATCCAAATCGCGAGCGGCAGGAAGCCAGACGTGTACACGAGGACGATGCCAAGGTACGTGTTCACGAGGTGCAGCGTGGACATGATCCGGTAGAGCGGGATCAGCGTCGCATAGACCGGGAGCAGCAGCGTGGCCAGCACAGCCACGAGGATGATGCGTTTGCCGCGGAACTCGAGCCGGGCGAATGCGTAGGCCGCGAAAAGCGCTATCACGACGGTGAGCAGGGTGGCGAGACCGGACTCGATGGTAGCGTTGAGGAACGAGCGCCAGAACTGACTGCCGACGCCGCCGCTCGCCGACAGCAGCGTCCTGTAGTTCTGCGTCGTGAACGGCGACGGCACGAAATGGGCGGGCACGCTCTGCGCCCCGTTGAGAGTCGAGAGGCTTGTGTTGATGGCCCAGTAGATCGGGAATGCCGACCACAGCAGGATCAATGCGATCAGTACGGCGCGTCCCGCGCTGCGGAGTCGTCCTTGGCCGCGCATCTAGAACTCCACCCGGCGGTAGACCACTGCGATGATGAGCAGTGAGAGCACGACGGTCGCGATGGTCGCCAGCAACGAGAGGGCGTAGCCCTGGCCAAAGTTGAGGTTGTTGAAGCTGATCTGGTAGGTCTGCATCATGATCGAGGCTCCGCCCGGAGCGAAGCCGTTGAGCACATACACCTGGTCGAACACGTTGAGCGAGAGGATCAGCGTCTCGACCATCGCTACGGCGAGCCCGGGGCGGATGAGCGGCACGGTGATGCGCCGGAACATCTGCCAGCGGCCAGCGCCGTCCACCCGCGCTGCCTCGTACAGCTCCTGCGGGATGGCCTGCAGGGCCGCGAGGATGAGAAGCGCCGCAAGCGGCGCTATCTGCCACACCTGCACGATCTCGATGAGCACGATGGACAGGACGCGGCCGATGCCGATCCAGACTTGATAGGTGTGCACGAGGCCGAGCGACTTGAGCACGCTATTGAGCACGCCGAAGGTGGGGTCGTAGATCCATCCCCAGATGACCGACTCGACGACGGCGGGCAGCGCCCATGGAAGCACGACGACGGCCAGCAACAGGCCCCGCCAGCGCGTGCGGCGCTGGAGCATGAGCGCGATGCCGAGTCCGATCAACGTCGAAAGACCGACGCCGACGACGATGTAGAGCATGGTATTGGCGGCGCTCTGGCGCACGAATGGGTTGTGCGCGAGTGCGCGGAAGTTGGCGAGTCCCGAGAAGCGAGTCGGTGGATCAGTCGGGTTGACGGTGAAGAAGGCCTGCACCGTGGTAAGCACCGTCGGATAGAGGGCGAGTGCGCCGATGAACAGCACCAGCGGCGAAAGCAGGATGTAGGGCAGGAGGCGGCCTCGGCGCCGCGGCCGCTTCCTGCCCACCACTGCCGCAGCGCTATTCATCGCTCAGCGCGGGCGGCGACGCCTGCCGGCGCCGCCGCCAAGACGCGACGCTTCACGACGCAGTGCTGCACAGTCGTTACTGGCTCGCCTTGAGCTGGTTGACCTGACTGGCGATGTTGTTCACGGCCTGGGCCACCGTCTCCGACCCTGCCGCGGCCTGATGGATGTTGGTGTAGACGGCATTGCTGAACTGCGAGTACCACGGCGGCGCTCCCGGGCCGGGAAAGACCGGCAGAGACGTCTTCAGCAGCGACGTGAGCTGCTTGGCCCCGGCGACCTTGTTGCCTTGGGCCAGGAGCTGAAGGCTGCTGACGCGCGCCGGCAGCGGGAAGCCCGAGATGACGTCTGATGGCCCGTCGAGGCCGGCCCAGATGGCCTGCTGCTGCGTGTCCGTGAACCACTTGATGAAGGCCAGCGCGCCGGGGACGTTCTTGGCCGTCACGGGGATGCCGATGCCGTCCGGATTGGAGAGGTTCGGCACCGGCGCCGAGACGCCCGGCGTCGGGATGTACTCGACCTGGCCGACGACCTTCGAGCTCGCAGGCACGTCGTAGATCGACCCGACGGTCCCGGCGTAGTCCGAGAACACGCTGGCCACGCGGCCCTGCGCCATCTCAGAGGTGAATCCCTGATAGTCGCTCACACCGATGTTCGCCTTGGGGACGAGGCCGGTCTTGTAGGCGGAGACCATCCAGGCAAGCGCCTTATAGCCAGGAGAGCTGGGCGACGTGAAAAGCGGGTTGTAGTTGGCGTCGAGCACCTGTCCTCCGAAGGCTTTGGTGGTCTGGTACCAGTAGGTGGAGAGACCTTCCGCGGCGGCGAACGGGATGTCCAGCGGCGCGGAAACAGCACCCTTTGACTTGATCGTGTTGAGGGCGGTCGTGTAGTCGTTGAGGGTCGTCGGCGTGCTGGTCACGCCAGCGGCGCCGGCGATCTTGGTGTTGAGCGTCGTGACCGTGAAGGACGAGTCGAACGGAAGTGCGAGCTGCTGGCCGGTCGAGGAGAACGTCGCGAGCTGAGGCATGTCGCCCTGCAGACTCGTGGTGTCGAAGTACTGGTTCAGCGGCGTGAACCACTTCGTCTTGTAGTACTGACCCACCTTTGACCAGTCGACGTCTGTAAGGTCGGCGAAGTAGGTGTTCGATCCCGCTGCAGCCGCGATCTTGGTCTGCAGGTTGTCCCAGCCCACCTCGACCCAATTGACCTTGACGCCGGTCTGTGCGGTGAACTGGTCGAGTACTGACTTGGGTGGCGACGGGTAGTGGTAGACGACGGTGATGGAACTGCCGGACGTCGGCGAAGGCAGCACACCCGGGCTCGCGCTTGCCGCAGCGCTGGCGCTGGGACTACTCGAACTCGTGCTGCTGCCGCACGCAGCCGCAAACAAGACGAGCGCAACGAGCGCTGCCGACAGAAGCAGGACAGTTGTCGCCCCACGCCCTCGCATATGCACCCTGATGTGCCTCACGTCGACCTCCTTGATCTTCCTATGGGTCGCGGATCGAAGTCCGCCGCGCGTGTACACGCCCTATCTGGGCGTCAGGTCCGGGAGGGTCGGTCGTCTGAGGCTTCACCAGCCTCCGCAAGAAGAATCACGGACCGGGTGAGGTAACGCGGGCGGTCCGGGTCGAGTCCCTTGTTCTCGGCCAGCTCGACAGCCAACCGCTGTGCCACGACGAGCTCGACCATCGGGTCGCGGCGAGACTGCAGGAAGGTGGCGCCGGTGGCACTCACTGCTTCAGGCAGGCCGGCAGGTGCCGGGTTGAACGCCCACACCAGGCTGCCGTCGTCAATCGCGCTTATGGGTCCGTGCCGGAACTCCGTCAAGGGATAGGCCTCGGTCCACACGCCGGCCGCCTCACGCAATTTCAGTCCGGCCTCGCGCGCGAGCCCAACGCCCGTCGCGTGGCCAAGGAAGACGAACTGCCGCATGCTCATCCATTCGGGCGGCAGCGGTTCGCCAAGCGCCTCTTCGGCGAGGTCGGCCAGCGGCTCGATGTCCACACCTAGGTGAGTGCGCAAGAACGCCAGGGCCGTCGTTGCATAGCGAGTCTGCACCACCGAACGCTCGTCGGCGAAATCGAGGAGCACGACGTCGTCGCACAGCCCCACCACAGGACTCTCCGGGGTACCCGTGATCGCCACCGTCCGCGACTCGCGGGGCAGGGCCTTGGCGAAGTCGTTCACCTCCGTCGTCGTCCCCGAGCGAGTCAAGAGCACCACCACGTCGTAGCCCCGCGGCAACGCCTCGCTGGGTGTGAACGCATCGGTCTCGCCGAATCCGGCTTGCTCGCGCTCCACCGCCCAAGCCTCCGCCATGAACAGGGACGTTCCGCAGCCCACGATCGCGACCCTCTGCCCAGCGGCTGGTAGACGTTCAACATTGGCGCCCGCGGCCTCGGCTGCTCGGCGCCAGAGAGCTGGCTGGCTCGCGATCTCCTGACCTACGAAACTCATGTGCTTGTACTCCTTCCCATGCGAATGAGTAAGCGCACCGTTGTTCCGGTGAATGTCACTAACCGCTCGCTGATGATGTCCATATTCTGTCACTTTATCCATGATTCGACAGCAAAGCAACGTTAGACTGTGCAGTAATGTGATAGGGTACGAGACATGCGCCAGGACGATCGCTTCAATTTGATCCTGCAGCAACTCGCCGAAACGGGCTCGGTGTCGATCGCCGACCTCGCTCCGCGGCTCGGCGTGTCCAAGGCCTCGGTGCGACGCGACCTCGAACTGCTCGAGGAACGGCACCTCCTCACCCGTTCGCACGGCGGGGCCACGGCCACCGGGGTGCTGCTCGACCTTCCGCTTCGCTACGGCGCTGGCTTGCACCGCGCGGTGAAGCGGCGCATCGCCGCGGCCGCCATCGAGCGAGTGCATGGTGATGTCAACGTTGTCGGCTTCACCGGTGGCACGACCACGACAGAGGTCGCACGGGCGCTTGCCGACAGGGCCGGCCTGACAGTCGTCACCAATGCGCTCAACATCGCCTCCGAACTGGCCCTGCGCCGAAATCTCAAGCTCTTCGTCACCGGAGGCATAGCCCGCGCCGAGTCCTATGAGCTCATCGGGCCGGTGGCGGAGGCGTCGCTGGGCGGCTTCAACCTGGACGTCGTCTTCGTCGGCGTCAACGGCATCAGTGCCCGTGGAGGCGTCACGACCCACGAAGAGGACGATGCGCGCACGGTGGCGGCGCTGATCGGCCACGCGCAGACGGTCATTGTCGTTACTGAACACGCGAAGCTCGGCAAAGTGACGTTCGCTCGCATATGCGATATCGAGCGCATCGACGAGCTCGTAACAGACGGCGATGGCAACGAAGCCGAACTCGCCGCTATCGCAGCAGCGGGCGTCCACATCACTCTGGTGTAGCAGGCCCACGAGATCCAGCCGCTCCATGCGACCAGTCTCTGGGACGCCGCCGATCCCGGGCTGAGAGCAGGGCTTGCTGGAGGTCTTGATGACCTGCCCCGTCCGCGAAAGTAGGCCTTTTGCAGGCGCTCTTCCGCAGGCGCCGACGCGATGCCGCCGCTAGCGCCTATGTCGCCGTAGCGGCTCCTGGCGGCACTCCCCGCAGGCGCCACACGTCCTTGACGAACAAGACCCAGAGCGAGAGGACGAGCCCGAGACCCGCGGATAGCCAGAGCGCCGCAGTGATGCCCAAGAGCTCGGCGATCGGCCCGGCGAGCACGAGCCCGAGAGGCCAGAGGCCGCCGCTCGTCATCCAGTCCCAGCTGCTCACGCGCGCCATCGACTGGGGGGCGATCTGACGCTGCAGGGTCGCATCCCAGACCGCCGAGAGCACGCCAATGGCGACGCCGCGCAGCAGCCAGACGGCGAGCAGTTCGAGGCGCGTAAGCTGCAACGCCAAGGCGATCATGGGCGCTGCGGCGGTCGTGCCGCAGAGGGCCACAGTCACCATCGGTCGCCGCGGCCGGTAGTAGAGCGCGATCAGGCCGCCGATGAGCATGCCGAGGCTGAAGAGGCCCACCATGAGGCCCCAGAGCGCGGGACTCTCGCGGCGCGCCGTGATCGCCAGTGGGCCCAGCACCTGCAGGGGCGCGATGGTCACGAACAGGACGAGCATGGCGCGCAGCATCATCACCCAGAGCCAGGTGCGCGAGCGCACCTCGCGCCAGCCGTCGCGCAGCTCGGTCAGGAAGCTCGCCGGCGCCTTGGTGCGCAGCAGCGCCGGCACGCGCAGGGTGAGCAGGAAGCCGGCGCTCGCGAGGAAGGTGACCGCGTCGAGAGCAAGGGTGCCGCCGGCGCCGATGAGGGCCACGAGGATGCCCGAGATCGAGGGGCCCACGAACCAGCCGAAGCCGTCGGCCATGCCGCGCAGGGCGTTGGCCTCCTGCAGCCGCTCCGCGGGCACGATCTGCTGGATGAGGGCCCCATAGGCGGGGAAGAAGAAGGCATCGCCGCAGCCGTAGATGAAGCCCAGCAGGGCGAGGCTCCAGACCTGGGCGTGGCCGCTAAGCAGGAGCGCGGCGATGAGGGCCATGGTGAGGAAGCGCACGAGGTCGGAGGCGATCATCACCCACTCGCGGCGCAGGCGGTCAGACCAGACGCCGCCGATGAGCGTGAACAGCACCATGGGCAGCGCGAAGGCGGCGAGCACGAGACCGACGTCGCTGCCCGAGTGACGCAGGTCGAGGACGCCGAAGGTGAGCGCCACCGGGAAGAGGCCGTCGCCGAGCATGGAGACGGCCTCACCGATGTAGAGGTTACGGAAGTTGCGCAGGCGCAGCACGTCGAGGCGGGCAGGCAGTCTCATGAGGCGAGTCTATCGGAGGGCAGGGCCGCGCCCGTGCCGAAGCGACGAGGCGCGGCGGTCAGCCGCTTCTGCAGAACCAAGGGCGGCTCGTGGGCAGGCTCCACACGCGCCTACCGATGGCGTCACAGGTTAGGAAGACGTATTCGGTAGCGGGGCTCCGATGCCCGCAGATTGGACAGAAGACCCTGTCATCGCTCACTTTGTCGCGCCAGTCCTCGTACAGCACCTTGAAACCGGCTCGACACTGCAAGTTGGGACACTGTCGATCCAAGAAACCTGAGTCGTCGAGCTCGAACCGGACCGGGATTGACACACCTGCCTCCAGGTTCCTGAGCCTCAGCGCCAGTCGTCGAACATGCGCACCCCTAGACCGTCGACATCTGAATGCCATCGGGCGCTCCGAATGTGACCACGGACACGGAGTACGCCCTGACGCGGACGCAATCATTTGGCTTCCTACCGCCGCGATGTCGGCGGCGATGGCAGCATTCGGTGACAGTTGGAAACAGGTCCACCACAGAAGGTGCCGGTTTGCAGGAGAGAACTTGGAGGCGGCGACCGGAGTCGAACCGGTGATGGAGGTTTTGCAGACGTCAGTCGGCGGTGCTAGGGGTAGCAGCTAGTCTGCGATTGTGCTGCACAGTCCAGGTTTCTGAGCAGAGGCGATGCTGGCCTGTGCTGGGCCGTCATCGTCTGTGACGAGGCGTCTCGTCGGCAATCCGTCGGCAGCTGAGCAGATGACCGAACACTAGCGCCAATTGCGCAAATCCCTACGGCGGCTCCCGCGCGGCGCTGGTTGACCACCGTCAAGAATCCAGACTGCTCCAGTCGGGTATCGTCGGCGGCAATCCTTGGCCCTCGAGCGCGCGCCTGCGACGAACGGAGACGCTCATGCAGTCCATCACAGCGGATCAGGTCCCCGTGGCCGACAACCCCCACGGCGTCGATGTGCGCCAACTGTTCAAGACAGCGCACGTGGTCGTCTCCCAGATCACCCTGGAAGCGGGTGAAGTGGTCAAACCGCACAAGGCGCCGGTCGACGCCTTCTTCTACGTGCTGGAGGGCATTCCGAGTATCGACATCGAAGGTGAGGCCGCGGAGGTCGCAGCCGACATGCTTGTCCCAAGTGCCGCCGGCCACGTGCACTCGATCCGGAATGAGAGCGACAAGCGGGTCCGACTCCTCGTGGTCAAGACGCCAACCCGAAGGCCTGACCCGGTCGTCTCGGCGCTTGCGGGCAAACCAGACCATCGCGAGAGCCGGCGCATGAGAGCGCTGCGTCGCCGGGGCGAGCACTGCGCAGACCGGCCCGCGGTCGCCGGGCCAATTGCGATGGTCTCGGACTATACTCGTGGACGTGATTGTGGACGACCTCAAGCACGCCCCGCTGTTCGCTGGGCTCACCGACGCACAGCTCTCCAAGCTCGCCGGCATCGCCCGGCCGGTCACCTTGGCCGCCGACGCCTCCGTGTTCATGCAGGGTGACCGCGCCGACGCCTTCTATCTTCTCGTCGAGGGCGCCGTCAAAGTCGCCAAGACGTTGCGCGATGGTCGCGGCGCCACAATCCGCTACGTGCGCCCCGGGGAGACTTTCGGCGAGTCGGTCCTGTTCAACGACACCTATCCGTCGAGCACCGAAACACTTGAGCCGAGCCGCCTGTGCCGCTTTGACACCGGCGAGTTTCGCGGCCTCATCCTGACGGAGCCCGAGCTAGCCCTTCTGATCATCGCCGCGATGGCTCGGCTGCTGGTCATATTGAACCATCGCGTGGAAGAGCTTCTGCTGCCCGTGCCGGCCCGCCTGGCCCGGTACCTTCTCGAGCTGTGCAGCGAACAGGCCACGCCGTCGCAATGTCATTTGGCCTTCTCGAGGCGCGAGCTCGCCGCGCGGCTCGGCACTGTACCCGAGACCCTCAGCCGGACGCTGCACCGGTTCGTCGCCGGCGGGCTTGTCGCGGTGCACGGCAACGCCATCGAGGTGCTCAATCTGTCTGCTCTGGAGCGTTTGGCGCAGCAGCAAAGAGCGGCGGCGCGAGACCGCCGTCCCGCCGAGACCAGGACTCCGCCCTCTGAGAGAACCTCGAGGTCGTAACTACAAGTCCTGTGCATGCGTTCGTCGAGGTGGCAACGTTGCCGGATCCATGCGCAGCGCTGACCTCGGGCAGACCTCCACGCAGAGGCCGCAAGCGGTACAGCCCTCCGAACTCGCCACGACTGAGGAGTCTTGGATGGCCAAGGCTCCATGCGGACAGTAGTTCAGGCACAGTCCGCAAGCATCACAGTCAGATGACACGGCCACATCGGCTAACGGCAGGGAGGCCGGCAGTCTCACAGCGTAGCCGCCGGCGCGCGCCTGGATCTCTGCGAGATCGCGCACGAGTCGTCTGCGTGCAGCCGGAGGTGCGGTCTGCCTGTGCAGCGCGTTGATCGAGCGCTCCGGAGCTCGCGGGGCAACCCCGTCCGTGACGGCTCGCCCAAGGCCTCGCGCCAGGTAGCGCAGGAGCCCGCGGCGCGAAACGGTCGGTGAGGTGGCTGCTCCTCGGGGTTCGAGGCCGGGCAGCCGCGTGCGTTCCATGATGAGGGTCTTATTCAGCACCGCCACCGTCTCTCGGGCTGCCGAGACGGCCTGGTCCAGAGCGGCCTCGGCGATGGTTTCGGGGCACCGCCGGCAGTCGCCGCTCATGAGATGGATCTGCTCGATGCCAAGCGCTACCGCGGCTAGCAGATCAGCAGCCGAAAGCCCGCCGAGACACGGTACCACGCAGGTCGCGCGCTCGAGCCCTGCGGGATCGATGCGACCGCAGACGATGGCGACCGCGGCCGCGTCGGGCCTCGCTTGGGACTGGAACTCGGCGCGCAGGGCGTTGCTGCGGACCCCGCAATCGAGTGCTCCCGTGCGGCAGACGGCGGCGCAGGCTCCGCACGAGCGGCACTTGTCGGCGTCCAGCTCGAGCCACGGCGACTTCAGGAGCGCTCCCGCTGGACAGACGTCCAGGCATGAGCGGCACGAACTACTCCGGTATCGCGTCGCCAGACACAGCGAAGGAGTCACGTCCGGCAGGGAGGTGTCGAATGCGCGCAGGCTCGCATCGATAAGCTGGAGGCGATCCATAGGCCCTCGCGGACTAGCTGCCCGGGTGCTCTGCGGCGCAAGCGACGGCATCGCCGAGCTCCACCGCAAGATGGGCGCTCAGCAGCTCGGCCATCCCTGCGAAGGCCTCCTGCGCGGTGACGGCCTGCACGGACGCCGCGAATCGCGGCAGCCACAGACTGGCGTGTCCGCGCAGGAAGGCACTCAGGGAGCGACGAAGGCGCGAAGCCTCATCGCCCTCGCCTGCCGCCCACGCCCGCTCCTCTCGACGGCAGAGGTGAAACAAGAACTCGAGCTCTGTCGTCACGTGATCGGGCAGATCACGACGCGCCGCGACGAGCGACACGCCTTCAGCCGCGTACGCAGCCGAGACGAATGCGGCCGCCGCATGGTTCAGCCTTCCGTGACCCCGCTCATCGGCGTCCAGGTACTCGGAGGCATAGCACATGACGGCCGGACGTCCAGGTCCCGTGAACAGGCGCGCGTATTCGGTCTGCAAGCCGCCCAATGCCGCGTCGACGCTTGTGGCGGCCATCGCCGAGGCGGCGCGTGCAAGAGTCGCCAAGGCGGCGTCGTATGCGGCCGCGTCGGCTCCGAGCCACGTGACGGCGTCGCCGAGGTATTCCTCGACTTGGCCGCGTGCGAGTGCCCCGACATACTCGGCGGTGGGCTCGCTGAAGCCGTAGTTGAGCGTCTCGTAGATGGCAGCTCGTCGCGCGCATTCGTCGGCGAGGCGTGCGGCCGGCTCGCCTGGTGGCGAGCCGGCCGTTTCGGTGCGCCGCATGTCACGCCCGCCGTCTCCGGTCTGCGGTGTCACGCCGACGTCTTCTCCTTGAGTGGCAGGTAGCGCACCGCCAACGTGAAGACGAGCGCCGACAACGCCACGATCCCGAGCACGATCAGGAACTCCCAGACCGACGGGAAGTAGACGCTGCTTGCCGCAAACGATGATCCGTTCGCCTGCGGCGTGCCGAGCGGCGTGCCCGGGGGCAGCGGGATCGGGTCCTTTCCGAGGCCGATGACGATCAGGTTGGCGCGGTGCACGAAGATGCCGATGAGCGCCAGCACCGCCGCGACCACGACGACCTGCGGCCGGCGCCGCCAGGCGGCGACCGCCAGAAGCACGAACGGGATGACGATGCCGACCACGACTTCGACGGCGAACCCGGGCGCGTATCGGCCGCTGAAGAGCTGGTGTACCGCATCGGTTGGGATTCCCGGGTAGTACCCGGCAAGGACCTCCGACAACAGGAGGAAGGCTTCGACCGCGAGGAACACGGCGAGCAGGCCGCCGAGGAAGCTTCCCAGATCATCGCCGAACGAGATCCTTCCTGTGCGCCGCACGACGAACGCCAGGATGACGACGAGCGCCAGGCCCGAGACCAGTGCGGAGCTGATGAACAGCGGCGGCATGATCGCTGAGTACCAGAAGCCTCGCGAGATCTGAAGGCCGAAGATCCAGGCGGTGATCGAGTGCACGAGCACCGCCGCTGGCAGCGCGATCCAGGCGAGGATGTACGTCAGGTGGTAGTCATGAGCCCGAGCGGCGTCACTCGTGTCCTTCGTGCCGAGCGCCATCCAGCTGCCGCGCGCCGCCAAGTCGCGCCGGGTGTAGAGCCACAGGTAGATCAGCGACAGCACGAGGTAGATGAGGATCACGGTGACGTCCCAGATCATCGGCGACAGCCAGTGTGCATGGAAGAGCAGGTTGAATATCCGCTGGGGATGGCCCAGATCAGGGATGATGAGAAGCGCCGCGGTGGCAATCGTCACGGTGGCCTCAACAACTGCCAGTCTCACGATCGGCGCGAACCGCTGGACGTCGAACAGGCGGCCGGCGGAGGCGACGATCAGACCGCCGGCGGACAGGCCCACGAAGAACATGAACGTGATGATGTAGAGCCCCCAGATCACGTTGTCGCGCATGTGCGTGATCTGCAGCCCTTGGCCCAACTGGTAGATCCAGACGGCAAGCCCGATCAGGATCAGCACGACGAGGAAGCCGATCCACAAGGCAAAGCCGCGCGACCTGCGAGCAGCCGGAGCAAGCGTGGTATCTGACGTCACCGAGCTCACAGCTCACCCCCTATGGCGTCGGGGCCAGTGCGGATCAGGTAGTGCAGGCTCGGCTTGGTCCCACGCTCGGGGAACACGACGTAGGACGGCCGGTTGCGGAGCAAGATCGACACCTCGCTGTTGGGATCGTCCAGGTCGCCGAAGACACGCGCGCCCGTAGGGCAGGCAAGCACGCAGCGAGGCAGCAGACCGTCGGTCGTGCGCTGCACGCAGAACGTGCATTTCTCGACGACGCCCTTGGGGCGGGCGGGCGTCTCGCCCACGACCGCGACGTCCGCCGGCGGCTCCTGCACCGGCGTGCGCCAGTTGAACACGCGGTTGTCGTACGGGCAGGCGACCATGCAGTAGCGGCAGCCGATGCAGCGATCGTAGTTCACGTTGACGATGCCGTTCGGCATCTTGTACGTGGCCTGCGTTGGGCAGGCTTTGACGCACGGCGGGTTGTCGCAGTGGAAGCAGTTGGTCGACTGGTAGGACATGGTCAGAGCGGGGAAGTTCCCCGCTGGCACGTCCATGGCATCTCCGCCGACCGTCAGCACGCGCAGCCAGTAGAGTCCGATACCAACGTTCTGCTGTCCCTTGCACGCGACCGCGCACGTCCAGCAGCCGATGCATCTGTTCTGGTCGACCACCATCCCCAGGCGCGTGGCCTTCTGCAGCGCCGGGTCGGGCACATCGATTCCAACGTAGGACGTGCTCATCGTGCGCCCCCCTTCCTCGGACCTTCTCTCTTCGAGACCTCGGTCATCGCCGTCACGCCCCTTCCACCTGCACGAGGCAGTCGTAGTAGGCCGCGTTGGACGGGAAGTTAGGAATCAGAGATTGGGCGGGGTTGGCGAGCTGATGCGTCAGGTTGTTCGGGTGTCCCTCGACGTACTGCTTGACCTTGATCGTGTCCCAGCCGCCCTGATAGCAGTTGACCACACCCGGCTTGATCGCCTCGGTGAGCTTTGCGTAGACCTTCATCTCACCGCGGTCATTGAACACGCGGACGACCTGGCCCTCGGCGATGCCGCGCGCCTTCGCGTCGGTCGGGTGCATCTCGAGGAAGCCCTCACCGTTGGCCGTGATCTCATTGAGCCACGGCAGGTCGCAGTACTGGGAGTGCGTGCGGAACTTGGTGTGCGTCGAGAGGAACGTCAGCGGATACTTCTTCGCGAGCGCGTTGGTGGGCGACGCCTCGATCGGCTCCTGGTAGTCGCACACCTCCTGCCCGTAGGGCACGAGCATCTCGACGTAGAACTCGATCTTGCCGGACTTCGTCGGGAACTGCTTGTTGAAGAAGGGGACGTAGGGGATCGTCGGCATGTCGAGCCGTGGGGCGCCGCTCCTGAGCTGGTCCCACTGGAGCCCCGCAATAGTCGAGTCGGCGTTCGCCGAATCGCCGATGTGCATTAGCTCCGTGAGGTACTCGTCCGGAGTCTTGTTGAAGTACTGGCCCACGCCCATCTTCTGCGCCACCAAGCTGACCGCGTCAAGATCGGACTTGGACTCCCAGAGAGGCTTGACCGCCGTTGGCATGTACTGAAGGTAGAAGCTGTTCGAAGAGAGTAGGTCCGTCTTCTCCATGTAGGTGCATGCCGGCAGGACCACATCGGCGAGGTCGGCGGTAGCGGACATCACGTAGTCGGACACCACGAGGAAGTCCAGCGTCTTGAGCGCCTTGATGACCTTGTTGCGGTCGGACATCTGCTGGGCGTAGTTGTCCACCATGAACCAGGCAGCGCGTAGGGGGTGCGGCTTTCCGGTGAGCATGGCATCGCAGGCCTGCATCGGCTCCATGACGGTAAATATTGTGGTGCCTGCGGGAGCCCACCAGGCGGGAAGGTCGAAGGCGAGCGTCGTGAGTCCGCCGGCGAAGGTGGTCACACCGCCGCCGTGCACGCCGATGTTGCCGGTCAAGGCCTGCAGGGTCAGCATGGCCTGCATGGTGAGATCACCGTGGTACCAGTGGGACAGAGCGAATCCGGCGCGGATGCCGACGGGGTGAGTTGTTCCCCACAGCTTGGCCAAGGCGACGATATCGGCGGCCGGGATGTCGACGAGTGAAGCCGTGTACTCAGGTGTGTACTTGGCAACGGCGTCGGCGAGCACCTGCATGGCAGTCGGCGCCTGAAGCCCACCGGCCGTGTACGTACCTAGCAGCTGCGGCCGGCGGGCGCCGGTGGCCGGCACGATCTTGCCGCCGGCGCCGGCGACCACGTAGTCGTCCCCGCCGAGACCCACGTCCTTTGTCCGCAGCCACTTCTTGGTCTGGGGGTTCACGAGGTAGGGCGCGACGGTGTACTGCTGAAGGTATGCCGTTTGGAAGAGCTGGTTCCCGATGATGTAGTTGATCACCGCGTCGGCAAGGGCCGCGTCGGTCCCGGGCCGTATCGGCAGCCAGGCGTCGGAACCGGCCGATGTCGCCGTGAAACGCGGGTCGATGCTCACGACGGTGGCACCCTGGGCCTGGGCCTCCTTCACGACGCGCCAATCGGGAATCGAGGTCTCGGCGACGTTGTTGCCCCACAGGATGATTACCTTGGAGTTGAGGAAGTCGGTCGACTCGTGGCCGTCAAAGAAGCCGCCGCCGTTGCTCGGGTTGGCCGGATCGACGAGCACATAGTTCCAGCCTGCCGGCGTGGAGCTGTCGCCCTCGTTGTCGCCCTCGAAATCGCCGGCCACTGCACCGATCGCGCTAGCGAATCGGAAGCCGACACCCACCACACCCTCCAGGACGCTCAGCGAACCCGTGTAGGGCGCAATCCACACCGAATCCTTGCCGTACTTGGCCTGTACCTTCGTGAGATTGTCGGAGACCGTCGTCGTCGCTTCGTCCCAGCTGATGCGCTGCCACTGGCCCGAACCGCGCTCTCCGACCCGTTTGTATGGATACTTGATGCGGTCGGCGCTGTAGAGGTTCTCGATCTGCGAGACGCCGCGTAGGCAGATCCGCGGCGGATACTCTTGTGGGATAGGCTGCCCGTTGATGGTCGTCTTGTCGTAAGGTGCGCCCTCGACCATCTTCACCTTGCCGTCGGCGACGTGGACGAGGTGTCCACAGGCACCGTCACAGTTGTTGGAGTGTCCGGTGCGGATGAGTTGCTCCGGCGCCGCCGGAGCAGCCGCGTCGGCTGGCTGCAAACCGCCAAGGAACAGATCGTCAGAAGCAGCTCCAATGGCGGCGGCAGCCCCGGCCGCGACGGTGGCGCCGATCAGGAACTTGCGTCGGGTGAATCGCCAGCCGCCCGGCGCATCCTCCCCCCGGTCAGCGGCGTTCGTCACATCGACTTCGTCGGTCATGTGTCGCCTCCCCTTCCGCCCCGCACGACTGCAAGGACCGGCGACAGCTGCCTGGCGCCAGCCTCGCACGGGCCCTGAGCTCCTTTCCGAGCACGGGGAGGCCTGAGCGTTTCCGGCCAGGCCCACGGCGACACACACTGGTGCCGCCCCATGGTCTCTCCATGGTACGGCCGGTCGCCCATAGCGATATGCCGCCGTAGGACGAAGGGCTCGAAGGAGGACACCGAGCTGACGAAACGCAGCCTAGCAGCACCTGAACGGCGCGCCGATGATTAAGGTCAAGCTGACGCTGTGACAATCACCGCGCGTGATGAACTGTATGGCGACCACAGCGTGCCGGAGGTCTCGATGACCTCCCTGCATGCCCTTCTTGGCACGCAGCTACTGCTCGTGCGTTGGGGCTGCCAACGGCAGGGTCATGAGCTGACGGCTCGTCTTTGTGAATCCCGTGCGCCGGTAGACGGCCTGGGCCCCGGCGTTGTCGCCACCGACCTCAACCCGGATGGCCCGCACTCCCATCTGACAGCACGAGTCGCGAACCGCCGCGAGGGTGGCTGTTCCGAGACCCAGGTTGCGGGATTCCGGCCGGACAAAGAAGTCGTCCACGACCGCCATGAGTCCCCCGTACTCCATCCCGTACGCGAAGGTGACGACCACGTAGCCGACCACCACCGAGTCCAGGTCGATGAGCCAGGCTCGTCCGAGCCGCGGGTCGGCCAGCAGTGCCGCGAAGGCCTCGCTTGCGTGCTGCCGATCCAGAACGTACCCGGATTCTGCGTAGAACTCCGCCATCAACTCGACGAGCGTCGCGGCGTCTTCCGTCGCTGCTTGCCTCACGTGAACGATCCTCCCAGTAACCCGACGGTGAAGAGCAGGACGACCAGGGCGAGCCCACCGGCGAAGAGCAGCCGCACAACGAGGCGCTGCCGCCGTTGGCGAGCTCTCCTGACCTCGCGGGGCGGGACGGTCATCGCGGGCGATCGCGAGAGGTGCCGGTCATCGCTAGCACTGTAGCAGGCAGAGACGAGAGGAGGGGCTTTCGGTCCGCGCGGACGGCCCCACGGTGGGCGAGACGACGTGGGCACAGTAGGCCGACGCCCTGGGCATAGGGCCTGCAAGGCGGCCAACGTCCCCAACCGGGACACTCCTTACGGCGCCGACGCGACTCAACCTCGCGTTTCGGTCACCCCGCGGGTGCGGCTTACGACCTCACCAGGGCTTCACCGCAGCTTCACACAAACGCAGCATCGGGGCGTGAGGATGAGCGCGGTTGGGCTCGGGAGGAAGGTCCCAGAGACCGCTCCCTCGCGAGCGCTCGACGAGAACCGAGGAGCACATGAGGCAGACCCAGTACACCAAGGCGCAGGTGCTCGCGGCGGAGCGGGTCTCCTGGGCCGAGCCTCGAAGCGACGACGAAGCACGCTACTCCTACGACGGCATCAGCTTCTGGAGACACCGCAAAGACGGCGGCCGCCAGCTGACACGAGAAGGCGAGGCCGGCCGCTGGCTGGCGCCACGAGGAGGACTGCAGCTGCGCCCTCTGC
This sequence comes from uncultured Thermoleophilia bacterium, assembly GCA_963709845.1. Classification (GTDB taxonomy): domain Bacteria; phylum Actinomycetota; class Thermoleophilia; order UBA2241; family UBA2241; genus CAIXSE01. Next base: position 484,622 of record CAVPXV010000006.1, read on the forward strand.
CGCGAGGCCTCGGCCGCGTAGGGCCGAGCGAGAGTCGAGTTCGGCGTCACCGGCGTGCTGAAGCGAGCGTAACGCATCCAAGCCCCAGTCTGCTGGAGGTTCCTCGAAGGCTCGCCGACCGACTGTCGGCGACGGCCAAAGCGAGGGTAGCGAGGAAGGGACGAGAGACCTGAATAATCTTAGCGACGTGGCGTCAGCACAGAAGAGCAGATGAGCGCCAGCCGACCGTCAGACTCGGGACTCACCTGGCCGGCGCAGCCTCAGGGCCAGCAGCAGGTGCACGGCCTGAAGACGCGACGAGAGGCCTGACTAATCTTAGGTACGTAGCGTCAGCGCCCGAGTTGCCGCTATAAGTCGGGTCATGGAACTTGCTGACGCTGGACACGCCGTATATGTACTGACCGTGACGTTGCGCGGGACTGGCACCGAGCTGCAGGAGGCCTCCATGAGCGATCCCGGACGGGCCGTGAGCGCCTTGTTCAGGCGCCTCTCTGGGCCGGTCGCCGCGGCCAGTTGCCGCCGGAGTCGCGAGGGAGCCCGAGAGTGAGAGGCCACGTGCGTCACCGCGGCGAGGAGCGCCTTGGCTCCTGGGAGTACATCGTCGATGTGGGCATGCATGCGGCGCAGCGCTGGCCGACCTGCGAGAAGCGCTTCTGGGTCGAGCGGCGCCCCCTCGCGAGCTGCCCCAAGTGCGACGGAGTTCTGAAGGAGACCGAGGAGCGCCGCCGCGCCATCAAGGCCGGCTTCGCCACGCAGAAAGAGTGCCAGGCGGCGATGAACAAGCTGCTCGTCGCTGTCGAGGAGCAGAGCTACACCGCGCCGACCAAGGCCAGCGTGCGCGAGTACCTGACCAAGGAGTGGCTACCGGCCGTGAAGGCCACCATCCGCCCCACCACCTACCGCTCCTACGAGCAGCACGTGGTCTGTCACATAAACCCGCACATCGGCTCGGTCAAGCTACGGAAGCTGACTGGCAGCCAGATCAACGCCCTCTACGCGAAGCTCGCCGAGGAGGGCAAGAAGGACGGCAAGACGGGGCCTCTCGCCTGTGTCCATCCACCACGTGCACACCTGCCTGCATAAAGCCTGCAAGGACGCGATTAGATGGGGGCGCCTCTCGCGCAACCCGGTCGAGGCCGCCGACCCGCCGCGGGGCAAGGGTGAGGGCGAGACCGAGAAGAAGACCTGGAACGCCAAGCAGCTGAAGGCGTTCTTGGAGTCAACGACTGGTGACCGCCTCTCCCCCCTCTACCATCTTCTGGCCATGACCGGCATGCGACGCGGTGAAGGCTGCGGACTGAGGTGGGAGGACGTCGACCTCGAGGCGGGCAGGCTCTCCGTGCGCCGCGCCCTCATCCCCCACGGCGACGGGGTCATCGTCTCCGAACCGAAGACGGCCAAGGGGCGGCGCTCCATCGCCCTCGACCCGGGCACCATCGAGGCGCTCAAAGCTCAGGCTCAGCGTCAGCTCGCCGACCAGGAGGAGTGGGGCGAGGCCTGGGTCGACTCCGGCTACGTGTTCACCAAGGAGGAGGGCGCACCCTTCCACCCGCAGAGCGTGAGCCGCGGCTTCGAGCGTGCCGTGAAGTCGGCGCACCTGCCTGTGATCCGCTTGCACGACCTGCGCCACACGCACGCCACCTTGGCGCTGCGGGCCGGCATCCACCCCAAGGTCGTCTCCGAGCGCCTCGGCCATGCCACCATCGCCATCACGCTCGACACCTACTCGCATGCCATCCCGGCGATGCAGGAGGAGGCGGCGGCGCTGATCGCGGGGCTGGTGTTCGCGGGAGAGTAGGCAGGGACCCGCGCAGGAGCACGGCACGCAGCCTGATGGGGGGCGTTCAGCCGCTGCGACTGCGATGCCGCCCGCGCAGACGCTGCGCACCCGGCGGCCGCGCCATGTCCCACTCCGCGGGGTGGCCGTGGGCGAACTCGCGCACGTGAGCAAAGAGGTCGCTGCGGCGCGCGAAGGCCTCCCCGCAGGTGGCGCAGCGAAACGTGATCGGGCTGCCGAGGTGCGCGGCGCCGCAATCGTCATGCACGAGGCACAGGTGGTTGTCGAGGTCCCGCTGCGAGGTAAGGACGGCGCTGCAGAGGTCACATTTGAAGGTCTTCGGAGTGGTGAGTGCAGGCATCTGGCATCGTCCTCTTGGGCTACTGGTCGCGTCCGCCGCTGAGTCTGCCCTCGCCGGCGCACGACGCACGGCCCTTTGACCTTGCAACTAACTATTCCCCAAGCGGGCCGGAGGGCACCCGCGGCACCTTCCTCGAGCCCGCTCACCGACGCAGGTGCGTTTCGGGCACGGAGAAGCCCGCCGCAGCTTGGGGAAATGCGGACAAGCCAGCCGTGCTTTAGACGTGCCTACCTTGCCGCTCCCTGACGTACGCCAGGCCTCGTCGGGCCTGCCGCGTCACGTCTCGCCTTGCCAAGCATCTGCGACGGGCACTCGGAGTGTTCCCCGCGGTCGCGCGAAGCCGTCGTTGCCGGCGGTGCGCTTCGGAGGACCGGTATCCGGGAGGCTCAGTCGAGGAAGTCGCGCAGGCGCTGGGCCTCGTGGTAGGCCTTGAGCTTGAGCAGGATCTTGGCCTCGATCTGGCGGATGCGCTCGCGCGTGACGCCGAACTGGCGGCCGACCTCGTCGAGCGTGTGGGCGTGGTCGCAGGCGAGGCCGAAGCGCAGCTCGATGACGCGCCGCTCGCGCGGCGCGAGCGTCTCGAGCACGCGCGCCAGGTCCTCGCTGCGCACCAGGCTCTCGACCTGCTCGGAGGGTGAGGGCGACTCTGCGTCGGCGACGAACTCGGCGAGCTCCGCATCGGCCTCCTCGCCGACCGGGGCCTGCAGCGAGACCGGCTCCTGGCTCACCTTGAGGAGCTCGCGCACCTTGGCCGGCGTGGTCTCCAGCTCAGCGGCGATCTCCTCAGGGGTCGGGTCATGGCCCGTCTCCTGCAGGAGCTGGCGCTGCACGCGGATGAGCTTGCTCAAGGACTCGTTGATGTGCACCGGCAGGCGGATGGTGCGCGCCTGGTCGGCGAGGCCGCGGGTGATGGCCTGGCGGATCCACCAGGTGGCGTAGGTGCTGAACTTGTAGCCCTTGCGGTAGTCGAACTTCTCGACGGCGCGCAGGAGGCCGAGGTTGCCCTCCTGGATCATGTCGAGCAGCGGCAGGCCGCGGCCCACGTAGCGCTTGGCGACCGAGACCACGAGGCGCAGGTTGGCCTCCACGAGCTGAGTCTGGGCGGCGAGGTCGTGGCGCTCGATGCGCTTGGCCAAGGAGACCTCCTGCTCGCTTGTGAGCAGGGGCACCTTGCCGATCTCGCGGAGGTAGGCGCGCACCGGGTCGCTGCTGGCCGTCTTCAGCGAGAGGTCGAGGGGCACGGGGGGCGCATCGCCGCGGCTGAGTGGAGTGGTGGTGGGCGCCTCCTCCTCGAGGACTTCGATGCCGTGCTCGGCGCAAACGGCGAGCAGCTCTTCGAGCAGCTCAGCGCCGAGTTCCACGTCCTGCAGGGCGGCGGTGAGGAGCGCGCCGTCCAGATAACCCTGCTCGCGGCCCTCGGCGAGCAGGCGGCAGAGGCCCTCCGGGCAGGGCAGCACGAACGGGGCTTCGGGGGCGCTCGCATGGGGGGGTTGGCTCACTGGCCTTCTCCTGCTGCTCGTGGGGAGATCGGCCTGCTCCAGTCGTCAGATGCGGCGGCTGAGGAGAATGGCATGCCCACAGTCGCAAGGTTCCTCGCTTGGAACGTGGCAGGGAGTGCGCCGTGATACTACCACCGCGGACGTCCGTGGCTACGCGATCATGCGCGCGCCCGACGGCAACGAAGCCGGTCGCTGGGCTGGCGCGCCAACGAGCCGGCACCGCCACCTACTCAGCCGAAGAAGGCACAGTACTCATCCCGCTCGACCGCGTCCACAAGCGCCGCCAGGTCAGGTGTCGGATTCGTCGCCCGATACACGTACCAGATCGAGTCCGCCCGCATCCAGTACAGGGTCCAGAGGCCAGTCGCGCGCGCGTAGCGGAGCTTGGCGACCAGGGTTTCGCCCGCGCAGACTTCGCCGAGCAGTCGCGATCGTGAACGGCGGGCGGCCGCGCTGCGTCAAGGTGGTGCACCCGGACACGCAGGACTGAGCAGTGCGCTGCGCCTAGGCAGCGTCCGCCCTTCGCTCCTTGGCTGATGCCGACGTGACTCCTCTGCCGAGGTGTCTCGGCTGCCACCCTCGAGCCGCCGGCTTCCCGCTGCCTTGGTGGCGAGAGTGGCGGGTCTCGAGCGGCGCCGGTCACAACCGGTCCCCGCGCCAACCTTCGGCCTGTCACTCCGCGGGAGGTTCCGCACCCGCGGCCACGGGCATGCCCTCGTAGGGCACGACCCGCTCGGGCATGCCGCCGAAGCGGAAGCTGTTGTTCATGTGGTCGCGCTCGTCGAGCCCGAGTCGCCGGAACACGTCGGCCCAGGAGCGGAACGACCCGTAGCCCTGCACCACGGTGCTGGCGACGGGCTGCTCCTCCCACTCCGGGTGGTCCTCGACCAGCTGCGCGTAGGTGTGCTCGGCGTGGTCCTCGAACTCGCCGTTGAGGACGAACGCCCGGCGGATGGCCGTCCGCGCCATCGCCCAGGCGAGCAGGGCGTAGGGGCCGATCATCAGTGCCGGGAGCGGCGGCGTCAGATACCACGGCTGTTTGGCGGCGTCCTCGCGGATCTTCTCCTCGATCAGGAGGAGGTGCCAGTGCTCGTTGTCCTGCGCTTCCTTTCCCCAGCGCATGATGGCGTCGGCCTGGTTCCCGAGCTCTCCGTCTCCCCGGTGACGCCGAGCGGGCCCGCGCTCGCGTCGCTCCCAGGCCCGGTACGGGACCGGGGCGAGTGCCTCCACGAGCTGCGCCTTGGCGAGGGTCGTCTTGCTGCCGGTGAGCAGGTCCATGCTGCCGAAGAAGACGCGGGCCACGGCCGAGTAGGTCACTGCCGGTGTGAAACTGACCCACTAGTGCCGGTTTGAAATGAACCCCTCTGAGCCTGCGGGAGTAGGCTCGCCGCGGTCTGCAAGCGGCTGCGGGAGGGTGTTCGTGATCACACGGGAGGAGTGGGTGGACATCGTCTCGCTGCATCGCCAGGGCCTGTCGATCAGGGCCATCAGCGCCCGCCTCGGCGTCAGCCGCAACACCGTGCGCGCCGCCCTGCGCCGCGAGGGGCCGCCGCTGCGTCAGGCGCGCAGCCTGCCGAGCAAGCTCGACCCCTACAGGGACTACCTGCTGGCACGCCTCGCCGAGTTCCCCGAGCTCTCGGCGGTCGCGCTCTGTGAGGAGATCCGCGCCCTCGGCTACGCGGGCGGCCTCTCCATCCTCAAGGAGTTCACCTACCCCTACCGCCAGCGCCGCCGGGCGCCGGTGGTGCGCTTCGAGACGCCGCCGGGGCGCCAGGCGCAGGTCGACTGGAGCAGCTCGGACGCCACCTTGTGGGCGATGCCCACAGAAGCCCGCAGCTCTTCGTCATGGTCCTCGGCTTCTCGCGCACGCTCTACGCCGAGGCCGTCTGGCGCGCCGATCTTGAGAGCTTCCTCGCCTGCCACGCGCGCGCCTTCGCCTACTTCGGCGGCATGCCCGAGGAGGTGCTCTACGACAACGCCAAGGTGGTCGTCCTCGAGCGCCTCGCGGAGGGCCCCAGCTACAACCCCGGGCTCCTCGACTTCGCCGGCCGCTACGGCTTCGCACCGCGCCTCTGCCGGCCCTACCGGGCGCAGACCAAGGGCAAGGTCGAACGCTCCATCGGCTACCTCAAGGACCGCTTCTTCGTGGGCCGCGTCTTCACCGACCTCGAGGACCTCAACTGCCAGCTCCTCGGCTGGCTCGACGCCGTCGCCAACCGCCGCGAGCACGCCACCACCGGCGAGCGGCCGGCCGAGCGCCTGCTGCGCGAGGGCCTCTCCCCGCTGCCCGCCACGGGCTGGCCCGCCGCCGCACCACCGGCAGGGCGCGAGCCGCGGCGCCTGCCTGCCCCGCCGTCGGTGGCGGTGCGCCCGCTCGCCGTCTACGAGGCGCTCGCGTGAACCTCACGGCCGAGCGCATCGCCCTGCTCGCCGAGCGCCTGCGCCTGCCCGACCTGCCCGCCGAGCTGCCCGTCCTTGCCGAGGAGGCCGCAGCCAGGAGCTGGAGTTACGCGGCCTTCGCCGAGGCGCTCCTCGCCCGTTCGGCCGAGGCCGCCGATCGCCGCGCCGAGGCGACCCTCGTGCGCCTCGCCGGTCTGCCCTTCCGCAAGAGCCTCGACCGACTTCGACTTCGCCTTCCAGCCCACGGTGAGCGAGAAGCAGCTGCGCGAGCTCGCCGGCGGCGCCTACCTGGAGCGCCGCGAGAACGTCCTGCTGCTCGGCCCGCCCGGGGTCGGCAAGAGCCACCTCGCCGTGGCCCTCGGGCTTGCCGCCTGCCGCCATCGCCACCGCGTGCGCTTCACGACGGCGCAGCGCATGATCGCCGCGCTCGCCGAGGCCCGCGAGGCGGCCACCTACGGCCGCCGGCTGCTCACCTACACGCGGCCCAGCCTCTTGATCATCGATGAGGTCGGCTTCTTGCCCCTGGACGCCGGCGAGGCGGCGCTGCTCTTCGAGGTCGTCAGCCGGCGCTACGAGCATGGCTCCATCGTGCTCACCGCGAACAAGAGCTTCGGCGAGTGGGCCAAGGTGTTCTCCGGCGACGGCGTCATCGCCACGGCCATCCTCGACCGCCTCCTGCACCACAGCCACGTGATCAGCATCCGCGGGGAGAGCTACCGGCTGAGGGACAAACGCAAGGCCGGGACGCTCTCAAAGAGGGGCGACAGAGCCGGGGAGAACAGCTGAGGGGTGGGTCAGGTTGAGACCGGCACAGGTGGGTCAGTTTGAGACCGGCGGTAGCGTGGCCGCGCCCGCGAGGCCTGCTGTTCCTTCTTGAGATCGACCCTTGCTTGCTCCACCGATGACCCCTCTCGTCGCGTGCATGTGTCCGCCGCCGAGCCAACTCTCGAGCGTGTGGCATTTCACGGGCGCCGCTTCACCCCGGAAGCGACGCCGCTAGAGTCCCCGAGCTGCGGCGCCGGGAAACCGTTCGTCGGCTGGTGTTGCCGCCTTGGCCGGCGTAGTCTCCCCGCCCCGGCAGTTGGGTTGGGGTGGTGGCGAGGGGAAAGGGGAGTGGGTCAGAACTGACCCACTCCCCAACAGACCTCCGAACCGTGCGCCCTACTTCACGACCTGGAACGGCCTCATCATGTCGTTCTCTTCGTGCTCAAGGATGTGGCAGTGGTAGACCCAGGTGCCGTAGCTCCCGGTCTTGCGGTTGTAGTCGAGCGGCGATGTCGCGGGCAGCGTGAACTTGGCCCGCACCCTCGTCACCATGCCGGGGTAGGCCTTGACCGTGTCCTTGTAGCCCATCTCCTCCGGAGCCGGCGGTAGCGGAGTCACCGATCAGGTAGTCGGCGAGGTCGGGCTTGGCGGTCGTGCGTCCGGAAGCCAGGTAGGCGAGCCCAGGCCGTCGTATAGGCGTCGACGTCGAACGCCTGGCGGTTGACGACCTGGAACTGCTCCAGGTGCATGTGCATCGGGTGCGCGTCGACCGTGAGGTTGATCCACTGCCAGGTCTCCGTGGTGCCGGCCTTGACGAAGTCCGTCGACCGGGTCCATGAAGTGGTAGCCGTTGAGCAGCACCTCGTCGGGTTGTCGTCCGCGTCAGTGTTCTCCTTGAGCACGACGTCGCGCGGCGGCAGCTGCGGCGTCGGCGTCAGCCGAGGGACCGCCGGCAGCTTCAGCTTCGCGGGGAGCACGGAGGTGTCGGGATCGTTGGCCGGTACCGGGGTGTTGACGTTGATCTTCATGAGCTCCGGCAGCGGGGTCGTTCTCGGGGTCGCCCATCGGATAGGGCGCCGGGGCGTCGTTGGTCATCATGACCGTGCTTCCCAGCGGAGCCCGGTGAGGTCGACGATCACGTCGAAGCGCTCGCCGGGGGCGATCAGCAGGCTGGTCTTCTCCGCCGGCTTGGGCAGCAGCCCTCCCTCGGAGCCGATGACCCAGAAGGGGAGGTCGCTCCCGCCCACTTGGTGGAAGTGCAGGTTGTAGAAGCGGGCCTGCGAACCGTTGAGGATGCGCAGCCGGTAGCGGCGCGGCTGGGCGTCCAGGAAGGGATAGGCCTTGCCGTTGACGACCGGCGTGTCGCCGAAGAACTCGGGCACCCACTTCGGGGTGGGTGGCGCTGATGCCTTGGTGGGATAGAACAGGGTGCCGTCGTCGTTGAACTGCTTGTCCTGGAGGACCAGCGGCAGATGGTACTTGCCGTAGCCGGAGGGGACCTTCTGGCCGTTGATGGTGGTGCCGTTGTCGACCTTGTCGAAGATCAGGTAGCCCGCCGCCAGTCCGAGATAGGGCTTGAGCCGCGTGGCGCCCATGGTGTGGTCGTGGTACCAGAGCAGGGAGGCCGGCTGGTCGTTGAGGTAGGTGAAGGTGTCGGTGACGTAGTCGGGGCCCGTCTTGCCGTTGCGCGTCCACCACTGCATGGGCGTGCCGTCGAAGCGGGCCGCGGTGTGCCCGCCGTGGAGGTGCGGGATCGCCGCGCCCGTGGGCACGTCGGAGCCGGCGATGGTCGAATCGATCGCGTCCAGTAGCGGGAACATGTTGCGGGTCCGTCGGGAGGTCGTTGATCCAGTGGATCACCACCGGCCGGCCCGAGGTAGCCACGACGGTGGGGCCGAGGAGGACGGGCGACTTGCCGGGTTGCCCGTAGGTCCACACCGTGGCCGGGCCCGAGGCCGGCGTTGAACTGGTGCTGGCTGGCCGACATATTGATCTCGTAGTAGTCGGCCCACAGCGAGTACGGGGGATTGAACGTCGGCGTCGCCACTGGCGGTACGGGCAGCGGGTCCACCCAGTGGGGCATCGCCGGGCTCTGCGCGAAGGCCGCGGCGGGGAACCCCATGAGGCCGGCGACCAGTGCAGCAGCGACTAGGATGGACAGGCCGAGATTCCTCGCTTTCATGTGCGTCTCTCCTTCGCGCCGGCCCGTGCACCCCCCGGTGCCCTGTTTGTGACCGGCGGGAGATACCGTACTGATTCGGCCCGAGTAATCAACGTTGACGACCGGTGCTCGTGTGTACCGGGTTGGCAACATGCGCCCGGACCGCTTCGCGTCGCTTCCCAACGATTGGCCCGGCTGGAGCTCATCGTGCCCGTATCCCAAGCGGCGGAACGCTCGAGGATGAGAACCGGACGAAGATCCAGAAGGTCGACAGCGACTGGGATCGGTTGCACAGGCCTACGCTTGCCCACTCTCCCGGCCCCGCTAAGCTGGAGGACAGAGACCCGGGCGCGACGAGGAGGACTTCATGGAGACGAACGAGCGCGGAGACGGACTCGATCAACGGGCTGCGCTGGAAACCCGAGTGCGCGAGGTCCTCGCTACCCAAGCGGCGGTCGACGCCCTGCGCGAGGAACACCTGACCTTCGGCGAGCGCGCCGCCGACCGGCTCGCCGCGGTGGCCGGCAGCTGGACCTTCATCTTCACCTTCCTCGGCGTGCTCGCCCTGTGGATCGGCCTCAACGCCTTCGCCTGGACCAACCGCTGGACCCCTACCCCTTCATCCTCCTCAACCTGCTCCTTTCGATCCTCGCCGCGTGCAGGCGCCGGTGATCATGATGAGCCAGAACCGAGACCAAGCACGCGACCGCCTGCATAGTGAGAGCGACTACCGCAGCAGCATCAAGTCGGAGATCCTCATGGAGCACCTGACGACGGAGGTCGAGGAGATCAAACAACTGCTGGTGGAGCGTACCGCGCTGCAGGGGTGAGCGGTGCTTCGCCGACGGGCTCGAGCGACAGCGGTATCGACCACAGTCAACGCCCCGCGAAACGGGTCTCGATGTTCTGTCGCCGTGCGGGGACATTGCGGGATGCAGCCACTTTGGCGGGTCCGTTCGCCGCGCGACTGTTGAAGGATGAATTCGGGACGCTGAGCAGATCTGAAGGACACGACACTCGCCCGAAGTAGTTGGTGGTGGCCGGCTGTTCGGCTTGGTGGCTGATGAGACCCCTCCCCATCACCCGAGGTCGTGCTTGGCAACGGGGCCCGACCGAAGCCAGACCCTTGTGTCTTCGCCGCGTGGACAGAGCGTTGGCAGGGCCGCGATTCAGCCTCACCAACGGCCCGCCGCATCATGCCCAATCATGCGCCGAACGACCATCGCCCCCACGGACCTGGACATGCAAGCCGAGGGTGTGCTCGTTTCATCGTACTCATCCGCAGTGCAGGAGTGCCGGAGGCAAGCGGGAAGACGGCACCTGCGTCGGGGGGCCAGGACGTTGCCCGCCCCCGCGCCCCCCGGCGTGCCGATGTGCGTGGCTCGGCCGGCCGCGCTCCCCTGCCGCCGGTGACTCGCGAGGGGCTGCTCTCTCGGCAGACCGCTGCCGTCACCAGTTGTACATCATCTTCTCAGGGGAACACTTTGCGCACGATCACTGTCGTGTGTGGCGACGCGGCCATTCGCTCCGACTCGTCGCCCCAGACGTGCACAGAGGAGCCGCATCATGCCTCCCAACGACGACCGCGGGCGGCGCCTGAGGACGCCCCAGCGCCGTGGCGCCTCGATCAAGGGGCCAACCCGGTGACTCGCCCGCCCAAGAAGGGCCGGGTGATCTCACATGGACACGGGCGCGTCTGCGCTGCGGAGGGCTGCGCAACGGTCCTGTCCGCCTACAACCCCTCTACCTACTGCGTCATCCACACTGAGCGTCAAGCCTCGTGCCGGTCCCGAGAAGGTCGCACGAAGGAGTCAGTCGCGCCGAGCCGCGCCTGCGCCAATCCGATGTGCGGAGCGTGGTTCGAGGCCACCAACCCCAGGCGCGTGTACTGCAGCGATCGCTGCCGCATGGGGGCGTTCTATGCGCGGAAGCGTGCTGACGGAGGAGGGGATGTGGGCTGACACGTCGCGGCGGGCCGTCCTAAGTCGGGCATAACCGTCCGCTCAGTCGGGCCGTCGCGGGCTCGGCAGGTCTTGAGCACGTGGAGAAGATCGGCAGCGTTTCGCTTGCCACGACCCCGCGCACCTAGCGGGTAGGGCGCCGCGATGCGAAGGAGCGGAAGTGGCTGAGAGACTGTGGATCGCGGTGGTCCTCAGGCCCGACTCTCAGAAGCGGCCACCCTGCGTGGAAGCCGGATGGAACGGGACTTCAGCTAGCCTCGCTGTGAGAGCGTAGTGTTCCCCGTGCAGATCACATCGCGACGATGTTGACGATGTTAGCCTCGCTGTCCTTGAACCAGGCCGCCTTGGCGCCCTCGAACTCGGCGATGCCGCAAGTGGGCGGCCGCCGACCATGCGCTCGTTCTGGGCTCCCGCGATCCGGACAGCGAGCGCCCGCGAGCGCTCGCCGCCGAACTCGGCGCGGCCGCCGAGGTCGCCGCCGTCGCCGACGCCGTACGCGATGCCGAGGTCGTGGTGTTCGCCATCCCCGGCGCGGCCATGGCCACGACCGTGCCGGCGCTCGCCGACGCCCTGCAGGGCAAGATCGTGATCGACGCCACCAACAACGTCGGAGCTGCGCCGCTGCACAGCGTCGACCTGATCGCTGACGCCGCTTCCAGCGCGCAGGTGTTCCGCGCGTTCTCCACCCTGGGGTGGGAGAACTTCGCCGACCCCGTGATCGGCGACGTGCAGGCCGACCTGTTCTACGCCGGTCCCGGAGGTGACTCCGACAACGTCGTCGCGGCGCTGATCGTCGATGTCGGTTTGAGACCGGTGCGCGTCGGTGACCGCGCGCAGCTCGAGCTCCTCGAGAACCTCACGGCGCTGTGGTTCACGCTCGTCCGCCAGCAGGGCCGCAGTCGCCACCTGGCCTTCAAGATGATCAGCGACTGAGCGGCGCTGCGGGCTACGGCTGCGCGCGGCAGCACGGGGCCGCCGGACCACTATCTGAGCGCAGGAGGGTAGTCGGCGCCGCCGGGGGTCTCTCACGCTCTCCGGCAGCGGAAGGGTCGCTTCAGAAGCGAACGGGCTGCCAGCTGGCGCCGCCGTCGGCGCTCAGCAGCAACTGCCCCGGCCGCCCGTCGCTGTTGCCGGGCCGGTCGGCCGGTCCGTGGACGACGACGGCGTCTGAGGGGGTCGTGAAGCCGAGGTCGGCCCAGCCCACGCCGCCGTCGCCGTAGGTCAGGACGGTCGTCCAGCTCTGGCCGCTGTTCGCCGAGCGATCGAGCCAGCTCGCGCCGCTGGCCTTCGCGAGGACCAGGTCGCTGCCGCTGCCGGCCAGGGCTTCGGCATCACCCTCACTGCCCGGGGCGCCGGCCTTCGTCCAGTGCACGCCGCCGTCGCGGCTCGTGAAGAGCCGCTTGTCGGCGCCGCCGGCGAAGCCCTGCCCCACGCACAGCAGCGAGAGGCCGTGCGCGGAGGTCACGGCGACCGAAGCCGGCGTGAAGGGCGCCGGCAGGCTGGGCGTCGGGTGAGAAGTGAGGGTCAGGCCGCCGTTGGTGGTGAGAAGGACGTTTCTTCCGTCGAGCACGGCTGCGCTGCCGGCCTGGGTCGAGATGAGGTCGGTGGGGTCGGCAAGGTTCACGCTGGGCAGCGACGCGACCGGCTGCCAGCTGTCGCCGACGAGGGCTCGACGGAGCACCACGTAGGGCCCCAGGGTGCCCGGCGCTGTGCCCTTGCCCACGAGCGCCAGCACCCGCCCGTCGATCGTCGCCAGCGAGAGGATTGCTCCGCTCGGCTGGGCGTCTCGCATCCAGCGGCCTCCACCATCGGTGGTCTCCCAGAGACCCACGCCGAAGACGAAGCCGTGCGAGGGCGAGGCGAAGCGCGTCCCCCAGACGGCCCTAGTCCCCGACCCCGGGCGCCCCAGGGGCACGGCCGGCGCCGGCAGCCGGACCCAGCTGCGACCGCGGTCAAGGGTGCGCAGCAGCAGCGTACCCGCGCCGCGGGCGGTGCCGAGCACGAAGGACTCATCTGTGGAGACAAAGGTCACCGAGGCGGCCTTGAAGCCGGCGGGAACGGGAGCGCTGGTGGTCGAGGGAAAGGTCGGCTGCAGGCTGCTCAGTGCGCTCGCGCTGGGACTCGCCAAGCTGGGCGTGCTCGACGGGGATACGGTCCCGCCGGCCGAAGGGCTCGAGCCGCAGCCTGCGGCGATGAGGAGCAGCGCGAAGCAGAGGGCGACGGGTGTGAGGAGCTTGGAGCTACGCTTCGACATTCTGGCCTACCCCTCAGGCCCAGGGTGCGTGGCACGATGCTCGCAGCCTGACCTCTGCGACGGACACATCTCGCGTACCCTCGCGACCCCCCGTGGAGACCGTTGGCTGAGGCGACGCGACGGTCAGCGCGACGCCCGCACATGACCGTCCCGAATACCGTGGACACTTACCCGCAGGCCATCCGGCATGCAGCGAGAGGCGGCAGCGCTGATTGCGGGTCTGGTGTTCGCGGACGCCGACTTACGCGGTCTTCGACCCATCGCCTCGCGGCGAAGCTTCCCTTACGTGGCGCGCTCCTGACAGGGCAACGAGTCCACCTGACGGAGACTCGGGCCGTGCTCTTGGGTACCTATCCAGTACCATCTAGCAGATTGCAGAGACGGATGGGAGATGACAACCGTGGACACAGTCACGTCAAAGGACGGAACGACCATCGCCTACGAGGCCACCGGCGATGGGCCGGCGTTGATCCTCGTGGACGGCGCCCTGAGCACTAGCCGCGGCGAGTCGAAGCCTGAGCTCGTCGCCTTCCTGGCACCGCGCTTCACGGTCTACAACTACGACCGCCGCGGCCGCGGCGAGAGCGGGGACACCCTGCCGTACGCAGTCGAACGAGAGATCGAGGACATCGACGCGCTGATCGAGCACGCCGGCGGTGAGGCCTTCCTCTTCGGCCACTCCTCGGGCGGCTGCCTTGCCCTCGAGGCCGCCAGCGCCCTCGGCGACAAGGTCGCCAAGGTGGCGGTCTACGAGGCGCCCTGGAACGACGATCCGGCGGCCCAGAAGGCGTGGGGCGACTACCTCCGCGGCCTGAGCCAGGCGCTCGCCAGCGGCCGCCGGGGCGACGCCGTCGCGCTGTTCATGCAGTACCTGGGAACGCCTCCCGAGCAGGTCGCCGCCATGCGTGAGGCGCCCTTCTGGCCGAGCTTCGAGGCGATCGCGCCGACGCTCGCCTACGATCACAGCGAGATCATGGGCCCGACGGCCGCCGTGCCGAAGAAGGAGCTGGCCAGCGTCGAGGTCCCGGTCCTCGCGATCTGCGGCGACGCGAGCCCGTCGTTCATGTGCGCCACGGCGCAGACCATCAGTCGGGCGGTCCAGCACGGCGAGTTGTCGCGCGCTGGAGGGCCAAACCCATGCGGTGCCGCCGGACGTCATCGCCCCCGTCCTGATCGCGTTCTTCAGCGGCGAGGCGCAGGGGGCTGAGGCCGCTTGAGCCAGGGGGCCGACGGCGGTGCCTTCGCCACGGCGGTCCTTGGTGTTGACAAGCTGACTCTGCCGCTGACCGGCAGCGGAACGCAGCCGGGCTCTGCTCTTGTCTTCACGCGGCTGGGAACCTGACGCGGTCAACGGTTCCCGCAGTAACCTCGAGCCGCAGCCCGCGCAGGTTACGCGCGTTGCGTTGGGCGGATTGTCACTAGAGTTCCCTGTTACGGATGGGAACGGCAAGGGACAGATACCGTGATGAGATGTGTTCTCATAGTGTGACAACACGTGCGACGCGGGATGGCGGTGATACCAAGAGATGCGTTCGCGGGTGCTCACGATTCTTGGAGTCGCCTCTGCTCTGACGTTGGGCCTGGCCATTCTCGCTTCCCTTGCACTCTCGCCATGGTTCAGCTACTACAACACATCGCTTAGCGAGCTGGGGAACACCCAGACCAACGGAAGTGTGGCCTTCGTGTTCAACGTTGGCCTTGGGCTGGCGGGTCTCCTGATGCTCGCCTTCGCGGTGCTTGTCTCCTCCAGGACGCCGGACCACAGGGTCCTTGTCTGGACCGTCCCCCTCGCTGTGACCGCCATCGACTTGGCCATGGTGGGAGTGTTTCCAGAGAACACCCCCGGCTCGGTCCACCGCGTGGTTTCTGGCGTGCTGTTCCTCATGGTCTCCGTCACGATGCTTGCATACGGATTCTTGTCGTGGGCGCTCGGCTCTCGCCGTGTCGGCTCCATCGCGCTGGTCTTCGGGCTCCTCAACACATTCATCTGGGTCACGACGTGGCCTTGGTCTGGGGTCGTCAATCAGTGGTCGGTGTGGCCCTGGCCTGAAGTCGCGATTCAGGAGTTGCTGACGGCGGGGATGCTTGCGACGTGGCTGATCATCGTCGCGTTGAAGATGACCGGCTCCCCCCGATCACAGCCTCCGACACGCGGGCCCTGAACCAGCTCGCCTGCTCAGCTACCCACCCTCGAGTGCCGACCTACACCGTCTGCACCGTCTGCGGCACGGGGGGGGCTGGGCCCGCGCGGGGTCATGCTTTTCTTGACCGGGTAGACGAAGCCGGTGAGGCGGTCGGGGTTCATGCCAGGACACCATCGCGCGGGTCGGAGGGAATCTGCGCCCGGCCGACCCGTCGGGCCGCTCGCGCGGCCTTCGAGACCTGTGATCCGACCCGTCCAAGCGAGTGCCTGAGCTCGAGGCGGCTATTCCGGCGTCTCTGGAATGGGGAAGCGCACCTCGACGCGCAGGCCGCCTCGGACTCGTGGCTCGGCGGCGACGATGGCGCCGTGAGCGTCGGCGATGGCGCGCACAATCGAGAGGCCCAGACCGTGGCCGTCGTCGAGCCGGGTACGGTCGGCGTCGGCCGTGCGGAACGGCTCGAAGAGCTGCTCGAGGTCCTCGGCCGAGACCGCGGGTCCGGTGTTGGCGACCGACAGCAGCGCCTGCCCGTCCAAAGTCGCGGTCGTCACCTCGACGCTGCCGTGGTCGACGTTGTGGCGAAGGGCGTTGTCGACGAGGTTGGCGATGAGGCGCTCGACGAGGCGCGGGTCGCCCACGGCCGGGGCCGGCGCCAGCGCCGAGCGGACCTCGAGACCGCGGCTCTCCGCCTCCGCGCGCCGCGCGAGGAGCACGGCCTCGCTCAGCGCGGCGAGGTCGAACGGTTCCTTCCTCTGAAGACCCGCCTGCCCGCGCGCCAGGGTGAGGAGCGCGTCGATCAGCCGCTCCTGGCGCGCCTCGGAGACGAGGAGCTGCTCGCAGACCTCGCGCAGCGACTCGGCGCTGGGGTCGGGGTCGGCGAGCGCCACCTCGAGCAGGGTGCGCTCGTAGGTGAGCGGGGTGCGCAGCTCGTGGGAGGCGTTGGCGACGAAGCGCCGCTGCGCCTCGAACGACGCCTCGAGGCGGGCGAGCAGGGCGTCGAACGCCTCACCGAGACGCTTCACCTCATCATCGGGGCCCTGCAGCGCCAGTCGCCTGTCGAGACTGCTCGCCGAGATCTCGCCGGCGGTCTCCGTCATCGTGCGCAGAGGGCGCAGGACCCGTCCGGCGAGACGCCAGGCGAGGGCGACGGAGAGCGCCGTCATGATCGCCAGCGCGATGCCGAACTGGACCGGCAGCTGATCCAGCGCCTTCTGCGCCTGGACCTGCGCCACCGCCTGGGCCCCAGAGCCGCTCGGCACGGCGTGCGCGACATCGGCCGACCCGGCGGGCTACGGGACGGCGAAGAAGTCACCTGTGTACTTGTGGGCGAGGAGCAGGTAGGTGATGCCGAGCAGGCCGAGGCCGCAGGCGAGGAAGAGCCCACTGTAGAGGAGCGTGAACCGCAGCCGGATGGTGGGCTGCGGCAGGCGCAGGCCGAGCCGTCGCATGCCGGGCAAGCGGCGTCATGGGCGGACGCGGTAGCCGACGCCGGGGACGGTCTCGATCGCGGGCGGGTCGCCGAGCTTGCGCCGCAGCCGGGCGATCGTCACCTTGACGACGTTGCTGAAGGGGTCGGTGTACTCGTCCCAGACGCGCGCGAGCAGCTCCTCCGCGGTGAGGGGCGCGCCTTCGGCGGCGAGCAGCGTCTCCAGGAGGGCGAACTCCCTGGGGCTGAGCTCGAGCCGCCGGCCGGCGCGCATCGCCGTGCGCTGCGCGGGATCGAGACGGATGTCGCCGCAGACGAGGACGGGCGCCAGAGCGGTCCCGCTGCGGCGCGCGAGGGCGCGGATGCGAGCCACGAGCTCGGCGAACGCGAAGGGCTTGGGCAGGTAGTCGTCGGCCCCCAGGCCCAGGCCCTCGACACGGTCCTCGACGGCGTCGGCGGCGGTCAGCATGAGGATGTGGACGCCGGAGCCGCCGGCGACCAGTGCCCGGCAGACGTCATCGCCGTGGACCTTGGGCAGGTCGCGGTCCAGCACCACCACCTCGTAGCTCTCTCGCTCCGCATGCTCGAGCGCCGCCTCGCCGTCGAAGACGATGTCGACCGCCATCCCCTCGCGGCGCAGGCCGGTCGCGATGGCGGCGGCAAGCTCCCGATGGTCTTCGACGATGAGCACTCGCATCGCGTCGCTTTCGTTCGTGGGGCCACCCCGACGATCCGGGTCGAGTCGACCATAGCCGCCCTCAGGTTACAGCGGCGTTACAGCACCTGTTCCCGCCATGTAACCGGGGGCGACCTATGGTCCTCCTGCAGTGCCTGTCGCTGTCAATGAAAAGACGGGCCGAAGGAGGAAGCGATGGACCGATCCGGCGATGTGCTCGTGCACGCCAGGGGGCTGAGAAAGGACTACGGGAAGGGCCCGGGGCTTGTTCGTGCCGTCGACCACGTCGACCTGGAGGTCGCACGCGGCGAGGCCGTGGCGGTGAGGGGGCCGAGCGGCTGTGGGAAGTCGACGCTCCTCCACCTGCTGGGCGGGCTCGACCGGCCGACGGCCGGCGAGCTGCACCTGAGCGGCCGGCGCATCGATCGGCTCTCCGAACGCGCTCTGGCCCAGCTGCGGCGCCACGAGGTCGGCTTCGTCTTCCAGGCGTTCCACCTCATGGACGAGCTCACCGCCCAGGAGAACGTCGAGCTTCCGGCGCTCCTCGCCGGCCGTTCGCCTGCAGGAGGCGCGGCAGGCGCGCCGGCCAACTCCTCGAGCGGGTCGGGCTCTCCGACCGCGCAGGTCACCTGCCCTCGGCGCTCTCAGGAGGCGAGCGGCAACGGGTCGCCATCGCCCGCGCCCTTGCCAACGGACCGACCATCGTGTTCGCCGACGAACCCACCGGCAACCTCGACAGCGCCGCCACCCTCGAGGTGCTCCGGCTCTTCGAGGCCCTGCACGAAGACGGGCTCACGCTCGTCGTCGTCACCCACGACGAGCAGATCGCGGCGACCGCGGACCGCCTGGTCCTCATGCGGGACGGAGCCTTCGTCGGCGAGAGGACGCTGACTGGGCCCTTGCCGGGAAGCGCGCCGACCTCTCCGGGCTGGGAGGTTGAGCCATGGGGAAGCTCCTCCTCGTCTGGCGCGTCGTCGCCAAGGACATCCGTCATCGGCCGATCGTGACGATCCTCCTGCTCCTCGCGATCGCCGCGGGAGTGGCGGCGCTGACCCTCGGACTCGCGCTGCACGCCACGACGGACAACCCCTACATGAGGACGCGGGCCGCGACCGCCGGACCGGACGTCGTGGCGACGGACATCAACGGCTACTCGCGGTCCCAGGAGCAGAGCACGGGGAGCTCACATTCCGTCTCGATCGGAGGGAGCGCACAGCCCGGTGACCTCACGCCGCTCGAGCACGCCCCCGGCGTGGTCGCCTACAGCGGGCCCTTCCCCATGACGTGGGCGCTGCTCCGGTCAGGGCACACCAGCGCCACCGCGGAGGTCGAGGGTCGCAGCTCCGCCCCCTCCGCCGTCGACAGGCCGAAGCTGATCCAGGGGACCTGGGTCCGGCCCGGAGGAGTGGTCGTCGAAGCGACGTTCGCGCAGGTGCTCGGGCTGCACGTCGGCGACAGGGTCAGACTCGGGGACAGCTCGTACCAGGTGGTGGGGACCGCCGCCACGGCCGCCTTCCCCACCTATCCGGTGGCGAGCGCCCTCGGCGCCTTCCTGGTGGGCAATCTTGGTTCCAACAGCATCGGTCTCGTGTGGGTGCCTACAGCCGACGTCGCGCACCTTGCGGCCGCCGGGTCGGAGCCCGTCATCTACGCGATGAACCTCAAGCTCGCCGACCCCGCCGCTGCCCAGGCGTTCGTGGACCGGTACAACAGTTCGGCGGTACTCGCGCTGCACTCCTGGCAGAGCATCCGCAGCAAGGAGACGCTCGTGACCGCCCGGGCGCAGCTGGTCCTCTTCACGGGGAGCTGGCTGCTCGTGCTCCTGGCCATCGCGAGCGTGACGGTCCTGGTCGGCGGGCGCATGGCCGAGCAGACGCGCCGCGTCGGCCTGCTCAAGGCGGTGGGCGGCACGCCGCGCTTCGTCGCACTCGTGCTGCTCTGCGAGTACGCGCTCGTCGGCCTGTGCGCGGCCGGCCTGGGCCTGCTGGCCGGTTGGCTCGCGGCGCCGCTCATCGACCGGCCGGGGGCGGGCCTCCTCGGCGCCCCGAGCGCCCCGTCTCTCACCGTCTCGACTGTCGGCCTGGCAGTCGCGCTCGCTCTCGGGGTGGCGCTCCTTGCGACCTTCGTGCCGGCGGTCCGCGCCGCGCGGCAGAGCACCGTCGCGGCGCTCGAGGACTCCGCCCGGGTGCCGCGGCGCCGGGCGCGGGTGATCGCACTCTCGGCCCACCTGCCGGCGCCGCTCCTGCTCGGCGTGCGGCTCGCCGTGCGCCGGCCGGGGCGACTCGTGCTGAGCGTCTTCAGCGTCGCGGTCACGATGAGCGGCCTCGTCGCCGTGCTCATCCTCCATCAGACGGTGGGCGGCGTCCTGGGGCCCGTGGTGAGCCAGGCGACCACCGTCATCTCCCTCATGCTGGTCGCCCTGGCCGCCGTCAACGCCGTCTTCATCGCCTGGACGACCGCACTGGAGGCGCGACACCCGGCTGCGGTGGCGCGCGCCCTCGGAGTCACCCCGCGACAGATCGCGGCTGGACTGACCGCGGCGCTGCTTGCTGCCCGCGGTGCTCGGCGTGCTCCTCGGCATCCTCGGCGGGATCGGACTTCACCACCTCGCGAAGGAGGCCGGGCCGACTCCCGTCCCGCCGCTCCTCTGGCTTGCGGCCACGGGAATCGTGCTGCTGGTGGTCCTCGCCGTGCTCACCGTCGTGACCGTCGCTGTCGATTCACGGCAGCCCGTGGCGGACGTGCTCCAATCCGAGACCAGGTGAGCAGACGAGTGGTGTGCAGACAGGGTCCCGGGGGACCAGAGGGCAGGTTGCCAAAATGTTGCCCTCCCAGCCCTCTGGGGCGTACCGAGGCATCGTCCAGGGGAATCACCGAGGTGACGGTGAACTCACGGGCCGGGGGAGCGCAGTGGCAGACAAGGTGATCAGGAAGTGGAAAGAAGAGACGGAGCCGGTCCTCCTCTCAGGGGGCAATCCTCAGATCGCGAAGGCCGACGGCGACGCTCCCGTTGAGGCCTACATCGCGGCCATGCCTGGCTGGAAAGGCGAGGTGGGGCGCCGCCTTGACGCGATTATCGTGCGCACTGTCCCGGACGTGAAGAAGGCGGTGCGCTGGAACTCGCCCTTCTACGGCATGCAAGGACAGGGCTGGTTCCTCAACTTCCACTGCTTCACGAAGTGGGTGAGGGTCGCCTTCTTCAAAGGCGCGTCGCTCGACCCCCTCCCGCCGGGCAGCTCGAAGCAGGAGAACGTGCGCTACCTCGACATCCACGAGGACCAGCCGCTCGATGAGGCGCAATTCGCCGTCTGGGTGAAGCAGGCTAGTCAGGTACCCGGCTGGGACGGGTTCTGACGGGGTGGCGCGGCGGCGACGCCGGACGGCGCGTCGAGCAGGGCATCTGAGGCTGCCGCGACTCGGCCCCGGAGACGTCCGCTCCCATGACATGCGCTGGGAGCACGAAGCACTGTGATCAGCCCTCGGCCTTCGGCCCCGGAGGTCTTGGAGACGCAGCCTCCCATTGAAGTCACCGAACTTGCAGCACATCTCAAGCCGAGACCGACGAGATGCCCGACGCCAAGCTGCAATTCAAGGTGATGGAGGTTAAGAAGACCTGTGCTGAGTTTGCGACGCCGACTCAGGCGAGGAGTCTACTGACATTCGCATGGCAGATGGCATTTCCAGGCTCGTCTTGATGACGGCACGTCATTCATAGTCGTGTGGCAAACGCTTGAACTTCCCTCCGTCCGGGGGTAGACCATCCTCATACGAAACTCCTGAGACGTGCAGCACTGCACACGGGAGGCAATGATCCGCCGGAGATGCCGCTGCGGCCACCGCAGTCCGGCGGGGAGCCACTGGTGAGACCGGCCCGCGGGCCGGTCTTCGTGCTTCCTAGGGGACCGAAGGCTTTCCGAGGGGTCTGGGGCCAAGGGGAAGGGGCCGGAGCAAGGGGACTCACAGGCAACGCACATCATGGACGGCCGCCGCCGGGGCGCTCATGCTGCTCTTGATCGCAGTGCTGGCGCTGGTCGCGTGTGGCAGCTCAGGCACCACCGCATCGCCCTCGCCATCCGCGGCGGGTCCTGCCGTCGCCCCGGCGACCCCAACTGCGCCGGCGACGACCACTGGCAGTAGCCCGCCTGATACCGGTTCCATGACGTGGAGGGGCAACCTTGAGCGCACCGGGGACTATGCGAGTGGTGGACCCAGCCAACTGGGCGGACTGGTGTGGAAGTTCGAGACGGGCGCCTATATTGCGTCCTCACCGGCCGTCTCGCACGGGGTGGTCTACTTCGGCAGCAAAGACACCTGTCTCCACGCGGTCGACGCCCAGAGCGGCAAGGAGAGATGGAAGTTCAAGACGGGCGCTGAGGTTGCGTCCTCACCGGCCGTCTCGCATGGGTTGGTCTACTTCGGCAGCATCGACACCTACTTCTATGCCCTGGGCGTCCGGAGCGGCAAGAAGAAGTGGACGTTCAAGACGGGCGCTATGGTCATCTCCTCACCGGCCGTCTCGCATGGGTTGGTCTACGTCAGCAGCAATGACTCCTACCTCTACGCCCTGGACGCTCAGAGCGGCAAGGAGAAGTGGAAGTTCGAGACGGGCGGTGAGGTCTGGTCCTCACCGGCCATCTCGGACGGGGTGGTCTACCTCGGCGGCAATGACTCCTTCTTCTACGCGCTGGACGCCGCGAGCGGCAAGGAGAAGTGGAAGGTCCGGAGCGGAGAAGCCAGCGGCCCCTGGACCTGGTCCACCGGGGCCATCTCCGGCGGGGTGGTCTACGCCCAATGCAGTGACGGTAATCTCTACGCCCTGAGAGATTCCGCAGTCCGGCGGGGAGCCACTGGTGAGACCGGCCCGCGGGCCGGTCTTGGTGCTTCTTGGGACCGTCCCGCTGCCAGGGGTCTGGGGTCGAGGGCGGAGAGGGCCGTGCAGTGGGAACACCCCCTCGTGCAGCCGATCAGGCACGAGATGCATCTGCATCCTGGGAGGGGATCGTCATGAGAAGGCTCATCCTTTGCGTCGTCGGCGTAGCCACGGTCGCCCTCCTCGCCGCTACCATGGCCTGCGGTGGCGGCGCCAAGCCGACGGCCACTAGCAGCCCGGCTGTCAGTTCGGCGGCGGTCAGCAGCCCGGCCGTCAGTGCGGCTGTGGTCACCACCCTGGCCGGCCAAGCCGGCGTCGTGGGCAGCGCCGACGGCACGGGCGCCGCGGCGCGCTTCAACAACCCCGAGGGCATCGTCCTCGACGCGGCCGGCAACCTCTATGTCGCGGACGCGCGCAACTGCACCATCCGCAAGATCACGCCCGCCGGGAAGGTCAGCACCCTGGCCGGCAAGGCCGGCTCCGAAGGTACTACCGACGGCCGCGGCGCGGCGGCGAGGTTCTTCGCCCCCAGCGCAGTCACTCGAGATGCGGCCGGCAACCTCTACGTCACCGACTATCTCGCCTTCACGGTGCGCCAGATCACTCCCGCCGGGAAGGTGACCACTCTGGCCGGCAAGGCGGGCTCGGCGGGCAGCACCGACGGCAGTGGCGCAGCGGCGCGCTTCACCAACCCCTTGGGCATCATCAGCGACGCCGCCGCCGATCTTTTCGTCACCGATGACAACGCCAACACCATCCGCACAATCACGCCCGCTGGGAAGGTCAGCACCCTGGCCGGCAAGGCCGGTTCGGCGGGCAGTGCCGACGGCAGTGGCGCAGCAGCGCGGTTCAACGATCCCGCCGGCCTGGCGTTTGACGCCGCCGGCAACCTCTACGTCGCCGACTACCTGAGCGGCACCATCCGCAAGGTCACTCCGGCCGGGGCGGTCACCACCCTGACCGACGCAGGTGGCACCCCGGCGTTCTTCGCGGGTCCCACCGGCATCGTCTTCGACGCGGCGAGCAACCTCTACGTCGCAGAGATGGACGGCAACACCGTCAGCAGGATGACTCCGGCCGGGGAGATCACCATCCTGGCCGGCAAAGCCGGCACCGCGGGCAGCGCCGACGGCAATGGCGCGGCGGCGCGCTTCGACGGCCCCGCGGCCATCGCCCGCGACGCTGCCGGCAACCTCTACGTGTCTGACTACAACAACTGCACCATCCGCAAGATTACGCTGAGCGAGTAGAGGCCTGCTCACGAGGCGTTCTCGGGAGTCGTCCCCCGATGCCGGTCGCGCGCGGGTCCAGTACTGGATCGCGTTCAGGTGTGGGGGCGGTGATCAGGCTACTGGTCGGCAATGCGTCCGCAAGACGCACCACGCTCTGGAGAAGTGGCACCGGGCCGCCGCTCCCAGCCTCTCTTCGCAGTCAAGCTAGGCTCTCATAGTCGCCAGCGTCTGAGCGCCTGCCTCGCGGTGCCGAGATTGCCAAGCCGGTAGACGCCGATCGCTCTCGGAGAGAAGGCGACGACCTCAAAGGGACGAGCGATGAGCCCGGCGACGAAGCGCTCGTCCCCGACACCGACGGAGATGTGCGGGGCGTAGCGCTGCCCGCTGTGCGCGGGCACGAACTCCTCCACGTAGGTGATCGTGTCGTCATTGATCTCGGGCTCGTTCGAATCGGCGAAGAAGGCTGCGGCGGTGCCTCCCGACCGGGCGAACGGAACAAGCGCCCGGACGAGCGAGCGGTGCAGCTCGACCAGGCCCGCCACCGGCTCCACCGTGATGCTCGCGAGAACGGTGCCCGGCGGCGTCCCGAACTCACCGGCCACGAGGCCCACCGCGCGGAGCGACAGCGCGCCCACGCTCTTGCCCGAGGTCGTCTCCTCGACTCTCGCCAGAACTTGCTCGAGCTGAGCGCGGCGCACGTAGCGCTGAAGCAGGGTCAGGTGCGGTGCGTGAGACCGGTCGAACGCGAAGCCAGACGGCGTGCTCGCGCGAAGCGCAGCGTTCAGCGCCTGCGCGCGCTCGCGCATGGGCTCGTCGGGCTCGAGCAGGACATCGACAGCTGTCAGAGCACTCACGGTCACGCGTCCTCCCGACACTCGGTTCCCGGCGACGCCGATCTCCACGCAGTGCTCGACGGGATGCCCCCGGCAGAGTGGCCGGGCGCCTTCTCACCGCGCTCCTTCGCGATCACGCAACGCGCCGCGCATCCATGCCTTGGCCGCGGCCCGCAGGCCGACGCCGGCTAGAGGAGCTGCACGAAGTCGGTCTCTCCGAGAATCTGAATGGGTGCGCCCGACTCGCGCAGCTCCAAGGCTCGCTTCATCTTCGAGGTCAGCTGTTCGCCCTCGCGCAGCTGGCGCAGGTCCACCTCGCCCACGACGAGGTAGTCGGTCTTCCTACTGACCCCGGACCCGGGCCGGCCGCCAGCGTTGACTACCCGCTGCATCGCCTCCCTGCGCAGCATGCTCTCGAGCGCGCCCGTGAAGACGATCTCGGCGCCGTAGAACGGGTGGGCCTCATCGAAGGCATCGCATTCCGGTCTCAAGTCCCCGATGCCGAAGTGCGGCCGCCGGTAGCTGCAGGCGTCGTAGCCACCCGGGTGCAGATGCCCAGGTCGCACCTCTTTGACCTCCGCGAGTGTGCGCAAGTCGCCAACGGCGGACTCCGAGGCGATGCGCAGGGCGATCTCGGCCGAGGCGCGCGCGTCCTCGCCGGGGTCGTGGTGGCCGAACTCGATGCCGCAGCGATCCGCGACCAGCTCGAGGGCGTAGCTCGGTAGTTCGGGCCAGTGCCGGAGCGCGAACACGCGGGTGCAGTAGTAGTCGGTCTCGGGGTACTCGATGCCCGCCTCGTCGAGACTGTGTCGCAGCACGCTGAAGTCGAAGCTGGCGTTATGTGCCACGACCGCTCTGCCCAAGAGGCGCGCGAACAGCTGCGGCCAGATCTCGGTGAACGTCGGACTGTCCGCGGTCATCTCCGGTTCGATGCCGTGAATCATCACGTTGAAGCCGTCGTACTCGTTGCCGGGAGGCTGGATCAGGGCGCGCTCCACGGCGATGACCTTGCCGCCGCGCACGTGGGCAAGGCCCACCGCGCAGGCACTGGCCCGGGTCGCTGTCGCCGTCTCGAAGTCGAGCGCCACCTAGTCACTCTCAGGAGCATCGGGGTCGAACTCGCTCGACTGCGAGCTAGTCCAGTGGGGCCCGAAGTTGAGAGTGATGATCAGCTCGGTCAACGCTGGCCCCCTTCGCACCTCGCGTCATGCGCGTCGCCTCACTCAGTCTACCCCCGTCGACCTAGCCGCCTCGAGGTCGAACACTTCGCCGAGGAGCCGTCGACGCCCGACAAGATCGTCGCCGAGAACGCGAGCAGCTAGCGGCCGAGCCTCACCTTGACCCTGTCCAGGCGCTTTCCAAGGCTGGAGGAGTCGAGCGCGCCCGGCTGAGCGAAGTACCGCTCGAGTACCTCAAGTTCGCCGGCGTCGTCGCCCATCTTCCGCCGCACGATTGCGAGCTGTTCGTAGAAGTGTGGCGAAAGCGATCCACCTTTGTCGGCAACCTGCGCCTCAAGAGCGTCGATGAGACCGAGAAGCAGGGTCTCGCACTCGGGAAGCCTGTCGGCGGCCTTCAGCGCGCGTACCGACTCCTCATAGGCGAACAGCGGGTGACCGCGGTACATTCCCGGTTCGTCTGGTTCGGAGGTCGTCACGTTCGCTTCGAGACGCTGGAGAGGATCCTCAACGAGTAGACCGTCCAGGGCCCGGGCGGCCAGTTCTTCGACCTCATCGAGTCCGATGTAGTCGAGAAGGGCGCCCGCCACATCTGCCCAGCCATCGTCGTCATCCAGCCACTCTGGGCCGTCGCCCTGCGCGAGGAACTTGGCTACGAACCACGCGGCGGGTGCTTCTCTTGGGATCGAACGTGTCAGCCTCTTCCGCACGGCATCTTCATCAAGGCACCCGTAGAGCTGCTCAGATACTTGGGCACGTGCCTCGTAGATACTCAGGAAGCCCTTGTGGGCCGCCCAGCCGCGCAGCGCCTCGACGCTCGGTAGGTTCTTCGCCTGTGCTTCCCTAGCCAATGCCACCGCATCGTCGAAGACGCCCCCGATCGTCTCGGTCGTGATCTCTGGTAGCGGCTCTCCCGGCGGCCTGTCCGGGGCGGGCGGAAGTCGACGCAGAAGCTCCTCGATTTGGACCTGGATCTCGGGCTGCAGTTGCAGCGTGACTCGGATGCCAGAGCCTCGCTCCGGCTTCGTGTGCTTCGACTCGTTGCAGCGCATGTGAGCGGTCTGGAGGTTCTCGGGGTCGTCGCTGCCGCCATGAGCCTGTGCGACAACGTGATCGAGACTCGCGGCCAGAGGGTGTGGAACGATACGGTCTCGGGCAATCGGCAGACCGCACAGCTTGCACGTCCATTCGTCGCGTTCATACACCGCTTCAGCGTGCTGACGATAGTCGGCCATTGATCCCCCGTGCTGCCGTGGAGTGACTCGATGCTACTGACGAAAGCGGTGAGCAACAACGTTCGGATCGAGAGCGCCCCCCTCTTGCTTTGCCCTCTGGCCGCACGGGTCTGCACGTCCTGTGGCGCCGCGCCGAGACGGCAACGTGCGGCACATC
Source organism: uncultured Thermoleophilia bacterium (assembly GCA_963709845.1). Lineage (GTDB taxonomy): Bacteria > Actinomycetota > Thermoleophilia > UBA2241 > UBA2241 > CAIXSE01. The sequence goes on from CAVPXV010000006.1 coordinate 511,545, forward strand.
TCGATGCGAGGCCGATGTCCTCCCGACGGACCAGCGTGGGCCAAACCGGGCGAGCGCAGCGGCTAGAACAAGACCCCTGCGGCTGTCTTCGACAGGAAGTCGTCAACGTGCTTCGCGGCGACATTCCTAGAATCAACGACCAGATCCCTGGCAGGGGTCGATGGCTGGCCAGGGCCGTCAAGCGAAAAGTCGTCACGAGGCGGCGTGCCCGTGGTGCTCAGCTGCAACACCCGCGGGTGACGACCATGGACAAGGGGTCCACGAGCTTTGAGGACGAGCAGGTAGCCGTGGTCTCCCAATACGCCATCGCACCACGTGACGGCCTCGACCGGGAGTAGGACCCGCTTGCTCCGATACTTGCCGCCTGGCCCCAGCTGCCGCAGATCGACCTCGTGATCATCGAAGCGGCCGCTGAAGGTGCGGCCGAGCGCCCCCGAGTGGATCCGGGCGAGGGCAGCTGCGCACAAGTCAAGCGCTGTGATAGCTGTCGAAGTCGCCCACCGCACGTGGGCGACGTTGATGACTGGCGCCCTGTGACCCTGGTAGGTGGCCGGCTGAGAGTCAAACACGGCTTCATCATGGTCGGCCAGGTAGAAGAGAGAATCGACGCAGTCGCAGGCCCAGGCAATGAGTCCTCCACAAAGCGAATCGCTCGAATGCGCCTCCAGCGCAGTGTTGATGTCTGCGAGTGATACCGAGGTCCAGGTCATGCCGCTTATCGTATGGGATGGCTTGCTCCCTGGGCCAAACACCGACTGTCACAGGTCACGCGAACCTGTAACAGCTGAAAGACGGCTGCACATCGCAACAGCGCCGACGGGGTGCCGACGACATGCCCCTGAGTCCGACCGGGCTTCACCCCCGCAGGAGTCCCTCAATCATCTCTAGTGCCCGGGATGAGCACCTTACCGAGATCGACCCGTGCGAGAGACGTTGCTAAGCACCGAGTCAGAGCTCTACTCCCAGTCCCGGTCGCCAGCACCCGGTAGCCTGCTGCCACGAGAATGTCCCAGTCCTCCCCAGAGAGGGCATTGAGGATGCTATCGCGGGCACGTCGGGCCCCATGGAGAGCGAGAGCGGCGTCACCCGCGTCGGGGATGCTCGCATGCATGCAAGCGTCGAAGAAGGCGTCCTGGGCGCTTCTCGCGGCTCGGTCGGCAGCTGCCAGAGACGGCGCTCCGGGGCCACGCCTCGCGTCGACTTCGTCGAGCGCCGCTTGGACCCGAGCCGACTGGCCGCCCGTGGGGCCGGACGCCCCCGCCCATCTCCTATGCGCTTGCCCTCGTCCAAGCTGCCCCCTCGCAATGCAGCAACCCTACATGCGACATCGGACGGCGATCCCGCTGGGCAGGGCCGTTGTGATCGGCCCGGAACTCCGAAGAGCCTCAGTTGAGTCCCGTAATGTGGTGTAGAAGCTCCGGGCCTGAGAGCTGAAGAAGCATCGGCCACCGGAAGCGTCCTAGAATCGTCGTTGTTCCGCCAAGAACAGTGACGAGAGGAGCACCACGATGGCCGACCCGAACAGCATGACCGTCAGCGAGGCGGCAGGCAAGATGCTCAGCAGCGAACACGCCGACGTCGTGCGCGAGGCGGTGCGCCTGAGCTGATCGAGCTCATGGAAGACGAGGTCGCCGAGCTCGCCGGCGCCGGGCGCTACGAGCGCTCGGCGGAGCGCATGACGCAGCGCAACGGCTACCGCCAGCGCCAGTGGGACACGCGCGTCGGCAGCCTCGAGTTGGCGATCCCGCGCCTGCGCAGCGGCAGCTACTTCCCGAGCTTCCTCGAGCCGCGGCGGCGCAGCGAGCAGGCCCTGGTCGCGGTGGTCGCCGAGGCCTACGTGAACGGCGTCAGGACGCGCAAGGTCGAGCGCCTCGTCGCCCAGCTCGGCATCGAGAGCATGAGCCGCAGCTACCGTCAGCCGCCTCTGCCGCAGTGCTCGACGAGCAGGTGCGCATCTTCCGCGAGCGTCCCCTCGAGGGTCGCTACCCCTACCTCTGGCTGGACGCCAAGGTGGAGCGGGTCAGAGAGCCCGGCGGCGTGCGCCACAAGGCCTGGTCGTCGCCTACGGGGTGCACGAGAGCGGACGCCGCGAGGTGATCGGCATCGACGTCGGCGAGGCCGAGACCGAGGCCTTCTGGCGCGAGTTCCTGCGCGGCCTGGTGGCCCGCGGCCTCGCTGGTGTGCTGCTCTGCGTCTCCGACGCCCACGAGGGCCTGAAGAAGGCGATCGCCCAGGTGCTCGGCTGCCCCTGGCAGCGCTGCACGGTGCACTTCCTGCGCGACATGCAGGGCCACGTGCGCAGAGGCCCAGCAGCAGATGGTCGCCGCCGCCATCCGCCAGGTCTTCGCCGCCGAGACGCTCGCTGAGGCCCGCGCGCGACTGGCCGGCGTGGTCGCCACCCTTGAGACCGCGGCGCCCAAGGTGGCCCTACTGCTCGAGGCCGCCGAGGAGGAGCTGCTCGCCTTCATGGCCTTCCCGCCCGAGCACTGGACGAAGCTGCGCTCGACCAACCCGCTGGAACGCCTCAACAAGGAGATCGCCCGCCGCAGCGACGTGGTCGGCATCTACCCGAACGACGCGAGCCTCATCCGCCTCGCCGGGGCGCTGCTGCATCGAACAGAACGACGAATGGCTCGTGGGCCGCCGCTACCTCTCGGCCGAGTCGCTCGCCGGGCTCTACGCCGCGGAGCAGGCTCGAGGAGCAGGAGCGGCCGGCGCCGACGGCACGGGAGGTGGTCCTGCTCACGGCCCGATGACACTGACGACGATCAGGAACTACACCACGTCGGGGGACTTGACCAGAGCCTCGGCGGCAGCAAGGTCGCCTTCGTGCTGCAGGTCGAGCACCAATATGGCCGCCGCAACGGCGAGGCATGCGTTCGCCGTGTCGTAGGCTCCCGGCTGCAGCCAAGGCTACGCGGGAGGTGCAGGGATGGGCCGCATACGCATCCTGATCGAGGAGGCCGGACTCGACCTCACGGCCGCGCTCAACGACTCGACGACGAGTGATCTCCTGTGGCGAGCGTTGCCGCTCGAGAGCCCGGCGCAGACGTGGGGCGAGGAGGTGTACTTCACAGTGCCCGTGGAGAGCGGCGCCGAGGACCCGCAGGCCGTGATGGCTCCGGGAGCCGTGGGCTACTGGCCTCCCGGCCGGGCGGTCTGCCTCTTCTTCGGCCAGCAGCCCGTGAGCCCCGTGAACCCGGTCGGAGTGCTCGAGTGCGAGGCGCGCCTGCTCGCGGCCGTGCACGACGGTCAGACCGTGCGCCTCGAGCGGCTCGAGGGCTGAGGCGCAGCGCCCGTCGGGATCGACCGTGAGGGTGCCCTGAACAGGTCACCCCCACCTGTGCGAGCCACGAAACGCCTGCACACGGCCACGCTGCCGACGCGCCGCCGACGACTCGACCTCGTTCCCGGGCCGCCACATCAGTCGCGGCTGGGCTCGTGCTTCGGCTTCTCCTCGTCTCGAGCAGGCCGCGGCTCGTCCTGGCCAAGTGCGAGTCCACCGCCGGCGCGGCGCAGCGCCTGGGAGCCGTAGCGGGCCCGCACCCGGTCGACGGCCTCATCGCAAGCATGGTCACGCTGGGAGTCGTCGAGCGCGGTCTGGTGGGCCTCGCTGAGGCCACTGAGGGTGAGGCCGACGAGGCGCAGGAGGCGGCCGGGCTCGTGCAGGTCGGCAAGAAGGGCCAGGGCGGCGTCATAGATGACCTGGGTCGTATTCGTCGGGTCGGGAACGGTGCGCTGTCTGGTCACAGAATGGAAGCGGGAGTCGCGAAGCTTCAGAATCAGCGTGCGGCAGGCATAGCCCCGGCGGCGCAGATCACTCGCAGTGCGATCGGCGAGGTCGAGCACGGTCGCTGCGAGCAGCTCGCGGTCGGCGGTGTCGGCGGCGAAGGTCACCTCGTGGCCCACTGAGTGTGACGCACTCTCCGGCGACTCAGGGCTGCGCCGGCGCGTTCACCGGGTAGCCCTGCTGCTCCGAGTAGCCCTGCTGCTGGTGATCGACGACCTCGATGCGGCTCACGAACTTGACGCTCTTGTAGCCCAGTTGGCTGGGCACCACGAGTCGTAGGGGGCCGCCGTGCTCGGGCGGCAGCGGCAGCCGTCGACGCTGTCGGCCAGCAGCGAATAGCCGTCGTTCAGCTGCGCGTTCGAGAGGGTGTCGAAGTAGGCGCCGTCGTGGGTGGTGAACTGGACGAACCTCCCTCGCGGCAGAGGCCTGGCCAGGGCCAGCAGGTCGGCCGGGCGCACCCCGGCCCAGACGAGGCCGCTGACAGACCAGCCCTCCACGCAATGGAAGTCCACCGTCTCTGTGGCCCGCGGGAGCGTGCTCCAGACGGAGTAGTCGACGCGCGTTGGTCGCTCGACAAGCCCAGAGATCTGCACGGTCCAGTCCTTGAGAAGAACGTTCGGCGGGCTGTCGATCGAGGTGACGGGGAAGTCGGAGAACGTCTTCCGCTGGCCGCCCGGCCCGGTCTTCGAGGGCCCGCCGAGGAGCCGCACCAGTTCGTAGAGCCCGCTGGCGAGCGCGGCGGCCCCGGCGAGCATGACCACGAAGCGCCGGCGCGAGTAGGTGACCGCGTGGCGTGGCCCATGCGGGTCGCCGCTCAGCTTCTCCAGGTCCTCGTCATCGGTCACGAGGTGCTCCTCTTAGGTCCTTTGCTTTCATGCCCAGTGTCGCCTCGTTCTTCCCCGCACTGCACAGGCGACAAGCAAAGGGCTCGCCGGTTTACCGCCGCCCCAGACCCAGAACACGCCTGCACCCGCCTCGCCAAGAAGAAGCGATCGGTGCGCCCAGAACCGCGACGTGCCGGTGGATCCCGTCGAGCAGGTCGGTGTTCCTCTCTGTATGGATGGCGCTGTGGCGGCCCGCAGAGGCAGGCCGCCACAGCGTCGCGTGTCGGTCAGTTGAGATCGATCCCCTCGAAGGGAATCGGTAGTCCCGTGACCGTCTGGATGAGCGTCAGGCTGCCGTCGTGATGGATACGGTAGGCGAGCAGCTCACCGGCGCCGCCGCACTCTACGTAGAGGAAGCGCTGGTCGGCGTGTGGCCACTGAGTCGATGGTGCCGCCCGCGGCCGGGGCCGCCGCACCGACCACGCTGGGCAGCCCGCCGGCGTCGAGCGAGAAGGTGCTCACGTTGCCGCCGCCAGCGTTGGAGACCAAGTAGTAGCCGCGCGCGGCGCTGATCCAGCAGGCCGCCGCAAAGCCGTCCGATACCGAGCCAACGGTGGTCAGGCTGTCGTCGGGGTTGATGGTGTAGGTGCTAATGCCCATACCACCCGCCTCAACCATGACCAGCCGACCGAAGGGGTCGAAGCTGAAGGCGAAGGGCACCGGCGTGGCCGACGGATTGGCCACCGGCGCAGCACTGAGCTTGCCGGAGGGTCCGACGTCGAAGACGTCGATCATGCTGCCGCTCGCCTTGGTGGTGACTATCAGGCGCATGCCGTCGGGGGTGAAGCCGACCATCCCCGGCGAGGCGAGGAAGTTCGGTGGGTTGGTGTTGGCGAGGCCCAGCGAGCGGCTCGAGCCCGGGATCGGCCAGAGGTGGTTGCCGGCGAGCCAGTAGCCCTGCACGGAGCCGTCGAGGCCGGCGTTCAGGACGTAGACCAGATGGCCGCGCACGGCGATGCTCACGGGGAACTGGCCGCCCGAGGCGACGACCTGCTTGAGCTTCAGCTTGTCGCCGCGCGCCACGCGGAACAGCGAGACGGTGTTACTGCCCGCGTTCACGGCGAGCAGCACCTGCCCGTGCTCGGCGCTGGCGAGCGAGCCTTGCGACGCCAGCGGGTCTGCTACCGAGCCGGCCGCCTGGCCGCCCATGCCGCCGGTGGCGTAGGTGCCGGCCAGTGTGAGCAGGCCGTGCCTGGAGCGGTCGTAGACCATGATCGAGTTGGCCGTCAGGTTGTCGGTCTGTACGAACAGGGCCTGGCGCTGTGCGCGCCAGCCGCCGGCGAAGGCGCTCGCCGGCCCGATCGCGAGGGCGCTGAGCACGACCGCAGCGATCACGACCGTGAGAAACAGCTTGTGTCTTCCCATGACTTCTCCTGTGGTTTCAGAGCTCCGCCCCGAGACGACAGAACTCGCGGTGTGTCAGGTTCAAGTCTTCGATGCGAGTCGTTGTGACGCACTCCCGGACTCACGCCCCCTGGGCGTGCCACCCTGCGACCATGAACCCCCCCTCCCCCTTCCCCCGTCAGCTTCGCCCCGGGCTTCGTCCGTCGATCTCGGTGCTTGTGACCGCCATGGCAACACCTGGCGCGCCTGATCTCCAGACAGACATGGCGGGCGGACCCGTGCCGCTTGGTGTCCGGCCCGTCACCCGTCCGCCTGCCGGCGGTGCTCCTTGCACCGCCTTTGTACCCGGCAGTTCTTACGCCGCGATTGCCAAATCCTTACAAGACCATGAAGAGGCTCGCTCATTCGCATGGCGTCCGCGTTCTCGCCACGGCGCAGGGGTAGAACGAGAGTAGTCGAGCGGCGAGGGGAGCAACCGCAGAGAGGGCGATCACATGGAGACCATTCTTGTCGTTGAAGACGAACCGAGCATCGCCGAGATCGTCGCGATCTACCTCGAACGAGCCGGGTTCGCAGTGCGAACGGTCGCCGACGGTCAGGAGGCGCTCGACGAGAGCGCTCGCTCGCTCCCCGACCTAGTGGTCCTCGACCTGATGCTCCCCCACGTCGACGGCTATGAGGTCTTGAGACGACTACGCAGCACGTCTGACACACCCGTGATCATACTGACGGCAAAGAACACCGAGGTCGACCGCATCGCCGGTCTCGAGATGGGGGCCGACGACTACGTGGTCAAGCCCTTCAGCGCTCAGGAGCTGGTGAGTCGCGTGCGTGCCGTTCTGAGGCGGTCGCGCAAGGGACCGGCCGTGCCTGCCGGGGAGCTTTTGGCCTTCGACGGACTCACCATCGACCCCTCGTCGCGGACGGTGCTCGTTGCCGGCGAAGAGCAGGCTCTCACGGCTCTTGAGTTCGACCTTCTCCTGACCCTGGCCCGCCATCCCCGGCACGTCTTCAGCCGCGACCAGCTCCTGGAGGCGGTCTGGGGAACGTCCGATTACATCGATCCGAGCACCGTGACGGTCAACATCCGTAGACTCCGCGAGAAGGTCGAACGAGACCCTTCGGAGCCTCGGTACCTGAAGACCGTCTGGGGGTCGGCTAGAGGTTCGAGCCGTGATTGGCCGCGCAGCGGAAACGAACAGGGCCGAGCGCGCAGCCCGGCGTCGACTGGCCGTCTTTGTTGCCGGAGTCACCCTCGCCGTCGGCGTGGGTCTGGGCGTCTTCTCGCTGCTCCTGCGTCCACGCAGCAACGACCTCGTCACCATGACGGCCTACTCACGCTCACCGCCGCGATCAGCGTGGCCGCTGGTTATGCCGCCTACCGCCTGGGCTGGATGAGGCGCTCTCCCCCGCCTGGTCTGGACACTGATGGCCGGCTACCGCTGGCGCAGGCGCTCATGTTCGTAAACGTCCTCGTACGGCGCGACTGACGTTCCTCAACCGGCACGACCTGCTGATGTCGACGGTGTTGCTCGTCTTCGCATCCGTCATCGCCGTCTCGCTCGGATACCTCTTCTCGAGCACAGTCGTCGAGACGGTGCGCAAGTGAATCGCGCGGCTGGGGACGTGGCGCGGGGGAATCTGGACATCGTGCTAGTGGAGGAGGGGCCGGACGAGATCGCCGAACTTGCACGCAGCTTCAACCAGATGACTGCGCGCCTTCGTGAGGCCGATCGCCAGCGGTCGGAATTCGAGCGCGGACGCAGGGACCTTATCACCGCCGTCGGTCACGACCTGCGGACGCCGCTGGCCTCGGTCAGGGTAATCGTCGAGGCCTTCGCCGACGGCGTCGTCGACGACCCGGCGACGGTGAACCGCTACCTCCTTGCCGCCCAGCGCCACCTTAGCTCGTTGTCCGAACTCGTGGATGACCTGTTCATGCTCGCACAGCTCGACTCAGGAGGACTCCAGCTCGATTGTCGCTCACACTCCCTTCAGGACCTGCTCTCGGGTGCGCTGGAGTCCTTCACGCCGCGGGCAGAAGCGCAGCGCGTGATGCTGCGCGGGGAATATTGCGTCGAGCGTGACGGCGCCGTGTTTGACGCCAAGTACATCGCTCGCGCCCTCGCTAACCTAGTCGACAACGCCCTGCGGCACACCCCCTCCGGGGGAGAGGTCGTCCTGTGTACTGAGCGCACCGACGAGGGGATCGTCGTGCAGGTGAGCGACACGGGAGAGGGCATCGCCCCAGAGGACCTTCTTCACATCTTCGATCGCTTCTATCGGGCCGACCAGTCGCGCAGCCCCGCCACGGGCGGCGGAGGCATAGGTCTGGCCATCGTCAAGGGGATAGTCGAAGCCCACGGCGGCAGGGTCGGTGTCGAGTCTCAGCCGCGACGCGGCTCCAAGTTCTCGTTCACACTGCCCGGCTGACCCGGGAAGGGCGCCCAGCTCGGCGATGCGGGCATGCACCTCGATCAGGGCCTCGCACAGCGCAGCATTCGGGCTCCCTGACATCGTGTCCTCTCTCCCTGATCCTCCTTCCTACTCGATGACAGTAATGCGACCGGGACAAGTCCACCTGACCTGTCCACGCCCAGAAGTGCCTGCACGGCCTCCTCGCCGGCGTGCTGCCGACGGCCCAGCGCGCGGCGCAGCCCCGCGCTGGCCCCGGCCCTCGATGAGATGCAATTGCATGCCTTCGCGGCACAAACTACGGCTCCGCAGTGGCTGGTGTCTGTCCAGCCGCTCCGCGCGGTCTACTCAACGCGCGTGGTGCGCGCCCTACCGCTTCCTGCAGACGAGCTCGCCCTTCCCGATCGGCACGACCATCGCGTCTACCCGCTCATCGGTCAGCGCTCACTCCAGCATCGGCCGCAGTGTTGCCTCGTGATCGACGGCATAGTCGGCAACAAGAATGCCGCCCACCGTCATCTTGGGGACAACAGCCTCGTAGCACTCGGCGTAGACGCCTTTCTCAGCATCAAGGAAGCAGAAGGAGATGCCCTCCCAAGCCGCGAGGTGGTCGAGAGCATCGCCAGAGCTAAGTCCACCACGTCGCCAACGCCGGCCATCTCGAACGTCTCTCGCGCCAAGGCGGCCTTCTCAGCCAGGACCTCGAACGTCGCGAGCTTCCGAGCGACGCAGTCGGCAGGCCAGCGCCACCAAGGCGTCGAAGAGCCACCGCTGGTGCCGATCGCCACGTAGCGGACAGCGGGAGCGGCGGTCGAAGAGCGCGATGAACCTGCCGGTCTCCGGTGGAATCTGCCGGAGGCGTTCGAGGCGGCCTTTGCTGTCGAGGCGATCACGTGAATCGATCTCCTCCAGATAGGTCAATCCGATCGGCAACAGCCTGCGGAATGTCGAGGAACACCAGTCCTCCTTGGGCCCAACAAGGATTCTGCAAAATGCGCCTGAACCTCGGCGTGGAGCGGCGCGGTCTGCGCCGGACGCTACCACCGCCATCGCTCGCCGGCCAGAGACTTGCGTGGCGGACTCTTGCTCAACCCGCACGACGAGCACCTCCGCGTGCGGCGCCGGCACTTCGGTCAAGTGCTCGCCGGACAGGTCACCCGTTCCTGTGCGCGCCAAGAAGTGCCTGCACACGGCACGGGGCCGAAACGCTGCCGACGCGCCAGGAGCCTTGTCAGCCCACACGCGGCCCGATCATCGCCTCGAGGAAGCGGTCGAGGTCCGAGAGGTCATCCGCGCATCTCGGCGAAGTCGCCGAACATACGGTCGATCGAGTTCTGCACCGCGAGCGCCGTCTTCCAGCTGGTTGGCGGCGCTGGCGCGGGCGAAGAGGCGCTGCTTGCGCGGCCAGCGACTCGGCGAAGACCTCCTAGCGGCCGATCTTGGCCTCCTCGATCATCAGCTCGCGCGCTCGGGCGATGTAGCGGCAGATGGTGCGGTCGGAGGCCTCCAGCTGCAGTTCGCGGCCACAGAGCGACAGATCTGGGCCGTGCGGCAGTCCGTCGACGACGAGCCCGTAGATGTCGGCGACGCGCCGGTCGACCTCGGCCGGTTATGTTGACGCCCATCGCGCTCCCGGTCGCCTTCCTTCCGGTAAACGCCTCCCAGCGCGCCACGGCGACGTCGACGAACTGCGGGCTCTGCTCGATGGGCGTAGCAGGTCCTGCCCCAGCTCCTCGGCGGCGATCAGGGCCGTGCCGGAGCCGGAGAAAGGCTCGTAGATGAGCCCGCCGGGCCTGGTGTGGTAGGCGATCGGCCGGCGGATCGGTCTCCACCGGCTTCATCGTCGGGTGCACCGAACCGGGCGCGTCCTCGATCTTGCTCTCGATCTCCCACACAGCCCTCGCGTCGGCCGGCGGCTTCACCTTCGGCATATGCCCCTCCCGCCAGCCGTACATCATCGGCTCGTAGTCCCACATGAAGTGCGAGTAGGTGAGGACGGAGCGGCTCTTCTGCCAGATCAGCACCTGATGGGGCAGCAGCCCGACCTCACGCCAGCTCTGCCAGATCACCTCGGTGCGCATGATGCCGAACCACTGGTAGATGGCGGCATGCTCGGTGAGAGCGTGGTCGAGGGCGCAGCGCAGGAAATCGACGTAGAACCCGACGCTGTGCTTGTGGTCGATGTAGCTGTCCCAGTGCTTGTCCTTGCTAAGAGCGCTCACCCGTGCGCGTCAGTCCTCGTCGCGAGTTTGCCACCTTGATGGCCCTGGCGGTTGGTCGGGCGGCTGCAACGAGATCGCCGATCACCCGGTCCCAGGGCTCGGGCGGCACGTTCAGCAGAGGAATCGCGAAGGCGCGACGTTCGCTCTAGAGGTAGTCGACGAGCACGCCGAGACAATTCAAGTCGAAGTCGCATGCCAAGCCATAGAGAAGTGATGACTGATGTATGCGGTGAGGGTCGGCTCCAGACATCAAGTCAATGAGGAGCTGTGCGAACTCGCTACCGAAGGTGCTCACTCACGACACCTTGCGACTCGCCATGCTTGGCGATCGGTTGGTCGGTTCCGCGGACAAGAATCATGTCCCAGGCGCATTCGCCGAGATGGCCGCCTCAAATCGTCTTCGTGTGCCAGTCCCGCCCGGAACCGGGGTCGACGATGACCCGGCAAGTTGAAGCCTGTCGACCACGTCCGACGTCGAGCGATGGAGTTGGCGAGCCGAACGACGTGACGACCGCCGATGTCGCTGAAAGGCCGGAGCTCCCCGAGTTCAACAAGTACGGTGCGTGTCTCATCGCGCCCCATGGCCATGCCGGCTTCAAACAATACGTTTGGGCGAGCTTGGGGCGTCAGCTCAGTCTCGTATCGGGGATCCTTTGGTCTTCTGAGATGCTCCCGTAGACAAGCATCATCGTCAGGCGTAAGAAGCACGAGGATCGCCCGCGCTCGGGCAAGCGCGGCCGCGAGCACATCTCCCACATAGGGATTGGGTTTCCCGGTTGCCTTCACGACCTCCGACGATTCAAGTGGATCGAGCTTCAGCGCCCTCAGGAAGGCGAACATGGCTCGCCTCGCCTTCTCGTTTCTGCCATGCACGACGAAGACGCTCTCTCGTCGGCGAGGCTCATGAGTTGTTCCGCCTCCGCAATGTCCGCGAGCCCACCACGCTCAAGGAAGCTCCGTGTGACGTCCTGCCCTCGCTCGACCACGTTGAGTCGCCAGTTGCGCTGAACACGAAGAACGTCGGGTCGCTTCGGCTCAGCCTCGATCTCAGCACGAACAACCGATGCCGGCCTCGCCGTCGCGGAGATTCGCAGCCGCCGAATGTCCGCGGGGACGAGCCTGCGGCCATTCACCAGGAACATCGCCCCAGCAGCGTACTTCCTGCCGACCGCACGAGCCTGGCTTTCGCTGAGGTCGGTTTCGAAGTCCCTTGTCTTACCGTCGGCGAGGAGGACTTCGATGTGGAAGTGCGCCGCATGCAGGTCGAGACTCATCGCGGCTTCAAGCTCCTCACGCGCCTCGGGCGCGATGTCGAATGCGAACTGCTGCTCGCCCTGGCCGGTCACATGCAGGAGACCCCGGTCCGCAAGCAATGTGACATCGCCCCAATGGACCGCGATGAAGCCGCTGGGCAGGCCGGGGTGAAGAAACCGATGTCCCATCGAAGGTCCGGCTGACATGGAACGATTCCCGTCCCTCGGACGCGCTCTCGGCCTCGACAAGGTGATGAAGCAGCTCGAGCTGAGCTGGAAGCAGTCTGCCCACGCCGGGCCTCCATACCTTGGATTCATGGATTCCTGTAGGCCAAGGCTAGCAGCGTGGTGATTCTCATGCACGAGAATCGAAAGGCTCCCGAGGCGAGGATCAGCTGGCGCGTCGCCTGGTCAATGTCGGCGCCGACGGTGGCATCCGCCACCCCGGCAAGCGGTCTGCCGGCCGAGCCATGCGTGGCGGGCACAGAAACGCCCGCCGCAGCTTGGGAGATTGCAGACAAGCCAGCCGTGCTAAGACGTGCCTACCTTGTCGCGCCTCGGCGTATCACGCCAAACCTGATCCGGGTTGCCGTGCCACGCCTTGCCATACCAAGCATCTGCGACGGGCATTCGTACCGTATCACCCCCGCCGGGGTGCTGCGCCGTTGGCCGTTGCGAAGCCGAATGAGCCGCGCACGTCGGCGGGAATGGCGGCATTTGGAGTCAGAGGGAAACCAGCCGAGCACAGAAAGTGCCCATTTGCAGGAGAGAAGTTGGAGGCGGCGACCGGAGTCGAACCGGTGATGGAGGTTTTGCAGACCTCTGCCTTACCACTTGGCTACGCCGCCCCGGCGCGGGGGTCCTTCGCGAAGAAGGGCAGGTGACAGAGCACAAAGCCCGTGTCCTCTGCCCAAGCTGCGAAGGAAGATGGAGCGGGTGAAGGGACTCGAACCCTCGACCTTCTGCATGGCAAGCAGACGCTCTAGCCGACTGAGCTACACCCGCAGCAAGCGGGGATGATACCAGAGCCCCGTATGGGGGGCAATTCAGGGCGCGGCGCCCGCGGGGGGCCCGCGCTCAGCTGTAGCGGGCGACCGCCATCGTCGCGAGAGCGACGAGCAGCAGGACAGTGGCCACACGGCCCACGAGGATGCTGCGCTCGCTCAGGCGACGCATCTGGACCCTCTCGGCATCCGTCGCCTCGCGGTCCCCGAAGGACGCCGCCAGGCGCCCGAGCCTGCGGTTCGTCGGCCGGTCAACGGCGATCACCAGCACGAGGACGAGGAGCGAGAACACGGCGCCGACGAGCAGCGATGTGCCCCAGCGCGTGGAGGAGAACTTCCCCGGGTGCCGCGCGTGCAGCTGGGCCATCATCCAGACGCCGGTGACGATGGTGAGCACCGCGCTCAGGGCCAGCAGCGGAGTGGTGACGCGCCTGAGCGAGGTCGTGACGCGGTCCACGACGGACGGCTCCAGCGTGCGCAGCTGGGGGGTGACCACGAAGTTGAAGTAGAAGTCGGTGCCGAGCCAGGTCGTGGCGAAGATGAGGTGGAGCAGCGCGACCGCGATCTTCATCGGTGCCCTCCCGGGTGGGTGCGGGCCTGAGCGCACTATGGTACTCGGAATGCCACGCGCGTTCGAGAGGCGCCACCGCTCCGACGCGCTCGCGGTGAGCCACCGAGCGCCACGACGCGAGCCCTGCGCGGTCAACGCTCGTCAACGGCCCGGCTCGGTACTATCGTCACGTGGTTGGGATCGTGCGAGGCGGCTCACAGCGCCAGCATGGGGCAGACTGCTGTGCGCCGCCGGGAGGAGGCCATGATGGTCGCAGCGGCACCTCAACTCGTCACCCTCGACCAAGCCTTAGCGTCGACGCGCGCAGAGTCAGTGCGCCGCTACGCGCGGTACATCAATCCGGACCTGGCGAAGCTGTTCGAGCTCGCCGGCTTCGACCGACGCTTCGTCTCCGCAAGCGGTTGCACCGTGGTCGACGAGCGCGGCGACGAGTACCTGGACTTTCTCGGCGGGTACGGGGCGCTGGGGCTGGGGCACAACCACCCGGAGGTCGAGGCCGCGGTGCAGGCCGCCGGACGGCTGCCGGGCGTCCTTCAGATCGCCATGGGGGCTCTGACGGCGGCGCTGGCGGAGTCGCTCGCCGCAGTGGCGCCGGGCGACCTGGAGAAGACCTTCTTCTGCAACAGCGGCGCGGAAGCGGTCGAAGGGGCGCTCAAGCTGGCGCGCGCCGCGACCGGTCGAAAGCCCTTTGTATACTGCCACGGTGCCTTCCACGGCAAGTCCTTCGGGGCTCTCTCGGTGTGCGGTCGCAGCGCCTACCGCGAACCGTTCGCGCCCCTCCTCGCCGACTGCTACCCGGTGCCCTTCGGCGACGGCGAGGCGCTCAGAGCGGCGCTCGCGGAGCGACCGTGCGCCGCGTTCATCGTCGAGCCCATCCAAGGCGAGGCCGGCATCGTCGTGCCTCCCGACGGCTACCTGGCCGCGGCCCGAAGCGCCTGCACGGAGACGGGGGCGCTGCTGATCGCAGACGAGGTACAAACAGGCTTCGGCCGCACGGGCACCATGTTCGCCTGCGAGCACGACGGTGTGACACCCGACATCCTCGTACTCGCGAAGATCCTGGGCGGGGGAGTGATGCCGATCGGCGCCTTCATGGCGCGCGACGAGGTGTGGCGCAGGGGCTTCGGCGGCAGCGAGCGCTGCGCCCTGCACACGTCCACGTTCGGCGGCAACGCGCGCGCCTGTGCCGCCGGCCTGAAGACGGTCGAGATCCTCGTCCGCGACGACCTGCCGGCGCGAGCGAAGGAGAAGGGCGAGCGCTTCCTGAACGCGCTGCGCGCAGCGGCGGCCGGCACACCGGCCGTGCTCGACGTGCGCGGCCGGGGCCTGATGATCGGCGTAGAATTCGCCGAGTCACGCCTCTCGAGACGGCTGAGCCGTGAGTACTTCGCCACAGAGGTGGCCGCCGGCATGCTGAGAGACCACCACGTGATCACCGCCTACACGCTCAACAACCCGCGCGTGATCCGCTTCGAGCCGGCGCTGGTGGTGAGCGATGAGCAACTGGACGCCGCCGTGGCGGCCTTCCGTGCCACGCTACACACGCACGGCGGCTTCGCGCGCGCGTCCCTGCACATGGGGGCCGACCTCTTGCGCCGCAAAGCCCTGAGCCTCGGGGGCAGGCGCGCCGGGATCTAGCCCGTCGCCGCGTCGATCGCCTGGTTGACGAGGGCGTCGGCCTCGGCGTTCTGCTCGCGGCGCACGTGCTTGACCCCGACCTCGTGGAAGCGGCTGAGCAGGAGGCAGGCCTGCGCGTGCAACGGCTTCAGGCCGGCGTCCTTGACCTTGTACTCGCCGTTGACCTGGCGCACCACGAGCTCGCTGTCGAGGAAGACGTCGAGGCGCTGCACGTCGTGGTCGAGCGCCAGCTCGAGCCCGCTGAGCAGCGCCTGGTACTCGGCCACGTTGTTGGTGGCCGTACCGATGAAGTCGGCCAGCTCCTCGACGACCTCCCCCGAGGCGGCGAGCAGGCGCGCGCCGATCCCGGCGGGGCCGGGATTGCCGCGCGCGCCCCCGTCCGTGTACAGGCGGTGACGGGCGTCGTCGCGGTTGGCCAGGGTGGCGGCGATCGCGGCGAGCGTCGCCTGGCGGGCGGCGGGGTGCGGCACGCGAGAGGCCTCGGCCGCGGGTGGCTCGCTGGCTGCCGCCTCCTCCGAGGCGGGCGCGGCCGCGGCGGGCGCAGCTGTAACGGCCGCGGCACGCACCTCCGCGTCGTCGTACCACACGGCCACTGCCGGATTGACGAAGCTCTCGACGGCGCACGCCGGCGCCCAGAGCGTCGGCGAGCGTGCGCGCCCAGCGCAGCACGGCGGCCTGCTCGGTGAGGCCGTGTGGCGCGTCCACCAGCGCCAGGCCCTGAGCCTGCGCCGCGCGCGCCTCGTGATACTTGACGTCCCCGGTGACGAGCACGTCGGCCACCTGGCCCACGCCGCGGGCGATGGCCTCGGCGCCAGACCCGGGCAGCACCGCCACGCGACGCACGAGGCGCTCGGGGTCGCCCGCGTAGCGCACCGCGCGCAGCCCGAGGACGGCGGCGACGTCGGCGGCGAACGCCGCCAGCGGCAGCGCCGCCGGGAGCACGCCCAGGCGCCCGAGGCCGAGGCTGGCGATCTCGTTCTCCACGGGGTAGACGTCGAAGGCCGGCTCCTCGTAGGGGTGCGCCGCCACGAAGGCGCCGATGACGCGGCGGCGCAGCCGCCGCGGGAACACCACTTCGAGGCGCAGCTCGCTCACAGTCTCGTCGCGCCCGGCGTCGCCCACCTTGGGCGCGCTGCCCTCGCGCCCGAAGAAGGTGCCCTGCCCCTCCACCGACCAGGAGCAGTGCTCGTACTCGCCGATGAGGCCGGCGCCGGCGGCGAACAGGGCCTTGCGCACGAGGTCGGCGTCGTCCGCCGGCACGAAGCCGACGAGCTTGAGGGCGTCGGCGGCGGCCGGCGCCAGCGGCGCCGCCGCCTCGAGCCCGAGCATGGCGGCAACGACGTCGGCCATGCCGCCGTGCGCCTTGTCGAGGTTGGTGTGCGCGATCAGCACGGCGACGCGCTCGCGCGCGGCGCGCAGCGCCACGCGCGCCGCGGGATCCTCGTCGGTGAGCCGCTCGAGCGGCGAGAAGATGAGCGGGTGGTGCGCCAGCACCAGCCCGCAGCCGAGCCGCGCGGCCTCGTCGAGGGCGGCGTCGTCCACCTCGAGGGCGACGAGCACCGAGGCGACCTCGTCGCCCGGCGCGCCGACCTGCAGCCCGACGTGGTCCCACGGCTCCGCGAGGTCGAAAGGCGCGAGGCGGTCCACCGCCGCGATGACGTCCCGTACCAGCATGCTCTCGATTCTACCTCAGCGTGTACACTGCGCCCATGAGCGCCGTCCGTGACCTCGAGCCCACCGGCACGCGCAGCTGGCTCGTGCTCGTCGCGGTCCTCCCCGGCATCTTCCTCACGCTCGCCGACGCGACGGTGATGAGCATCGCCGTGCCTCAGATCATCCGTTCCATGACGGCCTCCGTGCTCGCCGTCTCCTGGGTGATGAACGGCTACAACCTCGTGCTCATCGTGCTCTTCCTCACCATGGGCCGCCTCGCCGACCGCTACGGGCACAGGCGGGTCTTCGTGCTCGGCCTCGCCCTGTTCACTCTCGCCTCGCTCGGCTGCGCCACGGCGCCCACGATCCATCTGCTCATCGCCTTCCGCGTCGTGCAGGCGGTGGGCGCCTCGGCCGTGGTCCCCACCTCCCTCGCCCTCCTGATGCAGGCGTACCCGGCGCAGCGCCAGGGGTTCGCCGCCGGCCTCTTCGGCGCGCTCAGCTCCGCCGCCGCGGCCTTCGGACCGGTGCTCGGCGGCGTCCTCGTGCAGCGCTGGGGCTGGCCGGCGATCTTCTGGTTCAACCTGCCGGTGGGCGCACTCGGCGTCGTCCTCGCGCTCACGCTCATCCCGCGCCGGCGCACGCTGGCGGCCGACGCCCCGCTCGACTGGGTGGGCGTCGGCCTCAGCTGCGCCGGCCTCTTCTGCCTCACGCTGGCGCTCATCCAGGGCAACGCCTGGGGCTGGACCAGTGCCAGCGTGCTCGGTCTGTTCGCCGCCGCCGCGGCGCTGCTCGCCGGCTTCGTCGCCTGGGAGCTGCACATGCCCTCGCCGCTCTTCGACCTGCGCCACTTCCGCGACCGCACCTTCGCCGCCGCCAGCGCCGCCATCATGACCGTGGACACGGCGATGATGGGCACCATGTTCATGCTCGTCATCTTCATGGTGGCGATGATGGACTTCAGCGAGCTCAAGGCCGGCCTGACGATCGCCACGCTGCCGCTGGCCGGCCTCATCGTGGCGCCGTTCGCCGGCCGCCTCGTGGACCGCGTCGGGCCACGCCCGCTGGCCGTCGGCGGCGCCCTGCTCTCCGCGGCCGGCCTCTTCGCGCTCGGCCACCTGGCGCGCACCGCGCCGCTCGACCAGGTGGTCTGGCGCAGCGCGCTCGTCGGCGCCGGCATCGGCATCTCCCTGCCGGCGCTCACCGCCGCCGGCATGGGCGCCCTGCCCGCGGCCGTCAAGGGCGCCGGCTCGGGCATGCTCAACACCGCCCGGCAGCTCGGCTTCCTGCTCGGCGTGGCCATCCTCGTCGCGGTGTTCGCGCACACGATGACCGCCGCCGTGAACCGCGCCGCCGACCAGGGGCAGGCGATCACCCGCGCCCAGACCGGTCTCTCGGCGCCGGTGCGCACCCAGATCGTCAAGTCCCTGGACACGGCGCGCACCATCGACGCCACCGCCGGCATGAGCGAGATCCGCAAGGTGGCGCACCCCATCGCCCAGGTGATCGGGCCCAACATCGGCTTCCTCGAGGGCCTGCTGCTGGTGCAGCTCAAGGACCGCCTCGAGCAGATCTTCTGGGACGAGGTGTCGGCCGCCTTCCGCTGGCCCTTCTACACGGCCGCCATCGCCGCGCTGCTCGGCGCCACGGCCGGCGCCCTCCTCCCCGGTCGCCCGCGGCGGCGCGCCGCCTGAGGGAGGCGCGGCGCTGCCGGCGGCCGCGCGATGCCGTAGGCGGGCGCGCGGCCGCGAGCCTGCCGGCGTGCGCCCGCGCCGCGGCCGCGATATCGTGAGTGCCCGTCGCTCGAGAGGTGCGCGTCGCCATGTCCCGCCTGCTGTATCGCCTCGGCGCCCTGTGCGTCAGGCGCAAGTACATCGTCCTGGCGCTGTGGGCGCTCGTCGTCGCCGTGGTGGTGGCCGGCGTCTTCCACTACGGGGCGCTCACGACCAACGACATCAGGCTCCCGGGGACCGGCACCCAGCAGGCCAGCGACCTGTTGCGCGGCCAGTTCCCGCCGCAGCAGAACGGCGCCAGCCCCTTCGTCTTCCACGTCGCGCGCGGCAAGCTCACCGACCCGGCCGACAGGAGGGCGGTCCAGGACTCGCTGGCCGCCATCGCGCGCCTGCCCGGCGTGCACGACGTGCTCAGCCCCTTCGCGCCCGGCATGCAGTCCTCCGTCAGCAAGGACGGGCGCACCGCTCTCGCACAGGTGCTGCTCGACGTCAACTGGGGTCAGCTGACGCAGGAGAAGGCGCGGCAGGTCTTCGCCGCCGCCGACCCGGCGCGCAAGGCCGACATCCAGGTGGAGGCCGGCGGCGGCATCGGCAGCCGGATCTCCGAGAGCCACTCGCGGCGCAGCGAGAAGATCGGCATCGCGGCGGCGCTCATCATCCTGGCGCTCACGTTCGGGGCCCTGGTCGCCGCCGGCATGCCGGTGCTGACGGCGCTCGTCGGCCTCGTGGTCGGCCTCGGCCTCGTCGGCCTGCTCGGCCACGTGGTCAGCATCCCCAACACGGCGCCGACGCTGGCGACGATGATCGGACTCGGCGTCGGCATCGACTACGCGCTCTTCATCGTCTTCCGCCACCGCGACCAGGTCCACCGCGGCGTGCCGGTGGACGAGTCGATCGCCCGGGCGATCGCGACCAGCGGCACCGCCGTCGTCTTCGCCGGCGGGACGGTGATCGTCGCCCTGCTCGCCCTGCTGGTCGCCAACGTCCCGATCCTCGGCGCGATGGGCTACGCCGCCGCGCTCACGGTGGTGGTCGCCGTCGCCACGGCGATCACCCTGCTGCCCGCTGCGCTCGCGGTCGCGGGCACGCACATCGACGCGCTCCGCCTCCCCGGGCGCCGCAGCGCGAGCGCTGCGCCGGGCGAGGACAACGTCTGGGCGCGCTGGGCCGGCGCCGTGACACGGCACCCGTGGTTCGCCCTCGTCGCCTCGCTGCTCGTCCTGGCGCCGCTCATGGCGCCGACGCTGACGCTGCGCCTCGGCCAGGAGGACATCGGCGTCACGCCGACGGCGACCACGCAGCGGCGCGCCTTCGACCTGATCTCGGCCGGCCTCGGCCCCGGCGCCAACGGACCCCTGCTCATCGCCGCCGAGTTCCGGCCGGCGGCGCAGCCGGGCGCCGTGTACACGCAGCGCTACGACGCGGCGCTGCGCCTCAAGCGGCGGCTCGCGGCCGACGGCCAAAGCCTCAAGAAGCAGGCGGCCGCGCTCAAGCGCCGGGGCGCCGCGCTCGCGGCGCAGACGGCCGGCCTGACGGGGCAGGGCGCCGCGCTGCAGGCGCGCCTGGCCGCGCTGCAGGTTCAGGGCGCGCCGCTGCAGAGCCGGCAGGCGGCGCTCCTGCGCAGCAAAGCGAGCCTCCAGAAGGCGCAGGCGCGTCTCACCGCCCGGGGACAGGCGCTGGCGGCCCAGGGCCAGGCGCTCCAGACGCAGATCGCGGCGGTCCAGCAGCAGCTCGCCGCCGCCACGGACCCCGCGCAGATCGCCCAGCTCCAGGCCCAGCTCGCGGGGCTCGCGGCGCAGGCGCAGCAGGTGCAGGCCCAGCTCGCGGCGTTGCGGCAGCAGGGCGCGGCGCTCGCCAAGCAGGGGACCGCCCTCGCCGCGGGCGGCCGCGCGCTCGCCGCGCGCGCCGCGGCGCTGCAGGCCCAGGGCGCGGCCCTGCGCGCGCAAGGGGCGCAGCTGAAGGCGCGCGGCGACGCGCTGAAGCGCAGGGCCGCGGCCCTGAAGCGCGCGGGCGCGCGGCTCAAGCGCCGGGAGCGCGGCCTCAAGCGGGACGCGCGCCGGGCACGAGCGCTCAAGGCCGAGCTGACGGCGCTGCTCACCAGCGCCGGCGGGCAGGCGCGCGCCACGGACGCGCGCATGGTGCGCCTGCAGGACGCGCTCGCGCGCACGCCGGGCGTCGTCTCCGTGTCGCCGCCCAGGGTCAACAAGGCCGGCACCGCGGCGGTGCTCGCGGTCACCGCCGCCACGCGCCCCGCCGACCCCAGGACGGTGGACCTGGTGCGCCACCTGCGTGACGGCGTGATCCCGGCGGCGACGCGCGGCGCCGGCCTCAAGGTCTACGTCGGCGGCGCCACCGCCGCCTACGCCGACCTCGCCACGCTGATCGGCCGCAGGCTGCCTCTGGTCATCGCCACGGTCCTGGCCTTGAGCTTCGTGCTGCTGATGGTGGCGTTCCGGTCGGTGCTCGTGCCGCTCAAGGCCGTGCTCTGCAACCTGCTCGCCGTGGCTGCGTCGTTCGGCGTGCTCACGGCCGCGTTCCAGTGGGGCTGGGGGCTCCGCCTGGTGGGGCTCGCGAACCCCTACGGCACCGTGGCCATCGCGAGCTACGTGCCGCTGCTGATGTTCGCCGTCCTCTTCGGCCTCTCCACCGACTACGAGGTCTTCCTCATCAGCCAGATCTTCCAGGCGCACGCGGCCGGCGAGGGCGCGTCGCAGGCGGTGCGCTCCGGTGTGGGCACCAGCGCCAGGGTGATCACCGCGGCGGCGATCATCATGGTCACCGTGTTCGCCAGCTTCATCCTCAACGGCGACCCCGTCATCAAGCAGTTCGGCGTCGGGCTCTCGCTGGCCATCCTGCTCGACACGACCATCGTCCGCCTCGTGATCGTGCCGGCGACGATGGTGCTCCTCGGCGAGTGGAACTGGTACCTGCCGAGGTGGCTGCGGTGGCTGCCGCGCATGGACCTGCCCGAGGAGGGCAGGGTCGCCGCCGAAGACTAGTCGAGCGCCGCCAGGTACTCGCGGTTCGACGGGTCCTTGACCCAGCGGTGGATGAACCAGCGCCCCCAGAGGTGGCTGCCGAGCACGCCCAGCCGCCAGCGCGCGAGCAGCTTGAGCCCGCGCCACGTGGAGTAGAAGCGCCGGTAACCGATGAGGAACTCGTGCTGCAGCTCGGCCGGCGTCATCTTGCGCGGCGCGAAGACGACGTGCTGGCCGTCGTAGAACTGCCAGCGCCTCTCGAAGATGCGGTCGCCGGCGTCCATGGCGTCGTACTGGCTGGTGCCGATGGCGGGCGTGAGCACGTTGAGCATGAGCGAGTCGATGCGGTACTTGCGCGCGAAGGCGACGGTGTCACGCACGGTCTCGGGCGTGTCGCTGTCGGCGCCCACGACGAACATCCCGTGGCACTCGATGCCGTGCGCGTGCAGGGCGGCGATGGCGTTGACGATGTCCTCGACGGTCTGTGACTTCGCGTAGCTGTCCAGAGTGGCCTGGTCGATGGACTCGAAGCCGAGGGCCAGACGCCGGCAGCCGGAGCGCTGCATGAGCGTGAGGAGCTCCTCGTCGCGGGCCACGTCGGCGCGCACCTGGGCCTGCCACGGGATCACAAGGCCGCGGTCGATCATCATGCGCAGCAGCGTCTTGAGGCGCCGCTTGTCGGCCGCCAGGTTGTCGTCGTAGAAGAAGATGCGCCGCGGCCGCTTGTCCTCGATCTCGGCGATCACGTGCTCCGCGCTGCGGAAGCGGTAGGCGCGGCCGAACATCAGGGTCACGGTGCAGAAGGTGCAGGCGAACGGGCAGCCGAGGCTGGTCATCATCGGCGTGTCGCGCAGGCGCTTTGAGCCCACGATGAGCGAGAGGTCGGGCACCGGCACGGTGTCGAGGTCGGTCGGGCGGCCGCGCAGCTCGTTGTGCACGGCGCGGCCGTCGCGCCAGAACGAGAGCCCCTTGATGCTGTCCAGCTCGCGCTCGCCGGCGATGGCCTCGCAGAGCTCGAGCATGACCTCTTCGCCGCCCTCGCCCCGCGCCACGTAGTCGGCGTGTGCGAGGGCGTCGTCGGGCACGAAGGTGGAGTGCGAGCCGCCGATGATCACGGGGATGCCCCTGGCGCGCACCTCGGCGGCCAGGCTGTAGGCGGCCGGCGCCGTGGAGGTGGTGGTCGAGATGCCGACGACGTCGGCCGAGAAGACGTCGCCGCGATCGATGGGCGCGACCTGCTCGCAGTAGATGAGCACGTCGTGACCGGCCGCCTTGAGCGCCGCGCCGATGATCGGCAGCCCCAGACGGGGGTAGGGCGCGTAGGACAGCAGGTTGATGGTGAGCGGAGCCGGCTCGACGAGGCGGACCTTGAGCCCCTTCGTGCGCGGCTTCTCGACTGCGGATACGGCCATGGCCACCTTTCGCGACGGGCTGAGGACGGGCTTGGGCGTTCCCGGGTTTCTACCCGACACCGCCCGCGCCACTCCGTTCACGTCCACCGCCGGAGTCGCGCGCGCCCCAGCGAGACCACGCATGGCGGGGGCGCCGGATCCTCCGGCGGCGGGACTTGAGCCCTCCAAGTAGACCATCCGATGAGCCCGAGCACAACATTGCGTGCGTGGGGCGGCGGCCACGGGCGCCGGACCGGACCGGCGGATGACGCCGTCAGCTGCCGTAGAACTCCTCGAGCATGTCCGCCAGGGCGCGCAGCTCGGCGGCCCCGTCGCCGACGTACGCCGAGCCGTGCATGGGGGCGCACACCGGCGGCCGCAGCGCCGCGAGCCGCTCGAGGCGGGCCCGGGTCTGCGGCGTCCAGGGGACGTACCAGTCAAGAGGCGTGCCACGGGAGCTCTCGAGCATCGATCTCATGGCGGCGACGCGGCTCTCTGTGGTCGTCGCCGGCACGTCGCCGACCTGGTGCAGAAGGTCTGAGCAGAAGAGGACGCCGGCCGTCTCGTCGTACAGGTGGCCGGCGTCCCAGCCGTGCGGCAGGTGCGGCGTGGCGAGGAAGCGCAGCCGATGCTTGCCGGTCGCGAACACCTCCCCGTCGCCGAGCGCCCGCACCTTGCCGAAGGCGTAGTCGCCCACGCTCACGCGGGCGCCGTTGGCGCTGCACGCCGCCTGCGCCGGCGCCTCCTGGAGCCAGTAGTTCAGCGCGCCGCACTCGTCCGCCTCGAAGTGGCTGAACGCGATCAAGCGCAACGAGCCCGGGTCGAGGATCTCTCCGACGGCGTCGCGCACACGCTCGAACATGCGCCGCGTGCCCGTGTGGTAGAGCAGCGGCTGCTCGTCGCGGATGAGGAACTGGCGGTACTGGAGGTCGGCCCGCTCGACGTACGTGCAGATGCTGAAGACGTCCGGCGCTATCTCCGTGATGCTGGTCATCGCGTCCCTTCCCCGGCCCTTCCCAAGAGCCGGCGGTCTAGTGACGGGCGTACCCGCAGAAGGGCCCGCGGGCACCGGCGAGGCGTTGCGGTCGTCGGCCGCCCGGCTTGTCGGCGCGCGCCTGCCGGGCCGCGCGCACCGCCGGGCGCGCCGCTGCTCGCGGTCATCGCGCCGCGACGGCGAAACGTTTGCCCGGAGCCGCGACACGGGCACATTCCGTCCGCGTTCCCGGCGCCGGCGCCGCCGTTCGCGCGACCAAGGAGGCTCACCGTGGATCAGTCCAACCGCTATGCCGATCTCGGCCTCAGGGAGTCCGACCTCATCGCCGGCGGCCGCCACGTCCTGTGCGCGTACAGCTTGAAGCCCAAGGCGGGTCACGGCTTCCTCGCCACGGCGGCGCACTTCGCCGCCGAGTCCTCCACCGGGACCAACGTCGAAGTCTCCACCACCGACGACTTCACGCGCTCTGTGGACGCCATCGTCTACGAGGCCGACGAGGCCGCCGAGCTGGTCAAGATCGCCTATCCGCTCGAGCTCTTCGACCGCAACATCACCGACGGCAAGGCGATGCTCGTCTCCTTCCTCACGCTCACCATCGGCAACAACCAGGGCATGGGCGACGTGGAGTACGCCAAGATGCACGACTTCTACGTGCCGCCCGCGTATCTGGATCTGTTCGACGGGCCGCGGCGCAACATCGCCGACTTCTGGCGGGTGCTCGGCCGGCCGACCGAGGACGGGGGGATGATCGTCGGCACCATCATCAAGCCCAAGCTCGGCCTGCGGCCGGAGCTCTTCGCGGACGCCTGCTACCGCTTCTGGCTGGGCGGCGACTTCGTCAAGAACGACGAGCCCCAGGGCAACCAGGTCTTCGCCCCCTACGTCGAGACGATGCGCCTCGTCGCCGGCGCCCTGCGGCGCGCGCAGGACGAGACCGGCGAGGCCAAGCTCTTCTCGGCCAACATCACCGCCGACGACCCACTGGAGATGATCGCCCGCGGCGAGGCGGTGCTCGAGGCCTTCGCCGGCGACGAGGACCACGTCGCCTTCCTCGTGGACGGCTACGTCGGCGGCCCGGCGGCGGTCACCACCTGCCGGCGGCGCTTCCCCGATCAGTTCCTGCACTACCACCGCGCCGGGCACGGCGCCATCACCTCGCCGCAGTCCAGGCGCGGCTACACGGCGTTCGTACTCGCCAAGATGGCCCGCCTTCAAGGCGCCTCGGGCATCCATACCGGGACGATGGGCTACGGCAAGATGGAGGGCGACCAGAGCGATCGCGCCATCGCCTACATGATCGAGCGCGACTCCGCCGACGGCCCCTTCTACCATCAGGAATGGCTCGGCATGAAGGCGACGAGCTCGATGATCTCGGGCGGCATGAACGCCCTGCGCCTGCCCGGCTTCTTCGACAACCTCGGTCACGCCAACGTCGTGCAGACCTCAGGCGGCGGCGCCTTCGGCCACCTCGACGGGCCCGTCGCCGGGGCCTTGTCCCTGCACCAGGCGGTCGACGCCTGGACGGCGGGCGTCGACCTGCTCGCCTACGCCCAGGAGCACCGCGAGCTGGCGCGCGCCTTCGAGTCGTTCCCGGCCGACGCCGACGCCCTGTATCCGGGCTGGTACCGGGCTCTGGGCGTCGGCTGAGCCGGCGGACGAGGAGGGAGCGGCACATGTCCACCAAGCACCCCGTGATCGCGGTGACCGGCTCCAGCGGCGCCGGCACGACGACGGTCAAGAAGTCGTTCGAGCACATCTTCACCAGCGAGCGCGTGATTGCGGCGGTCGTCGAGGGCGACAGCTTCCACAAGTACGACCGCGAGGGCATGAAGCAGGCGATCGCGGAGGCCGAGGGCCGGGGCGATCGCCCCCCGAGCCACTTCGGCCCCGAGGCCAACCTCTTCGAGGAGCTCGAGCGCCTGTTCCGGACCTACGGCGACTCCGGGTCCGGCCAGCGGCGCTTCTACGTGCACGACGAGAAGGAGGCCGCGATCCTCGGCCACGAGCCGGGCACCTTCACGCCCTGGGAGCCGATCCCGGACGACACCGACGTGCTCTTCTACGAGGGCCTCCACGGCGGCGTGCAGTACGACAGCATCAACGTGGCGCGCTACGTGGACCTCCTCATCGGCGTGGTGCCGATCGTCAATCTGGAATGGATCCAGAAGATCCACCGCGACACGCGCGCCAGGAGCTACTCGATCGAGGCGGTGACCGACACGATCCTGCGGCGGATGCACGACTACGTCTACTACATCGCGCCGCAGTTCTCGCGCACGCACGTCAACTTCCAGCGCGTGCCCGTGGTCGACACCTCCAACCCCTTCGTCGCGCGCGACATCCCCACGCTCGACGAGTCGCTCTTCATCATCCGCTTCCGCGACCCCACGGGGATCGACTTCCCCTACCTGCTCACCATGATCCACGACTCGTTCATGTCGCGCCCCAACTGCATCGTCGTCCCGGGCGGCAAGATGGAGATGGCGATCCGGCTGGTGGTGACGCCGCTGCTGCACGAGATCATGGAGCGCCGCAAGAGCCGGCTGCAGGCCGACGGACACTACTGAGGCGCCCGCCAGACGGCTCGACGAAAGGACTCCCCCATGCGCGCTATCGTTGTCGAAGACTACGGGACACCGCCCATCCTCCTGGAGGTGCCCAAGCCAGATCCCGGACCGGGTGAGGTCCTGGTGCGGGTCCAAGCGTCGTCGATCAACGGCTTCGACGTCGCCGTCGCCGCGGGCATGCTCAAAGGCATGATGGACCACCGCTTCCCGGTGGTGCTGGGCAAGGACTTCGCCGGCGTCGTGGAAGGCCTCGGCGAAGGGGCGACGCGGTTCGCTGTGGGGGACACGGTGTACGGCGTCGTGATGAAGTCGTTCCTCGGCGACGGCGGCCTGGGCGAGTACCTCATCGTCGGCGAGCAGTACGGCATCGCCCGCGTACCCGACGGTCTCGACCTGCCGGCCGCCGGAGCACTCGGCCTGGCCGGCACGGCGGCGCGAGACGTCACGGACGCCGTCGCACCCGCCGGCGGTGAGCTCGTCCTGGTCTCCGGCGCCACCGGCGGGGTCGGCGCGATGGCGGTCCAGTACCTGCAGGCCGCCGGCGCCGAGGTGATCGCCACGGCGCGCCCGGGAGCGGAAGAGGAGTTCGTGCGCGGCTTCGGGGCGACGCAGGTCGTCGACTACGCCGGCGACCTGGGCGCCCAGGTGCGTGCGCTGGCGCCGGACGGCGTCCCGGCCATCGTGCACCTGGCCGGCGACGGCGCGCAGCTCGCCGGCCTCCTCAAGACGGGCGGTCGGCTCGTCTCCACGCTGGGCTTCGGCCCCGACCAGCACGCGGCGGCCGTGGCGGTGATGGCGAGCCCCGACCCGGCCACGCTCGACCGGATCGCCGCCGACGCCGCCGGCGGCCGCCTGCGCGTGCCGATCACGCGCACCTACCCGCTCGCGGAGGCGCCTCAGGCGATCGCCGACTTCGCGGCCGGCTCACTCGGAAAGCTGGCCGTCACCGTCCGGTGACCGGCTCGCCGGGAAGGACCGCTGGGGTTCCGGGCGGCGTGGCGCGGTCCAGGCCGTACAGTCCGACTCGTCGCGGCCGGAACCGCGCGGACCGGCCGCCCCTTCCCCGGATATGAACGGCGCCGACGGCGGCCAAGCCGCCGCCGGCGCCGCCGGCTACGCTCTCTTCGACTGCACGCGGCGCTTGCGGCGCCCCAGTCGTCTGCTTGAGGCTGCTTCAGGCCGCCTTGCCCAAGCTCAGATCGGCGACCTTGGTCGAGTCGAAGATCTCCTCGACGCCCTCGACGGGCTTGCTGAAGTCGACCGCCGGAGGAAAGATCTTCGTCAGTTCCTCCTTGAACCACAGGTCGAAGGGGTCCTGGGACGCCGCGAAGCCGGCGTTGCCCTTCACGGGATCGTCGCCCTCTATGTAGATGCCGACGATGTCGCCCTGCGGCGTCGACTGGAGGGTGAGCAACTCCTCGGACACGTTGAGCCTCCGGCGTGACGCCGTGAACTCGTCCCGGTGGTAAGCGTCCTCGACGAAGGCCCTCGCCCTCTCAGTCGCGCCCGGGGCGAGCGGAGCGCACAGCGCCATGCCCCGGCCCCGGCCCTTGGCCGCCGGGTCGATCCACGCGGCCACAGTCTCGGGCGCCGGACCGGGCATCGGCTTGCTGAAGTCGGCGCCGTGGATCTCCTTGGCGGCCCTGGCCATGTAGCGGTCGATCTCGAGATCCGACGACGCCAGCTTGCCGAACGCCTGCAGTACGTCGCCCTCGCCCTCGAGGTAGGCGGTGACGTAGTCCCCCATGGGCGTGTGCTGCAGGTACGCCCTCTCCATGGTGATCCCGGCCCTCCTGCGAGACTCCTCGTACTCGCGCGGACGGGACTTCAACTCGTTGGCGATCTCCCTCGCGTCCTTACCCGGCAAGACCGGGAAGGTCAATGCCATGCGTGACATTCTGGTGCCTCCTCGTGAAGCATTCTCCGAGAGGCCACCGAACGACCGCTTGACCCCCGGACACCCCGGCCGGAACCGGCCGGTGTCAGGTATGTCCCCGGTGGGAGGATATCGAGACGAAAGCCCCGTTGCCGCTCGGCGGGCAGTCACGGGCGGTCACGACCGTCCACGCGCATTCGCGACTCAACGGACTTCATCCGCCCCAAGGTCGATGGCCGAGCCCTGTACGCGTGGTTGGCCATCGATGTCGAGAGGGCCGGCGTTCACGCTGACGCCCCGATCGATCGCGGGGGAGGTGGTGGCGATATGCAGGTCCAGAGGGGGGTTCAGGAGTTGAGGGTCGGCAAAGAGGGCCGCGGAGTCGGGCCAGGCCCCGGGGCTCGTGGTGCTGCCGCCGAAGTAAAGGTTGTTGTCGATGGTCATGTTGGTGTTGTTCTTGCCCCACCGGACTATGTAGCCACCTGACAGGTGAGCATGAACCAGGATGTTGTTCTTGATGGTGATTCCATTGCAGTTGTTCTGAACGACGATCTCGCCGGCAGTCCCCTGATAGGTGGTGTTGTTCACGAGCACGCAGTTGACTGCCTTTCCTTTGTTCGCGGCATAACCTCCCATTTCCAGGTTCCCCTGGTAGGAACGGGATACGAAGTTGTTGCGCACCGTTATGCCTTCGGTGCTCTTCCCTCTGTGCTCACTGGCTAGCTCAATACCGATATCGCAGTTGTCGACCTTGTTTCGCTCGATGGTGATGTTCTTCCCGCCATCTACATAGAGGCCGTCGGCGCTCCGGTCCGTTCCATAGGCTGGGTTGCCGTGCGACGTGATGTTGTAGACGACGTTGTCGGTGCAGACGCCGTTCCGGGCCTGATCCAGCGCGGGGGTCGGGCATTCGCCCTCAAAGCCTATGAAATCGATGCCGATGTTGTCGTTGTCGTGGACCTTGTTGTGGGAGACGACGAAGTTCTCGACATTGCCGTTGAGCACCATGCTCTCGCTCCACCCGGTCTTGCATCGGGTGACCTCATTGCCGTAGACGGTGACGTTGCTGAGGGGGGTCGATGCGTCGGTGCCGTAGACCGCGATGCCATGACAGCCGGATTCACTGGTGGAATTGACGATATTGGACACCTTGTTGTTGCGGATCTCGATGAAGCTGCCGGCGCCTCTCACCCAGATGCCCGCCTGAAAGATCTTGCTGGAGCTGTTGACGGCGTTCTCGATCGTGAGACCGATCACCCTCACAAAGGACCTGTTCTCGATATACACGAGCCCGCAGGTTCCGGTCAGCGTGTCAAACAATCCGGTGCCATCGACGATCGCCCCCGATTCCCCCCGAAGGGTGATGTACTTGCCGGCGGCCCCGGAGTTGGGGAAGGTGACGCGCTCGTTGTAGATTCCCGCCCGGACGTCTACGGTATCGCCCGGCTTGGCGGCGTTCAGCCCCGCCTGGATCGTCGAATACGCCCCGCCGGATTTGCCCACAACGATGGTCTTTCCCGTATCAGCCGTGGTCGGCTGATTACTCACACCGGTCCCTGATGTGGCGCACGAAGCTCCAAACAGGATGAGGCCCAAGGCCAGGCAAATAGGAAGGAGTGGTCGAGAGACATGCATGGAACACCCCCGTGGGACGTTTGGTGACCCGCCCAGACGAACCTGGGGGCTTCCGCGAACCTGACCAGCCCCCATTCACTGGCCCGCCTTCCATGATAGTCCCATAGCCATCCCCGGTGTTGAGTTGGAGTGAGCAAAGGCGCAGGCGAGCGACAGATCGACGTCGGCGTAGTCATGCACGATGACGTTGCGCACGCCGATCATCTCGCGCCAAGGGATCTCGGGGTAAGCCGCCTGCGACTCCCCTGAGATGCCACGCGCCGCCTGGCCGATGAGTACACGATTGCGGCCCGGCTCCCGCTATCACTCCCACCGGAACGACTTCACAGCCAGGAGGGCGAAACCCACGCCCCAGGCAAGCATGACGAGCAGCGATCCGGCTGAGGGGAAGGTCCCCTGGCTCGCCATCTGCAGCGCCTGCACCGACGCACCGAGCGGCGTCAGTTGACCGACGTCGCGCAGAGCCGCCGGCATGTACTGCTGCGGGTACCACAGACCGGCGAAGAAGATCAGGGGGAAGAACAGAGCGCCACCCATTACGTTCGCAGCAGTGACGCTGCGGGCCACCGCCGCGACCCACAAGCCCATGGCAAAGAGCGCGGCGACCGACAGCAGGAAGGCCAATACGAACCCTGCCGGGCTCTTGGGAGCAGCGGCCCCGAAGGCAGCGACGCCCACTACAACCAGGATGACGAGCGCCCAGAGAGCAAGCACGAAGTTGATGACCAGCTGCGCGGCGAGCACCCAGCTCGGCGGCAGCGGCGTCGTCGAGAGGCGCCGCAGGATGCCGAGCTCGCGGTAGGTCACCAAGGCGCGCGGGAGGCTGAAGAGCGCGAGCATCCCGATGCAGAACGCGATCAGGATCGGCACGTAGACCGCGAAGACGGTGAGGCCGCCGAGTTCCGCCTGGTGCTTGTGGGCACTCGGGATGGCGCCGAAGACCACGAGCAGCACCACCGGAATGGCGAGACCGTACACCAGTCCGATCGGCTCCCTCAGCGCCAGCCGGGCTTCACAGGCCAAGAGTTTGCCGAACGCAGCCCGCGGCGGCGAGGAGGGAAGCACGTCTCCCGTGGGCACTCATCTCGCCGCCACCTGCGTCGTCCTCATGGAGGTGGCGACCGGTGAGCTTGACGAAGGCGTCCTCCAGCGTCGCGGAGACCACCTCCAGATCATTCGCCGTCACCCCGGCGGTCGCCAGTGTGAGGATCAGGGCGTTGACCAGATCGCCCGCGCCGTTCACGAGCACGTGGTGACCCTGCCGCTCGAGACTGGTCACCTCGGGAAGCTCGGTCAGCAGACGGTCGTCAAAGGGCCCTGAAGGCACGAAGCGCACACGCTTGCCACCGCCAGCCTGCTCGGCCAGCGCCGCCGGACTGTCGATGGCGACGACGCGTCCCTGGTCGATGAGCGCCACGCGGTCGCAGAGCCGCTCGGCCTCGTCCATGTAGTGAGTCACCAGCACGACGGTGACGCCCCGATCGCGCACGCCCTCGATCAACTCCCAGGTATCGCGCCGCGCCTGCGGATCGAGGCCCGTCGTCATCTCGTCAAGGATCGCGATCTTGGGCCGGCCGACGAGCGCCAGGGCCAGTGAGAGCCGCTGCTTCTGGCCCCCGGAGAGCGACTTGTAGTAGGGCACTCGCGCTTCTCACGAAGCCCAAGCGCATCGAGGAGCTCGCCCGGCGTCGGCTGGATCTCGGTAGAAGGAGCGGTAGAGGTCGAGGATCTCGGCGACCCCTAAGCTTGGGCTGGAGTGCACTCGTCTGCAGCTGCGCGCCCACGATGGCGTGCACCTGGGCACGGTCGACGTCCAGGATCGAAATCCATGACGCGGATGGTGCCGGAGTCGGGCGTCCGCAGTCCGATGACACACTCGACCGTCGTGGTCTTGCCCGCACCGTTGGGACCGAGGATGCCGAAGATCTCGCCCTCTTCCACCGTGAACGAGACGTCGTCGACGGCGACAGTCCCCGGGTACGCCTTACGAAGGTGCTCGACAACGAGAGCCCGGCCAGCCTGGCCGCCGGCCTTCGCATGGGTCGCTGTTCGTGATTCCTTCGTCGACACTCGTCGCTCCACTGGCTCTTCCTCGAGGCACCTCGACTCGGCACCTGTCTGATGTCTATAATCTGATATCAGTTTATTACAGCTGCGTCTTGCGGACAAACAAGTCGAGGTTACCGATCTGATGCGAGTCATCCCTGACCTACCTGTGAGGCTCGAGCCAATGCCTGAGAGAAAGAGTCTGCTCATCCGCGTGGACCCGGCCGTTCACGATGCTTTGGCTCGCTGGGCGTCCGATGAGCTGCGCAGCACCAATGCGCACATCGAACTCCTCTTGCGCAGCGCCCTCTTCAGAGCGGGCCGGCTGCCGAAGGACGTCGGCGAGTTGCCACGAAGAGGGCGACCGCCGAAGACCGAACCCGTCACGTAGGAACCCGTGAGGTCGGCAAGGCGGCGTCCTCCGGTGAGTTCGAGTCCTGTTTGGGTGCCTTCTCGAGGCCGGCGCGATGCCCACCGAGCAGGAGCTGGCCGCGATGACCCACTTCAACGACGAGCTGGTCGAGTCCGGCGCGATGCTTGCCGGCGAAGGCCTTCATGCCAGCGCCGACGGCGCGGGGAGCGCACCCCGCCCCTTCGTCTGCCCGCAGTGCCATTGTCCCTTCCAAACGATCGTTCCGTGTGTCCCCTGCGAAGCTGGGAAAAGGATGAGAATAGGTGACATCGCCGGTCGCCATACGCTCGCGGCCACGCTGCCGCCCATACTGACCGACGACGTGAAAGGAGCAACAATGGCGGAACGAGACGGATACATCCCCGGCGTCCCGTGCTGGGTGGACACAAGCCAACCCGATCCCGAGGCGGCCGTAGCGTTCTACCGCGGCCTGTTCGGCTGGGAGTTCGAGGACGTCATGCCGCCGGGCTCGCCAAAGTACTTCATGGCACGCCTCCGCGGCCGTGACGTGGCCGCCGTCGGGTCGCTTCCGGAGGGAGCCCCGGCTGTGGCGATGTGGAACACCTACATCTGGGTGCTGAGCGCCGACCAGACCGCCTCCAAGGTCCTGGAGGCCGGCGGCCGGACGCTGACGGAGCCGTTCGACGTACCAGACTCCGGCCGCATGGCGGTCTTTGCAGACCCCGAGGGCGCCGTGTTCAGCGTCTGGCAGGCCGGCCGCCACAAAGGCGCGCAGATCGTCAACGAGGCGGGGTCGGTGAACTTCAACGGCCTGAACACGCGCGACGCCGAGGCCGCGAAGCGGTTCTACGGCTCCGTCTTCGGCTGGCGCACGCTGACGATCGGCGCCAACGAGCTGTGGACGCTGCCCGGCTACGGCGATCACCTCGAGGAGCGCGACCCCGGGCTGCGCGCGCGGACAGCGGAGTACGGCGCGCCGGGTTTCGAGGACGTCGTCGCTAGCATCAACCCGATCGGTGACGACCAGAAGGACGCCCCCGCCCACTGGAGCGTGACGTTCGCGGTCGACGACGCGGACGCGATCGCGGCCAGAGCGACCGAGCTGGGCGGCAGCGTGCTCGCCCCGCCGTTTGATGTCCCCTGGGCCAGATTGACGGTGATCGCCGACCCCCAGGGAGCATCGTTCATCGCGAGCAAGTTCGTCCCCGAGAACAGAAGCTGAAGCGAATCGCCTGTGAGGGCCACGCAGAGCTGCACGGCTCGCGTCCCCCTGCCGAGTCCATTCGCAACTTGGCCCGAATCGACTTCCTGACTCGCCGCAGGCCGGGTATTCGTGCCCTTCAGGGCGCAGGTAGTGATCGCTTCGGCCGACACCGTTAGCTTTGCGGGGACCTGCCTAGGTGTTAACCACGATCGCTTTGCGTTTGTAGACCGCCACGGACAGAAGATACGAGACTACGAGAAGACCGAGGATCCAGGCTATGGCCGTCCAGACCTTGGGGCCGGCCGTGCCATTGACCAGCAGTGAACGCATCGTCTCAACCACCGGAGTCATCGGCTGATTCTCGGCAAAGCCCCGCAACAACGGTGTCATGGAGTTCGTCGGCACGAATGCGGGGCTGATGAATATGAGCAGAAGCAGGACGTAGCTGAACGCACCGGCCCCCTCCATCGTCTTGGCAAGCAGGCCGAAGAAGATGGCAAGCCATGTCGTCGAAAGCGTGAACAGCAGCAGGATCCCGGCAAAGACCAACCATCCCATCACGCCGGCCTGTGGCCGGAACCCGATCGCGAATGCCACCAACAAGACGAGCACTGACGAGAAGAGGTTGGACAAGGTGGATGATGCGACCTGCCCGCCCAGAATCGACGACGGCGCGACCGGCATCGTCCTGAAGCGATTGATGATGCCACTCTGCACGTCCATGTTGAGGCGTACTGCGGCGTACGCAGATGCCGCTGATGACCGTCATGACGACGATTCCCGGCACGATGAAGTCGATGTAGCTCACGGAGCCCGTCTGGTGCCCCAGCGCCCCACCCCACACGTAGACGAACAGGAGCATGAGGGCGATCGGCATCAGAAGCACGGTGATGATCGTGTCTGGACTGCGGGTGATATGGCGCAGACTGCGCTTGGCCAGCGTCCAGGTATCTGCGAGCGTGCGCATCATTCAGTCCTCCCGGCTGCTGCCAGTCATCTTGAGGAACACGTCGTCGAGCGTAGCCACCTTTTGGGAGAACTCGGTCGGCTCGATTCGAGCATCCCGGAGTCCGACGAAGATGCTGGCTACCTCAGCTACGGTGCCATCTGTGGTGATCGTCAGCGTTGCGCCCTCGCCTTCAGTATGGGCGTAGCTCTTGCCAAGCACCTTTGCAGCAGCATCACGGGTCTCTTCGTCATGGAAAGTCAGCTCGATCAGCCCACCCGGCACGAGCTTCTTCAGCTCGCTGGCTGTTCCACTGGCGACGATCCTGCCTTGGTGCAAGACGGCGATGTCGTCGGCCAACTCATCGGCCTCTTCGAGATACTGCGTTGTGAGGAATACCGTCGTCCCGCCTTCGGCCAGCTTGTGGATCGTCCGCCACATCTCATTGCGGGCTTCCGGGTCAAACCCGGTGGTGGGCTCGTCCAAGAAGATGACCGCAGGACTACCGATCAAGCTCATTGCGATGTCGAGGCGGCGGCGCATCCCACCGGAGAACGTCGACACACCGCGATCGGCCGCTTCCTCCAACCCAAACCGCCGCAACAGGTCTGCAGCGGTCTTGGCGGAGTCGGCAACATGGCGCAAGTCGCCGATCAGCACCAGGTTCTCACGACCCGTCAGCCGATTATCGACGGCAGCGAACTGCCCCGTCAGACTGATCTCGTTGCGCACCTTGTCCGGTCGTGCAGCAATGTCGTAGCCGGCCACCGCGGCCGTGCCGCCATCGGCCTTTATGAGCGTCGTCAGGATATTGATGGTCGTGGTCTTGCCGGCGCCATTGCTGCCCAGCAGGGCAAAGACCGTCCCCTTCTGAACGCTGAAGCTGACGTCTTTCAGGACTGAGACGTTCTTGTACGACTTGCTGAGTGACTTGGCTTCGATCGCAGTGAGTCACGCCTCGGCCCTCCCCGGCCCGTTCGCGAGCGGCGATGAGCGACGAACGGTGACGTCGCCGAACGAGCTGCGGGCGCGAACCTCGACGGTGGCTTCGCCCGGCTCGGAGCGCTCGGCGGCGTTCAGGTCGTTCTGTACGTTGCCGTACTGCGTGTACAAGTCCAGCCAAGCGGCGACCCCATCGAGGACGCCGATGTCGACCTTGCCGCAGGCGGTCTGGGCGTGCACCGCCCCACTGGCGATCTCCGAGAGGCGCACGTCGCCGTTGGCGGTCTTGGCCGTCACTGCGCCGTGCGCCTGATCGACTGAGATCCTGCCATTGGCCGCGCTCACCCGTAGCTCGCCGACGACCTCGCCGATCCAGGTGTCGCCGTTGCCGTTCTTGACCACGGCGCTGCCGCCGATGCTTCCCGCCTGCACAGCGCCGGTACCCGTGCGGAGCTCGGCATGGTCTGCGACTTGGTCCACGATGATGTCGCCCCCGCCGGTCTTGAGCTCCACCTGGCCTGCCTGGTCGAGGCGGATCTCGCCCAGGCCTGTCTTGAAGTGCACTTCGCCGAGACGGCCCGTGCAGCGCACTGCCCCGAGGTCCGCCTCACCGCGCACGTGCGAGCCTGCCGGCAGATCGATCTGCAGATCGATCGACTCGCGGCCACCCAAGGGCGTATACCGCTTCCACCCCTTGGGCGCCCTGATCTGCAGCCTGCCGGCGGCGAACTCGACGCGAGTCTGCTCAGCGGCAGCTACATCGCCCTTCTTGGTCGGATTGGTCGGACGGACCTCGACGACCGTGTCGGTACGGTCGCCGGCCACGATCCGGATGTCACAGACGCCGAGTTCCAGCGATACTGCGATCGGCTCGGGAGTGTCGAAGGTAGGCATGACCGTGT
Source organism: uncultured Thermoleophilia bacterium (assembly GCA_963709845.1). GTDB lineage: Bacteria > Actinomycetota > Thermoleophilia > UBA2241 > UBA2241 > CAIXSE01. The sequence goes on from CAVPXV010000006.1 coordinate 547,906, forward strand.
CCTTTTGGTTGATCGGCGGCGTGCTCTCGGCTGCGCTCGTGACGGTGAGCTCTCTTGCCTCACCCAGCTAGCGCGCCCAGCCCGTGTAGCGCTGAGCACCCTGCGCAGTCCGCCGTTCTGGATTCGCGCGCTCCAGTGCCACGGCTGCCGCCCGCACGAGCCAGGCATTGACCGAGAGTCCCTCGTCAGCAGCCGCGCGTTCGACCCGAGCCTTGAGGTGCTCGGGCATGCGAAGGTTGATCCGCGACATCGCAGCCTCGTCGCCCTCGCCCTCGGCGGGCGGCGTGACGCCCGTGACCGGCCGGTGGCCCAGTCGCTCGTTGTCGCCATGAGTCTGGTCGTCAACGGACGGATCGACCGGCGGTGGGGTCACGACGAACTCGGGGTCACGGCCCCTCAAGCGCACCTCGACCGAGCCTGGCGCGAGATCGCAGGTGATCTCCTCTGCGGCCGCCGCCAACACATCGAGCAGCGTCAGGCGGATCGTGGAATCGAGCGGCGCCATCAGCCGTTCCATCGCCGCACGAGCCTCGTCGCCGCCGGCCTCGGCGGTAGCGGCAAGCTGCTGGTGAATGCTCTCGATATGCGGGCGCAGGTTCATGGCATCATTATGATGCCACATTGGTGCCATGTCAAAACGGATGTGTGTCATGATGGCGTCGTCCGAGTCGCACAGGAACCAACTCGTATCCAGAACGTCGCCAGCATGTGTGGTGCAGGCTCAGCCGCAGGCACCAGGCCCTGCCGCTCGCGAGCATGCGCCGGACCCGCAGGGCAGCACCCTCGAACGTGCCCGGTAACGGAAGCGCGATCGGGTAGGCGACCGGACACTTGAAATGGGCCATTTGCGGGGAGAGCGTTGTGGAAGTGACAACGCTGGTGGGCCCAGCAGGACTCGAACCTGCGACCGGACGATTATGAGTCGCCTGCTCTGACCAACTGAGCTATAGGCCCACGGGCCCGCGGACGCGGCGCGCCGCCGCGCGGGCCCGTCAATGATACGCTTCGCGGCGACAGGAGTGTACGCTCGGCCAGGGGGCGCCGCACCGTGACAGACCTGCAGCAGCCACCGCAGACCCCGGGGATCTCGACGTCGGAGCTGGTGCGCCGCACGGCCATCATGACGCTCACCGTGTTCGCGGTCATCGGCCTCGTGCTCGTGCTCGTCCAGGTGCGCTCGATCCTCCTCTGGATCCTCATCGGCATCATCCTCGCCGTCGCGCTGCAGCCGGCCGTGGACTGGCTCGTCCGCCACCACCTCAACAGGACGCTCGCGGCGCTGCTCGTCTCGCTACTGACGCTCGGCGTCCTGGCGGCGGTGATCGTCGCCATCGCCACGCCGGTCGTGCTGCAATCGGGAGACTTCATCCGCAACCTCCCGCAGGTGGTGCGTTCGCTCTTCCGGCCGGGCGGCGAGCTGCGCTACTTCGAGGTGCACTTCCACGTCCTCGAGCGGCTCTCCTCGATCAAGCCGTCCCAGGTCACGCGCCTGCTCGCCGGCAACCAGCAGAGCATCCTCAGCGCCGTCACCAAGGCGGCCTCCATCGTGGCGGCGATCGTCACCATCCTGACGATCATGGTGATGATGCTGATCGAGGGCCCGCGCGCCTGGGGCGCCCTGCTGGACTCGCTCCTCGAGAACGAGCGCGGCTGGGCGAAGCGCATCGGCGACAACTTCCTGCGCGCCACCGGCGGCTACGTGCGCGGCAACCTCGCCATCAGCCTGGTGGCCGGCGTCGCCTCCTACATCGTCCTCAAGATCCTGCACGTGCCGTACGCGGAGACGCTCGCCGTGCTCGTCGCCATCCTCGACATCATCCCGCTCGTCGGCGCCACCATCGGCGCGGTGATCGTCTGCATCGTGGGTTCGCGGCGGGCGGCGTGACCACCGGCGTGATCCTCGTCGTCTACTTCGTCGCCTACCAGCAGTTCGAGAACAACGTGCTGCAGAACGTGGTGTACTCGCGCACCGTCTCGCTCTCGCCGCTGGTCGTGTTCATCGCCGCCCTCATGGGCGCGGCCCTGCTCGGCCTCGTGGGGGTGCTGCTGGCGATCCCGCTGGTCTCGGCCGGCTGGGTGCTGGCGGGCGACCTCATCGCGCTGCGCAAGGAGCGCCTCGCCGGCCGGAAGGAGCCCGCCTTCAAGGCGGCGCCGCCAGGCGAAGAGGCGCCGCCGGGGGACGCGCCGGGGCAGGCGCCTTCCGGACCCGGCAGGCCCGGCCTCGCCTAGACGGAGGGCCGGGCCGCTGGCGCGGCCCGGCCCGGTGCGCCCGGCGGCGCCGTCTCTCACCGCCGGAGCAGTCTGGGCGGCCCGCGCAGCGGCCGCCCCCCTTCCCTGCTACACGCTCTTGAGGCGCTCGACGAGCGCCGGCACCACCTCGTAGAGGTCGCCGACGATGCCGTAGTCGGCCATCGCGTAGATGGGCGCCTCCTTGTCCTTGTTGATGGCGGCGATCAGCTTGGCGCCGGCCACGCCCACGGTGTGCTGGATCTGGCCGCTGACGCCGACGCCGAGGTACAGGTCGGGCGCCGTCTTGGCGCCGGAGAGGCCGATGATGCGGTCCTCACCGAGCCACTCGAAGTCGGCGAGGCTCTTGGTGCAGCCCACGACCGCGCCGAGGGCGCCGGCAAGCTCCTCGCCGAGCGCCAGGTCCTCACGCGCGTTGAAGCCGCGACCGAGGCCCACGATGAGCGGCGCCGCGTCGAGGTTGACGTGGTCGCCCTCCTTGGCGCGGCGGTCGACGACGCGCACCGTCGTGCTCACGATCAGGGCCGGGCTGACGACGCTGCCGGCCCCGGCCGCCGCGCCCTCGGCGCTGAACGTCTTGGGCATCACGGCGAAGACCTTGACCGCCGTGCCCAGCTTCTCGCGCGCCACGGTGGCACCGCCGAAGGCGTAGCGGGCGGCGACGAGGTCGCCGCCGTCGGCGACCAGGTCGTTGACGTCGGTGACGCAGCCGGCGCCGAGCTTCTGCGCCAGGCGCGGCGCCGTCTCCTTGCCGCGCCGCGTGGAGCCGACGAGCACGACGCTCGCGCCGGCCTGCTCGGCGACCTGCGCCAGGCCGGCGGCCACGGCGTCGGCCGGCCAGCCCTCGAAGGCGGCGTCCTCGCTCACGTACACGGTGTCGGCGCCGGCCGCGGCGAGCTCGCCCGCCGCCGCTCCGGCGCCCGGCCCCAGGGCGGCGGCGCTCACGCCGAGGCCGAGGGCCGCCGCCAGTACCTTGCCGCCGGCGACCAGCTCGCGGGCGGTCTCGATCTTCTCGCTGTAGACGAGCAGCTCGGCCATCGTTACCTCCCCAGGACGCCTTCGTTGATGAGCGCATTGACGAAGGCGTCCGCCTGCTCCGCCGCACTGCCCTCGAACAGGATGTGCTTGCGGTCCTGCTCCTCCGCCAGGTTGCTGACGACCTCGCGCAGCGGCGCGACCGCGCCCGCGTCGAGGCCGAGATCGGCCAGCGACCATACCTGCAGCGGCTTGCTCTTGGCCTTCATGATCTGCATGAGACCCGGGATGCGCGGCTCGTTGATCTCGCTGACCACGGTGACCACGGCCGGCAGCGGCGCCTCGAGCGTCTCGATCATGTCGTCCATGCTGCGCTCGCAGCGCACGGCGGTGCCGGCCGCGTCGATCTTGCGCGCGTAGCCGATCTGGGGCGCGCCGAGGATCTCGGCGACGCGCGCCCCCACCTGGCCGGTGTAGTTGTCGGTCGAGCCCTCGCCGAAGAGCAGCAGGTCGCAGGCGCCGATCTTCCTGACGGCGGCGGCGAGCGCCAGCGCGACCGCCGCCGGGTCCGGCGCGGCCAGCGCCGGGTCGTCGATCACGACGGCCTCGTCGGCGCCCATGGCAAGAGCTTCCTTGATGCCCTCGGCGGCCTTGCGGTTGCCCTCGGCCAGGCACAGCGCCGTCACCTTGCCGCCGGCGGCGTCGCGCAGCACGACGGCGGCCTCGAGGGCGTTCTTCTCGAGGTCGCCGATCTTGTACGGCACGGCCTCGGTCACGGCCTGGCGGTCCTTGACGCGGACCATCTGCAGGTCCGGGTTGGTCTTCACGCACACGACGATGTCCACTCTGTCACCCCGATCCTCGCGGCCGCGGCGCGCCGCGGCGGTCCACGGTCAGCTCATCCGGTACTGCACGCCGTACTGGCCGCGCGGGTACGTCCACTTGAGGGCGCGGTGGTCGCAGCAGATCAGGCACGTGCCGCACTCGAGGCAGCCCTCCCAGTTCACGGTCATGCGGCCCTGGTCGTCGCGCTCGTAGAGGTCGGCCGGACACACGTACACGCAGGCCTCGTCGGTGCACACCGCCTTGCACACCTCGGTGTCGATGACGATGTGCGGCTCCTTGTCGAGCTTGAAGACGTCGAGGCCGAGCTTGGCGTCGATCTTCATCGGCATGGCTCCTCCCCAGCTCCTAGAGCTTGCGCAGCGACCAGGCGTCCCTCAGGGTCGCCACGTTGAGGAAGTCGCGCCGGGCGCTCTTCCATGCCGTCTTGACGAGCCCGGCCTGGGGCTGGTCGCTCACCGAGTACACGCTCTCGAGGAGGCGCGACACGGCGCGCGGGTAGTGCGTGAACAGGCGCGGGTTCTCCATGAAGCCGGGGACCGCCCGCGCCGTCTCGAGGTCCTTGAGCACGAAGCTGTCGCGCAGCGCCGCCTCGTAGGAGGCGAGGCCGGCGGCCGTGAGGTCCCCGGCCTCCCTGGCCCGCAGCACCGCCTGCGCGGCGAAGTAGCCGCTGGCGATGGCGAAGTCCATGCCGCGCACGGTGATGAGGGCGTTGAGGCTGAGGCCGGCGGCGTCGCCGGCGATCAGGTAGCCGTCGCCGGCGAGCGTCGGCACCTGGCTGACGCCGCCCTCGGGGACGCTGTGCGCCGAGTACTCGGCCACGGTGCCGCCGGCGACCAGCGGCCTGACCTGCGGCAGCTCCTTGAACGCGTCCAGGAGCTGCCAGCTCTCGGTGCCGTCGCGCCGGCGGCGCATGTCCTCCATGCCCACCACGATGCCCAGCGAGACGCTGTCCTTGTTGGTGTAGAGGAAGGCGCCGCCCATCATGCCCTTGGTGCACTCACCCATGAAGAGCTGCGCCGCGCCCTCGCCGGGGTTCAGGTGCCAGCGGTCCTCGATCACGCCTGCCGGCAGCTCGATCGTCTCCTTGTAGCCGAGCGCGTGGTGCCGCGCCTGCGGCTCGGCCGCCAGCCCGGCCTCGGCGCTGAGCAGGCGCAGCACGCCCTCGGCGACGATCACCACCTGGGCGCCGATCTCGTCCTCGCCGGCGCGGATGCCGATCACGCGCCCATCCTTGCGCAGGAGCGCGTCGACCTTCATGTTGGGCACGACCATGGCGCCCTTCTCGCCCACCTTCTCGGCGAGCCACTGGTCGAGCCGGGCGCGCAGCACGGTGTAGCTCTGCGGCCTGCCGCCGGCGAACCTGTCGGAGGCGATCTCGACGGTCGTGTGGGCGCCGTCGCCCATCATCGTGACCAGCTCCCGAGCGACGGGACGTTCGTAGGGCGCCTCGTCCCAGAGCTCCGGGTAGAGGCGCCGGATGGGGTTCACGTAGAGGCGCCCGCCGGTGACGTTCTTGGCGCCCGAGTAGTCGCCGCGCTCCAACACCATGACCTCGGCACCGGCCGCGGCCAGGCCGTAGGCCGCGGACAGGCCGGCCAGGCCGCCCCCGACGACGATGCATTCGACTTGTTCCACGGCGGCCTCCCTAGCGACCTTCGTGTCGCTTCGCGGTCTCAGTTGTCGATCGGTCTTGACGCGGTCAATGTCAGGTGTCGCTTCGCTGCACCTGACGTTAGGCCGCCTGCGGCGCCTAGTCTTTGAACGGGTTGTGCGTCTCGCCCCACTCGTCGCGGGCGATGATACCGCGCATGATCATCAGGCCGCCCTCGGCGCCGACCTCGTAGCTCATGACGCCGCGCAGCAGCATCTCGAGCGGCGTCTCCTTGGTGTAGCCGAAGGCGCCGTGGTACATCATCCCGTGTCGGGCGATGTCGTGACACAGGGTCGGGGCCAGGCACTTGCAGGTGCTGATGATCTTGTTGATCTCCTTGCGGCCGAACTGGCCCGGGTTGGTGTGCTCCTGGCCGATCATCCAGGCGCCGCGCAGCAGGTTGAGCTTGAGCATGTCCAGCTGCATCCAGTCGTCGGCCATCTCGAAGGAGATGCCCTCCCACTTGCCGAGCGGCTTGCCGAAGGTGGTGCGCTGCGCCGTGTACTCGCCGCTGATCTCGAGGCCCTTCTCGGCCCCGCCGAGACAGGCGGCCACGACGAGCACGCGGGCGGCGTTGAAGCCGTCCATGTTCACGTAGAAGCCCTTGCCCTCTTCGCCGAGGACGTACTTGCGCGGCAGCTCGACGTCCTTGTAGATCCAGCCGCCGGTGCTCAGGCCCATGCGGCCCATGTCCTTGTAGGTGGTGTAGCTGATGCCGGGCAGGTGGGCGGGGACCCAGATGAAGGTCATGCCCTTGTGACCCTGGCTCGGGTCGGTCTTGACGAGCGTGCAATGGCCGCTGGGCGCACCCCACTTGGCGCACTCCTTGGGGCCGCTGACGTAGGCCTTCTCGCCGTTGAGGATGAAGCACTGCTTCTCCTCGTTCCAGGGGGCGATCGTCCTGATGGCGCTGAGGTCCGAGCCGCCGCCCGGCTCCGTGGTATTGATGCCGGCGAACGCCTTGCCGGCGGCGACGGCCGGCAGCACTTCCTGCTTCAGCTGGTCGCTGCCGTAGCGATCGATGATGTAGGACCAGCCGATGGTGAGCAGCGTGTAGACGGGGGTGCTCATGCTCAGGTCGGCGCGCGCGATCTCCTGGATGGTGATCATCGCGTAGATGAGGCGTTCCTCGTCGGGCAGCGGCATGCCGCCGTACTCCTCGGGGATGGTGACGCCGAACATGCCCATCTCGGCCATGCCGGCGGTGATGTCGTCGGGGATGCCGTCCTCGGCCTCGTCGATGGCGCGGGCGCGCGGCTCGAGGTTCTTGACCAGCCACTCGCGGATGGCCTGGCGATACATCTCCTGCTCGGTGGTGTAGCGGAAGTCCATACAGCTCCCTCCTTAGGAACCGGGTGATCCTGCCCCTGGAAACGCGAAGACCCCCAGGGGGACGCCGGAGCGCTCGCTGGGGGTCCATGACCTGAAGCGCAGAGGGCGGAGACGGCGCCCGGCCGCGGTCATGTGTGCAGCAGGCGCATCATAGGCCGGGCCGTGAAGCGAGGCAAGCCCGGCCCCTTCGACAAGATGGCGGAACCTTCGGCCGGGTGTACGACCCGGCGGCCCGCGGCCGACGCCGGGCGCCGGGGTGCGGCGGCGGGCCCGGGAAGCCCGCCGCTCAGCGGCGGCCGGCGAGGCTGGAGATGGCGGCGTCGGCCTCCTCGAGCGCCGGCGCCGCGCCGAGCCGCGCGAAGATCTTGCGGGCCGCGGCCAGTGGCGTCCCGGCCCGCGCCGCTCTCCCGAGCGCCGTGAGGCAGCGCCCCTGCCCGAGCAGAGCCTGCGCCTCCTCGTAGGGCATGCTGAAGGCTCGCCAGCGCATGGCGGCGTCGGCGAAGCTGGCCGCCGCCTCTGCGTAGCGGCCCTCGCGCTCGCCCAGCAGCCCCTGCGTCGTCGCCAGCACGTTGCGCTGCATGGGAAGCAGGGGATCGATGCCGGTGGCGAGGCGCGCCGCAAGGGCCTCGTCGCCGCCGGCGAGGGCCGTACGCAGCGCCTCGGGCAGGTAGGCGACGTAGTTGGGGCCGCTGCCCGGTCGCGGACGCGCCTCCCAGCGGCGGAGCAGATCCAGGGCCAGATGTACCTCGCCGAGACGCAGTCGCACCGGGGCCGTCGACAGCAGCGCGTACGCGGCGATCCAGGGGATCTCGCTCTCGAGGCCGCGGTGCTCGAGCCACGCGAGGAACGGCGCCGCCAGCTCGGCCTCGCCGCGCCACGCCCTGACGACCGCCTCCTGCGTGCGCACGATCACCAGGTCCGATCGGGCTTCGCTTCTCTCCAGCCCCGGTGTGACCGCCGCGGTCTTGGCCAGAGCCTCGTCCCACTCGCCGATCATGCCCAGCGACTCGATGAGGTTCACGGTGAGCCGGCGCACGGTCTCCGCGTCCCACTCGCCGGTCTGGCCGGGGGACACGACGCCGGGCGTCGCTTCGGCCGCGGCCAGCTCCTCGATGTGTCTCCGACGCGCGGACGTCAGCCCCTCCCTCAGCACGTCGGCAGCCGCGCGGGGTCCGTTGTATGAGAGCAGCGCGTCCGCGTAGTTGAAGGTGAGCACCGCCGCCTCGCGGACCTGGGCCAGCGCGTTGGCCGCGCTCAACGCCGCGACGTAGTCGTCGAGGCCGCCGACGTCGCCGAGGATGCAGCGGATGCCCCCGCGATACCCGAGCAGGACGACGGGCTCCGGCTCGTCGAGACGGCGCGCGAGCGCCACGGCCTGTTCGATCTTCTCAAGCCCGGCTCGCGGAGCGCCCGAGAGCCACAGCGCCTTGCCCCACCTGCCGAGCACGGTCACCATGTCCGGCGATGGCTCCTCGCCCTGGAGCAGCGCCATCGCCTCCTCGAGGAGCGCGTTCACGCCCGGATCGCCGAGCGCGTAGAGCACGTCGGCGAGCCGCGCCAGGGCGAGCGCGGCGGCGCGATTGTCTCCGGCTGCGCGCAGGCTCGCGGCTGCCTCTTCCAGGGCTGCGGCCGACTCCCGGTAGCGGCCGTCCTGGAACAGCGCTTCCGCCCAGCGGGCGAGCAGCGATGGGCGCTGGACGTGCCGCGGCCCGGCGAGGTCGAGCGCGCGCGCGTACTGGCGAGCGGCCGCGGCGGCGTCCAGGCGCAGCACGCCGTCACCGGCGATCGACAGGTAGCGGAGAGCGGGTGGCGCCGACGCGGCGAACAGCCGGTCGTCCCCGGTGGCCCGCGCCAGCTCGGCGGCGGTGCCGTAGTGCCGCGCGAGGACGTCGGCCACGTCCCCGGCGCGCTCGCCCGTCTTGGCCTCGATCCAGCGCGCGAAGGCCTCGTGCTTGAGCGCGCGCGCCGCCCTCGGTAGCTGGTGGTAGATGACGTCGCGCACCATCCCATGGCAGAACACGTACTCGTCCTCGTCCCTCACGGACGCGTCGTGGACGCGGCGCACCAGCTGTCGCTCCAGCAGTTCGATCAAGGCCTCGTCGACCGCCGGAGACTCCCCCGAAGCGAGGGCGATCAGGGCCCCGGTCCAGAAGGTCTGGCCCATGACGGCGGCGTCGGCCAGCGCGGTCTTGGCCGCGGCCGACAGGGCATCCACGCGGGCGGCGATCACCGCCTGGATCGAACGCGGCAGCGCGAGGCCGCCGCCGGGCGCGCCGCCGGGGTCGAACGGCGTCGCGTAGACGAGGAGCCGGGCGAGCTCCTCAGCGAAGAACGGGTTGCCCTCGGCGCGGCGGACGACCAGCTCGATGAGGGCCTCGCCGACGCCCGCCGTCTCGGGCAGCGACCGCACGAGCCGCGAGGTGTCCTCGTCGGTCAGGCGCTCCAGCCAGATGCGCGTGACGCGTCCCTCTGAGGCCGCGAAGGGCGCACTCCGCTCGAAGAGCTGCGGCCGTGCCGTGCACACGAGGAGCAGCGGAACGGCACCGACGTGCAGGGAGAAGTACTCGACGAACGCGAGCATCGCGTCCGACGCCCAGTGCATGTCCTCGACGATCAGCACCAGCGGCCGCCGCCGGGCGAGAGCCTCGAAGAACTTCATCCAGGCAGCGAAGTGTTCCTCGCGGTCGGCCTGCAGCGCTTCGAGCCCGACGAGCGGTCGCAGCCGGTCGACAAGCCACTGGTGCTCGGGTCCCTCGGGCACGGCCTGCCGCAGACGCTCTTCGACGGCCGGCGCGTCGTCGCCCTCGAGGATCCCAGCGTGCGCCATGACGATCCCCCTGAGCGCCCGGAAGGTGCGGCTCTCGCCGTAGGGGACACAATGACCCTCGCGCCAGGTGGTCATGGCGGGGAGGCCGTCAACGTGGGCGAAGAGCTCCTGCACCAGACGAGTCTTGCCGATGCCCGGATCGCCGAGGACGAGGACCACCTGCGGCGACGAGGTGCCGGTCGCCTTCTCGAACAAGCTCACGAGGTAGTCGCGTTCGCCGTCGCGGCCGACCTGCGGAAGCGGCGCGGCCACGCCCGTGCGGGTGCCCTGGCGCGACACCGGCCCCTCGGCGAGCCACGAGGCGACGCGCGCCGACTTGCCCTTGTGCGCGACGGGCGCCAGGAGCTTGTAGTCGATCACCGCGGACGTGAGGGCGTGGGTGGCGCCGGCGACCACGACGCCGTTCGCCGGCGCCGCGCTCTGCAGGCGTGCCGCCGTGTTGACGACATCGCCGATGAGAAAGCCGCCGCCGGAGGACCTGCTGAGGTCGAGGCGCACGAGCGCCTCGCCGGTGTTGACGCCGACCCGGGCTTCGAGCGGCTTGCCGTCCGGACGCTCCAGATTCCCCAGAGCGCGGATCAGCCTCAGGCCGGCGCGCACCGCGCGTTCGGGGTCGTCCTCGTGGACCGCGGGGACCCCGAAGGCGCCGACCACGGCGTCGCCGATGAACTTCTCGACGGTGCCGCCGTGCGACTCGATCACCTTCCGGGCCGTGGCGTAGTAGGCGCGCAGGAGTGCGTCGACGTCCTCAGGATCGGCGGCCTCGCTCATGGCCGTGAAGCCGACCAGGTCGCAGAAGAGGACGGTGACGACCTTGCGCTCGTCGGCCACGGCTGGCGTGACCGAGAGAGCGGCGGCGCAGTGCGGGCAGAAGGCGAACTCGTCGGGGCTCTCGCTGCCGCACGCGGCGCACGTGACCATGCGGTCCACCTACCGCTTCACCGGCGCGCCGAGTCGGCGGGGACGGGCGGCGCGCCGACGAGTGCGAGATCCGACAGGAGACACGGCCCCATCTCCCTCCCTCTCCACCGCGATTCCAGGTACCTGGCCGGCGCCCGCGCAACGTACTACGCGGGCGGCAAAAGCCCCGTGTCGCGGGCGCGCTCCACGGCCTCGGCTCGCGACGAGACCTCGAGCTTGCGATAGACAGCCTTGAGGTGACTCTTGACGGTGTTGTGCGAAACGAACAGCCGCTCGGCGATCTGTGGCTCGGTGAGGTGCGTCGTGAGCAGCTCGAGGACGCGGTGCTCGGCGGCCGTGAGCGGCTCGGCGACACGCGTGAGCTCGACGGCGGCGCGCAGATGCTCGACCCGGCGCCGGAGGATGCCCGCGTCGGGGTATCGCTCGAGCAGAGCCCCGGCCTCCGCCGCGTGTCGCTGGGCCGCGTCCACGTCGCCGCGCTCGACGGCCACCTCGCCCAGCACCGAGTGGGTGAGCAGCTCCATCCACGGATGCGAGACCATGTGGCCGAGCAGGGCGTCCACGTCGGCCACGGCCGCGCCGACGTCGGCGTCGGGGTCGCGAGCCAGCACCCGCACCCGCGCGAGGAGCATCGGCAGGCAGCGCCGATGTGTGCCGAAGCCGAGCTCGGCGAGCCGGGCGGAGGCACGCGCCTCGTACTCCTCGGCGGCATCCCAATCCCCCTCGTCGGCGGCGATGAGGGCCAGCACGCCCATCGCCGCCAGCTCCGCCGAGGGGTTGTAGACCGAGCCTTCGCGGACCCCGACGGCGAGGGGATGCAGGGCCCGCTGGGCCGATCCGCTCAGCCAGCGCGCTACGCCGAGCGCCACCTGGGCGTCCGCGTACCAGCTGGTGCCCGGCGCCGCCTCGAACCCCGCTGCGAGCTCGGCGTCCTCGCGCATCCGGCGCACGCCGTCGGGCCCGACGGTGGCGCGCAGCAGCGCCTGCGAGGACTTCAGGGAAGTGGCGCCATCGGGCGAGGGGCCGTCGTCCATGCGCGCGCTGCAGGCGGCTCTGCCCCAGCGCTCGCCCAGCTTGCGATCGTCGAGGGCCGTGAACACCCAGCCGGCGGTGAGCGTCAGCGCCGGCTGCGCGAGGATCTGCCGATCGGCGAAGTACCCAAGCCAGCGCTTCACCGTCTCCGCCTGGCCCCGGCTCCACAGCGTGGTCCAGGCCGACGCCACGACGTTCCCGGCGTCGACGACGTCGCCGGCGGCCAGCAGGTGGCGCACGACCGCATCGGGATCGTCCCGCTCCGCGTACCAGCCGGCCGCCTTGCGGTGGAGCTCGGCGCGCTCGCCGGGCCGGCGGCGTTCGAGCTCGCCGTCGAGCATCTCGGCGAACAGCTGGTGATAGCGGTAGCGGTCGGTGTCGTCGCCGAGCGGGACGATGAACAACTCTTCGCGCGCCACGTACGCGAGGAGCTCGCCGGCGTCGTCTCGCCCCGTCACCGCGCTGCAGAGCGACGGCGTGAGCTCGTCCAGGCCGGAGGTACGCAGGAGGAAGTCCTGCACCTCGGGCGGCTGGGCGCTCAGGACTTCGGCCGTGAGGTAGGCGGCGATCTCGCGGCGTCCGCCGCGCACCTGCGGCAGCCATTCCGACGCCGGGCGTCCGGCACCCGCGAGGCAGGCCAGCCGCATGCCCGCCGCCCAGCCCTCTGTGGCGGCGAGCAGGGCGTCGACGCCTGCCGCATCCACCTGGCAGCCGTGCAGCGCCACGAACTCCGCGGCCTCGCCGCGGTCGAGCGCGAGCTGCTGCATGTGCAGCTCCGCGAGCTCACCGGCCGCGCGCAGGCGTGCGAGAGGCAGAGGCGGGTCGCTGCGCGACCCCAGCGCGAGCTGGGCGCCCGGAGGCAGACTGCGCAGCACGAGGGCGACGACCTCCCAGCTCTTCTCGCCCTGCAGAGTATGCGCGTCGTCGAGGACGAGCACGAAGGGACCAGCGGCGGCGAGCGCGTCTTCGAGCATGGGCAGGACGCGCTCGCGCACCGGCGGCACCGGCAGCGTAAGCAGCTCAGCGACCGCCGGGTCAAGGCCCGTCACGGTCAGCAGGGTCCGGCTCAGGTACTGCAGCAGGACGACAGGGTCATCATCGGCCGCGTCGAGCTGAAGCCAGGCACTGGGACGAGCGTCCGCCTCCGCCCACTGGCGCAAGGTCGTGGTCTTCCCCGCCCCAGCGGGCGCGCAAACGAGGACGAGAGGCTGGGAGGACGCCTCGAGCCCGGAGATGAGGGCGCGCCGCTGCACCGATGGGAGCGTCGCCCGAGGCGCGCGCAGTTTGGCCGGCACGGCCGCCTGGTCCGGCCGCGCCGCGGCGCGCCAGCGCGCCCGCACCCGTTCCTCAGTGCTGTCCGCGGATGATCGCTTGCGAACCGCCACTTCGTCCCTCCCCATGCAGGGCGCATCCGCCCCGCGGCCTCAGTCTACCGCGGTGGCTCAACGCCCACCATTGAACGGCGTTGCCGCGCGCGCACACAGCGCCAGCGAGAAGTCGACGCCCTTGCGGGGGCTCATCGCCGAACACGCCGGCTGCCCGGCGAACACGACCTGGCCCGCGCAGGCGCCGTCGTTCGCCGTGCACAGCGCCCGCGGCTGCACGGCGAACAGCTGCGCATGCCGGCACTCGGCGCAGACGTAGAGGCGCGTCGCCGCCGCCGTGGGCAGCCGCGTGACCTTCTCGTTGATGCGCACCGCGTGCGCAGTCTTCCTCTTCACGACGCCCTCCTCGTGCCGTGGGGCCGCTCAGCAGGTCCGGCGCCCGGCTCTAGGCGACGTGCGCGTACTGCGGCCAGGCGACCGGCGCCGGCGCGCCGACCGGAGCAAGGAACTGCGCCAGCTCGAGCGCGTCGGCCGGGCGCGCCGAGAAGCTGCGGCACGATGGCCGGGCGGCCGGGAGCACCCGGCCTGCGTACTCGGCGCCCGGGTGCGTGCACAGCGCCCGCGGCTGGACCGCGAACATCTGCGCGAAGCGGCACTCGCCGCAGGCGTGGCCGTCGTGATGCGCCTGCTCGAACTCGCGCGCTCCGGCCAGGATCATGTCGCTGCGGAAGTCGAGGTTCATCGTTCCCCCCTGGATCGCCTTGACGGACTCCTCGCGGGAACCCTACGTGCGAAGAACGAAGGGCATCGTCACCCATTTCGGGTGAGATGAGATACACGACCGGCGAGCGTCGCTGCGCGGGTGGGTGGACAGTCGCCGGCGCGTTGACCCGGCGGGAGCGCCGCCGCGCCGCATCCGGCGCGCCGGTCCCTCAGCCGTAGGTCTCGGTGCCGGCGTCCTTCTCGCGCGCGCTGGTGAGGGGGGCGGCGGCCCGGCCGAGCACGAGCGGTGACTGATCGACGGCCTCGAACACCTTGCCGAGGGCCGAGAGGAGCGCGCCCTGGGAGTGACCCCGGTACCGGTAGCGGATCACAGCCTCGATCTCGGGGCGCTCAGTGAGGACGGAACGCCCGACGATGAGCCTGGCGAAGAACTCGCGCGCCGTGTCCATGATCAGCGAGGTGCTGGCGGCCACGATGACGCCGGCGTCGTCCACCTCCACCACGACGCCGACGCGCTTGTAGAGCGCCTGGTGAGAGACGTCCTGGGGGAGGCGCGCGTAGCCCGAGAACAGGAAGCCGGTGTCGTTCATGGTGCCCGCATGCTAGCACAGGCCACGCCCGGCTCTGTTGCATCGCCGGAGCCCCCGTGTATCATGATGCCGCTGCCACATGGCCCGGGCCGGCGGCATTCCCATCGGCCCCTCCGTCAGGCCCTGTCCCCCAGCTGAGCGCACCGTGCTCGCTGGGGGCTTTCGCGTCAACGGAGCCCCCGCAGACTGGAGGAGGGGACGGAATGGCGGGACACAACGGGCTCGACGGCAAGCTCATGAGCGTCGCCGAAGCCGTCGCACGCTTCGTGCCCGACGGCTGCCAGATCGCCGTCGGCGGCTTCACCATCAACCGCAACCCGATGGCCGTCGTCTACGAGATCGCGCGGCGCCGTGTCAGGGACCTGCACCTGGTGGCGCACTCCAACGGGCAGGCGCTCGACGTCCTCGTCGGCGCCGGCTGCGTGCGCCGCCTCGACATCGCCTACGGCGGCAACGGCCGCTTCGCACCCACCTGCATCCGCTTCCGCAAGGCCGTCGAGCGCGGCGAGGTACTGGTGGAGGACTACACCAACAACATGATGAGCCTGCGCTTCCTGGCGGGCGCGCTGGGCGTGCCCTTCATCCCCAGCAAGTCGGGCCTGGGGACCGACGTCGTCGAGAAGCGCGGCTTCCCGCCTGAGCTGCGCGGCGAACCGGGCGTCCCGCGCGAGAAGGTGATCGTCATCGACGACCCGTTCGGCCGCGAGGACGACGAGGTCGTCCTCCTCCCCGCCCTGACCCCGGACGTCTCCATCATCCACGCGCAGCAGGTGAGCACGGACGGCACGGTGCGCATCAAGGGCCTCACCTTCGCCGACCTCGAGCAGTGCAAGGCGGCGAGCGCCGTCATCGTCACCTGCGAGGAGATCGTCCCCGAGAGCTATCTGCGGCTGGACCCGGACCAGAACGCCCTGCCGCCGTTCCTGGTGGACGCCGTGGCGCCCGTGCCCTATGGGGCCCACCCCACGGCGTGCCGCTACTTCTACGACTACGACCCCGTCCACCTCAACCACTACAAGGCCGTGGCCAGGGACGACGAGACCTGGAACGCCTATCTGGAGGAGTGGGTGTACGGCGTCGCGGACTGGGACGCCTACCTCGACAAGATCGGCGGCGCGCAGCTGACGCACATCAGGGCCAACACCGTCGCCGGCTACGCGCCCGGCCTGGACCGGAGGTGAGGGCGATGAGCGACGCGCAGAAGACTCGGGGCGCGGCCGCCGGCCCCGCCTACACGCCGCGCGAGATGATGGCGATCGCCGCCGGCCGCTTCATCAAGGACGGCGACGTGCTCTTTGCGGGCACCGGCGTGGCGATGCTGGCGGCGACCGTCGCCAAGCGCATCCACGCCCCGCACGCGCACATCTTCTTCGAGACGGGCGGCATCGGCCCGACGCTGGACGAGCTGCCGATGGCCGTGGCCGACCCGCGCGTGATGGCGTTCAGCAACCTCAACGCCGGGCTGGTGGAGGCGTTCAGCTACGTCGCCAACCGGCGCCTGCACACCATCGCCTTCCTCGGCGCCGCCCAGATCGACCGCTACGGCAACATGAACTCCACGGTGATCGGCGACTACCACCACCCCACCGTACGCTTCAGCGGCAGCGGCGGCGCCTGCGACGCCGGCTCACTGGCCAGCGGCTACATCGTCTTCATGCGGCACGGCGTGAGGAAGTTCGTGGAGCAGCTCGACTACCTCACGACGCCGGGCTGGCTGAGCGGCGGCGACTCGCGCAGGCACGCCGGCTACCGGCGCGGCGGCCCCATCGCCGTGGTCACCAACCTCTGCGTGCTCAAGTTCGCGGACGAGACCCACGAGATGTACCTGGCCGAGCGCTACGAGGGCGTGACGCCGGAGCAGGTGCAGGAGAACACCGGCTTCGCGCTCGACGTCTCACGCTCCACTATGGCGGTACCGCCGACCGCCGAGGAGCTGCGCATCCTGCGCGACGACGTCGACCCGCAGCGCCTGATCCTCGGCTGACGCGGCGGCCAACGCGGCTGGTTCCGCCGCCGGCTACCTCCCCGCCACGTGACGGTGCGGGGGCCGATCGCCGGGGCCGGCAGTGCTCACCGGCCCCGGCCCCTGCGTGACGCGGCACTTTCGGCGGCGCCAGAATGGCGCTCGGGCGCCATCCGGGCAGGCCCATCCGGAGTCTTGCTCGCCCCTTCACAAACTGTGAGAATCTCGCCAATCGGGCTAGATGGCTGGAGGGGATCCCCATCGACGCCCGGCCAGAGTCTGGGTCATGGGTGAGGTTCGCCGACGTACTCCCTTGAGGGTCCCGATCCCGCGCTCCAGGCACGTTCATAGGAGGGGATCCGCATGGGCGGCCTCACCATCAACACGGGCGACACTGCGTTCGTCCTCATCTGCGCCGCGCTCGTGGCGCTGATGACCCCGGGCCTCGCGTTCTTCTACGGGGGCCTGGTGCGCCGCAAGAACTTCCTGGCGATCATGATGCAGTCGTTCATCTCGATGGGCGTCGTGACCACGATCTGGGTGTTCTTCGGCTACTCACTCGCCTTCTCGAGCGACATCGGCGGAGTCATCGGCAACCTGCACTGGGTGGTGCTCACGAGCGTCGGGCACCTGCCCGGGCCGTGGGCCCCCACCATCCCCGCGCAGGCGCACTTCGTCTACCAGGAGATGTTCGCCATCATCACCCCGGCGCTGATCACTGGCGCCTTCGCGGACCGCGTCAAGTTCAAGAGCTACCTCTGGTTCCTGGTGCTCTGGAGCATCATCGTGTACATCCCGTTCGTCCACTGGATCTGGGGCGGCGGCTGGCTCGCGCAGCACGGCGTGCGCGACTGGGCCGGCGGCCTCGTGGTGCACGTCAGCGCCGGCTTTGCGGCCCTCGCCTCCGTGTTCGTGGTGGGCCGGCGCAAGTTCGGCCCTGGTGAGCGCGGCCTGCCGCACAACCTGGCGTTCGTGGCCCTCGGCACCGGACTCCTGTGGTTCGGCTGGTTCGGCTTCAACGGCGGCGACGGCTACGCCGCCAGCGGCTACGCCGCCCAAGCCTGGGTCAACACCGACATCGCCGGCTCGATCGCGATGTGCACCTGGCTGGCGATCAGCTGGTGGAAGGAGGGCAGGCCGAGCCTCGTCGGCGCGTTCACCGGCGCGGTCTGCGGCCTCGCCTGCGTGACGCCCTGCGCCGGCTACGTCCCCACCTGGGCCGCGTTCATCGTCGGCCTGCTGGCCGGCTCGGTGTGCTACGGCGCGGCCCTCTTCGTGAGGCACATGAAGTGGGACGACGCCCTCGACGTGTGGGCCGCCCACGGCGTCGGCGGCTTCATGGGCGCCATCCTGCTTGGCGTGTTCGCGACCTACGCGACGAACCCGACCGGCGGCCAAGGCCTCATCACCGGCCACTGGACGTTCTTCGGCTGGCAGGTGCTGGCCACATTCGTCTGTGCCTCCTACTCGTTCGTCGCCACCTACCTGATCCTCAAGTTGATCAACGTGTTCGGCCCGATCCGCGTGCCCGACTCGGTGGAGCTCAGGGGCCTGGACGAGGGGGAGTTCGGAGAGACCGCCTACGACCTCACGTGATCGATGAGGCGGCAAGGGACATCGCGTCCCGCGCCGCCTCACCTCAGCGCACGTCCCCGGGGGCGGGACCGACAGGGAGCGGCCCCGCCCCGCGCTCGCGAGCAGCCCTAAGGCCGGCCCCACCAGCGCTCGTAGGAATCCGGCAGCTTGAGTCCGGCGGCAAAGGTCGCTCGCGTCTCGGCCTGGGTCTTGCACTCCTCGAGCTCCTTGCGGACGGCCGCCTCAAGGGCTTCGTTGAACTCGGCCACCTGGCGGTTGACGGCCTCCACTTCCTTCTCGATGAGGCGCAGGGACTCGTCGAAGTGGCGGTTGGCGGCGTTCGCCAGAGGGCGCTCGGAAACGTACCGCACTACGATCCGCTGCTTCTCCTCGTCCACGCTCACCCCGGCGTGGCGAAGGTCTTCGTCGTCCTCGGCGGCCAGCGCCATAGTCTCGGCGCCGTCGATCGCCACCCACAACTCCACGGCTGTCCCGCGCACGACGACGGGCGAGCCTCCCGGTTCCTCCAGCCCGGGCTCGCCGGGCACGGCCATCTTCGTCGCGCGCGGGGTGTCGATCACGACCCGATGGAGGCGGACCGGCTCAACTGCGTGGCGCTCGACGATCTTCTCAGCCACCGTCTTGAGGTCCCGCGAGAGCAGGATATCGTCGGCCACCGCGTCGGCGTCTCGGACTGCCTTGTCGAGTGTGGCCGCCAGGGCAGAAGTCAGGCTCATCGGTACCCCTCCAGATCACGGTTGTCCCTGTGCGTGGAGCACCAGTCTACCTGCGCGCCGCTCGCCAGCCCCGAACCGACACATGGCCGTTTGCGACAGGCCGGAGGGGTGCCGCTGTCCGGCGCGTCTATTCCGGGCGCCGCCAGTGCGGCGCGTGGATCATACCGCGCATGGAGCGCGCCACGACGCCCAAGGTGACGATCGTGACGACGGCGCCCGCCGTCAGCGACACGGGCAGGATGAGGGCGGCGACCGCGAGGCGCAACGGGTCGTTGACACGCCGGTAGCGCGCCTGACCGCCGCGCAGCTCGATGAAGCCGAGCGGCGAGGCCTGCACACCCCCGCCGCCTCCCGTGCCTTCGTTCTGCTCGGCCTCTTCGCTCTTGCCGCGCCCGCGGCCCCGGCCGCGCCCGCTGCCGCCGCCGACGCCCCAGCGCACGCGCGCCACGGGGATCACCGTCACCCCGTCGCGCTCCACCGGGTCGCCGAACACCGTCGAGGCTTTGGCCGACCCTCCGAGACGGTCGGCGAGCTTGACGATGCCGTCGCCGAACCCGTCCGCCCGCGCCTCGTCCTTGGCTTCCTCGAGCGTGTCGCTCATGATTCCTCCTCCGCCTGCGCCCGCCCCACGCGGGCTCCGTGGTCCCTCGGTGTGTACCCGCGAGGAGGAGAAGGAAGCGCGAAGGACCGATGGTCTCCCGGAGACGGCAACCACTTCTGGACCGTCGAAGCTTGTGCGTGTCTCCGCTTCGCTGCGGCATTCGGCATGGCAAGGACTACGCGCTTGTGTAGAAGCCGACCTAGCCAAGCCCTCATGGCCCCACCTTCAGCAGGTGGGGGCGGCGCCGTGGGATCGAGAAGGCTGCCTATGTCCACCCCAAGGTCGTGCAGGAGCGACTGGGGCACGCGAACAGCAAGCTCGCGATGGACACCTGCAGCCACGTGCTTCCCGACGTGCAGCGGGAGGCCGCGCTGCTCGTCGCGGCTATGATCGCCGCTGCCGGGAGCAGTCGCCGGCTACCGAGTACGTTTGGAGTACGCGGGCCTGCGAGAGGCCCTAAGGAAGTGCCGCAGAGGAGCTTGGAACCAGCCCACTGCGGCACGCTTCTGAAAAGGTGGCTCCTCGGGTAGGACTCGAACCTACAACCCTTCGGTTAACAGCCGAATGCTCTACCATTGAGCTACCGAGGACCGCTGTAGCCGAAGGATTATAGGCCACCCACCGCGGCGCGACAAACGTGCCGGCGGCGCGCCGGCGGGGCGCCGGCGCCCGGACGCGCGCTCAATGCCAGCGCGCCTCCACCCACCAGCCGTGCGGCACGCCCGCGGCCGACGAACCGACGGTCTCGTGGCTGCGCAGGCCGCGCCGTGCCTCGGCGGTCAGCTTGGCGTCGAGGCGCGCGTGCAGCTCCTCGAACCGCGGCCGCCAGTAGCCCTCGTCGCCGGGCGCCAGGTCGGCGAGCTCGCGGCTGGCCACGACCGCCTTGGCGGCCGGCTCGGCGGACGCGGCCTCCTTCCACCACTCAGGCCGCGCGATGCGCGTGCCGAAGCGCGCCGCCGGCGCCTCGACGTCGGCCGCGGCGTCGCCGGCGGGCAGGAACGCCCACGCCTGCGCCTGCAGGAAGATCGACGTGTTGGGCGCGGCGTCGACGAAGCTCTCCAGGGCGTCGAGCGTCTCCGCCGCCGTCGCCCGCGTCTCGCCCGGCTGGTTGAACGTGAACGACGCCACGGTCACCAGCCCCTTCGCATTGGCGTAGGTGAGCAGGTCGAGGACATGGTCCACGGCCTTGGGCGGCTGCGGCGCCTGGCCCGTGCGCGACAGCAGCTCACGCGACAGCGTGCCGACGTCGAGGCGGAGGCCGACGCGCGCCGCGTACAGTCTGTCGACGTCCTCGCGAGTGAGGTCGGCAGGCCTGCCGGCCACGATGATCGCGAGGTCGCGACGGTCGGCCGACGCCAGCCCGTCGAGCACGGCGTGGCGCCACAGCGCGTCGTACCCGAAGGCCGGATCGAGGACGTCGAGGCGGCCTGGCCGCAGGTCGGCGAGCCCCTGCAGCAGCGCGACGGCCACGTGCGGCGGATACGCGTGCCAGCCGCCGCCGCCCGGGCGCAGCAGGCAGGCGGGGGCGTTGTAGGGGCAGCCGCGGCTCAGGAAGACGCCGAGCTCCGGGAGCTCGGGCGCCGCGTACGGGTAGGCGGAGTAGTCGGGGGCGTGCGCGGCGTCGAGCGCGAACGGCGCCCCCTCGAGGGAGCGGCAGGCACCGGTCTCGCGGTCACCGGCGGCGATCTGGCCGGCGACCGTGGCGACGGCGTTCTCGGCCTCGCCGACGATGAGCCAGTCGAAGGGCGCGCCCTCGTCGTTGAAGTCGTCTGGCCGCACCGAGACGTGGTAGCCCTCCACCGCGATCACGGCGCCGGGCTGGGACCGGCGCACGCGCTCCGCGACGGCCACGGCGGCGGCGTACTGCAGCGCCGACCAGCAGGAGATGACGACAAGGTCGGCGGGCCTGGAGTCCAGAGCCTCGGCGGCACGCGCCAGGAAAGCTTCGCGCGCCGCTTCGTCCGCCGGGTTGCCGAACTCCACCTCGAGGTCGAGCACGTCCACGGCGAAGCCGCGGCGCCGGAGCTCCGTGGAGAGCCCGACGAGCTCCGGCTTGACGCGCGGTCCACCGGCCCAGCCAGCTCCGTACAACGAGCCGGGGAACACCAGCAGGACGCGCGTCTCCATCATCGCTCCAGTCTCTTTGTCGGCCGCTCTCCGCCGGCGCCCGGCCCGTCGACCGGGCCGGTGAGTCAGTCGAGGAAATCGCGCAGGTGGCGCGCCCCGCGGCACGACTTGAGCTTGACCAGCGTCTTGGCCTCGATCTGGCGGATGCGCTCGCGCGTGACGCCGAACTTCTGCCCGACCTCTTCGAGCGTCAGCGGCTTGCCGTCGGCGAGCCCGTAACGCAGCTCGAGCACGCGGCGCTCGCGCGTCGTCAGCGTGCCCAGCACCGAGCACAGCTCCTCGTTCTGGACGATGCCCTGCACCGCCGCCGCCGGCGCCGGCGCGGCCTCGTCCTCGAGGAAGTCGCCCAGCTCCGAGTCGCCCTCGTTGCCGACCGGCGTCTCGAGGCTCACGGGCTCCTGGCTGATCTTGAGGATCTCGCGCACCTTGTCGGGCGTGATGCCCATCTCGGCGGCGAGCTCATCCGGCGTGGGGTCGTGGCCGGTGTCCTGGAGGAGCTGGCGCTGCACACGGATGAGCTTGTTGATGGTCTCCACCATGTGCACCGGGATGCGGATGGTGCGCGCCTGGTCGGCGAGGCCACGCGTGATCGCCTGGCGGATCCACCAGGTGGCGTAGGTGCTGAACTTGAACCCGCGCCGGTAGTCGAACTTCTCGACGGCGCGGATGAGCCCGAGGTTGCCCTCCTGGATGAGGTCGAGAAGGGTCATCCCGCGGCCCACGTAGCGCCGCGCGATGGACACGACGAGGCGCAGGTTGGCCTCCACGAGCTGCCGCTTGGCGGCCGCGTCGCCGCGCTCGATGCGCCGTGCCAGGGAGACTTCCTGCTCGGCCGTGAGCAGCTTGACCTTGCCGATCTCGCGCAGGTACAGGCGCACCGGGTCGCTGGTCGCCGTCTTGACCGAAAGGTCGAGCTCACGCGGGGCGGCCTGCTCGGCCTCCGCGACGTCCCCCTCCGCCGGCTCAGGCTCGCGGCCCTCGTCCTCCTCGAGCACGTCGATGCCGAGGTCGTGGAGCTGGACGAGAAGCTCATCGAACGCCTCGGCGCTGATCTCCACGTCCTCGAGCGCCTCGCGCACCCTGGCGGCCGAGAGGTAGCCCTGCTCGCGCCCCTCGGTGACGAGATCGCCGATCTCAGGGATGCTCGCCTCCAGCGGTTCGCCCGCCGGCGGCTGGTGTTGCTGGTCTGTAGCCTTTGCCATGCAGTTCTCCTTGGCGCGACTCAGCCGGTGCCGCGCGACGCGCGCCACCGGCTATCACGCTCTCTCTGTCCGGGACAGACGATTCCCGGTTGTCGCGCCCGCGACACACGTACTGCGGCGCTCACGGGCCGGAACGGTCGGTCTTGTGGACGTCAGTCGAGGAAGTCGCGCAGACGTTGCGAGTCGCGATACGCCTTGAGCTTGGCCAGCGTCTTGGCCTCGATCTGGCGGATGCGCTCGCGCGTTACGCCGAACTTCTGCCCGACCTCTTCGAGGGTACGCGGATGCTCGCCCTTGAGTCCGAAACGCAGCTCGATCACCTTTCGTTCACGATGGGTGAGCGTGCCGAGGACCATGTTGAGCTCTTCCTTCTGCATGATCTCGCTCACGGCCTCCACCGGCATGGTCGCGTCCTCGTCCTCGATGAAGTCGCCGAGCTGCGAGTCCTCTTCCTCGCCGATCGGCGTCTCGAGGCTCACCGGCTCCTGGCTGATCTTGAGGATCTCGCGCACCTTCAGTGGCGTCGTGCCCATCTCGGCGGCGATCTCCTCGGGCGTGGGCTCGCGGCCGATGTCCTGCAGGAGCTGGCGCTGCACGCGGATGAGCTTGTTGATGGTCTCGACCATGTGCACCGGGATGCGGATGGTGCGCGCCTGGTCGGCGATGGCGCGCGTGATCGCCTGGCGGATCCACCAGGTGGCGTAGGTGCTGAACTTGTAGCCCTTGCGGTAGTCGAACTTCTCGACGGCGCGGATGAGCCCGAGGTTGCCTTCCTGGATGAGGTCGAGGAACAGCATGCCTCGGCCGACGTAGCGCTTGGCGATGGACACGACGAGACGCAGGTTGGCCTCGATCAGCTTGCGCTTGGCCTCCATGTCGCGGCGCTCGATGCGCTTGGCCAGCGACACCTCTTCCTCGGCGGTGAGCAGCGGGACCTTGCCGATCTCCTTGAGATACATGCGCACCGGGTCGTTGGTGGGCGTCTTCACCGAGAGGTCAAGCTTGGGGATGACCTCTTCTTCCGGCTTGGCGTCGGGGCCCTCGTCGGCAGCCGGGCTCTCGCCCTCGAGGATGTCGATGCCGAGGTCGGCGAACAGGTTGTAGATGCCGTCGATCTGATCTGCAGTGAGCTCGACGTCCTGCAGGGCGTCGGCGATGTGCTCGCTCGCCAGGTAGCCCTGCTCGCGCCCCTCCTCGACGAGCAGGCGCACCTCGTCGATGGCCAGCTCCGCCGACTCGGCGGGCCTGCTGCGGTCTTCTGCTGGTTCGGTCAAGTGTGCGTTCACCTAGCCTTCGTCGGGCTCATCGTCGACCGGGATCGCACGGATCGCATCCCTGAGCCGCCGTCGCGCGGCCTGAAGCCTCGCCAGTTCTCTGCCCTGCGCTGCCGTCTCGTCACTCTTCGCCGTGACGCTTGATCCTCGCGATGAGTCTGCCCGCCTGCGCCTCCTGCAGACGCAGGAAGAGCTCTTCGACGACGTTGGCCGTGAAGCGCTCGCGGCCGGCACGTACCACGATCTCAGCGAGGCCCTCTCCGGCCTCGTCTTCGTTCACGGCGTTCTCCGGCGCTTGCACCGTATTCCCCGCCGCGTCAAGCGCCAACCGCGCCTTGACGAGGCGCAACGCGTCGCGCGTCTCGCCAGAGGCGAAGAAGCTCTCGTCCACGCCGGCGAGCACGACTCGGCCCTTGTCGGGCTGCGCCAGACAGCCGGCGAGGAAGCGCACCTCGAGCTCGTGGGCGCCGCCCATGGCGGCCGCCCGCCCGCCGCCGTCCGGCGGCTCGCGGCCGGCCTGCGGGGCGGCGTCTCCGCCGTCGGCAGAGCCCGCGCCGCCCGCCAGCAGGTACCTCACGCTCTCGGCTGAGAGCTGCAGGCGATCGGCGATGTACCGCAGTTCCTCGTCGCGCTCGATCGGCGTCGCCGCCTCTGCAAGGACCCCTCTGAGTCGCGCGAACGCGCGTGCCCTTCCGTCGGGCCTGTCGAGGTCGTGGGCGGTGAGCGCCAAGCGGACGTGGAATTGTAGCAGCGTCTGCGCGTCGTCGGCAAGCGCGCGGAACCCGTCGGCCCCCGCCCCCGAGAGCACGTAGTCGGCGGGGTCCAGCCCGTCCGGCACGCGCACCACGTGCAGCGCCAGCCCCAGCCTGCGCCCCAGGCTGAGGGCCCGGCTCATGGCGCCGACGCCGGCGGCGTCGGCGTCGAAGCACAGGTAGAGGTTCCTGGTGAGCCGCGAGAGGCGCGTGAGCTGCTGCTCGGTGAGCGCGGTCCCCATGCTGGCGACGACGTTGCGCACGCCGCCCTGGACGAGCGCGAGCACATCGGTGTAGCCCTCGACGACGTACGCGCGGTCCTCACGCGCGGCGGCCGCCTTGGCGGCGTGCAGCCCGAAGAGCGCCTCGCTCTTGTGGTAGAGGGGCGTCTCGGGCGAGTTCAGGTACTTGGGCTTCTCGTCGCCCAGGGTCCGGGCGCCGAACCCGAGCGTGCGCCCGCGGTCGTCGGCGAGCGGGAACATGAGGCGGCCGCGGAAGCGGTCGTACGGCCGCCCCTGCTGGCCGGGGACGACGAGGCCCGCGTCCAGCAGTTCCGCGTCGGTGAACTTGCCGGCTCCGGCGGCGGCGCGCAGCGTGTCCCAGCCGGGCCGGCTGTAGCCGACGCGGAACTGCCGGCACACCTCCTCGCCCAGGCCGCGGCCGGCGAGGTACTCGCGCACCGCGGCCGCCGCCTTGCCCTCCCAGAGGACGCGCTCGTAGTAGGCCGTCGCCTGTTCCAGCAGAGCGCGCAGGCGCTCGCGGCGGCGGCGCTCCGCCTCGCCGCGAGGGTCCGTCTCCTCGTACTCGAGGGCGATGCCGTACCTGTCGGCCAGGTATTCCACGGCGGCGGCGAAGTCGAGGTTCTCCTTCTGCTGCACGAAGCCGAAGAGGTTGCCGCCGGCGCCGCAGCCGAAGCAGTAGAAGAGCTTCTCCGCAGGATTCACCGAGAACGACGGCGTGCGCTCCTCGTGGAACGGGCAGCGGCCGCTGTAGTTGGCGCCCGCCTTGCGCAGCTCGGTGTATTGACCGACGATCTCGACCATGTCGGCGGCCGCCTGCACCTGGTCGATGCTGGCCCGCGCGATCAGCGGCATGCTAGGGGCCGCCCTTGCCGCCGTTACCCGGGCCGGCTGCGCCGTCGGGACCGCCGGCCAGCGCCTTGGCCTTGCGCCGGCGCAGCTCGGCGGCGACGCGCGCCTCCTGCTCGGCGCCTATGACGCTCATCGTCGCCGCGCGCCGGCGGCGCTCCTTCTTGCTCGGGCGTCGCTCGCGCTCCGGCGGCTGCCAGTGGTAGCCGATACGGTCGTTCGCCCACACGAGTCCGATGGTGAGCGCGACCAGCCAGGCGCCGTAGAGCACGGCGAACAGCGCCCAGGCCTCCGGCGGCGTCGCGTCGGGCACGGCCGGCTTGCCCGAGGGCTGGACGGCCGGGAGGTGCAGCCAGCCGAGGCCGAAGGTGACCACGACGGGCACGGCCGCGAGGACGACGAACCCGACGGCGACGGCGATGAGGGCGTTGCGGCGGCGATCCATCGCCTCAGGCCAGTGGTGTGAGGAAGCGCGCCATGAGCACCTCATCATAGTACCGCCCGGCACGCGCGAGGTGCGCGTGGCGCAGCCCCTCGCGCACGAAGCCGTTGCGCTGGTAGAAGCCCACGGCGCGCTGGTTGTGGGGGAACACGCTGAGCGCGAGCTTGGTCACGCCGTGGCCGCCGGCCCAGTCCGCCGCGACCTCGAGCAGGGCGTGGCCGACACCGATGCCGCGCCACTCCGCCCCGACCGACATGCCGATCCAGGCGACGTGCCCCGAGCAGGGGTGCGGGTCCGGGCGTACGCCGAGGTTGCCTGCGAGCCGGCCGTCGACGAGCGCCACCAGGGTGAGAGCGCGCGGGTCGGCGGCGGCGTCGGCGATGCGCCGCCGCCAGGTGCGCGCGTCCACCTGACCGGGGAGCACGAGCAGCGTCACGCGCTCCTCCGCGGCGATTCGGTCGATGAGCGCCGCGAGCGCGCGCGCGTCCCGCGCCTGCGCCGTGCGCAGGCGCACCTCGCGCCCGTCCGCCAGAGCTCTCGCGAGCTCGCGGCCCAGCTTGGCCACGCCCCGCCGACCGCCTACTTCTCGAGCTGCAGGTCGCCGCGCTCCTCGATGGCGGCCTGCGCGGCGGCGAGACGGGCCACCGGCAGCCGGAACGGCGAGCAGCTCACGTAGTCCATCCCCGCCCGATGGCAGAACTTCACGGTGGCCGGGTCGCCGCCCTGCTCGCCGCAGATGCCGACCTTGAGCCGCGGGCGCGCAGCGCGGCCCTTCTCGATGCCGATCTCGACGAGCTGCCCGACGCCCTCCTGATCGAGGGTCGCGAACGGGTCGGCGGGCCAGATCTGCTCGCGCAGGTACGTGGGCAGGAACTTGCCGGCGTCGTCGCGGCTCACGCCGAAGGTCATCTGCGTGAGGTCGTTGGTGCCGAAGCTGAAGAACTCCGCGACCTCGGCGATCCGCCCGGCGGTGAGCGCCGCGCGGGGGATCTCGATCATCGTCCCGACCAGGTAGTCCACGGTCACGCCCTGCTCGGCGAACACCGCCTCCGCGACCCGGCGCACGACGGCCGCCTGGTTGTCGAGCTCGTCCTTGATGCCCACGAGCGGGATCATGATCTCGGGGTGCACCTCGGCGCCCTCCTTTTTCACGAGGCAGGCGGCCTCGAGGATGGCGCGCACCTGCATCGCCGTGATCTCCGGGTAGGCGATGCCGAGGCGGCAGCCGCGGTGGCCGAGCATCGGGTTGCTCTCGTGCAGGTCCTCGACCTTGGCCGCGACCACGGCCTCGCTCACGCCGAGCGCGGCGGCCGTCTTGGCCGTGTCCTCGACGTCGTGCGGCAGGAACTCGTGCAGCGGCGGGTCCAGGGTGCGGATCGTCACCGGGCGGTCGCCCATGGTCCGGAAGATGCCGGCGAAGTCGTCGCGCTGCATCGGCAGGAGCTTGGCGAGCGCCGCCTCACGGGCGGCGGTGTCGTCGGCGAGGATCATCTCGCGCACGCTCATGATGCGCTCGCCGCCGAAGAACATGTGCTCGGTGCGGCAGAGGCCGATGCCCTGGGCGCCGAAGGCGATGGCGGTGGCCGCCTGGTCGGGCTGGTCGGCGTTGGTGCGCACCAGCATGGTGCGCTCCCTGTCGGCCCACTCCATGATCTCGCGGTAGTAGCGGAAGGACTGCGACTCCTCGGGCTTCATCGTCCCCTCGAGGAGCACCTGCAGGACCTCCGGCTGGATGGTCTCGAGCTTGCCGGCGATGGCCTCTCCGGTGAAGCCGTCGATGCTGATCCAGTCGCCCTCCTTGATCACCGTGCTCCCCACGGCGAACTGCCGCGCGGGCATGTCGATGGCGAGCTCGCCGCAGCCCACGATGCAGACCTTGCCCATCTGACGCGCGACGAGCGCCGCGTGGCTGGTCATGCCGCCCTGGGCGGTGAGGATGCCCTGGGCCGCGTCCATGCCGCGGATGTCGTCGGGGCTGGTGAAGTCGCGGACCAGCAGGACCTGCTCGTCGCGCTCCGCCCACGCCACCGCGTCGGGTGCGTTGAAGACGACGCGGCCGGTGGCCGCGCCGGGGCCGGCGGGCAGGCCCTTGGCAAGGACCCGGCCCTCCTCCACCGCACGCAGCTTGTCGACGGGCGAGAAGATCGGCCGCAGCAGCTGGTTGAGCTGCTCGGGCTCGATGCGCATGAGCGCCTCCACCGGCGTGATGAGACCCTCGTCGGCCATGTCCGCGGCGATGCGGATGGCCGCGAGGCCGGTGCGCTTGCCGTTGCGCGTCTGCAGCATGAAGAGGCGGCCCTTCTCGATGGTGAACTCGAAGTCCTGCATGTCGCGCAGCTCGCTCTCCAGCGTCTTACGCACCTCGATGAGCTGGTCGTAGACAGCGGGGAACACGTCCTTGAGCTCGATCACGGGACGCGGCGTGCGCACGCCGGCGACCACGTCCTCGCCCTGGGCGTTCACGAGGAACTCACCGTAGAAGACGTCCTCGCCGCTGGCCGGGTTGCGCGTGAAGGCCACGCCGGTGCCGCTCTCGTCGCCGGTGTTACCGTAGACCATGGTCTGCACGTTGACGGCGGTGCCCCAGTCGTCGGGGATGCCGTAGAGACGCCGGTAGGCCACGGCGCGGTCGTTGTTCCAGCTGCCGAACACGGCCGTGATCGCGCCCCAGAGCTGCTGCCGCGGGTCGTCCGGGAAGTCGCTGCCGGTGCGCTCCCTGACGGCGGCCTTGAACTGGCCGACCAGCGCCTTGAGGTCGTCGGCCGAGAGCTCGGTGTCCGCGGCCGCCCCGCGCGCCTGCTTCATCTGGGTGAGCAGTTCCTCGAACGGGTCCTGCTCGTCCTCGCTCTCGGGCTTGCAGCCGAGCACGACGTCGCCGTACATGCTCACGAAGCGCCGGTAGCAGTCGTAGGCGAAGCGCGGGTTACCGGTGGTGGCGATGACGCCCTCGACGGTGGTGTCGTTGAGGCCGAGGTTGAGGATGGTGTCCATCATCCCCGGCATGCTGGCGCGGGCGCCGGAGCGCACGCTGAGCAGCAGCGGGTTGGCGGCGTCGCCGAAGCGCTTGCCGGTATCGGCCTCGAGCGAGGCGAGCGCCGCCTCGACCTGGCCGTCCACGCCCTCGGGGTAGCCGGCGTTGGCCGAGTAGAAGTTGCAGACCTCGGTGGTGATCGTGAAACCGGGCGGCACGGGCAAGCCGATGCCGGTCATCTCGGCGAGGTTGGCGCCCTTGCCGCCAAGCAGTTCCTTCATGTCCTTGTTGCCCTCGCTGAAGCGGTAGACGTGCTTGCTCGCCATCAAAGATCCTCCCGGGAAGTGACCCGAATCTAGGCCTGCGACAGAGGCAGGCGGCTGAACTCACCGATCTGCCCGATGAGAGACGTGACCGCCGCCAGCTGCGCCAGACGGTTGGCGCGGACGGCGGCGTCCTCGTCCATCACGAGCACATCGTCGAAGTAGCGATCCACGGCCGGCCGCAGGCCGGCCGCTTCTTTGAGCGCGCTCTCGAGCTCGAGGTGCGCGAGCGCCTCGAGCAGCGGCCCGCGCGCGGCCTCGCAGGCCGCGGCCAGCTCGCGCTCGGCGTCGGCGGCGAACAGGGCCGGGTCGACCGTGCGGACCCCGGCCGGATCGGCCTTCGCGGCCAGCGCCGCGCAGCGGTTGTAGGCCGTGACCGCGTCCTCGAAGAAGTCGCGGCCGGCGAGCGCGGCGAAGGCGCGGGCGCGCGCCGCCAAGGCGGGGATGTCGCCGGCAGGCGCGGCCAGCGCCGCCTCGACGCTCGGGTAAGGCAGGCCGTCGTCGAGCAGGACCGCCTGCAGGCGCTCGCGCACGAAGGTCGCGGTCTCGGCCACGATGGCGCCACGGCGCTCCGCGTCCAGGCCTTCGACCCCCTGCAGCTCGAACTGGTCGACGGCCGAAGCCAGAAGTCCCGCGACCGGGAAGCGCAGGGCATACTCGAGGGCGATGCGCACGACGCCCATGGCGGCGCGACGCAGCCCGTAGGGGTCGCGCGAACCCGAAGGCTTCGCCCCGGCCACCCAGGCGCCGACGATGTTGTCCGCCTTGTCGGCGACGGCGAGCAGCGCGCCCGGGAGCGTGGTCGGCAGGGGCGCCGTGGCCGAGAGCGGCCGGTAGTGCTCGCCCACCGCCCGGGCGACGGGCTCGCCGGCGCCTCCGGTGATGGCGTAGACGCCGCCCATCTCTCCCTGAAGCACCGGAAACTCGATGACCACCCGGCTCACGAGGTCGGCCTTGGCCAGGCGGGCCGCGGTGCGCAGCGTCTCCCCGAGCGAGGGGCCGGAGCCGTTGCCGCCGGGGGAGTCGCCCGCGGCGCGCGGCCCGGCGGCCAGACCGGCGACGAGCCCCTGAAGCCGCGCCGCCTTGTCGGCGAGCGAACCGAGCTTCTCGTGGAACACGACGTCGCGCAGCCGGTCGGCCATCGTGTCGAGTCCCTCGGCCACATCGCGGTCGAAGGCGAACTCGGCGTCGTCCAGGCGGCCCTCGAGCACGCGCTCGTTGCCGCGCGTGACGACCGCGGCCGCGCCGAGGTCGGCGTTGGACACGTAGAGGAAAGCCGGCAGCAGGCGGCCGTCCGCGGCGCGCACCGGGAAGTACCGCTGGTGGCTCTGCATGGCGGTCACCAGCACCGCGTCGGGCAGGCGCAGATGCCGTTCGGCGAAGGCGCCGCGGGCCACGCTCGGCCACTCCGCCAGGTACACGGCCTCGGCGAGCACGTCGCCGGGGTCCGACCAGCGGCCGCCGAGCGCCGCCGCGCGCTCGTCGAGGCCCTCGACGATCAGGCGGCGGCGCTCGTGCTGCGAGGCGACGACCTTCTGCTCGCGGAGATGCTTCTCGTAGTGATCGGCCGTGTCCACCACGAGCGGCGCCCCGAGGACGCGGTGGCCCTGCGTGACGTCGCCGAAGGCAAGGCCGTAGAAGGAGCCCTGGACCGTCTCGGCGCCGAGCTTGCACAGCACCCAGCGGATGGGCCGCGAGAAGCGCAGGAACTCGTCTTCGCCGGCGGGCCTGCTGCCCCAGCGCATGCCGCGCGCGATCTGCAGCCCGCGGACCACGCCGGCGACGATGTCCGGCAGCACGGCGGCCGCGTCGCGGCGCTCGGCTTCGACCGTGACCACGACGAACTCGGCGCCGTCGACCACGCTGCGTCGCACGTCCTCGGGCCGGGCCCCGCGCGAGCGCGCGAAGCCCTCACCGGCCTTGCTCAGCCGGCCGTCGGGGCCGTACGCGACCTCCACCCTGGGGCCGCGGAACTCCTGCACCAGCGGCGTCTGGCGCGGGGGCACGTCGGCCACCAGCGCGGCGATGCGCCGCGGCGAGACCAGCACGCGGACCGAGGTCGCGCCGCTCGCGAGCAGGCGCGCCTCCTCCAGCAGGCGGCCCAGGAGTCCCGGCTCGTCCTCCGGCCCGTCGAGCTGCCGGACCACCGACTCGCACACCTTGTACGGCAGCTCTTCGCAGCCGATCTCGACGAGGAGGGTGCTCACGCCCCACTCCCGTCGGCGGTGACGTCGAGGTAGAGGGTGGCCACCTTGCGCGCGAGGTCGCGCACGCGGCCGATGTGCATGGTTCGGTCGGTGACGCTGATCACGCCGCGCGCGTCCAGCATGTTGAAGGCGTGGCTGCACTTGAGCACGTGGTCGTAGGCCGGGATGGGCAGGCGCGCCTCGAGGCAGCGCCCGGCCTCAGCCTCGTGCTCGCGGAAGTGACGGTACAGGAGCTCCGTGTCGGCGACCTCGAAGTTGTAGCGGCTGAACTCGCGCTCGTTCTCGCGGTACACGTCGCCGTAGGTCACCGTGACCATGCGCCCGTCCTCTTCCCAGGTCGACCACACGAGGTCGTAGACGCTGTCCACGCCCTGCAGGTACATGGCCAGGCGCTCGAGGCCGTAGGTGAGCTCCACGGTGATGGGGTCGAGATCGACGCCGCCGAGCTGCTGAAAGTACGTGAACTGGGTCGCCTCCATGCCGTCGACCCACACCTCCCAGCCCTGACCCCAGGCGCCCAGCGTGGGACCCTCCCAGTTGTCCTCCACGAAGCGCACGTCATGCTCGCCCAGGTCGATGCCCATGGCCACCAGCGACTGGAGGTAGACGTCCTGGATGTCCGGCGGCGACGGCTTGATCACCACCTGATACTGGTAGTAGTGGCCGAGGCGGTAGGGGTTCTCGCCGTAGCGCCCGTCCGTCGGCCGCATGGACGGCTCCACGTAGGCGGCTCGCCACGGGCGCCCGTCCAGGCAGCGCAGGAAGGTCGCCGGGTTGAAGGTCCCGGCGCCCACCTCGGTGTGGTAGGGCTGGACGATGACGCATCCCTGCTGCTCCCAGTACGTCTGCAGCCGGGCGATGATCTGCTGAAATGTGGGGAGGGTCTTCTGGGCGCTCACGCCGCTCCACTGTCTGCTCGTGATTCCAACGCACTCGGGCCGCGATTGTAGCAGCCGCGTCGCCGGAGTGACAGCGCGCCGGCGCGAACGCGGCGGCGGTCTCACGGCCCCGCCGCGCAGGCTCGGCGGCGAGGCGACGAACGTCCTATAGGCGCCGTTGTCAAAAGCGGGTACAACCGCAGGTAGCGGCCGCGCGATGCGGCCGCCGGCCGGGGCGGCGCGACGGCGACGCGAACGTCCGCGAGGACGCGACGGCGACGCGAGCGCCGCTCCCGTTTTGGGCCCGTTGGCGGCCGCTCCCAGGACTCCGCGATGCCGGCGCCTTCAGCCCGAGACGCGCGCAAAGCGCAGGGCGCGGAGGCGTGAACCGGTGTGGTAGCCGTAGAGCTCGTGCGCGTCGCGCAGCGCCTCCTCCACGGCCGCCGAGGGCGCGGCGGCGCGGAGCTCCGCCAAGGGCAGCGCCACCGCGTCGCGCATCGCGACGACGGCGTCGGGGGTGATCGGCACCGCGTCGGCGATGCAGTCGCCGCACACGAGCCCCCCTCGCGCGGCCGAGAATCCCAGGGCGAGGCCGCCACCGCCGCAGGCGACGCAGTGGTCGAGCACCGGCAGATAGCCGGCCTCGTAGAGGAGCTTGAGCAGCGCGCCGAGCACGAGCGGCGAGCGCACGGCAGGCCCGGAGACGCCTTCGTCGAGCTCTCTGAGGGTATTGCGCAGCAAGGCGAAGACGCGCTCCTCGGGCTCGTGCTCGGGCGTGAGGCCCGCGGCGGCCTCGCAGACCACGGCCGCCGCCGTGAGTGCCTCACGGTCGTCGCGGAGTCGCAGGAAGACGTCCACGAGATGGGCCTGGGTGACGGTGTACAGCGACCGGCCCGGGTACAGCACGAGGTCGCAGACGTTGAAGGGTTCCAGGCGGCCGCCCCACCTGGAGGTCGTCTTGCGCACGCCCTTCACGACCGCGTCCACGCGTCCGAGCTCGCGTGTGAACAGGCGCAGGATCCGGTCGGCCTCTCCGAGCGGGAACGAGCTGAGCACGACGGCGCGGGCCTTCTCGCTGCGCACGGCTAGGCCCGGATCCTCGCCCAGACCACACGCGGGACGCCGCCGAGGTCCGCGCGCGTCACGGCGGGTCCGTAGGGTCCCGCCGCCGCGAGGAGCGCGGCCACGGCCGCGGCCTGGCCGACGCCGACCTCGAGGGCCAGCGTCCCACCCGGCCGCAGGTGCGCGGCGGCGGCCGGGACCAGCCGGCGGTACAGGTCGAGCCCGTCGCCGCCGCCGTCGAGGGCGAGGCGCGGCTCGTAGTCGCGCACGTTGGGCTCGAGCAGGGCGTACTCGGCGGCGGGCACGTAGGGCGGGTTGCTGACGACGAGGTCGAAGCGGACGTCGCCGGGGAGCGCCGCGAACAGGTCGCTGGCGAGAGTCTCGACGCGGCCGGCGAGGCCGAGGCGCGCCGCGTTGCGGCGCGCCTGCCGCACCGCGGCGGCGTCGACGTCTACCGCCGTCACGCGCACGTACGGGTCTTCGGCCGCGAGGGCGAGGGCGACGCAACCCGAGCCGGTGCCTATGTCGAGCGCCGTGGGCTCGTAGCGGCCGGGGACGGCTGCGCCGCCCGGCCCCTCCCCCGCCGCCGCGGCCGGGACCGCGGCGAGCGCTTCGAGCGCCACGTCCACCAGGGTCTCCGTCTCCGGCCGCGGGATGAGCACCGCCGGCGTCACCTCGAGCTCGAGCGTGCGAAAGGCGCGGCGCTCGCGGATGTAGGCGACGGGCTCGCGCGCCTCGCGCCGCCGCACGTAGCCCTCGAAGCGGCGCGCCTCCACGGGGGTGAGCGCCCGCTCGGGCGCCCGCAGCAGCTCGGCGCGCTCCACCCCGAGTGCCATGGCCAGCAGCAGCTCGGCGTCCAGGCGCGGCGAGCGCGACCCGGCGCGCAGCCGCAGCGTCGCCGCGCGCAGCACTTCGCCCACGCTCACGGGCGCGGCCACGGTCATTCTCCGCCGGCCGCCGCCAGCTGTTTGCGCCGGTCTTCGGCGGCGAGGGCCTCGGTGAACTCGTCGAGGTCGCCCTCCATGACCTCGGTGATGCGGTGGCTGGTGAGCCCGATGCGGTGGTCGCTCACGCGGTTCTGCTGGAAGTTGTAGGTGCGGATCTTCTGCGACCGGTCGCCGCTGCCCACCATGCTGCGCCGCGCATCGCCGCGCTCCTCGTCCTGCTTCGCCTGTTCGAGCTCGAAGAGGCGGGCGCGGAGGATGCGCAGCGCCCGCTCCTTGTTCTGCAGCTGGCTCTTCTCGTCCTGGCAGCTCACGGTGACGCCGGTGGGGACGTGCGTGACGCGCACGGCGGAGTCGGTGGTGTTGACGCTCTGCCCGCCGGGGCCGCGGGCCCGGAAGATGTCGATGCGCAGGTCGCCGGCGTGGATGTCGACCTCGATGTCCTCGGCTTCGGGCAGCACCGCGACCGTGGCCGTGGACGTGTGGATGCGGCCGGCCGCCTCCGTGACCGGGACGCGCTGGACGCGGTGCACGCCGCCCTCGTACTTGAGCGCCGAGTAGGCGCCCTGCCCCTTCACCTCGAGCGTGATCTCCTTGTAGCCGCCGTCGTCGTTCTCGTTGGCGCTGAGGATCTCGACGTCGAAGTCTTTGGCCTCGGCGTAGCGCGTGTACATGCGCGCCAGCTCGCCGGCGAAGATGCAGGCCTCGTTGCCGCCGGTCCCCGCGCGGATCTCGATGATCACGTCCTTGGCGTCGTTGGGGTCGCGCGTGAGCATGCGCACGCGGATGTCCTCGCTCAGGTCCTCGAGCCGGCGGCGGCCCTCGATGAGCTCGTCCTGGGCGAACTCGCGCATCTCCGCGTCCGAGGTATCGTCGCCGACCAGGACCTCGGCTTCGGCGACCGTGCGCTCGGCCTCACGGTACTGCCGCGCGAGCTCGTACACCTGCTGCAGCTCGGCGTGCTTGCGCGCGGTGTCGGCGTAGCGCGCGCGATCGCCGAGCACGTCCGGGTCGGCGAGCTGCGCGTTGAGCTCCTCGTAGGAGCGCTCGATCTCGTCGATGAGGTTGTCGATCGCGCCCATAGGCAGAGCTTACGCCATGACCTCCACGCCCTTCACCGGCGGGCGGTCCTGAGGCTCCAGCTCGATGATGCGGTCGAGCGCCGCGATGGCGACCTCGATCTGCGCCCGGTCCGGCTGCTTGGTGGTCATCCACTGGAGCGCGAGACCCGGCGCCATGATGGCGCGCACGACGTAGTTGTCCTCGTGGCGGCCGGCGAACTTGATGATCTCGTAGCTGACGCCGGCGATGAGCGGGATGAGGATGACCCGGCTCAGGAGCAGCAGGTACCAGGCGGGGCGCCCGACGATCGCGAACACGAAGATCGCGACCACCATGACGATGAGGAGGAACGACGTGCCGCAGCGCAGGTGCAGCGTCCCGAAGGTGGCGACGTTGTCCACGGTGAGCTCCTGCCCGTGCTCGAGCGCGTGGATGCTCATGTGTTCGGCGCCGTGGTACTCGAACACGCGGCGCAGGTCCCTGATGCGCGTCACGATCAGGAGGTACAGCAGGAAGATGCCGACGCGTACGCAGCCCTCCACGGCCCAGAAGAGGTAGCCGGTACCGAGCCACTGCCGGAACAGGCCGGTGACGAAGAGCGGCGCCAGGAAGAACAGGGCCACGGCGAAGGCGAAGGCGATGACCAGCGTGACGCTGATCTCCCTGCGGCTGAGCTGCTGCTCCTCCTCGCCCATGGACTCGTTGGCCGACATCGTCAGGGCGCGTACGCCGATGACGAGCGACTCGACGAGGGCGACCACGCCGCGCACGACGGGGAGCTTGAGCACCGGATGGCGCTGCATCCAGCTGACGAGCGGGAAGTCGTGCACGCCGATGGAGGCGTCCGGACGGCGCACGGCGAGGGACCAGTGGTCGACGCCGCGCATCATGACGCCCTCGATGACGGCCTGGCCGCCGACCTGGGCGCGCCGCGCCCACAGGGCGGCCAGCCCCGGCAAGGCGAACGCGATGCGGAGGGGTGGTCTCATGAGGGGTGAGCGGGGCGGCCGCGGGGCGGCCGGTCCTCAGCCGCGCGCCGCGGCCGGGCCGTCGACGTCTTCGCGGTTGTAGGGCCTGCCGCAGGTCATCTTGCCCTCCGGGCAGGCGCCGTAGAGGCAGCCCGGGCCGCTGCCCTCGAACAGGTTGGGGGCGAGCTCCTTGACCATGTCGCGCATGCGCCACGCGAGGTCGCGGATCTCCCACTGGGCGCGGTTGCAGCAGCGCACCTGGAAGAAGTGGCGCAGCTCGCGCGCGTTCATCGTGACGACGATCTTGGTCTCGGCCGCGTTGGGCAGCACGAAGCGGGCGTCTTCCTGCACGCTCTCGCGCGTGCGGCCTTCGGCCAGGCCGATCTCGACGAGCCGGTCGTAGGCCACGCGCGCCTGCTCCATCGCCACGAGGAAGACCGCCTGCGCGTCGGCGTTGGCGGCTACGGAGGGCGGGACCACGAAGCTGTCGCCCGCCCCGAAATTCACGTAGCGCTGCGACTGCTGGTTGTAGCTGGCCACGCGGTGGCGCACGAGCTGGTGCGTGCAGGCGCGGCTCACGCCGTCGACGGCGAAGCTGAAGGCGGCGTGCTCGAGGGCGGAGTGATGACCTGAGCGCACGAGGATGCGCACCAGCTTGGCGACGTCCTCGTCGCCCATCTCCTGCTTGAGGTCGGCCGCCGACAGCGGGGCGTAGCAGAGCCGGCCCGCGATCGCGACGGCGCGATCCGGGTCGGGAGTGTGCTGGAGAAGCGTAACGCGAAGCTCGGCGCTCACGGAGGCGCTCCCGTCAGGCTTTGGGCGCTTCCGCCTTGGCGGGCGCCGCCATGGCGGGCTCGGCCTTCTTGTCGTAGCGCTTCTTGAAGCGCTCCACGCGGCCGCCGGAGTCGACCAGCTTCTGCTTGCCCGTGTAGAACGGGTGGCACTGCGAGCAGAGCTCGACGTGCAGCTCGGGCTTGGTGCTGCGCGTCGTGAACGTGTTGCCACAGGAGCAGTGCACCGTAGCCTCTTCGTACTTCGGATGGATGTCTTTCTTCATCTCGACGGATCCCTTCTGAGAGCAAACCCGATGGTAGTGCGCGTGCGTCCCGCGAGGGACCGAACCGGCATGATAGCACGAACCGGCGCGCCGCCCGTAATCGTTCCCGCAGCCAAACCGGCGCGCGGAGCCGCCGCCCGCCGCTAGCGCGAGTTCTTCTGCAGCGCGCTGAGGAACTCGGTGTTGCTGCCGGTCTCGCGCACCTTCTTGATGAGCAGCTCGATGGCGGCCGCCGGCTCGAGGCTGTGGAGGACGCCGCGGAGCTTCCAGACGGCGGCGGCCTCGGCGGGCTCCATGAGCAGCTCTTCCTTGCGCGTGCCGGTCATGTCGATGTCGATGGCCGGGAAGATGCGCTTGTCGGCGAGGCGCCGGTCGAGGCGGATCTCCATGTTGCCGGTGCCCTTGAACTCCTCGAAGATCACCTCGTCCATGCGCGAACCGGTGTCGACCAGCGCCGTGGCGAGGATGGTGAGCGAGCCGCCCTCCTCGATGTTGCGCGCCGCGCCGAAGAACTTCTTGGGCGGGTACAGGGCGGTGCTGTCGACGCCGCCCGAGAGGATGCGGCCGCTGGCCGGGGTGTTGAGGTTGAAGGCGCGCGCCATGCGCGTGATGGAGTCGAGCAGCACGACCACGTCGCGGCCCATCTCGACGAGGCGCTTGACGCGGTCGAGGACCAGCTCCGTGACCTGCACGTGGTTCTCGCTCGGCTGGTCGAACGTGCTGGCGACGACCGTGCCCACCACGGAACGCTGCATGTCGGTGACTTCCTCGGGACGCTCGTCGACGAGCAGCACGAAGAGGTCGACGTCGGGATTGTTGACGGCGATCGAGTTGGCCAGCTTCTTGAGGATCGTCGTCTTCCCGGCCTTCGGCGGCGACACGATCAGCCCGCGCTGGCCCTTGCCGATGGGGCACATGAGGTCCATGATGCGCGCCGCCGTGTCGTGCTCCTCGGTCTCGAGGCGCAGGCGCTCCTCGGGGAACAGCGGCGTGAGCTGCTCGAAGACGGGGCGCTTGCGCGCCGTCTCCGGGTCGATGCCGTTGACGCCGTCGATCTTGAGGAGCGCGTTGTACTTCTCGTTGTCCTTGGGCTCCCGTACCTGGCCGAGGACCTCGTCGCCGCGGCGCAGGCCGAAGCGGCGGATCTGGCTGAGCGACACGTAGACGTCGCGGTCTCCCTGGGTGAAGCCGTTGGTGCGCAGGAAACCGAAGCCGTCCGGCAGCACGTCGAGGATGCCGGTGCACGGGATCGACGGGCGGTCGTCGCGCACCTCGCGCGGCTCGCCGCCGCGCTCGCCGCGCTGCTTGTCGCGGCCGCGGCGGTTCTTGCCCTTGCCGCCCTGCTGCTGCCGCTGCTGCTGGCCGCCGCCACCCTGCTGCTGCCGCGGACGGTCGCCATCGGTGGCCGGGGGCTCGGTGACGGGCTCGGCGCTGGTCTCGGCGCCGGGATCCGCCGTTGCGGCGGACGGCGCGTCCTCCGACGGCGCCGCTGTCGCGGCCGGCGGCTCGGGCGCCTGCAGCTCGGGCGCCGGCGCAGCGGCCGTCTCGACGGCGGGGGTGGACGGGACGGCCTCGGCCGCCGGCGCCTCGTTGGCTACGGTCATCTGGTCTGTCTGTTCTTCAATGCTCATGGGCTCCCGGGACCTCTGGCATCGCCCCTCGCCGCGGTCTGCGCGCGGATGTGGGAGATGTCGGACGAGTAAAGGTAGGTGACGCGATGGAAGACGGAGTCCGTGCGGGCTCCGTGGCAGAGTATGTCATACCGCGCAAGCGATTCCTAGTAACCTTTCTCGCGGACGCAGGCACGGCCGCGCGCCGGGCGTCAGCTTTCGCCTCCTCGCAGGCTCCCGAACTCCTCCACGGAGTGAAGGATCGCGCCCAGGATCTCGCTGACGTTCTCGTCGAGACCGGCGTTGTCGACCACGGATACGCCGTGTTCGCCGGCGCGGGCCACGATGTACTTCTGGATGCGACGGATCTGCGCGAAGTGCTCCACGTAACGGCGCAGCGGCCGGATGCCGCCACTCTCCCACTCGCGCACCGTGAAGTTGGCGCGGTGCCGATCCTTGTCGCTCACGGCGAGCACGAACTGCAGGACGATCGCCTCGCCCCAGCGTGAGCTGTCGAGGAACCCGGGCACGATGTGCACGCCCTCGACCACCATGCGCTGCGCCTCGTTGATGCCGCGCGCGATGAGCGCGTCCAGCCCCACCGCGACCGCCTTGGTCTGTTCGATGAACCCGACCTTGCTCAGATCGGTCTCGCGCGGGACCGGCACGCGCACGGCCGCGGCGGCGTCGAAGGACGAGGTGTGGATCGCTGGCATCAGCTCTGCCGAGAAGAAGGCGCGCATCGTCTGCCGCACCATGTCGGTGCCGATGACGCGCGTGATGCCGAGCCGGTGGGCGAGCTCCGTCGCCACCGTGCTCTTGCCCACGCCGGTGGCGCCGCCGATGAGCACGATCAGCGGCGTCTCGAGCCGGCGCAGCTGCTGCCACTGGCGGAAGCGCTGGATGAGGATGTCGCCGTCGAGCTCGCCCAGCTCGCGGCAGGCGATCTCGTGCAGGTCGGCGAGGGTGACGGCCGCCGGCCGCCGGCGCCGCAGGCGCCGCTCCACGGCGGCCGCCACCACGTAGGCGCGCTCGGGCGCCAGCCCGGTGGCCATGAACGTCTGCGCCATCAACCCTTTGCTGAACGGCACCTCGTCACGCTCGTCGACGATCGGGATGTCACGCTCGTCCTCGGCCATCACGCTCCTCCCCTGGCAGGCGCGCCGGCGGTGGGCGGCGAGCCGTCGTCACGCGCGGCGAACCGCAGCGCCGCCAGCGCCGCGACGCGGTCGACGGCGGCGCCCAGGTCGCCGGCGAGGGCCATGGGCTCGTTGTCGCAGAAGACGAGCTCGCGCCCGGCGGCGACGGCGCCCTCGGCGACGACGTCCATCGCCGCCGCCTTGATCTCGGTGAGGAAGACGTCCGCCTCGCGCGCGGCGCGCGCCACCGCCGGAGCGAGGCGGGCGCGGTCGGCCAGGTCGGCGGAGACGAGCACCACCTCGGCGCCGTGCTCCTCTGTCAGTGCCGCCGCGAGCCGTGGCACGGCACCCTCGGGAGCGGTAGTGAAGAAGGCCACGCGGCGGCCGCGGACGGGCTGCGCCGGCCGCGGCCGGAAGACCGTGGGCACCACCTCGAGGCCCGGGTTCACCGCCAGCGCGCGCCGCGTGAGCTCGCGCACCTCCGCCGGCCCCGCGAACGGCGGCTCGCACTGCGCCAGCACGAGCAGGTCGCTGAGCAGCAGCCTGTAGGTGCCGAGGTAGCCGGCGACGTACTCCGGCGGCTGCCCGGCGCCGGCGACGCACAGCGTGGCGTCGCAGGCCACCGGCGGCACCACCGAGCCGCTGCCCTCGAACACGGCGAGCGCGGCTCCGCTCGCCTCCACGAGCGGCAGCCCCGCACGCACGTTGTCGTCGAACGGTGCCCCCGCGAGGCCGCCGCCGCAGCGCCGGCAGCCGACGGCGGTGACGCCGGCAAGGGCGGCGTC
Organism: uncultured Thermoleophilia bacterium; assembly: GCA_963709845.1. Classification (GTDB taxonomy): domain Bacteria; phylum Actinomycetota; class Thermoleophilia; order UBA2241; family UBA2241; genus CAIXSE01. The sequence continues at coordinate 589,142 of CAVPXV010000006.1, forward strand.
CTCGTAGCAGTCGCTGGCCGCGTGACGCCCGGCGCGGGAAGCGGCGAGCAGCTCGGCGGAGCCGAGGCCCTCGCCGCCGCGCACGAGTTCGGGCTCGGGCGGCCCGCCGCGGCCCATCGCGACGACGAGCACGCCCCCGTCGGGAGCGAGCCGCGCGTCGAGGCGGCGCGCCAGCCAGCCGCTCACGGCCGTCTTGCCCACGCGCTTGCCGGTGCCGATGACGCCGAGCGCCGGCATCGCCTCCAGGCGCGCGAAGTCCTGCGGCCGCAGCTCGGTGTCGGCGGCCACGTAGCGCGCGCCCTCCGCGAGCGCGGCGCTCATCACCAGGAAGCGTTCGCGGTAGCCCACCACGGGCTCGTCCGAGAGGTCGACGAGAGCACCGGCGGAGGTCGCGCGCAGCACGGCGCGCACCGCGTCCAGAGCCGTCGCCACCGCCTCGCCGCGCAGCTCCACGGCGTCCAGGCGCGGCAGGCCGAGGTCGGCCGCCAGCCGAGCGAGGCCCGCGGCGTCCGCGTCGCGCAGCTTCTCGCTGCCGCCGGCGAACAGCCCGGCGGTCACGTCGTAGCGCCGCCGCAGCCCCTCGAGGGCGGCGGCCACTACGGGCGGGTAGTGCTCGCCGTCGATGAGCACCACGGCGCGCGGCAGGGTTCGCCCTATCGCCGTTCCTCCCCGGGGACCGGACAGATGTACTTCTCGAACGACGCCGTCGACGGCACGAAGTCGATCAGCGTCTCGCTGCCGTGGAACGGGTACTTGCGCACCACCTCCACGCGGTCGCCGTCGAGGCGCACGATGTTGTAGCAGGGCTTGGTGTGGCCGCGCAGGCGCTGGGAGCTGCAGGTCCCTGCGTTGACCACGAAGAGGCGCTCGAGACGCCACGCGTAGGGCACGTGCTTGTGGCCCGAGAGCACGAGGTTGACGCCGCACTCCTGCAGCACCTCCAGCAGGTCGCCGGCGTCGTAGACGATGTTGCGCTCCCGCCCGGTGCCCGGCACGGGCAGCAGGTGGTGATGGAGCACGAACACGCGCAGCGCCGTGGGCTGCGAGAACTGCTCCCGCAGCCAGTCGTAGCGTGCCCGCCCGATCTGCCCGTGGTCGAGGTCGGGCTCCGTGGAGTCCACCGCGACGATCGTCACGTCCTCGCGGTGCACGGCGCGCCAGCGCGGGCCGACGAGCTCCTCGAAGTGCACGTAGCCGACGTTGCGCGCGTCGTGGTTGCCGGGGATCACGACGATCTCCGGGCACTCGATACGCTCCAGGTACTCCAGCGCCACGACGTAGTCGGGGCGAAAGCCCATCTCGGTGAGGTCGCCGCTGCACACCACCACGTCGGGGCGCAGCTCGTTGAGCTCCACGACGACGCGGTCCATGAGGCTCGGCACGAAGTAGGGCGAGCCCGCATGCAGGTCAGAGATGTGAGCGATGGTGAGTCTCCCGGCGCTCATTCCACCACCACGATACGCCCGGGACCCTGCTTGTCGAGCACCGAGAACGTCGTCTGGCTGCCCTCGCGGCGGAAGCGCAAGCGCATGCTCGTGCGCCCCACCTTGAGGTTCGCCAGCGTGACCTCGCCGAGCCACTTGGGCAGCCCCGGGTTGTGCACGTACACGACGTTCTCCTCAGCCTGCGCGTAGATGCCCAGCATCGACTGCAGGACGAGGAAGAACGCCCCGGCCGAGCCCGCGTCCGGCGAGCAGGCCATGGGGAACGACACCGGCCGGTTGATGGACTGGCGGGTGAAGCCGCAGAAGAGCTCCGGCAGGCGCACGTCGACATGCGCCAGGGCCGCCTCGACCAGGCCCCAGGCGAGGCGGTTCGACTCCTGCGTGAAGCCGTGCTTCTTCATGCCGTTGGCGATCAGGGCCGTGTCGTAGGGCCACACGCTGCCGTTGTAGAAGCTGACCGGGTTGTAGCCGCGCATCTCTTTGCTGAACGTGCGGATGCCCCACCCGGTGAACATGTCCGGCGCCATGAGACGCTTGACCACGGGGGCCACGTACTCGTCGGCGACGATCCGCGTCCAAAGGGCGTGGCCGATCGTCGAGCACACCGACTTGACCTGGTTCTTCTCCCCGTCCAGCGCCATCGCGAAGAAACCCTGGTCCTCTACCCAGAAGCGCTCGTTGAAGCGCTGCTTGAGAGCCGCGGCCTCCAGGGCCATGCGCTCGGCCAGCTCGACGTCGCCGAGCTGGCCGAAGATCGCGGCGAGGCGGCGCTTTGCGTAGTACACGTAGCCCTGGGTCTCGGCAAGCGCGATTGGCCCGCGGGCCGGCGTCCCGTCGAGGTGCAGCACCGCGTCGGCGGCGTCCCGCCACCCCTGATTGCGCAGGCCCACGCGCGACCGGCGCTCGTACTCCACGAATCCGTCGCCGTCGGAGTCACCGTAGGTGTCCAGCCAGGCCAGCGCGGCGTCCACGGCGTCGCGCCGGAAGTCGAAGCCGTCGAGGTCGCCGGTCCACATCGTGAGCTCGGCCACGAGGAGTAGCCAGAGCGGGGTCGCGTCCACGGAGCCGAAGTACGGCGTGTGCGGGATGGCGCGCAGCGCGGCCAGCTCGCCGCGGCGCAGCTCGTGCATGATCTTGCCGGGCTGCTCCTCGCGGAAGGCGCTGTCGTGCGTGCCCTGGCGGCGTTCCAGGAACTGCACCGCCGCCTGGGACCAGCGCAGATCGAGGAGCAGGGTCTCGAGGCCGACGAGGATCAGCTCGCGCCCGAAGGGGGCGACGAACCACGGCACGCCGGCCATGGGGATACGTTGTCCGTCCACGTCGGAGGCGAGCATGCGCAGGTCGTCCTGGCCGCGCCGCACGATCTGGTTCACCTGGTCGTTGTCGGTGAAGATGTCGGTGGCGCCTGAATCCCAGCGCTCGTGCTCGCGGCGCACGTGGGCGAGCTTGGCGTTGAAGTCTTCGTCACGGGGCTGGGGGGCGTCGGGGGCGACCACCTGGACGTCGTAGCGCAGGTTGACGCGCTCGCCGGGCGCGAGCCGCAGGCGCCAGCGCGCCCGCCCCTGCTTGATCGACTCGGGCGGGTCCTGGAAGGTGACGACCGTCTTGCGCAGCACTTCGTCGAGCCCCAGGTAGGCGAGCGTGAGCGCGTCTTTCTCCGCCTTCGCGGCGAGCCGCGTGCCGCGCTTGCGCCGGCGCAGGCCGCGCACCTCGAAGAGGTCGGCGAAATCGGCGTCGAAGTGCAGGTCGAGCACCAGTTCGATGTCCGCGTGGTGGAAGTTGCGCACGCGCAGGATCTCGTGCAGGCGGTCGGCGACGAAGCGCGTGCGGCGCACGTGCACCGTGGCCTGCGGCAGCGTGCGCCCGTCCGCGCTGCGCGCCTCGAGGTTGGTGAGCTCGACGGTCGCGGCGTGGCCCCGCTCGGCCGTGGACGACAGCAGCACCGGCTGCCGTCCCGCGAGGGTGAGGTCCCAGCGGCTCAGGTAGCGCGTGTCCTTGTGGTACAGGCCGAGGACCGCGTTCTCACGCCCCGGCACCTGGCCGAGGGTGTCGGTGTAGAGGAAGAGGTCGCCCTCCTTGATCGCGAGCCGGGGCGCGCGGCCGCTGCTCATGACGTAGCGCTCCGCGCTGGTGGTGACGACGGGCTCGTCGCCGAGGGGTGAGAACTTCTCCTCGCCCACCACGATGCGGCTGGGATGTTCGGGTGACCGGCTCATGATCTGGCTCCGTGCTCGATGGATTCTGACCGCTCTCTTCGGCGGTCGCGCCACCGACGCCGGATTCTTACCCCGTGGCCTCGAGGAACAGGCGCATGAGCTCCGCGCCGCTCCCGACCATCAGGCCCGTCTCGGACGCCTCGCGCTCGCCGAACACCATCGCGCCGCCGCCGCCCGACCCGGGAAGGGCCGCCCCGATCACGAACGGGACCGGCGGCCCGGAGTGCGTGCGCGTCGCCAGCGGCGTGTAGTGGTCGGGCACGACCATGATGTCCGGCCGCGCCATCGCGGCGCGGATCGGCGCGAGCACCTCGGCGTCGACGCGCTCGATGGCGCGCACCTTGGCGCGCAGGTCGCCCATGTGGGAGGCCTCGTCGGGCGCCTCCACGTGGACCCAGACGAGGTCGTGGTCGGCGAGGGCGTTGATGGCGGCCCGCGCCTTGGCGCCGTAGTCGGTGTCCAGGTCACCCGTGGCACCGGGCACGTCGATCACGTCCAGGCCCGCGAGCCTCCCGATGCCGCGTACCAGGTCGACCGCGCCCACCACGGCACCCGACAGCCCGTAGAGGTCGTGGAAGAGAGGCATCTCGGGCCGTCGGCCCTCACCCCAGAACCAGGCGTTCGTGGCCGGGCGCACGTCCGCAAGGACTGCGTCGGCCCGCCGCTGGAGCGCGGCCAGTTTGACGGCCGCCGGGGTCGCGCCTTCGCCGGCGGCCTCTCCCGGCGCGTGGCCGGCGGCAGGTTGGTCGAGGATGTCGTGCGGCGGCGTGCAGTGCACGAGCTCGCCGTGGTGCCATACGAGCAGGCCCCGGTAGGTCACGCCCGGGAAGAAGGCGAACTCCTCGTCGTTCAGAGCCTGCTTGAGAGCCTCGAAGCAGGCCTGCGCGTCGTCGTTGGCGATATGGCCGGCGGTGTTGTCGGTCAGGACGCCGCCGGCCACGGTGACGAGGTTGCAGCGGTACGACACGTCGTCGGGCGCGAGGTCGACGATGTTGACCGCCTCGAGCGGGCTGCGCCCGCTGTAGACGACTGCCGGGTCGTAGCCCAGTACCGACAGGTTGCCGACGTCGCTGCCCGGTGGCATCCCGGCGGGGATCGTGCGAGCGAGGCCGGCCACACCGCCGCGCGCCAGCCGGTCCATGGCCGGGGTCTCGGCGGCCTCCAGCGGCGTGCGGCCGCCGAGCGCGGCCTGCGGCTCGTCGGCCATGCCGTCGGGCACGAGCAGCACCCGTGTGCGCATGCTGTCTCCCACCGGCACGCTCCTCAGCCGCCGCTCACTCGCCGCCGCCGAACACGAGCATCGGCGCCAGCTCGAAGGCGTCGTACTTGGGCCGATAGCGCCCGGTGTCGTAGAAGCGCTCCACGTCGACGACCTTCTTGTAGGCGGTCACCGTGTCCAGGGGCACGGACGTGTAGCCGCCGTCGCGCAGCGCGACCATACGGCCCGTCTCGCCGCGCAGGACCAGGTCCATGGCGAGGTTGCCGTAGATGGTCGGCACGATGGAGTCCACGGCGTCGGGGGCGCCGCTGCGCACCAGGTAGCCGAGGTTCATGCTGATCATGTCGATCTTGCGGCCGCCGTTGTACTGCGCCGAGCGCTCTTTGACGGCGGCGCTGACGCGGTCGCCGATGCCGCCCAGCTTGGCGTGCCCGTACTGGTCCTTCTCGCCGCCCATGAACACCATCTCGCCGCCCTCGGGCACGGCGCCCTCGCTCACGAGGCACACCGCGTATCTGTCGGGGTGGCCGTTGCGGTCGGCCACGAGCAGCTCGGTGAGCCGGTCCAGGTCGAACTTCCATTCGGGGATCAGGCAGCGGTGTGCCGCCCCCGCGAGCGTCGGCAGCAGCGCCGTGAACCCGGCGTAGCGGCCGAACACCTCGAGCACGACGATGCGCTCGTGTGACGCCGCCGACGAGCGCACCTGCTGCGCCAGCGCGATGGTGCGCGTCACGCAGGTGCTGAAGCCCATGCAGTAGTCCGTGCCGGGGACGTCGTTGTCCATCGTCTTGGGCACCGCCACCACCGGGAAACCGTGGCGGCCAAGCTCGGCGCCGTAGCTCAGCGTGTCGTCGCCGCCCATCGGCACGAGGTAGTCGACGCCGAGGAACTCGAGATTGGCGAGCACCTCCGGCGTGAGGTCGTTCTTCTCCGCCGCATAGGCGCCGCGCAGGTGCTCGGGCACGTCCTTGGCCGGCACGGCGCTCGGGCGCGTGCGCGACGAGTGCAGGAACGTGCCGCCCACGTAGGTGAAGCTGTCCACGACCTCCGCGGTGAGCGGCCCGACGCAGGCGCTGTTGTCGGCGCCCTCCTCGCGCACGATCTCCACGAGGCCGGCCCAGCCGCGACGGATGCCGACCACGTCGAAACCCTCGTGCAGGGCGCGCAGCGTGACGGCGCGGATCGCCGGGTTGAGCCCGGGGATGTCGCCGCCGCCGGTGAGGATGCCGATGCGGCCCTTGCTGCCCTTGGTCATGACGACCTCCTTTCTCTCATGCTTCGCCCTCGAGGCGGATGAAGGCGGGCTCGCCCTGCACTTCCGGCAGCTCCTTCATCCTCGCGAGGGCAGCGAAGAACTGCGCTTCACGGACGGGATGCAGGAGCAGCACCAGCTCGGCCGCGTCGCCCCGGCCCTCCTGCATCATGGAGGCGATGCTGACGCCGTGGTCCCCGAACACGGCGGCGAGCCGGGCGAGCACGCCGGGCTCATCGGTCACCCTCAACCTGAGGTAGAGACTCGAGACCATGTCGGCGTCCGGGAACGCCGGGACGTCCTTGTAGCAGAGGCAGTTCTGCACGAAGCTGCCCTTGACGGTATTGACCACCGAGATGATGTCGCCGATCACCGCCGAGGCGGTGGGCACGCTGCCGGCGCCGGGGCCGAAGAGCATGATCTTGTCGAAGGCGTCGCTCTCCAGGAAGACGGCGTTGTAGGCGCCCGTGACCCCGGCCAGAGGATGGGTCCTCGGGATGAAGGCCGGGTAGACGCGCACGTTCATGCGGCCGTCGATGAGCTTGGCGACGCCGAGGAGCTTGGCCACCAGGCCGAGGCGCCTGCCGTGGGTGATGTCCGCCGCCGTCACCTTGGCGATGCCCTCGTAGGTCACGTCGTCCAGCCCGGTGCGGCTGTGGAAGCCGATAGAGCTGAGGATCGCCATCTTGGCGGCGGCGTCCTTGCCGCCCACGTCCTCTGTGGGGTCGGCCTCGGCGTACCCGAGGCGCTGGGCCTCCTTGAGGACGTCGTCGTAGTCGGCCCCAGTGGCGTCCATGGCGCTCAGCATGTAGTTGGTCGTACCGTTGACGATGCCGAAGATCGTCTTGACCTCGGCCGCCACGAGCGACTCGCGCAGCACCTTGATGATGGGCACGGCGCCGGCCGCGCTGGCCTCGAAGCGCAGATGCACGCCGGCGCTCTCCGCCGCATCGAACAGCTCGGCCCCGTGCTGCGCCAGCAGCTGCTTGTTGGCGGTCACCACATCCTTGCCGGCCCTGAGGGCGCGGAGCTGGAAGTCGAGCGCCGCGCCCACCCCGCCGATGAGCTCGACGACGATCTGGATCTGGGGGTCCTCGAGGATGTCCTCGAAGCGCGTCGTCAGCAGCGCAGGGTCAAGACCGGGGGCGCTGAAGTCCGGGCGCCGCTCCAGCACCCGCCTCAGCTCGACGCGCTTGCCCGTCGCCAGCGTGATGTCGTCGGCGTTTCGCAGCAGAAGCTTACCGACGCCGGAGCCGACGGTGCCGTAGCCCAGGAGCCCTATCCCGACCTTGTCCACAAATACCCTCCGGAGTCGTGGGCCGGTCTACGCCAGCGGGCGCTGCAGGCGCAGCACGTCGTCCCAGGTCTCGCGCTCGATGATCACGCGTGCCGCGCCGCCCGCCACCAGCACCACCGCCGGGCGCGGCTGCGCGTTGTAGTTGTTGGCCATGGCGTAGCCGTAGGCGCCGGTGCTCGGCGTCACGAGGATGTCCCCCGGTTCGGGCGGTGCGATGTATACGTCGCGCACGAGGACGTCGCCCGACTCGCAGTGCTTGCCGGCGACGGTCACGACCTCCGTCGCCTCCGCCTCCGCCTTGCTGGCGAGCATGGCCTCGTAGCGCGAGTCGTACAGCATGGGGCGCAGGTTGTCGCTCATGCCGCCGTCGACGGCCACGTAGGTGCGCACGCCGGGAATGACCTTCACGGTGCCCACCGTGTAGGCCGTGACGCAGGCCTTGCCGGCGATGCTGCGCCCCGGCTCGACGAAGAGCTTGGGTACCTGCAAGCCGTGCCGCTCCGCCCCCTGGCGCACGGCGCCGACGCTGGCGTCGGCGAACTCCGCGATGGAGCTCGGCTGGTCGGCGGCGGTGTAGCGGATGCCGAGGCCGCCGCCGATGTTGAAGACGCAGCACTCGAACCCGAACTCGCGGCTCCACTCGGCGATGGCGATGAACAGCACTTCGACCTCGCGGCGGTACGAGTCCAGATCGAAGATCTGCGAGCCGATGTGGGCGTGCACGCCCACGAGCTCGAGGTGGGACGCGTCGCGCAGGCGGCGCACCGCCTCCCGGGCGCAGCCGTCGGCCAGACCGAACCCGAACTTGCTGTCCTGCTGGCCGGTCTGGACGAAATCGTGCGTGCTGGGGCGCACGCCCGGGGTGACGCGCACGAGCACCTGTTGCCTGACACCGCGGGCGGCGACGGCGCGCTCCAGTCTCTCGATCTCCTCGAACGAGTCGACGACGAAGCGGCCGATGCCCGCGTCCAGCCCTGCCTCGATCTCGGCCGCCGACTTGTTGTTGCCGTGGAAGTAGATGCGCGCCGCCGGGAAGCCGGCGGCGCGGGCGGCGGCCAGTTCGCCGCCGGTGGCCACGTCGAGCGAGAGGTCCTCCTGGGCCACCAGCTCGCACATGGCCCGGCAGCTGAACGCCTTGCTGGCGTACACGATCTCGTAGAGGTCGGTGTGCGCGCCGAAGGCGGCATGATAGGCCCGGCACTGGTCGCGCAGCGTCTGCTCGTCGTAGATGAACAGCGGCGTGCCGTAGGTGCGCGCCAACTCCACGACGTCACAGCCGCCGATCGCGAGGTGCCCGGCGGCGTTGTGCACGGCGGTGTGCGGGTAGATGAGCGTGTGCGTCACGGCGGCAATCCTACCTCAGAACTCGATGCCCGGCCGTGCCTCGACGCCCGCCTCGAAGTAGTGCTTGAGCGGGCGCATCTCGGTGGCGAGGTCGGCCGCCTCGATCAGCTCGGCGGGCGCCCCGCGGCCGGTGATCACGAGCTCGACGTCCGGCGGCTTGCCGGCGACCATCGCCAGGACCTCGGGCAGGGAGACGAGCCCGAAGAAGAGCGCCGTCGCGAGCTCGTCCAGCACGACGACGTCGTACTTGCCGCCGTTCACGAGGGCCTTCGCCTGCGCGAAGCCCTCGGCCGCGGCGGCAAGGTCCGCCGCCGTGAGCTTCCCCTGGCGCACCCAGTGGTCGAGGCCACACTGCACGACCGGCACCTCGAGCCGGCGCAAGCTCACGATCTCGCCCCAGCCGGGGTCAGACTTCATGAACTGCAGCACGGCCGGGCGCAGGCCTTGGCCAAGCGCCCTCAGGACCAGGCCCAGGGCGGCAGTGGTCTTCCCCTTGCCGTCGCCGGTGTAGACTTGGACGTAGCCCCGGCGAGGCTCGCTCACCGCGTCACCGGCCATAGTCGAAGAAGCCGGCGCCGCTCTTGCGTCCCAGCTTGCCGGCGGCGACGAGCTCGCCGAGCACCGGCGCCGGGCGGTACTTGACGTCGCCGAGCTCCCGCTCGAGCGTCTCCAGGATGGCCTCCGTCGTGTCCAGACCCACGAGGTCGGCGAGCGCCAGGGGGCCCATAGGCCAGTTGGCGCCCAGCTTCATGCCGGTGTCGATGTCGTCGGCGCTGGAGACTCCGTCGGCGTACGCGTTGGCCGCCTCGTTGATCATCGGGAAGAGGATGCGGTTGACCACGAAGCCGGGTGAATCGCTGACCGTTATCGGCGTCTTGCCGACCATCTCCGCGAAGGCGCGCGCGCTTGCCACGGTGGCGTCGGCAGTCTCGGGGCCGCGCACGACCTCGACCAGGGCCATAAGCGGCACCGGGTTGAAGAAATGGATGCCGACGAACCGCGACGGGTGGCTCACGAAGGCGGCCAGCTTGCCCACCGACAGGCTGGACGTGTTGGTCGCGAGGATCGCGTCCTCGCGGAGCGTGGCGGCGGCGCTGCGGAAGAGGTCCTCCTTGACGTCCATGGCCTCAGGCGCCGCCTCCACGAAGAGGTCCGCGTCCTTGCCGGCGGCGATGTCGGTGCTCGTGCTGATCCGCGCCAGGGCCGCGGCGCGGGCGGCCGCCTCCATCTTGCCCTTGTCCACGAGGCGGCCGAGACCCTTCTCGATGCTCGCCATGCCGCGCGCGATGAACTCATCGGCGACGTCGATCATGACCACGTCCAGGCCGGCGACGGCCGCGACCTGCACGATGCCGGCGCCCATCTGGCCGGCGCCGGCGACAAGCAGTCTGTTCACGCTCACGGGGTCCTCCTCAGGTTCAGCGCCGCGTGCCCCATCGGTGTGGCTCGCGCGGCGTCGTCGGTGCCTCGGGGAAAGCGCTGTCCATGCTACCGCAGGGGGCTCAGGCGAATCCAAGCCAGGGGGCGAGACGGCGAAGAGACGGGACGGCGATGGTCCTGCTACCATGCGCCCATGAGCCGGGAGCGCAAGATCATCAGCTGCGAGGTCCTCCGCAACGAGGTGGAGCGCGTCAACCCGGGTCACGAGGTCGAGTTCTTCGAGGGCGCGCTGCACGACTACCCGGACCGCATGCGCGCCGCCATCCAGGAGCGCATCGGCGCGACGCCGGGGGAGCGCGAGATCCTGCTCTGCTGCGGCCGCTGCAGCAACGGCGCCGTGGGCCTGGAGGCCGGCCGGCACCGTCTCGTGCTGCCGGCCGTGGACGACTGCATCTCCCTGCTCCTCGGCTCACGGCGCCGCTACCTCGAGGAGCACGGCCGCCAGCCGGGCACCTACTACTACACGCGTGGCTGGATAGATTTCATCGACGACCCATACAAGGAGTACCTGCAGATCGTCCCCAAGTACGGCGAGGAGAAGGCGGCGCGCGTGGCGCGCCTCATCCTCGAGCACTACACGCGGGTCGCGGTGATCGAGACGCCCGGCGTGCCGGGGATGCAAGAGGCACGCCCGTACCTGGAGACGGTCGCCGCTTTCTACGAGCTGCCGCTCGAGTACCTCAGCGGTTCGTTGCGCTTTCTCGAGAAGCTGATCGGCGGGCCGCACGACGGCGAGTTCATCGTCGTCGAGCCTGGCGACAAGCTCGACGAGCGGCGCTTCTGGGCGCTTGACGGGGTCTGACCGGGCCCCGAGCCCGGTTCAGTCGTCCGCCGGGCGCGGCTTCGCGGCCGGCTTCTTCTTCGCCGCCGTCTTCGGCTTCGCCGCCGGCTTTCGCGCCGCGGGCTTCCTGGGCACCGCCTTGGCGCCGGCTTCCTTCTTGACGGCCGGCTTGCGCGCCGCGGGCTTCGACGGCGCCGGCGCCTCCTGCGTCGCGGCGGCGGCCGGCGCCGGCTCGCCCTCGGCGGCCGCGGCCGGCTCGCCGGCGGGCTCCGGCGGCGCCGGCCGCCGCTCCCCGTCCAGCTGCACGGCGCGCGCGTAGCTGAGCTGCATCTGGGCGAGCGTGGAGTGCAGGTCGCGGGTCTGCGCCTCGCCCAGCTCGCGCCTCGATCACGCCGAGCGTGGCGCGCAGGAGCTCGATGGCGAGGCGCGCGTCACCGAGGTCGCGCAGCTCCGCCGTCTCGGCGGTGAGGCCGAGCTTCTGGTAGCCGAAACTCACCAGGCTGATCATCATCTCGTAGGCCAGGTCGGCGGCGTGCACGCTCTTGAGCTGCTCGCGCACCGCCCGGGCGCGTTCCTCGTCGGTCTGCGCTCCCGCCCCACGGAACTCATCGTTCATGCCGGGTCCTCCTCTGTCTTCGTTTGCGCCAGGGAACTTGCGCGTGCCCGTTCCACCGTCCCTGCGAACACCTCTGTCAGCGACTTCCCCCGCAGATGGGCCTTCACCTGCTGCTGTGCGCCGTTGCCCTCGCGCAGCATGCGCTCCACGCCGCCCAGGTGGGGAGTGAGACCGAGGGCGTCGGCATGCGGCGCGCAGAGCTCCATGAGGTGGCGGATCGCGTCGGTCGCGGTGACCTCCTCGCGCATCGCCCAGTCGACGAGCTTCCCGTCCATCCCGTAGCGGATGGCGCGCCAGAGGTTCTCCTCGATGTACCGCGTCGGCAGGATGGGCAGCGGCATGCCTTCGTCGTACACGCGCGCCAGGTGCGCCACGAGCCCGACTGTGAGGGACGAGATCGCGAGGCTCTGCCAGGCCTCGGACTGAGCATCGCAGATGCGTACCTCCACGGTGCCGAAGCGGTGATGGGGGCGCACCGCCCACCAGATCTGCGTGAACTCCTGGATGCAGTTGGTGTCCACCAGTTCCTCGTAGAAGCCGCGGTGCTCCGCCCAGCTGCCGAAGACGTCGGGGATGCCGCAGCGCGGGAACATGCGCACGAAGGTCTGCGTGCGCGCCGAGTGCAGCTGCGTCCACACGCCCTCGATGAACGGCGAGTTGGCGGACAGCGCAAGCAGATGTGGCAGGTAGGTGCGCAGCGCGTCGCAGATGGCCACGGCACGGTCGCAGCCGCGCACCCCGATGTGGACGTGCGCGGCCCACGTGTTGTTGCGCCACGCGACGTACTTGAGACGGTCCTCGACCAGCCGGTAGTGCGGCGTGTCGATGATCTGCTGGTCCTTCCACTCGGAGAAGGGGTGCGTGCCGGTGGCGCCGAGCGCGACGCCCTCGCGGTCCGCGAGGGCGAACAGCTCGGCGCGGTTCAGCAGCAGCTGCAGCGACGCCTGGCCGAAGTGGAGGGTGCGCGGCGTGGACACCTCGATCTCGGAGCGCAGCAGTTCGCCGGCGATGCGCCCGCGCAGCCGCTCGGGGGCGACGTCGCGCAGCGCCTCGAAGCCCGGGGTGAGCGCCAGCGTCCCGGCGTCGAGGACCTGGAACTCCTCCTCCAGGCCGAGGTCGAAGTCGAGCGCCCGCTCGAACCGGGCCTCCACCTCTTCGAAGTATGCGCCGTGGTCGACTGCCATCAGCACGGAACTCTACCGAATGGCCGGGGGATTCACACTCGCCTGCCGACGCGCGTCGCTCCGCCGCTCGCCGGAGACGCAGAGGGGGCGGCGGCGCTCCCGCGCCGCCGCCCCCGGCGCTCGTCGCGCTGGGGCGCCGCGCCCTACTGCACCCCGAGGATGCTCTTGGCGGTGGCCACCGCCTCGATCGCGTCCTCGGCGTAGCCGTCGGCGCCGATCTCGTCGGCCCAGGCGCGCGTCGTCGGGGCGCCGCCGATCATCACCTTGACACCGTCGCGCAGGCCGGCGCTCTTGAGCGCCTCGATCGTCTTCTGCTGGTTGGGCATCGTCGTCGTCAGCAGGGCGGAGAGCAGGAGCAGGTCGGCGTGCGTCTCGCGCACCTTCTCGACGAAGGTCTCGACGGGCACGTCGCAGCCGACGTCGGTGACCGTGAAGCCGGCGGCGGAGAGCATGCTGCAGACGATCGTCTTGCCGATCTCGTGGATGTCGCCGGCGACGGTGCCGGCGACGGCCACGCCGAGGGTCGTGCGCTCGCCGCCGGCGGCGTCGAGGGCGGGCTGCAGCACGGCCACGGCGGCCTTCATCGCCTCGGCCCCCTGGACCAGCTCGGGGAGGAAGAACTCGCCCTTGCCGAAGAGGTCGCCGACCTCCTCGATGCCCTTGACGAAGCCCAGGTCGAGGATGTCGCCGGGGGCGAGGCCGGCGTCGAGGCCCGCCTGGGCGAGGCGCTCGGCGTCCTCGACCTCACCGTCGATGACGGACTGCTTCATCTGTGCGTAGAGCTCGTCTGTTGCCACTGGATCCTCCTTACACCAACAACGTCCGCAAGTCCGCAAGCACGTCCTTCACCGCCGGCGACCCGCGCTTTGCGTCCCGGCAGGAAGTCAGTGGCACGCAGGGGAAAGCGCTCCGCCCTCCACCGTGCGTGAGCGAAGGCTATCGGAACGGCCGAACCGTTGGCAACCGCCGTCCGGGGAGGGTTGCGTGCGCCGCGCCACAGGGTAGCATTACGCGCGGCACAGGGCAGCCAAGGGGAAAGGAGGGCCCTCGTGAAACTGAGCCTGGTCCCGAAGGAGCAGGACTACTTCCGCATGTTCTCGGAGCTCGCCGCCAATCTCGACGCGGCTGCCCAGTTGCTCGTCGCTTCATGAACGACGGTGATCGTGAGTCCATCGCCGCCGCCATCCTCGAGCACGAGCACGTGGGCGACAAGATCGTGCACGACATCGTGCGGCGGCTGAACAAGTCGTTCATCACGCCCATCGACCGCGAAGACATCTACGACCTCGTGGCCACCGCCGACGAGGTCCTCGACAGCATCGAGGAAGTCTCCGGCAAGGTGCTCATCTACCGCGTCGACGAGATCACCGTGTTCGCCCGCCAGCAGGCCGAGGTGATCGCCAAGGCCACGCCGATCCTGCGCGAGTGCATGGACAACCTCGAGAAGCCCAAAGGCCTCGACGAGCGCGTGATCGCCATCAACAGCCTCGAGAACGACGGCGACCGCATCGAGCGCCAGGCGCTCGCGAGCCTCTTCGAGGGCGGCACCAAATGCACCGACATCATCAAGTGGAAAGACATCTACGAGACGCTCGAGAGCGCCATCGACGAGTGCGAGCACGTGGCGAACGTCATCGAGAGCATCGTCCTCAAACACAACTGACCTGAGCACAGGCCGTGGTCCTCCTCATCGCGATCGTCACGCTGGCGCTCGTCTTCGACTACACCAACGGCTTCCACGACAGCGCCAACGCGATCGCGACTTCGGTCTCGACGCGCGCCCTCTCGCCGCGCATAGCGGTGCTCATGGCGGCCGGCTTCAACCTGCTCGGCGCCCTCATCTCGACCAACGTGGCGAGCACTGTCGGCAAGGGCATCGTCGACACCAACCTGGTCACGCTGCCCATGGTGCTCGCCGCCCTCGTGGGGGCCGTGGTCTGGAACCTCACGACCTGGTACTTCGCGCTGCCATCGAGTTCGTCCCAGGCCCTGTTCGGCGGACTGATCGGGGCGATGCTCGCAGGGGTCGGAGTGTCGGGCGTGGAGTGGAGCGGCGTCGTGGACAAGATCGTCCTGCCCATGGTGCTCTCGCCGGTGATCGGTCTTGCCGCGGCGTACCTGCTGATGACCATCCTCATCTGGATCGTGCGGCGCCGTTCGGTCACGCCCGTGAATCGGACCTTCCGCCGCCTGCAGCCCTTCTCCGCCGCGTTCATGGCCTACGCGCACGGCGGCAACGACGCGCAGAAGACCATGGGCGTCATCACGCTGGCGCTCGTCTCGAGCGGCCAGATCAGCACCTTCGTCATCCCCCTCTGGGTCAAACTGGCCTGCGCCCTCACCATGGCGCTCGGCACGTACTCCGGCGGCTGGCGCATCATGCACACGCTCGGATCCAAAGTGATCAAGCTCGATCCGATCCACGGGTTCGCCGCCGAGACCAGCGCCGCGACTGTGATCGAGGTGGCGACGCACCTCGGCCTCCCCGTCTCGACGACGCACACCATCACCGCGGCGATCATGGGCGTAGGCGCCACGCGGCGGCTCAAGGCAGTGCGCTGGGGCGTGGCCAGGAGCATCGTGTTCGCCTGGGTGCTCACCCTGCCGGCGGCGGCCCTCGTCGCGGCCGGCATCTACCTGCTGGGCACCTGGCTCTTCTGAAGACGGCGTTGCTTCCTTTCGCCCGGCGCAGCGACTACGATGAGTGTCTATCCGTTTGACGTCATCGCCGGGCAGGACACGGTCATATCCGTCCGCCGGGCTTCCCAAGGAGACTCATGAAGATCCGCCTCATCGAGCCCGAACCACCGGGCATGCACGTCTGGGCCAAGGTGCTGCTCCCGCGCCTCGGCCTCCCCATCATCGCGGCGTCGCTCAAGGCGGCGGGCCACGACGTCCTCATCTATAGCCCGCAGATGGCGCCGATCGACTGGGACGACGTGCATTCCGCCGAGCTCGTCGGTCTCTCGAGCACGACGTCCACGGCCACGACGGCCTACGAGTTCGCGGACACGCTGCGCGCGCGCGGCATCCCGGTGATCATCGGCGGCTCGCACGTCACCTTCATGGCCGACGAGGCCCTCGCGCACGCCGACTACGTGGCGCGCGGCGAGGGTGGCGAGCTGCTCATGCTCGAGCTCATCGAGGCACTTGGAGGCCGGCGTGAGATGGACACCATCGCCGGCCTCTCCTACATGGTCGGCGGCGAGGCCCGCCACAACCCGCTGCGCGAGCGCTGCGCCGACCTCGATGAGCTGCCCTTCCCGGACCTCGGCCTGCTCGTCGGGCACGAGAAGCTGCAGACCATGCCGATCATGACCAGTTGGGGATGCCCGTTCGCCTGCAATTTCTGCTCGGTCACGGCGATGTTCGGGCGCAAGTACCGCTTTCGCAGCGCCGAGAGCGTCATCGCGGAGATCAAGGACAAGCGGCCCGGGCGCATCTTCTTCTACGACGACAACTTCGCCGCCGACAAGAAGCGGCTCAAGACGCTGCTCGCGATGATGATCGACAGGGGACTCGTGATCCCCTGGTCGGCGCAGGTACGCACCGACGTCGTTCGCGACGCCGAGCTGCTCGATCTCATGCGCCGCTCGGGCGGCGAGCTCGTCTATCTCGGCCTCGAATCCGTGAACCAGGACACGCTCGACGGCTTCGAGAAGTCGCAGACCGTCGAGGACATCGAGCAGGCGATCCGCATCCTGCACGACTACGGCATCCGCAGCCACGGCATGTTCGTGCTCGGCGCGGACACCGACACGGTGCAGACCGTGCGCGACACGGTGCGCTTCGCCGTCAAGAACCGCATCGACACCGTGATGCTCAACATCCTCACGCCACTGCCGGGCACGCCTCAGTACGAGGACCTCGAGGCGCAGGGCCGCATCTTCGAGAAGCGCTGGGAGCTCTACGACGCCCATCACGCCGTCTTCGAGCCCAAGCTCATGACGCCCTACGAACTGCAGATGGAGGTCCTGCGCGGCTACATGCGCTTCTACTCCCTGCGCACGTGGCTCCGCTACATCTTCACGCTCAAGTTCACGAAGCAGCTGCTGTTCCACTTCTGGGGCATGGTGATCATCCGCAACTGGCGCAGGGACGAACGCAACAAGGCTTTCATACAGCGCCTCAAGCGCATGTGGCCGCAGCCCACGCAGCCGTCGGGCGTGCGAGGCGCGCGCGCCAACTGACCTGCGCCGCGGCGCCGTCTCCCGCCGCTACGGCCGTCCGCCTGGTTGTCAGGTTCAGGCGGGGGTGTTAGGGTCTCTTACTTGAGTTCGGTGAGTGGATGCACTCAAGGCTCACCTCAACGAGGGCGTGTGCCCGCAGACGCGCCCAAAAGGAGGCGATGCAGTGAACGGCAGTAGACGAATCGCAGTCCTCTCTCTCCTACTCGCAACCCTCCTCCTCACCCTCGCTCTCGTCTCCCAGGCCTCCGCTTCCCCCGTCGCCGCCAAGAAGGCACGCCTGCGCCAGGTGCAGGCCAAGCTGCAGACCGTCTACCACCAGGTGGACGTGGCGGTCGAGAAGTACAACCAGGCGAGCACGCAGCTGTCCTCGGTCCAGCAGCAGATCAGGCAGAACCAGCATCTGCTCAAGGTCGCGGAGTACAACCTCGAGGTCGCCAACAATCAGCTCGAGTCGCGCGCCCTCGACATCTACAAGTCGCGCGATGTCGGCATGATCGACGTGATCTTCTCGTCGAGCAGCTTCGATGACCTGGTGACGCAGCTCAACATGATGCAGCGCCTCGGCAACAGCGACGTGGATACGGTCAAGTCCATCGCCGCCTACCAGCAGGACATCAAGGACCGGCGCGTCAAGCTCGAGGCGGACAAGAAGTCGGCCGCCAAGCTGGTCGCCGAGCGCTCCGCCCAGAAGGACCAGGTCCTCGGCCTCCAGCACAAGCTGGAGCAGATGACCGCCGGCATCAAGACCCAGATCAAGCACCTTGAGGCCCAGCAGGCGGCGGCCGCTGCCGCTGCGGCTGCCGCGGCCCAGGCCGCCAGCAACGCCAACACCGGCGGCGGCAGTGGTGGCGGCGGGGGCGGCGTGGTGCCGGATCCGGGTGGGACCGGGCGCTCGGCCGTCGTGGCCATCGCCCAGCGCTACCTCGGCGTGCCCTACGTCTGGGGCGGGGCCAGCCCCAGCGGCTTCGACTGCTCCGGCCTCACCATGTACTGCTACGCGCAGATCGGCATCGGGCTCTCGCATGGCGCCACCGATCAGCAGCGCGCCAGCACGCCGGTGCCGATCAGCGCCCTCCAGCCCGGAGACCTCGTCTTCTTCGGCGGCCCCAGCTACAGCTATCACGTGGGCATCTACGTGGGCGGCGGAAGCATGATCAACGCGCCGCACACCGGAGCCGTAGTGAGCTACGGCTCCATCGGCGGCGCCTGGATCGGCGGCCGGTTCTAGAACGTCAGGACGGGCCCCGGAGGCCGTTCCCCGCACAGGGAACCGTCTCCGGGGCCCGAATACGTCCTGCACTCATCCCGTACATCAGTCAGCCGGCGCGCCAGCTCGTCTCGGCGTCGCACGGAAGAACCGGATCGCTGTGAGGGTCATGGACAGACGCAGGACGGTGCTGGCGCTCTGCCTTGCCGTGGTCGCGGCGTCCCTCGTGCTGTCCGCCGCGGCCGGCGCCAGCCCGATCTCAAAGAAGAAGGCGCGCCTCAAGGCGGTCCGCGCCAAGCTCGAGCAGGTCTACACGCAGTCCGAGATAGCCACGGAGAAGTACAACCAGGCCACGAGCCAGCTCGCGACCGTCCAGCAGCAGGTGAAGCGGAACGAGCACCTGCTGGCCGTCGCCCAGCACAATCTGCGCACCGCCGTCGGCCAGCTCAAGACGCGAGCGGCCGACATGTACAAGTCACGGGACGTCGGCATCATGGACGTCCTCCTCACCTCGCGCACCTTCGACGACCTCGCGACGCAGATCGACATGATGCAGCGCCTCGGCAACAGCGACGTCGATACGGTCAAGGCGATCGCGGCCTACCGGCAGAACATCCGCGACCGGCGCATCAAGCTGCAGGCCGACAAGAGGGCGGCGGCCAGACTCGTCACCGCCCGTGCCGCGCAGAAGAGCGCCATCTTGGCGCTGCAGGCGCGCCTCGAGAAGATGACCAGAGGCCTCAAGTCCGAGATCAAGCACATGCAGGCCCAGGAGGCGCTGCGTGCCCGGCTCGCCCTGGCCGGCTTCAGCGGTATCGTCCCTCGGGTCGACCCCAACAGCCCGGGCCACCCTGAGATCGTCGCCATCGCCCAGCGCTACCTCGGCGTGCCCTACGTCTGGGGCGGCGCCAGCCCCGGCGGCTTCGACTGTTCCGGTCTTGTGATGTACTGCTACGCGCAGATCGGCATCGGCATGTCGCACGGCGCCACCGACCAGCAGCGCGCCAGCCTCCCCGTGCCGCTCGGCCAGCTGCGTCCCGGCGACCTCGTGTTCTTCGGCAACGCCGGCTTCAGCCACCACGTGGCGATCTTCGTGGGCGGCACGACGATCATCGAGGCGCCGCACACGGGCGCCGTCGTGTGCTACGGCTCGTACGCTGGCCGCGACGCCTGGATCGGCGGCCGCTTCTAGCTCCCGGGTCGCACAACGGCCGCGGGTCGCGGCATATACCATTCTGCCGCAGGGGTAAGTATTTCGGCCCATCGTGCCGAACTAGGAGAGCGGAGAGGCACACGACAGACGGGGATGCATCGTGAAACCCATCGATGAGCTGCTCAGCGAGATGATGGCGCGCAACGCGTCCGACCTGCACATCAAGGCGGGGAGCCCGCCGGTGATCCGCGTCGACGGCGAGTTGATCCTGCTGGACGAGCCGCCGCTCTCGCCGGAAGACACCAAGGACGTCGCCGCGTCCATCATGACCGACAAGCAGATCCGCCGCTTCAGCGAGCACAACGAGATCGACTTCGCGTACTCCGCCGCCAACCTCGGGCGCTTCCGCGTCAACGTGTTCCGCCAGCGCGGCAGCATCAGCGTGGCCATGCGTCAGGTGACCACCAAGATCCCCAGCTTCGAGGAGCTCCATCTCCCCGAGATCATCAAGCGTCTCGCCCTCGAGCCTCGCGGCCTCGTGCTGGTCACCGGCACGACCGGCTCCGGCAAGACGACGACGCTGGCGGCCATGATCGACCACATCAACCACACCATGCGCCGGCACATCGTGACCATCGAGGACCCCATCGAGGTGCTGCACAAGGACAAGAAGTCGATCATCAACCAGCGCGAGATCGGCCTCGACACCGACTCCTATGTGACGGCGCTCAAGTACGTCCTGCGCCAGGACCCGGACGACATCCTCATCGGCGAGATGCGCGACACCGAGACCGTTGCCGCGGCGCTCACCGCCGCCCAGACCGGCCACTTCGTGATGAGCACGCTGCACACCATCGACGCCACCGAGACGATCAACCGGATCATCGACTTCTTCCCCCTGCACCAGCAGAAGCAGATCCGCATCATGCTCGCCGGGACGCTCAAGGGCATCATCTCGCAGCGCCTGCTGACGCGCGCCGACGGCGCCGGCCGCGTCCCCGCCATCGAGGTCATGGTGTGCACCAACCGCATCCGCGACTTCATCCTCGACCCGGACCAGGCGATGCTGATCGGCGACGCCATCCGCGAGGGCGACTTCTACGGCATGCAGACGTTCGACCAGGCGCTGCTGAAGCTCTACGAGGACGGGCTCATCACGCTCAGCGACGCGGCCCAGGTGGCGAGCAACCCGCACGATTTCAAGCTGCTGGTCCAGCAGCAGGGGCACGACGTCAGCCTCATGACCTTCTAGCCGGCCTGCCGCGCTGCGCCGGCACGGCGCGCCCGCGTCAGTTCAGGACCTTGCGACCCTCAAGGTGCAGGTCGACCTTGCGCTTGATGCGCTGCAGCGCGTTGTCAACCGTCTTGCAGTCGCAGCCGAGTTCGTTGGCGATGCGCTCGTAGCTCAGCCCGTTGAGGTACTGCCGCAGCACGCGCCCTTCGAGGTCCGAAAGCATGCGCGCGAGACACCCCGTGAGGCTCTCGACCTCCTCGGCGCTGATCACCTGGTTGACCGGGTCGTGGATGCTGGGACCGGGCAGGACGTCGCCGAGCGAACAGTCGCCGTCGTCCGACGAGTCGTTGGGCGACTGGCTGAAGGAGAGATACCCGTTGAGCGGCACGTGCTTCTGTCGCGTGGCCGTCTTGATGGCGGTGATGATCTGCCGCGTGATGCAGAGTTCCGCGAAGCTGCGAAACGAGGCCAGCCGGTCATCGCGGTAGTCGCGCACCGCCTTGTACAGCCCCAGCATGCCCTCCTGGATGAGGTCCTCCGCGTCGCCTCCGGCGAGAAAGTACGAGCTCGCCTTGAGGCGCACGAACTGGTGGTAGCGCAGCATCAGCGCGTCGAGCGCCGCCTGGCTGCCACGCCGATACGCCTGGACCAAGGCATAGTCCGCACTCTCACTGTAGGGTTGAGGGTTGTGCGATGACCCGGTGGTACGACTGCGATCGGCCTGGCGCGCCATTATTTGCCCCCACCTCTGCTCGTCGCCCCGTTCGCCCCTGCAAACCGGCAGAAAAGGCGAGTCCGCCGGCGCTATCGCGGCTTGTCGCGTAGTTCCCGTAACCTGCGCAAAGTCTCAGGGTCTACTTTATCCTCAAGCCGTGAGGGCATTGTAGTCGACTCTGAGGCAGAGTCAAGAGCCTGCCCCTCGTCGGCACCGGGCTCGAGCTCAGCGCCGAACTCGAGAGGCGTCATCCGGCTGACACCGGCGCGAGCCGCCGCGCGCTGCACCTCCTGGTCGGCCGACACGACGATCACACTCACGTCGGCCGGCTGTTCGGCGATGCGCCGCGCGATCAGCGTGTCCGCGGTGAAGCGGCCCCCGGCGAAGGCGACCTCGACCGGCGCCCCTTTGATGGGCGTCGAGGTCGTGCTCTGGGGACCGTGTCCGTCGAAGACGAGCACGGCCGCCGCGCCGCGCAGCGCGACGAAGCTCGCAAGCCTGTCGGCCAGCCAGTCGCGGCGTGCGAATATCTCCTCCTTGGCCGCGCCGCGGAAGAGCGCATGGAGCACGTTGTAGCCGTCGATGATGTAGAGCGTGCGCGTCACGCCGTCCCTGCCGGGACCCCGCGGGAAGACGCCGCCGACCGCTGACGGCGCGCCTCGAAGAGGAACACCGAGGCCGCCACACTCACGTTGAGGCTCTCGACGCGGGGATCGACCGGGATGCCGGCCAGCACGTCGCAGGTGCGAGCCACCAGAGGCCGCAGCCCGCGACCCTCGGCGCCGAACACGAGCACCAGAGGACCGGTGAGGTCGAGGTGCAGGTACGGTGTGCGCGCACCCCCGTCGGCGCCGTACACCCAGAAGCCACCGCTCTTGGCCTCCTTGAGAAAGGCCACGACGTTCGTCACCTGCGCCACGGCGAGCAGTTCGGTCGCACCGGCCGAAGCCTTCACGGCGGCGGGGGTGACGGCGGCCGAGCGATGCCGGGGCACGACGAGGCCGGCAGCCCCGGCCGCCAGCGCACTGCGCGCCACCGCGCCGAGATTGCGCGGGTCCGTCACCTCGTCGAGGACCACGACCACATCGCCGGCGAGGACGGCTTCCGCCGAGGCGTAGCGATAGGCGTCCGCCTGCAGGGCCACGCCCTGGTGATCGCGGCTGCCGCTGAGCTCGCCAAGTTCGTGCATCGCGACCGTGTCCACCGGAAGATCACGCGGCAACTCGGCGCCGAGACTACGCAGCGCGGGCGCGGTCGCCGCCAGGCGATACGCGCGTCGCGACCCCGCCGCGAGAACGGCGCGCACCGCGTTTCGCCCGTACACCCACTCCATGGGTCTACCCCTTCCCGGGGGCGTCGCGGCGCGCCCGGCGGCCGGCACGGCATGCTGCCCGCGCGGGCGCGGCAGACACCTCCGGCGCGTTCGCCGCGGCGGCGATCGGGCTCCTCACATGGTGGACGCTCCTCGCCCCACTCGGCGTGCTGGCCGCCGCCGCCCTGCGCCCGCGGCGCGCGCGGGCGGCTGCCTGGTGCTGGCGCTCGCGCTGATCCCGGCCGCGCTCCTGCTCGCGCCCACGGCGGCGATGGCTCCCTGGCCGCTTCGCGCCCCGACCGCGGCTGCGGCAGCCGCGCTCGATCTGGCAGCCGCGGCAGCCGCACTGCTGGCGGCGGCCGACGTCGCGGGCGTGCGCTCGCGGTCCGGAGCGCTGGTCGCCGCCGGCCTCGCCGGAGCCGTGCTGGGCTGCGTCGCCGTGCTGCTCACCGCCATGGCCTCATGACCGGCCTCCCTACGCGCGCCGGACGACCTGAGTGCCCTGCGGCGTGTCGCGCACGTCGAAGCCCGCTGCCTGGATCTCGTCGCGCAGACGATCGGCGCTCGCCCAGTCCTTCGCAGCGCGAAAGTGGTCGCGCAGGACGCAGGCGTACGACGCGTCCCCGCACGAGAGCCGGTCGGCATAGACGAGCCCGACGTCCCCCCAGCGTTCGTCTTCGGCGAGGCGCACGGCGGGCAGCAGCGCGACGTCACCGGTGACGCAGGTCTCGCCGGCGGGCCCGGCGACGCTGCCGACCCCGGTCACGAGGCTGTCGGCCCCGGGAGCCGGGATCAGCAGCGTGCCGAAGGCCTCGAGAAGCACCTCCCGGACCGCCTCGAGCGCGCCGGCGTCCAGGGGCGCGTCGCCCCGGTCCACGTCCGCGAGGTAGCGGTACGTCTCGCCCACGAGGGCGAACAGCTCGCCGATGGCGGCGGCGGTGTTGAGGTCGTCGTCCATGTGGTCGCCGAACACCAGGCGTGCGGTCTCGGCGCGCAGGGACAGGTCCGGCCACTCGCCTTGCGCGGCTGCCTTGCCGGCGTGGGCGATGCGGAACTCGAGGTCGGCAAGGGCGTCGGCGAAGCGCCCGTAGGCGGCCTTCGCCTCGTCGAGCTTGTCCACGGAGAACTCGAGCGGGCTGCGGTAGTGAGTCGTGAGGAAGTAGAGGAGCACGACGCCGGGCGCGTAGCGGTCGAGCACCTCGCGCAGCAGGGAGATGTTGCCCACGCTCTTGGCCATCTTCTCGCCGCCGCTGCGGACCATCCCGTTGTGCATCCACACGCGCGCGAACGGCAGCCCGGCGGCCTCCGTCTGGGCGATCTCGTTCTCGTGATGGGGGAAGATGAGGTCGCGTCCGCCGCCGTGCACGTCGAAGCCGGCGCCGAGGTACCGGAGGCCCATCGCCGAACACTCGATGTGCCAGCCCGGCCGGCCCATCCCCCAGGGGCTGTCCCAGGCGGGCTCACCGGCCTTGGCGGCCTTCCAGACGGCGAAGTCGAGGGGGTCCGCCTTGCCTGGCTCGCTGTCGACGCGCACGCCCTCTTCGAGCTCGTCGATGCGCTGCTTGCTGAGCTTCCCGTACTCGCCGAAGCTGCGCACGCGGAAGTACACGCTGCCCTGCGCCGGGTAGGCGTGGTCGGTGCTGATCAGCTGGCAGACGAGGTCGATGATCTCGGGGATGGTCTCGGTGGCCTTGGGCTCCAGGTCGGGACGGGGGATGCCGAGCCGGTCGGTGTCCTCCACGTATGCGGCCGTGAACTCCTCGGCGATCTGCGCGGCGGACCGCCCCTCGGCGTTGGCCTTGACGATGATCTTGTCGTCCACGTCCGTGATGTTGGTCACGAGGGTCGCGTCGAGGCCGCGGTACGCAAGCCAGGAGCGCAGGACGGCGAAGGTGACGTAGGGCCGGGCGTTGCCGATGTGGACCAGGTTGTACACGGTCGGCCCGCAGCAGTAGATCCCGGCCTTGCCCGCGTCGCGCGGCTCGAACGGCTCCTTCTGCCGGGTGAGCGAGTTGAACAGACGGATCACGAGGCGTCTCCCGAGGTCGTCGTTGGCTCGTCGACCGGGGGATCGCCGGCGAGCGAATGGTCTGGCTGCAGGTCGTCGACCCTGCGCAAGGTCTCGGCACGGTCGAGGGCGGCGAGCACGAAGAGAAGCTCAGGACCGTGCTCCGCGCCCGTGAGCGCCAAGCGCAGCGGCATGAGCAGGTCGCGCGCGCCGTAGCCGTTGCCGGCGCCCCAGACCCGATAGGCGACGAGCAGGTCGCGCGCGTCCGCCGGCGAGAGCCAGTCGGCCGCCGCCGCGCGCAGGTCGCGAAAGGCGGCGAGCTGGCGCGCGGCGGCGCGGCAGCGCAGGGCGAGATCCTCCGGCAAGACGGGCGCGTCGAGCACGACCGCGGCGAGTGCCGGCGCCTGGCCGTAGGCCACCAGCGACGGCTGGAAGGCCGCCGCCAGCGCCGCCGCCGCCGGCGGCGGCGTCCCGGGCGGCAGGCGCTCGGCGAACAGGCGCTCGTGCTCCTCCGGAGCCAGCGCCATGACGTGCTCGTGGGCGATCCAGTCGAGCTTCGCCTGGTCGAAGAGGCTGGGGCTCGGCGACAACCTGCCGAGCTCGAACTCGTCGATCAGGCGCTGCACGCTCAGGATCTCGTCCCCGCCGTGCGACCAGCTGAGCAGGGCCAGGTAGTTGACCAGCGCCTGCGGCAGGTACCCGAGCTCGCGGAACTCACCCACCGAGGTGGCGCCGTGGCGCTTGGAGAGCTTGCCGCCGTCGGCGCCGAGGACGAGGGCGTGGTGCGCGAAGCGCGGCGGCTCGACGCCCAGGCCGCGGAAGAGCAGGATCTGCCGCGCCGTGTTGGTGAGGTGGTCGTCGCCACGGATGACGTGCGTGATGCCCATGTCGCGATCGTCGACGACCGACGCGAAGTTGTAGCCGGCCACCCCGTCCGAGCGCACGATGATGAAGTCGCCGACGGCGTCGGCGCCGACCACGACCCGGCCGCGTATCTCGTCGTCGATGAGGATGTCGCCGGCAGGGACGCGGAAGCGCACTGCCGCCGGCTCACCGGCCGCCCGCCGCCGGGCCACCTCCGCTGGCGCCTGCCCGAGGCAGCGGCGGTCGTAGTGGGGCGTGCGGCCTTCGGCCAAGGCCGCGGCGCGAAGTGTCTCGAGACGCTCCTGTGTACAGAAGCACCAGTAGGCTTGACCCGCGGCGAGGAGCTGTTCGGCGACGGCGGCGTAGCCGCCGCCGCGCTCGCTCTGCCGGTAGGGAGCGCACGGTCCGCCCACCCCCGGCCCCTCGTCCCACTCGAGGCCGAGCCAGCGCAGGTCGGCCAGGATGGCCTCCTCGTGACGGTCCTCACTGCGTGCCGCGTCGGTGTCGTCGACGCGCAGGACGAACGCACCGCATCTGTGGCGCGCGAACAGGTAGTTGAACAGGGCCGTACGCGCCGAGCCGATGTGGAGCGTGCCGGTGGGGCTCGGCGCGAAACGCACTCTCACCGTTGACTCAAGGTTGATGGTAGGCCCTCGCGGTCGTCTTTTCTCCTGCAAATGCCGCTCCAGTCTATCACCTGTGCTCCGCCACCGGCCGGCGTCCTTGCGCCCGCCGGCGGCGGGTCCGGCCGAGGGTTGCTATGCTTGGCACGCCGTCCTCGCGGCCGGCCACGACCCGACCGACGCCAGGAGACGACCGTGGCACACGACCAGCACGAGACGCCCTACCTCGACGCCACCCAGCGCTACCGGGCCACGGGCTACACCCCCTTTCACACACCCGGCCACAAGCTCGGGAAGGGCGCGCCCGAAGGGCTGCGCGCGCTGCTCGGTGACCGCTGCTTGGAGGTGGACATCGCCATGGCCGGCGGGGTGGAGGACACTCGCGAATCCACGCGGCTCATCCGCCTCGCCGAGGACTACGCCGCCGAGGCCTGGGGCGCTGACCGCGCCTGGTTCCTGGTCAACGGATCGACGAGCGGCATCCACGCGCTCGTGCTCACGCTCTGCGGCCCAGGCGACACCGTCGTGATCCCCCGGAACGCGCACAAGTCGATGCTGGCCGGTCTCATCTTCTCGGGCGCCATGCCCGTGTACATGGAGCCGAAGGTGGACGCGCTCTGGGGGATCCCGCTCAACGTGCGCGCGAAGGACGCCTCCCGGGCGCTCGCGGCGCACCCGGAGGCGAAGGCGCTGTTCCTGACGTCGCCCACGTACAACGGCCTCTGCGCCGACCTTGCCGCGGTCGCCGGCGTGGCCCGGGAGGCGGGCGTGCCGTTCGTCACCGACCAGGCGTGGGGGGCCCACCTGCGCTTCTGCCCCGAGCTGCCGGTGGACGCGATGACGGCCGGGGCCGATGCTGCCGTGGTCAGCACGCACAAGCTCATCAGCGGGATCACCCAGACATCGGTGCTCATGGCGCGCGCGCCGCGGGTGAACCTCGCGCGCCTCGACGGCATGGTGCACCTCACGCAGAGCACGAGCCCGCAGGTGCTCATGTACGCGAGCATCGACGCCGCGCGCAGCCAGATGGCCACGGGTGGCGCCGAGCTGTGGCGCGGCGCCCTGGAGCTGGCCGAATGGGCGCGCGCCCAGATCGAGGCGCTGCCCGGCCTGCGCTGCCTGGGCCGCGAGTTCCTCGAACGTGACGGGGTCGACGCGTTCGACGCCACGCGGCTCACGGTGTCGGCCAGCGACCTCGGGCGCTCCGGCTTCGAGCTCGAGACCATCCTGCGGGACGACTACCGCATCGCCGTGGAGGCGGCGGACCCGCTCAACGTCGTCCTCAACGTCACCTACGGCGACCGCCGCGCGGATGTGGAAAGGCTGGTGGCCGCGCTGACGGACTGTGCGGCGCGGTCCCGCGACGGGGCCGGCCGGGGCGGCAGCGCCGCCGTCGCCGGCCTGCTCGCGATGACGCCGGGGTTCACGCGCCAGGTGCTCTCGCCGCGCGACGCGTTCTTCGCGCCCGCCGCCGCACTGCCCCTGGCATCCTGCGCCGGCCACGTGAGCGCCGAGATGGTCACGCCCTACCCGCCGGGCATCCCCGTCCTCGGGCCCGGCGAGCTCATCTCGGACGAGGTCGTCTCGTATCTCGAGGAGGCTGCGTCTCGCGGCCTCAAGGTCCACGGCCCGGAGGACCGCACCCTCGACACGCTGCGCGTCGTGGCCTGAACCCGGGCCGCCGCCGCGCCGGCATGCCGCCCCTGCTCAGCCGGGGCGGGCCCGCCTGCTCTGACCGATCTTTCTCGGCCTCAGGCCTTCTTGATGCCGAGTGACGTGGCGGTGAACAGAGGGTCGAACCTGAGGCTACTGGCCTCGATCTGCTCGCGCCCGCCCTCCTCGCGGTCCACGACGCAGAGGAGCGTCCCCACCTCGAGCCCCGCCTCGCGCAGCTTGTCGACGGCCATCAGCGCGGCGCCGCCCGACGTGACTACGTCCTCGATCATGACGACGCGCTGGCCCGGCTCGCCGCGGCCCTCCATGGCCTTGTCGGTGCCGTACCCCTTGGCCCCCTTGCGCACGATCACGAACGGCTTGCCGCACGCCAACGAGACGGCGGCGACGATGGCCACGGCGCCGAGCTCGGGCCCGGCGAGCAGGTCGAACGGCTCGCAGGCCGGGAGCTTCGCGGCCAGGCCCGCGGCGATGTCACGCAGAAGGTCCGGCCGCGTGGAGAACAGGTACTTGTCGAGGTAGAACTTGCTGCGGCGGCCCGAGCGCAGAAGGAAGTCGCCCTCCAGGTAGCTGGCGTCGAGCAGGCGCTGGCCGAGGTCACTCACCGGGTCCCTTTCCTGACGTGCCGAGGATCAGATGCCGCCGATGGCCATGCCCTCGATGACCACGGACGGGGTGTAGATGCTGCCCCCGGGCACCCAGCGGGCATCGTCGCCCAGCGCCCGGACGCTGGTGAGCATGCTGATGATGTCGCCGGCAAGAGTGACCTCGCGGACCGGCGTCGTGAGCCTTCCGCTCTCGATCAGGATGCCGCTGATGCCCACCGAGAACTCTCCGGAGATGGGGTTGGCGCCTGAGTGCACGCCGACCGCGTCGGTGACGAGCACGCCGCGCTCCAGACCGGCGACGATCTCCGCCAGCGGCGTCGCGACTCCGCCCACCACGAGGTTCGTGGGCCGTACCGACGGCAGACCGGCGTAGGAGCCGCGTACGCCGTTGCCGGTGGAGCCGCGGCCGTCCTTGCGCCCGGTGTAGGTGTCGTAGAGGAAGCCCTGCAGCACGCCGTCGCTGATGAGCGGCGTGCGCCGGCTGGGCGTCCCTTCGCCGTCGAAGGGCGTGCTGTCCAGGCCGTCCGGGCGGGCGCCGTCGTCGTCGAGTTGCAGCAGTTCTCCGGCCACATTCTCGCCCTCGCGGCCGGCGAACAGCGAGCGGCCCTTCTGCACGGCGTCGGCCGTGAGCGCCGAGCTCAGCACGCCGAAGAAGGCGGCCGAGACGAACGGGTCGAGCACCACCGGCGCCTTCATCGAGGGGCACTTGCGCGCGCCGAGCAGCCGGCAGGCCCTCTCGGCGGCTTCAGTGCCGCAGGCCGCGGCGTCGAGATCCTCGAGCGCCCGGCCGACGGTGTAGGAGTAGCCGGTCTCCACCTTGCCGTCCTCCTCGGCGAGCACGTAGGCGAACGCGTAACACTGGTTGGCGCGATAGCTGCCGCGCACGCCGGCGGTGCTGGCGATGAAGACCTCGCCGTCGCCGTCGGCGTACATCGTGTCCTCCACGGTCTTGACGCGCGGGTCGGCGGCGAGCGCCGCCGCTTCCACGGTCAAGGCGAGCTCGATGCGCTGCTCGTCGGTGGCCGCGGCCAGCCGCTCGTCGAAGGGACGCACGTCGGCCGGCTCGCCGCCCGGCTCGGGCAGTGCGGCGTACTCGTCCGGATCGCTGACGGCGGCGTTGTCGATGGCCCGCGCCACGAGACCGTCGAGCGCGGCAGGGCTCAGGTCGGAGCCGTAGGCGTGACCGACCGCCCCGCGCGCGAAGACGCGCACGCCGAGGCCCTGCCGCTGCGCGGCCGTGAGCTGCTCCACCTCCCGGCGATACACTTTGATGCGCCGCGAGGTGGAGCGCTCGCCGAACACCTCCACCTCCGCCGCTCCGCGCGCCCGCGCGCGCTCGAGCACGGCGTCCAGGATGTCGAACATCAGCCCGTCCCCCCCACCGTCATCTCGGCGATGCGCAGCGTGGCCTGCCCGGTGCCGACCGGTACGCCCTGCCCGTCCTTGCCGCAGACGCCGGTCTTGACCTCGAAATCGCCGGCGATCAAGTCGATCTTCATGAGGATGTCGATGCCGTTGCCGACGAGTGTGGCGCCGCGCAGCGGCGTCGTGAGGCGGCCGGCCTCGATCAGGTAGCCTTCGGCCACCCCGAAGACGAAGTTGCCGCTCGCCGGCTCCACCTGGCCACCGGCGAGGCTCTTGGCGTAGAAGCCGCGCGGCGTGGCGGCGATGACCTCCTCGGCGGAGGCGTCGCCCGGGGCGATGTACGTTGTCGTCATCCGCGGGATGGGCACGTGACGGAAGGACTGGCGGCGACCGTTGCCGGTAGGCGGCGCGCCCGCCTCGCGGGCGCGCAGGCGGTCGTACAGGTATCCGGTCAGCCGGCCTTCCTCGATGACGAGCGTCCTCTGCGTGGGGACGCCCTCGTCGTCGAACGCCTGGGAGCCCCAGCCGTTGGGGATCGAGCCGTCGTCGCAGGCGCTGACGATGGGCGCCGCCACGACCTCGCCGAGCTTGCCGGCGTAGATGCTCGCCCCCTTGGCGATGGCGTCAGCCTCGAGGCCGTGGCCGCAGGCCTCGTGGAAGAGCGTGCCGCCGAAGCCGTTGGCGAGCACGACCGGCATGGCGCCCACCGGCGAGGGCCGCGCGTCGAGCATCGTGATCGCCTTGCGCGCCGCCGTCTCGGCCACGTCGCGCGCCGTCTGCTCGTCGACCAGCTCCATGCCGGCACTGCCGCCCACCGTCTCGTGGCCCGTCTGGATGACGTCGCCGCGGCGGGCCACCACCTGGGCGATGAAGCGGGTGCGCGTGCGATCGTCGTAGACGAGCTCGCCCAGCGAGTTGGCGATGAGCACGCGCTGGCGCGTGTCGCCGTACCCGATGGTGGCCTGGGCGACCTCGGCCCCGGCGGCCCTCGCGGCATCGTCGCCGGCGCGGACCAGCAGAGCCTTGGTGGCGACGGCGACCGTGTCGGGCGGGATCGTCACCGGGTGGCTGCCCGGGTCGCGGCGCACCGCGCCGAGCTCGACGACGGCCGGCCCGGCGTCGCCAGCGCGCAGTGCCGCCGCGACGGCGTCGGCGGCGGCGGCCAAGCCCTCCTCGTCGAGGGCGTCGCTGAAGGCGTAGTAGGTGCGCTCGCCGGCGAGCAGGCGCACCGCGGCGCCCACTTCACGGCCGCCGCTGGTCGCCTCGATGCGGCCGTCCTCGAGCCTCAGGCCGACGCTGTCGCGATCCTCGATGTAGACCTCCGCGAAGTCGCCGCCGCGGTGCAGGGCACGGGCGATGGTCGCCTCAAGCAGGCCGCGGTCGAAGGCGGTGAGGTCCATCAGGCGTCGATCCGGAACGCCCGGCGCACCTCTGCCGCGGCGGCCAGAAGTCCGTCGGCCGCCGGCTCCCCAGCGCGCAAGGTCGCGGTAGACCCGTCGGCGAGCCCAAGCTGGACGGGAGGCACCGTCCCCGCCCGGGAGCGCCGTCGCCACCAGACGACGGCGCCGGCGACACCGGCGGCGAGGGCCAGTGCGGCAAGCACGCGCCTCATCGCTGCTCCTCCGCGGCGAAGGCGTCGGCGAGGCATGTGCGCAGGTCGAACAGGAGCAAGCCGACCGCCGGCTGCGGCCCCGTGAGCCCGACGATGCGGTGCCCGTGGGCGGCGACCATCGCCACGGCGCCGTCGCCGTCCTGGACGACCACGTGGTCGAGATCGCTGGCGCCCGCGGCGCGGCCAGCCGCCTCCCAGAGGCGGGTGGCGGCGGCTCCGAGCGCGTCGCCGGCTTGCGCCGGGCCCGCGGCGGCGACCGCCCCGTCAGGCTCGAGCACAGCTACGCCGCGGACGTCGGTGGAGATGTTGAGCAGGTCGCGGATGGCCTCGTCGGTAGTCACTGGCCCCTCCTGGCGTGGTTGATCCGGGGTTAATCTATCACCGCGCCACAGCGTCAGGACCGGGCGTTTCGGTCGAAGGTGCAGAGCATCTCGCAGCGCTCGCCGCCGCAACTGATGCGGCAGTCTCCGGGCTCGACGTGCAGACGACCGAGCTCCTCGGTGACGACCTCGAGGACGCCTTCGAGGAAGGCGCGGTGCATGGCGCACACGAGGTCGGGGTCCGCTCCGGAGAGCTCGTGGAAGGTACAGTTGTGTACCACGACCTCGAGCCCCTCCTCACGCCAGGCTACCTCGGGCAGCAGGCCCTGCTCCTCGGCGACGCGCGTCACGAGCGCCGCGGCGGCGGCGCGGTCGTGCGGGGCGCGGACCTCGCCTGCGAGCGCACGCCTGCCCTCGGCGGCCCCAGCCTCGCGGCATACGCGCAGCGCGTCGTCGCGGGACCCTCCCGCGGCGAGGGCGCCGAGCGCCAGCCGCGAGAGCAGCTCGTAGCGCCGCGGCGGGAACCCGAAGGTGACCACGAGCTCGCTGAGGCGGTACAGTTTGGCCGGCCGGCCGCCGCCGGCCGAACGGCGGAAGTCGGTGGCCAGGAAGCCGGCCTGCTCCAGCTTGGACAGATGCATGCGCGCGACGTTGGGATGAAGGTCGAAGCGCTCGGCGATCTGCGCTACCGTGACGTCCTCGCCGGGGCGCTCGGCGATGGAACGGTAGATGTGGTAGCGGGTGTCGTCGGCCAGTACGGCCGACAGCTCGTGATCGCGATCCACGCACGTCCTTCCACGCGTCGTCCAGCGGCTGGATACTACAGTCCGAGCCTTTCCCTGTAAACACTGTGGGATTAGTGCGAACCGCGCTGACCGCCCGGCACGGGAAACGTCGGCTCAGCCCTCGAGCACGTAGCGCGACGAGAGCGCCACCGCCGGCCGCAGCGTGGCCTCCACCGGACAGTACTTCGTCTCGGAGAGCTCGATCGCGCGCCGTACCTTCTGCTCGTCCAGCGCGCCCTTCAAGTAGTACACGACCTCGAGCGCGGTGAAGCGCTTGGGGTGCTCCTCGGCCTTCTCGCCGCGCACCTCGACCCGCAAGGCCTCGAGGGGCTGGCGCATCTTCTGCAGGATCGAGACGACGTCCATGCCCGTGCAGCCGGCGAGCGCCGTGGCCAGCAGCTCCATCGGCGTCGCTCCCTGCCCCGGCTCGTCGAGGCTCGACGCCAGGTCGACGCGCCCGTGGGCGGTGACGCCCTCGAACAACAGCCCTTCCTTCTTCCAGCTGACCACCACGGGCTCACTCGTGGACATCTGCGCCCTCGCTTTCAGTGCGGCCGGCGACCGCGGTCGACTTCGGTGCCTCCTCAGGTATACCGTGCGCTAAACGTCCGCTTCCGCCCCGGCGCCCTGCCGCCAGTGGCGGTCGACGAAGGAGCCGTATTGACCATCCTCCAGGCCATCATCCTCGGTATCGTGCAGGGGCTCACCGAGTTCCTGCCGATCTCCAGCTCCGGGCACCTCATCATCGTGCCCTGGCTGTTCAACTGGCACTTCCTGCTGGACAACCCGGACCTCAACAAGACCTTCGATGTCGCCCTCCACCTGGGCACGTTCATCGCCGTGCTCGTCTACTTCTGGCGCGAGGTCGTGCGGCTCGTCGGCGCCTGGGTGCGCAGCATCACCAGGCGCAGCCTCGCGGATCCCGAGGGCAGGCTCGCGTGGCTCCTCCTCGTGAGCACCATCCCGGCGGCCTTCTTCGGGGTC
This sequence comes from uncultured Thermoleophilia bacterium, assembly GCA_963709845.1. GTDB lineage: Bacteria > Actinomycetota > Thermoleophilia > UBA2241 > UBA2241 > CAIXSE01. The sequence goes on from CAVPXV010000006.1 coordinate 622,590, forward strand.
GCCTTCGAGAGCTTCATCGAGGACCGTCTGGGCAAGCCCTGGATCATCGCCATCATGATGATCGTCTTCGCGCTGGTCATGTTCGTCATCGACCACCTCGCGCGGCTCGACCGCGACCTCGAGGCTCTCACCTGGACCGACGCCATCCTCATCGGCTTCGCGCAAGCGCTCGCCCTGTGCCCCGGCGTCTCGCGATCCGGCGTCACCATGATGACCGGCCTCGCGGTGCGCCTCGACCGCGAGTCGGCGGCGCGCTACTCGTTCCTCCTCAGCATCCCGGTGATCGGCGGCGCCGCCGCGTACAAGGCGCTCGAGGTCGCCAGGAGCGGCCTGCCCTCGGGCACGGCCACGCCGTTTCTCGTCGGCATCCTGTCGGCGGCGGCCAGCGGCATGCTTGCCATCTGGTTCGTGCTCGCCTACCTCAAGCGCCACAACTTCAACCTGTTCGTGATCTACCGGATCGTCGTGGGCGTCGCCATCCTCATCCTCATCGTGAGCGGCGTGCGCTCCGGCATGGGTATCTGACTCGTATAGAATCCGAGGCCCAGCGAGCAGGAGCCACCCGTGCGTGATCTCTCCCGCGGCGACCGCGGCAAAGAAGTCCTCGACGTCCAGACCCGGCTTCGCGGCCAGGGCTTCGAGCTTGGCCGAGAGGGCGTGGACGGCTTCTTCGGACCGGGCACCGAGCTGGCCGTGCGCTCGTTCCAGCAGCGGCGCGGCCTGCTCGTCGACGGCGTTGTCGGCGCCGACACCTGGCGCGAACTTGTGGAGGCGGGATACTCCCTCGGCGACCGCCTCCTCTACCTGCGCGAGCCGGCGTTTCGCGGCGACGACGTGCTCGCCCTCGAGGTCAAGCTCAACCTGCTCGGCTTCAACGCCGGCGCCGAGCGCGGCATCCACGACGAGGACGTCGAGCGCGCCGTTCTGGACTTCCAGCGCAACGCCGGCCTGCCGCCGGACGGTATCGTCGGGGAGAGCACCATCCTCAAGCTCGAGGCACTGCGCAAGGCCGAATCCGGGCGCGAGGGTAAGAAGATCCCCGAGCGCGACGGCGGGTTCGTGCGGGCGCAGAGCCTGCTGGGACAGACGGTGGTGATCGACCCGGGGCACGGCGGCGCCGACGCCGGCTTCGTCTCCGCCAGGGGCGTGACCGAGAAGGACGTCGCCCTGGCGGTCGGGCTCCGCCTCGCCGAGCTGCTGCGCGCCGAGGGCTGCCGCGTGCGGCTCACGCGCGAACGCGACGAGGCGGTCCAGCTCTACCGGCGGGTCGCGACGGCCAACGCCGCCGGCGCCGGCTTCTGCATCTCGCTGCACTGCCAGGCCGACGAGGCGGCGGCGGCGCACGGCTCGGCCTGCTTCTATTTCCAGCGCAGCCACTACTACTCCGAGCACGGCCGCCGCCTCGCCGAGTACCTCGGGGCGCGGCTTGCCGAAGCCTCGCCGTACATCGGCGGCTTCGGGCGCAACTTCGGCATCCTCCGCGAGACGCGCTGCGTCGCTGTCCAGGTCGAGCCGCTGTTCCTCAGCAACCCGGACGAAGCGCAGAAGGCGATGCGCCCCGATCACGTGGAGACGGTGGCGCGCGCCCTTGTCGGCGGGCTCGCCGACTACCTGGCGCGCGCGCCCCGGGGAGACGATCAGACGTGAAGCCCGACGAGGCCGAAGCTCTCAGGGTCCGCCTCACCGCGACGCAGGCGCAGCGCCTGCGCGAGCTCGGCGCCGACCCGCTCGTGCTGGACGAGCTGTTCGCCGACGCGGAGGCGCGAGACGCCAGGTTCAGGCGACTGGAGGACGAACTCGTCGGCGACGGACGGCGCCGGCTGCGCGAACTGCGCGCCGGCCGGCGGGCGCCCCAGCTCGTCGAGCTCGAGGGCGACCTCGGTCGCGCCCTCGCCGAGGCCGGCTTCGTGCGCGTGGTGACCCCGCTCATCATCGCCTCCGACTCGCTGAGCAAGATGGGCGTGGAGCACGGCCACCCGCTGCGCGATCAGGTGTTCTGGCTGGAGGACGGGCGCTGCCTGCGGCCCATGCTGGCGCCCAACCTCTACACGCTCCTGCGGCGGCTGGGGCGCATCTGGAGCAAACCGTTCGGCATCTTCGAGATCGGCCCGTGCTTCCGCCGCGACAGCAAGGGCGCAAGCCACCTCAACGAGTTCACGATGCTCAACCTGGTGGAGCTGGGCCTCCCCGCCGCCGCGGGTCGCGCGCGGCTCGAGGAGCTCGCCGCCCTCGTCATGGCCGCGGCGGGCATCGCGGAGTACGAGCTCGTGGTCACCGAATCCGAGGTCTACGGCGCGATGATCGACGTGGAGGTCGGAGGGGCCGAGGTATGCTCCGCCGGCCTCGGCCCCCATCCCCTCGACGGCAACTGGGGCATCGTCGACCCGTGGGTCGGCCTGGGCTTCGGCCTGGAACGGCTGCTGATGGCGCGCGAGGGCTACCCCAACATCGAGCGCGCCGGCCGCAGCCTCAGCTACGTGGACGGAGTGCGCCTCAACATCTGACGGCGGCGCGGCTCCGGACGCCCGGCGCCTCGTGGCGGGCGCAGAAGGCCCGAGGGGCGGGGGCGCGTGCGCGCCCCCGCCCCTCGGGCCTTCCGTCGTCGCCCGCCCGGCTTACTTGCCGAGCAGGGCGTCGATCTTCTTGACGCCGTCGCTGGCGTCCTCGGCGTAGGCGTCGGCGCCGATCTGGTCGGCCCAGCGCTGCGTGCAGGGGGCGCCGCCGACCACGGTCTTGTAGGGCAGGCCCTCGTCCTTGATGCGCCTGATCACCTTGCGCTGCTCCTCCATCGTCGTCGTGAGCAGGGCGCTCATGCCGATGATGTCGGCGTTCATCTCGGCGGCGCGCGTGATGAAGGTGTCGGCGGCGACGTCGCGCCCGAGGTCGGTGACCTCGTAGCCGTTGGCCTTGAGGTAGGCGATGACGATCGCCTTGCCGATGTCGTGCACGTCGCCCTGGACGGTGCCGATGACCATGCGGCCCTTGGCCTCGGCGGCCGCACCCTCGAGGGCGGCGTTGGTGACCTCCGTGGCCCCGGCCATGGCGTCGGCGCTCATCATCAGCTCGGGCAGGAAGACCTCGCCGCTCTCGAAGAGGTCGCCGATCTCCTGGATGCCCTTGACGAAGCCGTTCTGCATGATGTCGCCGGGGGCGATGCCCTGCCCGAGGGCGCGCCTTGCGACCTCCTCAGCCGCGGCGCGGTCGGCGTTGATGATCGCCTCGGCTGCTTCCTGGTAGATGTCTGCCATGCCTTGGACTCCTCCCCACGACTCTCGACAGCGATACCCACAGTTGGGTGTAGCGGGTGCGTGCGCGGAGAGCGGTGACACTTCGCAAGCGGGGCGCGGACGGCCGGACTGCGTATCAATCAGCCCCTGCCCGCCACTCCCCGCCGCCCTCACGCGTCGCGCAGGCCGGAGTATACCAGTGGCGCGAGGCCAGACCCAAGCCGCCGACGGCCGTGCTAGCATGAGGCCGTGAGATACCGTGGCGCCGTCATCCGCCCCCCGAGCGAAGCCTCCAGCCTCATCGTGCAGGTCACGTACGGCTGCTCCAACGACACCTGCGATTTCTGCGGCACCTACCTCGACAAGCCGTTCGGCGTGCGCCCGTTCGACGAGGTCGTGGACGACGTCACCAGCCTGCCCTCCGGCGTGCGCCAGCGCGTGCAGCGCGTGTTCTTGGCGGACGGCGACGCCCTCGCGCTCAGCGCCCGCAAGCTCCACGACATCCTCGACCTGCTGCACCGCGCCCTGCCGAACCTGGTGCGCGTGAGCAGCTACGCCAACGCGAGGAACCTGCTCGCCAAAAGCGTGGAGGACCTCGAGTCGCTGCGCGACCGCGGTCTCGAGCTGCTGTATCTGGGGCTCGAGTCCGGCGACGACCAGACGCTCGCCGAGGTCCACAAGGGCGTGACCGTCGCCGAGCAGATCGACGGTTGCCGGCGCGCCACAGCCGCAGGCATCGCCCTCTCGGTCACGGCGATCCTCGGGCTGGCGGGCACGGAGCGCTCTCTGGCGCACGGCCGCGCCACGGGGGTCGCGCTCTCCGCCATCGACCCGCGCTACGTCGGCATCCTCACCCTGATGCTCACGCCGGGCACGGCGATGGAGCGCAAGGTCTCCTCCGGCGAGTTGGCGCTGCCGGACTCCGTCGGCATGCTTCGTGAGCTGCGCGAGATCATCGCCCACCTCGAGGTCAGCGATTGCCTGTTCCGCAGCAACCATGCCTCCAACTACCTGCCCGTGGGCGGCCGCCTCCCCGGCGACAAGGCGGCCATGCTGGCGGCGCTGGACAAGGTCCTCATGGCCCCCGAGTCGGTCCAGCTGCGCCCCGAGAGCTGGCGGCTCCTCTAGGACGCCGGAGCGCCGGCGGCGCTAGTCCCTGAGGTGCGAGCCGTAACCGCGCTTGAAGTGCGTCGCCGCGTACTTCTTGAGCTTCCACTCGGGGATGCGGCACTGCGGGCAGGCCTGTACGTACCACTTGTTGCGCAGCCAGCGGGCGGCGCGGCTCGTCTTGGAGTCGTGGACCACCATGTGCTTGTTGCAGTGGGTCACGATGACGGCGTAGGGACCGCGTTCCTCGAACTCGCGGATCCCGTGGAGGATGCCGCGGCGGGACGGCCACAGCTTCACCTTCTCGACGAGGCGGAAGAGCGGGACCTGCTTGCGGTAGTAGCGCGCCTTGTTCGGATCGGTGGGCATCGGGGACCCGAGTGTACCATGGGCGGCAGGAGCACGAGGCGGCCACGGCGAAGGTTCTTACCCGGCCACGCACGAGGCAGAGGTGGACGATGATGCGAGCGCACCACAGATCGACCATGAGAAGAACCCTCGTCCTCGCGGCCGCGTTCGGGGCGGCCGCCGTGCTGCTCGCCGCCTGCGGCGCCGTGTCCGAGCGCAGCTCGTCCTCGCCCACGGCGACGACGCCGGTCCCCGCATCCCCTGCGACGAGCCTGTCTCCCTCGACGAGCCCGCCGGCGATGCGCACGCAGTCGCTCTACTTCCTGCGCGCCGGGATGCTCGGCGTCGCCGAGCGCACGGTCGCGCTGACGATCACGCCTGCCACCGCCGCGGTGACGGCTTTGCTCGCCGGCCCCACCGCCGCGGAACGGGCCGCCGGCCTCGCGTCCGCCATACCGGCCGGCGTCAGCCTCAAGAGCCTGTCGCTCAGCGGCGGCACGGCGACCGTCGACGTCTCCCGCGCCTTCTGGCAGGACCCGTCCGTCGCGGCCCAGCCCGCCGCGGCCGAGATCGTGTACACGCTGACACGCTTCGCCACGATCAAGGCGGTACGCATCCGCGCCGGAGCCGTGCCCTACGACGTCGCCGGCGCCTCTCCGTCACCCGCGGCGACGCTGCAGCGCAAGGACTTCCGCGCCCTCGAGCCGGCCATCTTCGTGGAGAGTCCCGGCGTAGGCGCGGCACTGCCCGATCCGTTCGTCCTCGCGGGCACGGCCAGCGTCTTCGAGGGCACGTTCGCGGCGCTGCTCACCGACGACAGCGGGCGCCGCGTCGTGCGCGTCACGGTCCAGGCCACGCGCGGCGCGCCGGAGCGCGGCAGCTTCCGCCAGACAGTCGTGTACAGCACGTCCGCCAAGCACGGGGTCCTCACCGTGTTCGATCAATCGATGGAGGACGGCTCGCGCATCGACGTGGTGCGGATCCCCGTGGGCCTCAGTCCCTGAGCACGGCGACCCCGGCACCGCCTTTGCGCGGCCGTGAGCCGCCGGGCAAGGGGAGGAGATGGCGGGGAGTGCGGGAGTCACACCCGCCTGCGTGGGTTTAGAGCCCACGCTGATCCTTTCGATCGACCCCCCGCGCCCGCCGATCATACGCCATCGCCGCGGCACCGGCGAATCGGGCGTGAGGCGGCAAAGGTGTGCGCCCGGCGGCGCACCGGCGCCGCAATGCCGCCTTCGCCCTCCGGTCCGGGTCAGACGAGCGCGCGAGCGGCCATCACCGCGACCCCGATGGCGAGAGGCTCGTGGATGTGGCGGACGCCAAGGGCGGCCTGCGCCGACGCCGTGAACGCCGAAGGCAGCCCGGGCACGGCGGCGATGGTGAACGGCGTGACGTCGGCGGCATCGATGAAGCCGCCGGCCGGGGTCGCGTCGAAGATCAGGTCACAGCGGGCGAGGCCCACGTCGAGCTCCACGGGCTGGATCTTGAGTCCGACCTGCAGCGCCGCTTCAAGCCGTGCCGCATCGGGTTCGACCACTTCGACGGCCGCGCCCCGGCTGACCAGCCGTCGGGCGGCCGCCCTGCCGACGGGGCCCAAGCCGAGGAGGAGGACGTGGCGGCTGAGCATGCTGCCGGCGGCCGCCTCGAGCGCCGTCACGTAGCCGTCGGCCGTGGCGGGGTCGTCGTCGACGCAGCGACCGTGCTTGAGGTCGAGCGCGATGAACCGGTAGTCGTCCGCCATGAACACGACGTCGGCGCCCTGATCCACCGCCTGCTGCAGCCCGCGCACGTCCGGCTGCGATGTCACCCAGGCTTCGCAGCCAAGGTGCTCCAGGATGGCTGCCACGCACTCGGAGAAGCCCGAGATGATGCCCTCGCCGGAGGTGACCGGCACGACCGCCAGGCGGGCGCCGATGAGCGGCACGCAGACCGGGGGATGCGCCACCGAGCGCATCGCCACGCCCCGCAGGCCGATGCCGGTGAGCTCGCGCAGCCCTCCCTCGAACGCCAGAAGCCGCGCCCTGAGATCGTTGACGTCGTCGCTCGTGAGCCTGGTCAACTCGCCGCCGTCCCCCGCTCGTTCACACCCTCGAGTTCAGGTTCAAGGTCGATGCCTTCCCCCGCCGCTATCCGCTGCGCCACCGCGTCCGCGGCGACCCTGGCCTCTGCGGGGCTCCGTCCCGTACACACGATCGTGGCGGACCACCGCCGCGCGCCGGGACGCTGGTCGGTGAGCGCCTCGTCGGCTCCGTAGAACCCGGGCACCAGCGCCAGCGGACCCGCGCTCCCCATCACATGCTCGCCGAGGACGCGGAGCAAACCTCCGGCGCAGTGGACGTGCTGGTAGACACAGGCCCGGCGCGGCGCGCGGTCGACGCGCGGAAGCGCGCCGCGCAGCACGGTGTGCACCAGCACCTCCACGATGTTGAGCCCGCTCGACCAGTACACGGCGGTCGGCGTCTGGCTGGGCAGGCGGGCGTCGATCTCGAGCACCTTCGGCTCGCCCCGGCGGACCATCGCCTCCACGTCCATGAGCCCGTTGAGCCCGAGCCCCTCGGCGAGGGCGACCGCCACCCGGTCGAAGGCGTCGAGCGTTCCCGGCGCCACGGCGCGCTCCCAGGCGCAGGACCCGTCGGGGCCGGCGACGGCAGGCTCACCGGCCCCGGCCTCGGCCACGGGCGCGACGACGCGCTTGCAGTCGTAGACGGCGTCGAATTCAAGCCCGGTCACCTGGAGAGGCACGGCGCTGCCGCCCCAGCCCACCACCTCGATGGACAGCGAGGGACCGGCAACGTACTCCTCCACGAGCATCGCGTGGCCAGCTGCTTCGAGCCGTGCCGTGGCCGCCCTCAGCTCGGCCTCGTCCCGCACCACGCTGACGCCCTCGCTGCCGCTGGACGCGTCCGGTTTGACCACGGCCGGAAAGCCGCACCCTGGCCACGGCGCCGGACGCGGCACGCCGACCTCGGCGAAGAGCGCCCGCGAGGCGAGCTTGGACTGGCTCACGAGATACGCGTCGAGATCGAAGAGCAGAGGGACGTCCCAGGCGGGGAGGTGCTCGGCCAGCCAGCGCAGCGTCGGCAGGTCTTCGCAGGCGGGCAGGACCGCGTCACACGAGCGCATGAGCGACCGCGCCTGCGCCTCGTCCCCCGTGATGTCGGTGCAGATCACCCTATCGGCCAGGCCCGCCGCCGGCGGGGACTCACGCCGGTCGACGAGCACCGTCTCGAAACCGGCCTTGGCGGCGAGATAGACGGCCTCGGTGCCCTGAAGCCTGCCGCCGACGACGAGGATCCTCACGGCGCCTGCGCGGCGCGGGCGTGTGCCTCCGCGAGCCACGCGCGGTAGTCTTCCGCCGGAGCCGCGCGCAGGCCCAGGCGCTCGAGGTGCGGCAGCACTCCGGCCACGGTGCGGTGACCTTCGTCGATGTCGAGCTCGGACTGGGACACGCCGGCGAGGCCCATGGTGGGCGGGACGATCGACGTGACCACGTTGGCGCCGGCGTCGAGGCGCCGCTCCAGGCCGCGGATGCCGTCGACGTCGAGCGAGGCGGGGATGAGCGCCGCCGGCATCGCCAGGCGCATGGCGGCGATGGTGAGCAGCTCCGCCGCGTCGCCGCTGGGTTCCACGTCGGCCAGCGGCGTGCCGGCCTGCGGCACGAACGTCATGACGCGCACCTGTTCCCACTGCGCGGCGCGCATCGCCGCGAGTGAACGGGCGCGGTCGGCAGCCGAGTCGCCGATGCCGGTGAGGATCCCGTCCTCCACCAGCAGGCCGGCGCGCCGGGCCGCGCGGCGCGCGGCGGCGCGCGCCGCGTAGGGCTGGCCCACGCGCAGGCGCTCGTAGAGCTCCGGAGTGTGCGTTTCCTGGTACAGCGCGTACCAGTCGGCCCCGCGCCGGCGCAGTCCCGCGAGCACGTCCGCGGGCACCACGCCGGGCGACACCATCACCGGCAGACCGGCCTCCTGCACCACCGCGCCGGTGAGATCGAGCAGCCCCGCATACCCGGGGTCGTCGTGGATGCGCGGGTCCTCCCCCATGGTCAGGTCCAGGAGCACGACGCCCGAGGCGGCGAGGCCGCGACAGATCGCCACCACCTCTTCCAGCGACTTGCGGTAGCGGGGACTCTCCTCGTTGTCGGCGCGGTAGAAGCAGAAGGCACATTCGTTGCGGCAGTAGGTGGAAAAGTACACGAAGCCGTAGAGGAAGACGGCGTCGCCGAACTGGCGGGAGCGCGCCTCCCGGGCTGCCGCGAACACCGCCTGCGCCTCGTCCCCTTGGGCCGAGAGGAGCCGTTCGAGCTCGCGCTCGTCGAGGACGGCGCCGGCGAGCGCGCGCGCACACAGGCCGCGAACGTCGCTGCTGGTGGTTTGGCTCACGGACTTCTCCTCCGGTCTGCCGGGGCCGCTGGGAGAGCATCGCGGCCAAGCGCCGCGTCCCGCGAGTGTACCGACGGGCGCTCTGGGCTGGCAACCCAGCGGACGGAGCCCCGTTCCGCGCGCCTCAGCGGAACTCGAGCACGTCCTCGACGGGCCGGCGGCTGGACGGCGTCACGACGCCGGCCGGCCGCCCCACAGGCACGAGCGCGACGAGCTTGGCGGGGGCCTCGACGCCGAGGAGCTCCTCGATCGCCGGCGCCGCGAGCACGGGTGCCGTCATCCAGCAGGCGCCGTAGCCCATGGCGTGCGCCGCCGTGCAGAAGACCTGCGCGGCGGCCCCCACGCTCTGCAGATCGGGACGTGCGCGCAGACGGTCGCGCTCCGCCTGGCTGGCGCCGCGCCGCGCGAGCATCTCGTCGGCGCGCGAGACGTAGGGAAGCGCGAACAGGGCCATCACCAGCGGAGCGTCGACGAAGAACGTGGCGTAGGCGCGCAGGGCCTTGATCTCCTTGGCCTGCCCCGCCAGCTCCGGCCACGCCGCCATGGCGTCCACGGCGTCGTCCACGGCCTGACGCATGGCGACCTGCGTCACGGCGTCGTCCACCGCCACGAAGCGCCACATCTGCGCGTTGCCGGCGTTCGCGGCGCGCACGGCCAGCCCGACCATCGCGGCTACGTGCGTGCGCGGGACCGGATCGGGAAGGTAGCGGCGCGCGCTGGCGCGGCCGCGAACGGCCTCCGCGAGACCGATGGTCTCAAGCCGCCGGAGGGTCTCATCATCCATGGCCGGGATGCTAGCAGATTGGGCCCTGCGCCGCGGCCGGCGGGCGCGCCCTACGCGCGAGGGGGCGGGCGCCTCGCAGCGCCCGCCCCCTCGGATGGTGCCCGCTCTCCCGGCTCGCCGCGGCGCGGCTCAGCCGCCCGCGATGGGCGGCACGATCTTGAGGACGTCCCCGTCCTCGAGGGCCGCGTCGAGCCCACCGAGCGCGTTGATGTTGCGCCCGCGCAGGAACACCCCGGCGTACATGCGACCGTCCTCGCGGAAGACGCGCACGCGGATGGTCGGCTCCAGCGCGATGGCGGCGTCGAGCGCCTCCCGCACGGTCGCCGCCTCGACGGCCACCTCGCTGTTGCCGCTCGCCGACACCGCACCCGCCGGCATCTTGATCGAGACACTGGCCATGCTCAGGCTCCCGCCAGCTCCTTGTCCTGCTTGTCGACCTTCAGGTTGACGGCAAGCACGTACTTGTTCTGGCAGAAGGCGATGCACTGCGGGTCGCCGTCGCAGAGGTCGCACTTGAAGGCGACCCTGCGGTCCGGATGCTCGTGGATGACGCCGTAAGGGCAGACGTTGTAGCAGTCGCCACAGTTGGTGCATTTCTCCTCGTCGACGACGAGGACGTAGCCCTCCACCGTGTCACCGATCTGCTCCTTGCTCACAAACTCCCCGGCCGGCTTCACTGTGATCCTCTGCGTCACGATGGCGTCCTCGGGGCAGGCCTCCTGGCACTTCGCACAGGCGGTCTGCAGGCACGAGTGCCCCTTGATGACGGCCGTCGTCGGGTTGACTTCGGCGTAGAGGCGGGCCACGGAGGGTCGGAAGCCCGCCTCGTGGAACGCCGAGCAGCCCAGCTCACACATGTGGCAGCCGGTGCACTTCTTGTTGCTGATCAATACGTGCGGCATCTCGACCCCTTTCAGCGGTTGTCGACGGGCAGCCGCACGTCGATGCCGAGTTGCTGGAGCTTCTCTTCGGTGGGCACGGCACTGGCATCCCAGCCGCGCATCGCGTAGTACTCGTCCATGACCTTCGCGAAGTGCTCTCCGCCGATCACCTTGCCGGCGGACACGCCAGTCTTGAACGGCTTCTCGAGCATGGCCTCGGGCAAGAAGTCGTCCTTCTTCTCGATGCCTTCTCGGACGTTGTAGAGGCGCCCCAGGTTCCAGACGCGCTCGCCGACGACTTTGAGCTCGTCCTCGGACACCTCGCGCTTCCAGACGTGCTTCATCAGTTGGGTCATCTGGTCGTAGTCGACGGCCCAGAAGTCGCACCAGATGCCTGAGAACTTGAAGGCGTAGTGGTTCTGGAAGTCGATGTTCCATTCGACCTTGCTGGCGTCGAGCGTGTCGGCGGGCATCGAGCCTTCCACGACTTCGGGGCCGATCGGGAACGAGCGCATGTGGCAGGCGCCGCGGTCCGAGCTGGCGTAGGCGAGCGCCATGCCGAACGAGCCACGCGGATCGTAGCCCGGCATCTCGAGACCCTTTGACTGCATCGCCAGTTCGGGGCATCCGTACTTGTCCGCCAGGGCCTTGGTGCCCAGCGCCAGGTCGGCGCCGATCCCTGTGCGCGTCGCAAGCTGCTCGGGGATCTTCACGTATGCCTCGAGATCGCCGAAGCGCACTCCGAAGTCGTGGACGCCCCTCTCCGTCATGTCCATGGCCAAGCCGAGCACGTTTCCGGTCGAGATCGTGTCCAGGCCCCACTCGTCGCACTCGGCGTTGAACTTCATGAGGGCGCCGATGTCACTGACGCCCACATTGGCCCCACAGAGCGCGATGGTCTCGTACTCGGGACCTTCGCCCTCCACGCCGTCCATGCGGTGGAAGTTGCGGCACGCGAGTGTGCACTGGTAGCAGGCGCGCTTCTTGACGCGGATCTTCTGGAAGGCCTCCGAGTCGATGTTCTCGACGTCGGGGTTCGTGCCCTCGGAGTAGTTGCGCACAGGCTGGCAACCGGCCCCGCTGGTGATGCCGACGAGGACGGGCGTGCCCTCTTCGTGGACCCAGTAGTTGTCGTCGGTAAGGATGTAGTCGGTGTCCATCCGCTCGATGTCGTCGAGGAAGGCCTTGGGATCGCCCACGGTCACGGTGCCCGTTCCGGCAACGGCGATCGCCTTGACGTTCTTCGATCCGAGGAGCGCGCCGGTGCCGCCTCGACCTGCCTTGTGGTACTGGTCGTTCGAGATGCAGGCCCAGGGGAGCAGGTTCTCGCCGGCCGGCCCGATGCTGATGGCCGTCATCTTGGGCTCGAAGTCTTTACGGAGGGTCTCTTCGATCTCAGAGGTCTTCATGCCGGCATACTCCGGGCACTCGACGATCGAGACGACGTCGTCCTTGATGAGTACCGCGCTGAGCCGAGGCGCCTTGCCCTGTACGATGATCATGTCGTAGCCGGCGAACTTGAGGATCGAGCCGAATGAGCCGCCCATGTAGCTGTCGAGCATGGTGCCGCTCGCCGGGCTCTTGCCGCCGACGACCACTCGAGAACAGGTGCTGACGTTCGTCCCGGCAAACGGCCCCGTCGCCACGATCAGCGGGTTGACAGGCGACCAGGGATCGAGGCCAGGGTCGGTGAGCTCCCACAGATAGCGGAGCATGAGACCCTTGCCGCCGACATAGAGCTGCGCCCACTCCATGTTGAGCGGCTCGACGGTCGTTGTGCCGGCACTCAGGTCGATCCTGAGCACTTTGCCCTGGTAGAAGTCCAATGCGTCCTCCTGAAGACTGTACGACGGAGTCTCCGCCGCTGCGGGCGTGTTCGCCGAGCGCCCCCACACACTCGCGAACGGAGGGATTAAAGGCACCGCCATTGTAGCCTGCGGCGCGGTGGCGGGGCAATTCCCGCAAATGCGCGGAATGCAGGGCAAAAGGGAGCCGAAGACAGGCTCCGGTTGGCCAATGTGGAGTGCCGCAGGGCGGCGGGCCCCTGCTCGGTCCGCCTCCCGCGACAGTCATGCGGTGCAGTCGCGTAGCCAGCGCGTTGGGCCGACTACGTCTGCTAGTCGCGCCCGGGAGCCTCCGGCAGGTCGCGGATGTTCTCCGCCGCCTGCCACTTGCTGTAGTTGTCGGCCATCGCGTCGAGCAGCTCCTTGACGAAGCGCGGCGACAGGTTGACGCGGCTCACGACCACACCATTGACCTCGCCCGCGTCCTCGCTCTCGTGGTCGAGACGGACGAAGGTGATCGAGAACTCGTAGTCCGAGTGGCTGACGTTGGCGAAATTGGCGTACACGCCGGCCATCATCTCGGGGCTGGCGTGCAGGTTGATGCGCTTCTCCTGCTCCTCCATGGGAGTCTCCTTCGGGCCTGGGCCCTAGCTCTGGATGCGGGCGGCGATGGCGGCGGCCATGCCGCTGGTGCCGGCGCTTCCGCCGAGGTCGTAGGTCACGTGCTTGCCCTCGGCGACCACGGCGGCGATGGCGTTCTCCATGCGGCGCGCGGCCTCGCCCTCGCCGAGGTGCTCGAGCAGCAGCACGCCGGAACGCAGCAGGGCCATGGGGTTGACCTTGTCCAGGCCCGCGTACTTGGGCGCGCTGCCGTGCACGGCCTCGAACACGGCGGCCGCGTCGCCGATGTTGGCCCCCGGCGCCACGCCGAGCCCGCCGATGAGGCCGGCGCAGAGGTCGCTGACGATGTCGCCGTACAGGTTGGGCAGGACGAGGACATCGTACAGCTCCGGCTTCTGCACGAGCTGCATGCACATGTTGTCGACGATGCGCTCCTCGAACTCGATGTCGGGGTAGCGCGCGGCCACTTCGCCCGCGACGCGCAGAAAGAGGCCGTCGGTGCACTTCATGATGTTGGCCTTGTGCACGGCCGTGACCTTGCGACGGCCGTGCCGGCGCGCGTACTCGAAGGCGAAACGGACGATGCGCTCGCTGCCCTTGCGCGTGATGATCTTGATGCTCTCGGCGGCGTCCTCGCCCACCATGTGCTCGATGCCCGCGTACAGGTCCTCGGTGTTCTCACGCACGACCACGAGGTCGATGTCCTCGAAACGGCTGCGCACGCCCGGCATCGACTTGGCTGGGCGCAGGCACGCGTACAGGTCGAGCTCCTTGCGCAGCGCCACGTTGACGCTGCGGAACCCGTGGCCCACCGGCGTAGTGATGGGGCCCTTGATGGCGACCCCGGTGCGGCGGATGGAGTCGAGGACGTGCTGGGGCAGCGGCGTCCCGTACTCCTGCATGACGTCGACGCCGGCGTCGTGGACTTCCCAGAGGATCGGCACGCCGGTGGCGGCGATCACGGTCTCGAGGGCGGCGGCCAGCTCGGGGCCGGTGCCGTCGCCGGGGATGAGCGTCACCGTGTAGGTCATGAGGTCTCCCGCTCGCTGGACAGGGGCGCGTCTGGCGGCGGCCTCAGGCGCGACTGCGTGGGCCCGGTCTGCCCCTGGTACTTGCTGTGCAGACCGGGCGAGGCGTAGGGGCGGTCCGCCGGCGTGGTCATCGTGAGGAAGGAGATCTGGGCGATGCGCATGCCGGGGTGGAGCATGATCGGCACGGTGGCCACGTTGGAGAGTTCGAGCGTGATCTGGCCCTCGAAGCCGGGGTCTATGTAGCCGGCCGTCGAGTGGATGATGAGCCCCAGACGGCCGAGGCTGCTCTTGCCCTCGAGGCGGCCCACGAGGTCGGAGGGCACGCCGATGCGCTCGACGGTGCTGCCCAGGGCGAACTCGCCGGGGTGCAGGGCGAAGCTCTCCCCCGGCGGCACGCTGACCGCCTCCGTGAGGTCCGGCTGGTCGATGGCGACGTCCACGAACCCATACTTGTGCCGCGTGAAGACGCGAAAGGCGTGGCCGAGGCGCAGGTCTATGCTCGCCGGCTGCACCGAGTCCGCGTCGAACGGGACGACACGGATGGCCCCGGCGGCGATGCGTTCACGCAGCGTCCGGTCGGACAGGATCACGCCTTCCTCCTAGGCCGCACCGGGCCTCCTCAGCCTTCCGGGAGGGCGAAGCCGTGGTGCTTCTTGACGTGCGCGACCAGGCCGCCGTCCTCGAGGATGGTCACCATCACCGGCGGCAGCGGTACGAAGGGGATGACGGCGCCGGTGGCCAGGTCGCGCACTTCGCCGGCGAGCAGGTCGACCTCGAGCTCGTCCTGCTCGCCGATGCCGCCGGTGTCGCACTGGAGCACCGGCAGGCCGACGTTGATGGCGTTGCGGAAGAAGATGCGCGCAAAGCTCTGCGCGAGGACGGCGCCGACCCCGGCCAGCTTGATGATGCGCGGCGCGTGCTCGCGGCTCGATCCCAGGCCGAAGTTGCGGCCGCCGACGACGAAGTCGCCGGGCCGCATTGCGCCGGCGAACTCGGGTCGGGCGTCCTCCAGCACGTGCCGGGCAAGTTCCGGCAGGTCGGTGCGCAGGTGGAACAGACGCCCGGGGGCGATGTGGTCGGTGGAGATGTCGTCGCCGAACAGCCAGGCGCGGCCGCGAAGCGCCTCGTCGGTCACGTGATCCACTCCTCCTCGGAGACGCTCACGCGGGTCATGACGACGCCGGGCTCCGTGGCGCGCATGGGGTCCCTCTCGGGGATCGCCTCGAGCACATCCATGCCCTCCACGACCTGCCCGAACACGGCGTGCTTGCCGTCCAGGTGCGGGGTGTCCCGGTAGGTGATGAAGAACTGCGACCCGTTGGTGTCGGGGCCCGCGTTGGCCATCGAGAGGACACCCGGCTGGTCGTGCCTGAGCGCCGGGTGGAACTCGTCGGCGAAACGGTAGCCCGGGCCGCCCCGCCCGCTGCCCGTGGGGTCGCCGCCCTGCGCCATGAACCCCTTGATGACGCGGTGGAACGTGACCCCGTCGTAGAAGCCGTCGCGCGACAGGAACACGAAGTTGTTCACGGTCACCGGCGCCTTGTCGGCGAAGAGCTCGATGACGATGTCGCCCCCGTCGGTGGCGATGGTGGCGACGTAGTGCTTGGCGGGGTCGATGACCATCGGCGGCGGTGCGTCGTACTGCTTGGCCACGGCGTCCTCCTTCCTAGAGAAGCTCGCGTGGATCGGTGATCTCGCCGGCCACGGCCGTGGCGGCCGCGGTGGCCGGCGATCCGAGATAGATGGAGGCCTGGGGATTCCCCATGCGCCCGCGGAAGTTGCGGTTGGCCGTGCTCAGGCAGACCTCGCCGTCGGCGAGGATGCCCTCGTGAATGCCGACGCAGGCGCCGCAGCCGGGATTGGTGACCACGGCGCCGGCGTCCCAGAACACGTCGTACAGCCCCTCGGCGACGGCGGCGCGGGCGACGGCCTGCGACGCCGGCGTGACGATGAGGCGCGTGTGGGCAGCCCGGCGGCGCCCGCGCAGCAGGCGCGCCGCCGACCTGAGGTCCTCGAGGCGGCCGTTGGTGCAGGTGCCGATGAGCACCTGGTCGACCCTGGTGCCTCCGAGGTCCGCGGCCGGTGCAGTGTTGTCCACGGTGTGCGGTTTGGCGACCATCGGGACAGTATCCCCCGCCTCGCAGCCGATGACTCGTTCGTAGGCGGCGCCGGGATCGGCGGCGAGCGGCCGCCAGTCGGCCTCGCGCCCGAGGGCGGCGAGGAAGGCGTGCGTGGTCTCGTCGCTGGGCATGAGGCCGGCCTTGGCGCCGGCTTCGACCGCCATATTGCTCAGGGTGAGCCGGCCGGGCATGGGCAGGGCGTCGATGCCCGGCCCCACGAACTCGAGCGCTTTGTAGGTAGCGCCGTCGGCGCCGAGCCTGCCGATGAGCGCGAGCATCAGGTCCTTGGCCTCCACACCGTCCGCGAGCGCGCCGGTGACCTCCACGCGGAAGGTCTCCGGGACGCGCAGCCACGTGCGCCCGCTGGCCATGCCGACAGCGACGTCGGTGCTGCCCATGCCGGTGGCGAAGGCGCCGAGCGCGCCCGCCATGCAGGTGTGCGAGTCGGCGCCGATCACGAGGTCGCCCGGCCGTGCGTACGACTCCGCCACGCGCTGGTGGCACACGCCCATCTCGACGTCGCTCAGAGTCGCACCGGACGAGAGGCAGAAGGTGCGGATCGTGCGCTGCGCGTTGGCGAGCTCACTGCGCGGGGCCGGTGCCGCGTGGTCGATGAAGAAGACGCACGTCGGCGCCTTCACGCGGGCGGCGCCGAGTTCCTCGATCTGCTGGATGGCCAGGGGCCCGGTGCCGTCCTGGGCGATGGCCACATCTACATCGGCGACCACGATCTGCCCGGGCCGGACCTCGTCGAGGCCCGAGTGCGCCGCGAGGATCTTCTCGGCCAGCGTAAGCGCCGTCACGAGACCGGTTCCTCGGCCTCCGCCCTGGGCGCTGCCGCGGCGGCGGCGCCGTCGCCCACGGGCACCGCGTCCCCGAGATGCCCCAGGTAGTCCTGGTAGATGTACATCAGCTCCTTGTCGAAGAGCGCCCGCTTGAGCTCCACGGCGGTCTTGCGCACCAGCTCCAGGATGCCCTCGCAGTCCTTCTGGTCGAGCTCGAGGCCGAACTCCTGGAACTTGCGGTAGATGGTGCGCGTGCCCGAGTGCTTGCCCACCACGATCTGGCGCTCGAGCCCGACGTCCTCAGGCGCGAACGCCTCGTAGTTGAGCGGGTTCTTGATCACGCCGTCGGCGTGGATGCCGCTCTCGTGCGCGAACACGTTGGTGCCGACGATGCTCTTCCAAGCCGGGATGGTGCGCGCCGAAGCCGCCGCAACGTACTCGCTGAGCTCGCGGAAGCGGCTCGTGTGCAGACCGACGTCGACCTTGCCGAGGTACTTGAGCGCCATCACCACCTCCTCGAGGGCGGCGTTGCCGGCGCGCTCCCCGAGGCCGTTGACGGTGGTGTTCACGTAGGTGGCGCCGGCCTTGATGCCGGCCAGGGCGTTGGCGGTGGCCATGCCGAAATCGTCGTGCGTGTGCATCTCGATGTCGAGGCCGCCCTCCCGCTTGAGGAACGTGATGACGTTGTAGGTGTCGAAGGGATCGAGGATGCCGAGCGTGTCGCAGAAGCGCAGCCGGTCGGCGCCCTCTTCTTTGGCGGCCTGTGCGAAGCGCAGCAGGAACTCGAGGTCGGCGCGGGAGGCGTCCTCGGCGTTGACGGAGACGTAGAGGTTCTGGTCCTTGGCGAAGGCGACGCACTCACGGATCTGGTCGAGGACCCATTGGCGGCTCTTGGCCAGTTTGTGCTCGATGTGGATGTCGCTGGCCGACATCGAGATGGCGACGGCGTCCACGCCGCAGTCGAGCGAGTGCCTGACGTCGTCCACCACGGCGCGGTTCCAGGCGAGGATCGAGGTGTCGAGGCCCAGGTTCACGATCTCCTTGATCGTCGCCTTCTCGTCGCCGCCCATCGCCGGGATGCCCACCTCGATCTGGTGGACGCCCACCTCGTCGAGCAGCTTGGCGATGCGGATCTTCTCGTGGTTGGAGAACACGACGCCGGCGGTCTGCTCGCCGTCGCGCAAGGTGGTGTCGTCGACGCGCACCGCCGGTTCGGCCGGGCGGGCCCTGCCGATGACGAAGCTGGAGAGGTCGCTGGTCATGGCGCCTCCGAGGGGCCTCGGCCGCTCAGGGCCGCGCGCAGCAGCTCGTTGACGAGCGTGGGGTTGGCGCGACCGCCGGTGGCCTTCATGACCTGCCCGACGAAGAAGCCGAGGACCTGCTGTTTGCCGGCGCGGTACTGCTCTGCCTGGGCCGGGTTGTCGGCGATCGCCCTGGTCACCGCGACCTTGAGCTCGCCGGAGTCGCTGATCTGCCCGAGCCCGTGCTCGCGCACCACGTCCTCGGGCTCGGCGCGCTCCTCGATCATCAGCGCGAACACGTCCTTGCCGGTACTGGTCGACACCGTGCCGTCCTCGACGAGCTTCACGAGCTTGGCCAGGCGCTCGGCCGTGACGTGCCCGTGCCCGGCCTCGAGGCCGACGGCGTTGAGGTGGGCGAGGTACTCGCCCATCGTCCAGTTGGCCGCCGGCTTGGCGCCCGCTCCGAGGGCGACGACGGCCTCGTAGAAGGCGGCCAGGTCGCGCGTGCTCCCCAGGACGAGCGCGTCGGCGCGCGACAGGCCGTGCTGCTCCATGAAGCGCGTCACGCGCGCCGCGGGCAGCTCCGGCTGCGTCGCGCGCAACTCGTCCACCCAGGTCGGCGCGATCTCGAGCGGCACGAGGTCGGGCTCGGGGAAGTAACGGTAGTCGTGCGCCTCTTCCTTGTCGCGCAGCGGCGTCGTCGTCCCGGTGTCGGGGTCGAAGTGCAGGGTCTCGAGGTCGATGGCGCCGCCGGCCTCGAGGATCCCCACCTGCCGCGGGATCTCCGCCGTGAGCGCCTGATGGAGGTGGCGGAAACTGTTCATGTTCTTGAGCTCGGTGCGGGTGCCGAGCTCAGTGCTGCCCGCCGGCCTCACGCTGATGTTGGCGTCCCAGCGGATCTGTCCCTCTTCCATGTTGCACTCGCTCACGCCCAGCTCGATGACAAGGTTGCGCAGCTGCTGGAGGAACTCGCGCGCGGCCTCCGGCGAGGGGATGTCGGGCTCGCTCACGATCTCGATGAGCGGCGTCCCGCCGCGGTTGAAGTCGACCATCGAGTAGTCGGAGCCGGCGATGCGGCCGGTCTCGCCGCCGGCGTGGACGAGCTTGGCGGCGTCCTCCTCCATGTGCACGCGGTTGATGCGGCAGCTCAGTCTCTCGTCCCCGACCCAGTACTCGAACACGCCGTTGACGGCCAGCGGCTCGTCGTACTGGCTGATCTGGTACGCCTTGGGCAGGTCCGGATAGAAGTAGTTCTTGCGGTGGAAGATGTTGCGCCGGCGCACGGTGCAGCCCAGCGCCAGCGCGATGCGCGCCGCGTACTCGACGGCGCGCTGATTGACGACGGGGAGCGCCCCTGGGTGCGCAAGGCACACGGGGCAGGTGTGCACGTTGGGGTCGTCGCCCTTGGTGACCGCGCACCCGCAGAACATCTTGGTGCGCGTGTCGAGCTCCACGTGCATCTCGAGGCCGATGACCGGCTCCCAGGCGCTCACTGCCGCGGCCCCTCGTCGGCCGCCGGCGCGGCCGAGTCGTGGAAGGCGGGCGCCGTGTCGAAGCCGATGGCGCCCTCGAGCGCGTGCGCCGCCTGAAGGATGCGGTTCTCGCTGAACGCCGGGCCGATGAACTGGAACCCCACCGGCAGGCCGTCGCTGAGACCGCACGGGATGCTGATGGCGGGCAGCCCGGCGAGGTTGGCCGGGATCGTGCAGAGGTCGCACACGTACATCGAGAGCGGGTCGGCGGTGCGCGAACCCGCCCTGAAGGCCACGCTCGGCGAGGTCGGTGAGGCGATGAGGTCGACGCCGGCGAAGGCCGTATCGAAGTCGCGGCGCACGAGCGTGCGCACCACCTGGGCGCGGCCGTAGTAGGCGTCGTAGTAGCCGGCGGAGAGCGCGTAGGTGCCGATCATGATGCGCCGCTTCACCTCGGGCCCGAACCCTTCGCCGCGCGTGCGCTCGTACATGTCGAGCAGGTCGGCCGGGTCGGCGCAGCGATGGCCGTAGCGTACGCCGTCGAAGCGCGCGAGATTGGCGCTCGCCTCGGCCGGCGCGATGATGTAGTACGCCGGCAGCGCGTACTCGGTGTGCGGCAGGCTGATCTCCGTGCACCTGCCGCCGAGCTCCTCGATGCGCGCCACCGTCTCGTCGAACCGGGCGCGCACGCCGGGTTCGATGCCCATGGCGAGATACTCGCGCGGGACGCCCACGCGCAGGCCGTCGAGCCGCTCCGCGTCGGGCAGGGCCACCGGCTCGGGCAGCTCCACGCTCGTGGAATCCATGGGGTCGCGCCCGACGAGGTGCTGGAGCAGGAGCGCGCAGTCGTACACGGAGCGCGTGAGCGGGCCGATCTGGTCGAGCGAACTGGCGAAAGCGATCAGACCGTAGCGGCTCACGGCGCCGTACGTGGGCTTCATGCCGACGATGCCGCAGAGGGCGGCCGGCTGGCGGATGGAGCCGCCGGTGTCGCTCCCAAGGGCCCACAGGGCCTCGCCGGCGGCGACGGCGGCGGCGGAGCCGCCGCTGGAGCCGCCCGGCACGGTCGCGAGGTCCCAGGGGTTGGCCGTCACCTGGAAGGCCGAGTTCTCGGTGGAAGAGCCCATGGCGAACTCGTCGAGGTTGGTCTTGCCGAGCATCACCACGTGGTCGTCCCACACCTGCCGCACCGCGGTGGCCGTGTACACGGGCATGTAGTCGGCGAGGATCTTCGAGGCGCAGGTCGTGGTGACCCCTTCGGTCACCATGTTGTCCTTGACGGCGATGGGCAGACCGGCGAGCGGGCCGCGCATCGCCTGCATCTCTCTGTCGACCTTGGTCGAGTACTTGGCGGCGTTGTCGGGCGTGAGCCGGATGAAGGCGCGGACCCGCGGCTCGACCGCGGCGATCTGGTCGAGGTAGACCTTGACCAGCTCGGCGGACGAGACCTCGCCGTCCACGAGCAGGCGCTTCGCGACGCGCGCCGTGAGCCGCAGTGGGTCGAGACTCGCCAAGGCTAGCTCATCCGGGGGACGCGGAAACAGTCGTCGCTGACCGCCGGCGCGTTGCGCAGCGCCTCGTCGCGCGGGAGGCTCTCGGTGACGCGGTCGGCGCGCGTCACGTTGACGACGTCGAGCACGTGTGCCGTGGGCGGTACGCCGGCCGTGTCGAGCTCCTCCATCTTGTCGATGTGGCTGAGGATCTTGCCGAGCTCGCCGGTCATGCGTGAGATCTCGCCAGGTTCGAGGCGCAGGCGCGCGAGCTTGGCCACGTAGCGGACGTCCTCTTCACCGATCATGGAGCATTCCTCCTGCAACAGGCCGCAAAAAAGCGGAGGGCTATCCTACTCCTGCGCGAGAGACGGGACAAGAAAGCGGGCCCGCCGGCAGGCACGGCCGGCGGGCCCGCTCGCGTACAGCAGCGTCAGACGATCGGCCGCACCGTGGAGGCCTGGAGCCCTTTGTCGCCCTGGGTGATCTCGAACTCCACGCGCTGCCCCTGGACGAGCGTCTTGTACCCGTCCATCGTGATCTCGGAGTAGTGCACGAACAGGTCGTCACCGTCCTCCCGTTCGATGAAGCCATACCCCTTCTCGTTGCTGAACCACTTCACGGTCCCCTGCGCCAAGACATCTCCTCCTACGATGAAACCACGTGCTGGCCCAAAAGGCCGTCGGAGCCCCCCATGCGGCGCCGCACACACGCGGCGAGAGTACACCACCGTCGATACTCTGTAAATGAGGCTGGCGCCGTGCGAGGGACACGCCCGCGTGGCGCCGTCCCGCGTGCCGAACGGCGGCCGGTGGGCCTACCGCCCGCCGCCCGAGAGGCCGCCTTGAAGGATCTCCTCCCACAGCGCGAACAGCTCCTCGAGATCGACGCCGTCCGGATCGAGGAGCCTCTGGACGGCGAGGCCGTCGGTCATCGCCACCATGAGGGAGGCGAGGCCGTGGAGGCGCCCGGAGGAGGCCGCGTCGCCGGCGGTGTCCATCGCCGCCGCGTAGAGGTCCCGGTACCACTCGTAGAGCCGTGCTACCCGTTCGCGCAGCTCGTCGTCGGGCAGCACGTGCGGGAAGAGGGCGAAGAAGTCGCGGAAGCCGTCGCGGTCGTCCACCAGCTTGCGGTCGCTGGCCACGAGACTGTGGACGCGGGCGCCGCCGGAGGGGAGCGACCGGGTCTCCTCCACGGCGGCGACGCTCTGATCGTGCGCCAGGGAGTCGACCACGGCGGCCAGGAACGCCGCTTTGCTGCCGAAGTAGTAGCGCACCGAGTCACGGTAGGCGCCGGCCTCGGCGGCGACCGCCTCGACGGTCAGCGCCTCATACCCTCCGCGCGCCAGCAGCCTGCGCGCGGCGGCCACGAGGCGCCGCGCCGTCGGCGAGAGCTGCGCCGCGGGGTCCGCCGGTCTGTCGCCGTCCTGTGCCATGAGCTCCTCCGTGCGCGACACCCTACCACCAGCGGCGCGCCGCAGTCGCGCAGACTGCACGTTGCCAACCTGCGATATTCGCGGTAGAGTCGGCGCAGTTCTCGGTCGGTTGTACGAACTATACCGCAAACAGGCGATAACGTGAGGTCCCGACCAGGAAGGCTGGAGGTACGAATGGACGAGGGCTTGAGGCAAGCGGCGCTGCGAGAATCGGCCAAAGCGCTCGCACTGATGGCGAAATCCGTGCTCACGCCGGAGGAGCAGGCGAGTCGTCGTGAGCGACTGCGTCACGAACTTCGACGAATACGTCAACCCCGGGATCCTCGAGTACCGCAAGTGCGTGTCCACCGACTACACGGCGGTGGAGTGGTCCGACGGCGGGTCCATCTACCGCGACGTGCACGGCAAGGAGTACATCGACTGTCTCGGCGGCTTCGGCATCTACATGCTCGGCCACCGGCACCCTACCGTGGTCAAGGCAGTGCGCGACCAGCTGGAGCATCAGGCCCTACACTCCCAGGAGCTCCTCGATCCCATGCGCGGGCACCTCGCGCACCTGCTCGCGACGGTCACGCCCGGCGACCTCAAG
This sequence comes from uncultured Thermoleophilia bacterium, assembly GCA_963709845.1. GTDB lineage: Bacteria > Actinomycetota > Thermoleophilia > UBA2241 > UBA2241 > CAIXSE01. Next base: position 645,884 of record CAVPXV010000006.1, read on the forward strand.
TACTCGTTCTTCTGCAACTCGGGCACGGAGGCCACCGAAGGCGCCCTCAAGCTCGCCAAGCTCTACGCGTGGCGCCGAAAGAAGGACCACAACAAGGGCATCATCAGCACCACCAAGGCCTTTCACGGGAAGTCGATCGGGAGCCTGAGCGTGAGCGGCAAGGCCGAGTTCCGGGAGCCGTTCTACCCTCTCGTCCCCGGCGTCCGCTTCGTGCCCTACGGCGACGCCGACGCGCTCGACAAGGAGCTCTCCGTGTGCGACGCCGTGGGCTTCGACATCGCCGCGTTCATCGCCGAGCCCATCCAGGGCGAGGCCGGCGCCATCGTGCCGCCGGACGACTACTTCCCCACAGTGCGCGAGGTCTGCGACAAGTGGGGCATCCTGTTCATCGCCGACGAGGTGCAGACCGGCATGGGCCGCACCGGCAAGCTCTGGGGCATGGACAACTGGGGCGTCGCGCCGGACATCATGACCATGGGCAAGGCCCTCGGCGGGGCGGTCATCCCTATCGGCAACTTCATCGCCACGCCGGAGGTGTTCGAGGCCTTCTTCGAGAACCCGTACATCCACTCCACCACCTTCGGCGGCAACCCGATGGCGACGTCGGCCGCCATCGGCGCCCTGCACGCCACCCTCGAGGAGGACATCCCCGGCCAGGCCGCCGAGAAGGGCGCCTACCTCAAGGGCAAGCTGCTCGAGCTCGCCGGCGAGTACGACGACCTGTTCGACGAGGTGCGTGGGCTCGGGGTGATCATCGGCATGCAGTTCCGCGATCCCGACATCGGCTATGCCGTCAGCCAGGGGCTGTTCAGCCGGGGGGTCCTCATCGGCGGCACGCTGTTCAACTCCCTCACGCTGCGCATGCAGCCGCCGGCGATCATCACCTACGAGCAGATGGACACGGTGCTCGCGCGCCTTGCGGCCACGCTGGCGGACGTGCGCGTCCTGGCGAGTCACGGCGAGCTCGTGGCGCACTGAGCGCACGAAGGGCCGGCGCGCCGGTGGCGCCCCGGCCCTTCGTGCGCCTATTCCTGCGCTCAAGCGGCCGGCGCTGCGCCGGGCCGCCCGCCGATCACCAGTCCGAGAAGCCGGTGTTGTACCAGATCTTCTTGGTGCCCTTCTTGGCACGCTTCTCCCAGCCCTTGGTCTTGGGCTCCTGGTCGATGCGCGCCCGCACCGCGTCGGCCACCTGGCGGATCTTGGCCTTCTGCCCCTCGTCGAGGGCCGCCACGGTGCCGACATGGTCCTTGACGCGGTCGAGGTTCGTGGTGGCCGTGTACCAGAAGCCCCAATCGTCGGCGAGCCGCCGGGCGACGTACCCCACGTTGACCTTCTTGGTGTCGTCCTCACCGAAGTCGGCGACGGTGAACAGGTACTCGATGTCCTTGAGGTCCTTGTCGTTGATCTCCCAGATCTGCAGCTTCTGCAGCAGGATGTCGGCCAGCGACACGCTCCACGGATCCAGTTCCAGACGGCCCGCGTAGTCGATCTCATGGCAGTAGTCGAGCTTGTCGATGAACACGTCGATCATCGGCACCGCTCCGCCGAAGTAGATGTGGCGGGTGGTGCCCGTCATCGCCATGGTCTGCGCGTCGCTCTCGTAGCCGACCGCTGCCATGAACTTCACGAGATACTTGCGTGTCTTGCCGTAGGTCGCGTAGTCGATGTCAGTGAAGTAGCGGTCACCCAGGCGCTCGAGCTTCGCGTACAGGTCGATCTGCTCCGGGAAGTAGTAGTGGAGTGCCAGCGGTCCCATGACGCGCATGACGATGCCCTGCTGCTGCGCCGCCTCAGCGATCCGCTTGCCCTCCTCGAGGAAGACTTCTGGCTTGGGGTAGCGGTCGAGCGGAATGTCCTTCGGCAGGATGAACTGTCCCATAAGAACCTATCGCCCCCTTCCGGGTTCGGCGTCGTCAACAAACCGGCAGTCTACGCGTCGATCAACCGGACGTGAAGACGTAGTCCTTGACCTTCTTCTTGTCGAGCATCACGATGACGCCCTTGAGGATGCCCTCGGAGTACTCGCTGCCCGGGTTGATGAGCAGCGTACGGCCGGCCTTCTGGGCGCCGCGCGACTCGTGGATGTGGCCGAACAGGCCGAGCAAGGGCTGGTTCTCCTCGATGAGCTTCTTGGCGCCCAGGCTGCCCGCGTGGATCTTCTCCTCCGCCGACATGGTGAGCGTCTCGTCGAGCTTGGGGCAGAGGTCGAGCGAGTAGCCGTGCGGCGGCACGTGGAAGTTGTAGATCGCCGTCTCCTGGTTGCGGATCGGCGTCACGAGCTCGCGCAGCTTCTTCTCGAGGTCTTCCTCGCTCATCTCCCGCGGCGTGTTCCACGGCGTCGGGTTGGAATACGACGACGTCGCCATCTCGTGGCCGTCGATGTCGACGATGCGGCTGTCGCAGGGATGGATGAGCTTGGCGTTGTCGATCATGTCGTCGATGACGAACCAGTCGTCGTTGCCCGGGCACATGTACATCTGGAAGGGCTTGCCCTCGAGGCGCTCGTCGGCGAGGTCGAGCCACTCCTGGACGCGCTGGAAGACGAGGCTCTTGAACAGCGCGTCGATCTTGCCCGGGTCGGAGCGCGTGTCCTCGAACTCCTCACGCGTCTGATGTTCCCAGTAGTAGCCGGCGTTCTCGATGATCTTCTTGATGGCCGCGAGCTCTTCCTGGCCGTTGACGTCGCGGTGCTGCCCCATGAGGGTGCACTCCCACGACTCGTTGCCCTTGGCCACGAGCGGCACAAGGACCTTCCCCGTGAGGTCGCCGAGGAGGACGGCGACGTCGATGCCGTAGATCGGAAGCGCGTTGAGGAACTTCCGGTAGCAGACGTTCGACCCGTGGATATCGGTGACGAAAAACAGTTTGATCATCTGCACACTCCAGAGACAAGTGAGGGGCGGGAGCGGGCTTGCTCCCGCCCCTCACGGTACTGCCAGATCACTCAGGCGGCAACTCGCCGTAGGTGAGCGAGACGTCGACGCCCACCGTCTTGCTGCGCGACTTCCAGAAGAAGTACCAGAGGATGCCGAGCACCCACGCGGTCACCAGGATGACGTTCCCCGCGAAGGTGAACTGCTTCGCCGCGGCGTTGAAGACGAAGTAGTAGAGCAGGATGCCGAGGTAGACGAAGCTGACGAGCGCGCCCCAGACCACCACCGGCAGGCCGAGGAACTTCCAGGTCTTGTACGGCGACGACTCCCAGACGCCCTTGGCCCGTCTCACGTAGGGGAACAGCAGGGCGGCGATGGCGGTCGGGATGAAGACCGACGTCACCTGGAAGCCCGTCACGATGATGTTCTGCATCTGGTTGCTGAGAAGCGTGTAGTAGAGGATCAGCAGGCCTTCGCCGAGGACGAAGCAGACGATGTAGTTCTTCACCGGGCTCGCCCAGCGCGGGTTGATGTCCGTGAACCACTTGGGACCCATGCGGTCCATGCCCCAGGCGAACAGGATGCGCGGGAAGGCGAGGTACGAGAGCGCGACCCACCACACGGTGAACGCCACGTACGAGAAGCCCATGTAGCCGGCCGCCAGCTTCGTGTACCAGGCCTTGGTGCCGATCGTGTAGACGGCCAGGTCGATGAAGTTGGTGCCGAACGGCATGTTGAAGCCGTTGATCGGGCCGTTCTGGTCGTTCCAGGCGGAGGCGTTCAGGAACTGGTAGCCGACCGTCTTGTTGAGCACGATGGCGATCCAGATCATGAACACGAAGGGCGCGGCGATGGCGAAGAAGTTGGACCAGATGATGGTCTTGTCGGGGCGCTTGACCTCGCCGCCGATGAACGAGATCGAGTAGGCGTAGGCGAACAGCCACGACATGGCGACCATGCAGCCCAGGGTCGCGCCCCAGCTCCAGGTACTCGGCATCGCCTGCCCCGCCGCCGCGCCCACCTTGGCGATGAACGGCTGGTAGGTCGGCGAGTGCGAGGCTACCGCCGCCGCGTCCCACTTGGCGACGAAGTTGGCGCGCGAGGAGAACGTCAGCACCAGGGCGATGACGATGCAGCCGCCGATGCCGAAGAACATCACGATCTTCTGCGTGAGGGCGAAGATCCTGATGCCGAACACCACGAACGCGAAGCCGATGATGTTGAACAGGGTCGCCAGCGCGAACGTGATCCAGGCGCTGCTGACCACCCAGGTGGCGGCGCTTGTCCAGCCCAGGTAGTTGAACGTGATCGTCAGCCCCGGGTCGACCGCCAGCGGCGTCAAGACGTAGATCCACATCAGCCAGATCATCGCGTCGCCGAAGCTCTGGGCGATCCCGAAGATCGGGTGCACGATGCGCGAGTTGTAGATGTACTCGCCGCCGGACCGCGGCATCGATCCGCCGAGCACGCCCCAGACGATGGGGAAGCCGAAGCCGGCGAGCGCGAACGAGATGAGAGCGGCGATGATCAGGTTGCCGCCGAGGAACACGCCGAGACCGAACGTGATGGCGAACCAGATGCTCGGCGTGAGCCCCTGGTTCATGAAGCCGACGGCGAAGGCGTCGGTCATCGAAAGACCGCGGACGAGGCCGCTCGCCTTGCGGGCGAAGGCTAGTTCTTCTGCCACATTGTCCCCCCTTGCTTGCACACGTCCCGCCGGGCAGACCCCAGCCACCGCCGATCCGTGCCTAGATACGTCGAAGATCCGGAAAGCACCGCGTCTCTAGCCGATCGTCCCCCCTTCCTCAGCGGCCTCAGCCGGAACGTGCCACTGATACACGTCCTTGAGCTTCCACGGCACCATCGCGGTCTTGGTACGAGTGACGCCCGGAACCTTGCCTATCACTTCGTTGACGAACCGGAGCAGCTCCTCGGTGTCGCGGGCGACGACCTGCACGCTGAGGTCGCCCTCGCCGACGGATCCGGCGACGTAGCTGATGGTCGGGAACTCGACGAGCTGCGCGGCCACGTCCTGGAGCTTGCCGGGCGCGACGTCGACCAGCACGTCGCCGATCACGGCGAAGCCGACGGCCTGGGGATTCACGATGGCGCTGACGCGGATCACGCCGGTGCGGATGAGCCGCTCGATGCGGTAGCGCACGGCGCGCTCGGACACGTGCCCGATGCGGCGTGTGATCTCGGCCGACGAGATGCGGCCGTCTTCCAGCAGGAGTGACACGATCTCGCGATCGATCGCGTCGAGGCTGAATGGCACCAAGACCCCCCTGGTCAGCGTCCATTCTGTCGCGCTATTTCGACACCCGGCGTCGGAAAATGTCAAGACGGAGGTCAGCTTTGTGGGAATCGGCAATCTACGGATTTCGCAAATTGCCGATTCCTACAATCTGATGCCTGGACCTGTCGCGCCGCGACGGGCGTCGCGGCGGCGTCGGGAAAGCGTCGCAGGACCGAGCCCCGGCCCGCGCTCGCTGCGCGTGGGGGCCCGCCCTCAGACCGTCGCCTGGGCCTCCACGGCGGCGGCGATCTCCTCCGGCCCGCTCACGACCTTGACGGCATCGAACTTGCACGCGGCCCGGCAGGCGTCGCACTTGATGCAGAGCGACTGGTCGATGGCGTACGCCTGCTTCTTCTCGCCGCGCGCGGCGGCGACCGGACAGCGCTTGGCGCAGAGCGTGCAGCCGGTGCACGCCTCGGCGTCGACGACGTAGGCGATGAGCGCCTCGCAGCTGAGCGCCGGGCAGCGCTTCTCGCGGATGTGCGCCTCGTACTCGGCGCGGAAGTACCTGACGGTCGTGAGCACCGGGTTGGGTGCCGTCTGGCCGAGGCCGCAGAGGCTCGTCTTCTTGATGGAAAGCGCGAGGGTCTCCAGGGTCTCGATGTCTCCCTCACGGCCCCGCCCCTCGGTGATGCGCGTGAGGATCTCGAGCATGCGCTTGGTGCCGAGGCGGCAGGGGACGCACTTGCCGCAGCTCTCGTTCTGGGTGAACTGCTGAAAGTACCTGGCCAGGTCGACCATGCAGGTCGTGTCATCGGCGACGACCATGCCTCCGGAGCCCATGATCGCGCCGGTCGCGGCCAGGCTCTCGTAGTCGACCGGCGTGTCGAGCAGGTCGGCCGGCACGCAGCCGCCGGAGGGGCCACCGAGCTGGACGGCCTTGAAGGCGCGCCCGTCCTTGATGCCGCCGCCGACATCGAAGATCACGTGCCGCAGGGTAGAGCCCATGGGCACTTCGGCCAGGCCGCCGTTGACCACCTTGCCGGCGAGGCTGAAGGCCTTCGTGCCCTTGCAGGTCTCGCTGCCGATGGCGGCGTACTCCTGCGCGCCGTGGGCGATGATCCACGGCACGCTGGCGTAGGTCTCGACGTTGTTGATGTTCGTGGGCTTGCCCCAGAGCCCGGCCACGGCCGGGAACGGCGGGCGTTTACGCGGCATGCCGCGCTCGCCCATGATCGAGGCGATGAGCGCCGTCTCCTCGCCGCAGACGAAGGCGCCGGCGCCTTCCTTGATCTTCAGCGTGAAGTCCCAGCCGCTCCCGAAGATGTCGGCGCCGAGGAAGCCCCGCTCCTGAGCGGCCGCGATCGCCAGGCGCAGCCGCTTGACGGCCAGCGGATACTCGGCGCGCACATAGATGAACCCTTCGTGCGCGCCGATCCCGTAGGAGGCGATGAGCATGCCCTCGAGGACGGCGTGCGGGTCGCCGTCCATGATGGACGCGTCCATGAAAGCGCCGGGGTCGCCCTCATCGCCGTTGCAGATGACGTACTTCACGTCGCCCGGCGAGGAGCGCGCGAACCGCCACTTGGTGCCGGTGGGGAAGCCCGCGCCGCCACGGCCGCGCAGCCCCGAGTCGAACACCTCCTCGACGACGGCATCCGGGGTCATCGTCGTGAGCGCCTTGCGCGCGGCCTCGTAGCCGCCGCGCGCCAGGTATTCCTCGATGCGCTCGGGATCGATGACGCCGACGTCGCGCAAGGCGATGCGCGTCTGCTGCGCGTAGAACGGGATGTCGTGCGCGCAGGTGACGTGCTCCCCGCTCGCGGGATCCACGTACAACAGCTTGTCCACCACGCTGCCGCCGGCGAGGTGCTCCTCGACGACCTGCCTGACGTCCTTGACCTTGAGCCGCGGGTAGTAGACGTCGCCCTCGGCGACGACCGCCAGCGGCCCCTGCGAGCAGAGCCCGTGACAGCCGATGATCGCGACCTCGAACTCGTCCTCGAGCCCCGCCGCCTCGATCTCCGCTACGAAGGCGTCGCGCACCTTCATGGAGCCGGCGAACACGCAGGCGGTGCCGGCGCACACCGACACGCGGCGCCTGCCGTCGCCGGTCGCCGCGACCCCGACCTTGACGCCGCCGGGCGCCGGGAGGACGTCAGCCATCGTCGCCCTCCTCCGCCCCGGCGGCGGCGGAGCCGGCATAGTGCTCCTCCAAGCCGAGTTCCTTGACCAGCGCGCGGATGACCTTGCGCGTGTGGTCGGCGCTCAGGTTGCCGTAGGTCTCGTCGTCGATGCGCATCACCGGCGCCTGCGAGCAGGCCCCCATGCAGGCGACGGAGTCGAGGCTGAACTCCATGTCCGCCGTGGACTCGCCGTCGGCGACGCGCAGCTCCTGCGCGAAGGCCTCAGTGATGCGCGCCGCGCCGGCGACGTGGCAGGCGGTGCCGTGGCACACGAAGATCTTGTGGCGCCCGCTGGGGACGGTGGAGAACTGTGCGTAGAAGGTGATGATGCCGTAGATGCGCGAGGCCGGCACGCCGCTGAGACGGGCGATCTCGTCCACCGCCGCCTCCGGCACGTAGCCGAACTCGTTCTGGGTGCGTTGCAGCAGCGCGATCAGGTTGCCGTGGGGGTCGCCCTCTTCGACGATGACGGCGACCTGGTCGAGATCGCAGCCGTCGGCGTGCGCGTCGGCCTCCGCCGAATCAGTACGGACTAGTCGCCTGGGCATCTCATCAACTCCGCGTCCACCTTGCACGTCCGTCGGGCGGCCGTGCCCGTGCGGGGCGGCCGCCCTCCTCTCATCTGTCTCTGCCTATTGAACCACGTCGTGCGCGCCGGTGCGCCCGGCGCCTCGCCCGCCCCGGACGCAGGCGGGCGCGCTGACGCGCGCGTCAGCTCGTGCCGGTCTGCGCCTTGCAGGCGACGAGGGCGTTCTTGAGCAGCATGACGTTGGTCACCGGGCCGACCCCGCCGGGCACGGGCGTCGCGCGGCCGGCGACCACGAGCACGCCGTCCCACTCGAGGCTGCCCACCTGCTTGCCGTCCGCGCCGCGCATGGTGGTGACGTCGATGACCACGGCGCCCGGCTTTACCATGTCCTTCTTGATGAGGTCGCGCACCGGCGCCGCACTGATGAGCACGTCGGCCTCGCGGCAGGCGGCGGGCACGTCCTTGCTGAACACGTGCACGACGTGGACCGAGGCGTTGCGGTTGAGGCACAGCAGCGCGACCGGCTTCCCGACGATATTGGAGTGGTTCACGATGGTGACGTCGAGGCCCTGCAGCTCGATGCCCTCGCGGTCGAGGATCTCGATACAGGCCGAGGGCGTCGCCGGAGCGAAGAGCTGGTCGCCGAGCAGCACGTGGCCGATGTTGGCCGGGTTCACGCAGTCGAGGTCCTTCTCGGCCGCGATGGCGTTGAACACGGTGTTCTGCTCGATCTCCGCGGCCATCGGCATGAGCGCCAGGATGCCGTGTACATGGGCGTCCGCGTTGAGCTCGCCGATGAGACCGAGGATCTCGGCCTCGGAGGTGCCCGCCGGGAGCGTGTGGTCGTAGTAGTTGAAGCCGACGGTGCCGGTGTTCTTCTCGATCTGGCCGCGGTAGAAAGACGCACCGCCGTCGTCGCCCACCAGGATGGTGGCGACGCCCGGCTTGACTCCGCAGGTCGCGAGCTTCGCGACTTCCGCCTTGATCTCCTCGCGGATCTGCTCCGCGATCGCTTTGCCGTCGATGATCTCTGCTGACATGGCGTGCCTCTCGAAGGTCGTCGGGGGATGATGGTCAGAGCCTGGAGTGCGTGATCGCGAGCACCTCGGCGCGCAGGGCCGCCGCTTCGGCCTGGATCTGCTCGATGCGTGCGCCGGCGGCCGCCGTGTAGTCGCAGTCTTCGATGGAGCCGAGGTTGATCTTGACGTTGAGCGCGGCGCCGACGACGGCGGCTTCACCGAGCACGGCGCCGATGCCGGCGTCGGTGACCGCCTGCGGATTGCCGAGGCCGGCCGCGGTCATGGAGAGGCGGCACACCTCGAGCGCCACCTCGCAGATCTCGAGCGGGACGTTGGCGGCGACGACAAGGCCGGCCTGCACGGCCGCCTTGCGCGCCGCCTTCTCCGCGTCCGTCTCCTTGGGCATCTTGTAGGCCTCGATGACGCCGTTGTAGGCCGTGGTGTCCTCCTGGAGCAGCGTCTCGAGACGCACGCGCGCGGCCTCGGACTGCTCGAGGACGGCGCTCATCTCGGCGTCGACGTCGGCGAACTTCTCGCGGCCGCAGGTGAGGTTGCAGACCATGCTCACGAGGGCCGCGCCCAGGGCGCCGACACAAGCCGAGACGCTGCCGCCGCCGGGCGCGGGCTTCTTGGAGGCGGCGTCGTCGAGGTAGACCCGCAGGGCTTCTGTGGTGTAGGTGACTGGGGCGTCGCTCACCGGTGTCCTCCCGGAGGTGAAGGGGTGGGGCTGACGCGGCGCCGAGGGGCGGGCCGGCCGCAGCCGGGGCCCGCCCCGCACACCGCGTATCCGTTCCTAGAACAGGCCGATGATGCGGCCGGTCTCGACGTCGATGTCGACGTCCACCGCCGCCGGCCGCTTGGCCAGGCCGGGCATGGTGCGCATCTCGCCGAGCAGGGGGTAGAGGTACCCGGCGCCGGTGGCCGGACGGATGTCGCGGATCGGCACGCGGAAGCCGCGCGGCCGGCCCTTGAGCGCCGGGTCGTGGCTCAGGGAGAGGTGCGTCTTGGCCATGCAGAGCGGCAGCTTGTCGAGGCCCTGCTCGGTGAACTTCTTGATCTTGGCCTCGGCTTCGGGCAGGTAGTCGACGCCGTCGGCGCCGTATACCTTGGTGGCGATGGTCTCGATCTTCTCCTTGATGGAGGCGTCCAGCGAGTAGAGGAACTCGAACTTGCCGCCCTTGTCGGCGGCCGCCTTGACGACCTCGGCGGCTTCCTGACCGCCGTCGCCGCCCAGGGCGTGGACGTTGATCGGCACGGCGTCCTCGGCTCCGGCGGCGATGGCCTCACCGCGCACGATCTCGACCTCGCCGTCGCGGTCGAAGGCGAAGCGGTTGATGGTCACGACGACGGGCAGGCCGAAGAGCTTCATGTTCTCGATCTGCTTGGCGAGGTTCTCGCAGCCCTTGGTGAGCGCCTCGTTGTTCTCCGCCTTGAGCAGCTCCGGATCGACCGGCAGGCCGCCGTGCATCTTGAGGGCGCGCATCGTGCAGGTGATGACGACGGCGCTCGGCGTGAAGCCGCCGTAGCGGCAGATGATGTCCATGAACTTCTCGGAGCCGAGGTCGGCGGCGAAGCCGCTCTCGGTGACGACGTAGTCGCTGAGCTTCATGGCGACCTTGTCGGCGATGATCGAGTTGTTGCCCTGGGCGATGTTCGCGAACGGACCGGCGTGGATCAGGCTGGCGTTGCCTTCGAGGGTCTGCATCAGGTTCGGCTTGATGGCGTCCTTGAGGAGCACCGTCATGGCGCCGCCGGCGCCGATGGCGTCCGCCGTCAGCGGCTCGCCGCTCGCGTTGTAGCCGAAGGTGATACGGCCGAGGCGCTCGCGCAGGTCCTTGAGCGACGTGGCGAGACCGAGGATGGCCATGACCTCGCTGGCGACGGTGATGTCGTAGCCGGTCTGGCGCGGGATGCCGTTGAGCTTGCCGCCGAGACCGTTGACGATCTCGCGCATGGCGCGGTCGTTGAGGTCGACGCAGCGCCGCCACGAGATCGTGAGCGGGTCGATCTGCAACTCGTTCCCGTGCATCAGATGGCTGTCGATCATCGCCGCAAGCAGGTTGTTGGCGGTACCGACGGCGTGGATGTCGCCGGTGAAGTGCAGGTTGAGGTCCTCCATCGGGAGGAGCTGGGAGTAGCCGCCGCCGGCGGCTCCGCCCTTGATGCCGAAGACCGGCCCCAGCGAGGGCTCCCGCAGCGCGAGCATGGTGTCGATGCCGATCGCGTTCATGGACTCGGAGAGGCCGACCGCCGTGACCGTCTTGCCTTCGCCGAGCGGAGTAGGCGTGATCGCCGTGACGTTGATGATCTTGCCGTCCGGCTTGTCCTGGAGCCGTTTGAGGACGGCCATGTAGTCGATCTTGGCCTTGTAGCGGCCGTAGAGTTCCAGCTCCTCATCCAGGATGCCGGCCTTGGCGGCGATCTCCTGGATGGGCTTCATGGTGGCTGCCTGGGCGATCTCGATATCGCTCGGCACCGGGGATTTACGAACGATCGAACTCAACGCGTCCTCCTTTGTCCACACTTCCGCGCGTTTCGCTGTGTGAGGAGACCCGCGCCGGGAGGCGCGAAGAGGGGCTCCTTGCGACGGATTCTACAGGCGCGTCTTCGAGAGGGTCAATTTGGCCGTGAGGGCTGCCGCGGGCCGGGGAGTGCGGGGTCGAGAAGGCGGCCGTCTCGGCCGCGGGGGCAGGGCGCGGCGCGGCGGGTGTGGAGCGCCAGACGCCCGCCGACGTCGCCCCGCCGAGCGCGATCAGAGCGCGCTGAAACGCGTGCGCGCGGCCGACTGGGCGGCTTCGTAGACGACCTTGACGGGCCGCCCCACGGCCGCTGCGACGCGGCGCACGTCCTCGTACTCCGGGGAGACGGTGACGAGGCGTCCGTCGACGTAGCTGAGCCGGACGCCCACCTTGAGCTTGCCGATGGTGACCGTCTCACGACGCTCTTCCGCGTACATGCGTCCCACAGGGAGCACGCGCACGCCGAAGGTCGACGTCTCGCCGAAGAGGACGTCGGCGAGCCGGCGGTGGTCGGCGTCCTTGGCGAGCACGTGGAGGACGACGCCCAGCCGCCCCTTCTTCATCATCGCCGGGCTCATCCACACATCCACAGCTCCGGCCTCACGCAGCGCGTCGGCAGCGTGCGCCAGCAGCTCCGGCGTGCTGTCGTCGATGTTGGTCTCGAGCAGCACGTGGTCGAGCGTGACCGGTCCCTTCGGCGCCGCGGTCTCGCCGGCCGGCGCAGGCACCACCGGCGGGGCGTCAACGGCGCCGTCCTCCGGCTCAGATCCGGCTTCGCGGGCCTCGGGCTCCGCGACGTCGTCGGGCCCACCCGTATCGAGTACGTCCGGCGCCGCCGGTCCTGCGGGCGCCGGCGCTTCCCCGGCGGCCACTTCCGTCTCGTCCGGCTGGGCCTCGCCGTCGTCGGGCCCACCCGTATCGAGTGCGTCCGGCGCCGCCGATCCTGCGGGCGCCGGCGCTTCCCCGGCGGCCGCACCCGTCTGCGCCAGCCCGGCCTCGTCGCCGGCGGCCACGCCTGCCTTCGCCGCCTCGTCGCTGTCTCGTTCCGAGCGGCGCACCCCCGCGGCTACACCGAACGGCGTGCGCCGCGCGATCTCGCTCCTCGCGTCGCCGCCGGATTCATCCTGTTTCTCGACCATCGTGTCCTCCCTCTCCGGCGCCGGCTCGATGAGCATCGCGCGGAGCACGTTGGGCCGGCCGGGGACCTCGCGGGTGCCGGCCCCGAGGCCGACAGCCGCGACGGCCCCGGCGGGCGCCGGGCCAAAGTCGACGGCGAACGACGCGAGCAGCGCCGCGCCGGTGGGCGTGGTGAGCTCGCCGAGTATCGGGCCCCCGTCGGGGACGGAAGCCGTGGGCACACCTTCGAGCAGCACGGCCACGGCCGGCGCGGGCACCGGCAGCTCGCCGTGCGCAGTCTCGACGGTGCCGTTGCCGAGCGCGGGCGGCGAGGCCACCACGCGCTCGGGGCCGAGGTGGTGCAGCAACGCGACGGCGCTGATGAGGTCGACCGCCGTGTCGATGCCGCTGAGTTCGTGCAGGTGGACCACGTCCTCCCCGTGCACCTGACGCTCGGCGGCGGCCATGCGCTCGGCCAGCTTGGCCACATCGTCGGCCACCGCCTGGTCCAGTCTCGAGGCGTACATCGACATGATGAGCTCGTCGAACGTGGCGAAGCCGGGTCCCTCCGGCACGCGGAACGCGAGGGCGTCGACGTCGCCGCGCCTCACAGCGCGCAGCGAGACGAGCCGCTTGTCGATGCCGGCCGCCCTCAGCGCCGGCCGCACGACCTCGTCGAGCGGCCCGGGCTCGTCGCCGGTCGCGCCGGCGACGCCGAGCAGCGCTGCTACGAGCATGTCTCCGCTGATGCCGTTGGCGCAGTCCAGATACAGGATCATCGCCGTAACTCTACCCTTTGCGGCCGGGGGCGGGGCCGGACAGTCCGATTCCGGTCATCGGCAGGTTCGGCCCGCTCCTGTAGAATGCCGCCATGCGCATCGCCCAACTGGCTCCCCCATGGATCACGGTCCCACCGGCCGGCTACGGCGGCACCGAGTGGGTCGTGCAGCAGCTCTGCGACGGGCTCACGGCGCGCGGCCACGAGGTCGTGCTCTACGCCTCCGGCGACTCGCGCACAGCGGCCGAGCTGCACGCCCTCTTCCCCGTTCAGATGCCCGAGGTGCTCGGCCAGACGAGCTACGACGCGCGGCACACCTCGTTCGCCTTCTCCGCCATAGAGGGCGGCGGGTTCGACCTCGTGCACGACCACTCCGGCTTCATCGCCGTCGCCTTCGCGCGCTACCTTGCGACGCCGGTGGTGCACACCGTGCACTGCGCCTTCGACGCGGCCGCCTACGGCTTCTACGAGCAGTTCCGCGACGCCGTCCCGTACATCGGCATCAGCGCGTACCAGCAGTCGATGGCGCCGGCCGGCATGGACTGGGCCGGCCTCGCCTACAACGCCATCGCCGTGGAGCAGTGGCCCTACACGCCGCGGAAGGACGACTACCTGCTGGCCTTCGGACGCGTGTGCGAGGCCAAGGGCTTCCACCTCTCCATCGAGGCCGCCAAACGCACCGGCCACCGCCTGATCATGGCCGGCGTGCTCCAGGAGCCATATCGCCCTTACTACGAGGAGCAGGTGGCGCCGCACATCGACGGCGACCAGATCGTGTACGAGGGCGAGGTGAGCGACGAGCGCAAGCGCGAGCTGTTCGCGCACGCCAAGGCGTTCGTCTTCCCCATCACCTGGCCGGAACCCTTCGGCCTCGTGATGATCGAGGCGATGGCCACCGGGACGCCCGTCGTGGCGCTGCGCCAGGGCTCGGTGCCGGAGGTCGTCGACCAGGGCAGGACCGGGTTCGTGTGCGACACCTTCGACGAGTTCGTGGCGGCCGTTGGCCGGGTCGGCGAGATCGACCCGGCCGTCTGCCGCCGCACGGTGGAGGAACGCTTCACCGTCGCGCGCATGGTCGCCGAGTACGAGGCGATCTACCGGCGCGTGCTGAGCCGGTGAACGCCGGCGGCGGGCGGCGCGAGCCGTCCGGCCTGACGCGGTACCTGGCGGACCCGGCCCACGAGGCGCGTCCGACACCCCTCCTCCTCTGCGGCGACGCCGCGCGGACGCTGGTGGAGTTCCCCGCGGCGTCCGTCGACTGCTGTCTCACCAGCCCGCCCTACTTCGGGCACCGACGCTACGCCGCCGGCGGCATCGGCGCCGAGGGCCGCTGGCAGGACTACGTGGCGGCCCTCGGCACCGTATCCAGCGAGCTGCGCCGCGTACTCAAGCCGACCGGCTCGTTCTGGCTCAATCTCGGCGACACGTACCGCGGCAAGCGCCAGCTCGGCATCCCGTGGCGGGTCGCCTTCCATCTCGTCGACGAGCAGGGGTGGACGCTGCGCAACAGCGTGGTGTGGCACAAGGTCAAGGGGGGACCCGACACGAGCCGCGACCGCCTGCGCAACGTGCACGAGCTGCTCTTCCACTTCGTCCTGCAGCCGCGCGGCTACCACTACGACGCCGACGCGGTGCGCCACGCGCCGCGCGCGGCACGCGTGGAGGGCGGCGCCGTGATCTCGGCGACCGGCGTGCGTGGCGTGCGCTACCGCCGGCAGATCGAGCTCTCGACGGCGCTGACGGCGGACGAGAGGGCGGCAGCGGCAGCGGCGCTCGACGGGATGCTCGCCGAGCTCGGCGCCGGACGCTTCGACGACTTCCGCATGGTCATCCGCGGCCGTCAGCGCGCCACGCACTCAGACCAGACGGCCGTCTCGGGCCGGGCGCGCGAGCTCGACGAGCGCGGTTTCTACTTCCTGCGCTACCACCCGCGCGGCGCCAAGCCCGGCGACGTCTGGGACATCCTCCCCGAGGACACGCAGGGCCGGGACGCCCACTTCGCGCCCTTCCCGGCCGACCTCTGCCGCGTCCCCATCCTCGCCACCTGCCCGCCGGGAGGCGTCGTGCTGGACCCGTTCTGCGGCACCGGCACGGCGCTCCTCGTGGCCCGCGAGCTCGGGCGCCGCGCTATCGGCATCGACATCTCTGAGGAGTACCTCGCGCTGGCGCGGCGCCGCTGGAGCGAGGGCGACTGACGCGCCCGCTTCGCGCCCGCCGCGGGCTGTACTAGGATGTCCGGCGAGCCGCCGCCGACGTCGCGGCGGATGAGCCACCGACCGGGGGACTCATGGCCGAAGCCAACGCCAACGCGGAGATCGCCAAACACCTCACCGAGCACGGCGGGAGCGAGCACGGCGAGGGCGCGGCCGCCGGCCCTTCGCGCCGCCGCGTCGAGACCATCGAGATCCTCGAAGCCATCCTCTTGGCCATGGTCGCGATCGTGACCGCCTGGAGCGGCTACCAGGCGGCGAAGTGGGACGGCGTGAGCGCCAAGGACTACGCGACCTCGTCACGTCTGCGCGCGGAGGGCAACGACCGGCAGCTGTCGAGCAACCAGCTGCTCATCTACAACTCCGGGACGCTCACCGCCTGGCTGCAGGCGGAAGCCGTCGGCCAGACGAAGCTCGCGGCTCTCCTCGCGAACCGCTTCACCGCCAACTACCGCGTCGCCTTCGACGCCTGGCTGAAGACCGACCCCGTGAACAACCCGAAGGCGCCGGCCGGGCCGCGCTTCATGCCGCAGTACAAGGATCCGCTCGCCGCCCAGGCGACTGAGCTCAACACTCAGGCGACCGATGCGTTCAGCGCCGGCGTGGAGTCGCGCGACCGTGCCGAGCACTACGTGCGCGTCACGATCCTGCTCGCCGCCGTGCTGTTCCTCATCGCCCTCGGGCAGCGCTTCACGATCCGCGGCGTGCGCCGGGCGCTGCTCGGGGTCGCCGGCGCGTTCCTCGTGTACACCGTGATACTGCTGCTCACGTATCCGCGCGCCTGAGGCGGCCGGCCGGGCGCGAGCCCTCGACGGCGCAGCCGCTCACGCCGGCCAAGCGCCGCGCGCGGCCGCAAGCCAGCCGCGCACCTCGTCCGCCGAGGGCACGCGGCCGCGGCACACGACCTTGCCGGCGATCGCCAGGCCTGGCGCGCGCCAGACGCCGCGGCCGACCATGCTGGCGGGGTCCTCGATCCTGTAGATCGTCCGCCGTGACCGGCGCCCAGCTCCTCCAGCGCGGTCTGGAGCGCCGCGGCGAGCGCCACCGTCTTCTCATCGCCCTTGCCGGACACTTCGATAATCAAGGCTGATCCTCTCCGGCCGGGTCGCCCTGCGGGGACCGCGGCCGTCGCGCATGGTCTCGCGGGGATGGTAGCCGCAGTCCGCGGCCGGGACCCTGACCTTGGTCAAGCGCCGTCGCCGGCGCTGCGCGCCGGCGCCGGTCAGCGTCCGCCGGCCAGCTTGTCGGCGATGTCGGCGAACTGCGTCGTCACCCACTTCTCGACGCTGTTGCCCTCGACGACGTCGCAGAGCGCCCGGGCGCGCGCGCGCCGTTCTTCCGCGGGCATCGTGAGCGCCCGGTACACGGCGTCGGCCTGTTCGTCGATGTCGAAGGGGTTGACGCCGATGGCGAAGGCCCCGAGCTCCTCCGAGGCGCCGGTGTTCTCCGATAGCACCAGCACGCCATCGCGCGCGTTGAGCACCGGTCCCTCCTTGGCCACCAGGTTCATCCCGTCGAAGATGGCGTTGACCATGAGCGCGTCGTAGTGGCGGTAGGCGGCCAGGGTCTGGGGGAAGTTGTCCTGCACGCGCAGGTCGATGGGCATCCAGTCGGTGTTGCCGTGCCTGGTGTTGATCTGCTCGACGGTGCGCATCACGCGCTCCCGGTACACGACGTACTCCTCCACGTCCTCACGCGACGGCTGCAGCAGGGCGAGGAAGGTGATGCGGTCCTTGAACTCGGGGTGCAGATCGAGGAAGCGGTCGAAGGCGAGGAAGCCGCGGATGATGTTCTTGCTGAGGTCGAGGCGGTCGACGCGCACGAGCAGGTACTCGCGGCGGCGCTCGAGCAGGTCGCGCTCCTCGGCCGCCACCCGCTGCGCCGTGGCGGCCTTGCGCAGCGCTTGCGGGTCGATGCTCACCGGGTAGGCGCGCACCCACACTTCGCGGCCGCCGACGTCGACGGTGAGGCGTGCGGGATCGACCGGCAGGTCGAGGAGGTCCACGCAGCCCTGCAGGAAGTTGCGCGCGTAGTGGAGCGTGTGGAAGGCGACGATGTCGTTGCCGAGCAGCCCCTCAAACACGGCCGCACGGATGTCGCGCGGGAGCACGAGCCAGGCGTCGCTCTGGGCCCACGGGATGTGCACGAACTGCTGCAGGAAGGCGCCGGGCAGGGCGGCGCGCACGAGGCGCGCGACGCCGTACAGATGGTAGTCGTGCAGCATCACGAGGGCGCCGGGACCGGCGGCCGCGCCGGCCGCCCCACCGGCGCCCGCCTCGTCGACGATGGCCCCGGCGAACAGCCGCTGCACCGGGACGTAGCCGTTCTCCCAGGCGTCGACCTCGTTGGCGGAGATGTCGGGGTGCCTGCCGAGGTCCCACAGGTAATGCTGGATGAACCACAACATGGGGTTGGCGACGATGTTGTAGTACTTGTGGTACGTCTCCGGCGCCACCGGCACGTAGCGGACGCGGTAAGTGGCGCCATCGAGCTCTACGTCGAGCGAGCGGCCCTCGGCGGCCAGTCGCGCCTCCTCGTCGCCGAGGGCCGTGGCCACCCACGTGCCCTGATGCTGGCGCAGGACCTCGCTGAGCACGGTCACGAGCCCGCCCGGCCCGCGCGTGACCACCGGCTCCCCGGAGGGGTCGCTGTGGAACGAGACCGGGCCGCGGTTGGCGGCCACGACGAGACGTCGCGCGGCGAGATCCGCTGGCTGCACGCAGCCCCCCAGTCCGTGTGCCGCGGCCACAGGCGGGGCCTGCCGGCCCCCGCGGCCCTTGCCTAGGACCCTATCTTACCCGCGAGCAGGTCGGAGAAGAGTTGCAGGTCGTCGCGCAGCAGGCGCGGCGTGAGGAACTCGCGGCGCACGCGCTCCTTGCCGAGCAGCGCCATGCGCCGGTGCTTCTCGGGGTCGGCGAGCACCTGCAGGCAGCGCGCGGCGCAGGCGGCGGCCGAGTCCACCAGGTAGCCGGTCACGCCGTCCTCGATCTGCAAGGGGATGCCGCCGACGTCGCCGCCGATCGTCGGGCGCGCCTTCCACAGCGCTTCCGTGACGGTGAGCCCGAAGCCCTCCCGCGTCGACTTCTGGACGATCACGTCGGCGTGGCTCTGGAAGGCGTTGATCTCCACCGAGCCCACGTTGTCGATGTTGGAGAGCACGAACACGTCCGGGTCCTCGCCCACGTAGTCGATGACCTTTCCCAGGTACTCCCAGCCCTCGGGGTCGTCGCTGGCCATCGAGCCGACGAGGGCGAGCTGCAGCCCGGGGTGCGTCTGCTTGACCGTGCGATAGACGTCGACGACGCCCAGCGGGTCCTTCCACGGGTCGAAACGCGACACCTGCAGGAGCAGCGGGCGCTCCACGTCGATGCCGAACTGACGCACGATGTAGGCGGCGTCCTCGGGGGAGAGCTTCATGTTCTTGGGCGCCAGCGGGTCGATAGTGGGGGCGATCGCCCGCACCGGCACCGTGAGGCCTTCGGGCACGTAGTCCTCGAGCGTGTACACGGCCGCGTCGTAGCCGTTGATGGACGGCAGGAGGTAGTCGTAGAGGCCGCGGTCCGGCGTCGACGTGTCGATGTGGCAGCGCCAGATCCACCGCGTCGAGCGGTCCTGGCTGAGCGTGACGTAGTCGCGGATGGCGAGCGGCTGCGGGTCGTGGATGACGACGAAGTCGTACTGGTGCACGAGCGCGGCGGCGTTGCTGCGACAGACCTCCTCGTAGAGCTTCTGCGCCTCCGGCGGGAAGTCCACCTGATGGCCCTGGAGCCCATTGTGGAAGCTCTTCGTGACGTTGAAGAACTCGGGCGGTGCGGTGATGATCTGCCAGTCCGCCTCGAGGCCGGCGTCGGTCGTCAGTGGCACGAGGGTGTAGAGGATCTCGGCCACACCGCCGCCGAAAGCAGTCGCGTTGACGTGCAGCACGCGGCGGCCGCGCAGGCCCTCGGCGAGCCTGTCGATGTCGGCCATCAGCTCCCGGGGCACGATCGAGCGGTAGTCGGCGAGCGCCTTGTGCCCGACGTTGACGTGGTGCATTGGACCTCCGTGAAAGGGCCACGGGCGGCCGCCGGCCGCCCGCTCGGTTCCTGCGAATCCCGGTAGTACATCACACCGGCGGGCGGTGGGCTAAACTCGGGGCGTGAACGCCGCCGCCCCACCGCCTCCGCAAGCCCTGACCATCGCCTCCGACGGCCTCGCCCTGGCCGGCCGTCTCTTCCGCCCGGCCGGCGCGCCGCGCGGCGCCCTGCTCGTGTGCCACGGCGCCGGCAGCCGCAAGGAGAACCACGAGATCATGGGTGAGCAGGCGGCGGCGGCCGGCCTCGCCGCGCTCACCTTCGACGTGCGCGGCCACGGCGAAAGCGAGGGCGTGCTCGGACCGGACGGCTGGCACGACGCCGTCGCCGCCGGCGAGGCGCTCCTGGCGGCCAGCGGCGCGCCCTTGCTGGCGGCGCGCGGCGCCAGCATGGGCGGCTGCTTCCTGCTCCAGGCCGCCCAGCGCCGCCCTGACCTCTTCCGCGCCCTGGTGCTGCTGTGCCCGGCCGACGGCGCCTCGCTCCTGGCCGGGCTGGACGAGCTGGAGCGCCCCTCGGCTGCCGGCGCCGTCCCCGAGTATGCGGGCCGCATCGATGCGGCCGCGCTGCGGCCCTACCTGCGCGGCCTCGACCTCGTGCGGGCGGCGCGCGGCCTGCCGCGCGTGCTGCTGGCGCACGCGCGCGACGACGAGGCGGTGCCCTTCGCGCACAGCCTGCGACTGGCCGCCGTGCTCGCCGCCCCCTTGCGCCTCATCTGGCTGGCGTCCGGCGGCCACCACGGGCCGGGGCGCTCGGCCGCGGTGGCGAAGGCGACGATCGAATGGGCGTTGCAGCAGGGAGGCTGAGCGCGCCGCGAGGCACGGGGTGCCGCTGCCTGGCTTCAGTCGGCGAGGCCCAGGTGCCGCAGGCGCGTGCGCATGGCCGCGCGGCTGACGTCGAAGCGGTCGGCGAGCCTCTCCGCGTCGGGACCGTTGGCGAGCACGGCTTCGCGCACGCGCTCCTCGGGCATGAGCAGCTCGGCGGCGAAGGCGTCGGCCTCTCGCTCCTGGACGCGGCCCGCCTCGGTGACCAGGCCACCCCGCTCGGGCCGCCGCAGGCCCGGGTGCAAGACGAAGTGGCCGATCTCGTGGGCGATCGTGAAGCGGCGGCGGCGCTCCCCGCCGCTGCCTTCCAGCACGATCGCGTAGGAGTCGCCGAGCGGCTCCAGCGCGGCCTCGCTGCTGAACGGCGCGTGCGTGCGCCGCACCAGGTCGAGGTTGAGAGCGCTGACCACGGCGCGCAGGTCCACCGGCTCGCGAGAGACACCGGCGGCCTGGAGCAGGCGTTCAGCCTGACGGCGGATGTGTGCGACGGATCGGCTCATGCGCAAGGCCCCTTGCCGGACGGCATTGTACCACCGTCGCCGGACGAGCCCGCCGTCGGCGGCGTACAAGCGCTGGTCAGGTGCCGAGAAACGGCAGGAGGCGCGCCACCACGCCGCCGACCGCCAGCGCCAGGGCGATCGTGCCGGCGCTGATGTAGACCGTCCGCTTCCATCCCACCACGCGCACGAGCACGGTGATCGTCGCCAGGCAGGGGATGTAGATCGCGTTCACGATCGCGTAGGTGACGATCTGCGAGGTCGTCATGATGCTCGAGATGCTCACGACGGCGCCGCCCGCCTGCACCGCCGCGAACACCAGGAGCAGCTGCAGAGCCATCTCCTTGCGCAGCACGGCGAAGATGAGCGTGAGACCCGCGACCGCCGGCAGCAGCAGCCAGCCTTGCACCACGGGCGCAAGGATGGGCTCCAGCTTCCACACGAGGCCGGTCTCGTACAGGGTGCCGAGGGCCATGCTGCCCAGCACGATGATGGGGGCGGCGTCCCAGATGAACTCGCGGAAGCGCCGCCAGGTCTTGCGCAGCACCTGCCGCGCCAGCGGCCGGCGGAAGGGGAACATCTCCATCACCAGCGCGCCCTCGTCGCCGGGCAGCAGGCGGTTGAGCGCAAGACCGGCCGCCACGATGACCACGAGAAGGACGGCGTAGGTGAGCAGCGCGTACTGCCAGCCGGCGACGCCGGCGACGGCGCCGATGATCACGGCGGTGCGCGCGCTGCAGGGCGTGAGCGTCGCGAGCACCGAGGCGATGAAGCGCTCCCGCGGCTCCGCGAGCGTGCGCGCCGCGATCACCGCCGGCACGTTGCAGCCGCCGGCGGCGATGAGCGGCATGATGGCCCGCCCGTGCAGCCCGAAGCGGTGCATGACGCGGTCGCTGAGGAAGGCGGCGGCGTTCATGTACCCGGAGTCCTCGATCACCGCCAGGATGAGGTAGAAGGTGAGGATGTAGGGGATGCCGACCGCCAGCGTGGCGAGGATGCCGCCGTCGACCCCCCAGAGCACGATGCGGCCGGCGGCGCCGGTGCCGAGCAAGGCGTGCACCGCGCTGATCACTGCCGGGCTGATCCAGGCGGTCCACGCACCCGTGAGCAGGCGCGCGAGCACGTCGCCGACCACGAAGAGCGTGGTGAACATCGCGGCGATCACGCCGAGCATGATGGGGATCCCCGTACGCGGCGAGGTCGTGAGGCGCCAGAGCGTGTCGGCGCCGGCCTTGGGCGGCGCCTGTGCCGTCGCCGCGAGCCGGCGCGCCTCCGCGTGGCGCGCCTTGGCGATCTCCAGGGCGAAGCCGTCGTCGGCCGCCGAGAGCGTGCCGTCCTCGAGCAGGCCCAGGGCCGAGGCGATGCGCGCGTCGCCTTCGAGCACGGCGACCGCCGCGCCGCGCGGCGAGAGGCCCCCGGGCACTTCCGCGCCGGCGGCCGCGCGCGCCGAGATGACGGCGGTGAGCGCGCGCAGCCGCTCCTCGACGGCAGGCGGCAGCGGGGTGCCGCCGGCTTCACTGCGAAGGCCGGGTGCCTGCCCGATGGCGGCCACCTCGAGCGCCGCGACCTGGATCTCGGGCAGGCCCTCGCCGCGCGGCGCGACCGTGAGCACGACGGGCGCGCCGAGCTCGTCGCCCAGGCGGCGCGGGTCCGGCTCGCGCTGGCGGCGGCGGGCCTCGTCGGAGAGGTTCACGGCCACCACGACGCCGTAGCCCAGGTCGCGCAGCTGCAGGGGGAGGTACAGGCTGCGCGCCAGGTTGGTCGCGTCGGCGACGGCCACGACGACGTCCGGCCGTCGCTCCAGGAGCGCGTCGCGCGCCGCGAGGTGGTCGCCCTCGTGCCCCTCCAGCGCGTAGCTGCCGGGGAGGTCGACCACCTCCACCCGGCGCTCCCCCCACTGGGTACAGAGGCTCGCCGCGGCTACGCTGACGCCGGCGTAGTTGGCGGTCTCGGCGGCGGCGCCGGTGAGCGCGTTGTACAGGGAGGTCTTGCCGACGTTTGGGTTGCCGGCGACGCATACGACGAGCGCGGCGGCTTGGTGGTGCCGCGCGTCTCCCGCTCGCCTCGCGGCGGCCCGCCGGCGGGCGCCGAGGACCGTCGCCATCCGCTCAGCCTCTGACGAGGATCTTGTCGGCCACCTCGCGCCCGATGGCGTACTGCGATCCGGCGACGCGCACCAGCAGCGGGCCACCGAACGGCGCCACGCTCTCGACCTCGACGGGGGTGTCGGGCAGCAGGCCGAGCGAGGAGAGGTAGCGCAGGAACTCGCCGCTCTCCTCGGCGATGCAGCCGATCACCCCGGCCTCGCCGACGGCAAAGCCGGACAGCGGCTTGAGATCCTCCTCGTCGAGCGTCCCGTCTTCCTCAGGGATGACGTGGCCGTGGGGACAGGTACGCGGCGCGCCAAGCTGCTCGGCGAGGCGCGCTTCGACCTCCGGGCTGAGCACGTGTTCGAACTTGCAGGCCTCGTCGTGGACGGAGTCCCACGGCATGCCGAGGTAGTCCACCAGGAAGCGTTCGCTGAGACGGTGACGCCGCACCAGGCGGGCGCCCTCGAGGTCGCCCTCGGGCGTGAGCGCGATGCCGCCTTCACCCGGCGGCTCCACCAGTCCGGTGGCCCGGAGGCGGCCGAGCATCTCGGACACCGAAGGCGGGGCCACGCCGAGCTCGTCGGCCAGTCGTCTGCCGGTCACCGGCCCCCCGGCGCGCTGCAGCTTGAAGATCGCCTCGAGGTACTCCTCGGCGCTCTCTGTGCGTTTGCTCACGACCGCCTCCGGTCTGCTCGTCGGGTCCGCCGGCGCACCAGTCTCAAGGTGGGCGCATCGCGTGTCCCGTTAGGATACCCTAATCATCGGCTTGAGGGAATCCTGACTATGGTCAAGAGACCTCCCTACCGGAGCGGGCGGCGCGAGCCGTCCCCCTCGGCGGCGCGGAGGGCCACTCCAAACGACGCACGACCGTGCGGCGCCGCGAGCGAGGCTGCGAGGGGAGGGGTCTGGAGCGGATGACGGGACTCGAACCCGCGATCTTCAGCTTGGGAAGCTGACGTGTTACCAGCTACACTACATCCGCTCGCCGCCGTAGTTCACCACACCGGCAGCCCGCCCGCAACTGCCGCCCCCGCGCGCTATTCCGCGAGGTCCGAGAGGCGCACGCAGGCCAGGAAGGCGCGGTAGACCGCCTCGTAGTCCGCGCCGGCCAGTTCGAGCGTGCGCCCGTCGAGCCGCCGCGCGCCGGGGCAGGCGGAGGCGCGGTCGCAGAACTCGGCGCGTGTGAACGTGAGCCGCAGCGGCTGGCCATTCCACATGAGCGGCGCCACGGCGGCCGCGCCGCGGACGGCGCGCTCCACGTCGGCGCGCATGCGCTCGCGCGCCGCCTCCGCGGGCGAAAGCTCGGCGCACAGGCGCATGACGCCGCGCTTGACGACCGTCGTCACCACCCCCGGGACCAGCGCGGCGGCCTCGGCCGCGATCTTGTCGTCCCCCGAGACGTACACGGCCGGTACGCCGAAGTGCCCCGCCAGCAGCGCGCCGAGGCCGAACTCGCCGACCTCGACGTCCCCGAAGCTCGCCGCGAACACCTTGTAGTTCCACGTGTGCTCGAGCACCGCCGCGGCGGTACCGGCGCGCGCGTGGTAGCCCACGAAGAGCGCGCCGTGGTAGCCGGGCCCGATGCCCTGCATCATGCTGTGCGGCGCGTCCGTACCGCTCACCAGGGTCACGCCTGCGGGCAGACCCGCGGCATCGAGGTTGCGGCCGTCGTCGTGCGCGTCGCAGACGACGACCTCACCAGCCCCGGCGGCGAAGCAACCCGCGAGGACGGCGTCCAGGTCCGCCCGCATGTGTACGCGCGCCCGGGCGGCCGCGGGCCCGTCGCGGTCGGCGTCGCGCTCGGCGACGACTCCGCAGATGCCCTCGAGATCGACGGCGATGAAGAGTTTCACGGGCGCCTCCCTCCCCCGCCGCGCCTCAGGCGCGCGGCGGCTCGGTGCTGGTGGGCCACGCCTCGCCGACGCGGCGCGCGAGGGCGGCCACGAGGAGCGCCGCGTCCTCGAAGTCGTCCACCTTGGCCACCTCGAACGGCGAGTGCATGTAGCGCATCGGCAGGCTCAGCGAAAGCGTCGCGGCGCCACTCGCGGCCATCAGTTCGTCGGCGTCGGTCTGCATGTCCGCCGGCGCCGCTTTCACCTGCACGGCGATGCCCTCGGCGGCGGCCACCTCCCGGGCGAGGGCGAAGAGGCGCTCGTTGCTGCCGGCCCCGCGCCCCAGCACCGGGCCCCCACCCATGACGACCTCCCCCGCCAGCCGCTTGGCGTCGGCGGCGGGGGTGTCGCTGCAGAAGTCGCCGTCCATGACGATGATCACGTCGGCCGCGAGCCGGCGCGCCAGCGCCTTCGCGCCCATGCCCGTGGTCTCCTCGTGCACCGTGCTCATGCCTGTGAGCACGGCCGCGCCCGGGCGCGCGGCGTAGTGCTCGAGCGCCCGCACCACCGCGTACACGCCGCCGCGGTCGTCGAGCGCCAGCGAGGCGACGACGCCCGCGGCCAGCTCGATGAACTCGGGCGCGAACGTGACCGGGTCGCCGACGGCGATCCGCTCGAGCGCGGCCTCGCGACTCGACGCACCCACGTCCAGGAACTGCTCGTGCAGCGGTGGCACGGTGTTGCGCTCAGCTTCCGCCAGGATGTGCGTCGGCTTGCGGCCGCCGACGGCCGCGACCGGACCAGAGGCGCCGTGAATGGCGAACCGGCGGCCCGGCACGAGCAGAGGCGCGAGCCCCCCGACCCGTTCCACGGAGACGAAGCCGTGCTCGTCCACCCCGGTGACGATCAGACCGATCTGGTCGACGTGGGCGACCACCGCGATCCTCGTGCCGCCGCCGGGACCGAGGTCGAGCCACAGGTTGCCGAGGGGGTCGCCATGGGCCTCGCCGAGCTCCGCCAGCCGCTCGCGCACGACGCGCTGCGCCGGGCCTTCGAAGCCCGTAGGCCCGGGCGCGAGGCACAGCGCCCGCAGCAGTCCGAGGTCAGCGCTCACCGTCATACCTCCCCACGAGGGTCCTGCGCGATAGTACAACACGACAGAACGCTCGTGAGTTTGCCGCCGGAGTGAGGAGGTATCAATCAGTACGTACTGCACCAGGGCGAGGGTGCGCAAACGCCACACGACGCAGGGGGTCGTGATGGAACAGGAGTTGCAACCCAAATGGCTGCGCAGCCGCAAGGGTGCGCCGTTCACCGGCATCGGCTCGCTCGAGGCGGACATCCTGGCGGTCGTGTGGGAGCACGACAAGACCACCGTGCGCCAGGTCTACGAGACGCTGCGCGAGCGGCGCAAGATCGCCTACACGACGGTGATGACCGTCATGAACAACCTGGTCAAGAAGCACCTGCTGACGCAGGACAAGCGCAAGACGGCCTACGTGTACGCCCCGGCCATCCCCGGCCGCGAGGTCGCCGAGACGGTGCTGGACAGCGTCGTCGACCATCTGCTGCGCGGGCAGTACAACGTCGCCGTCTCCCAGCTGCTCCATCTGGACAAGGACCTCACGCCGGAGCAGATGGAGGAACTCCGCGCCTGGGCCCGCCAGCGCTTCGGCGCCTGACGGGTCAGGCGGCCGGCAGCGCGCATGCCCGCGTGTCCGGCTTCACATCGCCTCTGGAGCGCTCACGGCGAGCAGCCCCAAGCCGCTGGCGAGCGTATCCTTCGTGGCCGCGCAGAGGGAGGCGCGAAAGGCCGTCACGTCGGCGTCGTCGCTGAGTACCCGGCAGTGGCGGTAGAACACGTGGAACTCGGCCGCCAGCTCACCCAGGTAGGCGTGGACCCTGTTCGGCGTGCGCTGGTCGGCCGCGGCGACCAGCACCTCGGGGAAGCGCGCCAGCGTCACGAGCAGTGAGCGTTCGTGGACCCCGACGGTGACGGCCGGCAGGGTCTCGCCGGCCGGTTCGGCGGCGTCGCCGGCGAGGTTCCTGAGGATGCTGCAGATGCGCGCGTGCGCGTACTGGACGTAGTACACGGGGTTCTGGTTGCTCCGCTGGACGGCGAGGTCGAGATCGAGCTCCAGGGTGGTGTCGTGTGAGCGTCCCACGAGCAGAAAGCGAGCCGCGTCCACGCCGATGGCCTCGACGAGGTCGTCCACGGTCACGATATCGCCCTTGCGTTTGCTCATGCGCTTGGCCTCGCCGCTCTGCAGGAGGTTCACGAGCTGCCCGATGATGAGTTCCAGGCGCTCGGGGTCGTGCGGCGGCAGCGCCGTGAAGGCCGCCTTCATACGCGGCACGTAGCCGTGGTGGTCGGCTCCCCAGATGTCGATCATGTGGGCGAAGCCGCGGTCCATCTTGTCGCGGTGATAGGCGATGTCGCTGAGGAAGTAGGTAGGATCGCCGCTCGAGCGGATGAGGACCCGGTCCTTGTCGTCGCCGTACCGGGTCGTCTTGAGCCAGACGGCGCCGCCCTCCTCGTAGAGAAGGCTCTCGCTGTCCAGGTCCGAGAGGGTCTTGCCCACCTCGCCGGCGAACCCCCGATGCGCGCCCTCGCCGGCATACAGGCTGCTCTCCGATGTCCAGACGTCGAAGGCCACGCGCAAGCGCTCGAGCGTGCCGCGGAACTGGCCGAGGATGGCGTCGCGGCCCCACGCCTTGATCTCGCCCACGACGCCCGCGGGCAGGCGCGTCACGTCAGGCGCGGCGACTGCCAGCTCCTCCCGGTAGCGCTCGCCCACCTCCGCGATGAGCGCGTCGGCGAGGTCGAGGAGGTAGTCGCCCTGGTAGCCCTCCTCGGGTACCGGGGTATCCAGGCCGAGCCGTTGACCATAGCGTGCCGCCAGCGACTGCCCGAAGCGCAGCATCTGCGTGCCGTAGTCGTTTACGTAGAACTCGCGCGTCACCTCATGCCCGACGAAGGCGAAGATGCGGCAGAGCGCGTCGCCGTAGGACGCGTAGCGCGCATGCCCGACGTGAAGCGGGCCGGTGGGATTGACGCTCACGAACTCCACGTTGACTTTGCGGCGGAGGTGCCCGGGCAACGCCCCGCGCCCGTAGTCGGCACCATCCGCGCGCATGCGTTCGAGGGCGCCTCCGTACCAGGCGTCCGTCGAGGAAGAGGTTGAGGAACCCGGGGCCGGCCACTTCGAAGCGCTCGCAGACGGCGGCGCCCTGTCCGGCCATCCAGCGCTGGCCCAGGGCCTGCGCCAGCTCGCGCGGTGCGCGGCCGGCGCGCTTGGCACAGACCATGGCCGCATTGGTCGTGAGGTCGCCGTGTTCGGGGCGCCCCGGCACCTCCAGCTCCACGTGCGGCGCCTCGACGGCGGGCGCGCCGGCCTCGGCCAGCAACCCGGCGAGGGCGGCCGACAGCGACGCCGCCAGGCCGTGAAGGTCGTGGAGATCGTCGCTCATGGTCCTCCGCCTGATCGTGACGCCGCCCTCGTGGCCGGCGCAGGAGCCATTGTAGCTGTCGCCGCGGGCTCACGCGACGGACGGGCCGGCGTCAATGGTGGTAGGGCTCGCCGCGCAGGATCTTGCCGGCGCGGAAGAGCTGCTCAAGCAGCACCACCCGCGCGAGCTGGTGGGGCAGCGTGAGCGATGAGAGCGAGAGGCGCTCGTCCGCCGCGTCCAGCGCCTCGCGGGCGAGCCCGAGGGAGCCGCCCACGACGAAGCCCGCGCCACCCCGCTCGAAGGCGCGCTGCAGCCAGGCTGCGAAGGCCGCCGTGTCCAAGGCGCGGCCCTCCACCGCCAGGGCCGCCACGACCGGCGACTGCGGCCACGCCGCCAGCAGGCGCCGGCCCTCCTCGCGCAGCACTTCCGGACCGCCGCGCCCGCGCAGCGCGACCTCCCTGACCTCGCGCACGGTCACGGCGGCGAGCGGGCGCAGGAGGTCGATGTAGTGGCGCGCGGCGGGCTCGAGGTCGCGGTGCAGCGAACCGACGGTGAGGATCTCGATGCGGGCCGCCACGGCGGCGGCGCTCAGCCGCGCGGCGGCCGCGAGTAGAAGGCGATGCGGCCCTCGCCGCCGGCGCGGGCCGTGTACATGGTCGTCGCCGCCTTGGCGACGAGCTCCTCGACGCTCTTGCCGTCGTCCGGGTAGGTGGTGACGCCCGCCGACGCGCTCAACGCCAGCCGCTCGCCGCCGGCCTCCGCGGCAAGCTGCTGGGTAGAGCCCAGCACGCGCGCCAGCGCCGCGTCGGCCTCCTGCTCCGCCGTCTCCGGCAGCACGAGGAGGAACTCGTCGGCGCCGTAGCGGCAGACGAGGTCGCAGCCGCGCAGCTGCGCCGTGAGCGCCGCCGCCCAGTGGCAGAGCACCTCGTCCCCGGCGGCGCGCCCGGCCCTCTTGTTGACGGCGCCGAAGCCGTCCAGGTCGAGCATCACGAAGGTGACCTTGCGGCCATGACGCTCGGCGCCGGCGAGCTCGAAGGCGGCGCGCTCACGCAGGTGGCGGAAGTTGAACAACCCGGTGAGCGGGTCGTGGGTCTCGCGCTCTCGGCGTTCACTCGTGAGGCGCAGGTTGTCCAGCGCCACCTCGGCCTGGTCGGCCAGCTGGCCCAGCAGGCGCCGCTGCGCCTCGGGGTGGAAGCCGTTCTCCTGATACAGGTAGCCGACGTGCTCGCCGCTGTAGCCCTCGAACTGGCAGACCGTGTCGCCGAGGCCCCAGCAGAGCGTCTCCTTGGTGAGCACGTCCTTGCCCGTGATGCCCTCGAGGACGCCGTCGACGATGCCGCGCTCGAAGTCGCACACCGCTGTGCCGTTCGCCGGCAGATACTCGCAGCTCAGGCAGTGGCTCAGCTTGACGAGCACGCGCTCCTCGTCGAGCTCCACCTCGAGCTCGCCGAGGTGCATCTGCGTGAACCAGTCCTTGAGGCCCTGGATCGAGGTGATGCCGAGGCCGCCGCTGAAGCGCTTGCTGGCCAGGTAGACCGCCGGACCGGCGCTGGCGCCGAGGATCTCGGGAAGCACCGTGAACTGCATCAGGCGCAGCAGGGAGACCGGCACGCTGGCGTCGCGGGGAGTCTCGGCGAGGATCTGCGCCGGAGTGGGCCAGGCGCGCGCATCCTCGGCGGCGGTGAGCGCGATGACGTTCTTCAGCGCCCGCGCGAAGACGGCCGCCAAAGCCACCTCTTCCTGGGAGCGAAGCGCCATCCCCATCCTCTCGGCAGGTCCCCCGCAGGCAGCCTGCCCTTGCCCTCCCGCGCGCCCAGGTGCCCGCCTGGCGCGACCTCTATACTATAGGCCATGAAGGGGACCTCTCTAACCTCTTGAGGCCCACATTCCACTGCCAAGCGTTGTCAGTGCAGTGCACGAGGGAGAGGCCGGGATGACCGCCGAGACGCCCGGGATCGACGACAGCTGCGCGCGCCTGGCGCGCGCCAAGGACGCCGCGCGGCAGCGCGCCCTGGACGCGCGGGACGCGCTGCCGGACGCGCAGCGCGCCCAGCTCAGCCGCGATGCCTGCTCTCTGGCGGAGTCGCTGCCGGAGCTCACGGCGGCTTCCACCGTGTTCGTGTTCGCCTCGTTCCGCAGCGAGATCGACACGCGGCCTCTGCTGGACTGGGCCCTCGCGTGCGGCAAGGCGGTGTGCATGCCGCGCGTCACGGGCCCAAGGTGCATGGAGGCGTTTCGCGTCGTCGACCCCACCATCGACCTCGTGCCCGGCTGCTGGGGCATCCCCGAGCCGCGGGAGGGCCTCGAACCGGTGCCGCCGTCGCGCATCGACGCCGTCGTCGTCCCCGGCGCCGCGTTCGACCTCGACGGGCAGCGCTGTGGCTACGGCGGCGGCTTCTACGACACCTATCTGCCGCAGACCCGGCCGAGCGTCCCGCGCGTGGCGCTGGCCTTCGAGGCGCAGATCGTGGACGACATCCCCTGCGAGCCGCATGACCTGCCGGTGACGGCCATCGTCACCGAGACGCGGGTCATCCGGCCAGGCTAGAGCCGCCTCGAGGGCCGGCGAGCAGCACGCCGGCAAGGTCGGCGGCCAGCCGCCGGGCTCGCGTCATCAGGTCCGCGTCGGCCGCGGCCGCGCCCGCCTCGTCGGCGTACCCGCCGAGGGCGAACACCCGCGGGTCGCCGTCGCTGGAGAGCGCGACGTACCGGCGCAGGGCGGCCAGCGTCTCCTCCAGACCCGTCTCGGCGGTCACGGCGATGAGGCCCACGGCGCGGGCCTGGAGCCACTCTTCGTGCGCGTAGCGGAAGAGGTTGCGGTCGATGAACGCCTTCATCTGCGCGGAGACGTTCTCGTAGTACACCGGCGTCGCGAGGACGAGCCCGTCGGCGGCGTACACGGCGTCGAGCACCCCGGCCGCGTCGTCACTCAGGTGACAGCTTGTGACGTCGCCGCAGTCGGCGTGCGCGCGGCACGGGGCGATGTGGCGCTGCGCGAGCGTGATCTTGCGCACGCGCAGGCCGCGGCGCGCGAGTTCCTCGAGCACCGCGTCGACGAGCACGGCTGTGTTGCCGCGCGACCGGGGGCTCGCCATCAGGGCGACGACGAGAGGTGTCGCTGGGTCGGCCTCCATGCTGTCCCTCCTCGCCCGGCCGGCGGCCCGGGCGGGCGCGGTCTTCCGGCGCAGGCGTGCGCCGGGCGGCCGGCCGCGCCCGGCTCAGGTGTGACGCAGGGCCACCTGGATCTCGTCGCGCAGCCTCAACAGAGCCTCGGCGACCACGTCGGCGTCCTTGTAGAAGCGAGCCGCCGGCATGGGCACCGAGATCGACGCCATGCTGCCGTCGATGTCGCTGATCGCCACGCCGGCCCCGCAGATGCCGGCGTGGTGCTCTTCGCGGTCGACCGCCACCCCGGTCTGCCGGACCTCCTCGAGCTCGCGCAGCAGATCCTCCTTGGCGATCAGCTTGTGGCTGCCGGGGGCTTCCATCCTCCTGGGGAGGCGGAGCCTCAGCTCCCCCGCCGGCAGCTGCGCCAGCAGCGCCTTGCCGTTCGCGGTGCAGAAGGCGGGGAATCGCGCTCCGACTCGCGAGACCACCATCAGGGACCGCTGAGGGGCTGGGTGCTGGGCGATGAAGAGCACCTGCGTGCCGTCAAGCACTCCCAGGTCCACCGTCTCGTTCAGCTCACGGGAGAGCCTCTCGAGGTACGGCTTTGCGACCGATGGCAGGTCGCGGCGGCTGGACACGGCGAGCTGAAGCACCCCCGCCCCGAGGTGCAGCCGCCCTGTGGCCGCATCCGTCTGCACGAGCTCCTCGTGCTCCAACGCCGCGCGGATACGGTGCACGGTCGTGCGCGGCAGCTCGGCGCGCGTCACAAGCTCGCTGAACGTGAGGCCTCCGGAGGAGTCCGCCGCCAGGATCCTGAGGATCTTGGCGGCCCTGGCGAGGACCTGCACGCCGCCGCCCGCGTCCTTCCCGTTGCCTGCTCGCTCGTTCACTGTGCCTCCATCACGCGTTCCCGGCCCCGTAGTGACTCCCCCCGCCAGTCGATATGCGAGGCGTCGTCGCGGGGCGCCTTCCGGCAGCGGTGTCCATGGCGGCGATCCCGGACGCGGACGGCAGAGCCGGCGTGCTGGCGCTCTGCCGTCCGCGTCTCACGGTCAGGTCTCCCGCCGCCTCAGCCGGCCTCGGGCGCGGGGCCGGCCGGCGCCTCGGGCGCCGCCTCCGCCGGAGCGTCCAGCACGAGGCTGCGCCGTACGGGGAACAAGTGCAGGTCCCAGCGCTCGACGATCCAGCCCCAGATGCCCCGCGGCGCCTTGGTCGCCATGATCACGGCGATGACGCCCAGGAGCAGGAAGTACGTCGAGCCGTACTGGCTGAGGGTCTGCTGCAGGGCGAAGAAGATGATCGCCCCGATGAGCGGGCCTTCGATCGAGCCGAAACCGCCGATGACGACGATGAAGATCGCGAAGGCCGTCCAGTTGATGCTGAACGACGCCGCCGGCTGGATGAAGAGCAGGTTGAGCGCGACCACCGCGCCCATCGCGCCGCAGCCGAAGGCCGCGACCACGAAGACGATGAGCTTGGAGCGGAAGACGTTGACGCCGGAGCTCTGCGCCGCCAGGTCGTTGTCGCGGATCGCGGTGAGCGCCAGGCCGCAGCTTGGAGCGCAGCAGGAAGTAGACGATGCAGGACGGAGCCGACCGCCACGGCCAGCCCGATCCAGTACGTGCCGGGGATGCGCGTCTCGAACGGGATGCTGGCGGCCGAGATGACGGTCTTGCCCGAGCCGCCGCCCGTGGCCTGGATGTTGGACACGATGATGCGCACGACCTCCGCGAACACCCAGGTGCCGATGGCGAAGTAGCCGCCCCGAAGCCGGAACAGCAGCGGGGCGATCGGCAGCGCGATGAGGGCGGCCAGCGACCGCCGCGCAGGGCACCGCGAGGAACGGATGCACGTGGAGCCGGTCGGCGAAGAACCACAACCCGTAGGCGCCGATGCCGATGTAGGCCTGCTGGCCCACGGAGATGAGGCCCGCGAAGCCGCCCAGCAGGTTCCACATCTGGGCCAGGGCGATCAGGCCGAAGAGGGTGATCAAGGTCCGCGACGTGCCGACCTTGGCCCACAGCGGGACCGTCGCGAGGGTGACGACGACGATCAGGCAGACGACGACCACGTACAGGTGCATGCGCTGGGAGCGCGCCACGCGGAAGGCCGGCACGCTCGCGCCCCGGCCGGCCCCTGCGCCGTCGCCGGAGACCGGGCTCGCCGGCGAGCTCATGCGGTCACCGTCCGGGCGAAGAAGCCGCTGGGCCGCACCGCGAGGACGATCAGGAACACGACATTGCCGCAGAGGATGCCCCAGCCCGTGCCGAACGCCTGCGCGCCGACGACTTGGGCGACGCCGAGCACCACGCCGCCGAGCAGCGTGCCCCAGATGGAGCCCATCCCGCCCATGATCACGGCCTCGAAGGCGTAGATCAGGTTGAAGGGGCCGGAGATGGGGTCGAACGTGGTGCGGATGGCCAGGGCGATGCCGCCGATGGCCACGGTGCCCAAGGCCACGGCCATGGCGAGCGCGTAGACGTGGCGGTTGTTGATGCCCATGAGCTCGGCCGCCTCACGGTCGTCCGACGTCGCCCGGAAGGCCCTGCCAAGCTTGGTGCCGATTGAGGAAGAGCTGCAGGGCGGCGATGAGCACGATGGCGGCGAGGAACACGAGCAGCGAGTACCAGCCGATGGCGATCTGGTTCGAGATGCGGATGCTCGAGGTCACCATGCTGCCGGCATACGTGCTGAGGCCGCGCGAGTCGGCCGAGAAGGCAAGCAGGAGTCCGTTCTGGATGATGATCGACAGGCCGAAGGTGACCACGATGGGCCGCGTGTCGTCCGTGCCCAGCGTGAAGTTGAGCAGGCCTCGCTGGAGCACGTAGCCGATGCCGAACATGAGCACGATCGTGAGCAGGCATCGCCCAGACGAGCGGGAGGTGCGCCGACTGCACGAGCGCGAGCGCGATGAAGGCCGCGAGGATGCCGAGGTCGCCGTGCGCGAGGTTGACCAGGCGCATGACGCCGAAGACCAGGGCAAGACCGACGGCGAAGAGTGCGTAGAGCCCGCCCAGGAGGATCCCCTGTAGAACGATGTTGACCCAGTTCATGCGCTCACATCCCGAAGTAGGCTGCCGTGATGTCGTCGGAACTCAGCTCGCTGGGCACGCCCTGCGAGCGAGATGCGGCCCTCGAGGAAGCAGGCGACGCGGTCGGCGACGCTGAGGACGTGCTGCACGTCCTGCTCCACGACGAGGATGGTGGTGCCCCGGGCGGGCAGCGACTCCATGGCTTCGTAGATGCGCTTGATGATCACCGGGGCGAGGCCGAGCGAGACCTCGTCGAGCAGCATGAGGCGGGGATTGGACATGAGCGACCGGCCGATGGCCAGCGCCTGCTGCTCGCCGCCCGAGAGACCTGCCGGCCTGGCGCCTGGCGAGCGGCTTGAGCAGCGGGAACAGGTCATAGACCGAAGCCGATGTCCCAGTCGCCCTTGCGCCCGCCGTAGGCGCCGATCTGCAGGTTCTCCTCAACGGTGAGGCTGGGGAAGACGCGTCGTCCCTCCGGGACCATCGAGATGCCCATGTTGACCCGCTTGTGGGCGCTCACGTGGTCGACCGGCTCGCCCTCGAAGAGCACCTGGCCCGAGCGCGGCCGCAGACGAGCCGGCTATGGTCTTGAGCATCGTCGACTTGCCGGCGCCGTTGGCGCCGATGACGGCGAAGGTCTGGCCCTCCTCGATCTTCAACGAGATCGTGAAGAGGGCCTGGAAGTCGCCGTAGAAGACGTCGACCTCCTTCAGCTCGAGGATGCTCATACCGGCGTGCCCCCCATGTAGCAGGCCTGCACCTCGTCGCTGCACATGACTTCCTCCGGGTCGCCCTCGGCGATCTGGCGGCCGAAGTTGATGGCGAAGATGCGATCGACGGTGGCGAGGAGCGCGTGCACGATGTGCTCGATCCAGACGATCGAGATGCCTTCGGCGTGCAGGTCGCGGATGGTGACGATGAGCTCCTCGACCTCCGCCTCGGTGAGCCCGCCGGCGATCTCGTCGAGCAACAGCACGGTCGGATCGCCGGCGAGCGCGCGGGCGAGCTCGAGACGCTTGCGGTTCAGGAGCGTCAGCTTGCCCGCCCGCTGGTTCGCCTTGTCGGCGAGCCTCGTGAGCTCGAGCGTCTCGACGCAGCGCCGGTAGCTGGCGCGTTCGCTGAGGCCGCGCGCGTAGGTAGCGCACACGAGCACGTTCTCGAAGACGCTCATGTCCGAGAACGGCTTCGGGATCTGGAACGTCCGCCCGATGCCCTTGCGGCAGCGGCCCTGCCGCGGCAGGTGCGTGATGTCCTCGCCGTTGAACAGGACCCGACCGTCGTCGGGCCGATAGACGCCGGTGATGAGGTTGAACAAGGTCGTCTTGCCGGCGCCGTTCGGCCCGACGATGCCCAGCGCTTCGCCCTTGGCCAGCCGCACGGAGAGATCGTCGATGACCTGCACGCCACCAAACGATTTCTTGAGGCCCGTGGTCTCGAGCACGGCAGTCACGGCGTCCTCCTGGGAGACATCGACGCGAGCCCCTCAGGCGCAGGGGCCGCCTCCGTCACGGTCGGGTCCGTCACATCGCCTCCTGACTCAGTACTTCATCGGGGCAAGCTTGCCGTTCTCCGGGATGGTGACGTTGTAGGGCGCCGCCGCCGCGTGAGCGGTGTCGACGAGCAGCAGGTCGAACGGGTACTTGGTGCCCTTGGCCCACATGCCGCCCACGAGCACGGTCTTGCAGACGTTCGGGACCGGGTTCAGCGGCCCGCCCGTCCACGTGATCAAGCCCTGGATCGTGTTGAGGTTGGTGGCCTTGATCGCGTCGACGATGACTTGCTTGTCGTCGACGTTGGTGGTGCGCTTGAGGGCGTCGACGACGACCTCGAACACGGCGTAGTGCAGCAGGGGCTGCGTCCACTCCTTGCCGTCTCGAGGCGGTCCAGGCGTCGGCCAGCTGCTGCGTGGTCTGGCCCGTGAGCGACGACTTGAACGGGTGCCAGGGCGACCACCACACCTCGGTGGTGAGGCCGTAGCCGATGGACCCGATCGCCTCGAGCTCAGCCGGGAACAGGAGGGCCTTGCCGACGGTCGCGGCCACCGGCTTGAACCCCTGCTGGTAGGACTGCTTCCAGAAGTTCACGAAGTCCGGCGGGATGAAGACGCCGCTGAGGATCTCGCAGCCGGCGGCCTTGAACTTGCTGATCTGCGGCGTGTAGTCCTGCGTGCCGTCCTGGAAGCGGCCGCCGTCGACGAACGTGTAGCCGGCCGCCTTGAGCAGGGGCGGCTGGCCGGTCTTGGGGTCGGCCCAGCCCTTGCCGTCGGCGTCGTTCGGCCACATCTCGCCGACCAGCTTGTTGGTCTGGAGCTGGTCCCACATGCCGGTGAAGACCGCCGTCACGTCCTCGAGGCCCCAGAAGGCGTGGTACGTCCACTTGAAAGGCACCGGGTGGGCGGGATCCTTCTGGCGGCCGAAGAAGTACGGCTGCCACGGGCAGTCGTTGGAGACGCAGGGCACACCGAACGACTCAGCCGCGGAGGAGACCGGGTTCACGGTGTCAGGCGTCGAGGCGACCATCATGATGTCGACGCCGTCGTTGTTGATGAGGTCGCCGGCGACGGTGGCGGCGCGGCTCGTGTCCGACTGCGAGTCCTTGGTGATGATCTCGATCGGGTGCGTCTGGCCGTCGCCGCACTTGACGCCGCCCTTGACGGCCGCGTTCCACTGCTGGACGAGGAACTGGTCGGTCTCGCCGAACGCGGCCAGCGGGCCGGTGAGCGGGGTCACGAAGCCGACCTTGATGGGGCGGCCCGTGGCGGCCGCGCTGCCGCTGGCGCCGCTGGAACTGCTGCTGCTTCCGCAGGCGGCCAGGACGCTGCTGGCGCCGCCGGCGGCTCCGGCCACGCCGAACGCGGCGCCGGCCACGCCCGCGACCTTGAGGAAGTCGCGGCGGGTGACGGGCTTCTTGCCGAACCCCCTGTCCTCCGGCTGCGAGGCCTCGTTGGATGTGCGCTCGTCTGAACTCATGCCGCCTCCTTGCTTGGTACCGCCAGATGTGCGGCTCGCGCACGACCCGCACCCGTGCAAGAACCCCCCTTGGGTCCTTTCGGTCTACCAGGCCGGCGGGCGCCCTCCGGCGCCCCGGAGCGACCCGCCGACGACGCGGTCACCCCTGCCTGGATGGAGCCTGTCAGTATGGCGTCTCCGCACCTCCCGTGGCATCCACCATGCGGACGGTCTTTCCCACGATACGGGCATCATATAGCCGCTCGGTAGCCTGTCAAGCATCGCCGGGGCCGCTCGGCCGCCACCCGACCGTCCGCCATGCGGACGGTGCGCCCCGCGTCACGCCGAGCCCACGAGCTCGGCTGAGAGGTCGAGCCGTTCGACGACCTCGGCCACGGTCGCCGGCTCCTTCTGCAGCGAGCGGGCGATGCGCACGAGCCGCTCGACGAGCTGCGCGTTGGAGGCGGCCGGCACGCCCTTGTCGAGCGTCAGCGTGTCCTCCATCCCGGTGCGAGCGTTGCCGCCCATAGCGAGGCCGATGGTCGTCATCGGCAGATTGGCCTTGGCCACGGCGATGACCTGCCAGCTCGTGCCCTCCGGCAGCTCGCGCACCAGGTACGCGAGCAGCGCGGGGTCGCCCTTCATGCCGCCGCGCACGCCCATCACGAACGAGACCTGAAGCGGCTCGGCGAGCAGTCCCTTGTGCACGAGGTAGAGCATCATCTCGAGGTGTCCGGTGTCGTAGATCTCGACCTCGGGCTTGACGCCGAGCTCCATCATGCGCGCCGCCAGCTCCATCATCTGCTTCGGCGGATTGCGGAACTCGGCGGGGCCGAACGTCATGGTGCACGGGTTGAGCGTAGCCATCGCGGGCTTGGCCTCGACCATCCTCATGCGGTCCTCGTAGGTGAAGGCAAGGCCGCCGGTGGAGAGCTGCACGATCCCGGGGCACGCGGCGCGCACGGCCTCCACGGTACGTCGCGCGACGTCCAGATCCACGGTCATGTTGCCGTCGTCGTCGCGCAAGTGGATGTGGATCACGGCCGCGCCGGCGTCGTAGGACGACTTGGCGGCGGCGGCGATCTCGGCCACCGTGCCGGGCATCCCTGGGTTGTCCGCCTTGGTCGCCACGGGGCCGGTGAGCGCCGCGGTGATGATGGGGTTGGGCATGGTGGCCTCCTCGAAGGTGGCTGCGGTCAGGGAGTCTGATGAAGCGGGCCGGGCGACGCCGCGAGAGGAGAAGCGGCGGCGCCGCGCGCCGGCGGCGCCGCAGAAGGCGCCGCGAGGGCGCGGGCGGCGGCAGGGGTCACGCTGCCGCCCGCGCCCTGTGCGGCGACGGAGGTCCCGCGACGCTCCATCAGGCGTCGCGAGGTTCCGGGTACGGGATGGCGACCAGCATCGAGGCGGGGGAGTTGGTGCGGTTCTCGATCGCGCGCGACTCGTTGGGGGCAAGGTAGCAGGAGTCCCACTTCTTCAGCGTCACCTCGCCCTCGGGTGTGATCACCGTGACCTCACCCTCGAGCACGAAGTAGACCTTCTCGACGGGCGTGGCGTCCTCGAAGGCGCCGCCCTTGGGCAGGAAGTGAGAGAGGCCCATCCAGAAGTTGCGCGTCTTGCTGACCTCGAAGCCCTGCAGGCGGAGTCCGAAACACTCGTGATGCTTGGGCGCCTCGTACGGGGGGGCCTCGTCGTAGCGGGTGACTTCCATGCTCACTCCTTCCCGGTCGGGATGCGGAACTCGCCCGTGGGGTCGACCATGGCGACCACACGCACGATGGAGCCGTCGCCCTTCTCCCAGCGGATCGGGAAGGCGGCGATGGTGACCCGCTTGCCCGTGACCTTGTCGATGTCGGCGCCGCAGACGTTCTCGAAGCCCACCATGCCGTTGCCGAGGATCAGGCGGTGGCAGGGCTCCCAATCCGGGAAGTCGTCCTGGATGGGGTGGCCTTTGACCTCCTCGTACTCCTTGACCACCTTGGGCAGCAGCGGTCCGGGGCCGTGCATGCCGATGGCCGTCGCCAGGGGGTGGTCGAGCGCCTGCTGGTCGACGCCGACGCCCTTGGCGCCGACCTCGAGGAGGTACTCGACGGCGCTCGGCACGAGACCGGGCGAGTACGCGAAGTACTTCTGCGAGTCGCTGTAGTACTTGTGCCAGCCGCAGTTGATGATCACGAGGTCGCCCGCCTGGATCTTGGGAGTCGCGTTCTCGAGGTCCTCACGGGTGATCGGCGCCCAGTCCTCGGTCTTGGGGATGGAGAGCACGACGCCGGGCCCGAAGTACTTGTAGAGCGGCACCTGATCGGTGAACTCGGTGCCCTCGATCACGTGCGCGGGCGCGTCGGCGTGCGTCGTGCAGTGCATCACGGTGGTGATCTTCTGCGACAGGACGCCAGACTTGGCGTGGTAGTGCATGCGCTCGATCTTGACGTCCTCGAAGTACGGCCAGAGCGGCGCGTTGTGGCCGAAGGTCGCGCTCAGGTCGTAGAACTCGAGGCCGGTCCTCGGATCGTTCGGCTGCTGATCCATAGCTCCTCCAGGGGTCGCGGATGGCCGTGGCGTTGTCCGTAATGCGGAACGGGCTTGCCGTATCGTGGATACGCTACTCGCGCCGCGAAGGCGGTGTCAATACTCGCCGGCGTTGCCCGGGACCACCGGTACATCGCCGCTGAGGGCGCGCTGGATATCGTCGCAGACGCGCACGAGCGCCGCCGCCACGCGCTCCTCGTTGCCTTCGAGGCGGGCGGCGGGCATGACCACCGTGACGGCCGCCAGCGAGCCCGCCGCGTCGCGGATCGCGGCGCCCACGGCGGAGACGCCGATCGTGTGCTCCTGATGGTCGTAGGCGACGCCGGTGACGCGCACCAGGTCGAGCTCCTTGAGAAGGGCTTCGCGGTTGACGTTGGTGTGCGTAGTGAGGGGCCGCAGCTGTCGGGGGATCAGGCGCTCCACCTCGGCGCGCGTCAAGGCCGAGAGCAGCGCCTTGCCGCAGGCCGTGCAGTACAAGGGGAAGCGGTCACCGACCTCGGCGACGACGCGCAACGAGCGCGACGAGACGAACTGGTTGGTGAACAGAGCTTCGTCGCCGTCCAGGACCACCAGCTCCACCGTCTCGTGCAGCTCGTGGGAGAGTCGCTCCAGGTAGGGCGACGCCTCGTGGCGAAGGTCGCGGCGGCCGGCCGCGGCGATGCCGATGAGACCCGCGCCGATGTGCAGTCTGCCGCTCGGCGAGACACGCATGAAGCCCTCACTCACCAGCGTGCCCACGATGCGGTACGCGGTGGAGCGCGGCAAGCGGACGCGGTCGGCGATCTCGATCGCGGTGAGTCCTTCCGGCGCGGCGGAGAGCGCGCGCAGCATCTGCGCCGCGCGTTCCAGCACCTGCACACCGTCGCGCCGCTCCTTCACGCTCCCCTCCCCCACGGTGGCTTGCGATTGCCGTTCCATACACGTACGACGAGCGCCGCGGCGCTAGGCGCCGCGCTCCTCGTCGGTGAGTACATGCACGAGATAGCGCACGAGACGCGCGCGGGACGCGGCCGCTTCCTCCGCGCTCCAGCTCTGGAAGCCGCGACCCGTCTTGAAGCCGAGATCGCCGGCCGCGACCCGCTCGCGCAGGAGCGGAGACGGCTCACCCGACGCCTCCAGGTGCGGCAGGATGTAGTCGTGGATCGCCAGCGTGAGGTCGAGGCCCACCATGTCGGCGTTCTCCATCGGCGCCAGTATGGGCAGCCGCAGACCGGGGCCGAAGCGGATGCTCTCGTCCACCGTGGCGGCGTCGGCGATGCCGTGCTCCACGATCGAGATGGCCTCACGCCACAGCGCATGCTGCAGGCGGTTCGCGACGAAGCCCGGGACGTCCTTCTTGCAGTCGATCGGATGCTTGCCCACGCGGCGCAGGATCGCCATCGTCCGCTGCACGACGTCGTCGGACACCTCGGCCGTCCGCACCACCTCCACCAGGGGGATGAGGTAGGGCGGGTTCCAGAAGTGAGTGCCCACGATGCGCCGTTTGTGAATCGCCCTGGAGGCGATCTCGGTGATGCTCATCACCGAGGTGTTCGTGCACAGGATGGTCTCGGGCGGGCAGGCGGCGTCGAGCTCCTGGAACACGTTCTGCTTGAGCTCGAGGTCCTCGAACACGCACTCGACCACGAACGCGGCCCCCGTCGCGGCGGCGCGCAGGTCGGTGGTGGTGCTGACGCGCCTCACGGCGGGCTCGATGTCGTCCGCCGTGCCCAGCCCGTTCTCGGCCAGGAAGCTCAGGTTGGCGCGCACGGCGCCGGGGGCGCGCTCCAGCGCCTCGGGGTACACGTCCTGGAGCGTCACGTCGTGCCCGGCGAGGGCGAACACCTGGGCGATGCCGACGCCCATCATGCCCGCGCCGATGACGGCCACGTGTTCGTTGGCCACGGTCAGCCTCCTCGAGGTGAAGCGGCTCAGCCGGCGGTGCTGCCGCCGTCGACCATCAGGATGTCGCCGGTCACGAAGTCGGAGGCCGCCGACGCCAGGTAGACGGTCGCGCCGATGAAGTCCTGCGGATCCGCGGCGCGTCCCCACGGGATGCGCTGCATGAAGACCTTGTAGAGCTCGGGATCGTCGAGGACCTGCTGCGTGAGAGGCGTCCAGAAGATGCACGGGGCGATGGAGTTCACGTTGATGTGGTACTTGGCCCACTCGGTGGCGAGCTGCTTGGTGAGCAGGTGAACGGCTCCCTTGGCGGTGCCGTATGCAGAGTAGCCGCCGGGATGGCCCAGCTCGCCGCGCACCGAGCCGACGGTGATGACCTTGCCGCCGCCCTGGGCGATCATGCGCTTGCCGGCGGCCTGACAGACGATGTAGGTGCCCTTGACCAGCGAGTCCATGACCTTCTGCCACTCGTCGATCGGGAACTCCTCGGCGGCGAAGCGGTTGGCCTGGCCGGCGGCGCTGACGAGGATGTCGACCTTGCCGAACTCGTCGACGGTCTTCTGGACCATGGCCTCGACGCTGTCCGGGTCGGTGGCGTCGCAGGAGATCGGCAGCACCCTGGTGCCGGCCTCGGCGATGTCGGCCGCCGCGGCCTCCAGGTTCTCCACCCGGCGGCTGGTGACGACGACGTCGGCGCCGTAGGCGGCGAGGCCCTTTGCGGCGGCGTGGCCGAACGCGCCGGACCCGCCGGTGACGATGGCCGTCTTGCCGCTCAGGTCGAACAGGCCGCGCATCTTCTCGAGACTCCAGATCTCACGTTCCATCGCACTTCTCCTCTCGCATGGGACCGGCGCCGCTGAAAGCGCCCAGCCCGCCCGGCGCACGTCTCGGGACCCGACGAGGAGGCGTCAGGCCGGAACGGCGACGGCGAGTCACGACGCACAGAGGCGCTCGTCGTGAGGGCTCTCCGGCCGCCCGGGCGGCTGTCCGCCCACCCCTCCCGAACCGCCGATCGCACGCCCGATAACCGCGATGCGGAACAGCGGTTCCATCATGCGAACACTATTGCAGGTGCCCCGGGGCAGGTCAAGCATCCTCGAGAGGCCCGCGGCGGCGGCCGTGGAGACCCCTCAGACGCGAGCCGTGAGACCGCCGTCGACGTAGAGGATCTGGCCGGTCACGAAGCCGGCCGCGGGCGACGCGAGGAAGAGCACCGGGCCGACCACGTCGGCGGCCTCCGCCCAACGGCCCATGGGGATGCTGGCGCGCAGGGCGGCCGCGAACGCCTCGTCGGCAAGGACGGCGCGCGTCAGGTCGGTCTCGACGAACGTCGGCGCGACGGCGTTGACGCGGATGCCGAACTCCGCCCACTGCGCCGCCAGCGAGCGCGTCATCGAGTCGACCGCACCCTTGCTGGCGGAGTACTCCGTCTGGCCGAACGGCGCGCCGTAGCGGCCGCGCACGGAGGACAGATTGACGATAGCGCCGCCTCCGCGGCGGGCCATGAGCGCGCCGACCGCCTGACAACAGAGGAACGTGCCGGTGGCGTTGACGTCGAGGATGCGCCGCCACTCCGCCGGCGGCAGGGCCTCGGCGCGCACACGGACGGTGACACCGGCGGCGTTGACGAGGATGTCCACGCCGCCGAGGCCGGCCTCGGCCTCCTCGGCCATGGCGCGCACGGACGCTTCGTCGGTGACGTCGACGCCCAAGGCGAGAGCGGCACCGCCGGCGCCCTCCAGCTCGCGGGCCAGCGCCGCCGCGCGCGTCGCGTCGGCGTCCGCCACGGCGACGGCCGCTCCATGCGCCGCCAGGCCGCGCGCCACGGCAGCTCCCAGACCCCCGGCGCCGACGACGATGGCGCGCCGACCGCCGATGTCGAACTCGTTCATCGCGTCCTCCCTGCGTCCGTGACCGGCGGCCGCGCGCCGGCCAGGCGACCTCAGGGGCCAGTCAGCTCGGCCCGGATCTCGTCCCTCGTCCTCAGCAGCGCCGCCGTCACGTCCCGCTCGCTCTCGGCGAAGCGGGCGGCCGGCATGGGCACGGCGATCGAGGCGGCGCTCCCGTCCACGTCGGTGACCGCCACGGCGACGGCGCAGATCCCCTGCCGCAGCTCCTCGCGCTCGTAGCCGAGGCCGGTGGAGCGCACGTCCTCGAGCTCGCGCAGGAGCTCATCGCGCGTCTTGGCAGCGCCGTCGCGCGAGGGATCCAGCTTCTGCGGCAGGCGCTTGCGGAGCTCCTCGAGGGTCAGCTGCGCGAGCAGGACCTTGCCGCTCGCCATCCTGTAGGCGGGGAAGCTCGCGCCGACGCGCGCGATCGCCATGAGCTCGCGCCGCGGGGCGGGGTGCTGCGCCAGGAAGATCACCCTCGAGCCGTCCAGCACCGCCAGGTCGACGGTCTCGTTGAGATCAAGCGAGAGACGCTCGAGATACGGCTCCAGGACGGCGCCGAGGTCGCGACGGCCGAGGACCGCCAGACGCAGGAGGCCGCGGCCGAGCTCGCGCCGTCCGGTCTCGCCGTCGACGAACACGTATCCCACTTGTTCCAGGGCGGTGCAGATGCGATGCACGGTGGTCTTCGGCAGGCCGGTCTGAGCGGCGAGCTGGGCGAGGCTTTGGCCGCCGCGGGACTCCGCGAGGGCGGCGAGGATCGCCGCCGCCCTCGTGATCACCTGCATCCCGCCCCTTCCGGCTTCGCCCTCGCCCTCTCGCACCATGTCCGGACCCTCCTCGGCCGCAGCCGGTGAGACCGTTTCGGCGGCGGCGAGCCTCGCGTGGCGGACCGGCGCCCGCCGCGACCGGCCGCCGGGCGCCGCTACGCCTTCTCCAGGACCACCGTTCCGGCGTTGACGCTCGCCTCGGCCGTGACCTTCATCCCGGCCGGCCTGTACCCGGGCGCC
Source organism: uncultured Thermoleophilia bacterium (assembly GCA_963709845.1). Lineage (GTDB taxonomy): Bacteria > Actinomycetota > Thermoleophilia > UBA2241 > UBA2241 > CAIXSE01. The sequence goes on from CAVPXV010000006.1 coordinate 690,507, forward strand.
TCGACCCTGATCGTGTACTCCTTGCCCGGCTCGAGGCGGTCGACGAGCGCCTCCCCGAAGACGTCGCCGGTCGCCGCCCCGACGACCGCTCCGTCGAGCTCCACGGTGAGCGTGGCGCCGGCACCGCACTCGTCGGTGTCGCCGTAGACGACGCGTGCAGGCGACGAAGACCTTGTCCCAGCGGTGGAGGTTCCTGTAGTACACGCGGGGCTTGGTGCCGAGGCCGTCGCGGTAGCGCTCGAGGCCCTCGTCGGCGACGCGGCGCGCGAACTCCGCGTCGTCGGCCAGCACCAGCTTGATGGCATCGGTCGGGCACACCTGGGAGCAGCGCGTCTCGGTCCAGCCGTCGTCGAGGAGGTGGGCACAGCCCGTGCACTTCTGCGCCAGCTGCTTCTCCTCGTTCCAGTAGATGGCGCCGTAGGGGCAGCTGGCGACGATCTCGCGACGCCCGGCGGCCTTGACGGGGTCGATGATCACGAGGCCGTCGTCACGCCTGTAGACGGCGCCGTCGGCGGTGAGGCACGGCGCCTCGTCGCAGTGCATGCAGGGCATCGGCAGGTAGGCGGTCTGCACGATCGGGTACTGGCCGCGCTCCTTGCGCTTGATGTTCATCCAGCGGTGGCCGTGCCAGGGCTGGGCCGCCGAGTAGGGCGGGAAGTCGTTGTCGACGAACTCGTCCTTGTCGGCCAGGAAGCAGTCGTTGCAGTCGTGGCAGCGGGCGACGTCGATGATCAGGTGCCACTTCTTCATTTGGCCTCGCCCTCCCATTTCTCGACCTGGACCAGACAGGAGTTGTTGGACATCGCCGTCGAGGTCGGGGTGATGAACCGCTTGTTGGTGAGGATGTTGACGCAGCCGGCGATGTCGGCGGACTCGCCCGGCTCGCCGACCGGCAGGTAGTCGGCGCAGCGACTCGTAGGAGTGCACCGTGCCGGGGGCCACGCGCTCGGTGAGCTGCGCCGACAGGATGACGGCGCCGCGGTCGTTGAAGGCGCGGATGAGGTCGCCTTCGGCGATGCCCCGCGCCTCCGCGTCCTTGCTGTTCAGCCGCATGACCCAGTACTAGTGCCCGTCGTCGTGCAGGATGCGGTGGTCCTTGACCTCGTTGAGCCAGCTCCCTTTGGAGTCGCCCATGGTGTGGAAGCTGAAGCGCGGGTGCGGGCTCACCATCTGCAGCGGGTACCTGTCGTAGAGATCCGTGGTGTGGTGGCCCTCCCAGCGACGGGATGTACTGCGGGCCCATCGCCGGGCGCTCGGGGTCGACCACGTCGAGCTCGAGGTGCTTGAGCGCCGTGCTCACGAACTCGATCTTGCCCGACGCCGTCTGCAGACCCTTGAGGCCGACGGTGTCGCCCGGGCGCCGGGCCCCAGTCCGGCGTGTCGCGCTTGCGGCCCTCGGCGAACCAGCGCATGGCCGGCGTGCTCTTGTGGTCCTCGGGGAAGGGCACGACGAAGTAGCCCTTCTTCTCGAACTCCTCCCAGGTGATGTGCTTGGGCAGGTCGGTGGCGGCGAAGTAGAGCTTGCACCAGTCGAGCTCGGTGCGGCCGCCGTCGGTGTAGAGGTGGCCGATGCCCATGCGGTCGGCAGACGGCCGCGAAGATGTCGTAGTCCGACTTGCTCTCGCCGAGCGGCTCGATGCACTTCTTCTGGAAGACGATGACCCGCTGGTTCATCTGGTGGTAGTTGTCGGGGATGTAGCCCGAGCAGTTGCCGAACTCGCTCATGTCCCAGCGCTCGAAGTTGGTGCAGGCCGGCAGGATGACGTCGGCGAACTTGGCCTCGCCCTCCATCCAGATCGACTGGTTGACGACGAAGCTGACCTTGCCCTCCTGGTAGGCCTTCACGTAGCGGTTCGTCTGCTGCATGGTGCCGAAGAACGAACCGCCGTAGCGCCAGTACATCTCGATGAAGGGATAGCCCGGCGCCGGATACTGGTACTTCTGCATCTGGCTCTCGATCGACGAGCCGCAGAAGCCTTTGCCGCGCCACTCGAAGCGCTCGTGCATCATCGCCTCAGGGATGCGGAGGCGCGGGATCGCCTGACCCTCGGTGGAGTCGTGCGGGTTCACCGTGATGTGGCGACCCCGACCCGTGGGGGAACATGCGGTAGGTCCAGCGGTAGGCGGCCGCCGACTTCTCGGGATCGCCGGAGATGCCGCCCTCGGCGTAGCCGGGGAAGATGAAGGACTCGTCCGCCGGCGCGCCCTGTGAGGTGCCCCAGATGTTGCTGCCCGGCTTGCCGTAGCCCTGCATCGCCGCGAGCGCGATCATCGTGCGGGCCCACTCGTTGCCCGTGGCCGAGCGGCAGGCGCCGCCCCAGCCGCCGAGGCCGCCGGCGGCGAGCATGGTCTTCTTGGCGCCCCACTCGCGGGCCAGGGCGCGGATCTCGCCGGGCCGGGACGCCGGACTCGCGCTCCGCCCACTCCGGCGTCTTGGGCACGTTGTCGGTCTTGCCGAGGACGTAGTCCTTCCACTCGTCGAAGCCGTTGGTCCGCGCCGCGACGTACTCCTTGTCGTACAGGTCCTCGGCCAGCCACGTGTGGGCGATGGCGAGCCCGAAGGCGACGTCGGTGCCGAGCCGCGGCGCGAACCACTTGTCGGAGAAGAGCTCGGCCGTGTGGTTGAAGTACGGGTCGACGAACACCATCTTGATGCCGAGCTCTTTCATCCAGTAGCGGCGGCAGGTGCTCTCGAAGGCCGAGTAGATGCCGCCGCCCGTCGTCTCGGGGTCGGCCGACCAGAACACGATCATCTCGGTGTGCTTGAGCGCGTCCTCCAGCAGGTCCCACTGCTCGGGGATGCCGAGGCGGTGGCTGTTGCCCCACATGGGGATGCCGCCCCAGTGCCAGCCCTCCCAGCTGTCGGGGTTGTGGGCGCAGTGGCTGAAGCCCATGAGGTTGAGGAAGCGGTTGTAGGCGCTGTGGCGGTAGCCGATGTTGCCCCACAGATGGTGGGAGCTCTCGGTCGTCATGATGCTGCCGGGCCCGACCTCGCGATGGCAGCGCTCCACCTCGTCGGCGATGATGTCGAGGGCCGCCTCCCAGCTGATGGGCTCGTAGCCGGAGACGCCGCGGTTGCGGATGTTGCGGGCGCCCTTGTGGTCGAAGTCGACGCGCTTGAGCGGCGTGAGAATGCGCTTCGGGCGAGTAGACCAACGAGCGCTGGGCCTGTGCGTGCGGCGAAAGCGTCGTGCGGCGCGGCGGCGTGAACTTGCGGCCCCGCGCCTCGATGACCCAGTCGCCCTTGTCGCCTTCGTCGAGGTCGATGGGGATCATGCGCACGATCTTGCCGTCCTCGACGTCGACGAACAATGGGCCGCCGGTCGTACAGTTCGTGAGCCTCTCCATGTGACCCATACTCTCTACCTCCGCTCGCAGCTCGAGGATGGCGGCCGCGCACGCGATGCGCGCGGGTCTCCCGGTGGTATCCACGATGCGGACGACATGCCCGCATTTCGGGAATCCTACCGTGGAGGGCGTGGGTGTCAACTCGCCGACGCCGTTGTCGGCGCCGTCCCCGGCGGCGCGCGGGGCGGCGCTTGGGCTACACTGCCGGAGCCGTGTCAAGTGACCAGCCCACAAGCCCACGCCGCGTCCGCGTCGGCGTCCTGCTCGCCGGCGGGGAGGCGAGGCGCATGGGGCGCGACAAGCGCCTCTTGCGTCTCGCCGGCGCCACGCTGCTCGAGCGCAACCTCGCCTTCCTCCGCGACCTGTTCCCGACGGTCGCGCTGTCGCTGCGCGACGCCGACCAGGTCCCCGCCTCGCTGCCGGCCGGCGTCGAGGTCGTGCCCGACGTGGTGACCGGCTCGCCGCTGGCGGGCCTGGCCTCGGTCCTGGCCCGCTACCAGGAGCCCATCTTCGCGCTCGCCGCAGATCTGGCCTTCAGCGAGCGCGGCGCGGTCGAGCAGGTGCTGGACGCCTTCCGCGACGTCGACGTCGCGCTGCCGATCGTCGGCGACCACCTCGAGCCGTTGCATGCGGTGTACGGCCCGGCTTGCGCGGCGCGCATCGAGGAGTTGCTGGAACGGGGCGCGCACAGCATCCTCGACCTGCTCCCCGAGGTGCGCGTGAGGACGGTACGCTTCCCGAGCGCGGCGCCATTCTTCAACGTGAACACGCCGGACGACTGGCGCGAGGCGCGCCGCCGCGAGCAGGCAGCGGCGCGCGGCGGCCGCCCGGCGGTGCTCGGCGTCGTCGGCCACCCGGACAGCGGCAAGACGACGCTGATCGAGCGCCTGATCCCCGAGCTCGTCCGTCTCGGCCTCAAGGTCGCGACGGTCAAGAGCGTCGCGCGCTTCGACATCGACACCCCGGGCAAGGACTCCTGGCGCCACGGCCAGGCCGGAGCGGAGGCGTACGCGGTGGCGTCCGCGAGCAAGCTCGCGTTCGTCACCAGCCTGCGCGCCGAGATGGCGCTGGTGCAGCTCGTGGAGCGCTACTTCTCCGAGTACGATATCGTCCTCTGCGAGGGCTACCGGCGCGAGGCGCCGCATGTCGTCGAGGTCTTCCGCGCCGCGAGCGAGCATGCGGAGACGCAGGTGCCGCGAGGCGAGCTGCTCGCCCTCGTGACCGATACCGACCTGCCGCACCGGCACCGCTTCGCGCTCGACGACGCCGCCGGCCTCGCCGCCTTCCTCATCGGCGAACTCGGGCTCGCCCGCGCCTAGCGGCAGCACGCACGGCCGGCCGGCCCCGGCCCGGCGCGCCCCGGGCGTTGACCCGCCGGCCGGCTCTCGCACTATCATGGAAGCAGACCAGAGCACGGGCCGCGTCGCGCCCCGTGACGATCGACACCCACGCGAGAGGAGCGCCGAGCCCATGTCCGGAGGAGACCAGAAGCCCGTCACGTCATCGAGTCCCGTGCCCGCGGCGCAGCCCGACCCCGCCGATCCCGGCGTCTACAGGGGACCGCTGCACCAGACCGCCGCGACGACCGCCACCGACTACTGGAACGACTCCTGCTCCGTCGAGGAGCTGACCTACGCCATCGCGCGCGGTGCCGTCGGCGCCACCACCAACCCGACGATCGTCGGCGACGTGCTGAAGAAGGAGATGCACCTCTGGCGCGAGCGCATCGCGGCAGATCATCGCCGAGAACCCGGCCTGGACCGAGGACGAGGTCACCTGGCGCCTCATCGAGGAGATGGCGATACGCGGCGCCGAACTGCTGCTCCCGGTCTTCGCGCGCGAAGGCGGCATGAAGGGGCGCCTCTCGATCCAGACCGACCCGCGCTTCTACCGCGACGCCGCGCGCATCGCCGCGCAGGCCGTGCGCTTCAGCAGCCTCGCCGCGAACATGCAGGTCAAGATCCCCGCGACCGGCGCCGGCGTGCAGGCGATCGAGGAGGCGACGGCGGCCGGCGTCAACGATCAACGCCACCGTGTGCTTCACCGTGCCGCAGGCGCTCGCCGTGGCCGAGGCGGTGGAGCGTGGGCTGCGGCGCCGCGAGGCGGCCGGCGAGGACGTCGCCGCGATGACGCCGGTGTGCACGCTCATGGTCGGCCGCCTCGACGACTGGATGCAGGCGCTGGTCAAGCGCGACGGCGTGGTCGCGACCCCGGGCATCGAGCACTGGGCCGGCGTCGCCTGCATGAAGAAGGCCTACGGCATCTTGCGCGAGCGTGGCTACCGCACGCGCCTGCTGGCCGCGGCCTACCGCCACCACCTGCACTGGACCGAGTTCATCGGCGGCGACGTCGTGCTCACCATCCCCTACGCCTGGCAGCGCCTCTTCAACGAGTCCGACCTCGCGGTCGTGCCGCGCATGGACGAGCCGGTGCCGGCGGCGGTCGTCGACGAGCTCTACCGCCGCTTCCCCGACTTCCGGCGCGCCTACGACGCGGACGGGATGAGCCCTGAGGAGTTCGACGCCTACGGCGCCACGGCGCGCACGCTGCGCGGCTTCATCGCCTCCTACCACGACCTCGTGGCCGTGGTCCGTGACTTCATGCTGCCGAATCCAGACGTAAAGTAGCGTCCCGCGCGGACGGCCGCGCCGACGCCAGATCCATCATCCATCAGTCGCTCAGCGCGCGCGGCGGCCGGCCGCGTCCCGGCCGCCGCGCGGATTGACGGCTGTGCTACCCTTGCGCTGTCCGACTCCAAGCCCTCCGCCCTAAGGCGATAGCTACGGGCGCTGGGCCGTACCATGGATAGACCATGGGGCAGCGCGCGAGCGCTGTCGTGGGCCCGCGGCGGAAACGCCCGGACCTCCCCGTGCTTGGAAAGGAGCAAGGGACATGAACGCAGGTCCGACCCTGCGCGCTGACGGCGCGCACCCCAAGAAGCCCAGCCTGCGGCTTGCCGTCGCTCTCGCGCTGCTGCTCGCCGCGCTGGCGATAGTCCTGGCCGCGGGCTGTGGCGGCCAGTCGAGCGGCAGCTCGGGCACCTCGACCAAGATCACCGTCTTCGGCGCCGCCTCGCTGACCGACGCCTTCACCAAGCTGGGGAGCGACTATACGGCCGCTCATCCGGGCGTGACGGTGGCCTTCAACTTCGCCGGCAGCCAGGACCTCGTGGCCCAGCTCCAGCAGGGCGCGCCAGCCGACGTGCTGGCCACGGCCGACACCAAGACCATGGACCAGGTCGCGACCCTGGTCGGCACGCCGCAGGTCTTCGCGCGCAACAAGCTCGAGATCGCCGTCCCGCCCGGCAACCCGAAGGACATCAAGAGCTTGAAGGATCTTGCCGACCCCGGTCTCAAGGTGGTCCTCGCGGCCCCGCAGGTACCGGCCGGGAAGTACGCGCAGGAGATCCTCGGCAAGGCCGGCGTCACCGTGAATCCGGTCTCGCTCGAGGACAGCGTCAAGGGAGTGGTCACCAAGGTCTCGCTGGGCGAGGCCGACGCCGGCATCGTCTACGTCACCGATATCCAGGCGGCCGGCGGCAAGCTCGAAGGCGTCGTCATCCCGGACACGCTGAACGTCATCGCCACCTACCCGATCGCCGTCGTGAAGGCGAGCAAGAACGCCCAGGACGCGCAGGCGTTCGTGGACCTGGTCATGTCCAGCCAGGGCCAGCAGGTGCTGCGCAGCTTCGGCTTCCTGCCGCCGAGCGCGCCATGACGCCACACGTCGCTGCGAGCGCCCTTGACGTGCGCCCGGCAGAGGCTGACCAGTCCGCGGCCGCAAGGCGCGACGGCGTCCAGGCCAGCGAGCGCGCGACCGCGGTGCTCCGTTGCGTCTCGGCGGAGACGCACGGCCTCACAGTGGTGGAGATCGCGCGCAGCCTCGGCTTGCCGCGTTCCACAACGCACCGCATCGTCGAGGCGCTACGCAGCGAGGGCTTCGTGCGTAGGGACGCGGCGCGTGGTCATCGGGCAGACCCTTTCGGGACTCGTCTGCATCCGCCGCTCCGCCGAAGAGGGCGAGCCGGTCTGTGACGTGCGGTCGCGAACAATCGCGACTTCCGTCCGCTCGCGTGGGCGCCAGGCGGCCGATCCGGTGACCGACCAGGTGACTCCGGGGCCCCCGCCGCGAGGCGGCGGCGCGGGCAAAGGCCTATCGGTCGTCGCCGGCGACTCCCTCACGAGCGGCCGGGCCGAGGCCACGCCCTGGGCGAGCCCGGCTGAAGACGGCGCGCCGCGACTCATGCGTCGCGGCAGCGGCGGTGCGCCGTTCGGCTTTGTGCCGCTCGCCGTGGTCGCGTTCGCGTTCCTGACGCTTCCGCTCATCGCCCTCCTCGTCCGTGCCCCGTGGCGCGACCTGCCCGGCGACCTGACGGCGCCCGGCGTTCTCACCGCCCTGCGTCTCTCGCTCGTGTGCTCGCTGGGAGCGCTCGCTCTCTCGTTGGTCTTCGGCGTCCCGCTCGCCTGGCTGCTCGCGCGCGTGCCGTTTCGCGGCCGCAACATCGTGCGCGCTCTGGTGCTCCTGCCCATGGTCCTGCCGCCCGTCGTCGGCGGCGTCGCACTGCTCCTCGCCTTCGGCCGCCACGGCCTCGCCGGGCAGTGGCTCGACAGGGTCTTCGGCGTCACGCTGCCGTTCTCGACCGCTGGGGCCATGCTCGCCGAGACGTTCGTCGCGATGCCGTTCCTCGTCATCACCGTCGAGGCTGGCATCCGCAGCATGGACCGGCGCTACGAGGACGCCGCCGCGACGCTTGGCGCCGGCCGCTGGCGCACGTTCCGCCGCGTGACGCTGCCGCTGATCGCACCCGCCCTCGCCGCCGGCGGCGCCCTCTGCTGGGCGCGGGCCCTCGGAGAGTTCGGTGCGACGATCACCTTCGCCGGCAACCTGCCGGGAACCACGCAGACGATGCCGCTGGCGGTGTACCTCGCCCTGCAGAACAACGCCGACGCGGCGATCACCCTCAGCCTCGTGATGCTGGCGATCTCGCTGGCGGTCCTGGTGGCGCTGCGCGGCCGCTGGTTCCCTTCGCGATGAGCGCCCGCGCGACGAGGCCGGCAGGGGGAGCCCCCCTGTGAGCCTCGAGGCGACCATCGGCCTGCGCAAGGGCGCCCTCGACCTTGACGTCGAGCTCGAGGTGTCGAGCAACGGCGTCGTCGTGCTGCTTGGCCCGAACGCCGCCGGCAAGACGACGCTGCTCCGGGCGCTCGCCGGCCTCGTGCCGCTCGAGCGCGGCCGCGTCGTCCTCGACGGCGTCGTGCTCGACGACCCGGCGGGCGGCGTGCGCGTCCCCACCGAACGGCGGCCGATCGGCGTCGTCTTCCAGGACTACCTCCTCTTCCCGCACCTGTCGGTGCTCGACAACGTGGCCTTCGGGCCTCGGTCGCGCGGCGCCGGGCGCGCCGCCGCGCGGGAGCGCGCCCTCGCGTTGCTCGACCGCGTGGGGCTGGCCGACTGCGCCGCCGAGAGGCCGCGGGCTCTCTCCGGCGGCCAGGCGCAGCGCGTGGCCCTGGCGCGGGCGCTGGCCACCGACCCTCGCCTCCTGCTCCTCGACGAGCCGCTCGCGGCCATGGACGCCGGCGCGCGCGCCGAGCTGCGCCGCGGCCTCGGCCGGCACCTCGCCGCGTTTTCCGGGACCTGCCTCGTGATCACGCACGACCCGATCGAGGCGATGACGCTCGGCGACCAGCTCGTCGTCCTGGAAGCCGGGCGCATCGTGCAGTCCGGGACTCCAAGCGAGCTCTCCTCGCACCCGCGCTCGCGCTACGTGGCCGACCTTCTCGGCCTGAACCTCTACCGCGGCCGCCCCGAGCAGCGCTCCATCGTGCTCCCGAGCGGCCGGCGCCTGATCGCCGCCGATCCCGTGCCACAGGGAGGCGAAGTGTTCGCCGTCATCCCTCCGCGGGCGGTCTCCTTGCACCGCACCATGCCTGAAGGCTCGCCGAGAAACGTCTGGGAGGGAACGGTCGGCGAGCTCGATGTTGCGGGAGATCACGTGCGCGTGCACGTGGGCGGCGACCTGCCGGTCATCGCCGAGGTCACGCCGGCGGCAGTGGCCGCCCTGCACCTGGGAGAAGGCGGGCCCGTCTTCGTCTCGGTCAAGGCGCTGGAGGTCGAGGTCTACCCCGCATGAACCCTGCGTGGGGCGCCGGCATTGGGTTTCCCGGCGGGGCACACTCCCGTACCATCTTCGCCATGGACGCCATCGAGCACGCTCGCGGAGGGGCCGACGAGGGGCCGGCCGAGGCCGGGCCGGCAAGACAGCCGGCCCTCGTGGCCGTCGTCGGCAAGAGCGATTCGGGCAAGACGACTCTGATCGAGAAGGTCGTGCCCGAGCTGGTGAAGCTCGGCCTGCGCGTCGGGACGGTCAAGCACGACGCGCACAGCTTCGAGATCGACCACCCGGGCAAGGACTCCTGGCGGCACGGCCAAGCCGGCGCCCACGCCTACGCCATCGCCTCGCCCCAGCGCCTCGCCTTCATCACGCGGCTGGACGGCGAGCTGCCGCTGGTCGACATCGCACGGCGGTTCTTCGCCGGCTTCGACCTGGTGGTGGCGGAGGGCTACAAGCGCACGGCACCGCACCGCGTCGAGCTCTTCCGCAGCGGCGCCGGCCACGCCGAGCCCCTCTGCGGCCCCGGCGAGGCGATCGCGCTCGTCACCGACGCGCCGCTCGCGCACGAGCACCGCTTCGGGCTCGAGGACGCCGCCGGCCTGGCGAGCTTCCTCGCCCTCCGCCTGGACTCGCTGCGCCAGTACTAGCGCGGCCGGGCCCCGTCTGGTCCTGTCTCAGGTCCCCCGCCCCGGCGGATCCCCGCCGCCGCAACGGCCGCGCGCGACTCGCCCAGCCCTACACTTGACACTACCCGGCGAGGGATGGAGTATGCCCGTAATGCGGTTCAGGTAATCCGCATCGCGGACAGTACCCCGTGAGCCGCGCTCTGCTCGAGCCGCGGCCGCCCCAGCCGAGCCAGATGCGGAGGTCAGCAGTATGGCGGAGGACAGAACCAAGTCGGGAGCCAGCGGCGAGAAGACGCTGATCCGGGATATCAGCTTCTGCGGCGTGCCGGAGAACGGCTCCAACGCGTCGATGGTGGACGTCAAGGACGGCAAGATCGTCCGCATCCGGCCGATGCACTACGACTGGAAATACAAGAAGGAAGACCTGAACCCCTGGAAGATGGAAGTGCGGGGCAGCACCTTCGAGCCCAGCATGAAGACCCTCATCCCTCCGTACAGCCTTGCGTACAAGAAACGCGTGTACTCGCCGGCGCGCATCCGCTACCCGATGATGCGCGTGGACTTCGACCCCGACGGCGAGCGCAACCCGCAGAACCGCGGCGTGAGCAAGTTCAAGCGCATCTCCTGGGACCGGGCGCTCGACGTCATCACCGGCGAGATGAACCGCATCAAGGAGAAGTACGGTCCCACCGCCCTCCTCTATCAGTGTGACCAGCACGGCGAGAACAAGGTCGTGCAGGCCTGCCACGGCGCCGGCCGCAAGCTGCTGCGCCAGTGGGGCGGCTTCACGCTGCAGATGCGCCAGCCCGACAGCTGGGAAGGCTGGTGGTGGGGCAGCAAGCACTTCTGGGGCTGCGAGCCCGTCGGCCAGGGGAAGCAGAGCAACCTGCTCTGGGACATCGCCAAGAACGCCGAGCTGCTCCTCTTCTGGGGCTGCGACCAGGAGACGACGCCCTGGGGCTGGCAGGGTCAGCTGCCGAGCCGCCTCAGCTACTGGTGGAGCGAGCTCGGCATCAAGCAGATCTACGTGTGCCCGGACCTCAACTACGCGGCCGCCGTGCACGCCGACCGCTGGATCCCGGTGCTGCCCAACACCGACGCCGCCCTCTACCTCGCCATCTGCTACCAGTGGTTCAAGGACGGCACCTACGACAAGGAGTACCTCGCCACGCACGCGGTGGGCGTCGAGAAGTTCGAGGCCTACGTCATGGGCGATGAAGACGGCGTCAAGAAGACGCCGGAGTGGGCGGCGGCGATCTGCGGGGTCCCCTCCCGCACCATCAAGGCCTTGGCCAAGGAGTGGGCGAGCAAGCGCACCACCGTGGTCATCGGCAACGGCGGGCCCGGCATCCGCGGCCCCTACGCCACCGAGCCGGCGCGCCTGCAGTGCATCTGCCTCGCCATGCAGGGCCTCGGCAAGCCGGGCGTCAACCAGGCCAAGATGATCGAGTGGGGTCTGTTCGACAAGCCCGACCAGTACGCCCAGCCCAAGCCGCTGCGCGTGCCGAACCTCCGCAAGGCCTACACCGGCGGCCACCCCGACGAGACCAATCACCCGTCGTTCCTCCCCAAGACGTACGTGCCCAAGGGCATCCTCGAGGGGGAGTGCGACTGGTGGGGCTGCGAGTCCGAGACCGCCGACCGCGCCAATCAGTTCGTGCACTACAGATACCCCGCCGACGGCTGCTCCAAGATCCACATGGTGTGGACCGACTCGCCCTCGTGGATCACCTGCTGGAACGGCGGCAACGACTACGTCAGAGCCATGCGCCACCCGGACATCGAGTTCATGTTCGCCCAGCATCCCTGGCTCGAGAACGACTGCCTGATGGCCGACATCATCCTGCCCGTGAACACCAAGCTCGAAGAGGACGACATCGCCGGCGACATCTTCAGCGGCCAGTACAACCTGCTCTACCCGGAGCACAAGTGCATCGAGCCGGTGGGCGAGAGCTACAGCGACTACGAGATCGCCGTCATGATCGCCGAGCGCCTCGGCCTCAAGGAGGCGTATACCGGCGGCAAGTCCATCCCCGAGCTCATCAGACAAGGCTATGAGACCTCGCGCTGCGACGATCTCATCAGCTGGGAGGAGCTCAACGAGAAGGGCTACTACGCCGTGCCCACGGCCGATGGCTGGGAAGACGTGCCCGCCGGCTTCTACAACTTCTACAAGGACCCGGAGAAGTACCCGCTCACCACGCCGACCGGGAAGCTCGAGTTCGAGGCCACGGGTCTGGCCGACAACTTCCCCGACGACCTCGAGCGTCCGCCGGTCCCCAAGTGGGTCGCCCAGGGGATCAGCCACGAGGAGACCATCGGCACCAAGCGCTCCGAGAAGTATCCGCTGCTCGTGTGCTCCAACCACCCGCGCTGGAGCGTGCACTCCCAGCACGAAGACATCACCTGGCTGCGCGAGATCAAGACCTGCAAGGTCACGGGCCCCGACGGCTACCAGTACCACCCCGTGTGGCTGAACCCGGCGGAGGCCGAGAGGCGCGGCATCCGCCACGGCGACATCGTGTCGATCTTCAACGAGCGCGGCACCGTGCTCGGCGGTGCCTACGTCACCGAGCGCATCATGCCCGGCGTGGTCTACATCGACCACGGCGCCAAGTGGGACCCCATCGTCCCCGGCGAGATCGACCGCGGCGGCGCGATCAACACCATCGTGCCGCGCAACACCACCTCCAAGAACGCCGTCGGTCACGCCGTGAGCGGCTTCCTCGTCGACATCGAGAAGACCGACATGGAGGAGCTCAAGCGCAAGTATCCGGAGGCCTTCGAGAAGCCGTTCCACCCGTGTGCCGGCCCCGGCCTCGAAGCCTGCGTCTGGGGGAGGGCGTGATGGGCAAGGTCCTCGTCATCGACCTCAACATCTGCAACGGCTGCTACAACTGCCAGGTGGCCTGCAAGGACGAGCACGTCGGCAACGACTGGTCACCTGTCGCCAGGCCGCAGCCCGACACGGGCCAGTTCTGGAACAAGGTCACCGACCTCGAGCGCGGCCAGGTGCCCAAGGTCAAGGTCACCTACATGCACAGCATCTGCCAGCACTGCGAGGAGGCGCCCTGCATCCCGGCCTGCAACGTCGACGCCATCTATCGGCGCGACGACGGGGCCGTGATCATCGACCCCGACCGGTGCCGTGGCAACCAGCTGTGCCTCGAGGCGTGTCCCTTCGAGGACGTGATCTACTTCAACGACTCGCTCAACATCGCCCAGAAGTGCACCTTCTGCGCGCACCTCCTGGACGACGGCTGGAGTGAGCCGCGCTGCGTCGACGCCTGCCCCACGGGCGCCTTCACGTTCGGCGACGAGGAGGACCCCGCGATGAAGGAGCTCGTCGCCAGGGCGGAGCCGCTCAAGCCCCACCTCGACGTCAAGCCGCGCGTCTTCTACGTCGGCCTGCCCAAGCCGTTCATCGCCGGCGCCGTGTTCGAGCCAGATACCGACGAGTGCACGGACGACGCCAGAGTCACGGCCACGAAGGTCGGCCACGGCAAGGTGTACGAGACGTCCACCGACAGCTACGGCGACTTCTGGCTCCGCGACGTGGAGCCCGGCGAGTACACCGTCCTCGTCGAGAAGGACGGCTACCTTTCGCAGAAGATGGGCCCCGTCGACGCGAGCAAGGACGTCAACGTCGGCGACATCGCCGTCTGGAAGGCGTGACGCCGGGCCGTCTGGAGCCTCGCGCCGCGTGAGAGCCGCAGAGAGGGCCGGGCCTTGCGGCCCGGCCCTCTCTGCATCCGCGGCGCGAAACGCTTGCATTCCGCCGCTCCCGCACTATGATGCTGTGGTGTTCCACTGTTCGGACGGACGTTCCGTATAATGGAACGACGGGAGGATAATGTGGCAGAGGCTCTGACCTCGGAAGAACTTGAGCGGATCGCGAACGACCTCCGCCGGCTGGTCGTGGAGACGCTGTGCCGCACACAGGCAGGTCACCCCGGCGGATCGCTGAGCGCCGCCGAGATCGTGACGGCGCTGTTCTTCTCGGTCATGCGCGTCGACCCCCGGCGGCCCGACTGGGAGGAGCGCGACCGGTTCGTCCTCTCCAAGGGCCACGCGGCGCCCGTCTACTACGCGGCGCTGACGCGGCGCGGCTACTTCCCCGAGGAGATGCTGCAGACCTACGACGAGCTCGACTCGCTCCTGCAGGCCCATCCGGACATGCACTGCCCGGGCGTGGACATGAGTTCCGGCTCTCTGGGACAGGGTCTTTCCGTGGGCCTCGGCATGGCGCTCGGCATGCGCCTCAAGGGCCTCGACGCGCGAGTCTTCGTGCTCCTCGGCGACGGCGAGCTGCAGGAGGGTCAGATCTGGGAGGCCGCGATGGCCGCGCCCAAGTTCGCGGCCGACCACCTCGTGGCCATCGTCGACGACAACCGCGTCCAGCTCATGGGTCACACGGCGGACGTGATGCCGGTGGACCCCATCGCCGACAAGTGGCGGGCGTTCAACTGGCACGTGATCGAGGTCGACGGCCACGACGCGCCGGCCCTCGTCGCCGCCTGCTCTGCGGCGCAGGCGCAGCGCGGGCGGCCGACGGTGATCATCGCACGCACCGTCAAGGGCAAGGGCGTGTCGTTCATGGAGGACACGCACGAGTGGCACTGCGCCCCGGTGACCGAGGATCTCAAGGAGCAGGCGCTCAGCGAGCTCTGCGCCCCGGAGCCGCGCGCATGACCGCGCTGGTGGCCATGCGCGACGCCTTCGGCGCGGCGCTCGTCGAGGTAGGGCGGCAGGACCCTCGCGTCGTCGCCGTCGACGCGGACCTCGCCTCCTCCGGCAAGGTGGACCAGTTCGCGGCGGCCTTCCCGGAGCGCTTCTTCCAGATGGGCATCGCCGAGCAGAACATGACGGGCGTGGCGGCCGGCCTGGCGGCCATGGGCCTCATCCCGTTCACGAACTCGTTCGCCGTGTTCGCGACGCTGCGCGTCGCCGACCAGATCCGCGTGTCGATCGCCCAGCCCCGCCTGCCGGTGAAGATCGCCGGCGCCTACAGCGGCCTGCTCGCCGGCAAGACCGGCAAGACCCATCAGGCCATCGAGGACATCGCCGTCATGCGCGCCCTGCCCAACATGACCGTGGTGGCTCCCGGGGACGGCGTCGAGGTGCGCAAGGCGATGCAGGCGATCGTCGCCTACGACGGGCCGGTGTACCTGCGCCTGACGCGCGATCCCAGCCCGGTCGTCTTCGACGACGCCTACGAGTTCAGGCTCGGTCGCGCCGCGCTGGTGCGCGAGGGCAGGGACGTGACCGTGATCACCACCGGCATCATGCTCGGCCGGGCCGTCGAGGCGGCCGACGTGCTCGCCGCGGAGGGCGTCTCGGTGCATCTCCTGCACGTGCACACGGTCAAGCCGCTCGACGTGCAAGCGGTCGCCGAGGCGGCCGAGAAGACGGGCCTCGTCGTCACCGCCGAGGAGCACACCATCATCGGCGGCCTCGGCGGCGCCGTCGCCGAGGCGCTCGCCGAGCATCGGCCGACGCCGATGAAGCGCGTCGGGGTCGCCGACGTGTACAGCGAATCGGCGCCCGACCAGGACCTGCTGCAGAAGTACGGCCTCACGGCCGGTCATATCGCCCAGGCCGCCCGCTCCCTCATGGAGCGGCGGGCGGCCCACACTCAGGACCACATCTGAGGAGGAGCCATGGAGTTGCTGTCCACCAACCTGCCAGACCTCTACTTCGAAGACACGCCCGTCGGGCGCATGTTCAAGGAACTGTGGGAGGCCGACGACGCGGCCATCGACGCGGTGCTCGACGACTTCGGCATCCCCTCGCCGTGCGAGTGGGCCAAACCGGGAAGCTATCTGCAGACCACGATCCGCGCCCAGGTCGAGCGGCAGCGTCGCCAGAACGACGTCGTGCTCATCCCGGTCGGCTGCACCGAGAACCATGGCCGCCAGACGGTGAGCGCCATGGACACACTGTTCGTGAGCCATCTCTGCGAGGCGGTGCGGCGCCGCTCGGTGAAGCACAACGGGCACGGGCCGGCCATCGCCCTGCCGCCGCTCATGTACGGCGGCCATCCGTACCACCACATCGGCATGCCCGGCACCGTGATGCTGCGCGAGTCGGTCGTCGAGGAGACCCTGGTCGACGTCATGCTCGGCCTCTGGAACGACGGCTTCCGCAAGATGGTGATCGTCAACAACCACGGTCACCTCTGGATGCTCGAGACGGCCCTGCACAAGTTCCTCAAGCGCTATCAGGTCCCGGCCGTCGTGCGCGTCATCGACTGGCACGTCTCTGTCAAGGACTTCTTCCGCACCACCGAGCAGGGCGGCTGGTGGGACACGCCGTTCATCCACGCCGACGAGGCCGAGACCTCACTCGGGCTGCTCCTCTTCCCCGAGATGGTCGACATGGAGCAGGCGGTCGAGACCGAGACCAAGCAGTACATGCCGCTCGGCCACTTCAACAACTCGGTGGACGGCTACTGCCGCCCGCAGCGCTGGTCGCAGGCGGAAGGGCACTTCGCCATCGAGTTCTTCGGCACGCCGGAAGGCGTCGTCGGCAAGCCGACGCACGCCGCGGCCTGGAAGGCCAAGCGCCCGGTCGCGGCCTTCTGCAAGTACCTGACGATGATCGTGGACGACATCCTCGCGACGTTCCCGGCCGGCGCCGTCCCGCCGGTCGAGGAGACCACCTTCCGTACGGCCGCCGAGATGGAGCCGTTCCTGCGCGAGCCGCTGAGCGAGGGCTGGAAGCCGATCTTCGCCCTGCCCTGGATCGGCCAGCATTGACCGCGGGCGGCGTGACCTGCGGGGCGCGCGGAGCGAGCCCGGCGTGACCTGGCGCGCGTGCATCGCGACGTCGGCGGCGCCGACCGGCTTCGGCCCGCTGCTGTTCGCCGGGCGGGTGCGCGAGGCGGTCCGGGTCTCGCGCGAGCTCGGCTTCGAGGGCATCGAGATCGCCATGCGCGCGCCCGAGGAGCTCGAGCGCCGTGAGCTCGACTCCCTGCTCGACGGATCGGGCCTGCGTTTGGCGGCGCTGGGCAGCGGGCGCGCCTTCCTCCAGGACGGCCTCTCGCTGACCGACCCCGACGAGGCGGGCAGGGCGCGCGCCATCGACCGCATGGTCGAGCTCGCCGCCTACGCCGCCGCGTTCGAGGCGCCGCTCATCATCGGCCTCGTGCGCGGCAAGGCGCCGGCAGACGGCGACCTCGGCGCCACTCTCGAGCGCTTCGTCGCGAGCATGAAGGAGTGCGTCGCCCGCACGGCCGCGGCGGGTGGCCGGTACACGGTCGAGGCCATCAACAGATACGAGACGCCGCTGCTTTGCACCGCGGCCGAGACCGTGGCGGCGGTGGAGCTCATCGGCAGCCCCGCCGTCTCCGTCCTCCTCGACGTCTTCCACATGAACATCGAGGAGGTCTCGCTGGGGGCGGCCATCCGCGCCGCCGGCGGGCGCCTCGGCCACTTCCACCTCGTGGACAGCAACCGCCGGGCCGCCGGGATGGGGCACGTCGACTTCGCGGAGGTGACGGCGGCGCTGGCCGACGCCGCCTACGGGGGCTGGCTCTCCGCCGAGATCCTGCCGCTGCCCGACGACCGGGCGGCGGCGGCTCAGGCGCGACGCTACGCCACGACCATCAACGAGATGCCGGGCCTCGGCGTCTCCGGACACCAGTGAGAGGAGCGAGACCATGGCAGACATCCCCAAGACCATGAAGGCGCTGGTCCTCAACGGGCCGAACGACTTCGAGATCCAGGAAGTGCCGACCCCCGAGCCGAAGGGCGACGAGGTCCTGTGCCGCGTGAAGGCAGTGGCCATCTGCGGCACCGATCCCAAGATCGTCGCCGGCAAGTTCCCCGGCTTCTGGCCGCCGAGCTTCCCGGCGATCATCGGTCACGAGTGGGCCGGCGAAGTCGTCGCCGTGTCGCAGGAGCTCACGGCCTCGGAGAAGGTCGCCGCCAAGTACGCGCTCGGCACGCGCGTCGCCGGCGAGGCGCACAAGGGCTGCGGCTTCTGCCTGAACTGCATGACCGGCCACTACACGGTGTGCCTGAACTACGGCGACAACGCCGCCGGCCACCGGCACTACGGCTTCACCTCGCCGGGCGCCTACGCCGAGTACATCGTCACGTCCATCAAGTCGGCGACGCCGCTCCCGGAGAACCTGACGTATCACCAGGGCGCCATGCTCGACTCCGCCGGCGTCGCCCTGCACGGCGTGCAGCGTGGCCGCGTCACCACCGGCGACTCCGTCCTCGTGACGGGCCCCGGCGCCGTCGGCCAGTTCTCGTTCCAGTACGCGCGTGCCTCCGGAGCCAGGTTCGTCATCGTCATCGGCCGCGGCCCGCGCCTCGCCTTCGCCGAGAAGATGGGCGCCATCGCCGTCGACTACGAGAAGGTCGACGATCCGGTGGCCAGGGTCATGGAGCTCACCGGCGGCGTGGGCGTCGACTGCACCGTGGAGTGCGCCGGCACGCAGGCGGCCATCGACTACGCCATCAAGTGCACTCGCAAAGCGGGCCGGATCGTCATGGCGGGCCTGCCGACCGAGGCCATCACCGTGCCCTGGGGGCCGATGACGCTCGCCGAGCTCGACATCCTCGGCGTACGCGCCAACCCCAACACCGCGGCGCCGGCGCTGGCGCTCATGGCCAACGGCATGGTGAGCACCGAGGGGATCCACACGCACACGTTCCCGCTGGACCAGTTCGCCGAGGCGCTGGCGACGTTCGTCGAGCGCCGCGACGGTGCGATGAAGGTCGTGCTCGAACCCTGAGGCCTCGCGGCGTCAGGTCAGGACAGGCATCACGGAGGCGCGCCGGGCGCGAAGGCGCCCGTCGCACGCAAGGAGGAGGAAGGACGATGGCCGACAAGCCCAAGGGCGCGGTGTTCAACCAGAAGGGCGTCGACTTCACGCAGGACCCGCCCAAGCACGTGAACACGCGCGGCTGGCCGCTCGTGAACCCGAAGAGCTGCCCCGGCGCGCAGCTCGAGTTCCACGTCACCGAGATCATGCCGGACGGCGGCGCGCTGGAGGACGTGCACCCGGACGAGGATCACGTCTTCTACGTCCTGAGCGGCCGCGCGACGGCCAACGTCGGCGGCGACGTGTTCGACGTCGCCCCGGGCGACGCCCTCTACGTGCCCAAGAACACGACGCACGACTTCACGATCACGGGCGGCGAGGTCTTCCGCATCGCCGTGGTGTTCGCGCCGGCGCGCGCGTTCTGGACCGCATAGAGGACGGGGACGCAGGCGGCGCGTCCCTCGTGAAGGCCGCGGCGCTCCGGCGCCGCGGCCTTCGCCGTCTTCGGGGCCGGGGCCCGGCGGCCGCCCGCCGCGGCCTCAGCCGTCGATGAACAGCGGCCGCAGGTGACGCTCGAGCAGGTTCCTGGTCACGTTCGGCGCGATGGACCCCCGGCAGGTGACGAGCAGGTCGGTGAACCGCCCGCCCATCTCGGCGGCCACCTTGTAGCCCACGTGCATCAGCTGGCGGACCTGGGCGTCGTAGTCGGGGTCCGCCCGATCGTGACGGACCCTCGCCACGAACTGCGGCCCGCTCCAGCGTCGTACCTCCTCCGGCGCCGGCAGGCGGGCGGGGTCGATGTCGATGACGGCCGCGTAGGGGCCGCAGAGCTCCTCGCGGCGCTCGTAGGCGCCGGCGTAGACGTCCTTGACGAGGTCCAGGCCGTCCCCGCCGGCCTCCGCCAGCCCGATGACCTCCTCGAGCCAGGTGGTCCCCGACGTCTTGACGTGCACCCCCGCCCCAGCGGCGCGCGCGACCTCCCTGATCGCGGGGAAGATCGAGAACTTGTCGCTGCCCGAGTGGACGCTGAGCTTGAGGTCGGCCGGCAGGCCATAGACGACGGCGGCGTGTCGCACCACGGCCACGTCGGCGGCGAACTCCGCGGCGAAGCCCGCAACGTCCCCGACGTAGTCGACGCCCTTGTTGAAGCGCCCGCTGAAGCGGGGCGCGACAGTGCCCACGGGAATACCCTCGTCGGCCAGCGCGGCGAGGATGACCAGCAGCTCGGCCGGTCGCTGCGGGGCGTCGGTCTCGTCCATCGACACCTCGGTGACGAAGGTCCCCTCACCCTTCGCCGCCGCGACCTCGCGATACAGCCGCCCGGCGGCGTCCGCGGCGCCCAGGTAATGACGCGCGGCGTCCTCCGTACCGGCGCGCGTCAGTACCACCGGCCCGTCGATGCCGGCGATCTCGGCCGCGGCGCACAGCTCGCCGTGCCGGGCGACGAACGCCTGGACCGTCGCCTCGGCGACTGGGCGCCCGATGGAGGCGGCGACGTCGAGGGTGAAGAAGTCGCACGGCTCCAGGAAGCGGCCCACGGTGTCCGCGCTGACGTGGTCGGCGTCGACGAAATACGGCCGCTGCCAGCCTCGCGCCGCCACGGCGGCGTCGGCCGCGCGGCGCACGCTCAGTGGTCCGGAGCCGACCACCCTGTGCTCGCGGTCTGACTTGTTCCACACCGGCGTGACGTCAGCGCCGAGGCGCGTCGCCTCCTCGAAGGCGAGGAGCTGTGCTTCGGCCTCGTGGGCGAAGCGGTCACCGACGCCGAGAGAATACTTGCCCAGCTGACCCCGTATGGCGCCCATGCGACGACTCCCTCCCTGCGCTCTCTTGACGTCGGGCCGGCCGGCGCCGCAGACGCACGCTCGCCGGCGCCGGCCCGCACAGTATGCCTCGCCCGCGACCATGACGACCAGACGCGCCGGCCCGCGACGTACGCGCGCTTGATTGCCCTCGGGGCAGGCCGTACAGTAACTGCATCGGCACGAGATGCCGTCTGTACGCCAGGGCAGCGAAACCGGTAAGGAGACACGCATGGGTGCCATAAGCCCCATTCACATTCTCATCGTCCTCATCGTCCTCATCGTGATCTTCGGCGCCACGCGCCTGCCGAAGCTCGGGAAGGACCTGGGCGAGGGTATGCGCGGCTTCAAGGACGGCCTCACGGGCAAGGACGACGAGAAGGCCAAGGAACTCGAGAAGCCGGCCGTCACGCAGATCGAGTCCGACGCCGAGCAGAAGCCTGCGGCTCCCGCGGGCAAGCCCCAGAGCTAGTACCCCGCTCAAGCTCCGCGCGTCAGCAGACACACGGCCGTGGCGGCGATCCCTTCGCCACGGCCCTCGAAGCCCATGCCTTCGGTCGTGGTGGCCTTGACGCTCACCGCGTCGCTGGCCACGCCCAGGGCCTGCGCCAGATTCTCCCTCATCGCCAGCCGGTAGCCCGCCACGCGTGGCCGTTCGCAGACGATCGTCACATCGGCGTTCGCCACGGACCAGCCCCCGCGCGTCAGCCATTCCATCACCCTGGCCAGGAGCGCGACGCTCGACACGCCCTCGAAGGCGGGGTCGGTGTCGGGGAACAGCTCGCCGATGTCGCCGAGGCCTGCCGCGCCCAGGAGTGCGTCCATGAGGGCGTGGACGGCGACGTCGGCGTCCGAGTGCCCGGCCAGCCCCTGCGCATGGTCGATGTCGACGCCGCAGAGGACGAGGCGCCGGCCCTCGACGAAGCGGTGCGCGTCGTAGCCGCTCCCGACCCTAAACGTCTGCCTCGACCTCCCAGGAGAGCAGCGCACCGGCGAGGGGGATGTCGGCCGGAGTCGTGATCTTGACGTTGGCCGGCGTGGACGGCACGAGCGTCACCGAGAAGCCGGCGCGCTCGAGCAGCATCGCGTCGTCGGTGGCTCCGTCGAGGTCCTTGCGCGAGTACACCTCCCGCAGGGCCGAGGCGCGGAACACCTGCGGCGTCTGCGCCGCCCACAGGTCGCGCCTGTCGATGGTCGCGCCCACGCGGCCCTGAAGGTCGATGCGCTTGAGCGTGTCGCTCACCTCGACGCCGGGCACGGCGCCGTCGGCGTCGCGCAGCGCGTCGAGGCAGTGCTCGAAGACGTGCCGCGAGAACAGCGGGCGGGCGCCGTCGTGCACGGCGATGACGCCCGCCGACTCCGGCACCTCGAGCAGCCCCGCGCGCACGGAGTCCGGGCGCGTGGCGCCGCCTTCCGCGATGAGCAGGGGCTTGCGGTCGTCGAAGGCGAGGAGTTCGCCGGCGAAACGGACGGTGTGCGACGGGTGGAGCACCACCACGAGGCCGTCCACCGCGTCCATCGCCAGAAGGCGTCGGACGGAGTGGTTGAGGATGGGTTCGCCGCCCAGCAGCAGGAACTGCTTGGACTCGCCGTCCGGCAGGCCCATGCGGCGGCTGTCACCCGCCGCGGCGACGATCACCCAAAGCTCCCCGGTCTGCTGATCCTCCATGTTCGTCCCCCTTGCTTGTCCGGGGCCCTAGCCGAGCACCCGGGTGAAGATCATCTTGCCGGAGGGACTCTGCAGGACGCTGGTCACCTCGGCCTGGACACGCGAGCCCACCAGGGACGCGCCGGACTCTACGACGATCATCGTGCCGTCGTCGAGATAGCCCACTCCCTGGTCCTGCTCGCGTCCCTCGCGCAGGATCTTGACCTCGATCACCTCGCCGGGCAGCACCGCCGGCTTGACGGAGTTGGCGAGGTCGTTGACGTTCAGCACCCTGACACCCTGGATCTCGGCCACCTTCTTGAGCGTGTAGTCGGTGGTGAGGAGCACGGCGCCGAGGTCGCGGGCGAGGCGTACCAGTTTGGCGTCCACGGCGGCGATGTCCGGGTAGTCGCCGCCGTCGATGCGCACGGCCCCCGAGCTGTTCTGCAGGCGCCGCACGAAGTCCAGGCCGCGACGCCCGCGCACGCGCTTCTCGGCGTCGGCGGAGTCGGCGAGGTGCTGCAGCTCCTCGAGGACGAAGCGCGGCACCACCAGCTCCCCCTCGAGAAAGCCCGTCCCGGCGATGTCGAGGATGCGCCCGTCGACGATGACGCTGGAGTCGACGAGCTTGGACGGCGTCAGCCCGGGATAGAGCTCGAAGGCGCCGCGCACCCCCAAGAGGCGCAGGATCTCGATGTGCTTCTTGGCGGCGAGGTAGGCGGTGAAGTAGCCGGCGAGCAGGTAGATCGGCACGGTGAGGTACGGCCCCACGATGGGGATGCGCACCAGGGCCAGGCTGATGAGCGTGGCGATGAACAGGCCGACCACCACGCCGCCGATGGCGACCACGACCTCGGCCCCCGAGACGTGCCGCATGACCTCGTCCATGTGGTCCAGGCCGCGGCGCAGGAGACGCGAGAGCAGCAGGCCGCAGAGGTAGCCGATGGCCAAGCCGACGAGCGTGAACACGACGAGCCAGATGAGCTTGCCGCCCTGGTCGAGGTTCGGCGCGAAGGTCGAGGTACGGATGCGATCGGCCAGCTGGTAGCCGGCCAGTGCGCCGAGCAGCGCCAGCAGCACCGTGACAGCAGGAGTGAGCACGCCCCTCGTGGGGCGCGCCGGAGCGGCCGCCGGGCCGGCCTCAGAGGACGGTTGCCGGCTCTCGGGGGTCGTCGGCAACGGGGGCCCCGTCGAGGTTGATGTCCTCGAGCACTTCCTCGAGGAAGGCGTTCGCCTCGTCCTCGCTGAAGTCGCGCGCATACATGAGCTCGCTGGCGAGGATCTTCTTGGCCTTGGAGAACATCTGCTTCTCGCCGGTGGAGAGACCCTTGTCGGCGTGACGGATGGCCAGGTTGCGGACGACTTCGGCGACCTCGAAGATGTCGCCGGTCTTGAGCTTGTCGCGGTTGTGCTTGTACCGGCGGCTCCAGTTCTTGGGCATCTTCGTGGGGTCGCCGCGCAGCACCTCGAGGACCTGCTCGACCACGTTAGGGTCGACGACCTTGCGCAGGCCGGCGCGATCGGCGTTCTCGACGGGCACCATGACTGTCATGTCGTTGTGGAGGATCTGGATGGTGAGGTAGTCCCGCTGCTGACCGAGCACTTCCTTCTGCTCGATCTTCATGATCTTGCCCGCGCCGTGGTGCGGGTAGACGACCTTGTCTCCGACTGTATACACCGGTCTCAATCCCCCCTGTCGTCGTACTGGGTCCCGGCGGTCTGCAGCTGCGCGCCCTCCCGGAGGAGGGAAGCGAGCACGCCACGCACGTCGGTTGCGCCTGCGGCGATGCCGCCGGCGCGCGCGTCGGCGGACGGAACGACGATGCGCTCGAAGCCTGTACGCCCGGCTTCGGCGACGCGTCGCTCACTCTGGCTGCAGGAACGTAGTTCGCCCGTCAGGCTGATCTCCCCGATCGCTGCGACCCGCGGCGGAAGCGGTACATTGCGCTCGGCAGAGGCGATGGCGAGAGCAACTGCGAGGTCGGCCGCAGGTTCGTCGATCCGAATTCCGCCTGCAATTGTAACAAAAATGTCGGCGCCTGACAAAGGCAGCCTGGCGTGGCGCCCCAGGACGGCCACCAGCATCGCCATGCGGTTGCGGTCGAAGCCCACGGCGACGCGGCGCGGCATCGCCAGCTCCGTCTTGCTCACCAGGGCCTGCACTTCCACCGGGAAGCAGCGACTGCCCTCGACGGCGACGTGCACGGCGGCGCCCGGCGCGGGACCGGCGCCGCTGAGGAAGAGGTGCGAGGGGTCTGCCACCGCCTCGAGCCCCGCCTCCGTCATCTCGAAGATGCCGAGCTCGTTGGTGGACCCGAAGCGGTTCTTGGCGGCGCGCAGTGTGCGGTAGAAGCGGGTGCGATCGCCCTCGAACTGGAGCACCGTGTCCACCATGTGTTCGAGCACCCGGGGACCGGCGATGGCGCCTTCCTTGGTGACGTGCCCGACGAGGAACACGGCCGCGCCGGAGTCCTTGGCCAGGCGCAGGAAGCGGCCTGCAGCTTCCCTCACCTGGCTCACGCTGCCCGGCGCCGACGTGAAGGCGTCGCTGTACAGCGTCTGCACCGAGTCGACGACCACGAACGCCGGGCCGGCGGCGCCCACAGACTCGAGCACGCGCTCGAGCTCGGTCTCCGCGAGCACGGAGATGCCGCCCGGGTCGCGGCAGATGCGCTCGGCGCGCATCTTGACCTGGGCGGCCGACTCCTCGCCGCAGACGAGCAGCACAGGGCGCCCGGCGGCCGCCACGTGGTCCAGCACCTGCAGCAGGAGCGTGGACTTGCCGATGCCGGGCTCGCCGCCGACGAGGACCAGCGAGCCCGGGACGATGCCGCCGCCGAGCACGAGGTCGAGCTCGGCGATGCCGCTCGAGAAGCGCGCGGTGGCGGACGAGACGACGTCCGAGAGACGCACGGGGGCGGCGCCAGCGGCGCCGCCCCCGTCATCGCCTTTGCGGCGCGCGCGGCTTGGTCCTCCGGACACGACGACCTGCTCTTCGACGAACGAGTCCCAGGCACCGCAGTCCGGGCAGTGCCCGAGCCACTTGGCCTCGCGACGCCCGCACTGGCCGCAGGTGAAGACGGTCTGCCGGCGGGGCACGAGTGCGGCCGCTAGGCGCCCGCCGCCGCGCCGCCGGCGTCTGGACCCTCGTCCCCGCCGGCGGGCACCGACGAGGCCACGCCCTGCGCGACCGGCTCGTCGAGACCGACCATCGGCAGCTCGACGCGGCCGCCGACGCGCTCGCCGTCGACCGTGAGCACCGTGTCTTCGTCCTCGCCGTCGACGAGGATCACCGTGCCCTCGGGGAACTGGCGCTCGAGCATCGCGTCGCTCAGCTTGTCCTCGATGTAGCGCTGGATGGCGCGCCGCAGCGGCCGCGCGCCGAGCATCGGATCGTACCCCTTCTCGACCAGAACGTCGCGGCCGGCGTCCGTGAGCTGGATGGTGACGGCGCTCACGTTGAGCTGCTGCTGCAGGCGGGCGATCATGAGGTCCACGATGCGCGCGATCTCCTCGCGCTCCAGCTTGTGGAACACGATGACCTCGTCGACGCGGTTGAGGAACTCGGGGCGGAAGACACGCTTGAGCTCGCCGGTGATGCGGCTCTTCATGTCATCGTAGCTCATGCCCTTGTTGGCCGACTGCGTGAAGCCGAGCGGCGTGTCGCGCGTGATCATCTCCGCGCCGATGTTGCTGGTCATGATGAGGATGGCGTTGCGGAAGTCCACCGTACGCCCCTGCGCGTCCGTGAGGCGCCCGTCCTCGAGGATCTGCAGGAGGATGTTGAACACGTCCGGGTGCGCTTTTTCGATCTCGTCGAAGAGGATGACGCTGTACGGCTTGCGGCGCACGATCTCGGTGAGCTGGCCGCCCTCCTCGTGGCCCACGTAACCGGGCGGTGAGCCGACGAGCCGCGACACGGAGTGCTTCTCCATGTACTCGCTCATGTCGATCTGCACGAGGTGGTCCTCGTCGCCGAAGAGGAACTCGGCGAGGGTGCGCGCCAGCTCGGTCTTGCCGACGCCGGAGGGCCCGAGGAAGATGAAGGAGCCGGTGGGGCGCTTGGGGTCCTTGAGCCCGGCGCGGCTCCGGCGGATCGCCTTGCTCACGGCGCGCACGGCGGGGTCCTGGCCGATGAGCCGCGTGTGCAGCTCGTCCTCCATGCGCAGCAGCTTCTTGCTCTCGGCCTCGGTGATCTTGACCACCGGGATGCCGGTCCACATGCTCACGATCTCGGCGATCTCGTCCTCGCCGATGCTGGCGCGCATGCCTTCGTCGCTGGTCTTCCAGGCGTCCTCGAGCTCGAGCTTCTTGTGGCTCAGCTTGCGCTCCTTGTCGCGCAGGTTGGCGGCCTTCTCGAACTCCTGCGCCTCGATGGCCGCCTCCTTCTCCTTGCGCACGGCGGAGATCTCGTCCTCGAGCTCGCGATAGCTGGGCGGCGCCGTCATGGTGCGGATGCGCATGCGGCTGGCGGCCTCGTCGATGAGGTCGATCGCCTTGTCCGGCAGGAAGCGGTCGCTGATGTAACGGTCGGCGAGCTCCGCCGCCGAGGTGAGCGCCTCGTCGGTGATGCGGATGCGGTGGTGCGCCTCGTAGCGGTCGCGCAGCCCCTTGAGGATCTCGACGGTCTCCTCGACCGACGGCTCGGCCACCTTGATCTGCTGGAAGCGGCGCTCGAGGGCGGCGTCGCGCTCCAGGTACTTGCGGTACTCGTCCATCGTGGTGGCGCCGATCGTCTGGAGCTCGCCGCGGGCCAGCGCCGGTTTGAGGATGCTGGCCGCGTCGATGGCGCCCTCGGCGGCGCCGGCGCCGACGAGGTTGTGGAGCTCGTCGATGAACAGGATGATGTCGCCCGTGTCGCGGATCTCCTTCATGACCTTCTTGAGGCGCTCCTCGAACTCGCCCCGGTACTTGGAGCCTGCGACGAGCGCCGCGAGGTCGAGCGTGTACACCTGCTTGCCCTTGAGCAGCTCCGGCACCTCGTGGTTGGAGATGCGCTGCGCGAAGCCCTCGACGATCGCGGTCTTGCCCACGCCGGGCTCGCCGATGAGCACCGGGTTGTTCTTGGTGCGCCGGCTGAGGATCTGCATGACGCGCTCGATCTCGACGGAGCGGCCGATGCAGGGATCGAGCTTGCCGTCCTCGGCGAGCTTGGTGAGGTTGCGGCCGAACTGTTCGAGCACCTTGGCCGAACGCTTGCTCTCGCCGCCGGCCTGCTGCTGGCCGCGGCGGCCCGGGCCGCTCAGGGTGCGCATGACCTCGTTGCGGATCTTCTCCGGCTCGGCGTCGAGGTCGAGCAGGATGCGCGCGGCCACGCCCTCGTCCTCGCGCACGAGGCCGAGGAGGATGTGCTCGGTGCCGATGTAGTTGTGGCCCAGCGACAGGGCCTCGCGCAGCGCCAGCTCCAGCACCTTCTTGGCGCGCGGCGTGAACGGGATCTGACCCTGCGGCGACTCCTCGCCGGAGCCGACGATGCGCACGACGGCCGCGCGCACCTCTTCCACGGAGACCTCGAGGCCGTCCAGCACGCGGGCGGCCACGCCCTCCTCCTCGCGGAGAAGGCCGAGGAGCAGGTGTTCGGTCCCTATGTAGTTGTGCTTGAGCGCCCGAGCTTCTTCCTGGGCGAGGACCACGACCTGCCTGGCGCGTTCGGTGAAGCGTTCGAACATGCGGCTACTCCTTTGGAAGGCGGCGTCGCGGGGGAGGTGAGAAGCGCGAGGCGACCGCCGGTGCTTGCTCTCAACCCCAGCGTACCCCCTGGGGGGCGTGACGTAGCCTAATCGTACCCGATTCACAGCGAGACGCGACCCGGCACCTCGGCGGAGCGACGCCTTGTATGATGGTCGCCGGCACACGACAGGCACGCTGCGGGGGTCCGAGGCATGCGCACTATCATCACATGGTCCACGCGGGGACGGCATCCGTGGATCGTCATCGCCGTCTGGATCGTGCTCGCCGGGGCGCTCTCGATGGGCCCCAAGCTGCAGAGCGTCACCACCAACGACGCCTCCAAAGGCCTGTCCAACGCGGTCGAGAGCAAGCGCGCCGATTCCCTGCAACAGCAGTACTTCCCCAACGCCAAGGGCACGCCGGTCATCGTCGTGTTCAGCTCGGGCGCGCCGCTCACGGTGGCCGACAAGGCGGGCATCGCCGCGGGCCAGACCTGGCTCGAGAGCGGCGCCCAGCCCGTCAACAGCGCCCGCACGCAGTTCTCGCCCGACGGCAAGGGCGCGCTGATCTTCGCGAGCCTCAACGGCAACCCCGGCGACCCCGCCTTCCGCGACTCGGTGCAGGCCATCCGCGATCACTTCGGGAACGCGGTCGACGGCATGCAGGTGAGGGTCACCGGACCCGGGGGCCTGATCACCGACGTCTACAGGATCTTCCTCAACGCCGACGTGAAGCTGTTGATCGGGACGGTCATCCTGGTGCTGGTGCTGCTGCTGCTCATCTACCGCTCGCCCGTCCTGCCCTTCGTGCCGCTCATCACCGTGGCCTTCGGCTACTTCGTGGCCGGCGGGATCCTCGCGCTCCTGGCGAGGAGCTTCGGCTTCACGCTCTCCGGGCAGGCGACCTCGCTGATGGTGATCCTGCTGTTCGGCGCCGGCACAGACTACGGCCTGCTGCTGATCTCGCGATACCGCGAGGATCTGCGCCGCGAGGGCGACGCCCGTGTCGCCCTCGCCACGGCGCTCGGCGAGACGTGGGAGGCCATCGCCGCCAGTGGACTCACGGTCACCCTGGCCGTGCTCACCCTGCTCTTCGCCCAGTACGGCGACTACCGGGCCTTCGCACCGGTGCTCGGCATCGGCGTGTTCGTCACCTTGATCGCCGGGCTCACGCTCATGCCGGCGCTCCTCGCCCTGCTCGGGCGCCGCGCCTTCTGGCCGCGCGTCCCGCGCACGGGCGACGCCACGACGCACCGGACCTGGCGCGGCATCGCCGAGAGGGTCGCCGCGGCGCCGAAGCGGGCCGCGGCCATCGTCGCCGCCGTGCTCGTGGTGCTCGCCCTCGGTTGCCTGCTCTACAGCCCGCGCTTCAGCTTCACCGAGGACTTCCTCACGAGCATGCCCTCCAAGGAGGGGTACGCGCTGCTCGAGAAGCACTTCCCCAAGGGCGCCCTGGCGCCGACGACCGTTCTCATCAAGGCGCCGCAGGCGCCACCCGCGTTCGTCATCGGCATGGTCGCCGGAGCCCTCACCAAGAGCCCCGGTGTGGCCGCCGCGTTCCCCACGGGGACGGCCGACGGCGGCAAGCTGCTCAGCTTCCAGGTGATCTTCAAGGGCGACCCGTATTCCAAGGAGGCGCTGCAACAGCTCACCGAGTTGCGCACGAGGGCCCGCAAGGCCGCCGCCACCGGCAACGGCGTAGCGCTCGTCGGCGGTCCGACGGCCATCCAGGCGGATACCTGGGCCCAGAGCAACCGCGACACGCTCGTCGTTGCCGTCGCGGCTCTCATCGTGGTGGGCGCCATCCTGATGATCCTGCTGCGCGCGCTCGTGGCGCCACTCTACCTGCTGTTCACCAACGTGCTGTCCTACCTCGCTGCCCTAGGCGCCACGATCGTGATCACCGAGAAGCTGCTGGGCTGGGAGCACATCAGCTACCGCATCCCTCTCTACATGTTCATCTTCCTCGTGGCCCTCGGCAGCGACTACAACATCTTCATCACGACGCGGATCCGCGGCGAGGCGATGCTCAAAGGCCTGAAGGAGGGGACTGTCGACGCGCTCGCGGCGACCGGCGGCGTGCTCACCAGCGCCGGCATCATCCTTGCCGGCACGTTCCTCATCCTGCTCTCGCAGCCGGTCAAGGACCTCGCCGAGATCAGCATCGGCGTGGCGCTCGGCGTGCTCATCGACACGTTCCTCGTGCGCACGGCCCTGGTGCCGGGACTCACGCTCTGGGTGGGCCCGAAGGCCGGGTGGCCGGGGCCGTTGTGGACGCTGCGAGCAGCCCGCGCGGCCGCCGAGGACGAGGCCGACGAAGAGCCGGGACAAGAGCCTGAGCCGGAGCCGAACCCGGCCTGAGGACGGCGCCGGGGCGCCGGGCGCTACTGGTCGCGCAGGGCCGGGAAGAGCACGACGTCGCGGATGGAGGGCGCACCGGTGAGCACCATGACGACGCGGTCGATGCCCATGCCCATGCCGCCCGTGGGCGGCATGCCCTGCTCCATCGCCTCGAGGAAGTCCTCGTCGAGGCGGTGCGCCGTCTCGTCGCCGTCGGCGAAGTCCTGCATCTGCTGCAGGAAGCGCTCGCGCTGGTCCTCGGGATCGTTGAGCTCGCTGAAAGCGTTGCTCGTCTCCATGCCGGCGATGAAGCCCTCGAAGCGCTCCACGAAACGCGGGTCGTGCGGCGTCTTCTTGGCGAACGGGCTGGTCTCGAGTGGGTGCTCGGTGATGAACACCGGCTGGATGAGCTTGGGCTCGACGCATTCGCCGAAGAGCTCGTCGACCTGGGTCCCCCAGGTCGGCGCCAGCGTCACCGACCCGTCGAGCCCTTTGGCCGTGATCGCCGCCTGAAGGCCGGCCACGGTGCGCGCGTCCTCGGCGCCGATGTCGATGCCCGTCTCCTGCTCGATGGCCATGCGCATCGTGAGGCGCGGCCACGGCGTCGTCAGGTCGATGTCGTGGTCGCGGAAGTTGACCTGAAGGCCGCCGACGGCGCGAGCCGCCTCAGCGATCATCTCCTCGACCATGGTCATGACGTGGTTGTAGTCGACGTAGGCCTCGTAGGTCTCGAGCATCGTGAACTCGGGGTTGTGCTTGAAGCTCACGCCTTCGTTGCGGAAGTCCTTGCCGATCTCGTAGACGCGGTCGATGCCGCCGATGATGCAGCGCTTGAGGTAGAGCTCGGTGGCGATGCGCAGGTAGAGGTCGCGCTCGAGCTCGTTGTGGTGGGTCACGAACGGCCTGGCGAGAGCCCCGCCGTAGAGTGGCTGCAGGACGGGCGTCTCGACCTCGACGAAGCCGCGCCCGTCGAGGAACTCGCGCACGGCGCGGATGATGCGCGCGCGCTTCACGAACACCTCGCGCGACTCGTCGTTGACCATGAGGTCGAGGTAGCGCTTGCGGTAGCGCGTCTCGACGTCGGTGAGGCCGTGGAACTTCTCCGGCATCGGCCGCAGCGACTTGCTCAGCAGCCGCCACGATGTGAGGCGCAGCGAGAGCTCGCCGCGGCGCGTGCGCATCATGGTGCCCTCGGCCCCGACGAAGTCGCCCAGGTCGACGTGCTCGAGCGCTCCGTAGCGCTCCGCGCCGAGGGCATCGAGCTGGGCGAACAGCTGGATCTCGCCGCTCGCGTCCTTGACGACCACGAAGGTGAGCTTGCCGTGGACGCGGCGGGCCATCACGCGGCCGGCCACCCTGCGCACGTCGGGCGAGTCCTGGCCGGCCTCGAGGCCGGCGTAGGCCTCCGTCAGCGGGCCGATCTCGTCGCGCGGCTGGTACTCGGTGGGGTAGGCGTCACCGGCATCGCGCCAGGCCAAGAGCTTGGCGCGCCGTTCGTCGAAGACGTCGCCGGCGTGCTCGCCCTGCTCGTCCATAGCGCCGGGCGTCAGGCTTTCTCGATGGCCAGGACCTTGAAGCGCTTGGAGCCCTGGGGAACGCTCACCGTCACCTTGTCGCCGGGCTTGTGGCCCATGATCGCGTTGCCCACCGGGGACTCGTTGGAGAGCTTGTGCGCGGACGGATCGGCCTCGGCCGAGCCGACGATCGAGTACTGGACGATGTCCCCCGCCTTCATGTCCTGCAGGGTCACTTTCGTGCCCACGCCCACCTTGTCGGTGGTGATGGCGTCGGAGTCGATGACGATGGCGCTGCGCAGGCGTTCCTCCAGCGCGTAGATGCGCGCCTCGAGCATGGCCTGCTCGTTCTTGGCGTCGTCATATTCCGAGTTCTCGGAGATGTCGCCGAAGTCGCGCGAGGCGCGGATCCGCTCCGCTACCTCGTCGCGCTTCACGCTCGAGAGGTACTCGATCTCCTCCTTGAGGCGCTGGAAGCCCTCAGGGGTGAGGATGATCTCGCGGTCGACCACTGGTTCCTCCTCTTCAACACGGCAGCGCGGCCCCGGGGGGCCGCGCTCCGAACAGGCGAGCAAGTATAGGCCATCTGCCCCAGCTTGCGCAAACGCCCGCTTTGCGCGCCCTCAGAGACCGAGAAGGGCGCGCAGCGACTCCTCATCGGGCGCCCGCATGAGCGCGTCCGCCAGCGGGCGCTCGAGGGCGCCGCTGCGGCGGAAGCGCTGCCAGAACTGCCGCAGGTGGCCGACGCCGCGGGCGCCCATCTCGTGCAGAGCGTCATCGGCGAACAGGCGGATCTCCTTGAGCTGCTGCGCAGCCGTGGGCGGCGGCGCCCCGAGCACCTCGGCGAACAGCCACGGGCTCCCCAGGG
This sequence comes from uncultured Thermoleophilia bacterium, assembly GCA_963709845.1. GTDB lineage: Bacteria > Actinomycetota > Thermoleophilia > UBA2241 > UBA2241 > CAIXSE01. The sequence goes on from CAVPXV010000006.1 coordinate 723,210, forward strand.
CGTGGCGCGCCAGCATCACCGCGGCGGCGCCTCCCTCGATCAGGGCGAGCGCCGCGGTCCGGCCGTCCACGTCGCCGGAGGCGACCACGGGCACGGGCAGCTCCGCCGCCAGGGCACGCGTGACGGCGTGGTCGGCGCGCCCGCGATAGAGCTGCCCGGCCGTGCGCGGGTGGACGCACACGGCCGCGGCGCCGGCGGCCACGAGGGCCGGCGCCGCGCGGCGCCCCAGCTCGTCGCCGTCGCGCAGTCCGGAGCGGATCTTCACGGTCACGGGCAGCCCGGCCCCCACGGCCGCGACGACGGCCGCGACGATCGTGGCGGCGCGATCCGGATGCGCCAGCAGCGCCGCCCCGGCGCCGGTCTTGAGCACCTTGCGCACGGGGCAGGCCATGTTGATGTCGACGAGGTCGGCGCCGGCCGCGACGCAGGCCCGAGCGGCGTCCGCGAGCACGTCCGGGTCGGCACCGAAGAGCTGGAACCCCACGGGGTGCTGCTCCTCGCCGCAGGCGAGGTAGTCGAGCGTGCGGCGATTGCCGTAGTGCACCCCGTAGGCGGAGATCATCTCCGTGTGCACCAGACCCGCCCCCCAGCGCCGCACGCTGCGCCGGAACGGCGGCGTCGAGATCCCGGCCATGGGCGCCATGAACACGCGCCGCTCCAGATCCAGAGTACCGATGCGCAGGGGCTCGCGCAGGGGGTCGGGGGCGCCGGACCGGGACGCGCCGGCGGCGCGCCCGCCCTCCGGCGTGAGGCCCGGGGTCGTCACCGCCGCGCCGCCCTTCAGGCCCGCTGCTGGCGGCGCATCACGATCTCGATGCCGCGCAGCGTGAGAAACGGGTCGACCTCCGCGATCACGTCGGTGTGGCGCGCGATCAGGTCGGCGAGCCCGCCGGTGGCGACGACGAGGGCCTCCTCCCCGAGCTCGCGCCAGATGGCATGCACGATGCCCTCGATCTCGCCGGCGAAGCCGTACAGGGCGCCCGACTGCAGCGCCTCCGTCGTCGACTTGCCGATGGCGTGCTCGGGCTCGACGAGCTCCACCTTGATGAGCCTGGCGGCGCGCGTCGTGAGCGCCTCGAGCGAGACCTCGATGCCGGGCGCGATGGCGCCGCCCAGATAGTCGCCCTCGGCGGAGACGACGTCGAAGGTCGTGGCGGTGCCGTAGTCGGCGACGATGCAGGGCCCGCCGTACTTCTCGAACGCCGCGACGGCGTTGACGATGCGGTCGGCGCCGACCTCGACGGGGTTCTTCATGGCGATGCGCATGCCCGTGCGGGCGCCCGGCCCGACCACGAAGGCCTCCACGCCGAGGTGCCGGTCGCACATCTCCACCCACTGCTGCGTCAGACGCGGCACCACGGAGGCGATCCCGACCTCGTCGATCGCGTCCTTCAGCCGCGTCCCCTGCAGCGAGAAGAAGCCCTGCAGGAGCCCGGCGATCTCGTCGCTCGTGCGATGCCGGACAGTCGCGAGGCGCCACTCGTCCACCACGCGGCCCTCGTCGAGGACGCCGAGGTGCGTCTGGGTGTTGCCCACGTCCACGACCAGCAGCATGGTCAGCCCGCCAGCTCGAGACTGAGGTCTATCCAGGGCGCGCGCGTGGTCAGCGCGCCGACTGAGATCACGTCGGCGCCGGCCTGTGCGTACTCGCGCACGCGCTCGAGACGCACGCCCCCCGAGACTTCGACCAGGGCGCGACCGTCTACGCGCCGGACGGCGGCGCGCACCGTCTCTGCGTCCATGTTGTCGAGGAGCACGAGGGCGGCGCCGGCGGCCAGCGCCTCGTCGAGCTGCTCGAGGGTGTCGACCTCGACCTCCAGCGCGTGGACGTGGGCGGCGCCGGCGCGCACGCGCTCGATGGCCGCGCGCACGCCGCCGGCGGCGGCCACGTGGTTGTCCTTGATCATGGCGCCGTCGAACAGGCCGAAGCGATGCGGCGTACCGCCGCCGTGTACGACGGCTTCCTTCTCGAGGGCGCGCAGGCCCGGCGTGGTCTTGCGGGTCGCGGCGATGCGGGCCCCGGTGCCGGCCGTCGCCGCCACGTAGCGCGCCGTGAGCGTCGCCACGCCGGAGAGACGGCAGAGGAAGTTCAGACCGGTGCGCTCGGCGGCCAGGATCGCGGCCAACGGGCCGATGAGGCCGGCGAGCGCGTCGCCGGCGGCGAAACGGCCGCCGTCTTCCGCCAGATGTTCGACGCGCAGCTCCGGGTCCACGAGGGCCGCGGTCGCGGCAAAGGCGGCCAGGCCGGAGAGCACGCCGTCCTCGCGCGCCACCACGCGAGCCACGCCGTCCCCGGAAAAGGCCGCGCCGGTGATGTCGCCGTAGCCCGCGAGGTCCTCGGCCAGCGCGCGAGCCGCGGCCGCGCGGGCCGCCTCTCGGTAGCTGCGCGCACTCACGGGCGCCGGGCCCTGCCGATCACGCCTTCCTCGCGCTCGTGTGGCGGCAGCCTCAGGGTGACGTGGCGGCGCCACCGCGCATCGTCCGTGCCCGGGAAGTCGTCACGCAGGTGGACGCCGCGCGACTCTTCGCGCAGCAGAGCGCACTTGGCGATCTGCGTCCCCAGGGTGAGCATGTTCAGCAGCTCGTACTCGGCCTCGCCCAGGTCGCCGAACGAGACCTCCGTGGTGAGCGCTCCCAGCTCGGCGATGGCGGCGCGCAGGTCGTCGCCGCGGCGCAGGACGCCGACCTTGCGCTGCATCACGTCGGTGAGGCGGCGGCGGGCCGCGGAGGCGTCGCTGCCGTCCCCGCTCACCGCCGCCTCCGGCAGATCGAAGTGCAGCCGGCGCACGTCCTCACCCAGCCGGCCCACGTAGCGGTCGAGGTCGCGCACCACGCGATCGCTGAACACCAGACCCTCGAGGAGCGAGTTGCTGGCAAGGCGATTGGCGCCGTGGACACCGGTGCTCGCGACCTCGCCGCTGGCGTAGAGGCCAGGCACCGTGGTGCGTCCCCACTCGTCGGTGACGACCCCGCCGATGAAGTAGTGGCACACGGGCGCCACCGGGATGAGCTGGGTGGCGAGTTCGAGGCCGTGCTCAGTCAGCCCCGCCGTCACGCGCGGGAAGCGCTCGTGCAGCCAGGCGGCGTCGAGGTGGGTGGCGTCGAGGTATACGTGCGTCGTGCCCTCGCGCCGCATCTCCGCGACCATGGCGCGCACGACGACGTCCCGCGCGGCAAGCTCGGCCCGCGGGTCGTACTCCACCATGAAGCGTTCCCCCGCCGCGTTGCGCAGGTAGGCACCCTCGCCGCGCAGGGCCTCGGTGATGAGCTGCACGGTCTCCTGCCCCGGGATGGCGAGGCCGGTGGGATGGAACTGCACGAACTCGAGGTCGCGGATGGCAGCGCCGGCGCGGTAGGCCATGGCCACCCCGTCGCCCGTGGCGACCAGCGGGTTGGTGGTGCGGCCGTACACCTGCCCGGCCCCGCCGGTGGCGAGGACTGTCACCATGGCGACGTTGAGCGTGAGGCCGCCGTCGTCGAGGTTGAGCGTGAGGGCGCCGACGCAGCGGCCGTCGACGGTGAGCAGGTCGATCACGAACTCGTCCTCGTAGAGCTGCACGCGGCTGCCCACGCGGGCCGCCTCGGCGAGGGCGCTCGAGACCTCGCTGCCGGTGGCGTCGCCGCCGGCGTGCACGACGCGCGCCACGGAGTGCGCGCCCTCCCTGCCGAGGACGATCTGACCCTCGACCTTGTCGAAGCGCGGGCAGATCTCCATGAGCTCGCGCACGCGGTCCGGGCCCTCGTTCACGAGCACGCGCACCGCCGCCTCGTCGCAGAGGCCGGCGCCGGCGTTGACCGTGTCCTCGAAATGGAGCTCCGGGGAGTCGGACGGGCCGAGAGCCGCGGCGATGCCGCCCTGGGCGAGGAACGTCGTCGTGTCGTCGAACGTCGCCTTGGTGAGCAGGCCTACGCGCCAGCGCCGGGCGGCGCCGATGGCGGCCGTGAGCCCGGCGATCCCGCCGCCGAGGACGAGCACGTCGAAGGTGCGGCGGTGGAGCGCTTCGCCGGACCGGCTGGCGATGTAGGGGCGCGGCACAGCGACCTCAGGCCCGGTACCCGGCGCGACGCGCGCCGGGGTGCGCCTTCATCGCATCGTCACGCCTGCTCATCACTCGTCCCTCCGGGCCGCACGTACGGCCGCACCACCTGGTCGCGGGCCGCAGCGGCAGCCAGCCCCGCCACGTCAAGTCCCGGCATGCCGCGCGCGAAGCCCCAGATGTCGGCGAGCGGCACGAGCACGAAGGCGCGGCTCACCATGCGCGGGTGCGGGAGCGTGAGGACGGGCTCGTCGGACTCGAAGTCCTGGAAGAGCAGTATATCGACATCGAGCGTGCGCGGGCCAAAGCGCAGCCCGCGCACGCGCCCGTGCTCGCGTTCGATACGCTGACCCTGGCCGAGGAGGTCGTGCGGGCTCAGCGCCGTGTCGAGGCACACGACCTGATTGAGGAAGTCCGGCTGGTCCTCCAGCTCGCGCGCGGCCGTCTCGTACACCCGCGACTGGGCGACGATCCGGGTGCCGGGGAGCGCCGCCAGCGCTTCGCGCGCGGCCATGAGCGTGGCGGCCCGGTCGCCCACGTTCGACCCGAGCGAGACGAAGACTCGGTTTGCGGCCGCGGCGCTCACGCGGTGCGCACGACCTCCACGCGGGCGGCTCCGACCGGGATTGCCACCGGCGGCGCCGGCTTGGTGAGGCCGACCTGCAACGCGACCAGGTCGAACTCGTCCCAGAGCGCGTCGGCGATCACCGTCGCCAGCCGTTCCAGCAACTTGAACTCGCCGCCCTCGACGATGGCGCGGACGATGTCGACGGCCCGGCCGTAGTCCGCCGTGCCCTCAAGCTCGTCGCTGCGCGCACCCGTGCAGACCGCGGGCTCAAAGGCGACGTCCACGACGAGCGACTGCCCCACGGCGCGCTCCTCGGGCGTGACCCCGCAGCGGCCGCGGAGCTCGATGCCTTCGACGGATATGGAGAGCGTGTCCCTCACCTGGCGACCTCCCGTGAGCGGAGCGAAGCACTCACGCCGTCTGCACTCCTTCGAGCACGGCGAGGGCCACGCGGAGCGCCTCGAAATTGGCGCGCACGTCGTGCACGCGGAAGACGTGCGCGCCGGCGAGCAGGCCGATCACCGTGGTCGCCACGGTGCCCGTGACGCGTGCTCCGGGCTCGGCGCCGAGGATGGCGCCGAGGAACCGCTTGCGCGACGTTCCCAGGACCACGGGGCGCCCCAGGGCGACGAAGCGGTCGAGGTGGCGCAGGAGCGTGAGGTTGTGGTCCACCGTCTTCCCGAAGCCGATGCCGGGGTCGATCATCAGCTGGTCTTCTGCGATGCCCTGCGCCAGTGCGAACGTCATGCGCTCCTCGAGGAACGCGAGGACGTCGTCCACGACGTCGTCGTACCGCGGGTCTTCCTGCATCGTCTTGGGCTCTCCCTGCATATGCATCAGGCACACCGGGCATCCCGCCTCGGCCACGACCGCGGCCATCTCCGCGTCGGCGCGCAGGGCGCTGACGTCGTTTATGAGGGCCGCTCCGGCGGACAGCGCACGCCGGGCGACCTCGGCCTTCATGGTGTCCACCGAGAGGGGCACGCCGACCCGGTCGGCGAGGGCTTCCAGCACGGGCACAACCCGGCGAGACTCCTCGTAGGCCGGCACGGCGTCCGAGCCCGGGCGCGTCGACTCGCCGCCGATGTCCACGATCGCCGCCCCCTCGCGCACCAGCTCGAGTCCGTGAGCAAGCGCGTCGTCGGCGGCGAGGAACCGGCCGCCGTCCGAGAACGAATCGGGCGTGATGTTGAGCACGCCCATGATGCACGGGAACGGGAGCGCAAGGGAGGAGGTCGGCGCGGCCGGCATGGCGGGCCCGTCAGCGCGGCGCGTTGATGAGCGCGAAAGCCTCGGCGCGCGTGGAGTCGTGCGACTGGATGATGCCGCGCACGGCGCTCGTCACCGTCTGCGTGCCCGGCGTGCGCACGCCGCGCATCGACATGCAGAGGTGCTCGGCGCGGATGAGCACCAGAGCGCCGGCCGGGTCCAACGCGCGGACGATCGCGTCGGCGACCTCGGAGGTGATGCGCTCCTGCAGCTGCGGCCGTGCCGCCACCTGGCGCACGAGACGGGCGAGCTTGGACAGTCCCGTGATGCGCCCGTCCTTGCTCGGGATGTAGGCCACGTGTGCCATGCCGGCGAAGGGCAGCAGATGGTGCTCGCAGACCGAGTAGAAGTCGATGTCGCGGATGATCACCATCTCGCGGTGGTGGTCGCCGTCCATCGCCACGAGCAGATCCGCCGGGTCGGGCGCGTGGATCCCCGAGAAGATGTCCTCGTACATCTCCGCGACGCGCCGCGGAGTCTCCACGAGCCCGGGCCGCTGCGGGTCCTCGCCGATGCCTTCAAGGATGAGGCGGACGCCCGCCCTAATCTTCTCCTGATCCACGTGTGCTGAGACCGCGCCCGGCTCAGGTCGCCCCGGGATTGACCGGATTGATGTGCGCCGGCTTGGGGACCGGCGACTGGGTCGGCCGTTCGCGCTTCTCGCGGTCCTTGGTGACCTTGTCGCGCTGGCGCGCGGCCTTCTCGTCGCGCTCGCGGAAGACCTCCTCCGGCGGCAGGCCGTCCACCAGACCCTGGAACTCGGAGGCCTCGATGGTCTCGCGCTCCATGAGGATCTTGCTGATGCTGTCCAGCAGCTCGCGCTTGTCGACCAGGAGATCGACGGCGCGCTGGTGCGCGTCCTCGATGATGCGGCGGATCTCGTCGTCGATCTGGCGCGCCACCTCGTCCGAGTAGTCGGCCTGCTGCTGGAACTCGCGCCCCAGGAAGGGCATCGACTGGTCGTGGCCGAGGGTGCGCGGGCCGAGCTCCTCGCTCATGCCGTAGCGCATGATCATCTGCTTGGCCGTGGCCGTGGCCTTCTCGAGGTCGTTGGCGGCGCCGGTGGTGATCTCGCCGAACACGACCTCCTCGGCGGCGCGGCCGCCGAGGGTCATGGCCAGCGTGTCCATGAGCTCCTGCTTGGTGGTGAGGAACTTGTCCTCGGTGGGCAGGCTGATCGTGAAGCCCAGGGCCTGCCCGCGGCTGACCACGGAGATCTTGTGCACCGGGTCGGTGTACTCGAGGAAGTGGCCCACGAGCGCGTGGCCCATCTCGTGGTAGGCGGTGATCGCCTTCTCCTTCTCGCTGATGATGCGCGTCTTCTTCTCGGGCCCGGCGAGGACGCGCATGATGCCCTCCTCGAGCTCGTGCATCTCGATCGTCTTCTTGCCGTAGCGCGCCGCCAGCAGGGCCGCCTCGTTGACGAGGTTGGCGAGGTCGGCGCCGGTGAAGCCCGGCGTCTGCGCGGCGAGCGCGTCGAGGTCGATCTCCTTGCTGATCGGCTTGCCGCGCGTGTGCACCTCGAGGATCGCCTTGCGCCCCGGGCGGTCGGGGCGGTCGACGACGATCTGGCGGTCGAAGCGCCCCGGGCGCAGCAGCGCCGGGTCGAGGATGTCGGGGCGGTTGGTGGCGGCGATGAGGATGATGTTGTCCTTCATCTCGAAGCCGTCCATCTCGACGAGCAGCTGGTTGAGCGTCTGCTCGCGCTCGTCGTGACCGCCGCCCAGGCCGGCGCCACGGTGGCGGCCGACGGCGTCGATCTCGTCCACGAAGATGATGCAGGGCGCGTTCTGCTTGGCCTGCTCGAAGAGGTCGCGCACGCGCGAGGCGCCGACGCCCACGAACATCTCGACGAAGTCCGAGCCGCTGATACTGAAGAAGGGCACGCCCGCCTCGCCGGCCACGGCCCGCGCCAGCAGCGTCTTGCCGGTGCCGGGCGGGCCGAAGAGCAGCACCCCCTTGGGGATGCGCGCCCCCAGCTGCTGGAACTTCTTCGGGTTCTCGAGGAACTCCTTGATCTCGTGCAGCTCCTCCACCGCCTCCTCGGCGCCGGCCACGTCCTTGAAGGTCACCTTGGGCGAGTCGACGCTGACGCGCTTGGCGCGGCTCTTGCCGAAGCTCATCACCTTGGAGCCGCCGCCCTGCATCTGGTTCATCATGAAGATCCAGAAGCCGATGATCAGGATGAACGGCAGGATGAAGGCGAGCGTGCCGCTCCACCACGCCGCCTTGGGGCTGGTGGCGTCGTAGGCGACGTTGTACTGGTCGAGAAGCGCGGTGGTGGCCGCCGGATCGGTGTAGGCGACCGTGTACTGCGCTTGCTTGCCGCTGGAATCCTTCTTGAGCGTCACCAGCAGGGTCTGGTCCTTGACGTTGAGCACCGCGTTGGCGACATTGCCGTTGATGACGTCGTTGGTGAAGCTGGGCAGCACGGGATTCGGCGCGCTCACGGCGCCCGTGCTCACGAGGACTTTGGGGTTGCTGGTCTTGATCTGCTGCTCGAGCGCCGCCGGGTCGGTGATGCCCTTCGTCACGAAGTACTGCACGCCACTGATCTGCGTGGCCTGTGCCTGCTTGTTCTGCGGATCGATGACGACGCTCTTGATGAAGGCCTTCTGGAGATCGCTGTTGAGCACGGCGAGGCTGGCCATGCCCGGCGCCGAGTAGATAGGCTTGGCGGTGGTGTTCCCCTTGTTCTGATTGATCACGAACTCTATGAACATCGCGACGATGATCACGATCAGGATGGGGAAGAGGGCGCTGCGGATGAATCTGCTCACGTGGACCCTTTTCAGCGGGTGATTGTGGGCCGTTCAGCGGCTGGCTAGTTGAGCCTGCAAATGCCCGTCGTGCGACAGTAGCATACCCGTCTGGCTACAGCAAAGAACCCGCCTCGTCCATGATCGCCGCCGCCGTCTCGGGCGTGAGGACGCCGATGAAATCGAGCGTCCGGAAGTGGTCGGCGAGGTCCAGGCCATAGCCCACGACGAACTTGTCCGGGATCTCGAAGCCGACGTACTTGCAGGGGATCTCCGTGCGGCGCCGTGAGGGCTTGGTGAGGAGCGCGCAGATCTCGAGCGACGCGGGCTTGCGGCTGCGCAGGTTCTTGAGCAGGTAGCTGAGCGTCAGGCCCGAGTCGATGATGTCCTCCACGATGAGCACGTGCCGGCCGGCGATCTCGAGGTCAAGGTCCTTGAGGATGCGGACCACGCCCGACGAGTCGGTGGACGACCCGTAGCTCGACACGGCCATGAAGTCCAGAGCCACCGGCACCGTGATGCGCCGCGCGAGGTCGGCCATGAAGAACACGGCGCCTTTGAGCACGCCGATGAGCAGCAGCTCTTCGCCCTCGTAGTCGCGGGAGATGCGCTCCGCGAGCTCCTCGATCTTCTCAGACAGCTGGTCGCGGTCTACGAGCACCTCGGCGATGGCGTCGGCGTTCACGAGCCCTCCTGATGGACGTGCAAGGTATACCCGGTACTCTCGTTCACCCTGCATGCCTGCGCAACCCTGCCCCGGACGGCGCCGTCGGCGCCGGCGTAGCCGACCCAGACGGCGACGCCGTCGACGTCGAGGACGACGGCGCGGGCGCGCTCAAGCGGTGGGCGCGTGCGCGTGCGCGAGGAAGCGCCCCACCGTGGTCTCGGCGCCGAGACCGAGAGGGGCGAAGCGCTCGGCGCGCCGCGGGTGGCGCAGCGTCACTCGCGCGGGCGGGCCGGGCAGACCGGCGAAGCCGTGCCCGGCCGTAGCCGCGTCACGATCGAGCACGGCGCCGGGCGCAAGGGCCAGGCGGTACGCGCGGCCGCACCAGGCCAGGGCGCAGCCCCGGCCTCCCGCGGCCGCCAGGGCCGCGCCCTCAAGCGTCGCCTCCGCGCAGGCGTGCGCCGGGGCGCGGCGGCGCAGCCGCAGCACGCCGCCGGAGCGCAGCGCCTCCACGCCGCGCCCGACGGCGACGCGGCCGGCGTCCTCACGCCGCGCGCACAACGCCAGGAGCGCGGCGACCACGCGGCGCTCGACGAGCGCGTCTCCGCCCCACGCGCGGCGCACGGCGTCGTGCAGGACCAGCGCGCCCAGCGCCGGCGGCTCCGCCACGAGCGCCGCAACGTCGAGAGCCTCGAGGTCGTCCGCGCCCGCAGCGGCACGCACGCGCTCGCTCGCCGCTGCTACCGCGGTCGCCAGCACCTCGTCCTCTGCGGCCGCCATCGCCGCGGCGTCCGCGAGCGTCTCCACGGCGCGCGGGTTCAGCCGTCTCAGCACCGGCAGGACCTCGAGGCGCAGCACGTTGCGAGCGTACACGGGCAGCGAGTTGCTTGCGTCCTCGCCGTACTCGATATTCAGGCGCATGCAGTAGGCGCGGATCTCGCCCGCGCCCAGACACAGCAGCGGCCGCGCCAACTCGCGCTCGCGCGGCCGCATGCCGGCGAGTGCGCGCGGGGTGGCGTACTTCGTGAGCCGGTACAGGACGGTCTCGGCCTGATCGTCGCGGTTGTGCGCCGTGACGATGACGTCGCACCCAGACTCGGCAGCCAGGGCGCGGGCGCGCCGGTATCTCAGCTCGCGGGCGCGTGCCTGGAAGTCGCCGCCCTCGAGCTTGCGCCGCAGCCGCACGACGCGCAGCGGCACGCCGGCGGCGGCGCAGGCACGCGTCACGATCTCCCGGTCGCGCGCCGACTCGACGCCGCGGGTCGCGTAGTCGACGTGCAACGCGCTGAGATGCAGACCGAGGCCCAGACGCTCGCTGACACGGCTCACGAGCGCCAGCAGCGCCATCGAGTCGGCCCCGCCGGAAAGCATCAGCAGCGCCCTCTCCCCGGCGCACAGCACGTCCTGGGCGGCGACGTAGGCCGCGACCCTGCGCTCGAGCCGGTAGCTCTCGGGGTCGGGCCGCGCCATCGCCAGGCTAGAAGGACACGACCTTGTCGCTGCCGACGACGGCTGCGGCAAGGTCGTGGACCGTCTCGATGCGCACGCCGGGCACGACATCGTCCGCACCGACGCCGCGGGTGGCGCAGCACGTACCGCAGCACGACACCTCGACGCCCTTGTCGATGGTGCCACGCAGCATCTCCTCGAGTGAAGCGTGCGCGCCGCGCGGGTCCTGACCAGCGCGCGCGGCGTGCACAGCGTCGCCCATCAGAAAGACGTCCACGTGCTCGCCGCGGAGCGCGAGAGCATCGGCGAGACGCAGGGCGTTGTAGGGGCCCTCGCTGCCGTAGGGTGGTGTATTGACGACCAGCAGGACAGACATGCTGCCTCCTCCGGGGCTCGGGCGCGCGACGCTCGCCGGCACGCGCCGAGCATAGCAGACCATGTCGCGGCCCAAGGGAAGGGGCGCGGCGGGCGCTCAAAGACCGCGGCCCCCGCGATCAAGGCTGGCTCCCCGTCAGCCGCTCACTCGGTGGCCTCGCCAGGGCCCTCGATCTCGTCGCGCTGGGAGGCAGGCACCTCGAGCACGTAGCGATAGATGAGGCCGCCCACCACGCCGCCGACGATGGGGAACACGATGAAGACCCAGAGCTGGCTGAGCGCCCACCCGCGCACGAAGAGGGCAGGAGCGAGGCTGCGCGCCGGGTTCACCGAGGTGTTGTCCACCGGGATGCTGATGAGGTGGATGAGCGTGAGCGTGAGGCCGATGGCCAGCGGCGCGAGGCCCGCCGGGGCCCGCCGGTCGGTGACGCCGTGGATGACGAGCACGAAGGCGAGCGTCAGGACAAGCTCGACGATGATCGCCGAGGTGAGGTTGTAGCCCGACGGCGAGTGGGCGCCATAGCCGTTGGCGGCAAACCCGTTCGAGAGGCTGAAGCCGGCCTTGCCCACCGCGATCGCGTAGACGACGGCCGAGGCGGCGATGGCGCCGAGCACCTGGGCGACGACGTAGATCGGGATCTTGCTGCCCGGGAAGCGCCCGCCCGCCCACAAGCCGATGGTCACGGCGGGGTTGAAGTGAGCGCCGGAGATGTGGCCGACGGCGTAGGCCATCGTCACGACGGTGAGGCCGAAGGCCAGCGCCACGCCGACCCAGCCGATGCCGGGCGACACGGAGGCGGCCAGCACGGCGGCGCCGGTGCCGCCGAGGACCAGCCAGAAGGTACCGAAGAACTCCGCCGCTGCTTGTTTGGTCGTAGACATGCTGGACTCCCAGGAGAGGTGTCGTTTCAACGTCCGGCCGTGACCGTACCCGCGGGGGCGCGAATCGATGCCGCTGGGGCCGTCATGCCGCGGGCGCGACCTGAAAGGCCGAGGCGTGGAGGCCGAGAACACGAAGGGCGCCCGAACGGGCGCCCCGGAAGGCTTGGTAGCGGGGGCAGGATTCGAACCTGCGACCTTCGGGTTATGAGCCCGACGAGCTACCGGACTGCTCCACCCCGCGACGCATATTGGACTATAGATTGTATACGCCCTGGCTGCCGAATGTAAAGTGGTCGCGCGAGCCCGCGTACGCGCGCCACGTAAAGGCCGGGCGAGTTGTTCCGATACACTAGGCGGACATGGGTGTACCGGTGAGCAGGCTCAAGACGCGTCGCGCCGCGCTGACGGCGGCGTGCTTTGCCGCACTCTGCGCCCTGGCGCTGTGGTCCGCCGCGGCCGGCGCCGCGCCGCGTTCCGGCGACCTGCAGGTGCTCCAGCGCGAGGCGGCCAGGGTGCGCGCCGACGTCGCACGCCTGGACGCGCGCGCCGAGATCGCCATCGAGAAGTACAACGCGGCGCGCGCCGAGCTGGACGCCCTCAACGCGCACCTCGCGCAGACACGCTTCGATCTGCAGCGTGCCCAGACCCAGCTCGACGTGGCGCGCGCGGTACTCGGCGCGCGCATGGCCGACATGTACAAGAACGGCGACATCAGCCTGCTGGACGTGATCGTCGGCATGCGCGACTTCACCGAGATCGAGACGCAGATCGACTACTTCCGGCAGATCAACCAGGCCGATCAGAACACAGTCAGCGGCATCGAGACGCTCACGCGCTACGTCGACGCGCTCTCGCGGTCGGTCGAGAAGGACCGCCAGGCGGCCCTCGTCAAGGAGATGACCCTGCGCACCCAGCAGGCCGACGTCGAGGACCAGCTGGCGCAGCGCAAGGCGCTCCTCGCCGACCTGGACGGCCGCGTCAAGACCCTCCTCGACCAGCAGGCCCTGCTGGACGCGGCCGCCGCCGCGCGTCTGGCCAGCGCCGCGGGCGTCGACGTCAAGAGCATCCGCGGCGCGCCGGCCCAGATCGCCCTGGTCAAGGAGACGATGAAGTACCTGGGCATCCCCTACGTCTGGGCCGGGGCGACGCCCAAGGGCGGCTTCGACTGCTCCGGTCTCGTGCTTTACGTGTTCGCCAAGTTCGGGGTCGTCTTCCCGCACGGCGCCACCATGCAGGCGCGCATGGGCACGCCGGTGCCCCTCGACCAGCTGCAGCCGGCGGACCTGGTCTTCTTCGGGTCGCCGGCCTTCTACCACCACGTCGGCATCTACATCGGCAACGGCCTGTTCATCGAAGCGCCGCACACCGGCGCGCTGGTCAGAGTGAGCCCGCTCGCAGGCCGCGGCTGCGCCCTCGCCTGCCGCTACGACATCCACCTGTGACCGACCGCGCCGGGCGCGGTACACTAGCGCCATGAGCGGCTGGGTCCTCTTCGCCTTAGGTCTGTCGAGCCTCGCGGTCATCGTGGGCAGCATCGCCTACGTCGCTGCACGCGGCTGGCGGCTTAGCAAGCGCGGGGCACGGGTGGCGCGCGACCTGGGGCCGCTCGCGGCACAGCTCTCGCGGCGCGCGGACGAGATCGCCACCGCGGCGGAGCGCCTCTCGGCCGACGCCGACGAGATGGGCGTCAACCTGGCGCGCATGCAGCGCTCCCTTGAGCGCCTGCAGGTGCTGCTGGACGCCGTCAACGAGGCGCTGCGGCCCTACCACAAAGCCGCCGACTACCTGGGCATGTAGCGAGCGCACAAGGGGCGGGCCGCTCACCGAGCGGCCCGCCCCTTGTGCGCTTGTCGCCGTCAGGAGGCGCCGGCTCAGGCCGGCAGCTGCGGCAGCTCGCCCCAGCCGCGGATGCGGTAGTAGTCGGCGAGCATGTAGTCCATCTCGCTCTGCGGGAACGTCCAGCCCGTGTCCTCGCGCGGCCGGTCGCTGACCCACTCGGGCAGGCGCTCGGTCTCGCGCCCGATGCCGCGCCCCAGGTTGAAGTCGTGCGTCATCGTGATGATGCGGTTGGCGATGGCGTGCAGGTCCGCTTCGGTGTAGTCGGTGCCGACGGCGGCGTTGACGACCGCGATGATGTAGGGCCACTGCACCATGTCGCGGTAGAAGCGGCAGTAGATGAGGGCGTCCATCATGATGAGGCGGTCTTCCCAGTCGCAGTAGATGGCCGCCTTGCCCTCGATCTCCTGGGGGTCGATGACGCCCATGATCTCGGGCTTGTACATGGTCGCGCGCAGGTGACAGGCGCCGCGGGGCGTCGTGGCGAAGCCCAGGCCCATGCCCTTCATGCGGCGCGGCTCGTAGCCCGCCGGCTCCATGCCCTTGCAGTGCACGGCGATGCCCTCGAGGCCGTACTCCTTCTCCACCGCGAGGATGCCCTCCGCCCAGAGGTCGCCGATGCCCTCACGCAGGCACATCTTCTCGAGGAACGCGGCGACCCCGTCGGGGTCGTTCCAGCCGATCTTCTCGCCGATGAGGCCGCGCTCGGCGCACTCGATGGCAAGCGCCGCCAGATTGCCGGCGGTCATTGTGTCGACGCCGAGGCGGTCGCAGATGTCGTTGAGCCACATGATCTCGGCGAAGTCGTCGATGCAGCAGAGCCCGCCGAAGACGTAGGCGGTCTCGTACTCCGGCCCCTCGATCACGAGACCTTCGTGACGCCCCGCGAACACGGTGTTGCGCTTGACGCACTTGAACACGCACGGGGGGCACGTCTCGTTCTTGGTACCGTGCTCGGCGAGCATGGTCTCGACCGTGATGCGCTCGAAGTTCTCAAGCGTGCCGCTGCGCCAGTACTTGGTCGGGAAGGCGTTCTGGCCGTTCATGATGCGCACCATGTTGAGCGTGCCGCCGCGCTGGTAGGCGGCGACGCCCGGATCGTCCTTGCAGCGCTCGGCGAGGTCCCTCACCACGGCCTTGAAGTCGTCGGGCCGGGCCACCTCGACCTTCCCCTCGCCGTGCCAGACGATGCCCTTGAGGTGCTTGCTGCCGAACACCGCGCCGGGGCCGCCGCGGCCGAGCTGATGCCAGTAGTTGTTGTTGACGCAGGCGAAGCGCACCAGCTTCTCGCCGGCCTGACCGATCACGCACGCCTGGGCCTTGGCGTGATCCGTGCGCGCGACGATCTCGTCCTCGGCCTTGTAGGCGTCCATACCCCAGAGGTCCGAGGCGTCGTGGAAGCGCGCCCCCTCCTCGCTGACCTCGAGGTACACCGGCGCTTCGGCCCTGCCCTCGACGATCACGACCTTGTAGCCGGTGCGCGCGAACTGCGGCGTGACGTTGCCGCCCGAGTAACACTCGCCGTAGCCACCCGTGAGCGGCGAGGCGAAGTAGACGGCGTAGCGGTTGCTGCCGTACATCGTCGTGCCGCCCATGGGGCCGACGACGAAGATGAGCTTGTTCTCCGGGCCGAGCGGATCGACCTCGGGGCCGACCTCCCGGCAGAGGTAGTGCGTGCCGATGCCCTTGGCGCCGATGAGCTCCTTGATGAGCTGCGGCGGCACTGTCTCTTCCGTGGTCGTGCGCGTGGTGAGGTCGATACGAAGAAGGTCGCCCATTCATGCTCCTTTGCCGTGCCACAGCGTCCCGGCGGCCCCTCCACTCGCCGCGCCGCCGGCGGCGGGTCGGGCGGCGCCTCCCGGGGCGGACGCCCCACAACGGAAGGAGCCGCGCTCGGACGTGCGTCCGAACGCGGCTCCATTCTGCCATGTTCGCCGGGGAGCGGCCAGTGGACCGGCCGTACCCGAAAGGCAGACTACGCCAGCGCTTTGTCCAGCGGCGTGTACTTCATCTTGTGGGCCTCGGCCACCGACGGGATGGTGAGCTTGCCACGGTACACGTTGACGCCGAGTGCGAGGACCGGATCCTCCTTGACGGCCTTCTCGAAGCCCTTGCTGGCGATGGCCAGACCGTAGGGCAGGGTGCGGCCGGAGAGGGCCATGGTGGACGTGCGGGCCACGGCGCCGGGCATGTTGGCGACGCAGTAGTGGATGACGCCGTCGACCACGTAGGTGGGATCGGTGTGCGTGGTGGGCTTGGAAGTCTCGAAGCAGCCGCCCTGATCGATGGCGACGTCGACGAGCACCGAGCCCGGGTTCATCTTCTTGAGCATGGCGCGCTTGATCAGATGCGGGGCTTGGGCGCCGCCCGGCAGCAGCACGCCGCCGACGACGAGGTCGGCGTCGTGGATCTCGTCCTCGATGGCTGCCTCGGTGGAGAGCATGGTCTCGATGCTCTGGCCGAAGATGTCGTCGAGGTACACGAGACGATCGGCACTCTTGTCGATGACCACGGTGCGCGCGCCGAGGCCCACGGCCATCTTGGCCGCGTGCGTGCCCACGGTGCCGCCGCCGATGATGACGACCTTGGCCGGCGGGACGCCGGGGACGCCGCCGAGCAGCACGCCGCGGCCGCCCTTGTCCTTCTGGAGGTGCGTGGCGCCGGCCTGGATGGCCAGGCGGCCGGCGACCTCGCTCATCGGCTGGAGCAGCGGGTGCTGGCCGTTGGGGAGCTCGACGGTCTCAAAGGCGATGCCGCGGATGTCGCACTTGAGCATGCCCTTGGTGAGGTCCTTCGCGTAGGCGGCGGCCAGATGCAGGTACGTGTAGAGGATCTGGCCGGGCTTGAACATCGGCCACTCCTGCGGGAGCGGCTCCTTGACCTTGTAGATCATGTCGGACTTGGCGAAGACGTCCTCGACCTTCGCCATCTCGGCACCGGCGGCTTTGTACTCCTTGTCGGCGAAACCCGAGCCCACTCCGGCCCCAGCCTCGACCATGACCTTGTGGCCGGCGCGCACGAACTCTTTCACGCCGTTGGGCGTGACCGCGACGCGGTACTCCTCGTTCTTGATCTCCTTGGGAACACCGACGATCATGGCTCCTCCTCGCTCCTCATCCGGTTGGCTCCCTGACGATACGGGCGTGGGCCCAGCGGCCCATCGATTGGCAGTCTAGCACACAAAAGCGCACAGAAAAGACCAAAACGGAAAGAGAAAGTACGCACTACCGAACGATGTGTGAAACGGCCGGCCGCGGAGCGCGGCCTGCGACACGGCCCTCTCAGCCGCCGTTCGGCGGCCGGTCGGCCCAGCCGCGACGCATACTGGAGGGCAGCAGCGTCCAGCGATTGCGCGCCTTCATCACGACGAACATCTCGCTGGAGTTGATGCCGCCCACCTCGCGCAGCGAGACGTTGAGGAAGTCGTAGAGGCCGTTCATGCCTTCTTCCGTGGCGATCTCGGCCATGATGTCGTAGCGGCCGGCGACGACCGCCGCCCAGGTCACCTCGGGCAGGGCGGCGATCTGCTCCACCTTCTCGTCGAGACGGTGCTTGTCCACCGTCAGACCGACGAGCGCCGTGGTGAGGCCCTTGGCCTGGAACGCGTCGACCAGGCCGGCGACACGCAGCACGCCGTCGGCCAGCAGCGCGTTGAGACGCGAGGTGACGGTGGGACGCGACACGCGGGCCCTCAGCGCGGCGTCCGCCAGCGACAGGCGGCCGTCCTCGCCCAGGAGGCCGATGATGGTCTTGTCCACGGGGTCAAGCTCGCGCGCCACGCGCCCTCCTCGGTCCGCCGCGCCGCGGGCCCACTGGCCCGAGATCGTCCGGCTCGTATATCTTTATCACAGGCTACGGAGGGAGGCGTCGCATGGTCGATCAGGCGCACGTCCATGACGCCCTCGCGGCCATCGCCGGCGAGCTTGGCGGCACAGTCGGGGTCGTCGCCCGCAATCTCGCGAGCCAGGCGACCGTGAGCGTGAACGGCGACGAGCCGTTCCCCATGGCCAGCTGCTTCAAGATCCCCGTGATGGTCGAAGTGATGCGCCGGGTGGACTCCGGCAGCCTGCGCCTCGGCGAGCGTCTCCGGCTGATCGAGGCGGACAAGAGCCCCGGGAGCATCCTGATGCACTGCCACGAGGGCCTCAGCCCCAGCGTGCGCGACCTCCTCTACCTGATGATCACCGTGAGCGACAACACGGCCACCGACATGCTCTGGCGCCACGTCGGCCTCGGCGAAGTCAACCAGACCATGGCGGGCCTCGGACTCCACGGCATCGACTGCGCCATGCCCGGCCGCGAGTACTACCTCATGCAGTGCGGCGCCGGGGACGAGTGGCGGGGCCTGAGCGGGCCCGAACTGGTCGCGAAGTGGCGCGCCGTCGAGGCGGGCGGCCGCCGCGAGGAGACGTTCGCCCGGGTCCTCGAGGAGAACGCGCGCCTGAGCGGCGCCGGCTTCCAGCACCTCTACGACCAGCGCTGGGGGCTCGACGAGTCGCGCGACTTCGCCGACGCCTACGCCGTCGACCAGGCGCTGGACAACATGGGGACGCCCGCCGACCTGGCGGAGCTGCTTGCGATGATCGTCGAGCATCGCTGTGCCTCGGCCCCGTCGTGCCGCCTGATGCTCCAGATCATGAGCAGGCAGGAGTGGCGCGACAAGATCCCCGCCGGCCTGCCGGCCGGCCTCTTCGTGGCCAACAAGACCGGCGGCGTCGCCGGCACCAGCAACGACGCCGCCGTGGTCCTCACCCCGTCCGGGGCGCCGATCGTCATGGTCGTGTTCTGCAAGGCCCTGGACGCGGCGCAGACGGCCAGGGCCCCAGCCGCCATCGCGGCCATCGCCGCCGTGCTCTACGAGCACCTGGGGGAGCCGGCGTGAACGTCGCCGGCGCGCAGATCCTCGTGGTGGGCGGCGTGCGCCGCCTCGGCCGCGCCCTCGCCCTGGACCTGGCCGCGCACGGCGCCGCAGTGTGCGTCTCGTCGCGCCACGCCGGCGCCGAGACCGAGGCGCAGGTGGCGGCGCTGCGCGCCGCGGGCGCGCCGCTGGCCGTCGCGGTCGCCGGCGACGTGAGCACCGCGGCCGGGGCGACACGCCTGGCGACGGACGGCGCCGAGGCCCTCGGCGGCCTTCACGCCCTCGTCTTCGCCGCCTCCGGCCCGTTCGTGCCAACGCCGCCAGAGCGGCTCGACGAGGCGGCCTGGGACGGCTCGCTGGACACTATCGCCAAGGGCTTCTTCTTCGCCGCCTGCGCGGCTCGCGAGCGGTTCGTGGCGGCGGGCACCGGAGGGGTCGTCGTCGCGCTTACGGACTACCTCGGGCTACAGCCCTGGGCCGCGTTCGCGGCGCACGGCGCCGCCAAGGCGGCCCAGATCCACCTCGTCAAGGAGCTCGCGAGAGCGTGGGCTGGTGACGGGGTGCGCGTGTGCGGCGTCGCGCCCGGCCCCGTGGACCTCGCCGACGACGAGCACCGGGCCGCCACGCTGCGCGCCGCCGCCAAGGTGGCGAGCGAGCGCCTGGTACTGCCCGGAGACGTGGGGAACGCAGTGCGCTTCTGCCTGGAGACGGAGGGCGTGACCGGCGTCAACGTGGTCGTCGACAACGGCTCGCTGGTGATGTCCTAGACCGACTTGCCCTTCTTGGACTGGTCGATGAGCTCCTTCGCCTTGAGCGCGAGCCAGAACTCCATGCGGTCCTGCGACAGGTCGAGGTCGCGCCCCGTGATCTCCTCCACGCGTTTCATGCGGTAGCGCAGCGTGTGGCGGTGCACGTAGAGCTTCTCCGCCGCGTCGCCCCAGTGGCCGTTGGCCTCGAGGAAGAAGGCGAGGCTCTTGACGAGATCGCTGGTGTTCTGCTCGTCGTACTCCTGGAGCTTGCCGAGGACGCTGTCGTAGAAGACCTCGAGAGAGAGCGTGTCCTGCAGGCCGAGCAGCAGGCCGTAGGAGCCGAGGTCGTCGAAGCTGGCGATGACGCCCGGCTCGCCCTTGAGCTTGCGGATCTTGATGGCGTAGCTGGCCTCGTAGTAGCTCTGGCGCAGGTCGACGAGCTGGCGATGTGGGCGCCCGATGCCGACCGAGACGCTGATCTCCGGGAGCAGCTGGTCGATCGAGGCCTGAAGCTCAGCGGCCATGGCGATGACGGCCCTGGCCTCGTTCTTGCCCGGCTGCACCAGGATGACCACGGTGTCGCCGTGCGACGCCGAGATGAACAGCACGTCCCGCCGGGCCATGAACTCGTCCACCGCCCAGTGCAGGCGCTCCTTCACGTCGGGGGGCACGGCGCCGCCCTCGCCGTCGGCGGCGCCGTCGACGTCGACGAGGATGATGAGGTGCGGCGCCTGCGGGTCGAGGCCGAAGAAGGCCAGGCGCCTGGCGATCTCCTCCTCGTAGAGGTCGCTGGCGATGAGCTCGTCGAAGAAGTCGCCGGCGAGCCGCTTCTCGGTCTCGGCGACGGCCTTCTTCTTGACCAGCTCCAGCGCCGTCACGGTGACCACGTTGTGCAGGATGATGCGGTCGTACTCGCTGAAGTCGCCGCTGTCCTTGACCACGGCGAGAAAGGCACCGATGCGGTGCGAGGCCACCACCGGGTACACCTGCACGCCGGAGCCTACGCCCTCCACGCTGAGAGCGAAGTTCTGGCGGTTGGCGCGGCGGTCGCCGATCTGGTGCCAGAGGTCGGCGATGAGCTCGCTGCCCAGATGCCGGCGATAGGCGGCCTCGCAGAGCACCACGCCGTGGAAGTCGAACAGCACGGCGGAGCAGCCCACGAGAGCCGACAGCGTCGACAGGATGGCGTCGAGACCCTTCTCCTCGAGCACGATCTTGGTGAGCTTCTCGTGCACGGCGAGGCTTCGCTGCAGGAGCGAGTACTGCTCGTTGACGATCTTCGAGGCCACCGCCTCGGTGATGGCGATGAACGGCACGTGATAGGGCACCTCGAAGAGGGGGAAGCCATACTCCTCGGCGACGCGCACGAGCACCGGGGGGACCTTGTCGAAGCTGAAGCCGGTGCCGAACCCGAGCCCGGAGATGTTGTGGTCGATGAGCCGGGTGAGCAGCGCCTCCTGCTGCTCCTCCGCGCCCACGAACCCGTAGCCGGTCGTGAGCAGCAGCTCGCCGCCCTTGAGCCACCTCGTGGGGTCCGGCACCTCGGTGATGTGCACCCAGCGCACGGGGTTGCTGGAGGACTTGGCCCCGGCGAGAAGCCTGAGGTCGAGATCGGGGATCTCGAGGATGTCCTGGACGGTGATCACGGCGCGGATTCTACATCATGTCCTAGGACAGCGCGAGACCTCGAGCCAGACTGTCCCATCGAACTTTGTACGTTCTGGAGCGGAGTCTTCCGCGCCGGCTTCAGGAGCGGCGCAGGACGCGGCCCGGGAGTGCGCCGGTGTGCTCGCCCTCCTCGAGCACCGGCACGCCGTTGACGACCACCCAGTCGATGCCCTCCGGGTGGGCGTGCGGGATGTTCTCGAACGGGAAGCTGTGCGGGAACCTGTTGGTGGCCCGGTCGCGCACGCGCTCGAGATCGAACACGACGACGTCGGCGCGCAGGCCGGGACGCAGCACGCCCCTGTCGGACAGGCGGAAGCGCTGCGCCGGAAAGGAGGTCATCTTGCGCACCGCCTCCTCGAGGCGCAGCACTGGCTCCTCGCGCACGTAGCGCTCGAGGATGCCCGGGTACTCGCCGTAGCTGCAGGGCCAGTAGAGCGACGGGTCGGAAAGCGTGTCCGCGGGCGCCATGACGAGCCCGTCGGAGGACACCATAGCCAGCGGGCTGACGAGCAAGGCGCGGATGTCGGCCTCGTCGACGTAGTCGAAGATGCCGACCACCCGGTCGTCCTCCTCGAGGATGAGGTCGAGGAACGTGTCGAAGGGGTCGGCGCCGCGCGCGGCGGCGATGTCGGCCACGGAGCGGCCGCGGACCTCGGGGTGACGCGCGGCGTGCAGCACGACGATGCGGTCGAAGCGGCCGTGACGCACGAGGCCCGTGTAGCCGGCGCCGGGCAGACGGTCCTCGGCGATGTCCCGGCGCAGCCGCGCGCGCGCGTCCGCGTCGCGCAGCAGATCCATGAGCGCGTCGTGGCCGAGATCGAGCACCGGCTGCGGCAGGGCGCGCGAGAGGCGCGGGCCCAGGTCCGTGTGCACATCGTTGTCGGTGGTCACGTCCATGCCCGCGCGACGCGCGTCCTCGAGGATCGCCAGATTGGCGTGCGCGTCGTCGGGCGCGCCCCACTTGGGGGCGTTGTGCGACACCTCCACGGGCACGCCGGCGGCGCGACCGATGGCGATGGCCTCGGCGACCGCGGCGAGGATCGTCTCGCGCTCGCCGCGCACGTGCGACGTGTAGATCCCCCGGTAGCGCGCCACCGTCCGGCACAGGCGGGTCAGCTCCGCCGTGTCCGCGAAGCAGCCCGGCGGATAGACGAGACCGCTGGACATGCCATGCGCGCCGGCGCGCATGGCGGCGTCGAGCAGCCGCTCCATGCGCCGCAGCTCCCTCTCCCCGGCGGCGCGCTCGGCGAACCCCATCGCCGCCAGGCGCAGCGCGCCGTGCCCGACGAGCGGCGCGATGTTGATCGCGCCGCCACAGTGCTCAAGCGCCGTCAGATACTGGCGGAACGTGCTCCACTCCCACCCCACGCCGGAGATGTCCCAGTAGTGAGCCCAGTTGTGCCGCGCGTCCTCGCGATGCGCGGCGGCCAGAGGCGCCGGCGACATCCCGCAGTTGCCGGTGACGTGCGTGGTGACGCCCTGGCGCACGGCCGACTCCGCGCGCGGCTGCTGGAGGATGGAGATGTCGGAGTGCGTGTGCGGGTCCACGAAGCCCGGCGCCACGTAGCGGCCGCCGGCGTCCACGAGGCGCCGGCCGCGCAGGGCGCCGGGCGCGCCTACGGCGGCGACGCGGTCGCCGCGCAGCCCCAGGTCCCCGTGGAACCAGGGGTTGCCGCAGCCGTCGACGATGCGGCCGTTGGCGATGACGATGTCGAGGTGAGCGGCGGGCAACCGGGCGCCTACATCGCGAAGACCTGGTATGGGTTCTCGCAGGGCGGCCCGGCGCAGACGTGGACGCGGCGCTCGTCCAGGTCGCAGATCATGCTGCCGACGGTCATGCCCTGGTCCGCCGGGGCTTCGCCCTCCTCCGGATGGCCGCAGATGGCGACGTCGCCTGACGGTCCGTGGCAGCGCAGCGCTGCCGCCACGAGCGCGACCGGATCGTCGCCGCGCGCCAGGCCCTCGGCCAGCAGCCGTTCCGCCGTCGAAAGGCGCTGGTGCGACTCCTCGTGCGAGGCGCCCTCATAGGGCGTGACCTCCGCGGAGACGTAGTGGTTGGTGTGCGCCAGGTAGCCCACTGCGGTGTGGTCCATGAAGGCGCTGGCCGTGGCCGACGTCTCGACGTCCCACAGGACGCCGGAGGTGTCGGCGAACACGTGGTTGGTGCCGCGCGCGCGCTGCGCCACAAGCCCGCGGGCGCGCGCCTCTTCCACGGTGGGCGCGTCCAGGGTAGAGCGGCGCACGAACGCGTTGGGCACGCCGATACGGTTGTCGGCCGAGTGCACCGAGTTGCTCAAACTGCCCACGCCGTGCGAGTTCATGCCCAGCATCAGGAGGTATGGCGCCCCGGCGATGCCCATCACCCGCGTGCCGTCGGGGCCGGTGAGGTCGAAGAAGACGTTGTTGACGGCGTCGATCACGTACCAGTCCATGTTGTGACCGACGACGTGACGGCCCCCGGCGCTGACGGCCACGGCCGTGCAGTGGTCGCCGCCGCGCGGCGATCCGGGCGCCAGGTCCGGCGCCTCGCCGCTCGCGAGCTCGTCCGAGGTGAACTCCTCGCCGCAGTTGAGCACGAGCAGCTCGGAGAAGCTGAGGCCCGAGCCCTCGGCCAGGCCCTCGAGCTCGTCCACGTGCTGCGGTAGCAGTCGGCGCGCGTGCGCGGCGTAGGCGAGCGCCTGCCGCTCCGCCTCGGCGAAGCTCAGGCGCCCGGCCGTCATGGCCTCGAAGTTGTCGCGGAAGAAGGCGACCGAGGCGCGTACCTGTTCGCGCCCGCCCTCGCCCACGGCGCGGCCGAGCTCCCGGTAGGAGCCCGAAGCACGGATGTGCGGAAACGGGATCGCCATCTGCCCCATCCCGATCGTCGCTTGCCCCTCGGCGGCCTTCTGGACCGGGCCGCCTCCGGAGTCTACTACCCGAGCGCGCGGCGCGGGTCCGGGTACTCGCGCACGCCGACGGTCGCGGCACAGGCGCCGATGAGCCGGCAGAGCTCCTCGAGCACGTCCGCCGGCAGACCGAGAGCCGGACGGGCGACGATGTCCGCGACCCGCTCGGAGGCGAGGTCGACGAGGCCCGAACGCCCCGCAGCGAGCCAATCGCCGAGGCCGCCGCGGTAGCCGAGCAGCGGCGTCACGAACTCACTACGGATGTACCGGCGCGTATGCTTGGTGCCGAGGAAGCCGCGCCCGGAGAGGACGCCGTCGACCATCGCCTCGAGGTCGAGCGCGTCGGCGTCCCAGGGGCGCGGCGTGAGCGCGTAGAACGCGTTGTGGAGCACGTCGTCATCGATCACGAGGATCTCGTTGCAGCTGGCGATTCCGGCCTGGATCTCGCCGATGCCAGACAGCAGTCGCGGCCGCGCCAGGAGCCCGAGGAATGCATTGACGGCGCGCTCGTAGCCGAACTGCGCGTCGACGACCTTGCTGTCGCTGCACGGCCCGTAGCAGTCGCAGGCCAGCCCGTAGCGGCGTGCGAGAAGCACCGCCGCCACGGAGGCGACGCCGGTCTCGGGGGTGCCGGACACGACCACGCCGCTGCGCGGGTCCACGGCGCTAAGCCGCGGCCCGTAGTACACGGGCGTGCCCGGCGCGGCGAGCTGCGCGAGCACCACGCCGGCGAGGACCTCTGCGTTCTGCTGGGCAATGGCCGCCGACAGGGCGCCGGGCGCGGTGGTGGCGGCCGCCGGACACGGAAGGATCTCCACCACGACGCCGCCGCGGCGGACCTGCTCCACGAGCGCGTCCGTGACGTCGCCGCCGAGGATGAGCGGACTGACGGGTGAGAAGGCAAGATCGACCGGGTAGACGCCGCCGGAACCGTCGGCGCCGGTGACCGCCTGGGCCATCTCCTGAAGGTATCTGGCCTGGAACGGGTGGGAGATGCCCGGACCGCCGATCGCCTTGTCGGTCTCGACGGCGAGGACCAGGTAGGAGTAGAGCGGCTCGAGAAGATCCGGGACGTCCTCCGGCTGCCAGAGAGAGGTCACCTGGCTCTGGTGGACAAGGCTGTGCATGACGCGCGTCGCGAGGACCTGGTCGCGCAAGGTGGCGCGGCGCCCGGCGCCCGTGCGCGGGTCGACGACGTCGCGGGCGCCCCCCAGGTTGTGCACGTAGGTGGTCCCCGGCTCACCGTCCATGACGAGCGAACGCTCGGGGTCGCGCGCGGCGAGCACGTAGGTCGCGGGGCAGGCGGCCAGGGCATCCGCGACGACCCCGCGCGGGACCAGCACGCGCCCGCCCGCGCCGGTGGAGCAGCCGGCGCCGAGGAGCAGCGCCGTCGCCGCCGGCGACTCGACCTTGACGCCGGCGCGCTCGAGCAGGGCCAGGGACGCCAGGTGGATCGCCTCGATGGCCGCGTCTGGCCAGATGTCGCTCACAGGGTCGTTCATGGCACCGTCCTCCGCGGTGGTCGGCCCGCGCCCCGGGCCGGGTGGAGCATCGAGCGCCGGGCCGCGGCCGACCCCCCGGCCGGCCGCCGCCCGGGCGCCAGGTCACTCCCCGATCCTCAGGCAGGCGGCGTAGTGGTCGCCGGCGATCTGCACGTCCTCGGGGTCCGTCTCCTTGCAGGCGTCCATGACCTCGGGGCAGCGCGGGTGGAAGCGGCAGCCGGAGGGGATGTCGACCGGGTTCGGGGTCTCGCCCTTGAGGATGACGTGTTCGCGCTTGGCGAGCGGGTCCGGAACGGGGATCACGCTGATGAGCGCCTTGGTGTAGGGGTGCTGCGGGTCGGCCACGACCTCGAGCGTGTCGCCGATCTCGACGATGCGCCCGAGATACATGACGGCGATGCGGTCGCTGATCGCCCAGGCCAGCGAGAGGTCGTGGGTGATGAAGATGTACGTGACGCCCATCTTCTCCTTCTGCTCGACCATCAGTTTGAGGATGTCGTTACGGATGGAGACGTCCAGGCTGGCGACCGGTTCGTCGGCGACGATCACGTCCGGGTCGAGCACGGTGGCGCCGGCGATGCAGACGCGCTGGCGCTGCCCGCCGGAGAGCTCGTGCGGGTAGCGGTACAGGTACTCCGTCGCCGGCCGCAGGCCCGCCTCGTTGATCGCCTTGATGACGCGCTCCTCCTTCTCGCGCTCGCTCGAGGTGATGCCGTTCACCTCGAGCGGCTCGGCGACGATGTCGAAGATGGTCTGCTTGGGGTTGATGGAGTTGTAGGGGTCCTGGAAGATGATCTGCGCCTTCTTGCGGTACTCGTGCAGCGTGCTCTTGGAGAACTTCTCGACCGGGAGCCCCTTGTAGAGGATGTGGCCGCCGGTGGGCTCCTCGAGGCGCAGCATCGTGCGGCCGGTCGTGGTCTTGCCGCAGCCGGACTCGCCGACCAGCGCCAGGATCTCGCCCTGCCGGACCTGGAAGGAGATGCCGTCCACCGCCTTCACGTACTTCTTCTCGGTGGCGACCATGCTCTTGAAGAAGCCCTCGTGGATGGGGAAGTAGACCTCGAGGTCCTTGATGTCGAAGAGCACGCCGCCCTCGGCCGTCGCCGCGGCGAGGTCGGCGGCGCTGACGGAGCTCTTGCCGCCCTGCTCTCTCGCGGCGGGGGCGTCCTTGGTCGTGGCCATCGTCACACCCCCTTCACGGCGTGGACGCAGCGCACGAAGTGGCCGGGCTCGACCTCGACCAGGTCCGGATGCTCGGTCTCGCAGCTGGCGATCTTCACGTCGCAGCGCGGGCAGAAGCCGCAGCCCGCCGGCGGGTCGATGAGGTTCGGCGGGTCGCCCTTGATCGAGCTCACCATCTCGCGCTTCTCGTGGATGTTGGGGAACGCCTTGATCAGCTGGCGCGTGTAGGGGTGCGTGGCGTTGTTGAAGATGTCGGCGGTGGTGCCGCTCTCGACGACCTCGCCGGCGTACATGATGACGCCCTTGTCGCAGGTCTCGGCCATCACCGAGAGGTCGTGGCTGATGAGGATGAAGGAGAGGTCGAGCTCCTTGCGCAGGCGCTCGATGAGCTCGAGGATCTGCGCCTGCACCATCACGTCGAGCGCCGTGGTGGGCTCGTCGCCGATGACCAGCTTCGGGTTGCAGGCCAGCGCCATGGCGATCATGGCACGCTGGCGCATGCCGCCGGAGAGCTGGTGCGGGAAGTCCATGACGCGCTTCTGGCTGATGCCGACGAGGTCGTAGAGCTCGCGCACGCGCACCATCGCCTGCTTCTCGCTGAGGCCTTCGTGCAGACAGATGGGCTCGGCGATCTGCTTGCCCGTCTCCTGGACGGGGTTGAGCGCGTTCATCGCGCCCTGGAAGATGATGCTGATCTCCTTCCAGCGGATCTTGCTCATGCCGAACTCGGTGCGCTTGGCGAGGTTGCGGCCGTCGAAGAGCACCTCGCCGCTGACGATGCGGCCGTTCTCGGGCAGCAGCTTGAGGATGGAGAGGGCGGCCGTGGTCTTGCCGCAGCCGCTCTCGCCGGCGAGGCCGAGGCTCTCCCCCGGCTCGACGTCGAAGCTGACCCTGGTGACGGCCTTGACGTCGCCGACGCCCAGCTTGAAGTGGGTGGTGAGCTCGCGCACCTCGAGCAGGCCCTTGTGCTCGAGGCGTTCGAGCGGCTTCCTGGCGGCGGCCTCGGCCTTCGTCTTGGCGGGGCTCATTGCTCGTCCCCTTCCTCGTCGTCGCGTATGTGGCCGCCGACCCAGCCGCCGCTCTCGGGGCTGCCGATGCTGCCCCCGGCGGGCTTGTCGAAGTCGGGCATGGCGTCGTCGGTCTGCTGGCCGGGGGTGAAGATCGCGGCCCCGCCGCCCACGCCGGCGCCGCCCATGGCCGCCACCGGCGTCTCGGTGCGCGCCGCGAAGCGGCTCTCGCCGCCGCTGTCCTCGCGCTTGCGCAGCTTGGGATCGAGGACCTCCTCGTAGGCTGTGCCGATGAACGTGAAGGCCAGCACCACGAGCACGATGGCGATGCCCGGCGGCAGCAGATACCACCACGCGGGCAGGCCGGCGGCGCCGTTGATCCAGGCGTTGCGCAGCATCATGCCCCAGCTGAAGTTGAGCGGGTCGCCGAGGCCGAGGAACGACAGCGTGGTCTCGGAGAGGATGGCGATCGCCACCACGAGCACCAGGTTGGCGAAGATGAGCGGCATCACGTTGGGCAGGGCGTGCTTGCGCATGATGTGAGTGTTGCTCGAGCCGATGGCGCGGGCGCGCTCGATGAACTGCAGCTCGCGCACGCGCAGCACGTCCGAGCGGATCACGCGGGCAGTGCCGGGCCAGCTGGTGATGGCGATGATGATGATGATGATCCCGTAGTTCTGGCCCCAGGCGGCGGCCAGGACCATCGCCAGAGGGAGCCAGGGGATGACCAGGAAGGCGTCGGTGAGGCGCATCCACACCTCGCCCTGCCAGCCGCCGTAGAACCCGGCGATGATCCCGATGCCGGCGCCCACGACGGTGGAGCCGACGGCAGCCAGGAGACCGACCACCAGCGAGATGCGCGCGCTCCAGATGAACTGCGCAAGCACGGACTGGCCGACCTGGTCGGTGCCGAAGAGGTTGGGCCAGTACAGGGTGGGCGGGTGATACTGGAGGAAGAGTTGGCCTGTGGCGGGATCCGCGATCTGAGCGTTGGGGTCGAGCAGGGCATGGCTGATCAGGAATGGGGCGAGGAGCGCCATCGCCGTGAAGAAGAGCAGGATGCCGAGGCCGAGCATGCCCTGCCAGTTGCCCCGGTAGAGCCGCCAGACCTGATGCGTGTTCCAGGTCAGGAGTTCGGCGCGCTCGGGGTTGCCGACGGCCCAGAAGTAGGCCGCCACGCCGGCCAGCACGACCACGATCGTCTGGAACACCCAGTCGTAGCTGATGACGTTGGCGCTGACTGACCAGGTGGTCGGGCCGCCGCCGGCGAGGAACGCCCAAACGGCGAAGACGACGCCGATGACGATCAGCAGGTAGCTGAACACGACTGCCTTCGTCTTGCGAACGACGCTGAGGATGCCTGCCGCGAGGACGCACACGGCGGCGACCACCAGCACCCACACCGGGTAGTCGGCGACGGTGTTGGCGAAGAAGCCCTTGAGCATCGTCCCGGCGCCGCCAGACCACCAGATGTCCTTGGGGTACGTCATCAACTCGAGCACCAGCCACGCCACCGGCGTCCAGAAGAGGATCCAGTTTCTGAAGCGGCGGGGGATCATGCGTGCACCCGCGGGTCGAGATAGTAGTACATGATGTCGGCGATGAGGTTGGCGACGATCACGGCGATGCTGGCGATGAGGAACACGGCCTGCATCACGGGGTAGTCGCGCTTGTTCATCGAGTCGTAGGAGAGCAGACCCAGGCCGGGCCAGTTGAACACGCTCTCCGCGAGGATGGCGCCGGACATCACGAAGCCCAGGTTCATCATCACGATGGTGACCGTGGGCAGCATGGCATTGGGCACGACGTGACGCCAGAGCACGTTGTTCTCGGAGAGGCCCTTGGCGCGCGCCGTGAGCGCGAAGTCCTCCTTCATGACGCCGGTGATGGAGCTGCGCATGATGAGGTGGTACTCACCCACGTAGGCGATCGCGAAGGTGAAGGCCGGCAGGAAGAGGTGGTGCATGAGCGAGGTGAACGCCGGCCAGCCGCTGAGCTCCACGCCCGGCTCAGCCATGCGCCCCGTCGGGAACCAGCGCAGCTTGGTGGAGAAGAGCATGATCATCAGGAGGCCGAACCAGAACGTCGGCATGGCGTACAGCACCATGCCGGTGTTGGTCGTCACAACGTCGAAGGAGCCGTTTCTTCGCCAGCCCGCGAACACCCCGGTGATCATGCCTATGATGGTGGCGAAGATGGTCCCCACCCCGACCAGCAGCACCGTAGGCCACACGCGTTCGGCGACGACCTGGGAGACGGGCCGCTTCTCGGCGAACGACATGCCGAACTTGCCCTGGACGGTGTCGCCCCAGTAGAGCATGAACTGCTTCCACATCGGTTGGTCGAGGTGGAAGATCGCCCGCTGTTTGGCCACCGCCTCGGGGGGCTGTTTGCCCTTGGGGAGCAGCAAGCGCGCCGGGTCTCCGGGGAGGATCCGGAAGAGTGCGAAATTGAACGACGCCACGAGGATGATGGTGAGCACGGCGTTCAGGATCTTGCGAAAGAAGTATCGTCGCTTGTCCACAGCTGTCCGGGCCCGCCGGACGTCCAGCCCCGAACTGAGCGGGCCCCTACCTCCTTCTCAAATCCGCGGTTGCCGGTCCCACGTCATGATGAAGTCGTCGCTCACAGGGCCGCGAAACGCGCCGACCCACGGCGCGCGACCGGCCCAGGTGGTCGGGATGCCTGCCGACCAGCACAGGCGGACGGGGTCCGCGCACGGCTCGCGCGGCTCACCCGCGTACCCCGGCTTCGGCGCCGGCGCGCGACGCCATTGGATGCAGGAGAGGCGACCCTCCTGCGTTGGCCCCATAGTAGTCGTCGGGCGCGCGGCGCGGCAAGCCGGGCTAGACCTCGCCGGGCAGCCGCGCCTCGTGCCCGTGCCTGTTCATGACGTCGACGAGGCGCCCGAGGGGCAGCTCGTGAGCCGTGTTGCCGTCGCGGCCGACGGTGGTGCGTGCCGCGCAGATGGAGTTGACGACGCTCTCGGCGGTGGCGTCCACGGCAGCCTCGAACAGGCCCTGCATGTGGTCGTTGGCGACCGAGACGACGACCCGCGGTTCCGGCGACACGCGCGGCGTCCTTTCGGCCGTGGAGAACGCGACCATGATCTCGCCGCTGCCGTCCGCCGCGTAGGAGCCCGTGAGCGCGAGGCCAAGCGCGCAGCGCTTGGCCATGCGCTCACACTGCCGCGAGCTCAGCGGCGCGTCCGTGGCGAGCACCACGATGCACGAACCCTGGCGGTTCTCGGCCGGCATGAGGTCATCGATCTCCCGGCCCACGGCCACGCCGTCCACGAGGAAACGGTGGCGCACGCCGAAGTTGGTCAGCGCCAGCACGCCGACCGTGTAGGACTCACCGTGAGCCCGCGCGAGGCGCGACGACGTGCCGATGCCGCCCTTGAAGTCGAAGCAGCTCATGCCCGTGCCGGCCCCGACGCCGCCCTCGGCCACTGGACCGGCCGCGGCGCCGTCGAGGGCGGCGCGCACGTGCTCCTCGCGCACGTGCATGCCGCGCAGGTCGTTGAGGAACCCGTCGTCGCACTCGCCGACCACCGGCATGACCGCGTCTTCGATGCCCGCCAGCGGGTTGCCGTCCATCATCCAGCGCACCGTGGCGTCGAACACGGCGCCGGCGCTCTGCGAGTTCGTGAGCAGCACCGGCGTCTCGATGAGACCCCACTCGCGGATGGCGCTGATGCCGATGACCTCACCGACGCCGTTGGCCGCGAAGGCGCCGGCGACGACGCGGTTGTGCCAGATGTCGTCGCCGTGCGGAAAGATCGCCGTGACGCCCGTGCGGGCGGGCCCGCTGCCGTGCGGCAGCTCCGCCCCGCCCCACGAGACCGTACAGTGGCCGACGCTGACGCCGGGCACGTCGGTGATGGCGTTCAGCGGCCCCGCGGGCAGAACGCCGATGGCGATGCCGAGGTCGCGCGCACGCGCCCTGGGCGCCCCGATCACGGCTATTCCAGAAGGCCGGCGCGGTGCGCCTTGAGGTAGTTGCCGCAGAAGTTGTCCTCACCGCGCAGCGCCTCGATGGACTTCACGGTGGCCATCATCTGCTTGTTGCGCACGTCGACGATGAGGCCGTCGATGCCCAGACCTCCGCACATCGCCACGAAGGTGCGGTTGAGTAAAGGCCGGTTGGGCAGCCCGAAGCTCACGTTGCTGAGGCCGCCGGTGGTGCGCACGGGCAGGCGCTCCTTGACCATCTTGAGCGTCGCCATGGTGACGCCGGGCGCGCTCGGGTCGGCCGACACCGAGAGGACGAGGGGGTCGACCCACAGATCCTCGGCCGGCAGTCCGGCTCCGGTGCACAGGTCGTGCAGCTGCTTGGCCACGACGAAGCGGTCCTCGGCGGTCGGCGGGATGCCCTCTTCGCTCAGGCACAGGGCGATGACCGGGCACTTGTACTTCTCAACGAGCG
Organism: uncultured Thermoleophilia bacterium; assembly: GCA_963709845.1. Lineage (GTDB taxonomy): Bacteria > Actinomycetota > Thermoleophilia > UBA2241 > UBA2241 > CAIXSE01. The sequence goes on from CAVPXV010000006.1 coordinate 755,328, forward strand.
GCAGGACGGCGTCGATGCGCGCCTGCTCGCCGCTGATCGAGTTGATGAACGGCACCTGGCCGCCCTTGTCGATGATCATCTGGACGCCGTGCTCGAGCACGGAGGCGCTCGCCGAGTCGACCATGAGCTGCATGTCGGTGACGCCCATGACGGTCTCGATGAGCCAGGTCATGTCCGCGATCTCGTCGCCGCCGGCGACGCCGCCGTTGACGTCGAGCAAGGCCGCGCCGGCCTCGACCTGATCGGTGGCGAGGGTCTTGATGAACTCCGCATCGCGCGCCTGGATCGCCTCGGCGACCTGCTTGCGCGTCCCGTTGATCGATTCACCCATTAACAGCATCAGTGTCAACCTCCACGACGGATTACCGGAACGGACGTCCGCTGAGTATACGCGAAGGATCCCGCCCTGGAGAAGTGACGGGGGTGGCTCGCGGCCGCGAATCTCCCGGCCCGTCAGTCGGGGGGGACGACCCAGGTGGAACGGGCGCGGCGGCGCTCGTCGCGGCGGCGCTCGACGCCCACTGGGGCGCGCTCGTGGCGCCGCTCCCCAACGCGACGGTCCTTGATGACGACGACGCCCTCGCGGCCCCAGAAGAGCCGGCTGAAGCGCTCGTACAAGCGGTCCCGGGCCGGGCCGGTGACGACGAGCCGGTAGGTCGTGTCGACATCCGTGCTCATGGGTTGAATGTACCCCTCAGCGGCGACCTCACGCGTACGTCACGTACACCGTCTTCGTGCGCGTGTAAAACTCCACCGCGGCGGATCCCTGTTCCTTGAACGTGTTGGCGCTCGACTGCTTGAACCCGCCGAACGGCGCCTGCAGGGCGAGACCGGTGGTGGGCTCGTTGACCTTGACGACGCCGGCCTCGACGCGGTCCACGAAGGTGAGCGCGCGGCGCAGGTCGTTGGTGACCACGCTGGCGGCGAGGCCGAAGCCGACGGCGTTGGCCTTGGCGAGCGCGTCCTCCAGGTCGCGCGCCCGTACGATGCCGATGATGGGGCCGAAGATCTCCTCCTGCGCGAGGCGGCTGCCGGCTTCGACATGGTCGAACACGGTGGGCCGCACGAAGTGGCCGCCCTCGCCGACGCGGCCGCCCCCGGCGAGCAGCTCGGCGCCCTCCTTGTGGCCGATCTCGATGTAGTCGAGATCGGTGGCGAGCTGGTCCTCGCTCACGGCCGGTCCCATCTGGACGCCGTCCGCGAGGCCGTCGCCGACGGTGAGCGCCGCGGCGGCCTCCGCCAGGGCCGCGGCGAAGCGGTCGGCGAGGGCCTCCTCGACGATGACGCGACTGGTGGCCGTGCAGCTCTGCCCGGTGAGGCCAAAGCCGCCCATCACCGCCAGGCGCACGGCGAGGCCGAGATCGGCGTCGTCGAGGACCACGGTGGGGTTCTTGCCGCCCATCTCCAGCTGCACGCGCGCGAAGTGCGCGGTGGCCTTCTTGTAGATGCCGGCGCCGGTGACGTGTGAGCCGGTGAAGCTGAGGCCGCTCACGAACGGGCTCGACGAGAGCGCGTCGCCGACGGCGGCGCCCGAGCCGGTGACGAAGTTCAGGACGCCGGCCGGCAGGCCGGCGTCCCGCAGGCACTCCACCAGCCTGAGCGCCGTAAGCGGCGTGGACGAGGCCGGCTTGAAGACCACCGTGTTGCCGTAGGCGAGCGCCGGCGCGAGCTTCCAGGCGGGGATGGCGATGGGAAAGTTCCACGGGGTGATGGCCGCCACCACGCCGAGCGGCTCGCGCCGGCTGTAGAGCAAGGCGCCGGGCGTGTTGGCCGGCAGCACGGCGCCGCCGACCCGCCAGCCCTCGCCGCCGAAATAGCGCAGGATGTCACGCGCACGCGTGACCTCGCCGGTGGCCTCGGCGAGCGTCTTGCCTTCCTCACGCGTGAGCGTCCTGGCGACCTCGTCGAGCCGCTCGGTGAGGAGCTCGGCGGCGCGGAACAGGACGGCGCCGCGCGCCGGCGCCGGGGTCGCCGCCCAAGCCGGGAACGCCTCCGCCGCCACCGCGACGGCGCGCTCGGCGTCGGCCGCCGTCGCGCTGGGGAAGGTCGCGAGCACCTCGTCGCTGTGCGCCGGGTTCCTCGTCTCGAAGGTCGCGTGGTCGGACGCGCCGACCCACTCGCCACCGATCAGGTTCCTGCAGGCCTCCATGGTCCACCTCGATCGAGTCCGGGTTGCCTCCCTAACCCTACCGCGAGAACGGCGATCAGCCCCCGCCAGGCAACGAGCCTCCGGAGAGCGGCACCACGCGCCGGTCGGAGAGACGCAGCGTCGCCCGATAGCCGGCGCGCGCGGCCCGCTCCAGCGCTTCGTCCCAGAGCCGCCCGACGTGCTCGGCGGCGTGGGCGTCCGAGCTGATGACCAGCGGGATGCCGCGCCCGCAGGCGGCGCGCAGCACCTCATCGGACGGATACATGACGCCGGCGGGGTCGCTGATCCGGTCGGTGTTGAGCTCGAGCGCGGCGCCCGATGCCGCGACCGCGTCGAGGGCCGCGACCACCGCCCCGCCCACGGCAGGACCCGGCGCATGCCCCCAGAGGCCGATGTAGTCGAAGTGGGCGATGACGTCGAAGCACCCGCACTCCGCGGCCTTGCGCACGATGTCGTAGTAGGCGGTGAACAGCGCGTCGGGGTCTGACCAGCGCTCGTCGTCACGAGCCGCGGGATCGTCGAACTCGAACCCGTCGATAACGTGCACGCCGCCGATCACATAGTCCAGAGGCATGGCGGCGAGCAGCGCCTGGAGCTCGTTCTCGTGCTGCGGGACGTAGTCGGCCTCCATGCCGAGCAGCACCGCGATCCCGTCGTAGCGGGCGCCTGCTTCGCGCACCGCCGCGACGTACTCCTCCAGGCGCGCGAAGGGGATGCTGGCGGTGTCCCACGGCGTGGGCTGCACCGGCGAGACGTGATCGGCGATGCCGATCTCGGACAGCCCGACGGAGATGGCGTGCTCGATGCACTGGGCGACGCTCCCGACGCCGTCCGAGAAGGTCGTGTGCACGTGGTAGTCGCCAGGGAGGGCGGGCGCGTCGACGCTGCCATGGTAGCGCGGCACGCTCATGTCGCGGGCGCCTCACGGCGGCGCCCGCCGCTCGTCTCTGGCCGACCTCGCACGCCGCAGCACCTCACTCACGCGTGTCGCCACCTGTCTCAGGCGGCGCCGGAAGGACTCGTTCCGCACGCTAGCGGCGCCCGGCGGCGGCGTCAAGGCCACACGCCGCGGTCCGCGCGGGCGACCGAGAGGACGAAGAAATGCGGCGGGCGGGCCCTGAGGCCCGCCCGCCGCCGACGCGAAAGGGGCGTGCTCTTTCGAGGGTCTCGTCAGAGACTCTCGATCACATCATCCCCGGAGGCATCCCGCCGCCCCCACCCATGCCGCCGCCCATGCCGCCGCTCTCTTCAGGCTTGTCGGCGACGATGCACTCGGTGGTGAGGATGTTCTTGGCGATCGACGCGGCGTTCTGCAGCGCCGAGCGAGTGACCATGGCGGGGTCGATGATGCCGGCCTTGATCAGATTCTCGTACTCGCCCGTGTCGGCGTTGAGGCCCTCGCCAGGCTTGAGCGTCTTGACCTTGTTGGCGACGACCGAACCCTCGAGGCCGGCGTTCTCGGCGATCTGACGCAGCGGCTCTTCGAGGGCGCGGGCGATGATCTGCTTGCCCGAGCGGAAGTCCACGTCGTCGGACTTCTTGTCGACCTTGATGGCGTCGATGGCGTTGACGAGCACGACGCCGCCGCCCGGCACGATGCCCTCTTCGAGGGCCGCGCGAGTGGCGTTGAGGGCATCCTCGACGCGGTGCTTGGTCTCCTTCATCTCGACCTCGGTGGCCGCGCCGACCTTGACGACGGCCACGCCGCCGGCCAGCTTGGCGAGACGCTCCTGGAGCTTCTCACGGTCGAAATCGGAGTCGGTGTTCTCGATCTCCGCCTTGATCTGCTTGATGCGACCCTTGATGGTCTCGGTATCGCCGGCGCCGTCGATGATGGTGGTGTTGTCCTTCGTCACGACGACCTTGCGGGCACGACCGAGCTGCGAGAGCTGGGTATTGTCGAGCTTGAGGCCCATCTCCTCGGTGATGACCTCGCCGCCGGTGAGGATGGCGATGTCCTCGAGCATGCGCTTGCGGCGGTCGCCGAAGCCGGGGGCCTTGACGGCGACGCTGGTGAACGTGCCGCGGAGCTTGTTGACCACGAGGGTCGCGAGGGCCTCGCCCTCGACATCCTCGGACACGATCAGCAGCTGCTTGCCAGCCTGGATGACCTTCTCGAGGATCGGCAGGAGATCCTGTACGGCGCCGACCTTCTGGTTGGCGATGAGGATGTACGGGTCCTCGAGCACGGCTTCCATGCGCTCGGGGTCGGTGATCATGTACGGGCTGAGGTAGCCCTTGTCGAACTGCATGCCCTCGGTGAACTCGAGATCGAGGCCGAAGGTGTTGCTCTCCTCGACGTTGACCACGCCGTCCTTGCCGACCTTCTCGATGGCGTCGGCGATGACATCGCCGACGGCGCGGTCGCGGGCGGAGATGGTGGCCACGCGGGCGATCTCCTCTTTGCCGGAGATCTCCTGGGACTGCTTCTTGATGGAGGCGACGGCCTCGTCCACAGCCTGCTCGATGCCGTGCTTGACGGCCATCGGGTTGGCGCCGGCGGCGACCATGCGCAAGCCCTCGCGCACGATGGCCTGGGCCAGCAGGGTAGCGGTGGTGGTGCCGTCACCGGCGATGTCGTTGGTCTTCGTGGCGACTTCCTTGACCAGCTGCGCACCCTGGTTCTCGAACACGTCCTCGAGCTCGATCTCACGGGCGATGGTCACACCGTCGTTGGTGATCGTGGGAGCGCCGAACTTCTTGTCGAGCACCACGTAGCGGCCCTTGGGGCCGAGGGTGATCTTCACGGCGTCGGCGAGTGCGTTCACTCCGCGCTCGAGCGCGCGCCGGGCTTCGTCATGGTACTTGAGTTCTTTAGCCACGCTTCGTCAGCCTCCTCTCTACTTCGCTACTACGGCCAGGATCTCGCTGGCGCGCAGGATCAGGAGTTCGTCACCATCGGCGGTCTTGTACTCGGTGCCCGAGTACTTGCCGTAGATGACCTTGTCGCCCTTCTTGACGTCCATCGGGACACGCTTGGCGCCCGCCTCGTCCCACTTGCCGTCGCCCACGGCGACGACCTCACCCATCATCGGCTTCTCCTTGGCCGTGTCGGGGAGCACGATGCCGCTGGCGGTCTTTTCCTCTTCCTGGACCGCCTTGATGATGACGCGGTCTTCGAGCGGCTTGAGCTTCATGCAGCAACCCTCCTCTGTACGCGGTTGATGGTTGGCACTCCTACTGCAAGAGTGCTAGGTCTCACGGGGTGGTTATGGTATGACCGATTCGCGTGCGTGTCAAACCCTCGCCGCCATGCCCGACGAGACTTTACGATCCGCCGCGGACCATCAGGGTTTGCAGGTCTTTTATCGAATCCCGCTCGGCCCGGACGGCGACCGGCAGACCGGCGCTTCGAGTGCCGTCGCCCGCTCGGCTGTAGCGTCGGCAGGGCGGCGCGCGTACACTCGTGGCATGCGAGTGCTCATCCAGCGCGTGGGGCGCGCCTCCGTCAACGTTGCCGGAGAGCACGTGGCGCAGATCGGCCATGGGTTCCTGGCGCTCGTGGGCGTGGCGCACCACGACACCGCCGAGGCGGCCGGCAAGCTGGCCGCCAAGACGGCCCGCCTGCGCGTGTTCGAGGACGACGGCGGGCTCATGAACCTGTCACTGGCGGATGTGGCCGGCGAGGTGCTCGCCGTCCCGCAATTCACCCTCTACGGCGACGCGAGCAGAGGGAACCGGCCGAGCTTCACGCAGGCGGCGCGGCCGGAGCGCGGCGAAGCCGTCTACGAGGCCTTCGTCGCCGCGCTGCGCGCCGAGGGGGTGCCGGTCGAGACCGGCGTCTTCGGCGCGCACATGCACGTCGAGCTCGTCAACGATGGGCCGGTGACCATCCTTCTGGAGGCGTAGGCGGGCGGGTCGCCGGGGGCGGCTCGGCCGCGAGTGACGGCGGACGCGAACGAAGGCCGGGAGCGGCGACGCCGCTCCCGGCCTTCGTCGTCTTTTCGGATCACGGCCCGGATCAGCCGGGCGTGTCCGATGGCGCCGCGTGCAGCGCCACGCTGTCTTCGGGCGGCTCGTCGTAGGGCTCGACGTCCTGGGCGAGCGCGTACCCCGCGAGGATGCCCGCGAGCCAGGCGAGGAGCACCGGCGCCGCCCAGATCTTGAGCAGCGCGATGCGCGTGTACGGTGGTCGTAGCAGTAGACCAGCCCGATGACGGCCGGCAGGAGGACCAGCAGCCCGCCGGGCGCGGGGCTCCACCAACAAGTGTGGGCGAAAACGTGAAAGACCGCACAAAATCAGGCGAGGTCCTGGGGTGCGAGCTTCCAGAGGTCCATGCCGAGCTTGGCGTTCTCGCCGTAGTCGATGGGGATATCGACCACCACCGGGCCCGAGGCGGCGAGGGCGCGGCGCAGGATCGGGAGGAAGTCGCCCGCGCGCTCGACGCGCAGACCCTCCACGCCGAACGCCTGGGCGAGAGCCACGAGGTCGGGGTTCTCGAAACGGGTGCCCGCGACGCGTCCGTACTTGCGGCGCTGGTGCATCTCGATGAGCCCATAGCCGCCGTCGCTCCAGACGAGGACCACGAAGGGCAGGCCGAGCCGCTTGGCGGTCTCGAGCTCCTGCACGTTCATGAGGAAGCCGCCGTCGCCGGCGATGGCCACGACCTTCTTCTCGCCGCGCGTCGCCACGGACGCGGCGATCGCCGCCGGCAGGGCGAAGCCCATGGCGGCGAACCCGTTGGAGATCAGCACGGTGTTGGGCTCGCGCGCCTCCCAGAAGCGCGAGATCCAGAGCTTGTGGGCGCCGACGTCCGAGATGAGGATGTCGCTCGGCGCCATGGCGCCGCGCAGGTCGCGCAGCACGCGCTGCGGCTTGACCGGCGAGTCGTCGTCCTCGCCGTGGTCGAGGACGGAGAGCATCGCGCGCCGGTAGGGCCGCGTCTCGAGGTGGGCGACGGCCTTGCCCTGGAGGAGACCGGCGAGCTGGTAGAGGATGCGGCTCAGCTCGCCGATGAGCTCCACCGAGGGCACGTAGTGCGCGTCGATCTCGGGCATCTCCGTGTCGATGCAGATGATGCGCGCGCGCGCGTCCGGGTTCCAGGCCGAAGGCGGCCACTCGATCATGTCGTAGCCGACGCACACCACCAGGTCGACGTGTCCCAGCAGCCCTCCGGCGTAGTCCTGGGAGGCGAGGCCGGCGGTGAACAGGAACTGCTCCGAGGCGGCGTCCACGACGCCCTTGCCCATGAAGGTGGTGATCGCCTGCAGGCCCGTCTGCTCGCAGAAGGCGCGCAGCGCCTGGGCGGCGCCCTGGCGCACCACCCCGTTGCCGGCGAGCACCACCGGCATGCGCGCCGTCTGCAGCAGCTCCGCGGCGCGCAGCAGGCTCACCGGGTCCGCCTCGACGAGCGGATGCGGCCCCTTCGGCAGCGGCCGCCCGACGATGCGCGTCGCCATCACGTCCTCGGGCAGCTCCAGGTGAGTCGCGCCCGGCTTCTCGGCAGCCGCCGTGGAGAAGGCCTTGCGCACCGCCTCGCTGATCATGCGCGGGTCGTGCACGCGCGTGTTCCACTTGGTCATCGGTCGCAGCATCTCGACCGTGTCGATGAACTGGTGGGTCTCCTTGTGCATGCCGGCCAGGGGGATCTGCCCCGTGAGCGCGACAAGGGGCGCCTTGTCGAGGGTGGCGTCGCCGATGCCCGTGGCCAGGTTGGTGGCCCCGGGGCCGAGGGTGGCGAGGCACACGCCGGGCCTGCCGGTGAGGCGCCCGAAGGCGTCGGCCATGAAGGCGGCGCCCTGCTCGTGGCGCACCGGCACGAAGGTGATGAGCTCGGAGTGGTCCAGCGCCTCGCTGAGGTCCAGCGTCTCCTCGCCGGGGATGCCGAACACGAACTCGGCGCCCTCGTCCTCGAGGCACTCGACGAAGAGCTCGGCGGCGATGCGCGAAGGCTCTTCGGGAGCTTCGCCTGGGAACACCGGCTGTGGCTTGCGCACCATCTCAGCCGAGTCTAGCAGAGGCGCTCACAAGCGGCGCGGCGGCCGCCTGCGGGGCCGCGCCGCCTTGGCCTCGGCGTCGCTCGCGAAGGCGTCGAGGCCGAGGTAGTCGGGCCAGGGCAGCGCCGGCAGGAATCCGGCCGCCAAGCCGATCATGCCGGCGTTGTCGGTGCAGAGGCCGAGCGGCGGCAGCGAGAGCTCCATGCCCTCGGCCCGGCAGCGCTCCACAAGGGCGGCGCGCAGCCCGGAGTTGGCGGCGACGCCGCCGGCGATGGCGACCCGGCGCAGGCCCTCACCGGCGGCGCAGGCGACGGTCTTGTCCACCAGCTGGTTCACGATCGCCGCCTGGTAGGAGGCGGCGATGTCGGCCCTGTGCGCCGCCACCTCCGCCCCGCTCCGCTCGCGCAGGTCGTAGAGGAGCGCGGTCTTGAGCCCGCTGAAACTGAAGTCGCGGCCGCGCGGCACGGCGCGCGGGAACGCTGCGTGGCGCGCGTCGCCCGAGGCGGCGAGCAGGTCGAGCTCCTTGCCGCCGGGGTAGCCGAGTCCCAAGAGGCGGGCGCCCTTGTCGAAGGCCTCACCGGCGGCGTCGTCCAGGGTGCGCGACGCCACCCGGTAGCGCACGCCCTCCTCGACCACCGCCAGCAGCGTGTGGCCGCCGCTGGCGACCAGGCAGACGAACGGTGGTTCCACGCCGAGGGCGTAGTTGGCGGCGATGTGGCCCTGCAGGTGATTGACGGCGATGAGCGGCAGGCGGCGGCGGTAGGCGATCGCCTTGGCCGCCGCCAGGCCGACGAGCAGGGAGCCGATGAGCCCCGGGCCCTGCGTGGTCGCCACGCCGGCGAGGTCGTCCCAACCGGCGCCGGCGGCGCTTAGCGCCTCGGCGACGACCACGTTGACCAGCTCCGTGTGGCGGCGCGACGCCACCTCCGGCACCACGCCGCCGAACTGGGCGTGCAGCTCGTCCTGGGACGAGACGATCGACGAGAGCACCCGTCGCCCGGCGACGACCGCGGCGCTGGTGTCGTCGCAGGACGTCTCGATGCAGAGGAGGGGGCCGTTCACGCCGTCTCCCCCTCCCAGTCCTTCCACATGATGAGGGCGTCCTCGCGGTCGTCGCTGTAGTAGCCGGGGCGCACCCCGGTGGCCACGAACCCGAAGCTGCGGTAGAGCTCGATGGCGGGCTCGTTGGAGACCCGCACCTCGAGCGTGTGGCCGCGGTGCCCGTGCCGCTCGGTGATCTCGAAGTACGCCTCCAGCAGCTCCGAGGCGATGTGCTGGCCGCGGTACGGCTCGTCGACCGAGACGTTCATCAGGTGCCAGACGTCGACGAACATGTCGGCGATGAGGTAGCCGGCGAGGCGCTCGCCGATCTCGCAGACGAGCGCGATGCAGGTCTCGCGCGCCAGCTGGCCGCTGAAGATCGCCGCCGACCAGGGCAGCGTGAAGGTGCGGTGCTCGATCGCCACCACGGCCTCGAGGTCGGTGAACTGCATCTCGCGCACCACGTGCTCGCCGCGAGGTACGTCCGGCACGATCTCCAGGCTCACGCGGGGCCCCTCCCCCCGAAGCGCGCCGCGTCCGGAGCGCGCCCGTAGAGCGGGAGCACGGCGTCCGGGCCGGTGACGAGGCCGGGCGCCCCGCAGGCGACCGCCCGACCGACCATCGCCGCGGTCGGCGCGACGACGCCCGGGGCGCGCAGAGCGGCGCGCGGCAGCCGCTCGGCATAGAGGACGGCGCCGTCGCCGCCCACGAGCAGCTCGCCGCGCGCGGCGAGCCAGTCGCCCAGATCGTCGGCGCCGACGACGGCGACGCCTTCGAGGAGACGCACGCCGCCGGGGCCGGGGTCGGCCTCGTAAACGGCCGCGAACACCTCGCGGCGCTTGCCGTCGATCAGCGGCACGAGCCGCCGGCCCGAGGCCGCGTCCGCCAGGGCGAGCGCCAATGCCGCCGCCGGTGGGCACGCCGGCGAGGCGCACGCGTCCGTCGGCCTGCGCCAGCGCGCGCGCCGTGGCGATGCCGATGCGCAGGCCGGTGAAGGCGCCGGGGCCGAGCCCGACGGCGACCGTGTCGACGTCGCCCCAGCTCGCGCCGGCGCGCTCGAGCACCTCGTGCACGCCGGGCAGCAGCCGCTGCGTGTGGGCGGGGCCCTCGAGCGCCACGGTCTCGGCGACGACGGAGCCGTCGGCGGCGCAGAGCGCCGCCGAGCAGGCCGTCGTCGCGGTCTCGAGCGCGAGGATCACGTGCCCCGGCCTCCGGCGGCCGTCTCGGCCGCTTCGCGCCGCGCGGCGATGCCCTGCGCGGCCGCCCCGGACGCGACGGCACGCTCCATGGCCGGCGGCGCGAAGAGCCGAGCCCGGCGGCTGCTGCGCGAACGGTGCTCGAGCTCGATCCGCACGTCCGCGGGCGGCAGCACGTCGTTGCCCGCCGCGGGCCACTCCACGAACGTGAGCGCCCGCGGCCCCAGGTAGTCGTCCCAGGCGAAGAGGTCCACGTCCGCACCGCGGCTCAGGCGGTACAGGTCGAGGTGATGGAGGCGCTCGCCGCCCCGCCCGCCGTAGCTCTGGGCGAGCGTGAACGACGGACTGGTGATGGCGCCGCGGACGCCGCGGCCGCGCAGCACCTCGCGCACGAGCGTGGTCTTGCCGGTGCCGAGGTCGCCCTCCACCGTGACCAGCGCCGGCGGCTGGAGCTGCGCCGCGAGCAGGCGCCCGAACCGACGGGTCTGCGCCGGCGTGGCGAGGGTGAGCGTGACCATCTAGAAGAGGCCGAGCTGCTCCGCCGCGCCCGTTCCTCTCGACGAGGGTGGATCGTCAAGCGGTGCGGGCGGATCGTCAGGCGATGCGGGCGGATCGTCAGGCGATTCGGGAGGATCGTCCGCGACGGGCCCAGGCGCGGCCTTCGCGCCCGGATCCGCCGGCACGAGCTCGGGCTGCGACGGCTCGCCGGGCACGGGGTCCGGCGCCGCCGCCCGCTCGGGGGGCCGCCAGGCCGGCCGCTCGGCGGCCGCGGGCGCGGCCCCCGGCGCCGCGTGCGCCAGCAGCTCCGGCAGGCGCAGGAAGTCCGCCTTGAGCGTCGTGAGCATGGCGGGCGTGTAGAGCGCCGCCGCGGGATGGAAGATCGGGTACAGGTAGAGGTCGACGCCGTTGATGACCGTCGCCTGGGGCTGCCCGTGCACGCGTGTGATGCCGGCCGGGCTGCCGGTGAGCAGCTTGGTGGCGTGGTTGCCGAGCGTGCAGACGACCTTGGGCCTGATGAGCTCGATCTGGCGCCACAGGTAGGGCTGGCAGGCAGCGATCTCCTCGGGGCGCGGGTCCCGGTTGTTGGGTGGCCGGCTCTTGAGCACGTTGGCGATGAAGACCTGCTGGCGTGTGAGCCCTATGCTGGCGAGCAGCTGCTCGAGGAGCTTGCCGGCCTGGCCGACGAAGGGCCGCCCCTGCTGGTCCTCGTGATAGCCCGGCGCCTCGCCGACGAACATGAGGTCGGCGCCGGGATCGCCCTCTCCGGGCACGGCCCGCGTGCGCGTCTCGTGCAGGGCGCAGGCGGTGCACGCCTCGATCTCGGCGCGCAGCGCCGCGAGCGCCGCGACGACTTCGTCAGTGGCAGGTGGCACAGGAGGAGCTGGCGCAGGAGGAGCAGCTCTTGGTGGCTCCCTTGCCGCCGAGGTTCGCGGACGACGAATGCACGGCGAACGTCGACAGCAGACGGCAGACGTCGCCGGAGTGACAGGAGGGGCACTCGGGCCGTGCTCCGTTGCGGACCAGCTCCTCGAAGGCGGTTCCGCAGGCGTTGCAGCAGAATTCGTAGATCGGCATGGCACCAGTTTACCACCCCGGCGATTGACCTCGCGCACGCGAGACGCTACCCTCGCGGAGGCTCCGCTCCCAGCCACCGGCGGGAGACGGAGAGGCCGCCTGTGCAGCACAGGCCGGCGACGGGCGCGGTACCGCCTCCACCGGGCGGACCACAGCCGGAGAGGTCGTGGGCTTGGACATCGAAGCGTATCGCTACTGCGTCATCGGTCCGGGACGCCTCGGATCGACGCTGCTCGCCGGCATCCTCGCCGCTGATCTCCCCCTGGTGGCCGTCGGTGTGCACGTCGACGAGGACACGGACCTCGGCATGACCCCGCGGCACGTCCGCGTGAGCGACGCCGCCCTCGAGGCCGACCTCTGGTGGCTCGCGGTGCCGGACGACGAGATCCACACGGTGGCGGCGCGCCTTGCCGCCGCGCTGCCGGGCGCGCGCCGTGGCGGCCTCGAGCCCGTCGCCATCCACTCGAGCGGCCTCGGGTCCGTCCATCTGCTCAAGCCGCTGTTCGAGCAGGGCGTGCGCGTCCTCTGCCTGCACCCCCTTCAGACCTTCGCCGGCGCGCCGCGCGCCGAGCTGCTGCAGGGCGTCCCGTGCGCGGTCACCGCGTTCGAGGAGCGCGACCTCGAGCTCGGCCAGGCTCTGGCGCGCCGCCTGGGCATGCGGCCCTTCCGCATCGCCGACGAGCAGAAGGCCCTCTACCACCTCGCGGCCGTGGTGGGCTGCAACCTGCTGGTGGCCCTCGAGAGCGAGGCCAAACGGCTCATGGACGAGGCGACGGGCGGCACGGACGGCCTCGTCCACCTCGGGCCGCTGCTCGAGACGACGGTCGCCAACCTGCTCGCCGGCGGTGACCCCGCGCACGCGCTCACCGGCCCTGTCGCGCGCGGCGACGTGGGCACCGTGCGCGCCCACCTGCGCCTGCTCGACCGCGAGAGCCCGCGCCTGGCGCGCAGCTACAGGGCCCTGAGCCTCGAGGCGCTCACCCTGGCGGCGCCGCGCCTCGACGACGAGCAGGTGCGCGCCCTCGAGGAGCTGCTCGACGCGGGCGCGGCGGACGGCCGGCCGCGGGGGGCGCCGTGATCGTGGCGCGCACCGTCGCCGAGGCGCGGGCCGCGCTGCGCGAGCTCCCGCGCCCGCTGGGCTACGTGCCCACGATGGGGGCCCTGCACGCCGGCCACCTGAGCCTTGTGGACGCGGCGCAGGCGCGCAGCTCGTCGTGCGCCGCCTCGCTCTTCGTCAACCCGGCGCAGTTCGGGCTCGGCGAGGACTTCGCGCGCTACCCGCGCGACGAGGCGCGCGACCTCGACCTGCTGCGCCGCTGCGGCGTCGCCGTGGTGTTCGCCCCCGACGCCGACGAGATGTACGGCGAGGGCTTCGCCACCCAGGTGCACGTCGGCGGACCGCTCACGGAGACGTTCGAGGGCGCCGCCCGCGCCTCGCACTTCGACGGCGTCGCCCTCATCGTCACCAAGCTTCTCGATGTCGTGCTGCCGGACGTGCTGTTCCTCGGCGAGAAGGACGCGCAGCAGCTCGCCGTGCTGCGCCGCCTGGTACGCGACCTCGACCTGCCGGTGGAGGTCAGGGGCGTGCCGACGCTGCGCGAGCCCGATGGCCTTGCGATGAGCTCGCGCAACGCCTACCTGAGCGCGGCGCAGCGCGCCGCGGCGCCGGGCTTGTACCGCGCCCTCCGGGCCGGCCAGCGAGGCGGCCGGCGGCCGGGGCGCGACGCCGGCGCAGGTGGTCGCCGCGGCCGAGGCCGCGCTGCGCGATCCCGATGGTTCTTCCCCGACGCCGGCCTCACCTTGCGGCTCGACTATCTCGCCGTGGTCGACGCCGACACGTTCCGCCCCGAGCGGGCCATCGGGCGGCGCTCGCTGCTCATCGCCGCGGCACGTCTCGGGACGACCCGGCTCATCGACAACGTCACCCTGTCTCCCAGCGCGTACCCCCCAGGGGACGCGACCATCTGAAACGGAGGACCACCATGGCGAGCGTCTTCGTCAACGGCAAGCGCCAGGACCACGTACGCGAGGGCCTCGCGTGCGTCATCACCGGCTCCATCGAGTTCGCGAGCCGCGGCGACGCCGACATCATCAAGATCACCGACGAGGTCGCGGAGGCCGTCCGCCAGACGGGCCTCAGCGACGGCACCGTCACCTTGTTCGTGCCCGGCGCGACCGGCGCGCTCACGACGCTCGAGTACGAGCCGGGCGTGGTCGAGGACGTCCAGAAGGCCCTGGACGTACTGGCGCCGGCCGAGCGCCTCTATCAGCACAACGTCAACCTCGGCGACGGCAACGGGCACTCGCACGTGCGCGCCGGCCTCGTGGGGCCATCGCTCGCCGTCCCCTTCGTAGACGGACGCCTCACGCTGGGGCGCTACCAGACCATCGTGTTCTGCGACTTCGACGCGCGCCCGCGCGAGCGCAGCATCGTCGTACAGGTGATGGGCGTATGAGCGCCGAGACCGCGGCCGCCGCCTGCGATCCCTCACGGGAGCGGCCGATCGTCCAGGTCGCGCTCGACTTCGTCGACCTTCCGCGTGCCCTCGAAGTGGCGCGCGAGGCCGTCGCCGGCGGCGCCGACTGGATCGAGGCCGGCACGCCGCTGATCAAGGCCGAGGGCCTGAGCGCCGTGCGGGCCCTGAAGGCCGAGTTCCCGGACAAGACCATCGTCGCCGACATGAAGACCATGGACGCCGGCCGCACCGAGGTCGAGTCCGCGGCCAAGGCCGGCGCCGGCGTCGTCGGCGTCCTCGGGGCCGCCGTCGGACGCCACGATCAAGGAGTGCGCCGAGGCCGCCCGCAACTACGGCTGCAAGCTGATCGTGGACATGATCGAGGTGGCCGAGCCGGTGGCGCGCGCCGTGCGCGCCCAGGAGCTCGGCGCCGACTACATCGGCATCCACACGGCCATCGACCAGCAGATGCGCGGCGAGGTGCCGTTCGAGACGCTCAGGGCGGTGGCCGAGACCGTGGTCATCCCCGTCTCGGTGGCCGGGGGCATCAACAGCGAGACCGCGGCGGCCGCCGTGGACGCGGGCGCCGGCATCGTCGTCGTGGGCGGCGCCATCATCAAGTCGGCCGACGCGACGGCGGCCACGGCCGCCATCCGGCGCGCCGTGGACGAGCGCGTCTGCATCGGGACGACGCTCTACAAGCGCGCCGGCGCCGGGGACATCCGCGCCGTGCTCGAGCAGGTCTCGACGGCCAACATCAGCGACGCCTGGCACCGCCAGCCAAGCCTGCACGGCGTGCGCCCGCTGCTGCCGGGCGCGCACATGTGCGGCCCGGCCGTCACCGTGCGCACCTACCCCGGCGACTGGGCCAAGCCCGTCGAGGCGATCGACGTCTGCCGCCCCGGCGACGTCCTCGTGATCGACGCCTTCAACAGCTACCCGGCGATCTGGGGCGAGCTCGCCACGCACAGCGCCAAGGTCAAAGGCGTCGCCGGGCTCGTCGTGTGGGGCGCGATCCGCGACACCGACGAGATCGCGCGCCTCGGCTTCCCCGCCTTCTCCAGCCTCGTCAGCGCCAACGCCGGCGAGCCCAAGGGCTTCGGCGAGATCAACGTGCCGGTGCACGTCGCCGGGCAGACCATCGCACCCGGCGACTGGGTGGTCGGCGACGGCGACGGCGTCATCGTGCTGCCCCAGGCGCAGGCCGTGGAGCTCGCCAACCGCGCCATGGACGTGCTCGAGAAGGAGAACCGCATGCGCGGCGAGATCGACGCCGGCAAGACGCTGGCCGAAGTCGCCTACCTGCAGAAGTGGGAGAAGGCGCGTTAGGCGGGAACCTTCCCGATCGGGTCCGCGAAGGAGGCATCATGCGTGAGTTCGACGGTGAGGACAAAGAGAGGGCGGCTGAGGAGAAGTCGGAACGGCTGCTGGAAGACACCTACCTCAGCGGAGCCGTGGGCATGGGCGCCGCCGGCCCACGGCTGTCGGCCTCGGCCCTGAGCACCGGCGACGACGAGGGCATCCAGGTGCGCGAAGACCATTCCTGGAAGGACCACGCCGTCGAGGAGGGCGAGCCCGGCGACGCGCCTACATCGGACGGCGGTCTGCGCGGTGCCCTGCGCCGCCTCTTCGGCCGCTGATTCGGCGAAGCGCTCGAAGAGCCTCGGCAGCCCGCGCGCACCACTCTAGCGGCGCACCTCCACCGCGTACCAGGTGAACTGCATCCTCACCGACCCGCCCTGGAAACGGTTGTCGACTGCCGCACTGCCGCGTGGAAACCGTACCGTGAACCGGTAGGTGCGCTTCTCGCCGGGACGGAACGTCCCCAGTCTGAGCGGCCGCATCTGACGGAGCGGTCCCCGGTACAGAGTCCGTGGCCGACGTCTGCTGTACATGCGCTGGACGAGCAGCACGAGCCGTTGCGAGAAGCGCGCGCCGCCCTTGCCTGGCGTCTCTACCCAACGCGTGAGCCTCACTGAGATTCGCGCCCTGATCCTCTTGCTGCCGTTACCGATCCGCACCGATCCCGCGACGCGGTCACCCGGCTTCATGTTCCGCATCCGCAGGATCGCGTTGCGACCGCGGCTGTCGGTGATCTTCAGTGGTCCGGAGCTACGGTGGAGCGCGGCCGTGCCGCGCCCACCGGACGGCATGAGCACAGCCGCGTAGGCCACCGCTCCCGCGATGACCAGGACGACGACAGCCGTCGCCCCAAGCGCTAAGCCGCGGCGGCCCAAGGGAGCACGCCGCCGGGTCTCCCGCCGCGTGTCGTCCGTAACGCTCATGGCGTGGTCACCTCGTGCCCGCCGGACTCACGTTCCGCCCACGTCCGTCACCGTGAACGGGATGTCGTAGCGATAGTAGCCCGCGGGCACCCCCGTGATCCCTGTGACGTCCACCAGGACATGCGGGTTGTAGACGTGGCCAAGGATGAACTTCTTGCGCGCCTTTACGCTTACGTTGAACTGGTACTTCTTCCCGGGCGTCAGCGTCACCGAGGTGGCTCCACCGCCCGAGCCGAAGGCCGCGAGCCCGGCCGTGATGAGCGGCTGGTCGGCGGCGTCCGGAACCAGGGTCACGCTCACCGTGATCTGGGTGACGGACGTATCGGGAAACTGCACCGGGGTCACGAGCGAGAACACGCAGGTGAACGGAAAGGTCGAGTTGGTGTCGGGGAAGCCGCCGAGGTCGACGGCGAGCGCAGCATCGCTGCCGGTGGCGGCATATGGTCCCCGTCCCGCCATTGATGAGGCGGCCGTGCGCGTAGGTGCTCGGGTGGCTCGGGTCAGTGGTCTGGGAGTACAGATGTCAGCCAGTCGCTGGGCTGGTCGGCGCTCGCGGTCATGCTGGATGTGCTGCCCGTGGTGAACGTTGCGCGCGAATGTGCCATCGCGCCACCCGCGGCGACGATTGCGACGCATGAGAAGGAGGACGAGACGGCGACTCACGCGCTGCTCTCCGCGTCTCGCGAAGCTGAGTCCGCCCCCTGACGCACCACCTCGTCGCCGGCCTGCTTCCACAGGGACCAGAGCAGCGAGAGGGCGATCAGCAGGGCCGGGAGGCCGATGAGCACCATCCGCACCTGGCGGATGGCCAAGGCCGCAAGGACGTAGCCGACGTAGGGCACGCGGAGGACATACCGCGCCTGGCTCGGCCCGGCGAGATTGACCTTCCAGGGGTCGGCGACCGGATTGGAATCACCCTTGGTCCGGAACACGGGTTTGCCGTCCTGCCCCTGTTCGATCGCGATGATGCGATGGGTGACCGCCTCGCGGTAGCCCGGTGGCGTGAAGGTGATGATGTCGCCCACGTTGAGCTGGCTCACCGGAGTCAGCCGTGAGTAGACGACAGAGCCCTTGTCGATCGTGCCCGTCATCGAGCTGCCGACGATCACGTAGCGCTGCAGGCCAAGGAGCGCAGGCACGAGGATGATCATCGCTACGATCGCCAGGGCCGCGATGCACAGCAAGGTGACGATCGCTTTGAGGCACCGCTTCACTGCTGGACCCCCGCGAACTGCAGGTTCATCGTCATGCCGTCACCCTGCAACGCCGAATTGGCGCCCGCAGCCGGATACGTGATCGTGAAGCGGTAGGTGCGCGTGGCGCCGGGCGCGATGGTTCCGAGCGCGGCGCTGGTGAACGACGCCGCCGTGCCGCTGAAGAGCGTGGTGGCCGTGCCGGTGATGTCTTCGATCTTCAGAGCCAGGGTGTTGGAGAGACCGGGCGAGGCGGGGGTGTCGACGATGCCCGCGTTGGTCAGCGTGTACGCCCCGCTCAGGGTGCCGCCACCGGTCAGGGTCAGCGAGCCGAGTTTGGACTGACCTGGATGGAGCGAAGACGCATCCAGCACGACTCCACCGTTCGCCGTGTTGCTGTGGCTGAGGCTCCCCGCGGTGAACACGTTGCCAGGGTTCTTGCCTGGACGCCGTGAAGTTGGCCCCAGAGAAGACCACGCACTGGAGCGCCGCAGCGAGAAGGGCGAGCACCGCGAGGCTGAGCAAGGCCTTGCGCAGCTTAGTCCCTCTGGCTCGTGCTTCGGGCACGCCACACTCCTTCAAGTTCTGGGGGCGGGCGAGGCCGATGCGGCCCGGCCCCGCCCCCGAGAACACGTTCAGCAGCTCAGATCAGCTCTGGGCGGCGTTCCACGTGAAGCCGATCGTGGCGGACTTGCCCATGCAGCTATTGTCCGCGGCGTTGCTCGTCCAGTTGACCGTGAAGACGTAGGTGTGGGCGGCACCGGCAGCCCAGGGAGTCCCCGAGGTAAGGTTGATCGCGCTGAAGCCGGCGAAGGCACCGTCGTAGATCGTGGTGGTTCCATCTTCTACGACCTTGAGGTGCAGAACGCTCGCAAAGGTCGGGTCATATCCGGCCACGAGAGCGCCCGTCAGCGTGAACGTGCCTGAGACAGTGCCAGTGTTCTTGATCACAGCGGTGCCGGAGATGGAATCGGTCGGCTTCATGTTGGAGGCTGTGAGGTTCTCAATGAGGGAGCCACCATTGGGGGTCGAGCCGTCTGACTTGAAGTTGCCGATCGACAGCGCGCCAGCCGTGAACACGTTGCCCGGGTTGGCGGAGGTGGCCGTGAAGTTGGCGCCCGACCCGATGACCACGCTGACCGCGAGCAGCAGCAGTGCCATCGTGACCAGCACCTGGAACCGCCGCTGACCGAGAAGAACCTTGATCCGCTTCATGTCGATCCTCCGTTTTGGTCTTGCCTTTGTCTTGCGACTCGTCGGACGAGCCGAAGAACCTTGCGGGACCGATCTGACTCGGTCCCTTCGCCAACACCCTGCCCGCCGGTCCAACGACGCCCCTAGGACGGTTGTCTAGCGGAGCCTGGCCTGCCGTCGCCTGACTCGGCAACGGCCTGGCGGTCAGGCAGGGTATCGGCAGGGTCGACGATGACTTTAGTGGGAGTTCGAGCCTGAGTGGACGGATGTACTAGGTATCCGCCCCTAGGCGGCGTCGGAGCGAGGCCTCACCTCGCCTGAGGCAGCGGGGATCACCTCAGGCGGCGGTTCACGACGTGCGCGCGAGCGGTCAGTTCGAAGGGCGCCGGAAGGACCGGACGCGGACGCCCGGGCCGGCGGCCGCGGCGACTTCGGCGGCGCACGGACGCCGACCGAGGTGCACGAGGTGGCCGGCGCAGCGGCTGTCGCCGGCGCCGAAGCGGGGTGGGCGCCGGTCGGCGCCCGGCAGACCCGCCAGCGCGCCGGCGAGCGCGCACTCCCCCACCACCCCGTCCACGAGCCAGGCGCGGCGCGCCGGGAACGCGGTGAACAGGTGGTCGGCGTGCCAGCGCAGCGGCTTCGCGACCATCAGGTGCCGCCACCCGGGCCCGCCCGCGCGGCGCTGCCCACGTAGGCGTACCAGCCGAGAGTGAGCGAGACCTTCCGAGCGAACCGACGGGCAGGACCGCGCCTCGGGGCACGTACGTAGGCACGACGTAGAGGCGCGGAGCCTCTGCGGACGGCAGGCGCGGCCTCAGCCGGTGGGCGGAACGTCGCCTGCCGTCTTGCCTGGGCGCGGGGCGTCAGCGAAGCTACTGCCCGCGCCACCCCCCTATGACGCGTGCCCGTGTCGGCGACGTTCGACTACCGTGCGGGAGTCGCCAAATACACGGCGCCGAGTGCACGTAGTGAAGGACGGACCGGCACAGCCACCTCGACGCCGCGGTGAGGCTCGCCCCTGCCGAGGATCCTCCGTCTATGCTGAGCCGTGCGCCGGCGCAGGCCCGGGCCCGAGTGCGGCCGCCTGGGCGCAGCTGCGCGCTCCAGGCCTGCGTTTCACGCAGGCCCACTCGCGACGCAGAGTAGGCAGGGCCACGGCGAGTCCGATCAGGGCGACCGCTCCGCAGAGGGCGAAGATGTAGCCGCCGACAAGGCCGTAGATGAGCGGCGCCGTGAGCGTGCCGATCAAGGCCCCGAGCTCCATCGCCGTCTGTTCCATGCCCTGGATCGACCCCAGCCAGGGCAGCGGGCTGACCTGGACCAGAAACGCCTGTTTGGCGGGATAGCCGACGGCGAACGCGCCGCCGCCGACCAGCAGCGCGGCGACGTAGACCTTCAGGTCGTGTGTGAACGAGAAGGCGAACCAGCTTGCACCGGTGATGCCGAATCCCCACGCCATCAGAACGTAGCGGCTGTGCCGGTCGGCAAACCAGCCGCCGATGAACGAGAAGGAGACCGGCACGCTGAATACGATCCACGTGAGGCCGACCACTCGCATGGAGGCGCCGTTGTCGCGCAGCCAGATGCTCCACACGACCTCCCAGGCACCGGCGGCGAACTCAGCGGCCGCCACCGCAAGGATGATCGCGCCCACCGGCCTGCTCAACAGCGAGCGCAGCGGCGGTCGCGGGACGCGCTGCCGCTCGCGGGCGCCGTGCGCGTGCGCCGGCTCGTGCAGAAGTACGGCGAGCACCAGAGCCATGGTGGCGGTGAGCACCGTGCCGAAGATGAAGATCGTGTAGAAGGCCCAAGTTCCCTGGCCGCCGCCCAGGGCATACAGCGGCCATGCCAGCGCCGGCCCGAGGATGAGGCCGCCGAACTGCGCCGAAGTAAGCCAGCCGTAGGCACGGCTGCGATACGCGTCGGTGGTGATGTCGGCGACGAAGGCCTGAGCCGCCGGCACGACGGCGGCCGCCCCCGTCCCTTCCACGAAGCGGAAGAGGATGAACCAGGCAGGGTGTGTCGTGGTCAGAAAGAGCGCGGTCGCAAGCGCGTAGAGCGCCGTCCCGGCGATGATCATGGGCTTGCGCCCGACCCGGTCGCTGAGGCGGCCGAAGTACGCCGAGAAGGCGAACACGCCGACGAAGTAGGCGGCGGCGACCAGGCCGATAAGGGCTACTGAGGCTTGCGCCTGCTCTTTGAGAAAGACTGGCAGGTAGGGGAAGATGGCGCCTGAACCCAGCCATACCGCGAAGTCGACGGCGGCGATGAGGACGAGCTGAGAGCGCCCCGGAGCAGAGCCGTGCGCGAGCGACGCTCGCCGGTCTGTCCGCGGATCAGTCATGTTCAGTGGGGTCGGTTCCGGAGGCCGCGCCACTGGCTGTGCGCACGTGGCGCATCACGGCCTACCCTCCGTCTCTACCCGGCGGACACAGGCTCCAACCCCGCCCCATGACGGGGTGCGCCCCGATCGCTGCGCCCGAAAGAGCTATCGAATCCCGGTCATCGGCCGCAAGACGTTCCTTCGCAAAGGCCCTCGCACCGCCTTCTGCGATGGCGCCGAAGATGTGCCGGCGGCGGCGCCACGCGGCACGGGGCCATGCTGCGGAGCCGTCCGGTCGTCGCCCGGCCGCCGCCCGGGCGCCAGGTCACTCCCCGATCCTCAGGCAGGCGGCGTAGTGGTCGCCGGCGATCTGCACGTCCTCGGGGTCCGTCTCCTTGCAGGCGTCCATGACCTCGGGGCAGCGCGGGTGGAAGCGGCAGCCGGAGGGGATGTCGACCGGGTTCGGGGTCTCGCCCTTGAGGATGACGTGTTCGCGCTTGGCGAGCGGGTCCGGAACGGGGATCACGCTGATGAGCGCCTTGGTGTAGGGGTGCTGTGGGTCGGCCACGACCTCGAGCGTGTCGCCGATCTCGACGATGCGCCCGAGATACATGACGGCGATGCGGTCGCTGATCGCCCAGGCCAGCGAGAGGTCGTGGGTGATGAAGATGTACGTGACGCCCATCTTCTCCTTCTGCTCGACCATCAGTTTGAGGATGTCGTTACGGATGGAGACGTCCAGGCTGGCGACCGGTTCGTCGGCGACGATCACGTCCGGGTCGAGCACGGTGGCGCCGGCGATGCAGACGCGCTGGCGCTGCCCGCCGGAGAGCTCGTGCGGGTAGCGGTACAGGTACTCCGTCGCCGGCCGCAGGCCCGCCTCGTTGATCGCCTTGATGACGCGCTCCTCCTTCTCGCGCTCGCTCGAGGTGATGCCGTTCACCTCGAGCGGCTCGGCGACGATGTCGAAGATGGTCTGCTTGGGGTTGATGGAGTTGTAGGGGTCCTGGAAGATGATCTGCGCCTTCTTGCGGTACTCGTGCAGCGTGCTCTTGGAGAACTTCTCGACCGGGAGCCCCTTGTAGAGGATGTGGCCGCCGGTGGGCTCCTCGAGGCGCAGCATCGTGCGGCCGGTCGTGGTCTTGCCGCAGCCGGACTCGCCGACCAGCGCCAGGATCTCGCCCTGCCGGACCTGGAAGGAGATGCCGTCCACCGCCTTCACGTACTTCTTCTCGGTGGCGACCATGCTCTTGAAGAAGCCCTCGTGGATGGGGAAGTAGACCTCGAGGTCCTTGATGTCGAAGAGCACGCCGCCCTCGGCCGTCGCCGCGGCGAGGTCGGCGGCGCTGACGGAGCTCTTGCCGCCCTGCTCTCTCGCGGCGGGGGCGTCCTTGGTCGTGGCCATCGTCACACCCCCTTCACGGCGTGGACGCAGCGCACGAAGTGGCCGGGCTCGACCTCGACCAGGTCCGGATGCTCGGTCTCGCAGCTGGCGATCTTCACGTCGCAGCGCGGGCAGAAGCCGCAGCCCGCCGGCGGGTCGATGAGGTTCGGCGGGTCGCCCTTGATCGAGCTCACCATCTCGCGCTTCTCGTGGATGTTGGGGAACGCCTTGATCAGCTGGCGCGTGTAGGGGTGCGTGGCGTTGTTGAAGATGTCGGCGGTGGTGCCGCTCTCGACGACCTCGCCGGCGTACATGATGACGCCCTTGTCGCAGGTCTCGGCCATCACCGAGAGGTCGTGGCTGATGAGGATGAAGGAGAGGTCGAGCTCCTTGCGCAGGCGTTCGATGAGCTCGAGGATCTGCGCCTGCACCATCACGTCGAGCGCCGTGGTGGGCTCGTCGCCGATGACCAGCTTCGGGTTGCAGGCCAGCGCCATGGCGATCATGGCACGCTGGCGCATGCCGCCGGAGAGCTGGTGCGGGAAGTCCATGACGCGCTTCTGGCTGATGCCGACGAGGTCGTAGAGCTCGCGCACGCGCACCATCGCCTGCTTCTCGCTGAGGCCTTCGTGCAGACAGATGGGCTCGGCGATCTGCTTGCCCGTCTCCTGGACGGGGTTGAGCGCGTTCATCGCGCCCTGGAAGATGATGCTGATCTCCTTCCAGCGGATCTTGCTCATGCCGAACTCGGTGCGCTTGGCGAGGTTGCGGCCGTCGAAGAGCACCTCGCCGCTGACGATGCGGCCGTTCTCGGGCAGCAGCTTGAGGATGGAGAGGGCGGCCGTGGTCTTGCCGCAGCCGCTCTCGCCGGCGAGGCCGAGGCTCTCCCCCGGCTCGACGTCGAAGCTGACCCTGGTGACGGCCTTGACGTCGCCGACGCCCAGCTTGAAGTGGGTGGTGAGCTCGCGCACCTCGAGCAGGCCCTTGTGCTCGAGGCGTTCGAGCGGCTTCCTGGCGGCGGCCTCGGCCTTCGTCTTGGCGGGGCTCATTGCTCGTCCCCTTCCTCGTCGTCGCGTATGTGGCCGCCGACCCAGCCGCCGCTCTCGGGGCTGCCGATGCTGCCCCCGGCGGGCTTGTCGAAGTCGGGCATGGCGTCGTCGGTCTGCTGGCCGGGGGTGAAGACGATGCTCGAGCCGCCGCCGCCGAACGCCCCGGCGCCGGCCAGAGCGCCCGGCACCGGCATCTCGTCCATGAAGCGGATCTCGCCGCCACTTTCCTCGCGCTCGCGCAGCTTGGGATCGAGCACCTCGTCGAAGGCCGTGCCCATGAGGTTGAAAGCCAGCACAAGGAGCACGACGGCAATGCCCGGCGCGAGCAGGTAGGCGAGGGCGGAGGGGACCTGGGTGGCACCGGCGTTGAAGACGTGCTCCAGCATGGTGCCCCAGCTGAAGTTGAGCGGGTCGCCGAGGCCGAGGAACGAGAGCGTGGTCTCAGCGAACACGGCGATGGCCACGGTGAGAACGGCGTTGGCGAAGATGAGCGGCATCACGTTGGGCAGGATGTGCTTGCGCATGATGTGAGTGTTGCTCGAGCCGATGGCGCGGGCGCGCTCCACGAACTGTGACTCTTTCACCGAAAGCACCCCCGCGCGCACGACGCGGGCGGTGCCCGCCCAGCTCGTGAACGCGATGACGAGGATGATGATGGCGTAGTTCTGGCCCCAGGCGGCCGCCAGCACCATGGCGAAGGGCAGCCACGGCAGCACCAGGAAGACGTCGACGATGCGCATACCGACTTCGCCGATCCAACTGCCGTAGTAGCCGGTCAAGATGCCCGCACCTGCGCCCCAGACCGTCGTGATCAAGGCGGCCAGGAGTCCCACGAAGAGGGAGATGCGCGCACTCCACACGAACTCGGCGAGGACCGAGAGACCCTGTTCGTCGCTGCCGAACCAGAGCAGATAGGGGTGGAAGCTGGGGGCTGCAAAGCCGGTCACCGACACCTGCGCATTGGGACTCAGCCAAGCATGGTTCACGAGGAAGGGCGCCAGCAGCGCCACCGCCGCGAAGAACAGCAGGATGCCGAGACCCAGGATCCCCTGCCAGCTGGCGCGATAGAGACGCCAGATCTCACGGGTGTTCCAGATGGCGAGCTTGGTCCGCTCGGGATGTTCGGCGGCCCAGACCCAGACGAGCACCGCCGCCAGGACGACCAGCACACTCTGGAAGAGCCAGGAGTAGCCGCTTTGACGCCCGCCCAGGTCGAACTGCGTGAAGCCCATCTGGGCCCATGCCCAGATCGAGGTGACCACGGCCATCGCGAAGAGCACCCGAGGCACACGCGAGTGCTCTTCCTGTGTACGTCTCGCACGAACCCCGGCGACGACGAGCACGATGGCGCTGGCCCACAGCGTCCACGCGGGGTAGCTGCCTATCCGTTTGTCGACGAAACCGCCCATGACGTTGGCAAGGCCGCTGGACAAGGGCCGGTCCTTGGGGAACATGATCAGTTCCAGCACGAGCCAGGTGACCGGCGTCCAGAAGAAGATCCAGCGTTTGAGCCGGGGAGGGATCGGGCCGAGGTTCATGCCTTCACTCTGGGATCGAGGTAGTAGTACATGATGTCGGCGATCAGATTGAAAAGGATCACCGCCACGCTGGCGAGCAGGAAGACTGCCTGCATCACGGGGTAGTCACGGGCCAGCATGGAGTCGTACGACAGCAGGCCGAGGCCAGGCCAGTTGAAGACGGTCTCCACGAGGATGGCGCCGGACAGCACAAAACCGAAGTTCATCATGATGAGCGTGACGGAGGGCAGCATGGCGTTGGGGACCACGTGGCCCCAGAGCACCTTGCTCGGGGGGAGGCCCTTGGCGCGTGCCGTGAGCGTGAAGTCCTCCTTCATCACACCGGTGATGGAGCTGCGCATGATGAGCTCGTACTCGGCCGCGTACGTGATGGCGAACACGAAGGCCGGGAGGAAGAGGTGGTGGACGAACGCTCCAGCTCTGTCCACGAAGCCGCCGTAGACCGCTCCCACGTCGGCCATGCGGCCTGTGGGGAACCACCCGAGCTTCACCGAGAAGTAGAGGATGAAGAGCATCGCCACCCAGAAGGTGGGCATGGAGTAGAGGATCATGCCGAGGTTGGTGGCCGTGATGTCGAACGCGTGGTTACGCCGCCAGCCGGCGATCACCCCCACGACGACGCCGATGATGGTGGCGAACAGGGTGCCGACGCCGACCAGGACCAGCGTCGGTACGAGCGCGCGACCGACGACCTGGATGACGGGCTGATGTTGAGCGTAGGAGTCGCCGAAGTTGCCCTTGACCGTGTCGACCCAGTAGTAGCCGAACTGCTGCCACAGTGGTCTGTCGAGATGGAACACCTTCATCTGCTTCTCGATGGCCAGAGCCGAGTAGTGGCCCTTCGGCAGGAGCAGACGGGCCGGGTTGCCCGGCAGGATGCGGAAGAGCATGAAGTTGAAGCACGCCACCAGGATGATCGTCAGAACGGCATTGAGGACCTTCCTGATGAGGTAGCGCCGCTTATCCATCTCTCAACCGCCGACGATCCACATCAGAATGTGATGCGGGCGGCAGTCTCGTCTGCCCGCTATGGCCAGACACTCATCACTCGTCTTCGACTCGCCGCGCCCGGCGGCGCACGACGAGGTACACGGCACTCGCCGCGACGATCACGACGACCACGATGACGGCGATCAGGGTCGCGCTGGAGCCACTGCTGCTGGTCGAGGCGGCGGCGGTCTGGGGGCGCAGGTTGAGGTAGGAGTAGATGTTGCCCTCAAGTTCCCATGCGCCGCCGGTGCCGTTGAACTGCCGCGTCCAACCCGTCCACTTGGCGGTGTTCCAGGCCTCCAGGGTGTCGGGGTAGGTGAGCGGGATCCAGGGTGACTGCTGGTACATGAGCTGCTGCATCTGCCAGACGATGGCCTGGCGCTGCTGCGGGTCGGTGGCGGCCACCTGCTGGCCGCCGAGCTTGTCGTACTGGGCGTTCGACCAGTAGGGCTCGTTGAGGTTGCCGATCTGCGAGGTCATGAGCGCGTTCATGGTCTGCCCCGGGTCGAACCAGCCGTACCACCACCAGACGACCAAGTCGTAGTTCGGCGCCGGGTTGTTGCCCTTGTAGTTGTAGATGTCGCTGGTAAGGGTGCCGTCGTCGATCACCGCGAGCTTGATGTTCAGGCCGAGCTGCTGCAGCCAGCCGGCGATCAGCTTGGCCTCGGCCTGGCCTGGCGAGTCGCTCGTCGCGGCGTACAGGCGCAGGGAGATCGGCTTGCCCTGCTTGTCGACGCGCACGCCGTTCTTGAGCGGGTAGCCGGCTTGCGTGAGCAGCTGGTTCGCCTTGGCGATGTCGAACGTGTAGGCCTGGCCTGCGGGCGGCTGCCAGTGATAGTCGGGGTTGCTCCAGGTGTGGGGAGGCAGGATGGTGGTCGCCGGCGCGGCGAGCGTGTTGTAGGCGAGGTTGACGAGGCGCTGCTTGTCCAGGGCGTAGTTGATCGCCTGGCGGAACTTGACGTCGCGAAGGATCGGGTTGCCCATCGAGGTCGGCTGGTCATAGCAGTTGAACTCCAGGTAGCTCCATTGGTAGTAGGGGTAGGCGGCCGTCTGGATGCCTTTCACCGACTTGAGCTGTTCGAACCCGGCCGGCGGAATACCCCAGGCGCCGTCGATGCGGCCGGCGCGCAGGTCGGCGATCATGGTGTCGCCGTTCTGGTACATCTCGAAGTAGATCGTGCCGATGACCGGCTTCTTGCCGTAGTAGTAGGGGTTCCTGACCATCTTCACGTAGGCGCCCTTACTGAAGGTGACGGTCTCGAAGGGTCCGCTGCCGATGATCGGCGGCTTGTTGCCATAGCTCGTGGCGGCCGCATTCGGCGAGACGTTCTTCCAGATGTGCTCGGGCAGGATCGGCACCGTCTGCGCCTCCATGTAGCCGGTGGCCATGGCGTGCGCGCAGGTGAACTGGACCGTGGTCGAGTCTGTGGCCGTGACCTTCTCGATCCCCTGCACGTTGTTGAGCAGGTTCGCCATCTGGTTCTTGATGACGTAGTTGTAGGAGAAGGCCACGTCGGAGGCCGTCAGCGGCTTGCCGTCCTGGAACTTCACCCCGCTCCTGATGTGGATCGTCCAGGTCTTGCCGTCCGGGGAGATGCCGCCGTTCTGCTGCGTGGGGAACTCCCTCGCCAGGTCGAGGATGGGCTGATTGCGATCGCCGTCGCTGAAGAGGTAGCTGTAGTTCAGCGCCCAGATCTCGTAGGTCGTGTCCGCGTAGCCGATGAACACGTTGAGGTTGTCGGGTTCCTCAGTCCAGCCGAGCTTCAGAACGACGTTACCGGCGGAGGAGGAAGACGCGGCCGGCGATGGACTGGCGGCGAGGGCGCCGGTCAGGCCCCACACGAGGCCTCCGGTCAGCAGCACTAGGACCAGAAGCAGAAACGAACGAGAGGTCGGGAGACCCGATCGCGTCTTGCGCATCATCCACCCCCGCGTGCCTTGATGTTTCCTTCGGCCATCTTGGGGAGCATCGCTAGTTGCTTACTCCCTGCATATTACGCTAGCTGTACAATCCACGCACGCTGCCGACCTTCAGGTAGCCACGCGCTGCATCGGCGTGGCGCCCTCCAGACCGCCATGGGGACGGTCCCAGAACTCCATCTCCGTCCGTGGCGCCGCCGCCCGAGCGAGCTCCGGGATCGCGCGTGGTCGCGCCCATGGCGCCGCTGCTGAACCAGACTCTGCCCTACCCTCAACCTGGCGTGGGGCTCGCCGGTCAAGACGCTCGTCTCACCGCTTGCTGTTGAAGGTCCCAACGGAGCCGTTCTCACCGGGAGAGCCCCCTTCGAGGGGGGATCGTGACGCTCAGTCCGTGATCCGGCGGTAAGGCCGCACTGCGGCTCCTGGGCCTGCGGCCGCAGCGATGTCGGCGGCGCCGGGCCGGCGGCGGAAGTACACCAGATGGCCGGCGCAGCGGCAGTCGCCGGCGCCGAAGCGAGCCGGGCAGCGCGAAGCGCGTGGCGCTGCCGCCAGAGCGGTAGCGAGATCACACTCACCACTGGCGCCGTCCACGAGCCACGCTCTACGCGCCGGGTATGCCGTGAACAGATGGTCGGCGTGCCAGTGCAGGCGTTTTCGCACGGCGAGGTGCCGCGCCACGCGCGCGCTCCGCCCGCGAGCAGCACTGCCCACGTAGACGTACCATCCGCGCTCGAAATGCAGGGTT
The DNA here is from genome assembly GCA_963709845.1 of uncultured Thermoleophilia bacterium. Classification (GTDB taxonomy): domain Bacteria; phylum Actinomycetota; class Thermoleophilia; order UBA2241; family UBA2241; genus CAIXSE01. The sequence continues at coordinate 784,303 of CAVPXV010000006.1, forward strand.
CCGAGGGAGCCGACGCTCAGCGCGCTGCGTCGCGGGACGTACGTAAGGACGGCATACAGACGCGGAGCTACGGCCGTTCGACCGGATCCGTCGTGTGCGGCGCCCAGAGGGCCGGCGGCAGTGGAGAGACCGGCTGCAGGCCCCGCCATCGGCTCCTCAGACGGTCGGCGGGACGTCGTCCGCCGCCTTGGCCCGGCGCGGCGGCGTCTCGCTCCCCCGCAGGCGACGCGAGCCCGGCGACATGCCACCGCGGCGCGGCTGGCAGCGCGGGCAGAAGTGCGTGCCGCGACCGCCCACGACCGTGCGTCGCACGGTCGCGCCGCAGGCGCGGCACGGCTCACCCGTGCGCTGGTACACGTTGAGGATCTCCTGGAAACTGCCGCGCGCGCCGGCCGGGTCCACGAAGCTCTCTATCGACGCGCCTTCGTGGTCGATGCCGGCCTGCAGGGTCTCGAGAAGGGCCGTGTGCAGGCGCTGCGCCTCACGCGGCCCCACGCTCCCGGCCGCGCGCAGCGGGTGCAGTCGGGCGCGAAAGAGCGCCTCGTCGGCGTAGATGTTGCCGACACCGGCGATGCGCCGCTGGTCCATGAGGAACGACTTCAGCGGCGCAGTCCGCCCCTCGAGCTCCCGGCGCACGTAGGCGACGCTGAAGTCCTCGCCGAACGGCTCCGGGCCCATGCCCGCGAAGAAGACCTCCTCGGCCTCCGGAGCGAAGGCCCAGAGCCGACCGAAGCGGCGCACGTCCTGGAAGTGCAGCTCCGTGCGCGGCTCAAGCCGCCAGACGAAGCGCGGCGGCCGCTCGCTGGGATCCGGGCGGACCAGCAGCTGACCGGTCATACGCAGGTGGATGACGGCCACGCTCGGGCCGGCGCGCACCGCGGCGGCGATGGCTCTGTCGGCGCCGGCGGCGACTGCGGCCTCCGGAGCACCGAGGTCCACGATCAGGTACTTGCCCCGCCGTCGCAGCCCCGTGATGCGACGGCGGGTGAGCAGGGCACGAAGCTCGGCCTCACCCTGCTCGCTCACCGTCGCGTCGCACAGGAGCACGTCGCTCACCAAAAGGCCGGGAAGGCAGGTCAGAAGGCGGCGACGGATGATCTCGACCTCGGGCAGCTCGGGCATCAGCCGTCCTCCCCCGGACGCCTACCGTCGGTGCCGCGGCCGGGGCTTTCGTCCCCGACGCGGCGGCCGGCGCTTTCCTGGGTGCGCGAGCCAAGCGCGCCGGCCCCCCGGTCGTGGTCGTCCATGTCGGCGCCTGTGCGCCGCCAGGTGCGCAAGAAGGCACGCGCCTCGTCGGGCGTCGTGACGTCTCCTGCCTCGACCTCCTCCTCGAGAGCCTGCAGCGCCTCGCCCACGCCGGGTCCCGGCGACAGCGCAAGGAGATCCATGACGTCGTCGCCGCTCAGGAGCCGGGGCGGCGGAGCCTTGCGGACCTCCGACCACACGGTACGGGCGAGGCGGTAGTGCCGCGCGAGCGATTCGGCCGACGTGCGTTCACCGCGAGTGGCCAGCCGGTCGCACAGCGAGACCGCGACGGACTCGAACACCCAGGGACTGACGTCGCGACGGTAGCGTGCCAGAGCGCGCCTCGTCAGGGGCTGCTCGCGCACGAGGAAGCCGAGGCGCAGGTGCTGGCGGATCAGGGTACCTAAATAGGTCGCGAAGCGGTTGCTCATGCGCAGCCGGGCGGCGATCTCAGCCGCAAGGCGCCGCCCTTCCTCGTCGTGACGCCAGAAGAGCACGCGCCCGTCCTCGTCGACCTTGCGCGCCGCGGGCTTGCCGATGTCGTGGAGGAGCACCGCCCACGACACCGGCACGAGCGGCACGACGCCGGCCATCCCCACGTCCTCCGGCGTGGCGAGGTGCTTCGGCCCGCCGAGCTGTTCGACGACTCCGCGAACGTAGGTCAGCGCCTCCAGCGTGTGCTCGAAGACGTCGAGGTGATGGTACGAGTTCTGCTGCACACCCCGGAGGCTCTCGAGCTCAGGCAGCACGACGGCGAGCGCGCCCCACACGGCGAGGTCGTGGACCGCGGCGGAAGCATGGGTCGTCGCCAGGATGGCCGAGATCTCGTCGCGCTGGCGCTCGCCGCTCACGGCCGCCAGTCCGGGGGCGGCGTGAAGCGCCGCCCGTGTGGCGGCAGCGTCGGGCACGAACCCGAGCCCGCGCGCGAGACGTGCCAGGCGTACCACGCGCAGCGGGTCGTCGGCGAGGGCGGAAGGGGCGCAGAGCCGAAGCCGCCGCGCGGCGAGGTCCTCGATGCCACCGAGCGGGTCGATGACGTCCCCGCCTGAGAGCGGACGCGCCAGCGCATCGACGGTGAAGTCGCGGGCGCGCAGATCGTGATCCAGGTCGGCCCCACGCAAGGCGGCGACGTCCACGTGCACATCGCCGAGGACGAGGCGCCACGTGCCGAAGACGTCGGAGGCGGCGAACACGGCGGCGCCCAGCCGGTCGGCGAGCACGCGCGCGAAGGGTTCGGGCGCACCGTCCACGACGATGTCCAGGTCGCGCAACGGCAGACCGAGGAGCTGATCGCGCAGGCAGCCGCCGACCAGCCAGCCGCTCTGGCCGGAGCGGAGCGTGGCGCGCGCCGCCTCGGTCACCCCCTCGGCGGACGGCGGCGAGCCGCTGTCGCTCCTGCCGCTCACGACAGGGTCAAGCCGCGGGCCCGGCGCCGCGATAGCGGCGCACCACTCGCGGCGCCACATCGCAGACGATCTCATAGTTGATCGTCCCGAGCAGTCGGGCGACCTCTTCGCACAGGATGCGCGGCGCGTCCGGCGTATCGCCGGAGGCCCCGAAGAACACGACCTGGTCACCGGCGCTGCCCCAGTCGTCCGGCAGGCGCACGGTGAGCTGATCCATGCTCACCGTCCCGGTGATCCGGCAGCGGCGGCCGCCGACCAGCACGTCGCCCTGATTGGTGAGCCGGCGGCAGACGCCGTCGGCGTAGCCGATCGGCACGATGCCGATGCGCGCCGGCCGGTCGGCGACGAAGCGCCGCCCATAGCCCACCGACTCGCCGGGTTGCACCATCCGCAGGCCCGAGATGTACGAGCTGAGCTTCATCGCGGGGCGCAGGCCGTCCTTGAACGGGTCGTCGTTGGCGGGCGCCAGGCCGTACATCGCGATGCCGGTGCGGACCATGTCGAAGTGGGCGCGCGGCCCGCGCAAGGTCGCCGCGCTGTTCGCCGTGTGGCAGACGAGGCTCGGATAGGCCGCCTTGAGCTCGGTGGCCAGCGCGCTGAAGCGCTCCAGCTGGAACTCGAAGAAGCTCGTGTCGGCCTCCTCGGCGGTCGCGAAGTGGCTCATGAGCCCCCGCAGCAGGCCGGCCTTGTCGGCCGCGGCGCAGAGCACGCGCGCCTCGTCCTCCCTGACCCCCAGCCGACCCATCCCCGAGTTGAACTTGATGTGCACGGGAGTGCCGAGGCGACGCGCCTCGGCGAGGAAGGACGCCGACCAGGCGACGACCTCGGCGCCAGCGCCGGCGGCGTGCTTCAAGTCGGCGCCGGTCATAGGCCCGAATACCACGATCGGCGCCGTGAGACCGGCGGCGCGAAGCTCTTCGGCCTCCGCGGCGCAGGCCACGCCCAGCCACGTGGACCCCGCCTCGAGCGCGGCGCGCGCTACGGGCGCGGCGCCGTGCCCGTAGCCGTTCGCCTTGACCACGGCGCAGTGCGCGGCGCCGCGCGGCAGGTCACGCATCAGACGGCGCACGTTGTGGCGCACGGCGTCGAGGTCGACCTCGGCCAGTGCCCGTTCGCGGCCCTCGAGCATCTCAGAGACCGATGAGCTGGATGATGTCGTGGCGCGTGACGAGCCCGAGCACCCGGTCCTCCTCGTCCACCACGGGCACGCGGTCGAAGTGGTGGCGGCTCATCAGCGTGGCGGCCAGCCGGGCCGGCTCGTCCGGACCGATCGCCTTCACCTTCTCGCGCCGCGTCATCAGCTGCTCCACGGTGGCCGCCGCGGCCTTCTCGAGCTGCGCCTTGAACTTCTTCTGGCTGCCGAGGTAGATGATGCTGTCGAACAGCTCGAAGTAGTGCGGGAACTGCAGATCGGCGTCGAGCGCCATGAGGTCGCCCTCGGTGACGATGCCGACGAGCTTGCCGTCCTTGGCCACCGGCACGCCGCCGACGCGCCGGTCGCGGAAGAGCGCGGCGAGGTCCTTCACCGACATCTGCGGATCGGCCGTGATGACCGGCGTCGTCATGATGTCGCGGGCGAGTGGCTCGCTCTCGGCGGGCTGATCAGTCGTGGCCATGCGTCTCCTCCTGTGGACCGGTCTTGAGCCGCTCCACGGCGGCCGGCAGGAACTGGAACAGGTCGCTCGCCACCATGCCTTCGGTACCCACCGCGTGCTCGGCGGCGAGGTCGGCGGCCAGGCCGTGCAGGAAGCCGCCGAGACAGGCCGCCTCCGTCGCCGCCAGGCCCTTGGCGAGCTGGGCGGCGATGGCGCCGCTGAGGACGTCGCCGGTGCCCGGCGTGGCCAGGCCCGGGTTGCCGGTGGGGATCACGTAGCAGCGGCCGGACGGGTCGGCGACGATGCTCCCCTCGCCCTTGAGCAGCACCGTCGCGCCGCTGCGCTGCGCCGCGGAGCGCACGCACTCGAGGCGCCGGGCCGCCACGTCCTCGGCCGGGAGGCCGAGCAGGCGGCCCAGCTCGCCCTCGTGGGGCGTGAGCACGGTCGGCAGGGAACGCCCGGCGAGGAGCTCCGGCCGGTCGCCGAGCGCGTACAGGCCGTCGGCGTCGAGCAGGAGCGGGCGGTCGACGCCGAGCAGCTCGCGCACCAGCTGCTGCGCCTCGTCGGCGCGCCCCAGTCCGGGGCCGACGGTGACGGCCTTCAGGCGCGCCGCCTCTTCGAGCAGCGCGGCGCGCGCGGCCGTCGCGAACCGGCCGTCGTGGCCCGGCACCTCGACGCTGATGACCTCCGGATACGGCTTGGGGCTCTCGGCCCCGTCCGGGGCGGCGACGTGCACGAGCCCGGCGCCGGAGCGCAGCGCCGCCATCGCCGCCATATGGGCGGCGCCGCCCATGCCGCGCGAGCCGCCGACGACGAGCAGCGTGCCGACCGACCGCTTGTGGTCGAGGGCGCCCTTGGGCACGACCAGCTCGCCCATCGCCTCCTCGCCCAGCAGCCACACGTCCGTGTCGTGGTCGCACAGCGCGGGGATGCCGATGGGCACCACGACGACCCCGCCGGAATGTGCACCGCCGGGGGTGACGAAGTGGCCGACCTTGGCGGCGTGCAGCGCCACGGTGAGGTCGGCCGTCACCGCCGGTCCCGCCACGGCGCCGGTGCTCGCGCCGACGCCGCTGGCGATGTCGACGGCCACCACGGCGCCGGGCGCCTCGTTGATGAGGCCGATCGCCTCGGCCGCGGCGCCCTTGGCCGCGCCGGTGAACCCCGTGCCGAAGATGGCGTCGACCACCACGTCGGCCATCTCCGTGAGCATCACGACCTCTTCGGCCACGGCGGCGCCGCTGAACATCTCGCGCACGTCCACGCCCAGGTGCGCGAGGATGTCGAGGTTGAGCTTGGCGTCGCCGCCGTACTCGGACGCCGGCGCCAGCGTGAACACGGTCACGTCCACGCCGGCGTCGAACAGCTCGCGCGCCACGACGAAGCCGTCGCCGCCGTTGTTGCCCTTGCCGGCGAACACGACGGCCTCCTCCGGCGCGTAGCGCTCGAGGATCTCGCCGGCGACGCCCACTCCGGCGCGCTCCATCAGGTGGCCGCCGGGGATCCCGATGCCGCGGATGGCGATCTCATCGATGGTCCGCATCACGTCGGCGGTGTACAGGGCGAGCAGCAGGGACTCATCCATGCGCTTCCTCCTTGAGGGCGGCGGCCACGGCGTAGGCCAGGCCGCCGGTGTGGCTCAGCGAGACTTCGACGCGCGTCACGCCGAGGCGGCGGGCGATCGACGCGACCTCGCCGTGCAGCGCGATCACGGGCTTCCCCCCCGAAAGTACCTCGATGTCGCGCCACACGAACCCGATGATGCCGATCCCGAGCGCCTTGCCCACGGCCTCCTTGGCCGCGAAGCGCGCCGCGTAGTGCGAGAAACGGTCGGAGAAACGGTCGCAGTAGGTGCGCTCCTGCGCGCTGAACAGGCGCCCGTAGGCACTGGGCAGGTGCTCGAGGAGCCGCCGTATGCGCGCCGCCTCGATGACGTCGATGCCGAGCCCGAACAGCAGACCGGCGGCCGGGATGTCGGGGAAGCCGCTCACTGACGCCTCGCGTCGCGGCCGCTCGGCGCCGATGACCCGCCTTCGGTAGTCATTCCACCGTGACCGTCTTGGCCAGGTTGCGCGGCTGATCGACGTTGAGTCCCTTCCTGCCCGCGATGTGGTAGGCGAGGAGCTGCAGCGGGATCACCGTGAGGATGGGCGCCAGATGGTGGTCGCACTTCGGCACCCAGAGGACGTCGCGCGAGAGCTCGCCGATGGCGTCGTTGCCGTCGGTGGCCACCGCGATCACGTCCGCGCCGCGCGCCCGCACCTCCTCGATGTTGCTCACCAGCTTCGGGAATACGGGGCTGTCGTCGGCAACGACGACGACCGGCGACTCCTTGTCCAGGAGGGCGATGGGGCCGTGCTTCATCTCCCCCGCGGCGTAGGCCTCGGTCGGGATGTAGCTGATCTCCTTGAGCTTGAGCGCGCCCTCGAGGCAGACGGCGTAGCCCATGCCGCGCCCCAGGTAGAGGAAGAAGCGCTCGTCCTCGTAGCGGCCGGCGATCTCGGCGATGGCGCTCGGGCGCGCGAGGAGCTGCTCGGCGAGCTCGGGGATGGCGCGCAGCTCGTGCCCGAGGCGCTTGAGCTCGGCCTCGGGCATCACGCCGCGCGCCCAGGCGAGGCGCAGGGCGAGCAACAGGAGGGCGGCGACCTGCGCGGTGTGCGTCTTGGTCGCCGCCACGCCGATCTCGAGGCCTGCCCGCGTGAAGAGCACGTGGTCGGCCTCGCGCGTGGCCTGGCTGCCCATGATGTTAGTCAGCGCCAGCACCGGCGAGCCGGCCTCGCGGGCGAGGCGCATCGCGGCGAGCGTGTCGGCGGTCTCCCCCGACTGCGTGATGCCGATGACGAGCGTGTCGGGGTCGAACACCGGCTCGCGGTAGCGGAACTCGCTGGCGACGTCGATCTGCACCGGCACGCGCGCCAGCTGCTCGATGGCGTAGCTCACGATGAGGCCGGCGTGGTACGAGGTGCCGCAGGCGACGATGAAGACGCGCCGCAGGCGGCGCAGCATCTCGTCGCCCATGCCGACTTCGCCGATGTCGACGGTGCCGTCCTCGTGGAGCCGGCCGGCGAGGGTGTCGCGCAGGGCTGCCGGCTGCTCGTGGATCTCCTTGAGCATGAACGTCTCGTAGCCGCCCTTCTCGGCGGCGTCGTCGTCCCAGGGGACGACGCTCGCCTCGCGCGCCAGCGGCGCGCCGGCGACGTCGCAGTACTCCGCGCCCCCGGCGCGGAGGGTCACGACGTCGCCGTCCTCGAGCACGACGATCGTGCGCGTGTGCGCCATGAAGGCCGGGATCGCCGAGGCGAAGAACATCTCGTCCTCACCCACGCCCACCACGAGCGGGCACTCGTTGCGCGTGCCCACGACGATCTCCGGCTCGTCGGCGGAGACGGCGCAGAACGCGTAGTGCCCCTGGAGTTCCCCGATGGCGGCGCGGACGGCGGCCGTGAGACCCTCGCCGATGTGCTCCTCGATGAGGTGTGCGACGACTTCGGCGTCGGTCTCGCTCTTGAAGACGTGGCCGCGCTCCGCCAGCCCGGCGCGCAGCTGCTTGTAGTTCTCGATGATGCCGTTGACCACGATGGACACGCGGCCGCTGCAGTCGTCGTGCGGATGGGCGTTCTCGCGGCTCGGCCGTCCGTGCGTGGCCCAGCGCGTGTGCCCGAGGCCGACCACGGCCTGCGAGCCATCCGGCCCGGCGGCGTCGAAGAGCGCGTCGAGGTTGCCGACGGCGCGCACGGTGCCCAGACCGCCGGGCTCGACGAGCACGATGCCCGCCGAGTCGTAGCCGCGGTACTCGAGGCGTCTCAGCCCGTCGAGGATGATGGCTTTGCCGGGACGGCGCCCGGCGTAGCCTACGATGCCGCACATGCGTGCTCCCTTCTCGAGGCAGGACGCAGAGGGCGGGAGCGGACGGCACCTGCGAGCCGCGTTGTTCCACCGTCACCGGTGGGTTTTGGCGACTCGCTGTCGACCGTGCCGGGCCGGGAGGCATCCGCCGAGTCTTTCGATGAACCTCCACCTCGTCACCCGCGCGCGACCCCTCTCGGGGCGGCAGCGCGCGGGCCAGGCGCTCGGGTCGTGGACGGGTGTCCGCATCGCCGGTCTGCTATGTCGCGCTCATTCTACCGCCAGCGGCGGCTTACCCGAACCCGGGCGCCGCGGCGCGCACCTCGCCGCCTGCGCCCCCTTGCCGGCGGCGCCTCACCACGCGACCGGCGCCGGCTGGTCGTCGCGCCGATCGGCCATGGCCACCGCGGGCAGGAAGCGCATCAGGTAGAACCACTCCTGGTATGAGTGCTTCATGAGATTGAGGCCCATCTGCATCGGCATCTCCTGCTCGAGCTCCTCCGGCGACAGCGGCAGACCGTGGCCGAGCCAGAAGTTGCTGCGCAGCACCATGCCGAACGGCGTGTCGCGACCGAGGTGCACGAGCTTGCCGCCGAGGGGGCGGCCGCGCGCGTCGCGCGGCGGCTCCGCGCCGAGGCCGATGTCGGCCAGCACCGCGGCCGAGATGTCGCCGCGCGCCTTGGCGGCCGCGAAGTCCTCGCCGAAGGTCTCGACCGGGTCGTAGAAGCGGATCTTGAGGCTGTGGACCTCGTCGTCGGCCAGCCTCTCGTCGGCAACGTGTGTCGAGCCGATGCCGGAGCCGTCCTCGGGGAGGTCGAGCCACTCGGACCCGACGTGATCGACGGGATGCCACCAGGCGTACTCGCGCGCGCCGGGACCCGAGCCGAACCACCACTGGAACATCTCGCCCGTGCAGCCCAGCATGTAGGTGCGCACCGCCACGTGCAGCTGGCCGCTGGCGAGGCGCTCGACGCCCATCTCGAGCGGCAGCGGGTCGGGTGACAGCAACCGTTTCGCTTCGCTGAATTCCATGCTCACTCCGTTCGTTCGACCTGTGCGTCCATCACGCCTCCCCGACCGTGGCCAGAACCTCGGCGATGGTGGTCACCCATCCGAAGAGGTTCTCGACGTTCCAGATCGCGCCCTCGACGGCGACCGGAGGGCACTGCGAGAAGCACGCGTCCTCCACGAGTATCGGCCAGTAGTCGAGGAAGAAGCCGTCCATGAGCGTCGCGGCGACGCAGATGTTGGTGGCCCCGCCGATGAACAGCAGGTACTTCGCCCCGATCGTCTTGAGGACGTGGTCGAGGCCCGTGCCGGCGAACCCGCTGTAGCGCTGCTTGCGGACGACGGGTTCGCCGGCCATCGGAGTCAGCTCGTCAACGACCTGTTCGTCCCACGTGCCCTCGGTGATGTACCTGCCCCAGGTCTCCGGGCGCCGGCGCATGAGGACCATGCCGGTCTCCTTGTGCCAGTTGGGGGAGTCCGGGCCGCCGGCGTTGGACATGTCCGCGTTGTAGCTCATCTTCACGTAGACGACGCGGACGCCGGCCCGGCGGACTCCGTCGAGCAGGCGCCTGCTCGGCGCGATCACCGCTTGGGCGCCTTCGATCGGCCAGCCCGCGTCGTCGAACATGCCGCCCGGGGACATGAAGGCGTTCTGCATGTCGACGACGACGAGCGCCGTCCTGGCGAGGTCGAGGCGCACCGGCTCCGGTCGCGCCGGGAGCGCCGCCTCGCGCGCCCTGTGCTCCGCCTGCATCGTCACCTCTCGCGTCTCAGGCCGGCGGGACCACCGGCAGCACGATGTGCGACGGGTGGTCCTTCTCGTGATAGTACGTGTCCGCGCCGACCTTCACACCGTAGTAGTGGCCGCCGAAGTCCACGGCCGGCGAGTCGCCGCAGGCCACGTCCACGCGGATGCGATGTCCCTTCTGGAAGAGGTTGCAGGTCGGCCACACCTCGATCTCGAACCTCTGTACCGCTCCGGGCTCGATGTGCCGCGGGTCGTCGTGCCGGTAGTAGGGGCGGTACGGCTTGCTCAGAGCCTCGTCCCTGGTGGCCGCGTGCGAGGCCTTGAGCCAGCCGCGCGTGAGGATGTAGCCGCGCGGCGGAAGGCCAGACACCTGCTCGGAGTCGGGCAGCTGGTCCACCAGCCGGCAGAAGAAGTCGGTGTTGGTCTGGTCGCTGGAGGCATAGAGGACGAGGACGATGTTGCCCGAGACCTCGAGGTCCTCCTCGAGCGGCTCGCTCACGAACGTGGGGATCCGTCGCGTGAAGTGCACGACTCCGTCCTCGATAGGCGCGGTGCCGCCGCCGGAGAAGTGCGTCCAGTCCTCGTCGGGATATGAGTAGGTGAACGAACCGTCCGTGTCGACAGGCGCCTCCCACGACAGTCGCCCGTCGTTGAGCGACTCGTGGATCGACGTGCTCGGCCCGGGACGGAAGTAGAGCTTTCGATACTCGGTGCGCGGGATCGGCCAGTCGTCCTCGAGGCGGTACTCGTCGGCGCCGCGCACGTAGATCGACACCGGCGGCTCGTCCATGAAGCCGGTGTCGTTGTCCTTGAGCCAGTGGTCGTACCAGCGCAGCATCAGCAGGCGCATCTCCGGCGAGTTGTAGATGGCCATCTCGTCGCCGTCCATGACGCCGTGGATGAGCATCATCTTCTTCGGCGTCCTCACCTCTTCGTAGCCGCGCACGACGCCGCGCAGATGCAGCCCCACCTTGTGCAGAGCTCCGACGGTGAACACCGGCACCTCGATCTTCGAGAAATCGGGACTGCGCAGCTTCCAGAAGTCGTCGCACGTAGGGTGGTTGATGACGTTCCAGACCAGGTCCCAGCGCCCCATGTCGGGGTTCTCCGGCGCGGTGCCGAACCGCGCGGGGATGCCGAGCCGGTAGTGGCCGCGGATCTCCCACATGTGCCACGCCGTGGGGAAGCCCACAGCCATCATGCCGCCGTGCCAGGCGACGTCGCGGTACATGTCGGCGCCGGCGTCCCAGGGCAGGATGCAAGCGAGGTGCGGCGGCTGCTGGCAGGCCGCGAACCACTGCACCCAGGCGAGCAGCGACTCGCCCAGCATGCCGACCTTCCCCGTGCACCAGCCCTGGACCGCGATCCACTCGATCATGTCGTACAGGTCGGTCTGCTCGGCCTGGCTCCAGAAGGCCCACTCCCCCTCTCCGGAATGGCCGGTGCCGCGCGAGTCGGTGTGCACGAACACGTACCCGCGCGAGACGAAGTACTCGATGTCGTTCACCTCGACGCAGTGGAAGATGGGCAGGGTCGGGACGATGCCGGCCATGTCCTTCTGGTAGGAATCGGCGGCGTGGAGGGCCGGGAACGTTCCCGGGGCGTCGGGCCGGTAGATGTTGGCGGCGATCATGACCCCGTCGCGCATCGGGATCATGACGTCCTTCTCTACCACCATGCGGTACTGCGGCTGGCTGAGCCTGTCTGCCGGAAAGCCCGGCGGGAGCATCGTGCGCATGATCTCGGGGTCCAGAGCCTTGCTGTACATCGTTCGCTCCTTCCGCGTCACCCGCCGGGCCGGCGGTCGGTCAAGCCGAGGGGATCACGGGCACCACGAGATGCGAGGGGTGGTCCTTCTCGTGGTAGATCGTGTCGCTGCCCATCTTGAGCCCGTAGTAGTGGCCGCCGAAATCGAAGGCGTTCGAGTCGTAGCAGGCCAGGTCGATGCGCACGCGATGCCCCTTGCGGAAGCAGCAGGACGTGGCCCAGACCTCGATCTCGAACCTGTAGACCTCGCCGGGCTCGATGGGCCGCGGCTCGTCGTGCCGGTAGTAGGGGCGGTAGGGCTGGCTCAGCGCCTCGTCCTTGGTGGCCGCGTGCGAGGCCTTGAGCCAGCCGCGCGTGAGCATCAGGCCGCGCGGCGGCATCCCCGGCGCCTGGGCCTCGTCGGGGAACTGGTCGGTCAGGCGCACGAAGAAGTCGGTGTCGGTCTGGTCCGACGAGGCGTGGAGCACGAGGACGATGTTGCCGATGACCTCGAGGTCTTCCTCCAGCGGCGCGCGTCGTGAAGGTGAGGATCTTCCTGCACGGGGTTGGGCACCCCGTCCTCCATGACCGCCGTGCCCATGCCCGAGAAGTGCGACCAGTCCGGGTCTGGGTAGGCGTAGGTGGACGAGCTCGCCGCGACGGTGGGCGGCTCCCAGAGAGCCCGCCGTCGTTGAGCGACTCGACGGCGCCGCTCGGCCCGGCGGTGAGGTACAGCTTGCGGTACTCCGTCTGCGGCAGCGGCCAGGCCTTCTCCGGCCGGTACTCGCTCCTTGCCGCGCACGAACACGGTCACCGGGTCCTCTTCCATGAAGCCGGTGTCGTTGCCCTTGAGCCAGTGGTCGTACCAGCGCAGCAGCAGGAGCCGCATCTCCCGAGTTGAAGATGGCCATCTCGTCGCCCTCGAAGTCCCCGTGGCACAGGAGCAGCTTCTTGGGCGTCGTGAGCTCCTCGTAGCCGCGCACGTTGCCGCGCAGGTGGATGCCCACCTTGTGCAGGATGCCGATGCTGAACACCGGGCAGCGGATGCTGCGAGAAGTCGGGGTCGCGGACCTTCCAGAAATCGTCGCAGGTCGGGTGATGGATGACGTTCCAGGGCAGGTCCCAGACGCCCGGCCTGGGTCCGCGGCCGGGACGGCCCAGGCGGTAGTTGGCGCGGATCTCCGCACATGTCCACGCCGTGGGGAAGCCGACGGCCATGATGCCGCCGTGGAAGGCCACGTCGCGGTACATGTCGGCGCCGCCGTCGAAGGGCGCGATGCACGCCAGGTGCGGCGGCTGGGTGGCCGCGGTGAACCACTGCACCCAGGCCAGGTACGACTCGCCGATCATGCCGACCTTGCCGGTCGCACCAGGGCTGCGCGGCGATCCACTCCACCATGTCGTAGAAGTCGTTCTGCTCCTCCTGGCTGAAGAAGCGGAACTCGCCCTCCACCGACTTGCCGGTGCCGCGGATGTCCTGGTGCACGTACGCATAGCCGCGCGAGACGAACCACTCGATGTCGTTGGTCTCGCGGAAGTGGAAGGCCGGCCACTGCGGCAGGTAGGCAAGGTCCTTCTGGTAGGCGCTGGTCGCGTAGAGCGACGGGGAACGTGCCCGGGGCGTCCGGCCGGAAGACGTCGCACGGCCACCCTGGTCCCGTCGCGCATGGTGACGAAGACGTCCTTCTCCACCACCATCTTGTACTGCGGCTGGCTCAGCTTGTCGGCCGGGAAGCCCTCTGGGCAGCAGCGTCGCCATGATCTCGGGTTTGAGGATCTTGGTGAACACGGGACCTTCCTCTCTCCGTCCGCGACCTTTCCGGCATCGCCACCGTCGCCGGCAGCCGTTCCGGTCGCGGTTCAGTAGCGTCCGAACTCGCGAGCCGCCTTCACCATCTGGAAGACGTTGACCGGCGGCGCCAGCGGCGGCACGTCACACCCGGCCATCAGCACGTAGCCCGCCCCGTGATGCTTGGCGGTCTCGATGCACTCCCTCGCTTGCTCCAGTACTTCCTCGGGACGTCCCTCCTGGATCAGCGTGGGGTCCACGTTTCCGGCGATGATCTGGTCGGGGAACATCTCCATGGCCGTCCGCAGCGATACCTCCCGGCCGAAGCTGAGAATCGTGCGTGCCGGCACGGGCACCTGCTGCCAGTACTGGAGGTTCCTGTTCTGCTCCCCGCAGATGTGGATGAACATGGACGAGATGCCGAGATCGATGACGCGCCGGTTGATCTGCTGATAGTAGGGGAGCACGAACGTCTCGAACTGCGCCGGCGAGATGAGCTTGTTCGACTCGGTCGCGGCGCCGTGGAAGGCCGTGAGCCTGGCCGCGCCGAACTCCGCGGCGTAGTGCTCTGCCACCCTGACGACGAACTCGGACACCTTTTCGAGCACCCGGTGCACAAGCTCGGGCCTCTTGAGCATCCACATCATCATGCGGTCTTCGCCGATGACGGATCCGGCCCACGTGAAGGGAGATCCGATCTGCAGGGTCACCGGCATCCCGCGCTCGGCCTGTCGCCGGGCGACCCCCAGAGCGATCGGCAGGGCACCCGCCTTCGTCACGTCCTGTGGGACCTCGAGCGAGAGCGTCCTCCTCGCTCTCGACCGGATGGCGGGTGACCACCGGAGCGCCGGATACTTCTTGTACGGGAACTCGATCTCGCCGCCGAACTCCCAGCCGCCGGCCGAGGTGTACGCGTACAACGGCCCGCCGTCGTAGCCGTACATCTCCTGGCAAGGACCTGGCACCTGAAGCTCTCCGCCGGGTCGTCGAAACGCGGGCGAGTGGTTCTCCGCACATCAGGGCGGTGTGTCCGAAGATGACGGGATGACCGGGACTCGGTCGGGCCGCTCCCCCTTCATCAACGCGCCCATCCTCTCGGGGCTCGACATCGTCTCATGCCACATTGGCGACAGCCTCCTTCGCTGGCCTTGACCACGGCCTGCCGCAGGCCCTGCCGCGACGCCCTGCGCGAGGCGTCGCTCGATGCACGGTGCGCGCCGCGTCGCGAGCAGGGACGCAATGACGTGTCAGCCGTCACCTGCCAGCTTTTCCGCGGCCTTGCGTCCGACGCCCACGCCAAGCTCGTTGGGGTTCCCGTGGCGCAGCGCTCCCGTGGGGCAGACGCGCACGCACGCCGGCTCCAGTCCGTTCTCGAGGCGCGCGCTGCACAGATCGCACTTCTGCATGTGCCGTCCGTGCCGAAGCGCGGCACCCCGAAGGGGCAGGCGATCGAACAGCTGTGGCAGCCGATGCATAGGGTCGGCAGTCGACGCCGACGGCCTGCGTCCCGGCCTCGTGTGATCGGCTCCGGTGGGGCAGGCGAGCAGGCAGGGGGCGTCCTCGCAGTGCATGCAGGCGAGGAGACGTAGCGCAGACGGGCGTCGGAAGGCGCCCGACTCCACCGTGAAGACCTGGCGCCAGGCGGTCGGCTCGGCGCCGATTTCCAGGTCGTTCTGATCCATGCAGGCGACGGCGCAGGCGAAGCAGCCGGACGCAGCGGTCCACGTCCAGGTCGAAGGCGTTGCTCATGCGGGCCTCCCCCTCGCGGCGCCGCCGGCGGCGGCGGTCCGCCTCCGCGACGCTCCCGGTGCCCACCTTCTCACCGCGCAGAGCGACGCCTTGAACCCCGGGAAACCGGAGATCGGATCCAGGTAGTCGCCCTCGAGAAGCGTGTTCACGTCGGCCTCCGGGTAGCCGTGGAACATGTGCTACGACCCCCGGCCGCCAGCTCGGTCAGGTTGGCGCGTCACGCGGATGGAGCCGGCGGGGTGGCAGCTCGATCTCGTCCCCTGCGCGATGCCGAGACGCGCCGCGTCGGCCGGGTTGAGGTCGGCCGCCGCGTCCGGCCGCAGGCTCCGCGCCCAGGGAGACGGAACAGGCGGGAATGGACGAACATCGGCAGCCGCGACCCGGTGCTGAGCACGAAGGGGTAGTCCGTGGCCACTCCGGGCGAGACCTGGGGCTGTACGGTCCGGTAGGGGGAAGGCCGTCGATGCCCGGATCGGCCGAGTGCTTCTCGAGGAGTGACGAGGAGAACTCCATCTTGCCGCTGGGGGTGGGAAAGCCCTTCTTCTCGTATTTCTTGTACGGTCGGGCGGAGTGGGTTTCGGCACCGGCATGCCGCCGGGTGCGTCTTCACTGCGGCCACCCATGCCGCTCGGCTCGAGGATCCAGTCGAAGGCCGCCTCGAACGCGCCGAAGTCGGGGCGCCGTTGGGAGGTAGCCGCCAGTCGCGTCGCGGCGCCGGCACCTGGATCGTCGAGCCCCAGCTTGCGGCCAGGGCGAAGATGATGTCGAAGTCGGAGCGCGACTCTCCCAGAGGCTCGATGACGGGGTGGTGTAGATGATGTACTTCTGCGGGTAGCAGCGCAGCTCGCTCCGCTCGAGCGAGCAGCAGGTGGGAAGCACGATGTCGGCGTCCGGCGCTGTCGGTGAGGAAAGGTCGACGTCCAGACGAAGTCGAGCTTCTCGAGGGCGGCGAGAACCGTCGGAGTCCGGGCCACAGCCGGTAGTTCAGACCGAAGGCCACCAGCGCCCCGCAGGGGGTAGGGGTCGCCGGTGGCTATCTGCCGGGGGATGTCCATCGCCTGGGCCTCTCGACCATCTCGGTCCACACCGGGAAGCGGCTCCCGCCGAGCCGCGGCGGCAAGTCGCTCCAGGGCCGGGGCATCTCGAACTCGTGCTCCCGGGTGGTGAACCGGCCCCGGCCACGTGCAGCCAGCTGGGGGGAGGCGGCCACGTTCCCGCCGGGGATGTCGAAGTTGCCGGTGAGGCCGATGAGCGAGAGGGTGGCCCGCTCGTACTGCACCCCGTTCGTGGGTGACCACCGGGGAGGAACTCGGCATCATGGCCGCCGGCTTGGTGGTGGCGTAGAGGAGGGCGGCGTCGCGGATCTCGCCGCCGGGACGCCGGTTATCCTTCGGCCCGCTCCGGCGTGAAGTCGGCCGCGTAGGCGCGGAATTCGTCGAAGCCCGGGTCCATTGCGACACGAACTCGCGATCGTACAGACCCTCGGAGATGATGAAGTTCGCCATGGCGAGAGCCAGGGCTCCGTCGGTGCCCGGGCCGCAGTTGCAGATGGATGTCGGCGATGGAGGCGAGGGGGCGACCCGGGGGTCGGCGACGATGAACTTCATCGCCCCGGTCCCGGGCGTCCAAGGTGCCGGGCGATACGGAGTGCTGCCGTGGAAGGGGTTCGCGCCCCAGACCAACAGACAGCGCGTGTTCGCCAGGTCCGGGCCGGCCCCCTGCCCGTAGATGGAGCGCCAGGCCATGACGGCGGCCGTGTTGCAGGCGCTCGACTCCGTGCAGTAGTTGGGCTAGCCTATAGAGCATGGCCAGCCTCTGCAGGAAGGGCCGCGGGTGCTTGGGGTACCCGCAGAAGAAGACCACTGATCCGGGCCGCTCTCGGCCTTGACCGCTGCAGGTTCTCGGCGATGGTGTCGAGGGCCTCGTTCCAGGAGATGGGCACCATCTGGCCGCTGCCCCGGGGGCCCACCCTCTTGAGCGGGGTGCGCAGCCGGTCCTCGTGGTACACCCACTGGCGCTGGCCGCGCCCTTGGAGCAGAGCGTCCCGGCGTTGTGCGGGTTCTCCTGGGATCCTTCCACCTTGATTACACGGCCCTCGCCAACGTAGCAGTCGAGTCCACACTGGGTGGTCGGGTCGCATATCGTGCAGATCGATTTGCGCACCTCGATCCCGGTCTCCTGGCCCGGGATCTTGCCTTCTTCATGCGTTCAAGCTTGTCCATGTGATCCTTCCCACCCGTCGTCCACCGGCCGCGCTTCGGACTCTCCGCTGTGGACCCCGCGAGCGAGAGCCTGTGCGAGCGGGCCCGCCGCCTGCACGTCGCCGAGCAGGTTGAAACCGACAAGGCGCCCACCCTTGAATGCCAGGGCGGCAAGGCCGCGACCCACGTTGCTGACGTCGACAGTATCGTACTCCCGCATGAGGCCGCCGCTCGCGAACAGCAGGTCGCCGACGTGCTGGATGTTGCACGGGACGTTGGCGGCGTACTCGGCGTGCACGCCGGCCATCATGAGGCCGGCGACACGCCCCTGGCGGCGTGCGTTCGACCAGAGCGGCACGACATCGTGGGCGCCGCTCGACGGGGTCGAACGCCTGGGCCACGTCGCCGGCGGCGAAGAGACCGGTGACGCTCGTCTCCATGTGCTCGTCGACGATGAGCCCGGTCTCCGCCGCCACCTCGCCGGCCTCGAGGAAACCCAGGTTGGGCCGGGAGCCGGTGCAGACGAGGAGCAGGTCGGCCTCCTCGATGCAGGCGCCGAGGGCACCGTCTGCATCCTCCGCAGCGGCGCGAACGGCCACGCGGAGTCTCCCTTCCGCAGCCGCCACGGACGCGAGCGCCGAAGCCAGCCTCAAGACATCGCCGCGCGCGCGGAAGTGTCGCTCGATCACGCGCGCGCACTCGGGGTGCGCGACGAGCGGGAGGACGGTCGCCTCGCGCTCGACGATGCACACCTGCATGCCCGCCCCGCGAAGGATGGTGGCCACTTTCAGGCCCGCGAACGAAGCCCCAACCACCAGCGCCCGAGCGGGCCGCGAATCCGCTGCCGCTCGTGCCACGGCGGCGGCCACAGCCGACCTGAGCCTGACGGCGTCGTCGAAAGAGCGCAGGCCGAAGACGCCGGTGAGGTCGAGTCCCGGAACCGCCGGGTACACCGTCGCCGCACCGGAGGCCACGAGGCATCTGCGGTAGGCGTAACGCCGGCCCTCGGCGGTGGTAAGCTGCCGGCCGGCGGGATAGAGGCCGGCAACGCGCACGGCGAGGTGGGTGCGGATCCGGTTGCGGGCGTAGAACTCCCGCCCGCCGAACGGAAAGCACCGCTCAGCCGAAATCGCGCCCGACGCGAAGTAGGTACCCAAGGTGGGGTTGTACGGAGGGTGAGCGTTATCGGCAAACATGTCGATCGACCCCTGGTAGCCGGCGACGCGCGCGGCCAGAACCGCTTCGGCGGCGGCCGCGCCGTTGCCGATGACGACGAGGTCCAGGGGCAGCGCGCTCATCAAGCCGGTGACGCCGAGCAGCGTCCTCGCTACCCGAGCCGCGTCCATGGCGTTCTCGCCGTAGCCGTCCGCGCCCCACTGGTCGGCCAGGTGTTGCGAGGAGTGGGGCGCCGCCGATGAGGATCTTCGTCCTCGGCAGATCCTCCTTGAACCTGGGCATGAAATCCTTCATGGCGACCATGGTGGTCGTCATGAGAGCCGAAAGGCAGAGGAGGTCGGCGTCGAGTCGCCGCGATTCCTCGATGAACTTCTCCATCTCCACGTCGCGCCCCAGGTCGTGCACGTCGAACCCGGCGACTTCCAGCATCATCCGCACAAAGGTTCTTGCCGATGTCGCGGACGTCACCTTGCACCGCCCCTATGACTACGACGCCCTTGCCGCGGCTGTCCTCGGCTGAGCCGACGACGAGGCGGCGGGAGGATCCCGAGACCCGCGTAGAGGGCCTCAGCGCCCACGAGGGAGTTCGGGCACGAAGCACGAGCCCTCCTCGTAACGCCGCCCCAGCTCGACCATCCCCCGGCACCATCCCCTGCAGGATGGCCGTCTGGGGGATCGATGCCGGCGGCTACGGCTTCGGCGGCCGCGCGGACGGCGACTTCTTCGTCGCCGTCCTCGACGGCCTTCTTCAGACGCTCCAGGATCGCTTGTCCTTATCCGTCACTCCGTCGCCCCGTTGCGTCCCCCTAGTACCGCCCGAACTCGCGGCATGCCCTGACCATCTGGAACACGTTCACCGGCGGAGCCTGCGGTGGTATCTCGCATCCCGACATGAGGGCATAGCCGCCGGGGTGGTCCTTGCCTTTGGTGATGCAGTCCCGCACAGCCCCAGCACGTCCTCAGGCGAGCCCTCCTGGATCGTGACGGGGTCGACGTTCCCCATGACCACGTTGGCCGGGAAGGCCGCATGGCTGTGGATTGAATTGATCTCGCGGCTTTTGGTCACCATCCCCCGCTTCCCGTAGGCAGAGCTGGGACCACATGGGGAGGTTGAGGTTCTGTTCGCCACAGATGTGGCTGAGGAAGATGGCCACGCCCATGTCGCTGACCTTGTCGTGGACCTCTTTCAAGTACGGGAAGGAGAACGTCTCGAACTGCTTCGGAGAGTAGCAGCTGTGTTGGTCTCGATGCACAAGTCGAAGGCCATGATCCGGTCTGGCCCGAACTCCCGTACCCAGAGTCGGGCTTTGTCGACGATGAAGTCGGTGATCACGCGCAGCACGTGACGCACGAGGTCCGGCTTCTTGATCAGCCAGACCATCAGCTGTTCCTCGCCGCAGACGGACCCGGCCCACGTGAGCGGCGATCCGACCTGTACTGTGCAGGGCATGCCGGACTCCGACTGCAGGCGCGAGAACTCAAGGCTGACGGGGATGGTGCCGACTTCCGGAATGTCGTCCGGTGCGCGCAGGTCCCACGCCTCCTGCTCAGTTTGCACCGGATGTCTCTTGATCATGGGGGCGCCAGTGTACTGACGATATGGGTACTCGACCTGGCCGCCAACTCGGCCCCCCCGGCGTTCGCCCACCCGTGCAGGATGAGTCCGTCGTAGCCGTACATCTCCATGGCGTGGCGCTGGCAGTCCATGCTGACGCGAGCCTCGTCGTAGATCTTGGCGATCGGCTTTCCGCACGCCACCGCCGTGTGCCCGAGGATGAACTGGAGACAGGGGACCCGGTCGAGTTCTTCGCCGCGGATCAGCCCGCCAGCGTTCAACGGACGACATGCCATCGCGATCCATTGTCGCTCCCTCCAATACCGGTCACCGCACCACGGCTGTCGACGTAGTCCGGCTGGTGCGGCGCTGTGGTGACGCCCTCGCGTGGGTGGCGCCGGCGGCGAGGCGCTCCGCCTCGCCGCCGGCGCCCGCTCCTACGACGCCGGCCTATCGAGCGGCCGGGTGTGCGTTCACCCGCACTGAAAATGAGGCGACCGGGATCACGTCCAGACGAGCGGCTGGACCTGACCCTGGATTGTCGCCATCGGCGCCACCGCATTGGACACGATCTCTAGGTCGAACGGGTACTTCGTGCCCTTGATCCACTGTCCGCCGGCGAGGGGAGTAGTGGCCACGTTGGGCACCGGGTTGCCCGCGCCGCCGGCTGTGAAACTGATGTGCCCGCCGAGCGTGTCGAGATTGGTCGCCTTGACCGCGGCGACGATGGCGTCCTTGGAGTCGACGTTGGTCGTCCGTTTGAGCGCATCTGCCACGATCTCGAACACGAGGTAGTGCATCAGCGGTTGCGTCCACTGCTTGCCGGTGGCTGGTCTGCCAATCGTCGGCGAACTGCTGGCATGTCTCACCGCTGAGCGACGACTTGAACGGGAAGGTCGGGTGCCACCAGACCTCGGCCGTGAGTCCGTAGCCGATGCTGCCCATCGCCTCGAGTTCGGACGGGAACAGGAGGGCTTTCGACATCGTGCAGAAGATCGGCTTGTACCCCTGCTGGTGGACCTGCTTCCAGTAGTTGACGAAGTCTGGCGGGATCATCACGCCCGAGGCGATCTCGGCGTTCGCCGCCTTGAACTTGCTGATCTCCGTCGTGTAGTCCTGGCTGCCGTCCGGGTAGCGCCCGCCGTCGATGATGGTGTAGCCAGCGGGCTTCCACGCTGCCGGCTGTCCGGTCTTCGGGTTGGACAGCGCCAGACCATCGGCGTCGTTGGGCCACATGGCGCCGATGATCTTGTTCGTCTTGATCTTGGACCACAGGTCGAGCTGGAAGGCGGCGTTGGTCTCAATGCCCCAGAAGGCGTGGTAGGTCCACTTGAACGCCTTGCTCGGCGTGGCGCCGCGGCCGAAGTAGAACGGCTGCCACGGGCTGTCGCTCGACACGCACGGCACGCCCAGGGCTTCGGCCTGGTCGGCTACCGGCACCACCGTGTCCGAAGTCGACGTCACCATCATCACGTCCACGCCTTCGTTGGTCATGAGGTCCCCGGCCACCCTGGGTGGCGCGGTTAGAGTCGGACTGCGAATCCCTAACGATGATCTCGACAGGGTGCATCACGCCATCCGCTGTCTTGATGCCGCCCTTCACTGCCTCATTCCAGCGCTTGACGCAGTAGCTGTCGGCCTCGCCGAAGGCGGCCAAAGCTCCTGTGACCGGCGAGACGAATCCGATCTTGATCGTGCGGCCGCTTGCTCCCGGACTGCCGCTGGTACCACCGCTGCTGGAGCTGCCGCACGCCCCGAGCGCGCCGCTGAGGCTGCCGCCGATCCCCAGGGCCACCGCACCGACGCCGGCCACCTTGAGGAAGTCGCGGCGAGTCACCGGGCGCTCGCCGATCGGCCTGTCCGTGGTTGTGTGCTCGTCAGAACCCATGCCGCCTCCCAGTCAGAAGTTCCACACGCACTTCGCTCGGTGAGGACCGCGCTCGTCGCCGACGGGACGGATCCCACCTCGTCCTCGGCGCCCCCTCCGCAAGCGTCTTGCGCGCCGATCCAGCATCCCCCCGGCGCGGTGTCCACGATGCGGAATTCGCTTCCCGCTATACGGGCATCCTACGACCGCGTGGCGGCGTGTCAAGGCGGCAAGGCCCGGTCAGAGCGTGACCCCCAGAGCGGCGCCGTTGTCGAGGTACAGCTTGGCCGCATCCTCGTCGGCGAGCGACAGGCCGCGCAGGAAGTCCATGCACTCCTGCATGTCCTCGTAGGGATGGTCGGTGCCGAGGACGATCCTGTCGATGCCGAGCGCCGCCCGCGTGCACTCGAACGCGGCCGGCAGGTAGTTGCCGCTGGTCGACACCCACATGTTGGTGCGCAGGTAGTAGCTCGGCGGGTGCTTGAGGTCGGGCACCGCGGCGCCGTCGGCTTTGATGTACGGGCGCACGAAGGGGTGGTCGATGCGCTGCATCAGGAAGGGCAGGCCCTCACCGTAGTGGCCGAGGACGATCTGCAGGCGCGGGAACGCGTCGAGGGCGCCCGAGAGGATGAGCCGGACCATCGCCGTCGCGGTCTCGACGCCGAAGCCGAAGGCTGCCCCGGCCAGGGCGAGCCCGTAGGTGCGCAGTTCGGGGATCATCGGCGCTGCCGGGTGCAGGTACACGGGCACGCCCAGCTCCTCGGCCTTGGCCAGGATCGGCCAGTAGCGCTTCTCATCGAGGAACGAGTCGCCGAAGTTGGAGTGGGTCTTCCAGCCACGGAGGCCGAGCTCCGTGACGGCGCGCTCCAGCTCCTCCACGGCGCCGTCCACGTCTTTGGGGTAGACGGCGGCGTAGCCGAGGAACCGGTCCGGGTGCGCCCGCACTGCCGCCGCAAGCTCATCGTTGGACGCACGCGCCACAGTCGGGCCGGTCTCGGCGTCGAGCTGCTCGCAGCCGGGGGCCGTGAGCGAAAGCACGGCCACGTCCACGCCCGCGGCGTCCATCATCGCGATGCGGCCTGCGCCCAGGTCGAGCAGCCGATCCATCACGCCGAAGGGCTCGAAGGCGTCGGCCTGGTAGTAGAGGCGCCACTTGCCGGTCGCCTCGTCCCGCGTCAGGCGCGGGTGGCCGCTGTTCGCGAGCAGAGCGTCCACCCATCCCTGGGTGATGAAGTGATTCTCGAAGTCGAGCGTCTTCATCGGCATTCCTCCTGGCCTGGGTCGGTGGCCGTCAGCCGCCGGCGATGGGTGTGAGCACGAGCACCACGTCGCCGTCCGCCAGTGCGGCCTGGCGGCCGCCGAGGACGGCGACGTCACGGCCATTGACCATGACCCGCAGCGGCGGGTGGGCGGCAGGGTCGTCAGGCTCGACGAGGTGCACGGCGACCTTCTGCCCGTACGTCTCGGCAATGCCGGTGAGCAGGTCGGCCACCGTGCTGTCGTCGGGCAGATCGACGCGCAGCTCGCCCTGCCTGATCAGCGATTTGAGCAGGCCGATCGTCTGCACGCGCACTGCGATCACGGCAGCTGAAGCCTGTCCGCCACGTATCCCAGGCGCAGGTCCTCGAGGCGGGGCCCGCGTGGGGACCCCGTCCGGGGTCCAGCCGCGGGCCTCGTAGTACTCGTCCAGCATCAGGTCGAGGTCGGCCTGGCGATCATGCGGCCCTTTGCCGGCCCCTCCGGATCGGCTCGGTCTTCAGGCGCTCGGGCAGGTCGTCGTCGGCGCGCGTGAGGCCGGCCATCGTGTTGAAGGCGCGCGCGACGTTGTTGACGCGCTCGCCCACCCTGCGCACGTCCTCGGGCGTGAGCTCGAGCCCGGTCGCGCCCTTCATGAGGCCGGCGGTGTTCTCGAACATGAAGGGCGCGACCGACGTGTCGAGCATGAAGATGCACATCGTGGGACAGTCGCCCACGGCGGTGCGGGCGTCCTGGTTGTACATGGTGATGTCGCCCTTGCCCTCGGCCGCGAAGCGGTCGACGGCGCGCGGGAACGGCAGCCCGAAGATCTCCTGGATGGCGTAGCCCTTGTTGTGGTCGGCGCCGGTGTAGGACGTGGCGTAGCCGAGTCCGTGCGCTTTGGCGCCGCGCACGTCGTATGCCGGCAGCTCCAGCCCCTTGACGTGCATCGCGTACTTCTCCGAACCCTTGCCGATCCTCCCGGCGGCCGCTCGGGTCCCGTCGGCGAGGATGTCGCCCAGACCCTCGCGCTCGCCCATCATGTGCAGCAGCTTGACCATGGCCTCGTCCTGGCCGAAGTGCAGGTCGAGGCCGCCGGTGTCCTCCGCGGTGAGGATGCCGCGCTCGAAGAGCTCCATGGCGAAGGCGATGGTGACACCGGCCGACATCGTGTCGAGCCCGAACTCGTCGGCCACGCGATCGGCGACGATGATCGCGTCCGGGTTGGTGACGCCGGTCACGCCGCCGAACGAGTAGAGGGTCTCGTACTCCGGTCCCTCGCTCATGATGCCGGTGTAGGGCGGCGTCGCCGCCAGCCGCAGCTGGCTACAGGCCACGGGGCACTCGCCGCACGCGGTCTTGCCCACGCCGCGCGAATCCATGACGTCCATGCCGATCTTGGACGGGTAGTCGTCCACGCCTGTCGCAGTCCAGTTCTTGGCCGGGAAGATGCCCAGCGCCGTGCAGTTGTCGACGTTGCCCGAGGTCCCGTATTTGGCGAACTCCGAGTAGAGGACGGGGCTGTCCTTCATGGCGTCGAGCATGCGCTTGCGCGCGACCTTGAACGAGTCGGGGTCGGCGATCGCCATCTGCTGGTCGCCGCGGAGCGCGATGGCCTTGAGGTTCTTCGCGCCCATCACCGCGCCCAGACCCTTGCGGCCGGCCACCCGCCGCTCGTTGACGATGCAGGCGAGATAGGAGAGCTTCTCGCCCGCCGGGCCGATGCACGAGACGCGCACGTTCTGATCGTGCAGCTTGTCCTTGATCACCTGCTGGCAGTCGGTGGTCGTCTAGGCCCCACAGGTCCTCGGCCGAGCGGAAGCTGACCTTGCCGTCCTTGATCCAGAGGTAGGTAGGCTTCTCCGCTGCGCCCTCGATGATCAGCACGTCGTAGCCGGCGCGCTTGAGCTCGATGGGGAAGTGGCCGCCCGTCATGGCCACGCCCATGGCCCCGGTGGCCGGGGACTTGGCGTTGACCGCCATGCGGCTGGCGCAGGGGATCTTCGTGCCGGTGAACGGCCCGCAGGCGTAGATGAGCTTGTTCTCGGGACCCAACGGGTCGCAGTCGGCCGGCACCTCGTCGAACAGGTACTTCACCGTGAATCCCGCGCCGCCGATGAAGTCCCGCGCCACCGCGACGGGCAGGGGCTCTTCGCTGAACGACCTGGCGGTGAGGTCGACGCGCAGGACCTTGCCGGTGTAGCCGCCTGAGTACATGACTCCCCTTTTCAACGACAGTGTCCGGGATCGGGCCACATTGTACCAGCCCGATTCCACGATGCGAGAGGCATGTCCGCATTGTGGATGGTCTCACCTGCGGCTGCCGGGGGACGCGGCCGCGGCGACGAGGCCGCGGCGACTCCCGCGCCGCGACTCAGGCTGCACGGCGGCCGCCGTGCACGACCCGGTCACCGGGGAGGGCTCGACCCCTTCGCCCCCTCCGAGTCCTCGTGTCCCACCTCGAGCGGCAGCGTCGGGTACATGCGGTCGCCGACGTCGTTCGGGTCGAACGCTTCCTTGATCCGCCGCTGGAAGCGGAAGACGTCGGGCTGGGGCGCGGCGGCGAGCGCTCGGTGGAACTCCTCGTCGCTCCAGCCCATCTGCAGGTACATGTATTCCTTGCCGGGCGGGTAGCCGATGGAGGCGGCGTCCTTGACCGCGTCCTCCATGTGCCTGGTCGCGGCGGCAGTGGAGTCGGGGTCCAGGGGGTCGTACGAGACGAACTGTTCCAGCCCCAATTCGCCGCCGCCGGGCAGGCCGCTCCCCGAACCCATGGTGGCGTCGCCGCCGCACTGCACGAGCAGGCCGCCGGCGGCGTCGCGCTCCAGGCCGGCGGCGGCCGTCGGCACGTAGCCCTTGACCCAGTCGGGCGTGCCGAACTGCATCCAGCTGCCGATGTAGCCGCCGGCCCAGACGAAGTTGATGTGCTTGTGGCCGAGGCGCTGCAGGTACATGTTCGTGAACTCGGCCATGTCCTTCTCGCAGAAGCGCGCGACCTTCCAGGCGCCGGTCTCCGCGAGGATCGCGTCGAGGATGCGGTCCTGCAGCTCGATGTCGTCCTGCGAGCGCCCCGCGAGGATGAGCTGGAAGCTGATGCGCATCTCCTCGGTGAGCGCCTGCACCTCGGGGCGCGCGGCGATCTCCGGGACGTCCGACAGGGTCCTGGAGGCGTCGTTGTACATCAGCCAGAAGGCCGGGGCGAGGTCGGCGCCGGCGAGGTTGAACTGGCGGTGGAAGATGTAGCCGATCTCGTTGTCGTAGATCTTGTAGTAGATCTCCGCCCAGGCGTCCCAGTCGGGTACGGCGAGGGTGTAGACGCGCTGGGTATCGGCGATCGGCAGGCGGTAGGCGGGCAGCGTGCCGCCGACCTCCCAGGCTCTGGGCCCGAAGTCCGGGCCCAGCTTGATGGCGCATTTCGTGTAGACGCCGAGGCCGCCGCGCGAGCCGATGGCGCCGCGGCAGATGCCGCGCAGGCTGGGCCCGGGGCCCTCGCTGCAGAACCAGCCGTCGCCGGAGCCGAGCGAGCCCGTGCGCACGATCTCACCCTCCGGCGTCACCCATTCCATGCCGAGGAGGTTCTCGGAGTTGCCGCCCATGAAGTACGCGTAGGTCCCTGGCCCGCGTAGGCGCAGGCGCTGGCGACGACGGAGCTGGAGCAGCCAGCGCCGGTGATGTTCATGTTGAGGCCCATCTTCATCACCTCGGCCTGCAGCTGGGCAGATGACGTACGGCTCCACGACGGCGTACATGTTCTGCTCGTCGATCTCGAGGATGGGGTTCATGCGCCGCAGGTCGATCTGCAGGGTGGGGTCGTCGTCCTTGACCGGCGCGTTGAACATGTACCATCCGGTGCCGAGTGGGCTTGACCTTGAGGCCGTACTTGTTGGCGAGGCGCACGACGCCTGCACCTCCTCGGTGGTAGCCGGCAGTACGACCGCGGCCGGCCGCGGCATGTAGTGACTGTGGCTCCGGCCTGACCAGATCGGCCAGGTACTGGAAGGCGTAGGAGTCGAGAGACCGCCGGGTCGTCGGAGATGTAGTCGAGCGCCGACCGCCTGCTCCAGGTCGCGGTACGCCGGCTCGGGAGCTGAGATCGTCATTACGCCTCCTTTCCTGCACCGGCGGAGAGCGCGACGAGCTCCAGCACGTCGAGGACCTTGAAGATGGCGCCGGGGCCGCCCGACGCGGCGCCGCGGCCACAGCCTCGCTGAAGTTCAGCTCGCAGCGCGGGCAGGCGGTAACGAGCGCCTCGGCGCCGGTCGAGGCGGCTTCCTCGACACGCTCCGCGGCCGTGGCGGCCGAGAACTCCGGGTACGCCTCGCGGCACGCGCCGCCGGCGCCGCAGCACCAGGCGGCCTCGCGGATGCGCTCCATCTCCACGAGCTCGAGGCCGGGGATGGCCGAGAGGATGTCGCGCGGCGCCTGGTAGACGCCGTTGGCGCCGTTGTAACGCGGCCGCGGCGGGTCGTACACCACGGCCTGGCCGTAGATCTTCTTCTCCACCCCCTCCCAGGGGACGTAGGGCTCGCCCTGGCGGCCGAGGTGGCAGGGGTCGTGGTAGGTGACGGTCATCGGGACCGGAGTGGTGAGCTCGAGGCGCTCGTCCTGAATGAGCTGGTCGACGCACTCGACGGTGTGCAGGACCTGCGGCATGTGCTCCCGCGCGCCCTCGAGCTGCGGGTAGAGGCGCGTGAAGACGTGGCGGCAGTCGGCGCACGGCGTGACGACCGTCTTGACGCCGGCGGCCGCCCATTGCGCCAGCATCCTGTTGCCGGCCTCGGCGGCCTCGCCCGCGTAGCCCATCTTGTCGGCGAGGCCGCCGCAGCAGCCGTCCTCGAAGAGGCCGACGGAGAGGCCGGCGAGCTGGAGCAGGCGCACCTGCGTGCGCACCGTCTCGCGCAGGCTCTCCTCCAGGGAGTACCTGCAGCCCGCGAAGAACACGACGTCGACGGGCTCGGCCGCCGGGTCCGCAAGGCCGAGCCCTTCGGCCCAGGCGTTGCGGTCGGCGGGGGTCTTCGGGCCCTTGCCCGCAAGGGCCGCCCGCGTCCGCTCGATCAGCGGGCGGTAGGACTCCGGCACGCGGTCCATCGAAGCGAGGTGGGCGCGCAGCTCACGCAGCGCGAGGTCGGCTCCATGTCGTAGCGGCAGAGCTTGCAGGTCACGTCGCAGTTGCCGCAGAGCTGGCAGCGGAAGGCGACGTCGACGACCTGTCGGTGACCTCGCTGCGGCCGTCCATCAGGCTGAGGGCGGTGACCAGGCGGCCCCCGGCCGAGTAGGCGTGGAAGCCGCCGGCCTCGACCGACGGGCAGCCCTTGGCGAAGCGGTGGCTCCTCACCAGGTCGAAGGGGATCCACTTGCAGTAGCTGCACCTGGTGCAGCGCATGGCGTCGGGGCGGTAGTCGGTCAGGGCCATCAGAAGGCCTCCTTCGCGGCGCGGAGCGGGGAGCGGTGGGCGCCCGAAGCAGAGCTTGCCGGGGTTCAGGATGCCGGCGGGGTCGAAGATCGCCTTGACCTTGCGCAGGGCGTCGCGGGAGGCGGCGTCGCGGTTGTAGACGGGCTGCGCCCAGGAGCCGTAGGGGCGGCTGAAGTAGGCGCCGGCGGCCATGAGGTTGGCGGCCAGGTCGTCCGAGAGGTCCTTCATGTCCTCCCGGGTCCCGGCGACCGCGGCGTCGTAGGGCAGGCTGAACTCGACGTGATGGGTGACGCCCTGGTGCTGCGGCTGGACGTAGACGCCGACGTCCTGCGGCGGCGTAGCCGTGAGCGGCGGCGACGATGTGGGCGATCTCCGTGAAGGCGGGCGCCTGCCCCAGCGTGCTGAGGAAGAAGACGTCGGCGCAGGCGCCCTCCGCGGCCAGCTTCCAGGGCGCCGCGCAGCAGCCGGCGAGGGCGGCGGCGATGTCGGCGGTGGATGCGCCGGGGACGGACGCCCGGAGCGTCGAGGCCGAACTCGCCGGCGAGCGCGCGCGGCGTCCTGCTTCTGCACGGCGACGCGCTCGGCGGCGTAGTGCTCGCGGCCGCCGAGCCCGAGGACGAGGGTCCAGGCGGGCAGCGCGTCGGGGTCGACGGTCGCGCCGGATGCCTGCAGCAGGCGCGCCAGGTAGGCGGCGGTCACGATCAGCACCTCGTCGCCGAGCCGAGGCGGTCGAGCCGGTAGGTGAAGTCGACCAATTCATCGAGCGCGGCGGCGGCGGCGAACAGGTACTCGTGGGCGGCGGGCAGCAGCTCGCACTTGACCGCCGCCCACGTGACCATGCCCATGGTGCCCTGGGCGCCGGTGAGCAGGCGGAAGAAGTCGGTCTGCGCCGGCCCCTTGGGGTCGGCCTGCACGCCGCCGGCCCGCCACTGGGCCTCGAGCGACTCGGGCCCTGTGCCGGCCTCGCCGGTGAACATGGTCTCGCCGCTGCCCCACACCACGCCGCAGCTGCGCAGCGGCTCGGGCAGGTGGAAGTTGTAGCGGGGGATCAAGGTCGGCTGGCGCTCGAGCAGGCTCGCGACCACGGACTTGTTGGCCCGCGGGCACAGCGGCGGCGTGAGGCGCATGCCCTGCTCGGCCAGCGCCGCCTGCAGCCGCGGGTAGGTGACGCCCGGCTCGATCACGGCCATGCGGTTGCGCCGGTCGACGCGCAGGACCCTGTCCAGCCGGCGCAGGTCGACCATCACGGCGCCGGGCACGCTGGGCACGGTGTCGCCGTGGAAGTGGGGGCCGCCGGAGCTGACCGGCACCAGCGGCGTCGCCGTCTCGTTCGCCCAGGCGACGACGCGCTGGACCTCCTCGGCGGAGCCCGGCCGCACGAGCGCCCAAGGCGCGAGGCGCGAGGCGAAGCTCTCGTCGCGCGCGTACTCTTCGAGGCTCGCCGGGTCGGCAGCGACGTTGTCGCGGCCGACGAGGGCGGCGAGTTGCGCTCTGTGATGCTCCACTGCCGGTACCCTTCCTGACTCAGATCGACGACGCGCCGGAGTCGTGCTCATGCACCGGCGACCGGCACG
The DNA here is from genome assembly GCA_963709845.1 of uncultured Thermoleophilia bacterium. Lineage (GTDB taxonomy): Bacteria > Actinomycetota > Thermoleophilia > UBA2241 > UBA2241 > CAIXSE01. The sequence goes on from CAVPXV010000006.1 coordinate 814,457, forward strand.
GGCGTTCCTGCCCGGTGGTCGGCTGCGTCCTGGACGAGCCGCGGGGCCTTTCGAGGTCGGCGCCGGAGGCGTTACGGACGAGGCGTGGGGCGGAGCGGCGGCTGCCCCGCCCCACGCGAAAGTCTCGTCCCGACCCAAGCCACGGACCAAGGGGGGTCCGTGGCGGGGTCCTTGTCCCAGGTCGGCGCGCGGACCCGTCAGCCTCAGTAGGCGATCGGCACGAACGACGCCGTCGTCGGGATGTCGACGTTGAGCTGCTTCTTCGCCCAGGAGCTGCTGACCACGTCCAGGTTGAAGGGATACTTGGTGCCCTTGTTCCACTGCCCCCCGGTGAGAGCGGTCACGCAGACGTTGTCTCCCGGGTTGAGCGGCGGGCCTGCCGACCACGTGATGTGACCGGCGACCGTGTCGAGATTCGTGGCCTTGATGGCGTCGAGGATGGACTGCTTGTCGTCCACGTTCTTGGTGCGCTTGAGGGCGTCGGCGACGACCTCGAACACCTCGTAGTGCATGATGGGCTGCGTCCACTGCTTGCCGGTCGTGCTCTCGTAGGCGTTCGCGAGCTGCTGGCATGTCTGACCCGTGAGCGACGACTTGAACGGGTGGCTCGGCGACCACCACACCTCGGAGGAGAGGCCGTAGCCGATCTTGCCCAGCGCCTCGAGCGCCGAGGGGAACAGGATGGACTTCGCCATGGTCACCGCGTCGGGCTTGAGGCCCTGCTGGTAGCACTGCTTCCAGAAGTTGGTGAAGTCCGGCGGGATCATCACGCCACTGAGGATCTGCGCGTTCGCAGCCTTGAACTTGCTGATCTGCGTCGTGTAGTCCTGCGTGAGGTTCGGGTAGCGGCCGGGGTCCACGATCTTGTAGCCGGCCGGCGTGTAGTAGATGCCCAGACCGGTCTTGGGGTTGGCGTCCGACAGTCCGTCGGCGTCGTTGGGCCACATGACGCCGAGAATCTTGTTCGTCGAGATGGTGTTCCAGAGGTCGAGATAGACGTTGCCCAGGTCCTGGAGGCCCCAGAACGCGTGGTACGTCCACTTGAAGGCGCCCTTCTCGAACGGGGGCTTTCCGCGTCCCGCGTAGTACGCCTCGAGCGGGCAGTCGTTGGAGACGCAAGGAGTGCCCAAGGCCTCTGATTGATCGGCGACGGGGTTCACCGTGTCGGGCGTCGACGTCACCATCATCACATCGACACCGTCGTTGGTGATGAGGTCGCCGGCGACCTGCGTGGCGCGGGAGGTATCGGACTGGGAGTCCTTCACGATGATCTCGATGGGGTGCGTCTGGCCGTCTCCGCACTTGAGCCCCCCCTTGACCGCGGCGTTCCACTGGGCCACGCAGAAGGCGTCGGCCTCACCGAACGCCGCCAAGGGCCCGGTCAAGGGCGAGACGAAGCCGATCTTGATGGTGCGGCCCGTGCCTCCGGGGCTGGCGCTGGAGCCGCCGCTGCTGCTCGATCCGCAGGCGGCGAGGACGCCGCTGGCGCCTCCGGCCACGCCGAACGCGGCCCCGGCGAGGCCGGCGACCTTGAGGAAGTCTCGCCGCGTCACCGTCTTGTCGGTGATCTTGTTGGGCTCCTGAGCGTCTGCACTCATGTCTCCCCCTTGCCGTGGGCCCCGCGGCCCGGTCCGGCCAGATCAGAGCTCCCGCCGCTTGCCGGCTCCATCGCAGCGCTGTCAGCGCAGTCAGGCGCGCGCGGCCGAGCGGCCTTACGTCCCACAATACGGGCAGTGCACCTACAATACGGGCATGATACGCTCCCTTCCAGGCGTGTCAAGACACCACGCCGAGCGTCGCAGAGAGCGGGCGCGCAGGCGCCGGACATGCGCGCCTCTAGAGGCTCTGAGACAATGGGGTCCGGGTCGGCTCGAACGTGGGCGGAGGTGCACGAGCATGGTTGCGAAAGCTGGCGGCGAGGACAGGATCCCGGGGATCCAGGTCATCGCCAGAGCCGGGGAGATCCTGCGACTCCTGGCCCGATCGGAGCGCGGGACGACGCTGCGCACGCTGGCCGAGACGACCGGCCTTCCGCGCTCCACCGTGCATCGCATCGTCGTAGCGTTGGCCGGCGAGGACCTCGTCGTGTGGGACCCCAAGCGTGGCGTGGCAGAACTCGGCCTCGGACTCGTCTCGCTCGCCTTGTCACGCCGCCAGCGCTTGCGCGACGCGGTGCGCCCCTATCTCGAGGCGCTCGTGCGGCGCGTCGATGAGACCGTCGACCTGGTCGTGCTGCGCGGAGAGACGGCCGTCTTCGTCGACCAGGTGATGGCCCACCAGATACTGGTCGTCTCGGCGGTCGGCGCGGTGCTGCCCGTGCACTGCACCGCGTGCGGCAAGGCCCTGCTCGCCGCGCTGCCGCCCGAAGAGGCCAAGCGCCGGCTCCCCGAGAGGCTCGTGGCCTACACTCCGAACACGATCACGGACCGCGCCGCCCTGATGGAAGAGCTGGCGCTCATCCGCGCGAGCGGCCTCGCGTTCGATCGCGACGAGCACACGGCGGGCGTCTCCGCCGTCGGCGCCGTGGTCCACAACGCCTGGGGAGAGATCGCCTCGGTGACCATCCCCGTGCCCACCCTGCGCTTCGTGGGTCGCGAGGAAGAGCTCGGAGAGGCCCTCCTCGCGACCTGTGCCGAGCTCGACGACGTCCTGCTGCGCACCTGAACGACTGCCCGCACATGAGCCAGCCGAGGAGAGGACCATGACGACGAGGACCACAGCCGCGGTGGTGCGCGAGGCGGGCGCGCCGTTCGTGCTCGAGGCCGTCGAGCTGGACGAGCCCCGGCCTAACGAGGTCCTCGTGCGCATGGTCGCCACCGGCCTCTGCCACACGGATCTCTCGGCTCAGGCCGGGGCCCTGCCCTTCCCGCTGCCCGGTGTGCTCGGACACGAAGGAGCCGGAGTGGTGGAGGAAGTCGGCGCCCAGGTCAGCCGCGTGGCACCGGGTGATCATGTGCTGGCCTCCTTCAGCTCCTGCGGCGTGTGCCGGTACTGCCGCTCCGGCCACCCCGCGTACTGCGCCAGCTTCCCTGCGCTCAACCTGTTCGGCGGCGCGCGGCCGGACGGCAGCCCCACCATCTTGCAGGGCGGCGCGCCGCTTCACGGCCACTTCTTCGGGCAGTCGTCGCTGGCCAGGCACGCGCTCATCGACGAGCGCGGCGTGGTGAAGGTGGCGGGCGACGCCCCTCTCGCCATGCTCGCCCCGCTCGGCTGTGGCATCCAGACGGGCGCCGGGGCGGTGCTCAACGTCCTGCGCCCCGAGGCGGGCGCTTCCGTGGCCGTGTTCGGCGCCGGCGCCGTCGGTTGCGCGGCCATCATGGCGGCCGCGCTGTCCGGGGCCTCGCGCATCGTGGCCGTGGACCTCGTTCCGGCGCGCCTGGCGCTCGCCCGCGAGATCGGCGCCACGCACACCATCGATGGCGCGACCGACGTCGTCGTCGAGATGCTGCGCGAGATCGGCGCCGGCGGCATGGACCACGTGGTCGAGGCCACCGGCAGCACCGAAGCGCTGAGCCAGGCGATCCAGGCGCTGGCTCCGCGCGGCACGTGTGCCGTCCTCAGCACGTACCCGCAGCGCTCGACCATCCCCCTCGACGTCAACTTCATGCTCGACGGCCGCAGCGTCCTGGGTGTCTCGGAGGGCGACAGCGAGCCGCAGCGGTTCCTGCCGACGCTGGCCGAGCTCTACGCGCAGGGCCGGCTGCCTATCGACAAGCTCGTTCGCGCCTACCCGTTCGAGGAGATCGAGAAGGCCGCCGCCGACGCGCGCGCAGGCGTGACGATCAAGCCGGTGCTGCTTTTCGGCTGATCAAGAGCGGCCGGCCTTGCGCGGCGCCACGCGCCGTGGCGGCGCTCACGGCCTACGCCAGATGCTCCTCGACCACCGCGACGATGCGGGCGCAGGCGCCCTCGACATCGTCGTGGGTGGGCGCCTCGGCCATCACGCGCACGAGCTCCTCGGTGCCGGAGGTGCGCACCAGGACGCGGCCGCTGCCCTCGAGACGCCGCGTCTCCTCGTCGACCGCCGCCCAGACCGCCGCCGCCCCCTCCAGGGCGCTCTTGTCGCGCACGCGCACGTTGACGAGCTTCTGCGGCAGCCGCCGCATCACGCCGGCGGCCTCGTGCAGCGGGGTGCCCATCGCCTGCAGCGCCTGCAGCAGCAGCAGCGCCGTAGCCAGGCCGTCGCCGGTCGTGCTCACGTCGCGGTTGATGATGTGGCCGGACTGCTCGCCGCCGAGCAGGTAGTCGCCCTCGATCATCTGCGCCACGACGTAGCGGTCGCCGACGTCGGTGACGAGCACGCGGATGCCTTCGCGGGCCATCGCCTGATGGAAGCCGAGGTTGGTCATCACGGTGGTGACCACGGTGTCGCGGCGCAGGGCGCCCTGCGCCTTCAGGTGCTTGGCGAGGATGGCGATGATGAAGTCGCCGTCCACGAGGTTTCCGCCGGCGTCCACGGCGAGCACGCGGTCGCCGTCGCCGTCGAAGGCGAGGCCGAGATCGAAGCCGTCGGCCGCGACCGTCTCCTGCAGGGCGCCGATGTGCGTCGATCCGCAGCCGGCGTTGATGTTGGTCCCGTCCGGGTCGGCGAACAGCACCTCGATGTGGGCGCCGGACTCCTCGAGCGCCAGGGGCGCGGCCCGGAACATGGCCCCGTTGGCGCAATCCACGGCGATCTTGAGGCCGCTGAGATCGAGCGGGATGCGGCGCACGACGTCCCACACGTAGCCTTCCACGGCGCCCTCGAGCACCTCGGAGCAGCCGAACCCGTCGCCGGCCAGTGAGCGCAGGTCGTGGTGGGCGATGTGCGCTTCGATCTCCGCCTCTTCCTCGTCGCTGAGCTTGAGGCCGGCGGCGGAGAAGAACTTGATGCCGTTGTCGGCGTAAGGGTTGTGCGAGGCGCTGATGACGACGCCGGCGGCGGCGGCGCGCTGGCGCACCAGCGCGGCGAGCCCCGGCGTCGGGAGCACGCCGGCGACCTCCACCCGGGCGCCGCCGCTGGTGAGGCCCGCCACCAGGCCGGCCTCGAGCATAGGCCCGCTGAGGCGCGTGTCGCGGCCGATGACGAGCAGCGGATGCGGGCCGCCCTTCTTGGCCAGCACGGCCGCGGCGGCGCGGCCGACCTGCACCGCGAACTCGGGAGTGAGCAGCTCCCCGGCGACGCCGCGGATGCCGTCAGTGCCGAAGTAGGTGCCCATGGCCGCAGGTGGGGGGAGGACAGAACATCCGGGGTATGGTACGCCGCCCCGCCGAAGGGGGCAAACCGCCGGCGCCGGCTTCGCCGGCCGGCGGTGCGGCGAGCTAGTCCCAGCTGTGCAGGCTGAGGTGGACGCCGAGCAGCTTGGCCACGGCCCAGACCACGACGACGACCACACGACCACGAGCGCGAGGAACGGCAGGAAGTTCCAGCGCGTGGCGTTGAGCAGCGATACGACGATCACCACGGCGATCGGCCCCGACAGCACGATGGTGAGCTTCTTCCACATCGGTGCCGTGTTTCTCGTCTTCATGGTCTGCCTGCGGGCCATCGGGTACTCCTCGGGAACCTTTGCCGCTCATCCTAGCATCGGCCGCCACCGGGCCGGGACTGGACACCTGGAACGACGACGGGCCGCCAGAGGCGGCCCGTCGGGGAAGATCGCTCTCGGCGCCCGCGCCTAGCGCTTGCTGAACTGGGGCTTCTTGCGCGCCTTGTGGAAGCCGGCCTTCTTGCGCTCGACCTGACGGTCGTCGCGCGTGAGGAACCCGGCGCGCTTGAGCGGCGTGCGCAGGGACTCGTCGGCCTCGCAGAGGGCGCGGGCGATGCCGTGCCGCACGGCGCCGGCCTGCGACGAGATGCCGCCGCCGTACACGTTGGCGCTGACGTCGAACTTGCCGCCCGTGTGCGTGGTCTCGAAGGGGGTGAGCGCGATGGTCTCGAGGACCTTGCGGCCGAAGTAGGCGTCGATCTCGCGGCCGTTGATCGCGACCCTGCCGACGCCGGGGGTGAGCACGACGCGGGCCACGCTGGTCTTGCGCTTGCCGGTCGCGCGATAGGTCACTGCTGCAGGCACGCCTCTTACTCCTTGATCTCGAGCACGTCGGGCTGCTGCGCCTCGTGCGGATGCTCTGGGCCCGCGTAGATCTTGAGCTTGCGCAGCTGCGCGCGGCCGAGCTTGTTGTGCGGCAGCATGCCGCGCACGGCGTGGCGCACGATCTCTTCCGGGCGACGCTCGTGGAGAGCGGCGTAGGACTCGCTCTTGATGCCGCCGGGGTAGCCCGAGTGGTGGTAGTACATCTTCTGCTCGGGCTTGTTGCCCGTCACCACGATCTTCTCGGCGTTGATGACCACGACGAAGTCGCCGGTGTCGATGTTCGGGGTGTAGGTGGGCTTGCGCTTGCCGCGCAGGCAGTCGGCCACGACGGTGGAGAGGCGGCCGAGGGTGTGGCCCGTCGCATCGACGACGTACCACTTCTTCACGATCGTGGAAGGCTTGGCGACGTAGGTCTTCATGCGCTCACTCGGTCCGCTGACGGAACGCGCGTCCGGCGTGGACGCGCGAAAGGGAACTATAGCCAATCGCCACGGGCGATGCAACACGGCGGCGCGGCGCCCGCAGCCACGGCCGCGCGCCTACTTGAGGCGGCGCAGCCTGATGGTGTCGCCCGGCTCCAGCCCCAGCACCTCGGCCGCCGAGCCCGCGTTGACGGCGACGGAGGCCTGTCCGTAGCTGTCGATGAGGATCACGATGTCGCTCGCCCGCACCGAGGCGAAGGTGCGGGCGACGTGGGCGAGGTACCGCTCGTCGCCCGTCAGCAGCTCTACGGTCTCACCGAGCTTCGCCGCCTCCAGGCGCGCGGCGTCGAGGTTCAGCGCGACGTTGCCGAAGCGGTCCACCAGCACGGCCGTCGCGCTGAGGCCGTCGCGGTGGCGCCGCGGCTCGGGCAGCTGCAGGTTCGTGAGTCCCCCGGCGTCTATGGGCAGGCCCACGACGTCGAGCGGCAGTCCCGCCGCCAGGCGCGCCGCGACCGGCGCGAAGATGTCGCGGCCGTGGAAGGTGGCCGAGAGCGGCGCCACCCAGAGTTCCTGGTTGGTCAGCAGGAACGCCTCCGCCGCGCCGCCGTCGGCCTCGGCGGCGAGCGTGAGGACCCCGTTGTCCGGGCCCACGAAGAGCCGGTCGCCGGCGCTGCGCAGCGCGATCGGCCGGCGTGGGCCGCCGACGCCCGGGTCGACCACGGTGAGGTGGACGGCCCGGTCGGGCATGTAGGGCAAGCTGTTGCGCAGCACCAGGGCGCCGGCGAGCACGTCGCGCTGCGGCAGGCCGTGGGTCACGTCGATCACGCGCACCTCCGGCGCGACGCGTGCGATCACGCCGCGGCAGGCGCCGGCGAAGTCGTCGGCGTAGCCGTAGTCGCTGGCGAAACAGATGGGCCTCAACATGACCGCAACCTACGACGAAGCGCCGGACGGCGCAACGTCGGCCGCTGGGACGAGTTCAGCCGGCGGCGGCGGCGATCGCGGCCGCGAGACCGGCGGCCGTGTGCTCCGAGGCCTCCACGTGGACGGGCAGGCCGAGGGCGCGGATGGCGGCACTCGTGACCGGGCCGATGGAACACAGGCGCACGCCGCTGAGCCGCTCGGCGAGGGGTCGCGCGCGCGCCGCACCCTCAGCCGCCATCAGGGCCGCGAACTCCTCCACGGTGCTGGCGGAACTGAACGTGATGAAGTCGGCGCGTTCGAGGCGCGCGGCGGGTACGGCCAGGTGGTCGGCGGCGACGGTGTCGTAGACGGCCAGCACGTCGACACGCGCGCCCTGGGCGCGCAGCGCCTCCGGGAGCACGGGGCGAGCGCGACGCGCCGCCGGGATCAGCACCCTGACACCCGGCCTCACGAGGCCACGCGTCGCGAGCACCTCCAGCAACCCCTCGGCGATGTGGTCGTCCGCCACCACGTCGCAGCGTACGCCGCGGGCGGCGAGGGCGGCGGCGGTGGCGGGGCCGATCGCCGCCACCGTGCAGGTCGCGAGCCCGCCGGGCCCGTACCCCAGCGCCTCGAGGTAGTCGAGGAAGATGTGGACCCCGTTGGCGCTCGTGAACACGGCCAGCTGGTACTCCGCCAGATCCGCGAGCGCAGTGCGGAGCCCGTCGTCGAGCGGCCGCGGGTCGATACGGATGGTTGGGGCGAGGATGACCTCGGCGCCAAGATCGAGCAGGGGGTCGCTGAGCGTAGCCGCCTGCTCCCGCGGCCGCGTCACGACCACCGTCATGCCCTCGAGCGGACGGCCGGCGCCCACGTCAGGAGGCTCCGCGCACCTCTGCGAGGATCACGTCCGCGCCCCGGGCGAGCAGCTCGCCGGCCAATGCCTCCCCGAGGGCGGCGGGCTCCTCCACGGGCCCGCTCAGCTCGCCGCGCACCGTCCTGACGCCGTCCAGCGAGCCCACGTAGGCGCGCAGGCGCAGCCGGCGCGCGCCGGAGTCTGCGGGCTCGCCCGTGAGCTCGGCGAGCGCCGCGATGGGAACCTGGCAGCCGCCCTCGAGCGTGCGCATGAGGGCGCGCTCGGCCTCAACGGCGAGCGCGCTGGTCTCGTGGGCGAGCGGCGCCGTCAGGCCGGCCGTACGCTCGTCGCCGGCGCGCGCCTCGATGGCGAGCGACCCCTGGCCCACGGCCGGCAGCATCTGGTCGAACGAGAAGGCGAAGGCGGCGAGATCGGCTTGCCCGAGACGCGCCAGGCCGGCGGCTGCGAGGACAGTGCCGGCCATGTCCTCTTCCTCCACCTTGCGCACGCGCGTCTGCACGTTGCCGCGGATGTCGACGAGCTCGAGGTCCGGACGCAGCGCCGAGAGCTGGGAGCGGCGGCGCAGGCTGGACGAGCCCACGACGGCGCCGGCGGGCACCTCGTCGAGCGTGCGCGGCGCGGCTCTGCCGGGGCGCGCCACGAAGGTGTCGCGCACGTCGGCGCGGCGCGTGAAGGCGACCAGCGCGAGGCCCTCGGGCACGGCCGTCGGCATGTCCTTGGCGGAGTGCACGCTGAGATCCGTGCGCCCCTCGAGCATCGCCGTCTCCAGCTCCTTGGTGAACAGCCCTTTGTCGCCGATCTTGGCGAGAGGCGCGTCCAGGAGCCTGTCGCCCTTGGTCTGGATCACCTCGATCTCCACCTCGAGGCCGGGATGCAGGCGCCGGAGCTCGTCGCGCACCCACTCGCTCTGGATGAGGGCCAGCTTGCTGCCGCGCGAGCCGATGCGCAGCGCGCTGCTCACGCGTCGTCCGTGCCGGTGCCGCGCAAGTGGTGGACGACGGCGCCGGCGGCCGGAGCCTGCTCGTCCTCGCCGGTCGCCGGGTCCGCCGGACGCTGGGCGTCCTCCTCGGCCGGCGGCTGTTCGCCATCGCAGCCCAGATCGAAGAGCGTGCGCACGGCGTCCACGTAGAGGTAGCACTCCTCGCGGCCCGCCACTTCCTTCATCTTCACGGTCGGCGTGTGGAGGATCTTGTTGACGATGCTCGTGGTGAGCATCTCCACCTGGGCGCGCTGCTCGTCGGTGAGGTCCGAGAGCTTGGCGCCGAGACGCTCGAGCTCAGCGCGGCGGATCTGCTCCACCGTCTCGCGCAAGGTGGCGATCGTGGGCACCACCTCGAGGCTGCGCAGCCAGTCGTTGACGCTGCGCAGCTCCTCCGCGACGATGCGCTCGGCGTGATGGGCTTCCTTCTCGCGCTCGCCACGGTTCTGGTCCACCACGTGCTGCAGGTCGTCGATGTCGTAGAGGTAGGCGTTGCGCACCCTGTTGATGTCGGGGTCGAGGTCGCGCGGCACGGCGATGTCGATGAAGAAGATGGGGCGGTGACGCCGGTGCTTGAGGGCGCGCTCCACCAGCTCGCGGGTCACCACGTAGCCCCGCGCCGAGGTGGAGCTGATGACGATGTCGGCGGCCGCCAGGTGCCCTTCGAGGCCCTCGAAGGGCACGGCGCGGCCGCCCACCGCACGCGCCAACTCCTCAGCCGTCGTCAGGGTGCGGTTGGTCACCAGGATGCGCTCGATGCCGTGCGCCTTGAGGTGCGTGGCCGTGAGCTCGCTCGTCTCCCCGGCGCCGATGATGAGCACGTTGTGGTCCTTCAGCTTTCCGAAGACCTGCAGGGCGAGCTCGACGGCGGCGGAGCTGACGCTCACCGGGCGCTCGCCGATGGCGGTCTCGGTGCGCACGCGCTTGCCCACTTCGAGTGCGTGCCGGAACAGGCGGTTGAAGACGGCGCTGGTGCACCCGCCGTCGCAGGCCTGCTGATAGGCGGCCTTCATCTGCGCCACGATCTGCGCCTCACCCACCACCATCGAGTCGAGGCTCGCGGTGACGCGGAAGAGGTGCGCGATGGCACCGTCTCCGGAGTAGCTGTACAGGCTCGGCTCGAGCTCGCTCAGCGCGACGCCGGCCTGGCCGGCCAGACGCTCCACCGCGGCCTGGCGCGCGGCCAGCGAGTCGCCGGCGTAGAGGTAGAGCTCGGTGCGGTTGCAGGTGCTCAACGCCACCGCCTCGCAGGCGGCCCCCGAGCCGAGCAGTTCCTGGGAGAGGCGCAGCGTGTCCTCCTCGCTCAGTGCGAGGCGCTCGCGCAGGTCCAGGGGCGCGGTCTTGTGCGAGATGCCGGTGACGACGACGAGCACCCGCTCAGCCCCCGTAGGTGTGGAAGCCGCTCAGGTACGGGACGGCGGCGAAGCGGATGACGAGCAGCACGACGAGGCCGGTGACGGCCAGCCACGCGATGCGGCTGCCCACCCAGTCGGCTCGCATGCGGCCCCAGAGCAGCGCCGCGTAGACCAGCCACGCGCCCACCGCGAGCAGCGGCAAGGGGTCGGTCCACCAGTGCGGCACGTTGTAGGTCTCGGCGCGGATGATCCCGGCGAGCATGCCGGCGGTGAGGAACGGCAGGCCCAGGAGCGTGGCGTGGTACACGAGCTTTTCGAGGGCGCCGAGCGACGGCAGGCGGCCGAGCACGCCGTCGGCCCTGTGCCGGCGCAGCAGCGCCTCTTCGATCAGGTAGATGATCGCCGCCCCACCGGCCACGTAGAGGCAGCCGATGGCGGTGAGCATGACGATCACGTGCAGCACGACGATGTCGCTGCGCAGCGCCGGCACCAGGCCCTCCGGGGGCTGGTAGGCGACCCAGGCGACGGTGAGCAGCACGAGCACGACGGGCAGCACGTAGAGACCCACGGCGCGCATCCTGGTGAACGACTCGAGCACGTGCCAGACGAGCGCGATCGACCACGCCACCATCACCAGCGACTCGTAGGTGCCGACGAACGGCACGTGCCCCGCGCTGAAGCCGCGGAAGATGATCGCCAGCGTCTGGAAGACCAGCCCGAAGGCGGCCACCACGAGCCCGACGCGGTTGAGACCCGGGTTCTTGGTGAGGAACTGGACGACGAACAGCGCGAACGCTCCCGCGTAGAGCAGGTACGCGATCCAGAGGAAGATGACGGACGCGTGTTCCACGTCGTGTACGCCGCCGCAGCTAGCGCCGGAGGGGCCGGCGGCTCAGTCGCCGGCCCTGAACGGCGCCTCGCGGCGCTGGACTTCCTGTTCCAGGAGCTCGACGTCGCGCTTGAGGGTGTTCACCCGGCGCGCGCTCATGAAGTAGTAGAGCACCAGCACCGCGAGGATGATGGCGTAGGCGGCGGCCACGAACTTGGCGCCTTCTTCGATGGTCATCGGGTCAGCCTCCGATCGAGTGCTTGAGGTCGGCCACGCGCGCGCGCAGGTCCTCGACGCCGAGGTCCCTGCGGATGAGCGCGACCAGGAGAACGGTCATGCCGATCATGCTGATGAAGAAGCTCACGAACATGCTGCCCGGCATGCCGGTGCCGCCGGTGGTGATCACCGTCGGGTGCATGCCGGCCGGCAGGAAGCGCGTGGCGAAGAACGTGATCGGCACGTCGATGAACGCGATGATCGCGAAGACCGCCGCGAACGTGGCCCGCCGCTGCTCCTCCTCCACGACCGAGCGCAGCACGAAGTACGCGGTGTAGAGGAAGCACACGAGCAGGAACGTGGTGAGCCGCGGCTCCCAGTCCCACCAGGTGCCCCACGCCGCCTTGCCCCAGATCATGCCGGTGGCCATCACGAGGACGCTGAAGAGCAGGCCGAGGCGGATGGCCACCACGCCGAGGTGGTCCCACTTCTCCTTCTGCGTGCGCAGGTACAGGACGGCGGCCACGAACGAGATGCCGAAGGCGAGCAGGGCGGTCTCGGCGATCGGCGCGTGGTAGTAGAAGATCTTCTGGCTGTAGCCCATCGTCGAGGCGTCGATGGGCGAGTAGAGGAAGGCGAGCAGCAGCCCTGTCACGAGCAGGACTCCGGCCGCCACGAACAGGGCGGGCGCGCTCACAAGCTTTCTCACGCTCACTCTCCTATCGCGAAGTCGTAGGTGCCGTACGCCGCGACCATGAACACGGCGTCGAAGCCTAGCAGGAACAGAAGTCGCGTAGCCGTTGCGCCGAAGCTCGCACCGGTCGCGAAGATGGTCGTCGTGGCCGCCGTGGCGGCGATGAGCAGTGGCACGATGAGGGGCAGGAAGATGATCGGCAGGAGCAGGTCGCGCGAGCGCGTGTTCATGCAGATCGTCGCCAGCAGCGTGCCCAGGGCGCAGATGCCGACGTCGGCGAGCAGCAGCACGACGATGAAGAGGACGATGTCGGCGCCGTAGCCGCGATGCACGAAGAAGAGCGTGAACACGGGGACGGCGACCGCCTGGATGATGAGCAGGAAGATGAGGTTGCCCGCGGTCTTGGCGAAGAAGATCGTGACGCGGTCGACGGGGCACAGCAGCAGGCCGTCGAGGCACTGCTCGTCCTTCTCCTGGGCGAACGAGCGGTTGAGGCCCAGGAGCATGGCGAAGATGAACGTCACCCAGAGCATGCCGCCGGTGAAGTAGGTGAGGTCCACGTCCTGCTTGACGGCGAAGGCGTAGTGGAAGATCACCATCGCCAGGAGCACGAAGAGGATCATGCTGATGATCATCTCGCGCGTACGCAGCTCGCGGATGAGGTCCTTGCGCAGGATCGCCATGAATTGGCGCCAGCCGCTCACAGGACGCTGCCTTCCTGGACGTGCTCGCGGTAGACGGCGATGAAGGCGTCGGGGTCCACGCCGGCCGCATGTTCGTAGGCGATGCGGCCGTTCTCGATGATCATCACGTGCGAACCCCACTCCAGACCCTTGGCGATGTTGTGGGTCACCATGACGAAGGTGTGCTCGGCGCGGATCTCGCGCAGCAGGCCGTCGAGGATGTCGACGGCGCGCGGGTCGAGGCCCGAGTGCGGCTCGTCCAGGAGGAGCACGCGCGGCCGGTGGAGGATGGCGCGCGCGATCGCCAGGCGCTGGCGCATGCCCTTGCTGTAGGTGCGCACGACGTCGTAGCGCCGGTGACTGAGCTCGAGGCGCTCGAGCAGATCGCTGATGCGCGCCTCGCGGTCCTCCACGCCGTACATGTCGGCGTAGAAGCGCAGGTTCTCCTGGGCGGTGAGATCGAGGTAGAGCATCGGGTTGTGCGAGATGAGCCCGATAGTGCGGCGCACGGGCATCGGGTCCTCGCGCACGTCGTGGCCGGCGACCTTGACGCTGCCGGCGCTTGGCGAGAGCAGCGTGGCGAGCACGCGCAGCGTCGTCGTCTTGCCGGCGCCGTTGGGGCCGAAGATGCTCAGGAAGCCGCCGCGTTCGAGGCTGAAGGAGAGCCCCTTCAGCACCTCGCGGCGGCCGAACGTCTTGCGCAGGCCATCGACCTCGATCTCGAGCGACATGTGCCCTCCGTCAGGCGGACGCGGGGCCGAAGTCGCCCGCGTCGCCCTCCAGGGCGGCAGCCATGACCTCCTGCTCCTGCCGCTGCCCCTTGGGCCACAGCGACACGGCGGCGCCCACGCAGAGCAGGATGGAGCCGAGCCACACGAAGCGGATCAGCGGGAACACGACCATGCGCAGGGCGATCGTGCGTGGAGGTCTTGTCGAAGGGCTCATCGGCGCACCACGAACAGATCCTGCTTCCAGCCGCCGAGGATCGCGGCTCGCACCGCCGCTCCGCTCACCGGATAGACGTCGGTCTGCGGCTCCACGGTACCCACCGTGCTGCCGCCCCGGGACACGTCGAAGCGCGCGATCGCGTCCGCCGAGCTCTGCGGTCCGGTGGCGGTCCGCATGCCTTTGTACGTGAGGGTGTAGCCGCTCACCGACGTCGTCTCGCCCGGCTTGACCTTGACGATGGCCGACTGCTCGCACCTTGTAGACGTTGGACCCGATGAGGCCGGCGACTACCAGGACCATGCCGAAGTGCACGAAGTACGCGGCGGTGCGCGAGCGGCTGCCGCTGAAGCCACGGCCCAGGCCGGACCAGAGGCTGGCGTCCGGCCCGGCCGCGCGCCGCGCCGAGCGCAGCACGAACTGGACCACGGCGCCGGCGGCGAAGCCGCAGACGACGAGCCCGATGAACCCCCAGAGGCTGGAGCCGAAGCCGAGGGCCAGCCACAGCACCGCCGAGAGCGCGGCGCACACGCCCGGCAGGATGAGCAGCCGGGCCAGCACCGCGCCCTCCGTCCTGCGCCAGGCGAGCAGCGGGCACACGGCGATCAGCAGCAGCGTGAGCACGCCCAGGGGCTGCGCGATGGCGTTGTACGTGCTCGGGCCCACCGTCCGGTCCATCGTCAGCGGCACGACGACGGTGCCGAAGGCCACGGCGACGGCGAACAGGGTGAGGAGCAGGTTGGTGACGTAGTACATGAAATCGCGCGAGGCCAGCGACTCCACCTCGTCGTGGCTGGCGAAGAGGCGCCAGCGCCAGATCGATCAGTCCCGCGCTCGCCACGACGATCACGACGAGGAACGTCGAGAGGATCCAGACCAGCAGCGGGTTCTTCTCGAAGGCGTGTACCGACTGGATGAGCCCGGTGCGCGTCGTCCAGGTGGCCAGGATGGTGAGGAAGAAGGTCGCCGCGGCGAGCCCCAGGGCCCAGTGCTTGAAGATGCCGCGCGTGCGATACAGGGTGAACGAGTGGAGCAGGGCGGTGGCGGTGAGCCAGGGCACCAGGGACGTGTTCTCCACGGGGTCCCAGCCCCAGTAGCCGCCGAAGCTGAGCACGACGTAGGCCCACCAGGCGCCGAGGCCGATGCCGAGCGAGAGGAACAGCCAGCCGAACACGGCCCACTTCTGCGAGAGCCTGACCCACGTCTTGCCCGCGTCGCCGAGGAGGAGCGCCGAGACGGCGAAGGCGAACGGCACCGAGAGCCCGACGTAGCCGATGAACAGCGACGGCGGGTGCAGCACCATGGCCGGGTGCAGGAGCAGCGGGTTGAGGCCGAACGGCTGGGTGCCGGCCGCGGCCTTCTCGAACGGATTCGACGCCGCGTTGAGCACCATGAGCGCGGCGAACACGGCGCCGATGCCGCAGAGCACCATCACGGCGCCGGCCACGAGGCGCTGCACCTTGCTCAGATCGAGCAGGGCGATCACGACGGCGACGACGGCGATGAGCAGCAGCCACAGGAGGAACGAGCCCTGCTGCCCGGCCCAGAACCCCGCGATGCGGTAGAAGGTGGAGAGGCTGGCGTCCGAGTTCTCGGCGACGTAGCCGAAGCTGAAGTCCTTCTTGAGGAACGCCTGCAGGAGGACGGCGCTGGCGACCACGCTGGTGAGGAAGAAGGCGTACACCGCGTAATAGCCGTTGCGCATCAGGTCCTTGCGGTCCCAGCGCGTGCCGAGGGCCAAGAAGAGAACGCTCGCCAGTGAGAAGACGAGCGCGAGAGTGAGCGAGAGTCTGCCGAGGACTAGCACAGACGCGGCCTCACTGCGTCGACGTCGTCGGCGCTGTGCTGGCCTGCGCCTTGTACTTGCTCGGGCACTTGGTCTGCAACTGGTCCGCGGTGATCGTCTGGTCGCCGGCGGCGTACTTGCCGACCACGACGACGTCAACGCCACTGTTGAACGTGTTCGGCATCTGGCCCGAGTAGACGACCTTCACCGTGCTGGTCTTGCCGGTGAGGTCCTGGATGGTGAAGTGCACGCCGCTGGTGTCGCGGCTGATGGTGCCGTTCAGCACCTTGCCGCCGACCTTGACGTTCTCGCCGTTGTACTTGCCGGCGGTGAGGTCCGAGACCTGCCGGTAGTAGGCGCTCTGGCGTTGCACGAGGACCACGACGCCGATCACGAAGACGACGACGATGACGCCGGTGGCGACGAGCAGACGGGTGCGGGACTTCTTGTTCACGCGGATACCCCCGGAGGTTCATGAGAGCGGTGAGACATAGTGTAGCCCAGGATTCTCCCGCGCGCCATTTCCACTGCCTGAAGCATGGTTAAGTCGTGTGAAGGCCCCAGTTGCGAACGCTTTGCAGGTGCGATACCGTCGCGCCATGCATCACGCACGCGCTACCTTGAAGGAACGCGGCTTCCGGCTCACTCCGCAGCGGGCGGCCATCTGGGAGACCCTGCGCGCGGCCGGGCGGCACATGACGGCCGAGGAGGTCACCGGGGAGGTGCGAGCCCGCCTCCCCGAGGTGAACACGTCCACCGTCTACCGCACGCTCGAGCTCCTCGTGAGCCTCGATCTGGTCACGGAGACCAGGCTGGGCTCCACGCGCAGCTACTACGAGGTCTCGCCCGACCCCGGCCACCACCACTTCGTCTGCGAGCGCTGCGGCGCCGTGGGCCACTTCGGAGACGAGCTGTTCGCGCCGCTGTATGAGGTGCTGGCGGCGCGCGAAGGCTTCCTGCCTACGCGCACGCGCGCCGCCGTGTTCGGGCTCTGCGACCGCTGCCAGGGCGAGGCCCGCGACCCGGAGGGGCCCGATGCACATCCCTGACGGCTACCTCGGGCCTGAGACGCTGGCTGCCGGGTGGGTCGCCTGTGCTCCCGCGTGGTACTGGGCCAGCCGCAAGGCGAAGGTGACGCTCAGCGAGCCCAAGGCGGTGCCGATGCTCGCCGCCAGCGCCGCCTTCAGCTTCCTCGTGATGATGCTCAACGTCCCGGTGCTCGGAGGCACGACGGCGCACGCCGTCGGCGCGGTGCTCATCGCCGTGATCGCCGGCCCGGAGATCGCCATCCTCGCCGTCACCGCCGCCCTCTTCCTCCAGGCCTTCCTCTTCGCCGACGGCGGCGTGCTCGCCTTGGGCGTCAACTGCTTCAACATGGCCGTCGCCATGCCGCTGGTGGGGTTCGGCGTCTACCGCCTCGTCGCCGGCAACGCGGACCTGCGCTCCGTGAGGCGGCTGGTCGCCGTGGGAGCGGCGGCCTACGCGGGCATCATCGCCGCCGCGGCGCTGGCCGGCACGGAGCTCGGCCTGCAGCCCCTGCTCCACAGCGTGAACGGCGTCGCCGAATATGCGCCGTACGGGCTCAAGCTCGCCTTGCCGGCGATGCTCGCCTCGCACCTCCTCGTCGCCGGCCCGGTCGAGGTCCTGTTCACCGTCGGCGTGTTCGCCTTCCTGGCGCGCACGAGTCCGGAGCTCTTCAGGGTCGCGGAGCGCGTGAGCCTGCGGACGCGCTCGATGTGGGGCGTCGTGCTCGCCCTCATCGCCATCGTGCCGCTTGGACTCATCGCCACCGGCACCGCCTGGGGTGAGTGGGGCGCCGGCGAGCTCAGGCGCAGGCTCGGCTACGTGCCCGCGGGCTTCGGCCGCCTCGGTGGCCTGTGGCACGGCCTCCTCCCGGGCTACGGGCTCCCCGGCGGAGCCGGAGGGGCGCTCGCGGCCGCCGCGTACGTGCTCTCGGCGCTGATCGGCGTCGGCGCCCTCGCCGCCGCCGCGTGGCTCGTCGTGCGGCTCTACCGGGGCCGCGCGGCGCACGACTGAAGGCCCCGCGCCGCGCCCGATCGAGCGGCGGCGCGGCGCATCCTGCCCACGCACGGCGCGGCAGGAGAACCGCGGCGCGGCGGCGTAGCTAGCAGCATGCCCATCGACAAGCGCCGCGAAAGCAGGGTCATCGCCGTCATCGTGGCGGACGTGGTCGAGAGCGCCGGACCGGACGACTCCGGCCGGCTCCGGCCGGCCCTCGAGAGGATCAACCAGCTCTTCGCGCCGGCCGTGGCCGAGCCCTTCGCCGTGGCCGGCGCCGGGCGCGTGGACGGCGCGCTCGCCGATCCGGCCCAGACGCCGCTCTGCGTGAGCGTCCTGCGCGAGCTCATCGCCCCCACCCAGTTGCGCGTGGGCGTCGGCTTCGGCACGGTGGAGCACCTGCAGGACGGCGCCCGCCGTGACGCCTATTCGCTCTCGCGCCAGGCCCTGCAGTTGGCGGCGCGCGACCACGGACTCACGCGCTACCTCGGCACCGGCGAGGCCGGCGACGTCCTCCTGGGAGCACTCTGCCGGCTCGTGGACCCGCTCGTCCTGGCGCGCACGCACAAGCAGTGGGAGGCGATCGCCGCCTACAGGGAGCTCGGCCACCAGCGCGAGGTCGCGGCCAGGCTCGGCGTGACCCGGCAGAGCGTGGGCGACCGGCTCGCCGCCGGGCATCGGCGCGCCGTCGAGGAGGCCGACGCGGCCATCGCCACCTACCTGAGCTACATCCGCCGGCAGCGCCTCGCGCCCTGAGGCCCGCCCGCCGCGGACGGGGCCGTCAGCCTCGCTCGGGCGGCGAAGGCGCGGCGCAGTCGCCGCCGAGGTCGAGCAGCTTCTCCACCGCGTGCGGCAGAGCCGCGGCGATCATCGCGAACTGCTCGCGGCAGGCGCCGGGGCTTCCCGGCATGTTGATGATGAGCGTCTTGCCGCGCACGCCGCTGACCGCCCGCGAGATCATCGCGTGCGGGGTCGTGGCGAGCGAGCCGGCGCGCATCGCCTCGGCGAACCCCGGCGCCTGTCGGTCCAGAACCGCGAGCGTCGCCTCCGGGGTGACGTCGCGCGAGGTGAGGCCGGTGCCGCCGGTGGTGAGGATGAGGTTCACCGGCGTCTCGTCGGCCCAGCGCCGCAGCTCGGCGGAGATGCGGTCGGCCTCGTCCGGCACGATCGCGCGCTCCACGGAGGCGGCGTCCACGGCGTGCAGCGCCTCCTCCAGGGCGTCCCCGCTGGCATCCGCGCGCTCGCCGCGCGAGCCCTTGTCGCTCACCGTGAGAACGGCCGCGTGCACGAGGCTCTTCCGGAGCAGGACGATCCCATCGCCGGGGCGCATCTCGCCACCTTCGATGACGCGCGCGAAGATGCCTTCGCGAGGCATCACGCAGTCGCCCGCCTGATGGAAGATGGCGCAGCGGTCGTGACACACCTTGCCGATCTGCGTCACCTCGAGCAGCGTCTCGCCAGCGTAGAAGCGCGTCCCCACGGGCAGCTCGAACAGCACGATGCCCTCGGTGGTCACGTTCTCGCCGAAGGCGCCCGGGTCCACCGTGGGGCAGGCGGGCTTCATCTTCGCGATGCTCTCGTTCGCCAGCAGGCTCACCTGACGGTGCCACGGGCCGGCGTGCGCGTCGCCCTCCACCCCGTGTTCCACCACGAGGGTGATGCTCCCGACCGGGTCCTTGCGCACGCCTTTCTCGGCGGCGATGTTCACCGAGACGATGCGCCCATCCACGTCGTGGCTCACGCCCGGTCTCCCTTCGCGCCGCCGCCGCGCCGCCAGGCGCCGCTGCGGCCCCCGCTCTTCTCGAGCAGTCGCACGCCAACGACCTCCATCCCGCGGTCCACGGCCTTGCACATGTCGTACACCGTGAGCGCCGCCACCGACGCGGCGACGAGAGCCTCCATCTCCACCCCGGTGCGCCCGCGCAGGCGCGCCTCGCTGACGATGCGCAGGCCCGGAAGGCCCGGGTCGGCCTCGATGTCCACCGTGAGCGCCGAGAGGCTGAGCTGGTGACACAACGGGATCAGCTCGTGCGTACAGCTTGGCGGCCATGATGCCGGCCAGGCGCGCCGCCGCGAGCACGTCGCCTTTGGGCACGGCCTCATCCCGGATGAGCGTCAGCGTCGCGGCGGCCATGAGCACGCGCGCCTCGGCGCGAGCCACGCGCTCGGTCTCGTCCTTGCCGCCGACGTCGACCATGCGTGCCTGGCCGCGCCCGTCGATGTGGCTGAGATCGGACACGGGTCAGCCTCCGATCTGCGACATGGCGCGCTCGTTGGCGCGCAGTTCGCGGCAGCGGTCGTAGCTCTTGCCGGACACCGCCGCGGCGATCGCGGCGCGCAACTCCGGCGGGCGGGCGATGAGCGGCCGCACGTGCAGCTCATCGCCCGAGAAGAGGCAGGTGCGCAGGCGGCCGTCGGCCGTGAGGCGCAGCCGGTTGCAGCTCCCGCAGAAGTGGTCGGAGACGCCGGCGATGAACCCGATCGTGCCGGCGGCGCCCGGCTCCTGCCAGTACCGCGCCGGCCCGTGACCGTATGGCCCTTCGTGCTGTACGAGCGCGTGACCGTCCATGAGCCGGCCGAGCACGCCCGGCGCCGGCACCAGCCTGGCGTCGGCGCCCAGCCGCCGGTCGAGCGGCATGAACTCGATGAAGCGCACGTGCACCGCGCGCCGCCGCACCAGTGCGACGAAGGCATCGAGCTCGTCCTCCACCCCCTCGAGCAGAAGCACGTTGAGCTTGACCGGGGCGAAGCCGGCAGCCACGGCAGCGTCCAGACCGGCGAGGGCGTCGCGCAGGCGTCCGCCCCGGGTGATGCGCGCGTAGCGCTCGGGGCGCAGGCTGTCCAGACTGATGTTGACACGCCGCAAGCCCGCGCGCCGCAACTCCGCCGCGTACCGGGGAAGCAGGAGGCCGTTGGTCGTGAGCGAGATGTCGCTGATGCCGCCGGTGCGGGCGAGCATGCCGACGAGGTCGGCGCAGCCCCTGCGCACCAGGGGCTCGCCGCCGGTGATGCGCACCTTGCCGATGCCGCACTCCGTGGCCACGCGCGCGAACGCGGCGAGCTCCTCGAAGCTCAGGATGTCGTCGTGTGCGCGCGGCGGCACGCCTTCGGGCGGCATGCAGTACGAGCACCGCAGGTTGCAGCGGTCGGTGATCGAGAGGCGCAGGTAGTCGACCCTTGCCTGCGCCGTGCCGGAGATCGTGTCCAACGGGCGGTCCCTGAGGCGGCCGGCGCGTGCGCCGGCCGGTCGCGGTAGGTCGACCCAGTGTACCGCCCGCACCGGGCCCCCGTCATGCGCGGCGCCGGGGCGCCCGGCGCCTGGCTTCGATGACGCGCCCCGGACGCAGCGCCGCTACTTGTCGATCATCACCTCGGTGGCCTTGATGACGACCTTCACCTCGTCGCCCGCCTGTAGCCCGAGGCTCTCGGCCGAGCGCCGCGTGACGGCGGCGGCTACTTCGTGACCCGCGACGTCCACGACGACCTCGGCCATCACGGAGCCGAGGACGACGCTCTTGACGGTCCCGGGGAGCTGGTTGCGCGCACTCAGCGTCATGGCTGCCTCCTTGCCGACGGACGGCCGCGGCTGCGGCGTTCCTGGCCGGTCACCTACCCCGGCCCATGGGCGGCGAAACCGGCACGGCGAGGCGCCGGCGAGGCCGTCCGGGAACGCAAGAGGGGCGGCGGGCCCGAGGGCCCGCCGCCCCAGACTGTGGTGCGGCGCGCAAACGCACCGCGTGCGGGCGCTTAGCGCGCCGCACCTCCTAAGTCACTCACTTGTCGTGGACCTCCTTTCCTCGTGGCTCCCGACCGTCGTGCACCGGGCTGTCTGAGTCACCGGTGCTCCCGGCCGCCTGCCCGTCCGAGCCTCAAAGCCTCAAGGGCCGAGCGGCTCGCGCAGGCAGGCGTCGGTCGGCGTCCCGCCGGTCTGCCAATCCATCTCACGGATGGCGACCATCTTCAACTCTGTCATTTCCCTGATGGCGTACTTCAATCCTTCCCGCCCGATCCCGGAACCTTTGATGCCGCCATACGGCATGTGGTCGACGCGGAAGGTGGGGACCTCGTTGATCATGACGCCGCCGACCTCGAGGTGCTTGGCGGCGTACAGCGCTTTGTTGAGGTCGCTCGTGAACACGCCGGCCTGCAGCCCCATGGTGCTGTCGTTGCTGATATCGATGGCCTCGCACAGGTCGCGCGCCTTGATGATGCTGATCACGGGCCCGAACACCTCGTTGGCGCTGACCTTCATCTCGCGCGTGACGTCCGTCAATACGGTAGGGAGGAGGCGACCGTCCTCGCGCACGCCCCCGGCGGCGAGCGTCGCGCCCTGGTCGAGCGCCTCCTGGACCCAGGCCTTGACGCGCTCGACCTCCGCGGCGCTGATGAGCGTCGCGACGTCCGTCGTCTCGTCGAGCGGGTCGCCCACCTTGAGCGCCTCCACAAAGGGCACGAGCCGCTCGAGGAAGGCGTCGTAGACGGCTTCGTGGACGATCACGCGCTGCACGGAGATGCAGATCTGCCCGGAGTTGGCGAAGCCGCCGGCGAGCACGCGCTGCACGGCCAGTTCGAGGTTGGCGTCGTCCTCGATGATGGTGGCGGAGTTGTTGCCCAGCTCCAGCGTCACCATCTTCATGCCGGCGTCGCTGGCGATCTGGCGCCCGACGGGCGGGCTGCCGGTGAAGCTCACCATGTTGGTGCGCGCGTCGGTCACCATCTTGTTGCCGATCGTGCTGCCCGGCCCCACGACCACCTGGAGGACGCCTCCCGGGAGACCGGCCTCATTCAGGAGCTCCGTGAGGCGCATCGCTGTGAGCGGAGTGTTGGAAGCCGGCTTGAGCACGACGGCGTTGCCGCCGGCCAGCGCCGGCGCCACCTTGTGGGCAACGAGGTTGAGCGGGAAGTTGAACGGCGAGATGGCGGCGATCACGCCGCGCGGCTCGCGGATGGTCCAGCCGAAGTGATGCTCGCCGCTCGGGTCGGCGTCCATCTCGACGAGTTCGCCGGCGGTGCGCCTGGCTTCCTCGCTCGCCCAGCGGAACGTGGAGGCGCCGCGCTTGGCCTCGAGGCGCGCGTCCTTGAGCGGCTTGCCGCCCTCGGCGGCGATGATGCGGGCGATCTGCTCGGCGTTGTCCTCGATCAGGTGCGAGGCGCGCTCGAGGATCGCGGCCCGCTTCCAGGCCGGGAACCAGCGATAGCCCTCGGCGGCGGCGCGGGCGCGGTCCAGGACCACGTCCATGTCGTCCAGCGTGGCCGTGGGGACGAGCGCCAGCTCTTCGCCGTCCCACGGCGCCCGCAGCACCAGGGGTTCTCCGTGGCCGAAGGGCGCGCGGATCGTGAGCCCCTGCTCGATGCGGTCGCTGACCCTCACGCCGGAGACGCGCTCCGCGGTCGTGCTCATGTTCTCTACCTCCTCGGTGGGCTCCGGCGTGGATATCTCGCGCCGCCGTGCCTCTTGGCGCTCCCTACCCGCGCGCGCCCAGTCCCGAACGAGCCGCTCTGCGGACGGGCGCCGGGCGGCCGCATGTGCGGCCGCCGCCCGGCGCCGCCCGCTCACATCCCCGGCTTGCAGTTCTCGCAGAACTGCACCCAGGACTCGTCCGTCTTGGTCTCGCCGCCGCGGAACGGGCGCCGGTCGCTCAGCGGCACCACCTTGCGGGCGCCGGCGACGTTCTTCTCCTTGCCGGCCTGATAGACGCCCATCGGCGCGTCGGTGAGATCGATGTTGATCTGCTTCACCTCGGTGTACTCGTCGAGGCCGTAGGTACCGAGCTCGCGGCCCACGCCGCTCTGCTTGTAGCCGCCCCACGGCGCCTCGCTGTAGGTGGGGTGGTAGGTGTTGACCCAGGTGATCCCGGCGCGCAGCGCCTTCACGACGCGCATCGCCTTGGTGACGTCCTTGGTCCACACGGCGCCGGCGAGCCCGTAGATCGTGTCGTTGGCGATGTCGATCGCCTCCTGCTCGCTGTCGAACGGGATCACGGCGAGCACCGGTCCGAAGATCTCCTCCTGGGCGATGCGCATCTTGTTGCCCACGTTCACGAAGATCGTGGGCTCGTAGTAGAAGCCGCGTCCCTCGAGGCGATGGCCGCCGGTGGCCAGCGTCGCGCCCTCGTCCCGGCCGATCTGTACGTACTTCTCGACGGTGTCGAGCTGCTGCCTGCTCACCAGCGGGCCCATCTCGCTGTCCTCGGCGAGGGCCGGGCCCACCTTGATGGCCATGGCCCGGCTCACGAGCTCGCCGACGAAGCGGTCGTGGATGGAGCGCTCGACGATGAGACGCGAGCCGGCAGAGCACACCTCACCGGTGCCGGCGAAGATGGCGATGAGCGCGCCGTCGATGGCCGCGTCGAAATCGGCGTCGGCGAACACCACGTTGGGGCTCTTGCCGCCGAGCTCGAGGCCCACCTTCTTCACGTTCTCGGCGCCCTGGCGCATGATGTGCTTGCCTACCTCCACCGAACCGGTGAAGGCGACCATGTCGACGTCCTTGTGGGCGGCGAGGTAGTCGCCGATCTCGCCACCGGAGCCGGTGACCACCTGGAAGACGCCCTCGGGAAGCCCCACGTCCTCGAAGATCTTCGCCAGCTCGAGATTGGTGAGCGGGCTGACCGTTGCCGGCTTGAGGATCATCACGTTGCCGGCGGCGAGCGACGGGGCGGCCTTCCACGCCGCCATGAGCATGGGGTAGTTCCACGGCGTGATGCCGACGGTGACGCCGACCGGCTCGCGCACGACCATGCTCATGGTGTCGCCAGGTACGTTGAGGGTCTCGCCGCCGCTGTCCATGACCAGGCCGGCGTAGTAGTCGAACGTGTGGGCGGTATCGCCCATGTCCACGATCGCCTCCGAGTAGAGCTTGCCCATCTGGCGGCTCTCGAGCCGGGCAAGCTCGTCGGCGCGCTCGCGGATCTTGTCGGCGGCGCGGCGCAGGATCTCGGCGCGCTCCGCGGCCTTCATCCGCGGCCAGGGACCATGGTCGAACGCCTCACGGGCCGCGCGCACGGCGCGCTCGGCGTCGCCGATCGTCGCCTTCGGGACGTGCGCGATGACGTCCTCCGTGGAGGGGTCGACCACCTCGCTCACGGCGCCGTTCTCGGCGTCCACCCAGCGGCCGCCGATGTACATCTGGTAGTCCCGCACTTCGATCTGGCCAGCTACTGCCGACATTCCTCTCACCTCTCACAGACCGGCGCCCGGCGCCGGAACGGGGAAAGACGCGGGCAGGAACGGGCAAGTCCCTCCACGCGCCCGTGACAGCTCTCGAGCTGTCTATTCCCCACCGCCGGGAGCGATTAACCCTGCTGCGAGAGTGATAAAACGGCGCGCGGGAGCCGCCGCGTGGCGGCGAGGGGGCGCGCCCGGATCGCGGGGAGGCCGCTAGAAGCAGCCGAGCTGGCACTGCACGATCTTGATGCCCAGCTCGGTGCAGGTGCGGCCGACCTCGATCAACGGGACGTCGAGGTCCCGGGCGATCTTGAAGGCGTCGGTGCAGGCCAGATGCTTCTCGTCGCCGGCCTGCACCTTGAGGGTCTCGATGAGACGGGGGATGTTGCCGGCGGTCATGCCCGCGAGTGTAAGCACATCGAGGCTTGCGGGCAACAGGCGCCCGTCGGGTGGGCTAGGGCCCGGCGGGCCGCGTGAGCTTGGCGAAGATGTAGACCGCGACGTAGATGAAGAGGAAGAGCAGCGCGAACAGCACGGTGAAGCCGAGCAGGCGCGGCTGCAGGGCCGGGTCGGTGACGCTGCCGTAGAGCTCGCCGGCCAGTGGTCCCGGCCGCCGCAGCAGGTCCCAGCTGTTCCAGCGCAGGAAGCGCCCCAGGTAGATGCCGATGCTGCCCAGCATGGCGGCGGCGACCACGAACACCCACCCCGCCGCCGTGCCGAAGGCGCGGCTGACGATGTCCTGCATCAGGAAGAGCGACACGACGCCGAGCAGCAGCCCCGTCCACGCGAACCAGAAGAGCATGAGCACATCGAACCAGCCGGGCACGATGTCCCCCATGCTGCCGAGGTGCAGGAAGTCCGTGAGGATGTACGGGGCGTTGGGGAAGAAGATCAGCCACACCAGCGCCGCGACGACGATCAGCAGATACGCGGCCCCGCGACGCGACGCCGAGAGCCGGTAGGCGAGACCGGCGAAGACGAAGGGTACCCAGGCGAGCACGAGGTTCCAGGCGAGGAACCAGTAGTGCGCCGTGTGCGAATAGACGATGCGCGCCGCCAGCATGGCGACGCAGAGCAGCGAGGCGGCGAGGAGCAGGCCCACGATCGCCGTCGCGAACCGGTGGCGGCGCGGCGGCGCGGCTCGGTCGTGACTGCCGGCGGCCATGAGCTTCGTCGTCAGCCGCCGCCCAGCGGAGGGAACAGCGATACTTCATCGCCCTCCCGCAGAGCGATATCGTCGCCGGCGTGCACGCCGTTGACGAGCACGATGCCGGTGACGCCCGGCGCGAGCGCGAGCCGGGCCTTGACGGCGGCGACGGTGGGCGTCTCGGCCGCCGCGAAGAGGTACTCACTGCGCCGCTCCGCGCTGCGCGTCTCGAGCCCGGCGAAGAGCTTGACGGTGATCGCGTCCGGGACGGTCGTCATGCCCCGACTGTACCACTCATCCGCGTCGCCTATGCTGCCGATACTGAGGCCGACCACGCGGCGCGGGGAGAGGGGCGCATGTTCGAGGACGACGACGGGACCGGCGGGAACGGCGGGAACGCGACTCAGGCGGACGGGGCCGCGGGCGACGCCGCGCCCGACGGCCGCGACGCCGCCCTGCGCGCCGTCCAGGTCGCGCTCATCAAGGAGATCGACGAGGCGGTGAGCAGGCTCGAGCGGGCGCGCATGGGCGAGGCCACGCGCGAGCACCTGGAGATCATGCGCAGTCTGCTCAAAGCGCAGGTGACCGCCTACCTCGACCATTTCGTCGCGCGCCGCGCCACGCTCTTCTCCCACACGTCGGTGATGTATGCCGGTGAGGTCGGCACGCCAGGCGTGCTCTCGACGACGTTTCGCGGACTGCTCGAGGGCGGTACGCTCAGCGGCGGCCAAGCCGCCAAGCTGGCCCAGTTCCTCAGCGCGCGGCGCACGCTGCTCATCTTCGGCGACCGGGCCACCGGCAAGTCGACCCTGCTCAACTCCCTCTTCGAGCTCGTGCCCGTGGACGACCGCTTCGTGGCCATCGAGAGGGGTCCGGACCTCCCGGCCCTCAAGGAGCGTTCGTTCTGCGTACGCCTCGGGGTGGACGACAGGACCGACATCGCGGCGCTGTTCGCCAAGGCGCGGCGCATGGACCCTGGGCGTCTGGTGGTCGGCGAGATCCACAAGGACGAGGTGCGCGAGTTCTTCGGCCTGCTCGCCGACGACCCGCGGGTGGGCGGCATGGCGACGCTGCGCGCCGACTCGGTGAGCAGGGCCGTGGACGCCATCGTCAACGCGGTCGGCGGCGACGAGGCCTACGCGCGCCAGCTCGTCGCCAAGGTAGCGCCGGCTCTGGCGCACATGCACTCCGACGAGCTGGGCAAGCCGCGGCTGGCCGCCGTCTGGAGCGTCGAGGGCCTCGTGGACGGCGAGCTCGTCCTGCACGAGGTCGACACCGGCGCGCCGGTCGCCAGCGAGCTCCTCGCGGAGGCCTGAGCTCGCACGCCGCAGGGCGGCCTCCCGGTCGCCCGGTCGCGGCGGCCTATGGCGGCACCCGGCCGGGTACAGTGCACGGCGATGAAGCTGCTCGCCATCATCGGCTCGCTGCGGCGCGCCTCCTACAACCGTATGCTCTTCCGCGCCGTCCTCGAGGAGCTGCCTCCCGGCGTCTCGGTCTCCGAGGCGCCGATCCGCGACCTGCCCCTCTACGACGACGATCTGCGCCTCGAGCAAGGGTACCCGGAGGCGGCGCAGCGCCTGCGCGAGCACATCGCCGCCGCCGACGCGGTCCTCTTCATCTCGCCCGAGTACAACTACTCGGTGTCGGGCGTCCTCAAGAACGCCATCGACTGGGCCTCGCGGGCGCCGGACCAGCCGTTCAAGGGCAAGCCGGTGGCCATCATGGGCGCCTCCACCGGCATGATCGGCACGGCGCGCATGCAGTACCACCTGCGGCAGAGCCTGGTCTACGTGGAGGCTCTGCCGCTGGCCAAGCCCGAGGTGCTCATCACGTTCGCGGCGGATAAGTTCGACGCGGAAGGGCGCCTGGCGGACGAGCGCACGCGCCAGGCGATCCGCGCTCAGCTCGAGGCGCTCGTCGCGTGGGTGCGCCGCCTCGGCTGAGCGCCGGCGGCCGCGGCGGCCGGCCGCCGGCGGCCGATCTGTGGCGGCCGCCCCGGCCAAGCGTCACCGGCCGGCCGGAGGGGCCGTCAACCGCGGGGGCGCGCCCTGACCTCGCCTCCGTCCCAGCCCGGCGATACAGTTTGCGCACACCCGCGCCGGGCTGGTAGAGTGCCCGTTCACGCTGCCGCAAGGCTGCTTGTCACCCCTGCTCCAGCATCAGGGCTGGGGCCGCGCAGACCACAGGAGGTGATCGCGATCAACAAGTACGAGCTCATGCTCATCGTGAACCCGAACGCGGACGAGGATCGCCAGAAGGAGATCCTGGACCGTCTTCGCACTACCGTCGAGAAGGGCGAGGGCAACATCGCCGGCATCGACGAGTGGGGCAAGAAGAAGATGGCCTACGAGATCAAGAAGGAACCCGAAGGCATCTACACCGTCATCACGTTCACGGCCGCTCCCCAGACCTTGGCCGAGGCAGAGCGCGTCCTGGGCATCACCGACGAGGTGTTGCGCTACAAGACGCTGCGCCTGAAGTCCTAGCGGTCTTCGAGGGGAAGGGAGTCCACCGTGGCAGGTTCAGTCAACGTCGTCGTGCTGGTCGGCAACCTCACGCGCGATCCGGAGCTTCGCGCCACCGGCGGCGGCACCAGCGTGTGCAGCCTCCGCGTGGCCGTCAACGACCGCGTCAAGGATCCAACGTCCGGAGAGTGGGGCGACAAGCCCAACTACTTCGACGTCGACGTCTTCGGCGCACAGGGCGAGCGCTGCGCGCAGTATCTCGCCAAGGGCCGCCAGATCGCCGTCGAAGGCCGGCTGCGCTGGCGCGAGTGGGAGTCGCAGGACGGTCAGAAGCGCTCGGCCGTCAGCGTCGTGGCAAACAACGTCCAGTTCATCGGCCCCCGCGAGGGCGGCGGCCAGAGCGGCTGGAGCGCTCAGAGCGCCGGCCAGAGTGGCGGCACGGCCTTCAACAACGCCGGCCTCGAGCCCGCCAAGGGCGACTTCGGCGAGTCTGCCGACGACGACATCCCGTTCTGAGTTGTACGTGACGGCGCCCGCGCGGGCGCCACGAGGAGAGAACACGCATGCCGAGCTCCAAGCCTAAGCCGCGACGCGAGAAGAAGGGCAAGCCCGGCGCCGGCCCTGCTCGCCGCCGCTACTGCTACTTCTGCAAGGAGAAGATCGAAGAGGTCGACTTCAAGAACATCACGACCCTTCGCCGCATGATGTCCGACAAGGGCAAGATCCGCTCGCGCCGCATCACCGGCACCTGCCGGCGCCACCAGAATCAGGTCGCGGTGGCGGTCAAGCGCGCGCGCGAGATGGCGCTCCTGCCCTACGTGAATCGCTGAGGAGGGCCACATGGAGGTCATTCTTCTCCAGGACGTCGAGGACCTCGGCGAGAAGGGCACCCTGGCCAATGTGGCCCGGGGCTACGCCCGTAACTACCTGATCCCGCGCAAGCTGGCCGAGCCGGCGACGCCGGGCAAGATCGTCGAGTTCCGGCGTCGCGAGGAAGAGCGCA
Source organism: uncultured Thermoleophilia bacterium (assembly GCA_963709845.1). GTDB lineage: Bacteria > Actinomycetota > Thermoleophilia > UBA2241 > UBA2241 > CAIXSE01. The sequence goes on from CAVPXV010000006.1 coordinate 844,021, forward strand.
AGTCGCGCGAGGCGCGCATGGCCGTGCAGGCTGAGCAGTACACGGCCACGCTCAACAAGACGGTGCTCACGATCGCCGCCAAGGCCGGCGAGGGCGACCGTCTCTTCGGGTCCGTGACCGCCGCCGACATCGCCGAGGCCATCAAGGACGCGCGCGGCTTCTCCGTCGACAAGCGCAAGGTGCTGCTCGAGGAGCCCATCAAGGAACTCGGGACGTTCCAGGTCGACGTCGAGGTCGCGGAGGGCTTCGTGGCCTCGGTGAAGACGATCGTCGTCGCCGAGTAGCCCCGCCCCCGAGACCATGCAGACCCGCGACGGGCGGGGCGGCACCGCCGCCCCGCCCGTCTTGCCTTCCGCAGCGTTTGCCGTCGTCGCGCCGCGCTACCATGACGTCGTCGCGTCGCGTAGACTGCGAGACCCACACAGCGCGTCGCGACCCGCGGAGGACGCGTGGCAGTAGAGCGAATCGATAGCCCGGCGAGCCACCTGCCGCCGCACGATCTCGAGGCCGAGCAGTCGGTGCTCGGGGCCATGCTCGTCAATCCCAACGCCATCACCGCGGTGGCCGAGACCCTCTCCGCCGAGGACTTCTACCGCGACTCGCACCGCCTCATCTACCGCGCCGTCCTCACGCTGTTCGACAGGGGTGAGGAGGTGGACATCGTCACGCTGAGCGCCCAGCTGGAACGCGAGGACGTGCTCGAGCGTTCCGGCGGCCGCGAGTTCGTGCACAGTCTCGCCGAGTTCGTGCCGGCGGCGGCCAACGCGGTGCACTACGCAGGCATCGTGCGGGAGCAGAGTGTCCTGCGCGCGCTGATCCGCGTGGGCAACGAGATCGCCGAGCTCGGCTACCGCCACCCCGGCGACACGCGCGACCTGCTCGACCGCTGCGAGCAGAAGGTGTTCGCCATTCAGCAGCAGCGGCGCGTCGCCGAGTTCCAGCACATCAAGGACGTGCTCGTCAGCAATTTCGAGCGCCTTGACCTCATGCAGCAGGACCAGGGCGTGAGCGGCGTCTCCACCGGCTTCGACGGCATCGACAGCCACACCGGCGGCTTCCAGAAGGCCAACCTGATCGTCCTGGCCGCCCGCCCCGGCGTCGGCAAGACGTCCCTGGCGCTCAACATCGCCCACAACGTCGCCGTCGACGACAAGGCGCCGGTCGCCCTCTTCAGCCTCGAGATGAGCGCCCAGGAGCTGGGCGAACGCCTCATGTGCTCGTCGGCGCGCGTGAGCTCGCACAAGCTGCGCACCGGCACTCTCTCGGGCGACGACTACGCCAAGCTGGTGCAGGCCGCCGGGCAGCTCGAGAAGGCCGACATCTTCATCGACGACACGGCCGGGCTCAACATGTTCGAGCTGCGCGCCAAGGCTCGCCGCCTGCAGGCCAAGCAGCCGCTCTCGCTGATCATCGTCGACTACCTGCAGCTCATGGCCGGCGACGCGCGCGCCGAGAGCCGCCAGCAGGAGGTCGCCAACATCTCGCGCTCGATGAAGCAGCTGGCGCGCGAGCTGGACGTGCCGGTGATCGCCGTGTCGCAGCTGAACCGCTCCCCCGAGGCGCGTGCCGACCGCGAGCCGCAGCTGGCCGACCTGCGCGAGTCGGGCGCCATCGAGCAGGACGCCGACATGGTGATGTTCCTGTTCGAAGACCCGAGCGACCCCTCCTCCAAAGGCATCGTCAAGCTCAAGATCGCCAAGAACCGCAACGGCCCCACCGGGCTCGTGCGCCTCGGCTTCAACCGCAACTACACGAAGTTCCTGCCGATCAGCGCCGGCGCCGAAGACTACGACCTCGGCGAGGAGTAGCGACGGCCGAGGCGCCGCGCGCATGACGGTCCGCAGCACGCGGTCCAGCGCCCCTGGGGCGGATCCCGTCGCGCTGCTCTCCGCCCTGGGCCTGGAGGGCGCCTCCCCTGTCGTGCTGCTCGATTCGGCCGGCGGCTCGGCGCAGCTGGCCCGCCGGCACTACCTCGCCTGGGACCCGGTCTTCCGCCTGCGCGTGCGCCGCGGCGCCGCGACCGTCACCGCCGGTGAGACGGCGCACGCCCTGGGGGAGCGGGCGCGCGCCTTCACCGGGCTGGCTCCGTTCGCGGCGCTGCGCGCCGCCACCCGGCTTGCCGCCGAGGCGGCGCCGAGGGACGTGGCGGGCTTCCCCGAGGGCTCCGCCCTCTTCGGCCTCATCGCCTACGACGCGGTGCGCTACCTCGAGCGCCTGCCGGACACCACGCGCGACGATCTGGGCCTCCCGGACATCGACGTCTTTCTGCCGGGTCGCCTGCTGCGCCTCGACATCGCCTCCGGCGAGGCGCTGTTCGTCGACCGCCTCTCCGCCGACGACGCGGAGGCGGCGCGGCTGGTGACGCGCGTGGAGGCGGCCCTGCGCAGCGCGCGCCAGAGCGCCGCCGTGACGCTGCACGGCTCGGACCTGCCGGTGTTCCGCTCCAACTTCAAGCGCGCCGAGTACGAGGCGGTCGTCGCCCGCACCCGCGAGTACGTCTACGCGGGCGACATCTTCCAGGCGAACCTCTCCCAGCGACTGGACGGCATGTACGCCCTGCCCAGCCTGCACCTCTACGCGACGCTGCGCGCCGTGAACCCCTCGCCCTTCGCCGGCTATCTGCACTTCGGCGACTACGAGCTGATCTCGTCCTCTCCGGAGCGGCTGGTCTCGCTGGGCGAAGACGGCTGGGCGGAGACGCGGCCCATCGCCGGCACGCGGCCGCGCGGATCGCGCCGCCCCGAGGACGACGCCATGACCGCGGAGCTCAATCTCGACCCCAAGGACCGGGCCGAGCACATCATGCTCGTCGACCTCGAGCGCAACGACCTCGGCCGGGTGAGCGAGTACGGCAGCGTGCGCGTCACCGAGCTCATGGTCAACGAGTACTACTCGCACGTCATCCACATCGTCAGCAACGTGCGCGGCCATCTGCACCCATCGCGTGACGCCGTGGACCTGGTCAAGGCGATGTTCCCCGGCGGCACCATCACCGGCTGTCCCAAGGTGCGCTGCATGGAGATCATCGACGAGCTCGAGACGGTGCGCCGCGGTCCCTACACGGGTTCGTTCGGCTGGATCGCGCCGCGCGCGCTCGACCTCAACATCGTGATCCGCACGCTGGTGCGCGTCGGCGACCGGCTCTTCCTGCAGGTCGGCGGCGGCATCGTCGCGGACTCGGCCCCGGCGCGCGAATACGACGAGACCCTGCACAAGGCACGGGGCATGCTGCGCGCCGTGAGCGCGGGCATCGCCGAGCGCGCGGCGCCGACGCCGGAGACGCGCTGAGCCTCGAGGATCCGGCTGATAGACTCGCAGCCATGACCGTGCTGATGCTCAACGGAGTCCTCGAGGACGCCGCGGCGGCCACTGTGGCCGCCACCGACCGCGCCCTCACCCACGGCCTCGGGCTCTACGAGACCCTCAAGCTGGTGGACGGCGTGCCCGTGTTCTTCGAGGAGCACGTCGCCCGGCTCGACCTCGGCCTCAGCGAGCTCGGTCTCGAACGCCCGTTCCCGCGCGAGGAGATGGCAAGTCAGATCTGCCGTCTGAGCGCGGCCAGCGAGGTGCCCGACGGCGCCTGCCGGGTACTGGTCACGGCCGGGCCGCCGGACGGCAGGCCCGGTCTCCTCATCCAGACCGACCGGCGCCGCTTCCCGGCGCGCCCCCTGCGCGTGATCAGCTACCGGGGCGTGCGCGTGCGCGCCCAGCTCAAGGCGATGACCGTGATGCAGTCATACCTGGCGCAGCGCGCCGCCGCGGCTGCCGGGGCCGACGACGCCATCCTCGTGGACGAGGAGGGGCACATGTTCGAGGGCGCCACCTCCAACGTGTTCCTGGCGCGCGGCGGCGGACTCGTCACCCCGCCGGCCGAAGGCGCCATCCTCCCCGGCGTGCTGCGCGCCAAGGTGGAGGATCTCGCCGGCGCGCACGGCGTCCCGGTGGTAGAGGCGTTCGCGCGCGTCGCGGACCTGCGCCCCGACGACGGCATGCTCCTCACCAGCAGCGTCCGCGGCATCGTGCCCGTGGCGGTCGTGGATGGGCGCGACCTGCGGGTCCCTGAGGAGCTGCTGACACGCCTGCGCGAGCTCGTGGGCGCGGCCGAGGAGGCAAGCGCCGCGGCGTTCCGCGCCGCCTACCCCTGACCGCGTCGCACCGCGTCCGCCGCGTTTAGGCGAAGGGCGGGGCGAGGAATGCTGTCGCCATGCGCCGCCCCGTCCTGTTCATCGTCTTCGCCATAGCCCTCGCGCTGGCCGCCACAGCGGCGGTGATCGCGGCCGGCCCCGGCCACGCCCTCGTGCGGGCGAACCGTACGCCGGCGGCCACACCGGCCGCGGCGACTGCCCCGGCCGCGGCCGCCACGCCTCCCGCCGTCCACCTCCAGAAGCTTGCCGGCACCTACTCCTTCCCCGTCTACGTGACGGCGCCGCCCGGCGACACGCACCGCCTCTTCATCGTCGAGAAGACGGGCCGCATCCGCATCATCGTCGACGGGACGCCTCTCGCCACTCCCTTCCTCGACCTCTCGGGAAAGGTCTCGACCGGCAGCGAACAGGGCCTCCTCTCGATGGCGTTCGGCCCCCGATACGCCACGAACGGCTACTTCTACGTCGACTACACCAACCTCGCGGGCGACACGCGCGTGGTGCGTTACACGGTCTCCACGGCGGATCCGAACGTCGCCGACCCGGCCAGCGCCAAGGTCCTGCTGGCCATCCCGCAACCGTACCCAAACCACAACGGCGGCCAGCTGCAGATCGGGCCGGACGGCAGGCTCTGGGTGGGGATGGGCGACGGCGGCAGCCACGGCGACCCGCAGAACCGCGCCCAGAATCCGCGCTCCCGGCTGGGCAAGATCCTGCGCGTGTCGCTGGGCCCCACCCCCAGCGTGAGCATCTACGCCAAGGGCCTGCGCAACCCGTGGCGGTTCTCGTTCGACCGCTCCACCGGCGCCCTCTGGATCGGTGACGTGGGACAGAACAAGTGGGAAGAGGTCGACTACCTGCGGCCCGGCAGGCCGGGCGGCGCCAACCTCGGGTGGAGCGCCTACGAGGGATCGCACGTGTACAAGCCCGCGGTCGCCGCCGCGCTGGACCCGAAGGCGCTCGTCTGGCCCGTGGCCCAGTACAGCCACGCCGTGGGGAACGCCGTCGTGGGCGGCTACGTGTACCGCGGCGCCGCCATCCCGGCCCTGGACGGGTGGTATGTGTTCGGCGACTACGGCACCGGCCACATCTGGGCCAAGAAGGGACCAGGCGGGGCCATGCGGCGGCTGCCCGGCGCCGACCGCGTGCTGGCGAGCATCACGTCGTTCGGCCAGGACGCCGCCGGCGAGCTGTACGTGGCCACGCCGGGCGGCGCGGTCTACAAGATCGTCCCCTGACGCTAGCCGGCCGCCCGCCGGCCCTCGAAGAACCAGCTCGCGTGGCGGTGCACGACGCCGTTGGCGTTGTGCTCGTCGTAGGAGCGCTCCTCGAGGTCGAGCACGTCGAAGCCGCGGAAGTCGGCGGCCAGTTCCTCAGCGGTGCAGAAGTGCAGGTAGACGTGCTCGACCCAGCTGCGCTCCTCCCCAGGGACCGGCCTGCCCACGGCGTAGTGCTGCGGGTCGCGCGGCGACAGCGTGCTGAGGAAGAGCAGGCCGCCGGGCCGGGCCAGGGCGGCCAGCGCCGCGGCGAACGCCCGGCGGCCGTCCGGCCCCATGAGGTGGTAGACGTTGCAGGCGTAGACGACATCGTAGGCGCCGGCGTGCCCCGCCTCGGCCGCCAGGGAGGCGGCGTCCCCGGCGCGGAACTCCACGTCCAGCCCCACCGACCGCGACGCGCGCGCCGCGGCGACGGCGCGCGGCGACGGGTCGAGGCCGAGCGCGCGGCAGCGCAACTCGGCCGCCAGGTAGCGCGTGTCGCGGCCGTAGCCGCAACCGACGTCGAGGACCGTGAGCTCGGGCGAGACGTGCGGGCGCAGGCGGGCGACGGTCAGGCGTGCGAGCTCGCTCGGGCCGTCGCCCCACAGGCGCCCGTCGGCGGCGTAGCGGGCGTCCCAGTAGGCCGCCTCGGGCGGCAGGCTGCTCACGCTCGGCGCCGCACGCTCACGCCTGTGTGAGCCTGCGCCAGGCCTCGGCGTACTTCTCGGCGGTCTTCGCCGCCACGTCCGGCGGCAGCTCCGGACCCGGCGCCGTCTTGTCCCAGTCCAGCGTCTCGAGGTAGTCGCGCACGTACTGCTTGTCGAAGCTCGGCTGCCCCTTCCCCTCTTCGTATCCGTCGGCGGGCCAGAAGCGCGACGAATCGGGAGTGAGCGCCTCGTCGATGAGGATGAGGCGGCCGCCGAGCATGCCGAACTCGAACTTCGTGTCGGCGATGATGATGCCGCGGTCGAGCGCGTAGGCCGCGCCGGCGGCGTAGAGCTCGATGGCGACGTTGTGGACGCGCTCGGCGATCTCCGGGTTGAGCAGCTCGTTGAGCCGGTCGAGGCTGATGTTCTCGTCGTGGTCGCCCACCGCCGCTTTGGTGGACGGGGTGAACAGCGGGCGCTTGAGCCTGCTCGCCTCGACGAGGCCGGCGGGCAGCTCGATGCCGCAGACCCGGCCGGTCTTCTGGTAGTCCTTGAGGCCCGATCCGGTGAGGTAGCCGCGCACGATCGCCTCCACCGGCAGGGCTTCCGCCTTGCGCACGACCACGGAGCGGCCGGCGAGGTGCGCGTGCGCGCCGTCGGCGGCGAAGGGTTCGGGGTCGACGATGTGGTTGGGGATGATGTCGGCCAGCTTCGCGAACCAGAAGTTGCTGATCTGCGTGAGCACGACGCCCTTCTCCGCGATGGGCGTGGGGAGGATGACGTCGAAGGCCGAGAGCCGGTCGGTGGTGACGATGAGGAGCTGGTCCGGCCCGTACTCGTAGATGTCGCGGACCTTGCCGCGGCCTAGCAGCTTCCAGTCCGATTCGTTGGACTCCATGAGGACCGACATTACCGTGAGCTCCTTTCTGTTCAGGCGGCCGGAGCGCCGGCGGCCGCGATGAGTTCCAGCAGGGCCAGGGCGGCGGCGCGAGGGCCGCCGCTCTCGGCGCCGGGCAGCGCCAGCTGCGTGCGCAGCTGCCCGACGTACACGCCGGCCTCGTAGGCGGCCGCGAAGGTCCTGCGCGCCAGCGCCTCGTGCTGGGACGGCCGCTGCGCGGCCCCGAAGGGGTTGGCGAAGTAGGTGCGCGTGAGACCGGTAGAGCTGGTCGTGCCCTTGCTCATCGCCGCGCCCTCCGCGAACACGGCGAGGGCCGCCTCCGCGTCCGCGAACCGCTGCAGTACAGGATGTGCGGCGTCCACCGGCTCGTAGTTGTTGGCGTAGAGGATGACGTCCACGGACGAGCCGCGGAGCACGTCGTCGAGCGCGGCGACCGGCAGGACGACGCGCGCGTTGACCCGGTTCGGGCTCATGATGATCGCCCTGTCCAGCTGCCCGAAGGCGTAGCCCCGGGCCAGGTCGTCGAGGCGCACGAAGGCGCCGATCTCGGTCCCGAAGCCGAGCACCCGGCCGTCGCCGGCCACCTCGAGCGATCCCATGTCGTCGGCGATCACGCGCACCTCGCGGATGCGCTCGTCGCCGGCTACGCGCAGGGCTTCCAGCGTCTCCGACTTGCCGGTGGCCGTGTCGCCGACGATGAGGACGGTGGCCGTCCTGCCGTCGGCGAGCACGAGGCGCGTGCAGGCCCCGTGGAACGGGAGCAGCCCGCGGTCCATGGCCGCCACGTTGTGCAGAGTGAGCACCATCTTCTTGAGGTAGCCGAAGTAGCCGAAGCGTTCCTCCAACGGCACCGCCGCCACGAACAGACGGTTGGCGGCGTCGTGGTGGAACACAGTGGGCGGATCTCCGTAGCGCCGCAGCGCCGCCGGCGGGACGCCGTAGAGGAACACAGCGTCGGGCCCGGCGGCGATCTCCTCGTCGGAGGCCACCTCGAAGAGGTTGGCGAGGGCCAGCCCAAGCCCCGCGAAGCTCTGATGGAAGTAGACGAACACCACGAGCCGGCCGACCAGCGCCGGGTAGCACAGCCAGCGCTCGCGCTCGAGCGCGAGCCCGGCGAGCGGGTCGTCGGTGACTTCGGCGAACTGGCCGCTGCGCCGGTTGGCGGGCGGGTACAGCAGCAGCGGCGGGTACATGAGCAGGTTGCGCACGAAGGGGATGCCGGCGAGGAGCTCGCGATAGCGAGCGGGGGCGGGCCACTTCTGCCGGACGGCGTAGACGCCCACCTCGGCGCCGGCCGCGACCTGGCGGAACACGCGCGGCCGACCCCCGGTGACGTTCTCGGCGACGTCCCGATACAGCGCGCGCACCAGGCGCGCAAGCGTCTCGACGGCGTCGCTGAAGCCGCGCAGCGGCCGCTTGTCCCCGGGGGCCGGCGGCATCTCGGCGGTCACCACGAGGAAGCGGTCCCAGCGGCGCCAGAAGTCGTAGAGACCTTCGACGAACTCGTGCAGCCGCTCGCGCCGCTCCACGAGGTCGCGGTAGGCGCTCTCCGCGTGCGCGACGCGTTCCAGCGGGTTGTTGGCGAGCAGGCGCAGCAGGTCGAGCAGGCGCTCGCGGCGCGGATCCGCCGCGCCGGCGCGCGCCGGCGCGCTCGCGCCCCGGAGCCCGAGATCGTCCAGGGCGACGGGATTGTGGGCCTCGAGGTGGTCGACGTACAGGCCAAGGACGCGCGCGAAGCTGTCGCTGTCCACCAGCTCCTGCGTGGTGGCGCACACCGAGCCCGCGGTGTGCATCACCGCTTGGCGGTCATCGCTCTCGAGGCGCAGCAGTGACACGCGGATCGGTCCCCCGGTTCAGGTGGTCTCTGGAGAGGTGACGATACCAGAAGCGGCGGCGGCCACGACGCCGGCCACGACGCCGCCGGCGAAGAGGCGCCGCTCGCGTGGCGCCAGGCCGGCCGCGTGGACCGCGTCCAGCAGTCGGCCGGCGCCGCCCAAGGCGCGGACCGTCTCGGTGAGCTCGTCGTAGAGCTCGCGGCGGCCCGCCAGAAGCGTCCCCAGGCGCGGCGCCACCTCGAAGAAGTAGCGGCCGGCCAGCTCGGCCGTCAGGCCGCCACGGGGCACGACGGCCTCGAGGATGACGATCGCTCCGCCGGGGGCGAGCGCCGCCGCGAGGCCGCGCAGGAGCGCGACGCGGTCCTCCACGTAGCGGAGACCGAAGCTCAGCGTGACCGCCGCGTAGGGCGCGCCGGGCAGCTCCACCGCGGCGTACTCCGTGAGGTCGGCCTGCACGAGGTCGAGGTGCAGGCCGCTGCGCCGCGCCCGGCGGCGCGCCACGTCGAGCATGCCCACGCTGGCGTCGGCGAGCGTCACGCGGGCGCCGCGGCGGGCGAGCTCCAGCGCGACGAGTCCCGAGCCGCCGAAGGCGTCGAGCACGTGCGGCCGGCGCACCTCGGACGTTGCGGCGGGCGCCGCCAGCGCACGCCGCGCCGCCCAGCGGCGCCAGTGGGCGTCCATGCCGAGGCAGATCACCGTGTTGACGCGATCGTAGGAGGCGGCGTTGCGATCGAAAAGCGCCGCCGTACGGCGCGCGCCCGCGTCGTCCACGCTCACAGCCCCGCGAGCCAGAGCCCCGCCAGCGCGACCAGCAGCACCGCCACCGGATAGACGCTCGCGTGGTTGAAGTAGTCGGCGGCGCGGGTGGTGGTGGGATCGCGCACCAGCCGCACGCCGGAGCGCACGACCAGCCAGGCGCCGCAGGCGAGCGCCGCCAGCACGGCGGCGGTCGGCATGGGCAGCCAGGCCGTGGACGCGACCATCGCCGACCCCACGACGAGCGTGGCCCGCGCCGCGGCCCGGGGCCCGAACGTGGTCGCCACGGTGCGCACGCCGACGGAGGAATCCGAGGCGAGGTCCGAGAGGTCGTTGGCCAGATTGCGACCGCCGATCTCCCAGAGGGCGAGGAACACGAACACGGGCAGGACACCGCGAGCCAGCGGCGCCACTGCCACCCATCCGGCGATGCCGCCGCATCCCACCATCGCGCCGGTGACGATCGTCTTGAGCCAGGTCGTCGTGCGCAGTGCGCTGTACACAACGTCGAGGCCGGCGCCCAAGGCGAAGAACACGAGGCACAGGGGGTTCAGCAGGAGGCAGCCCACGGCCGCGACCGCGGTCAGGAATCCGACCCACGCGAGGGATACCCCGAGCGTCAGCTTGCCGGCCGCGAGCGGGTGCCGCGAGAAGGCGGTGTCGATGTCGAACCCTTCGGGCGTCGCCTTGCCGGCGCGCAGCGATTGAGCGTCAGTGCGGCGATCGAGCACGTCATTGAGCGAGAACGCGACGAAGTACCCCGCCCACGCGGCGATGAGCCCGATGACCGTCACCCTCAGACTCGGCAAGCCCCCCGCCGCGAGCACGGCGCCGAGTCCGGCTCCCGAGATCGAGATCAGCGCCTGGAAGCCGCGCGACAGGTCGAAGAGTGCCGCCGCCGTGGCGGCGGCGCCGTGCGGCGCCGCCCTGCGCGCCCCCAGCCTGGGATGACGGACCTGAGCCGCGCGCACGTCTCTCCTTTCCCGGACTGTGGCCAACGGGGGCCGTTCGTCACGGGCAGCGTCCCGCCGGGCGCGGGCGCCGCGTGTGGGGAGGTCTTTCCCGCTTCAGGCGCCGGCCACGTCGTTCTGCGGCGACGCGCAGAAGGCGCAGCGGCGCGCCGCGACGGGGATCTCGCTGAGGCACTCGGGGCACTGCTTCATCGAGGCCTCAGCGGGCGCCTGGCCCCGGGCGCGGCGCTCGGCGAGCTTGTTCATGGGGACCACGACCGCGTAGTACACGGCCGCCGCGATGAGCAGGAAGGCGATCACCGCGTTGATGAAGGCACCGTATTTGAACTGGCTGCCGTTGATCGTGAACATCAGGTTCGAGAAGTCCGGCTTGCCGAAGATCGCCGCGATGATGGGCGTGATGAGGTTGTCGACGAACGCCTTGACGACGGCGCCGAAGGCAGCGCCGATGACCACGGCCACCGCGAGGTCGACGACGTTGCCGCGCATGATGAACTCGCGGAATCCTTTGAACATGACTCCCCCTTCATCCGCCCCGGCGGCAGCTGCAACCGCCGGCATCGGGGACTATCTATCCGCGAGGAGGAGGCGCAAAACGGCCGCAGTCGTGCGGCCCGGGCCGGCTCCTCCCTTGTGCGTGCGCCTGGGCAGCGCTAGACTTGATCGGTCTAGACCACATGCTCGACGCTCGAGAGGAGGTGGCGTGATGACTGCCAAGGCCGTCAACGGAACCAGCGCGTCACCCTTCGCGAGGGCCGCAACGTAGCCAGACGCCCATCCTGAGCGTGTCTTCTTGCGGCCGCCTGCGAGGCGGCCGTTTTGATTGGGCCCTTCCCTTGGGTGACCCGGGCGCGATGCGCGCCGGGGCGCCGCCGCGCGGCGCCCGGCCGGCGCCCCTTCGCGCCCGACCGTGACGGCACCGACGGGAAGGGTGTATCCCAGGATGGACAAGAAGCGACTCAGGCGACTCCGGACGCTGCTCGCCGGACTCGACGTCGGCGAGCGCAACAGACTGACCAAGAAGGCGGCCAAGCTGCGCCGGGCCGCCGCCCGATCCGCACAAACGGGCGCGGCGCCGCGCGAGCTAGAGGACGTCCTCCTCGGGCTGCTCGGCGACGAGCAGGGCGGCGACCGCTCGGAGAACGACTCGGCGGGGAGCGTGGCGCCGGTGGCCGAGCGCGCGGCGAGGGCTGACCCGGCCGATCAGGTCCCCGGCGTCCGCGGCACGGTGATCGCCGTCGCCGCCGGGACCTGCCGCGTCCACGCCGGCGGCGAGACGCACCAGGCCGCGTTGCCCAAGGACCTCGCGCGGCGCCAGCAGACCCTGCTCGCCGTCGGAGACGCCGTGCTCCTCGAGGCGCACGGCGAGGACCTCTTCCGCGTGGCGGCCGTGCTGCCTCGGCGCAGCGTGCTCACCCGCGCCGACCCGCACGACAGGACGCGCGTGCGCGCCATCGCCGCGAACATCGACGCCGTCGTGGTCGTCGTCGCGGCGAGGAATCCGCCCCTGCACCCGCGCCTCATCGACCGTTACCTCGTAGCCGTCGAGCGGTCCGGCGCGCGGCCGGTGCTCGCCCTGAACAAGATCGACCTCCTGTCGGGCGACGAGCTGCAGGAGGCGATGACACAGGTCCAGCCCTACCGGGCGCTGGGCGTGCCCGTCTTGCCCTGCAGCGCCGCGACCGCGAGCGGCGTCGAGGCGCTGCGCGAGGTCCTTCGCGAAAGTACGTGCGTCTTCGTGGGCCAAAGCGGCGTCGGCAAGTCGTCGCTGCTCAACGCCCTCGGGGGGGAGATCGCGGCCCGGACCGACGAGGTGCGCGCCGGTGACGGCCGCGGCCGCCACACGACCACCGCCTCGGCGCTGTACGACCTGCCCGGCGGCGTGCGCGTCATCGACACGCCGGGCATCCGGCGCTTCACCGTGGACGACGCCGACCAATCGACGATCGCGGACGGCTTCACTGAGCTCGCCGGCTTCGCGCCGCAGTGTCGCTACCGCGACTGCACGCACTCCCACGAGCCCGGCTGCGCCGTCAAGGCCGCCGTCCTGGACGGCGGGATCACGCGCAGCCGCTACCTGAGCTACCGCAAGCTGCTCGGCGGCGACGGCGAGGACCCCAGCTGGCTGGGGGACTGACGCTCCGCGAGGGGTAGGGCGGTTCGCGCGTCGGCACGAGCCGCCGCTGCGAGCCGAGCCATCGGCCCGACGTGGGACCCGTGCGCGGCCCACGACCGGCGGGCACGAGCGTGCCCGCCGGTCGTGGCGCGGGGCGGCGCCGCGGCGCCGCGCCGCGGCTCTACTTCGCGTTCGCGAAGTTGAGCGTCGCGAAGTCCCAGTCGGCGAGGCTGTCGAAGAACGCCTGGACGTAGCCGGGCCTCAGGTTCTGGTAGTCGAGGTAGTAGGCGTGCTCCCAGACGTCCACGACGAGCAGCGGCGTCACGCCCGGCGCCGCCGGCATCTCGGCGTTGGGCGTGCTGACGATCTTGAGCTCACCGTTGTCGGCCACCAGCCAGGCCCAGCCGCTGCCGAAGCGGCCGACGGCGGCGGCCTTGAACGCCTCGACGAACTGCTCGTGGCCGCCGAAGGTGGCGTCGATCTTGCCGGCCAGCTCGCCCGCGGGGGCTCCGCCGCCGCCGGGCTTCATGCTCTTCCAGAAGAACGTGTGGTTCCACACCTGGGCGGCGTTGTTGAAGACCGGCTGCCTGTCGGGCTTGCCGGCCACGGCCATGATCACGTCCTCGAGCGGCTTGTCCTCGAGGTCGGTCCCGGCCACCAGCTTGTTGAGCGTGTCGACGTAGGTCCTGTGGTGCTTGCCGTAGTGGAAGCTGATCGTGCGAGCCGAGTAGGCCGGCTCGAGCGCGTCTTCCGCATACGGGAGCGGCGGCAGTTCGAACGCCATCGTTCCTCCTAGTCCGGGGTTCAGATCTCGACTTCGATGGCGCCGTCGGCGACGCGCACCGCATACGTGTGCAGGTCGTGCACACGGGTCTTCCATTGCAGCCGCTTCTCCAGCTTGAACCAGCGTCGCACGGGCTCCGGGATGTCGGCCTCGGCGCCCATGTCGTGGTCGACGGGCCACGCCAGGTTCCTGCCGCTGCGGATGTCGAACTGCCCGTCGTGCATCGGGCAGGTGAGGATCCAGCCTTCGAGCGCCCCCTGGTCGAGCGGCGCGTTCACGTGCCCGCAGCGGCGGCTCACGGCGAAGATGTCGCCGCCGTACTCGCACAGACAGATCTCGCGGTCCTCGGCGCGCACGTACTTCATGCCGCCGGGCGCGATGTCGTCGAGCTTCGCTACTTCGTGCCACATCGCGGCATCACTCCTCGTCCGGCGGCAGCTGCGGCAGGCTGTCGGGGTCGGTGACGTCCTGATGGACGAACAGGCCGCACCAGCAGCGCCTCATCTTGTCGAAATGGGCGCGGTGGAAGGGGATGCAGGGGCATACGATCTGCATGTCCTCCGCCCGCACCCTGGTGCGCATCTGGCAGGGGCAATACGGCGCCCCGAGGTCGTGCTCGAACTGGACCTCCTGCTCCAGCAGTTCGTCGACCATCGCCTCGTCCGGCGTGAACTTGAAGCCCATGGGCTCAACGACCCGCTCGAAGAGGTAGTGCAGCGATTCCTTGCGTTCGGCGCTGCCCACAGGTCAGCCCCCCCAGCCTTTGAGGTGTTCGAGGAACTTGTCGGGGTTGTAGCCGACGATCACCTCGCCGTTGATCACGACCACCGGGAAGCGGCGGCCGCCGCTGAGCGCGAAGGCCTTGTCGGCGGCGGCGTCCTGCTCCTCGTCCGGGAGCGTGTCCACGTCCACGACCTCGAAATCGATCTTGCTGTCCGTGAACCACTGCTTGGTCTTGCGGCACCAGGGGCACGTGCTCAGAGCGTAGACGAAGACCTCGTCCGTCATCGTCAGGCCCCCCCGAGCTCGACGAGGACCTTGCCCTCTTCGACCCGGGTCGCGAAAGTGCGGATGCTCAGCTCGGGCGCGTCGAGGAATCGCCCGGTCCGCACGTCGAAGCGCCAGTCGTGGCAGGGACAAGTGAGGATGGCGCCCTCGAGCCGGCCCCCCTCGAGCGGACACGCCATGTGGGCGCACTTGTTGGCCACGGCATGCAGCTCTCCGTCCACGCGCACCAGGAGGATGCCGAGGCCCTTGGGATAGACGGGCACGTAGGCGCCGTCACGGACTTTGATGTCGTCGATGGTGGGGACCCATTGAGGTCCGGACACTGGTCACCCCTTCCTCATGGCGTGTCATCACGACAGGGGACCCGTGGGGCGGAGCCTGTCTCACCGGCGCCAGGCCGTTGGGCGGCGCCCGCCGCGTCACGGGTCGCTTGCGGACGTACCCTGCCCCGGCGCGATACAAACTGTATGCGCGGGGAGCTCGCCACGGTGACGGGGGCGGGTGGCGTCCCGGCCGTCACCAGCGCTCGCGGTGCACGCGGGCCTCATCGTAGCGTTCGGACGGCGGCTTGCGCTCGGCCGGATGGCCCAGCGCCACGATCGCGAACGGCACCACTCCGGCGGGCACGTCCAGCAGGACGCGCACGCCCTCGACGCGCTCGGCCAACGGGTGGACGCCGAGCCACACGGCCCCCAGGCCAAGCAGCTCGGCCTCGACCAGCAGGTTCTCGGTGGCGGCCGCGCAGTCCTGTTCCCACATCTGCGGCCACTTGCAGCCGGCGACGTCGCCGCACACCACCAGCGCCACGGGCGCCCCCGGGAGCATGCTCGCGTAGGGATGGAATCGCGTGATGGCCGCCAGCGTCTCGCGCTCGCGGACGACGACGAACTGCCACGGCTGCTGGTTGCCGGCCGACGGCGCCGCCATGGCGGCGCGCAGCAGGCGCTCCACCACGTCGTCGGGCACCGGATCCGCGGTGTACTTGCGGGTGCTGCGTCGGCTGAGGACCGGGTCGTCCATGGTCACCTCACCTCTGGGGTCCGTCCGGCGAGCAGGGTATCGGCCGCCGCGGCCCGCTGGCAAGGAGGCGGGCCGGGCGGGCGGCGCGCCGCCGGGCCCGTGCGTCCGGCGCCTACCTGGCGACGACCGTCAAGGAGAAGGCCGGGGAGCTCTTGGCCGCAGGTCGCTCCGCTGCCCGTACTCCGAGCGCCAGTCTATCCCCTGGGACGCGCCACCTCGCCGCTCACGCAAGACGCTCGCCGTTTGTCATGCGTTCGCGTCCTCGGTATCATCCCGTAAAGGGACCTTCCATCTGCCCTTTTCCCGACCTCCCCCCACACACTGCCATGGACGCTGCACGCACTCGTTTCGATGTGATCGTCGTCGGCGCCGGCCCCGCCGGCATCTTCGCCGCGCTCGAACTGGTGCGCAAGAACGGCCTCAGCGTCGCTCTCGTGGAGCGCGGCCCGGACATCAGCCGCCGCACCTGCCCGGCGCGCCGGACCGGCGTGTGCGCCGGCTGCGAGCCCTGCGACATCACCTGCGGCTGGGGCGGCGCCGGCGCCTTCAGCGACGGCAAGCTCACCCTCACCAGCGACGTCGGCGGCTGGCTCGACCGGTTCGTGGCCAAAGACCGCCTGCGCGAGCTCGTCGACTACGTCGACGGCGTCTGGGTGGAGTACGGCGCCACGACCGAGGTGCACGGCGGCGGCAAGAAGGCCGACAAGATCCGCCGCCAGGCGCTGCTTCACGGCATGACGCTGGTGGCGGCGCCGGTGCGCCACATGGGCACCGAGCGCTCCTACGACATCCTCACGCGCATGCGTGAGGAACTGGAGGAGCGCGTCACCGTACACACCGGCGTGATGGCCGAGCGCATCCTCGCCGAGAAGCGCTCGGGCCAGAGCGACCTGTGCGCCGGCGGCGTGCTCCTCGCCGACGGTACGCGTCTCGAGGCCGAAGCGGTGATCGTCGCCCCGGGCCGCGAGGGCGCGAGCTGGCTGGTGGACGAGTGCAAGCGCCTGCACATCGGGTTGCGTACCAACCCGGTAGACATCGGCGTGCGCGTCGAGACCTCGGCCGCCATCATGGAGCCGCTCACCGACGAGCTCTACGAGAGCAAGCTGATCTACTACACGCCGAGCTTCGATGACCCGGTGCGCACGTTCTGCATGAACCCCTACGGCGAGGTCTCGCTCGAGAACTACGGCGACGTGGTCACGGTGAACGGCCACAGCTACGCCGCCGCAAAGACCGACCGCACCAACTTCGCCCTCCTCGTGAGCACGGATTTCACGGAGCCGTTCGACGACCCGATCGCCTACGGCAAGAGCATCGCCCGGCTCGCCAACCTGCTCGGCGAGGACATCATCGTGCAGCGCCTCGGCGACCTGCAGCAGGGACACCGGAGCACGATGGACCGCATCCGCAGGGGCACGGTCCAGCCCACGCTCCGCGGCGCCACCGCCGGCGACCTCGCCTTCGTGCTGCCGTACCGCCATCTGCGCGACATCCTCGACATGCTCGAGGCCATGGACGCGCTGGCGCCCGGAGTCAACGGGCGCGACACGCTGCTGTACGGGGTCGAGGTCAAGTTCTACTCGGCTCGACCCGAGCTGGACGAGGGCCTGCAGACGCCGGTCCGCAACCTGTACGCCGTCGGCGATGGCGCCGGCGTCACCCGTGGCCTGATCCAGGCCTCGGCGGCCGGCGTGATCGCCGCCAGGAGCATCCTCAACGGCGGCCGGCCGGCCGCCTGAGCCGCGGCCCCGCGGCCGCTACACCGAACGGAGGGGAGCGCTGTGCCCGGTACAGTCGTGATCGGCGCCCAGTGGGGCGACGAGGGCAAAGGCAAGATCACCGACCTGCTGGCCGAGAAGGCCGACGTCGTCGCGCGCTTTCAGGGCGGCAACAACGCCGGCCACACGATCGTGCGTGACGGCGAGGAGTTCAAGCTCCACCTCATCCCGTCGGGCATCCTCTACGAGGCCAAGACCTGCGTGATCGGCAACGGCGTCGTCATCGACCCGCACATCCTCTTCGGCGAGCTCGAGGCGCTGCGCGCGCGCGGCATCAGCGGCGACAACCTGCGCGTGAGCGGCAACGCCCACCTCATCATGCCGTACCACCTGCTGCTCGACGGGGCCAACGAGCAACAGCTCGGCAAGTACAAGATCGGCACCACCGGCCGCGGCATCGGCCCGTGCTACGTGGACAAGTACACGCGCATCGGCATCCGCGTGCAGGACCTGCTCGACGCCAAGATCCTGCGCCGCAAGATCCGCACCGCCCTGCAGGAGAAGAACTTCCTGCTGCAGCGCTACGACATCGGCGTGCTCGACCCGGACCAGGTCACGGAGGAGCTCCTGGGGTACCGTGACCGCCTCGAGCCCTTCATCTGCGACGCCAGCCTGCTGATCAACAACGCCCTCGACCAGGACAAGCACGTGCTCTTCGAGGGCGCCCAGGGAGCGCTGCTGGACATCGACTTCGGCACCTATCCCTTCGTCACCAGCAGCAACCCCATCGCCGGCGCTGCCTGCACCGGCACCGGCGTCGGCCCAACGCGCATCGACCACGTCATCGGCGTCGCCAAGACCTACACGACGCGGGTCGGCGAGGGGCCGTTCCCCACCGAGCTCCACGACGAAGTCGGCGCCGCGATGTGCGAGGTGGGCCACGAGTTCGGCACCACGACGGGCCGCCAGCGGCGCTGCGGGTGGCTCGACCTCGTGGCGCTCAGGTACGCCGTGCGCCTCAGCGGCATCACGCACCTGGCGCTCACCAAGCTGGACGTGCTCTCGGGGCTGCCCGCGCTCAAGGTCTGCACACACTACAAGGCCGGCCGCGCGCTGCTCGACGAGTTCCCGATGCTGCAGACCGACTTCCACCACGCCAAGCCCGTGTTCGAGGAGCTGCCCGGCTGGAGCGAGGACATCCGCGAGTGCGAGACGTGGCAGGACCTGCCCCAGGCGGCGCGCGACTACGTGCAGTACATCGCGGAGTTCACCAAGACGCGCGTGAAGTTCATCGCCGTGGGTCCGGGGCGCGACGAGACGATCGTGCTGCCGCGCAGCATCGGGCGCGGCGGGGCGGTCTGACGGCCGCCGGCATCTGGCGGGGCGCCGCCGCGGAGCCGCGCCCCCTCCCCAACGAGCGCCGGCGCGGATAGACTTGCCGCGTCGGGCCGGGCCGGCGCAGCGCCGCCCGGCGACACGCTGATCGAGCTACGGGAGGCCGCATGCGGGTGCTCGTGGTCGGCGGCGGGGGCCGGGAGCACGCCCTCGTCCACTCCTTTGCCGCGTCGCCGCTCGCCGAGCGCATCTTCTGCGCGCCGGGCAACGCCGGCACCGCCGCCGAGGCGGAGAACGTGCCCATCGGGGCGGAGGACGTCGGCGGCCTCCTCGAGTTCGCCCGCAGGGAACGCATCGACCTCACCGTCGTGGGGCCCGAGGCGCCGCTCGTGGCCGGCCTCACGGACCGGCTCGAGGCCGACGGCCTCGCCGTGTTCGGGCCCTCGCAGGCGGCCGCTCAGCTCGAGGGCAGCAAGGTCTTCGCGAAGGAGGTGATGGGCGCCGGCGGCGTGTCCACCGGCGCCTACTCGCGGCACGACTCGGCCGACTCCGCCCTCAGGTACCTCGAGACGGTCTCCGACTACCCGCTCGTGGTCAAGGCCGACGGACTCGCCGCCGGCAAGGGCGTGCTCATCTGCGCCGACGCCGCGGAGGCGGAGGCCGCGGTGCAGGCCTGCTTCGTGGCGCGTGAGTTCGGGGACGCCGGCGACGTGGTCATCATCGAGGAGTTCCTCGCCGGTTCGGAAGTCTCGCTGCTGGTGCTGTGCGACGGCGCCAACGCCGTGCCGCTGGCGCCGGCGCAGGACTACAAGCGCATCTTCGCCGGCGACGAGGGGCCCAACACCGGCGGCATGGGCAGCTACTGCCCGGTGCCCGGCTTCGAGCGGAGGGCCATCGACGCCGCCATGGAGCACGTCGTCGAGCCCGTCATGGCGGAACTTGGGGCGCGCGGCATCGCCTACAGAGGCGTGCTGTACGCCGGCCTCATCGCCACGGAGGCCGGCGTGAAGGTGCTCGAGTTCAACTGCCGCTTCGGAGACCCGGAGACGCAGGCCGTCTTGCCGCGCCTCGACAGCGACCTGCTCGAGCTCTGCGCCGCCGCCACGTCCGGCGAGCTCGCCGGCGTCAAGGCCGCCTGGAAGCCGCGCGAGTGCGTCACGGTCGTGATGGCGTCGGCCGGCTATCCGGCGAGCAGCCACAAGGGAGACGTCATCCGCGGCCTCGCCGAGGCCACGGCGCCTGGAGGACGTCAGCGTCTTCCACGCCGGCACGGCCCTCAGGGGCGGCGACGTCGTCACCGCCGGCGGCCGCGTCCTGGCCGTGAGCGCGCTCGGCAGCGGCTTCGCGGCCGCCCGCGAGCGCGCCTACGAGGCCGTCGGCCGCATCAGCTTCGACGGCGCACAGGTGCGTGCGGACATCGCCGAGCGCGCCGTCCGCGCGGCCGCCGGCGAGCTCACACTGTTCCCGGCCGGCTCCGCCGGCTGAGCGAGAGGAGCGAGACGTGGAGAAGACGAGCACCGAAGTCGAGACGATCCTGCAGGGCATCCAGATGGAGCCCGTGCTCGTCGGCATCGTCATGGGCAGCGAGAGCGACCGCGAGGTCATGGAGGCCGCCTGCCGTGAGCTCGACGAGCGCAGGATCAAGTACGAACTGAGCGTGCTCTCCGCGCACCGCGACCCGGACAAGGTGGCGCACTACGCGAGGACGGCGCAGTCGCGCGGCGTCAAGGTGCTGATCGCCGGGGCCGGCAAGGCGGCGGCGCTGCCCGGCGTCATCGCCGCCTACACCAACCTGCCCGTGATCGGTGTGCCCATCAAGACCAGCGACCTGGGCGGCCTCGACTCTCTGCTCAGCATCGTCCAGATGCCGCCCGGCGTGCCCGTAGCCTGCGTCGCCATCAACGGGGCGCGCAACGCCGCCATCCTCGCGGCCAGGATCCTCGACGTGTGAGCGCGGCGAAGAGCGCGCCGGCCACTCGCGGCCGGCGCGCTTTTCGCCGTGACCGGGAAGACTCCCGGCATGACGAGGCAGGCCTTCAGGTCCACGCAGGTGCCGCCGCCATCCGGGGCCTACTCGGCGGCGGTCTCCACCGGTCAGCTCGTGTTCGTCTCCGCGCAGGTACCCCTGGACGAGCGCGGCGTGGTGTCGGCCGGCTCCGCCGCCGAGCAGGCGCGCCGCGCCCTCGACGGACTGCGCCACCACCTGCGCTCCACCGGCCTGTCGCTCGACACTGTCGCCAAGCTCACCGCCTACGTCGTCGACCCGGCCGACGCCGGCGCGCTCGACGAGGTCATCGGCGAGTACTTCGGTGAGCCGCGCCCGGCGCGCACCGTGGTCGGTGTACGATGGTTGCCGCAGGGCGCCCGCCTGCAGATAGAGGCGGTCGCCGTCCGATACTGAGGAGCGGCATGCCCCACGAGTACAAGCCGCCGAGCCCCAAGGGCATCTCGACGTTCAACTACGTCTTCGTGCTCATCGTGCTCGTGGCCATCGCCTACGTGGCGATCCGCGCCCTGTTCACCTGACCGCCAGCGGACCGGAAAGGACGTTGCCATGCACAAAGAGGTCTTCGCGTCGCCCGAGGCTGCCCCAGCCGTAGGACCGTACTCGCCGGCGGTGGGCATCGGCGACTTCGTGTTCATCTCCGGCCAGATCCCGCTGGACGCCGCCGGCAAGATCGTCGGCTTCACGCCCAAGGACCAGGCGCGCCGCGCACTCGAGAACCTGCGCGCCACGCTCCGGGCGGCCGGCCTTTCGACGGAGGCCGTGGTGAAGACCACGATCTTCCTGCAGGACATGGACGACTTCGGGGCCGTCAACGAGGTGTACGCCGAGTTCTTCACCGAGCCCTACCCGGCCCGCTCGACGGTCGAGGTGGGCGGGCTGCCCAAGGGCGTCCGCGTCGAGATCGAAGCAGTCGCGGTGCGATGAGCGACGGCAGGCGGCCGTCGCGCAGGGTCGTCCGCCAGCGCCGCTTCGCCGCCGCGGCGGTCGCCGTCCTGGTCCTCGTCGCGCTCGTCCTCGTCGTGCGCGCCGTCGCCTTCAGGCCGGACGTCGCCGACTTCGCCGGCACCTGGGAGGGTTCCGATGCTTCGCTCGGGTCGACGACACTGAAGATAGGCCACGGCGCGGGCAGCGGCGACTACGTGATCACGGGGCTCAAGCCGGCGGGGACGGTGATCACCTCCCTGCACGTGAGCGACGACGGCAGGCTGACGGCCACGGGCAGGACGGCGAACGGCGCGTGGCACGTCAGCCTCGACCTCACCGCGGACAACCGCCAGATGCTCGCCGAGTACGCGCCGCCGGGGGGCGCGCCGACGATCCTGCGCTTCACGCGCGCGCCGGCGCCGTGACGGCGGCCGGGAAGGCCGGCCGACCCCGCCGGACGACGTACCCCGGGCTCACCATCGCCGCGTAGACGAGCATCCCCGTAGCCAGCGCGCGATGTGAGAGAATCCCGGGCGTCACGACCACGGAGGGCATCGCATGATCGAGCGCTACACACTCCCCGAGATGGGCGCCATCTGGAGCGAAGAGGCCAAGATGCAGGCCTGGCTCGACGTCGAGATCGCCGCCGTCAAGGCCTGGAACAGGCTCGGCAAGGTGCCCGACGAGGCGCTCGCCGAGATCGAGGCCAAGGCGGCCTTCGACGTCGCCCGGGTCGCCGAGATCGAGGCCACCACCAACCACGACGTGATCGCCTTCCTCAGCAACGTGGCGGAGTACGTGGGCGACGCCAGCAAGTACGTCCACTACGGGATGACGAGCAGCGACATGCTGGACACGGCGCTGGCGCTGCAGATCAAGCGCGCCGGCAACCTCCTGGAGCGCGACCTCGTCGCGCTGGGGGAGGTGCTCAAGCGGCGCGCCTTCGAGTTCCGCGACAGCGTCCAGGTGGGCCGCACGCACGGCATCCACGCCGAGCCCATCACCTTCGGCATGAAGCTCGGTATGTGGGCCTTCGAGGTCTCGCGCCACCTCAAGCGCATGCGCGCCGTCACGGTCAACGCGGCGGTGGGCAAGGTCAGCGGCGCCGTCGGCGCCTACAACAACATCGACCCCCGCGTGGAAGACCTCGTCTGCGAGGCGCTGGGGCTGGGGCGCGAGCCCATCAGCAACCAGGTGGTGCAGCGCGACCGCCACGCGGCGTTCCTGAGCTGCATCGCGATCGTCGGCTCGAGCCTCGAGAAGTTCGCCACCGAGGTCCGGCACCTCCAGCGCACCGAGGTGCGGGAGGCCGAGGAGGCGTTCGGCAAGGGCCAGAAGGGGTCCTCGGCCATGCCCCACAAGCGCAACCCCATCCTCAGCGAGCGCATGGCCGGCTGCGCGCGCGTGCTGCGCGGCAACGCGCTCGTGGGCATGGAGAACGTCGCCCTGTGGCACGAGCGCGACATCAGCCACAGCTCGGCCGAGCGCATCGTCTTCCCCGACAGCTGCATCCTGCTCGACTACATGCTGCAGAAGTTCACCGGGCTCGTGGACGGCCTGGTGGTCGACGAGGAGCGCATGCTCGCCAACCTGGGCCTGTCGCAGCGGCTTGTCTTCAGCGGCGCGGTGCTGCTCGCCCTCGTGGACAAGGGGATGCTGCGCGACGACGCCTACCGCGTGGTGCAGGAGTCGGCCATGCGCGCCTGGCGCGAGGGCATCGACTTCGGCGAGCTGATCAAGCGCGACGAGGAGGCCATGGCCGTGCTGTCACCGGAGGAGGTCGACGCCGCGATGGACCCGGAGCAGTACCGGGCCGGCCGCGACGTCATCTTCGGCCGGCTCGAGGACCTCGAGTTCTAGACGGCGCGGCCGCCCGCCGGACGCCGTCTCAGGCCGGCTCCTCGTCGACGATCACGCCGCGCATGATGGAACACTGCTCCGCGGCGGCGCACCACTTGGCGCAGGCGTTGTCGAAGCGTGGATTGAGCACGGTGGCGCCGCAGCCGGGACACTTGCGGCGCTGGTCGTCCTTGAAGTACTCGATCGCCGTGCCGCAGCTGGGGCACTCGATGTCGAAGATGTCGTCCGGGGTCCAGTTGATGCGGTCCTGGCCCGGGCACCTGCCGATGTTCATCGCGCCTCCTCGTCTGCTCGCCGCGGCTCCACAGCCGGGACATTCCCGACGCCGGCGCCTGCCAAGCACGCGCACTCGCACCGGCTGACGCCGCGGCGTCCTGCAGAGGAGGGTACCATCACCGGGAACGGCGACGCGCGAGTGCGCCGGACCCGGCGCGGGGGACCGATTGGCCAGTATGAGCAAGTGCGGCGGGGAGATCGGCGCGGGCACCGCGGTCCGCGGCTCCCCGGGGCGCGGATCCGGCCCTGCCCGCGACGCAGCGCGCCCGCCGCGAGGGCCGGAGCGATGAACGGCACGCCCAGCCGCATCCGCGCGGCCGTGCGCGGCGACCTGCCCGAGATCGTCGAGCTCCTCAACGCCTGCGACGTCGCCGAGACGGGCCAGCCGGACACGACGAGCGCGGACGTCGAGGGCGACTGGGGCCTCGAGGGCTTCTCGCTGGCGAACGACACCTGGGTCGCCGAGGGAGCGGGCGGCCGCCTCGCCGGCTACGCGTACGCCGGCGACCAGTACCGCACGGGCGAGCTCGAGGCCGACGTGTGGGTGCACCCGCAGGACGCGGAGGCCGGTCTTGCGGGACGCCTCCTCGGGCTCGCCGAACGCCGCGCCGCCCAGCTCGCCGCCGAGCGCGGCTACGCCGAGCCGCGGCTGGACGTCTTCTCGAGCGCGGCCGACGCGGCCAAGCGTGACCTGCTGCGGCGACACGGCTTCGCGCCGCGCCGCACCGTCTGGCGCATGGCGGTCGACCTGGGCGATCGGGTGGCCACGCAGCCGGCGCCGGCCGGCGTCTTCATCCGCGCCTTCCGGCCGCAGGCGGACGAGCACGTCATGTACGACACGATGATGGACGCCTTCGCCGAGCACTACCGGCACAGCGACGAGCCGTTCGACGCCTGGCGAGCGCGGCTGCTCGGCCGCGAGGACTTCGACCCCGGCCTGTGGTTCCTCGCCTGGGAGGGCGGCGCAGCGGTCGGAGGACTGATCGCCTACGATCACGGTGACCTCGGCTGGGTGCGCGGCCTCGGCGTGCGCCGCCGCTGGCGCCGCCGCGGCATCGGCGGAGCCCTCCTCACGCACGCCTTCGCGGAGTTCGTACGTCGCGGCCAGACGAGGGTCGAGCTGGGCGTCGACGCCGAGGGCGAGACACGGCCCCTGCGCGTGTACGAGCGCGCCGGGATGCGTCTCACGCTCTCCTACGAGTTGTACGAGAAGCGCCTGCGGCCGTAGGCGCCCCGGCCTTGTCGGGCGAGGGCCTGGAGTATCATCCGGACCAGCGATGAACGACACGCCGCCCACGACTCCCGCGCGCCCCATCCGCCCCGCGCGCCGCGACCTCGACGTGACCGTCGCCCTGCCCGGCTCGAAGAGCGTGACCAACCGGGCGCTCCTGCTCGCCGCGCTGGCGCACGGCGACAGCGTGCTCGACGGCGCTCTGCTGGCGGACGACACGCTCGCCTTCGCTCAGGGCCTTCGCGCCCTGGGCCTCGCCGTCGACGACGCCGCGGCCGGCGGCTGGCGCGTGCGCGGGTCCGCCGGCCGCATCCCCGCAGCCGAGGCCGAGGTGTACTGTGCCGAGGCGGGCACGGCGGCGCGTTTCCTGCCGGCCGCCGCCGCGACCGGCGAGGGGCTGTATCGCTTCGACGCGGCGCCGCAGCTGCGGCGCCGCCCGCTCGCCCTCCTGCTCGACGCGCTGCGCGCGCAGGGCGCGGGCACGCGCCCCGAGGGCGCCGGCGAGCTGCCGTTCGCCCTCGAGGCTCGAGGGCTCGCCGGGGGCCGGCTGCGGCTGCCGGGCGGCACCTCGAGCCAGTTCGTCTCGGCCCTGCTCCTGGCCGCGCCGCTCGGCCGCGCCCCGCTGGAGCTCGCGGTCGACGGCCTCGTGAGCCGGCCCTACGTGGACATGACGCTGGCGATGATGGCGCAGTTCGGCGCGGGCGCCGCGAGCGCCGGGCGCGACGCCTTTCGCGTGACGCCCGGCGCCTACCTGGCGCGCGCCTACACGGTCGAGCCCGACGCCTCGACGGCCTCCTACTTCTTCGCCGCGGCGGCGGTCACGGGGGGCCGCGTCAAGGTGCGCGGCCTGCGCCGTGGCGGCTCTCTCCAGGGCGACGCGCGCTTCCTCGACGTGCTCGAGGCGATGGGCTGCGCCGTGCGCGAGGAGCCCGACGGCACCTCGGTGTCGGGGCCGCTGGCGCCGGGCGGCATCACCGTGGACATGGGCGACATCTCCGACACCTTCATGACCCTGGCCGCCGTGGCGCCGTTCGCCGCCGGCCCGGTGACCATCGGCGGCATCGCCAACGTGCGCCTCAAGGAGTCCGACCGCATCGCCGTGATGGAGGCCAACCTGCACGCCCTCGGGGTGAAGACCGAGTCCGGGCCCGACCGCCTGCGCATCTTCCCGGGGGCGCCCACGGGCGGCCTCGTGGACCCGCACGGCGACCATCGCATCGCGATGTCCTTCGCCGTGCTGGGCCTGCGCACGCCGGGCGTGGTCATCGGCGATCCGGGGTGCGTGAGCAAGACCTGTCCCCCGTTCTTCTCGCTCTGGACGGAGCTCGAACAGGGGAACGCCTGAAGTGGGCAAATACAGTTGGAGCCAGCGCCACCACATCGACGTCACCCAGCCGGAGGCCGAGCATGGACGACGAGAGCACGGGCAGCAGCACCCCTGACGAAGAGCCCACGACTGAGCTGCCCCCGGCGGACGAAGGCGCCACCCAGGTCCTCGGAGGGGAGAGCGCCGAGCCCACGCGGGTGATGCCGGCGGCGGGTGCGGCCGCGCCTCCGCCGCCCAAGACCCCCCCGCCGGCGCCCACGCTGGTGATGTCCCGCCCGCCCAGACGCGAGGGCGGCGGCAACACCTGGTGGATCGTGCTCGTCGTCATCATCCTGGCCGCGGCAGCGGCCGCGGCCCTCTGGTACTTCGTGCTGCGCAACGACAACACCGCCGCTCCTTCGCCTCCGCCTTCGCCGGCGCCGAGCGCCTCGCCGGTCAGCTGGACGGGCGCCTGGGGCCGCACGGACGGAGTGGCCGGCGGCCTCGTCATCGAGCCGTCGGGCGGCGCCTACCAGGTGACCGTCTACAACGCCGACCTGCAGCCCACAGGCTCTGCCCCGGCCTCGGTCTCGTCGGGCGGTCAGGAGCTGCAGTTCACGCTGCCGGCGCCCTCGACCTTCGACACGCTGCCCGGTCCGCTCGACGGCAAGATGACCGTCGGCTCCGGGGGCGACACGGCGGTGCTCGACCTCACGGCCGCCAACCAGACCGCGATCACGATGCCGCTCAAGCGCGTGCTCGCCCTCGTGCCCGCCAAGCCGACGGGCTCCCCGAGCCCGAGCTCGTCGCCGTCGGCGAGCGCCAGCCCCAGCGCCTCGCCGCTGAGCAGCGTCGACCAGCAGATCATCGCCGGGCTCATCCGCATCCAGACCGGCATCACCACCTTCGCCGCCAACGCCAGCGACCTCTACCCGATGCCATCGGAGGTGACCCAGACCGGCGGCGTCGCGGACTACGTGTCGCCTTGGCCGATCAACCCGGTGACCAACCAGCCGATGGTGCCCGGCACGGCGACCGGCGACTACACCTACCAGCAGATCAACGGCGGCCAGGCCTACACCCTCGTCGGGCATCTGGGCAACGGGATCAGCTACACGCTGCCGTGACGCAGCGGGGGATGTGATGACCATGCGCGCCATCCGCGTCCACGAGTTCGGCGAGCCCGAGGTATTGCTGCTCGAGGAGCAGCCGAGACCTGAGCCCGTCGAGGGCGAGGTGCTCGTGCGCGTGCAGGCCGCCGGGGTGAACCCGTTCGAGACCTACGTGCGGTCCGGCATGTACGCCGCGCTTCCGGCCCTGCCGTACACGCCCGGCGTCGACGCCGGCGGGGTGCTGGTCGAGTCCGGCGAACGCGTCTACGTGAGCGGCTCCCTGAGCGGCACCTATGCCGAGTTCGCCCTCTGCCGTCGCGACCAGGTGCACCCCTTGCCCGACTCGCTCTCCTACGCCCAGGCCGCCGCCTTGGGCGTGCCCTACGAGACCGCGCACCGGGCGCTCCTGCAGCGCGCGCGACCGGCCGCCGGTGAGAGCCTGCTCGTGCACGGGGCCAGCGGCGCCGTGGGCCTGGCCCTCGTCCAGTTCGCGCTCGCCGCCGGCCTCAGGGTCGTCGGCACCGCCGGCAGCGAGGCCGGCCGCGAGCTCGTCCGCAGCCAGGGCGCGGTGAAGGCGCTCGACCACCGCGACCCCGGCCACCTGGCCGCGGCCGTCGAGGCCGTCGGCGGCGAGGGCTTCGACATCATCATCGAGCTGTCGGCCCACGTGAACCTCGGCGACGACCTCACCGCTCTCGCGATGCGCGGCCGCGTCGTGGTGGTCGGGAGCAGAGGCACCGTGACGGTGAACCCACGCGACCTGATGACGGTCGACGGCACGGTGCTCGGCATGATGACCTACCACGCCTCGCCCGCCGAGGCGGCGGAGACGCACGCGGCCATCGCCGCCGGGCTGCGCGACGGGTCGCTGCACCCGGTGGTGGGCCGCGAGTTCCCGCTCGCGGAGGCGCCGCGGGCGCACCAGCACGTCGTCGAGCGACGTGCCCTCGGCAAGGTCGTGCTGGTGCCCTGAGCGGTGCCGGCCGGCGGCGGTTCGACGCGCCTCAGGCGCGCCGGTCGACGCGCGCCAGCCAGGCGTGCCGTCCCCCGCCGTCCAGATTGGTCGCCATCTCCGCCGCCGCGATCGATGTCACGCGAAACGGCGGCCGGTCGAAGGTGCCGTGGAGCTCGGCCTGGGTCACGCGCCGCGGACCGCCCTCGAGCGTCTCGAGCTCGCTGAAGCAGAGCACGAAGTAGCGGCCGCCCGGAGCCAGAGCCGCCGCCAGCGACGTCACGAAGCGCTCCCGCTCGTCGTCCTCGAAGGTGTGGAACAGCCCGCAGTCGGTGACCGTGGCGAAGCGCCGTCCGAGACCGCCGAGTTCGAGCGCGTCGCCGACGAGGAACTCGGCGGCGAGGCTGCGCGCGGCCGCCTTGCGCCGCGCCGCATCGACCGCGGCCGGCACCGCGTCGAGGCCGACGACCTCGAGGCCTTCGGCGGCGAAGAACAGCGCGTTCTCGCCCGTGCCGCAACCCGCGTCCAGCACCGGCCCCACCACGTCGCCGTCGCGCAGCAGCTGCACGAACGCCGGCTGGGGCCGCCCGATGTCCCAGGGCGGCGTGCCCCGGTACGCCTCGATGAAGCGATCCGCCGTCATCGTCTCTCCTCTCGACACGGTGGTTGTACCACCGCGCAAACCCGCGTCGCGCGACCTTTGGTACGATGGCGGCGTCCCACCAAGGAGTCCCGCATGACCGACTATCGTTCCCGCAGCATGTGGCTCGACGGCATCCCCGGCGAGCTCACTCCGCGCCCGTCCCTGCCGGGGCCCATCGATGCGGATGTGGCCATCGCCGGCGCCGGCTACTCCGGCCTGTGGACCGCCTACTACCTCAAACGGGCCGACCCGTCGCTGCGCGTCGTCGTCCTCGAGAAGGAGATCGCCGGCTTCGGCGCGTCCGGACGCAACGGCGGCTGGTGCCACACCACGTTCCCGGGCTCGCGTGAGCGCGCCGCCGAGACGCACGGCCGCCAGGCGGTGATCGACCAGCAGCGCGCGCTGTTCGCCACGGTGCCGGAGATCGCGCGCGTCATCGCCGACGAGGACATCGACGCACGCTTCCACGTCGGCGGCCAGATGGACCTTGCCACCACCCCGGTGCAGCTGCTGCGCGCCCGCGAGGACATCGAGTACCAGCGTTCGTGGGGCTTCGGCGAAGACGACTTCGCGCTGCTCGGCGCCGCCGAGATGCGCGCCCGGATCGACGTCGCCGGGTGCCTCGGCGCCGTGTACACGCCGCACGCCGCCTGCGTGGACCCGGCCCGCCTCGCGCGCGGACTCGCCGACGCCGTGGAGCGCCTGGGCGTGCCCATCTACGAGCGCACGCCGGTCACGGCCATAAGCCCCCACCGCCTGGAGACCGACGCCGGCGCCGTCAGGGCAGACGTCGTGGTGCGCGCTACCGAGGCGTTCACGCCTGCCCTCCCCGGATTCGAGCGCCACGTCGTGCCCATCTACTCGCTGATGATCGGCACCGAGCCGCTGCCCGAAGCGTTCTGGGACGAAGTGGGCTGGCGCGGGCGCGAGGTGTTCGGCGACTACCGCTTCCTCATCTTCTACGCGATGCACACCGAGGACGGCCGCATCGCCATCGGCGGGCGCGGCGCCCCGTACCACTTCGGCTCCCGCGTGGACGAGAGCTTCGAGCGGGTCCCAGCCGTGCAGGAGCATCTGCGCACCTTGCTCGGCGAGCTCTTCCCGGCAATCGGGGAGTTCGAGGTGACGCACCGCTGGGGCGGCCCCGTCGCGGCGGCGCGTGACTGGTACAGCTCGGTGGGGCTCGACCGGAGCACCGGCATCGCCTGGGCCGGCGCCTACGTGGGCGACGGCGTGGCGACCACCAATCTCGCCGGCCGCACGCTCAGCGACCTGATCCGCGGCGAGGACACGGAGCTCACGGGCCTGCCCTGGGTGAACCACGTCTCGAAGCTGTGGGAGCCCGAGCCCCTCCGCTGGGTCGGCGTCAACGCCTCGCTGCGCGCCATGGGGAGCGCCGACGCCAGGGAGGCGCGCAGCGGACGGCCGTCCCGGCGCGCCGACCTGATCAAGAAGATCATCGGCGCCTGAGCGCGGAGGGCGGCCGGCGCGGAGCGCATCGCCGACGCCGGCCCCCACGACTCCGGGCGACGCCGGCGCCCGCGGGTCTCCGCGTCAGTGGCTCACGGGGCCGCGTACACCGAGCCGCCCGAGAGGCGCACGCCGAGCGTGTAGCCCGTGCCGGCGCCGGGGGTGTAGACGAGGTCGCCCTTGCCGGCGCCCACGGCCATGGGCTCGGCCGTCCACGGGTTCGCCGGCCACGGGCTCGCGTACGCGCCGAGCGTGGCCTGATCCAGGGTGGCCGGCGGCGTCCCGTTGGTCGCGATGTACGCGGCGAGGGCCGTCTTGATGAGCATGACCTCGGCCTTCGCCGAGGTGTTCCTGGCGATGTCGATGTCCTGGGTGGGCGGCGTGATGTCCTTGGCGCCGCAAGCCGCGAGCATCGCGGCGGCGCCGAGGATCACCGCCGCAAGTAGCGCCGCGCACGTCACTCGTCTCATGGGTCGGCCTCCGCTCGTCCTTCGGCCGCCGGCGGCGGCGCCTGCGGCCGGTCGCGTGCGAGCCGGCCAGCACCTGTATCGGCCGAAGGCGCGGCTTCCTGCAGCGGGCCGCGGGCGCTTCGGGCGGCGGCCGCTCTCGCCGGGCACGGATCCTGCCGATACTGGGCCCAGATGAGACGCGCCGATCGGATCACGCAGCGGGATTGGGTGGGCTACGCAGTACTGGCGCTCGCCTGCGGCATCGTCCTCCTGGCGGCCGTCTTCCTCCCCTGGGCGAACGCCGACACCGGTCAGGACGTCAACTACTCGTTCAGCAAGCCCGACAGCATCAACGGCCTGATGTACACGCACTGGGGCGTGCCGGCGCATCGCCGTCGCCGGCGTCGTGATCCTCGCGGCCGTGCTGATGCTCGCCCGGCGGCCGCGCCGCTACTCGCTGCTCCTCGGCCTGGCCCTCGTCGCCGGCGGCGTCGCCGGCGGCCTGCTGGCCAACGACGCCGCTGACTACCTCGGCTACGCCTACAAGCCCGGCCTCGGCATGTACCTCACGCTGCTCGTCGGCATCCTGCTCGTGCCCATCGGCCTCTGCTCCGCCCTCATCGCCGAGCTGCTGCGACGCCGGCCCGCCGCGACGCCTAAAGACCCGCCAGCTCCCGGAAGCGTTCCACAGAGTTGATCCTGATGCCGAGGAGCTCCGCGATGCGGAACTTCGCCATCATCGCATTGGGCTCACCGGGGTGCAGGTTGGAGTGGTCGAGGATCCGCCCCAGGCCCTTCTCGCCGCGAAGCTGCTCCATCGCGTAGCTGTCGCTCAGGTCCAGCACCGTGCAGCCCAGCCGGGCGGCGACGTACTCCTTCGCCTCCTTCAGGCGCATGCCCCGGGACATCTGCAGGCGCGCGACCAGGTCTCCGGCCGTGCGCATCCCGCCCATGCCCGCGGCGAGCGCGTGGGTGACGTCCATGCCTCTGGAGTCACCCGAGCCCACCTACAACCCGTCGCAGCGCAGGATGTCGACGCAGGCGCGCGCCGCCCGCGACGAGGCGTCCTCGGGCGGGTAGCCGTTGACCGGCACGCCGCAGACGCCCTCCCCCACGTTGGGGTGCACGGGGATGCGCGCGACCTCCATGCAGGGCTTGATCACGGTGAGCGCGTACGCCGAGTTCCAGCAGCACGACTTGCCGGTGCGGATGTTGACCGCCGGCCCGAACAAGGTGACGCCGGCGTCCTGGCACACCTCGAGCTGCTCGCGCGGCCAGAGGCCGGCGAGCCGCCTGCCCTCCCACTCGAGCTCGCCGTGCACGCCGATGACGAACTCACCGGCCATCCCCAGCTCGATGCCGGCCTCGGGGAACTTCTCGCGCACCTTCTTCACGGCCCGCAGCGTGCTGAGGAAGTCGGCGTCGCCGGCGCCGCCGGTGGTGTCGAAGTCGACGCCGTCGGCGCCGGCCTCGATCATCCCGTCCGCGACGTAGACGAAGTCCTGCGTGGCGTACTCCATCGCCTCCTCGATGGCCGCGCGGGCCCCGGCGATGTCGCCGCGCGGCAGCAGCTCGAACCAGTTGTCGGCCGGCCCGTCGGGCTTGCTGTAGAAGGCGAGGTTGGGCTGCGCGCCATACTGGACCGGCGCCGTGAGCATCAGCTGCGCGTTCTGCATCACCTGTTGCTGGAACGGCAGGATCGTCTTGATGGCCTTGTAGCTGTACTCGATGTGCCAGAGCTCGAGGATGTCCTGGCCCAGGCGCTGCTCGCTCTCGAGCAGGTCCTGGAGGTCGGTGCCGGTCATCTTGCTGCCGCCGCCGTCGCAGCTGAGCACGACCTGATCGCCGATGTCGACGGCGCTGAAGGCGGCCGGCGAGGCGTAGATGTCGAGCAGGTGCTCCTGCTCGTCGGCGGCGAGGGGCGCCACACGGGCCTTGCGGGCCGCCTCCTCGGTGGCCGCCTCGATGTCGGCCCGCAGCTCGCTGCGCGTGGCGGTGACCATGAAGCCGTCACCCATCCGGGTCGGGAACCTCGCTTCCACCGTCACCCCCTCCCGCTCGCGGCTCTCCCCACCTCGGGCGACGCTGAGTCTAGCAAACGGCGGGCGGGCGCAGTCGAGGATCCCGCGCCCGCCCGCGTGTGCCGTCGCTCCGCTCAGGCGCCCGGCACCCGGTAGCCGACAGACTGCTTCGTCGCCTCGTCGATCTCCTCGGGCGTGAGCAGCACGACGGTGCTCAAAGTGGCCGCCCCCGCCGCCGCGACCGCCAGACCGAGGGCGGCGGCGGTGACGTTGCCGGGCAAGTCAGCGATCACGACGACGTCGTCCTCGCCGAAGGCGAAGTAGAACCCCTCGAGGCTGCCACCGATATCGCGCACCAGCTTGTCGATGGTCGAACGGCGGCCCGTGCCGCCCTCCTTCAGCAACCCCTTGGCGCCTTGGGCCGTGTAGGAAACGCGCATCAGGTACTTGGCCATGTGGCCCTCCTTCCTTGGACCCGAGAAGGATTCCCGAGCGCCGGCTTGGCACGCCGTTGCGCCCCGGCCGTCCGCGGCCGCTCGGCCGCGATCTGCCGCCGGCCGGCGCGAAGATGCTTGCGCGGTCCGCGGCCGGGCAGTCACGCTTGCCGCATGCGAAAGCGCACCGTACTGCGGCGTGACCTTGGCCGTCGCGGCACTGATCCTGGTCGTGTCGCGGCTCCTCGGCCTCACCATCCTGATCGTGCCGGCATCCCGGGGCTCGCGTGGCGGGCGGGATGAGCCTTCGTGATGCCCGCGGCCCCGCAGGACTCCCGGTGATGGACCGGCCGCAGCGGCCGAGCGAGCGCATCCGCGCGGCGCGCGCCAACCGGCGCCCGCCGCGCTACGCCGCCACGCTGCTGGCGCTGGGCATCATCTTCGCCCTGGCCTACGTGTTCATCATCCACACGCCGCCGGCGCCGCCCGTGCCCAGCATCACCTCGCTCACCGGGAGCTACTCGTGGAGCGGCCGACCCGCGCACGCCCTCGCCGCCGGCACGTTCCGGGCGACCGCGAGCGGCGACGCGAGCGGGCAGGCGGGCGCGCCGGAGGCGCCCGGCGCGCCCGTGCCGCTCGCGTCGGCGTACGACGCGACGAGCCGCACCGAGGTGACGCTCGGCTCCGCAGGGGCACGCCCCAGGCAGACGCGCACCACGGGCGCCTGGCCGCCTGTGTGGCGCGTCGCCACCTCGAGCCCGCTCGACTACCAGGGCCTGGCGGCCAACGTGCTGTCGGCCGCGCAGGACGGCGACAGCAACGTAGGGCTCAAGCAGATCGAGTACCGTGGCCGGAGGGTGTGGCGCGCGGCGATGACGTTCGGCGCGACCACCGTGGAGGTCGTCGTCGACCAGCTCACCGGCATCGTCACCTGGTGCTCGGCCACCAACGCGGGAGCGCAGCGGACGTTCACCGCGACGGTGGACTGGGGCGCCCCCGTGACCGTCGCCAGCACGGCGAGCGTCGCCGTCGCCGCTCCGCCCGGCGCGCGACTGGTCGCGGCGCACGACGGGACCTACACCTATCAGCCGTCGCTGGCCGCGGCCGGCAAGGCGGCCGGCTTCAGGCCGCTCAGGTCCACGCTTCAGCCGGACGGCTTCACGCTGCGCGCGGTGGCGACGCGCACGCGCCGCGACCCGGCGTCCGAGGCGCTCCAGGCCGCCGACACCGTCGCGGGCGCCCGCCGCGCGCGCCAGGGCCCCAACGAGATCGACCTGCTCTACGCGCGCGGCCTCACCTGGTTCACCATCGCCGAGACCTACATCGCCGGCGACCCCCAGGCAGCCGCGCGCATCGCCGGCCTGGTGCGGGACACGCTGCCGGGGCAGCTCTCAGAGCAGAGCGAGACGCTGCAGTACGGCGCCTTCACCGGGCGCGACGCCTACACATGGTACAGCCCCGGCGGCCCCGTGATGGTCGTAGCCGGGAAGCGCTACGTCGTCACGGTGCGCGGCGGCATCACCCGCGACGACCTGCTCTCGCTCGCCGAGGGCCTCGAGCCGCTCTGAATCCCGAGACGCGGCGAGGGAGCGGGGCGCTCGCGCGCGCCCCGCTCCCTCGCCTCGCGCGCCGTGGCCGGCGTCGCTGCTCAGTCCTCGACCGGCTCGAACTCGTCCTTCTCCACGCCGCAGTCCGGGCAGACCCAGTCCTCGGGCAGGTCCTCCCACGCGGTCCCCGGCTCGACGCCGTTGTCTGGATCGCCGATCTCGGGGTCGTAGATGTAGTCACAGATGGTGCAGCGGTACTTCATGCGCGGCCTCCTCGCAGATGCAGGGGATCATGGTGCGGCACACGCCGCCGCCGCCCCGTCCGCCCAATAGTAACCGCCGCGGCGCGGCCGCCAAACCTCGCCGCCGCCGCTTGCGCCCCACCGATGGGCGCGAGACACTCGGCGGCGCCGGATCCGGACCGGCCCCAACGCGACCAAGGCCAGGAGGCCGGAGTGCCGCACGCACACGACGACCCGCGCACGTGGTGGGCCCGGCCGGGCTTGGAAGCCCACAAGGGTCGCCTCACCATCGCCGGCAGGGACGCCGAGGCTCTCGCCCGCGCGCACGGCACGCCGCTCTTCGTCTACGACCTCACCCACGTCGAGGAGAACGTGCGCGCCCTTCAGGGTGCGATGGCGCGCACCGGTGTGCCCTGGAAGGTCCGCTGGGCCCTCAAGGCCCAGCGCGAACCGCAGGTGCTGGCGCGGGTCCGGGCGCTGGGCACGCCCGGCACTCCCCAGTTCGTCGGCCTCGACGTCTGCTCGCCGGGGGAGGTGGAGTACGGCCTCGCGCACGGCTTCCCGGCCGCGGAGATCAGCTACACCGGGACGAACGTGAGTGAGCGCGATCTCGACGTGATCCTGGGGAGCGGCGTGCACGTGAACCTCGACCTGATCAGCCAGATCCGCCGCTACGGGCGGCGGAACCGCGGGGGCACCGTCGGCCTGCGCATCAACCCGCGCGCCAGCGCCGCCCGCCCGCACAGCGGCATCAGCTACTACAGCGGCGACCTCCCGACCAAGTTCGGGATCTACCCGGAGCGCCTCGACGAGGCGCTGGACGTTGCCCGCTCCTTCGACCTGACGATCGACACCGTGCACTTCCACGTCAGCCACCACCTCCTCGACGACGACCTGCCGGCGTTCGACCGCGCCGTCACGGCGGCCGCCGCCATGGTGCGGCAGGCGATGGACGCCGGCTGCCCCATCCGCGAGGTCAACGCCGGCGGCGGGCTCGCCGCGGTGATGCGTCAGGGCCAGCGTCCGCTGGATCTGGACGCCTACGCCGGCGTCCTCGCCGAGCACCTGGGCCCGCTCGGCGTCACCATCGCCTGCGAGCCCGGCGAGTTCTTCTGCCGCAACGCCGGCGTCCTCCTCGCCGAGGTGGTCACGATGGAGGACAGGAGCAGGGCCGGCGACGGCAGCGCCGTCTTCGCCGGCCTCACCTGCGGGTGGAACGTCATGCACCTCGTCTTCGTCTACAAAGAGTTCGTCGAGACGGTGCTGTGCAGGGCCGCGGACGCGCCGCGGACGGCGCGGTACACGCTCGCCAGCCACATCAACGAGGGCCCCGATCTGTTCGCCGAGGACTACCCGCTGCCGCCCCTCGACGAGGGCGACATCGTGGCCCTGCTCGGCGTCGGCGCCTACTGCCAGGCCAACTGGCACCCGCACTGCCTGCGCCCGTTCCCGGGCGTAGTCTGGTGCGAGGAGCGGCTCGCGGACTAAGGAGGGACATGGGCACGCCGCCGCCCGAGAAGGACGCGCGGCGCATCGCCACCATCGCCGTCCTGCTGGCGATCCTGGCGCTGGTGATCTACTTCAAGGCGACCGGCGCGGTCTGAGCCTTCGCCGCGCGCCGGCGCTCAGCTCCCGACCGGCGCGTTCGCCGGATACCCGCGCTGCTCCCAGTACCCGTCCACGGGCTTGGCCGTGACCTCGATGCGCGTGACCCACTTGACGCTCTTGTAGCCGAGCTGCTTGGGCACGGCCAGCCGCACGGGCCCGCCGTGGTCGGCGGGCAGCGGCTGGCCGTCGAGCGTGTCGGCCAGAACCGTCTGCGGGTCCCGCGCGAGCTCCATCGGCAGCGAGTCCGCGTACTCGCCCGTGTACGCGTGGAAGACGACGAACGTGCCCTCCGGCTTCACGCCGGCCTTGTCCAGGACAGTCGCCGGCGTCACGCCGCCCCACTTCACGTTGTCCACGCTCCAGCCCTCGACGCAGTGGAAGTCCACGGTCTCCTCGTAGCGCGGCAGCGCCTTCCAGGCGGCGCCGTCGATGGTCATCGGCGTGTCCACGAGACCGTCGACCTTGATGCTCCACTGCTCCCACGACTTGTGAGGCACGTCCTCGACGTTGTTGAGCGGGAAGTCGGCGAAGAGGTTGGAGATCGACCTGGTCGCGCCGCCGCCCGAACCGCCGCGCAGGAACAACTCGTAGACACCGATGATGGCCGCGAGGAAGGCGCCGCCGATCACGAGGAACCACCGGCGCGTGTAGCGCGGGCCGCCCGGCGGCGCCGTCGGCATTGGGAGCCCGGGCTCCAGCGTGGGCTCGGCCGGCGCCTCGCCGGCTCCCTGGTCAGCGCCCGCTGGCGGCTTCGGCGCCTCGTCCGTATCTGGTTCGTCGCTCATCGCGCCCTTGTGATTCACTCGCTATGGCGCAAGTCTTCCCTAACGCAAACGGCGGCGGCCTTGTGGCCGCCGCCCCCGTTCGGACGAAGGCGAGGTTGGCGAATCGGCCACCCCGGATGGCCGGCCCGACGCTCCAAGACCCCCGCCCCGTACGCGAGGGCGGCGGCCACTTGGCCGCCGCCCTCGTCACCTCCATCCCGCCGCTCCACCGGCGGCGTGGTCCGCGGATCAGGCCATCAGATGACCGGGCCGTCTCCCTTCTCGGCCGGCGAGTCGGCGGTCATCTCGCTGACCGCGCTGTCCGGCGGCAGCACCTTGCCGGCCATGCCGGCCGCCATGCCCTCTGCCGCCATCCGGTCCGGACCCGGCAGCTCGATCTCGTGGATGGTCGCGCTCAGGTCCACGCCGCGCGCCCGCTGGATGAAGTAGACGATGACGCCGACCACGACCACCACGACGAGCGAGACGGCGACGATGTAGTTGTCGTACCACTTCGCCGTCGGCGTGCGCGGCCACGACAGGTTGATGACCATGAACACGCCGTACACCAGCGCGAGGATGTTGACCGGCCAGCCCCACCTGCCGAGGTTGAAGTAGGCCTTGTCCTTGGGCCAGCCCCTGCCGCGTGCGATGAGGCCGCCGAGCACGACCATCTGATAGGCGATGTAGGTGCCCGCCGTCGCCCAGGCGGTCACGCGGGCGATCTGGATGAACGGGTCCCCGCCGCCGAGGTTGACGTACAGCAGGATGACGATGGCGGCGACGCCGATGAAGATCGCCGACGTCATCGGCGTCTTCGTCCTCGGGTGGACGTACCCGAAGAACTTCGAGGCCGGGATCATCTTGTCCCTGCCGTAGGCGAACAGCAGGCGGGTCGCCGCCGCCTGGATCGCGAGGCAGCAGACGAAGATCGCGGCGCATACCGAGACGAGGAATGTGTTGGTCACCCAGCTCGGGAAGTGCGCGTTGAAGATGTAGGCGATCGCGCCCGTGCTCTGCGCCTGCGTCTTGGCGACGTCCGGGATGGCCAGGACCATGGCGACGAGCCAGAAGGCGCTGATGACCGCGGTGATGCCGATCGCGGTGAGCATGGCGCGCGGCACCTCGCGCGTCGGGTTCACCGTCTCCTCGGCGAGCCCGCCGGCGGTGTCGAAACCGTACAGCACCCAGGCGCCGGTGAGCATGGAGGCGAGGAAGATGCTGCCGTACCCGAAGAGAGCGCCGTGGCCAGCGCCGGGCGTCGTGTCGAACAGGACGCTCAGGCTCTGATGCGGCCCGTGCCCGATGATCACGACGACGTACAGGGCGATGGCGATGACCACGAGGCCGATGATCTCGGTCACGGTCCCGATGTTGTTGAAGAACGCCGTCACCTTGACGCTGTAGATGTTGAGCAGCATCGGCCCGAGCGTGAACGCCACGGCGATCCAGAGTAGCGTCCCGTGGGTCGTCTGCCAGCCCATGAGCGAGCAGACGATGGGCGCCACGCCGAAGGCGACCGCGGCCACCGTGACCAGCAGGGCGGCGGCGAACATCCACGCCACCCACCAGCCGTAGGTACCGCCCATGAAGCGTTTGGCCCACTGGTAGAGGCCGCCGGCGAGCGGGTAGTGCGAGGCGGCTTCGGCGAAGACGAGGGCCACCATCAACTGGCCGAAGACGATGATCGGCCACTGCCAGATCAGGCCGGCCGGCCCGCCGACGTCGAGGCCGTAGTAGAACAGTGCGTAGAAGCCGTTGGTCGCCGAGATGAAGCTGAAGGAGATGGCGAACGTGGAGAAGAAGCCCAAGGAGCGCCGCAGGTCCTGGTTGTAGCCGAACTTGGCGAGCTGCTCCTGGTCTTTGCGATGCTGCGCGTCGGCCTCGTCGTGGAACAGGTGCCGGTGGTGTTCAGGTTCGGTTGCCATGGCTCACCTCCAGTGCGGGTAGGTGACGTAGAAGAAGCGGCCGTACGAGGCGGTGCTCCAGAACACCACGAGACCCTTCTTCTGGGGGATGTACACGACGTCACCGGGTTTGAACTGGCGGCTGCTGCCGTTCTCCGTGAGGGTGATCTCGCCCTCGAGCATGTAGCACACCGCAGCGTCGTCGTCGTAGTCGAAGTCGACAGGGGCGCCGGGGAAGACTTCACAGACGCCGGCGCAGAACGGTGCGCCCTGCGTGCGGTCGATCACGTCCACGAGGTGAAGCTTGCTGTCCGGGCCCACTTCGAGCGGCTCTGTAGCGATCTCCGCTGCAGGCACGTGGTGGAACTCCATCGCCTGCCCCCTTGATCAAGTCGTGCGTGTCGATCGGATGCCCGGCACGGCCGGGACCTGTGGGGTCTTGCCGGACGGACGGCCGGCGGTTGACGGTACCCGTCGTCCCAGTCGCTCCCCCTCTCCTCGCGTCCGGGCGGGCGCGCCGCGCGAGATGTGCGGCGGCGCCGGTCAACGCGGAGCCCCATGCGCAGCGTTGACTCACCTGCACTGTAGTCGGAGAATCGGGCCACGCAAGGCGAGGAGAACACCAGGGAAATGATAGGCCGTGCCTAGCTTCCGTATCCCCCCGCCATTGCGGTCGGCCTTGTCCAAGGCCGGCGCCGCGCCGCACCCCCAGCCGCCCGTCACGGCCAGGGATCCGCGCCTTCAGGCCTTCCTCCAGGTCAGTTTCGGCGTCTTCTACGACTGGAACATCGAGAGCGGGGCGATCGCCTTCCCCGAACAGCTCGATGCGATGCTGGGCCTGCCGCCCGGCGGTTTCCCCCGCACCATCGAAGGATGGCTCGAGTGCATCCACCCCGACGACCGCGAGGCGACGATGGCCGCCCTCGCCGACGCGATCCTCGAGGGGCGCTCGTTCAGCTGCGAGTACCGGCTGCAGCACGGCGACGGCCCATGGCTGACCGTGAGCGATCAGGGCGTACTGCTCACCAACCGCTCGGGCCGGGCCACGAACATGATCGGCGCGCTGCGCGACGTGAGCCGTGAGCGCGCCGCTCAGGCTGTCCAGCGAGAGGCCGACGAGCTGCGGCGCGTGCTGTTCCGCCTGCCGAGCCCCGCGATGCAGGTGGACGCGCGCGGCGCCTACGTGGACGCCGACACGCGCGCCCTCGAGTTCTTCGGTCGTACGCGCGACGAGATGCTGACTCGCACGGTCGCCGACGACTTCCCGCCGGACGTCGCGGCGCTCGTCAGAGGGGGAGTCGCCGACGACGCGCGCGGCGCCGAGAGAGACGTGGAGATCGAGGTGGAGTGCGTGGTCCGCGGCCACACTAGGCATCTGCTGCTGAGCGTCATCCCCACGCGCTTCGACGGCGAGCGCGGCTTCTTCCTCCTGGGCACCGACGTCACCGAGCAGAAGGCCATGCAGGACGCCCTGGGCCGCTCGGAGAGAGCCCTTCGCCGCCAGGCGACGATCCTCGACGAGCGCAACACGGCGCTCAAGGTCTTGCTCGAGCAGCGCGAGCAGGAGCAGCGCGAACTGGAGCAGCGCATCGTGCGCAACGTCGAGGACCTCATCGGGCCGACACTCGATCGCCTCAGCCACTCCCTGCGGCACCGTCCGGAGCGGCTCGAGGTGGACGCCCTGACCGCGAACCTGCGCGAGATCGTGGGTCCGTTCGCGCAGCGGCTGGCGCACACCGATGACGGATCGCTGCCCCTCACGCGCCGCGAGAAGGAGGTGGCCAACCTCGTCCGCCTGGGGCGTACCAGCGGCGAGATCGCCCAGGCGCTGCACGTGAGCAAGGCCGCCGTGGCGTTCCATCGCGCCAACATCCGCCGCAAGCTCGGCATCCCCGCAGGCGGCCCCCAGCTCAGCACGTACCTCTCGCAGTTCGCGCGGCCGTAGGATCGGAGGAGCCAGGCGTCCGCGGCGGCACAGACGCGCGCCCCGGCGTCTACTGGTTCTCGAGCAGCTCGTCCTCGTAGACGTCGCGCACGACGCGCGCCGGCACGCCCATGAGCACCTTGCGCGGCGGCGCGTCCCTGGTCACGACCGCGCCGGCGGCGATGAAGGCTTCTTCGCCGATCTCGATCGCCGGGCAGAGGACCGCCCCGCCGCCGACGCGCGCGCCGCGGCGGATGGTCGCGCCCCTGATCAGCTTGTGACGCTTCTCCGTGCGGCCCATGAAGTTGTCGTTCGTGGTCTGCACGCAGGGGGCGATGAAGCAGCGCTCCTCGATGGTCATGTACGCGGTGATGTACACGTCTGTCTGGATCTTGGTGGCGTCGCCGATGGTCGTGTCGTTCTCGACGACGCTGCCACGACCGACGACGACGCGCTCGCCCAGGGTGCAGCGCTCGCGCACGCCGGCGTAATCACCCAGGATGCAGCCGGGGCCGAGCGTCGTGCCCCGGTAGACGACGGCGCCGGTGCTGACGACGCAGCCGGCGCCGAGGACGAGCGGCGGCAGCTCGCCGCGTTTGGCCGTGCTCATCGGCGAGAGCGACGGCACCTTGCCGAGGACGGCGCCGTCCTGGATGAAACAGCCGTCGCCGATGACCGTGCCGTCGTACACGACGACGTTGGCGCCGAAGACCACTTCGGCGCCGACGTGGACGTCGTCGCCGAGCAGGAGGTTGTGGCCGAGTCCGGCAGGCTTGAGCGGCATCGTCGTCCCCCTAGCCCAGATCGGCGGTCTTCACGGGCTGGCCGCCGTCGCGCAGGCTGCGCTCCATCGCGTCCAGCACGCGCACGACGTTGAGCGCGTCCCGGCCGTCGCTGAGCGGCTGCGCGTCGTTACGGATGGCGTCGACGAAGTGCTGGGCCTCCACGCGCAGGGGCTCCTCGTTGCCGATCTTGGGGATGTGGATGTCGCCGAAGTGCAGCGTGACGAACTCGCCGTAGGTCTCGAACTTGGTCCGCGTCGTCGTCGCGCCCTTGTCGTACACGGTGACCTTGCGGTCGTTCTCCATGTCGTCGAAGACGACCATCTTGTCGGAGCCCACGACGGTGATCTTGCGGCTCTTGTGAGGGTCCAGCCAGCTCACGTGCAGGTGCCCGATCACGCCGCTCGGGTACTTGATGTAGCCGAACACGACGTCCTC
The DNA here is from genome assembly GCA_963709845.1 of uncultured Thermoleophilia bacterium. Taxonomy (GTDB): domain Bacteria; phylum Actinomycetota; class Thermoleophilia; order UBA2241; family UBA2241; genus CAIXSE01. The sequence continues at coordinate 886,408 of CAVPXV010000006.1, forward strand.
GACGCCGTCCTGCAGGTAGCACTCGCCGCGGGCGCTGACCTCCTCGGGCTCCTCCCCGATGAGGAAGTTGAGCACCGAGATGTCGTGCGGGCCCAGGCTCCAGAGGGCGTTCTCGTCGGTGCGCACCTTGCCGAGGTTGAGACGGTTGGCGTACACGTAGAACACCTTGCCGAGGCTGCCGTCGTCCACGAGCTCCTTGAGCTTGCGCACGGCGGGGTGGTACTCGAGGAGGTGCCCGACCATGAGCTTGACGCCGCGGGACTCCGCCGTCACGAGCAGGTCGGCCGCGTCGGTCGCCTTGAGGGCGATGGGCTTCTCGATGAACGTGTGCTTGCCCGCCTCCAGCGCCCGCTTGCCGAGCGCGTAGTGGGTCGGCACCGACGTGGCGACCACGACGGCGTCGAGGGAGTCGTCGGCGAGCAGCGCCCCGTAGTCGTCGGTCACGACGGCCTGGGGATACAGCTTCCGGGCCTTGGCCAGATTGGCCTCGTCCAGGTCGCAGCAGTAGGCGAGCTCGGCGTCGGCGAGGCGGTCGAAGTTGCGCGCCAGATTGGGGCCCCAGTAGCCGAGCCCGACCACGCCGACGCGGACCTTGTCAGCAGTCACGGGTGTGTCTCCCTGTCAGAGTTTCCAGACGTTGCCGATGCCGGGGATGCCGGCCGTGGCGTTGCGGAAGTCGACGACGAGGTCGGCCTGCTCGACCACGGCCCGGTAGTCCAGGGCCGAGTGCGCCGTGACGATGGTCACGACGTCGTAGGTGGCGAGAGTCCGGTAGTCGTCAAGCGGCGCCGAGACGAGCCCGAACTCGGGCAGCTCGGCGCAGTACGGGTCGTGATACCGCACCTCGGCGCCGTGGGCGCGCAGCAGCCTGATGACCTTGAGGGCCGGGCTCTCGCGCAGGTCGTCGATGTCCGCCTTGTAGGCGACTCCGAGCACGAGCACGGACGCCCCGTTCAGGCTCTTGCCGCGCGTGTTGAGGGCGCGGTGCAGCTTCTCGACGCAGAAGTACGGCATGTTCTCGTTGACCTTGCCGGCCAGCTCGATGAACTCCGTCCAGAAGTCGAACTCGCGCGCCTTCCAGCTGAGGTAGAACGGATCGATCGGGATGCAGTGGCCGCCGAGGCCTGGGCCGGGCTGGAACTTCATGAAGCCGAACGGCTTGGTGGCGGCCGCGTCGATCACCTCCCAGATGTCGATCCCCATGCGGTCGCAGAGCATGGCCAGCTCGTTCATGAGGGCGATGTTGACGCTGCGGAAGATGTTCTCGAGGAGCTTGGTCATCTCCGCCGCCTCGGGGGTGCTCACCGGGACCACGGAGTCGAGGGCCGGCGCGTAGACCTCCAGGGCTCGAGCCGCGCAGGCCGGCGTCAGGCCGCCGACGACCTTGGGCGTGCTCTTCGTGGTGTAGTCGGTGCGCCCGGGGTCGACGCGCTCGGGCGAGAACGCGAGGTGGAAGTCGACCCCGGCCGTGAGACCCGAGCCGGCCTCGAGGATCGGCGCCAGCACCTCGCGCGTGGTGCCCGGGTAGGTCGTGCTCTCGAGCGTGACCAGCTGGCCGCGCCGCAGGTGGCCGGCCAGCTGCTCGGCCGCCTCTTTGATCAGGGTAAGGTCGGGCTCGCGATTGGCGTTCAGGGGCGTCGGCAGGCAGATGATGTCGGCGTCGCAGTCCTCGGTGGCGACGTAGTCGGTGGTCGCGCGCAGGAACCCCTTCTCGACCACCTTCTTGAGGGCCTCGCTGGGCACGTCCTGGATGTAGCTGCGACCGGCGTTGATCTCGTCGCAGCGCGAGGCGACGGCCTCGATACCGACGACTTCCACGCCGGACTCGGCGAACACCATGGCGAGCGGAAGGCCCACGTAGCCGAGGCCGATCACTGCGATCTTCACGGGAGCTCCTGTGGTTCGCTGCGTCGCGCGAGCGCCGCCCGCGCCGTCGAAGGGGCATTCTATCGCATCGGGACCGGACACGCCCCGATGAAAAATCCCTGTAATTACCCCATTTCGCGTCGCGCTTCATGAGACTACGGAAATCGGCACTCCAGCGTCGATCGCCAGTGACGCGTGAGTGCGCCGCGACCCATGCAGCGGGATGTGCCGCAGGCCGGCCGCAGCGACGGCCGCGTCGAACGCACGGCTGACGCCCCCAGGCCAGTGCCAGGGTCATCGGCTGGTGGAAGTAGGGCTCCGCGGGCCACGCAGCGACAGAGGCCGCGAGGCCGTCCTGCGACACGGTGCCCTTGCTGGGTAGACGCCGCCGTGGCCGATGCCCACCGACGTTGCCAGCGCGTGCTAGGGTCCTGCACAGACTGCGGACCTCTTGTCAGCTGTGGCAGTCCGGAAGGGGGCGTCAGGTGATCTGCCCGAAGTGCAGCGCGGAGTACGTGCCCGGCTTCACACGTTGCTCGGACTGCCTTGTCGAGCTTGTCGAGCCGGACCCGGAGCCCGAGGCCGTCGCCGGGCCCGCCCACGAGGCCGCCCATGAGCCGACGCAGGAGAAGCCGGTGTGCGTCTACCGCTCCACCCAGCGCGGGCGCCTGCCGCTCGCCGAGTCGCTCCTCCGCTCAGCAGGCATCCCCTTCGCGGTCGCGGGCGAGTACCTGCAGCAGCTCACTGGTCTCAATGTCTACGGCCCCGCCGAGCTGTACGTCTCCGCCGCCGACGCTGAGGACGCCCGCGTAGTGCTCGCCGACCTTGACCGGCAGGGATGAGGTCGGGCATAGCCAACGAGCCCCTATGGCTGGCGCGACTCGACCAGACTCCTGCGCGAGGGTCGCCGTCGGAGTAGTGCCACGTGGTCGGGTAGCGGAAGGAGATGCCCATCGCGGGACTGCAGACTGGGAGGCGTCGGGCGCCAGCCTAGCAGCGAGGGGCCGACCTGTCCCGAGAAGAGTAGCGCACCCCTCGGGCTTGCGTGTCCGGGTCCGCGGCCGCGGTCAGCTCATCCGAGGGGCGCACGGAAACGACCACCATCGCCAGGGGCAATGATGGCCGTGCGGCGCGGGCATCACACGCAGCCCGCGCAAACCCTGCTTCCGTCACACATCAACCATAGCACGCCGCCGCACGAATGCCCCGTTGCGATCCCAGCACGCAAACGGCCACCGTCGCCAAGGGCTACGGTGGCCGTGCGGCGCGGGAAGTTGGGCTTTGTTGGGCGCCCCCGCGCGGTGGTGCGCTGCCCACAGGGGCAAGGTACCCGGCCGCCGGGCGCACGTAGCCGTTGTGATCGAGGACGCCACGTGCGCCGGGAGGCGCGGGGGCTTGGGGGTGGGCCGGCCCCCCGGCGCAGTTGCATGCTTTGCGCCCGCCTCCGACTCTCCTGCACACCGCGTTAGTAAGGCGGACACCGCGCAAGACGGCCCGCCGCACGGGTCTGGAACCATGCAGCGGGCCAAGGGAACAGCCGGGAGCGCCCCCGCCCTAACTGTTCCGTCAGGAACACCCTGCCCCATACCACACAAGACGGCCCGACGCGGTGTTGTCCAGACAGGCGACGGCGGGCCACGCTGAACGGCGTGCCCGTCGTGCCGACGTTCGCGGCGGGCCGCGCGATCTGGAGAGCCGTGTACTCGGTCACGGACTTGCCGACGTTCAACCCGAGGATGGGCGTCAAGACCTACGGGATCGATTGGTGGAAGAGCCTCGGCGTGCTGCCGGTCGGCTCCTACAGACTCGTGTTCACGGAGCGCCTTGCGCACACCACGACCGACCTGACGGGCGCTACTTCGACGGGCAGCATTCGCCCTTCATGCTCAGGGCCGGTACGTCAGTGTACGAGAGCACCTTCACCGTGGCCGTGCCGTGAGGCGTCTGCCTCGCGACTGACCTGAAGGACGGGGCGGGAGGCCGCAAGCCTCCCGCCCTCGCCATTCGTCCTGTCTGCGGCGCTGCGGCCGGCTATTTGTCGAGGCGTGGTGCCCCGTCACGCGCGGGACACGGGTCAACCTACAAGGGTGACGATCACCCAACACGACTACCTGTCGGCGGACCGGGTACAAGATCCCAAGCCTGTGCAGCACTGCACACGGGAGGCCATGATCCGCCGGAGGATACCGCTGCGGCCACCGCAGTCCGGCGGGGAGCCACTGGTGAGACCGGCCCGCGGGCCGGTCTTCGTGCTTTCTGGGGCCTGCCCGCTCGGGAGCCAAGGGGCCACTTGGGAAGGGGTCGGTCATGAAGAGCCAATCGAGAGCCAGATCGCGTGCCTCGGTCGTGCTCGCGCTGGCGCTGCTTGTGGTCGTGGCGGCGCTCGTGGCGGCCGCTTGCGGCGGCACGAGCACCACGGCCACGCCCGCGGCGTCGCCGAGGGAGTCGCCGACGCCGAGCCCGACGCCGTCCAGCGCGTTCCAGCCGTGGCCGCCTGGGACGGCCTCGGCCGCGCAGGCGCTGGCGGTCGCAGACGGATACGCCGCCCGGGCCAAGGCCGAGACGCTGGCGACAGCGCACCTGATCGCCGCGAACTCCACGATGGACGTCTGGATCGCCGACGAGCACCTGCAGGGCGCGGCTGTCGTCGACTACTTCTCCCCCACCGGGACCACGACGGTGCTCGACTGGTCGAGAGGCACGGTGTTCGCGACCAAGGGAGCGGCGGTGGTCGAGGGCACGGTGAAGAACGTTCCCGAGTCGATCACGATGCGGACCCTCGCGGTGCTCGCCATCAGCGACGGCAAGGTCACGCACCAGGAGGTCTACGGCAACGCCGGCGCCACCGTCCCGCGGCCAAAGCCGATCGTCACAGCGCCGGGACCGGGGGACACCTCAGCGGCCGCCACAGCCACGGTGAGCGCCTACAACACGGCCGTGACCCATGGAGACTTGACGGCGGCTGCGGCACTGTACTCGCCGCAGGTGGTCTTCCAGGACACCACAACGCCCGGGAAGGCGGGCGGGACGCAGCAGGCCGTCGCCTGGCACACCACGCTCGCGGCCGTGCCGAACATGTCGATGGAGCTCAAGTCGCTGGTCGCCGGCAAGGGCTGGGCAGTGGCGCGTTGGCTGCTCTCCGGCCAGGCGCCCTCCGGCAGCATGGCCAGCGTTCCAGGGGCCACCCTTTTCGAGGTGCGCGACGGCAAGATCGTGCGCGAGACTATCTACTACAACTCCGAGGGGTTGCCGCCCTTGTGATGCGCCGAGAAGACGCCACGGCTCCGCAGCGACGCCGGCACGGCCGGTGGACGGCGTCGCTCCGGCGGCCTCTGAGGCATATGGACTCGCCGGAGCAGATGACACGCTACTGACGTGGACTGAACGTCCGCTGAGGCAGCGGTCGCACCGATTCGATTCGCGCTCGCAGGAAGGGCAGGGCCCGGCCACCCGGTGGCCGGGCCCGGAGCAGCCGCTGATCGAGGCCCGCCACTCGTGAGGGCAGCGGATCTCTTTGCCTGATCGGTGAGGGACAACGCTTGCGGCGGCCGCCGAAGGCGCACAGCATGAAGGTGCCCGTCGCAGATGCTCGGCATGGCGCGGCGCGACACGTTAGGGATGGATTCCGGCGTGACGCGCCGGGGAAGCGACAAGGTAGGCACGTCTTGGACGGCTGACTTGGCAGCATTCTCCCGAGCTGCGGCGGGCATCTCCAGGCTCAGGCACATACACAGCGAGCGGGGCGAACGTCTACCCGCTCCAGAGAGGACCACGATGGACGACATGAAGGCCGCGCACGACAAGGGCGAGGCCGAGTACAAGGCCGCCCACGACAAGAGCGAGGCCGAGTACAAGATCGCCCACGACAAGAGCGAGGCCGAGGCCAAGGCTGCGCACTACAAGAGCGAGTTCGAGGCCAAGGCCGCGCACGACAAGGACAAGGCCGAGCATGACGAGAGCACCCAGGCCGAGGACGATGAGAGCAAGAAGGCGTGGCGACGTGACTGACGTACACGTGACCGCCGACGCCGACCGGGGAACGGCCTAGCCGTTGGCCCGGCCCACAACATCGTGCACGGGATAGCCTGAACCCACCGCCACGCAGCTGCGGTACCCGAGTGTAGTGGCCCCCGGCATTTCTCGCGCACGCGCCAGAGAATGCAGTGCCGACCGATGATTGGCCCCAGCGGGGTAGCCCTGGGTGGTAGGAAGGGTGATCGCGGGGCGGGGCACGGTCAGAGACGGCACTCTACCGCATCGTCACGGCCGTTCCCGGGCGGCGCGCGAGACGGCGCGACGCCGGTCGCCGGAGCCCCGTGCGCCCGGCGCGGAGCTACGCCGTGACGCCATCGCTGCCGATGACCCGCTCCATGGGTACAATCGAGGCATGAGCATGGCGCAGCGCCCAGACGTCGAGCACATCCCCGCCGATCTGGACAGGTTCCTTGGGACCTTCTTCGACAAACGCGGCTGGAGCTCGGAGATCAAGTTCGACCCGGCGGCCGATCGCCTCGTATCTCGAGGTGCACCTGGCGAGCGTCAGACTACGCGCCGACGACCGCTTCCTCTCGCTCGTCGAGTACTTCGCCAGGGCGCAGGACACGGTGCTTCGCCAGCAAGCCGGCCTGCCGCTCCAGTGCCGGCTGTACGCCGCCGACGGCAGCGAGCTCACGTCGTTGCTCCACGCGCGCGGCTCGAGCTATCTCGACGACAACGCGCGTGGCTCCGGCATGCGCCGCCGGCTCGCGTGGCTCGGCTTTCGGCGCCGGTTCCTGAGGCGCGTCCTGCCGGGCGCGCTCCTCTGGGCGGCGGCGTTCGTGTTCGTCGTCGGCGTCGTCGGCCTGAGCCCGAGCCTGACGTTCCTCCTGGCCTTCGTGGCCCTCGGCGTGCAGGCGGTGCTGCTGGCCCTCTCCGTGCGCCGCTAGCGCAGGACACCGGCCTCCGGCCGCAGAACTCTCCCGCATGCCCCCCGCGACGCCTGACGACGACCTGCTCACGCTGCTCGACGACGTGTCCGTCCTCGGCGCCGCCCACGACGAGGACGGCGTCCTGCGCGCCCTCGTGGAGGCGGCGTGCCGCGTCACGCGCTCGCAGACGGGCGCTGCCGGGACCTGCGACGGAGCCGTGGCCACCGCTGAGGCCGGCCTTGACATGCGGCGCGGCTGGACGGGAGGGCGGCGCCGCTGGGAGGCCGGCGAGGGAGCGCCCGGGCGCGTCTGTGCGACCGGCCTGCGCTACGTCGGGGCCGACCCGGCGGCGGCGTCCGCGCCGGGCGAAGCTCCCGGGCCGGCCGGTGGGTACGTCGCCTGTCTCCCGCTGGCGGCGCCCCGCGGGTTCCTGGAGGTCCGCCGCGGCAGCGCCTACGACGACCGCGACGCGGCGCTGCTGGCGTCGCTCTGCCGCCTGGCGACGGCCCGCCTGCGCGAGCTGGAGGGCGGGTTGGGACGCTCCACCGGCGACCTCAGTCAGGCGGACGTCGCCGACCGCCTGCAGCGCCGCCTGCTCCCCGGCGAGCCGCCCGGACTTCCCGGTCTGGAGATCGCCTTCGCCTACCGTTCCGCCAGCGCGGGCGTGCTCAGCGGCGGGGACTTCGTCGACTACTACGCGCGTCCGCCGTCCTCCAGCCTGGCCTTCGCCATCGGCGACGTCGCCGGCAAGGGCGTCGAGGCCATGGCCGTGACGTTCGTCACCAAGTTCATCCTCCGCGCCGCCGTGCTCGGCGGCCAGCTCTCGTGGCCCATCAACCCCGGCGAGGCCCTGCAGGAGCTGCGCACGGCGCTGCTCGAGCAGCCGGACTTCGGCGAAGACACCGAACGCTTCGTGACCGTGCTCTTCGGCCTGCTGAGCGTGCGCAACGGCACCCTCGAGCTGGCGAGCGCCGGCCACCCGACGCCCTTCGTCGTGCGCGCCGGCGGCGTCGAACGGCCCCTGCTGCTCACCGAGCCGGCTATAGGCGTCGAGCTCGGCGCGGCGCTGGCGCCGTATCCCACGGAGACGCTCGACGTGGAGCGCGGCGACGTGATCGTCCTCTTCACGGACGGCATCACGGAGACGAGGGACGCCCAAGGCCGCTTCTTCGAGGACGAGATGGGCGGCCTCCTCGCCGGCTGCCACGACCTGCCGGCCGGCGAGGTGGTGCGCCGCCTCCTGGAGGCCGCCGAGACCTTTTCGGCGCGGCCCGCCGCCGACGACCGTGCCCTGCTCTGCATCCGGCTCACCGGCGAAGGGTAAACTAGGCGGCACTTCCCGCCGATACACAGGCAAGCAAGGGCAAAGCAAGGAGGCACGGCGATGCGTTGCGCGCGTCTGCGTCGGCAGGACGGTCTCATCCGCGAGGCGCTCTGGCTCTTCCTGATCATCGCGCTCATCGCGGTGGTGGTCCTCGACGGCCTGGCCGTGTTCCACGCCAACCAGTCCGCGCGCGACGCCGCCGCCCAGGCGGCCCACATCGCCCGCACCGCCTACGCGCAGTCGCTCGACGTGGCGACGGCCAAGCTCCGCGCCCAGCAGTACGTCGCCAGCAACGGCGACAAGATGGCCGGCTTCTCGACTGGTCAGGGCCTCGACGGCCAGCTGCAGTTCACGGTCACCGTGAAGACCCACACTGACACGTACGCGTTCAAGTACCTGCGCTACGTGGGGCTCAAGAAGTGGGTCAACCAGATGACCAATCCCAGCGGCTCCAGCACCTCCGACTGAGCCGCGGGAGCCGCCGCCCGCGCGGCGTCGCGGCGGCTCAGCTGGTGCGCAGGTTGCTGCGCGCGGCGAACTGCCGCAGACCCAGCTGGACGATCTCCTCCACGAGCGCCTCGTTGCCGACGCCGGACGCCGCCCAGAGACGCGGGAAGCCGCTCATCGCCGTCATCCCCGGGATCGTGTTGATCTCGTTGAGCAGCACGCGGCCCGCGCCGGACTCGTAAAAGAAGTCACAGCGCGCGTAGCCGGCGCCGTCGATAGAACGGAACGCCGCCACCGCGAGCTCACGGACCTCGCTCTGCACCTCGGGGCTCACGTCGGCCGGGATCGTGAAGGACATCATGCCCTCCGTGTACTTGGACTCGTAGTCGTAGAACTCGTTGGCCGGGACGACCTCGCCGGGCAACGAAGCGCGCGCGTCCTCGTTGCCGAGGAGGCTGCATTCGAGCTCGCGGCCCTCGCAGGTGGCCTCGACGATGACCTTGCGGTCGTAGGCGGCGGCCAGCGCCAGGGCCGGGCCGAGCTCGGCCCGGTCGTGCGCCTTGGTCATGCCCACGCTCGAGCCGAGATTGACCGGCTTGACGAACAGCGGATAGTCCAGGCGCGCCTCGACGGCCGCCACCGCCGCAGGCCCCGTGGCGGCGGCGTCGCGGAGCACGAGGTAGTCCACCTGCGGGAGTCCGCGGGACGCAAACACGGCCTTCATGAACTCCTTGTCCATGCCGACCGCGCTCGCCGCGACCCCGGAGCCGGCGTACGGGAGCCCCGCCATCTCGAGGAGCCCCTGGATGGTCCCGTCCTCGGCGAAGGTGCCGTGCATGATGGGGAAGGCGAAGTCCAGCGGCTGGAAGGCCCCGGAGTCGCTCTGCAGCCCGGGGCGCGACGGATCGGCCACGAGGTGGACGGGCGTGGCGGCGGTGGCCTCGATGCCGTCGCTGAAGGCCGCCTGCGCATCGTCGGGCTGCACCCATCTGCCGTCGCGCGTGATGCCCACGGGCACGACGTCGTACTTGCCCGGGTCCAGCATACGCGCCACGAAGGCAGCCGAGGCGACCGAGATGTCGTGCTCCGCGGAGCGCCCGCCGAAGATGAGCGCGAGCTTCAGCATGCCGGCAAGAGTAGACCCTGCCGAGCGGGGACGCAAACGTCTCGCGGTCGGGCGGCGTGCATGCCCGCGGGGCCCCGCCGCCGGCCAGTCACGCCGCGGCGATCGTGGCGCGGACGAGGCTGTCGAGGAAGGCGTTGGTGGTCTTCAGCTGGTCGAGGGAATCGGCGAACGACGGCATCTCGTCGAGGACGAGGGCGTCGACGAGCACGTCCACGATGACTTCGCGGAGGACGTGCAGGGCGACGATCATGTCGCGCACCTTGAAGCCGAGGGAGGCGCGGTGGCCGGCCTCCGCAGCCACGCGCTCCTCGACAGCGCGCATGAGGGCCGGGACCTCATAGTCCTCGGCCTCGCTGTAGGCGATGAGGTCGTCGATCAGCGCGCGCAGGGTACGCTCGCCCAGCGCGCTGGAAAGCAGGTCCTGGTAGTCGCCGTCGACGCGCTCCCCGAGGGCGTCCGCCCAGTGGCGCCACAGCTCCTCGCGGTGATCGCGCAGGATGAAGGGGATCGTCTTCACGCGGCGGCGGCGCGGGCGATGAGCGCCGCCGTGGCGCCCGCGCCGATCCCGTTGTCGATGTTGACCACCACGAGACCGGGGCTGCAGCTCTGCAGCATGCCGAGCAGCGCCGCCTCGCCGCGCCCACCGAGCCCGTACCCCGTGGACGTCGGCAGGCCGATGACCGGCACGTCCACGAGGCCCGCGACCACCGAGGGTAGTGCCCCCTCCATGCCCGCGGCGACGATCAGCGCCGCGACACCCGCGGCGCGCATCTCCTCGAGCGGCGCCGCCAGCCGGTGCAGGCCGGCGACGCCCACGTCGTAGCCCGCGACCACCGCGACGCCCATGGCCCGGCACATCGCGGCCGCCTCGCCGGCGGCGGCGATGTCGCTCGTCCCGGCCGCGAGGATGCCGACCGCGCCGCGCTCCGGCGCCGGAGTAGCGCCGGCGCGGCGCACGACGGCGACGCGGCTGCGTGCGTCGTGCTCCACCGTGCCGTCCACGGCGGCCGAGAGGGCCGCGGCCTGCTCGTCGCTGACGCGGCTGCACAGCACGACCGGGCTGTGACGCAGGAACTCGTCGACGATGGTGGTCACCTGCTCGCTCGTCTTGCCGTCGGCGTACACGACCTCGGGGACGCCCTTTCGCGCCGCGCGCGCGACGTCCAGGCGAGCGTAGTCGCCGACCGCCGCGTAGCCGAGCTGGCGCAGGCGGTCGGCCGCTTCGGGCGCAGCCAGGCGGCCGGCCGCCACGTCGGCGAGAAGTTCCTCGAGAGAGTGGTCCATGTCGCGAGATTATGCGTGGCGCAGGCGTTTCCTGCCAGCCCGGGGGACACGGGCGCGAGCGCCCACGCCCGTTCGGCTCCAGATTGCCCAGGACAATGGCGCTCCCCACGGTATAATCGGAGTCATACGGTCCCGGAAGAGGTCACGTGCCCGACAAGCCCTACAACGTCTACAAGCCAGAGCCGCCGAAGGCGCGCCGCCGCTGGCCCTACGCCGTCGCGGCCGCGGTCTTCGTGGTCGCCGCCCTCGCCGCCTGGCAGGTGGTGGGCGTGCCGCGTGTCTCGGCGGTCACGCCTGGGCCCGATTCGTTCGTCAAGGACCAGTCGCAGAGCGTCGTCCTCGACGTCCGCGGCCTGCCCCGCCTGGGCGACGTCCGCGTGACGCTCGACGGCAACGACATCACCGCCACCGCGTCGCGCTCGGGCAGCAAGCTCACCTTCACGACCGGCAAGCTCGCGGACGGGCCGCATACCGTGTCGTTCACGGCCACCAGCTCCAACCTGTTCCGCCATGAGGTGCGTAAGGAGTGGCGGTTCACGGTCGACACGAGCATCCCCACGCTCAAGCTCGACGGAGCTGCCGACGAGGGCCGCATCAATACGTCCCCGGCCACCTTCAGCGGGACGACCGAACCCTATGCCACCGTCGCGATCGGCGGTGGCGGGGTCGCGGCCAGCGGCCAGGCAGACGCCGCCGGCGCCTACACGGTCAGCATCAAGCTGCCCGACGGCCCGTCGAACGTGGTCATCACGACCACCGACAGGGCCGGCAACACGCTGGCCAAGAAGCTCGGCGTCTACGTCGACGCCGTCCCGCCCACGCTCACGACGACGTCCATCGACAAGATCGCTCACACCTCGAAGCTCAAGCTCCACATCGAGGCACGGGACCAGATCGGGACGCCCAAGCTCAGCGTCGTCCTCGACGGGAAGAAGCGCCACGTCAACGGGCCGCCCTCCGCCGCACTGCTCACGGTGAGGGGCCTGGCTCAGGGCACCCACACCGTGCTGGTCACGGCCGCCGACAGGGGCGGCAACGTCGTCAAGAGCAAGCAGACGTGGCTCGTGGACAGCACCGAGCACTTCGGCTCCGCGTCGCTCTGGCCGGGCGCACGAGGCAGCGACGTCCGGCGGCTGCAGAAGCTCCTCGCCGGCGCCGGGGTCTACCAAGGGTTCAGGACCGGCGTCTACGATCATCACACCACGGCCGCGGTGAAGAAGTTCCAGGCGCGCTACGGCCTCGCCGTCGACGGCCTGGTCGGCCCCACCATGCTCACGGTGCTCAGCGGCCAGATCATCATCGACCTGAGCCTGCACCGCCTGTATCTCTACGACAACGGCCGCCTCGTGAAGTCGTACTCGATCGCCTCGGGGCAGCCGGCGTACCCCACGCCGACGGGCACCTACGCCATCGTGGACATGCAGAAGGATCCCACGTGGCTGCCGCCCAATTCGGACTGGGCCAAGAACGCCCAGCCCATCCCGCCGGGCACGGCGAACCCTCTGGGCACTCGCTGGATGGGCACCAGCGCTCCCGGCGTCGGCATCCACGGCGTGCCGCCCGTGGAGGACGCGACCATCGGGACATACGCCTCGCACGGCTGCATCCGCATGCACAACTGGGATGCGGTGGACCTGTTCAGCCGCGTCGCCGTGGGCATGCCGGTGATCATCCGCCCCTAGGGGCGACTCGCCGGGCGCCAAGAGGGCTGACCGCCCGCTCCGGCCGCGGCGACGACACGCTACACTCACGGCTGGGCCGAGACGCTGAGGAGAAGCATGGCCGAGGTCACCCCGTTCAGAGGCATCCGCTACAGCGACGCCGTCACGCTCGACGACGCCGTGGCGCCGCCCTACGACGTCATCTCCGCCGCGCAGGCCGCGGCGCTGAGATCGCGCAGCCCGTACAACGCGACGCACGTCGACCTCCCGGTGATGCCGGGCGAGGTGGCGGAGACAGTCGCGTACACCCGGTCCGCCGCGATGTTCCGCACGTGGCGCGCCGACGGGGTGCTGCGCCGCGACGAGACGCCCCGGGTCTACCTCGTCGACCAGACGTACCGGGGGCCGGACGGGCGGGAGCGCAGGCGGCGCGGTTTCGTCGCCAGGCTGCGGCTCACGGCGTTCTCGGAGGGCGTCGTCCTGCCCCACGAGCGCACACACGCCGGGCCCAAGGAGGACCGCCTGAACCTGTACCGCGCGACGCACGCCGACCTGAGCCAGATCTTCCTGCTCTTCCCCGACGACGACGGCGTCCTCGGTGCCGCTCTCGACGGCGCCGCGGCCGGAGCCTCGCCGGCCGCGGCACGCGAGGCTCGCGACGGCGACGGCAATCTGCACCGCCTCGTCCCGCTCGCCGGCGCTGCCGTGGACCGCGTGCTCGCCGGCCTCCGTGGCCGCCCCCTGTACATCGCCGACGGTCATCACCGCTACGAGACCGCACTCGCCTACCGCGACGAGCGCCGCGACGCCGGCGATCACAGCGCCGACACGCTGATGGTGTATCTGTGCAGCATCGGCGACCCCGGGCTGACGGTGTTCCCCACGTATCGCCTCGTCAAGGGCGCCGGCGTGCCCCCCCTGGACCACCTGCTCGCGCGACTGCGGCCTCACTTCGACGTCGTGGGCGAGCCCGTCGCCGGCACCGAGCCGGCCCGCGCCGCCCTGCAGGGCCTCGGGGCGCTGGCCGGCCGCGTGTTCGGCCTCTACCTGGCCCGCGAGGACGCCTGCGTCGTCGTGCGCACCCGGGAGCCCGCGGCGACCGACCGGCTGCTCGCCGCCGGCGTCTCGCCGGCCGCCGCCGGGCTTTCCGTGACGGTCCTGCACGAGCTGATCCTGCGCGAGGCGCTCGGCCTCGATCCGCGGCGCGAGGAGCGGCAAGTGGACTACGTCAAGAGCGTGCCCGACGCTCTTGCCGCGCTGGCGGGCGGGGCGTACGAGCTGGGCGCGTTCCTCAACGCGACCGAGGTGAGCCAGGTGCGCGCCGTCGCCGACCGCGGCGAGACGATGCCGCAGAAGTCCACCTACTTCTACCCCAAGCTGCTCACCGGGCTCGTGTACGACGCGCTCGGCGACTGAGGCGGCGGCTCAGCCGGAGGCGGAGGCGCTGCGCTGGATCTCGGCGAGCGCCGCGAGAGCGTCCGCGGGCAGCGGCAGAGGCTCGTGGGTGGCGAGGATGTCGTCGACCCACAGGCGCGCGTAGTCGAGGGAGCGCGGAGAACCGGCCGCCTGCCAGGCGTCCCAGCTCCCGTAGAGGCCGAAGTCGCTGAGGCCCCACTCCCCGGCGTGCACGTTGGCCCGCGTCGTGCGCTCCCCAAGGAACGAGCCGCACGGTCCCGCGGCATTGAGGGCGTCGTCGAGCCACAGGTCGTCGCGCACCGGCACGCCCGTCTGCGCACGCCGGGCGATGCGGCTCACGGCGACGTCGAGGACGATCTGCTCCAGGCTGAGCACCGTGGCGCCGCCGAGAAGACCAGGGCCCACGAGGATGTCGGGGTTCGAGAGCGTCACCAGCAGGCCGCCGTTGGCCTTCTCCCACGCGGTCTGCAGGTCGGGCTCGTAGTGCTGGGTGCAGAAGCCCGACGACTCCGCCGGCAGGCCGTAGAAGCGCGCCATCTCGGTGCCGGCGGCGCAGATGACGGCGTGCTCGATGGCCCCGGCCGCGTAGAGCCCGGTGCGCGGGTCCATCGTCGCGATCACCGGCGCGTAGATCACCGGCGTTCCCGGGGCTGCCGCCTGCACCAGGCAGAGCGTGCCGATGGTCTCGCAGTTGGCGGTGAGGATCGTCGCCAGCCTGCTCCCCGGGGCGGTGGCTCCCTGCAACGGCATGGGCATGATCGCCACCGGCACCTCGTAGTCGCGCAGCGCGAGCCACGACTCCGTGTATTGCCTCTCGATGGTGAGCGGCGAGGTCGGCGTGATGAGGAACGAGAAGGGGTGCAGCTCGCGCACGGCCTCGCGGCCGCCGAAGACCACGTCGAGGATCTCCTTGAGCCAGGGCGCCAGCTCGGGCCTCCCGAACGAGTCCTGCACGTGCTTGCTGAAGGTGCGGAACAGCTCGATGTAGTAGCGCACGAAGCCGCCCGGTTCCTCGTAGTCCGCGGCGTAGTCGGTGGGGCACCAGTAGAGGCCGACGTCGTCGAGAGCGTCGTAGATGGTCGTCGCCTGGAGCCAGTCCGCATGCGTCGCGGGGCGGCGCCGGCCCGCCTGCGCGTCGAAGACCGCGGTCGCGCCGCCGTCGGCCAGCAGGGTGAAGTCGCCCTGGTTCAGCGCGAAGCTCCAGCCCGGGCGGCGGCCGCCGAGGACGTAGTCTTTGGTGGCGGCCGCCAGCGAGCGCTCGACCAGATCGGGCGGGAAGCGGACGACGCGCGTCGCCTCGTCCACGTTGGCGCCGGCGCCCGCCAGGATCCGGCGCCCCTCCGCCGTGTCGCAGCGCATCCCGGTGCGGGCGAGCACGGCGAGCGTGCGTTCGTGGACCTGGGCGCGCTCGTCCTCCGAAAGGACCTGGACGCGTGCCTGCATCAGGCGCCCGCCGCTTTCGCGGCTGCCTCGGCCCCTGCGAGCGCGAACGACTCGTCGCCGGCTTCGTTCCACGCCGTGAGCGGCCCGCCCCGGATCGCCCGAAGGATGGCGCAGACGATCCGCCCGGAGACGAGGGCGGTGGACCCAGGACCGCCCGACTCGAGGATGTAGATCATGAAGAAGACCCTGACGATGCGGACGCGCGAACGCCTCAGGCTCCTGGCCGCCGCCTCGGTCGTGACGTCTGCGCTCACCGCTCTCCCCTCAGGTTCGGCGCCGCACCGGATGAGGCCGTAGTGGCCACAGCGCCACCCACGGCCTCCGGCGAGTGCTCGGCCAAGTATGGCCATGGCGCGGCGCGAGAGCCACCGGCCATTCCTCAGCAAACTTCGCGGCGGCCACGGACTTGAGGCGGACGTCGCCCCGGCCTTGCCCGAGGCGGCGGCGTCAGGCGCCAGGACTCAGGGGCGGTGTCTCACCCGCGGAGAGCGGGCGGCCCAGCAGGCGGGCGCGCAGTGCCCGCCGGTCGGCCGCCTCCAGTTTGCGCAGCACCGCCCGGCAGTGCGCCCGCGCCGTGGCCGGCGCCACCACGAGCCGTCTCGCGACGGTGGCGGTGGTGGCGCCGGCGAGGATGAGGAGCAGCACGTCCGCCTCGCGGGCGCTGAGGCCGGCGGCGATGAGGTCGTCGGCCGGGGGGAGGTAGGCAAAGCGGGCCTGGCCGCCGCTCGCCTCGAGCCGCAGGACGAGGTCGCAGCAGCCGTGCAGACGGTGCGCCGCGGCCAGCGCAGGCGCGCCGCCGCAGTATCCGGCGAGCAGGGTGCCCGGCGGGACGCGCAAGGGGGCCGCGCTTTCGCGGCGCCGGAGCCGCGGGCAGGCGTCGTCTCGGTCGAGGCCGACGAAGCAGACGGCCGGCCGCCACGGATCGGCGGTCAAGGCCTCGGCAGGCGCGTCGTCGGCGTCGTCGCCGACGCGGAACCCGAGCGCCTGCGCGGCCGCTGCGGCGTGCAGGCGCAGGAGACCGTCGCTCTCGAGCACCACCGCCTGGCCGGAGACGGCGGGCAAGACCCGGCCGGCGGCCCGCTCGCGCGGGCCGCCGGCCCCCGTGGGGAGGGTGGGGGTGTGGCGGCGACCGGCGGCGCGGAGGGGCTCGGGCGGAGCGCACGTGTCCGCGGGCCCGGCGATGAGCCCTGAGGAGGACACGGGTCTGGCCACGAGATCTCCCTGCCGAGGACGCCGGCGACGCCGGGGGGCCTGAGCCCTGAGCGCCGGCGGGGCGCGGGACGCGTCTGCCGCCGGAAGTCGTGGCTCGCACAGGATACCGCGCCGCGGCCGCGGCGCCATCGACCCGCGGGTCGAGCTGTAGTGCGAGTGCCGAGGGATGACCGCCGGGCGCATCCACCCTCGGGTGGATTGCTCGCCGGCCGGAGGGTGACGTTGCCCTGCCGCCGGCCGGCGCGTTTGTCGCCGTTCCCCACGAACCGCTATCGTTGTCCGGCGAAGCGCCGTGTGGACGCGCCGCCACCGTCGGGAGCCGGCGCGTTGCGGCGGGGGAGGAAGGAACGCACCGTGAGCACGACCCTCATCGCTCAGCTCGCCGCCAGCCCGGGCGTCTGCCACGACTACCGCCCGTTCGACCTCTCGCCGGACGGGCGCACGCTCGCCTTCCAGTGGTACAAGGGCGGCGACTGGCAGATCTTCGTCCTCGATCTCGCGGGAGGCGAGCCGCGCCGCATAGGCGACCTCGACGACCCGTGCTGGTGCCCGCTCTTCTCAGCTGACGGCAGGTACCTCTACTTCTCCCGCGACGACCGAGGCTCCGAGCGCTTCGACTTCTACCGCCTGGACATGGCTGCCGGCACGCTCGAAGACCTCCTGCCCGGCACCCCCGACTTCTCGCCGCTGCCGGACTTCGGCCTTTCTCCGGACGGTGCGCGCATCGCCATGACCGCCTCGCGCGAGGCGGGCTACAGCGTGGCGGTGATGCCGGCCGCCGTGTGCCCTCGCGGAGCCGGCATCGAACACCTCTCGGAGCACCCGTACACCGAGTCGTCACCGCGGTGGTCGCCGGACGGCGCTCGCCTGGCCGTGGCCTGCGGCACGCGCGGCCAGGACACCGCCGTCTTCATCGCCGACGCCCGCAGCGGCGAGATCACGGTCGTCGGCGGCGACGACGGGTTCTACGCGGCCCATCCAGCCTGGTCGCCGGACGGGCGCTCCCTGGCCTTCGCCGGCGGGCCGGGCGACCATCCGGCCGTCGGCATCTACGATCTCGCCTCCGGCGGGATCACGTGGGCGTGGCAGGGCAGGCTCGACGCGCACCACCCGGTGTGGTCGCCCGACGGCGCCGGCCTCGCCTTCCTCGCGGACTGCGAGGCCGAGACCGCGCTCTGCCACCTGGACCTCCGGAGCGGCGCCGTGCGCGAGCTCAGCGTCGGGGCGGGCAACCACTATGCACCGCGGTTCGCGCCCGACGGCTCGCTGCTTTGCGTGTTCAGCGGCCCGGATCAGCCGGGCGACGTCTACCGCGTCGCGGTCGTCGACGGTCACGCCGAGCAGCTCACCCACTCGCTGCCGCGCGAGCTCGGCGCACACGACTTCAAGAGCGCGGCGCACGTGGCGTTCACGAGCAGGGACCGCCTGACGCGGGTGCCGGGGCTGCTGGTCGAACCCGATGAGCCCAACGGCGCCGGCGTCGTGCTCATCCACGGCGGGCCGACGTGGCACCACGCCAACGAGTGGGACCCGCTGCGCCAGGCATTCGTCGCCGCCGGAGTGACCGTGGTTCATCCGAACTACCGCGGCAGCGACGGCTACGGCCGGCGCTGGCAGCTCGCGAACCGCTTTCTCATGGGTCAGGGCGAGGCCCTCGACTGCGCCGCCGCTCACGACTACCTCGTGAGCCTCGGCTGCGACCCGGCGCGCATCGCCGTCACGGGGCGTAGCTGGGGCGGCTTCCTCACCATGGCGATGGTGACGCAGTTCCCCGAGCTCTGGGCCGCCGCGGTGGCCGGCGTGCCGTTCTTCGATTTCATCGACTCCGCCTACGACCCGGCGATCCGCGAGGACCTGCGCTGGTGGGACCGCCAGAACACCGGCGACCCGGTGCGGGATCGCGCGAAGCTCGAGTACTACTCGCCCATCAACCACCTGGACCGCATCCAGGCCCCGCTCCTGATCCTCGCCGGAGAGCTCGACCCGCGCTGCCCGCCGCGCCAGTCGCGCGAAGTGGCGCAGATGCTCCTCGAGCGCGGCAAGCGGTGCGAGGTGGTGGTGTACCCGGACGAGGGCCATGAGATCAGCGGGCTCGCCAATCGCGTCGACTACGAGGTGCGCACCGTGGAGTTCATCCTCGAGCACGTCGGCGTGGCGCGCTGACGCGGCCGCGGCGGCGCCCCACCGCGCCTACCGCTGCGTGATCAGGTACTCGAAGGCCGCCAGCGCCGCCTTGGCGCCCTCACCGGCGGCGATGACGATCTGCTTGTCCTTGGTGGCTGTGACGTCGCCGGCGGCGAACACGCCGCGCACGCCCGTGTCGCCCATGGTGCCGACCAGGACCTCGCCGCGGTCGTTGGTGTCGGCGAGGTCGAGCACGAGGTCGGAGTTGGGCGACAAGCCGACCTCGATGAACACGCCGTCCACCTTGAGGACGCGCTCTTTGCCGTTGGCGACGTTGCGCAGTACCAGCTCCTCGACGAGCTCACCGCCGCGGATGCGCAGCGGCTCGTAGCCGACGAGCGGCTTGATGCCCGGCGTCGACCGCGCCTTGTCCCGGAGCACCTCCTCGCCGGCCCACTCCCCGCGGCTCACCACGTAGACCTTGCGCGCGATGCCGCCCATCTCGATGGCGGCCTCCAGGGCGGAGCTCCCACCGCCGACGATGGCGATGGTCTTGTCGCGGAAGAACGGGCCGTCGCAGGTGGAGCAGTACACGACGCCGCGTCCCGAATACTCCTGCTCGCCGGGGATCTCGAGGCGGCGTTTCTGGGCGCCGCTGGCGACGATCACCGAGCGCGCCTTGACCTCCTTGCCGGAGGCGAGCTCGAGGACCTTGGCGCGGCCGTCTACCCGGATGCTCGTCACGCGTTCGCCGATGAGCCGCTCGAGCCCGTACATGTAGGCCTGCTCGAACATCAGGCGGACGAGCTCCGGGCCTTCGATGACGGGCAGGCCCGGGTAGTTGGTGACCGTGTGCGTGATGCCGACCTGGCCGCCCAGGTCGAGGGTGATGATGATGGTCGAGAGGTTCTTGCGGGCGGCGTAGAGTGCGGCCGTCAGGCCTGCCGGTCCGCCGCCCACGACGGCCACGTCCCAGACGCGCGTGAGGTCCACCGTCTGGGCGATGCCGAAGAGCTGGTCAAGCGCCCCGGTCGCGTTGAAATAGGCGAGGTCATCGTAGCCGCCGAGCCACTGGTCGTCGACGAACAGCTGGGGCACGCCGCGCTGACCGGTGCGCTCGATCATCTCGAGCGCCGCCGCCTCGTCGTTCGTGACGTCGACCTCGTCGTAGTCGATGCCCTTGGCGCCTAGCAGCGCCTTCGCCTTGGCGCAATAGGGGCACCACTCCATGGAGTACATGAGTACTCGAGCCATGGTGTCCTCCGTGAGTTCCGTGCTGTCGACTATGGTTATGCGTCGCGGGGCGGGGGCGGCAAACGCGCGGCGCGGGGTCTGGGCGGCGCAACGGTTTGCCGTTGCGCCCCGTGGGAACCGCCATCGTGTGCCAGCGCGCACTATTTCTTGACACTTCGCGGGACGGAGGTCCTCGATGAGCCGCCAGGATACCGAGAGAGACATCATTGAGACGTTGGGCCAGATCCCCGACTTCCTCGCCACCCTGCCCGACGCGACGTTGGATCGCCAGTGGGCGGAATTCAAGGAGTTCCAGCTCGGCGACACCGTGCTCACGGCACGGGAGAAGCACCTCATAGGGTACGCCGTGGCGTCCGCCATCCACTGCCCGTACTGCACCTACTTCCACCGCAGCGCGACGCAGATGATGGGGACGACGGACAGCCAGCTGGAGGAAGCGGCCAGGATGGCCGCGGACACCGCGATGTACAGCACGTACATCCACAGCCAGGGCACGGACATAGAGGACTTCAGAGACGCCACCGACGAGATAGGCGACCACCTCGCCAAGCGCGCCGAGGAGGCCGCGCGGCGCGCCGCGTAAGGACTCGCGAGCGCCCGACGGACGGGGCCGGGGGCGCGTCCGCCCCCCCGGCCCCGTCCGTTTCCGGGTCCTGAACGGACCCCATCTGCGATAGACTCAGGCCCGTCCCCGCACACTCTCTCCGGGCAGGTGGAGCCGATGAACGTCCGCGTCTATGTCACCCCGAAACACGGGATCCTCGATCCTCAGGGCGCAGCCGTGGAGCGGTCGCTGCCGAACCTGGGGTTCACCGGAGTGAGCGGCGTGCAGATCGGCAAGATCATCGACCTCACGATCGAGGGCGAAGGGCTCACCCCCGAGGCGGCCAAGGCGCAGGTCGACGAGATGTGCCGCAGACTGCTCGCCAACCCGATCATCGAGGACTACACGTTCACGATCAACGAGGGCTGAGGCATGAGCTCCGCCCCCGTGCGCGTCGGCGTCGTCGTCTTCCCCGGGATCAATACCGACGGCGACACGCACCACGCTCTCGAGACCTTCGCCGGCGTCTCCGCCGAGTACCTCTGGCACAAGGACACTGACCTCAAAGGGGTGCAGGGCATCGTCATCCCCGGCGGCTTCAGCTACGGCGACTACCTGCGCTGCGGCGCCATCGCCCGCTTCAGCCCGATCATGCAGTCCGTCGCCGACTTCGCCGCCGACGGCGGCCTCGTGATGGGCATCTGCAACGGCTTCCAGATCCTGATCGAGGCCGGCCTCCTGCCCGGCGGCCTCATCCGCAACACCGGCCTCAAGTTCGTGTGCCGCTACGTGAACCTGCGCGTGGAGACGACGGCGACTCCGTTCACCGGCGCCTGCGCTCCGGGCGAACTGCTGCGCATCGTCGTCAAGCACAACGAGGGCAACTACACCGTCGACCCCGCCACGCTGGAGGCGATGAAGGCCAACGACCAGGTCGTGCTGCGCTACGTCGACGCCGCCGGCGAGCGCGCCGAGGGCGCCAACCCCAACGGCGCCCTCGACGACATCGCCGGCGTCTGCAACGAGACGCGCAACGTCTTCGGCATGATGCCGCACCCGGAGAACTCGGTGGAGGCCGCGCTCGCCGGCGGTGCCGACGGACGCAGGCTCTTCCAGTCGATGATCGACGCCCTGCGCGGCGCGGAGGTGCCGGCATGAGCCCGCAAGCCACGCTCGAGGCCGCCGTCAAGCTCGGCCTCAGCGCAGACGAGTACGCGCACATCTGCGAGATCCAGGGCGGCGAGCCGACGTACGTCGAGCTCGCCATCTACTCGCTGATGTGGAGCGAGCACTGCAGCTACAAGCACTCGCGACCGGTCCTCAGTCGGTTCCCGACCAGCGGGCCGCGCATCCTCCAGGGCCCCGGCGAGAACGCCGGCATCATCGATGTCGGCGACGGCTGGGCCGTGGCCATGAAGGTCGAGAGCCACAACCACCCGTCGGCGGTGGAGCCGTTCCAGGGCGCCGCCACCGGCGTCGGCGGCATCGTGCGCGACATCTTCACCATGGGCGCGCGGCCCTGCGTGAGCATGGACTCGCTGCGCTTCGGCGAGCTCACCGAGCCGCGCCAGCGCTTCCTGCTCGACGGCGTCGTCGGCGGCATCGCCCACTACGGCAACTGCCTCGGCATCCCCACCGTCGGCGGCGAGATCTACTTCGAGCCCAGCTACGAGGGCAACTGCCTCGTCAACGCCATGAGCGCCGGTCTCATCCGCACCGACGGCATCGTGCGCGCCATCGCCAGCGGCGTCGGCAACCACGTCGTGCTCATCGGCTCCAAGACGGGCCGCGACGGCATCGGCGGCGCCAGCGTGCTCGCCAGCCAGGAGTTCGACGAGACGCTGGACGAGAAGCGGCCCAGCGTCCAGGTCGGCGACCCCTTCACCGAGAAGAAGCTCATCGAGGCGTGCCTCGAGCTCATCCACCGCAAGCTCGTGGTGAGCATGCAGGACCTCGGCGCCGCCGGCCTCACAAGCTCGAGCAGCGAGATGTCGAGCAAGGGCTTCGTCGGGCTCGACATCCACGCCGACCGCGTGCCGCTGCGCGAGGCCGACATGGAGCCCTGGGAGATCATGATCAGCGAGAGCCAGGAGCGCATGCTGGCGATCGTCACCGAGGAGCAACTCGGCGACGTGCGCGAGGTCTGCGAGCGCTGGGACCTCGACTGCACCGTCATCGGCGAGGTCACGGACAGCAAGATGCTGCGCATCTACTGGCACAGCGAGCGCGTGGCCGACATCCCGGCCCGGCGCCTGGCGGACGAGAGCCCCGTGATCCGCACGCCGTCCGTCAGACCCGAGTACCTGGCGGACGAGCCGGTCGCGGTCGACGACGCTTCTTACCCGCGACCGGACGACCTCGGCGCGGCGCTCACGCAGCTCCTCGCCGCGCCCAACATCGCCAGCAAGCGCTGGGCCTGGGAGCAGTACGACTACATCGTCCAGGCCAACACCATGCAGATCCCCGGCGGCGACGCCGCGGTGCTGCGCATCAAGGGCACGCCCCGCGGCTTCGCCTTCAGCAACGACTGCAACGGGCGCCACTGCTACCTCGACCCCTACCGGGGCGCCAAGGCGGCCGTGGCCGAGGCGGCGCGCAACCTGAGCTGCGCCGGCGCCCTGCCGGTGGCCGTCACCGACTGCCTCAACTTCGGCAACCCCGAGAAGGGCGAGATCTACTGGCAGTTCGAGCAGGCCGTGGAGGGCATCGCCGAGGCCTGCGAGGCGCTGGACACGCCGGTGGTCAGCGGCAACGTCAGCTTCTACAACGAGAGCTTCGGCCAGGCCATCTACCCCACGCCGATGATCGGCATGCTGGGGATCTACGACGACGTCGGCGTCCACGTCGACGACGCCTTCAAGGACGAGGGCGACGTCATCGTGCTGCTCGGCGCGGAGGCCGCGTGGATGGACGGCTCCGAGTACCAGAAGATCGCCTACGGCAGGGTGGAGGGCCGCGTGCCCGACGTGGACCTGCGGCTCGAGGTCGAGCTGCAGTCGCGGCTGCGCGCGGCCATCGCCGCCGGCCTGCTCAAGAGCGCCCACGACTGCGCCGAGGGCGGGCTCGCCGTCGCGCTGGCCGAGTGCGCCGTCGCCAGCGGCGCCGACGGCGGCGCGACCTTCGCCGACCCGGAGGCGCCGGCGCGCCTCGCCGGCCGCCCAGGCCGCTGGCTCGGCGCCGACGTCGACCTCGGCCATGCCGTGGCCGTCGACGGCGCCGCCGGGCGCCCCGACCTCGCGCTCTTCGGCGAGGCGCCGACCCGCGTCGTGGTCTCGGTCGCGCCAGCGAACCTCGCCGCCCTCGAGGCACTGCTCGGCGAGCTGCCGCACCGAGTGGCGGGCCGGGTTGCCGGGACGGACCTCAGGTGTACCATGGATGGCGAGGAGCTCTTCACCGTCCCGGTGAGCGAGCTCCATTCTGCTTACGAGTCGCTCCCGCGGCGGCTCTCCTGACGATCGGCAGGACGAACATCGTGTACGACGACCGCCTCCATGACAGCTGCGGCGTCTTCGGCATCCACGCGCCGGGGCTCGACGTCGCGCGGCTCACGTTCTTCGGCCTCTACGCCCTGCAGCACCGCGGCCAGGAGAGCGCGGGGATCGCCGTGGCCGACGACGGCCAGGTGACGGTGATCAAGGACCTCGGCCTCGTCAGTCAGGTGTTCAACGAGCAGATGCTGCAGAGCCTCAGCGGCCAGCACGCGATCGGCCACGTGCGCTACTCCACCACGGGGTCCAGCCACTGGCAGAACTCACAGCCGCTGGTGCGCAGCCGCAACGGCGACGTCATCGCGCTCGGCCACAACGGCAACCTCGTCAACACCACCGAGCTGCGCGACGAGCTCGTGCGCCAGGGCGTCAAGTTCGCCGGCACCACCGACACCGAGGTGATCACGGCGCTCATCGCCCACGAGGCGGAGAGCGACCTGCTCGGCGCGGTGCGCACCGCCGTGGCCAAGATCCGCGGCGCCTTCTCGGCGGCGGTGATGAGCGGCGACTCCGTCGTCGGCTTCCGCGACCCCTACGGCGTGCGCCCGCTCTGCCTCGGCAACTACGAGGGCCACCCGGTGATCAGCAGCGAGACCTCGGGGCTCGACATCATCGGCGCGCAGTTCGTGCGCGAGATCCAGCCGGGGGAGATCGTGATCGCCGACGGCGAGCACGGCCTGCGCAGCGAGCGCGTCGAGCTGGAGGGCGCGCGACCGGCGCTCTGCATCTTCGAGTTCATCTACTTCGCCCGTCCCGACAGCGTGATGGCCGGCAAGACGCTGCACGTGGTGCGCCAGGAGATGGGCAAGCACCTGGCGCTCGAAGCCCCCGTGGAGGCCGATCTGGTCGTGCCGGTGCCCGACACCGGCATGCCGGCGGCGATCGGCTACGCCGCCGCCTCCGGCATCCCCTACGCCGAGGGCCTCATCAAGAACCGCTACGTGCACCGCACCTTCATCCAGCCCGACGACCAGTTGCGTCAGGTGGGCATCCGCATGAAGCTCAACCCGCTGAGCGCCGTCATCCGCGGTAAGCGGCTGGTGGTGGTGGACGATTCCATCGTGCGCGGCAACACCACGGGGAAGCTGGTCGACATGCTCTTCGCGGCCGGAGCCAAGGAGGTGCACCTGCGCATCAGCTCGCCGCCCATCCAGTGGCCCTGCTTCTACGGCATCGACATGGCCACCCGCGCCGAGCTCATCGCCGCCAACCTCACGGTGGACGAGATCCGCGACAAGGTCGGCGCCACGAGCCTGCACTACCTCACGCTGGACGGCCTGCAGGCCAGCACCGGCCTGCCCAAGAGCCAGTTCTGCCGCGCCTGCTTCGACGGCGACTACCCCATCGCCGTACCCGAGGAGTACGCGATGTGCAAGATGCGCTTCGAGAAGGACGCGGCCGCGGCCTGCGAAGCCTGACCGGCCGCTGACCCAGCCGTGACCGACGCGACCCAGTACACGCCGGAGCCGGACTGGGTCGCACCCGACGCTCCTTCGTTCGAGCCGCCTGAAGCGCCGGCGGGCGAGCCCCTCGAGGGATCATCCGTCTCAGAGGATCGACCAGACTCCCCCGACCTGCGCGAGTCCCAGGTCAACGCGCCTGACCTTACCCTGCCGCCGAGCAGCCGCTACCCGGGCGGGCGCTACTCGCCGGAAAGGCTTCCGGACGCGGAGATCTGGCACGCTCATCCCGATCCGCCGCCGCCCGGACCCGCCCTGCGCCGGCGCCTCTGGTGGGTCCTGCCCTTCGGCGCGTCGATGCTCGCCGGAGTCGCCTACGTCGCCGCCATTCAGCTCGTGCCGACTACCCAGCCGCGCGCGGATCTCACCGGCACCATCTGCTTCGTGACCACTTGGGTGGCGGTCGTGTTCGCGGTGCTCATCGGCGCCCGAGACTGGTACGGCGAACGCCGTATGCTCAGCTCGGAGGCATGGGCGCAGGTGCGCGCGCCGTCGGTCACCGTGGGAGTGTGCGTCGCCCTGTTCGGGGTGGCGCCCACGATCACGTGGATCCTGCTCGCCGCGCGCTGATCTCTGAGTTAGGGCTCGCCGCTCCCGGGCCGCGCGGCATACACTGGGCCCCGGATGCCTCGGCGCGGTGGTCCTGCTCCTCGTCGGCATCACTGCGACGTTGCGCCGCGGGAAGTACGTCATGCTCGTGCTCGGCCTCGTGCTGACGCCGTATTCCTACTCGATCTGGGCGGCCGTCGCCTTGGCGCGCCTGCACTCGGACGGCGCGTTGGCGGGCGGCGAGGTCTGACGACGGCTCGCGGCGCGGTGCCTGGAGTGCCGAGCGGCGGCGCCGGCCCCTATCGTCGGCGACGGCGCTCCAGCCGGCGCTAGCGGCTGACGGGCGTCCCGGCATACACTGGCCCGGCGAACCTCGGGAGGGACATCATGCCTGACGACAAGGGTTTCACGTACAAGGCCGCGGGCGTGGACGTCGAGGCCGGCAACCGCGCCGTCGAGCTCATGAAGGAGCGTCTCAAGAGTACGCAGCACCCGCTGGTGCTGGGCGGCCTCGGAGGCTTCGGCGGGGCGATGCGCCTGCCGAAGTACAAGGATCCCGTGCTGGTCGCCGGCACGGACGGCGTGGGCACCAAGATCGAACTGGCGCGCGCCATGGGCAAGCTGGGCACCATCGGCATCGACCTCGTGGCGATGAGCGTCAACGACGTGTCCGCCTGCGGCGCAGCGCCGCTGTTCTTCCTCGACTACCTCGTGGTGGGCAAGGTCGTGCCTGAAGAGGTGGCGGAGATCGTCGCCGGCGTGGACGAGGGCTGCCAGCTCGCGCAGTGCGTGCTGCTCGGCGGCGAGACGGCAGAGCACCCGGGGCAGTTCCCGGAGGGCGACTTCGACATGGCGGGGTTCGCCGTCGGGCTGGCGGAGCGCGACGAGCTCTGGGGACCTCAGCTCGTCGCCGAGGGCGACGTGCTCGTCGGCCTCTGCTCGAGCGGGATGCACTCCAACGGCTTCAGCCTCGTGCGGCACCTGCTGAAGGAGCGCGCCATCGACGTGCACAGCAGCTTCCTCAGTGCAGGCGGCGCCTTCTGCAAGAAGGCCGGGCCGCACGCCACGGTGGGCGACGTGCTGCTCGTGCCCACCACCATCTACAGCCCCGTGCTGCACGACCTCGGGCATGCCGGCGGCGTGCACGCCGCCGCGCACATCACCGGCGGCGGCTTCCCCGACAACGTCGGGCGCGCCGTGCCGGAGCACCTGGCGGCGGTCATCGACCTCTCGTCCCTGGACCCGGGGCCGGTGTTCGAGTGGATCCACTGCACTGGGGGTCAAGCGCGGCGAGATGCTCAAGACGTTCAACTGCGGCGTCGGCATGGTCGTCGCCATGGACCCGCAGCACGTGGAGAAGAACCTCGCCGTGATCGCCAGAAGTGAGATCGAAGCCCTCGCCATCGGCACCGTCGTGCCGCGCGGCTCGGGCGCCGCCGTGCGCTACACGGGAGCACTCAAGCTGTGAGGTCGCTCGACCTGATCGGCTGCGGGGCGCTCAACGTCGACGTGATCTACCGGCTGCCCCGCAGCTTCCCCCTGTGGGAGGAGCTCGGGCCGCCCGGCACGCGAGCAGCTCATGGAGCCGGACGTACGCCGCGCCGTGGACGAAGCGCTCGCCAACGTCAGGCCCGCGCGCTCCGGGGGAGGGCAGGCCGCCAACACGGCGCATGCCCTGGCGCGCCTGGGCTACCGCGCCGCCATGATCGGGCGCGTGGGCGCCGACGACGACGGCCTGTTCATCATCAACGAGCTGGCGCCGGCGGAGGCCGGGCTGGTGGCTCGCGACGGAGAGACGGGCCGCGTGTACGTGCTCCTCGACGAGGACGGCGAGCGCCGCAATCTGGTGTGGCCGGGGGCGAACGACGGCTTCTCCCCCGGCGACCTGCCGCGACGGCCACCCAAGGCGCGCTTCGTGTACTTCAGCAGCTTCGTCGGCGACGGGCCGCTCGAGGCCCAGCTGAGTCTGCTCGAGCGGCTGCCCGCCGACGCGGAGGTCTGTTTCGATCCCGGCGAGATCTACGCGCGCAAGGGCGTCAAGCGCTTCTTGCCCATCCTGCAGCGCTGCGCCTACCTCTTCGCCACCGAGAAGGAGCTCGCGATGCTCTGCGGGCTCTCGCTCCCCGAGTCGCTCGACTTCGTGATGAACGCCGGCGTCGGGCTCGTGGTGTGCAAGATGGGCGGCCGCGGGGCGCGCCTGGTCGGCCGCCGCGTGGACATGTACGTCCCGCCGCTGCCGGCGGAGGTCGTGGACGTCACCGGGGCCGGCGACCTGTTCGCCGCGGGCTTCATCGCCGCCCTCGTCGAGCAGGCCGGCCTCGAGAGCGCCGGCCGGCTCGCGGCCTGGGCCGCCAGCCGCGGCATCACCGGTCTCGGGCGCAGCGCCTACCCCGACGCGGCCGATTGGCAGGAGCGCCTGGCGGAGGAGCGCTCGGCGGCCGAGGGCGTGACGCGCTGGAGCGGCCAGTGAGGATCGGCTGGCTCTCCAGCGGCCGTGACCAGGCTGCCCGCAGCCTGCTCGCGGACGTCGTGGCCCGCGCGCAGCAGGACGACGTGCCGCTCGAGGTCGCCGCCGTCTTCTGCGACCGCGAGCGCGGCGAGGCCGCCGAGAGCGACCAGTTCCTCGACCTCGTGGAGCGCCTCGACTTCCCGCTGGTGACGCTCTCGAGCAAAGCGAGCTGGGCGGCCGCGCGGAGCGAGGGCGTCGACCGCGTCACCTGGCGCGACGTCTATCACCAGGGGGTGATGGACCTGCTCGTGCCCCACCGCCTGGGCGTGCTCGTGATGGCCGGGTACATGCTCGTCGTCAGCCCGGCCATGTGCCGCCGCTACGCGCTGCTCAACCTGCACCCGGCGCTCCCCGGCGGCCCTACCGGCACCTGGCAGGAGGTCATCTGGCGGCTGCTCCAGGAGGAGGCCGCGGAGACCGGCGCCATGGTGCACCTGGCCACGGCTCAGCTCGACCGCGGCCCGGTGATCGCCTACTTCCGCTTCCCCATCCGCGGGGAGCACTGGGACGCGCTCTGGGACCAGTTCCACGCGAAGCGCGAGACGCTGAGCGTCGCCCAGATCGCCGCCGCCGAGGGCGAGGCCGAACCACTGTTCGCCGAGATCCGCCGTCACGGCGAGGTCCGCGAGATCCCGCTCCTGTACCAGACCATCCGCCAGTTCGCCGAGGGGCACCTCAACACCGCGGCCGGCGCCGTGTTCGCCGAGTCGTCGCGGCTGCCCCTCGACCTCACCGGGCCCGTGGAGGAGGAGGTCGAGAAGCGATGAGCGGCGGCCGGCTCTACGTGACCGACTGCGAAGGCCCGCTCTCCAAGAACGACAACGCCCAGGAGATCGCCGAGCGCTTCATCCCCGACGGGGCGGAGTTCTTCGCGCGGCTCAGCCGGTACGACGACTTCCTTGCCGACGTCGTGCGCAGGCCCGGCTACAACGCCGGCGACACGTTGCGCCTGCTGCCGCCGTTCCTCAAGGCGTTCGAGGTGACCGACGAGGACGTGGAGCGGTTCAGCGCCGAGGGCGTCCTGCTCGTGCCCGGCGCCCAGCGCCTGCTCGACGCCGTCCCCAGGCTGATGTCCACCTACGTCATCTCGACGTCTTACACGCCGTATCTCAGGGCCCTGTGCCGCGTGACCGGCTTCGCCATGGACCGCGTGCGCTGCACGGAGCTGGACCTCGACGCCTGGGCGATGGACGCCGCCGAGAAGGCATGGCTGCGCGACCAGGCCGCGCGCGTCATGGGCCGCGCGCTGATCGAGATCCCCGAGGGCGCCGCCTCGGCCGACGACCTGTCGCCCGCCGACGCCGCCACCGTCGCGCTCCTGGACGAGCTCTTTTGGCGCGAGATGGAAGGGCGCGTCAGCGGCGCGCTCGTGGCCGCCGTGCGGCCCGTCGGCGGCGGCATGAAGCTCGCCGCCCTCGAGGGGATCGTCGCGGCCGAGGGCGTGAGCGGCGCCGACGTCATGTACGTGGGCGACTCGATCACCGACGCGCCGCCGCTGGAGGCGGTCAGAGCCTGGGGCGGCGTCTCGCTCAGCTTCAACGGCAACGGCTATGCGCTTGCCGCCGCCGAGTTCGCCGCGGCGAGCCCGGACGCGGACGTGGCGGCGCGCCTCGCCAGGGCCTTCGCCGGCGGCGGCCGCGAGGCGGTGGAGGCGGCGGCGCGCGCGTGGCCGAAGCCGGTCGGCGGCGAGAAGCCGACCGGCGTGGCCCGGGCGCGCGTGGGGCTTACCGCCGAGGAGCCGGAGGCGCTCGCCGAGGCCTCCGCCGCCTTGCGGCGGAGCGTGCGCGGCGAGCGCGTCGCCCGCCTCGGCTGAGCGCATGAGGGGCCCAGACGTCGCGGGCGAGTCTCGCGGCGCCTTGGCCGCTGGACGGCCCACGCCGCCGCGAGCTGGTAGGCCGCCCCGGGCGTCGCTCGGGCCTTGACGGCGACGCCGCCTCCTGCTACCGTACTTTGTACGGCGTACTTTGTACGAACACGGAGGAGGGCGTGATGGCGACGACGCGCGAACCCCTCACGCGGCTGCGCGTGGTCGAGCTGGCGCTCGAGATCGTCGACCGTGAGGGCCTGGGGGCGCTCAACATGCGCCGCCTGGCCGCAGCGGCGGGCGTCAAGCCGATGAGCCTCTACCACCACTTCCCCAACAAGGAGGCCATCCTCCTCGCGGTCGCGGAGAGCATCGCCGCGGCGGCGCTCGGAGACGCGGGCGGCGGCGACGCCTCAGCCGGCGACTGGCGGGAACGCGTGCGCCTCCTGTTCGTAGGCCTCTACGAGCTCGTGCAGGCGCACCCGCGCGCCCTGCCGCTCATCGGCACCGCCGTCCTGCGCACGCCCAGCGGCCGGCGCTGGATGGAGGAGCTCATGCGCGTCCTGCTCGAGAACGGCTTCACGCCGGACGGCGCGGCCGCCGTGTACCACTCGCTCGGCGCCTACACGCTCGGCTGGGGCTATGCCCAGATGCTCAGCCTCGAGATCCCGGCGGAGACGATCGTCGGCGAGCTCACCGGCCACTGGGCCGACTACCCCAACCTGCTGCGCGTCGGCCTGCAGCTCGCCGCCTGGGACCAGCCGGACGCCTTCGCCACCGGGCTGGACGTGATGCTCGCGCGCTTCGCCGCCGGACTCGAGGGGACGAGCTGATGCGGGTCAAGATGATCTCGCCGGCCAAGACGGCCGCCGACAGCCCCTACTGGCGCTCGATCAAGTACTCGCTGTTCCCGCCGCTCGGCCTCGCCACCCTGGCGGGATACCTCGATGAGGACGATGAGGTCACGCTCCAGGACGAACACGTCGAGAGGCTCGATCTCACCGACGAGCCGGACCTCGTGCGTCATCGAAGCGTACGTCACCTCCGCGCACCGCGCCTATCGCTACGCCGACCACTACCGGCGCAGGGGCGCCTACGTGTGCCTCGGCGGGCTGCACCCGACGAGCCTGCCGGAGGAAGCGGCGCGGCACGCCGACAGCGTGTTCTGCGGTCCCGGCGAGGACACCTGGCCGGCCTTCCTCGACGACTTCAAGGCCGGCCACCCCCGCGCGCTCTACCGCTCGTCGGTGCGCACGCTCGCGGGCATGCCGAGCCCGCGCCGCGACCTGATCAAGCGGGAGCGCTACCTCGTGCCGAACTCACTCGTGGTCAGCCGCGGCTGCCCGCACTCCTGCGACTTCTGCTACAAGGAGACCTTCTTCCGCGGCGGCAGGTCCTTCTACCTTCAGGCGGTCGAGGACGCCCTGGCCGAGATCGACGGCCTCCCCGGCCGCCACCTGTACTTCCTCGACGACAACCTCTTCGGCAGCCCGCGCTTCGCCGCGGAGCTGTTCGCCGGCATGCGCGGCATGGGCCGCCTGTGGCAGGCGGCGGGCACGGTGCAGGGCGTGCTGCGCCCCGGCCTCCTCGAGGAGGCGGTCGGCTGCGGCCTGCGCAGCCTGTTCATCGGCTTCGAGACGCTGGGCCAGGGCAACCTGCGCGCGGCGCACAAGACCCAGAACGAGGTGCGCCTCTACGAGGCCGCCATCCGCCGCCTGCACGAGCACGGGGTCATGGTCAACGCCAGCTTCGTCTTCGGCATGGACGAGGACCGTCCCGACGTCTTCGCTCGCACCGTGGACTGGGCCCTGACTCAGGGCATCGAGACCGCGACCTTCCACATCCTCACGCCCTACCCGGGAACGAAGCTCGAGCGCCGGCTGACGGCGGAGGGGCGCGTCGACTGCCGCGACTGGGACCGCTACGACACGCGCCACGCCGTGTTCACCCCGGCGCACATGACGGCCGCACAGCTCGAGCAGGGCTACTGGAGCGCCTACCGTGAGTTCTACCGCTGGAGCTCGATCTGGAGGGCGGCGCGGACCGGCGGCGACCGCCGCGAGCAGGTACGTCACCTCGCCTACACCGCGGGCTGGAAGAAGCTCGAGCCGATGTGGGACGTCGCCATCCGCAGCGGCCAGGTGCACCGGTTCCTGCCGCTGCTGGAGGCGATCCTCGACCGCTTCGGCAGCGGCGGCGGGGCGCTGCCGGCCCGCCTGCGGCGGCCGGCCTGGCCCCGCCCCGGGATCAGCGGCAGGCCGCGCGGACTGCACCGGCGACCGCGCGGCCTGCGCCCGCCGGCGGCAGCGTGACCCGCGGCCGCGCCACCCCCATCGCGTCCTCATCGCCCCCGTGACGCCATGAGCGGCGGCCGCTTGCTGTAACCTCGACCCATGGAAGTCGACGGCGGCGCTGACGCTCTCCGTGACGGCCCCGACGGCCGGCCCAGATGCTTCTGGGCCGTCGGGGCCGCGCCCGATTATCTCGCCTACCACGACGAGGAGTGGGGCCGGCCGGTCACGGACGACGACCGCCTGTTCGAGCGGCTCACCCTCGAGGCGTTCCAGAGCGGCCTGTCGTGGTTGACGATCCTGCGAAAGCGCGAGAGCTTCCGGGCGGCCTTCGCCGGGTTCCGCATCCCGGCCGTGGCCGCCTTCGGCCCCGCCGACGTCGAACGCCTGCTCGGCGACGCCGGCATCATCCGCAACCGGCGCAAGATCGAGGCGGCGATCGCCAACGCCGGCGCGGCGGCGGAGCTGGCCCGCGCCGAGGGCGGGCTGGCCCGGTTCTTCTGGCGCTTCCGCCCGGAGACGCACGCGGCGCCGCGGACGCGCGCCGCCATCGCCGCCACCAGCCCCCAGTCGGCCGCGCTTGCCGTGGAGCTCAAGCGGCGCGGCTTCCGCTTCGTCGGGCCCACGACGGCCTACGCGCTGATGCAGGCGGCCGGCATCGTCGACGATCACGTCGCCGGCTGCTGCGTGCGCGGCCAGGTCGAGGCCGAGCAGGCCGCGGCCGCCGCCCGCTTCGCGTAGGCGCGGCGACAGGGCGCCGCCGGGTGCCTCGGCGCAGTGGGGGCGGTCCGCTCACGACGCTCTTCACCGCTCGTCGGCTTTCTAGTAGGGTTGCCACGGGGGTCCGGCGCTGCCGCGGAACGCCCCAGGGGTCGTCCGTCAGAAGGAGCGTGCCAGTGAAGGTCCAGCGAGCCCTCATCTCGGTGTTCAACAAGAGCGGCGTCGAGTCGTTCGCCAAAGGACTCACCGACCTGGGCGTGCAGCTCATCTCCACCGGTGGCACGGCGAAGTTGCTCAAGGACTCGGGCATCCCGGTGACGCTGGTCGAGGAGGTCACCGGCTTCCCGGAGATGCTCGACGGCCGCGTCAAGACCATGCACCCCAAGCTCATGGCCGGCATCCTCGCGCGGCGCGACGTGCCCGAGCACATGGCGACCATCGCCGAGCACGACATCGAGCCGATCGACATGGTCGTGTGCAGCCTGTATCCCTTCGAGGAGGTGGCGGGCCGCCGCGGCGTCGAGGACGAGGTCGTCATCGAGAACATCGACATCGGCGGCCCCAGCATGATCCGGGCCGCCGCCAAGAACCACGCCGGCGTGGCCGTGGTCACCAGCCACGAGGAGTACGGGCCGCTGCTCGCGGAGCTCCAGGAGTCCGGGCGAGCTCGGCGAGGAGACGCTGCGGCGCCTCGCCACCCAGGCCTTCCACCGCACGGCGCACTACGACTTCGTCATCGCGAACTGGTTCAGCGAGGCGGACGGCGACTTCCCCGAGTACGTGATGCGCGACTACCACAAGGTGCTGGAACTCAAGTACGGCGAGAACCCGCACCAGCGCGCCGCCTACTACGCCGAGGTGGGCCTGCGCCAGCACCTGCTCTCGCAGGTGACGCAGCTCCACGGCAAACAGCTCGGCTTCAACAACCTCTACGACCTCAACGCCGCGCGGCAGATCTGCGAGGAGTTCACGCTGCCCTGCGTGACGATCGTCAAGCACAACAACCCCTGCGGCTGCGCGCTCGCCGAGAGCCTCGCCGCCGCCTACGACAAGGCCTACGAGTGCGATCCCGTGAGCGCCTTCGGCTCCGTGATCGCCGTCAACCGCACCGTCGACGTCACCCTCGCCGAGCGCCTCCAGGAGCTCTTCGTGGAGGTCCTCTTCGCGCCGGCCTACGAGGACGCGGCGCTGGAGATCCTCACGCGCAAGGCCGACATCCGCATCCTGCGCAACGAGGAGCGGCGCCAGGGCAATCCCGGCGAGCTGGACTACAAGCGGGTCATCGGCGGCGTCCTCGTCCAGGACAAGGACCGCGACGCCGAGGAGCGCGACGAGATGACGGTGGCCACGAGGCGCCACCCCACCGAGCAGGAGTGGGGCGACCTCATCTTCGCCTTCCGCATCGCCAAGCACGTCAAGAGCAACGCCATCGTGCTGGCGCGCAACCTCGCCACGCTCGGCGTGGGCGCGGGGCAGATGAGCCGCGTGGACGCGACGCGCATCGCCATCGAGAAGGCGCGCGGCGACCTCACGGGCGCGGTCGTGGGCTCGGACGCCTTCTTCCCGTTCCCGGACGCCGTGGAGCTGGCCATCGAGAACGGCGTCACGGCGTTCATGCAGCCCGGCGGCTCCAGGGGCGACGAGAGCGCCATCGAGACCTGCGACGCCAACGAGGCGGCCATGGTCTTCACGGGCCGCCGACACTTCCTGCACTAGGCAGACCGGCGCGGCGGGGGCGGGGAGGCCGTAGGGGGCAGCCCCGCCCCTGCGCCGTCGGCGGAGGGACCTCGAGGAGGCCGTCGTGAAGGACCTCGGCGATATCGCGCATCCCCCGGAGCTGGGGGACGGGCGCATCCGCCTGCGCCGCCTGCGGGCGGCGGACAAGGCGGCCGTCGTCAAGGCCTGCAACGACGGCCTCATCGAACGCTTCTGCTACCGCGTGCCCTACCCGTACGAGGAGAGCGACTTCATGGAGTTCCTCTCGTACAACGAGCACTTCTGGAACGCTGAGGGCATGGCCAACTGGACGGTGGTCGGCGCGGACGACGACAAGCTGCTGGCGATGATCTCACTCGAGGTGATCCCTGTGCGCCAGGCCGGCGAGATCGGCTACTGGTGCGCCCCGTGGGCGCGCGGCCAGGGCGTGATGAGCGCAGCCGTGCGCCTGGTGCGCGACTGGGCCTTCGACGAGCTCGAGCTGGAGCGCCTGGAGCTCACGACCGACGTCGACAACGTCGGCTCCCAGCGCGTAGCGCAGGCCGCCGGCTTCCGCCGCGAGGGCCTGATGCGCGGCTACCTCACGGCGCGCACCCGCCGCACCGACGACGTGCTGTTCGGCATGATCGCGGGCGACCCGCGCGGGCCGCAGGTGCCGCTGGCCGATCCGCGTCTCGAGGACGGCCGGGTGGTCGTCCGCCCCTTCGGGCCGGACGACGCGCCGTCCGTCAGCGCCGCCTGCGACGACCCGGAGGTGGCGCACTGGATCCACCTCGTCCCGAGTCCCTACACCGCGAGCGACGCCGAGGCGTTCATCGCCGACAGCTGGCGGCGCCTGGTGGCCGGCGACCGCGCGCGGCTGGCGATCGCCGACGCGCGCGACGGGTCGTTGCTCGGCAGCATCAGTCTGGACCTGTTCCGCGAGCGTCAGGCGGCGGAACTGGGCTACTGGGTGGCCGCGCCGCGGCGCCGGACCGGCGTGGCCCTGGCGGCCGCGCGCCTCGTGATGCGCTGGGCCTTCGAGGCGGTCGGCGTCGAGCGGCTCGAGATCCTCACCTACCCGGGCAACGCGGCGTCACAAACGCTCGCAGCCAGGCTCGGCTTTCGCCGCGAGGGCCTGCTGCGCGGCTTCCTCGCCGCGGAGCCGGGCAAGGATCGCGCCGGCCGCGTCGAGCCGCTCCCCGACGGCAGCCTGCCGCCGCGCGACGACCAGGTGCAGTTCGCGCTGCTCCGGCGCGACTGGGAGGACTGAAGCCGCGGGCTGAAGGCGGCGCACAAAAAGAGCCGCCAGACCTTGCGGGCCGACGGCTCTTTCAGGCCTTTCACCTGAACGCCCCTCTCCCGATCCGGCGAACCTTCTCGATGAGAGGTAACCGAATGATACCCCCGGAGGTGTGCGATGCAAGTGGCTTTTGGGGCGATTCTCTTCAGGCTCTGCAAGAGGGTCAGGAATCCACGCTCAGGGGCCGCCGGCAGCTTCACCGACCCGCGCCCAAGGGTAACCCTGCGGCCCACCATTAGACTTCGCCCGTCAGCCTCGGGGCGTTCCGAGCGCAGCCCGTGCCCGCGAGCCGGTGGTACAATCGCAGCCCGGCGGGCCGCTAGCTCAGTTGGTAGAGCAGGGGACTTTTAATCCCAAGGTCACAGGTTCGATCCCTGTGCGGCCCACCAGCTGCCCGCACGAAGCCGCCGCTCTCACTCGATGCCGGGCGACTAACGCTGGACGAGGATTGCCGAGGCGCGTTGGGGATTACCAGGGGACGGGCGGCTCCTCCCGGTCCCGGTTCTCGGCCCAGTAGACCGACGGCAGGGCCCGCGCCAGGTACCCGTACTCCGTGACCGAGTGCCAGAGGAAGCGGAGCCCGCCCACGTCGGGCGGCGCCTGCTCGGCGGGCAGACCGTACCCCAGGTAGTACCTGCTGCGAAGCACACAGCCGAACTCGTTGTCCCGGGCGATGTGTACGAAGCGTCCGCCCACTGGGTTACCGTGCTCGTCACGGGGCGGGTCGGTGCCGTTCCCGAGGTAGGCGCTCACGATGGCCGACACGTCGCCGTTGGCGAAGGCCTTGTCGAGGGCCTCGCGGCTGAAGAGCTCGGCCGGGTCGTGGAACTTGATCACAACCGGGGCGGCCCCGACGCCCATGAGCGACTGTGTCGAGCTCGTGGTGGCTCCGACGTAGCTCTCCCCTTGTCACCACTTGTCATCCAGTAGCCGAATTCGCGGTGGTCGACAGGGTTCCACAGGCGGAACTGCTCGTCGCTGTGGAAGTAGGTGAACCACCACTCGAGCATCCGCCCCTTGCAGTTCGGCATCTCGACGCGGGTGGCCACGTTGAGGGGCCCGGAGGGCAGGCGCACCATCCCGGTCTCGAGATGGAGCGGGCCCGGAGACAGCAGCTCGTCCGCGTTCGACAGTTCCCACCGCGCTGGATCGTTGGTGTCCACGTCTGGCTCCTTTCACCGGTCCGATGCCAGCCGCCACGGCCGCGGGCGGCAGGCGCTTGCCGTCACCATACTAGCGCCCGTCGGAGCGGCGAGAGGCGGGCGCGCCGTCCGCTCAGAGGTCGCCGAGCTTCTGCAGGTACTCCTCGAGGAAACGAGGGCGGTTGAGCGCGGCTATTCTCGGACACCAGGACGATGGCCCTCTTGACCCCGAGGTAGGTCACGGGCTCGATCTTCCTGCGGCCCGCCAGTCTCCGCCGCCCCATCCGACCCCGTGCCTGCCCGCGCTGCGGCGCGCCCGCCCGCGCCTGACGCCGCTGCCGCCAGGCGCGCCTTCCGCCGGCGGCGTCGGCGTCACGGGGTAGGATGAGCCATGGCTGGCCGGCCGCCCATCGCGTCGTCCCCGAGGGCGACTGCCCACCTCTCACGTCGGCTTCCGGGGCTGACCGCACTTCGCGGGTACCGTCGCGCCGACCTGCGCGGCGACCTCGTCGCTGGCCTCGCGGTCACGGCCCTCCTCGTCCCGCAAGGCATGGCCTACGCCGAGCTCGCCGGGCTGCCCGCGGTGACCGGCCTCTATACGACCGTCGTGGCGCTGCTCGCCTACGCGGTCTTCGGCCCGTCGCGCATCCTGATCCTCGGCCCCGATTCCGCTTTGGCGCCGTTGATCCTGGCGACGATCCTGCCGCTCGTCGGCGCCGGAGGTGACCCCGCCAGGGCCATCGCCCTGGCGTCGGCGATGGCGGTGATCATGGGCGTGATCTGCGCGGTCGCAGGATTCGCCCACCTCGGCGTGATCACGGAACTGCTCTCCAAGCCGCTGCGCGTCGGCTACCTCAACGGGGTGGCCGTAGTCGTGGTCGTGAGCCAGTTGCCCAAGCTCTTCGGCTTCAGTATCAATGCGGAGAGTACCCCCGCTCGGCTGAAGGAGTTCGTCCTCGGAGTCGCCGACGGCAAGACGAACCCGAGCGCCCTGGCCATCGGGATCGCCTGCCTCGTCCTGCTCTTCGGCTTCCGGGCGCTCGCCCCGAAGGTACCGGCGGTCCTCATCGCCGTCGTCGGCGCCAGCCTGGCTGTGGCTGCCTTCGGGCTCGTCGCTCGCGGGGTCGCCGTGGTGGGGCCCGTGCCACAGGGATTCCCCGCCCCGGCGCTGCCCACCTTCGTCCCCGGCGAGATGGGGCGCCTCACGCTGGCCGCGCTGGGAATGGCGTTCATCACGCTCGCGGACACGTCGGCGCTCTCGCGTACGTTCGCCCTCAAGTACGATCGCAAGGTCGACCCGGACCAGGAGATCGTGGCGCTGGGCGCCGCCAATCTGGCCGCCGGCTTCTTCCAGGGCTTCCCCGTCAGCGGCAGCGCCTCGCGCACCGCGGTCGCCGAGGCGGCGGGCGGCAAGACCCAGGCCGTCGGCGTGGTGGGCGCCCTTACGATCGTCCTCCTGCTGGTGTTCGCCGGCGGCCTCACGACTTACCTGCCGCAGTCGTCGCTAGCGGCGATCGTCATCGTCGCCGGCACCGCGCTCTTCGACCTCGGGACGATGCGCTGGCTCTGGCGCGTGCGCCGCTCGGAGTTCGTCCTCTGCCTCGCCGCGCTTCTCGGCGTGGCGATCGTCGGCGTGCTGCAGGGCATCGTCATCGCCATCGCGCTCTCGCTGGCGGCCTTCCTCCAGCGGGTGTGGCGGCCCTACGACGCGACGCTGGGTCGCGTGCCCGGCCGCCACGGCTACCACGACGTGGCGCGCCACCCCGAGGCCCGGCAGGTGCCGGGGGTCATGATCTTCCGTTTCGATGCGCCGGTGTTCTTCGCCAACGCCGAGCACTTCTCGCGCTGCGTCCGGCGGCACATGGCCGAACGCGGCGAGCCGGTGCTCCACGTGATCATCGCCGGCGAGCCCATCACCGACATCGATACCACCGGAGTCGAGTCCCTGCGCGACCTCATCGACGGGCTCGCGGACGAAGCTGTGACGGTCGCCTTCGCGGAGCTCAAGGGCCCCGTCAAGGACCGGCTGCGGAGCTACGGGGCCTTCAAGGAGATAGGCCGCGAGAACTTCTTCTCGACCATCGGCCACGCCATCAGCGAATACGTCGCGGAGGGCGGCGGCGATCCACTGGAGTGGGTCGACGACTACGACGGCGGCCGAGCGCCCGGGAAGGGCTGAAGGCTCGAACGAGCCGCCACTTCGCCCGGGCGCCGAGGCCGGCGTCCTAGGCGCCACCTTCCGACCGTCGCCGCTGCCGGTAGGCGCGCGCCTTCTGGCGGCTGCCGCAGACGGCCATAGAACACCAGTGGCCGGAGCCGTTCTTGGAGTGGTCGTAGAAGGCCCAGCGGCAGGTGTCGTTGCGGCAGGCCTTGAGACGGGACCAGGTGCCCGTCTCCATCGAGCGATAGACGGTCACGAGGAGGCGACCGAGACCGCCGTCGATGTCGTCGTTCGCGGTCTCGAGGTGAGTCGAGCCGTCCGCGGAGGCGCGCAGGCGCAGCGCCGCGCGCGCCGCGACCTCGTCCACGCGGGCCGGCGCTGACGGGTCGAGCGGCCGGCCGTCGCTGTTCGAGAGCAGCATCTCGCGCAGCGCCTCGCGCAGATGGAGCGCGCGACGGAGGTCGTCGTCGCCCGCCGCCGCGCGCGCGCCCACGAGCCCACGCTCCCGCAGCCACGCGGCCAGCGCGGACGGCGTGGCCAAGGTCTCCTCGCCCGATTCGAGGTCCACGGTGTTCACGAACGCGCGCACGCGTTCGAGCTCTCCGGGCGCCTCTCTGGACTGGGTCGGCATCGCGCCTCCTCACACATGACTACGGGCGCAGTATACCCCCAAAAAGGTTTGACTAGTGACGCGTTACCGGTATAATGTATTCAGCGGTGATGACTCGTCACCGGAGAGGCTGACCAGGAGAGCCAGCGACGCGGCTGCAAAGGAGCGACCGGCGATGCATGAGTACGTGGCATTGGATCTGGTGAGGCAGCAGAGGGATCAGGTAGAGCGCAACGCGGAGCGGGCCCGTCTGGTGCGCGAGGCCAGGCCCAAGCGCCGGCGCGGCGGACATCCGCAGGGCAGGTGAATGAGATGAAGACACAGAACGGCCCTGGCGCTTGGCGGCGCCTGGTCGACGTGGTGAACAGCCTGAGCGAGGCTGCCTCCACGCCCCGCGGCGCAGCTCCCGACCGCGCGGAACTGCAGGCGAGCCTGCGCTCGGAGCGGCGCTAGCAGACGAAACCGCGTGACGCCGCGGGCGGCCGCCGCGAGGCGGCCGCCCGCGGCGTCACGGCGGAGCTCATTGCGAACCCGCCCGCTCCCCTCATGGGAGTAGGATGTGCCGGGGGAGGGAGGGCATCATGGTCGGCACTTTCGATGCGGGCGCTGGACTCATCGTGGTGATGGCCAGCGCGGTCGTACTCCTCGTCTTCGCGGCTTGGCTGATCCTGCGAGCCGGTCGGCGGCGGCGCGCACGCGACTGGCACAACGTGCGCAAGCCCTACCCGAGCGAGACGATGCGACCCAGCCCGATCATCACCACCATCGCCGCGGTCTTCGTCGCCTGCATCGGGGTCTTCGGCGTCTACATGTCACTCACGCACCCTCACGCCGAAGCCGCGACGGGTGGCCTCGTCGTGGGACTCGTGCTGATCGTGGGCGCGGTCATCGGCTTCTGGATCAACCGCAAGTGAGGTCGTGAGACCCGAAGTGCGGCGCTGCTCTGGCGGCCGGCTGCCCGCCGCGGCGGGCGTCAGGCGAACGGGGAGAGCAGATCGCCGCGGGCGTCAAAGGGCAGCGCCCGCGGCGTCTCGTCGACGCTGACGGCCGCGCCGGGCAGGCGCGCGAGGCAGCCGGCCGACACCCACAGCTCGCTCAGGGCTAGCGTGTTGCGGATCCACACCAGGCGCAGGTCCGCGGCCGAAGCCGGCCTGATGGTCGTGAGCAGGCTCACCACGGCGTCGCGGTCGCAGGCGAACACGGCCGGGATGCGCGCGTCCTCCGGGGCGCACGAGGTGA
Organism: uncultured Thermoleophilia bacterium; assembly: GCA_963709845.1. Taxonomy (GTDB): domain Bacteria; phylum Actinomycetota; class Thermoleophilia; order UBA2241; family UBA2241; genus CAIXSE01. The sequence goes on from CAVPXV010000006.1 coordinate 927,987, forward strand.
ACGCGTTGACCGCGGTCGCGCCGTGGTCGATCTTCTCCAGGAGGCGCAGCGTGATGGCGTCGGTGACGCCGAGACCGGCGGCGTTGCCCTCGGTCGCCGCCGTCAGGTCACGCACGAAGATACGCGAGACGCGCGGCCGCGCCCGCGGCGCCGAGTACGCCGGCGCCGCCTTGCCGACCACGTTGGGATCGAGCCCGTTGCCGCTGATGTCCTTGCCCATCTCGTCGACGACTAGCAGGTCGACGTCGTCGACCGGCAGGCCAGGCAGGTGACGCCGGGCCAGCTCGAGAAGGCCGCGCTCCACCTCCTCGAGCTCATCGGGCGTCACCACCTCGAGCGCCGCCGTGCGGTGCACTTCGTTCTCCACGAGGGCGACGCCGAAGAGTACGTCGACGCGCCGCAGCAGCGCCCGCGCCGCGGCCGGGATCGTCTCCTCGAGCCCGCGCGCCACGCCGAGCCGGTGATAGTGCTCGGCGCCCACCTGCTTGCCGAGCCCGATGACGAGCTGCTTCATGAGCCCGCTCTCGATGGGCCCGACGAAGTCGGTGTGCGGCTTGACGCGGTTGATGAGGACGACGCCGTCAGCCTCGCGCGCGTAGCGGTCCAGGTACAACGGGATGCCGTGGGCGTCGCCGAGCGGCACGACGTCCATGGTCGCGCGCAGCGGCGCGCCGACGGCCGCCTCGGTGATGCCCAGAGTGCGCAGCACCTCCGCCTGCCCCTCCGCGGTGGCCCCACCGTGTGAGCCCATGGCCGGCACGACGAAGGGCGCGCAGCCGGCGGCACGCAGCCGCGCGATGACGTCGCGGACGACCGGCACGATGTCGGTGATGCCGCGGCTGCCGACCGCGACGGCCACCCGGGCGCCGGGCGCCAGCTCCGCCAGCCGCCCGGCGGCGCGCGGCCACCCGGCCGCCAGCGTCGCCAGCGCGTCGATCTCGGGCAAGGCGGCGAAGCGCTGGCGCACAGCGTGCATCAGCGGCAGCTCGACGCCGTCGCCGGCGATGCGATCCACGAGGAACTGGTGCGTCATCGAGAGCCTCCCAGGAGCGCTGTCCGGCCTAGCCTACCGCGCCTCGCCTGCGGCGTGCGCGGCCCGCCGCCGGCCCGCCGTGCCGGCGCCTCGCGGGCCGCACGCTCGGTCCGTCGAGGACCGAGAGGTATAATCCCCCGGCGGCACCGCGTGCCCCCATCGTCTAGCGGCCTAGGACACCGGCCTTTCAAGCCGGCAGCACGGATTCGAATTCCGTTGGGGGCACCACTTTTTCCCTGCTAATCAACACGTTTCTCTCGTCGGATGCACCGACGTTGACGCTGCCATGGTGCCTCTTTGCCACCAAAGCGGCCTCGACATAGCCGACCGCGGCCTGCGCTGACGTGAATGTCCATGCCAAAGGTGCTGGAGGTCTTGCAGACGTCATGATGCCGTGTCATGAAGTGACCACTGCTGTCGCTCATGCAGCACAATCCAAGAATGGAAGCACCGAGCATTGTGATCGCCGCTCAGACGCGTTCCCGCGTGGGGGGTGTCTTGGCGGCGGTTTGTCGGCAGGTGAGCGGCCAGGCAACGCGATCATTCAAGGGGAAGAAGCCCCTGCTCGAGATCAGGCAAGTGCCTGGTCGCGGTGTCGAACCCCTGACCTCCTCCGTGCAAGTGCATCGGCTGGGTCGCCAATAGGCGCCAGGTACTGCCACCGAGAGCGGTCCGAGGCGTCGCAAAACCCTACCCGAGTACCACTGAGTGCCACGGTGGGGCAGGCGCGAGTGATGAGTTCGTTAGCCGGACGTTTGCCGAGGCACCGCGACGGCAGTGGCGCCGAGTCCATACAGTGGCCTACTCAAGCCCAGCGCAGCCGGAGTCAGCGGCTGCCTTTAGTCGTCAATTGCCTCCATGTCTTCGTCGCGTTCGCCCGCCGCGGCGCCGGGGAATGCCGTCCAGAATCTGCTGGAGGTTTTGCAGATGTCAGTCGGCCATGCAGGCTGATGGTCAGCCAGACGCGATTGTGCTGCACTGTCTAAGGCTTCGCACCTGTTCGATGATGGGCACTGCTCAGGCGTGATGGGCGGTGGTGAGGCGTCTTGTCGGCAAGATGTCGGCAGAGATTGCGGACGCGCCGATGTCGTGTCAAAGGGGCGGACCGAGCCTCCGTTCCACGACGCCCTGCACCCTGGCGAGCCGCTCTGCCTGTGTGAGGCGCTCGCCGCCCACGGCATCGAGGTCGACCACGTGAACGTGTGGCAGACGGTCGGAAGGGTGCGGCGCCGGCACGGGCTCGTGGTCAGAGGGCGGCCGAGGGAGCCGGGGTACCGGGTGGAGGACTGGACGTGGGAGGCGAGGAGGGTGCTGAGTTCCGTTCAGCGTTCGTGAGAAGCTCGCGCGTGTCCTGGTCCAGTTCCAGTCGGCGAGCGCCAACCAGCTTTGTGAGGCGACAGCCCGCTACACTCTTCGCAGGATTGCGCGGATGCGCGCCACGAGTTCCTCGATGCTGAAGGGCTTAGTCATGTAGTCGTCGCCGAGCGAGAGCCCGCGCACCTTATCCGCGGTCGCGCCGCGGGCAGTGAGGAAGAGGATGGGGAGCTTGACGCCCTGGTTGCGCAGGCGCCGCGCCACCCCGAACCCGTCGATGTCAGGCATGATGATGTCGAGCACGGCGAGGTCGGGAGAGAAACTCTCCACGGCATCGAGCGCCTCACGCCCGTTGCCCGCTACTCGCACGTCGAACTGCTCGTAGGCGCAGCGCCATGGAGACGAGGTCAGTGATGCTCGGCTCGTCGTCGACGACGAGCACCTTGGTGGCTCCTGCCGGTGTCTCGATCATCTGGCCCTCCGCTGGCGTGTGCTCTCGTGACCTCCGAGCGGAAGTGTAGGTCTCTCTCCTGAGAGCCGCCTGTGAGTCGCTTGCATCGTCTGAAGGCACTGAGGTTGTCGGCCGAAGGAATGTGAGAGGCTTTCCTGCCCACGGGCCTGCCGGCGGCTCTTGGCTAGCGGTGCCGCAGCGCTTCCGAGGGTGAATCGTAGAGGGGGAGCACACGGTCGAGTCCGACGATCTGCAGAATGCGGCGGATCTCGGGATTGGGGCCAGCAAGGGCGAGCTCACGCCCACGTGCATGTTTGAGCGCGGCGACCAGCACGCCCAGTCCGGTCGAGTCGACGAACGTGCAAGCGCTCATCTCCAAGATCAACCGATTGAAGCCGCTGTCGAGGCAGGCGAACAGCTGCTGTTTGAGGTCGGGAGCGGCGAAGGCATCAAGTTCACCCTCGATACGGATGACGACGGTGCCAAGATCCGCACTTGGTGCTTCGTAGCTGGTGTGCATCACGAGCCTCCCGTTCCATGCGTCTCTGGAGAGCCAATCACTGGGCCTGAAGCGGACCTTGCCTCTGGGACCGAGGAACCCTGTGATTGGTGATCGCCGACGTCCAGGCCAGAGCTCACGTCGTCCTCAGCTGTCGCCGGCTCGGGGCTGACGGATGTTGGGCGGAGATGTGCGGCCGCGTTCCGGGCGATGGCGCGAGCACCCTCGTCAGAGAGGAGCGGCGTGCAAAGCGAGCACGCGAGCAGCAGGGCATCGCCGGAGGACATGAGCACGGCATGCTCGCCGAGGAGCAGTTCGCGGTGGCATCGGTCACAGCGCCCTGGTGGCATCGTCCAGAGAGGCATACCGTGTGCTGCCATCTCTTCAAGGCAGCGCTGGCGTTGGTCGTCTCGCTCCGGCACCTCCGCGCGTGCTCTCCGACGGATCCATGGCGTCCAGTTGACGAGTCTCGACCAGATGTACTTGTCGACCATGCATCCTCACGCTCTTCGCGTGGCTTGCCCATTGGCCGGACCGTAGACTCCTAACCTGAGGAACAGGTGGTCGCAAGCTGAGTACTGCCTGTGACTTGGCGCAGGACCCGGCCCCCTTTGGCATCTGATTCACCCCTTTCGCAATGCTGATGTAGACGCACGGGCACTGTGGCGAAGGGGCGGCACGAGTTGAGTCCCGTAATGTGGTGTACAAGCTCCGGGCCTGAGAGCTGAAGAAGCATCGGCCACCGGAAGCGTCCTAGAATCGTCGTTGTTCCGCCAAGAACAGTGACGAGAGGAGCACCACGATGGCCGACCCGAACAGCATGACCACCAGCACCGCGGCAGGCAAGCTGCTCGCCAGTGAACACGCCGACGTCCTGCGCGAGGCGGTGCGCCTGATGCTGATCGAGATCATGGAAGACGAGGTCGCCGGCCTCGCCGGCGGCGAGCGCTACGAGCGCTCTGCGGAGCGCGTTGCGCAGCGCAACGGCTACCGCCAGCGCCAGTGGGACACGCGCGTCGGCAGCCTCGAGTTGGCGATCCCGCGCCTGAGAAGCGGCAGCTACTTCCCGAGCTTCCTCGAGCCGCGCCGGCGCTCAGAACAGGCCCTGGTCGCGGTGGTCGCCGAGGCCTACGTGAACGGCGTCAGTACGCGCAAGGTCGAGCGCCTCGTCGCCCAGCTCGGCGTCGAGAGCATGAGCCGCAGCTCCGTCTCCCGCCTCTGCCGGGTGCTCGACGAGCAGGTGCGCATCTTCCGCGAGCGTCCCCTCGAGGGACGCTACCCCTACCTCTGGCTCGACGCCAAGGTGGAGCGGGTCAGAGAGGGCGGCGGCGTGCGCCACAAGGCCCTGGTCGTCGCCTACGGCGTGCACGAGACGGGACGCCGCGAGGTGATCGGCATCGACGTCGGCGAGGCCGAGACGGAGGCCTTCTGGCGCGAGTTCCTGCGCGGCCTGCTGGCCCGCGGCCTCGATGGTGTGCTCCTCTGCGTCTCCGACGCCCACGAGGGCCTGAAGAAGGCGATCGCCCAGGTGCTCGGCTGCCCCTGGCAGCGCTGCACGGTGCACTTCCTGCGCGACATGCTCGGCCACTGCGGCAAGGCCCAGCAGCCGCTCGTCGCCACCGCCATCCGCCAGGTCTTCGCCGCCGAGACGCTCGATGAGGCCCGCGCGCGACTGGCCGGCGTGGTCGCCACCCTTGAGACCGCAGCGCCCAAGGTGGCCCTGCTCCTCGAGGCCGCCGAGGAGGAGCTGCTCGCCTTCATGGCCTTCCCGGCCGAGCACTGGACGAAGCTGCGCTCGACCAATCCGCTGGAGCGCCTCAACAAGGAGATCGCCCGGCGCAGCGACGTGGTCGGCATCTACCCGAACGACGCGAGCCTCATCCGCCTCGCCGGGGCGCTGCTGCTCGAACAGAACGACGAATGGCTCGTGGGCCGACGCTACCTCTCGGCGGAGTCGCTCGCCGGGCTCTACGCCGCGCGGCAGGTCGAGGAGCCGGAGCGCCCGGCGCCGAGGGCACGGGAGGTGGTCCTGCTCACGACTCGATGACCCTGACGACGATCAGGAACTACACCACGTCGGGGGACTTGACCCGGCACGCTGGAGCGAGCGGATCGTAGAGCGACCTTCATACGGAGTCGGAAACGTGCAAGGGCGCGTCATGCGAACTCCAGTCAAGTCAGCCAAGCTGATCCGGGAACCTGGCCCGGGAGGCCACACTATCGGTCCCAAGGATGGGTCAAATGACCCTCTGACTAGGCCAGGTGCAGATTGCCACTGCTCGCGACTGCTTTCTCAGCCCCCTCCCAGCTCAGCCTCAGTGCATGTTAAGGCGCAAGGCATATACGAGGGTGCTGAGACGGTAAGGCAAAGGGGGAGCGCTTATGAGACGCCTCTGGCCGCGGGCCAGCATCTTCGCGCTGGGGATGCTGGCCGCCATCCTCGTGGTCGTCGCACTGATGGCGGCTGGCGTACTGCCCGTGAGAGTGACCACGCAGGTCGTGGCGCGGTCGGTTGTCCCGACGACCGCAACGACGACGACCTCGGCCGACGAGACGTCACTGACGCCGGCAGAGATCTACCGGAAGAACGCAGCCGGGGTTGTTGAGGTCCTGGCTTCGTTCACGACAAGCTCGAACCCGATGTGGGGCATGGGAAGCACGACCTCGCAGGCATTGGGATCAGGCTTCGTTGTGAGTAGTAATGGGACGATTCTCACCAATGCGCACGTGATCAGCGACAGCGGCACCAGAGCAACCTCAGTGAAGGTTGTCTTCAAGCTGCAGAGGGACGGCCGCACGGAGACGAGGGAAGTCCCGGCTACAATCGTCGGCAGCGACGAGACTAGCGACGTGGCTGTGCTCAAGGTGGACCCGGCGCAGGCGCCGAGCCTTGTGCCTCTGAAGCTCGGCGACTCCGCGAGCGTCGAGGTCGGCGAGGCAGTCGTCGCCATCGGCAACCCTCTCGGCTACGACTTCTCCGTCACCTCCGGCATCGTCTCGGCGACCAACCGCAATCTCCAGTCGCCCAACGGCTCCCTCATCGCCGACGGCATTCAGACCGACGCGGCCATCAACTCCGGCAACTCCGGCGGCCCGCTCATCGACTCCGCCGGCAAGGTGATCGGCATCAACGAGCAGATCGCCTCCCAGAGCGGTGGCAACCAGGGCCTCGGGTTCGCGGTGCCAATCGACACGGCGCGCGACGTTCTGCAGCAGATTGAGGCCAAGGGGTCGGTGAGCTACGGCTACCTCGGCGTTCAAGGCCAGACGCTGACCTCGGATGTGGCGAGGGCCTTGGGCCTTAGGGCGAGCGACGGCGTGCTGGTGGCCGCCGTCGATCCAGGCAGCCCCGCGGCCGACGCCGGTCTGCGCGGCGGTAGCGCGCAGCTGGTGCTGCAGGGTCAGATGTACGTGACCGGCGGCGATGTGATCACGGCGCTCGACGGCGTGCCGGTAGCGAGCGTCGAGGACTTCCTCGCCGCGCTCAACAAGCGCCAGGCCGGTGACTCTGTCACGCTTACCGTGATCCGCTCCGGCAGAACCATGGATATGAAGGCGACACTCGCGCAGCGCTCGTCGTCCTGAGAGAGTCGACCAGCTCTTCCGGCATAGGGCCCAGGCCGCTCACTGTCCGACGGTGCCTCGTGAGTCCGCGCTCTCCCTCGACGCATGCAGCGAGGCAAGATTGGGCGGCGCAGGACTCCGGTCTATGGGAGGCCGAAGAGGTACTTCGAGGCGGCGGAGCGGACGTCGTCGGCCGATAAGGCGGGGTCTGCCCTGCGGGCCCCGAGAGCTTCGCCACGAGAGGCAGTCCCGTTTCCGGAAGACTGCCTCTCGTGGGCTCTCTCGACTCACCCCGGTTCGTCTACGGCTTCACTCCAGGGCAGTACCTTGGCGAGACATCCCAAGTCACCTCACCTACTCGTAGCGCAGCGCGTTCGTCGGCTCAACCGACGACGCCTGGGCGGCCGGGCCGATGCCAGCGAGCACGCCCACGGCGATCGCCACGACGATGGCGAGCACCACCGCCGTCCACGAGAACACCGGCGTCACGCTGAGCGCCGAGCCGCCAGCATAGGCGGCGACGAACCCCAGAGCGAGCCCGATGGCACCACCGATCAGGCTGATCACGACGGCGTCGACGAGGAACTGGACGACGATGTCGCGCCGCGTCGCGCCCACGGCGCGGCGCACGCCGATCTCCCGCGTCCGCTCGCGCACGGTGACGAGCATCACGTTGGCGACGCCGATGCCGCCGACGATCAGGCTGATGGCGGCGATGGCGGCCATCAGCCTGGTCAGCGTCTTGCTGCTCGAGGAGACGGCGGAGGAGATGGAGCTGGCGTTGGTGATCTGGAAGTCGTTCTGGTCGCTCGAGCTGAGCCCGTGCTGTTCGCGCAGCGTCGTCTCGACGGCCGTCTCGAAGGTGTTCACGGAGGACGGCTGCGCCTGGACCCGCACCTCGCTGATGTCGGGGTGGAAGGCCACAAGGCGGCCCTCGATGGAGCTGAGCGGCACGAGGATGGCCGAGTCCACCGAGCCAAAGCTCAGGCCGCCCTGCGATGCCAGAACGCCGACGACCTGGAAGCGCACGCCTCCGACGTTGATGGTCTGGCCGATCGCGCGTAGCGGGGACAGGCCCAGGTCATCGGCGGTCGTCGACCCGAGCACCGCGACCGGCAGCGCGTGGTCCACGGCGAACTGAGTGAAGAACGTCCCGGCCTTGACCGTCAGGTGGTTGATGGCCTTGTACTTTGGGAAGGTCCCGGTGACGCTGGCCTGGGCCGTGGTCGAGCCGTAGGTGACGGCGGCGTTGGTGTCGACCGAGTAGACCGTCGTCTTCACCCCGGGAGTCCGCTGGATGGCCTTGAGGTCGCTCTGCGTTATCGGCGTGGCGTTGGACGAGAAGCGGCTCGTCTGCACCGTGATCGTGTCGGTGCCGAAGGCGTTGAACCGGTTCTCGACGGATCGCGTGGAGCCGCCGCCGATCGAGGTCAGCGCGACCACCGCCGCGACGCCGATCACGATACCGAGGATCGTGAGGAAGGCGCGTAGCGGATTGGCGCGCAGGCTCGAGAACGCCAGGCGCAGCGACTCGAGGAAGACGGTCACTGGCCGCCGCCGGCCGGCGGGGCACCGCCACCCGGAAATCCGCCGCCGCTCGGGAAGCCGCCACCACCGCCGGGGAACCCGCCGCCGCCCTGCAGCAGCCCGCCGCCCGAGCGCTGGGTGGAGTTCGAGCTGGTGCTGTTTGCGCCGTCAGTGTACTGGCCGGTGACCACCGTCTCACCCGCCGTCAGGCCGCTGGTGATCTCCGTGTACGACGAGGTAGCCATACCGGTCTCGACCTGCCGGAAGACCGGCTGGCCGTCCTGCATGACGCGCACGAACGAGGTGCTGGCGCTGCCTGAGACGGCTGAAGTCGGCACCATGAGCACGTTGCTCGCCTGCTTGAGGACGATGTTGAGGGTGCCCGTCATCCCCGACTTTGCGAACTTCGGCAGGCTCTGGGAGGAGATGGTGATGGAGTACTGGGTGGAGCTCGACGAGCTCGTGGCCGAGGAGCTGCTCGACGCCGGCTCGCTCGAGATGAAGCTGATGCGGCCGGTGAAGGCGTCGCTCGTGTAGCCGTCAATCGTCATCTGGGCCTTCTGACCGACCTTCAGACTGGCGATGTCTGACTGGCTGATCGACGCCGAAGCGGAAAGCCGGCTAGGTGAGACCACTGAGGCTAGCGCGGTGCCGGAATTACGTGGCTGCCGAGGTTGACCGACCACGAGGTGAGCACGCTGCCGACCGGCATCCACACGAAGCGCGTCACGCTGAGGATGCCGGTGGCGCTCATGCCCTGAGCCTTCTGCCACTTCTTGAAGGCCGTCTCGGTCGCGGATGTGAAGCGGCCGTTGATTGCCTTCTTGTAGTACCCCTTGAACTTGAGGGCTCGCTGCAGCGTCCCGACGTTGGTGCGCTGGTCGCCCGACGTGAGATCCGTCGACAGGTCTTTCCACAGCGGCGATGAGCTCACGAAGGCGAACACCGGCTTGCCCGACACCGACAGCAGCCGCTGCAGCGTCGCGAGCTTCGAGCCGGCAGGCAGCAACAGGCGCGTGACGACTCCGCTGGAGGTGGAGGTGCTCGAGCTGGAGTTGGAGTTGGATGAGGCGCCGGAGCCGCCCGAGGACCCTCTGACGGCGCCGCCCGAACCTCCCGAACCGCCTGAGGGGAAGCTGGTCGCGGAAGGCGAAGGCGAGGGGAACGGTGTCTTCGTCTTCGTCGGGGTCGGCGTGGGCGTCGGAGTCGGAGCCGGGGTCGTCGTCTCGGTCGCGGTAGGCGAGGGGGACGGACTCCCCGAATCGCCGGAGGCCGCAGGTAGCACATCGCTCGCGTAGAGCGTCACGGCCGAGCCGTGCCCTGTGTACGCGGCGTAAACGGCCGTGGCCGTTGCGCTCGCATGGCTCGACGCCGGGACCTCGGCTGAGGCGAGTGAAGTCGACGGATCGACGCTCGACGTGGTCGCGGACGGCGAGCTGGTCGAGGACGAGCTCGACGAGGAGCTCGACGAGCTGCTCGCCGCCCCGCCGCCCATGGCGATCGACGTGGTGCCGTTGGCGGAGCTCAGGGCGAAGTCGGCGGAAACGGTCTGCGAGATCGTGCCCTTAGTCACCTTCGCCGTCAGGTAGTGCACGCTCGACGGCGTGTTGCGGCCGAACCAAAAGTAGGCTCCCGCGGCCACCGCGGCAATCAGGATCACGAGGACCGCGACAATCAGCCAACGCTTCTTCTTCATTCCCGCACTCCTCCACTCAGCTCGTCACCCGCCGCGCCGGCCGGCCGTCCATCAAGACAAGTCATCAGAAGCTCCCTCCGGACTGGCCGCCCTGCTGCGGGAACGGCGCGCCGCTCTGGCCGCCCTGTGGGAAGGGTGCGCCACTTCTGCCGCCCGCGCCGGGGAAGCCGCGGAAGGCCTGCGAGTACACGACGTTCTCGCCCTCGTTCAGCCCCGAGACGATCTCGGTCATGCCCCCGGACTGCTGCCCGGCGGTGACGGTCCGCGTCTCCGTTGTGCCGCTCGCGATGACCTGCACGGTGGCCGAGCTCCCGCTGCCCTTGACGGCCGCGGTAGGGATCAAGACGACGTTGCTGGCCAAGACCTTGACCTCGATGCGGGCGAAGCCCGTAGAGCCGACCTTTGCGCCCGAAGGAAGCTTGTCCACGGAGATGGTCGCGGCGGCGCTGCCGTCGGAGTTGGTGGTAACGGCGGTCACGGTGCCGGCGGTGCCACCACGCTGGCCGCCGGGGAGACCTGGCCGCCGGGGAACCCGCCCTGGCCGCCCTGGCCGCCTTGGGGGAACGGGGCACCACTGCCCTGCGGCTGCGGCATACCACTCCCTTGGGGCTGAGGCATGCCGCTCGGCGCACCCTGCGGAACGCCGCTCCCCTGCGGCTGCGGCACGCCGCTCTGGCCGGCCTGCGGGAAGCTCCCGCCGCGCAGGAAGAAGACCGTAGCCTTCTGGCCTTCCGCCACCGACGAAGCGCTTTGCGCAGCGATGGTCGCGACGACCAACAGTTTGCCGCCGGACTTCGTCACCTTGGCCGTGCCCATGGCTGACTGCGTGAGATTGCCGCGCGTGGCCGTAGCCATCACTTGTATCGCCGTCGGCGTTGCGCCGGCAGCCGGCGTGTTCGAGGACTTCGAGCCGCACCCCGAGAGGACGGCGGCCAGCGCCGCAAGGACGAGGAGGGAGAGGAGTGCCATGCCCGCCGGGCGGACGTTGCGGCGTGGCCGGCCGGTGAGGGATGGGTTCACTTGTGCGCCTCCGCGGATTCAGAGTGGAAGTCGTGCAGGATGCCGTCGCCGAGCACCAGCCGCCGGTCGGCGTGCTCGGCCACGTCTTCTTCGTGGGTGATCATGACGATCGTCCGGCCGCCCTCGTGCAGCCGGTCGAGCAGTTCGAGGACCTCTGCCGTCGCCTGGAGGTCGAGATTGCCCGTGGGCTCGTCGACGAGCAGTACCCCGGGGTCGCCGACGAGCGCGCGAGCGATCGCCACGCGCTGCATCTGCCCGCCCGAGAGCTCGTTGGGGTCGTGGTCGGCACGGTCGGCCAGGCCGACCGCGCCGAGCGCCTCGCGCGCGAGGCGTAGTCGATCAGAGCGCTTCACGCCTCGATAGACCAGTGGCGTGGCGACGTTCTCGAGCGCCGTGGTTCGCGGCAGCAGGTTGTGCAGCTGGAACACGAAACCCAGGAGCTGGTTTCGCGTGCCCGCACGACCGGCATCGTCGAGTTCGCTGACGTCCTGGCCGGCGAGCAGGTACCTGCCACCGTCGGCGCTGTCGAGCAAGCCCAGAACGTTGAGGAGGGTCGACTTGCCGGAACCGGACCTGCCGGTGCAAGCGACCCATTCGCCGCGCTCCACTTGGAGGTCCAGTCCCTTGAGGACCGGCACGTCGAACTGGCCGCGCCGGTAGGTGCGCACGAGGCCACGCGCATCGAGGACGGTCTCGCGGTCGTTCGCGTTGGGCAGATCATTCAATGCAACCCGAGAATCACCGGTAGTCTCGTTGACCATTCTTCCTCGTATCTCTCGGTCGCCGAAGTTTGCCAAGCCAGGTTGAGATGTCGATGGGAGTAGCCTGAGACGCGACTGAGAACTCCCCAATCCCGTGCTCGGCGAGACGGTCAGTGCCAGGCAAGGTAGTAACGAAACGGCTGAGGTGTCTTAGGGGGGCGTGGCTTGGGCTGGGCACGTCATCAGCCACCGGAAGAAGAAGGGGAGGCGGAGGGAGAAGCTGTCAGCTGTGCGGGGTCGTACCCTGCGGCGTAGGCGACCCCGAGAGCCTTCTCTCTGGCCGAGAGCCATGCGCTCCAAAGCTGCTGCTGGTCGGCGGACAGCAGGGTCTGCTCGATCGTCGCTTTCGCCTTTGCGAGCGTGTTCGTCTTCTTCTTCTTGAGGTACTGGGCTTTGTGCGCCTTCCAGTAGGCCTGGATCTGGGCATCACTCACAGACGCCTTCTTGGTGACGACCGCTGCCGCTCGCTGGGCGAGCGTCTGGCTTCTGATGGAGCGCTTGAGCAGCTCCATCGTCATCCCTTGCTGCTTGAGCAGCGAGAGGACCTTCTTCTCGCCGCCGTAAGACTTCTCGATCTGCGCGATCTGGTCGTTGACTTCCTTGTCGGTGACGGAGACTCCCAGCTGTTTGGCGCTCTGGGCCACGACCTTCTCCTGGATGAGGTACGCGACGATTTGGGCGACGTAGTGGTCGTATGTGGCGCTGCCCTTGGCCGGCATAGTCATACCTGAAGCCTTCATCTGGGCCTGCGCTTGAGTGAGCAGCTGCTGGAAGTCGGCCTTAGTCACTGATACGCCTCCGACCGTGGCGACGGCGTCGCTCGGCACGCTGTTGCCGGCACAGCCCGTGGCGAAAGCACCGACCGCGGCGACTGTGACGAGCGTCGCGACAGCGACCAGGGTGACGGTGAGTCGTCTCATGCAGGGTCCTCTCGTCGTGATAGTGGTGGGCTTCATGCTCGGCGCCATCACGTGGCCCTCGACAGGCGCAATCCAAGGCAGCCTAATCGGCTCCGCTGAATCTGCCCTGTGCAGGAACTGAGAGAGTCCTGTGAGTCTCTTCTTGAGCGATCACGAGGTTGAGCGTTTGCTCGGACTCTTGGCGCAGGCGGGTCCACCGCCAGGAGGTTAGGAGCGGTGGACCCGGGAGCGGCGCTCCTGAGCCGAGGCCGGAGCGCGTTGTGCGGCGGGGAGGGCCGCGCAAGGCGTATTAGCCACCGGGAAGGCTAATCGATTCTCCTGAGCTGGGCCTGAGATCACGCTTGGCAGCTGCTGTGAGATGTGGGTCAAGTCCCCCGACGTGGTGTAGTTCCTGATCGTCGTCAGGGTCATCGAGTCGTGAGCAGGACCACCTCCCGTGCCCTCGGCGCCGGGCGCTCCGGCTCCTCGACCTGCCGCGCGGCGTAGAGCCCGGCGAGCGACTCCGCCGAGAGGTAGCGTCGGCCCACGAGCCATTCGTCGTTCTGTTCGAGCAGCAGCGCCCCGGCGAGGCGGATGAGGCTCGCGTCGTTCGGGTAGATGCCGACCACGTCGCTGCGCCGGGCGATCTCCTTGTTGAGGCGCTCCAGCGGATTGGTCGAGCGCAGCTTCGTCCAGTGCTCGGCCGGGAAGGCCATGAAGGCGAGCAGCTCCTCCTCGGCGGCCTCGAGGAGCAGGGCCACCTTGGGCGCTGCGGTCTCAAGGGTGGCGACCACGCCGGCCAGTCGCGCGCGGGCCTCATCGAGCGTCTCGGCGGCGAAGACCTGGCGGATGGCGGTGGCGACGAGCGGCTGCTGGGCCTTGCCGCAGTGGCCGAGCATGTCGCGCAGGAAGTGCACCGTGCAGCGCTGCCAGGGGCAGCCGAGCACCTGGGCGATCGCCTTCTTCAGGCCCTCGTGGGCGTCGGAGACGCAGAGGAGCACACCATCGAGGCCGCGGGCCAGCAGGCCGCGCAGGAACTCGCGCCAGAAGGCCTCCGTCTCGGCCTCGCCGACGTCGATGCCGATCACCTCGCGGCGTCCCGTCTCGTGCACGCCGTAGGCGACGACCAGGGCCTTGTGGCGCACGCCGCCGCCCTCTCTGACCCGCTCCACCTTGGCGTCGAGCCAGAGGTAGGGGTAGCGTCCCTCGAGGGGACGCTCGCGGAAGATGCGCACCTGCTCGTCGAGCACCCGGCAGAGGCGGGTCACGTAGTGCGGCTCATGCTCTCGACGCCGAGCTGGGCGACGAGGCGCTCGACCTTGCGCGTACTGACGCCGTTCACGTAGGCCTCGGCGACCACCGCGACCAGGGCCTGTTCTGAGCGCCGGCGCGGCTCGAGGAAGCTCGGGAAGTAGCTGCCGCTTCTCAGGCGCGGGATCGCCAACTCGAGGCTGCCGACGCGCGTGTCCCACTGGCGCTGGCGGTAGCCGTTGCGCTGCGCAACGCGCTCCGCAGAGCGCTCGTAGCGCTCGCCGCCGGCGAGCCCGGCGACCTCGTCTTCCATGATCTCGATCAGCATCAGGCGCACCGCCTCGCGCAGGACGTCGGCGTGTTCACTGGCGAGCAGCTTGCCTGCCGCGGTGCTGGTGGTCATGCTGTTCGGGTCGGCCATCGTGGTGCTCCTCTCGTCACTGTTCTTGGCGGAACAACGACGATTCTAGGACGCTTCCGGTGGCCGATGCTTCTTCAGCTCTCAGGCCCGGAGCTTGTACACCACATTACGGGACTCAACTGAGATGTGGACCAGCGGCGGCCCCTACGAACCGGAGCCTGAAGCGTGGTTGCACTAAGGCAGTCACGCAGGGCCGCTCGTTCTCTTGCCGAGTGAGCCTGCTGTCCCCACCCCTCGCCTGCGTCACGTGCTTCGGCGCGGCACCTCACGCCCCCCCGGGAATGACGCCCCCACGGGCCTGTTGCCGAGCGCTGCGCACGCCACCAAATGCCAAGGGAACATAGACAGTTCGTCTGCTCTTCTTCTGTTGCCGCGTTTGTTGCCGTAGACCAGGACAATAGGTCTCAAATCGGCAACAGGCCAGTGGCAAGCTCGTCGTTCAGAGCCGCCTTCTCAGGCTCAGACTGCAGCTTCTGTCACCGGACATGGCGCGCCGGAGGGTCCTCTCACGGCGGTGGCCACGGTTTCGAGTGATATTGGCGGATTTGCGATTGCCAACCTGCTGGAGGTAGAAGATCTCTTCGATGAGATGTTGCACGTGCTCTTGTGGCCGACGCGGGAAGTGGCAGGTCAATGCAGTGGGCCCGCTGAACGCTCCAGCAGGCCCGCTGCAACTCCGGCTATCTGCTCAGCGCATCGCAGACGCAGACCCGATCTCCGCTCGTCACGCCTTGGCCGGTGCAGAGATTCGGCGCACCATGCTTGGGTTCTCAAGTATCTCGTCCAGCGCGGCCTTCGGCACCACAATGCGTCGACCGAACCGCAGCGCTGGAATCTCGCCACGATAGATGGCGCCATACGTGTGGTTTCGGCCGAGGCCAAGAACCTGCGCCGCTTCGCGCACCGAGTAGGTGCGGCACTCGATCTCTCTCTTCATGGGTTCCCATTCTAGGCTGACCTGCCGTCCCAACTGTCCTTGCCAACATTCCTGCCAACATGCCCATCAGAAACGATGGAGATTATGGGCGTTTGTGGGCTGTGTGGAGGCTAGAACGGCGCCCCAGGCTCGCTCTGGCGCTCCTCGTAATGATGGGGCCCACGTCTCCGCTCGGTGGCGTCGCGAGAGCTTCAGCATGGTGACCGGCCGGCCTTCGCGATCCTTGGTGCCTCTTTTGGTGCCTAATCTGCAGGCTCGCCCTCGTGGAAGAATCACACCATTGCACCACATTTATGCCTGTTTTGCAGGCACTTCCGGCCTTTCAAGCCGGCAGCACGGATTCGAATTCCGTTGGGGGCACCACTCTGCTCTGGCAGCATGTGTGGCATTTGCAGCACTCTCACACGACGAAGGCCGCCGTCACACATGGTGACGGCGGCCTCATGCTGGGCTGGTGCCGACCGTGACTCGCGCGCGGGGCACGCTGATCGTGCAGGCCCTGAGGTCTACGTCCCGCCGCGTGAGGCCACGCGGCACCACGCCTTGCCCGACTCCTCCCACGGCTGATGCGACAGCACGATGACCGCCGGGGAGCCGCTCCTGCGCCTGCCACGCGACGACGCCGACCTCAGGCGACCCCGGCGAAGCCAGCGACAACGCCTCCTACCACTGTGAATCGCCGTTGGGTCGAGTAGGATCACCAAAGGGGGAGGCCATCCATGGGGGGTGTGCCATGAGAGCTCGTCATTTGGTCTCACTGTGCGTCGTAGTCGCCTTCGTCGTCCTGCTGCAGCCTTCTGTCGCGAGTGCGACAACGCCGGCTGCGGAGACCCAAGGGGCCTACACGGTGACGACGACCGCCGCCAGCGATTCGGTCACCGGGCCGGCGACGTACGTCGCCGCCTTCACAGACGACATCCACTGTCGCTCCTCGGGGCTTGCCCGCAACAACGCCGTGCGCGCCGCCATCGACGCCTCGGACCCCGACGCCTTCTGGAACGGCGGCGACATCCAGTACGCTGGGGCGACCGACTACACGAACAGCACCTGGGGCTACGGCGTCACCTTCGGCAACTACCTCAACTCCATCACCTACGCCGTCCCCGGTAACCACGACTTCGACACGAACCCGGCCTCGTCGCCGGGCTATGACACCTGCTTCGCTAGCACCCCCGGCGGCACCCTTGCGAGCAACCAGGGGCACCGCTACTACGTCCAGGAGATTTCGGTCGGGAGCACGACGTGGCGGGTGTACTTCCTCTCGATAGCCAACCAAGACTCCGATACCTACTCTGACGCCACCGCCAAGGGCAGTGCCCAGTACAACTGGCTCAAGGCCGATCTCGCCGCCCACCCCAACCAGCCCATCGTCGCCGTCATGCACGGCCCCCGCTGGTCGGTCGCCATGGAGCACCCGACGAGCGAGTGCGACACCTACGCGGCGGCCCTCTACGACCTGCTCTACGACGCCCACGCCGACCTCACCCTCTGCGGCCACGTCCACCAGTACACGCGCTGGCCGAAGATGAACAAGGCGGGCTACACCGACGCCAACGGTATCCGCCAAATCAGCGGCCCGACTGCGAGCCAGTACGGCTACGTCTACAACGCCGCGTCGGGCCCGGCGAGCGGGGTGTTGCCCGAGGCCTCTCGGGCCGACGCGGGCGACTGCAACAACCAGATCGGCTACGTGCGCATCACGCTCTACGAGGACCACTACGCCTGGGCCTACTACGTCACGCCGACGAGCGGCGGCTCGATCCTGACCGACAGCGGATCGGAGAACGCCCACAACGTCACCACCGGGACGACCCCCGACACAACGGCCCCGAGCGCGCCAATCTGGCTGATCGGTACGGCGACGCGCTACGACCGCGTGGACCTCAGCTGGGGTCCCTCCGTGGACGACGTCGGGGTCGTGGGCTACCGGGTGTACCGAGACGGGCTCCTGATCGGGACGACCGCCGCCGGCGTCACGAGCTACGTCGACCGGTCGGTGGCCGCGAACGGGACGTACGCTTACCAGGTGCGGGCCTACGACGCAGCCGGCAACTCCTCGGAGCTCTCCAGCGCGGCGACGGTGACGTCGCCGCCGTACACGCCGGTCGCTTTCTCCGATGACTTCGAGTCGAGCGCGCTCGGTGCGTGGACCGTCAGCGGCAACGTGACAGCCCAGACGACGCAGGTGCATGCCGGTTCGTGGGCGGCCCGCGCGGTGGGTACGGGGACTGCGGCGTACGCGCTGCACGACCTGAGCGACCCCCTCTCCGACCTCTACTACCGGACCTGGTTCAAAGTCGTCAGCCGGGGCAGCAACGCAGTCTACCTGGCCCGGTTCCGCACGGCAGCGAACGGCGCTGTGATGGGCGTGTACGTGACGTCCAGCGGTACGCTCGCGTACCGGAACGACGTGGCCGGCACGGCCAGGACCAGCTCCACGACAGTGACCGCCGGCGTCTGGCACGAACTGCAGGTGCGGGCCGGCGTCTCGGCCGGGCAGGTGACGGTCTGGCTCGACGGCAGCCCGGTGGCCGCGCTCACGCGAGCCGACGCGATCGGCAGCACAGCCATAGGGCGCTTGCTACTAGGTGACAACAGCAGCGGCAGGGCCTTCGACGTGGCCTTCGACGACGTCGTCGCCTCGGCCGCATACGTGGACACAAGGGCGCCGGGCGTCCCGTCCGGCCTGGCCGCGGCGGCCGGGAGCTACGACTGCGTCGACCTGAGCTGGACCGCCGCCACCGACGACGTCGCCGTGAGCGGCTATCAGGTCTACCGTGACGGGACTCTGCTAGCGACCGTGACCGGCACGAGCTACAGCGACCGCACGGTGAGCGCCGCCACGACCTACTCCTACAAGGTGCGCGCTTTCGACGCGGCCGGCAACGCTTCGGGCCTCTCGGCGGCGGCCACGGTGACCACGCCGCTGCCGCCGGACACGACGGCGCCTTCGGCGCCGGCCGACCTGACTGCCACACCGGCCAGCGCCGACCGCGTCGATCTCGGCTGGACCGCCGCGTTCGACGACTACGGCGTGGCCGGCTACGAGGTCTTCAGGGACGGGATGCTGATTGGGACGGCGATCGGCACGAGCTACGCCGACCACACTGTGGCCGCCAGCACCGCGTACTCGTATCAGGTACGCGCCTTCGATGCGGCGGGCAACGTCTCGGCCCTTTCCGACGCGGTCGCGGCGATCACGCCATGGGCCGACACGACTCCGCCCAGCGTCCCGGCCGACCTGGTCGCGTCGGCGATGAGCTTCGAGCGCGTCGACTTGACCTGGTCCCCTGCGACGGACGACGTGGGGGTGATCGGGTACCGGCTCTACCGCGACGGGCAGCTGCTCGCGACGGCGACCGACACGAGCTACACCGACCGCGCCGTCGCCGGCAGTACGACCTACTCCTATGCGGTGCAGGCCCTGGATGCCGCCGGCAACGTCTCCGGTCTCTCGGCCGCCGCCGCAGTCGCCACCCCGGCGGCACCGGACACCGCGTCACCCTCGACTCCGGCCGGCCTGATCGCCACGGCCGCCGCGGGCCGTGTCGACCTGAGCTGGACCGCCGCGACCGACGACGTCGGCGTGGCCGGCTACGAGCTCTACCGCGGCGGCTCGCTGCTTGCGACCGTGACCGGCACGAGCTACAGCGACCGCGCGGTGAGCGCGGCCACGACGTACTCCTACCAGGTCCGCGCCTTCGACGCGGCCGGCAACGTCTCAGCGCTCTCTGCGGTCGCTACGGCGACCACCCCGCCAATACCGCTGACCTTGTTCGCGGACGACTTCGAGACCGGGACCAAGGCGGCGTGGACCACGACGACCGCCGCGTTCACCGTGCAGTCGACCCAGGTCCACAACGGCGCTTGGGCGGGGCGTGCCAAGAGCACGGGCACGGCGGCCGCTGTCACCAAGACGCTCGCCCAGCCGGCACCCGACCTGTACTACCGGGTCTGGTTCAAGGTGATCAGCCGCAAAAGCAGCAGCTCGGCGAATCTGCTCAGGTTCAGTACCGCGAATAGCGGGGCGATCGTGTCCGTGTTCCTGAACGCTAGCGGAGCCCTGTCGTACACCAGCGTCAAGGCCACGAGGAAGAGCACCATCACGGTGACCACCGGCGCCTGGCACCAGCTGCAGGTGCGGGTGGCGGTCGGCAGCGGTCAGGTCGCGGTGTGGTACGACGGCGCGGCCGTCACCGCGCTCTCGCGGACTGAGTCGCTGAGCACCACCCCGATCGCCGGCCTGGTGCTGGGCGACGACACGAAGGGCAGGACGTTCGACA
>CAVPXV010000007.1:0-511842 GCA_963709845.1 uncultured Thermoleophilia bacterium
CTGCGAAGCCGGGGTAGGGCGAGATGACGTCGTAGTCGACGCCGAGCCGTCCGAGCAGCGTCACTGCCCGCTCGAACTCGGCTCGGTCGCTGAAGGTCGTCAGGGTGTCCACCGAAGCCGTCCTTTCAGGCGTTGTCGCTGCCGAGGTCTTCCGCGGGAGCTACCTGCAGACTCGGATGCAGGGGCGTCTCCTCGAGGTGCGCCTGCGCCGGCACGGCGACGAGCGCGACCAGCGTGAGCGCGGCGAGGCCGACGCCGCCGATGAGGTAGAACTCGTGGTAGCTCGTCGCCTCGATGATGCGCCCGCCGAGCGCCGTGCCGATGGCGCCGCCGACCATGAAGGCGAAGGCGACCAGCGACATCGCGGTGCCGCGCGCCTTGGCGGCGAACTGGGTCGCCGTGGTGAGCAGCGAGGAGTGCGCGAACATGAAGCCGAGGCCGAGCAGGAGCACGCCGATCGGCCACGACGGCGAGTGCGGGCCGAGCCGACGACGACGAGGAGATCGGCGGCCGCGGCGCGACGCCAGCCCGAGCGCGACCAGCCGGTTGCGGCCGATGCGCGCGGCGAGGCGCCCGGAGGCGCGGCTGGCGGCGATCACCCCGACCCCGAACACGGCCATCAGCAGGCCGATCTCGAAGGTGCCGAGGCCGAGGCTCTTCGACGGCGAACGCCCCGAGGTACGAGAACGAGCCGAGGATGAGCATGCCCTCGAAGAACACGACCAGGTAGGTACGCAGGCTGGGCCAGTGGCCGAGCAGGCGGGCGTAGGGCTTCACGAACTGGCTGTGCGGGTCGCCGTGGAGCTCGCCGGCGAAGGAGCGCGCCGTGACGAGCAGCACGACGGTGATCACGGCGGCGACCACGGCGTAGGTGATGAAGACGCCGCGCCAGCTGGTGACGGCGGCGATCGTCCCGCCGATGGTCATCGAGGTGGCCTGGCCGAGGAAGGCGATGCCCATGAAGGTGGCGATCGCCTGCTGGCGCTGCTTCATCGGCACGAGGTCGCCGATCAGCGCCAGCGAGACGGGCATGGTCGCGGCGGCGAAGATCCCGGTGAGGGCGCGGTAGGCGGTGAGGTCGCCGAGGTGCGATGCCGGCGGCGCAGAGGCCGGTCGCGACGGTGAAGAAGACGAGGCTGATGCCGATGATGCGCAGCTTGCCGAAGCGGTCGGCGAGCGGCCCGTAGAGGAGCTGGAAGAGGCCGAAGGGCAGCATGTACGCGGCGATCAGGATGCCGGCGCGCGCCGGCTGGACGCCCAGTCGTCGAGCGATCGAGGGCAGCAGCGGCGAGACGACCCAGTTGTCGGCCATGACGATGAAGCCGGCGAGGCCGAGGACGACGATCAGACGCTTGACGTTCATGGAGGACCTTTCGCTGGAGGCGGGCCCTAGAGGACCGCGTTGAAGAGGAAGCCGACGAACATGATCCCGACGCCGACCACGCCGAGGAAGACGGCGATGAGCTGCCACTTGAGGACCTTCTTGAGGATGATCGTCTCGGGCAGCGAGAGCGCGATGACGGACATCATGAAGGCGAGCACCGTGCCCAGCGCCGCGCCCTTCTCGAGCAGCGCCTGCACGATGGGGATGATGCCGGCGGCGTTCGAGTACATGGGGATGCCGAGCAGGACCGCGAGCGGCACGCTCCACCAGGTGCCGGCGCCCATGATGCCGGCCATGAAGTTCTGCGGCACGTAGCCGTGGATGAGGGCGCCGACGGCGATGCCGGCGAGCACCCAGGGCCAGACCCTGCCGACGATGTCCTTGACCGCCTGCCAGGCGTAGCTCGACGCGCGCCGCCCAGGAGAGGTCTTCGCTCGCGGCGGCGGCCTCGCCCATCCTGATCTCGAGCACCCAGTCCTGGATGTAGTGCTCCATCTTCAGGCGCCCGATGACCCAGCCGGCGACCATGGCGATGAGGAGGCCGGTGACGAGGTAGAGGGCGGCGACCCCAGCCGAAGAGGCCGTAGAGCAGCACCAGGGCGATCTCGTTGACCATCGGCGCGGCGATGAGGAACGAGAAGGTCACGCCCAGCGGGATGCCGGCTTCGACGAAGCCGATGAAGAGCGGCACCGCCGAGCAACTGCAGAAGGGGGTGACGATGCCGAGGCTCGCGGCCATGACGTTGCCGGTGGCCTCGCGGCGGCCGCGCAGCAGCGCGCGGGTGCGCTCCGGGCTGAAGAACGAGCGCACGACGCCGACGCCGAAGACGACGAGCGTGAGGAGGAGCAGCACCTTGACGCTGTCGTAGACGAAGAACTCGAGCGCCGACGCCCAGCTGCTGTCTGGCAGGTGCAGAGTGTCGTGGAACAGCCAGACGTTGAACGGCAGCCAGAAGTGGTAGACGACCGCCCAGAGGCCGACGCCCAGCGTCAGGCGGAGCCAGAGCGGAAGGGCCATCCAGATCCGCGCGAAGAAGTTGCCGGGCGCCGCTAGTCGCTTCCGGTTCCAGACCAGCGGCCGTCCCCGGCGAGCAGGCACAGGTCGGGCACCACCGGCAGTTCGTCTGGTACCGGCATCCCTGCTTCGACCTCCGCGGGCTGGACCGCCTCGAGCACCTGCTCAGCTCACGACGCATCATCCCTTGTCCTCGTCGGACCCGCGAAGCTCGTGATCAGCGGCGTCGCAGCGAGCTCGCGCTGCAGCCGCTCGTAGTCGTAGGGGACGCGCACGAACTCGACGAAGCCGGCGGAGCCCAGCTTCGCCGGGTCGACGATCGCGTAGCAGACCCGCCAGTCGCCGTCCTTGGGGCGCCCGCCGCTGCCGACGTTGACGAACGTCGGTCTCGCCGATCGGGCGCGCGTAGGGCACGTGCGTGTGTCCGAAGAAGATCGCGGGGTAGGGATACTCATCGGCCATGCGCGCCATGGCCTTCTCCGGCCGGTCCTCGAAGAGGTACTCGTTGATGCGCCGCGGGCTGCCGTGGACGGCGAGCAGGTCGCCGGCGGGCGTCGCGAACGTGAAGTGGTCCTCGAGCGTGCGCAGGTAGGCCTTGACCTCGTCGGTGACGGCCTCCTGCGTCCACGCCAGCGAGGCGGCCCCTTCGGCGCGCTGCTCGTCGGTCTTGTAGACGCAGCCGCAGTCGCCGGTCTCGAAGCCGATGCCCTGGTCGTAGTTGCCCATGAGGCTGGGGATGCCGCGGTCGCGCACGAGCAGCGCGACCTCGTTGGGCGAGGGGCCGTAGCCGACGAGGTCGCCGAGCGAGATGGTGGCGGGCACGCCGCGCCGCTCGATGTCGGCGAGGATGGCCTCGAGGCCCGGCAGGTTGCCGTGCACGTCGCTGAAGAGGGCGAAGGGGGCCTCGAGCGTGAGCGTCCTCAACTGCGGTTCCTTTCATCGACGAGTGTTTATATCAAGCGTCTTGACCATAAACCTATGTCGATGTAAGGTCAAGAGGCGTCGTTGACCCTCGTTGACACAGGAGACTCCCGCATGGCCGAAGGCACGATCAAGCGACTCTCATTCCTCGACCGCTACCTGACGCTGTGGATCTTCCTCGCCATGTTCATCGGCGTCGGCCTCGGCTGGGCGATCAGCGGCCTGCCCGCGTTCATCCAGCGCTGGTCGGTGGGCACCACCAACATCCCCATCGCCATCGGCCTCATCGTGATGATGTATCCGCCGCTCGCAAGGTGAAGTACGAGGAGCTCGGCGACGTCTTCCGCGACTACAGGATCCTCGGGCTCTCGCTCGTGCAGAACTGGGTGATCGGGCCGCTGCTCATGTTCTTCCTGGCGATCGTCTTCCTGCACAACTACCCGCAGTACATGGTCGGCCTCATCATGATCGGCCTGGCGCGCTGCATCGCCATGGTGATCGTCTGGAACCAGCTCGCCAAGGGCGACACCGAGTACGCCGCCGGCCTCGTCGCCTTCAACGCGGTCTTCCAGGTCGTGTTCTTCAGCCTCTTCGCCTGGATCTTCGTCACCAAGCTGCCGCCGCTCTTCGGCCTCCACGGCGTCGCCGTCGGCGTCTCCATCGGCCAGATCGCCAAGAGCGTCTTCATCTACCTCGGGATCCCGTTCCTCGCCGGGATGCTGACGCGCTACCTCGGGCTCAAGTACAAGGGCCGCGAGTGGTACGAGCAGGAGTTCATCCCGCGCATCAGCCCGCTTACGCTCATCGCCCTGCTGTTCACCATCCTCGTCATGTTCAGCCTCAAGGGCCATCTCATCGTCAAGCTGCCGCTCGACGTCGTGCGCATCGCCATCCCGCTGCTCTGCTACTTCGTGATCATGTTCTTCGTGAGCTTCTACATGGGCCGCAGGATCGGCGCCGACTACTCGAAGACCGCGACCCTCTCCTTCACCGCCGCCAGCAACAACTTCGAGCTGGCGATCGCCGTGAGCATCGCCGTGTTCGGCATCGGCTCCGGCGTGGCCTTCGCAGCCGTGATCGGGCCGCTGATCGAGGTGCCGGTGATGATCGGGCTCGTCAACGTCGCCCTCTGGATGGGGCGCAAGTACTGGGGCATGACGGACGAGCCCATCCCGGCCGCGGTCGCGGCGGGAGCTCGAGGAAGTCTGTGACCCACCGCTGGGCGGAAGGGAAGTGACCTGATGGCCAAGCAGCCGACCCGCCAAGGTACGATCGAGGACTACGTGCCGCTGTTCAAGGCGCTCTGCAACTCGACGCGCGCGCAGATCATCGAGTTCCTGCTCGTGCGGCGAGCGCTGCGTCTGCGAGATGACCGGGCCGCTCGACCTCAGTCAGCCGCTCGTCTCGCACCACCTCAGCCTGCTCAGGGAGGCCGGACTCGTGCAACATGCGCGACGAGGGCGCGCGCACCTACTACTCGATCAACTGGGAGCGCTTCGACGCCGACCTGGCGGGCTTCCTCGCCTACGTCGAGCGCCTCCGCAACTCGCCGCAGCCGGCGATCCCGATGGCCTCGGCCTGTGCGACCCCCACAGCCGGGGTGCGCGCGAAGTCCGCCAAGTAATCCTGCGTCAGAGGAGACAGACCATGAAGCTCGAGATTCTCGGTTCGTGCTGCGGCAACTGCGACAAGCTCAGGCCATCACCGAGGAGGCCGTCAAGGACCTGGCCATCGACGACGCCGAGGTCGTGAAGGTCAGCGACATGCAGACGATCATGGGCTACGGCGTGATGTCGACACCCGGCCTCGTCATCGACGGCAACGTCGTCTCCAGCGGCCGCGTGCCCTCCAAGGCCGAGGTCACGTCCCTCATCACGACTGCGCTCAGCGCCTGACGTTCGTGCGCGGAGCCGATCGAGGCGGCGTGTCGTCGTCCGAGGCAGCCTGCTGCCCTCCATCGTCCATGCCCGGCGGCTCCTGCTGCGGCAGCGCGGTCGAGGCCGCGCCCGCCGAGAAGCAGAGTGCCTGCTGTGGTGCGCCGGTGCAGCGAGAAGAAGCGGCGCCCCGACAGACTCCCTGCTGCGGCGCCCCGCCTGCGCCTCCTTCCGACTTTGCCTACGGTCCCGCGGCCTACGTCATCGGCTCTCTCGACACGCCCGCGGGCCCCGTGCTGAAGGTGTCCCGCGACATCATGTCCGCCGATCGCCTCGGCGCCTGGCGCGTGCGCTGGGGCTTCGGCCGCGACGACTACCGCGTGAGGCCCGGCCTCTACGCTCTCGGAGCGCCTGCATCGACCTCGCCGGTGCTCGTCACCGCCAACTACAAGCTCACGTTCGACCAGCTGCGCTCCTCCCTCGACGAGCTCGATGCCTGGCTGCTCGTCGTCGACACGCGCGGCATCAACGTCTGGTGCGCCGCCGGCAAGGGCACGTTCTGCGCCGAGGAGGTCGCCCGCATGGTCCGCGAGTCGCGGCTGGCCGAGGTCGTGGAGCATCGCCGTCTCGTGCTCCCGCAGCTCTCGGCGCCCGGAGTCGCGGCGCATGAGGTCAAGGAGGCCTGCGGCTTCCGCGTGACCTTCGGGCCGGTCCGAGCGGCCGATCTGCCCGCGTTCCTCGCTGCAGGCATGAAGGCAGATGGGGATATGCGCAAGGTGACCTTCGACGTGCGCGAGCGAGCAGTGCTAGTGCCTGAGGAGCTGTCGTTCGTTTGGGACCGCCGCGTGCTCGTGGCCTACGCCGGCATCCTCGCAGTCTCGGCCGTCGGACGCGACGGGATCTCGCCGACCCGGGCGCTTCGCCGCGGAGTGCCGGTCATCGGCGCTGCGTGGCTCGCCTTGCTGGCCGGAGGCGGCGTGACGCCGCTGGCGCTGCCCTGGCTGCCCGGCCGCGCCTTCTCGCTCAAGGGGGCCGTGGCGGGAGGAGTGCTGGCGACGGCTGCCGCGGCGACGGTGGGCCGCCGGCTCTCCCCGGCCGCCAGGCTCGCACTGCTCGCGGGTGTTCCTGCGGTAGCCTCGTATGCGGCGATGAGCTTCACCGGTGCTTCCCCGATCACCTCGCCCTCCGGCGTCGAGCTCGAGATGCGCAGGGCGCTGCCCTGGCAGGGTGCAGCAGCTGCGGTGGCGGTCAGCGCCTGGCTTGCAAGCCGGCCGGGAAGGTGAGAGCGATGCCAACGCTGCGCTACATCGAAGAGGCCGTCACCCTTGAACTCGACCCTGCCCGCTGCAACGGCTGCGGGCTGTGCGTCGCCGTGTGCCCGCACGCCGTCTTCGCCATTGCCGGCGGCCGGGCCTCGCTCGCAGACCGAGGCGCCTGCATGGAGTGCGGCGCCTGCGCGCTCAACTGCGTCCCCGGCGCCATCAGCGTCGAGCCCGGCGTGGGCTGTGCGCAGGCGATCATCAACGGGTGGCTCACCGGCGCTGAGCCGAGGTGCGACTGCTAGGAGGGCCAATGCTACCGTTGGACCAGAAGAAGGCATGGGATGACTTCTACGAAGCGGCGCGGCACAACGAGATCCTGGGCGAGAAGGAGACGCTCCTCGTCCACCTCGCCGCCGCCATGGCCCTCGGCTGCTATCCCTGAATGGAGCACTACCTTGGCGTCGCCAAGGAACTCGGGATCAGCGGCAGCGAGGTCGGCGCGGTACAAGCGTGCGTCATGGCCGTCGCCGCCGGCAAGGTGAGCGCGCAGCTACGGGAAGCCACTGAAAGAGGCAGGGCGTCTGCGAGCAACGAGGGATCCCGCGGCTGCTGAGCCGGCCTACGAGTCAGAGCCCCCGCGGGCCGCTGACTTGTTGCCGCATTTGTTGCCACACCCCCCGGCAATTAGCACCAAATCGGCAACAACCGACTCGGGCGCCTCACGCCGAGGGCGCGTTCTCAGGCTCAAACCGCAACTTCTGACACCCCAACGGGCGCGCCGGAGGGCCCTCTCACGGCGGTAACACCGTCCTGATACCACTCGCTCCTTTGATCGATCTTGGTGTTGGCGCCGGCGCCGTCAGGCGTCGCCGGCGCTTTATCAGAAGAAGTCTTAGAGGAGGCCGTAGCCGTGTGCCCGGCGACACGGCTGCGGGCCGATGCCGTGTGTTCCGCGACACGGCTACGCCTCGGAAACCGAGGCCATCTGGCAGAACGACTCGGCGCGGCGCCGAAGCTCGGGGGAGAGGGCCGCAATCGCGGCCTGCAGGTCCTCCGGCGGGAGTCCCTGGCCCGCAGAGTCGTCCTCATCCACCGCCGTCAGCAGGACGGGTGACCCGCATTCGAGGCAGATGGTCTCCATGCCCAGAGGGTAGCGGCGCCGTCACCCGTTTCGTAACGCAGGGGATGTCGAGTTCTGCTACAGCCGCTAGCCTCGAAAACTCCGGTTTCGGGCTTTCGCGCGTTGGGGGCCGGGCAGGGTGGGTGCTCGCCGAGCCGCCGCTTCGACCCCCCTACCGGCCTCGCCCGAGGTGTGTGAGTCGGAACCCTAATCCGTAGGAGGCAGTAGCACCATGGCGGAGCGAGCCACGGCCGGCCCGAGCTCTCCTGAACGACTCCTGCGCCTCGTCGCGGGTTGCCTTCAGCGGAAGCGCTTCTCCAAGTCCCATGCGAGGCAGCTGGAGAAGCGCCATCGCCGTGAACCTCTGTCTGCCCGCGAGCGTCCCACGAGCAGGGGCACGGACGGCGCAGCCGTTGCCGGCGCGCTCACACTTCGAAGGGGGAACGCTATGGCACTCAGGAACAGGTACGCCACTGCCGCACTGCTCGCGGCTCTCGTACTGGCGCTCGTTGCGCTCGCCGGCTGCGGGCAGATCGGCACCACCCCGCGGGCTGGCGCCGCCGCCACCAACACCGTGACCGCCTCCGGCGCCGGCACCACTCAGGCCGTGCCGGACACGGCCGAGATGTCCTTCGGCGTCACCACGACGTCGGCCAACGCCAAGACGGCTCTCGACGAGGCGTCCAAAGATCGCCGAGCAGATCGCCTCCGCGGTCAAGAAGCAGGGCGTCGCCGCCGAGGACATCCAGACGCAGGACGTCAGCGTCTACCCGCAGACCGTCGACCAGAACGGCAAGCAGGTCATCACCGGCTACCAGGCGTCGCTCAGCGTGACGGTCAAGGTACGCGACATCTCCAAGCTCGGCGAGATCATCTCTGCGGCGAACGCCGCCGGCGCCAACGACATCAGCGGGCCCACGTTCACCGTTGACGACCCGGCGCCCGCCCGCGCGAAGGCGATCGACGCGGCCGTGGCCGACGCCCGGAAGAGCGCCGAGGCGATGGCCAAGGCCGCCGGCAAGAGCGTCGGCGCGGTGCTGAGCATGAGCTCGAGCGATGTCGGGCTCGGTCCCCAGCCCGATGTACGGCGCGTCCGCAGCCGGGGCGGCCAAGAGCGTGCCCATCGAGCCGGGTCAGCTCGACATCACCGCGAACGTGGTCGTGGTCTTCGAGCTCAAGTAGCCGCGCTCAGCAGGCCAGGTCCACTTTGCGTCCGAGCCTCTTGTAGCGCGTCGTCGATGCCGCCTGATGCCGGCAGCGGCCCGAGCAGTAGAGGCGGCGGTCGGTGGCCGGCTGGGTGATCGGCTCGCCGCACGTGATACAGGTGGTCTGGTCCATGCCGCAAGGGTAGGTATTCCCTCACCCGTTCTGTGACAGAGGCTCGCGGGACTGGCGACAAGCCCCAGGTTCCTAACGCCATTCTTGGGCTTGGATGGAGGCTCAGGCGGGCAGGGTGGGCGTGCACCGGGTCTTCGCTCCGGACCCCCCTACTCGGTCGCGTGGGTGGTCGCTTGCGCTTCGAAGTTGAAGTCGGACCGCAGGGCGAATCAGGCCGAGTGGAGTGGCGCTCTCCCTGATGCGAGCCTGTCGAGGAGCGTGACCGCGTATTCCGGCTCCGGCAGAGCGGCGAGCTCATCACGGATGCGCTCGGCGGCCTCTCGAAAGCCCGCGTCGGCAAGCACGCGCGTCACTGCCGCGCGTACCATCTCCGGCGTTGCGCCCACGGCGTCGAGCACGTCCGCGACTCCCAGCGCCTGACAGCGCGCCGCATTCAGCGGCTGGTCTGCGCCGATCGGTAGCAACACCATCGGCAGCCCATGCGCCAGCGCGCCCAGCACGCTGCCCGAGCCGGCGTGCGACACGACCAGGTCACAGTGAGGCAGAAGTGCCGCCTGAGGCATGAACCGCTCGATGTGAACGTTGGCCGGCTGCGTGCCCAACTCATCCGGGTCGAGGTCTCGCCCCACTGTGACGATGAGGTTGATGGGAAGGTCGCGGAGTCCCGCCAGCACGCGCTGGAACAGGTCGCCGGACTCCATGTTGTAGACGGTGCCGAGCGTGAAATACACGGTCGGCACGTCATCCAGGCGCGTCAGCCAGGGCGGAGCGGCTTCGCTTCGCGTCGCGTCGATCGTGAGGAGACGAGCGTGGTGTGCCGTGTCCGGCAGCGGGAAACCGGGATCGCGGAAGCTCCGGGGAAAGGGCGTCAGAACGAGATAGCGGCTGAGCATCGCGAGGCCAGGATCGTGCGGCAGACCGTGCTCGGCGCGGACTTCGTCCAGCGGTCCGGCGACGAGCTCGGGGCGCACGAAGGCACCGGTGGCGCTGACCAGCACGGTCGCATGCGGCAGGCCAAGCCGCTCGGCGACGACCATCGCGCCGAAGTCCAGCTCCTCGCACACGAGGAGGTCGGGCCGCCACTCAGTGCACAGCGAGAGGATGTCGGCTGCCCGCTCGCGCGCGATGCGACGGCCGAAGCCGATGCCGACATCGCGCATGTCCTGGTCCAGGTCTGCTTCGGCGAGCGGCAGCCGTTTTGGCGTGAGGCCCAGATCCGAGCCGGCGAAGAATGCGGGGAATCCGGCGGCGTCGACCTGCGGGACCATCCAGGGACGGGCCGCGAAGGCGACACTATGGCGCCCCGCTTCAGCCGCGCGGGCGAGAGGAATGAGCGGCTCCAGGTGTCCGTTGCCACCCGCGAAGGTGAAGAGAATGCGCCTGGGGATGGGTGTCGCGTACATCTGAGCGGCATGTCCTTTGTGGCGGTTCAGCGTACAGGGGTGAACGCTTCGTCAGCCTTCTGTGACACAGGCTGCCAGAGTATCGTGACAGCAGCCAGGCTCGAAACCCCACAATCGGGCTTGCGCGCGCCCGGGGTCGGGCAGGGTCGGCGCTCACCGGGTTTTCGCTTCGACCCCCCCCTACTGCGCCGGGGGGCTCTAGCGGTTCTGCGCCGCCGCGACCGCGCGGAGCGCCTCCTGGAGGTTCGCACGGGTGAGGGGCCGCAGGGCGTCCGTGTCGATGACGTTGTCGGGCTTGCGCCCCGCGCGCACGGCCTCGGCGTGGTGCTCCAGCTGCAGCTGTTTGATGCGTGAGGTACGCCTCGCGCAGCGTGCGGTCGCACTCGGCGCCTCTCCGCGTCGACCTTGCAGATCGCGGCCAGGCGCTCCAGCGTCGCCTGGATCGTGATGCCGCGCGCCAGCGCGTGGTAGCGGGCCAGGTTCTGGATGGGAAGGAGCGCCGCCCTGCTTGATGTCGACCACGCGGTCGAGCTTCTGACGGAACCCCGAGACGCTGCGGGCGGAAGCCCGAGCCCAGGCGCGCGAGGCACTGCATGAAGGGCGGGTGCGCGGGCGCCTCGCGCATGATGTCGGTCAGCGCCTGGGTCACGTAGAGCTGGCCGGCCGCCTGGCGGTAGTCGAAGCAGACGCTGGCGTTGCGCACGAGCTTGACGTCCTCGCCGTCCAGGAAGGTCGAGAAGACGCGCTTCCAGCTCGCGAGCGTCCTGTGCCAGATCTCGACGCCGGCCAGGACGCCGTGGGAGTCGGGCTCGAAGCCGCAGCGGGCGAGGCCGGCGTTGACGTCCTGCGCCACCCGGCGGAAGTACTCGTCGACGGCGGGGTCGTCCGTGTCGGCGTAGGCGAGCCCGTTGTCCTGGTCGGAGGCGAGCGTGAGCTCGTTGCGCGCGGCGCTGCCGAAGACGAGCCAGGCGTAGTCCACCGGCGGCGCGCCGTGGCGTGCGAAGGCCAGCTCGAGCAGGCGCGCGGTCAGGGTGTCGTGGAGCACCGTGAGCACGCGGCAGACCAGCGGCGCGTCGAGGCGAGCGTCGAGGAGGTCGACGAACAGCTTGGGCATGTCGCTCGCCGCCGCCACGAGCTCGTCCTCGTCGCGCGCCCGCTGCAGCGAGCGGCGCAGCGCGAAAGGACTGCGCGCATCGAGGCTCATGAGGTCGCCGGCGGAGACGATGCCGACCACGGTGCCCGTCGTCGTCGAGCACCGGCAGGTGGCTGCACGCCGAGCGTGAGCATGGCGATGCTGGCCTCGGCGGCGAGGGTGTCGGCGCCGATGGTGTGCACCGGCGCGGACATGATGGCGCTCACCGGCGCGTCGCGGGAGACGCCGCCGATCACGACCTTCTCGCGCAGGTCGACGTCGGTGACGATGCCGAGTCCGTCCCGCGCGCGCACGAGGATCGGCCGAGCGGCCCTCGGCGGTCATGATCTCGGCGGCCTCGCCGATGGTCGTCTCGGGGTCGCACAACGGCGGCGCGCCGCGCACCACCGAGGTGACCGGCAGCGTCTGCACCTCCGGCAGCGGGCTCAGGGAGCGCGCCGCGTAGAGCAGCGCGTCGCGCTGGGTCGTCGCCAGCCAGCGCACGCCGTCCTCACGGCTGAGCAGCTCCACGCCGAGGTCCCCGGGGATGCAGTAGAGCGCGCAGTCGCTGCGTGCCCGCACCGTGAACGCCGGCGCCGTGCCGGTGAGCAGGCTGGGGTAGCCGAGGAGCTCGCCGCTCGTCATCACGGTGACCAGGGACTCCCTGCGCAGGAGGTCCAGGGTGCCGTCGCGGAGGACGTAGAGCTGCTTCGTGGGCGGGCCGCCCTCGACGATCATGGTCTCGCCCGCGCGCACGCTGCCGGTGCGTCACCGCGGCCGCCACCCGCGCGAGCTGGTCGCCGCTCAGCGTCTCGAACGCCTCGACACGGGAGAGGAAGGCCGCGATCTCCTCGAGGCTCTCGCCCTGGCTGCGGCGGTCGTCAGTCATGTCCGCACCAAGCATGCCCAACAGAGTACGCTCATGGCTTCGTTCCCTTGGCTCCTCGCCGTAGTCGTACTGACGGCCAGCATAAGCGCTGCCGACCGCTGAATCCACGTCGCCGGCGGATTCTCACCCACTGTCTGCGCGGTGAGGTTCACCTGGGATCTCCTTCCATCAGACGGGGGGGCGTCCGTGACGGTGAGATGGAGGTCGTGCCTCGGGTGGGGCCTTGGTCAGGGTCGCCGCCAACCTCTTCTTGCAGCGACCGATGAGGCGCAACGTCCACAAGAGCCTGGAGAACCTGAAGCGGCTGGTCGAGTCAGCCTAGTCGAGGCCGTCCGAGGTCGGAGCACCTCAGCAGACCGACCTCGAGGACGCGCCGCAGCTTCTCGCAGTCGAGGTCACCTCGGGTTCGGGGCACGAACGCGATCCCGTGGGCCTCGATCCGGACCAGGTGGCGGATCGGATGATGACAGTCGAAGCGCTCAGGTCGAGAGCCGAGGAAGTGGTTCGGGCAGTCCCCTTGTGACAGCCGGCGCAGGCCCACTAGACTGACGTAGAGACACTCCCACTACGGGCGACGGGAGACGGGGACGGACGGGGACACACCATCTTCCTCACGGGGGCACGGCGGCGCGCCGGCCGGGCGGCGTGGCGAGGAGCGCCGCGTCGTCACCACCCTCTTCTGCGACCTGGTCGGCTTCACGGCGCTCTCGGAGCGCAACGACCCGGAGTTCGTCGACGCCTTCCTGCGCCGCTACTACGCGGTGGCCCGGCAGCGTCGTCGAGTCCTACGGCGGCACGGTCGAGAAGTACATCGGCGACGCCGTGGTCGCCGTCTTCGGCGTGCCCGTCCTGCACGAGGACGACCCCGAGCGCGCCGTGCGCGCCGGCCTGCGCCTGGTCGACGAGGTCGACGCCCTGCCGGGCATCGGCGGCCAGGCCGTCGAGGTGCGCGTCGGCGTCAACACCGGCGAGGCGCTGGTGCGCCTCGACGTCGACCCCGCCAGCGGCGAGGGCTTCCTCACCGGCGACGCCGTCAACGTCGCCGCCCGCCTGCAGTCGCGCGGCGCCGCCGATGGCGGTCGCCGTCGGCGAGGCCACCCACGCCGCCACCGAGAAGGTCTTCGCCTTCGACGCCTGCCACCCGGTCACCCTCAAGGGCAAGAGCAAGCCGCTGCGCGCCTGGATCGCCACCGCCCCCCTGGCGCGCACCGGCTCGGAGCTGCGCAGCTTCTCCTCGAGCTTCGTCGGCCGCGAGGAGGAGCTCGCCGCCCTCCAGGAGCTGCTCGACGGCGGCCGCCGGCCGCCAGTCCGCAGCTTCGCCCTCATCGTCGGCGAGCCCGGCATCGGCAAGAGCCGCCTGCTGGCCGAGTTCGCCCGCCGCCTCGACGACCGGCCGGACGCTCGTCACCTGGCGCCAGGGCCGCTGCCTGCCCTTCGGCTCGAACGTCACCTTCTGGGCGCTCTCGGAGATCGTGCGCGCCTCGGCCGGCATCCTCGAGAGCGACGGCGTGGCGCGCAGCGAGGCGCGCCTCGAGGCCGTGCTGCCCGAGGGCGCCGACCGCGACCGCCTGCGCGCCCGCCTGCGCCCGCTCCTCGGCCTCGAGGCCGAGGAGGCCTCGCGCGAGGAGAACTTCGCCGCCTGGCGCGAGTTCCTCGAGGGCCTCGCCGCCGCCGGCCCCGCCGTGCTCGTCGTCGAGGACCTGCACTGGGCCGACGAGGCGATGCTCGCCTTCATGGACTACCTCGCGCAGAGCATCGCGCGGCGTGCCGCTGCTCGTGCTGGCGACCGCCCGCCCCGAGGTGCTCGAGCTCGCCGGCCCCGGCGCCGGCTTCGTCGCCGCCGCCACGCGCCTCGCCCTCGGCCCGCTCTCCGGCGAGGAGACCGCCGAGCTCGCCCGGGCCCGCCTCGGCGCCAAGTCGCTGCCCACCGACCTGCAGGCGCTGATCCTCGAGCGCAGCGGCGGCAACCCGCTCTTCGCCGAGGAGCTCGTGCGCCTGCTCGAGGACCGCGGCCTGCTCGAAGGCCGTGGCGGCAAGGTCGCTCTCAAGGCCGGCGCCGAGGTGCCGATGCCCGACTCGATCGGCGCGCTGATCGCCGCGCGCCTCGACCTGCTCGCGCCGGAGCGCAAGGCGCTGCTCGCCGACGCCGCCGTCGTCGGCCGCAGCTTCTGGGCGGGCGCGGTCGCGGCGGTCGGCGGGCGCGAGCCCGCCGAGCGTCCTCGAGGGCCTCATGGAGCTGGTCGCCAAGGAGCTCGTGCGCCCCGATGCGCGGCTCCTCGATCGAGGGCGAGACCGAGTTCCTCTTCGTCCACGCCCTGGTCTGCGACGTCGCCTACGCGCAGCTCACGCGCGCCGACCGGGCAGCCAAGCACGCCGCCCTGGCCAGGTGGCTCGAGGAGCGCACCGCGGGGCGCACCGAGGACCTCGCCGAGGTCCTCGCCTACCACTACGGCACGGCGCTCGAGATGGCGACCTCCTGCGGGCTCTTCGAGCTCGAGGACGAGCTCGCCGAGCCGACGAGCCGCTACCTCGCCCTGGCCGGCGGCCGCGCCGCACCGCTCGACGCTGCCGCCGCCGCTGCCCACTTCGCGCGCGCCGAGCGCGTCGCGCGACGAGGCCGCCGCCCAAGCGCCGCTGGCTGCTCGAGCCGACGCACACGGCGCACCCTGCGCCGCCGCGCCCCTCTGCTCGTCGGCGCGGCGGCCGTCATCGCCGTGGCCGCCGTCGCGGCGCTCGCCGATCTGGGCCTTCAAACCGTCGGAGCCGTCCACCCTTGCCAACGCGGGACGGAGGGAGGCGACGTACACCCCGACGCAGATCGCCAACAAGTACGGCCAGAGCGTGGTGCGCATCTCTACCGACGTTCCGTTCATCGACGGCAACTCGCTTCGTTGGAGGCGCTTCGCGGAGTCGGGAGTCGTCGTCTCCAAGGACGGCCTCATCTACACGAGCGGCCAGCCGTTCATGGACTTCGCCATCCCGTACAAGGTGGGAGGGGCATCGGGAGGTCTTCCGGATCCCGTCTGGAAGCGGCCGGCAGCGTGGGCGCCGCTGTTCGTGACCGTGGAGTACCTCGGCGACCAGGGGCAGTACCACAAGGTCCGAGGGGTGTTCCTGAACGGCGGCGCGGCCCTCGACACCGGCGTGGTCAAGATCGCCGCCGACCGCGCGAACCTCCGTCCGGTGCCCCTGGGAGACTCGGAGGCCGTCGAGACCGGCGAGACCGTGGTGACCATGTACCGCGACGGCATGTTCCTTGCCCGGACTTCTGGCGGCATCAGCAACTTCGACTACTCGGATACCGGACCTCAGGGCCTCGGGCAGAAGGTCCTCGACGGGGTGCGAACGTCGGCCACCTTCCCGAAGCCGCCGACCGGCGGCGCGCTGATCAACGCTCGCGGCCGGCTGATCGGCGTGATGGGCCACCTGGTGGTCAACGGCGGGCAGCCGTACCCTCCCTACGACGACTCCTCAACAGCCGTCGCCACAAGCAAGTTCAAGGACGCCGTAGCAGGTGCCGAGGCCTCTCTGCAGCAGCTGCCTGCGACATGGCTGGGCATCGGTGGCACTACGGCCGGACCGGATCTGGGACCAGTGATCGGCGCTCGCGGTGGCCGGGGGGAGCTCGTCGAGTTCGTCGTGCCGGGCAGCCCAGCCGACAAGGCCGGCATAGCCGGGGGTACGAAGGTCCGGACCGTCGGCGGAGAGCCCCATGTGGTCGGCGGCGACGTGATCGTCAGCATCGATGGCGCAGCGGTGCGCTCGGCCGACGATCTTCCGTCGATACTCGGCGGGCTCGCGCCGGGCGCCGTCGTGTCCGTGCGCCTGCTGAGGCACGCGACCACTATTACTCTGAAGGTGAAGCTCGCCCCCAACCCGCTGCGGCCCTGACGGCGAGCAATCGAGGACCTTGGGGCGAAGGTCGGGCTCTGGACGGCCGCGGCTGGGATGGGTCATGGGGTGGGTGGTCCTTTGCCACTGAGAGGCGCGTGACCCACTTCCTGCGTCCGGCCGAACCACCGCCAGCGCAAATCGGTGGCGCTCTCACCATTTCGTTACGCAAAGCGCCGCGAGTTCCGTAACCGCTCGAGAAGCCGTGAGTACTCCACTTTGGGGCTTTCGCGCGTCCGGGGCCGGGCAGGGTGGGCGCTCGCAGGTACTTCGCTTCGACCCTCCCTACCGCTCGGGTCGGCGCCAGGTGCCGGTGTCGTGCGCGATGTCGCCGACGGTGCGGCGAAGGATGGTCATGCTCGCGCTGAACAGCACGGCGAAGGCGATGCCCGCGACGGCGCCGGCGACCGGCGTCGCGGCCCGACGTGCCACCTTCACGGTGGTGACGTCATGTGGGGCGGACGCATCCATCAGAACCTCCCATGATCAGGTAGCGCAGTCGGTCGTCGGTCAGCGAGAGCGTCCAGACGCAAGAGCGATTCATGCAGGGGGCGGTGACTGGTCGGCCCTGCCGCCTCCCCGGAACCAGCGGCCGACCGTACGGGTCGGAAGGATGAGGTACACACCGATCAGCACGTACAGTACGAGCGCGACGTAGGGCTGGACGAGGCCGAGTGCGGTGGCCACGGCGTAGAAGATGAGGCTCGGGGCCAGCTGGTACATAACGCGGCGATTCTCCAGGCGCTCCTCGTCGACGTCCCCGCCGAACAGGCCTTCACGCTCGGCGTACTTGCCCAGCACGATGAGCATCAGGCTCATGAGGAAGAGCACGACGCCGAAGAACGCGACCGCCGTGCGCTCACCTCCGTGCTCCGTGTCAACGAGGCTCAGATACTCCTCCATCACCCGCGCCGGGTAGGGGAGGAAGGCGACGAGCAGCAGGAGCAGCAGGTTCAGGCGCAGAAAGCCGGCGTTCACGCGCTCCAGGGCCTCGGTCAGCGCGTTGTGCTCGATCCAGACGAGGCCGATGCTCATGAACGCGATGAAATAGGCCACGTACACCGGCCGCTCGTGGAAGAGCGCCGAGAGCAGGTGGCTGCCCGCGTGCTGGGCACGACGATCTCGATCACCAGCAGCGTGATGGCGATGGCGAAGACGCCGTCGCTGAACGCCTCCAGCCGGCCCTTGTTCTTGGATTCCCTCAGTGCGGATGGACTGCTCACGGCAGTGACCCCTTCAGTCGGTGTTCACGCAGTCGTACAGGGCGACGCGCGCGAGGCCCGAGCCAAGGGCGCTGCGCATGGCGCCAGCCCCGAGCGCCGCGCATGTCACGAAGCGCCGCCCTTACGACCTCATCTCGCTCCGCTCGTCCAGGTCTGACGGTCGTGGCGCCGTCAACCAGTTCCTTGTGCCGGAGGCTGTCGAGTCGTCACCGCACGTCCGGCCCAGCCTCCGGCCTCAGCTGTATCTCCACGGCCGTGTCACGAGCATGTAGATGCCCCAGATGACCATCCCGATGATGCCGAGCCAGATGAAGAACCTGAGGTTCGCGAAGACGATGCCCGCCACGATGAACGCGAGCAGAAGGCCGCCCACGATGAGCAACACTGCCAGAAGGACTCGCATGTCCGTTCCTCCGTATCGTTCCTGGGTGCTACCGCGGGGTGAGGGCGACGCCCTCACCCCGCGGTAGGTTCGTCCGCGCAGTGCGCATGGACGGATTCGCTGTGGGCTGCGGTCAGCGTCCGGGGCCGAACCCTCCCGGTCCTGGGCCCGGCCGCACG
Source organism: uncultured Thermoleophilia bacterium (assembly GCA_963709845.1). Lineage (GTDB taxonomy): Bacteria > Actinomycetota > Thermoleophilia > UBA2241 > UBA2241 > CAIXSE01. The sequence goes on from CAVPXV010000007.1 coordinate 18,014, forward strand.
CCGATCCCCGGCGCGCCTACGCCGCGTCCCGGCCTCACGCCCGGCCCGGGCGCGCCGCGGCCGGGCGTGGCCACGGCGACCACGGCGGCCGTGCGCGCGACCGGCCTTCCGATCACGCCGGGTCCTCTGCGTCCTGGTCCCAGTGGCATCTCAGGCTCCTTCGCTCGGTAGCGGCGTCCGCGGCCGCCTCGGCGGCGGCGAGGATCGCCTGCGTGGGGATGCGGCCGCTGGCGACCAGCTGGCCGCCGGACTCGCGTATCGAGATCGCGAACGGCGCCGCCCAGGTGTTCTCCCAGACGAGCGCCGCGGCCACGGTGCCGGGCTCGAGCGCCGCGGCGATGTGGCCGACGTCCTCCTCGGAGAGCAGCTCGGTGAACCCGGCGCCCAGCTCCTTGAGCGCGCCGGCGTCGCCGCCCTCGAACTCGTGCAGCTCGAAGGCGTCGACCTCGCCGCCCTCGTCCTTGGTGATGATCAGCAGGTCGAGCACGCGCACGATGCCCGCCTCGACCAGCGCCATGAGCTTCTCCGCCATCGCGCCGGAGAAGTCGGCCTTGCCGGCCGGGAACTCGACCACCAGGTAGTCGATCGGTCCCAGCTCGACCATGACTTCGTCGTTCATCGGTACTCCATTCCTTGCGCTGTCACCGAGTGTCCGGTCACGCCGCCTGCGACGAGCCCGGCATGCGGCCGCGGTTGCCGTAGGCCCCGCCGCCCCAGAAGGCGACGTCGACGAAGATGGCGAGTCCGACCCAGAGCCAGTCGAGCCCGTTCACGCCGCCGGGCGCGACGATCACCCACGTCATCGTCGTCCAGGGCGCGAAGATGATGCCGAGGATCGGCCAGAGCGCCGAACTGAAGGCCGCGTCCCAGCGCGCCGGTTGCGCGATCCACCAGACGACGTCGACGGCACGGGCGCCGAGCAGGAAGAGCAGAGTGAAGAGACAGCACATACGTTCTCCGATCTTGTGTGGTGCGGCGGGACCAGGATGATGTCTCCCGGTCCCGCCGCCATTCCTCACGACATGAAGAGCCTGCCGCGCTCCTTACTTCTCGCAGTCGACCCACATCAGGTCGGGGTGGAAGTCGTAGCCCCAGGGCAGGCCTTCGTTCTTCCAGCCGTTGCGCATGTGCTTGCCGTGGTAGACGCTCCCCGGGTCGTCGACGCGGTCGCCCTCGAAGCCGTTGACGATGTTGTAGACGTGCGTGAACCCGGCCTGGGCGAGCGCGTTGACGGCCATGGCGCCGCGGCCTCCCGTCGCGCACATGACGAGGATCGTCTCGTCGGGGCCGAACGCCTCCTTCGCCTTGGCGACGAAGTCGGGGTTGGCCTCCCCGGAGCACCCGGGCGGCCGGCCCGGCATCGAGGGGCCGTCGGGGTCGAACCTGGGGAACACCAGGGGCACGTTCTTGGCCATCTCGACGTGGCCGCCGAAGACGTACTCCTCGAAGGTGCGCACGTCGAGGAACTTGACCCCGTCGGGGTCGGCCTTCCACATCTCGTAGGCCTCGCTCGGGGTGGCGTAGAGACCGAGGCTGGTCTTGTTGGTCTCGGGGATCTCCTGAACTGGCATGGTCATGCCTCCTTCGGGTGCCTCGCGGTCACCCGAGCACGTGGTGCGTGGACAGATCGACCTCGGTCACCTCGGGGAGCTTGAAGGCGCTGCGCTTCTTCCACTCCTCCTCGATCAGCTCCTGCGCCGCCTGCTCGAAGAACTCGCGGCGCCGCCCACTCGGCGACGTCGAAGTCGTTCTTGATGTAGCCGTTGCTCACCATGAAGTCCTTGGCGATCTTGATGCAGGCGAGGTTCTGCGGCGAGAGGTTGGGCACCATGTCGACGTGCTTGATGCCCTGGTAGGTGTCCTCGGCGTCGAGGTAGAAGGTCTGCCGGTCGAGGATCGCCGCGGCGGCGTGCTTGTTCTCGTTGGCCCAGCGCCCGACCTTGATCATCGCCTTCATGTAGGTGACGACGAGCTCGGGGTGCTCCTCGGCCATCACGTCGGTGCAGGTGATGATCGCCGGGGTGTTGGCGACCTGCAGCGGTCCAGTCCGGGTAGCGCGAGAGGTCCTCGATCGTCTTGATCTTGCCCGTCGCCTCCTGCAGGTGCTGGAACTGCTTGCTCAGCGTGTAGATGGCGTCGACCTTGCCGCCCAGCAGCGCCATCTCGAGCGGGCGGAAGGCGAGGTCGTGCTTGTGGTCGCGATGGGCCCAGAGGTCGGTCGGGTTGATCATCGGCTCGAGCATCTTGGGGTCGCCGTACCAGTCGTCCGGGTAGGGGAACTCGACGATCTCGACGTCGTCCATGGTCATGCCGTTCAGGCGGAGCATGCTCTCGATGCCCATGTGCTCGGTGATGCGCCACCAGTCGTTCTTGAGCGTGTTCAGGCTCTTCGAGAGGCCGATCTTCTTGCCCTTGAGGTCCGCCATCCGGTAGATCGGGTCGCCGGCGCGCACCAGCATGGCGCCGCCCTCGTAGACCCAGGTCGCGCCCAGCAGCCGCGTCCTGCGGATGTCGGCGTTGACGGCGATCGGCGGGTAGAGGCCGCCGAAGCGGAAGAGGTTGTCGAGGTTGTGGATGTAGTGCGGGTAGAAGTCGTTCCCGCGGCGGCTGCGGAAGAAGGAGTAGTCGACGCCGATCTTCTTGAAGTCGGTCTTGCACCAGCCCAGCTCCTGGTCGACGTTGTTCGCCGAGACCATGGGGCAGTTGGTGAAGAAGACCTCGTTCCAGTCCAGGTCGACGGTGTGGAGCGTCTTTCCCTGCACGATCGTTTCAGGCATGACTCGTCCTCTCTCTCAGATCCCGTCGTGATGTTCGCTCGCGGGCAGGCCGGCCTCTTGCCAGGCGCCGAAGCCGCCCTCGAGGTTGGCGACGTTCTCGTAGCCCAGGGTCTTGAGGGTCGCGGCGGCGAGAGCCGCGCGATGCCCGGAGCGGCAGTAGACGATCACCCGGCGGGCCGGGTCCAGCTCCGGGTTGTGGCGCGGGCTCGCGGGATCGGCGACCCACTCCAGGATCCCGCGGGGCACCTGGACGGCGCCCGCGATGTGGTGCTCCCACTCGACCGGCTCGCGCACGTCGAGGAAGACCGCCTTGCCCGCGGCCGCCTCGGCGGCGGCGTCCTTTGGCGCTACGTTCTCGACCTGCGCCATGGCCTCGGCGACCAGCTCGGCGACTGTCTTTGGCACGGCATCCTCCCTGTCCTGATTGTCTGCAAGCGACTCTTCCGGTAGTGCAAAGCGGTAGTATTCTACCTTTAGCGATGCTAAGACAATCACACGACGGTGTTGCGGCAGCGCCCGGAACGTGCGATGGTCGGCTGCCGGCGGAGACGAAGCTACAGGAGGCCGAAGAGGTGCGCAGGCGACTCGACAACGGGCGGCGCGAAGAGCTGCTCGACGGCGTCATGGAGGATCATCGCGGCGCGCGGCTTCGCGGGGGTCCGGACCACGGAGATGGCGCGCGAGCTGCACTGCTCTGAGTCGACGCTCTACAAGATCGCGCCGAGCAAGGACAGCCTCCTGGTGCTCGCCCTCGCTCGTTGGGGCGAAGCTCGTCCTTGAGAGGTCCGAGGCTCGCGCGCGTGGGGGCAAGACCGCCTCAGAGCGGGCGCGCCTGTACTACCTGGCGACGACGGAAAGCCTGCGTCCCCTGTCGCTGGCGTTCCGGAGGGACGTCGAACGCTTCGACTCGACGCGCCTGGCCTACCAGGCAGTCTCGGACCGCTTCGTGAGCCGGTTCGTGGAGCTGCTCGACGCCGCCGTCGAGGCCGGGGAGGTCAAGCCAAACAACACGCGGTTCCTGGCAGAGGTGTTCCGGCACATCTCCAGGGCGATCCGCGACGAGCAGGCCCTGCGCGCCAGCGGGCTGACCACCGAAGAGGCGGCGCTCCTGGTCGACGGACTGATCTGGGACGGGATCCGTACTCCGTAGGCTCTCCTGGGCCGGCAGATTCCCTCCGCCCGGCGCGATAGTGTCGGGCCATGGACCCCGACCGCCTCACCGGCTTCGTCTACCCCGTGAAGAAGAACGGCGTCCCCGTGCGCGGCCGCTTCCAGCTGTGGGTGAACCTGCCGCCCGAGCCTGCGTTCGACAAGGACGGCCCGCCCGTCCTCGACGCCAAGGGCAGGCAGAAGCAGCGCTACCCGAAGACCACCAAGGTGGTCGAGGCCTCCGGCAAGAAGTCCGCCGAGCGCCTGTTAGAAGCCTGGATCGCGGAGCTCGAGTCGCACAGCCCGGTCGACCCCGACCGCCTCACGGTGGCCGGCCTCCTCGACCGCTGGCTCGAGGCGACCCGGGGCGAGATGCGCGTCGCCTCCTACAACTCCTACAAGCGCATCCGCCGCCTGCACGTCGATCCGGCCCTCGGCCAGGTCCTCGCCGGCAAGCTCACCCGCATGCAGCTCTCGATCTACTACTCAGCGAAGATGCGGGGGAGCAAGAAGGCGAAGCCGCTCGCCGAGACGACGGTGGCCCACCACCACGCCATGCTCAAGACCGCCTACAACTGGGCCCTCGAGGAGGAGCTGCTGCTGGTCAACCCGGCGCTGCGCGTCAAGAACCCTCCGGCCCTGCGCCCCAAAACGCGCCCCGTGTGGAGCATGGAGGAGATCGCGGCGACGGTGGTCAAGGCGAGAGGCCTGCAGGTCCACGCCGCCGGCGTGCTCGCGGGGTTCTCGGGCCTGCGGGTCGGCGAGGTCGCGGGACTTCTCTGGAGCGACCTAGATCTGGAGAGAGGCTTCGTCACTGTGTCCCGCACCGTCGAAGAGGACGACGACGGCACCCTCCTCGAGTACCCGCCGAAGAACGGCAAGGCGCGGACGGTGCCGCTGCCGGCCGCCGCCTGCGACGAGCTGCGCGTCTGGCTCGCCGCGCAGAAGGAGTACCGCCTGGCCCAGGGCCCGGCCTGGAACGAGGCCGGCCGCGTGGTCCCCAAGAAGGACGGCTCGCAGATGGCGCCCTCGACCCTGAAGAGCCAGTGGTGGAACTGGGTGGCGCGGCAGAAGATCGACCCGCACCTGCCCATCCACGGCCTGCGGGACTCGTTCGGCACCTGGGTCTACGAGGAGTACGGCGTCAAGCAGGCGCAGGAGTGGCTCGGCCACTCCGACCCGGCGACCACCCTGCGCCACTACGTGCGCCTGACCACCGCTGCGCGGGCGAAGGCGGTTGCCGGGCTCGACGAGGTCACGCGGGCCGCACTCGAAGGCGCCGAGCAGAAGGTCCTCGAGGACGCGCGGCCGCTCGAGGACAACGTCGTCAGGCTCGCTGGCCGGCGCTGCCAGCGCTCCCTCTAGCAACGACGAGGTTACCGCGTCCGACGCCGGTGGGAAGTAGAAGACTCCACGCCACACGGGAAGTCGACACTCGACGGTCAGGAAGAGACGATGAAGAAGTTCATGCTTCTGCATTTCGGCTACGACGAGCCAACCCCAGAGGTGATGGATGCCTGGAAAGGTTGGTTCGCATCGATCGCCGACAAAATCGCCGACATGGGCAGTCCCCTGGGGCCCGGGAGAGCGATCTCGGCCAGCGGCACCACTGAACTGCCAATGGACGCCGACGCGATAACCGGCTACACGATCATCAACGCCCAAGACATGGATGAAGCGGAGAGGATCGCCCGGGGGTGTCCGCTCATCACCGGCGTCAGGGTGTACGAAATGCGGTCCATGTAGGACGGTTCACGGGTGAAGGCTTCTTGGCCGCACCTGCCCAGCGAGCCGAGGAGAAGCTCCTCGAGGACGCCCGCCCGCGCGACAACGTCGTCGCGCTCGCAAGTCGCCGCCGCTGAGCCTCCCCGTGGGCGCCTCACGCTCCCGCAAAGCGTCCCTCCGACCGCCGCTTCTGGCAGGCTCGCCGCGCGTTTCCTGCAGTTTTAGCAACTTTTTAGCAACTCTGGTATTCTTGCCGAGTCGCCGCAGAGGAAAAACCCCTGCAAATCGCCACAATGCCCTCGTAGCTCAGTGGATAGAGCACAGGTTTCCTAAACCTGGTGTCGCTGGTTCGATTCCAGCCGGGGGCACCACTTTGATGCTGCACGGTGCGCTTTCGTGCTGTGGCGTTCGGCCAACATTCCTTCCGAATCGGCAAGACTGCTGACATCTTGCCGACGAGAACGCGCAGCACGGGTGCGCACAGCTGAGTACGCGTCGGAATAGAGTCCCTACTCTCGCCGCCACCTGCCCCCTTCTGGAGACCGCGGCTGCGCTGTAGAGTAGGCGCAAGCACCTCCGAGGGGGCCGGTCGGATGCGGTCGTGGGAGCCAGGGGTCGAGCAGGATACGGGGCGACGGAGATGATCGCCTGCCCCGGATGCAGCTACGAGGCCGACGACGACTTCGCCTTCTGCCCGAAGTGCGGCACTCGTCTGGACGAGACGCCCCAACCAGCGAGGCGTGGCGCTCTGAGCGAGGAGCGCAAGGTCGTCACAACGCTCTTCTGCGACCTCGTGGGCTTCACTGCCCTCTCCGAAGCCCACGACCACGAGAACGTTGACGTCATGCTGAGGACCTACGCGGGCTGCGCGCGGGCGATAGTTGAAGGGCACGGGGGCGTCGTCGAGAAGTTCATCGGCGACGCCGTCGTGGCCGTCTTCGGTTTTCCGCGCGCGCACGACGACGACGCGGAGCGAGCGGTGCTTGTGGCGCTCAACATCGCGGCCGAGGTGCCGACGCTGGATTGGCCCGGGGACGTTCGCTTGGCGGTCCGAGTCGGCGTCAACACCGGCGAGACCTACCTGCACACGGACATCGACCCCGCCTCCGGGGAGACCTTCCTCACCGGCGATGCCGTCAACACCGCTGCCCGCCTGCAGGCGGCGGCGCCCCCGGGAGGGGTCGTCGTCGGACAGCTGACACGCCGGCTGACGCGGCACGTCATCGACTACACGGAGCTGCCGGCGGTGTCGGCCAAGGGCAAGTCGGAACCGGTGCCGGCTTGGCTGGCGAAGGGCGAGCTGCTGCATCTGCCGGTCGACGTGGCACAACTGCACTCGGTGCCTATGGTGGGACGGGATTGGAGCTGAACCATCTGAGGACGCTGCTGGAGGCCGCACTGACTCAGTCGGCTCCCCGATTCGCCATCGTCACCGGAGAGCCCGGGATCGGCAAGACCCGCCTGGTACGAGGGCTGCTGGCGCACGCGGACGCTCGGCCGGAGGAAGTCGTCTGGTGCGAGGCGCGGTGCCCCGCCTACGGTGACAGCGTCGCCTTCCAGCCGCTGGCGAGCTGGTGAGGGGTTGCAGCGGCATCAGGGAGACGGACACGGCAGACATCGTGGACTGCGGCTCGGATGCGATCATCGGCGAGGACGACGATGGCGAGTGGCTGCGACAGCGACTGCACGCCTCTGCTCGGGCTTGGCGTGGCCGCGGTGTCGATGGTCGAGAATCACCTCGCGTGGGCACGCTTCCTGGAGCTCGCGGCTCGTCGCCGTCCGCTCATCCTCGCGGTCGAGGACCTGCACTGGGCCGATGACGCCTTGCTCGGTTTCTGTCCCAGCTCGTGTCGACCGTCCGCGACGTACCGCTCCTGATCATCGGAACGGCGCGGACGGAGCTTCTCGAGGAGCGTTGCGAGCTCGTTGCGGCGGGGTTCGAGCGCCTCTCACTCCGACGTCTCGACGACCTGGACGTGGCCCGGCTGGTCTCGCTCTGTTCGACTCGGAGACGCTGACCGACGAGGTGCGCGAGCCGATCCTCGAGCGGGCGGAGGGGAATCCGCTCTTCGCAGAGGAGCTCGTGCGGCTGCTGCAGGAGCGTGAGTTGGTCGTCACCGGCGCCGATGGACTCCGCCTGAAGGAGGCGGCGCGCATTCCGATGCCGGACTCGCTGCACGCGCTGATCGCGGCACGGCTCGATTTGCTGGCTCGAGAGCGCAAGGCCTTGCTGGCCGATGCCGCCGTGGTGGGCCCCACATTCTGGGCCGGGTCGCTGCTCTCGGTGAACGGGTGGCGGCACGCCGAGGTCGATGCCGCACTCGATGAGCTCTCGGTTCGGGAGTTCATCGGCAGGTCGCGCCCGTCCTCGCTGCTCGGCGACGAGGAGTATGCCTTCTGGCATGCGCTCGCCCATGACGTCGTCTATGGACAGTTGCCGAAGGCGGCGCGGGCGCGGAAGCACGCCGCCGCAGCGGCTTGGTTTGAAGCGCGGGCGCCGGAGCGGGTGGAGGACCGCGCCCATCACTGCGCTGCGGCGCTCGACTTGGCCGAGGAGGTGCGCGATGAGGATCTGGTCCGCCGGCTCGCTGAGCGAGCGGTCCGCGCATTCGTCCAGTCCGGCGACCAGGCGATCGGCACCGATGTGGTGCGGGCGGAACAGCGCTACGCCCGGGCGCTTGCGCTGCTGGATGAGGCGGATCCTCAGACGCCCGGCGTGACGCTTCGCTGGGCAGGGGCGCTGGAGTCGCTGGGGCGTCTGCGCGAGGCCGACGCGGCATACAGGCGTGCGGTGGAAGGATTCCGGCAGGCCGGCGACGAGCTCGGCATGGCGGTGGCCATGGAGAAGCGGGCTTTCGCGATGGGCAGCCTCAACGATGAGGAGGCTCATCGGCTGGCCGAGCAGGCACACGGGCTAGTCGGAGGACTCGAACCGTCGGCAGAGACCGTCCGCGTGGAGTCGGCGTGGGTCGGGTGGCTGCTGTGCATGGAGCGGCGCGACGAAGCCTTGGGCGCCGCGGAGACGGCGGTCGCGCAAGCGAGGCAGCTCGGTCTGCCGTTGCCCGCGAAGGCGCTCGGGTTCCGGGGCTGGGCGCGCTGCGAGCAGGGCGATCGTGGAGGCATCGAGGACTTCGCGGTCGCGCTCGATGCCGCCAGAGACCAGGGTCTCGGCCGGGAGTCGGCGATGGTCTACTGCAACATGGGGGAGGCGCTCGCCGCCTTCGCCGGACCCGCGGAGGGCCTTCGCGTCCACCGTGAGGGCCGCGAGTTCTCGGAGAGGCGCGGCATCCGGCAGTTCGTACTCTGGCTTGGCCGCGCCATCATCGAGGACCTCGTGTGGGCCGGGCTGTGGGATGAAGCACTTGCCGAGGCCGATGGTCTCGCGCGTACGCTCGAGGACGCCGGCGACATCCTCGACCTGATGGCGGTCAAGGCGAACCAAGTGTTCATCCACACGGAGCGAGGGTCGCGCGACCAGATCCAGGCGCTGGCACCCTGGTTTGGGGAGACCGAGCGGGGCGTCGAACCCGAGATCGACGCCTGTTGTGATGTCGCCATGGCGCTCAGTCGTCTCGCGGACGGCAAGTCGGACGAGGCGCTGAAGCTGATCGAGAGATTCCGCGCGGTCCCCGGTTCGGTGGCCTTCGAGCGAGCGTGGCGCCTTCCCGCAGCCTGCCGCATCGCGCTCGGGGCGGGCAGTGTCGAGCTCGCGCTCCGCCTTGTTGACGGCGTGGAACCTGCCATGCCGGTTCACCAGCACGCCCTCACGACCACGTCTGCGCTGCTGGATGAGGCTCGCGGTCGACCTGAGAGTGCGGCGGCCGCCTTTGCCGCCGCCGCCTCAGTCTGGCACGACTTCGGCGTCCCCTCCGAGGAGGCGCAGGCGTTCCTCGGGCAGGGGCGGTGCCTGGTAGCCTTGGGCAGAGCGCTGGAGGCAGCAGCGCCGCTCGCCGCGGCCCGCGAGATCTTCGCTCGCCTTGGTGCCAGGCCCGCGCTGGCGGAGACGGACGAGCTGATGCAGCAGGTCGTGTCCGCCTAGCGAGGACGCAGGACTACTCGCCCGAACACCAGCACTGGCAGAGCTCGAAACGTTCTGAACCGCGGCGACCGAAGCGCTGAAGGCGACGACGCCCCGCTCATGCGAGGACGCGCGCGTAGTACTGAGCGACCCCCCAGGACGCCTGCCACCGTTTCCTACAGCGAGGGCGTGACCTGCTTCGCCTGCAACTCCCGCACTATGCCGACGAGGCCGGGCAGCAGGCCGACGGCGATCGCGGGCTCCTCGCGCAGGAGCTTGAGGAAGGCACTGCGCGCGATGCGCGCCGTCGTGAGCTCCCCCGCGACGGAGACCGTCGCGGAGCGGGGGGCGCCGTCGAGCAGCGCCAGCTCCCCGAAGTGGTCGCCCGGCTGCAGGGAGGTCGTGGCGCCGTCGGGCGTGCGCACCTCGGCGCTGCCGTCCAGGATGACGTAGAAGGCATCCCCGCGAGTCCCAGCGCGAACGATGGGCTTGCTGCCGAGGTACCGTCTTAGCTCGGCGAGCCGGGCTACGCGCCTCAGGTCACGTTTCGAGAGGCCCCGGAACAGGGGGATGTCCGTCTCGGTCAGAAGCCGCCGCAGGTCCAAGGGTGGAGCTGGTGCGCGGTCCTGCGCCGCCGCTCTGTCCCAGGCTGTGTCTTGAGCGCCCATGACGGCCTCCTTCTCCTCGTCGCCGGGCGCGCGGCTCCCGGCCATGTCAGCTACGTCCTACATGACTGTGGACCCGCGCACAATGGTTCGCCCGCCAGGTTCGGTGTCAACATTGATGGCGACTACTACGAGATTGGCCCGTGAATGGCCTGAGCCATCCCGCAAGCGCCTCCTGTGAACCCCGCGCCAAATCCGTTGAAGGCGGGCGAACCAACGAGAGAGCGTCGGCGTGCCTTCGCTCGCTCTGTTCCCATGGGCCAGCTTCGATACGCAGAAGCCGACGACCAAGGCGCCGCGCGCCGCCACCGCCAAACGCGGCAAGGTCGTCAGGCTTTACTACCAGAATACGGACGCGTCCCCCTGCGCCGGCACGACTACCGACACGATCAAGGCGAAGAACCCTTCGGGCAAGGTCGTGAAGACGCTCGGGCCGAGGGTAGAGACCGTCGTGACCGGCGCCAGCGTGCACGTGTGGACATTGACGGTGCCGCTCGCGTGGAGGGCCGGCACCTACCACTTCTCCGTGTACGCCACCGACAAGGCCGGCAACGTGCAGGTCCTGCCCGCGGGCTCCAACAAGCTGATCGTGAAGTAGGCTTGGGCGGCGGCGGGTCGGCAGCCAGCGGCAGTGAGTCGCCGCTGGCTGCTCCGGCGGAGCGCCGCACGCCACAGTCGTCTTGAGTACCCTGCGCGAAGGGGTGCCGGCCGAGCCGACCTTCATGCTGGAGAAGCCGGTAGCCCCACCGGGAAGGCCGGCTGGCGTAACCTCCGAGTCGGTCCTTGGGCCGCGAACACCAACCCCGCAATCAGCGCCGCGGCTTCCTCCTGCATCGCCGGGATGACGTGCGCAGCGGCCTGCCGCCCAGCTTGCAGCGCATTGTCTTCGGTTCCGGCTTTGGCCTACTCAGCGGGGCAGTCGCGACTCCAACGGTCGCCGAGAATCCTTCAGGGGGTAGGTAGGTCGAGCAACCCGCCGAACGGAAGAAAGGTGTGTAGGGCCATGATGAGATCGTATGAGGCGGCTCCCGGTATCGAGGTTCTGGCGTCAGACTTCCCGATCCCCGGCTACGGGCTGCTGCCCGTCAACGCATTCGTGCTCAAAGGCTCGGAGCCGGTCCTGGTGGACACGGGAACAGTCGTGGAGAGCCCTGAGTTCATGGCGCTCCTCCGCTCAGTCATCGACCCCTCCGAGCTGAGGTGGATCTGGCTCACGCACACGGATTTCGACCACATCGGCAGCCTGCACCAGCTCCTTAGGGAGAACCCGCGCATTCGGGTGATCACCACCTTCCTGGGTGTCGGCATCATGAGCGTCTCCGCCCCGCTACCCATGGAGCGGGTCAACTTCGTCAATCCCGGCGAGAGGATCACGGTGGGCGACCGCACGCTCACGGCCGTCAAACCGCCTACGTTCGACAACCCTTCGAGCACCGGCTTTCACGATGACAGGTCGGGCGCCTTCTTCAGCGTGGACTGCTTCGGCGCGCTCCTCAAGTCCATACCGCAAAGCGCCGCCGACCTCTCAGAACAGGATCTGCGGGAGGGGCAGGTCTTCTGGGCTACTGTCGATTCGCCGTGGCTGCACGTTGTAGACCGAGAGATGTTCGCCAAGGGGCTGCAGGGCGTCCGTGATGCGGAGCCGACGATGATCTTGAGCAGCCACCTGCCTGCGGCACCCGGAAAGATGACGCAGCAGCTGCTCGCCACACTGGCCGCCGTTCCGGCCGCCTCGCCTTTCGTGGGGCCGGATCAGGCAGCTCTGGAACACATGCTCAGGGAGATGCGACAAGGGCCGCAGAGCTAGATCCCAGATTTCGAAGGCCTTGCCGCAAGGCCTCTTTGGCACGCGCTAGCCACGACCTCGTGCGAGGTGGCGGCGTCACGCAGATGTAGTGCTACTCCGCCGCGAACACCAGCCCCGCGATTAGCGCCGCCGCCTCTTCCTGCATCGCCGGGATGGCGTGCGAGTAGGGTCCCACGGTAATCGGGACGGTCATGTGCGGGGCGTCGCGCTGACCGTCGCGTCGCCTCAGCCAACGGTCTCCGCGAGGGGTCGCGAGGGTACACGAGATGTGTCCGTCCCGGTGTCAGGCAGCAGGCACCGTCCCTCGCGCCCTGTAACGCAGGCAGAGGCCAGAATGTCGAAACGTAGCTCCCGGCTCCTCACACTCGTCGCCCTCTGCCTTGCGCTGCTCCTCGTCGCCGCCGGCTGCGGCCCGAGCACTCAGCTCAGCGCAAGCGCGTCCTCGTCGAGCACACCCAGCTTGGCGAGTCCCAGCGCGAGCGCATCGAGCAGCCTGCAACCGGCGTCTCCTTCGCCCTCCAGCGCTCCCGTCCCCGCCGGATTCAAGGCCGCCTCGGTGACCTTCGTCTCCACAGATGAGTCCTTCGTGCTCGGCACTGCCTCCGGCGCGGGTACGCTGCTGCTGCGCACTCTTGACGGCGGCCGCACCTGGGTCCGGCTGGCGGCGCCGGCCGTGCCCCTGGGGAGCCCGGGATCAGGCACCCGGGCCGTCTGGGGGACGCGCTTCGCCTCGCCCTCGCACGGCTTCATCTTTGGCGCGGGTCTCTGGGAGACCACCGATGGTGGAGGCCGCTGGATGCGAGACGCCCAGCCGAGCGGCGCGATCCTCTCGCTGGCGACGATCGACGGGCGGGTGCTGGCGCTCGTGGGCAAGGGCACAGCGCCGGGCAACCTGGGGCCTTACGTGCTGCTCCGTCGGACTCTGGCCGGCGGCAGCTGGCAGACCGTCGCGTCCATCTCACTCGTGAGCCTCTCCGACCCCACCGACCTCATCTCGACCCAGGCCGGCAGCGCAGCCGTGCTCGACGGGAGAAACGTCCTTCTTACCACCAACGGCGGCCTCAGCGTCAGCCTGCGCGCGACTCCCAGCCTGCCGGCGCCCTTCGGGCCGGCGGCGGTCGCCGTGACCTCCGCGCACGGCCTCTCGCTGCTGTGCGTGGGGCAGGGCTTCGCTGGCGGCGCCGACAAGCGGCTCTACACGAGCCGCGACGGCGGCCTGCACTGGAAGAAGGCCGGCGCCCCGAGCAGTGAGGGTGATGCCGAAGCCCTTGCCGGCAGCGGCAGCGACCTGGTCCTCGCGAAGGCCAGCGGCGCCAGCTGGCTCGATCGCTCGGCGAACAGCGGCCAGAGCTGGACGACCGTCCTGACCTACGGCGACGGCGGCGTGGGCTGGGCCGACCTCGGCTTCACGACCCCCTCGAACGCCGTCGTCGTCCACGGACCGGCCGACCGGCCCGGCAACAGCGACGGGCGGCCGGGGCAGCTGCTGCTGAGCGCCGACGGCGGCGCCGGCTGGCAGCCGGTGCGCTTCTGAAGCGACCCTTCCGCTGCCGGAGAGCGTGAGAGAGCCCCGGCGGCGCCGACAACCTTCCTGCGCTCAGATAGCTGTCCGACAGCCCCGTGCTGCCGCGCGCAGCCGCAGCCTGCAGCGCTTGCTCAGTCGCTGATCATCTTGAAGGCCAGGTGGCGACTGCGGCCCTGCTGGCGGACGAGCGTGAACCACAGCGCCGTGAGGTTCTCGAGGAGCTCGAGCTGCGCGCGGTCACCGACGCGCACCGGTCTCAAACCGACATCGGCGATCAGCGCCGCGACGACGTTGTCGGGGTCACCTCCGGGACCGGCGTAGAACAGGTCGGCCTGCACACCGCCGATCACGGGGTCGGCGAAGTTCTCCCACCCGAGGGTGGAGAACGCGCGGAACACCTGCGCGCTGGAAGCGGCGTTAGCGATCAGGTCGACGCTGTGCAGCGGCGCAGCTCCGACGTTGTTGGTGGCGTCGATCACGATCTTGCCCTGCAGGGCGGCGGCGAGCGCCGGCACGGTCGTGGCCATGGCCGCGCCGGGGATGGCGAACACCACGACCTTGGCATCGCGGACGGCATCGGCGACGGTGGCGACCTCGGCGGCCGCGCCGAGTTCGGCGGCGAGCGCTCGCGGGCGTTCGCTGTCCGGGTCGCGGGAGCCGAGAACGAGCGCGTGGTCGGCGGCCGCCCACTTGCGGGCCAGCGTGCCGCCGATGTTGCCCTGACCGATGATGGCGATGGTGGTCATCCCTACCTCCTCAGATGCGTTCGGCGGCGGCGCTCGCGGTCACTGCAGACCGGGGCCAGACCGCCTGCACACTCGTGAATCGTCGTCCGAGGCAGCTTACCCGTGTCCCGCGGACTTGAGGGGTCGATGGCCGTCTGCACGGCACAAGGCATGCAGGTCCTGCACCGCCGTATTACGGGTACCGGGCTCGCTGGCATTGCGCGGGCACTTCACAGGTAGTCTAGGGCGCCGATCCGGCTCGGTCTCGAGGCCGCCGCGCCGAGCCATGTGCCCGGCCAGGGCACGGACGTCACCGCGTGATGACGTACCGGCGAGCCGGCCAGAGGCCACTGCCGCGACTGGGCGATCGGCGGCTGCTTGCGCATCGAGGGCGGATGCGTCTCGGGACCGCGACTACTCGGCCGCGAACACCAGCCCCCGATCAGCGCCGCCGCCTCCTCCTGCATCGCCGGGATGGCGTGCGAATACGTGTCGAGCGTGATCGAGACCGTGGCGTGCCCGAGGCGCTCGGAGACGACCTTCGGGTGGATGCCAGCCTGCAAGGCCAGGGTGGCGTGCGTGTGGCGCAGGTCGTGCAGGCGGATGCTCGGCAGCATCGATCTCCTCACGGCTTGGCGGAAATAGCGCGTCACGGACTCCGGGTCGAGGGCGGCGCCGTTCTCGGCCGTGAAGACGAGGCCCGACTCGATCCAGAGCTCGTCCCACTCCTTCTGCTCCTCGAGCTGGCGTGCGGCCTGAGCCTTGAGGACTTCGACTGTGCCGGGGTCGAGGGCGATGACACGGCGACCCTTGACGGTCTTGGGCTCGCTCACTACGACGTCGCGGCTGATGGGAATGAGGGCGCGGCGCACCGCCAGCCGTCCGTTCTCAAGGTCGACGTCCGACCACCTGAGGCCCAGAGCCTCGCCGCGCCTCATCCCGGGTACTCAAGGCCAGGGTGACCGGCGGATTCTGGATCGGGTCTTCGCCGCTCGCCTTGTCGCAGGGTCAGGCAACGGCCTGAGCATGGGTGAGCACTTCGCCCGCGCAGAACCTTGGACTGTGCAGCACTTTCGCGCATGAGGCATCACCGGCAGTCACGCCTTCGTGATGTTTCCTAAACCTGGTGTCGCTGGTTCGATTCCAGCCGGGGGCACCACGAAGTCCCTGCTCAGGGCGATTTCCGTTTCTTTCGTTCGGCCGAATTCCTTCCGAATCGGCAAGATGCTGACATTCTGCCGACGAGACCCGGCAGCACGCTCCGAGATGCGCACACACGCGACGTTGCGGACGCGAGCCCCGAGACCCTCCGTCGGCTCTCGCAGTCTTCGTACCCCGGCCGTCCGAACCTGATGGTAGAGTCATGCGCGGAAGCCGGCAGTTGCATGGGGCGTCATACGCAGTCTGCCGAATCCCAGTTGGACAGAGCTGGCGGCAAGGTCGGAGGGGCGAGGATCTTCATCATCCGCGGCAGGTGTCCTTGATCGACGGAAGGGGGAGACGCATGTCCGGTGCATCGGGGCGACCGCAACGACCTGCGACAGGCCAAAGAACCGGAATGCCCGGCGAAGGCGTTCACCTGGCGCCGGGCAAGATGGCCAGAATCGCGGGCGGCTTCTACCTCGCGTTCGTCCTGGCCTCGGTGCTTGCCGGCGCGTTGGGGCACATCGGGATGGGTGGAGCGGAGCAGGTTTACCAGGCGATCGTCACGAGTGCTGGGTCGTTTCGCCTCGCGCTTGTCGTCGCGCTCATATCAGCCTTCCTGTTCCTCATGGCCGCCTGGAGTCTCTACGTCCTTCTGCGGCCGGTGAACGGGCAACTGGCGCTGCTCTTCCTGCTGCTCAACGCGATCGGCGTTGCCATACAGTGCGCAAGCATGTTCCCGCTCATATCCGCGTTGTTGCTCGGAGACAGTGCCAGTCGGATGCAGGCATACTCGGCGCCGCAGCTGGAGGGAATGGCCTACTCGTCCATCAACTCTACAAGACGGGCTTCGACACAGCCCAGCTGTTCTTCGGCACGTGGCTCTTCCCGCTAGGCTATCTGGTGTACAAGTCCGGATTCCTTCCCAGGTTCCTGGGCGTCCTGCTGATACTCGACGGCTTCGGCGTCTTGATCTGGTTCCTTCAGGCCCTACTGCTGCCGGCCTACCCCGCGATCAGCTACCCAGCGTGGGCCCTGGGCTTCATTGCTGAAGTCGGGCTGGGATTGTGGCTCCTCGTCAAGGGTGTGGAGACTGTCGACAGCGAAGCGGGTCTAGCTGGCTGATCGGCGTCCCGCGACCCCCTGCCCAACAAAGGCATCAGCCCGACCGCGCAAGCGCCGTCCAACCGAGGGCGTATCGGCCGCGGGTTATGCCTTCACCGTTAGGCGACCGACCGATCACATGAGACTCAGTACGATGGGACGACATGCCTGAAGACGTTGCGGCACGAGCGGCGACTCAGGATCTCGAGTGCTCGCCCGCGAACGCACCTTCACGACGTTTCCATGACACCCGTCCAGACGCGGTGCTACTGTCCTACCAAGAAGGAAGCCGGCTGTGACGGGGACCTCTCGCCAACTTGCCGCTTCTGGTCGGACCAGACCCGGGGCGAACGAGTAGAGGCCGGGACAGCGCTTCCGGCGACAGGGGGATGACGTGTCAGAGGGCGTCCAGATCATCTGCTTGGCGAGTGTGAACAGCTACCTCATCGCGGCCGAGGGCGGCTTCGTCCTCATCGACACCAGCAAGCCTGAGAAGCGCCGTGATCTCGAAACGAGACTCAAAGGCGCCGGCTGCACGCCCGGCGATCTCAGGCTCATCGTGCTGACGCACGGCGACTACGACCACGCGGGCAACGCCGCGTGTCTGCGTGAGGAGTACGGCGTTGGAATCGCGATGCACCGGGACGATTCGGCACGGGTGGAGTGCGGCGACTGGAGCTTGAACATGCAGCCCACGCCGGACAAGTTCCCGCTGCGCTTCCGGGTCGTCTCGCTCTTCATCCGCCCAGGCCCGTTCGAGACGTTCACACCGGACGTCTTCGTGGAGGACGGACAGAGCCTGAGCGACTTCGGCCTGGACGCCACAATCCTTCATCTGCCGGGGCACACCAGGGGTTCGGTCGGGATTCTGACGGCCGCCGGCGACCTGTTTTGCGGAGACTTGATGGACAGCATGATGGGCAGACCGAGCCTCGAGTTCTTCATCGACGACATGGCTGCAGCCGAGGCGAGCCTCGCGCGGCTGCGAGGCCTCGATGTCGGCACGGTCTACCCTGGCCACGGCAAGCCGTTTCGGCTCGAACAGGTCAGGTGAACGCCGGCATGGCCCACATCGAGGGCGAGATCGTCATCGCGCGGCCGCCGGAGGCCGTCTTCGACTTCGTCGCCGACGAACGCAACGAGCCGCGCTTCAACCCGCAGATGCTGAGCGCCGAGCAGATCTCGCCCGGGCCGATCGGTCTCGGCACACGCTTCCGCGCCGAGGTCACGAGCCGGGGCCGCCCGCTGGAGATGGTCATCGAGTTCACGGCCTACGAGCGTCCCCGGCGGCTGGCCTCCTCGACGCGCATGTCGGGGATGGACGTGCACGGGACCCTGACTTTCGACGCCGTCCCCGAGGGTACCCGTATGCGTTGGCACTGGGAGCTCGCGCCGCGCGGGTTCCTCAGACTGCTGACGCCCCTGGTCGCGCGCATGGGCCGGCGTCAGGAGGAGGCCATCTGGGCCGGCCTCAAGCATGTTCTGGAGGAGCAGGAGACCTCGCCGGGCGACGCCTAGGCTCTGCTGCCTCTACGCCTCCGCGGACACCGGCTCCGCGATCAGCGCCGCCGCCTCACGACCGGCTCGCTGACGACGATGGGGCGGACGCCGGAGCGCAGGGTGCGCGTCGTCCATCGTGTGGCGGCCTTCTGTAGTCGTCCGGCCCTCGACAGGGAACAGTAGAACCGTGGCGATGCGCCTTTCCCCGCCGCATGGAGGCGCGAGCACGATGAACATTCTGGTTACGGGCGCTACCAGCAAGGCCGGCGTTGAGATCGTGAGAGGGTTGACGGCTGCCGGGGCGTCGGTCCGCAGCACCTCGCACCTGCCGGCCGGCGGGGCCGGAGAAGCGACCCCCGGGCGCGTCGCGGTCGACTTCGCGCGCCCCGAGACCCTCGAGCCGGCCTTCTCCGGCGTCCACAAGGCGGTGCTCATCATCCCCGAGAGCGTTGCCATGGCCGCGATGGCGACCAATCTCGCCGCCGCCGCCGAGCGCGCCCGGGTCACGCATGTGCTTCTCCTCTCCTTCCTCAACGCCGACCGCCGCGCCGGCGGTGCTGTCTTGGAGTGGCACCGACAGGCAGAAGAGGCAGTGGCGGCCGCGGCGGTGTCCTCCACCTGCGTGCGCCCCAACTACTACATGCAGAACTTTCTCTCGGCCTACCCGCCCGCTGCCTCGCTCGGCGGCGGGACCGTCAGCTACATCGACGCCGCCGACGTGGCGGAAGTCATCGCCCTGATCCTGCTCGGGGGTGGCCACGAGAAGCGGACCTACTCGCTGACCGGCCCGCGGGCCCTCTCCATCGAAGAGGTCGCGGCGCTGCTGCGCGGCGAGGTAGGAGCGCCTCTGGCGTATGGGCCCGAGCGCCGGGAAGAGGCCTGCTCGCTGCGTCGCAGGAGCTCGATGTCGCCGCACCTGCAGGCGCTGTGCGAGTTCTGGGCCGCCGCAAGCGAGGATCAGTTCGCCCATCTCACACCCGACTTCGAACAACTCACAGGACGGAGACCAAGAAGCTTCGAGCACTTCGTGCAAGAACACCGCGGAGAGCTGCACGCCTTGCGAACGGCACGCGGCGCGGCCGCTGTTTGAAGCCGCCACCGCGGCGGCCGCGACGGACGAAATTCCCTTCCCGCTCAATCCGGCCAAGACCCGCTCTGGGTCCTTCATCTCGACGACCGAGGCATGGGATGCGGGGGTGCCCTGTCCCGTCGAGCTCTCACTCTCCCGTGAATACCAGCCCCGCGATGAGCGCTGCCGCCTCCTGCATCGCCGGGATGGCGTGCGCGTAGGTGCCTGACCGTGGCGGCCAACGGCGCCCTTCTCGCCAACGGGTGTACGGTGCAAGTGCCCGTTGCAGATACTTGGTATGGCGAGGCGTGGCACGGCAGGCAAGGTCAAGCGTGGCGTGACACGCCTAGGAGCGACAAGGTAGGCACGTCTAAAGCACGGCTGGCTTGTCAGCATTCCCCCAAGCTGCGGCGGGCTTCTCCGTGCCCGAAACGCACCTGCGTCGGCTTGCACGCCTAGTGCGCCGCGAACACCAGCCCCGCGATCAGCGCTGCCGCCTCCTACGCCTCGGCGTATGAGCCCCGTGTTCGCCGCGAACGTCTCACAGGTCAAGCTGGGACCTGGTTGCGAACGTCCGATGTGCTGCTGCGCACGTCGGCGATACTGTAGGGTGAGAGTGCGTAGGAGCATCGGAGGTTGACCGTGAAGAGGATCATGCGCCGGCGGGTCTTGATCATCACGGTGGCCGCCGCGGCCGCCTTGGGGCTTGGCGTCTATCTCGCTCAAGCCGCTTCATCGCACTCCCCAGGTGCCCCGACCTGGCTGCAAAGCCTGGCCGCCCAAGAGGCCTTCAACAACGGAGATGCCTCGCCGACCTCAGCGCAGTGGGTGCTGACGACCGAGAGGGCGGCGGCTCCGCTCATCGGTCTCACCTCGGCCACCGCTCCAGACAACGCCCCCGAGTACGTCGTCGTCATGATCGGGCAGTTCGTCGACAATAACGCCTTCATGCCGTCCGGGGCGTCGGCTCCGAGGGGAACCTGCATTGCCTTCACGGTCGATCCGTCGAGTCACGTGATCAGGGACTTCGGGATAGCACCGCGCCCCCTCGACACCTCATCGGTCGGGCAGATGCGTCCCCTCACGCTCAACTAGTCGCACCCGGCCAGAGCTCTCTGCTTCCTCGCGACCACCAGCCCCGCGATCAGCGCCGCCGCCTCTTCCTGCATCGCCGGCATGGCGTGCGGGTAGGTGTCGAGGTGCGCGGCATCACCCGCCCATGAGCATCTACCGGCGGGCCCAGGGGCATCGCACGTCACTGCGGCTTCCCGAAACGGCTTGAAGAAGCCCGCCATCGAGCAGGTTCGCCTGTAAGCGCAGTCGCAAACCACTGAAAGGAACGCAGCCATGGCACTCGGTTTCTACTTCTCACCCAGCTCGTTCACGCCAGCCCGGTACGACGATGCGATCAGCCGGCTCAAAGCGGCTGGTGCAGGCGCGCCGCCTGGAAGGCTCTATCACGTCGCTCTCGAAGCGGACGGCCTGATCCAGGTGTTCGACATCTGGGACTCCAAGGAGTCGTTTGAGGCCTTCGGGAAGACGTTGCTGCCGATCATGGCCGAGCTCGGGGCCGATCCCGGCGAGCCGCAAGTCATGCCGGTCCACAACATCATCGAGGGCTGAGGTTCGTAGCTCGACGAAGACGCAGCGCCGAACGCCCAGGCGTCGCCCTACCTCACCCGACCGGCGATGTCACCCAGCCTCCAGCGCTCGCGCGGCTGCGTCCTCCCGGCGCTCTACGTGGCGACGCACAGCTGACCGCTAGGACGCCTGCCACGCGCTTCCTACAGCGAGGGCGCGACCTGCTTCGCCTGCAACTCCCGCACGATGCCGACCAGGCCGGGCAGCAGGCCGACGGCGATCGCCGGCTCCTTGCGCGGCGCAGTGCCTGCGCGATTTCGTAGATCGAGTCTTCCGAGCCTCGCTCGCCAGCCTCGGCCAGACCTGCGGCGCTAGCTCCTCTAGTCCTTGCTTGTCCGACCCAGGAGCGGATATGCTAAGGCAACGATAATGACAATCATTTTCAATAAGCCCCAGCGAGCCCCAGCGGAGGTCATCATGAGGAGAGTCGGTGCAGCGCCCTTCCTAGTAGCCGCTCGCCGCGGCGCTCGTTCTCGTCTTGGCCATCGCCGGGTGCGGCTCGAGCTCCTCGGCCTCGGCCCCGAAAGGCGGCCTCAAGGTGGTCGCCACGACGAGCTTCTTGCGCGACATCGCCCAGAACGTGGCCGGCACGCAGTTCCGCGTCGGCGAGCTCATCCCTATCGGGGTCGACCCGCACGAGTGGCAACCCACCCCCGCCGACCTCGTGACCGTCGTCGGCAGTGACCTCCTCATCGTCAACGGCGGCGGCCTCGAGGGCACGCTCCTGCAGCAGCTCCGGAACGCCGGCGGCAAGGAGCGCGTCGTGGTCGCCGCGCAGGGCCTGAAGCCGCGCACGCCCAAGCCCGGCGAGCCCGGTCACGGGCAGGCGCTCGTCGTCGACCCGCACTGGTGGCTCGACCCGGTCGACGTCATCACCTACGTGACCAACATCCGCGACGCCTTCGTCGCCGCCGACCCGGCGCACACCGCCGCCTACCGCGCCAATGCCGCCGCGTACATCGTCAAGCTCAAGGCGCTCGACGCCTGGATCAAGACCCAGATCGCGACGATCCCGCCGGCCAACCGCGTGCTCGTGATGAACCACCTCAGCCACGGCTACTACGCCGACCGCTACGGCCTGCGCGTGGCCGGCGCCGTGATCCCCAGCGTGAGCACCGGCGAGACGGTCTCGGCGCAGCAGATGGCAGGACTCGTGAAGACCATCGAGGCGCAGCACGTGAAGGCGGTCTTCGTCGAACTCGATGAGAACCCCGGCCTCGCCGACCAGATCGCCGCCGAGGCGCACGTGAAGGTGGTCACCGACCTGCTCGACCATTCGCTCTCGACGGCCAGTGGTCCGGCGCCAGACTACCTGGCGATGATGCGCTACGACACGCAGGTCATCGTCAACGGGCTGCGGTAGACGCCGCTGTTGAGGCGGGGCCTCTCTCTCCGCGAACACCAGCCCGCGATCAGCGCCGCCGCCTCCTCATGCATCGCCAGCATGCCGTGCGAGTAGGTGTCGAGCGTGATCGAAACGGTGGCGTGCCCGAGACGCTCTGAGACGACCTTGGGGTGGATGCCGGCCTGCTAGGTGAGCGTGGCATCCGAGTGGCGTAGGTCGTGCAGGCGGATTCTCGGAACCCAAGGCCCGACTCGATCCAGAGGTCGTCCCAGTCGCTCTGTTCATCGCGCCGACCGGCGGCCTGTGCCCTAGGGATCTCGATTGGTGCCGGGGTCGAGAGCGATGACGCGACGCCGCGTCAGAGTCGACACCCGCTGCGAAGCTTGGCCTCCGTTTTGCGCGTTTCGACACACTAACGGTGCATTTACGCTGCGGGGAGGTTAAGCTTTGTTGGCGATGAGGAAGTCTATAGAGCTAATGGGGACGAGGGAGCCACGCACGAGAGTCTGCCCGGCTGAAGCGCAGCGAGGTGGACCCTGCGCGCCTTGATCCTGCCGATCGCTCTAAACCGCGTCCGCAGACACGTCTCGCCATTCGTTCCCTCCCTCGAACGAACGCCCCAACACGGCAGGCCTGCGAAGGAGGTGAACGCCGCTGCGACATGACTCAGGAGTCTGCGAGGCGCATCGAGCCCGTCCGGGCCTGGACCCCGGTGAAGGCCTCGCACGTCATATTGCCTCTCCAAAGGAGTAGAGAAGATGAGTAGACGCAGACGCTCCATCCTCCTCTTCGGGGTGTTGGCGCTCACGGTCGCCTTGTGGTTCGTGGTGCCCTCGCTCGCGCGCACCCAGCAAGCCACCAAGACAACGGCCTCCCACGCGGCGGTCGCGACGCTCCATATTCATCACGGGCGCGTCACGAACGCCGAGCGCAAGGCAGCGGCGGCTCGCGCCGCGGCGCTCGGCCTCATGCCGGGCGGCACGGCTCAGGGCCGCGCGGTGGCGCGCGCGACGGGTGTGCCCGACTACTTCGGCACGATCCCGAACTACGCCAACAGTCCACCCCCGGCGGGCCCCATCGGGCTCATCAGGGTGACCAACGGCGGCAGCGGCTACGGGGCGTCCGTGACCGTCCAGATCAGCGACATCGTCTGGGGTTCCGGCACCGGGGCCAAGGCCAAGGCCACGGTCGTCAACGGGCGCGTGACAGCGATCACCGTCACCGCGGGCGGGAGCAACTACGTCGACCCCAAGGTCACGATCGTCGGCAAGGGTCACGGCGCCGCCGCCCTGGCGAGCCTGAACGGCGCCAAGCTGAAGGGCGGCATCCGCAAGTTCGTCGATGCGCTGCCTGGCCTCGGCGCGGCTGGGAAGAACGGCCTCGGCCAGTACATCCCCGTCGCCGTCGCCGACACGACGACGTTCCCCGGGTCCGACTACTACGAGATCGCCCTGGTCCAGTACAAGGAGAAGCTGAGCCGCGACCTCCCGGCCACGACGCTGCGTGGCTACGTGCAGGTCGAGACGGCCGCGAACGCCAATGCCAGCAAGCACATCGCGCTGACCTATCCCGACGGCTCGCCGATCCGTGACGCGACCGGGTCGCAGGTCTACGCCCTGGACAACCCCCAGTACCTCGGGCCCACCATCGTCGCCCAGTCCAATCGTCCGGTGCGCGTGAAGTTCACGAACTACCTGCCCGCGGGCGCAGCCGGCAATCTGTTCCTGCCTGTCGACACGACCCTCATGGGGGCCGGACTTGGGCCCAATGGCGCGCGGCGCCGGCGACTACACGCAGAATCGCGCCACGCTTCACCTGCACGGCGGCGCCACCCCGTGGATCAGCGACGGCACGCCGTACCAGTGGACCGCCCCCGCGAGCGAGACCTCCGACCTACAAGCGCGGCGTCAGCGTGCAGTTCGTGCCCGACATGTGGTTCGACCCCGTCACCCACCAGGTCGTCCCCGCCGGCACAGCTGGGGCCACCAACGATCCGGGCCCCGGCTCGCTGACCTTCTACTACACCAACGAGCAGAGCGCGCGGCTGATGTTCTACCACGATCACGCGGTCGGGCTCACGCGCCTCAACGTCTACGCCGGCGAGGCCGCTCCCTACCTGCTGCAAGACCAGGTCGAGAAGGACTTCACCGCCGGCACCAACGTCTCGGGCTCCAACCCGACGAAGGCGAAGGTCATCCCCGCCACCCAGATCCCGCTGGTCATCCAGGACAAGACCTTCGTGCCCAGCGCCACGAAGATCGCCGGTGAAGACCCGACCTGGGACACCGCCAACTGGGGCGGCATCGGCAACCTCTGGCTGCCGCACGTCTACATGCCGAACCAGAACCCCTACGACTCCGAGGGCGTCAACGCGGTGGGTCGCTGGGACTACAACCCCTGGTTCTACCCACCGCAGGTCGGCCAGATCTACGGACCCATCGCCAATCCGCTCGCCGGGACGACCCCACTCGAGGGGCCGCAGATCCCGGGCACGCCCGAGGCGAGAGGCATCTCACCGACGATCGTCCCCGAGTCGTTCATGGACACGCCGCTCGTCAACGGCCTCGCCTATCCCTTCCTCAACGTGCAGCGCAAGGCCTATCGCTTCCGCATCCTCAACGCCTCCGACGACCGCATGCTCAACCTGCAGCTCTACTACGCGAAGTCCAACGCCCCGATGTGGAACGCGAACGGGACCCTGAACAGCGCCAACGCGGGCGAGGTGCCGATGGTCAAAGCGGCCGCGGGCACCGGCCTGCCGGCGACGTGGCCGATCGACGGCCGTGCCGGCGGCGTGCCGAGCCCCAAGGCCGTCGGGCCCTCGATGATCCAGATCGGCAACGAGGGCGGCTTCCTGCCCAACGCCGTGGTGCTGCCGAACACGCCGGTGGGCTACGAGTACTTCCGCCGCACCATCACCGTCCTCAACATCACGCAACAAGACGCTCATGCTCGGACCGGCGGAGCGCGCCGACGTGATCGTCGACTTCTCGAAGGTGCCCGCCGGCTCCAAGCTCGTCCTCTACAACGATGCGCCGGCCCCCGTGCCGGCCTTCGACACGCGACTCGACTACTTCACCGGCGACGGTGACCAGACCTCGAGTGGCGGCGCGCCCAACACGGTCGCCGGCTATGGGCCCGACACCCGCACGATCATGCAGTTCCGGGTGTCCGGCCCCGCGTCCGCGCCCTACAACGTGGCCGCCCTGAAGACGGCCCTGCCGGCGATCTTCGCCGCCGATCAGCCCAAGCCGATCGTGCCCGAGCCGGCGTACGACGCGGCCTACAAGGCGAACTTCCCGCTCTCCTACATGCACGTGATCGACTCACAGCTCTCGTTCACGCCGATCGGCACGACCCAGGTCAACAGCGTCAACGTGACGAACGGCGGCAGCGGGTACACCGGGCCGAGCGTCGCCATCACCGGCGGCAACGGCACCGGCGCCGCCGCCGTGGCAACGGTCACAGGCGGTGCGGTCAGCGCGATCACCATCACGAACCCCGGGATCGGGTACACGGCTACGCCGACGATCACGATCACGGGCGGCGGAGGCACGGGTGCGACCGCGACGGCGACGCTGGTGGGCAACGAGCTCAGCGCGATCGCAGTCACCAGTGGCGGCAGCGGGTACACGTCGCCGACCGTGTCCTTCACCGGCGGCACCGGCACCGGCGCCGCCGGTACGGTGTCGGTGACCAACGGCGCGGTCACCGCGGTCACGATCACGAACCCAGGGTCGGGGTACACCACGCTGCCCGGCGTCACCATCGCAGGTGGCGGAGGCACCGGGGCGACCGCCACGGCCAGCTACGCGCTTGCCATTCCTCAGCAGGAGAAGGCGATCGTCGAAGGGTTCGACATGGATTACGGGCGCATGAACGCGGTGCTCGGCACGGGCCTGGCGAACGGCGGCGCCTCGACCGGTACCGCCACGCCGTACTCCTACGACGACACCCCGACCGACTTCCTCCTCGACTCGGCGGGGCAGCAGATCGGCGCACTGGCCGACGGCACGCAGATCTGGCGCGTCGACCACCAGGGCGTGGACACGCACGCGATCCACTTCCACCTCTTCAACGTGGAGGTCATCAACCGCGTGGCCATCGACGGTCAGATCTTCCCGCCCGACCGCAACGAGCTGGGCTGGAAGGAGACGGTGCGCATGAACCCGGGCCAGGACGTGATCCTCGCGGTCCGGGCGATCGTGCCGACGCTGCCGTGGAAGATCGGTGAGAGCGTCCGGCCGCTGGAGCCCAGCGTGCCTCTCGGCGCTCAGTTCATGGACGCCAACGGCACCATGGTCACCAACGTCCTGCAGGACTACGGCTGGGAGTACGTGTGGCACTGCCACCTGCTCGGCCACGAAGAGAACGACATGATGCGACCTGTCGTCTTCCAGGTCGCGCCGGCGGCACCGAGTGCGGTGACCGCTACGGCGGGAGCCGGTCCGGCGGTGAACGTCGCCTGGACTGACAACGCGACGATTCCCGCCGCCACCATTTACACGGTGGAGCGCGCCACGGACGCCGCGTTCACTCAGAACGTGGTCGACACGCCGGTCAACAACCCGGCCGCGACCTCGTTCAACGACGGGACCGTGGCGAGCGGGACCACCTACTACTACCGCGTCAGGGCGGAGGATGCCGCAAGCTTCTCGGTCTGGGTAGACGCGGCCGCTCCGGCGACGCCGTGAGGCAGTCGCAGATGAAGAGCGTCAGCGGCTGACAAGCCTCTGACGGACGCCACGGGACGGGCGGTGAGGAAGGACGCCTCGCCGCCCGTCCCGCGACCGCGATGGAATGCGTGGCGATCGAGGCCGCGGATCGCCGCCGGTGGCCGTCAGTGCTCGCTTTGCGCGCGCAGACTCCACACGGTACCCGGCGGCGCCGCTGCCGGCCGCGGCAGCCTCGACGCCAGCAGCGCCACGGCCAGAGGCAGGACCGCGAGTACGTAGATCACGGCGCTCGGCCCGGCGGCGTCGCCGAGCAGGCCGAGCGCCGCCACGATGACGCCGCCGAGGCCGCCGCAGAGGCCGACCGTGAGGCCGGTGGCGAGGCCCATGTGCGCCGGCAGGTACTCCTGGGCGAGCACGAGCGCCACGCCCACGTTCGTGTTCATCAGGATCCCGATGAGCACCACCATGGGGATCATCGCCGCGTAGCTCAGGGAGGGAAGCAGAGCGATCGCCGGCACCAGCGCCAGCTGCGGGGCCAGCAGGACGAAGCGGCGGCCGAGACGGCCGGCGGTGATGCCGCCGAACAGGGTGCCGGCGGCCGCTGAGGCGAGCATGATGCTGAGCACCACCTCGCTCGCCCCAGCGCTGGTGCCGGCCGACTTGGTCTGAAGCACGAACAGAGGCACGTAGGTGAGCAGCCCCGTCGTGACGCCGCAGGCCAGGCAGAAGAGCGCCAGGAGGACGGCGAACGGGCGCCACTCGGAAGCCAGCGTGCGCGCCTGCCACAACGACTCGTGTTCGGCGACCGGCCTGCGGCGGAAGCGGCGCAAGGCCGCCGCCACGATCATCGCCGCGGCAATCGGGATGATGGCGATGATCGCCGTCCCATGCAGACCCAGAGGCGCGATCGTGGCGGTCACGACGAGAGGCCCGACCGCGTAGCCGATGGTGCCGCCCATCGAGAAGATGCCCATGTCCGCGGTCACGCGGCTGCCCGCGGAATGTCGCGCCCAGCGGGCTCCCTCGGGATGATAGGTGGCGACCCCGGCGCTGCAGATGGCGACGGCGAGCAACGTGAGCGGGTAGCTCGTCGCGAAGCCGACGGCGCCGATGCCGAGCCCGGTGACGATGAGCCCGGTGGGGAGCAGCCAGTGGGCCTCAGAGCGGTCGCCGTGCGCGCCGAGGAGCGGCTGGAAGACGGCGCTGGCGACGCTGGCCGTCAGGGCGAACACCCCGGCGGCCGCCCAGGTGTAGTGGCGCTCCAGGACGAGGAACGGGAGCAGGGCGATCAGCGCGCCCGAGCACGTGTCGACGCAGCCGTGCCCGAGCGAGAGGGCGAACAGCGTCGCACGTGAGGCGGGGCGGCGGCCGGCGGCATTCACGCCGGGCCGCGCGTCAAGGCGACGAGCCGGCAAGGACCTCCGCGATCGCGTCCTGCGCGGCCCGCGCCCTCGCCAGCGGCAGGCCGCTGCCGTTCATGAGGATCGAGAAGGTCAGCGCATGGTGGTTGGCGCTCGTGACGTAGCCTGAGAGGCTGCTCGCCGCCGAGAGGGTGCCGGTCTTGGCGTGCACGTTGCCTGCCGCCCTGGTGCCTCTCATGCGGTCCTTGAGCGTCCCGTCGACGCCGGCTACCGGGAGGGAGTTCCAGAAGGTGCTGAAGTCCGAGCGGCCCGCCATGACGCCGAGCACCCTGATGATCGCGTGCGCGCTGAGCTTGTCCTGGTAGCTGAGTCCGGAACCGTCGCGGATGCGGAAGCCGCCGGTGAGGTCGCAGGACTTGAGGAACAGGACGGCGACCTTCGTCCCGGCGGCGGTCGCGCCGCTGCCGGCAAAGCTCGCGCCGAGCCCCTTGCAGAGCTCCTCGGCGATGAAGTTGTCGCTGGGCTTGTTCATGGCGGCGAGGAGGCTGCCGAGGCGGGCCGAGCTCTCCGTGTAGGCCAGGGTCGCCGTCGCCGGCACGGTGCCGTGCGCCGCGGTGTGCGTCACCGCGATGCCCGCGGCGCGGAGCAGCGACGTGAGCTTGTTCGCCGCCCACAGCGACGGGTCCGCGACGTAGTGGCCGCTCGGGCCGACGCCCTCGTTCAGGGTGAGCGCCGAGAGCGGCCCGCAGTAGGCGGTCATGGTCGGCCGCCACGACGCGACCGTGCGCGAGCCGTCGAAGTAGCCGTCGTCGGCCACCACGCGCCCGGTGATCTTGGTCACCCCCAGGGCCTGCAGCCGCGCGACGAAGTCGCGCACGTTCGAGGTCTGGATGTGCAGCTCTGCGCTCTGGTAGGCCGACGTCGAGAGGCTGGGGTCGCCGAGGCCTTTGAGGTAGACGTTTCCGGCGAGCACGCCGGCCTGATCGGGGCCCGTCGCCGGGAGGAAGAGCTGCGTGCCGAAGCGGTGCGCCGCCGTCCAGGCGGCGAGGGCGGCGGCCGACGTCACCAGCTTCTCGTTGGAGGCGGGCAGGCGCAGGACGTCCCAGCGAAGGTCGTAGAGGGTGCGCCGCGCCGTGCGGTCGTACACGCCGACCGACGTCCCGGATCCCGCGAGCCCCTGTCTGGACAGGGCCGAGGCGATCCTGGCGGAGATGCTCGCCGCCGCGACCGCCGGCGCCAGCAGCGACAGCGCGAGGATCAGACCGATGAGGATGGGGAGGAGGCGAGCGCGAGCGCTTCTGGTCGTCCTCATGTCATCTGCTCCTCCGCGGTCGTACGCGCCGGCGGGCCTTGCGCAGGTCAGGCTACCACCCGGACGAGCCCGATTCACGCGGGCGCGGTCGCGTATGGGCCGGGCAGGCGCCGGGTGGCGGTTTCCGCCGCCGCAGCCTACTATGGTCCACCGAGGCGCCGGGCTGATCGCGCGCAATCGATCCGGCGCCTCCTCGAAGCCACCGAAGTCCGAACACGGGGAGGGGTGCTGTGAAGAAGGCCGTCGCGGGGATCGCGTTGCTGACGGCGGGGATGCTCGCCCTCGCCCTCGTCGGGACCGTCTCCTGGCGCGCGGCGCCGGCGGACGCCCTGACTTCCGGCGCCACTCTGACGGCGACGGCCACGCCGACCGACTCTCCGACAGCGACTCCATCGCCTACCGCGACGCCAACGCCGACCCCGACGCCGACCGCCACTCCGACCCCTACGCCGACGCCCACTCCGACCCCTACGCCGACCCCCACTCCGACCCCTACGCCGACCCCCACTCCGACGCCGCCGGCGCCCCTGAAGGTGGTCGCCGTCTCACCCCTCCGCAACGCCACCGGCGTGTCGTTCGCGAGCGCCATCAAGGTCCGCTTCTCGAGGGCGCTCGCCGCGGGCACGCCGCATCCCACCCTGTCGCCCAGCGTCCCCGGCAGCTGGAAGCTCGGCGACTCCACCATGCTCGAATTCACGCCCAAGGGGCATCTGCCCATCTACACGACCGTCCGTCTGACCATCCCGGCCGGCTCCGCCGGCGTCCACGCCGCCGACGGCGGACTGCTCGTCGCCGGCTACGCCACGCGCTTCACGGTCAAGGGGCCGACCTCGACGTTGCGCCTGCAGCAGCTCCTCGCCGAGCTCGGCTACCTGCCCCTGCGCTTCAAGCTGACGGCGCCCGCCCCGGGCACGGTCTCGGCCCTGGCCAACGAGCCGCGCAAGCCGGACCTAGTCTCCGTGCGACCGCTGCGTGGCTCCTTCGCCTGGCGCTACGGCAATGTCCCGAGGGCGTTGAGGGCGCTGTGGGCGCCGCAGAAGTACACGACGCTCATCAAGGGCGCCGTGATGGCCTTCGAGGCCGGCCACGGGCTCGCCGCCGACGGCGTCGCGGGACGCAAGGTCTGGACCGCCTTGCTCAGTGCGGCTGCGGGCCACAGGGCCCACGCGGGTGGCTACAGCTACATCCGCGTCTCCACGAGCCGGCCGGAGAGGCTCTCCGTGTGGCGCAACGGTAAAGTCATCTACAGGAGTCTCGCGAACACCGGCATCGCCTCCTGCCCGACGCAGAAGGGGACCTTCCCCGTCTATGCACGCTACGTCTCGACGACGATGAGCGGCACGAACCCCGACGGCAGCCACTACTACGATCCGGGCGTGCCCTACGTCGCCTACTTCAACGGGGGCGACGCGGTGCACGGCTTCCGGCGCGCCGCCTACGGGTACCCGCAGAGCCTCGGCTGCGTCGAGCTGCCCTACTCGGCCGCGGCCGTGGTGTTCAGGTACGACCCCATCGGTACGCTCGTGACGGTGTTCTGACCCGGCTCACGCTCGCGGTGTACGCGGCGGCGCTAGAACCACCCCACCAGCAGCGCCTTCGTCACCGCCCAGAGCCAGCACACGACGACAGGGACGCTGCGACCACGTAGGCGAGCGCTATCGACACGTGTGAGCGCTGGCGCGACGCGGCCGGCGGTCCATGACTCTCCAGAAACGTGGTGGCTGGGTGCCCCGCGGGCCTACCATCGCACGATCGCTCGCGGCGGTAACGGGACGAGAGACGACCCACAGACTGCGCCTCAGGTGCGCCGGAGGCGCTGGTCGGGGTATGTAACTGCGAACGAGCGCCAGCGCCGCTCGTCCGCCACCGCCGCGGGAGCACTGGCCAGGGCCGGGGCGGGTGGTCGACCACATCCGGGGGGTCATGCGATGAGGATCAGTCCGTCAACGTCACCCGAAGGCACGCCTGAGCGACTGCCCGACATCGCGCAGCGGCGCAAGGATACCCCGGCGGAGCGCGCCGCGCGCGGCAAGGCGGCGCGCAAGCGGGCGCCCCGCTCCGCGCACGCGGCATGGCAGGCGTCGCCCTGCAGGCCCGACCCCGTGGCCCTGCTCGAGGAGCAGGCGGCGCAGCGCACACCGGAGCTGGTGCCGATCCGCTACGGCCGTATGCTCGCGTCGCCCGCCACGTTCTACCGCGGCGGCGCCCTCCTGATGGCCTCGGACCTCGCCGGCACGCCCGACTCCGGCCTCACCGCCCAGCTCTGCGGCGACGCCCACCTGATGAACTTCGGCCTCTATCAGTCGCCGGGCCGGAGCCTGGTCTTCGACATCAACGACTTCGACGAGACGCTGCCGGGGCCGTGGGAGTGGGACGTCAAGCGCCTGGCGGCAAGCTTCGAGGTGGCTGCCGAGGACCGGGGCTTCGCGGCATCGACGCGGCGGTCGATCGTGCTCGCGTGCGTCCGCTCGTACCGCGAAGCGATGATGGAGATGGCCGAGAAGCGCGCCATCGACCTCTGGTACACGCGCCTAGCAGCCGACCAGCTCGAAGGCTACGGGCAGGCACTGCGCAAGAAGGACGCCCGGCTCGCGTCACGCGACCTCGAGCGCGCGTCGGGCAAGGACGACTTGCGCGCGCTCTCGCGCCTCACGCAACGGGTGGACGGGCAGGTGAGGTTCAAGAGCTCGCCCCCCCTGCTCGTGCCGACGCACGAGCTGCTGGTCGAGGACGAGCGGGCGCGGTACACGGACGCGGTGGAGTCGGCGCTGAGCCGCTACCGTGCCAGCCTGCCGAGCGACCGGCAGCCTCTCTACGACCTCTACCGGTTCCGCGACATGGCGCGCAAGGTCGTCGGGGTCGGGAGCGTCGGCACGCGGGCCTGGGTGATGCTGTTCACCGGCCGTGACGCCGCCGACCCGCTCTTCCTCCAGGCCAAGCAGGCGCAGGCCTCGGTGCTGGAGCGATTCGTCGGCCGTAGCCGCTATCGCTACGCCGGCCGGCGCGTCGTCGAGGGCCAGAGGTTGATGCAGGCGCTCGGCGACATCCTCCTCGGCTGGTACCACGTGACGGGCTTCGACGGCCGCAACCACGACTTCTACATGCGCCAGCTGTGGGACGGCAAGGGCTCGTTCAGCGTGGAGGTCATGGCCGAAAGCGCCTGGCCGGTGTACGCGCAGATGTGCGCCTGGGTCCTGGCGCGCGCCCACGCGCGCTCGGGTGACCGCATCGCGATCGCCGCTTACCTGGGGACGGCCGACGTCTTCGACCGCGCCGTCGCCGACTTCGCCGAGGCCTACGCGGTGCAGAACCGGCGCGACTACGAGGCGCTGCGCGAGGCGGTGGACGCCGGCACCGTCAAGGCGGAGTACGGCGCCTGACGGTGCGGCCTCGGGCAAGGCGCGGCGCGCCCGGCCCGCTACGCCGCGCTTGACCGGCTTCGGCGCGCCCTCTCCGGCGCCGTATGCGCCTTCGCCTACGCCGCCCTGCCGGCGGTCGCGCTGCGGCAGAGCTCGAGCCCGCCGCCGCGCTCGAGCCACGTGCGCAGCGTGTGCAGCGGCGGGTGCAGCCCGCGCAGCCAGTCGGCGTCCGCGGGGCGGTCGACGGCGCCGGCGTCCATGAACACGCCCTCGACCTGCACCTCCGTGTACCTTACGGGCTCGCCCAGCGCGCCCGCGAGCAGCGCGGCGACCTCGTCCGGCGTGGCGACGTCGCCGGCGATCCGCAGGTCGCGGCCGCGGAAGTGCTCGGGCGCGGCCGCGGCGAGCGCCGCGAGCGCACCGGCATCCTCGGTGCTCACCCACGACAGGTGCGTGCCGGCGGGATACGGCGCCGTGAGCTCGACTTTGCGCCCGAAGCGACTGAGCCAGAACCAGGGGATCTCCTCCATCAGCGTGGCGGGACGCACGGTGGTGACGGCGAGCCCGATCCCGCGCCAGTGCTCCTCGATGGCGCGGCTCTGATCGCACGCCGCGAGGTGGTGGTCCGAGGCCGTGGCGGTGGAGTAGACGACGTGGCCGACGCCGGCCCTCCGGGCCGCCTCGCCGATGGCCTTGCCACGCCGCAGGCGGGCGCTGGGTCCGGCCTGGGAGGCGTCGAGGATCATGAGCATCGCCTCGACGCGTTCAAGCGCGTTGAAGAGCGAGGTCGCGTCGTCGAGATTGGAGTACACAGGCGTCGCGCCGAGCTCCTGCAGCGCTCTGGCCTCCGGAGCGCCGTGGTCATGCAGGAGGACGCGCACCGGCAAGCCTCGCTGGCGGAGGTAGTTGACGGCGGCCGAGCCCTGGCGGCCGGTGCCGCCGATCACGAGCACGGTCCCTTGGTTACTGGTCACTATGATCACCCCGTTTGGTCGCGGGAGAAGTGGGCGGTCGTCACAGCACGGTTGTTCCCCAAACTTGGGCGGGCCGGACGGGGACGCGGTCGACGCGCCGCGACTGTGCTGCAACTCGGCCTTCGCGGCGACGGCCGCAGCCCGGCGGCAGGGCGGCGCATCTCGACGTTGCGAGTGGCCGCGACCGGTCCGCACGGCCTCGCATGGAGGGGGCGGGTACTTCGGTAGTGGGTCGCTCTCCGCGCCGCACGTCACCGTTCGCAATGGACCCTTGAAGGACTTGGCGTCGGGCTGTAGCTTGTTTTCGTTGCGGGGTGCCAGTACGAACTAGGGGGATCACATGACTCGACTATGTCGTTTGACGCTGCTGTTGCTCGCGGCAGCCGCGGTCCTGGCCGTGCTGCCGGTCGTGAGCGGGGCGGCCACTCCGGCGGGGCGCACCGCCGTGCACGGTTCCTCCGTGTCCTGGGCCAAGTCGGCTTCGCTCAGGTCCCACGCCAGCCCCCTGGAGACCGTACATTTCCAGGTGTATCTGGGCTGGCGCGACGCGGCCGAGGCTGAAGCTCTCGCCCAGGCGGTCTCGGACCTGTCCGGTGGCAGCTACGGCCACTACCTCAGCCCTTCCCAGTTCCGCGCTCGCTTCGCGCCCAGCGAGGCCGAGCTGACGGCGGTCCGCGCGTGGCTGACGAGCCAGGGTTTCGAGATCAGCGACATCCCAAGCAACCATCTCTACGTCGGCGCCGCGGGGACTGTTGCCCAAGCTGAGAACGCCTTTGGCGTGAAGCTGAACGAGTATCGAGTGCGAGGCCTCACGCTGCGTGCGCCGGCGACTGCACTCACGGTCCCGTCCTCGCTTGCCGGCGTCGTCTCCGGCGTCGTGGGTCTCGACGAGAGCGGCGCCTTCATCCACCCGCTCGGCGTCAAGGACATCGAGCCGCCGCCCGCGGGCTACCGCAACGCGCAGCCTTGGTCCAACTTCTGGGGTCAGAAGCTGGCGACGACCCTGCCCCAGGGCTACGGCAGGTACCTTCCGTACGCGGTCCGCGGCTACACGCCGGCCCAGCTTCGCGGCGCCTACGGCGTCGACCAGGCGATCAAGCACGGCAACGACGGTCGCGGCGTCACCGTCGCCATCATCGACGCGTACGCCGCGCCGACGATCGAGTACGACGTGAACCGGTATTCCAGAGACAACGGCCTGCCGACCATGAGGCGGGGCCAGTTCAAGCAGGTCTGGGCTCCCGGCCTCGTCCATTCTCCTCCGGTCGGGGACGAGCAGGGCTGGTATGGGGAAGAGACGCTCGACGTCGAGGCGGTCCACACGATGGCTCCCGGCGCCGACATCCTGTACGTCGGCGCCCTGAGCAGCGACAGCACGGACATGGACGCGGCCATGAACTGGATCATCGACCACCACGCCGCGCAGATCATCAGCAACTCCTACGGCGATTTCGGCGAAGACGTCCCACTCGACATCGTCAACGCCGAGAACGCCATGTACCTCCAGGCGGCGATCGAGGGCATCGGCGTCTACTTCTCCTCGGGCGACAACGGCGATGAGGTCGACACGCTCGGCTACCGCTCGGTCGACTGGTCCGCGTCGAGCCCCTGGGTGACGGCCGTCGGTGGCACCTCGCTCGGCGTGGGGCGCACGAACAACTACCTGTTCGAGACGGGTTGGGGCACGTCGCGGAGCGTCCTCGACACGACGAACAACGTCTGGTCGCCAGACCTGCCGGGCGACTGGTGGTACGGCGGCGGCGGCGGGACGAGCAAGCTGTTCACGCAGCCGTGGTACCAGCGCAAGGCCGTCCCGCCGGCGATCGCCGACTACTTCTCGCCCACACCCGGCCGGGCCGTGCCCGATGTCGCCATGGTCGGCGACCCGACGACCGGGATGCTCATCGGGGAGACGCAGACCTTCTCGGACGGCGTCTACTACGATACGTACAGGGTCGGCGGGACCAGCCTGTCGTGCCCCTTGTTCGCGGGCGTGATGGCCCTGGCTGATCAGCGGTCGAGGCGTCCGCACGGGTTCGCGAACCCCGCCCTCTACGCGCAGGCGGGCAAGAGCGCCTATCGCGACATCGTCGACCCGGCAGGCACGATCGCCGCGGTGCGCAGCGATTTCGCCAACGGCGAGAACGCGGCCGACGGCATCAACTACTCGGCGCGCACGATGAACCAGACCGAGTCGCTGCACACCATCCCCGGCTACGACGACGTGACAGGGATGGGCGCGCCGAACGGCGAGGCGTTCCTCCGGGCTCTCAGCTCGAACAGGCAGTAGAGGAGCGTACTGACG
The DNA here is from genome assembly GCA_963709845.1 of uncultured Thermoleophilia bacterium. GTDB lineage: Bacteria > Actinomycetota > Thermoleophilia > UBA2241 > UBA2241 > CAIXSE01. The sequence goes on from CAVPXV010000007.1 coordinate 54,194, forward strand.
GAGGGCGCCTCGGTAGGCCGAGGCGCCCTTCGTCCTTCACACGTGGCTCGTCGTCAGTAACGGCAACCGATCCTTCGTGGGCCTGACGCATCGCGCTAGCGAAACGGGGCCGCCAAGAATATGGCGTGGCCGAGGCGCTCCGGGACGGGCGCGTCGATTGACCAACATCGAGAAGGCTCTGACCGCGGCGATGAGCAACCTTGGGCAAGCAATCGGCCTGTCATGTCGCGGCGATAGCTGGCAGAATCGTGGCAAGGTCGTCGGCCGGCGCCGGCACCGCCCCCGGCGCGGGTCGCCTCGCCGGGAGGCACTAGGGCCCGGGACGAACGGCTCGGACACGGGAAGGGGTGATAGGCATGCGGGTCCTTCAACTGGGTGTCGGTTCGGTCGGTGAGGTGACCTCGCGCACACTGGCCCCCGATCCCGACGTGAGCTGCGTGGTGCTTGCCGACATCGACGAGAGAAGGACGGCCGAGGTGGCCGCCAAGCTGCCGGCCGGCAAGGCCGAGACCCTTCGTCTCGACGTCAACGACAAGGAGGCCCTCGTCCACGCCCTGGCCGGCGTCGACCTGTGCTTCAACGCGCTGATCCCCGAGTACAACCTGGACGTCATGGCCGCCTGTCTCGAGAGCGGCACACACTACCTCGATATGGCCGCCGCCGGGCCGCGCGACGTCGTGGGCACGGCCGACGTGGACGAAGAGCTCGCCATGGACGCGGAGTTCAAGAAGAAGGGCCTGACGGCGCTCGTCTTCTTCGGCATCGACCCGGGCGCGAGCGACGTCTTCGCGCGCGCGCTCTACGACCAGTTCGACACCGTGGAGCGGCTCACCGTTTTCGACGGCGACAACAGCTCCGTGGACGGCGTCGACTTCGCGCCGAGCTTCTCGCCGACCACGATGGTCGAGGAGTGCCTCATCCTGCCGCCGCACGCCTTCGAGAACGGCAGGATGATCCGGCGTCAGTCGCTGAGCACGACCCGGGAGTTCGACTTCCCGGCCCCGGTCGGCAGGCTCAAGGTGTGGAACGTCGACCACGAAGAGGCCCAGCTCATGCCGATCTTCCTGGGCGACAAGGGCCTGCGCGACGCCGACTTCTTCATCGCGCTCGACGACCAGTGGGTGAATCTCCTGCTCACCTGGCGCAAGCTCGGCTTCGACCACAACAAGGAGATCGAGTTCGAGGGCGCGCGTTTCCGCCCGCTCGACCTGCTGGTGTCGCGGCTGCCCAAGTCGGTCGACCTTATCGGCCGCATGCACGGCGCCGTGTGCGTGGGGGCGCTGGCCGAGGGCACCATCGCCGGCAGGCGGGTGCGCCGCTACATGTACCAGATCACCTCGCACGACGAGGCCTACCGCGCCATGGGCGTGCAGGGCACCGGCTACCAGACCGGGATCCCCGCTGCCTGCGGCGCGCTGCTGCTCGCCAGGGGCATCGTCAGCAGACCCGGCGTGTTCGCGCCCGAGCAGATCGACCCGGCGCCGTTCCTCGAGCTCATGAGCGAGCACGGCGCGCCGTGGGCGGTGGCGGACCTGCCGCTCGAACAGTAGCCGCCGGTCCGGTGACCGCGGCTCCTTCTCGGGCAGAGCGCGATGACGGGACAGACTGCGCACCGTCAATATCCGCTGTGTTCGCCGTGGTCGCGATGATCTTCATCTTCGTGTCCTCGGGCGCCTTCGGCATCGAGGACATGGTCTCGTCGTCCGGCCCCGGCCTCACGCTGCTGATGCTGCTCGCGCTGCCCGTCTTCTGGGCCATGCCCATGGCGCTGGTGTGCTCGGAGCTGGGGTCGGCGCTGCCCGAAGAGGGCGGTTACTACGCCTGGACGCGGCGCGCCCTGGGGGAGTTCTGGGGCTTCCAGTGCGGCTGGTGGTCGTGGACCTGCCAGTGGGTCGATTCGGCCGTCTACATCGCCCTGGTCCAGGGCTACGTCGCTACCTGGTGGCCGCAGCTGAGCGGCTGGGAGCTCTGGCTGATCGGCGCCGCCCTCATCGCCGTCTTCGCCTACACCAACATCCGCGGTCTCAACATCATCGCCCTGAGCTCGGTCGTGTTCACGATCGTCATCGTGGCGCCGTTCCTGGTCGAGATCGTGCTCGGCTTCGCTCATTGGCACGGCACGCCGCTGCAGCCCTTCGTACCTACCGGTCAGTCGGTCGGCAGCAGCCTCAACCTGGGCCTCGCGATCGGCGTCTGGATGTACTCGGGCTACGACTCCATGTCGACGATCGCCGGCGAAGTGGACAACCCGCGAAAGCATCATCCCGCGCGGGCTGATGATCGCCATGCCGATCGTGGTCCTGCTCGTACTTCCTGCCGACGCTCGCCGGCCTCGCCGGGGTCGGCGACTGGAGCAACTGGGCCACCACCGGCGGCACGTCGTTCGTCGAGATCGCCAAGACCCTCGGCGGGCCGGTGCTCGGATACGTGATGCTCGGGGTCGCCGTGATCAGCAACATGGCGCTCTACCAGGACTATCTCACCTCGGGCTCGAGGCCGGCCTACGCGATGGCGGAGGACAGGCTGCTCCCCAAGGTCCTCACCAGGGCGCATCCCAGGTATGGCACGCCGATCGTCTCGATCCTGTTCCTGGCTGGGCTCAACCTCGTGCTCATCGTCGGCAGCTTCGCCAACCTCGTGGTGATCGACGTGTTCCTGAACATGCTGTACTACCTGCTGATCTTCGTGGCCGCCGTGCGCCTGCGCCAGAAGGAGCCCGGGCTCGAGCGGCCCTTCCGCATCTGGGGCAACACGGCGATCCTCGCCGCGATCTGCGCGCCGGCGGTCTTCATCGCACTGCTCACCCTCTACACCAACGCGATCGACACGAGCACCGCGATCCTCGGCCACGCCTCGTTCACGGCCTTCGGCTTCACCTTCGGCTGGTACGGCATCGGCGGAGTGCTCGCCATGCTGTCCGGGCCGGTCGCCTACCTGATCTTCAAGAACACTCTGGGGGGCCGGCCGCTCGACGCCGTGGCGACGGCCGAACCGGCCGACGTCGCCTGACGGAGGGAGGGGGGCGTGGCGCACGCGAGGCTCCGGTTCCTGACGGACGCCGACAAGCAGGAGATCCACGAGCAGACGCTCGAGGTGCTCGCCACGGCCGGCGTCGCCTACGGGTCCCCGCTCGCGATCGATCTGCTCGCCGGCGCCGGCGCGGCCGTCGATCGCGAGCGTCTCACGGCGCGCCTCAGCGCCGATCTCGTCCAGGCCGCGCTGGCGACGACTCCGGCGGAGGTCCTCCTCGCGGCGCGGGACCCGCGCCGCGACGTGGTCGTCGGCGGCGATCACCCGCTGTCGGTGTGCAGCGACGGCACGGCGACGTACCTTCTCGACGACGCCACCGGTGCTCGTCTGCCCGGGTCCGCGGAGCGGCTGCGCACGGTGATGCGGCTGCTCGACGCCCTGCCCGAGTGCGACTACGTGTGGCCCTCGCTCTCGGCCCGCGATCTCGACCCCCTGACCGCCAACCTCGAGATCGAGTACATCTCGCTCGCCGAATGCAGCAAGCATCTGCAGGACGAGGTCCGCGGCCCCGAGTTCGTGGCGCCGCTGGTCGAGATGCTCGAGATCGTCGCCGGCGCTTCCCTGAGACAGCGGCCCATCTTCTCGACGATCGACTGTACGGTCGCGCCCCTGCAGCACGAGCCGGCCATGACCGAGGCGAGCATCGAGCTGGCTCGGCGGGGCGTGCCGATCATCATCATGCCGATGCCGCTCATGATCACGACGGCACCGGCGAGCCCTGTGGGCAACTGCATCGTCACCATGGCGGAGATCCTCTCGACCGTGGTGCTGCTTCAACTCGCCGCTCCCGGCTGTGCGCTCATCGCCGCCCCCGAGCCGGCGGCGGCCGACGTGCGCACCGGCGACTACGTCTGCGGCTCCCCGGAGGCCACGCTGGCGGGTCTGGCCAGCCTCGAGATGTGCCGGTCCTACGGCCTGCCGACCCAGTCCGGCGGCCTCGGCGGCGACGCCCGCTATCCCGACTTCCAGGAGGGCGCCGAAGGCGTGGTGCCGGCCGTGCTCACGGCCCTTGCGGGTGCCGACTCGATGGTCGGCTTCGGCACCCTCGACGGCGCACAGACCTTCAGCCTTGCGGACGCGGTGCTCGACAACGACGTCGTCGCCGGCATGCGCCGCCTCCTCGGGGAGCACCCCGTCGACCGCGCGGCCTCCCTTGTTGACGATATCCTCGCCGTCGGGCCCGGCGGCCACTTCCTCAGCCGGCGCTCGACGCGCGCCGCGCTGCGCGCCGGGGAGGTCTGGGAGCCGGCTGTCTTCCGTCGCGGACACGCCGAGGGCGACCCCAAGGCACTTGTGCAGGAGGCGGCCGCGCGGGCGGCGGAGCTTCTCGAGGCCCACCAGCCGTCGCCGCTGGATGAGGCCGTGGTCCGCGCCGTCGAAGACGTGATCGCACGCTACGCGAGGACGTGCGCCGCCGGGTCCGCCCGAGGCTAGTCAGGTCTCACCTTCGCCGGTCGCGCCAACGCCGCGCGCCGTCTCGCGGCGAGGCCAGCGGCGATCTGGAGCGTGATGGCGGCCTGCTCGAGAAGCGTTGCCAAAGAAGGCGACGGAGGCGCGATCCAGCGTCGCGATCCTCACGGGCGCACCGTCCTGTCCGACCACCGTCCACATGCCGCCACGTGCGTGGCGGGCGCGGCCCACCCTGCCCGAGGACCATTTACGTTGAACTTGCCGCAGACCTGACGTATACCGTTCTGTATCCAGCGGGTCGGACCATCTTGGGAGCGCCTTGCACTCTTGAGATGCCGTTTCGCCGCTGGAAGGGGAGGATCGGACGGAGGTGAGCCTATGGATCGACTGTGGCCTGTCGGTAGCGCGCGTTCGCCGGGCGACTCAGGATGATCCGCAGCTGCTTTCGGGGACCGCGTGCCAAGTGAGGGAGACCTCATGCACAGACGGATCCTGATACTGCTCGCCCTCTGCATCCTGGTGCTGGCCCTGGTGCCCGCGGTGGCGGCGGCTCTTGCGCCGCCCTGGAATGGCCAGCCCGTTTCACCCGGCCTCGGACCCACCTATGGCCAGGCATGGCCCGTGACGCCTCCCGCCGACGAAGCGGTGAGCGCCCTGCAGGGGGCGCCGCTGGCCATCATGCCGTACGCGGACATCGGCCCGGTCCTCGACCATGATCCAGTCCGAGGCCGCCGCCGCCGGCATCCCGCAGCGGATGAAGTGGTGGGTCACCGGCCAGTCGGCGGGCGGCCGCGACATGTACGCGGTCGTCGTCAACGCCATGGAGACGTCGTCCCAGAAGCGCGACTACGACCGCTGGCGGACGCTCCGCAAGATCGAGCTGACCAATCCCGTTCAGGCCAAGAGACTCGTCGCCAGCTGGCACGGCAACGTCAAGATGCCCATCTACATCGAGGCCAACATCAACGGTACCGAGTACGAGGGGACCGACGCGATGATGCAGGTCATCCGCGACCTGGCGGAGACCCCCTACGGCACCAACGCGACCGTCGACAAGCTCCTCGACCACTGCATCCTCGTCGTCGTTCCGACCTCCAACCCCGACGGCCGCGTCATGGGCATTCGCGGCAACGCGGCCGTGGCCGACACCAACCGCGACTACCTCGTGCAGTCACAGCCCGAAGAGCAGATCGACGCAGCCATCCAGCAGCAGTACCTGGCGCCGGGCGCGCTCCACATGCACGGGTACGTGACGCCTACCCTCATCGACGGTCTCACCATCCCGCACAACCCCGGCCTCGAGTATGACATCTTCGCCAAGTGGAACCAGGCCCGCACGGCTCAGAACAAGGCTGACTTCAACGCCATGGGCCTGGAGATCCAGCGGCCGGTGAACGATTGGGACGCGAACGGGAACTACCTCGCCACCGGCCACTCGACGCAGATCGCCATCGCGAGCAACGGTGCGACAGAGCTGGGTACGACGGTGACGATCACGACCCGGGTGGCGCACCTGCTCTCTGTGGGCGACACCGTCACGGTCGCCGGCGTCAGCGCGTTCTTCGGCGGCTACAACGGCACGTTCACCGTGACCGGCGTGCCGACGACGACGTCGTTCACCTACGAGTCGACGCCCGGGCTCGTGTCGCCCTCCAGCGGCGGCTATGTGTGGACGGCGGCCTACGGCGCCGGTTCGGCTCCCGGGCCCGCCGTCGCTCAGAGCTGGGACGACTGGGGTCCCTTCTACGGCCAAACATACATGGCTTTCCTCGGCGTCGACAGTTCCACGGTCGAGATGTCGAGCGCTACGCGGCTCGTCTCCAAGACGGCCCAGTACATGGCCTTCTACTCATCGGCCAACTTCTGGCTCGACAACCGTAAGGCGTTCATCCAAGACCAGCTCGAGATCTTCCGCCGCGGCGTCGTGAACGCCCCGACGGACCCGAACGCCATCTCGAAGGTGCCGTCGCTGGTCCAGCTCGGCTTCACCGACGCCATCCACAACTGGATGGCCAACTATCCCGAGGCGTTCGTCATCCCGTTCGGCAAGGGACAGCGGAGCGACGCCGAGGCCAACCGCCTGGTGCAGTGGCTGCTCGACAACGGCATACTGGTCGACCGGGCGAAGTCCGACTTCCGCTGGAACGGCACGACCTATGAGGAGGGTTCCTACGTCGTGTCGATGAATCAGGCGCTGCGCGGACTGGCTTGGGACGCCCTCGCCGCAGGGACCGACATCGAGGGCAGGATCAGCATCCTGTATGCGTCGCCCGCCGCCTGGAGCCACGGGCTGATGTGGGGCGCCGACACCGTTCAGGTCCCGCGCGGTGATCCGACCTTCAGGCCGAAGACGAAGCCTGTCTCGAGGCTGAACGGCCTCGTGGGCGGCGTGCGTGGGGGGGTCCGTGCGCACGCCGACTGGTACGCCGTGACGCTCAAGGGCGTGCATGAGGACCAGGCCATCCTCGCCCTGCTGAGAGAGCGGCGTCCACGGCGAGCTGGCCGAGGCACCGTTCACCAGCACGACCGGCGGCGCGATGCCGGCCGGTTCGCTCATCTTCCCCGCCGATCGCAAGACGGCGGAGAAGCTCGATGCCGCCGGGAAGAAGGCCGGCATGTGGATCGAGCGCAGCGTGCACCTCGCCAAGCCGCCGACCACGAAGGTCGATGAGGCACCCAAGGTCGCCATCCTGGCCGCCAGCGTGCCGACGAAGACCATCGACGGCACCACCTATTTCACCGGCGCCGACACCGACGGCGTCCTGAAGATCCTGTTCGGCAACGACGCGCAGTACGTGGCGACCACCGTGGGGCCGGCTTCCCTGGAGTACGCGACCAGTGATCCGCTGGCCGGGTACGACGTGATCGTCAACGCCGGCGCCGGCTGGCCGGGCGTGGCGACCATCGCGACGACCAACGGCGCCACCGAGTCCGGCGGCACCGTCACCATCACCACGACCGGCCCTTGCGAAGTCATGGTCGGCCAGAGCGTGACGATCGCCGGCGTCGCGGTGGCGGGCTACAACGGCACGTTCACCGTGTCGGCCGTGATCTCGCCGACACAGTTCCAATACACGAACCCGACGATCGGCCTCGCCAGCTCCGGGCGCGGCACCGTGACGGGGGCCACCGTCAACGCGATGGCGCAGAGCCGGCTCAACGCGTTCTTCGCGCGGGGCGGCGGCTACATCGCCCAGAGCTCATCGACGAGCAACTTCTCGTTCCTCACGTCGGCCATGCCGGCGCTCGTCACAAACCTGACGCAGGGCAGCCAGTCCGCCTACGGTGGTATCGCGCTCTGGAACAACCTGGGTGGGGCAACCAGCCCGATCACGGGCGCCTACCCCGCCAGCGACAACATGTTCCTGCCGAGCAACACCACCTACTTCACGGCCGTCCCCGCGGACGCGATCGTTGACGGGACGTATCCAGCCACTATCGCCACCGTCGGGCCGCAGTACGGCTACATCGCCGGCATGTGGCTGAATCGCGACATCGCCGCCAACAGCGCCCCGGTGCTGATCCACGGCACCACGACGGCGGACAGTCGCTATGTGGCATACGCGACCAATCCGTTCTCGCGCTACGACGCCGAGCGGGAGTGGCCGCTCATCGTCCAGGCCGCGCTGTGGAGCGACCTTACCGACGAGTGAGTGCAGACGCTATTCAGGACCTCATCCCGACAGGAGCGCTCGTCTGAGGTAGGGGCGAATCCCACAGGATGAACGCGCGAGGGGGGGAGCCCGTCAGGGCCCCCCCTCGCGCTTGACTCCGCGAAGGCGCCGGCGTCGCCTGCGCAGTGGCATCGAGAGGGGCCGGCGAGGGCGGGCCGTGGCGGCACACCCGACGTGCTCCAGACGCTACGATGGGCGCAGGGAACCGAGCAGGAGCGCGAATGAGTAACGGCGCGAGCACAGTGTGGCCGAAGGTCCGGGGCGAGCGGCCGACGTGAGCAGACGCCTGCCGCATCTCGCCGACGGGGTGGTCGTCTTGCGACCTTGGAAGGTCGACGACGCGCCGGCGCTCATGGCCGCCTGCCGGGAGCCCGACATCGCCTACTGGACGGGCCTTCCGTCGCCCTACACCTTTGGCCACGCGATGGCCTGGATCGGCGATTCGCAGGCGGCCTGGAGCGACGGCCGCGACGCGCACCTCGCGGTGGACGAGGCGGTCACCGGGCGGGTCGTCGGCGCCGTGAGCCTGCGCGGAGTGGACCCCGTGGAGTCGCTGGGCCGCTTGAGCTACTGGGTGAGCGCCGCGCACCGCCGCCGCGGCTTTGCGCGGCGCGCCCTCTCCCTGCTCGCGGCCTGGGCCCGTGACGATCTCGGCCTCGAGCGTCTCGAGGTCGCCGCGGCGGTCGGCAATCCCGGGGGCCAGCGCGTCGCTCGATCGGCCGGGTTCCGCCCCGAGGCCCTGTACCGCAGCTACCGGCAGGTCGGCGACTGCCGGACCGACTACGTGCTGTCCGCCCTGCCGCTGCCGTCGTGGGGCGTAGGCCCCGACTGGGTCGACGGCATCGAGCAGGCCGAGGTCGAGCGCGAGGAGGAGCGGCCGCCGGCCGAAGCGCTCGCGCTGCCGGCCGAGCCGCCGGTGCTCGAGGGCGCCGGCCTGCGCCTGCGCCCCTACCGGGCCGAAGACCTCGAGCCGCTGGTGGCTTCGATCGACGAGGAGACCGTGCGCTGGCTCACCCACGTGCCGTGGCCTTACGACGAGGCCGCGGGTCGCTGGTTCCTCGAGTTCGCCGCCGGATCGTGGCTCGCGCACCAGGCCTGCTTCGCCGTCGTCGACGCCGCCACGGACGCCATCCTCGGCGGCCTCAACGTGGACATCGACGCGCCCCACGCCATCGGCGAGATCGGCTACCGGGTGAGCCCGGGGGCGCGGGGCAGAGGGGTCGCCACCGCGGCGCTCGGCATGGCCGTGGCGTGGGCGATCAGCGACCTCGGCCTGGCGCGCCTCGATCTCGGGGCCGACACGCGCAACACGGCGTCCCTGCGCGTGGCGGCCAAGAACGGCTTCCGGCGCGAGGGGACGCTCCACCGCCTGGTCAGGCGCGGCGACGAGCGCAGCGACGACGCGATCTTCTCGCTGCTCCCGAGCGACCCGCGCCCGATCTGAAACGCCACTGCGCCCCCGCCCACTCGGCGCGCAGGGGGTCCGCCGGTTCTCAGGGTGGGCGTCTGCCGGCGCGACGGAGGGGTCCCGACGGCTCATCCATCGCCCGTGCATTGGTTTTGCGCGCCTGCGGCGGGGAATTCTGGCGGGAGTCAGGCGCTAACCACGCAGAGCACACAGCAGGGAACGTCATGAATCCCAGAACGCACATCAAGCCGACGCCCGTGATAGCGGCGGGGCTTGTCCTTCTCGTAGCTTTCGTCGCCGCGGCGTGCGGCGCCGCGGCCTCGAGCTCCACGCCGACGCCGAGCGCGTCAGCGGCGTCCGCGGCCGCCGACCAGATCAAGTCGGACTGGCAGACGTTCTTCGCCGGCACGACGCCGGCGGCGACCAAGATCAGCCTGCTGCAGAACGGCCAGCAGTTCGCGAAGACCATCCAGGCTCAGGCGTCCTCGGCGATCGCCCAAGGGACGCAGGCGAAGGTGACCGCCGTCAAGGTGGTCTCGCCGACCGAGGCGACCGTGACCTACTCGATCCTCATCGGCGGCCAGCCGGCGCTCACCGACCAGACCGGCAAGGCGGTCCTCGAGGGCGGTACCTGGAAGGTCGGGGCCACCAGTTTCCAGGCGCTGCTGCAGCTTGAGAAGTCGGGCGCCGCGCCAAGTCCCTCGCCGTCCAAGTAGTGGCTGGCGTGGCCCCGGGGCCGGCCTGGGTAGAGACGGCATGAGCGGGGTCGCGGGGGCGGCCGGATGAATGCGCCGCGGACCTCGTCGTTCGCGGGTGCGCGCGGCCGCGCCTTGGCCGCGCTCGCGGCGGTCGCGTTCCTCACCTTTCTGGACACGACCATCGTCAGCGTGGCCCTGGCCGACGTGCAGTCCACGCTGCACGCCGGCGTGTCCGCTCTGCAGTGGGTGGTCACCAGCTACGCGCTGGTCTTCGCCAGCCTCATGCTGGCCGCCGGGGCGCTCGGCGACCGCCTGGGCCGCAAGAGGATCATGCTCGGCGGCCTCGCCGTGTTCTGTGCCGGCTCGCTCCTCGGCGCTCTGGCGCCGTCGAGCGCCGTGCTGATCGCGGCCCGGGCGATCATGGGCCTGGGCGCGGCCGCCTCCGAGCCGGGCACCCTCTCGATCATCCGGCAGCTCTACCTGCGGCGCGCCGAGAGGGCCCGGGCGCTGGGCGTGTGGGCCGCCGTCGCGGGGCTGGCGCTGGCGCTCGGCCCAGTCATCGGCGGCCTCCTCGTCGGGGTCGGCGGTTGGCGCGACGTGTTCTGGTTCAACCTCGTCGCCGGCGCCGCCGTCCTCGTCGTCGCCCTCGTCCTCGTGCCCGAGAGCGCCGACCCTCAGGCGGCGAGGTGGGACGTCGCGGGCTTCGTCCTGGGCCCTCTGGCACTGGCCTCACTCATCTTCGCCATCATCCTCGGCGAGACTCAGGGCTACGCCTCGCCGACCGCTGTCGCCCTCTTCCTAGCGGGGGCCGTGGCCCTCGCGCTCTCGATCGTGGCCGAGCTGCGCGCCCCGGCGCCGGTGATCGACCCGCGCTACTTGCGCCTGCCGCCGTTCTCCGGCGCCCTCATCGTCGCCTTCGCGGCGTACTTCGGCATCTTCTCGATCTTCTTCTTCACGGCGCTGTACCTGCAGGTCGTCACCGGGTACTCGGGGTACCGCATCGCGGCGCTGTTCGCGCCCATGGCCGCCGCGCTCATCGCCGGATCGCTGGTCGCCGGCCGCTGGGTGGCGCGCGCGGGCCCGCGCCTGCCGATGACCTGCGGCTGCCTCGCCGCGGCCGGCGGCATCCTGCTCACCGACGCCCTATTGCGCGGCCAGCCCGCGTTCGCCGCGCTCGCAGGCGCGCTCACTCTGGCCGGTCTCGGGTTCGGCGTCGTCGTCGTGCCGGCGACGTCGGTGGCGCTCGGCGTCGTGCCGCCCGAACACTCCGGCATGGCGGCGGCCGCGACAACGACGAGCCGTGAGCTCGGCACCGTCATCGGCGTGGCCGTGCTCGGCTCCCTCGTGAACGGGCAGCTGGCCGGCGGCCTCGGCGGCCGCCTCGCGGAGCTCGGCATCCCGGCCGGCTTCCGGGACATCGTCATCAACGCGGTCGAGACCGGCCAGGTCCCGAAGGGGTCGGGAGCCGCCGGAGCCGCCGCCGCCTTCGGCCCTATCGTCGCCAAGGTCATCGACGCGGCCTACGGCGCCTTTCGCACCGGCCTGAGCATCTCGCTGATCGTCTCCGGTGCGGTCATCCTCGGCGGCGGCGTGGTGGCCTGGGCGACGCTGGCTCCCTCCGACAGGGCGGGAGACGTCGCCCCTGCGGACGAGGCGGCCGAGTAGCGGTTGGGCGGTTGGGAGCGCCGCCGCCGAGGCGATCCCTTCGTCAGGGTGGCGCCCCCACGGCGCGTAGCCCGCGCGCCGGTGATCGCGAAACCCGTGCGAGCGCGTACCTACGCGGATTTCCCGACGGGACACACGCCCCGCCGTCGGGTACATGTAGCCGGACACCAGCGTCGCTCACCCGCCAGCCGGACCTCGCTCACCGGCTCGCGGCTCGCCGGCAGGCCGGGCGCTGAGAGGAGATCATGAAGGTCCACCTCGTGGACGGCACCTACGAGCTCTTCCGCAGCCACTTCGGCGCTCCGCCGAGGAAGGGCGCCGGCGGCCGTGACGTCGGCGCCACCGTGGGTCTCCTGCGGAGCCTCTTCGCGCTCGCGTCGACGCCCGGCGTGACGCACCTGGCCTGCGCCTTCGACCACGTCATCGAGTCCTTCCGCAACGACCTCTTCCAGGGGTACAAGACCAGCGCCGGTGTGGAGGCAAGCCTGCTGGACCAGTTCGCCGTCGCGGAACGCGCCGTGTCGGCGCTCGGCATCGTGGTCTGGCCGATGGTGGAGTTCGAGGCCGACGACGCGCTCGCCACCGGCGCCGCAAGGTTCGCCGACGAGCCGGGCGTCGACCAGGTCGTCATCTGTTCGCCGGACAAGGACCTGGCGCAGTCGGTCTCAGGCGCGCGCGTCGTGTGCTGGGATCGGCGCCGCGACGTCGTCCTCGACGAGGAGGGCGTGATCGCGAAGTTCGGCGTCCAGCCGCACTCGATCCCTGACTGGCTGGCCCTGGTCGGGGACGCCGCCGACGGCTACCCCGGCGTCCCCGCCTGGGGCGCCAGATCGGCGTCGACCGTGCTTTCGCGGTTCGGCCACCTCGAGGGCATCCCCGACGAGCCCGGCCGCCTGGGGCTGCCCATGGCGCGCGCGGGCCGCCTCGTGGAGAGCCTGGCGGCGCATCGCGACGAGGCCTTCCTCTACCGCCGCCTTGCGCGCCTGCGCCTCGACGTGCCGCTGCAGGAGGAGCTCGCCGAGCTCGAGTGGCGAGGCGCCACGGACGAGCTCACGGACGTCTGCCGCGAGCTGGGCGACGAGGGGCTGGCGGCTCGGGTCACGCGGCGCCGCGACCGGTCGTGAGCCGGTAGGCGCCGAGAGCCCGGAGGGCGGCCGCGGCGACCACCCGTCGGCCTGCGGTCAGGCCGGCGCGAGGGACGCCGTCGGCGTGGGGGAAGGCCGCGACGACGGGCTCGGCGTCGTCGTCGGGGTGTTCGTGGGCGTGGGGGACGGCGTGGGCGTGACCGATGGAGATGGACTCGGCGAGGGGCTCGGCGAGGGGCTCGCCGCGCTGTGGGCGCCGGTCCAGGTCACCCAGGTGGGCATCACCGGCGGCTGGACGAAGTCCGCGATCGGCTGTGTCCCGAAGACCAGGTCGTAGTACTTGCCCCAGACCGGCACGCAGTACGTCGCGCCCTGGACGCCGGGCATGGCGATCTCGCCCTGCGGGTAGCCCATCCAGACCACGGTCGCCAGCTTCGGATTGAAGCCGCAGAACCAGGCGTCGGCCGAGTTGGTCGTCGTCCCGGTCTTGCCGGCGGCGACGCCTGAGTAGTAGCTCGGGATCGCGGCGGCGGTGCCGTAGCGGGTGTTGCCCTCGAGGACCTTGTCCACGACGTACGTCGCCCCGGCGGGCGCCACTTGCGTCCCGGGGGTCGCCGACACCTCCGTGCGCCCGCCCGGGAACACGACTTTCTCGATGGCGAGGGGTGCGTGGCGCACGCCTTCGCTGGCGAAGGTCGCGTAGGCGCCGGCCACCTCCAGAGGCGTCACGGCCCCCGTGCCGAGCACGATCGAAGGATACGGCTGCAGTGGGCTGGAGATGCCCATGGCGTGGGCCGCGGCGACGATGTTCGGCGCGCCGAGGTCAAGGGCGAGTTGCGCGTAGACGGTGTTGTCCGACTGCCACGTGGCCTGCACGAGGTTGATGCGCCCGGCGTAGGTGTTCGTGAAGGTGCTGACGTTCCAGAAGGGCGGCGAGGCCCCAGGCCCCAGATAGAGATGGAGCGGCTGGGAGGTGTAGTAGGTGGTCGCCGGGTTGGCGCCGCGCTCCACCGCCGCGAGGAGCGCGAACGGTTTCATGGCCGATCCGAGCTGACGGTGCGCCTGCCACGCGAGGTTGAACTTGGTGGTCGCGAAGTCTGTGGTGGCGGCCATCGCCCGGATGAACCCGGTCGCGGGGTCGATCGAGACCAGCGCGCCGGCCGGTCCCCGGGGCAAAGTGCTGGTCAGCGCCTTCATGGCGTCCTGCTGCATGCGCAGGTCGAGCGACGTGTAGACCTTGAGCCCGCCTTCGAAGGTCGTCTGCAGGCCATAGCGCTTCACGAGCTGCTCCGTGACGTACTGTACGAAGTAAGCCGCCGGCCCCTTGATCGGCGCCGGCGGCCGGTCGAACACCGCCAGCCTGCTCGCCTCGGCGGCCGCTGCCTGGCGCGCCGTGATGTAGCCCTGCTGCCGCATCTGCTGCAGCACGACGTTGCGGCGCGCCACTGCATCTTCGGGATCCGTCACCGGTGAATAGCCGCTCGGCGTCCGCGGCAGCCCCGCCAGCAACGCGCACTGCGGCAAGTCGAGCTGCCACACGTGCTCGTGAAAGAAGGTCTGCGCGGCCGCCTCCACACCGTAGGCGCCGGAGCCGTAGTACACGGTGTTCAGGTAGGCGGTGAGGATCTGGTCCTTGCTCCAGGCGTTCTCGAGCTGCCAGGCGAGCACGGCCTCACGGATCTTGCGCGTGAGGCCGCCCTCGCTGCCGAGGTAGGCGTTCTTCACGTACTGCTCGGTGATGGTGCTGCCGCCCTGCACGATGTGGCCGGCGCGCAGGTCGGCCAGGGCGGCGCGCGCGACGGCGATGAAGTCGATGCCGTGGTGGCTGTAGAAGCGCCGGTCCTCGATGGCGACCGTGGCCTGCTTCAGCGCCGCCGGGATCTGCGCGCTCGTGACGTCGACGCGGTCGGTCGCCCCGTGCACCTGGCCGATGAGCCGGCCGCTGCGGTCGTAAAGGGTCGTCGTCTGCGCCACCGGCTGGGCCATCAGCGAACTCAGGGAGGGCATGCCGCGCGTGGTGCCGGCGACGACGCCCGCGAGGCCGGCCATGGCGAGCAGCCCGAACACCAGGACGCCGAGTCCCAGCAGAGCCAAGCGGTGGCGCCAGACGTGCCCGCCGGACCGCGGCGGCGGCTCGCTGCTTGCCACGTACTTCCTGTAGAAGACCTCGTCACCCACGGCGCCTCCGCCGCATGGTCCGATGACGTTTGCTTGCCGTCAGGCAGTCAGCCTGCACCGCAGATTGTCGCCGCCGCGGCCCACTTTCATTCCCGGTCCCGTGCGCCGGCCGGGCCGGCGACCACGCGCGCTGCTTCGACGGGTCTGGTCGCTACGCGACCGGGCGGCACGACTCCGCCAGCTTGAGCAGCAGGCCGTTGGGCAGCTCGTTCTCGAGCGTGTTGATCACCCAGTAGAGGGCGCCGTTCTCCCTCCAGGCGACCATGTGCAGGTTCGCGTCCTGATAGAAGAGCAGGTAGGTGCGCCCGCCGATGGTCTGCACCGCGCTGGGGTTGACGATCGCCGGCGGGTTCGTCCAGCGCATCGCCTGCACGCCCCAGTAGCCACTGCCGTAGGTGCCTACGGCGATGGCCGCGGCGGCGTGGCGGCCGGCGGTCGTCTGGATGGAGTAGGCGCGGAACGGGACGCCGGCGGTGTCGTAGCCGAGGCCCGGCGCCCACGCCGTGGGCGCCTCGAGGACGAGCGGGGTCATCTTGGCCAGGGCGCGCCACGCGGACCAGTCGTAGCGCTGGTTCGCGGCGATCGCCGGGGCCGGCGACGGTGAGGCGGGCGTCGTCGCGACGGCCTGCGGGGCGCCGGCGTAGCCGGTGCCGAGCACGATCGCGATGCGTCCGGCGTTGGCCGGGGAGCTCGCACTGAGTCGTACCTGGGCCGGGGCCAGGAGGCCGGCGAGCGCTTGCGCCGCGCCGGCCAGGTCCTGGGGCGCGGCGACCACGGTCGTCGCCTGCGTCTGAGCGGCCGTCTGCACGGTCGTCACGCGGTAGCCACGCGCCTTGAGCGCCGCCGCCGTCTGCGCCGCGAGGCCGGCGGCCCCGTTGGCGTTGGTGACGCTCAGCTGGTAGGAGCTCTTGGGCGGCGCCGCGGCGCCGGCCGTCTTCGGCTGGGTGGGGTGTTCGAACTGCTGCACGGCCGCGGCGATCTGGCTCGGCGTGTCGACGACGTAGGAGACGCCGTTGATGGTCGGCGTGCTGCCCTCGAGGTGCGTCTGGTAGATGTGCGACGTATTGAGCGTCAGCGCCAGGTTGACGACGGGGAGGAGCTTGTCGAGCGAGTCGAGGTCCGTGGTCGTCTGCTTCAGCATCGCCCGCGTCATCGCCAGCACGCGCGTCCAGTCGCCGCTCCAGCGCCGCGCCTGGCGCTGCACCTCACGCAGGAACATCTGCTGGCGCACCATGCGCGTGAAGTCACCCTTCTGGTCGTGGCGATAGCGCACGAACGTGAGCGACTGCTTGGCGCGCAGCAGCTGATAGCCGGGCTGCAGGTTGATCGGCTGGTAGCCGTTCCCCTCGGTGTTGTAGTAGCGGTGGTCGACGGGCAGGTAGACGCCGCCGACGATGTCGACGATGTGCCAGAAGCCGGCGAAGTCCACACGGATGAAGTGATTGATGGGCAGACCGGTGATGGCCTCGAAGGTCTTGATCGCCAGCCGCGGGCCGCCGTAGGTATAGGCGGCGTTCATCTTGGTGTAGCCGACGCCCGGGACGTCCCAGCGCAGGTCGCGCGGCAGCGAGAGCATCGAGATGGTCTTCGCCTGGGGGTCGAGGCGCAGGAGGATCTGCGAGTCGGAGCGCCCCGGGTCGCCGGGCCCGGAGTGGTCGATGCCGAGCAGCAGGATGTTCATCGGCTGGTCGGGCAGCGGGTGCTGGAGTACTCCCTGGGTGCTCTTGACGGCGGCCCGCTGCTCGGCGCTGCCGCCGCTGCCCATGCTGCTCAGGTTGCGGTCCACGTAGCCGAGCGCGAACCCTGGCGTCGCGAGCGCCGCCACCAGGACGGCGAGGCCGACGGCTTTGACGGCGACGCGGCGGCCGAAGGCCAGGTAGCAGGTGAGCGAGACGAAGGCGACGGCCGCCGCCGCCGTGGCGACGAGGCGGACCCAGTCGGGGAGGCGGTGCAGGTTGCCTGCGAAACCGACCAGTCCCGTGACGTCGCCGTACACGCCGCGCCCGTAGAGCACCCCGAGCACGGCGGCGGCGACGAGGAGCGCGACGACCACGCCCGCCCTCGCGAAGCGCGTGTCGCCGCGCGGCTGTGGATCGGCGTGGTGGGTGAGCGGCTGCGGACCGCCCTGGCCGACGACCCTCAAGGGTTCGTCCTGGCCGGCTCTGTAGATCCTGATCGGCGTCATGGGGGAGGCGCGAAGCGCCGCGTCTGATGGTACCACCGGTACTTGCCCCGCGTCGCCCGGGGCCACGCCTCCACCGGCCACCTGCCGCTTGCGGCGCCGAGCCCGCTCGCCAATACGTGAGACCGGCGGTCAGACCGTCAGCAGGAGAGGGGCACCGCGTCCCCAGATCGAGCGATCGCCTCGGCGGGCGTGCTCCTCTCGTCGCTCCGTGCTGATAGGGTGTCCGTCGTCTACGATCTGCCATGAGCTCGCGCTCGCTGAGATGAGGGATCTGAGGAGGTACATGGCGACGTTTCAGCTTCGCCGGATCGTCCGGACGCCGTCCGCTGCGTCGGCGGCGGCGCCCCGACCCGGCGGCCTCATCGGCGGCCGCGCATCGGCGGCGATCATCCCTCTCCTCCTCCTCGCCACGATCTGGGCTGCGGCCTGCGGTGGGGCGCCGTCGGCCACGCGCTCCCCCACGCCGCTTCCCCCGTTCCTGCCCACGCTCCCGGGTGATCGACCGGGCAGGGCGCTGTCCGCCTTCGACACGGCCTTCTACGTGCAGACCGGGGACAGGGCCTACGACCGCCTCACGACCGCGGGCGGCCGCGCCGACTTTTGGACGCAGGCGGAGATGATCGAGATGGTGGAGGACGCCTACCAGACCTCACCCCAGCCGGTCTACAAGAACATGGTCCTGGCCCTCCAGCAAGGCGTCGCCGTGCTCTGGGGCGGCCGCTGGACGCGGCGCGCCTGGAATGACGACATCATGTGGATGACCATCGCGTCCGTGAGGGCCTACGACATCACCGGCAAGGGGCTCTACCTGCGTTGGGCGAAACGCAACTTCGATGCTGTGTACGCGCGCGCGTGGGACGCAGGGGCGGGGGGCGGGCTGGCATGGATCCAGGGCTCACCGTACAGGAACATGACCACGAACGGTCCGGCGACGATCGCCGCGAGCATGCTCTCCCGGGATCTGAACGACCCCACCTATCTCGCCAAGGCGACCCGCATCTACAGCTGGATGCGGGCCACCCTGTGGGACGCCAAGACCGGCGCGGTCGCCGACGGCATCACTGGCACCACGGTGCGACACGTCGACCTCGCGTACAACTACGGCACGATGATCGGCGCCGCGGATCAGCTGTACGGGCTGACGCACGACAGGCGCTACTATGACGACGCGCTGCGCACGCTGCGTCACGCCCGCGCCGTCTTGACGACCCCCGGCGGCATCCTGAAGTCCGAGGCGAACGGTACCAACGCCAACCTCGGCGGCCTCAACGGCATCTTCGCGAGGTGGGCCGTGCGCTTCACGACCGACAACCACCTGAGTGCCTACGACCCGTGGTTCCGCAAGAACGCCCACGCCGCCTGGAGCCATCGCAACGCACAGGGCCTCATGGGCTCAGACTGGACCAGGCAGACGCGCGCGGGCGTGCTGCGTTCGTTCGACTGCTCCGCCGGCGTCGTCATGGTCGTGGTGGCGCCGCGGGGGTAGGGTCCGCGCCGCGCCGCTTGCGCGCGAAGCGAAGGGCCCGGGGACACCGGCCTCGGCCGGCCCCCCGGGCCCTCTCCACGCGTCGCCGGCCCCGCCGCGACGCGCCCCCTCAGGCGGCGAGATGGAAGTGCGTCACCGGGCCGTGCGCGGCCGCCAGGGCGGCCGCGAGGAACTCGGCCAGCTCGAGGTCGTCGGCGGGGCGCTCCGCGTAGCGCCCGCAGGCCGGCTGGCCCGCGCCGAGGATCTGCCCGGCCTGGTCGGCGCCGGCGCGCGTGCATACGGCGCGCGGCTGGACCGCGAAGACCTGAGCGTAGCGGCACCCGGCGCACACGTGGCCGTTGTGATGCGCCATCTCGAACTCGTGCGCCCCCGCCACCAGCTGCTCACTACGGAAATCGAGGTTCATCGTGTCCCCCTTTACTGACCCGGTGATCACTGCCATTGGCGGCACGATACGCGCGGGTGTGGCGGTGCGTCCTCACCCTGTTCGGGTGAGACGGATCACGCGCCGGGTAGTAGGGGGATCCACCGGGCGTGCGCGGATGGGCGCCCGCGGCCGGCCGCGCGTTCCATTGGGCGCAGCGCGGCGGTCCGCCTGAAACCTAGGCTCCGCTGCGCGGCGCTGCCTGGCGTCGCGGGGCGGCTGGACGGCCGCGCGGGCCGACGGCGAGGAACGCCTCGACGATGGCGGGGTCGAACTGGGTGCCCGCATTGTCACGCAGTTCCTTGCGGGCCGCGGCCTCGCTGAGCCGCGGGCGGTAGGGGCGGTCGGAGGTCATCGCGTCGAAGGCGTCGCAGACGAAGGCGATGCGCGCCTCCAGGGGGATGTCCTCGCCGGCGAGCTGGTCCGGGTAGCCGGCGCCGTCCCACCGCTCATGGGCCGCGCGCACCAGCGGCGCCAGCGGGCGCAGGTAGTCGATGCGCGCGACGATGCGCTCGCCGATCACGGTGTGCTCGTTCACCAGGGCGCGCTCGGCGGCCGACAGGGGGCCGGGGCTGTTGAGGATCTCCGGTGAGATGCCGATCTTGCCCACGTCGTGCAGCAGGGCCACGTACTCCACGCGGCGCAGCTCCAGCTCCGTGAGCCCGAGCCGCCGGCCGACCGCCAGGGCCATCGTGGCGATGGAGTCGGCGTGGCTTGCGGTGTACTCGTCCTTGGCTTCCAGGGCGGCCGCCAGCGCCGTCACCGTCTGCAGGTAGCTGGCCTCGAGCTCCTTGAACGTCTCCGCGTGACGCAGCGCCGTCGCCACCTGGCTGGCGACGGTC
Organism: uncultured Thermoleophilia bacterium; assembly: GCA_963709845.1. Taxonomy (GTDB): domain Bacteria; phylum Actinomycetota; class Thermoleophilia; order UBA2241; family UBA2241; genus CAIXSE01. The sequence continues at coordinate 74,279 of CAVPXV010000007.1, forward strand.
GACAGAAGGGCCGCCGTCGACGCACTGTACTCGCGCCGTCGAGCGCGGCCGACGCTGATGGCTCCGGCGGTGCAGGACTCGTGCACGACGGGGACGATCATGACGCTCGTGATGCCGCCCGCGGCGCGCGCGGCGAGGGCGGAGACGCGCTCGTCCTGGGCGAGGTGCACGCTGGTCGCGACCTCGTCCGCCGCGGTCGTCCACCGGGCCAGCTCTTCCACGGCGAGCATCGAGCCGTTGACGCTGCCGGCGTAGACGCCCCGGAGCAGCTCCTCGTCCTCGAGCAGGTGGATGCCGCAGAAATCGCTCCGCGTCATGGCCTGCACGCGCCCGGCGACGGCGACGAGCTCTGCCTTGGCGTCGTGGCTCTGGGCCAGGGTCTCGCCTACGAGGGAGAGGTCGGCGAGGCCGTGGGAGAGACGCTGGATCTTGTCCGCCAGCTCGTCGACGGTCTCCGCGATGCGCTCGGACATGCTGTTGAACGCGCGCGCCGTGACCGCCACTTCGTCCTCTCCCCTGACCGGGATGTTCTGGCGCATGTCGCCGCTGGACATGGCTTCGGCCGCCCGGCTCAGGCTGCGCAGCGGGCGCGTCACACGGTTGGCGAGGAAGAGGGCGGCGATCATCGCGGCGACGAGGGCGAGGGCGAGCGCAAGCTCGGAGGTCGTGCGCATGGAGGACCGGATGGAGGCGAAGGCGCCGTCGGGGACGGAGACCGAGAGGACGGCCACGCCGCGGCCGGCGGCGTCGCGCAGCTCGCTGGACGAGGTCGCCCAGCCGCCGGCGCTGCTCCGCGTTCCGGGCGCCGCCGGCAGGTGGTCCTGGCGGCCGCTCCCGGTCGCGGACGACGCCGCCAGGTCGCCGCCTATGTACATGCTCGCCGGAGTCGCCGTGCGTTCGGCGACGGCGCGCAACAGCGCGTCGCCGATCTGCGTCGCGGCGACGACGGTCCCCAGTCTGCGGCCGCCGCGCCCCCCCGCCGTGATCGGTACCGACGAGATCACCCAGGCCTTGCCGAGGTAGGACGCGAAGCTGAAGCCGCCGGCGCCGACGGCAAGGGGCTGGGGCGTGGGCAGGATACTGGCGCGCGCCAAGGTCTTGCCGTTCGGCCGGCGCACCTCGACCTGCACCAGGTTGCGCGTCTCCAGCATGTTCCAGGCGGCGGCCCGCAGGGCCGTCCGGTCGCCGCGTTGGACGGCCGACACGAACTCCGGCGAGACGGTGAAGGGGGCGATCGCGGCGGCCTGCTGCTGGGCGACGCCGCTGGTGACGGCGTTCGTCGAGGTCGTCACCAGGCGGTTCTCGATGCTCGCCAGGCCGGCGGAGGTGCGGAAGTAGTTGACGGCGGCAAAGACCGCCAGCGGCACCAGCGCGCTCGCCAGGAAGGCGAGCGCGAATTTGCCGCTGAGGCTGCGCGTGGTGAAGCGCACGCCTCTAGCCCCCGTCGTCGCCGGCGGTCGCTTGAGCGGCCGGGCGGCCGCGAGGGCCGCCGTTCAGAGCAGCGTCGGGCGCGGCCGCCTGGCTCAATTGGTGACCGTCACGGTCACGGAGTTGCTGTAGGCGGTCACGGAGCCGCTGCTGTTCACGAAGCCGGCCTTGAAGTACTTCTTGCCCACGCTCGCGGTCTTGACGTAGGCGACGTAGGTCCCCGTAGCCACCCGCGTAGCCGTCGCCACGTTGGACAAGGTGCCGCTGGTGGTCTTGTAGATCCGCACCTCGTAGGCCGGCTTCACGCTCGTCACCTTCACCGTGAACTTGACGCTCGTGCCGACCTTGCACTTGGTCGGCGCAGCCTTGAGGCTCAGCTTGGGCGCCGACGACCCGGCCGCCACCCCTGAGACCACGAGCAGCACGACCCCGAGGACGATGACCACACTCCAGCTCAATCCGCGACGGTCCATCTCCCCTCCCCCCGGCCAGACACAGCACACAGTGGCTGTGTCGACCGGGGCTGTCGGAATCTTGAGGTTCGATGGCTCTTGCAGCCGCAATGGACGGCGCGGGGTGCCCTGGGCTGCGCGATCAAGGGGGCCGGCCGGACCGTGACCCCAAGGCGGCAGCGGACCGTCGGCGCGGCGACTTCGAAGCGCTGCCGCCGCGCCGGCGGCTCCCTAGCTCGTCACTCGGTAGTACTCCCACCTCGACCACGATGGGGCGTTGCGCGGGTCGCCTGGCCACTCGGCCCTGACCCGCATCAGCCAACCCTTGACGCTCGCGTCCCTAGGGCGCAGCACGACGTGCGCCCGGCTCGTGGCGCTCAGGCCCTGCGCGAAGACCCCCACCGTGTTCCATCCGGCGGAGGTGTGGCGCTGAAGCCGGAAGTCCAGCTCACCCCGGGCGTGGTCGGGCACGACGAGCGCCGCGAAGAGAGGGCAGCGCTTCGGGTCCGCGGAGTAGTGGTACAGGTGGTAGCCTCTGGAGACGGCGTAGTAGCGCGACAGCGCGGCCGTGACCCGCGCGCCCACCCGCGCGTAGACCGGGTTGCTGGTCAGGCCGACGTGCGTCGAGTCCCCGTCCCAGGTCGCTGTGAACGCGGTCGTCACCGTGCAGCCGCCGACGTTCAGCGACGCGCTGCCACCGTCGTCGAGGCGCGCGGAGGTGACGAAGGTCCGCGCGCCCCCGCACGGCGTGCGGTAGATGCGCACGAGGCGATCCGTGAAGCCGGCGAGGCCGAGGTGCACGTTGAGCACGACGGAGCTCCTGTAGCGCACGATCGGCGGGGACGAGGAGATCGTGAGGGGCGGCTGGGGTCTGAAGGCGAGCACGCGGTACGGCCCACGGTCGAAGAAGTCGCCCATGGTGCCGACGTAGACGACGCCGTCGGCCACCGCCGGGGACGATTCGATGCCCCTCGAGTCCCCGCTCTTGTAGCTCCACAGCTTGGCGCCGCTCGAGGCGTCGAAGGCGTACAGGTCGCCGGTGAGCGGGTTCGTGGAGCCCACGTAGACGACGCCGTTGGCGACCGCCGGAGACGAGTCGACCGGGCCGCCGGTCGGCTGGCTCCAGAGCTGAGCGCCGCTCGCCGCGTCCAGCGCATGGAGGCTGCCGTCCTGCGAGCCCACGTACACGACGCCACCGGCCACCGCCGGCGAGGACCAGACGCTGCCGCCGGTCTGCGCACTCCACACCGCGGCGCCGGTAGCGGCGTCCCGCGCGTACACGTTGCCGTCGAAGCAGCCGACGTAGACCACGCCGCCGGCCACCGCCGGGGAGGAATCGACCTCACGGCTCAGGCTGAGACTCCACACCTCGGCGCCGGTCGCCGCGTCCAGCGCATAGAGACTGCCCGGGTGCGGCGCGGACTGGCCGGCGATGAGATCGGCGCCGACGTAGACGATCCCGTCGGCCACGGCCGGCGACGAGAACACGTAGTCACCACCGGTGGCGTGGCTCCACAGCACGCCGCCGTTCGTGGCGTCGAGCGCCAGGACGGTGCCGTTCGAGGCGCCGATGTAGATCACGCCGTTCGCCACGGCGGGGGCGGAGTAGAGGGGCCCCCCGGTCTGGCGGGTCCAGAGCGTGGCGCCGGTCGCCGCGTCCAGCGCGTACAGCTTGCCGTCGTCGGAGCCCACGTAGACGACGTGGTCGATCGCCGCCGGCGAGGACCAGATGCCGCCGCCCGTGTGGCGCCGCCAGATCCGGGTGCCGGTCGCGGCAGCGAGCGCGTAGACGTTGCCGTCGTAGGAGCCCACGTACACGACGCCGCCGGCCACGGCCGGAGCTGACCAGACGAGGTCGCCGGCCTCGAAGCGCCAGTACAGCGACAGCGTCCCGGCGTTGGCGACATCGATGGTGCGCTCGGCGGGCGCCGCTCCGCTGTGCGAGGGATCGTAGCGATACTGCGGCCAGCTCGCCGATGGCGCTCCGGCGGCGGTCGCCGACCCCGCTCTCGCGCTCGGCAGGCCGGCCAGCACGGCGAGCGCCGCGATGAGCGCGAGCGCCAGCTTCGCGGCCGGCCGCCATCGCGATCGTCCCGCGGTAGAGCCACGGACGAGCACGGCGGACCGGCCTGGGGCACCGCGGGGACGCAGTGACGGCCCGGCGTCGTCGCGCACCCTTCTCAACGCACCCGGAGAGAACGTCGGCCAGATCATGTCCCCGGCTCCTTCCCCTCGCCCACGAGCCTTCCAGCCCCTGGGTCAAGACCCCCACAACGAAGATGGTACCCGCATCGGGCGCGGGCTGCGCGAGGTCACTGTTCGGCGCGCACCAGGTCGGTTTCGTCGTCTGAGCCGCGCCGGATGCGGCGCAGGCGCACGTCGCGGCGTGCGACACCACCCGGACCCGCGCTCGCGCCCCAGGAACTGTTCCCGTCAGGCACGGCGTAGACGTTTGTCTCATGCCCGCGGCCGGCGACGGGGGGCAGACTGGGCGAGAAGACAGGCGATCCCCCAAAGCCGGCGCCGACGACACGGTCGGCAGTGCCGGACAGGGGGGCGCACGGAGGCGTCGGAGAGGCTGGTGGGTCATGGTACGGATGCGATGGGGCAGAACTGCTCGCGGTTCGCTCAGCAGACTGGCGGCGCTGGGCATCGGCTCCCTTCTGACCGCAAGCCTCCTTCTCGGCCTGTCGGCCAGCGCGGCTCTCGCGGCCACCTACGATACCTGGGCCCTCCAGCGCTGCGGCACGACCCAGAACCTCACCGGCGTCGCCTTCGTCGACGCGCAGACCGGTTGGGCGGTCGGAGCCGGCGGCACGATCCGGCACACGAGCAACGCCGGGACGTCGTGGGCGGGCCAGACCTCCGGCACCACCCAGGCCCTCAACGGCGTCACGTTCGTCGACGCCAAGACGGGATGGGCGGTCGGCGGCGGCGGCGTCATCCTGCATACGGCGAACGCCGGCGTCACGTGGACGAAGCAGACCTCTGGCACCGCGAGCACGCTCTACGGTGTGTACTTCAGCGACGCCCTGACCGGCTGGGCCGTGGGCGCCAGCGGCGCGATCCGGCACACGCTCGACGGCGGCTCCACGTGGAAGCCGCAGCCCTCCGGCACGACGCAGACGCTGAGCGCCGTCGCCTTCGCGGACGCGAACAACGGCTGGGCCGGCGGCAACCGTGGCACGCAGTTGCACACCAGCAACGGCGGCGCCTCGTGGACGATGATCTACCTCGGCAAGAAGCAGACGCTGTACGCGGTGCTCTTCGCCGACGCCGCCAACGGCTGGGAGACCGGCTCGAACGGCGTCATCCGACACACCACCAATGGCGGTACGTCGTGGGCGACGCCGGCCTCGGGGACGAGGTCCGCGCTCTACGGGGCCACAGTCGGTAGCGACGGCAACGGCTGGGTGGTCGGCGGCGGCGGCGTCATCCGTCACATGTCCGCCGGCGGCACGACCTGGAGCGCCCAGACTTCCGGCACGACGCACAACCTCCGCGCCGTCGCGCGCGCCGGCAGGAACATCTACGCGGTGGGCGACGGCGGGACGATCATCGCCTCCATCGCCGACCTCACCCCCCCCGCCACGAAGGCCAGCGGCCTTCAGGCCGACAACGGCTCTGGCTGGACGAACGCCGGCGCCACGGTCACGCTCACGGCGACCGACGCGCGGTCCGGCGTCGCGTCCACGTACTACACGCTGGACGGCATCCAGAGCACGTACTCCGCGCCCTTCTCCGTGACTGTGCCGGGTCAGCACGAGGTGACCTTCTGGTCGGTAGACAAGGTCGGCAACGTCGAGGAGCCCCACAGCGGCTGGGTCAACATCGACGTGACGCCGCCGACGGTGGGCGCCGACGCCGACGCCGCCTGGCACAACAGCGAGGTAGCCGTGACGCTGAGCCCAGCGGACGGCGGCGGCAGCGGCGTCGCCGCGACGCAGTATCGAGTACAGGGCGGCACGATCTGGCTGACCGCCGCGGGCAACACCTTCACGGTGCCGGCTCCGGCGAGCGGCACCAACGACGGCGAGCACTTCTACGAATTCCGCGCCGTGGACGGCGCCGGCAACCCGAGCTCCATCGGCAGCTGCTCGGTCAAGATCGACGCGACGCCGGCGGCCACCACCGCCACCGGCCTCGCCGACGCGCTCACGGGCTGGACGACCACCGACCGGCTCGTGACCCTGACGGCGACGGACGGGCATTCCGGCGCGGCCGTCACCAAGTACACGGTGGACGGCGTCGAGAAGACCTACGCCGGCACGTTCACCGTCGCGGGTGCCGGCCGGCACGCCGTGACCTATTGGTCGGTCGACAACGCCGGCAACGTCGAGGCGGTCCACACCGGTTGGGTGAACATCGGTAGCGTGTACGCGGAGCCGACCAACCTCGCCGCCGACGACCATTCGGGCTGGCGCAACACGAGCGCCGCGGTGACGATCACCGGGGGTGGCGACAATGCTTCGGCGACTGTCTCCTATCAGGTCGACGGTGCCGGCTGGCAGACGGTCGCCAGTCCGGCCAGCTTCGACGTAAGTGGCGTCGGCAATCACAAGATCGAGTACTACGCCACGGACTCATTCTACCTGGCGAGCAGTCAGCTCACCGGCTACGTCAACATCGAGACGACCGCACCGATCACAAAGGCCGGTCTGGTGCCTGCGGGCTGGCGGCACGTCAACGTCGTGGTGCCGCTGACCGCGACCGACGCCCAATCGGGCGTCGCCCACACCTACTACCGGATCGACGGCCGGGCCCGGCAGGAGGCCGCCGGGGCCGCCATCGTCCCGGCCCTTGCCGACCACACGATGGACGGTCGCCACGTCGTCAGCTACTACTCGGTGGACGCGGCCGGCAACGTCGAGGTCGCCAAGACGTTCGTCGTGCGCATCGACACGCGCCGGCCCGTGCCCAAGGCGCCCTACGCCGCCGCGGTGCTGCGCTACCGCTACGTCAAGCTGCGCTGCTTCGTGGCCGACGCCAAGCCGTGCGCGGGGCGAGCGGCGCTCAAGATCCTCGTCAGGAACCGCAGCGGCAAGATCGTGCGCACGCTCAAGTGCGCGAGTGTGCGCACGGGTGTGTGGCTCGCGCCTCGGTTCCTGTGCAAGTTGCCGCGCGGCACCTACCGCTTCTACGTGTACGCCACGGACGCGGCCGGGAACACGCAGCTCAAGGTCGCTTCGAACCGGCTCACGGTGCGCTAGACCGCACGCTCCGATCGCGCCGCGGCGCCCCTCCTCGGGGCGCCGCGGCGCCTGTCATTCTCCGGCCGTGGTAGAACTCCACTGTCACTGCCGCGAGCCCACGAGAACGGAGGCGTCATGACGGCAGGCGCATCAGCTCCGCCCGTCCGGCGTCCGTCGCGGCCTATCGTGTGGTTCGTCGCGTGGGCAGGGGTAGGCGTCGGCCTCGCGCTCGGGATCTCATCGCTCGGCCTCTTCGCCGTCCCGCCGGCTTTGCTCGCCGCTCTCCTGCTCATCCTCACCCACCACGGCGGCCGCGCGACCTGGGGCATCGTTGTGGGCATCGGGCTGCTCTCGCTCTTCGTGGCCTACGCGCAGCGCAAGGGGCCGGGGACGGTGTACTGGCACACGGCTTCCGGCAGCGGCGCGGACCAGTATCTGGACCCGCGGCCGTGGCTGGCGGCGGGTCTGCTGCTCGTGGCGATCGGCGTCAGTGGCTTTGTCGCGCGCAGGCGTCGCCGCTCCTGACGCGGCTGTGCTGGCGGGCGGCTCTGCCGTGGCCGCTCCTCCTCGTCCTACAGCGCGTTCTGCGACCTCGGCGCCGTGACGGCGGAGCCGCACGTCGGTGACAGGTTCATGGTGCTCGCTGTGGGCCGGGCCGCCGAGCGCCCGCCCGCCGGCGTCCTCCTGCGCGACTGTGTCGTGCCCTGGGGCGATGGTGTGACACGGCCTTCGTATTCCGCAATCGCCCGTTCCCATGGGTCTGCTTGGGTGGGAGGCATGCTTTGCGGGGCAGCGGCAACACTATCGGGCGGGAAGGAAGTGCCGGCCGTACGTGGCCGGAGCGAGCGAGCACGGAGGAGTGGCTGTGTCGGCTGACCAACGTCCGCCCTCGGCCACCGTCGCAGGCATGACGGCGCTCGCGTCCCGTGTCTCCCGCGGCGAGACGTGACGGTGGCGCCGGACGCCGAGGGCCGGCCGCTGGGACTGCCGACGGGCTCTCGCGGGCATACGCCTCAGAGGCGCACGTGCGCCGGGCGGCGCCTTCGCCGAGCAGAGGGCGACGATGACGAGGAGGACTCACGATGGAGATGCGCACACTCGGCGGCCAGGGTCTGAGAGGTGTCGGCGGAGGGCCTCGGTTGCATGGGCATGTCCGAGTTCTACGGAGCCACCGACGAGGCCGAGGCCGTCGCGACCATTCATCGCGCCCTCGAGCTCGGCGTGACCTTGCTGGACACGGCGGACATCTACGGGCCGCACACCAACGAGCGCCTCGTCGGGCGCGCCATCGCCGGGCGGCGTGACCAGGTCGTGCTCGCCACCAAGTTCGGCAACGTGCGCCGCGACGACGGCAGCTGGGCCGGCGTCAACGGCCGCCCCGAGTACGTGCGCTCCGCCTGTGAGGCGTCACTGCAACGGCTCGGGGTCGACGTGATCGACCTCTACTATCAGCACCGCGTCGACCGTACGGTGCCGATCGAGGAGACGGTGGGCGCGATGGCCGGGCTGGTGCGCGCCGGCAAGGTCCGCTATCTGGGCCTCTCCGAGGCGGCGCCGGCGACGATCCGCCGCGCCCACGCCGAACACCCCATCAGCGCGCTGCAGACCGAGTACTCGCTCTGGTCGCGCGAGCCGGAGGAGGAGATCCTGCCGACGGTGCGGGAGCTGGGCATCGGCTTCGTCGCCTATAGCCCTCTCGGCCGTGGCTTCCTCACCGGCCGCTTCCGCACGCCCGAGGACATCAGCGACGAGCGTGACTTCCGCGCCCGGCACCCGCGCTTCCAGGGCGAGAACTTCCGCCACAACCGCGCCATCGTCGACCAGCTGGAGGCGATCGCCGCGGAGAAGGGGGTGACCACGGCCCAGCTCGCCCTCGCCTGGGTCCTCCATCAGGGTGCGGACGTGGTCCCGATCCCCGGCACCAAGCGGAGAGAGTACCTCGAGCAGAACGTCGCGGCGCAGGAGGTCCGGCTGGGCCGCGACGAGCTCGCCCGTCTTGCCGAGGCGGCGCCGCGCGGCGCGACCGCCGGCGACCGCTACGCCAACATGTCGACGGTCAACGGGTAGCCCTCGGACCCGTGCCGCAGCCCCGCGCCCGCGAGCGTCCGTCCGAAGGCGTGCGACGCGCCCGTCAGGGCTTGGGTCCCGTCGGGGCGCGCGTGGCGCGTCGCGACACGGCGATGAGGGCGACGTCGTCACGCACCGGCCCGCCGTTGGCGGCGCTGACGTCCGCCAGCAGACGGTCGATCAGGGCGTCGTCGACCCGTTGGTGCCCGCCCAGCCAGGCGAGCAGGCGGTGTTCCTCGAAACGCTCCGCGGAGCCCGGCGCGGCGCGGCCTTCGACCAGGCCGTCGGTGTAGAAGAGCAGCGACCACGGGGGCGTGAGGCCGAAGACGGCCGGGGGCATGCGCGCTTCCCTGCCGAGGCCCAGCGGCAACGTCGGCGAGACGGGCAGCGCTACGGCGCGGCCGCTGATGAGCAGCGGTGGCGGGTGGGCGATGTTGATGCACCGCAGCCGGTCCCGGCCGTCGCCGCAGTCGATCCACGCGAGACATGCTGTCGCGAGTGCCTCCTGGTCACGGCGCTCGCGGACCAGCGTCGCCTCGAGCGAGGCGCTCACCGTGGCGGGGTCGGCGCCGCTGGCGACCAGGCTCTGCCAGGCGGCTCTCAGCGTGGCCCCCAGGGCCGCCGCCGCCGGCCCGTGCCCCGTCACGTCCCCGATGATGAGCGCCAGGCCGCCGCGCGGCAGGGTCATCATGTCGAGGAAGTCGCCGCCGAGCCGTAGCCGGCCCTCGCTCGGCAGGTACCGTGTTATCACGGAGAGCTCGGGATGCCGGGGACGCAGGTCGGGCGGCAGGAGGTTCTGCTCCAGGGTGTCGTGCAGGTCGTTCAGCTCGTCCTGGGCGGAGCGGCGCCGGGCGTTCTCGAGGGCGGCGCTCGCCTGGTCGGCGAGTCGCTGCGTGACGCCGAGCATCTCGCCGTCCGGCTCGCGCCCGGCGCGCTTCCAGCTGCACGCGAGCAGGCCTGTGAGGCGCTCGCCGACGAGCAGCGGGGCGACGATCTCGCCGGCCGCGTCCAGGTCTCGCACCGTCCGCGCCAATCCCGGCGGCAGGCCGAGCGCGCCGAGATCCGTCGACACGACAGGTCGCCGGCTCCGCACGAGCGAATCGCTGAAGTCGCCCAAGGCGAAGCCCGAGCCTACGTGCAGCGCCGGCACGCGAGGCTCGCCGGCCACCAGGCGGACCGAGTCTCCGTCGACCACGTAGAGCCGCGCCCAGTCGCAGGGCACCACCGTCCGCGCGGCCTGGCAGATCTCCCCGGCGACGGCCGCCAGGTCGCCGGCGCCCAGGGACAGGGTGTGCTCAAGGAGCCGGTCGCTGGCTTCGCGCAGGTACCTCTCGCGGTCGAGGCGGCCGGCCATGCGGCGGCTTCGCCGCTCCTGGGCGCGCAGCGATTCGGCCACGCGCCCCGCGACGACGGCGGCCGTGCACCAGATGATGGTGCCCGCGAGGAGGCCGAAGAGCGAGCTGGCCGCGCCGAAGTCGGCGATGAACGCCCAGAACGCGGCCGCGCCGATGAGCGCCACGGCGACGCCGACAAGGGGACCGGCGAAGATCGCGGAGAGCATGACGATGAGGGCGAGACCGGAGCCGGGGATGCCGAGAAGGAGCCGCGAGGACGGGACCGAGCCGATGAGGGCGAGGAACGCGATCTCGGTGACGCTCGCGGCGACGAGCACCGCGGTGCGAGACCCTGTGAGCCGCTGCCACGGCGTGGGCCTTCGGGTGGGCCACCTCGGCGGCTCGGGCGGGGCAGTCCGGGGCGCGTCGGAGCCTCCGGTCCCGGTCTGTCCGGGGCCCGGGGCCGATGGGCTGCCGTCGGTAGGCCGCGGCGTGCTGGCCGCCAAGCTCTTCTCCCGTGTTCGGAACGCGCCGGGGTCGTGCGCTGCCGTATGTTGCGGCGGTACGTGACCCGGAGGCCACGCGACCAAGGCGCGAAAGCGCCAACGTCCGATTCAGTATTGAGGCTCTCGGAGCCCTACCTGTCAACTCTGGGTGCCGCAACCAGCGTAGCAGTGCGGTCGGCGCCGGCCATCTGACCGCGGCCGGCGCTCCGACCAGGGGCCCGCGGGCGGCGTCACGCGATGGTCACGCCGCCCGCTTCCCTTCCGCGAGTCCGCGCTTGTCGCTAGGCGTTCTCCTCCGACGTCGCCGGCCTGGCCGACCGCTTGGCCGCGCGCGGAGCTCTACGCTTGGGCAGATGGTGCGTGAGCGCGCGGTAGGACGCGGCGAAGGCGATCGCCGCCAGGGCGACCAGGAAAGTCACCGTGTACAGCGGCTTCGACGTGTCGGTGCCTGCCAGCGCGGCATGGATGCAGGCCCCCCAGAAGACCCAGTAGCTGGCGAGGTGGATGTCGCGCCACCACTTCTTCGAGAGCCGCTTCATCGCCAGCGCGGTCACCTCGACGGCGACGAGCACGTAGATGGCGACCACGCCCACCGCGATCGCCGTCGGCCGCCACGTGCTGGCATACGGCACCAGGACGTCGACGACGCGAAAGTGGACGCTGCGGTCGGCCAGCAGCGAACCGAGGTGACCGGCCAGGAAGAAGATGGTGAGGCCGGCGAGCCAGCGATGCATGGACAGGATCCACGCCGGCCGGCGCCAGGCGGGGAAGAGGTCCGTGGCGAGGAGGACCCCCCAGAGCACGGAGGCGGTCAGCATGAGCCAGGCCACGATGCCCGCTGCTCGAGAGACGTACCACCAGATCTGCGGATTCATGCGGCGCTCCCTTCGGCGACGCCGGGGATCTCCAGACCCGGCGTCACGCAAGTGACTCCGTCGATGGTCGTGGCGAACCCGGCGAGGCGATGCGTGTCGAGGTAGTCGAGGACGCGCTCGCTGCCGCTGAGGAGGGCGGCGGTGGCGTGCGCCTCCGCCTCCCAGCCGGCGCGTGCGATCACGGTCGCAGCGGCGAGGTCCGTCCGGGAGGACGTCTGCGTGTCGGGGTCGAGGGCGTGGTGACGCCGCCGGCCGTCCTGGAGCCACGCCCGCGTCAGGGTGCTGGACGTGGCGATCCCGCCGACGCCGAGCGCCAGGGTCACCAGGTCTCGGCGGGCGTCGAGGGGGTGCTTCGCACGGACGTACCATCCGTGCGCTGTCGGCGGCGTCCCGGCCGCGGCGAGGTCGCCGCCGACTCCGACGAGCGCGCCGCCGGTGCCTCGGGCCAGGAGTTCCGTGACGACCATGTCCGCGGCCAGCCCCTTGCCGATCCCGCCGGGGTCGAGGCCGATGCCGGGGGGCACGCTGACCGTCGAGGCCGCCGGGTCGACGACCACGTCGGCGACCGTGCGCCGGTGGCGCGCCCGGCGCGGCATGCGGCTCGTCTTGCCGGACCCGTCGATGCTCGCCGCGTAGCCGGCGGCGATGATGGCGGCGAGCATCGACGGGTCGTAGCGGCCGTTGGTGACGCGCCAGGCCTCCTTCATGGCGACGACGAGCGCGACGGTGTCCGGAGACACGATCATCAGGGCCTCGGGCGCGGCGTTGAGGCGCGAGACGTCGCTCTCGGGCACGAACCTGCTCCAGCGCTGTTCCAGCTGCCGGAGACGGGCACGCGCATAGTCCTCCGCCCCCGCGGCCGGGTCGACCAGGATCACGTGCGCGTCGCTCGCCATGACGCGCAGCCTGAGCTCAAGGAGTGCTGCCACTGGTACTCGCCACCGGCGCGGCTGCGGCGGGCGCCGCGGCGTACCCGGACCCTCCCGACGAGACGTAGCCGCCCCCTCCCGAGCCTCCCGAAGAAGGGGCCGCGACGGTGTGCACGACGGTATGGGGAGTGAGCACGATCGGGCGGTTCAGGCGGGCGGCGGCCAGCTTCTGGTTCACCAGGGCGCGGTGATAGGCGATGTCGAGCGCCTGTCGCGAGCCCGAGGCCGGCGCCGGAGCGCCGGCCGACTTGGCGTGGCTGCCGGCGACCTCCATGTTGCTCACGAGGCCCACCATGGCGGCGACGCCGATCCCCACCGCGGCGATCCGCGACCGGCTGGCCGTGCGCGAGGGTCTGGGCTTGCCGGCCGGGAGTGGTGGCGCAGGGGCGGGCGTCGTCTCGTGGTCGGGTCGCGCCCCGACGGGCGGTCGCGTGCGGTCAGTCATCGGCTTCTCCACCTCCACCCTCGCCGTCGCCATGTGCCGGCGGCGAGCTCGTTGTAGCGGCTCTCGGGGCGGCCGGGGCGGCCGCGCGGGCCACCTGCTGCACGGCAGGAGCCGCCGGTCGCGTCCTGGTGATCGGATGGTCGACGCGGGCCACGGTCGCGCCGTGAGGCCCGAGCACGGCCACGAACGTGTAGATCTGCTTCTTGTGCTTGAACGTCACCGTGAGCTTCGAGTCCGAGGTCTGCGCCAGGGTCCATCGCCAACCCTTCCGGGCGCTCACGTCGGTCAGCCGCAGGCCTGACTTGGAGGAGGTGACGCTCACGGTGCCGGCCTTCTTGATGATGTACTTCCGCGGGACCGGGCTTGGGGCTGCGCTCGGCTCCGAGGCGACCCCGGCGGTCGCGGCGACCATCGTCGGGCCGGCGCTCTGACCTGCGGCCGAGGCCGACAGCTTGCCGACGGGACGCGAATCGGCGGCGTTGAGAATGCCGAGGTTCGCGCCCACGGCGACGGCGGCGGCGACGATCACGACGGCGATCGAGCCGGCGGCGATGAGCGCGGTGCGGTGCGCCATTCCGGACTCCTCTCCTGGGTTGCAGTGCGAACGTACTGACGCGGACCATACGGGGCGGCGGCCCAAGACTCCCCCAATGAAGGGTTAAGTCTCGGTAAAGATTGCCGCGGTTCGGCACCGGCCCGCAGGATTCCGTGCGAGGATGTGCCGGTGCGCTTACTTGTCGTAGAAGACGACGCGACGATCGCCGAGCCGCTGCGCACGGGCCTGCAGCGGCAAGGCTTCGAGGTCGACCTGGTCGCCACCGGCGCCGCGGCGCTGGCCGCCCCGGCCTGCGACCTCGTGCTCCTCGACCTCGGCCTTCCGGACCTGGACGGGCGCGTCGTGTGCAGGGACCTGCGCGAACGGTCGAGCGTCCCCATCATCGTCGTCACGGCCCGCGGCGACGAGATCGACCGAGTCACCCTGCTCGAGCTCGGCGCCGACGACTACGTCGTCAAGCCGTTCGGGTTTCGTGAGCTCGTGGCGCGCATCCGCGCCGTGCTGCGCCGCGCGACGAGCGACTCGCTCCGTGAGCAGCCCGCGGCCGCGATCGAGGCCGGGCGCCTGCGCATCGACACCAGGACGCGCAGCGTGACCTACGACGGCCGCCACGTGACGCTCACGCCCAAAGAGCACGACCTGCTCGTCTACCTCGCGCGCGACCCCGGGGCCGTCCATACGCGCGAGCAGATCATCGCCGACGTCTGGGACGAGAACTGGTGGGGCTCTACCAAGACCCTCGACGTGCACGTCGCGTCGCTACGCAAGAAGCTCGCTCCCGACCTCATCGAGACCGTACGCGGCGTCGGCTTCCGCCTCGTGGACGGTACCGCCCGGCCGTGACCAAGCGGCTCCTGCTGAGCTACCTGACGATCGCCGCCATCGTGCTCCTCATCTTGGAGGTGCCCTTGGCCATCTCCTACCAGCAGCGTGAGACCGACCGCCTCAGCGTGTACGTCGAGCGCGACGCGACCGCCATGGCGAGCTACTACGAAGACGCGCTCGAGCACGAGAGGCCGCTGCTCGTCGGCTTCGCCTCACGGTATGCCGCCCGGACCGGAGCGCGAGTGGTGATCGTCGACGCCACCGGCGTCTCGCTGGTCGACACCGCGGGGACCGCGAGGCGCGACTTCTCGACGCGCCCGGAGATCGCGAGAGCGCTCAAGGGCCGTGTCGCCACCGGCACGCGGTACTCCAGCACCCTGCGCACCGACCTGCTCTACGTGGGCGTCCCCATAGCCTCGGGTGGCAAGGTGCACGGCGCCGTCCGCCTGACCCTCGACACGCGCGCCGTGCGGACGCAGATCCATCGTTTCTGGCTCGGCTTGGCGGGCGTGGCGCTTGTCGTGCTGGCGGTGGTGGCGGTCATCGGGTGGACCATCGCACGCTCACTCAACCGCCCCATCCGCCGGCTTCACGTCGCGGCGGCTCGATTCGCCACCGGGGATCTGACCACCGCCGCGCCGGACCCCGACGCGCCCCCCGAGCTCGCGGCACTGGGGGCTACGATGAACACCATGGCCCGGCGGCTCCAGGTGCTCATCGCCGAGCACCGGGCCTTCGTGGCGGACGCCTCGCATCAGCTGCGCACGCCGCTCACCGCGCTCAGGCTCCGCCTCGAAAACCTGCAGAGCGACCTTGCGGGTTCGGCGGGCTCCGAGGACCTCGGCGCCGCCGTCGAGGAGACGGACCGTCTGGCCGTCCTCGTCGCTGACCTCCTCAAGCTCGCGAGGGCCGAACAGACGGCGACCCCGGCGCCGGTGGACCTCGTGAAGCTGGCACGCGACCGCGTGGACACATGGTCGGCGATGGCCGACGAAGCCGACGTCGCCCTGGACCTCGAGGCACCGGACGCGCCCGTCGTGGTGGTCGCCGTCTCCTCCGGGATCGAGCAGATCCTGGACAACCTCATCGACAACGCCATCGTCGCCTCACCGGCGCACTCCCGTGTGTGCGTGACCGTCGCGCGCGGTCCGCGCGAGCATCGCCTCGTCATCGCCGACGAAGGCCCCGGTCTCAGCGACGACCTGAAGGCGCTGGCGTTGGACCGCTTCTGGCGCCTGGATCACTCGAAACCCGGCACCGGGCTCGGGCTGCCCATCGCCCGCGCGCTCGCCGAGGCATCGGGGGGCCGCCTCGTCCTCGCCGATGCGGATGCCGGCGGCCTCGCCGTCACGGTCACCTTCCCGGTCGCCAAGTCCACCTCAAGTCACGGCGGCGGGAGGGGGAGGAGGCAGAAGGGACCGCGGCGCGCCCGCGCAGAGGCTCCTCGCGGCGCCTAGCGGTCTGCCCGGGCGGCCGGCGCCTCGTCCCAGGCACAAACCTTTACCGTCAAGTCGAAGGTGAGCCTTGCGTCCGCGGACTTGGTCGTGGGCTCGATCAGCCCTGCGGCCAGGCCGCGGCGAACTCCCTCACCGCGGATTCGGTGAGGGGGTGCGCCGGCAGGCTGAGGATCACGTCCAGCGGTGCGGTCACGTCGTGGGCCCCGTCGAGGATGGCTTCCACGACCTGCGGGCCGCTCTTCAGGCTGGCGGCGAGGATGCGCGTCTCGCTGCGCAGACGCGCGAGGATCGCCGCCTGCTCCCCCACGACGCCGCCCGCCGAGTGCCGGGCCGCGCGGTCGACGTAGGGGATGATCCAGACGCACCCGGCCTCGTGCGCGAGCAGCGCCTGGGCGGGTGAATAGACCGCCGTGAGGGCGCAGCGGACGCCGTCGCCCGTGAGCGCGGTCGCCAGCCTGACGGCCTCGAGCGTGGCCGGCAGCTTGGCGACGACGCGGTCGGGCGCCAGCGCCGCGGCGGCGCGCGCCTCCGCGTCCATGCCCGCGTAGGACGTATGCGTCGGCTGGTAGCACACGGGGCCGCCGGGGAAGACGGCGAGGAGGCGCTCGAGGTGGGCGAGCGGCTCGCCCGTCTCCCGCGCCATCAGCGCGGGGTTCGTCGTGATCCCCCTCACGAAGCCGAGCTCGGCGGCCTGGGCCGCATCGTCGAGTGATGCTGAGTCGAGCAGGATCGCCATGGTGTCTTCCAGCCTCCTCCGTTGACGCACTCGCACGACCTGGCGCCGCGGCATCCCGGGCGCGCTGGCGCAAGACTGGCACGCGCCCCCGGCCGCTTCAAGGGCCGCTGCGGAGCGGGCGCCGCGCGGCGCTCGGTGGAGCCCCGGCGAAAACGAGCGAGCCCGGACCCCTCCTCTGATACCATGCGCGTTCATCGTGCCGCGCGCCCGTGAAGGGACGCGGCCGACCTCACGACGCACGCCACACGGGAGGCAGGCACATGAACTCCATCAGCAGGGAGTGGCGGCGTGAGCCGCTCTACGAGCTCGATCCGGAGCTCAACGAGCTCCTGCGCGCCGAGCTGCGCCGCCAGCAGGAGACGCTGGAGCTCATCGCCTCCGAGAACTTCGCCAGCCGCGCCGTGCTCGAGGCCACCGGCTCCGTGCTCACCAACAAGTACGCGGAGGGCTATCCCGGGGCACGCTACTACGGCGGCTGCGAGCTCATCGACGGAGTCGAGCAGCTCGCCATCGACCGCTGCAAAGCGCTCTTCGGGGCCGAACACGTCAACGTGCAGCCGCACTCCGGATCGTCCGCCAACCTGGCCGCCCTGTTCGCCCTTCTCGAGCAGGGCGACACCTTCCTCGCCATGGAGCTCGCCCACGGTGGCCACCTCACGCACGGCCTGTCGCTGAACCTCTCGGGGGTGGCCTACAGGCCGGTCGCCTACCACGTGCGCCGCGACACCGAGACGATCGACTACGACGAGGTCCGCGCCCTGGCGCTGGAGCATCACCCCAAGCTCATCATCTGCGGCTACAGCTCCTACCCGCGGACCATCGATTTCGCCGCTTTCCGCGAGATCGCCGACGAGTGCGGCGCCCTGCTGCTCGCCGACATCGCCCATATCGCCGGCCTGATCGCCGCCGGCCTGCACCCCAACCCCGTGCCGTACTGCGACGTCGTGACGTCCACGACCCATAAGACCCTCACAGGCCCGCGCGCGGGCTTGATCATGTGTCGCCAGGAGTTCGCGCGCGCCATCGACCGGGCGGTGTTCCCGGGCATGCAGGGGGGGCCGCTGGCGCACGTGGTAGCGGCCAAGGCCGTCTGCCTGCGCATCGCCGCCAGTGAAGAGTTCCGCCGGCTTCAGCGCCAGATCCTCGCCAACTCTGCCGCCCTCGCCGAGACGCTCAGCGATGGCGGCCTGCGCCTGGTCTCCGGCGGTACCGACGTGCATCTGGCGCTCGTGGACCTGCGCGGTACGGGCCTGAACGGCCTCGAGTGCCAGCAGCTGCTCGAGTCCGTGAACATCACCGCCAATCGCAACGTCGTGCCCTTCGACGACACCCCGGTGGCGGTGGCCGGCGGCCTGCGCGTGGGCTCGCCGGCGGTAAGCACGAGGGGCTTCACCGAGGAGGAGATGCGCAAGACCGGCCGCCTGATCCTGCGCACCCTGGCGGCGCGCGAGCAGCCGGCGGTGATGGCCGAGATCCGCCAGGAGGTGCTCGACCTCCTCGAGCGCTTCCCGCTCTACGAGTTCCTCTGAGGGCGGCGGCCGGACGCTGAGCGCGAGAGGTACCGGCGGCGGAGGCCGGCGGCGGGCCGCTGGGGCGCGCCGGGTCCCGCCCCCGGCTCGAGCTACCGCGAAGCCCTCGCGATCAAGGCTCGTACCTCGCCGGCGGATCCTGCCGCCAGCGCCTGCCGCGCGAGCCGCCGCGCGTCGCCCGCATCGGTCGCGCGCACGGCCTCCTTGGCCGCCGCGATCCGTGCCGGCGACATCGAGAGCTCGGCGACGCCCAGTCCCACCAGCAGCGGTATCGCCTGTGGGTCGCCGGCCAACTCGCCGCAGACGGCGACGGCGCGGCCGCCGCGAGCGCCCGCCTCGGCCGTGCGGCCGATCAGCTGAAGCACCGCGGGATGAAGGGCGTCGGCGAGCGCCGCCACCGCGCCGTTGCCACGATCCGCGGCAAGCACGTATTGGGCCAGGTCGTTGGTGCCGAGCGAGAAGAAGTGCGCGTGCGGTACGAGCGCCTCGATGGTGAGGGCGGCGGCGGGCACTTCCACCATGATGCCCGCCTCCACGCGCGCCGGCGCGGCGACGCCGGCGGCCCGAAGGGACGCGGCCGCCTCCTCCAGGATCTCCCGCGCCCGCCGGAGTTCATCGACCGTGGTCACCATCGGGAACATGATGCGCAGGGGGTGGTCGGCGGCCACGCGCAGCGCGGCGCGCAGCTGGGCGGCGAGCAGGTCGGGGTGCTCGAGGCCGAGGCGGATGCCGCGGACCCCGAGGTACGGGTTCTGCTCCGCGGCGAGGGGCAGGTACGGCAGCCGCTTGTCGGCGCCCGCGTCGAGCGTGCGCAGGGTGAGCGGCCGGCCCTCCAGAGCCTCGGCGACCACACGGTAGGCGCTCTCCTGCTCGTCCTCGCCCGGCATGCGCGCGGACTCGAGGAAGAGGAACTCCGTGCGCAGCAGTCCCACGCCATCCGCTCCGGCGGCGAGGGCCGCGGGCACGTCGCCGGGCGCGGCGACGTTGGCGTCCACGCGCACGGAGAGGCCGTCCAATGTGACGGCCGGCGATCGTGCCCCCCGGCGGGCGCTGGCCTGACGCCGCATCCAGAGGTCGCGCCGTTCCCGGGCCGCCAGCACGACCGCCGGCGGCGGGTCCACCGTGACGGTCCCGGCCTCGCCATCGAGCACGAGCGGCGTACCCTCCGCGACGCTCAGGATCTGCCGGCCGGCGCCGACCACGGCGGGGATGCCGAGCGCCCGCGCGAGGATGGCGCCATGCGAGGTGGGGCCGCCGAGAGCGGAGACGACGCCGCGGACGAGCCCGCGGTCGAGGGCGGCGGCCTGCGCCGGCGAGAGGTCGCCGGCGACGACGATGCCCTCGGCGGGCGTCGCGGTCGCCGGGGGCAGCCCGAGCAGATGGCGGAGCACCTGATCGCCCAAGCCGCGGAGGTCCGCGGCGCGAGCGCGCAGGTAGGCGTCGTCGAGCGCGTCCCAGGCCGCCGCCGCCTCGCGTACCGCGTCGGCCCAGGCACGCGCCCCGCTCGCCCCGCCGCCGAAGATCCGGGCGCGCGCCGGGCCCAGGAGCGCCTCGTCCTCGAGGAAGAGGAGGTGCGCGTCGAAGATGCCGGCCTCGTACTCGCCGGCCGGGCCGACCACGGTGGCGCGCGCCACGCGGATGTCGGCGGCGGTGGTGGCCAGGGCGCCCTCCAGGGCGGCCCACTCGGCGCCGGGGTCTGCTGCGGGCACGTCCGGGATGTCCGCCGCTGGAGGCCGAAGCAGCCGCGCCGGGCCGACGACGAGCCCCGGCGCCGCCGGGAGGCCCTGAAGCACCGTGCCGGGCGCCGGGGCCGGCGGGCGCTCGTCGGCCGTTCGGGCGTCGCGGCGTCTGCGGCCCCCGCCCGCGCCGATGACCCGAGCTCTCCCGCGGCCGCGGCAGCACCGGCGTCGACGCTATCGGCGGGGTCGCCGAAGCCCTCGCTGGCGATGAGCCGGACCGCCGCCAGGGCCTCCTGCGCCTGAGGGCCCGAGGCCCGCACCACGATGTCGTCGCCGTGCCGCACGCCCAGCGTCGCCACGGCGTTGAGGCTGCGGGCGCTCACGGGCCCGCGGCCGGTGGTCACGTCGGCCAGGGTCACGTCAGCCTCGAAGCGCGCGGCGGTGCGCACCAGCAGCGCCGCCGGCCGCGCGTGCAGGCCGAGGCGGTTCCTGACGGTGAGCCGGAGGGGCGGCGTGGCCGCTTCGCCTGCGCTGAGATCCGTGACGGGGCCGGGGCCACCCGCCCGCTGCTCCGACCCGGCGCCAAGTCCCGAGCCTGCCGGCCGCGCAAGGTGGGCGGCCTTCGCCATCAGAGCGCCGCGCGCCTCTTCTTCCACCTTGGCGAGCGGCTCGCCGAGGCCCGCGGCGACCGCCGCCGCCACGGCTCCCTCGACGAACGCCGCCTCGCTGAGCAGGACGCGGGCACGCTTCTCCGCCGGGAGGAGCTCGAGGGCCATCTCGGCCGAGAGGACGGCGCTGCCGAGGTCCATCAGGACCAGCACGCCGTCCTCCGACCACGCCGCCTCGATGGCGTGCGCGACGCGCACGGCGTCGGTGCCCAGCGGGTCTCCCGGTTGATCGAGGCCGCCGGCCGTGGCCAGCCGCAGGTGCTCGCCGCCCACCTGGGCGGCCAGCTCGGCGGCGCCCTCGGCCAGCCGGGCGCTGTGACAGACGAGGACGATGCCGATCACGGCGCCGCCCGGCCCGGCCCCGAGTCGCCCGGCGTCGGGTCGTCGACTCCGGCCAGCACGTCGGCCGCCGCCTGCAGCAGCAGCCAGGACGACGTCGCGCCGGGGTCCTGGTGGCCGGCGCTGCGCTCGCCGAGGTAGCTGGCGCGGCCCTTGCGGGCGACCAGGGGGATGGTGGCCGCCATGCCGCGCCCGGCGGCCCCGGCGGCCAGCCTCAGGGCATCGCCCGGCGCGAGGCCGCCGGCGGCCGCCGCGCTCAGCGCCTCCACGGCCGGCACGAGCGCGTCGAGCATCGTCTTGTCCTCAAGCTTCGCCTTGCCGCGGGCCTGCACGCCCTCCACGCCGGCCGCGAGTGCGGCGGCCCACTCCTCGAGCGTGAGCTGCGCGCGCTCGCCGGCGGCGCTCCCCATCCGCAGGAACAGGGTCCCGTACAGCGGCCCGGCCGCGCCGCCGACCGTGGAGACAAGGGTCATGCCGGCGCCCTTGAGCAGCTCGCCGATGGTCTCCGGCGCGCCCTCGTCGAGCTTGGCCAGCACCGCCTGCATGCCGCGGTCCATGTTGACGCCGTGGTCGGCGTCGCCGATGGCCGCGTCGAGGCTGGTGAGCTCGTCGCGCTGCCGGGCGACTGCGGCGCCAAAGGCGCGCAGCCACGCCACCACGTCGCTCTGTGAGATCGCGCCGGTCACGCGCCCCACCGCAGGCCCGGAGTGTTGACGGGGGCGTCCCAGAGGGCGGCGAGGTCGTCGTCGAGCCTGAGGAGCGTGAGCGAACAGCCCGCCATGTCGAGCGAGGTCATGTAGGAGCCCACGAGGGTCCGGGTGATGGTGATCCCGCGTCGCTCGAGGAAGCGCTGGAGCTCGTGGTAGACGACGTAGAGCTCCATCAGCGGCGTGCCGCCCATGCCGTTGACGAAGGCGAGCACTCGGTCGCCGCGGCGGAACGGCAGGTCCTCCACCACTGCCGTCGCCAGCGTCTCGACGATCTCGCCGGCGGTCGCCATAGGGCGACGCTCGCGCCCGGGTTCGCCGTGGATGCCGATGCCCAGTTCGATCTCGTCGGCGCCGAGGTCGAACGTGGGCCTTCCGGCCATGGGCACCGAGCAGGAGGTGAGCGCCACGCCCATGCTGCGCGCGTCGGCGTTGACCGTGCGGCAGAGGCCGGCCACCTCGGCGAGCGGCCGGCCCTGCTCCGCCGCGGCGCCGCAGATCTTCTCCGCCAGCACCGTGGCGCCCACGCCGCGGCGTCCGGCGGTGTAGAGGCTGTCCTTCACGGCGACGTCGTCGTCGATCACCACGGCCTCGACGTCGAGGCCTTCGTCACGCGCCAGCTCGGCGGCCATCTCGAAGTTCATGACGTCGCCGGTGTAGTTCTTCACGATGTGCAGCACCCCGGCGCCGCCGTCCACCGCCTTGGTGGCGGCGAGCATCTGGTCGGGCGTCGGTGACGTGAACACCTCGCCCGGGCAGGCGGCGTCGAGCATGCCCGGGCCGACGAAGCCGCCGTGCATGGGCTCGTGGCCGGAGCCGCCGCCCGAGACGACGGCGACCTTGCCGGCCACGGGCGCGTCGGCGCGCACGATGTACGCCGGGGCGGCGTGCACGCGCACGGCCCCGGCGTGGGCCAGCGCGAAGCCCGCCAGCTCCTCGGCGACGACGTCCTCCGGCCGATTGATGAGCTTCTTCATCGCGCCCCTCCCGCTGCCGCCCGGCGACCCTGATACCCGTGTCGTAGTCGCCCGGCACGGTGCTTGTCAAGGCCGTCTGCCGCCCCGCGAGGCCTGCCCGGAGCGCCGCATCCGGGATACCCGCGGGCGCCCGCCGGCCGGAGGGCGCAGTCGCGGCCCCCGCGCATGGTTCCGGGCGATTCCGGTCACAAGCAGGGTGGCCTCGCAGAATACGACCCGTGGAGAGTGATGCACCCCGTCGCCTACACCCTGTATCTCGTCGTCGTCGCCTACGGCTGGCTCATCGTCGCGCGGGCGGTCCTCTCGTGGGTGCCCATGCGCTACGGATCGGCGGCTCACCGCGCCTACGGCGTGCTCGTGCGCGTCACGGAGCCGTACCTCGCCATCTTCCGCCGCCTGCTCCCGACGTCGCGCGTCGGATCGGTGGGCATCGACTGGAGCGCGCTGGTGGGACTCGTGGTGCTGTTCATCGTGGCGCAGCTGCTCGCGCGCCTCAACCTGTAGGCGCGCCGGGACGGTGGCCGTTCGCCGGGCGCATGCGCGGCCGCGCCGCCGGGACGACGCGCGGACGGGCATGATAGCGTCGTCGTCATGAAGATCGCGCTCCTGCAGACGGACCCAACGGTGGGCGACCTCGAGGGCAATGCCGCCCTGCTCGCGGACGCCGCCGGCGAGGCTGCGCGCGCCGGCGCCGAGCTGGCCGTGGCCTCCGAGCTCTCGCTGCTCGGCTACCCGCCGCGCGACCTGCTGCTGGGCCGCTCGTTCGTGGCGCGCAGCTGGGAGGTGTGCCGCGAGCTCGCCGCGCAGGTGGCGGACGGGCCGGCCCTGCTGGTCGGCCTGGCCGAGGCCAACGAGGGCGCGGCGGGCCGCCCGCTGTTCAACGCCGCCGCGCTGCTCGCCGGCGGCAGCGTGCGGCAGGTCTTCCGCAAGACCCTGCTGCCCACCTACGACGTCTTCGACGAGGACCGCTACTTCGAGCCGGCGGAGGGGCCTCAGGTACTCGACTGGCAGGGCCGCCGCTTCGGCGTGTCGGTGTGCGAGGACGTGTGGAACGACCGTGACTTCTGGCAGCGCCGCCGGTACCACAGCGACCCCATGGAGGGCCTCGTGGGCGCCGGCTCGGAGGTCGTCCTCAACATGTCGGCGTCGCCGTTCACGATCGGCAAGCAGCCGCACCGCGAGGCGATGCTCGGCGCGATCGCGCGCCGGCACGGAGTGCCGGTGCTCTACGTCAATCAGGTGGGCGGCGCCGACGAGCTGGTGTTCGACGGGCGCAGCTGCGCCTTCGCCGCCGACGGTGCGCTCGCGGCCCGCGCCGCCGCGTTCGCGCCCGACGTGCTCGTCGTGGAGCTGGCGGCGCTCGGGCGCGCGGCCGGCGCCACGGAGGAGGGGGCGGAGACGGCCGCCGGCCGCCTCGCGCACGACGACTTCACGCCTGCCTCGGAAGTGTGGCGCGCGCTCGTGCTCGGTGTGCGCGACTACGTCGCCAAGAGCGGGTTCCGCCGCGCCCTCGTCGGTCTCTCCGGCGGCATCGACTCGGCCGTGGTCGCGGCCGTCGCCGCCGAGGCGCTCGGGGCGGACAACGTGCTCTGCGTCCTGATGCCGTCACCGATCTCCAGCGGCGGCAGCGTCACCGACGCCGAGGCACTCGCCGCCAACCTCGGCGTGCGCACCCTGACACTGCCCATCGCCGGCATCATGGGCTCGTTCGAAGCGCTGCTGGCGCCGGCGTTCGCCGGCCGCCCCGCCGACGTCACCGAGGAGAACGTGCAGGCGCGGATCCGCGGCAACCTCCTCATGGCGCTCTCCAACAAGTTCGCCTCGCTGCTGCTCACGACGGGCAACAAGTCCGAGCTTGCGGTGGGCTACTGCACGATCTACGGCGACATGTCCGGCGGCCTCGCGGTGATCTCGGACGTGCCCAAGACGCTGGTCTACGAGGTGGCCGGCTGGCTCAACGAGACGCGCGGCCGCGAGGTCGTCCCCCGGGCGATCATCGACAAGGCGCCGTCGGCCGAGCTGCGCCCGGAGCAGACCGACCAGGACAGTCTGCCGCCCTACGACGAGCTGGACGGCATCCTGCGCCTGCTCGTCGAGGAACACCGCGGCGCCGAGGAGATCGTCGAGCGGGGCTACGAGGCCGCCACCGTCGAGCGCGTCGTGCGGCTCGTGCGCGCCAACGAGTTCAAGCGCAAGCAGGCGGCGCCCGGCCTCAAGGTCACCGACCAGGCGTTCGGGATGGGCTGGCGCATGCCCATCGCCACCGTGCCGCGTTCGCGGCGCGGCGCCTGAACGCGGCCCGGCGGAGACGGCGATGAGTCCGTCGCCGGCGCGCGGGGTCGCGACCCGCACGTTCCGCTCGCTGCACGTGCGCAACTACCGCCTGTTCTTCGTCGGCCAGGTGATCTCGATGAGCGGCACCTGGATGCAGTCGGTCGCGCAGAGCTGGCTGGTGTTACAGCTCACGGGAAGCGGGCTGGACCTGGGCATCACCGTAGGGTTGCAGTTCGGCCCGGTGCTCTTCCTCGGCGCCTGGGCCGGCGTCCTCGCCGACCGCGTCGACAAGCGGAAGCTGCTGCTCTGCACGCAGACGGCGGCGGCCGTCCTCGCGCTCGTCCTCGGACTCCTGACGGCGACGCACGTGGTCACGGTGTGGATGGTCTGGCTGCTCGCCGGGCTCACCGGGTGCGCCACGGCGCTCGACTTGCCGGCGCGCCAGAGCTTCGTGTACGAGATGGTGGGCCCCGACGACCTCGCCAATGCCGTGGGCCTGAACGCCGTGATCATCAACTCCTCGCGTATCGTCGGCCCGGCCATCGGCGCCCTGCTCATCGCCGGGATCGGCGTGGCGCCCTGCTTCCTCTTCAACGCCGTCTCTTTCGTCGCCGTCATCGTGGCGCTGCTGCTGATGCGCAAGGCGGAACTGTTCGCCGGCAAGACCGTCAGGCGTGAGCCGGGGCAGGTGCGGCAGGGGCTGCGCTACGTGTGGCGCACGCCGGAGCTGCGCGTGCCCCTGGTCGTGATGGCCGTCGTGAGCACGCTTGCCTACAACTTCTCGGTCGTGCTTCCCCTGATGGCCAAGAACGTCTTCGGCCGCGGAGGCGGCGCCTACGGCGCCCTGTCCGCGGCCATGGGCGTCGGCGCCCTCGCCGGCGCTTTCCTCATGGCCAGCCGCGCGCGCCCCTCGCGCCGCCTGCTCGTGGCCGCCACCTTCGCCTTCGGTGCAGCCACGCTCGGGCTGGCGGTCGCGCCGACCTACGTCGTGGCGGTGGCGCTGATGCTGCCCATCGGCGCCGCCGGCGTGCTCTTCGTGAGCAGCACCAACTCGCTGCTGCAGCTGAACGCCAGGGATTCGATGCGCGGGCGCGTGATGGCGCTCTGGGCCGTGGTCTTCCTCGGCAGTACGCCCATCGGCGGCCCTCTCACCGGCGCTCTTTCACACACCTTGGGCGTGCGCTGGGCGGTCGCGATCGGCGGCTTCGCCGCCCTGGCGACGGCCCTCGGCGCCCTGATCGCGCTGCGGCGCCGGATGCTGCGCGAGGGCGCCGCCGAGGCCCCGGTGTGCATGCCGGACGGCCCGGCGCCCGGCGACGCGCTCGGCGAGGCCGTCGAGGTCGGCGCGGCGGCGTCGCGCGAGTAGCGCGCGCCACGGTCGCTTCGAGGCTGGGGGCGTCTTCAGCTTGAGGCTCCTGTTGCCGATGGAGGAGACAGCGTACGGCCCCACATCGGTCCCTCTCACGCAGCGAGGTGAAGCGTGCTTCTCCAGGGCAACCTGAAGGAGTTCAGTCTCCCCAACATCTTCCAGCTGGTGAAGATGAGCGCCAAGTCCGGGGCGCTCACCATCCGGCGCGGCGACGCCTGGGGCAAGATCTACTTCCGCAGCGGCCTCATCTACTACGCCCACTCCGTCCCGCAGCACCTGCCCATCGGCCAGCGCCTCGTCAAGTCGGGCGCCGTCACCGCCGAGCAGCTCAAGGTGGCCCTCGAGCGACAGAAGAGGTCGGGTGAGGGCGCGCGCATCGGCGCCGTCCTGCTCGAGGCCGGCGCGATCGACCGCGCCACGCTCGAACAGGCGGTGCGCGAGCAGATCCAGGATGCCGCCTTCGACTTCTTCAGCTGGGCCGACGGCGAGTTCGAGTTCGGCGCCGACGACCAGGTCGCCGACGAAGACATCGTCGTCGAGATGACCGTGGAGACGGTGATCATGGAGGGCTGCCGCCGCATCGACGAGTGGGAGCTGATCTTCGACCAGCTCGGCTCGCTGGAGCGCGTACCGCACCTCAGCTACAGCGAGCGCGTCCAGGAGCGCGGCGAGATCACGCTGACGGCGGAGGAGTGGCGCGTACTGGTCCACATCGACGGGCGCGTCGACATCAACACCGTCCTCCACGACTGCGGGCTCGACCGCTTCCACGGCGCCAAGGTGATCTACAGCCTGTACTCGGGCGGCCTCATCACCGTGAGCGAACCGGCGATCGAGAGCATCGGGAGCGGGCTCAGCGTCGCGGTCCGCGGACCCATCGACATCTACAACGAGGTCTTCCTCAACACGGTCACCGACGCCAACGTGGTCAAGCAGCTGCGCGTGGAGCTGATCGACGAGAAAGAGGTGGAGATCCCGGTGATCGCCGGTCAGCTGCAGTCCTCCAACGGTGACGGCGGGGAGGGGGTGGCGGATAAGGACGTCCTCGTCTTCACCGCCAGCGCGTCCTCGCCGGAGCAGGCCTGGCGGCACCTTGCGGCGGAGAGCTCCGCCTGGGTCCTGCTCGCGAACGCCAACGACCGCGACAGTCTGAGGGTGACGAAGTCCGACCTCGACTTCGTGCGCAGCCTCGGTGACGTGCCGCTCGTCGTCGGCACCTACGTGTCCATGGCCGACGACGAGCTCAGCGCCAAGCAGGTCGCCAAGCTCCTCGGCGTCGACGCCTCCGTGCCCGTGATCCCCTTCCAGCTGCGTGACCGCGAGTCGGTGCTGAACGTCCTCAAGGCGGCGCTGGAGCTCGTCTCGGACTGAGGCGCCGCAACGGCGCCGCCAGCTTGTCAAGGCGACGCCGGCAAGGGAAGATTGCAGGCGCAAACGGGCTCGCATTCGCTCCCGTAGAAAGGAACCGCCCCCATGTACTACCCCAGCTACCGCATGCGGCGCCTGCGTCGCACGCCGGCCCTGCGCAACATGCTCCGCGAGACCACGCTCGCGGTCGACGACCTCATCTACCCGTTGTTCGTGATCGCCGGCGAGAACGTCAAGAACCCGATCAGCTCGATGCCCGGCTGCTACCAGCTCTCGATCGGCAACCTGCTCCCCGAGGTCCGCGAGATCGTGGACCTCGGCATCCCCGCCGTGCTGCTGTTCGGCATCCCCTCGCACAAGGACGCCGCCGCGACCGGGGCGTACGACTCCGAAGGCGTCGTCCAGATGGCGGTGCGCGCCATCAAGGACGAGTTCCCCGATCTCGTGGTGGTCACCGACGTCTGCCTCTGCGAGTACATGGACCACGGCCATTGCGGCGTCATCCAGGATGGCGAAGTGCTCAACGATGTCACGCTCGAGCTGCTCGCCAAGATGGCCGTCACCCACGCCGAGAGCGGCGCCGACATCGTCGCCCCCAGCGACATGATGGACGGGCGCGTGGCCGCCATCCGTGGGGCGCTCGACGACGAGGGGCTCACCGACACGATCATCATGTCCTACTCGAGCAAGTTCGCCTCGGCTTTCTACGGGCCGTTCCGCGAGGCGGCCGAGTCGGCGCCGGCCTTCGGCGACCGCAAGACCTATCAGATGGACCCCGCGAACGGCGAAGAGGCCGTCCGCGAGGCGCTCCTCGACATCGAGGAGGGCGCCGACATCATCATGGTCAAGCCGGCGCTGCCGTTCCTCGACGTCATCCACGCCGTCAAGCAGGAGACCAAGTTCCCGCTGGCCGCGTACAACGTGAGCGGCGAGTTCGCGATGATCAAGGCGGCGGCCGCCAACGGCTGGCTCGACGAGGAGCGCGCCGTGCTGGAGGCCGTCACCGGGATCAAGCGCGCCGGCGCCGACCTCATCATCACGTACCACGCCAAGGACATCGTGCGCTGGCTCTCTTAGCCGCGTCGCCGCGTTGCGTCCCAGACGGCCGTCTGGCACACTAGGAGCGGTTTGCACCATCCGCATGCAGAAAACTCCCATGGCACGAAGGCGCGGCCCGGCGACGCCGGGGGCGTCGCGGCGCCGCGCGTGATCGCCTGGGAGGTGACGCGCAGCTGCAATCTCGCCTGCGTGCACTGCCGCGCCTCTGCCATCCACGGCCCCTACGCGGGCGAGCTCAGCACCGCCGACGCCTTCAAGCTCGTCGACGAGATCGCCTCGTTCGCCGACCCCATCCTCATCCTCACCGGCGGCGACCCCCTGATGCGCGCCGACATCTTCGACATCGCCGAGTACGCCATCGGCAAGGGCCTGCGCACCGTCATGTCGCCCAACGGCACGCTGGTCACGCCGGAGGTGGCGCGGCGCATGCACGACGTCGGCATCGCCCGCGTCAGCATCTCCATCGACTTCCCGACCGCCGCGGAGCACGACGAGTTCCGCGGCGTCCCCGGCGCCTACGACGGCGCCGTGCGCGGCATCCGCAACTGCCTCGCGGCCGGGGTGGAGGTCCAGATCAACAGCACCATCACGAAGCTCAACGCCCACCACCTGCCGGCGCTCCTCAAGCTGTCCGAGGACCTCGGCGCCGTGAGCTTCCACCCGTTCATGCTCGTGCCTACGGGGCGTGGCAAGGAGCTCGAGGCCCAGGAGCTGCCGCCGGAGGAGTACGAGCGCGCCCTCGAGTGGATGTACGACGCTCAGCAGGAGAGCGCCCTGTTCATGAAGCCCACCGACGTGCCGCACTACTGGCGCGTCATGCGGCAGCGCGCCAAGGCGCAGGGCCGCAAGCTCGAGGTGCACCCGCACAGCCACGGAGGCATGAACACGCTCAGCCGCGGCTGCCTCGCCGGCATCGGCTTCTGTTTCATCAGCCATCGCGGTGACGTCCAGGGCTGCGGCTACTTCGACAAGGCCGCCGGCAACGTGCGCGAGCAGACCTTCCCAGAGGTGTGGCGCGACTCGCCGCTGTTCAAGGAGCTCAGGGACTTCGACGGCCTCAAGGGCAAGTGCGGCGTCTGCGAGTTCAAGAAGGTCTGCGGCGGCTGTCGCGCGCGGGCCTACGAGGCGACCGGCGACTACATGGCCGAGGAGCCCTACTGCGCCTACGTGCCGCGCGGCTGGTGCGTACCGGCCGCCGGCTGAGTCAGC
This sequence comes from uncultured Thermoleophilia bacterium, assembly GCA_963709845.1. Classification (GTDB taxonomy): domain Bacteria; phylum Actinomycetota; class Thermoleophilia; order UBA2241; family UBA2241; genus CAIXSE01. The sequence goes on from CAVPXV010000007.1 coordinate 104,259, forward strand.
GCCGTCAAGAGCCGTGTCGGAGGGTCAGGACGCTCCGCCCGGCAGCTCCCGCCGCATCGTCAGGGCGTCGCCCTCCCGTCCGACGACCACGAACCCCACGCGCTCGTACGGTCGGCGAGCGGCTTGGTTTCGTTCCGCCACGCTGAGGCCGAGCGCGGCATGACCTCGACTCCCGGCTGGAAGGGCTCGTCCTCCGCCGCGCTCCGCCGCGGTCGCACGCACGTGCACGGTCTCCCCGGCCATCGGTCTAGCGCTCGACGTGCTTCTCGAGGTAGACCGACGCCTCGGTGAGCCCGCAGTCGAAGTAAAGCTTCTGGGCTGCGGCGTTGCCGGCATCGACGCTGATCGAGATCTCGGCGCAGCCGGCCTCCTCCAGCACCCGCACGGCGTGCTTCAACAGGTGGCGGCCGATGCCCTCGCCGCGCCGCCCTTCGGCGACCACGAGGGCCTCGATGATGCCGGAGTCGGCGGCGTGGAAGAGGCCGGGCACGACGGCGTAGCTCAGCAGGCCGACCTGGGCGCCCTCGTCGACGGCGAGCAGCAGGTCGCTCACGGAGGAGGCGAGATAGTGGCGCACGTAGTGCTCGTCGATCGGGCTCGGGTAGTCGGCGGCAAGCGCGAGCTCCTGGATGAGCTCGACGACGGCGGGCTCGTCGCCTGGGCCGGCGTGGCGGATGGTCACGGGCATGGGGCACGCTCCTCGGTCGCCGCGGACGGAGTGTCGTCTCGCGGGCTTCGTCGGTCGCCGGCTTCTTCCTGTGCCGGGTGGTGGGCGCGCCGCACAGGGCTGCATCACCGGCGAATCGGGTACATCGTGCAGCGACGCACATACGGAATGCCGATGCGTAGTATCATTCCATGCTTCGCGCAGGCCTTTGCGATGGCGGGAGGACCGTTTGAACATCGAGACCTCTGCGCGCCTCTTCGAAGAGGCGCAGCAGTACATCCCGGGCGGGGTCAACTCACCGGTGCGGGCCATGAAGGGCGTGGGCATGCCGCACCCTCTGTTCATCGACCACGCCAAGGGCGCGCACATCTGGGACGCGGACGGCAACGAATACGTCGACTTCGTCTCGTCGTGGGGACCCATGATCCTGGGCTGGGGGCACCCGGACGTGGTGGGCAGCCTTCACGCCCAGGTCGACAGGGGCACGAGCTACGGTGCCCCCACCGACCTCGAGGTCGAGCTGGCGCGCATGATCTGCGAGGCGGTGCCCTCCGTCGAGATGGTGCGCATGGTCAACTCCGGTACCGAGGCGACGATGAGCGCCGTGCGCGTCGCCCGCGGCTTCACGGGCCGCGAGAAGGTCGTCAAGTTCGTCGGCTGCTACCACGGGCACTCGGACGCGTTCCTGGCCGCCGCCGGCAGCGGCGTGCTGACGCTGGCGCTGCCCGACAGTCCCGGAGTCACCAGAGGCACGACCGCCGACACGCTGCTGACCGAGTACAACGACGTCGTCGCCCTCACGGACCTCTTCGAGTCGCGCGGCGCTGAGATCGCCGCCCTCATCGTCGAGCCGGTGGCCGGGAACATGGGCGTGGTGCCGCCGGAGCCCGGCTTCCTCGAGGCCTGCCGCGGCTTGTGCAGCGCGCACGGCGCGGTGCTTATCTTCGACGAGGTGATCACCGGGTTTCGCATCGCCTGGGGCGGCGCCCAGGAGCGGTTCGGCATCCTTCCGGACCTCACCACTCTCGGCAAGATCATCGGCGGCGGTCTGCCGGTGGGCGCGTTCGGGGGCCGCCGCGAGATCATGGAGACCGTGGCTCCGCTGGGTTCGACGTATCAGGCCGGCACGCTCTCCGGCAATCCCCTGGCGATGGCTGCGGGGATCGCCACGCTGAGGGCCCTTTCCGAGCCGGGGACCTATGAGCGGCTGGAGTCGCTGGCGCACGCGGTCGCCGCCGGGCTCAGCGAGGCCGCGGCGCGCGGCGCTCACGCCTTCACGCTCAACAGGGTCGGAGCCATGATGACCCTGTTCTTCTGCCAGGGGCCCGTGCGCAGCTTCGCCGAGGCGCGGCACGCCGACACGGCGTTCTTCGCCGGCTACTGGCGGCACATGCTCGCGGCAGGCATCTACGTGGCCCCGTCCCAGTTCGAGGCGACCATGGTGTCGCTTGCTCTGAGCGCGGACGACATCACGAACGCGGCACGGGCTGCCGCAGCGTTCTTCGCAGGCTGACGAGGGGGGGATCGTGCGCAACATCGACAAGGCGGACGTGCCGGCGGTGACGGTGCCGCGTCTGGCGCTCTACCTGCGCAAGCTGCGCGAGCTCCGCTCGCGCGGCGTGGACAGGGTCTCAAGCAAGGACCTGGCCGACATGATCGGCCTCAACGCCGCCCAGATCCGCAAGGACTTCTCGTATTTCGGTGAGTTCGGCACGCGGGGGGTGGGCTACGAGGTCGCACGGCTCGTCGAGGAGATCACGCATACCCTGGGGCTCGACCACGCCTGGAACGTCATCATCGTCGGGGCCGGCCTCCTGGGCACGGCACTGGCGCGCTACCGCGGGTTCTCGGAGCAAGGATTCCGGCTCGTGGGCATGTTCGACAGCTCCGCGACCGTGATCGGAGCGAGCTACGGCTCCGGGCGCGTGCGCAGCATCGCCGACCTCGAGGCGTTCTGCCGCGAGGAACAGGTGGACATCGCCATGGTCACCGTGCCGGCGGGAGAGGCCGAGGCGACCATCGCCCGCCTCACGGTCGCCGGCGTGCACGCGGTGCTCAACTTCGCGCCTGTCAAGGTCCACGCGCCTGAGGGCGTGCTCGTGCGCCAGGTCGACCTCTCGAGCGAGCTCATGTCGCTCTCGTTCTACCTGGACCACGAAGGCGATTGAAGTGGTGCACGCGGCGGCGGTGACGGACGAGCTCGCAGCCGCCGCGAGGGCGTTCGGCATGCGGGACGCAGGCCGGCTGCCGCTGGCGCCCCGCTGGGGGCTTCTCTTCGAGCAGCTCGACGACACGGGCGACGCCGACTACGTGTGCGCCATCGAGCTCATCTACGAGGGGTACCTCTTCCACTACCGCGAGAGCCGAGTCTGCGCCTCGCCAGGCGGATGCCGCGAGAGCGCGCTCCTCGCCGGCGACTTCTTCTACGCGCGCGGGCTGCGCATCATCGCCACGCGCGGAGACGCCGAGGCGGTGGGGCTGCTGGCCCGTCTCATGGCGTCGTGCTCCTATCTGCGCAGCATCGCGGCTCCGTTTGCCGCCGACGATGCTCTGTGGGCCGCGGCGATGGGGGGCCTCGCGGCCCTGCGCCGCGGCGCCTCACCTGTGATCGCGGCGGCCGCCTTCGACCGTTTCGATGCCATAGTGGCCGCCGGCGGGGATCCGGACGTGGCGGCCCTCGCGCGGGAGCAGACGCGGCGGCTCGGTCTGCGCGATGCGACGCCCCTGGAGCAGGCGCTGGCCGGCGATGCGCGGCCGGCGCCCGCCGCCGTCCGGGCCGGGTGAGCGTGGACCTGCGCGCCTTCATCGATCTGCTCGAACGCGAGGGCGAGCTTGCGCGCGTCCGCGCCGAGGTCGACCCGCACCTGGAGATGGCCGAGATCGCCGACCGGGCCAGCAAGGCGCGCGGGCCGGCGCTGCTGTTCGAGCGGCCCAAGGCGCCGGCGGGGGCCGGCATGCCCGTGCCCGTGCTGATGAACCAGCTGGGCTCCTTCCGGCGGCTCGAGCTGGCACTGGGCGCGCCGCTCGACGACATCGCCCGGCGCATCGGCGGCCTGCTCGAGCTGCAGGTGCCGAGCGGCCTCGTCGGCAAGGTCAGGGCGCTCGGCCAGCTCAAGGAGCTGGCCTCGTACGGCCCTCGCGCGGTCAAGAAGGCCGCCTTTCGCGAGGTGGTGGTCGATCCGCCCGACCTTGCGCGCCTCCCCGTGCTCACCACGTGGCCGGGCGACGGCGGCCCCTTCATCACGCTGCCGATCGTCGTCACCAAGGACCGGCAGGGCCGCCGCAACGCCGGCATGTACCGCCTCCAGGTCTTCGACGGCCGCACCACGGGCATGCACTGGCACATCCACCACGACGGCGCCGCGAACTTCCGCGAAGCCGGCGATCGCATGGAGGTGGCGGTGGCGCTCGGCACCGACCCGGCGGTGACCTACGCGGCGACGGCGCCCCTGCCCCCGGGCATCAGCGAGTTCATGTTCGCGGGCTTCCTGCGCGGCGAGCCGGTGGAGCTGGCCCCGTGCGCCACCGTGGACCTCGAGGTGCCGGCGGACTCGGAGATCGTCCTCGAGGGCTACGTGGCGAAGGGAGAGACGCGCCTCGAAGGCCCGTTCGGCGACCACACCGGCTACTACTCGCTCGCCGACCAGTACCCGGTGTTCCACCTCACGGGCATGAGCCACCGCCGCGACCCCATCTACCCGGCCACCATCGTCGGCAGGCCGCCGATGGAGGACGCGTTCATGGGCAAGGCCACCGAGCGCCTCTTCCTGCCGCTGCTGCAGCTCGTGCAGCCCGAGATCGTGGACATGGACCTGCCGATCGAGGGCGTCTTCCACGACTGCGCCATCATCAGCATCCGCAAGGAGTACCCGGGCCACGCGCGCAAGATCATGAACGCGGTGTGGGGCATGGGCCAGATGATGTTCACCAAGTTCGTCGTGGTGGTGGACGAGCACGTCGACGTGCACGACTACAGTGAGGTCACCTGGCGCGTGTTCAACAACGTCGATCCGGCCCGCGACACGGTCATCGTCGCGGGCCCCCTCGACGTGCTGGACCACTCGAGCCCCCTGCCGCGCTACGGCGCGAAGATGGGGATCGACGCCACCAAGACCTGGCCCGAGGAGGGTCACGGGCGCGAGTGGCCCGAGGAGCTGGCCATGGACCCGGCGGTCGTCACCCGCGTGACGGCGCGTTGGAGCGAGTTCGGACTGCCGTTCCGATGAGTGCGGCGGGCCACGCTTTACGCCGGCGCCCGCCGCTTCTAGACTGGACGCCGTACCGGCGCCGAGCCGAGGCGTGAGGAGGCCCCAGTGCTGCACGGCAACATCCACCGTCACCTGCTGACGCTGTCGCTCATCAACTGGGCGATCGCCGTCGTGTGCTGGGCGATCAGTGCCTGGCTCGGCACGTCTCAGCCGACGGGCATCTTCGTGTACACGATCCTCTTCGTCGTCGGCCTGTTCGCAGTGGTGGTGGCCATCGTCTCCTTCGTCCTCGCCGACTTCGGCAGCGAGCCGGGCGTCGCCGCGGACGAGCCGGCCGGGCCGCCCGCCGGCTCCGCCGGCGAGCCCGCCGCCGACAGCGGCGCCTGACCACCCCACCAGGTGCCTTCCACCGGTGATGCCGGAGTCTCCAAGCCGGCACAGTTCGCGCGCCTCGTCAAGATCGAGCACAGCGTCTACGCGCTGCCCTTCGCCTACGCCGGCGCCTTCCTCGCCGCCGCCGGAATGCCCTCGTGGCACGACCTGTTGTGGATCACCGTCGCGATGGTCGGCGCGCGCAGCGCGGCGATGGCGCTCAACCGCCTCATCGACGCCGAGATCGACGCGCGAAACCCACGTACGGCCGCCAGGGAGCTGCCGGCCGGACGCCTCGGGCGGCGCGAGGTCTGGGCGTTCACCGTCGTCTCGATCGCCCTCCTGGTGCTCGCCGCCTTCAATCTCTCCGCCCCGTGCCGCTACCTCTGGCCGATCCCGCTCGCGGCGTTCGTGCTCTATCCGTACGCCAAGCGCTTCACCTGGTCCTGCCACTACGCGCTGGGCCTGACCCTCGGCCTCGCGCCGGCCGCCGCCTGGATCGCGGTCACCGGGACGCTCGCGGCCCAGGCCTGGCTGCTGTTCTTCGCCGTGGGCCTGTGGGTGGGCGGGTTCGACGTCATCTACGCGATCTTCGACCTCGGCTTCGACCGTGAGCACGGTCTGCACTCCGTCCCGGTCTCCCTCGGCGAGCGCGGGGCGCTCGCCGTGGCCGCCGTGTCCCACGCACTCACCGTCGCGCTGCTCGTCGCGGTCGGCCTGCTGTCGCACCTCCCTTGGGAGTACTGGGCCGGCTTGACGGTCGTGGCGGCTCTGCTGGCGTGGCCCCACATCGACATCGCCCGCCGCGGGCTGCGGCGCGTGGGCATGAGCTTCATGACGGTCAACGGCGCCGTCGGCCTCCTCTACGGCGCCGTGGTGATCGTCGCCGTGCTGGCCGGGTAGACCCGTGGCATCCCAGAATGAATGGCGCCGCCCGATCGACTTTGCCCTAGGACAGAAGAGAACTCGAAGCCGACGGCCCGTCCGGCACCGCCTCCCCGGACGCACGCCGAGATCCACGCCCATCGCACTCGCCCGCTACGCTACGGACGATCCTCTCCAGCAAACGCACGCCGCCGATGTTCAGACAGGCGGTCGTCCCGGCGGCTGAGCTTGGATGCAGAGGAGCAGGTTTCGAGCGTCTGCCGCGGGAAGGTGGACAGGTGCTCTACGCGGACATGGCTTCGTGGTACCATTTGTCGTCCGTCACACTCAGAACACGACACGGAATCGTTGCGCCAGCCGTCCATCGGGTCGTGGGGGAGCCACAGGGGATCATTGAGTGAGCGACGAGTCGTCAAGCCCGGGCACAGGTGCTCGGCACAAACCTTGGTATCGCTCGACCTGGTTCGTTCTCTGCGCCACGCTCGCAGGTGTCGTCGTCGTCGCTGCCATATTATACGTGCCGGTGCTGCTGACTTCGTCGACGGCATACTGCACGAGCTGCCACGATATGAAGCCCTTCAAGGCAACGCTGCAGCATTCAGTGCATGCCAACACTCCCTGCGTTTCCTGTCACGTTGCTCCCACTTTTGTCGGCGGGATCAGGTGGCGTGCCAAGGAGTGGGTCAACATTTTGGCCGTGTACCTCAACATGCCGCCCGCCCCGGCCAGGCAGCAGCTGCCGTCCAACGCCAACTGTACGAGCTGTCACAGCATGCAGAATCTCGGCACCTCATCCTCCGGCGTCCGCTTCTCGCACGCGGTTCACATGAAGCAGTACTCCAGCATGAAGTGCCCGGATTGCCACAACGACGTATCACATGCCAAGCCGGGGCACGCGCCGACAGTCTCCATGAACCTCTGCTCGATGTGTCACGCCGCGCAGATTCAGAAGAACCAATGTTCGTTCTGCCACACGACTCCGCCGCCCAAGGAGGCCCACCCGGTGAGCTACCTCGACGTGCACGGTCGGCAGGCGCTTGCCAACCCCGCCAGCTGTGGGACGTGTCATCACGACGAGGCCTCCTTCTGCGGCTCCTGTCACTCCAGCCCGCCGAACAATCATTTCAGCGGCAACTGGCTCGACGACCATAGTGCCGCAGCCAAAGCCGACCCTACGGTGTGCTCCGGGTGCCACGACTATCAGACCTTCTGTGTGAAGTGTCACCAGGTCGACCATCCGGCCGACTGGGTGGACACCCATGGTCGGACGGCGGCCAAGGGAAGTGCGCCTTGTCTGGTCTGTCATCAGCAATCGTACTGCGACATCTGCCACACGAAGATGAGGATCACAACGTGATCAAAGTGCGGATCATCGTCGCGAGTCTCATCGCCCTCGCCGTCGCTCCTGCCGCCGGAATGCTCAGCGCAGCTCCGGCTCACGCTGTGGTCATCCCAGGTGCGCCCAACACGAAAGCCGCACAGAACCGGCAATGTCTCGCTTGCCACGGTGTTCGCAGCGCGCAGAAGACCATGATCCTGGTCGACGGCGTGGAGAAGAGCATCTACATCAACACGCCCGCCCACTACTCGTCGCCGCACAGCGTGCTGAGCTGCGCGAGTTGCCACGTCGGCTTCAAAGCCGACGAGCACTCGGCCGCGGAGACGGCCGGCTGGCTTCAGACCGCCAAGCTCACGGCCTGCTCGAACTGCCACGCCCGCGAATACACCGTGTACAGCCACTCGGTCCACGGCAGGGCGGCACTGAAGGGAGGCTCGGCCAAGGCGCCGCTGTGCGCCGATTGCCATGGCTCCCACGCTATCCTCAGCATCTCCGCTCCGCAGTTCCGGGGTTCGGTCATCGTGCTGTGCGGCCGCTGTCATCCTGACGAGGAAGGCACCTATCTCGACACCTACCACGGCCAGGCCACCGGGCTCGGCTCCACACGGACGCCCGTGTGCATGAACTGCCATGGGGCGCATCAGATCCAGCCCCCGTCAAACCCTGCCAGCCTCGTCTCCAAGCAGCACATCATAGCCACTTGTCGTCAGTGTCACCCCAACGCAGACAGGTCCTTCACGACGTTCCTGGTGCACGCCAACCCCAAGAACCCTCATTCGTCGCTGGTGCTGTGGCCGTTCGAGATGGGGCACGCCCTCCTGATCGGCTTCTTGTTCACCTTCGGTGCGCTGCACAGCGTCATGTACATCTACAGAGGCCGAAAGGATGGGCTCTACCGCCGCGATCGCCGCCAGGAAGCGATCTCCCCGACCCGCGAACGTGTGGCGTACGCGCCGGTCATCGCCCCCGTCGCTACGGAGGCCAAGAAACCCATCAAGCTTCACTATCGGCGTTTCTCGGCCTCCGATCGCTGGGCCCACGCTTTCGTCATGCTGAGCTTCACACTTCTGTGCTTCACCGGTATGCCGCTGAGGTACAGTACCGCCGGGTGGGCGAAGTTCGAGATGGATCATCTGCTTGGCGGCGTGCAAGTAGCTGGCATCGTTCACCGGCTGGCCGCTCTCATCCTGGTTGCGTGCGTCCTCTTCGAGCTGGTCCGCTTCGGCCTGTACTTGCTGCGCCGCAAAGGCCCGGTGTTCGGTCCCGGCTCCATACTGCCTGCTTCTCAGGATCTAAGGGACGCCAAAGCGATGTTTCGCTGGTTCTTCGGCAAGGGTCCGCGACCGCACGAGTTCGACCGATATACGTACTGGGAGAAGTTCGAGTTCTGCGCGGCATCAATGGGCGTCCTGACCATGATAGCGACCGGCCTGATACTGTGGTTCCCCGTTCAGGCGACGAGGCTCCTCCCCGGGGTCGTTCTCAATATCGCGATGATCAACCATGGGGGCGGGGCACTGATGGCCCTCGGCTTCGTCTTCGTGTTCTGGCACTTCTTCCACGTTCACATGAGGCCCGAGATCTTCCCCATGGACACGGCGATGTTCGACGGCACGTTGCCGATCGACCAGTATGCACGCGAGCGATCGATCGAGTTCGATCGTCGTGTGCGCGCCGGTCTGCTCGATGAGGTGCTGGTCGAGCCCCACTCAGGCAGGCGCCTGGTGGTCGAAGGCGTCGCTTGGCGGGTGGTCACCTACCTCGCTGTGGCCGTATGGCTCGCATTCGCCGTGTTCATCGTTTGGCTGGCCGCCACGGCCCTGGGGTCGCTCGCCAGGTAGCGGCTGGTGACACATCTCCAGCGAAGATACCGAGTGCGGCCGTGAGTCTACTGGTGGACGAGCCGACGAAGAGGCCATCTGGACATCGCGGTGGGGGTTGTCCCTCGCTAGCGCGGCTGTCGAATTCCGGCCTAGTAACGGAGGACTTGAGCCCTCGCTGCGCCTAGTGGGTCTGCGCTTGTGCGGGAGCTAGCGGCCGCCTTGCCCGCCGCGGGCAATGCCCGCGACCGTGCTCGCGAGCTTCGAAGACAGGTCCGAAGGCCCCGCGCGTGGCCCGCAGCTTCACTGCCAGCGCCGTACAGCGCGTCATGACCAAGGACTCCGAGTCCACTCGTCAGAGCCCACCGCGGCTGCCCGATTCCTGGACACTCCAGGTCGCGCCGCTGTCTGAAGTGGCGAGGATCACACCCGTGCCGGGCGCCGTTTCACCGTACGATCCGCCCACCGCCCAGCCGTGCGAGGTGTCGGGAAAGCTGACGCAGGTGAGCCAGGCAGTGGTGCCCGACTGCTGCGCGCGCCAGGTGACGCCGCCGTCTGTGGTGACAAGGATGGTACCGCCCTTGCCCACCGCCCAGCCGTGTGAGGCGTCGGGGAAGCTGACGGCATCGAGCAAAGCAGTGCTGCCCGAGTGCTGCGCGCTCCAGGTGGCGCCGCCGTCCGCGGTGGCCAGGATCGTGCCGTTCTCGCCCACCGCCCAGCCGTGCAGGGTGTCAGGGAAGCTGACGGAGGTGAGCCACGCCGTGCTTTGCGACCACTGCACTCTCCAGGTGGCGCCGCCGTCCGCTGGTGGCCAGGATGGTGCCGTTCGCGCCCACCGCCCAGCCATGCAGGGCGTCGGGGAAGCTGACGGAATCGAGCAGGTCGCTGCTATACGAGCGCTGATGATGCCAGGTGGCGCCGCCGTCCGCGGTGGCCAGGATGGTGCCGCCGTTGCCCACCGCCCAGCCGTGCTGGGCGTCCGGGAAGCTGACGGCGTCCAAATCGTTGGTGGTACCGGACGGCTGATGGCGCCAGGTAGTGCCGCCGTCTGGGGTGACGAGAATGACGCTGGTGAGGTTGGCGATTACGGAGTCATCCATCGCAACTACCCCGCCGTGCAACGCGTCGGAGAAGTTGACTGAGACGATATCGTCGGACGTATCCGATCGCTGATGGCGCCAGGTGGCGCCTCCGTTCGCGGTGGCAAGGATGGTGCCGCTCTTGCCCGCCGCCCAGCCGTGCAGGGCGTCCGGGAAGCTGACTGAGAAGAGGGGCTCAAGCTCAGCTACATCCGGCCGCCGCGCGCTCCACGTGGCGCCTCGATTCGAGGTGACGAGAATGCCCGTGGTCCCGGTCTCGGCTGCTGCAGACCTGTCCACGGCCAAACCGTCAAAGGCGCCGGTGTGCGTGCCCGCGGTCCAGGCCGCGGTTGCGGAAGAGCTTCCCAGCGCCCAGCCGTGCCGCGCGTCGCGGGAAGCTGACGGAGGTGAGGATATCCATGCTACCCGAGCGCTGATGCCGCCAGGTGACGCCACCGTTTGCGGTGGCGAGGATGGTGCCGTTCTCGCCTACCGCCCAGCCGTAGAAGGCGTCGGGGAAGCTGACGCAGAGAAGCAAGGCAGTGCTGCCCGACTGCTGCGCGCTCCAGGTGGCGCCGCCGTCCGCGGTCGCCAGGATGGTGCCGTCCTTGCCCACCGCCCAGCCGTGCAGGGCGTCGGAGAAGCTGACGGCATCGAGCCAGACGCTGCTGCCGGACGACTGCGCGCTCCAGGTGGCGCCGCCGTCTGCGGTGGCAAGGATGGTGCCGTTCTCGCCCACCGCCCAACCGTGCGAGGCGTCGGGGAAGCTGACGGCATCGAGCAAGGCGGCGAGTGTCGGACAATTGTGCAGCCCATGTGGCGCCCCCGTTCGTGGTGGCGATGATGGCGCTCGTCCGGGCGCCGGTCGCAGCAGTGCTGCCCACCGCCCAGCCGTGCGAGGCGTCGGGAAAGCTGACGGAGGTAAGGAAGTCCTCGCTGCCAGACCGCTGCGCGCTCCACGTGGCGCCGGCGTTCGCCGTGGCAAGCACGGTGCCGCCCTCGCCCACCGCCCAGCCGTGCGAGGCGTCGGGGAAGCTGACGCAGGTGAGCCAGGCAGTGCTGCCCGATCGCTGCGCGCTCCACGTGGCGCCGGCGTCAGCGGTGGCAAGGATGGTGCCGTCCTTGCCCACCGCCCAGCCGTGCGAGGCGTCGGGAAAGCTGACGGCATCGAGCCGCGCCGTGGTGCCCGACCGCTGTCCGCTCCAGGTGGCGCCGCCGTCGGTGGTGGCGATGATGCCGCTGGTCCGGGCGCCGGTCGCGGCAGTGCTGCCCACCGCCCAACCGTGCAAGGCATCAGGGAAGCAAATGCACGTGAAGTTGTCCGTGCTGCCTGATCGCTGCGCGCTCCATGTGGCGCCGCCGTCCGCCGTGGCAAGGATGGTGCCGTTCTCGCCCGCCGCCCAGCCGTGCGAGGCGTCGGGGAAGCTGACGGCGTCGAGCCAGGCAGTGCTGCCCGGTCGTTGAGCGCTCCAGGTCGCGCCGCCGTCCGCCGTCGCAAGGATGGTGCCGTTCTCCCCCGCCGCCCAGCCGTGCGAGGCGTCGGGGAAGCTGACGGACGTCAGGAAGTCCGTGATCCCTGGCTGCTGCGCACTCCAGGTGATGCCGCCGTTTGCGGTGGCGAGGATGGTGCCGTCCTTGCCCACCGCCCAGCCGTGCGAGGCGTCGGGGAAGCTGACGCAGGTGAGCCAAGCAGTCCTGCCGGATCGCTGGTGGTGCCAGGTGGCGCCGCCGTCTGCGGTGGCAAGGATGGCGCCCCCGTTGCCCACCGTCCAGCCGTGCTGGGCGTCGGGGAAACTGACGGATGCGAGGAAGTCCTTGGTCCCCGACTGCTGCGCGCTCCAGGTGGCGCCGCCGTCCGCGGTGACGAGGATGGTGCCGTGCTTGCCCACGGCCCAGCCGTGCGAGGCATCCGGGAAGCTGACGGCGAAGAGGGGCTCAGTCTTGACCGACCGCTGATGGTGCCAGGTGACGCCCCCGTCCACGGTGGCAACGATGGTGCCGTTCTTGCCCACCGCCCAGCCGTGCAGGGCATCGGGGAAGCTGGCGGAGTACAGGAGGGCGTTGCCACCCGATCGCTGCGGCTTGCGGGTGACCCCGGGTGAGATCGCCTGTTCTGCCGCAATCGCTTCCGCCAATGTCTGCGGTTTTGGCCCGGCGTCCGCGGAGGTCCCCGGGGCCAGAGTCGGGCCCTCCTCAGCCTTGCGTGGCGCGAGAGCCACGGCGAGCAGTGCTATGACACTCAAGAAGACACCCAGGATCGTCCACGCGGTCGTCGAGCGCCCCTTGGCGCGCGCCAGGCTGCGACAGGCGAGAATGACGACCAGCTGGATGCAGACGAAGATCACAATGCCGCAGGCAATCAGGAAGATCAGTACGGCGGGCATCGCTTACCCCCTCCCTGTCGACGTATGTCCAGCGTATTGAACACCGGCGAAGGATACAGCACGAGTGGCCGATCGCCCGGTTTGGCGGGCTTCGAGCGGCCGGACCTCGCTCGTCGCTCGCTTTCCGTGGACGGCCCTATGGCCGTGGCGACACGCTCCCATGCACGCAAAACGACAGGTTTCGTGGGGGCGCCGACACACTTGGCACGAAGGACGGGACCGCGCCCCGCGCTGCCGGGCGTCGACTAGACTGCATCGGTTCGCATTCACGAACGTGAGCGGAGGCCGGTTTCTTGCCCTGCGGCGCCGTACGCTGTTGTGAGCGTCGCGGCGCTCGTCTGGTGCGGCCGGCGCTGGCTGGGCGAAGCTCAGGCTTGCCGCCCGGCTCGCCGAAGCCGAGCCCGGATGGTACAATCGCCGCGTTCGCCGAGAGGGTAGGGCGTTTGGGGCGCCCGGGCGGATTGCTTGCCTGTGAAAGACGCCGAAGGGTTCCGTCCAAATGGCCGACCGCAGCACCCGATACCGGCCCAAGCCGCGCCGCTGGTACCGCTCGCCTTGGGTGGCCGCGCTGGCCGTCGCCGGGTTCCTCGTGGTACTCGCGGTCGTCGTGGTGATTCCCGTTTGGGCCACTGACTCGCCCTCTTACTGCATGAGCTGCAAGGCCACTAGGGTGGCGGGCGCGCAGTGGGCGGCGTCCGTCCACGCCAGGGTCTCGTGTACCGCGTGCCACGTACCTCCCGGCCTTGGCAACGCCATCAAGTGGCGCAGCCGCGAATGGCTCAATGTCTGGGCCGACTATCTCAACGTGCCGCGAGTGCCCAGTGTCGGCCAGCGGCCGACCAATGCCAACTGCCTCCAGTGCCACTCGCTGAGCAACATCCCGGGCCAGATCGGGGATATCCGCTATTCGCATCGGCAGCACATCAACCAGCGCAACCTCACCTGCGCGGACTGTCATGAGCAGGCGACGCACGCGGCGAAGGGAACGAAGTCGACTGTGCCCATGGCGGTGTGCAGCATGTGCCACAACACCGCGGGTGCGCCCAGCAACTGCAGCTTCTGCCACGTCACGCCGCCGCCCACGGACGTGCACCCCAAGAACTACGTTCAGACCCATGGCGTCCAGGCGCTGGCGAACGAGCAGGCGTGTCTTCGCTGTCACCATGACAAGGCCCAGTTCTGCGACGCGTGCCATGCCCAGCCCCCGTCCGGGCACTTCTCGGGCACATGGCGCTACACTCACGGAGCCACCGCCAAGAAGGACCCGCTTGGCTGCACCGGCTGCCATACGAAGGCGTTTTGTGCCCAGTGTCACACGGTGAGCCACCCGGCGGACTGGGCCACGACGCATGGCAGTGTCGCTACGCAGAGCGGCACGGGTTGTCTCGTATGTCATCAGCAATCGATGTGCGACGCCTGCCACAGGCAGCGGGGGGTGACGCCGTGAAGCGGCCCCACCTGCCGGTACTCGTCGCGCTCGCGCTGGCGGCCGCGCTCGGCTTCGCCGGCCCGGCGTCAGCGCTTCACACCGCCACTTCGGCGCTCACCGCGGCGACCAACAACGCCTGCTTGAGTTGCCACGGCCAACGCGGCAAGACCCCGCCGATCGTGGTCAAGGGTCAGCATGTGAGTACCTATGTCGATCGCGCCGCATTCGAAGGGTCGCTGCACGGCAAGCTCGCGTGCACGAGCTGCCATCTCGGTTTCAAGCCGGGGGTCCACGACGCCAGCCAGACCGCCGGCTGGCTCATGCAAGCCAAGCTCAAGGCGTGTAGCTACTGCCATGCCGATCAGTTCTCCATGTACCGCGGATCGTTCCACGGTACTCTGGTGCTTGGACACGATTCCGGCAAGGCGCCCGTTTGCGCCGACTGCCACTCGCCGCACGACACTGCTGCGACGAACACGGTCGCGTTCCGTCGGAGCGAGATGGTGCTGTGCGGGCGTTGTCACCCAGGAGCCGAAGGCACCTACCTCGATGCCTATCACGGCAAGGCCTTCTACCTCGGCCGCCTCAACGTCGCCACTTGTCCTGACTGTCACGGCAGCCACAGGATCCTCCCGGCCTCGAACCCCGCCAGTACCGTCTCCAGCCAGCACATCGTGGGCACCTGCGCCAAGTGCCATCCGGGCGCCAACCGCAACTTCGCAGGCTTCCTCGTCCACGTCGATCCCCGCAGCCCGCGGTCGTCCTACTGGGTGTGGAGCATCAACGTCCTTTACCTCATCCTGATCACGGTGGTCTTCACGTTCGGCTTTGTGCATTCGTCCCTGTACATCTACAGAGGGATCAAGGATGGCCTCTACTCCCGACGCCATTCCGGCTGAGACCGCGACATCGCCCGGGACCTTGCGCACGCGCATCGAGTACCGGCGTTTCAACGTGTTCCACCGCTGGATGCACTTCCTCGTCTTCACGAGCTTCACCGTCCTCGTGTTCACGGGCATGCCGTTGAAGTACGAGCAGACAGCCTGGGCGCGTTGGTTCATGGACCTCTTCGGGGGGGTCACGGCGGCCGGCGTGTACCACCGCATCGCCGCCCTCGTCACCGTCTTCTACTGGTCGGCCGAAATGATCTACATGATCGTCGTGGTTCTGCGCAGCCGCGGCAAGGCCATCACCGGCCCAGGCTCATTGATGTTCAGCAAGAAGGACCTGGAGGACATCATCGGCATGTTCGCCTGGTTCCTCGGCAAGGGTCCCAAGCCGCAGTTCGACCGCTACACGTACTGGGAGAAGTTCGACTATCTGTCGCTCGTGGCGGGGACCCTCATCATCGGCGTCACCGGCTTCATGATGTGGTTCCCTTTGCAGACCGCGAAGCTGCTTCCGGGGCAGTCCCTCAACATCGCCTTCGTGATCCACTCCAACGAGGCGCTGTTGGCCATGGGCGTCATCTTCATCTTCGTGCACTTCTTCAGCGCGCACCTCAAGCCTGAGAACTTCCCGCTCGACAAGGTGATCTTCACCGGGTCGATGCCCGTCGAGCATTACCGGGATGAGCGCCCGCTGGAGTACGCTCGACGCGTGCGCGATGGCACGCTCGATGACGTGCTGGTGGAGAAGACGATCACGTGGCGGACCTACGCGGCCGACACGCTATGGTGGATCATCACCATGATTGCCGGATTCTGCGCCCTCCTGATGACCGCGTTTATCATCTGGACGGTGCTCACGTGAGAGCGTCGGAGCATCAAAGAGTCAGTCTTCGCCGCCTGCGGGGCGGCTGGGAGGTGAGGACCACGAACAGAGCGCCTGGCCGCGTGCTGGCGGCCCTTGTCCTGCTCGTCGTCTGCGCCGGAGCGGCCATCGTGCTGGCCACCGCCGCGCCGCCGGCGCACGCCTTCAGCCAGTGGGCGCACGATGGCATCTCGCCCGGGACCTGCCCCTGTCACGTCGGCGGTCAGCCCACCGATGCGTCCTGCACGAGCTGCCACACCGGATACGTGAGCGTGCCCGGGCAGAACTGCTGGTCGTGCCACTACCCGGGCCAGGACACCTCGAGCCTGTCGTCGCCCAGCTCGGCCTGCACCGCGGGCTGCCACCTCTACAGCCCCGTGACCAGGGCGTACACCGAGCCCTTCGCGCACAGCACCAACCCGCACCTCGGATCCGACCCTGACTGCCTCGCGTGTCACCAGACCAGCCCCGGCGTCGCCGACCCGGGGCAGAGCCCCCACCACAACCCGGCGGACCAGGGGTTCACAGACTGCTCCGCCTGTCACACCGGTTTCGCGAAGCACGCTGGCCAGGTGGTCTGCGCCAAGTGCCACGCCACAGCCGCCGCCTTCCACCTCTACCAGGCGACGAGCCCGGGCTTCAAGAACTGCAGGAGCTGTCACGCCATGAAGCATGCCGGCAAGGCCGTGCCGCAGAGCAAGTGCGCCGCCTGTCACAAGGGCACCGGGACGGGCGGCGGCGCCCAGGCGCAGCACTCGGCCACGGTCACCAAGGGCCGGGTCTGCTCGGCGTGCCACACGCAGAAGCTGCACGCCACGGCCAAGGGGTCCCACATTACCAAGTGCGGCGCCTGCCACAAGGGGCTCTACCACGCCAAGCAGGCGACGCCGGGCAAATCGGTGTGCACGCGCTGCCACACGACGGCCAACCGGCATGCGGACGGCTTTCAGTGCTACATCTGCCACCGCAGCCTGATCCACAACGTGCGGCCTAGCGTGCCGAAGATCCGCGGCTTGTGAGGTTCAGGCTCACAACGCTCAGCCTCGCGGTCGCCGCGATCGTCCTCACCGTCGCGGTGGTCGCCATCGGCGCCTCGCTGGCGGCGACCTCGACGCCGCAGTTCTGCAGCACCTGCAAGAGCCACGTGCCTTACGTGAAGGTGTACCAGCAGTCGGTGCACAGGGGCGTGAACTGCGAGCAGTGCCACAGCAAGCCGGGCCCCTTCTTCTTCCTCACGGCCAAGCTCGAGGCTCTTCAGCAGCCGATCGCCCAGCTCACCGGCGACTACCAGAAGCCGATCGTCGGCTACGTCCTGAACCAATCCTGCCGTCGCTGTCACAACAACGACCTGCTGTTCCACCCCGTGTCCAAGAACGGCATCCGCGTGCAGCACAAGCACCTCATCGAGGCCGGCTTCCTCTGCATGCGCTGCCACTCCACCGTGGCTCATGGCAACGCGGTTCCTTCGGGGTCGCGCACGTACCCGAGCATGGACCAGTGCCTTATCTGCCATAACAACCACTACACGGACGCTGCCGGGCAGGTGGCCACGGCCCGCTGCGATCTGTGTCACGTCAAGCCGCCGCCCGGCGCTCTGCCCCTCACCCACAGGGATCCCACGTGGCCCAAGCGGCACGGATCTATCGGCATCCTCTCCACCTGCACCGCCTGCCACGTCAAGAAGGACGCCTGCTCCCGCTGCCACAATGGCGTCGAGATGCCGCACGACGCCCTGTGGATCCAGAAACACGGCGCCACGGTCAAGGCCCTCGGTCGCAAGGTCTGTTCCCAGTGCCACGACGTCAAGACGTACTGCCACACATGCCACCAGGTCGCCATGCCGCACCCCGTCGGCTGGATAGGCAAGCACCCCCAGGCGACCGTCCGCAGCGGCACCGGGACGTGCTTCAACTGTCACCTGGTGGCGAACTGCCAAGCTTGCCATGAGCAGCACAGCACCGGGCAGCCGCCGGCGCACAAGCTGCTCACGGGAGTGCCCTACCAGCTGCCCGCGTCGGCCGCGCCGGCCGCCTCGCCTTCGACCCTCACGGGGCCCTGAACCGTGGCTGAGCGCCGGCAGACCAAGGGCCGAGTCCTGCTCGACGTGCGCATCCCCCGCGGCTGGTTCCTCGGCGTCCTCGCCGCGATCTTCCTCGCCTTCATGATCGGCGTGGTCGGGTTCTCGTCTCTCAACCACATCGCGACCTGCGACGTGTGCCACGTCGTCAGGCCCGAAGTGGTGACCTACAAGCACACCGCGCACTACCGCGCCGGCGTCGGCTGCCAGGAGTGCCACACCAAGCCCGGCGTCTTCAACTACCTCATCCGCAATCTGCAGGGCATGAGCAACCTCATCCTGTACGCGTCCAACACCTACGAGCGTCCTATCACCAGCTACGTCGGCGACGCCAACTGCACGCAGTGCCACCCCAACTCGCAGATCGAGAAGGACATCGTCGTCGGCAACATCCGCGTCAATCACACGGGGCTCCGTCAGGCCGGCTACCAGTGCCTCACCTGCCACGCCAACATCAGTCATCCGGGAACCAAACTCGCGGTGTCGCGCTCGGCGCAGAACCCCATGTCGATCTGTGCGCGCTGCCACGACGGGGTGAAGCTGCCCGACACGTGCGGTACCTGCCACGTCAACGGCGTTCCGGCCAATTCGCCCAAGCTCGCCATGCCGCTGCACGTCACCGCCACGCAGTGCCGGGGGTGTCATCAGCAGAAGGATTTCTGCACCAAGTGCCACAACGGGCTCGAGATGCCCCATCCAGTGGGCTGGACGCGGAAGACCCACGGAACAGTGGTCCTCGACCGCGGCAAGGGCATCTGCGCCTCGTGCCACACGAAGAAGGACCCGACCTTCTGCATCGATTGTCACGGGCTGCCCATGCCGCACCCGGCCGACTGGCGCACGGCGCACGCTCCCGTCGGCCAGTCGCAGCCCGGAAAGTGCGTCAAGTGTCATGGCCAGGACAGCTGCATGAGGTGCCACGGCCTGCAGATGCCGCACCCGGCGGGATGGCTGGGGACGCATCCCTCCGTCGCCCTGTCGTCGCCCAGCCTGTGCTCCCGGTGCCACAGCAGCTCGTTCTGCTTCGCCTGCCACGGCGTCAGCCTGCCGCACAGCTCCAGCTTCATCGCCAACCACGCCAATGAGGTGTACAGCAACGGCGGCCTGTGCGTGAAGTGCCATGGCAACAACGGTGCCGGGCCCAACGGCTGCTACGGCGGCCAGTGCCATCAGGGCCGAGTCAACTGAGCCGAGCGGCCGGCGCCGCGGTCTGGAGCCCGAATGACCACTACACCACCCCGGCGCGTGTTCGTCGGCGTCAGCGGCGCCAGCGGAGCGCCCTACGCCGTGCGGCTCCTGCGGGCGCTGACCGACGCCGGCTGCGACCTGCAGCTGAGCGTCTCGGACAGCGGGCTGCTGGTGCTGCGCCACGAGCTCGACCTTCCGGCGCAGGGCCGGGACGACGTCACGGCCGCGTTCCTCGACATGGCCGGCGCGACCGCGAGCGTGTACGCGCCGGACGACCTCGCGGCGCCCCCGGCGAGCGGGAGCAGCTTCCCCGACGCCGCCGTCATCTGCCCGTGCTCGATGGCGACGGCGGCGCACATCGCCCTGGGCACCACGCGCACGCTCATCCACCGCGTGGGCGACGTGGCGCTCAAGGAGAGGCGGCCCCTGGTGGTGGTACCCCGGGAGACCCCGCTCACGCAGATCCACCTGCGCCGGCTGCTCGAACTGGCCGAAGCCGGAGCCGTCGTGCTCGCGGCGATGCCGGGCTTCTACACGCGCCCGCAGACGCTCGAAGACGCCGTCGACCACGTGGTCGGCAAGGTCCTCGCGGCCCTGGGCTTTGAGCAGACGCTCTTCCCGCCCTGGGACGGAGGCCAGCGCTGACGGCCAGCGGAAAGCCGGACGAAGCGCGTGCGCAGGCGTTGCCCATCGACCGCGACCCGGGGCGCATCGAAGCCATGTTCCGCGGCATCGTCCCTCGCTACGACCTGATGAACCGCCTGATGACGGTCGGCCTCGACCGGCGCTGGCGTCGCGCCGCGGCGGAGCAGGCGGCGCCGGCTCCGGGCGGACGGGTGCTCGACGCTTGTTGCGGCACCGGCGACCTGTCGCTGGCGTTGTGCGACATGTACCCGGGCCGCGAGGTCACCGGGCTGGATTTCACCGAGGCGATGCTCGAGAAGGCGCGCGAGAAGGCCGCGGCGCGCGAACGGCGCGGCCTTCTCGCGCCGCGCTTCGTGCACGGCGATCTGCTCGACCTGCCCTTCGCCGCCGGCGAGTTCGCCGCCGTGACCGTGGCTTGGGGCGTGCGCAACGTCCCCGACGTGCCGCGCGCCTTCGCGGAGATGGCCCGCGTCACGCGGCCCGGCGGCCGCGTAGTCTGCCTGGAATCGACACAGCCACCACCAGGTCTCGGCGGCAGGTTCCACGCCGTCTGGATGACTCGCGTCGTGCCGCTGCTTGGCCGGCTCGTCAGCGGCGACGGCGACGCCTACGCCTACCTGCCCGCCTCGGTCGAGGCCTTCCCGCGCGTCGCGGAGCTGGCGGCGATCATGGCGGCCGTGGGACTCGTCGGTGTCCGTTATCGCCGCTTCGGTCTTGGTGCGGTGGCTCTGCACGTCGGCGAGGTGGCGGCGCCGGCCGCGCCCGGGGCCTCGCCGTGAGCGGGCGGCAGGCTCTGTCGTGGCGCTCGGTGCAGCAGAAGCGCCGCTACTCGGCGGGCCTGGACGCGGTCGAGAAGCGCCTGGAGGCCGCCGCCGCATACCCCGGCGGACTCGGCGACGCCTGCCGCGCCACGCTCGCGGCGGGGGGAAAGCGCGTGCGTCCGCTGCTCACGCTGCTGTGCGCCCGTCGGGACCAGCCGCTCGGCGAGCCCGTCCTTCGCGCCGCCGCCGCCGTCGAACTGCTGCACATGGCGACGCTCGTCCACGACGACGTCCTCGACCGCGCCGATCTGCGTCGAGGGCGGCCGACGGTGGCGCACGCGTTCGGCGTCGAGACGGCGGTCTCCGCCGGCAACTTCCTCCTGGCTCGTGCCTTCGGGGAGCTCGTCGGAGCAGGCCGGGCGGAGGCCGTCGCCGTGCTCAGCGACACGGCGGTGGGGCTTTCCGAGGGGGAGGTACTGCAGCTCGAAGACGCGCGCCGGGTGGACGTCACGCCGGCGGAGTACCAGCGGCGCTGCGAGCGCAAGACCGCCGACCTCTTCGCCGCCGCCTGCCGGCTCGGCGCCCTGATCTCGGGCGCGGGTGAACGGGCCGCCACGGCCGTCGCGCAGTACGGTCGCCTCATCGGTCTGGCCTTCCAGGTGTTCGACGACATCCTCGACTTCAGTGGCGAGGAGGAGGCCACCGGCAAGCGCCTCGGCGCGGACGTGCGCGACGGGACGATCACCCTGCCGCTCATCTTCGCGCTGGAGGCACGTCGCGAGCTCGCGCCGCTGCTGGCCCTGACGGAGCCCGACGCGGAGACGGTGACCACGGTGATCGCGACGGTACGCGAGTGCGGGGCGCTCGAACGTGCTCGGGCCGCCGCTTTGGGGTACATTGGACGGGCCCACAGGGTCCTCGAGGAGTGTCCCGATGTCGTCGAGCGCGAGCTCCTCGCCGACGTCGCCGTACGCGTCGTGGACCGCTACAGCTGACACGCCTGGAGCCGCATCCGTGAATCCGAGTCAGATCTCAGCCCTTGCCGCGCGCGCCGACCTCGAGGGCGTGTGGGAGGCCGTCGCCGGCGGGGTGCGCCTCGACGAAGGGCAGGCGCGGTCGCTGCTCGAGTCCGACGACCTTCTCGCGCTCGGCGCCATGGCCGACTTCGCCCGCGCCCGCAGCGTCGGCGACGAGGTCTACTTCATCTCCAATCGCCACATCAACCACACCAACGTGTGCCGCAATCGCTGCCTCTTCTGCGCCTTCAGTCACGACGAAGGTGACGCCGACGCCTACACGCTCAGCGTCGATGAGGTCGTCGAGAAAGCCCGCGAGACCCTGGCGGTGGGCGGCATCAGCGAGATCCACATCGTCGGGGGCGAGCACCCCGACCTGCCGTTCGACTACTACCTCGACATGATGCGCGCTCTGCGCGAACTCGCCCCAGGCGTGCACATCCAGGCGTTCACGGCGAGCGAGATCTCGCACTTCGCCAAGATCAGCGGCAAGAGCGCTACCGAGGTCCTCCAGGATCTCAAGGACGCGGGCCTCGGTTCGTTGCCGGGCGGCGGCGCCGAGGTGTTCAGCGGGCGCGTCCGCGACCTCATCTGCGAGCGCAAGATCAGCGGTCAGCAGTGGCTGGACGTCATGCGCGCGGCGCACGGCGTGGGCCTCAAGTCCAACGCGACGATGCTTTACGGGCACGTCGAGCGGCCGGAGGAGCTTGCCGACCACATGGTCCGCCTGCGCGAGCTCCAGGACGACACGGGCGGCTTCAACGCCTTCATCCCGCTCTCGTTCCAGCCGGCGAACACCGGGCTCAGCGAGCTGCCCGGGCCCACGGGCTTCGACGACCTCAGGATGCTCGCCGTGGGCCGCCTCGTACTCGACAACTTCCGCCACATCAAGGCCTTCTGGATCAACGTCGGTCTCAAGCTCGCGCAGGTCTCGCTGGTGTTCGGCGTCGACGACCTCGACGGCACCGTCGTGGAGGAGAAGATCAGCCATGCCGCCGGCGTCGATACGGCGCAGGAGCTCAGCAAGGCCGAGCTCGTGCGCGTCATCCGCGCCGCCGGCCGCGTCCCCGTGGAGCGGGATACGCTCTACAACGTCCTGCGCCGCTTCGATGACGCCGACCGCGACGCCTAGCGCGCAGGGCGGCCCGGTGCGCGTCGGGCGCATCGAGTTCGTCAATTGCTTTCCCCTGTACCACCATTTCGAGGCCGAGCTGGCGGCGTGCGGGGTCAAGGCCGCGGTCGTCGAGGGCGCCCCCACCACGCTCAACCGCATGCTCGTGGACGGCGCCATCGATGTGGCCCTGCCGTCCTCGATCGCGTTCGCGCGTCACGCCGGTGTGCTCACCCAGCTGCCGCACGTGTCGATCAGCTCGTTCGGCGCCGTGGACTCCATCCAGCTGTTCACGCGGGCGCCGCTGCCTGACGTGCGCCGCATCGCCCTCACCGAGAAGAGCGCCACCTCGATCTGCCTGCTCAAGGTGCTGTGCCGGGAGTGGGGCATCGCTCCGGAGTTCGTGCCGCGCCGCGGGCCGCTCACCGAAGTGTTGACCGCCTGCGACGGCCTACTGCTCATCGGTGACGACGCGTTGCACGTCCTGCGCGACGAGGTGTACCCGTACCACTACGATCTCGGGGAGGCCTGGAAGGACGTCACCGGGCTGCCGATGGTCTACGCCGTCTGCGCCGCGCGCCGTGATTTCACGGCCGCTCATCCCGCGGCCGCGGCCGCCGTGGGGGCGGCCCTGCTCGCGTCCCGCGACGCCTGTGCCGCCCGGCCGGAGGACACCGCCGCGGATGCGGCCCTGCACTACGACTTCAGTCAGGCCTACCTCATGACGTACTTCGACAAGCTCAAGTTCGGGTTCACCGCCGAGTATCGCGCCGGTCTGCAGGAGTTCTACCGGCGCGCGGCCGCCATCGGCGAACTGGACCGCGTGCCCGAGCTGGCGGCGCCGCTGGAGCGCGTGTGAGCCGCACGACGCCCACCTTCAGGCTCGCCGTCGCCGGCGACTGGACGTCCCCGTGACCGGTGACCGCGGCCCCCGAGGCGACCAGCTCGCCCCCTTCGATCTGCGCCTCGACGCGGAGTCGGGTCAGTGAGCCGAGCCCGTCAGGACCTTCGGCCCGGCGGCCGCATCGGCGACGCCGAGGCGCTCGCGCTGCTCGAGGGCGGCGACCTGCTCGAGCTCGGCGCGCGCGCCGACGAGGCCCGCCGCCGCCTCCACCACGGCGACGAGGTGACGTTCATCGTCGACCGCAACATCAACTACACCGACTACTGCATCTCCGGCTGCCGCTTCTGCGCCTTCTACACGAGGCCGGGGAGTGGGGAGGGCTACGTCCTCGACGAGGCCGACATCCACCGCAAGATCGAAGAGACCCTGGCGCTCGGCGGGACCGCGATCATGATGCAGGGCGGCCTGCACCCCGACCTCGACATCTGCTGGTTCGAGCAGCTCTTCAGCGGGATCAAGGCGCGCTACCCGATCCACATCCACTCGCTGTCCCCGCCCGAGGTCGCGCACATCGCCAAGATGAGCGACCTGTCCATCGAGGAGACGCTGACGCGCCTGCGTGCCGCCGGGCTGGACTCGCTCCCCGGGGGCGGCGCCGAGGTGCTGGTGGACCGCGTCAGCGTCGGAGATCAGCCCGCACAAGATCCCGACCGACACGTGGCTCGAGGTCATGCGCGGTCGCCCAGGGACTGGGCATGAAGACCACCGCGACGATGATGTTCGGCTCGCTCGAGACGGCGGAGGAACGGGTCGAGCACCTGCGCCGCATCAGGGAGCTCCAGGACGAGACCGGCGGGCTTCACGGCGTTCATCCCTTGGACGTTCCAGGCCGGCAACACCGAGCTGCAGGCCGGCCACCAGCCCGCCACCGGCTTCGACTACCTGCGCATGCTCGCGGTGAGCCGCATCTACCTCGACAACGTGCCCAACATCCAGGCCTCCTGGGTCACGCAGGGCCTCAAGATGGGGCAGGTCGCGCTCGCCTTCGGCGCCAACGACATGGGCTCCACGATGATCGAGGAGAACGTCGTGGCGGCGGCCGGCGTGCGCAATCAGTGCGACGTCCGCGAGATGGTGCGGCTCATCCGCGCCGCCGGCCGCACCCCGGTGCAGCGCGACACGCTCTACCGCGAGGTCAGGCGCTACTAGGAACGGGCGGGCCGGGCGCCCTCCCGCCATCGCCACCGGCCCTCTTCGCGAGTCGCACGCGCACGACGCGGGCTTCAGACCATTGCCATCAGTTCGTAGGGGCCCGCGCGGGGAATCAGACGCCAGGGGATCCTCTGAAGCGACGAAGGGCGGGGAACATGGCGTTCAAGATGGTGGTGGGGTACGACGGGTCGGACGGCGCGAAGGCGGCTCTCGACGAGGCCGTCGGTCTGGCTCGGCAACTCTCTGGCGAAGTGCTCGTCACCTACGCGTTCGGCGGCCGCAAGACAGTACGCGGGAGCGCCATTGGCGCCTCGCCGGACCCTTCAGGGACTGGGAGAGAAGCTGCTCGGCGAGGCCTTGGCGCGCGTCGCGGACAGCGGCGTCTCCGCCGAGCCCGTGCTCGTCGACGACGACGCCTGGCAAGGCCTGAGGAGCGTGGCGGGCCAGCATGGCGCCGGGATGATCATCGTCGGCACCCACGGCGAGTCGCCGCTCACGGGCATGCTGTTGGGATCGACCGCGTACAGGCTGGTGCATAGCTCGACGACGCCTGTACTCATCGTCCCCGCGCGCAAGGAGGAGCGCGACGAAGACTGAGGTCAGCGAGGAACGCCTCAGGACGCGCCGCGCGGATCCACGTACCACCCAGGTCGCAGAGGCGATCCCGTACGCTGCGCACCGGGAGATACGTTTCGCGACCCGTCCATTTGGTTAGGCTGCGACTATTCTCAGGCAGTAGCTTGTCTCAAGGGCCAGGCCAGCTCCCCTGGAGCCGGGCTTCCCGCGGTGAGGGAGGGATCATGGCAAGCGATGTACCTTCTGTTCCGTTGCGAGGAACTGAGCCGCAAGGACCGCGAGTTCCCGTGGCCGGCGCAGATGTCCCCGTGGAAGTCGACAAGGGACTGAAGCAGAACGCCGTTGGCATGCTCTCGAGCATCGTCATCGGTATCGCCTCCACCGCCCCCGCCTACAGTCTTGCCGTGACCTTGGGTCTGGTCACGGCGGTCGTAGGCATGGGTCTCAAGTCGCCGGCGATCATGATCGTCTCGTTCATCCCGATGATCCTGATCGCGAGTTCCTACTACTACCTGAACAAGGCCGATCCCGACTGCGGGACCACCTTCAGCTGGGTGACCCGTGCCATCGGGCCAAGAACCGGATGGGTCACAGGCTGGGTCATGGTCGCCGCCGACATCATCGTGATGGCCAGCCTCGCGCAGATCACCGGCACCTACTTCTTCCTGCTCTTCGGCCTGAACAGTCTGGCCGCCTCGCTCTTCTGGGTGACTGCCGTGGGAGTGGTCTTCCTCGTCGATCATGTGCGTGATCACTGCCGTCGGCATCGAGATCTCCGCCCGATTGCAGTGGTTCCTGCTCGGGTTCGAGTACCTCATGCTGGTGATCTTCTCCGTCGTCGCGCTCATCAAGGTCTACGCGTCGCATCCCGGCGGGATCGATCCATCCCTCGATCTCCTGGTTCGTGCCCAACATGAGCCTCAGCGCGCTCTCCGGCGGCGTTCTGCTCGCCCTATTCATCTACTGGGGCTGGGATACCGCCGTCTCGGTCAACGAGGAGACCGAGGACAAATCCAGGGTCCCCGGCATCGCCGCCATCCTGAGCACCCTGGGGCTCGTGTTCATCTACGTGCTCACCACCACGGCGGCGCAGGCGTTCCACGGGCCGGCCTACCTGACCAACAACTCCGGCGATATCCTCAGCCCGCTCGGTGTCGGGGGTGCTCGGCTCGACGTTCGGCAAGCTGCTCATCCTCGTCGTCCTGACGTCGGCGACGGCATCGACCATGACGACGATCCTGCCCGGCGCCCGCACGACGCTCTCGATGGCCTCGCACCGCGCCATCCCCGAGCATCTGGGCGAAGGTCAACCCGCGCTTCCAGACGCCAGTCTGGGGGACCGTCATCTACGGCGTGCTCTCGCTCATCTGGTACGTGGGGTTGACGCTCGTCAGCCAGAACGTCCTGTGCCGACTCGATCGCCGCCCTCGGCCTGGCGATCGCCTTCTACTACGGCATCAACGGCTACGCCGTGCCGCTGTTCTACCGCCATCAGGTGCTCAAGAGCTTCAAGAAGTTCTTCCTGCTCGGCGTCTTCCCGCTGGTCGGCGGGCTCATACTGACCTGGGTGTTCATTGCCTCCCTTGACAGCCTCTACTATCCGGCCAACTCGGCCTCGGGCACGTCTTGGTTCGGGGTCGGTCCGCCGTTCATCATCGGCCTCGGCTTCATCGTCGCCGGCGTGATCGTGATGCTCTTCGCGTGGTTGTTCGTGAAGAGGTCCAAGCCCTTCTTTGCCCGCAAGATGGAGACGGTCGAGACGATGGTGCCCTGGGAGGATCCTGACGAGGCGTCCGCCGCCGGCGGGCCTGCCGCGGGGGCTTCCCCCTCGATCTGACGCCGGCGCACCCAAGCGTAAGGGCCGGGGTGTCGTCCGCAAGGACCGCGCCCCGGCCCTCTTCGCGTCATGCCCGGCTTCGCGCGGCGTCTCATCCGCGATCACGCGCGCTCGTGCGTCGACCGGAGCGGCCTCCCGGCGCACGGCGTGACATTTCTTAACGCCTGCACAACCGGCCGCGGTTTCCCTTTGGGCGGCACGGTGACGATGCGCATTAACCACTATGTACATGTTGTTTAGTGGTCCACATCATCTCGTGCCGCGGAGGTTCGCGCCTGCCGGCACCAAGGAGGAGACGATGGCAACCGCCTCACCAACCGTACCCTTGCCGAAGGGGCCGCGGGGAGCGACGCCTCCCGTGGTCGTCGCCCCAGAGGTCGACAAAGGGCTCAAGACCAACGCCATCGGCATGCTCTCGAGCGTCGTCATCGGCATTGCGTCAACCGCCCCTGCCTACAGCCTGGCGGTGACCCTGGGCCTCATCGTGGTCGTCGCCGGCATCGGGCTCAAGTCGCCGGCGATCATGATCGTGTCGTTCGTGCCCATGATCCTGATCGCGAGTTCCTACTACTACCTGAACAAGGCCGACCCCGACTGCGGGACGACGTTCAGCTGGGTCACCAGAGCCATAGGGCCGAGAACCGGATGGGTCACGGGCTGGGTCATGGTCGCCGCCGACATCATCGTGATGGCGAGCCTCGCGCAGATCACCGGCACGTACTTCTTCCTGCTGCTCGGCCTGAACAGCCTGGCGAATTCGTTGTTCTGGGTCACATTCGCGGGCGTCGCCTTCCTCGTCATCATGTGCGTGGTCACGGCCATCGGCATCGAGATCTCGGCGCGATTGCAGTGGGTCCTGCTCGGGTTCGAGTACCTCATGCTCGTGATCTTCTCAGTGGTGGCGCTGGTCAAGGTCTACAGCTCCCATCCTGCCGGGTCCATCCATCCGTCGGCCTCATGGTTCGTGCCCAACATGAACCTGGGCGCCTTGGCGGGCGGCATCCTTCTGGCCCTGTTCATCTACTGGGGCTGGGACACGGCCGTCTCGGTCAACGAGGAGACCGAGAACAGATCGAGGACCCCCGGCATCGCCGCGATCCTGAGCACGCTGGGCCTGTTGTTCATCTACGTGCTCACGACGACCGCGGCGCAGGCGTTCCACGGACCCGCATACCTCGGCAAGAACTCCGCCGATATCCTGAGCCCACTGGGGTCGGCCGTGCTTGGCTCGACGTTGGACAAGCTGCTCATCGCCGTGGTCCTCACCTCAGCCACGGCCTCGACGCTCACCACCATCCTGCCCGGCGCGCGCACGACGCTGTCGATGGCTTCGCACGGCGCCATCCCCAGGATCTGGGCCAAGGTCAATCCACGATTCCAGACGCCGGTCTGGGGCACAGCCATCTACGGCGTCCTGTCCATCGTCTGGTACGTTGGGCTGACGCTCCTGAGCCAGAACGTCCTGGCCGACTCGATAGCCGCCCTCGGGCTGACGATCGCCTTCTACTACGGCATCAACGGCTACGCGGTACCGCTGTTCTATCGCCATCAGGTCCTGCAGAGCGCGAGGAAGTTCGTCTTCCTTCTCGTGTTTCCGCTGCTGGGTGGCCTCGCTCTGACGTGGGTGTTCATCGCGTCGCTCGACATGCTGTGGTACCCGGCCAACTCGGCCTCGGGGACGTCTTGGTTCGGGATCGGTCCGCCGTTCATCATCGGCGCCGGCTTCATCCTTGCCGGCGTGGTCGTGATGTTCGTCGCCCAACGCTTCGTCAAGCGATCCAAGCCGTTCTTCGCCCGCAAGATGGAGACGGTCGAGGCGATGGTCCCCTGGGAGGAGAACCCGGAGGACCTGCTGGCCGCCGCCACGTCTCCGCAGGAGACGCGTAAGGCGGCCTGACGCGCGCTTTGAGGAACGGTGCCGGGGGAGAGGTCCGCGAGGGCCCCGCCCCCGGCCCGGCGGCCGGCGCCCCCGTCCGCCCGTGTGTCACTCCGGCCCGCGCGGCGGCTCGCTCGCCAGCACCGGTCGCACTTCGCCGGCGATGCGTTCGAGCTCCGCTTGGCGCGGCATCTCGCCGGAGGCCACCAGTTGTGTCCAGGTGCGATGAAGGACCGGGGCCGCGATCGCCAAGCCCACCAGGCTGAGGACTCCCGCCAGCGTCAGCACGTGGCCGGAGATGCGCCCGTAGAGGATGGGCGCCGTGAGCGAGCCCAGCAGCCCGGCAAGCTGCATGGCCGTCGACTCCACCCCTGTCACCGTGCCGATCCAGCGACGCGGGCTGACCTGCACGAGGAAGGCCTGCTTGGCCGGGTACGAGAAGGCGATGGCGATGCCCTCGAAGACATTGACGATGATGAACAGCGTGAGGTTGGTCGTGACGCCGTAGAAGATCCACGCACATCCCGAGAGCGCGTAGCCGATCATGAACAGCCAGAAGCGGCTGTAGCGATCCGCCGCCATGCCGCCGACGAAGCTCAGCAGCATCGGTACGCTGAACGCCACCCACGTGTAGCTGATGAACGTCAGTGAGGCTCCGAGGTGCACGAGCCACAGGCTCCACACGACGTCGAAGGCCCCCATCGCGTAGTGGCTGGTGAAACCGATGAGCACGAAAGCAAGGATCGGCGGGGTGAGGATGGCGCGGTAGGGAGGCCGCCCCGCCTTGCGGCCCCCACCGGCGGCCTCGATGTCGCTCCGCCGCTGCGCCCGCCGCGTCTTCAAGGCCGCAGGCTCGCGCACGAACAGGATCACCGCCAGGAGCGAGAGGGCGGCGAGGGCGGCTCCGAAGTAGAAGATCGCGTAGAAGCCGCCCAGGCCGCCCCCGACCAGGGCGTAGAGGCGCGCGCCGAAGGCCGGCCCGAAGATCAGCCCGCCGAACTGCGCCGTGGTGAGGAACCCGTAGGCGCGGCTGCGCGTGTCCTCAGTCGTGATGTCGGCGACGAAGGCCTGCGCGGCCGGCCCGAACGCGGCCGTTCCCATGCCCTCCAGCAGGCGGAACAGGATGAACCAGTAAGGGTCCGTCGTCGTGGTGAAGAGCAGGAGGGCGCAGGTGTACACGACCGCTCCCCCGATCATGACCGGCTTGCGCCCGATGATGTCGCTCAGCCAGCCCAGCGGGGACGAGAAGAGCAGCGTCCCCACGTAGAACATCGAGGCGATGACGCCGATCATCACCATCGAGCTGTGTGCCTGCTGCCTGAGGAAGATGGGGAGGTAGGGGATGATCGCCCCGAAGCCCATCCACACCACGAAGCTGCCTGCCGAGACGATGCCCAGCTGCAGCCAACTGGTGCGCCCGGCCTGCGGCGGCTTGGGCTTTGCTCTGTCGTCCCGGGGAGTCATCGTGTGGCGTGTATCCGCGGCCGCGGGCGCGGCCCCTGCGGACGCCCCGGCGGATCTCCGCGCTCAAGGCTATCACCGGGGGCCGCGCGCTCGCTCCTGTCGCCGCTGCCGGTGCGGCTTGCCTGCGGCGGCCGCCCCGTGGCGTCAAGCGGCGCGCCCGTCCTTGAGACGGTCTTCAGGCCTCGCGGATGTCGCGCACGAACAGCCCGGCGATAGCGGGTACCGCAACCAGGACGCCGGCCACGATGAACAGGGCGCGTACGTCGAAGACCCCGGCCAGCGCACCACCAATGAGTACCGACAGCGCGAATGTGCCTTGGGTGAGCGTGAATCTGACCCCGAACACGCGCCCGCGTAGGTGCTCGGGCACCGCCTGTTGCAGGTACGTGTCAACGGCGATGAGCGCGGCTGCGTTTGCGAGACCGAAGACCGCGAAAGGGATGCAGGCCTGCCAGACGCCGCCGGTGGCGGCGACCAGGACGAGACTCGCTCCCATGGTCGCCAACCCGACGGTCATCGCATAGCCCTTGGGGATGCGGGTGCGCCAGCGCCGCCAGCGCCAGCGAGCCGGCCAGGTAGCCGACGGCGATCACCGCCTCGAATGTGCCGAACGCCTTGGCGCCGCCGTCAAACACGCGCACGGCGAGGAGGAAAGTGAGTGAGTAGGATGCGCCGACACCTGCGGCAGAGGCCACGACCATGGCTGTGTTCATGCAGCAGACCGCGATGCCCGCGCAGGTAATGCGAGGCCCTCGCGCAACTCGTGCCAAAACGAGATCGGGACGTTTTGATCGTCGGCCTCGCGCACCGGCGCCTGATAGCGCATGAGCACCAGAGCGAACGCGGATACGCAGAACGTGAGGCTGTCGATACGGAAGGCAGTTGATGTTGAGATTAAGCGAGTGTCAGCCCGGCCAGCGCGTAGCCGAGGATCTCGGTCAGGTTCTCACCGGTTGCCATGAGTGAGTTGGCGCGCATAAGGCTGCGCGGGAGAGACGATATCGGGAAGGACGGCGAGCTTGCTGGGGTCGAAAAAGACGGCCAGGCTCGCCATCGCGAAGCTGAGTGCGTAGACGCCGGCCAAGGAGTGCTCGGCGACCAACGGCACCAGCAGGACCAGGCCGGCCCGCAGCACGTCGGCGGTCACCATGACGGCGCGCTTGTTGAAGCGGTCGATGACCACGCCGGCGAATGCGCCGAAGAGTACATAGGGCAGCGTGTAGAGGGCAAGGACGGCGCCGGTACTCAGTGCCGAGTGGCCGGTGCTCTTGCCAAACGAGCCACGGAAACGCGACCATCGCCAGGCGGTCGCCCATCTGCGACACAAACTGGCCCGCCCAGAGCAGCAGGAAGCTCCTGTTGCGGGTCAGCGATCTGGGCGAGTTAGTAGTCGCGACCGTGCTGCGCCTCGATCGGATCCTCCCTGGTCTGCGATACGTCGAACGTCGGCCGATCTCGACTTGTCGAAGGTGCAGGTCCTCCTCGTAGTGCATTTCAGCCTACTCGAAGCCGACGTCGTCAACGGGCACAAGTGCGCCCAGAAGGAAGTGTTGTCCATTCTGGCAATCGCCGGGCGCGATTTCACCACTATGTCCATTTTCGAAGTGGTAGGCGAGTGCGTGTCGTGCCTGCGTAGAGTGCGGGCACGACATCGTCAACCATCACATATCGGCAGATGGTGGCGCGAGACTTTAGTACTGATCTAGGGGGGGACATGACTCGCTCGGCGGCCAAGATTCACTGACGTGCACGCCCATTCTGACTGAGGATTCCAAATGAGCAAGAAAATCGAGAAGACGCTAGCTTCTCTTCTCGTCGCCATCGTCACCAGTGGCGGCAGCAGCAAGATCCACTAGGAAGCCTGGCCAGGCCTCAAGGTCTGGCCGTTTGTGTCGATAGACATGGCATTGCCGGCAATTGCGGGGTGCCTTGTCGACTTCTGAGCGCAACTTTGGCGTTCTCTCCGTGTGCTTGGCCGCGTTCGCGGCTGCAGCCATTGCATACTCACTGCTCTATCCGGGGCCGATTCCCGTCACCAGGGCGGTGATCTGGAACGCAGTCGTCTTGGTCGTGCTCGCCGTCATCGCTGAAGAGATGGCGGTCGAGGTTACCGACCGCATGACGCTCACGGCGGGCAACCTGCCAATCCTGCTGGCAGTCATGTACACAGGGCGGGTGCCGGCTCTTCTCGTTGCACTGGTTGTGGGACTCTGGGGTGCATGGCGCGAGAACAGCAAGGCGGTGGTCGCCTACAATGGGGCAAACCACGTCTTGTCCGCGTTTCTGGCTGTCCTAGTGTTCGACGCTTTGGTTGCGGAGTTCGGCATCTCACTCAGCGCCGTTTCCATGGCTCTGCTTCTCGGCGGAGCCGTGGCTGCCGTTACCTTCGAGGGCGCGAACATCTTGGTCGTAAGCATCGGGATGGTCGTCAAGTACGGTCGGCGCCTGGGTGCTTTCTGGCGTGAGGAAATGCCCCCGTTTGTTCGCTCGGTTGGCGTCCTGCTCCTCCTCGGCCTGGCCGTTGCAGCCCTGTTTGCGCAGGCCGGGATTGTGGCCGTGGCTCTCTTGTTCATCCCACTCTTTGCGAGCCAGTACATGTTCAAGCTTCTGGTACGCGAGCGGCAGCACCTGGCCACGCAGAAAGAGCTCAGCGACCAGTACCTGGAGATGAACATCGGACTCGCCGCCGCCATGGTGGTGCTCCTGGACAGCAAGGACGAGTACACCGCCCAGCACTCTGCAGCGGTAGCCATGTACTGTCGCGACATCGCGCTGGCGCTTGGCCTGCCCGAGGAAGAAGCTGAGGCCCTCCATCTTGCCGGATTGCTGCATGACCTCGGCAAGGTCGGCGTGCCCGACGCGGTACTGCGCAAGACGGCCAGTCTCGACGATGAGGAGTGGGGCTTCATCCGCGAACACCCGGAGAAGGGTGCGGAGGTCCTCTCGCACCTGGCAAACTACCAGGACGTCGCGGACATCGTCCGCTACCATCACGAGCGCCTGGACGGCAGCGGCTACCCCGGCGGCGTTGTTGGCAACAACATCCCCAAGCTCAGCCGGATCCTGGCGGTCGCCGATTCCTATCATGCGATGACGTCCGACCGCCCCTATCGCACGGCACGGAGCTCCTTCGAGGCGCTCAAGGAATTGCGCGGGCTGGCCGGCGTCACCCTTGATCAGGAGTCGGTCGAGGCTCTGGCGCGCGTGCTTCGAGACAAGGATCTGGCCTACCGCAACGGCAGTTCGACCGACTTCATGGGCGAGTACGAGCGCGGCCGCATCAATCTGCGCCTGCGCGGGCGCGCACTGGCGGACGTCAGCGGTCTCGCTGAGGCAAAGGAAGACCCAGCGGCAAGTTGACCAGGCCGCGGGCTGCGAAGCCGGCAGCCACGGCCTTCAGCACGTCCACCCAGACGAACGGGAAGAAGCCAGCGGCAAGCGCCGCTCCGATCCCAAGGCGCAGTTCGAACGCCAGCCAAACGACGCCGAGAATGTAGATGGGCACCAGACCCGCTAGCCCCGCAACGACGAAACGGGCGAGTGACCGGCTTCCTCTGGTCGCGATCGTCCCCGTGAGCAGCGCGGCCCAGACGAAGCCCCACAGGAAGCCCCCCGTGGGGCCGAAGAGCACGGCAAATCCCGAGGCACCGCCTGCGTAGACGGGAGCCACGAGACCGAGAGCCAGGTACACGAGCGTACTCAGGGCCGCCAGCCGTGGTCCCAGCACCATCCCCGCCATAAGGACGAAGAGCACCTGCAGGGTGAAGGGCACTGTGCCGATGGGGATGGCGATGAATGCGCCCAGCGAGATGAGCGCGGCGAAGAGGGCGACGTAGGTCAGTTCGCGGGCGGCCATGCTGGGCAATTGTCAACTTCTTCCTGTAGCTAGAAGGGTGACAATGTAGAAGTCCCCGGGACGGCTGTCAACTTTCGTTGAGCCGCCCGAGGACTTCTGAAGTCGCCGGCGAGTGCTAGGTATGAAGCGTGACGTCGCCCGAATGGAAGCGCCGTACGTGGCGGTGCGGGAGCTCCAGGAGCAGGGCACCGCGGTCGTCGATGCCTGCCGCGGCGCCCGTCACGGCCCCTTCGCGCGTCTCGACGCTGACCGTGCGGTGGAGAAGGTAGTCGCGCTCACGGAAGCTGCTGAGCGCACGGTCGAAGCCGCCGCGCACTGCCTCGGCATAGTGCGTCTCCAGCGAGAGCAGGAGGCCTGCGAGGAGATCGCTGCGATCCACCAGTTCCCCGGTCACCATCTTCAATGAAGTCGCCGTACGGCGAAGGCCCACCGGAAGCTCAGCGTAGTCCGTGTTCACGTTCAAGCCGATGCCAGCAACAACCCAGTCCACCTCGTCCTGTTCTCCGGCTACCTCGAGGAGGATACCGCCCACTTTGCGATCGCCGACGTACAGGTCGTTCGGCCACTTGATGAGCACGGGCGCGCACGAGACGGCCTCCACCGCCTCTGCCGCCGCCGCCGCCGCGACCAGTGTGAGCATGTGCGCATCGCTCATGGGCAGTGCAGGCCGCAGAAGGACGGAGAACAGGAGTCCCTTGCCGGCCGGAGACGTCCAGCGGCGGCCGAGGCGCCCACGTCCGGCGCTTTGCGCCTCGGCGATGACGACGGTGCCTTCGGGCGCGCCGCTGTTGGCGAGCGCCTTTGCCTCGACGTTGGTCGACTCGATCTCGTCGTAGTAGCGGAAGGACCGGCCAAAGGCGCTCTTCTCCGTGCGGTCGGTGATGTATCCCATCGAGAGGCGGCACGGCTCTTCCTCGAGCAGGTATCCGCGCCGAGACACACCCAGTATCCGGTAGCCGCGGCGGCGCAGCGACTTGACGTGCTTGTGGACGGCGTTGCGCGAGATTCCGAGCTTGGCGCTGATCGCCTCGCCGGAGACGAAGTCTGGGCTGTCACGGAGGATCTCGATGACGGTCTTCTTGCGCTGACTCATGCGGTTCGACTCGACGTAGACAACTGATACAGAGGACTCCATGGCGCCTCCACCCTGTTCGCTCGTCTGGACGCGAACAGGCTAGCGGGGCGCAGCATCGGGAGAATCATACCCAGGGTGGATTCGCGTGGGCGGACAGGGTTGATACCGTGCGCGGCACAGTCGGGTTCACCGCGCCAGATACTGCCTGTAGGCGAGGACAGCCTGAACCCTGCTGTCCACCGCCAGTTTCGTGAAGATGTGGTTGATGTGGGTCTTCACCGTCGCCAGGGAGATGTAGAGCTCGGCGGCCATCTCGTCGTTGCGCCGTCCGTCGGCCATCAGTCCCAGAACCTGGAGTTCTCGCGGAGTGAGCTCTCCAAACGCCGCTCCGTCCCTGATGCTCGCGCGCGGCCGGCTCGCCAGGGCCGATTCGACCGCGTCAGACAGCGCTCCAGAATGCATTCCCCTGGTCGCGCGGAGCACGTCAGCAAGGACCGTGTCCGTTGAGTGCTTCGCCGCGGCCGTGACGGCGAGCGGCGCGAGTCCGGGCGCGTCCGCCACTAGTGCTTCGACGGTCTCGGCGTACCTCCAGTGCCGCGCCAGGGCAGCGAGGAGCTCTGCGGTTCGCTCAGGGGGGACGGCGTGAATGATCGACCATGCGGCCAGAGACGGTCGGATGCAGAGCTCTTGATTGAGCAGGTGGATGTGGCCCAGGTCGAGCTGCTTGGGAACGCAAGTCACTTGGAGCTGGCTTGTGGTAGCCAATTCGCGACCGGCTTCGGCCGCAATGGCGGCATACATGAGTGACTTTCAGGGAGACAAGTCAAGGACCGGCTGCTTGCGCATGCCCGGCGAGCTCGTTGAGTGCTCGCTGCGTAGCCCTCGCCCAAGAGCGCCTGAGTGAACATGACATTGGCTCTGGGCAATTCAGAGAGGCGTAGGGGTCCCGCTCGAAGCGCTGTGGTCTCGGACGCTCGAAGAGACGAGTCAAGGGCTTGTGCCACTCGGCCTTGCCGGCGCAGGAGCGTAGCTTCATGACTGGACAAGAGAGCCGCAAAGAGTCGGTTGAGAAGCAGGAATGCACCGGCATCTGCCTCCCGCACGGGCGAAGCCGCCGTCAGGCCGCCTCGCGGGCACCATAGAGCAGGCCCATGTTGTCCAGGATCATGTCCGAGACATAGACATGTCCGACCGCCTGCGCTGTCTCCCGAGCCTCTGAAAACACCCTGAGGGCGCTGCCATACTGGCCGAGACCCATCTCAATCAATCCGCGCATGTTCAGCGCGGACAGATGAAGGTTCCATTGGGGGATTGGCGCCTCCGCGGAGCCGGCCTTGCCAAAGGTGCGAAGGGCGTCACGGAACAATCCGCGGAAGTACTGAGCGTGGCCCTTCAGGGCTTGGGCCCGAGCCAGTTCGTCCTTCGAGGCGCTGTGCGAGAGCGCCTCCGCCGCCTCGAACGCCGCGTCAGCGTCGTCCCAGCGTCGCATCTCGGCCGCGCCCGACGCCAGACTGAGCAGCGTGTGCACGCGCTGATCGTCGGATTGGGCGTGTTCGAGCGCCTGTCGGCAGACCGAGATCACCAGGTCGAGGTCTCCCTTCCAAAAAAGCGTCGACTCCTTCATCGAGAGCGCGTGGTAGGTCCCCCACTCGTCACTCGAGGCTGCGAACGTCGCCAGCGCACGTTCCAACTCCTCGAGGGCTTCTTCGTAGTTGCCCTCACGAGTAAGCGTCTGAGCGGCCAACAGGCGGACCCACGGATGTGCGGCGGCTGGTCCAGGGCGCAGCCGGTCCCGCCAGTCGCCGAGTCTGTCCGTCGCGCACCGGTCCAGCCCAGACTCGCCAGCTCGCGCGATCACCGCGACTGCGTCGAAGGGCTCATTGGCTGTGAGCAGCAGCTCGATAGCGTGCTCGGAGTCGCCGGCCGCTTCGAGCACCTCGGCCGTCCGGCACTGCAGGGATCGGAAGGCCGCCTTGCCTCGTTCGTGGACGTAGCGGTAGCGAAGGAAGTCGCGAAAGAGGTTGTGGTAGCGATAGGCCCCGGCCTCCTGATCGGCGAAGGTGAACACGCGGTCAGCGGCGAGCCGGCCGAGTCGCCGCGCCGAATCCTGACCCGCGACAAGTGAGTCCGCGAGCTCCGCGGTCACCGTCTCGAGGCAGCAGGTACTCAGAAGGAAGTCGCGCGTCGCCGCCGATTCGCGCAAGAAGACCTGTTCCACGAGATAGGAGTAGACATCCAGCCGTAGGCGAGGATCCGTGAGCGCCGACTCCAGCGAGCCGGCGTCGAGCCAATCCATGGCGAGGCCGGCGAGGACGATACTCGCCGGCCAGCCCTCGGTCAGCTCCACGAGGCGGTCCACCTGGGCCGGGTCCTGCCGCCCATTCGTGTGGCCGGCCAGCACGTCGTGGGCTTGCTCGGTCGTGAAGCGCAGCGCGTCGGCATCGACGACCGCGACCGTGCCGTTCAGTCTCATACGCGCGAGAGAAACGGCCGGCTCGTAGCGCGACAGCATGATGAAACGCACGTTTTCGGGCAGATTGACCAAAAGGTAGTCCAGCCCCCGGCTGAGCTCCGGAGACCCGGACACTTCGTGGACGTCGTCGAGGACCACGTGCAGGTCGACGTCCACGAAGGCCTCGCACTCCGTGACGAACATGGCGCACATCTCCTCGACCGGGAACGGCGCCTCGGTGGCCGAACTCAGGCGGTCGAGGATCGGCTGCCCAAACTGCGGGAAGCGTCTCCGAAACGCGTGGACGAGCGACGCCACCAGCGTCGACGGGTCGCGATCGAGTACGTCGAGCCGATACCAGACGGTGTCGAGTCCCAGAAGCTCGGCCACCGCGGCCGTGGCAGTGGTCTTGCCGTATCCGGCCGGAGCGCACACCAGCGTAAGACGGCGCCGACACGCGTCGCGGAATCTGGGCAGCGTGTCGGGGCGAAGGACCGCATCTCCGCCGGTGGGACGTGCGAGCTTGGCCGCTGCCGGCCGCGATGTGACCCTGTCTGCGCTCACATTTGGCCCCCTGTGCCGGGACCGTCCCAGCGGCCAAGGGCGACTACTATAGCAACGATGTGCCCGCATCGTGCCATTGCTCACGCGCCCGGAGGTTGACGTTGGGGCGCGGCCGGGTCAGGCGTCAGGGGTGCAGGGCGGCGGCGAGCTCGACGGCCTCGGCGAGTGTTCCCGCCCGCCGCACGCCGTCGAGCTCGCCGCCTGGGGGCGGCGTGAGCTCCCAGGTGTCCAGGAGGATCACCGGCTTGCCGACATTCCGAGCCAGAGCGATCTCGCTGAGCGTGCCCCAAGCGCCGCCGACGGCGATCACCACGTCGCCGCTCGCCACCACGCTCAGGTTGCGTGCGTGGCCCATGGCGGTGCACACCGTGTAGGTGAGCTCCTGGGCGGCCCGGCGACGGTCGGCCTCCGGCAGGATGCCGATCGAGACGCCGCCCCCCTTCTTGACGCCGCGTGCCACGGCGGCCA
Source organism: uncultured Thermoleophilia bacterium (assembly GCA_963709845.1). Classification (GTDB taxonomy): domain Bacteria; phylum Actinomycetota; class Thermoleophilia; order UBA2241; family UBA2241; genus CAIXSE01. The sequence continues at coordinate 143,216 of CAVPXV010000007.1, forward strand.
TGACGCCGTCGCGGCCACCGCACACGACGACGAAGCCGCGCTCCGCGAGGAGCACGCCGAGCTCCTCGGCCTTCGCGGCGAGTTCCGGCGAGGCGCTGCTTGCACCGATCACGCTGACGTAGCGGAGCCGCGCGCTCAAGGCGCGTCCTCGGTGAGCGGCGTCGGGCCGGGCGGCGCGAAGCGGCCGCGCCCGGCCTTTCTGTCCTCTGCCTCGCGCCTCAGGCAGGCCCACGGCTTGCCGCCGGGGGAGCCGTAGAAGATGCGGTAGTCGGCCCGATAGCCGCGGCCCTCGTAGAGCTTCACGGCGACGTCGTTGCCGGTGTCCACGCCGATCTCCACGTCCTCCACGCCGCGGCGCGCGAGCTCGGCGTCCGTCGCGTCCAGGAGCGCCGAGCCGACGCCGTTGCCGCGCTCGCCCTCGGCGACGCAGAGGTGGGCGAGCTGGGCGTGTGTGTCACCCGTGTACCACACCGGGTCTGGCCCCTCGATGATCACATAGGCGTAGCCGACGGTCGCGCCGCCGCGGCGGGCGGCGAGGACGAAGGCGTCGCCGGCCAGCGCCTCCAACATCTCCTTGCGCTCGAGCTCCCAGGATTCCTCGGACGGCCGTACCGGCACCAGCGCCTGCGGCAGCGAAGCGACGTAGTCCACGAGCGCCTTCCAGAGGTGGGCGATGTCGTCGATCGACGCGGCGTCCAGCTTCTCGATGGTCACGTCTGCGGTCATGTCCCAGCTCCTCGCGCCCGGCTTCGCCCACAAGGGTACCGCACCGCGCCGGCGCCGTGAACGGACGGCGAAGCGAGGCGACCCGAGGACCCGCCCCCCGCCGTCCGCCTGCCCGGGCTCACGACGCCGCTCACGCTGCGCCCGACACGGCGCCGAGCAGGGCCACGGCGCCGGCCTTGCTCAGCGGCTCGTTGAGGTTGCCACACTTCGGGCTCTGCACGCAGCTCGGGCAGCCCGTCTCGCACGGGCACTCGGAGACGAGCGTGCGCGCGTCCGCGGCGAGGCTCTCGAACGCCTCGTAGCCTCTCCACGAGAGGCCGATGCCGCCGGGATAGCCGTCGTAGACGAAGATGCTCGCCGCATCGGTCTGCCAGTGCCACGGGGTGCTCAGGCCGCCGATGTCCCAGCGGTCGCACATCGCGTACAGGGGGAGCAAGGCGATGAGCGCGTGCTCGGCCGCGTGGAGAGCGCCGGGTGTCGCCATCTCGTCGGTCTCCGTCAGGTCGCGAAGCGCCGCCTCGATCACGGGGCTCGGCACGGCGAGCCAGAACGCCTGCGTCGTGAAGGTCTGTTCCGGCAGATCCAGGCTGGTGGTGTCGATGATGTGCTGGTCGGTCATGTCGCGCTTCTGATAGGCGATCACCTGCTCAGTGACCTCGAGTTCGCCGCTGAACAGGGCGGCGCCGGGCAGCTCGCGCATGCCCGCCTGCCCGGCGATCAGCACGTTCTTGTCGGTCTTGACCTGCGTGTAGTAGCTGCCGTCGAAGTCCTCAACGAGGACGCTGTGGCCCTCGAGGTCGAGGCGCTGCACGAGGTAGCTCTTGCCCAGGTGCAGGTAGACGGCGCCGGGATGGGCGAAGCGGAAGACGCGCTCGCGCTCCACCGTGCCTATGATCTCTCCGGCGCGCGTCTCGACGATCACGAACTGCTCGTTGCTTGCCGTGCGCAGGTTGATATCGGCGGCGGGCGAGTACGGCCTGCTCCACACGAGGCCGTCACCGCGCCGCCGCAGGCGACCGGCCTGCTCGAGACGCTCCGCCGCCAGCAGGCCCTGCGCGTCGAAGTACTCGGCGTCGCGCGCGCTGATGGGCCGCTCGTAGGCGGCCGCCTCCAGATGCCGCGCCGAGATGTGCGGGTTGTGCAGGTCGATGATCGCCTCCTCGACGTCGCGGCTCAGGAGGCGCTCAGGCTCGCGCATGAAGTACTGGTCGAGGGCATCCTGCCCACCCACGAGGACGGCCCAGCCGTGCCCGCTGCGGCCGGCGCGGCCCCAGCGCTGTCGCAGGCTGGTCACGGTGCCGGGGAACCCGGTGACCAGTGCCACGTCGAGCGAGCCGACGTCGATGCCGAGCTCGAGGGCCTGGGTGGCGATAACCGCGTCCAGCTGGTGCGTGAACAGGCGCCGTTCGATGTCCCTGCGCTGCTCCGGCGTGTAGCCCGCCCGATACGGCTGGACGCGGGCCGCGGCCCCCCGGTCGCGGTCTTCGAGGCGGCGGCGCACGTGCCCGTAGATGAGCTCCGCCGCTTTGCGTGTGGGCGCGAAGGCGATCACGCGCGCGCCGGCGAGCACGCTCTCGGCGGTGACGTACGCGGCCTCGGCGAGGGCGCTGCGCCGCTCGCCGCGCGCCGGGTCGACGAGCGGCGGGTTCCAGAAGACGACCGTGCGCTCCGGGCGCGGCGCCTGGTCCTCGTCCACGGTGGCGAACGGCACGCCGACGAGCCGCTCGGCGAAGGCGCCGGCGTTGGCGATCGTGGCCGACGTGATCACGAACTGCGGCCGCCCGCCGTACTGCGCACACAGGCGGCGCAGGCGGCGGACCACCTGCGCCACATGGCTGCCGAACACGCCGCGGTACACGTGCGCCTCGTCGAGGACTACGAAGCGGAGGTGGTGCAGGAACTCCGCCCATCGTTCGTGACTCGGGAGGATGCCGATGTGAAGCATGTCCGGGTTGCTGAGGAGGATGGTTGCGGTGCGCCGCAGCAGGGCGCGCACGTCGCCCGGGGTGTCGCCGTCGTAGATCGCAGGCACAGCGCCGCCGACTTTGAGTCCGGCGAGCTTGCGGGCCTGGTCCTGGGCCAGCGCCTTGGTGGGGAAGAGGAAGAGCGCGCGTGACTGCGGGTCGCGCGCGTACTCGTCGAGGACCGCAAGCTGGTAGCAGAGGCTCTTGCCGCTGGCGGTGCCGGTGCTGACGACCACATGCCGACCGGCGCGGAGGAGGTCGTAGGCCGCCATCTGATGCCCGTACAGGCCTTCGATCCCGGCCGCGAGCAGCGCCTCGCGCGTCACGGCCGGCAGTTCTGCCGGCAGATCGACGGTGCGGCCTCGGCGTGCCGCCTCGTGCGCGAGGGCGACGACCTGCTCGTGCCCGCCCTCGCGAAACAGGGCCCGGAGCCGACGCTGTGCCGTCTCCTGCCCACCGGAGTGTCCGTCACGCTCGATCATGCGGCCATCCTACTCGACTGCCGGGCGGCAGGCGGTGGGCCGCGGCCGGCCGGGTGGCCACGCAAAACGGGCGCCCACGGCGCCCGTCCGGGTCACTTCGTTTGGCACTCGGCCGCCTAGCTCTGGATGCGGCGCCCCAGATCCAGGGTGAAGAACCAGGCGGACCGCCCGTCCGCGGTCTGGCCTCCCCCGTCGGCCGCCTGGACGGCGCCCACGCCGATGTCGCGGAAGGCGGCGGTGAGGATGACGGCGCGGTGCATCGGGGAGCGCATCCAGGCGTCCACCACGAGAACCGGACTCGCCATGAGCCCTTCAGCCCACTGGATGTTCTCCCCGACCTTCCACACGCGGTAGCCGGTGCGGGTGTACCCGGAGCGCAGGATGCGCGCGACCCAGGTCACTCCGTCGGGGTCGTTGTGCGCGAAGTACTGGCGGGCCCCCATGTCGGCGGAGTGCACGCGCGCGGACCTGACCAGGCTGGCTCTGACGACGAGCGGCGCGAGGTGGTGTGCGGCGCGGACTTTGTTCACGCGCTGGACGAGCTGCTTCTCGTAGGAGTTGAGCGTGGTCTGGGCCGGAGCGGCCCCGGGCACGGCCGCGAGGATGAGCGCCGAGAGCGCGACGAGCAAGACCGCGATCCCAAGACGCTTCCTCATGGCTCACCTCCGAGCCTCACGGTCGTGGCCGACATCCGGGCAGGGCACGTAGTACACCCGTCTGCTTCCAGATATCGGCCGCGAAGGGCAGGGGTTTAGCGCCCGCTAGCAGGTTCTTTCGCCAGGCGAGGCAACAGGCGGGAGCCGCGCGACCGGCACCGCCACGGCGCGACGCCGCAACGCTCCCGGCTTGCGACTCCGGGCCCGCGGGGGTAGGTTCCTCAGGACATGCACAGAGGCCCGGCCACCCAGCGACGGCGCGCCCAAGTCCGCCGTCGCGATCAGATCAGGCGCCGGCGTGCGGTCGCGCTGGTCGTCCTCGTGACCCTCATCGTTCTGGCGGTGTGGGCCGCGTACGCCATTCCGGGCGCGACCCCCGCGCGCGTGCCGCAGAGCGCGGCGCTCCCCTCCTTCAACCAGAGTCCCGCCGGTGGTGCCGACGTGGTCGTGGCGAGGGTCGAGAACGTCGACGTCCTGTTGCCGGTGGCGCGCGAGGCGATCACCGCCGTCGCGTTCCACCCCGTGGACAACGCCAACACGGTCGGGTTCGCGCCCGTCGGTGATCGCCTGGGCGGCGGGAGCATCGGCCAGAAGCTGGCCGACATCGTCGCCGGCGGTGGCGGCATGAAGTACTACCTCATGGCGGGCGCCGGCGACGACCGCTCGTCGTCGACCGCCGGCCTCGACGTCGGGGCGGTGCCGGGCTCCGCCGTCGTCAGCCCCGTGAGCGGCAAGGTCACCGCCATCAAGGACTACAGCCTGCTCGGCCGGTACGCGGACACCGAGATCGACATCCAGGTGGCCAGCGACCCCTCGCTGCTGGTCGTCATCACGCACTTGACCAAGCCTCAGGTGCACATCGGCGACGCTGTGCTCCGCGGCCAGACCACACTGGGTGCGGTGCGTGGATTCCCGGCGAGTCTCGACCAGGCGCTGAGCCAGTACACGTCCGATGCCGGCGATCACCTCCAGCTGGTGGTGCTGCGCGTGGATCCCCAGGTAGCCGGGTTCTGAGCGTGGCGGCCACCGCCGTCCCTGCCGCAACTCGCGCCGTCGTCGGCGGCTCCGGGTCGCTGGCGGCCGCCTTTCCCGGCGACCTGCATCCGGACGCGCGCGTCCTCCAGAGCGACCTCGTGTTCGAGACGCCCTGGGGCGACAGCCCGCCGTTCACCCTCTTCGAGCTCGGCGGGCAGCATGCGCTTCACGTGCGTATGCACGGCTGGCGCAAGGGCGTGTCCCGCGGCAGGGCGTCGCGCCAGGTGTTCAGCGTGTTTCACCGCGCCGGCGTCACGCGCATCCTCTCGGACGCCGGCGTCGGCAGCCTCAACCATTTGCTCGACCCGGGCGACCTCGTCGTCGTCGACGATTTCGTCGATCGGACGACCGACCGCGACCGCTACGGCGCGGTGGTCGGCGATCATCTGCTCGTGATGCGCGATCCCGTGTGCGCGGCGGGGCGCGAGGCGCTGGCCGGCGCCGCGCGGCGCCTCGCGCCAGACCGCCGCCTCTTCACGCGCGGCACGTACGTGGTCACCGAAGGGCCGCGGTTCGAGTCGCCCGCCGAGGTGCGTCACCTGCAGAGCATGGGCGACGTCGTGGGCCAGAGCTTCTGCCCCGAGGTCTGGCTCGCCCGCGACATCGGCGCCTGCTACGCCGGCATCTACCTCATCGTGAACTACGGCGAAGGGGTCGTGCGCGACTGGGAACACGATGTGCTCGCCAGCATCTTCCACGAAGACGCCGGGATGATGGGCCGCATCCTGCTCACGGCACTCGCCGATCTGCCGGCCGAAGACGACTGCCACTGCCGTGAGCTGCGCAAGCCCACGCTGCTGCGCTGAGAGGACCGCGCTTCAGCGCGTGAGCGCCCAAGCGAGCACGGAGATCGCGTTGAACAAGGCGTGCAGCGCGATGCTCGTCCACAGGGAGCCCGTGCGCTTGTAGACCCAGGCGAGCGCAAAGCCGAGCGCGAAGAGCGGCACGAAGACGCTGAGCTGGAGGTGCGCGAGCCCGAAGACCGCCGCCGAGGCGACCGCGCCCCACACCCATCCCCAGGAGGTCGCGAAGCCCCGGAAGAGGAAGCCGCGGAAGAACGTCTCCTCGAAGAGCGGGGCCATGATGACCGCCACGATCACGAAGAGGACTAGGCCGGCGGCGGTGTGCGGGAACTCCGTGACGATGTTCTGAGGGCGTGGGTGGACGACGATGTCGTGGGCGACGCTGACCGCGTAGACGGCGACCAGCGCCAGCGGGATGGTCCAGAAGAACGCCCCGTTGGGTTTGCGGAACCCCCAGAGAGCGAGCCGGTTGCCGGCCGTGCGCAGGGAGAACAGCCACGCGGCGCCGGTCTGCCATACGTAGATGACGAGGGATCCCACGGCGAGCGCCAAGGCGGAGCCGGCGGTCGCCTTCGAGGAGGCGCTGGAAGCGGCGCCCGTGCCCAGTGCCACGACGTAGAGGAGCGCCTCCGGGGCGAAGGCCACGGCGAGGCCGGCGACGGCGAATCCCCACCCCCAGTCCGGGCGCGGTGCGCTGTCCACCGGGGGGAAGGCCGGCCTGCGTGCCGACCCGCCGGCCTTCGGCGGCGCAGCCACCGAAGCACCCCCGTCGGCGCCCGGTGCGGCCGGGCGCCCGACTGGGGTGAGGGGAGGGGCGGCGGGGCGCGGCCGGCTGCTCTGCCGGGCGCCGGCGTCCTTTGCCGGGACCTCGGGCGCCGGCACGGGCGTGCGTCCTGCCTCCGATGGCAGCCAGGCGGGTGGAGGCGGGTCCGGCGGCGACGACGGGACGGCCGGCTGCCGTGCGGACGCCTCGTCGCGCGTTGTCTCGTCGTCGATGACTGGCTCCTCTTCGGTCGGTCGCGTGCGTAGAGTATCGGCTGGGGCCACGCCCGTCGCCACCCCGGCATGCCCGGTTTGCCCTGCACTCGCCGTCTGCTATACTCCGCGGCCGTGGTCAGCGCGGCCTGACGCCCGCGCTTCGCGGCCGCCGCGAGTCGCGTTGACCCCCGCGGCGGGCCCTTGGTATCCTTACGTGCTTTCTTTTCTGAAAGGATGACGACGTGCGTCAACTGGTCACGCTCGCTTGCCAGGAGTGCAAGCGTCGCAACTACCACACGAACAAGAACAAGAAGAACGATCCGGACCGCATCGAGCTCAAGAAGTACTGCCGCTGGTGCGGGACGCACACCGTGCACAAGGAGACGCGCTAAGCGTCCTTCGCTGTGCCCTTAGGGCTGTAGCTCAATTGGTAGAGCACCGGTCTCCAAAACCGGGGGTCGGGGGTTCGAGTCCCTCCAGCCCTGCCAATCACAATCGGAGCGATTGAGTGGCGAAGACTCCCAACAACGGCAAGGACAAGCCGGGCAAGGCCGGGACGCAGGGCAAGCCGGCGCAGGGCGGCAAGAACTCCGCCAAGCGCGCCGTCGCCAAGCCCGCGCGCGGCAAGGCCCAGCCGAGGTCGCAGAAGGCCCGCGCCGCCAAGCCGGCGGAGAAGAAGGGCCTCCTGCGCTTCCTCAAGGACGTGCGCATCGAGCTGGGCAAAGTCACGTGGCCGACGCGCAAGGACCTGATCCAGTCCACCATCGTCGTGCTCGTCGCCGTCGCCATCGCCACCGTCTACACGTTCGGTCTCGACACGGTGTTCTCACGGGCCGTAGACCTTGTCCTCAGAGCCATAAGCTGATCGGGGCTGCTGGTGTATAGCTGGTACGTCGTGAATACCTACTCGGGCCACGAGAACAAGGTCAGGGCCAACCTCGAGCACCGGCGGCAGTCGATGCACCAGGAAGAGCGCATCCGCCAGATCGTCGTTCCCACCGAGCAGGTCGTGGAGACCAAGGACGGCGAGAAGGTCACGACCGAGCGCCGGGTGTTCCCCGGCTACGTGCTCGTGCAGATGGAGCTCACCGACGACACCTGGTCGCTGGTCAAGAACACCCCCGGGGTCACGGGCTTCGTGGGCGCCCAGAACAAGCCGGTGGCGCTCTCGCGCGCCGAGGTCGACCGCATCATGCACACGGCCTCGGTGGAGCGCCCCAAGCAGAAGGCCGAGTTCAGCGTCGGTGAGGACGTGCGCGTCACCTCCGGCCCGCTCAGCGATTTCTCCGGCGAGGTCGTCGAGGTCAACCTCGACCAGAGCCGGCTCAAGGTCATGGTGTCGATCTTCGGCCGCGAGACCCCGGTCGAGCTCGCCTTCGACCAGGTCAAGAAGACATCGTCCTAATCAGGCAGTAAGCGAGGCAAGCAGTGGCCAAGAAGGTCCTCACCAAGATCAAGTTGCAGATCCCCGCCGGCCAGGCCAGTCCCGCGCCCCCGGTGGGCCCGGCGCTCGGCCAGCACGGCGTCAACATCATGGAGTTCTGCAAAGCGTTCAACGCCCAGACCCAGGCGTCGGGCAGCACCATCGTGCCGGTCGAGATCACCGTGTTCGAAGACCGCTCGTTCACGTTCATCACCAAGACGCCGCCGGCCGCCGTGCTCCTGCGCGAGGCGCTCGGCATCGACAAGGGATCGGGTGAGCCTAACCGGCGCAAGGTCGGTGCGGTGACGCGCGAGCAGGTGCGCACGATCGCCGAGACCAAGATGCCGGACCTCAACGCCAACGACGTCGACGCCGCGATGAAGATCATCGAGGGTACAGCCCGCAGCATGGGCATCGAGGTCCAGGACTAGCAACAGGCCGGGCCGTCGGCCCGGCCGCCGATGTGGGAGGCGACGCTGTCGCCGTCTGCACCACAGGAGGTTCGAGAATGGCCAAGCAAGGCCGCATCTACACCGCCGCCAAACACTCCGTCGAGCCCGGCCGACTCTACACTCCGCTTGAGGGCATGCGCCTGCTCAAGTCCCTGCCCGGCGCCAAGTTCGACGAGACCGTCGAGGCTCATTTCCGCTTGGGCGTCGACGTGCGCCACGCCGACCAGATCGTGCGCGGCACCACCGTGCTGCCGCACGGCACCGGCAAGGAGATGCGCGTCGCCGTCTTCGCCGAGGGCGACAAGGCGCGCGAGGCCCAGGAGGCCGGCGCCGACCTCGTGGGCAGCGAAGACCTGGCCAAGCAGATCCAGGAGGGCGTGATGGACTTCGACATCGCCATCGCGACGCCCGACATGATGGGCACGGTCGGCAAGCTCGGCCGCATCCTCGGTCCGCGCGGCCTGATGCCCAACCCCAAGTCGGGCACGGTCACCTTCGACGTGGGCAAGGCCGTGAGTGACGCCAAGGGCGGCAAGGTCGAGTACCGCACCGACCGCTCCGGCATCGTCCACATGAGCATCGGCAAGAAGTCGTTCACCGAGGAACAGCTGGTCGAGAACTACGGCGCCGTGCTGGACGAGATCGTGCGCGCCAAGCCGGCAGCGGCCAAGGGGAAGTACATCAAGAGCGTCACCATCGCGGCGACCATGAGCCCGGGAGTCCAGCTGGACCCGGCGCGCACGCGCGACCTGCTCGAGCCCTGAGACCGGGCGCGGCCGCCCGGCAGTTGCGGCCGCACCCGCTTTCGTCTATACTGCCGCATCGCGGCGCCCCGGCGCCGCGGCCGAGGACGGTCGGTGCTCCCCCGGGAGCTCAAAGGACCCACGCGGGTCCGCCACCTGAGGCGAGACGAGCCAGCGCTGCCGCCTGTGCCCGCTTCCGCTTCGGGAGCGGGCTTTTGTTTGCGACTGAGAGGTCGGGATGCTGAGAAACGAGAAAGAAGCTGTGATCGCCGAGGTGGCAGAGCTTCTGACGGGCACGGAGAACGTGTTCGTCAGCGACTACCGCGGCCTCACCGTCGCCGAGCTCAGCGAGCTGCGCGGCAAGCTGCGCGAGAGTGGCGCCACCTTCAAGGTGGTCAAGAACACCCTGGGCGGCATCGCCGCCGACCGCGCCGGCCGCGAGGACGTCAAGGGCCTGATGGCCGGCCCCACGGCGGTCACGTTCTGCGGCGAGGATCTCGTCGGTGCCGCCAAGGCGCTGGCCGACTTCGCCCGGACGCACCCGCAGCTCGAGGTGCGCGGCGGTCTGCTCGAGTCGGCCCTCATCGATCCCGCCGGCGTGAGGGCGCTGGCGAGCCTGCCGCCGCGCGACGTCCTCGTCGCCCAGCTGGTGGGCACCATGGCCGCGCCGATGACCGGCCTGGTCACCGTGCTCCAGGGCACCGTGAGCGGTTTCGTGCGCGCCCTCAACCAGGTGGCCCAGCAGCGGGCCGCCGCCGGCGAGGCCTGACCGGCCCGGCGGCACACGCTCTGTCCAGCAAGGCTTTCCAGCCCTACGCGAGGTGAAGTGACAATGGCAGACAAGACTCTCACCAAGGACCAGCTCATCGAGGCCATCAAGGGCATGACAGTGCTCGAGCTCAGCGAGATGGTCAAGGCGCTCGAAGAGGAGTTCGGCGTGAGCGCCGCGGCTCCGGTCGCCGTCGCCGCCGCCCCGGCCGCCGGCGCCGCCCCGGCCGAGGTCGAAGAAGAGAAGACGCAGTTCGACGTGGTCCTCACCGCCTTCGGCGACCAGAAGATCCAGGTCATCAAGGTCGTCCGCGCCCTCACCGGCCTCGGCCTCAAGGAGGCCAAGGACGTCGTCGAGGGTGCTCCCAAGGCCGTCAAGGAAGGCGTCACCAAGGACGAGGCCGAGGAGGCCAAGAAGCAGCTCGAGGAGGCCGGCGCCAGCGTCGAGCTCAAGTAGAGCGCTCTCGTCCCAGATGAGTTCGTGCGGGCCCCGGCGGCGTCAGCCGCCCGGGGTCCGTCGCGTCCCCTGCAATGCCGCCGCGGGCCGGCCTTGTGCGGTGGGAGTGTAGGCCCGGCCGGGGGACGTTTCAGCGGCGCCCCCACGTGGCAGATTGCCATCGTGTATTGCGTCGGCTTGTCCGTTGTGGTATTTTTATCGACCGTGCGTCACCCGCGGCCATACCACTCGACCTCCGGTATGGTGTGCTCTTTTTCCCTGGTCCACGCTAGAAAGAGGAGACTCGCTTGAACGAGCCCCAGGCGCCACGCGTGCGTACGTCGTTCGCCAAGCTCGACCAGCCACTGCCCCTCCCGAACCTCATCGACATCCAGAAGACGTCGTGGGAGTGGTTCCTGAGCGACGGTCTCAGCGAGACCATCGCCGACATCAACCCCATCAAGGACTACTCGGAGAAGCTCCTCGTCCAGTTCGGCGAGCACCAGTTCGGTGAGCCCACCAAGCCCATCGCGGAGTGCCGCAACAAGGACATGACCTACTCCGCGCCCCTGTCGATGAAGGTCGCCTTCATCAACGAGGAGACCGGCGAGATCCGCGAGCAGTCGGTGTTCATGGGCGACTTCCCGATGATGACCGATCGCGGCACCTTCATCATCCACGGCACCGAGCGCGTCGTGGTCACGCAGCTGGTCCGTTCCCCCGGCGCCTACATCATGGAGCCCAAGCAGGCCGAGCGGGAGAAGCAGGTGCTGGTCGCCAACCTGATGCCGCAGCGCGGGTCCTGGCTCGAGCTCGAGATCGACAAGAAGGGCACCGTCAACGTGCGCATCGACCGCAAGCGCAAGTTCCCGGTGACCGTGCTGCTGCGCGCTATGGGCTACGGCAGCAACGACGAGCTGCTCGCGCTCTTCGACGATTCCGTGTACATGCGCAACACGCTCGAGCGCGACACCACGAGCTCGCAAGAGGAGGCGCTGGTCGAGCTCTTCCGCAAGCAGCGCCCGGGCGAGCCGCCGACGCTCGACGGCGCCACGGCGATGCTCAAGGGCCTCTTCTTCGATCCCAAGCGCTACGACCTCTCGCGCGTCGGGCGCCACAAGCTCAACGTGCGCCTCCACCATCACCTCAAGCCAGAGGAGCGCCCCGACGCCGACGTGCGCGTCCTGGTCAACGAGGACATCATCGAGCTTATCAAGCGGCTCATCTCGCTGCCCGGCAAGCTCGGCGTGCCCGAGGATTCCAAGGACTACGCCGCCGAGGCCAACGCGTTCCTCGCCACGCGACGCGAGGAGATCGCGCACGAGATCGACGAGTACGAGCACTTCGGCAACCGCCGCCTGCGCACCGTCGGCGAGCTCGTGCAGGACGCGTTCCGCATCGGCCTCGCCCGCATGGAGCGCGTCATCCGCGAGCGCCTCACCACCGAGGACCCGGACACGATCGTGCCGGCCACGCTGGTCAACATCCGTCCGGTCGTGGCCGCGCTCAAGGAGTTCTTCGGCTCCTCGCAGCTGTCACAGTTCATGGACCAGACCAACTCCCTGTCGGGTCTCACGCATCGCCGGCGCCTGAGCGCGCTGGGCGCGGGCGGACTGACGCGCGAGCGCGCGCCCATCGAGGTGCGCGACGTGCACCCCACGCACTACGGGCGCATGTGCCCCATCGAGACGCCCGAGGGCCCGAACATCGGCCTGATCGGCTCGCTCGCCTCCATGGCGACCGTGGACGAGTTCGGCTTCATCCGCGCCCCCTACCGCAAGGTGGTCAAGGGCAAGGTCACCGACGAGATCGTCTATCTCGACGCCTCCGAGGAGGAAGAGGAGATCGTCGACGCCAGGAGCGGTGACGTGCGCTACGTCACCATCGCCCAGGCCAACGCGCCGTTCGACTCCAGGAGCGGCAAGTTCCTGGAGGACCTCGTCCTCGCGCGCACGCGCGCCGGCGCCGACATCGTCCAGGTGCCGCCGGACCAGATCGACTACATGGACGTGAGCCCCACCGAGCTGGTCTCCGTGGCCACGGCGCTCATCCCGTTTCTCGAGCACGACGACGCCAACCGCGCCCTCATGGGTTCCAACATGCAGCGCCAGGCGGTGCCGCTCATGACTCCCGAGGCGCCCTACGTCGGCACGGGCATGGAGTTCCGGGCGGCCGTGGACACCGGCGACGTCGTCGTCGCCGAGCGCGGCGGCAAGATCAGCTACGTGGACGCCGACAGCATCGAGGTCGACCACGGCAAAGGCGACGTGGACACCTACGGCCTGGTCAAGTTCATGCGCTCCAACCAGGGAACGCTCATCCACCAGAAGCCGCTCGTCTTCCCCGGCGACAAGGTGCAGGCGGGCGCGGTGCTCGCCGACGGGTCGTCCACCGACAACGGCGAGATCGCCCTCGGCCGCAACCTCCTGGTCGCCTTCATGAGCTGGGAGGGCTACAACTTCGAGGACGCCATCATCCTCAGCGAGAAGGTCGTGAAGAACGACCTCCTCTCCTCGATCCACATCGAGGAGTACGAGGTCGACGCGCGCACCACCAAGCTGGGCGACGAGGAGATCACGCGCGACATCCCCAACCGTTCGGAGGAGTCGCTCAAGGACCTCGACGAGCGCGGCATCGTGCGCATCGGCGCCGAGGTCAACTCCGGCGACCTGCTGGTCGGCAAGGTGACGCCCAAGGGCGAGACCGAGCTCACCGCCGAGGAGAAGCTCATTCGCGCCATCTTCAAGGAGAAGGCGCGCGAGGTGCGCGACACCAGCCTCAAGGTCCCGCACGGCGAGGGCGGCAAGGTCATCGACGTCAAGATCTTCAGCCGCGAGAACAACGATGAGCTGCCGCCCAGCGTCAACGAGCTCGTGCGCGTCTACGTCGCCAAGAAGCGCAAGATCGCCGAGGGCGACAAGCTCGCCGGCCGTCACGGCAACAAGGGCGTCATCTCCAAGATCGTCCCCGAAGAGGACATGCCGCACCTCGAGGACGGCACGCCGGTGGAGATCATCCTCAATCCGCTCGGCGTCCCCTCGCGCATGAACATCGGTCAGGTGCTGGAGACGCACCTCGGCTGGGCCGCCCACATGGGCTTCCAGGCCGACGGCGGCCGCAGCTCGTCGCCCGCGCGCGTGGCCTCTCCCGTGTTCGACGGCGCCACCATCGAAGAGGTCGACCAGCTGCTCATCCGAAGCAGCGAGGAGAACCCCGACAGCCCGGTGCAGTTCAAGATCAACAAGAAGGAACCGGCCGGCCGGCAGTGCTCGGGCAAGGTGTGGCTCTACGACGGGCGCACCGGCGAGCGCTTCGACAACAAGGTCACCATCGGCTACATGTACATCCTCAAGCTGCTGCACCTCGTGGACGACAAGATCCACGCGCGCAGCACAGGCCCGTACTCGCTCGTCACGCAGCAGCCGCTGGGCGGCAAGGCACAGTTCGGTGGCCAGCGTTTCGGCGAGATGGAGGTCTGGGCGCTCGAGGCCTACGGAGCCGCCTATGTGCTCCAGGAGATGCTCACCATCAAGTCGGACGACACCGTCGGTCGCGTGAAGGCCTATGAGGCGATCGTCAAGGGCGAGAACATCGCCAAGCCCAACATCCCCGAGTCGTTCAAGGTCCTCATGAAGGAGATCCAGAGCCTGGCTCTCGACATGTCGGTCCAGAGCGAGGAGGGCGCCGTGCTCGAGGTGCGTGAGGAGGACGACGATCTCCTGCGCGCCGCGGAGGAGCTGGGCATCGACCTCACGGCCGGCCTGCGCCGTCAGCAGAGCGACGCCAGCGAGCTCGAGGCGGCCGGCGTCGACAGTTCCGCCCTGCAGGACGTCATCGGCGCCGGCAACGAGCCCGTCGACGACGGGTTCGAGGACGAGGCCGAGGTCCAGGAGCCGAGCCCCGCGGGCGCTGAGGGCCTCCTGGCGGCCGCGGCCGCCTTGTCGATCGTCGTCGACGACGCCGGCGCCCTCGGCGCGGACGTCGCCGACTTGCCCGACATCGACGTCCTGGACGACATCCTCGAACTCGACTCGCCGGACCTCGAGTCCGATGACGAGCCGGGCGAAGACTGACCCCGCCTAGGCAGAGGGAGCGACAGTGATCGATATCAACAACTTCGACTCGATCCGTATCGGGCTGGCATCGCCCAAGCAGATCGAGGCGTGGTCGAAGGGCGAGGTCACCAAGCCCGAGACGATCAACTACCGCACGCTCAAGCCTGAGCGTGACGGTCTGTTCTGCGAGCGCATCTTCGGTCCCACCAAGGACTGGGAGTGCTACTGCGGCAAGTACAAGCGCGTGCGCTACAAGGGCATCATCTGCGAGCGCTGCGGCGTCGAGGTCACGCGCGCCAAGGTGCGGCGCGAGCGTATGGGACACATCAAGCTCGCGGCCCCCGTGAGCCACATCTGGTTCTTCAAGGGCGTGCCGTCGCGCATGGGCTACCTGCTCGACATCGCCCCCAAGGAGCTCGAGAAGGTGCTCTACTTCGGCGGCAGCTACGTGATCATCTCGGTGGACGCCGAGCGCCGCGACAACGACCTGATGATGCTCCAGGACAAGATCGGCGAGCTCAAGGGACGCTACGACGACTACGCCACGCGGCGCGCGCAGGCGATCCGCGACATGCACGACGAGCTGATCTCGATCGTCGACGGCGAGCGTGAGTCCGACGAGTTCCACGTGGACAGCGATCCCGAGGACGAGTTCGGCTACTTCAGCTACTTCGACATCTTCGAGTCCTACCGGCGCATCGCCGTCGGCGCGGCCGGGCTGGGCCCGGACGAGCTCAAGCAGCAGCGCGCCAAGGCGGACAAGCTGCGCGACGACTACGTGGACCGCGGCTTCAAGAACGTCGAGCACGCCAAGGACCAGATCGATCGCGCCTGGGAGCAGTTCAAGACCATCGCCCCGCGCGACGTCATCGGCGACGAGACGCTCTACCAGCAGATGGAGCGCATGTTCGGGCGTGAGTCGGGCTACGAGCCGGAGAGCTTCGGGGTGTATTTCACCGGGGGCACCGGCGCCCAGGCCGTGCGCGAGCTGCTCAAGCGCGTCGACCTCGACGCCGAGGCGACCGAACTGCGCGAGACCATCCACACCGCCAAGGGCCAGCGCCAGGCGCGGGCCGTCAAGCGCCTCAAGGTCGTCTCGGCCTTCCTGCGCAGCGGCAACCATCCAGAGTGGATGATCCTTGACGTCGTCCCCGTCATCCCGCCCGAGTTGCGCCCGATGGTGCAGCTCGACGGCGGCCGTTTCGCGACGAGCGACCTCAACGACCTCTACCGGCGTGTGATCAACCGCAACAACCGCCTCAAGCGGCTCCTCGACCTGCAGGCGCCGGACATCATCGTCAACAATGAGAAGCGCATGCTGCAGGAGGCCGTCGACGCGCTCTTCGACAACGGCCGCCGCGGCCGCGCCGTGACCGGCCCCGGCAACCGCCCGCTCAAGTCGCTCAGCGACATGCTCAAGGGCAAGCAGGGCCGCTTCCGCCAGAACCTGCTCGGCAAGCGCGTCGACTATTCCGGCCGCTCGGTCATCGTCGCCGGGCCGCACCTCAAGATGCACCAGTGCGGCCTCCCCAAGATGATGGCGCTCGAGCTCTTCAAGCCGTTCATCATGAGCCGTCTCGTGAACCGCAAGATGGTGCAGAACATCAAGGCCGCCAAGAAGATGGTCGAGTCGATGGTGCCCGAGGTGTGGGACATCCTCGAGGAGGTCATCACCGAGCATCCGGTGATGCTCAACCGCGCGCCGACGTTGCACCGTCTCGGGATCCAGGCCTTCGAGCCGCTCCTCGTCGAGGGCAAGGCCATCCAGATCCACCCGCTCGTCTGCGCGGCGTTCAACGCCGACTTCGACGGCGACCAGATGGCCGTCCACCTGCCGCTCAGCTGGGAGGCTCAGGCCGAGGCTCGCGTGCTCATGCTGAGCACCAACAACATCCTCTCGCCGGCGCACGGCAAGCCCATCGCCGTGCCCAGCCAGGACATGGTCATCGGCATGTACTACCTCACCTATCACGCCGAGGACGACCTCAGTGAGGCGCAGCCGGACCATTTCGGCGAGCAGCTGCACGCCTTCAGCGGCTACGACGAGGTGCAGCGCGCCTGGGAGCAGCGCATCCTCGACCAGCGCGAGGTGCCCACGAAGCGCGAGGCCGGCATCGCCGAGTTCACGCGCCGTCCCATTCTCCTGCGCCTTCCCGGAGGCCAGCGCGTCGTCACGACGGTTGGGCGCGCCCTCTTCAACATGCGCGTGGAGGAGGGCCTGCGCGAGGTGCTCGGCCCCGACTACCAGGGCGACTACACGTACATCAACTACACGATGACCAAGAAGGGGCTCGCCGCCTTCATCAACAAGCTCGTGGCGCGCTACGGCGCCAACAAGGTGGCGCGCATCCTCGACGTGTTCAAGGAGGTCGGTTTCCACTTCGCCACGCGCGCCGCCGTGACCGTCTCCAAGAACGACGTCGTCGTCCCGGCCAAGGAGAAGGCCCAGATCCTGACCTCGCACGAGGCGATGGTCGACCAGCTGCGCGAGGAGTACAACAACGGCTTCCTCTCCGAGGAGGAGCGCCGCAGCAAGGTGCAGGAGATCTGGCGCGAAGCCGACGTGCAGATCACGGCCGCCACCAAGGCCAACTTCAATCCACTCAACCCGATCTACATGATGGCCACGTCCGGCGCCCGCGGCGATATCAAGCAGATCCGCCAGCTGGCCGGCTGGCGCGGCCAGATGGCCAATCCAAAGGGCGAGATCGTCGAGCAACCGGTCAAGTCGAGCTTCATCGAAGGCCTCTCGGTGCTCGAGTTCTTCATCTCGACCCACGGCGCCCGCAAGGGTCTCGCCGACACGGCGCTGCGCACGGCCGACTCGGGATACCTGACGCGGCGCCTGGTGGACGTGTGCCAGGACGTCACGGTGTCCGAGGAGGACTGCGGCACCAAGGAGTGGGTGCCGATGTCGCCTTGGTCGCGGCGTCGTGAGGAGAACCCCGAGCTCGAGGGCGCGCTGCTCGCCGAGGACGTCAAGCGTCCGCGCAGCGACCGCGTCGTGCTCAAGAAGGGCGAGACGATAGGGCCCGCCCAGATCGGGCTACTGCGCGAGATCTACTCCACGCTGCCCAACGCCAAGGTCAAGGTCAAGCTGGGGCGCGCCGCCGCCGCACCGATATCGATGTGGACGCACGAGCCCAACGAGAACCTCCTCGGGCGCCATCTCGGCGCGCCCGTGGTGGACGAGGCCACCGGCGAGGTCGTCTTCGACCGCGACACGCACATCGGCCTCGAGACGCGCGACCAGATCCTCGACGTCCTCGCGCGCAGCTCGCAGACCGACCCCATGGTCCCCGTCCGCTCCGTGCTCAAGTGCGAGGCCGAGTACGGCGTCTGCCAGAAGTGCTACGGCTACGCGCTCGCCAACAACGTGCCTGCCGAGATCGGCGATGCCGTCGGCCACGTGGCGGCGCAGTCCATCGGCGAGCCCGGCACGCAGCTGACGATGCGCACCTTCCACACCGGTGGCGTCGCCGGCGCCGACATCACCCACGGCCTCCCGCGCGTCGTCGAGCTGTTCGAGGCGCGCAAGCCCAAGGGCGTGGCGCGCATCGCCGAGGTCTCCGGCCGCGTGGCCATCGAGGACACCGAACGCGGCTGCAAGGTCACGATCACGACCGAGGAGGGGGCCGCCAAGGAGTACACGATCGGCGCGCGCCGCACGCACGTGATGGTGGAGGACGGCGACTGGGTCGACGAGGGCACGCAGCTCACGCCCGGTTCGCTCTACCCGGCCGACGTGCTCAAGCACGCCGGCGACACGCGCACCGAACGCTACCTCGTGAACGAGGTGCAGGAGGTGTACCGGTCGCAGGGCGTCGAGATCAACGACAAGCACATCGAGCTTATCGTCCGCCAGATGATGAAGAAGGTGCGCACGGTGACGGCCGGGGACACGCAGTTCCTGCCCGGCCAGCTCGTGGATCACAGCGCGTTCGTCAAGGAGAACGCGCGCGTCGTCGCCGACGGCGGAGCCCCGGCGGAGGCTGAGCAGGTCATCCTGGGGATCACCAAGGCCTCGCTCGCCACGGAGAGCTTCCTGAGCGCGGCCTCTTTCCAGGAGACCACGAAGGTGCTCACCGACGCCGCCATCGAGGGCAAGACCGACACGCTCCAGGGCCTCAAGGAGAACGTCATCATCGGCAAGCTCATCCCGGCCGGGACCGGGCTGCGGCGCTACCGCGGCGTGGACATCTACCCGGCGGGGAGGGCCGAGGCCCTGGCCGAGGCCGACCGCCTCATGACCAGCGACTCGTCGATCCGCTTCCTCGATCAAGACGGCGACGACTGAGCCGCCGCTCGCACGCCAGGTCGCAGGGCTGCGGCCGCATCGCCTTCGTCTTGCGGCCGCAGCCCTCTTTCGCTAGACTACAACGCCGCTGTCTTCAGCGGCAGACCACAGACACCAGAGAGGTCAGATGACAACCATCAGCCAGCTCGTCCGCAAGGGGCGCGAGAGCAAGACGAAGCGCGCCAAGACTCCGGCGCTCAAGGGCTCGCCCCAGAAGCGCGGGGTGTGCACGCGCGTCTACACGACCACACCCAAGAAGCCCAACTCCGCCCTGCGTAAGGTCGCGCGCGTCCGGCTGACGAACGGCATGGAAGTCACGTCGTACATCCCCGGCATCGGGCACAACCTGCAGGAGCACTCCGTGGTGCTCGTGCGTGGTGGCCGCGTCAAGGACCTGCCGGGCGTTCGCTACAAGGTCATCCGCGGCACTCTCGACGCGGCCGGCGTCGCCGATCGCAAGAAGGCGCGCTCCCGCTACGGCGCCAAGGGCAAGGGATCGAGGTAAGTCATGCCGCGTAGAGGTACCGTCACCCGTCGGGAGGTACTCCCCGACCCCGTCTACAACAGCAAGCTCGTCACCCAGGTGATCAACAAGGTGCTGCTCGACGGCAAGAAGTCCACGGCCGAGCAGATCGTCTACGGTGCGCTCGAGATCGTCCGGGAGAAGACCGGCCGCGATCCCGTGGAGGTGCTGCAGGAGGCCATCCAGGCGCTCACGCCGCACCTGGAGGTAAAAAGCCGCCGCGTCGGCGGCGCGACCTATCAGGTCCCCGTCGAGGTGCCCGGGCGCCGCGCCCGCACGCTCGCCATCCGCTGGCTCGTGAGCTTCGCCCGCGAGCGGCGCGAGAAGGTCATGGCCGAGCGCCTGGCCGGCGAGATGCTCGACGCGCTCGCCGCCCAGGGCGGCGCCTTCAAGAAGAAGGACGACATCTTCCGCATGGCGCAGGCCAACAAGGCCTTCGCACACTATCGCTGGTAGTCCGCCGAAGGCCCCTCACTGACCTTCGTCGGTGAGGGGCTTTTGCATGGAAGGAACAAGACGAGCAGCATGCGACAGTTCTCGCTAGACCACACGCGCAACATCGGCATCATGGCGCACATCGACGCCGGCAAGACGACGACCACCGAGCGCATCCTGTACTACACCGGCAAGACCCACAAGATCGGTGAGGTGCACGAGGGTGCGGCGGTGATGGACTGGATGGCGCAGGAGCAGGAGCGCGGCATCACCATCACCTCGGCGGCCACCACCGTCTCGTGGCGTGACACGCAGATCAACATCATAGACACGCCCGGGCACGTGGACTTCACGATGGAGGTCGAACGAAGCCTGCGCGTGCTCGACGGCGCCATCGCCCTGTTCTGCTCCGTCGGGGGCGTCGAGCCTCAGTCCGAGACGGTGTGGCGCCAGGCCGACAAGTACGGCATCCCGCGCATCGCTTTCGTCAACAAGATGGACCGCATCGGCGCCGACTTCTACCGCGGCCTGCAGATGATGGTGGACCGGCTCGGCGCCAATCCGGTCGCCTTGCAGATCCCCATCGGCCGCGAGGCCGACTTCCGCGGCATCATCGACCTCATCGAGATGCGGGCGATCCTCTATAGGGACGAGCTCGGCACCGATTTCGACGTCGAGGAGATCCCCGAGGACCTGCGGCCGCTCGCCGACGAGTACCGGCTCAAGCTGATCGAGTCGATCGCCGACCATGACGACCATCTGCTCGAGGCCTACCTGGACGGCGAGGAGATCACGCCCGCGCACATGCGCGAGGTCATCCGCCAGGCCACTCTCGACATCAGCATCACGCCCGTGCTCTGCGGCTCCGCTTTCAAGAACAAGGGCGTGCAGCCGCTCATGGACGCCATCGTCGAATACCTGCCGTCGCCGGCCGACGTGCCGCCCGTCAAGGGCGTCAAGCCCAACGGCGACGAGGCGACGCGACACACGGCCGACGACGAGCCCTTCGCGGCGCTCGCCTTCAAGGTCGCCGTAGACCCGTACGTGGGCAAGCTCACCTACTTCCGCGTGTACTCCGGGACGCTCAAGGCCGGTTCGTACGTGCTCAACGCCACCCGGGACAAGCGCGAGCGCATCAGCCGCATCCTGCAGATGCACGCCAACCACCGCGAGGACCGCGAGGAGATCTACGCCGGCGAGCTGGCGGCGGCCGTCGGCCTCAAGGTCACCGGCACCGGCGACACGCTCGCCGAGCAGAGCAAGCCCATCATCCTCGAATCGATGGAGTTCCCCGAGCCGGTCATCTTCGTGGCCATCGAGCCCAAGACGAAGGCCGACGAGGAGAAGCTCGGGAACTCACTGCAGCGCCTCGCCGAGGAGGACCCCACCTTCCGCGTGCACACCGACGAGGAGACGGGCCAGACGATCATCGCCGGCATGGGCGAGCTGCACCTCGAGATCATCGTCGACCGCCTCACGCGTGAGTTCAACGTCGATGCCAACGTCGGCAGGCCCCAGGTCGCCTACAGGGAGACGGTGCGCAACAAGGTCGAGAAGGTCGAGGGCCGGTTCGTGCGCCAGACCGGCGGCCGGGGCCAGTATGGTCACGTGGTCATCGACATGGGCCCCAACGAGCCCGGCGGCGGCTACGAGTTCGAGAGCCGCATCGTGGGTGGGACCATCCCGCGCGACTACATCCCGTCGGTCGACGACGGCATCCAGGAGGCGATGAGCACCGGCGTCCTCGCCGGTTACCCGATGGTCGACATCAAGGTCGCGCTCATCGACGGCAGCTACCACGAAGTCGACTCGTCCGACATGGCGTTCAAGATCGCGGGTTCCCTGGCCTTCAAGAACGCCGCGCAGAAGGCCAAGCCCGTGCTGCTCGAGCCGATGATGGCCGTCGAGGTCGTCACGCCCTCGGAGTACATGGGCGACGTCATGGGCGACCTCAACTCACGCCGCGGCCACATCGACGGCATGGAACCACGCGGCAACGCCCAAGTGATCACCGCGACGGTGCCGCTCTCCACGATGTTCGGGTACGCCACCGACGTGCGCTCCAACACGCAGGGCCGCGCCACCTACACCATGCAGTTCAAGCACTACGCAGAGGTGCCCGCTTCCATCGCTACCGAGATCGTCGCCAAGGTGCGCGGTGCCTAGCCCGCGCCAACACCGTTCCAGTTGCCCCAGCCGGTCGGCTTCGTGTATACTGCCGACCTTTGGTACGGCAGGCAGCCGTGCCGCTTTTTGTGTGACCTCAACCTCCGGGTTTCGGGAAAAGGAGTAGCAGACATGGCGAAGCAGAAGTTTGACCGCAGCAAGCCACACATGAACGTGGGCACCATCGGTCACGTCGACCATGGCAAGACCACCCTCACTGCTGCGATCACGCTCGTGCTGCACAACCGTGGTGGCAATACCGAGTTCACCGCGTTCGACATGATCGACAAGGCGCCGGAAGAGCGCGAGCGCGGCATCACCATCGCCACCGCGCACGTGGAGTACGAGACCGAGAAGCGCCACTACGCTCACGTCGACTGCCCGGGCCACGCCGACTACATCAAGAACATGATCACGGGCGCGGCCCAGATGGACGCCGCGATCCTCGTCGTGGGCGCCGACGACGGCCCCATGCCGCAGACGCGCGAGCACATCCTGCTCGCCCACCAGGTCAACGTGCCGAACATCATCGTCTACATGAACAAGACCGACCTCGTCGACGACCCCGAGCTCATCGAACTGGTCGAGATGGAGGTCCGCGAGCTCCTCAGCGAGTACGAGTTCCCCGGCGACGAGCTCCCCGTCATCAAGGGCTCCGCCCTCAAGGCTCTCGAGTGCGGCTGCGGCAAGGACGACTGCGAGTGGTGCGGCAGCATCATCGAGCTCACCAACGCGCTCGACAGCTACCTCCCCGAGCCTGAGCGCGACATCGACAAGCCCTTCCTGATGCCGGTGGAGGACGTCTTCACGATCACCGGTCGCGGCACCGTCGCCACCGGGCGCGTCGAGCGCGGTATCGTCAAGGTCGGTGAGGAGATCGAGATCGTCGGCATGCGCGACAAGCCGATGAAGACCACGGTCACCGGCGTCGAGATGTTCCGCAAGCTGCTCGACGAGGGCCGCGCCGGCGACAACATCGGCATCCTCCTGCGCGGCACCAAGCGCGAGGAGATCGAGCGTGGCATGGTCTGCGCCAAGCCGGGCAGCATCACCGGACACACGCACTTCCTGACCCAGGTCTACGTCCTCTCCAAGGACGAGGGCGGCCGGCACACGCCGTTCTTCAACGGCTACCGGCCGCAGTTCTACTTCCGCACGACGGATGTGACCGGCGTCATCACCCTCGAAGAGGGCGTCGAGATGGTCATGCCGGGCGACAACACCGTCATGGAAGTCAAGCTCATCACCCCGATCGGGATGGAAGAAGGTCTTCGCTTCGCCATCCGCGAGGGCGGCCGTACCGTGGGCGCCGGGGCGATCACCAAGATCATCGAATAGGACGCCGACCACCCTTCGGGCCGGGCGTGCTGGCGCACGCTCGTGCGAGCGACACGCCCGGCCACGTGAACAGGACAGAGAAGGCTAGAGTGGCTCAACAGAAGATACGCATCAGGTTGAAGTCTTACGATCACGAGCTGATCGAGCGCAGCGCGAAATCCATCGTGGAGACCGCGCAGCGCAGCGGCGCGACCATCTCTGGCCCCGTGCCGCTCCCCACGGAGAAGAACGTGTACTGCGTGATCAAGAGCCCGTTCAAGGACAAGGACTCGCGTGAGCACTTCGAGATCCGCACGCACAAGCGGCTCATCGACATCCATCAGCCCACGCCCAAGACCGTGGACCAACTGATGCGCCTCGATCTGCCGGCCGGTGTCCACATCGAGATCAAGCTGTAGAGCGGAACATGACTGGCATCATCGGCAAGAAGATAGGCATGACCCAGCTGTTCGACGACGACGGCAATGTCGTGGCCGTCACCGTCGTCCTGGCTGGTCCGTGTCCCGTGACGCAGATCCGCACGCTCGATACGGACGGCTATGAGGCCGTGCAGCTCGCCTTCGAGGAGTGCAAGGACAAGCACATCAGCAAGCCCGAGCTCGGCCACCTGAAGAAGGCGGGGCTCAAGCACGGCATGCGGCACCTCGCCGAGTTCGACGGCGTCGGCGACCTCAAGGTCGGCGACACCGTCACCGTCGAGGCGTTCGAGGACGGTCAGGCCGTCACCGTCGCCGGCGTCAGCAAGGGCAAGGGATTCCAGGGCACGATCAAGCGGCACAACTTCGGCCGCGGGCCCGAGACCCACGGTTCGCACAACGTAAGGCAGCCGGGTTCGATCGGCGCCAGCGCATACCCGAGCCGTGTGTTCAAGGGCATGCGCATGAGTGGGCACATGGGGTCGCAGCGTGTGACCCAGCAGGGGCTCAAGATCGTCCGACGCGACGTCGAGAACAACCTGCTGCTCATCAAGGGCTCGGTGCCCGGGGCCAAGAACTCCGTCGTCGTGATCAAGGGCAGGTAGCAGTGACCCCCGACGAGACCAAGAAGTCGGCGGACGTCGAGGCCGCCGCGCCCGACAAGGACACGGCGGCGGTGGCCGGCGCCGAGAAGGCCGCCGCCGAGAAGCCGGCCGCCAAGAAGGCCGCCGCCAAGCCGGCCGCCAAGAAGCCGGCCGTGAAGAAGGCCACGCCGGCCGCGAAGAAGGCCGAGCCGGCCGCGGCCGCCAAGAAGCCGGCCGCCAAGAAGGCCGCCGCCAAGCCGGCCGCCGAGAAGGCGGAGCCGGCCGCGGCCGAGGTTCCGGCCGCCGAGAAGCCGGCCGCCAAGAAGCCGGCCGCCAAGAAGCCGCCCGCCAAGAAGCCGCCCGCCAGGAAGGCCGCATCCAAGCCGGCCGCCAAGGCCGAGGTGGTCAAGCCCGAGGCCGCCAAGCCGGTCGCCGAGCGGCCCGCTCGCGCGAAGGCCGAGAAGAAGCCGGCGCCCGAGCTTCGCCACGGCGAAGTGGGCAGGGCCACGGTGGTCGACGTCACGGGCAAGCAGCTGGAGGCCAAGGAGCTCAACGCCGCCGTCTTCGGCGTGCCGGCCGACGTCAACACATTGCACCTCGTGGTACGCGCCGAGCAGGCCGCCCGCCGGCGCGGCACCGCGTCGACGAAGACGCGCGGCGAGGTCGCTGGCTCCACCGCCAAGCTGTACCGGCAGAAGGGCACGGGCCGCGCCCGCGCCGGCAGCGTGAAGTCGCCGCTGCGGACCGGGGGCGGCGTCGTCTTCGGCCCGAGGCCACGCTCCTTCGACATCAAGGTCAATCGCAAGGTCGTGCGCAAGGCGCTGGCCATGGCCCTGAGCAACCGCGCCGAGAACGGCAACCTGTTCGTGGCCGCCGGTCTGAGGGTGGACGAGCCCAGCACGGCGGCGCTGAACGACTTCCTCGTCAAGCTCGACATCGCGGCTCCGGTGCTCGTCGTCACGCACGACGAGCCCTCCGTCGTGAAGTCCGTGCGCAACCTCTCCTACGCCGAGGCGTCCGAGGTCGGGGCGCTCTCCACCGAGCAGGTGTTGCGCGCCCGCTCGCTGGTCCTCACCGAGAAGGCGTTCGCCGCCCTGAACGAGGCCTGAGCCATGGTTGAAGCCGAGAAGATCATCATCAAGCCCATCATCTCCGAGAAGAGCTACGCGCAGATCGACCACGACCGCTACACCTTCCGCGTCCACCCGGATGCGCACAAGACCATGATCGCCCAGGCGGTCGCCCAGCTCTTCAACGTCACGGTGGTCGCCGTGTCCACCGCCAACGTGCGGCCCAAGCCCAAGCGGCGCGGGGCGTCGAAAGGTCGCACCGCGGCCTGGAAGAAGGCCGTAGTGCAGCTCGCGCCCGGCGACAAGATCGAATTCTTCGAGGGCAGGTAATGGGCATCAAGAGATTCAAGCCGACGTCGCCCGGCCGCCGCTTCATGACGGTCGACACGTTCGACGACGTCACGCGCAGCGAGCCGGAGCGCTCGCTGCTGGCGCCGCTCAAGAAGAACGGTGGTCGCAACAACTACGGGCGCATCACGACCCGCCACCAGGGCGGCGGGCACAAGCGCCGCTACCGGATCATCGACTTCAAGCGCGACAAGGACGGCGTGCCGGCGAAGGTCGCGCACATCGAGTACGACCCGAACCGCTCGGCGCGCATCGCCCTGCTGCACTACGCGGACGGCGAGAAGCGCTACATCCTCGCGCCCAAGGACCTCAAGGTCGGCGACACGGTCGAGTCCGGCCCGGCCGCCGACATCAAGGCGGGCAACGCGCTGCCGCTGGAGAACATCCCGGCCGGCACGACGATCCACAACATCGAGCTGCAGCCGGGCCGCGGCGCCCAACTGGTCCGCAGCGCCGGCACCAGCGCGCAGCTGCAGGCCAAGGAGAAGGGCTACGGCGTCGTGCGCCTGCCCTCCGGCGAGCTGCGCCGCATCCGCGTCACCTGCCGCGCGACGGTGGGAGAGATCGGCAACGCCGACCACTCCAACATCGACGGCGGCAAGGCGGGGCGCACGCGCTGGCGCGGCGTCCGCCCGACGGTGCGCGGCACCGCCATGAACCCGGTGGACCACCCGCACGGCGGCGGCGAGGGCAAGACGACCGCCGGCCGTCATCCGGTCACGCCCTGGGGCGTGCCGACGCTCGGCTATCGCACCAGGTCCAACCACAAGCAGTCCGACAAGTTCATCATCCGCGGCCGCAAGCGCGGCAAGCGCGGGTAAGGCAGGAGGCACCTTTTGAGCAGGTCAGCAAAGAAGGGTCCGTTCGTCGAGGAGCGCCTACTCAAGCGCATCGAAGCGATGAACGCCGCCGGCCAGAAGAAGATGATCAAGACCTGGTCGCGGGCCTCGACGGTCTTCCCCGACATGGTCGGTCACACCATCGCCGTGCACGACGGACGCAAGCACGTGCCCATCTTCATCAGCGAGTCGATGGTCGGTCACAAGCTGGGCGAGTTCGCGCTCACCCGCACGTTCCGCGGTCACATCAAGGGCGACCGCTCGGCCAGAAGGTAACGGGTCATGGCAGTAAGAGCACAGGCGAAGTACGTGCGCGTGACGCCGCGCAAGGCGCGTGAAGCCGCGGACCTCATCCGCGGCAAGTCCGTGGCCGAGGCGCGCAGCACGCTCTTCTTCGCCAATCGCAACGCCGCGCGTGTGGTCGCTAGGGTCCTGAACTCCGCCGTGGCCAACGCCGAGAACAACAACGCGCTCTCGGCGGACGACCTTTTCGTCAAGGAGGCTCGCGTGGACGAGGGTCCGACCCTCAAGCGGTGGCAGTTCCGGGCCATGGGCCGCGTGAACCGCATCCGCAAGCGCAGCAGCCACATCACCATCGCCGTGGAGCAGAGGGAGGTCCGTTCCTAGTGGGCCAGAAGGTGCATCCGGGCGGGTTCCGCGTCGGCGTCATCCACGACTGGAAGTCGCACTGGTATACAGAGAAAGAGTTCAAGGAGTTCCTGGCCGAGGACGAGCTGATCCGCACGCACATCATGCGGAAGCTCGCGCACGCGGGTCTCTCGCGCATCATGATCCGCAAGGACCAGAACAACGTGACCATCGATATCCACACCGCGCGGCCGGGCATCGTGATCGGCAAGAGCGGCTCCGAGGTCGATGCGCTGCGCAAAGAGATCCACGGCATGACGCGCAAGAACGTCCAGGTCAACATCGTCGAGGTCAAGCGGCCGGAGCTGGACGCGGTGCTGGTCGCCCAGTCAATCGCCGAGCAGCTCGAGAACCGCGTGAGCTTCCGCCGCGCCATGAAGCGCGCGCTCACCAGCGCCATGCGTTCCGGCGCCGCCGGCATGCGCGTGCGCTGTGGCGGCCGCCTGGGCGGCGCCGAGATGGCGCGCATGGAGCATTACAGCGAGGGCCGCGTGCCACTGCACACCCTGCGCGCCGACATCGACTACGGCTTCCGCGAGGCGCGCACCACGTTCGGCCGCATCGGCGTGAAGGTGTGGATCAACAAGGGCGAGATCCTGCCCGAGGGCTATCCGATGGACGAGGCCAAGGCCCGCCAGGAGCGCGACGAGCAGCGCCGCGACGATCGCGGTCGCGATCGCGGCCGCGGTGGCCGTCCGGGCGCCGGTGGCGCCGGCGGCGGTCGCCCCGGCGGCGGTGGCCGTCCGGGCGGCGGTGGCGCCGGTGGCGGTCGTCCCGGCGGCGGTGGCCGTTCGGGCGGCGGTGGCCGCCAGCAGGGCGGAAGGCCAGGCCCGACCGGACCCAGCGGCCCGAGCGCGCCCATGGGCCGCAGGGCTCCCGAGCGCAAGGCTGCGCCCGCTCCAAAGCCCCAGGCCGCGCCGGAGACCAAGCCGGCCGAGCCGACCACCGAGCAGAGCTGACGGTAGAGAGGACGTAGAGGATGCTCCTGCCGAAGAGAGTCAAGCACAGGAAACAACAGCGCGGTCGCATGGCCGGCGAAGCCAAGGGCGGCACTACCGTCGAGTTCGGCCAGTTCGGCCTCAAGGCGGTGGACCGCGGCTGGGTGACCAACCGCCAGATCGAGGCCGCTCGTATCGCCATGACTCGTCATATCAAGCGTGGCGGCAAGGTGTGGATCAACGTGTTCCCGCACAAGCCGATCACGAGAAAGGCCGCCGAGACCCGCATGGGCGGCGGCAAGGGTTCGCCCGAGTCCTGGGTGGCCGTGGTGAAGCCCGGCAAGGTGATGTTCGAACTTGCCGGCGTGAGCGAGCCGGTGGCGCGCGAGGCGATGCGCCTGGCCGCGCACAAGCTGCCCATCAAGTGCAAGTTCGTGACGAGGGAGGGCGGTCTCCTTGAAGGCTAGCAAGCTCCGCGAGCTCTCTGACGACGAGCTGATCGTGCGCCTGAAGGACACGCGCAAGGAGCTCTTCAACCTGCGCTTCCAGCACGCTACCGGGCAGCTCGACAATCCGCACAAGTTGAACGCGACGCGCCGCGAGATCGCTCGCCTGCTCACCATGCAGGCCGAACGCGAGCGCCTACGCCAGGCAGCCGGTGGTGAAGCCTGATGGCTACAGCGAAGAAGACGGACAGCGGCAAACCCGCGCCCAAGCAGTCGGCCGCGCGCAAGCCCGCCGCCAAGAAGACGGCGACCAAGAAGGCGACGGTCAAGAAGCCGGCCGCCGGCAAGAAGGCCGCCGAGACCAAGGCCGCGCCGGCCAAGAAGGTCTCGGCCGCCAAGACCCGCGCCAAGGTCGAGCGCAAGGCGCCGGAGAAGGTGCCGGGTCACAAGGAGCGCCGGGGCGTCGTCGTGAGTGACGCCATGGACAAGACGATCGTCGTGCGCATCGACGTTGCGCAGAAGCACGAGCGCTACGGCAAGGTGGTGCGCCGCTCGAGCAAGCTCCACGTCCACGACGAGCAAAATGCGGCCGGCGTCGGCGATCTCGTGCGCGTCGTCGAGACGCGTCCGCTGAGCGCGACCAAGCGCTGGCGGCTCCTCGAGGTCCTCGAGAAGGCCAAGTAAGAAAGCCGGCAGAGGGAATCCATGATCCAGGTTGAGTCCAGACTACGAGTCGCCGACAACACGGGCGCGCGCGAGATCCTCTGCATCCGGATCCGCGGGGGCTCGAGGCGCCGCTACGCGACCGTCGGCGACATCATCGTCGGCACCGTCAAGGTGGCGACGCCCGGCGGCGGCGTGAAGAAGGGCGACGTCGTGCGCGCCGTCGTCGTGCGCACCAAGAAGGAGTTCGGTCGCAAGGACGGCACCTACATCGCGTTCGACGAGAACGCCGCCGTCCTCATCGACAACCAGAACAACCCCCGCGGGACCCGCATCTTCGGTCCCGTGGCCCGCGAGCTGCGCGAGAAGAACTTCATGAAGATCGTGTCGCTCGCTCCCGAGGTGCTGTGATGAGCAACATGAAGATCAAGAAGGGCGACCAGGTGAAGGTCGTCAGCGGCAAGGAGTCCGGCAAGACCGGCAAGGTGATGCGCGTCGAGACCGAGAGCCGGCGCATCGTCATCGAGCGGCTCAACATGATCAAGAAGCACACCAAGCCCAACCCGAAGAAGAACCCTCAGGGTGGCGTGATCGAGCGCGAGGCGCCCATCGACGCATCCAACGTGATGCTCGTGTGCCCCGCCTGCGGCCAGCCCACCCGGGTCGGGTACCGGCTGCTCGAGGACGGCGGTAAGGTCCGCATCTGCCGCCGCCAGGACTGCGGCAAAGACATCGACAAGGCGTGACCATGGCAAGGCTCAAGGACAAGTACAACAAGGAGATCGTGCCCGAGCTCAAGCAGGAGTTCGGCTACCGCAACGTCATGGAAGTGCCGCGCGTCACCAAGGTGACCCTGAACATGGGGGTGGGCGAGGCGAAGACGAACGCCAAGCTGCTCGACGACGCGATCGAGGAACTGGCGCTCATCACCGGGCAGCGTCCTGCCGTCACCAAGGCGCGCAAGTCGATCGCCAGCTTCAAGCTGCGCGAGGGCATGTCCATCGGCTGCCGCGTCACCCTGCGCGGCGAGCGCATGTACGAGATGATCGACCGCCTGGTCTCTATCGCCCTGCCGCGCATCCGCGACTTCCGCGGCATCTCGCCGAGCCAGTTCGACGGGCGCGGCAACTTCGCAATGGGCGTGCGCGAGCAGACGATCTTCCCCGAGATCGACTACGACTCGGTCGAGCAATCCCGCGGTCTGAACATCGTCATCACGACGACCGCCAAGTCGGACGAGGAAGGGCGTGCCCTGCTTGCGAAGCTGGGCATGCCGTTCCGGTCGAACTAGGAGCAGCTGAAGCATGGCCAAGACATCCCTCGTGGTGAAAGCCGGGCGCAAGCAGCGCTACAAGACGCGCGAGTACAGCCGCTGCGCCAGGTGTGGCCGCCCGCGTGCGTACTATCGCAAGTTCGGGCTCTGCCGCATCTGCCTGCGCGAAGTCGCGCACCAGGGCGTCATCCCCGGTCTGACCAAGTCGAGCTGGTAAGGAGGCGAGGATCGTGTCAATGACAGACCCCATCGCCGACATGCTGACGCGCATCCGCAACGGCAGCACCGCCCGGCACTCGACGGTCGAGATCCCGTCGTCGCGGATGAAGGTCGAGATCGCGCGGCTCATGACCGATCAGGGCTACGTCTCCGGATACGAGACGAAGCAGGGAGAGCACGGCGAGGTCATCATCGTCGAGCTCAAGTACGGCAAGAACAGAGAGCGGGTCATCTCCGGCATCAAGCGCGTCTCCAAGCCCGGGCGTCGTGTGTACGCCAAGAAGGAGTCGTTGCCCAAGGTGCTCGGCGGGCTCGGCACGGCGATCATCTCCACGTCACGCGGCCTCGTGACCAGCGCGGAAGCGCGAAAGCTTGGCCTGGGTGGCGAGGTGATCTGCTTCATCTGGTGAGGACGGCACATGTCGAGGATCGGTAAAGCTCCCATCCCGCTGCCTGACGGCGTGGAGTTCGCGTACGACAACGCGGTCGTGACGGTGAGGGGCCCCAAGGGTGAGCTCACGCAGCGGGTGCCGCGCGAGATGCAGGTCGAGGTCGGCGACGGCGTCATCGAGGTCAAGCGGCCCACCGACAGCGGGCAGCACCGCTCGCTGCACGGCCTCACACGGACGCTCATCGCCAACATGGTCACGGGCGTCACGGCCGGCTACGAGAAGCGTCTCGAGATCGTCGGCGTCGGCTACCGCGCCAGCGTCAAGGGCAACGCCCTGGAGTTGCTGGTGGGTTACAGCCACCCTGTGCTCATCGAGCCGCCCGAGCACATCGACTTCGAGACGCCGCAGGCCACGGTCGTCGTGGTCCGGGGCATCGACAAGCA
This sequence comes from uncultured Thermoleophilia bacterium, assembly GCA_963709845.1. Taxonomy (GTDB): domain Bacteria; phylum Actinomycetota; class Thermoleophilia; order UBA2241; family UBA2241; genus CAIXSE01. Next base: position 174,775 of record CAVPXV010000007.1, read on the forward strand.
GGTGGTGGGCGAAGTGGCCGCAAAGGTGCGCTCGATCCGCCCGCCCGAGCCCTACAAGGGCAAGGGCATCCGGTACGCCGGCGAGCAGGTCCAGCGCAAGGTCGGCAAGCGCGCCTAAGCTGCCTGAGAGAAGAGGAACGTCCAGACGATGAGCACATTGACGATCAGAGAAGCCCGCGCCCGCCGCAAGCGCCGCATCCGCGGGCGCATCGAGGGTACGGCGGAACGGCCGCGCGTCTCGGTGTTCCGCTCCAACAAGGCGATCTACGCCCAGCTCGTCGACGACGCCGCGGCCCGCACGCTCGCCGCGGTGCGCTCCGCCGAGGTGGAGGGCAAGGGTCTCAAGAAGTCCGACGTCGCCCGGAAGGTCGGCGAATTGCTGGCCCAGCGGGCCAAGGACAGCGGCATTGAACGCGTGGTCTTCGATCGTTCCGGCTACCTGTATCACGGCCGGGTGAAGGCTCTCGCCGAGGGCGCCCGCGAGGGCGGCCTGGTTTTCTGACAAGGAGTAAAGGACCCCGTGGCTAGAGGATCATTCAGCGAAGGCAACGAGCTCAAAGAGCGCGTCGTCGATATCAACCGCGTCGCCAAGGTCGTCAAGGGCGGCCGGCGGTTCTCCTTCACGGCCCTGGTCGTCGTCGGTGACGAGAACGGTCACGTGGGCGCCGGCTACGGCAAGGCGCGCGAGGTGCCGCTGGCGATCCAGAAGGCGATCGAGGACGCGAAGAAGAACCTGTTCACGGTGCCGCGCTACAACGGCACGACGACCACGCACCTCGTGATCGGCCGCTACGGCGCGGCTCGCGTGCTGCTCAAGCCGGCCGCGCCGGGTACCGGCGTCATCGCCGCCGGCGGCGTGCGCGCCGTCCTCGAGCTCGCCGGCGTGCGCGACATCCTCACCAAGTCGCTGGGGACGACGAACCCCATCAACCTGGTGCGTGCCACCGTCGCGGGCCTGCAATCGCTCAAGACTCCCGAGGGACAGGCACGCCTGCGCGGCATCTCGGTGAGCAAGGTTCTCGGCCTCGAGGCGCGTGAAGAGACGGTCGCCGAGGGCGCGCCCGCCCCGGCCGCCGGGGAGGCCTGAGGCGCATGAGCACCTATCTCGAGATCACCCAGGTCAAGAGCGCGATCGGCCGGCTTCCGAGCCATCGCGGCACGCTGCGCGCGCTCGGCCTCAAGCGCATCCGTCACACCGTGGTGCACGAGGACACCCCCGTGATCCGCGGCATGGTGAACAAGGTCGCGTACCTCGTCGAGGTGCGCCCGGCAACGAAGAAGTCGTGACATGGCTGAACTAGGACTGCACGACCTGCGTCCCAACGCGGGTTCGACCAAGAACACCAAGCGCCTCGGCCGCGGCAAGGGCAGCGGCCAGGGCAAGACCGCCGGCAAGGGGCACAAGGGCTACAACGCCCGCTCCGGCGGCGGCGTGCGCCCCGGCTACGAGGGCGGCCAGATGCCGCTCTACATGCGCCTCGGCAAGCTGCGCGGCCCGCACATGAAGAAGAGCATGCCGATCGGCCCGTTTCGCACCTACGCGGTGCCGGTCAACGTGGGCCGTCTCTCGGCGGCGTTCGCGGCCGGCGACGAGGTCACGCCCGAGGCGCTGGTCGCCAAGGGCATCGTCAAGAACACGCGCACGCCCATCAAGGTGCTCGGCGGGGGCGACCTCGACAAGGCCCTGAGCGTGCGCGTGCAGCTCTACTCTCGCAGTGCCGTGGAGAAGATCGAGGCGGCCGGCGGCAAGGCCGAGCTCCTCTGAGCGGCGCGGGAGCAGCGGGGCAGTGAACAACAAGCTCTGGCAATCGCTCGTCAACGCCTGGAAGCTCCCGGAGCTGCGCACGAAGCTCCTCTTCACGGCGGCGATGATCGCGATCTATCGCTTCGGCGACCACGTGCCGGTGCCCGGTGTGGACACGGCCGCCGTCGCCCGGTTCATCCAAAGCGGCAATCAGGGGGTCCTCGGCTTCCTCAACCTGTTCTCGGGCGGCGCGCTCGGGCGCCTCGCGCTGTTCGCGCTGGGCATCATGCCGTACATCACGGCGTCGATCATCATGCAGCTCCTCACGGTCGTCATCCCCAAGCTCGAGGAGCTCGCCAAGGAGGGCGAGCAGGGCCAGAAGGAGATCACCAAGTACACGCGGTGGCTCACCGTCGCGCTCTCGCTCGTTCAGGCCATGGGCTATATCGTGCTGTTCCGCAGTGAGGGCGTGCTGCCCAACCTTAGCGTCGCGCGCGCCTCCCTCATCGTGGCCGGCCTCGTGACCGGCGCCGTGGTGGTCATGTGGCTGGGCGAGCTCATCACGGCGCGCGGCATCGGCAACGGCATGTCCATCATCATCTTCATCAGCATCGTGTCGCGGATCCCCGGCGGCGCCGCCAGGCTCTTCACGCTGAACGTGGTGACCATCGTGCTGTTCCTGCTCATCGCGCTCGCCGTGGTGGTGGGCGTGATCTGGATCACGACGGGCGAGCGACGTGTGCCCGTGCAGTACGCCAAGAGGGTCGTCGGCCGCCGGATGATGGGCGGCACCAGCACCTTCATCCCGCTCAAGGTCAACATGGCCGGGGTCATCCCTGTCATCTTCGCCGCGTCGATCATGATGATCGTGCCGACGTTCGCGCAGTTCCTCGGCACCGGCGGCATCGCCGGCTGGTTCAACCGCACGTTCGGGCCCAACACGTTCCTCTACATCATCGGCGAGGCCATCCTCATCATCATCTTCACGTACTTCTACACGGCCGTGACGTTCAACCCCATCGATCAGGCCGACAACCTCAAGAAGTACGGCGGGTTCGTCCCCGGCGTGCGGCCGGGCCGCCCCACCGCCGAGTACCTCGACCGCATTCTCACGCGGCTCACGCTGCCGGGCGCGCTCTTCCTCGCCGCCCTCGCGGTGCTGCCGTGGATCATGTCGCGCTACCTCAACGTGCCGTTCTACTTCGGCGGCACGTCGCTGCTCATCGTCGTCGGCGTCGCTCTCGACACCATGCGGCAAATGGAGGCGCAGCTGCTGATGCGTCACTACGAGGGCTTCCTCAAGTAGGCGGGGCAGCGATGGCAGACAGGCAACTCAACGTCATCCTGCTCGGCGCTCCCGGCGCCGGCAAAGGCACGCAGGCCGAGCGCATGGTGGCTCGCTACGGCCTGCCGCACATCTCCACCGGCGACATGTTGCGCGCCGCCGTGGCGCAGGGGACGGAGATGGGCCTGGCGGCCCGGAAGTACATGGAGGCCGGCGCGCTCGTCCCCGACGAGGTCGTGATCGGCGTCGTGCGCGACCGTCTCGCCGAGCCCGACGCGCAGCAGGGCTTCCTGCTGGATGGGTTCCCGCGCACGATCGAGCAGGCGGAGCGTCTCGACGCGCTGCTCGCCGAGGCCGGTCGTCAGGTCACCCACGTGATCGCCATCGACGTGCCCGAGGATGAGCTCGTACAGCGTCTTGCCGGGCGGCGCATGTGCAGGAACTGCGGCAAGGGCTATCACATCGTGTTCGATCCGCCCAAGGTCGAAGGCGTCTGCGACGCGTGCGGAGGCGAGCTCTATCAGCGCACCGACGACAACGAGGACACGGTGCGCAACCGCCTCGCCGTGTACCGGGCGCAGACGGAGCCCCTCGTCGGCTACTATGAGGAGCGCGGCGTGCTGCGCAGCGCCCACGGCGGGGGCAGGATGCCGGACGAGGTCTTCGCCCAGGTCCAAGAGCTTGTCGCGGACGGCTGACATCGCGTGATCGTCCGCAAGTCGGCAGCCGAGGTCGCCAAGATCGACGCCGCGGGCGACATCCTCGCGGACTGTCTCGACATGCTCGCCGCCGAGGCGCGCCCGGGCGTGACGACGGCGGAGCTCGACCGGCTCGCAGAGCGCTTCATCCGAGCTCGCGGCGGGGTGCCGACGTTCCTCGGCTACCGGGGTTTCCCAGGCTCGATCTGCGCCTCGCCCAACGACATGGTGGTGCACGGCATCCCGGGGGCGTACCGGATCGCCGAAGGCGACATCCTGAGCATCGACGTGGGCGTGACGCTCGGCGGCTACGTGGCCGACTCGGCCATCACGATGCCGATGGGCGCCGTCGACGCCGAGGCCCTGAGTCTGCTGTCGGTGACGGCCGAGTCGCTCGAAGCGGGCATCGCCCAGTGCCGCGAGGGCGCCCGGCTGGGCGACGTCTCGCACGCCGTGCAGGAGGTCGTAGAGGCCGCCGGCTTCAGCGTCGTGCGCTCTCTCGTGGGGCACGGCGTGGGCCGCGAGATGCACGAGGACCCGCAGATCCCGAACTACGGCGATCCGGGCCGCGGCCCGCGCCTCGAGGAGGGCTGGGTCCTGGCGATCGAGCCGATGGTCAACGCCGGCGGCCACGAGGTGTTCGTGGCCGACGACGGGTGGAGCATCTCCACCTCGGACGGGTCGCCGTCGGCCCACTTCGAGCACACTGTGGCCGTGGGCAAGAAGGGGCCGCGGGTGCTCACCCGCCGGCGCTCGGAGAGGAGCGGCGCGCCGGCGTGACGCGGTCACGAGAGGCGCGGCCAGACGGCCGTCGCGCCGACGCGCACGGCTTGTTTTGTGGACGTAGCCGTTTATGGTAGTATGTCAGGCCGCTGTCTGTTGACGAGTAGGGAGTATGGCGAACAAGGAAGAAGCCATCGAGATCGAAGGCGAGGTAGTCGAAGCCCTGCCCAATACGATGTTCAGGGTGCACCTCGACAACAACCACGAGGTCCTCGCCCACATCTCCGGCAAGATGCGCATGAACTACATCCGCATCCTGCCGGGCGACAGAGTCAAAGTCGAGTTGTCGCCCTACGACCTCAGCAGAGGCAGGATCACGTACCGGTTCAAGTAGCGGCCGCCGCAGGTCGCCCGGAGGCAGCGCGCGGCCCAAGGCTTGCCGTGCGCTCGAGCGAGGATCACGGATGAAGGTAAGAGCATCAGTCAAGGCGATGTGCGAGAAGTGCAAGATCATCCGCCGTCACGGGACGGTGCAGGTGATCTGCTCCAATCCGCGGCATCGTCAGAGGCAGGGGTAGCAGCAGATGGCACGTATCGCCGGCGTCAACATCCCGCCGCAGAAGCGGGTCGAGATCGGTCTCACCTACATCTATGGCATCGGACGCTCCATGTCCAACAAGGTCCTGTCCGTAGTCGGCATCGACCCGAACACCAAGGTCCGTGACCTCACCGAAGAAGAGATCGTGCAGCTGCGCGACGCGATCGACCGCGAAGTCACGGTCGAGGGCGACCTGCGCCGCGAGCGCTCGCAGAACATCAAGCGCCTGATGGACATCGGCTGCTACCGGGGCATCCGCCACCGGCGCGGCATGCCGGTGAACGGGCAGCGTACGCGTACCAACGCGCGCTCCCGCAAGGGTCCTAAGAGGACGATCAGCGGCAAGCGCAAGAAGTAGCCGCAGAGCAGCCGGAGGAGTAGAGCAGAGTGGCCAAGCCTCAGAGAGCCAAGGGTCGTCAGCGCCGCAAGGTCCGCAAGAACATCGCGGTCGGCCAGGCGCACATCAAGACGTCGTTCAACAACACGCAGGTGACGCTCACCGACAAGGAAGGCAACGTCATCGCGTGGGAGAGCGCCGGGTCCGTCGGCTTCAAGGGTTCGCGCAAGAGCACGCCCTTCGCCGCCCAGGTCACTGCCGAGTCGTGCGCCAAGAAGGGCATGGAGCATGGCCTCCAGAAGGTCGAGGTCTTCGTGCGCGGGCCGGGCTCGGGCCGCGAGACCGCGGTCCGCTCGCTCCAGGCCGCCGGCCTCGAGATCATCAGTGTCAAAGACGTGACGCCGGTGCCGCACAACGGCTGCCGCCCGCGCAAGCGTCGCCGGGTCTAGGAAGGTCCACGTGGCGAGAGATACGTCAGCCCAGTGCAAGCAGTGTCGCCGCGAGGGCGTGAAGCTCTTCCTCAAGGGGGAGCGCTGCCTCACGGACAAGTGTGCGGTCGAGCGCCGGTCATACCCGCCGGGTGAACACGGACGCGGCCGCATCAAGCAGAGCGAGTACCTGCTTCAGCTGCGTGAGAAGCAGAAGGCGCGCCGCTACTATCAGCTGCTCGAAAAGCAGTTCCATCACTACTACGAGGTGGCGAGCCGCAAGCAGGGCATCACCGGCGAGAACCTGCTGTGCCTCCTCGAGATGAGGCTCGACAACGTCGTGTATCGCCTGGGCTTCGGGGCTTCGCGCCGTCAGGCGCGCCAGCTCGTACGCCACGCCCACTTCATGGTCAACGGCAAGAAGGTCGACATCCCGTCGTACCAGGTGCGCCCGGACGATATCGTCGCCATGCGCACCAACAGCAAGGCCGTGGAGACCGTGCGCTCCGCCACCGATCTCACGTCCTCGGTGGCCCCGTGGCTGCTCGTCGACCACGACAACCTGACCGGCAAGGTCCTCCGCGCTCCGACGCGCGAAGAGATCGACACGCCGGTGCAGGAGCAGCTCATCGTCGAGCTCTACTCCAAGTAATCCGCTGCAGCAGCTCACCCGCGGCGAAGACTCTACAGGAGGCCAGTTGCTACAGTTTCAGATGCCCAACATCACCCGCGAGCAGCTCGCCGGCAACCGGGCGCGCTTCGAGGTCGAACCGCTCGACCGCGGCTTCGGGCATACGTTCGGCAACGCTCTGCGCCGGGTGCTGCTGTCGTCGCTCGAAGGGGCGGCCGTCAGCTCGGTCAAGATCGAAGGTGTCGCCCACGAGTTCACCACCATCAAGGGCGTGAAGGAAGACGTCACCGACGTCATCCTCAACCTCAAGGAGCTCGTGTGCCGCCTGCACGGCGAGCTCGACGAGGTGCAGGTGCGGCTCTACAAGGACAAGCCCGGCAAGGTGGTGGCCGCCGACATCGACATCCCGGCGGAGCTCGAGATCCTCAATCCGGATCACCACATCGCCACGCTCTCGGACGGCGGCGCCATCGAGATGATGCTCACCATCCGTCGTGGCACCGGCTACGTGCCGGCGGAGGGCAACAAGACGCCCGAGACCGTCATCGGCGTCATCCCGATCGACTCGATCTTCAGCCCGATCAAGCGCGTCTCGTACCACGTCGAGAGCGCCCGCGTGGGGCAGCGCACCGACTACGACAAGCTCATTCTCGACATCACCACCAACGGCGCGCTCATGCCCGAGGAGGCGCTGCGCCAGGCCGCCGAGCTGCTCGTCGACAGGATGTCGATCTTCACCGACCCCGACCGCACGCGCAGCAACGAGGAGTACCCGATCGAGGGCCTCGGCGCCACGCTGGGGGGCGGCGGCATGGACGACGTGCTCATCGAAGAGCTCGAGCTCGGCGTCCGTTCGTACAACTGCCTCAAGCGCGAGGGTATCCAGACCGTCGGCGACCTGGTCTCCAAGACGGAGGCCGAGCTGCTCAACATCCCGAACTTCGGCAAGAAGAGCATCGACGAGGTCAAGGACAAGCTCACCGAGCGGGGGCTGGCTCTACGGGGTGACGAGTAACATGCGCCATCAAAAGTCAGGCCGCAAGTTCAACATGGCGCCCGACCAGCGCAGCGCGCTGCTGTCGGGCCTTGCGTGCCAGATCCTCGAGCACGAGAAGATCAAGACCGGCGTCGCCCGCGCCAAGGAGGTGCGGCCCCTCGTCGAGGAGGCCATCACTCTCGGCAAGCGCGGCGACCTGCATGCGCGCCGGCAGGCCATCGCCATGCTGCGCAACAAGAAGATCGTCTACAAGCTCTTCAACGACGTGGCTCCCCGCTACAGCGAGCGCCACGGCGGGTACACGCGCATCATCAAGCTCGGGCCGCGGCCCGGCGACGGCAGCGAACAGGCCTACATCGAGCTGGTCTAGCCGCCGGCTCGTCAGGTTGGACCGCGAGGGGCGGGTGGCCGCAGGGCCGCCCGCCCCTCGCGTCGTTGGGCGGCCACCCCCTCGTCGGGCTCCCGACGAGACGCTCGCGGGCGCGCCCCGGTGATGCGGTAAGCTTCGCCCGGTATGGACCGCCCGCCGCCCCAGATGAGCCTTCCGCTGCTTTCCGTCTCCGGCCTGCACTACCGCTACCCCGGCGCGCAGGCCGACGCGCTCAGCGACCTCGATCTCGAGGTGGCCGAGGGCGAGTTCGTCGCGGTCGTCGGCGCCAACGGCTCCGGCAAGTCGACGCTGGCCCGCGTCCTCGGGGGGCTCGACAAGCCGGCCGCCGCACGGCGCGCCGCCGCCTGCGGTCACGACCTCCTCACGGCCGACGGCCGCCTGGCGGCGCGCCGGGACGTAGGCGTCCTCTTCCAGAACCCTGAGAACCAGCTGGTGGCGGAGCACGTGGAGGAGGACGTGGCCTTCGGCCTCGAGAACCTCGGCTGGCCCACCGAGGACATCCGCCGGCGCGTGGACGAGATGCTCGCGCGCTTCGGCTTGGAGGAGCTGCGCCGGCGGGAGCCGCACCTGCTGTCCGGCGGGCAGAAGCAGCGCGCCGCGCTCGCCGGGGTCCTCGCCATCCCGCGCCGCGCCCTCGTGCTCGACGAGCCTACCGCGATGCTAGACCCCGCCGGACGCGACGACGTCCTGGCCGCCGTCGACGGGCTGCGCGACGACGGTCTCGCCGTGGTCTACGTCACGCAGGAGATGGACGAGATCGTCGGCGCCGACCGGGTCATCGCCCTCGAGCGCGGCTCCGAGGTCTACGCGGGCGACGTCGCCGGCCTTTTCGCGCGCGGCGACCTCCTGCGCCGTCTCAGCCTGGGGCTCCCGGCGGCGGGCGAAGTGGCGCTTGCGCTCGAGAGGCGTGGCCGCGCGCTGACCACGCTGCCGCTCACCTTGGACGAGCTCGTGGCCGAGCTGGAGCCGGGGTGGTGAGCGGTCCGGGTCCCGAGAGCGGACCCGGCGCGCGGCCACAGCTCGGCATGCGGCTCGAGTGCCGGGGCGTCTCGTTCAGCTACGAGGAGGCGCGCATCGCGGTGCCCGCCGTGCGCGACGTCACGCTGGCGCTCCCTCCGGGCCGCTCGCTGGCGCTGCTTGGCGCCTCGGGCGCGGGTAAGTCGACGCTCCTGCAGCTCGTGCGCGGGCTCGACGCGCCCGAGGCCGGCGTGATCGCGCTCGACGGCCTCGAGGCGGGGGCCGACGGCTACCCGGCCCTGCAGAAGCAGGTCGGTCTGGTCTTCCAGATCCCCGAGCTCCAGCTGTTCGCGCCTTCGGCACGCGAAGACGTCGCCTTCGGTCCGCGGCGCCTGGGGTGGCCGCAGGAACGGGTGGACGAGGCCGTGGCGGAGGCGCTGGAGCTGGTAGGGCTGCCGCCCGGTGAGTTCGGCGAGCGTCACCCGTACGCGCTGTCCGGCGGCGAGCAGCGTCGCCTCGCCTTGGCCGGCGTGCTCGCCATGAGGCCGCGGTTGCTCCTTCTCGACGAACCCTTCGTCAGCCTCGACCCGGGCACGCGCCACGAGCTTGCCGCGATCCTCGGGCGCCTCCGAGGGGCCGGCGTGACCATGGTGCTCGCCACGCACGACGTCGACCTCGCCTGGGCACTGTGCGACGAGCTGCTGCTGCTCGCGAACGGCCGCGTGGCTGGCGCCGGCGCCTGGGACTTCGAGGGCGCCGGCGCCCGGCTGCTCGGCGAGAACCGCCTGCGCGAGCCCTTCCTGGTCCAGCTGTGGCGGCGGCTCGGCCGTGACGTGTCCCAGGCCCCGCGCACGGTCACCGAGGCCGCGGAGGCGCTGACGTGAAGCCGACGATGGCGCAGTACTACCCGGGCGACTCGCCGATACACCGCCTCGATCCGCGCGCCAAGTTCGTCGCGGTGACGGCGCTGGCCGTCGCACTCTTCCTGCGCGACTCGTTCCTGGGCCTCGCCGTGTACGCCGCCGCTGCCGCGGTCGCGTACGGCGTCAGCGGCGTGCCGGTGCGCTGGTTCTGGCGGGCTTTCCGCCCGCTGCTGTGGCTCGTGGCCCTGACCTTCCTCGCGCAGGTCATCGTCGCCCAGGGACAACCGTTCTTCAGCTTCGGGTTCGTGCGCGTCTCCTGGGCCGGCATCGAGCTCGCCGCCTTCCTCAGTCTTCGCCTCGTCGTGCTGGTCCTCGCCGGCTCCGTACTCACGCTCACGACCGCGCCGATCGCGCTCACCGACGGCCTCGCCTGGCTCGGCCGCCCCTTGCGGCGCCTGCGGGTGCCGACCGACGAGCTGGCGCTCATGGTCACCATCGCCCTGCGGTTCATCCCGACGCTGCTCGTGGAGCTCGACACGATCATGCGCGCCCAGCGCGCCCGCGGCGCCGACTTTCGCAGCGGCGGCCTCGCGACGCGGGCACGAGCGCTCGTCCCGGTGCTCGTGCCGTTGTTCGTCCTCAGCTTCCGGCGCGCCGACGATCTCGCGCTCGCGATGGAGGCGCGTTGCTACCAGCCCGGCGTCGTGCGCACGCGGCTGCATCCGTTGCGCGCGCGCTGGGCGGACGTCCTGTTCCTCGCCTTGACGGCGGCGGTCATCGCCGCCGGGCTGCTCCTGTAGGGTGCCGGGGTGAACGAGAGCACGAACGCAAGCGGGCGCGCGGCCGCCGCGGCGGAAATCGGCAGCTCCGACTCGTCTCTTCGGGTGTGGCGGCTCGACCTCACCTACGAGGGCACCGCCTACCGCGGCTGGGCGCGGCAGCCGGGTCTGCGCACGGTCCAGGGGACGCTCGAGGAGGCCCTGGCGACGATCGTGCGCGAGCCCGTGCGGCTGAGCGTCGCCGGCCGCACCGATGCAGGCGTGCACGCGCTCGCCCAGGTGGCGTCGTTCGCGACGGCGCGGCCGGACCTGCGTCCCGACCGTCTGCGCCATGCGCTCAACGCCATCCTGCCGGCGGACATCGCCGTCCTGGCGGTCACTCCGGCGCCGCCCGGTTTCGTGGCGCGTCAGGCCCGGGCGCGCTTCTACGAGTACCGCCTGTGGCTCGGCCCCGCGAAGCCGGTGCGCGAGCGCGCCTGGGTGTGGGCCGTGCGTGGCGCCGTGGACACGGCCCTGTTCGTTGAGGCCGCCGCCCTGCTGCCCGGCCGACGGGATTTCGCCGCACTCACGCCCTCCGCGCGCCTCTACCACAGCTGCGTGCGCGAGGTGCTCAGCGCAGGTTGGAGAGCGGTCGCGGCCACGCCAGCGGGGGCCCGCGCGGCGGGCGCGGCCGCCGCGCCGGCCGACCAGTGGGTCTTCTCGGTCTCGGCCGGCAGCTTCCTCCACAACATGGTCCGCGTCGCCGTGGGCTCCATGGTCGACGTCGCCCAGGGGCGCATGAGCCTCGAAGGGTTCGCCGCCGCGCTCGCCGCCGGGGAGCGGCGGCTCATGGGCCAGACGGCGCCCGCGCGCGGCCTCGCGCTGGTGGGCGTGAGCTACTAGCGCCGGGCGCGCCGCCGGGCGGCGACCCTCAGTTCGAGAGGAACTTCTCCACCATCTTCTGGCGCGCCGCCGCGGAGGGCGGCAGTACGTAGGCGACGCCGCCGATGTATGCCGGCGCGCCGACCATCACCGCCTTCGACCCGCCCGTGGCCCGCCACTTGAGGTAGGCGAGCTCGAGGATCTGATTGGTCGTGAGGTCCGTAGCCACGCCGCTCATGAAGCGCTGGCCGATCTCCGGCAGCTTGGTGAGGTTGGAGGGCCGCGCGATCTTCTTCTCGAGCGCCTGCACGAAGGCCTGCTGGCGCGCCGCGCGGTGGAAGTCGTCGTCGGCGTGCCGGATGCGCACGTAGAGCATCGCGGCCGTGCCGTTGAAGTGGTACAGCCCCTTGGGGAACGTCACCGTGAGTCCCTTCTTGCCGGCGGGGGTGGTGAGGGTCTTGGGCACGTACATGTCGACGCCGCCGACCGAGTTCACGAGCCGCGGGAACCCCTTGAAGTTGACGACCATGACGTGGTTCACGTCGATGCCGAGATACTGCTTCACCGTCTTGACGGCCAGCGATGGGCCACCCCAGAACATCGCCTCGTTGATCTTGGTGTAGCCCTGGCCGGCCACCGCGACGCGCGTGTCGCGGGGGATCGAGAGCTGGTTGATCGTGTGCGTCCTGGGGTTGAAGCGCATCAGCATGATCGTGTCCGAGCGCGCGGGCTCGCCGGCCTTGCTGTCCACGCCGAAGAGCAGGAGCGTCGTACCGTTGCGCCAGATCCAGCCCTTGTCGGGCGTGAGCTGCGCGCGCGTCCTGGCGTCGACGCGATGGTTGGCATGCGCCACGGCGTGCGCGAACTTCTGGTAGCCGGGCCACGCCAGGACCGTGACGACGACGCCGGCGATGACGAACGCGAGCAGGAGGCCGGCGGGCACGTACCACCAGCGCAAGCGCCGGCGGCGCTGCGCCGGCAGGGGCGCCGCCACCCCTCGCTCTGTCTTGGGACCCCTGCCGTCGCCGCCGTTGCCGCCGTTGCCGGACTGCGGGCGGTAGACGCGGTACTCCTTGTCCGCCCCCGGGGAGCCGGCGGGATCAGCGGGAGCCGGCCGGCGGGCGGCCGGGCGTGCCCCGGCGAGCGCGTCGTCCACGGCGCTGCGCCGGCCGCGGCCGGCCTTGTAGGTCCTGTAGGGCTTGCGCCCGTCTGTGTCGCTGTCTCGCATGTGAAGATCGCTGTCGCGGCGCACGCCGACGCCCGCGGGTGGTGATGGGGAGTGGGGCGCCTGCCGTCTTGCAGACTACGCCCCGCGAGGGGCGTTTCCTCTAGGCCTGAGTGTACACCATGGTAAGCTGCGCTTCGTCTTGGGACCTGTACGCACGATCATCGGTGTGGACATCGGCGGCACCAAAGTCGCGGCTGCGCTCGTGCGTGCGCGGCTGCCGCAGCCTGGGGCGCGCTCGGCCGCCGAGGTGGAGACGCCGGTCGTCGTGGAGCGGTTCACGGCCGCCACCGACCAAACGTCGCCGGAGGCCTGCGTCGCCGGGGTCGTCGCCTGCGTCGCGGGATTGCAGTCAGCGGCCGCGCGCGTCGACGGCATCGGCGTGGGCGTCGCGTCAACGGTCGACTTCGCCGCCGGAAGGGTCGTGCACTCGGTGAACCTGCCACTCACGGACGTGCCGCTGCGCGACGTCCTGCGTCAGAGCACAGGGCTGCGGGTCGCCGTGGACAACGACGCGACCGCGGCGGCCATCGGCGAGCACGTCTTCGGCGCCGGAGTGGGGACGCGGCAGATGCTCATGCTCACGCTCGGCACCGGCGTGGGTGGCGGGATCATCACGGACGGCCGCCCCTACCGCGGCTCCCACGGCGCCGCGGCGGAGCTCGGGCACCTGATCATCGACCCCGACGGCCCCAAGTGCCCGGCCGACTGCCCCGGTCATGGCTGTCTCGAGGCGTACGTGGCTGGGCCGGCGATGGGCGCGGCCGCGCTGGCCGAGGCCGGCGCCGATCCGGCCGCGGCCCTCGGCCGCGCCCTGGCCGCCGGCCAGACGATCGACAGCCGCTTGCTGACCGAGCTCGGCCGGAGCGGCGACCCCGGCGCCGTCGCCGTGCTCGAGCGTGTGGGGGAGACGCTGGGGGTCGGCCTCACGACGCTCGTCAACATCTTCGACCCCGAGATCATCGTCGTCGGGGGCGGCGCGGCGGCGGCGGGCGAGCTGCTTCTCGCGCCGGCCCGCCGCATGATCGCCGCCCGCGCGCTCCCGCCGGCGCGCGACGCGGTCCGCGTCGTGCCGGCCGCCCTGGGGCCCGACGCGGGGTTCATCGGCGCCGCCGCCCTGGCTCTGACCGAGCTCTTCGGGGGCTGATCCCGGCCTTTCTTGACTTCACTCTGGTCATGTCGGTAAATGACAGGTGAAACCCCGCGCGTACTGCGTTCGCAGCGCGCCTACAGGAGGTGACGAGTACCACATGGCTTACAAGATCACGGACGAGTGTCTGGCCTGCGGGGCCTGCGTCGACGAGTGCCCGAACGAGGCCATCTCCGAGGACGATCCGATCTACATCATCGACTCCGACAAGTGCGACGATTGTGCCACCTGCGTCGATTCGTGCCCGAGCGAGGCCATCGTTCCCGAGTGACCGGGGACGTCCGTCGGTGACCGAGGGGGCCGGCTCCGCGAGGAGCCGGCCCCCTCGGTCGTTCAAGGGAGGATGCCTTCGCAGCCCAGGAGCTCGGGCTCGTCCCAGGCGAGGCGTCGCGCCATCACGCGGACTGCGTCCGGGTTCGAGTCGACGAGCAGGTAGGCGCGCCCGCAGCGCGCCGCCGCCTCGCCCGCCGTCCCGCTGCCCGCGAAGAAGTCCACGACCAGGTCGCCCGGGTCCGAGTGCACGCGCACGATGCGCTCCAGGATCTTGAGCGGCTTCTGCGTCGGGTAGCCCGTCTTCTCCTTGCCGGTGGGGCTTACGATCGTCTGCCACCACACATCGGTCGGCGTCTTGCCGCGCGCCGCCTTGACGGGCCCCGCGAGCCGCGGCGCCATGTACGGGACGCGGTCGATGTCGTCGTAGCGGAAGACGTAGCGCCGCGGGTCACGCGCGTACCAGAAGATGGTGTCGTGCTTGGCGGCCCAGCGCCGGCGCGGGCGGGCGCCGTAGTCGTAGGCCCAGACGATCTCGTTGAGGAACGACGCGCGCCCGAACAGCCCGTCGAGCAGCACCTTGCAGTAGTGCGCCTCGCGGCTGTCGATGTGGAAGAAGAGCGACCCGTCGGGCGTGAGGATGCGCCGCGCCTCGGCGAGACGCGGCGCCAGGAACTCGAGGTAGTCGTCGAACTGGTCGTCCCAGGCGGTGAGGCCGAGCACCTCCGTGCGGTAGCGGCGGCCGCGAAAGCCGGTGCGGTCGCCGGCGTCGTCCTGCACCGTGCGCAGCCGGGCACGGCTCTGGGTGCGCCCCGTGTTGAACGGCGGATCGATGTAGATCAGCCGGGCGCAGGAATTCGGCAGCCCGGCCAGCACCTCGAGGTTGTCGCCCAGGACGATGCGCTTCACAACGGGTACTCGTAGACGCGCTGGTCCTTGACCACGCGACAGCCCACGGCGGCATAGAAGTCGTGGGCCCCTTCGCGCGCGAGGTTGGCGCGGATCCACAGGCGGGGGAGACGACGTGCGCGCGCCCAGTCCGCGGCCGCCGCCAGCAGGGCCGCGCCGACGCCGGTGCCGCGCCTGCCGTCGGCGACGACGAGGCCACCCACCTCGGCGTGCGCGTCGGCCACCAGAAGCCGCCGCGCGTGCACGTCGACGAACCCGGTCGCCGAGCCGCTCTCGTCCACGGCGAGCAGGATCGCGTGCTCAGCGTCACCCGCGAACGTCCAGCGCGCCCGTACGTCGGACTCAGTGGACGGGTAGCCGAGCTCACCGCACAGGACGGCGAGCTGCCCGGCATCGTCGGCCGTCGCCGGCCGGATCAGGAAGGGCGCGCTCACGCCCCCAGTCTATCGCGGCGCCGGCGCCGGGACGGGCGCATGCGACGACAAGGGCTCTGGCCGCGAACGACGGCGCGTCGGTTCGCGAAGGGTACGCGCCGCGCTTGCCGGCGCCGCGTCGCGCCGGCCGCGCTCGTGCCCGACCCCGCCTACGTCACGCCGAGAGGCGCGGCGCCACCGGCAGATCCGGTGCGGCCAAGGCTGGGTGGATGTGGAGGACGAGGTCCTCGACGGGTTCCGCCTCGAGCGTCACCGTGCCGCACATCGGGCACACGAACGTCTCGCTCGGATCCTCGGCGAACAGATCGCCGTCGAACACCGCGCCACACTCGATGCAGACCATATGCTCAAGCACCATGGCGCCCCTTTCCACATGTGAACTGTTCCACAAACCCACCGAGTCGACTCACCTGGGCGGAAAGAATAGGGTGAAAGACCCATGGCCCAGCGCCGGGATGGAGGCCCATATGACCGCAGCGAGGGGTGCGGCGTGAGCGCGCCGCCGGGCATGAGCGTCAGGCGAGCGTCGGTGGACGACGCCGCCGGCATCGCCGCCGTGCTCAACGAGGTGATCGCCGGGGGGCGGCACAGCATGCTGGACACGCCGCTCACGGACGCGCAGGAATGCGCCTACATAGAGTCGCTTCCCGATCGCGCCTTCATCACCGTGGCGGAGTACGACGCTGCGATCGTCGGCAGCCAGACGGTCGACCCCTGGGCGGGCTTCCTGACGCACGAGTTCGACCATGTCGCCACCATGGGGACCTGGGTGACCCGGGCGTGGCGTCGCCGCGGGGTGGGCGCCGCGCTCGCCGCGGCGTCGTTCGCCGCGGCGCGGGCCCTCGGCTACGAGAAGGTGTTCACCGAGGTTCGCGCCGACAACCTCGAGTCGCTCGCCTACCACTTCAGCCTCGGCTTCAGCGTGGTCGGCACCGCCCGTCGGCATGCCCGCCTGCACGGGCGGGAGATCGACGTCGTGTTCATCGAGCTGTTCCTGTAGGGAGGGTCACCGTGCTGTACGTCTGCGCCACACCCATCGGCAACCTGGGGGACGTCACCCCGCGCGTGCTAGACGCCTTGCGCGCCGTTGAGCTCGTGGCCGCCGAGGACACCCGCCGCACGCGCAAGCTCCTCAGCCACTTTGACATCCACGTGCCCCTCACCAGTCTCTTCCAGCACAACGAGGCGCAGAAGACAGAGGAGGTACTCGACCTGCTACGCGAGGGCCGGGACGTCGCCCTGGTGACCGATGCCGGCACTCCCGGCGTGCAGGATCCGGGGATGCGACTGGTGGCACGGGCCGTCGCGCAGGGGCTCGAGCTGACGGTGCTGCCCGGGCCCTCGGCCGTACTCACGGCGCTGGTAGCGGCGGGCTACGAGGGTGACGGCTTCCGTTTCGTGGGGTACCTGCCGCGGCGCGCCTCGGAGTTCGAAAGCGCGTTGCACGGCTGGCGCCGCTGCGGCGGCATCGTGGTCGCGTTCGAGACCGGACAGCGGCTGCCCCGCAGCCTCGCCCAGCTCTCGGCGAGTCTGCCGGAGGCGCGGGCCGCCGTATGCCGCGAGCTCACCAAGGCCCACGAGGAGATCGTCCGCGGGACGCTGTTCGAGTTGAGCGGGCGCTACCCGTTGCCCGGCCCGGACGCCGGCGCCGCGGCGTCTGTGCGCGGTGAGGTCACCCTCGTGGTCGACCTCGGACCTCGGCTGGACGAGGCGGCCGCCGCCCGGCCGCAGGCGAGGGCGGCGGCGGAGCGGCTGCTGCAGCGCGGCCTCTCGCGCCGCGACGCGGCTGCGGCGCTTCACGTCTGTCTGGGTCTGCCGCGCCGTGAAGCCGAGGCGCTGGTGCGCGAGGTCGCAGCCGCGCTCTGACGGCCGAGGCCTTCTGCTACACTCGTCGCATGGACTTCCTCACGCGTATCGGCGCGCGCCCGTTGCTCCTGGACGGAGGCCTCGGCCTGGCGCTCAGCGCGCGCGGCTTCACGGCGGGCGAGTGTCCGGAGGAGTGGAACGTCTCGCACGCCGCGGAGGTGGAGGACATCCACCGCGCTTTCTACGCCGCCGGCTCAGACATGGTGAACACGAACACCTTCGGCGGCACCAGCCTGCGCCTCGAGGCGCACGGCCTGTCGGCGCGCGCCGTCGAGCTGAACACGGCCGGGGCCCGCATCGCCGTCGAGCTCCGCGACCGCGAGTTCCCCGGCCGCCTGGTGGCGGGCGACATCGGTCCCTGCGGCCACCTCGTGAAGCCCATGGGCGACGCCGACCCCGAGGTCATCCGCGCTTCCTTCGCCGAGCAGGCCGCCGCCCTCGTGGCCGCCGGCGTCGACGTCCTCAACATCGAGACCATGTTCGACCTGACCGAGGCGCGAGTGGCGGTAGAGGCGGCGGTGGCCGCGGCGGCCGGCCGCCCGGTCCTCGCCAGTCTCGCCTTCAAGCCGGCCGCCAGGGGCTACCGCACGATGATGGGGGTACCGCCGGAGGACGCGGTGCCCGCGCTCAAGACGGCCGGTGCCACGGTGGTCGGCTGCAACTGCGAGATCGCCGCCGACGCCATGGCCGGCCTCGTGCCGATCCTCGCCGGCCTCAACGGCGGCGTCACCTGCGCGCAGCCCAACGCCGGGCAGCCCCGCCTCGTCGGCGGAGTCACGGTCTACGACGAGACTCCCGAGCACTTCGCCGCCGTCGTCGGCGGCTATCCGGCCCTGGGGGCCGCCGTCGTCGGCGGCTGTTGCGGCACCCCGCCGCGGTCCATCGCCGCGCTCGCCGCCGCCCTCGGCCGCTAGGCCCGGCGCCGCCGGGGCCTATCCCAGCTGCGCCCGTCGGCGGAAGACGGCGCCCACCGTGTCGAAGATGAGCCGGGCGCCGTGCATGGCAGTGAGCTGGCCGGGGCCGTCGTACTGGGGGGCCACCTCGACGAGGTCCATGCCGATGACGTTGCAGCGCGCGCAGACAGCCAGCAGGATCGCCTTGGCCTCGTAGTAGCTGAAGCCGCCGGGCTCGGGTGTGCCGGTGCCCGGCGCGATCGCCGGGTCGAGCGCATCGATGTCGAAGGTGATGTAGATGTCGGCGCCGGGTTCCAGGTGGGCGACGAGCTCCTCGGGGCGCGCGTCCCGGGCCTGCTCGCACCAGAAGATGCGCACGCCGCGCTGCCGGGCCAGCGCGATGTTGTCGGCGCGGCGTGTGCAGGCCGCGGATGCCATACTGGGTGAGGCCGCTGAGCAGCTCGCCCTCGTGCGCGCGGATGATGGGGCTGGCGTGCGTGAAGCGTTGCTCGCCTTCTTCGTCCCAGTAGTCCATGTGCGTGTCGAACTGGACCAGCTGGAACGGCCTTCCTGCGCGCGCCTGGTGCATGCCCCCGAGGAGCGCGAACGTGATCGAATGGTCGCCCCCGAGCGTGACCGGGAAGAGCCCGGACTCGACGATGGGGCGCAGGCGCTCGGCGATCGCCGCGTGCCGCCGTTCGGGCCGCAGGTTGGGGGCGAGGACGACGTCGCCGCAGTCCACCCAGCGCACGCCGCCCATGAGCGGCACCTGCGCTTCTCCGTCGTACAGCGCGTCGGTCCCTGCGCGGTAGGCCCAGTTCGTGGAGGCCTCGCGCAGCGCCCGCGGCCCCATGCGCGCGCCGGCGCGGTTCGTGGTGCCCTCGTCGTAGGGCACGCCGAGGACGGCCACGTCGCCGTCGCCGGCCGCCGGCCGCGGGATGTGCGGGCGCCTTGAAGAACGTGGCGATGCCGGCGAAGGGCATCTCGCCGTTGCCCATCGGCTCCTCCCTCCGGTCCGCGTCAGGAGCCCGCCGGGCTCTCGGCCGGGGACCACTCGTAGTTGTCCTTGAGGATCTTGAGATTGAGCAGGAACTCGGCCTGCTCGACGCCGGGGATCATGCGGATCTGATTGACGAGCACGTCCATGAGCTCCTCGCGGTCGTGCGCCACGACCCCGACGATGATGTCGAAGTTGCCGGCGCAGATGCTCACGTAGTCGACCTGCGGCAGCTCGGCGACCGCCGCCGCCACGGCCTCGAGGTGGGCGCCGGCGACGCGCAGGTTGATCTGCGCCCAGATGAGGCCCAGGTCGAGCGGGCTGGTCACGGCGACGATCTGGATGACGTTGGTGCGCAGCAGTCGCGCGACGCGCTGGCGCACGCTCGCCTCGGAGATCCCGAGGTCCTTGGCGATAGCCGTGAACGCTTTGCGCCCGTCGATCTGCAGGTGCCCGATGATGGCGATATCGGTCTTGTCCAGTGCCTGTTTGCGCATGGCGCTCCTTTCGACCGCCCCATTCTACGAATGTCGTGGCCCGCTGGCCAGCGGTTTGCGATTTCCAGCGTGCAGGTACGATGCCGGGCGGGCCACAAGGAGGCTGGGATGAAGATCGAGCGCAAGCCGACGACCACGCTGCTGCCCACGCCGGTCGTGCTGCTCAGCGTGGCCGGGGAGGCCGAGACCCCCAACATCATCACGCTCGCGTGGGTGGGCGTCGCCTGCTCGTCGCCACCGATGCTCAGCGTCGCCATCCGCCCGTCGCGCTACTCGCACGAGCTGGTCAACGCGGCGCGCGAGTTCGTCGTCAACATCCCGCGCGCCACGCAGGTGCAGCAGGTCGACCTCGCCGGCGTGTGGTCCGGTCGCGACCACGACAAGTTCTCCGAGATCGGCTTCACGCCGTTGCCTGCCTCCCAGGTCACGGCGCCGCTCATCGGCGAGTGCCCTGTCAACCTCGAGTGCGTCGTCCGTCACCAGCTCGCGCTCGGCGCCCACGATCTGTTCATCGCCGAGATCGTCACCACTCACTACGACGAGGACGTCCTGGACTCGCGCGGGCGCCTCGTCACGGCCAAGCTCGAGGCCTTGGCCTACGGCAACGCCGAGTACTGGTCGCTCGGCGAGTGCATCGGCGGCTACGGCAAGGCTTCGAAGGCCCTGCAGGCGGAGAAGCAGTAGACTTACGCTCGTGCGCTACTACATCACCACTCCCATCTACTACGTGAACGGCGAGCCGCACCTGGGTCACGCCTACACGACGATCGCCGCCGACGTCCTCGCGCGCTACCACCGCCAGAAGGGCGACGACGTCTTCTTCCTGACCGGCGTCGACGAGCACGGCAACAAGGTCGCGCAGGCCGCGGCCGAGCGCGGCCTCACGCCGCGGCAGCACGTCGACCAGCTGGCGCCGCGCTTCCGGGAGCTCACCCGCCAGCTCAACGCCACCAACGACTTCTTCATCCGCACCACGGATCCCGAGCACGAAGCCTACGTGCAGCGATTCGTCGAGAAGCTGAGGGCCGCCGGCGACATCGAGAAGCGAACCTACGGCGGCCTGTACTGCACCGCCTGCGAGGGGTTCTGGTACGAGCGCGACCTCGCCCCGGACGGCACCTGCCCGGACCACGGCATCAAGCCGATCTGGCTGGAGGAGGAGAACTACTACTTCCTGCTCAGCCGCTACCAGGACCGGCTGAGCGCGTTCTTCCACGAACACCCGGACTACGTCAAGCCGCGCTCGCGCTACAACGAAGCCCTGTCGTTCATCGACCAGGGTCTCGAGGACATCTCCATCAGCCGCTCCAGCATCACCTGGGGCGTGCCCGTGCCCTGGGACGAGGAGCAGGTCATCTACGTGTGGGTCGACGCCCTCATCAACTACCTCTCGGCGCTCACCTATGCGCGGCCCGGCGAGGACCTGGTGGAGCGCTACTGGCCGGCCGTCCAGCACCTGCTTGCCAAGGACATCCTCAAGTTCCACGCCGTGATCTGGCCGGCGCTGCTGCTGAGCGCCGGGTACTCGCTGCCGACGGGCGAGTTCATCCACGGCTACCTGCTGATGGGCGGCGAGAAGATGAGCAAGACGCGCGGCAACGTGCTCGACCCGTTCGCCGTGCTCGAGCAGTACGGCATCGACCCCCTGCGCTACTACCTGATGCGCGAGGTCACCCTGGGCCAGGATGGGATCATCAGCATGGAGGGCTTCGAGGGCCGCTACAACAGCGAGCTGGCCAACGAGCTCGGCAACCTCGTGAGCCGCACCGTGAGCATGATCGGCAAGTACCGCGACGGGCAGATCCCCGCGGAGACCGCCGAGGCGCTCGCCGAGGTCGCGGCCGAGGGCGAGGCGATGGTGCGCGCCGCGGGCGCGCGCTTCGACGCCGACGAGGTCACGGCCGCCGTCGAGAGCGTGTGGGAGTACGTGCGCCGCCTCAACCGTCTCGTGGAGGAAGAGGCGCCGTGGAAGCTGGCGAAGGACGAGGCGCAGGCTGGCCGCCTGGACGCCGTGCTCTACGGCCTCGCCGCGGGGCTGCGCCTCGTGGCCCTCGCGATCTACCCGGTCATCCCCGCGACCGCTGAGGAGATCCTGCGCCGCCTCGGCCAGGGGCACGGCGCCGCGGACCTGCTGCTGGAGAAGGCGCTGTGGGCGGGCCTGTCGCCGGCCTCCGTGATCGCGGGGCCGCCGATGTTCCCGCGCATCGAGGCCGGCGCCTGACACCGTCACGCGCCGCCTGAACCCGTGCCTCTCACCGACTCCCACTGCCATCTCGAGATGATCGCCGACGCCGCCGGCGCCGTGGCCGAGGCGCGCGCGGCCGGGGTGGCCACGATGGTCACCATCGGCATCGATGCGGCCAGTTCGCGCAGGGCGACGGAGCTGGCGGCGCAGTATGACGGCGTGTACGCGACGATCGGGTTACACCCGCATGAGGCCGCGGCGCTGGACGAGGCGCTCCTCGCGGAGCTCGAGGGCCTGGCGCGTGGCCCGCGCGTGGTCGCCGTCGGCGAGTGTGGCCTCGACTACTACCGCGACCTCGCCCCGCGCGCCGCGCAGCGCCGCGCCTTCAGCGCCCAGATCGACCTGGCGCGGCGGCTCGGGCTGGCGCTGGTCGTGCACGTCCGTGAGGCCGGTGACGAGGCGATGTCGCAGCTCGCCGAGGAGGCGGCCGGCCTCACGGTGATCATGCACTGCTTCTCGCTGCCGGAGCACATCGAGGACTGCAATGCGCGCGGCTATTACGCGAGCTTCGCCGGCAACGTGACCTACAAGAACGCCGCCGACCTGCGCGACGCCGCCGCTCGCGTGCGCGAGGACCGGCTTCTGGTGGAGACCGACGCGCCGTTCCTGGCGCCGGTGCCGCACCGCGGCAACAGCAACGTCCCCGCGTGGGTGGTCCACACGGCCGCCGTCATCGCCGAGGCGCGCGGCTGGAGCGAGGCGCGCGCCGCCGAGGTCACAACGGCCAACGCGCGGCGCGCGTTCGGCCTGGGGGCCGGCAGCTGACCGCGCCCGCTGCGCCGGCGTCGGGCCCGGCCGCGGGCGACCGCGGTCGCCCCCCGCGGCCGCACCCCATGCGCCGCTACGGGCAGAACCACCTCGTCGACGCCAACATCCTGCGTGCCATCGTCGACCAGGCGGCGGTCGCGCCGGACGATGTGGTGCTGGAAGTGGGCGCCGCCGACGGGCAGCTCACCCGCCCGCTCCTCGAGCGCGCCCGTATGGTCCACGCCTTCGAGATCGACCGCCGCTTCGAGAGCCGGCTCGAGCGCCTCGCCGCCGAGCGGCCGGGCCTGTGCCTGCATGCCGGCGATGCCCTCAAAGCCGACCTCGCCGCCCTCGACCCGCCGCCCACGGCGCTGGTCGCCAACCTCGCCTACAACATCGCCATCCCACTGATCATGACCACCGTCCTCGGGCTGCCCTCGCTGTCACGCTGGGCGGTGATGGTGCAGAAGGAGCTCGCCGAGAGGCTCTTCGCGGTGCCGTCGACCAAGGCCTACTCGACCGTCTCCGTGCTCGTGCAGCTCGCCTGCGTGCGCGAACGCTCGCGGCCGGTGCCGGCCTCCGCCTTCCGGCCGCGCCCGAACGTGGCCTCGGTGTTCATCACGTTCGCGCGCCGTGGGCCCGGGGAAGGCCCGCTTGAGGCCGGCGACATGGCGGCGCTGGGGACTCTCGTGCGGCGCGCCTTCGCCCAGCGGCGCAAGGTTCTGACGACGACGCTGGCCGGCGCCGCGCGCGCCGGGCGCACGCTCTCCCGCGAGGACGTGCGCGCCGCCCTCGCACGCCTCGGGGCGCCCGCAGCGGCGCGGCCGGAAGAGCTGGCGCCGCCGCAGTGGGTCGTCCTGGCGCGCACCTTGGGCTGGCTGTCCCCCGCGGGTCCCGGCGCGCTGGAGGGTCCGACGACGTGACGGAGGCTGCGCGATGGCACTGAACGGCAACGGCTCGCACGCCAGCGTCGAGGTGACGGCGCCGGCCAAGCTGAACCTAGCCCTCCTCGTCGGCCCGGTGCGCCCCGACGGGTTCCACGAGATCGCTTCGCTGATGCTGCCGGTGACGCTCGCCGACCGCGTCGTCGTGGAGCGCGCGCCGGGGGGCGGGCTGGACGTGGTCTGCGAGGTGGCCCCGGGTGAGATGAACCTGGCGGCGAAGCTGGTGCGCGAGCTGGAGGCGCGTCTGGAGCGCACGTTCGAGGTGCGGGTCACGATCGAGAAGCACGTGCCGCACGGCGGCGGTCTCGGCGGGGGCAGCTCCGACGCCGCCGCCACCCTGCAGGCGCTCGAGCGCCTCTTCGCTCTGGAGCTGTCCGAGCGGGTGCGCTACGAGGTGGCGATGGCCGTGGGCTCGGACGTGCCGTTCTTCCTGTGGCCCGGGCCTCAGATCGCCATGGGTCGCGGCCAGGTGCTCAAGGACGTCGAGTTGCCCGAGCTCCACCTCGTGATCGCGATGCCCGAGCCTCGGCTTGAGCACGGCCGCGGTGTACAAGTGGCGCGACGAGGACGCGGAGGTCGGCCTCGGCGAGTTCGCGCCGCGGGCGCGCGCGCTGGCCGAAGGCGCGCAGGCGGCGCGTGAGGTCGCCGACGTGGCGGCGCTCGTCCACAACGACCTGGAGGCGAGCGTGACGGCGCGCAAGCCGGCGGTGGGCGCGCTCCGCGACCGGCTCGCCGAGCTGGGTGCCCTGGCCGCGGCGATGACCGGCAGCGGCGCCGCCGTGTTCGGGCTGTTCGCCGGCGCCGAAGAGGCCGGGAGGGCGCGGGCCGCGCTGGCGCCCGCCCGCGCCTGGTCGGTCACCGATCTGCAGCCGCTGTCGCCGCCCCGCGGTGGCCAGCGTCGCGGCTCGGATCCGCGCCGCCCGCGACTGGGGTGATACAATACCGTGCCGCTTCGCGGCGGGCGGACGGACGCCACGCGACGCCGGATCCGCCGGGCGCTGGGGCGTAGCCAAGTGGTAAGGCACCGGGTTTTGGTCCCGGCATCCGGAGGTTCGAATCCTCCCGCCCCAGCCAGCACTGCCCGACAGACGTGACGATCACTCCTTTCAGGGGAGCCACATGACCGAGAAGGCCCCAGCCGAACGCCCTCCGCTCGCCGTCGTGATCCTCGCCGCCGGCCTCGGCACGCGTATGAAGTCGGACGATCCCAAGGTGCTGCACGAGGTGTGCGGGCGCCCGATGCTCTCCTACGTGATCGACGCCGCGCTGAGCGTGTCCCCGGAGCGCCTGGTGGTCGTCACCGGCCCGGACCAGGAGGCGGTCGCCGAGATCCTGCCGGTCGGCTGCGAGCGCGCCGTCCAGCAGGCGCGTCTCGGCACCGGCGACGCGGTGCGCGCCGGCCTGCTGCCGCTGGCCGGGTTCGACGGCGACGTGATGGTGCTCTACGGCGACGTGCCGCTGGTGCACGGCGACTTCGTCGCCGGGCTCTTCCAGCGGCACCTCGATGCCGGCGCCGCGGCCACCCTCACGACGGTGCGCCTCGACGAGCCCGCTCACTACGGGCGCATCGTGCGCGACGCCGGCGACCGGGTGGCGCGCATCATCGAGTACCGCGACGCCACCGTCGACGAGCGCGAGATCGACGAGATCAACGTCGGCCTCTACGTCTTCCGCGGCGACGCCCTGCGCCCGGCGCTGGAGCGTCTCGGCAGCGACAACGCCCAGGGCGAGCTCTACCTCACCGACGTCGTGCACCTGCTCATCGACGCCGAGCACACGGTGGCCACGTTCGAGAGCGACGACGAGGAGATGTGCATGGGCGTCAACTCGCGCGTGGAGCTGGCCATCGTCAACGGCGCCATGCGCTGGCGCCTCCTCGAGCGTCTCATGCTCGCGGGAGTCACGGTCGAGGACCCCGACACGGCCTACGTCGACTGGGGGGTCGAGGTGGGCCGGGACACGCTCATCCGCGCCAACACGCACCTCCTGGGGCGCACGACCGTCGGCGCTGCCTGCGAGATCGGCCCCGGCTCCTTCCTGCGCGACGCCTTCGTCGGCGACCGCGCCCGCGTCGTGAGCTCACACCTGTACGAGTGCGTGATCTCCTCCGGCTGCAGCGTCGGTCCCTTCGCCTACATCCGGCCCAACACGGTCCTCGCGGAGGGTGCCAAGGCCGGCACCTTCGTCGAGATCAAGAACAGCCGCATCGGCGAGGGCAGCAAGGTACCCCACCTGAGCTACGTGGGCGACGCCGTGGTCGGCCGCGACAGCAACATCGCCGCCGGCAACATCACCGCCAACTACGACGGCTTCGACAAGCACGCCACCACCATCGGCGACGGCGTGCGCACCGGCAGCGACACCACGATCGTGGCGCCGGTCACCATCGGCGACGGCGCCTTCACCGCCGCCGGCTCGGTGATCACGCGCGACGTCCCGCCGGGAGCGCTGGGCGTCGCGCGCGAGAAGCAGGAGAACATCGAGGGCTACGCCGAACGGCGCGCCGCGCGCAGGCTGCGCGAGCAGGCTCAGGAGGACGCCACCTGAGCCCGGCGGGCCGGGCGTCCACCTCGTCCTTTGGTACAATCACGAATCGGCCGGTAGGCAAGTGATGGAAGGGGAAGACGTGGCCGACACCTGCTGCGTGATCGCCACGCAGAAGCGCCTCAAGCTCTTCTCGGGGCGCAGCAACCCCGTGCTCGCCGAGAAGATCGCCGAGAAGCTCGGGCTCAGCCTGGGCGGCGTCACGCTCAAGACCTTCGCCAATGGTGAGATCTACGCCCGCTACGAGGAGAACGTGCGCGGCACCGACCTCTTCATCGTGCAGTCCCCGTCCGGCAAGGGGCACATCAACGACGAGATCCTCGAGTTGCTCATCATGATCCAGGCGGCCAAGCTGGCTTCGGCACGGCGCGTCACGGCCGTCACGCCGTACTTCCCCTACGCCCGCCAGGACAAGAAGAGCGCCGCCCGGGAGCCGATCACGGCGCGTCTCGTGGCCACGCTGCTCGAGGCGGCCGGCGCCGACCGCGTCCTCTCCATGGACCTTCACCAGGGGCAGATCCAGGGGTTCTTCGAGATCCCGGTGGACCACATGACCGCCGTACCGATGCTCGCCGACTACTTCCGCTACAAGGACTTCGGCGGCACGCCGGTCGTGGCCGTCTCGGCCGACGCCGGCGGCGTCAAGCTCGCCAAGCGTTTCATGAACCGACTTCCGGTCGCCGGCCTCGCCGTGCTCACCAAGATGCGCCCCGAGCACAACCGCGCCGAGACCATGCACTTCATCGGCGACGTGCAGGACAAGATCGCGATCGTCGTCGACGACATGATCGACACCGGCGGCTCCGTGGTGAGCGCCGTGGAAACGCTCTACGAGAACGGCGCCAAGGAGGTCTACGTGACCGCGACGCACGGGCTCTTCTCCGAGCCTGCGTTCGAACGCATCCAGGCGTCGCCGGTCAAGGAGGTCGTGGTCACCGACACCATACCGGTCGCCATCGGCCCGGCCGACACCAAGGTGAAGGTGCTCACCGTGGCCGACACCCTGGCCAGCACCATCAAGAACGTGTTCGAGGACGAGTCGGTGAGCGAGCTGTTCGCCGGCGAGAACCAGCTCTTCTAGCAGGAGACGACCAATGGACAAAGTCACCCTCGTCGTGCAGCTGCGCGACGACACCGGCAGTCGCGCCGCCCGGCGCCTGCGCAAAGCCGGGCTCATCCCCGGCGTGCTCTACGGCCACGGCAAGGACGCGACGCTCTTCGCCGTCGATCCGCACGCGCTGCGCGGCGTGCTCGGCACGGGTGCGGGCACGCACGCCGTGATCGCCGTCACCGTCGAGGGCCACAAGCGCGCCCACAACGCGATCGTCAAGGACATGCAGCTCGATCGCGTCAAGAGCTCCGTCACTCACCTCGACCTCCAGGAGATCCGTCTCGACGAGACGATCGAGACCACGGTCGCGGTGAGCTTCCAGGGCGAGGCCCTGGGCACCAAGACCGGCGGCGTGCTCGACGAGTCCACGCGCGAGGTCACGGTCAAGGGCCTCGTCACCGCCATCCCCGAGCATCTCGTGCTCGACATCTCGGGGCTCGACGTCAACGACGCCGCCCGCGTCGCGGATCTGGTGGTCCCCGAGGGCCTCGAGATCCTCGACGACCCGGAGGAGGTCCTCTGCTCGGTCCTGCCGCCGCGCAAGGTCGAGGAGGAAGTGGGCGCCGAGGGCGAGGAGGGCCTCGAGGCCCCGGCCGCGCCGGCCGAACCCGAGATCGTCGGCAAGGGCGAGGGCGAGGAGGCCGCGGACTGACCGCCGTCGTCCCTCGGCGGGCCGCCTGAGCGGCGCAAACCGTGGCGCTCTTCCGCCCGAAGCACAACGTGGAGAGACTCATCGTCGGCCTGGGGAACCCCGGGCCGACGTACGAGGGGACGCGCCACAACGTCGGCTACCAGGTCGTGGAGCTGCTCGCCCGGCGCCACGGGTTCGCGAGGGCGACGCGCGGCTTCGACGGCCGCTGCGCCGAAGGCGTCATCGGCGGCCGCTCGTCTCTCCTCCTGCAGCCCACCACGTTCATGAACGACTCCGGCCGCAGTGTGGCGGCCGCCCTGCGCGCCGCTCGACTCCCCCTCGACCAGGTGCTCGTGGTCCACGACCATATCGACCTGCCCTTCGGCAGGCTGCGGCTCGTGGAGGGCGGCGGCAGCGGCGGGCACAACGGGCTCAAGAGCATCACGGGCCTGGTCGGCCCCGGCTACTCGCGCTTGCGCGTCGGTGTCGACCGGCCGGCGAGCTACGACCCCGACATCGTCGCCGACTACGTGCTCACCCGGTTCGCCGAGGGTCGCGCCGACGTGGAGGCCCTGGTCGCCGCGGCCGCCGACGCGGTGGAGCTGTGGTCAGAACTGGGGCTGGAGGAAGCCGCCGCTCGCGTCAACGGACTGCGTCGTTAGCACGCGGTGGTGCCAGGCGATCGCCGCCGGGCTCTGCAGCGGGTTGCCCGGCAGCCTGCTCCTGGCCAGCAGGACGACGATGGCGTCACCTGCCCTGGTGGCGCGCGTCCAGTCCACCGGGCTGCCGTTGGTGAGCAGTGAGAAGGCGACGCTACGGGCGTTGGCGCTGAGGACGTAGCCCGACAGCGAGACGGCGATGTTGAGCGTGCCGGTCTTGGCGCGCGCGTTGCCTTGGGCCTGCGTGCCGCGCATGCGGTCTTCGAGGGTGCCGTCCACCCCGGCGATGGCGAGCGAGTCGTAGTATGCGCCGCCCTCCGGCCGGCGCGTCATGGCCGTGAGCAGCTGCACGAGGAACTCAGGGGTCACCCTGTCCTTGTAGCTCAACCCTGACCCGTCGCGCATGGTGAGCGCGGCGACGGGCAGCCCCAGGGTCTGGAGCGTGGCCGCCGCGACCTTGACGCCGGCGTCGCTGGTGCCGAACCCCACGTAGTCCTTGCCCAGCCCCTTGAGCAGGACCTCGGCGAAGTAGTTGTCGCTGTCCTTGTTCATGCGCTTGAGGAGCGTCCCCAGGGGTGCCGAGCGCTGCTGCGCAAGCAGCCTGTCGGCGGCCGGCACGATGCCGCTGCCCGGCTTGCCGGTCACCGTGATGCCGGCCGCCCGCAGCGCCCGCGTGAGCAGTGCGGCGGCCCACCGGGCGGGCGAGCGCACGGGCGTGCCGCGCCTGAGGCCCTCGTTGCCCGAGAGGGCGGAGATCGGGCCGCACTCCTCCTCGAGGCCCGGCTTCCAGGCCGGCCCGGTACGCCGCGCGTCGAACCAGCTGTCGTCCCCGCGCACGCGGCCGCTCACCTTGCGCACCCCCAGCCTGCGCAGCTGTCTGGCGAAGGCCTCGAAGGAGGACGTGGAGAGGTGCATCTCGTGGCGCTGGTAGCTGAGCGTCGAAAGGCTGGGGTCGCCGTAGCCCTTGAGGTAAAGGTCGCCGTCCACGACCCCGCCGCGCACCGGCCCGCCGGGCCCGTACAGCTCGGTGACGAAGCGGTGCCCCCGGCCCCACAGCAGCAGAGCGGTAGCCGAGGTCACGAGCTTCATGTTGGAGGCGGGAGCCAGCTCCGCCGAGGCGTGGCGCGCGTAGACCTCGCGGCCGCCGTCGATGTTCCACACGAGGACCCCCGTGCGCGAGCCGCCGACGCCGTTCTTGTGGAGGATCGCCGTGATGCGGCTGTCGAGCGCGGCGGCGGCGGGCGCGGGCCGCCAGCAGGCAAGGGTGAGCAAGCCCGCGAGGAGGAGGGACCGCCGCGCAGACGCGCAGCGTCCGCGGCGTCTGTGACCAGCTGTTCACGATGTGCATCCTACGACGGCGGGGCCGGGCGGGGTAACCGGGCGCCGGCGGTGCCGCCGCCTCGCACACCTTCGGGTACAATCGGGACGTCCCACCCCGTCGCCGCCGGCGCACGGGGCGTTCGGCGTGTCCGGAGGACCATGTTCGTCGACTACCTGCTGCACAGCGAGGCGTTCGCCGCCGCGGCGCCGCGGCTCCGGCGCGGCGCCGCGCTCTACGCTCCGAGCTTCTTCGCGCCCTTCGCGCTCGCCGCCGTACTCCGCGAGACGGGCTCCGGCCGCCTTGTCGTCGCGCCCGACGGCGAGGCGGCGGCGCGGCTCGCCGTCGACCTCTCGGTGTACCTCGAGCGCGACGTGCCGGTGCTCCCGGCGCGCGGCGTGCTCTACGGCGCCGACGTGGCGCCGGCTGCTCACGTCGTCGGCGAGCGCCAGCAGGCGCTTGCCGCACTGGCGGCCGGTGGCGTCGTGGTGGCCGAAGCGGTGGCGCTGCTCGAGCGCTTCCTGCCGCTCGAGCTGCAGCCGCGCCCGCTCGAGCTCGCGCCCGGCCAGGAGACGGCCTTCGACGAGGCGGTGCGGGCGCTGGCGGCGCTCGGCTACGAGCGCGTCGAGCAGGTCCGCGGGCGCGGCGAGTACGCCGTGCGCGGTGGCCTCATCGACGCCTACCCGGCGCTCGGCGACCCGCTGCGCGTCGAGTTCTGGGGCGACGAGGTCGAGAGCCTGCGCAGCTTCTCGATCTACTCGCAGCGCACCACCGGCACGCTCGAGCGCGCGACCGTGTACGCCGCGTTCGAGGCCGACGCGACGCTGCCCGAGTACGACACCGGCGTGCACCAGGCGATCGCCGCCTGGGAGCGCGAGGGCAGGGAGGAGGCGCCCGACGACATGTTCCGGCGCGCCGGCGTGCGCGCCCTCGCGGCACTGGCGGGGCGGTTCGTGACCGTCGCCGACGTGGTCTCCGCCGGCGGCCTGGGCTGCGCCGTCTTCAACGCCGACGAGACCTGGCGCGCCCTCGCGGAGTTCGACGCCGAGGTGGCCGCGGCCGTGGAGGGCGAGAGCTTACGCGAGCGCCTCTACGTGCCGCTCGGCGAGGCCCGCGCCCTGCTCTCCCGCGGCCTGCACGTCGACGTCGTGCAGCGCGACCAGTCCGTCCAGTTCAACGCGTCGCGGCCGCAGTTCGCGGCGCGCGACATCACCGGAGCCGAGCGTGACCTGCTGCGCCTCGTGCGCGACGGCTACCGCGTGTTCATCGTGTTCCGGCACGAGGGCGAGGCGGAGCGCGCGACCTACCGGCTGCGCAATCTCAGCGCCGAGGCCGTGACGCGCGAGCAGCTGGCGCGCGGCGGCGAGGCCGCGGCCGGGCTCTACTTCGTCGCCGCGCCGCTGCGCGACGGGTTCGTCTCGGCCGACCTCAAGCTCGCCGTGGTCAATGAGCGCGCCCTGCTGCGCGCGGCCCCCCGCGAGCCGCGGCTCGCCGGCGGCACGCGCCTCACGAGCTTTTTCGACGTGCGTCCCGGCGACTTCGTGGTGCACGAGGATCACGGCATCGCGCGCTTCGGCGGCATCGAGACGCGCACGGTGGCCGGCATCACGCGCGACTATCTGCTCCTGCAGTTCCGCGGCGAAGACCGCGTCTTCGTGCCGCACGACCAGATCGGCAAGGTGAGCCGGTACATCGGCGCCTCCGGGGCCGCGCCGGCGCTCGACAGACTGGGCGGCACGCACTGGCAGACGGTCAAGACGCGGGCGCGCACGGCGGTGGTCGAGATGGCCGGCGAGCTGCTCCAGCTCTACGCCGCCCGCCAGGCCGTCCCCGGCTCGGCCTTCCCCCCGGACGGCGAGCTCACGCGGCAGCTCGAGGACGCCTTCGCCTACGAGGAGACGGAGGACCAGGCCGAGGCCATCGACGACGTCAAGAACGACATGGAGGCGCCGCACCCCATGGACCGCCTTGTGTGCGGCGACGTCGGCTACGGCAAGACCGAGGTCGCCCTGCGCGCCGCCTTCAAGGCGGCCGAGGCCGGGCGCCAGACCCTCGTGCTCGTGCCCACGACGATCCTCGCCGAGCAGCACTACATGACCTTCCGCGAGCGTTTCGCCGACCTGCCTGTGCAGGTCGGCATGGTCTCGCGTTTCCGCACTCCCGCCGAGCAGCGCCGCATCCTCGCCGAGTTCGGCGCCGGCAAGCTCGACGTGCTCATCGGCACGCACCGCCTGCTCAGCACCGACGTGCGACCCCAGGACCTCGGCCTGGTGGTCGTGGACGAGGAGCAGCGCTTCGGCGTGCGCCAGAAGGAACTGCTGCGCAACCTCAAGCTGCAGGTGGACGTGATGAGCCTCTCGGCGACCCCGATCCCGCGCACCCTGCAGATGTCGCTCACCGGCATCCGCGACATCTCGGTCATCGAGACGCCGCCGCGCGGGCGTCACGAGATCCACACGTACATCGGCGAGTACCGCGACGATCTGGTGCGCATCGCCATCGAGAAGGAGCTGGCGCGCGAGGGCCAGACGTTCTATCTGCACAACCGCGTGGAGACCATCGACCAGGCGGCGGAGCACGTGCACGAGCTGGTGCCGAGCGCCCGGGTGCTCGTGGCGCACGGCCAGATGAAGGAGCGGGCCTTGGAGAAGGTGATGCTCTCCTTCCTGGCCGGGGAGGCCGACATCCTGGTGACCACGTCGATCATCGAGAGCGGCATCGACATCCCCAGCGCCAACACGCTCATCGTCGAGCGCGCCGACATGCTCGGCCTGGCGCAGCTCTACCAGATCCGCGGGCGCATCGGCCGCAGCGACGCGCACGCCTACGCCTACCTGCTCTACCCCAACGAGGAGCTGCTCACGAGCGAGGCTGCGGCGCGCCTGACCACCCTGAGCGACCACACCGACCTCGGCGCCGGCTTCAAGATCGCCATGGCCGACCTCGAGATCCGCGGCGCCGGGAACCTGCTCGGCGACGAGCAGAGCGGGCACGTGGCTGCGGTGGGCTTCGAGATGTACGCGCAGATGCTCGAGGAGGCGGTGCACGAGCTGCAGGGCGAGCAGGCGGCGCTGGTGGCGCCGGTGCGCGTCGACCTGCCGGTGACCGCCTTCGTGCCGCCCGGGTACATCGCCTACGAGGCCAGCAAGATCGACGCGCACCGGCGCATCGCCCGGGCCCGCAGCCTGCGCGAGCTCGGCGACGTGCGCGCCGAGCTGGCCGACCGCTTCGGGCCACCTCCCGAGCCGGTGGAGAACCTGCTCACGCTGCAGGCGATCAAGCTCAAGACCGCGGAGCTGCCGGCCGCCGCCGTCGGCGTGCGCGGCGGCCGCCTGCAGATCGACGGCCTCGACCTCGACGACGACTGGGCGGCGCGCCTGCGCGCCGCCCACGGGCGCGTCGCGTACTTCAAGCAGCGACGCGCGCTGAACGCCCACCGGGAGGGTGCCGACGGTCCGCTGCTCGGGTGGGTCGAGGCTACGCTCGATGCTATACTGGACGCCCGTGTGTCTCGCGACCCGTCCTCTACCCCCGGGAGAGAAAGTCTATGAAGAAGCTCATCGTGGCCGTGGCCCTGCTCGCCATGCTCGTTCCGGCTCTCGTGCTGGCAGGGTGCGGAGGCAACAAGGTGCCGGCCGGGGCCATCGCCGCCATCGGTAGCGGCGTCGTCACGCAGCAGCAGTTCGACGCCATCTGGGCGCAGGCCGAGGCGCAGTACAAGAACCAGGCGGGCGCGCCGGCGTTCCCCAAGGAGGGGACGCCGCAGTACGATCAGCTCAAGGCGAGCATCGTCAACTACCTGGTGCAGAACGAGGTCATCAAGGCGCAGGCCGCCAAGCTGGGCGTGTCCGTGACCCAGAAGCAGCTCGACCAGCGCGTGCAGCAGCTCACGACGCAGGTCGGCGGCCAGAAGAAGATGGACGCCCTGCTCAAGAAGAACGCCGTCACCATGGAAGACCTCAAGCAGCAGCTGCAGGCGCAGATGCTCCAGCAGTCGGTGCAGACCAAGGTCGGCTCGCAGATCAAGATCAGCGACGCGCAGCTGCAGCAGTACTTCAACGACCCCAAGAACAAGCACCAGTTCCAGGTCGCGGAGTCGGTCAACGCGCGCCACATCCTCGTGAAGACCAAGGCGGAGGCGCTCAAGATCCAGAAGCTCCTGCAGGCCGACAACACCAACGCCGAGTGGAAGAAGCTGGCCAAGCAGTACTCCATCGACCCCGGCTCCAAGAACAGCGGCGGCGACCTCGGCAACTTCACCAGGGGCCGCATGGTCAAGCCGTTCGAGAAGGTCGCCTTCAGCATCAAGCCCGGCACCGTGTCCGCCCCGGTCAAGACGCAGTTCGGTTGGCACATCATCGAGGTCACGCAGAAGATCCCGGCCTCCAACCGCACCTTCGCGCAGTCCAAGGCGCAGATCCGCCAGACGCTGCTCTACACCAAGCAGAACACGGCCTGGACGGCCTGGCTCAAGAAGGCCATTGCGGACGCCGGCATCGTGTACGCGGCCGGTTTCAACCCGGCGACCCTCACGGCGTCGCCCACGCCGGCGTCGTCGCCGACGAAGTAGCCCGGCCAGCCCCGGGAGGGGTCGCGACGCCGCGATGAGCCTCAAGCTCGTGCATATCGGCGCCGCCGCCGGTCTGGCGCCCGCAGCCTCGCTGCGGGCGCTCGCCGCCGGCGGCGCCGTCTTCGTCCCGGCAGGCCTCGAGGGCGATCTCCGTGAGCAAGTCGCGGAGTGCGCCGACCCCGGCGGCGGGCGCCTGCTGGAGCTCGACCCCGCCGACGAGGCCGGACTCGCGCGGCTCGTGACCACGGCCGCTGCCGCCGAAGTCACGGTCGCGGCCGCCGGTGCGCAGGGGCCGCACCTCGTGCGCGTACTGCGGGGCCTCGCGGCCGAGCGTTCCGTGGACGTCGTCACCGTGCCGCCGGGGGCCGAGTTCGACGACGCGCAGCTCGGCCAGGAGCTCGTCTCCCTCAAGCACATCGTCGACGTGCTGCGCCTCGAGTGCCCCTGGGATCGCGAGCAGACGTCGCGCGACATCGTGAGCTACACGGTGGAGGAGGTCTATGAGCTGGCCGACGCCATCGCCGACGGCGACCTCGCGGCCGAGCACGGAGAGCTCGGTGACCTGCTGCTGCAGGTCGTGCTGCTCGCCCTCATGCTGCGCGAGCAGGGCGCCGGCGACCTGGCGAGCGTGAGCCACGACATCGAGGTCAAGCTCATCCGCCGTCACCCGCACATCTTCGCCGATGCCGTGGCCGATACACCGGCCGAGGTCAAGAGCCGCTGGGAGCGCATCAAGGTGGAGCAGGAGGGCCGCGAGGGGATCTTCCACGACGTCCCGGCCTCGTTTCCCGCGCTGCTCCTGGCGCGCAAGCTGCAGCAGCGTGCCGCCAGCGTGGGCTTCGACTGGAGCTCGGCAGCCGAGGCGTTCCCCAAGATCGCCGAGGAACACCGCGAACTGGCCGAGCTCTTCGCCGAGGCGGCTGCGGAGGGCGCCGATCCGCAGCGGCACGACCCGCGCGTGGCGCACGAGGCCGGCGACCTGCTCTTCGCCACCGTCAACGTGGCGCGACTCCTGCACGTGGATCCGGAGCTCGCGCTGCGCGAGGCGGCGCGCCGCTTCGAGCGCCGCGTCACCGCGGCGGCGGCCTTGGCCGCCGCCGACTCACGTGATTGGTCGGCGCTCGATCTGGGCGCGCAGGAGGCCTACTACCAGCGCGCCAAGGCCTCCGAGGCGGGCGGCGACGCGTCGCCGCCCGGGCAGTAGACGGCGCTCAGCTCCAGTCCCACCAGAGGCCGCGCCGGCGGCCTCCGCCCTTGACGGCCCCCGTCAGCGTCTCCGGCGCAGTGACGAGCTGGATGTCCAGCCCTCCGCACTCCGGGCAGGCGACGAGGTCGTCCTCCACGTCGGGCAGCAGCTCGGTCTTGTCGAACTCGTGGCCGCAGTCTTCGCACCTATAGAACGGGACGTTCATGGCGGACCCCCTTCTCGTCCCACACAGAGAGTCTTCCCCCGGCGCGCTGGTTCCCTACGGACGTCGAGGCGGCACGTCTGTGATAGCGTCCCTGAGGCGCCCGGCCTCCGGCCGGGCGCAGACGACACCCGAGGCCGGCGGTCCCGGGCAAGCCTATGCAGGAGGATCCCGAGTCATGACCACCATCATCGACGTCACCGCGAGGCAGATCCTCGACTCCCGCGGCAATCCTACGGTCGAGGTCGAGGTAGAGCTCGAATCCGGCGCCGTGGGGCGCGCCGCGGTACCCTCCGGCGCGTCCACCGGCGAGTATGAGGCGGTGGAGCTGCGCGACGGCGGCGGCGAGTACATGGGCAAGGCGGTGCGGACCGCGGTCGCCAACGTCAACGACGTGATCGCCGAGGAGATCGTGGGCTTCGACGCCACCGATCAGCGACTCGTGGACCGCATGCTCATCGAGCTCGACGGCACCCCGAACAAGGCCAAGCTCGGCGCCAACGCCATCCTCGGCGTGTCGCTGGCCAACGCCTACGCGGCGGCGGCGGCGCTGGAGCTGCCCCTGTACCAGTACGTCGGCGGCTGCAACGCCTACCAGCTGCCCGTGCCCATGATGAACATCATGAACGGCGGCAAGCACGCCGACAACAACGTCGACCTGCAGGAGTTCATGATCATGCCGGTCGGCGCCGGCAGCTTCGAGGAGGCCTTGCGCATCGGCGCCGAGGTCTACCATGGGCTCAAAGGCGTGCTCAAGGCCAAAGGTCTCTCCACGGCGGTCGGCGACGAGGGTGGCTTCGCCCCGGACCTCGGCTCCAACGAAGAGGCGATCCAGGCGATCATTGAGGCGATCGACGCCGCCGGCTACGAGCCCGGCGCCGACGTGCGCATCGCCCTCGACCCGGCCGCCTCGAGCTTCTTCGAGGGCGGCAAGTACGTGCTCGCCGGCGAGGGTCGCAGCCTCACCTCGGCGGAGATGGTCGACTACTACGCCACGCTGGTGGACAAGTACCCGATCGTCAGCATCGAGGACGGCCTCGCCGAGGACGACTGGGACGGCTTCAAGCTCATGACCGACAAGCTCGGCGACCGCGTGCAGATCGTCGGCGACGACCTCTTCGTGACCAACACCGAGCGGCTGGCGAAGGGGATCGAGCTCGGCTCCGCCAACTCGATCCTCATCAAGCTCAACCAGATCGGCACGCTCAGCGAGACGCTGGACGCGATCGAGATGGCCAAGCGCGCCGGCTGGACCGCGGTCTGCTCGCACCGCTCCGGCGAGACCGAGGACACCACCCTGGCCGACCTCGCGGTGGCCACCAACGCCGGCCAGATCAAGAGCGGCGCCCCGGCGCGCACCGACCGCGTGGCCAAGTACAACCAGCTGCTGCGCATCGAGGAGATGCTGGGCGAGATGGCGCACTACCCGGGCGCGGGAGCGTTTTACAACCTGAAGAAGTAGAATACTCACGAGGAGATGTGCGGAGGGCGCGGGCGGCCGAAGGGCCGCCCGCGCCCGCGCCGCTTGAGACCACCCGACGACGCGGAGGAAACGCGAGCATGTACTGTCCCGAGTGCGGCCACGACGCCGGCGACGCCAAGTTTTGCCCCGAGTGCGGCGCCGACCTGGCCAGCTTGAAGAACGCCATCAAGGGCAAGACCACGGGCCAGGTGGCCGCCGGCAAGGGCGGCCAGGGCCAGCGGCCGCCCAGGGAACCGGCGGCCGCGGCCAAGCCTGCGGCCGGCCGCGGCCTCTCGCCGGCGATGATCTGGGGCGGTTTCGGCGTGCTCGCCGTGATCGTCATCGTGGTCGTCGTCATGGCCTCCGGCGGCTTCGGCAGCAAGAACGGCCCGGGAGCGACGACCCCGTCCGCGACTCCCGTCCTCGGCGTCACCACCGGTAGCTATGACAGCCTGGTGCAGAAGGCCAACGCCTTCTACGATCAGGGCGACAAAGCTTTCCAGGCGCAGAACTTCAACCAGGGCACCTCGTACTTCCAGGCCGCCGCCATGACCTACGCGGCGGCGTGGAGCAAGAAGAAGACCGACCCGGCCGTGGGCACCGACTTCGCCACCGCCCTCTTCTACAGCGGCAACATCGACGCCGCCATCAAGCAGGTGAACGCGGTCCTCAAGGCGAACCCCGGGTTCCAGAACGCCTACTACAACCTGGGCAACTACTACGCCCACAAGGCCGCACTCGCCCAGCAGAAGAACGACACCGCGACCACCAAGCAGTACACCGCGCTCGCGGCGCGCGCCTACACCAAGGCGATCGCCATCAACGCGACCAACGCGGTGGGCAAGAACGCCGACCAGAACCTCAAGCAGCTGCAGAAGCAGTAGCTCGCGACGCCGGGGGCGGGCGCCGTCCTGGCGCCCGTCCCCGGCGTATCTCGGCCCCGCGTGCAGGGGGTCCGGAGCGGTGGGGCGAATCGATAGGGACATCGTCCGCCGCCGCGCGCACTGCGGCGGCAGAGAGTCGACGGAGGAGCTCTTGGCGCAGACGGCAGCAGTCGGGAGGGGAACGAGGCCACGGCCTCGCGGCGGGGGCCGGGCGGCTCCCCGTCTGCACCTGGGCCGGCTGGCCGTCCTTCTGCTGCTCCTGATCGGCGCCTCGTTCTACGTGGCTCCGATGCAGGCGTTCTTCACCCAGCAGGACCGCTACCAGCACGAGGCCCTGGCTCTCCGAGCGGCGCGCGCGGACAACGCCGCCTACAAGGTCCAAGCGGAGCTCTTGAGCACCAAGGCCTACGTGGCCCAGCGGGCCCGGCTCGACTCCATGCTCGTGCCGCCGGACACGCAGGTGTTCGTCGTCAAGGGGCTCCCGGGGCGCGACAGCCTCGCGCCGCAGCCGGCGGAGGCCGGCGCGTCGGCCGGGTCCATCTCGCTGCTCGACCGCATCAACGACCTCTGGCGCACGGTACTTCGCTGAGCCCGCCGTGACAGGCCCGGCGCGCGCCACTGCCCGCACCCTCGGCGGCGCCGACATCGCTGTCGTGGCCGGCCAGCTCGGGCGCCGCCCGCGTGCCCTGAGCCGAGTCGCCGCGCGCTGCCCGTTCGGCCTCCCCGCCGCCGTCGAGGACCTCCCCTACGACCCCGCCGGCCGGCCATTTCCGACCCTGTTCTACCTCACCTGCCCGACGCTCGTCGCCGGCGTTTCGGCTCTGGAGAGCGCCGGCGGAGTCGGTCGCTGGACGAGCCTTCTCGCCGCCGACCCGGCACTCGCCGCGTCGCTGCGCGCCGCCGTTGCGGCGACTCGGCGGCGCCGGCGAGAGCTGGTCCGGCGCTTCGCGCCGGCGATGCTCGACGGCGGCGCCTCGCTGCGCACGGGTGTGGGCGGCGTGCGCGACGTGCGCGCCGTCAAGTGCCTGCACGCACACGTCGCGCACGCGCTCGCCCACCCGCGCTACGCCTTGGGCGCGGCCGTCCTCGCCGAGGTCGACGACCCGTGGTGCGCGGACCGGCGCTGCGCCCGCTGGCTCCCGGGCGGAGGTGACGACGCATGAACGTGGCCGTCGTCGACCTCGGCACCAACACCTGTCGCCTGTTCCTCTGCGCGGTGAGCGGCGGCCGCGTCGGGCGCGTCGCGGCCCGCCTCACGACCGTCGTGCGCCTTGGGCAGGGCGTGGACCGTAGCGGTGGCTTGGACGCGGCGGCCGTGGCGCGCACGCGTGCCTGCCTCGCGACATACGTTCCGCGCCTCGAGGCCTACGCGCCGGCGCGGAGGCTCCTGGTCGCGACCAGCGTCCTGCGCGACGCCGTTGATGGTCGCGCCTTCCTCGCCGGCGTGGAGCGCGATTTCGGCCTGCCCTGGCGCGTCCTCTCCGGCGAGGAGGAGGGCGCGCTCTCCTTTCGCGGCGGCACCGCCGAGCTTGCCGGCGCCGTGCCGGGCCCCCTCGTGCTCGTCGACATCGGTGGCGGCAGCACGGAGTTCGCCGTCGGCATGCCCGGTCGCGAGCCGGGCTTCGTGCGCAGCCTCGACGTTGGCGTGGTGCGGCTCACCGAGCGCTTCGTCCACAGCGACCCGCCGACGCGCGCGCAGATGGCCGAGCTGGAGGGCTTCGCGTCCCGATCGATCGACGAGGCCGTGCCGGCCACGATGCGCCGCGCGGCGCGCGGCGCCGTAGGCGTGGCCGGCACCTACACGACGCTGGTCGCCAACAAGCTCGGCCTGCGCGAATACCGGCCGGAGCTGGTCCACGGCCACGTCCTCAGCCTCGCGGACCTCGACGCGGCTGTAGAGCGCCTGGCCCCGCTGACCAACGCCGAGCGGGGCCGTCTGCCCGGCATCCAGCCGGGGCGCGAGGACGTCATCCTCGCCGGGGCGCTCATCGCCCGCGCCGCCTGCCGCGCCTTCGGCCTCGGTGAGGTGCGCTGCAGCGAAGCGGACCTCCTCGAGGGCGCGGCTCTCGCGCTGGCGGACGGGTCGCTGGGGCCGAGCTGAGGTCCACTGCGCCATTACGCGAACGCTCTTCCGTTTCGGCTCGGCGGATCTGGCCGGCATCGCGGACTGTGCCCTCGCAGGCAAGGCTGATGGTCATCAGTTCACTGGGGTGACGGCCGGAGCCGTCGCCGCGACTTATACTTCGTGCGTGCCGGAGTGGCGGAACTGGTAGACGCCGCGGACTTAAAATCTGCTGCTACTGAGGTAGCGTCCGGGTTCGAGCCCCGGCTCCGGCACCAGAATAGCCTGGAAGAGCTCGGCGAACACCCGGGGTTCTTCTGTGACATCGAGGGCCTTCCGAGGCGCCCGGCGGCTCCCAGTCTCGGACGCACAGGTCGCACCGCCCGCGTCCGCCGATGGGCCCGAGGCCCCCGCTGCGCCTGAGGCGCCGTGTGGCTTCGAGGAAGCGTAGCCGTTGATCAGCCTGCGCCGCTCGTTTCGCTCCTCACGCTGTCGTCCCGTTGGGGTGGTCGCCTCAAGACCGGCACCCGCGACTGCCGATCGTCCTTGGTCCTGGCCGACCGGCGCGGCTCCTACCAGCCGCGCGTGCCCGGCCCGCCCTTGAAGGGACCCTCGATCTCGCGCGTGATCCAGCCGCGCGCCGGCCGTTGCGC
Organism: uncultured Thermoleophilia bacterium; assembly: GCA_963709845.1. Taxonomy (GTDB): domain Bacteria; phylum Actinomycetota; class Thermoleophilia; order UBA2241; family UBA2241; genus CAIXSE01. The sequence continues at coordinate 215,547 of CAVPXV010000007.1, forward strand.
GCCCACGAGCACGTCCGCCGGCGGCACGTAGTAGACGGGCGGGTGGCTGGTCTCGAGCACTCGCAGAGCGTTCCGCGTGTCGGCGATGGTGACTCCGCCGAGCACGACGCGCACGCGCGCGTCTGCCTCCACGCGCGGCGGCCGCGGGTAGCTCCAGACGGACTCGGTGGGGCGGGCCGACGGCGCGTCGCCCGCCTCTTCTTCGCGCTTGGCGTCCACGGCACCAGTGTTCCCCCGCGCACTCCCTTTACAGGTCCCACCTGCGGCCCTACCATCGAGTACGGAGAACAGCGACGGGGCTCCGCGGACGGCCGCGGCCGATTCCCGTCATAAGGGGGTTCACATGCAGACGCTCTACGTACTCGGTGCCATCGTCCTGGTGATCGTCATCGTGGTGATCGTCCTGATGTTGATGGGCATCCGCATCATCCGGCCGACCCATCGCGGCCTCGTGGAGCGCCTCGGCAAGTACAACCGCTACTGCGACCCCGGTCTCCACATCATCGTCCCGTTCATCGAGCGCCTGTTCCAGGTGGACGTGCGCGAGGTGCTGGTGGAGGCGCAACCGCAGACGATCATCACCAACGACAACCTCAACGCCAAGGTCGATGCCCAGGTGTACCTCAAAGTAAAGGCCGACGAGGAGGACGTGAAGGCGTCGCAGTACAACGTCACCAACTACGAGAACCAGATCGTGAACCTGGCGCGCACCACCTTGCGCAACATCATCGGCACGCTCACCCTCAAGTCGGCCAACAGCGAGCGCGGGCGCATCAACGAGGAGCTGCGCACCACTCTCAAGACCGAGACCGCCAGCTGGGGCATCGAGATCCTGCGCACCGAGCTCAAGGAGATCGACCCGCCTCAGGACGTGCAGGAGACCATGAACAAGGTGGTCAAGGCGGAGAACGAGAAGATCGCCGCCGTCGACTTCGCGACCGCGACCGAGACCCAGGCCGACGGCCAGAGGCGCGCAGAGATCAAGAAGGCCGAGGGCATCAAGCAGGCGAAGATCCTCGCCGCCGAGGGCGAGGCGCAGGCCATCAAGCTGGTCAACGAGGCAGCCGAGCAGTACTTCGTGGGCAACGCCCAGGTGCTGCGCAAGCTCGAGACGGTCGAGAAGGCGTTCTGGCAGAACGCCAAGATCATCGTGCCGTCCGACGGCGAGCTGGTGAACGTGATCGGCGATCTGGCTGGAGTGACGCCGGTGCCGGTCAAGGCGGCCCAGCCCAACCCGACGCCCGGTCAGCCGGCCAGGCGCACCCAGTCCTGACGGGCCCAGAGGCCGGCCGCGACCAGCCGTTGGGTCGTCGCGGCCGGCCTCAGGTCTTCTTCTTGCGCGGCTTCTTCTCCTTGGGCGGCAGGCTCGCCGCGTAGGCGAGGCCGCGCCCGAGCCAGGCGCGCAGGGCCGTCCGGTCCGCGAGCATGTCGTCGGGGAAGACGACGTACTCGCGCATGGGGCGGCCCTCCATGGGCTCGAAGAGGCGGGCGCCGGGCTGCGCCAGCAGCTCGGCGCGGTCGGCCTCGCCGAGGCGCACGAAGATACTCTCCTGGTGCACGGCGGCGAACATGTTGCCGCCCGTCCAGTAGCACGGCCCTCCGAACATGGGCTTGAACTCCACGGGCGCCACGCCCTCGGGGATCGCCCCGGCGAGCAGCGTCACGAGGTCCGCGCGCGGTTTGCGCCACTTGGCCCCGGCCATCGCGCCCCCTAGCGCTTCTTGTGCTGAGGCACCACCATCACGGGGAACTCGCTGTGATGCAGCAGTTTGAGCGCCGTGGAGCCGAGGAACGCGGCCGACACCGCGCCCTCACCGTGGCTGCCGACGATGACGGCCGCGGCTTCGTGATCTCTGGCCGCCTGGAGGATGGCGTCCACCGGCTTGCCCTCCTCCACGAGCGTCTCCGCGTGCACGCCCGCCGCGGCGAGCGTTTCGGCCGCCTCGGCCACCTGGCGCTCGCCGTACGCGCGCACCAGCTGCGCCTGGTCGTCGAACTCGGCGCTCATCATCAGCGGGGAGTCGGCCATGCCCGTGGGCACGTAGCCGATCGAGAACTCGAAGGCGTACACGACGAGCACGGTGACGCCGGGCATCAGCCGGGCGAGGGCCGTCGTGCGCTCGAGCGCCAGCCGGGCGCAGTCGGAGCCGTCGTAGCCGAGGATGAGGGTGGTCGTCATCGCGCCTCCTTGAGTGGGTCCCGTCGTCAACTATACCTGCCCGTTCACGGCGTCCTTCGCGCCGCCGCCCTGCGCGCGAGCACGCCGCGCCGCGGCGCCGCCACGAAGGCGACCACGAAGGCCAGCGTGGCGGCGAGCACCACGGCCGCCCCCGAGGCGACGTTGAGGTAGTAGCTCAGGTACAGGCCGGCCACGCTTGCGGCAGCCCCGATGACCGCGGCGAGCGCCATCATGCTCGAGAGGCGCCGGGTCATGAGGTAGGCGGTCGCCGCCGGCGTGACCAGCATGGCGGCCACGAGCCCGACGCCGACGGTCTGCAGGCTCACGACGACGGTCAGCGCCAGCAGGATGAGCATCACGAAGCGAAGCAGCTCCGGGCGGCGCCCCAGGGTGTGCGCGAGCACCGGGTCGAACGAGGCGAGCAGGAACTCCTTGTAGAGAAGGAAGACGGTGGCGAGCACGCCCACCGCCAGGGCGCCGGTGATCCACAGGTCGTCGGTCGAGACGCCGAGGACGTTGCCGAAGAGGATGTGCGTGAGGTCGGTCGCGTAGGAGCGCACGGTGCTGATGAGCACGACCCCGAGCGCCAGCGCGGCGGCGAAGAGGATGCCGATGGCGGTGTCCTCCTTGACGGCGCCGCGGCGCGAGAAGAGGCCGATGCCAATGGCCACGACGAGCGCCGCCACGAGGGCGCCGGCGAAGAGGCTGGCGCCCAGCAGATAGGCGATGGCGACGCCCGGGAGGATGGCGTGTGCCAGGGCGTCGCCGAGGAAGGCCATGGCGCGCAGCACGACGAAGCAGCCGAGGACCGAGCACACGACACCCACGATCAGCGAGGCGATGAGGGCCCGCTGCATGAACTCCAGGGTGAACGGTTGCGTCAGCCAGTGGATCATGCGCCGCCGTCCGTGCCGTCGCGTGGCGGCCTCGGCCGCGGAGAGCGCGGCTCGTCGCCCTCGCAGCACTGGTCGATGAGCACCATGCCCTCGAGGAAGAGGGCCTGGCCGCCGAAGGCGGCGCCGATGTGCTCCTGCGTGAAGACCGCCGCCGGCGAGCCGTAGGCGATGAGGCGGCGGTTGAGCAGCGCGACGAGCTCGAAGCGTTCGGAGGCGGCCGTCATGTCGTGCGTGCTCACGAGGATCGTGATGCCCCTCCCGCGGAGGCGGTCGAGGAGGTCGAGCAAGGCCTCGCGTGCGCTCACGTCGACGCCCGTGAACGGCTCGTCCAGGAGGAGGACGTGCGGCTCCTGCGCGAGGGCACGCGCCAGGAAGACGCGCTGCTGCTGCCCGCCGGAGAGGTCGCCGACCGGCCGCGCTCCGAGGTCGGAGATGGCCAGCTCCTCGAGGCAGCGCTCCACGACGACGCGGTCCGCCGCCTGCGGGCGCCGGAGCCAGCCGAGGCGACCGTAGCGCCCCATCATGACGACGTCGCGCACCGTGACCGGGAAGCTCCAGTCGATCTCCTCCCGCTGCGGCACGTAGGCGATGGGTTCCGCCTGCGCCAGCGGGTCCCGGTCGCGCAGGTCGATGCTCCCGCCGCGCACCGGCAGCAGCCCGACCAGCGCCTTGAAGAGCGTGGACTTGCCGGCGCCGTTCGGGCCCACGACCGCGATCTGGCTGCCGTGCGGCACGTCGAGGGTGACGTGCTCCAGCGCGGCGCGGCCGCCGTAGTGCACGCTGAGGTCCTTCACGGAGAGGCAGGGGTGCTCGCTCACTTGAGCGCCTCCACGATGAGCTGTGTGTCGTACTTCATCATCGCGATGTACGTGGGCGCCGCTCCGCCCGCCGGCGTGAGCGAGTGGTCGAGGATGCCGGTGACCGCCTTGATGCCCGTCTCCGCGGCGATCTGCTGGGCCAGCTGCGGGTTCTCGTCCTTCTCAACGAAGATGGCCTTGGCGCCGCTGCGCCGGATGGCGGCGGTGAGGGCGGCGAGCTCCTGGGCCGTGGGCGTCTCGCTCGTGCCCACGCCGGGGATGACGGTGCCGACGATCTGGAACCCGTAGCGGTCGGCGAAGTAGCCGGCGCTGGCGTGATTGGTGACGAGCTTGCGGTCCTGGGGCGGGATCTGCGCCACCTGCGCGCGGATCCAGGCGTTGAGCGCGGTCAGTTTGGCGACGTAGGCGGCGGCGTTGGCGGCGTACACCGCCGCCCCGCCGGGGTCGGCCTTCGAGAAGGCGTCGCGGATGTTCGCGACGTACGTCTTCACGAGGTTCGGGTCAAGCCAGAAGTGGGGGTCGGTCTGCCCGGCGGCCAGCTGCGGCTCGCCGGGCTTCGGCCTGCGGCCGGTGAGCCCGGCGGAGGCGTCCACGACCTTCACGGCGCCGCCGGCGTTGTGCAGCGTCGTCAGCAGCGGTCCCTCGAGGCCGCCGCCGTTGACGATTAGCAGGTCGGCGGCGGCGACGTCGGCGACGTCCCGAGGCGTGGGTTCGTAGGCGTGAGGGTCGGCCCCGGGCGGGAGCAGCGATTGCACCGTGAAGCGGTCGCCGGCGACGTTCTGCGCGATGTCGGCGAGGAACGTCTCGGTGGCCACCACGCGCAGCGCCCCCGTGCTCGTCGGGTCGGCGCCGCCGCAGGCGGCCACGAGCAGGACCCCGAGCAGGGCGACGGGGAGGAGGGCCAAGGCGAGCGGCCGCGCCCGCCCGCGCCGCCCCGATACGCTCACGGCTCGCCGCCCGCGCCGCCGCGCCCGGCGGCGGCGTAGCAGGCGGCGCATACGCCGCTGAGCTGCAGGAAGTGCTCCGTGATGCGGTAGCCCGTCTGGTGCGCCGCCGCGTCGACCACGGCGTGCATGTCGCACTCCGTGAACTCGGTGGCGCGCCCGCAGCGGCTGCAGACGACAGTGTGGCCGTGCGCCGCCCCGGCGGGCACGAACGCCTCGCAGTGGTCGGGGCCGTGCACGCGGCGCAATGCGCCGATCTCGCTCAGCAGGTCGAGCGTGCGGTACACGGTGGTGAGGCCGAGCTCGGGGCACTCCAGTCTGGCGGCATCGAACACCTGCAGGGCACTGACGCTGGAGGACGCCTGCGCCACGGCGTCGGCCACCGCGCGCCGCTGCCGCGTGAGGCGCAGGCCGCGCGCGGCGATCGTCTGACCGATCTGTTCCAGGTCGAGGGTCACGATCGAGGCTCCTGTCGATGAAACTGAAAACCGTTTTCAGCTAGATACGCATCGTAACAGCGAGCGCGAGCGGGGGCAACGGCGAAGGCGGCCAAAGGCGGCCGCCGCGTCGGTCAGTGCTGCCGGGTGTAGGGGCAGGCGGCGATGCAGATGCCGCAGATCTGCGCCTCCAGCGCCTTGAGGAGGGTCATCTGGTGACGGCAGGCGTCGGCGTCGAAGAGCAGCTCGCGGGCCATGCCGGCGCGCCACAGCACGTCGCGCCCGCAGCCGGCCGGGCAGGCGTCGAGGCACTCCCGGCACGCTCCACACCTGCTCTCTTCGACCGGCTCGCCCGCGGGCAGCTCCAGGTCGGTGAAGACGGTGGCAAGCCGCACCGCGGGCCCGAACTCCGGTGAGACGAAGAGCGCTGTCTTGCCGATCCACCCGAGGCCGGCGCGGGTGGCGGCCGTCTTGTGCGGGAAGGGTCGCCCTCCGTCGTCGCCGGTGGTCGCGGCGACTCGTCTGGCTCCGCGCCCATGGAAGCGCAGCACGTCGACCAGCGTCTGCGTAGCATCGTCGAGCGCGACGTTGAGGCGCAGGTACTCTTCCTGGTAGTCGGGGGTGGGGCCGTGCCGCAGGCCGCGCACGACCAGCGGGTCGAGGCGCTTGAGGATGGAGATCGCCAGCGGGTAGTCCGCCGCCTCCGGCATCCGTGGTTCGTTGCAGGCGACGCCCCAGGCGTCGATGTCCTTGGTTCGCAGGAGCTGGCCAATCGCGTGCCGGTCGAGGACGTTCAGCATCCCACCCCTTCTCCGAAGCGGCCGGCGGGTGATGGAGCCACTCCGGCCGCCGTCTCACCCATCCTCACACCCCGTGCGCGAAGCTGGCAATGGACGCGGCAACTGACATTTCGCCTGCATCTTGTCCGTTCTGGACAGCGGTGCGCGGGAGTGCGCCCTGCCAGGAGACGGACCCGGCCGTGCCGGCCGTACCGGGCTCGGCCGGGTGGCGTTGCTGTGCACCCCTTCACAAGACCGTTGGTTTTCCATCCGCCAGGGGTATATGCGCGCCAGGCGAGCGTCGGAGGAGGTGAGACTATGGGACCCGTCCCCTACTACAAGACCAGGGTCAAGCGCGACGAGCGTCCGCGGCGACGTCGTCGTGCGTGAACGCCGCATCAGATGAGGGCACAGACCGACAGAGCGTGCTCAGCGGCGAGGGGGACGGATCCGTTTGCAGGGCCGTCCCCCTCGCCGCGCACGCAGCCGCGCGGCTGCGAACGGGGCCAGGGCTCCCTGGCCCGGCGTCAGGCCGAGGCGCGGAAGCGACGCAGGCGCAGGCTGTTGCTGACGACGGTCACGCTCGAGAGGCCCATGGCGGCGGCCGCGTAGATCGGGTTCAGCAGCACCCCGAAGGCCGGGTAGAAGACACCGGCGGCGAGCGGGATGAGCGCGACGTTGTAGGCGAACGCCCAGAAGAGGTTCTGCTTGACCACGCGGATGGTCGCGCGTGACAGGCGGATGGCGGTCGCCACGCCGCCGAGGTCGCCGGCCATGAGCGTGATGTCGCTGGCCTCCATGGCGACGTCGGTGCCGGTGCCGATGGCCACGCCGATGTCGGCCTTGGCCAGAGCGGGCGCGTCGTTGATGCCGTCGCCGACCATCGCCACCTTCCTGCCCTCGGCCTGCAGGGCCGCGACCTCGGCTGCCTTCTGCTCGGGCAGTACCTGCGCGACGACCCGGTCGATGCCGACCACATGCGCTATCGCCTCGGCCGTCCCGCGGCTGTCGCCGGTGAGCATGACGACTTCGAGGCCGAGTTCGCGCAGCCGGCGCACGGCCGCCGCCGAGCTCGGCTTGACGGTGTCGGCCGCCGCGATGGCGCCGGCCGGGAGGCCGTCGACCTGGACGGTGATGACCGTCTTGCCCTCGGCGGTGAGCCGTGCGGAGACGTCGGCCGCGGCGTCGCCGGCCAGACGTTCGTTGCCGGCCACGACGGTGCGGCCGTCGACGACGGCGGTGATGCCATGGCCGGCCACCGCCTCGAACGACGTGGCCGCCGGCACGCTGATGCCGCGCTCGTCGGCCGCGGCGAGCACCGCTCCGGCGAGTGGGTGCTCGCTGCCGCGCTCGGCGGCCGCGGCCAGGCGCAGCAGGCCGTCCTCGTCCAGGCCGTGTCCTCCGGCGAACACGACCACATCCGTGAGCCGCGGTCGTCCCTCCGTGATCGTGCCGGTCTTGTCGAGGACGACCGTGTCAAGCTTGTAGGCCGTCTCGAGGGCCGCGCCGTCGCGCACGAGCACGCCGTTCTCGGCGCCTTTGCCCGTGCCGACCATGATCGCCGTCGGCGTGGCCAGGCCCAGCGCGCAGGGGCACGCGATCACAAGCACGGCGACGAAGTTGAGCAGCGCGTAGTTGAGCGACGGCGAGGGCCCGAAGACGAGCCACACGAAGAACGTCAGCGTGGCGATGGCGATGACTGCCGGCACGAAGTACGCGGCGATCACATCGGCGAGGCGCGCGATCGGCGGCTTGGAGCCTTGAGCCTGCTCGACGAGGCGGATGATCTGCGCCAGCGCGGTCTCGGCGCCCACCTTGGTGGCGCTGAACGTGAACGAGCCGTTGGTGTTCATCGTGGCGCCGATGACTTCGTCGCCCTGGCGCTTGGGCACGGGCAGCGGCTCCCCGGTGAGCATCGACTCGTCCACGGCCGAGGCGCCCTCGGTGACGACGCCATCCACCGGCACTCTCTCACCGGGGCGGACGACGACGAGGTCGCCGGCGAGGACCTCGGCGATGGGCACGTCGACGGCCACTCCGTCGCGCAGCACGCGCGCGGTCTTGGGCTGCAGACCGATGAGCGCCTTGATGGCGGCGCCGGTCTGGCCCTTGGCGCGGGCCTCGAGGAGGCGTCCGAAGAGGATGAGCGTGATGATGAACGCGGCCGAGTCGAAGTACATCGGCATGCTCAGGCCGCGATGCTCGAAGAACCCGGGAAAGAGGACGCCCAGCACACTGTAGAAGTAGGCGGCCGAGGATCCCATGGCGACGAGGGTGTTCATCGTCGTGCCGCCGTGGCGCAGCGCCGACCAAGCCGTGCGGTAGAACTGCGCGCCGACCCAGAACTGCACCGGCGTGGCCAGAGCCCAGAGCACGTAGCCGTTGTTCAGCCACGAGGGTAGGAACGGGAACCAGTCTGGCTGCATCGTGCCGGCGAAGATGATGATGCTGAGCACGAAGCCGACCGTCACCTTGACCTTGAGCTCGCGGTAGGCGGCGGCCCGGGCCGCCTCGCCGGCGTCCACGGCCGCGTCTGCCGCCTGCGCGCCGGCGGCCGCCTCCTCGATCACCTCGTAGCCGGCGGCCTCGACGGCCGCCACCAGGTCGGCGTGCGTGGCCTGGCCGGGGATGTAGGTCACCGTCGCCTTTTCGGTGGCCAGGTTGACATCGGCGCCGAGCACGCCGGGCGGCTTGCGCAGGGCGCGCTCCACGCGGCTCACGCAACTGGCGCAGGTCATGCCGAGGATCGGCAGCACAGCCTGCGCCGTGAGCACGCCGTAGCCCGCGGACTCGACGGCGTGCACCAGCTCGCCCGCCGACACGGAGTCGGGGTCATAGGTGACGGTGGCCTTCTCCGTGGCGAGGTTGACCTCGGCGCTGGCGACGCCGGCGACCTTGCGCAGGGCGCGCTCGTTACGCGCCACGCAGCTGGCGCAGGTCATCCCAGAGATGGGGAGCTCCAGGGTCTGAGTACGGTCGCTCATGTCCTCTCGAGGATACAGCGGGGGAGGAGATGCGTGCCTTATACCCCTCAGGGTATCCTTGCCATGCCGCCGCCGGCGCGTTCGCGCCTCGGCGGGGCAGCTACAGACCCGCGAGCTCCAGCAGGCCTGCCTCGCGCAAGCGTGGCGTCGAGCACCTCGCGCATCGCCGCCTGCAGGTCGTCCGCCTGGTCGACGGCGAGGATGATCTGGGCCAAGGCGACCAGCCGGCGCGCCGCGCTCGGGGATCGTCTGTCTCTGCTCGCGGCCTTCCGCCCTCTCGCCGCGTGCCTGGGCCCCTCCCTGCCGGGCTCGGCATGCGGGCACGGAGTACCCCGCCGCGAGCCGTCTGTCTGCCGCCGGCCGCCGGGAAGCGCGTACGTGAAGCGGCCGGCGATGCGAGCCCCCGCTTCGCACCGCCGACCAAGGGGTGGAACACGTGGAAGAGTCTCTCTCAGCGTCCTCCCGGTCTCCTGCCATCAACATCGGGAGCCGCAGCCCGGAGCTGCATAGAACAGCCGTCTAGACCGTGACGCGCAGCAGCTCGAGGTAGCTCGTGGCGCCGTCCAGCACCTTCTCGATGCCGTCGTCGCGCAGCGACGCGACGCCGTGTTCACGTGCCGTGCGCTGGATCTCGTGCACGGAGCCGCCGGTGGCGATGAGGTCGCGCAGGTCGTCGTCGACCGTGAGCACCTCGTAGACGCCGATGCGGCCGCGGTAGCCGGTACCGAAGCACTTGGAGCAGCCCACCGGCTGGTAGATGCGGATGTGCTTCCTGGGCGCCGCCCCCAGCCCGAGTTCCTCCCAGCGCTCGTCGGTCATCGTCTCGGGCCTGCGGCAGTGCGGGCAGAGCCGCCGCACGAGCCGCTGCGCGACGAAGCAGTGCCAGGCGGCGGCGACGAGGTACCGCGGCACGCCCATCTCCACGAGACGGTTGATGGCCGAGGAGGCGTCGTTGGTGTGCAGCGTGCTGAACACCTGGTGCCCGGTGACCGCCGAGTCGGCCGCCATCTTGGCGGTCTCGAGGTCGCGGATCTCGCCGACCATGATCACGTCCGGGTCGGCGCGCACGAGCGAGCGCAGCGCCTGCGCGAAGGTGAGGCCGATCATCGGCTTGACCTCGGTCTGCACGATCCCGTTGATCTTGCGCTCGATCGGGTCTTCGACGGTGTAGACCTTGCGTTCGACCGACTTGATCAACTCCAGCGTCGTGTACAGGGTCGTCGATTTCCCCGAGCCCGTGGGCCCCACGATGACGATGCCGCCCTCGGGCACCTTGAGCGCCGCCTCGAAGCGCGCCAGGTTGGCGCCGGCGAGCCCCAGCGACCCGAGCGTGGGCGGAAGGGCCGAGACCTCGAGGATGCGGATGGTGAGGTTCTCGCCGTAGAGCGAAGGGATGGAGGCGAGGCGCAGGTCGACGGACTGGCCGGTGGAGAGCTCGAACGTGGTGCGCCCGTCCTGCGGCAGCCGCCGGTCGGCGATGTTGAGGTTGCCCATGATCTTGAGGCGGCTGATGATCCCCGCCTGCAGCTCCTTGGGGAACTCGCGCAGCTCGTGCAGCACGCCGTCCACGCGGCAGCGCACGGCGAGACAGTCCTCGCGCGGCTCCAGGTGGATGTCGGAGGCGGACATGCTGGCGGCGTCGGCGAGCAGCGTGTCGACGATCTCGATGATCGACGCGTCGATGTCGGCGGGCGGGGCGCCGTCGCCGTTCTCGCCGGCCGGCGCGTCGTCGCGCGCCTCCTTGAGCTTGCCGCGCGAGCTGAAGTAGATGGCCACGGCGTCGTCGAAGCCGGACTGCGTGCACATGACCGTCACCACGCGCCGCTTGGTGCGGATGGCGACCTCGTCGATGGAGATGACGTCCAGCGGGCTGGTCATGGCGAGCACCAGGTCGCCGGACTCCGTGAGGCTGATGGGCATGAGCCGGCGGCGGATGATGAAGTCCCGCGGCAGGAGGCCGATGGCGTTTGCCGCCGGCGCGACTTTGGCGAGGTCGACGACGCCGATGTGCATCTGCCCCGCCACCGCGTTGACGATGTCCTGTTCGCTGACGAGGCCCTGCTCCACGAGGCGCTCGCCGATACGGCCGCCGTCGTCCCGCTGCCGCTGGAGCGCGTGGTCGAGCTGTTCCTTCGTCACGAGCCCGCTGGCGACCAGCATGGCGCCGAGCCGCAGGCGCCCCTCCTTGGGCTTGGCGCGGCCGCTGATGAGGTCGGAGAGCTTGACGCCGAGCTCGTCCGGCGAGAACGGCTTGGTGACGAACTCGGCCGCGCCGAGGCGGTGAGCGCGCTCGAAGGTGGGGAAGTCGCTGCTGGAGCTGAGCACGATCACGGGGACACCGAGCAGCTTGGAGTCGGTGGTCACGAGGCGCAGGAGCTCGAACGCGTCGAAGGTCGTGAGGTCGAGGTCCAGAAGGACGGCGTCCGGCCGGTCCTTGTGCAGGACCGTGAGCGTGCCGGGATCGCCCAGGCTGACCGCGACCGCGTAGACCGAGGAAAAATGGCCGACCAGCTCGTCGCGCAGATCGGTGTCGTCGTCGATGATCGCCAGTCGTCGCGTCGCCGTACTCGGCACGTGGTCCTCCCGTCAGCCCGGGTAAGTGTAGCGCATCGCCGCGTGGCGCCGCCCGCCCGCGCCCCGCCGCCTGGGGAGACGTTCGCGGCGTCGCCAAGGCAGGAGGAGGAGAAAAGTGCCGGGCCGGCGGGGGCCTTCACACGGATGCGGGCGATCCGTGCCATTGTCGAAGGAGACCGGCCCGGCTGAGAGAGAGGATGAGATGCCGGGCTTGCGCCCAGTGAGTAGTCCTAACCGGTCTCGAGTTCCCTATCGGCAGGGGTGCGAGGTTGTTGAGTGTTGCGCCCGCCGCAAGCGTTGTCTGGCTAGGGAACGGACGCGCCGGCGCGGTTGCTATACTCCGCCAGACAGCGGCAAGGAGCGTCCATGTTCAGAAGGGTCCTGATCGCCAACCGCGGCGAGATCGCCATCCGCGTGATCCGCGCCTGCAAGGAGCTCGGCGTGCGCTCAGTGGCCGTGTACTCCGAGGCCGACGAGGACTGCCTGCACGTGCGCTACGCGGACGAGGCGGTCTGCATCGGGCCTCCGCCGGCCGCCCAGAGCTACCTCGTGATGCCGGCCATCATCCAGGCGGCGCTGCAGACCGGCGCCGAGGCCGTGCATCCCGGCTACGGGTTCCTCGCCGAGCGCGCTGAGTTCAGCCGCCTCTGCCGCGAGCAGGGCCTCAAGTTCATCGGCCCGTCGCCGGAGAGCATCGGCCTCATGGGAGACAAGGCGGCGGCCCGGGCGACGATGACGGCCGCCGGGGTGCCGGTCACGCCGGGCTCGCCGGGCGTGATCGAGGACGCGGCGGCCGCCGCGGCCGTGGCCCGCGAGATCGGCCTGCCAGTGATGGTCAAAGCGTCGGCCGGCGGCGGCGGCAAGGGTATCCGCATCGTCAAGGAGGCCGCCGAGCTGGAGGGCGCCGTGCGTCAGGCGCAGGCCGAGGCCGAGGCGGCGTTCGGCAACGGCGCGGTGTACGTGGAGAAGTACATCGCCGCGCCGCGCCACATCGAGATCCAGGTGATCGCCGACGGCGAGGGCCACGCCATCCACCTCGGCGAGCGTGACTGCTCGATCCAGCGGCGCCACCAGAAGCTCATCGAGGAAGCGCCCTCACCGGCCGTGAGCCCCGAGCTCCGTGCCCAGATGGGCGACGCCGCCGTGGCCGCAGCCGTCGCCGCCCACTACGAGGGCGCCGGTACCGTCGAGTTCCTGCTCGACGCCGACGGCAGCTTCTATTTCATGGAGATGAACACGCGCGTGCAGGTGGAGCACTGCGTCAGCGAGATGGTCACGGGCGTCGACATCGTCAAGACCGGCATCCGCATCGCCGCCGGCGAGGGTTTGCCGCTCACCCAGGCCGACATCCGCGTCCAGGGTCACGCCATCGAGTTCCGCATCAACGCCGAGGACCCGGAGAACGGTTTCATGCCCTCACCCGGCCTCGTCACGCAGTGGGTGCCGCCGGGCGGGCCCTGGGTGCGCTTCGACAGCCACGTCTACCAGGGCTACATGGTGCCGCCGTTCTACGACAGCCTTCTGGGCAAGCTCGTCGTGTGGGGCCGCGACCGCGAGGAGTGCCTGGCCCGGTCGCGCTGGGCGCTCGAGCAGTTCCTCGTGGACGGCGTGCGCACGGTGATCCCCTTCCACCGCATCGTCCTCGAGCATCCCCTGTTCGTGGCCGGCGACGTGAACACGCACTTCATCGAGGACCATCTGGGCTGACGCGCACCGCGCCCGCCGCCCGGCGCCTGCCCGGCGGCTCCGGGCGCAGGGTCCTACATGAGCCGGCCGGCCACCCATGCGATGATCGGCGCGCTGCCCACCGCCGCCCCGGCGATCATCGCTCCCTGCATCCCCGCGGCGCGAACACGAGATGTTGAGCGCGGCTGCGACCGCGAACCCGAGCGGCCCGTAGTAGCGGTCGACGAAGAGGACGACCTCGATCGCCGCTCGCGCCGGACCTCGTTCGCGGATCTGCACGACGCCGACGTCACTCGGGCCGCACGCCGTAGCCGGCGGCGGCGATCTGCGCGAGCAGCTGCTGCGCCGCCTCTGCCAGCAGCTCGTCCACAGCGGCGGCGCTTGCGGCGCGCGTGCTCAGCGTGATGCGGATGACGCGCGCGCTGCCCAGCACCTTGGCGCGCGACTTCACGTACACCGCCGGGAACTCGGACTCCGCGCGCCGGAGGACGTCGGCGATGGCCGACTCGTCCTGCAGCTCGACGACCAGCGAGCGCTCTTCGTAGTGGGCACTGCCGAAGATGCGCGTGAACAGGTCGCCGAGCGACTGCTCGACGATCGCCTCGAGCTCGCCCGGCACGCCGGGCAGGGAGACGATGCAGGTGCCGCCGCGTTCGCAGAGCACGGCGGGGGCGCCGCCGATGGGGTTGACGAGCGGCACGGCGCCGAGCGGCAGCCGCGCCATCTTGCGCCGGCTCTCGTTCATCTCCGCGAAGGGGACGTAGCCGAGGGCGTGGAACTCGGCGTACCTGTCGGCGACCATGCGCTCCGCCTCAGGGTGCAGCTCCAGCCCCACTCCGAGGCCCAGCGCCACGCCCTCGAGGGTGCGATCGTCGCCGGTAGGCCCGAGGCCGCCGACCGTGAACAGCAGCGCCGGGCGGCGGTCCAGCGCGCCTCTGATCTCGGCGGCGATCGCCTCGACGTCGTCGCGCAGCATCACCGTGCGGCGCACCAGGCCGCCGAGGCCGGTCACCTTGACGCACAGCAGGTTGGTGTTGGTGTCGAGCACGTCACCGATGAGCACCTCGTTGCCTGCCGACACGACCTCGACGATGGGCGCCGCGCTGTGCTCATCGGCGCCGCCGCGTATGGGGACGAAGCCGCTCATACCCGTCAGTGTGGCAGACGGCGTCGCGCCCCGGCAAGGCGGCCGGCGCGCCACAGGCGCCCGTGAACACCGTCGGTCATGCGGCCGCGCCGGGGTATACTCCCCGGCATCGGAAAGGAGCGCCCGTGACCGAGAGACCCCTCGTCATCCTCCAGCACGAGCCTGACGACCCGCCCGCGGGCATCGCCGTGGCGCTGCGCGACCTGGGCGTGCCCTTCGAACTGCGGCGCCTCGACGCCGGCGACGCTCTGCCGGCGTGGCCCGACGAGGCCGCCGGCCTGATCGTCATGGGCGGCTCGATGCACGTCCACCAGACCAGGCAGTTCCCGTTCCTCGAGGCCGAGAAGAGGCTCATGCGGCGCATCGTGCACGAGGGCGGGCCGGTGTGGGGCATCTGCCTCGGCTGCCAGCTTCTGGCGGAGGCCGCCGGCGGCGCCGTCTTCAAGCGCAAGAAGCCTGAGGTCGGCTGGATCAGCGTCGAGAAGGTCCTCGACGACCCGCTGCTGCGCGGCGTCTCGTCCCCGTTCACCGCCTTCAGCTGGCACGAGTACGCGTGCAGCCTGTCAACCACGTCTCACCTGGTGGCCCGGTGCGGCAACGGGGTGCAGGCGTTTCGCGCCGGCGGCAAGGCGTGGGGCACGCAGTTCCACCCCGAGGTCGACGCCGATCTCGCACCGCACTGGGTCGAAGACGCCGCCGTGGGGCACCGCGAGCAGGGCAAGGAGTGGATCGACCGGCTGCGCGCCGACACGGAGGCGTACCTCCCGGACTACCCCAAGCTCTGCCGCAGGATCACGGAGAACTTCGCGTTGGCGAGCGGCCTGCTCTCCGAGCGCTGACCCCGTACGCAGAGCGGCGGCGCTTGCGCACCGCCGCTCTGCACCCGTTTCCGGGCAGCCCCTCGGGGAGAGGGGCTTGTGAAAGGAGCCATGGGGTGGTACTTGGGGTACCAGCGCGGAGGAGGGATGTGTGGAGGGGGACTCCACCGCGCAACCGGAATATTACCACTGCCCCAGCAGTTGAAACCAGCCCCGCAGTGTTAACAAATATGAAGCGCAGGACCCGGCCCAGGGTCTGAGGTGGCCGCGCCTCCCGACCGAACGCGCGGCCGGTCAGGCGCGTCACCGCAGTGCGCGGCGAGCCCTCGGGACGACATCACCCCGACCGTTCGACTAGACTCCAGAGGCTCACGCCCGCACGTCCGTTTCGCTCCGCCCGATGACGACCGACACCAGCGGCCCCGGCGCCGCCCCGATCCCTTCGCCGCTCGACGGTCGCTACCGCATCCTTTCCCGGCTCGGCAGTGGAGGCATGGCGGACGTGTACCTGGCCGAGGACGAGACCCTCGGTCGCCGCGTGGCCGTCAAGGTCCTCAAGGCCGACATGGCCGCGGACGAGGAGTTCGTGGAGCGGTTCCGCATCGAGGCGCAGGCCGCCGCCAGCCTCAACCACCCCAACATCGTGGCGATCTACGATCGCGGCACGGCCGGGGAGCGCCCGTACATCTCGATGGAGTACGTGGACGGCGAGAGCCTCAGGCAGCGCCTGAGGCGGGACGGGCGCATGGCGCCCGATGAGGGCGTCGCGGTCGTGCTGGGGGTGCTCGACGCCCTCGGCGCCGCCCACGCCCGCGCCATCGTGCATCGCGACATCACCTCGTCGAACGTCCTGCTGGACCGCCGGGGCGGAGTCAAGGTAACGGACTTCGGCATCGCGCGGGTGGGCGACTCGGCGCTGACGCGCAGCGGGATGATGATGGGCACTTCTTCGTACCTCTCGCCGGAGCAGGCCCAGGGCCGCCCGGCGGACGCGCGCTCGGATCTCTACAGCGCCGGTGTCGTGCTGTTCGAGGCACTGACCGGGAGGCTGCCGTTCCGCGGCGAGAACGACGTGGCCGTGGCGGTGCAGCACGTCTCGGCGGCGCCGCCCAACCCGCGCACGCTGGCCCCCGGCGTGAGCGAGCCGTATGCGGCCGTGGCCATGAAGGCGCTGAGCAAACGGCCGGACGACAGGTACCAGGACGCCGCCGCGTTCGCGGCGGCGCTGCGCGCCGCGCGCGACGGCCGGCCGGTCGTGCCGCCGCCCGGGGCGGCGGTCGCTGCCGCGGCAATGGCCGCCGAGTCCGCCGCCGCGGCGGAGGCGGCCCCTCCGCGGCCGGCCGCCACCGCCACCGTCGTGGCGGCCGACGTGCCCACGCGCGTGGCTTCGCCCGAGGCGGCCGCGACCCGGCTGGCACCCGACGTGGCTGCTACTCGGCTGGCCGCCCCGAAGGCGCCTGCGAACCATCCGGCGGCGCCGCCCGGGAGCGCACGCCGCCGCCGCTGGCCCTGGGTCCTGCTGCTCGTGGCTCTCGTGGCGGCCGCTGGGGCGTGGGCGGTCTGGGCGTTCACCGTCGGCACCGGGCCGCGCGTCCCCGGCGTCGTCGGGCAGGCAGCACCGCAGGCTGTGGAGACGGTGCGCCGGGAGGGTCTCAGGGCGATCGTTCACCGGGTGTGGCTCGACGGGATCGACGTGGGCCGCGTCGGCCGCCAGCGCCCGCACCCCGGGACCGACGTGAAGAAGGGCGCCAAGGTGGACCTGTGGGTGAGCAGGGGTCCGTTGCACGTGCCGGCGCCGGACCTGAGCGGTCTCTCGGCGGCCGACGCGGCCCTCGTCCTGTCTCAGCAGTCGCTCGACGGCCATGGCAGGCGCGCGGCGACGCGCGCGGCGCCCAAGGGCCAGATCTACCGGCAGTCGCCGCAGGCAGGCGTCTCCGTGGCGCGGGGGGACACGGTGACCTACTGGGTCAGTTCGGGGCCGCCCATCGCCTTGGTGCCCGAGGTCGTGGGCCTTTCCGAGGGCGACGCCAAGGCGGCGCTCGAGGCGGCCGGCTTCACGGTCAACAGCGACCTCGTCGTGGGGCTCGGCTCGGTGCCGGGGGACGTGGTCGATCAGGATCCGGCCGCCGGCACGCGTCTGCGCAAGGGTGACGAGGTCGTGATCAAGGTGGCGGTGTTCTAGGCACCCTCAGCCGGTGCGTCCCGGGCGCGTGCGCGGCTCGACGGCCGGCAGCTCCCACGCGTCTGGCCGGTGATACGAGAGGCCGGCGGCGGGGGGCGCGGGCGGGACGCCGCCCGCCCGCCGTGTGCCGCCCGCCGTCCCGCCGCCGCTCAGTGCTTTGCTGAGGTCCGTGATGCGGTGCGCCACCACCGCCAGGCCGTGTTCCTCGTCGTTCTGCAGCTCGCCGTCGACCAGCAGGTAGATGGCGTCCTTGAGCACCCTCCCGTACTTGAGATAGACGTCGTTGAACACCACCACCTGGCCGAGCTCGGTCTCGTCTTCGAGCGTGAGGAACATGGTGCGGTGGCCGCTGCGGATCCAGGGCATCTGGGCGCGCTCGAGCACGCCGGCGAGGCGTACGCGGCTCCCGTGCCGGACCTGTGGCAGGCGCGCCATGGGGGTGACGCCGAGCGTCTCGACCTGCTCGCGCACGAAGCGCAGCGGGTGGGCGCTCACGTTGAGGCCGAGCAGCTCGAGCTCGATGCTCACGCGCCGCTGCCGCGGCCAGTCGGGGAGGAAGGCGAGCGGCCCGAGCTTTTCGTCGAGGGCGAGCCGCGGCTGGTCGAGGCCGGTGTCGGCGGCCGCCGGGACGGTGCCCGCGCCGGCTTCGCGCCCGGCCGTCCGCGCCCCGGCGTAGAGCAGCGGCACCTGCGCCACCAGCTCCTCGCGGCGCACGCCGAGACCGTCGAAGGCCCCCAGGCGCACGAGGTTCTCGGCGATCTCGCGGCTCACGCGCGTGCGCGCCACGAAGTCGGCGAGCGAGGTGTACGGCCGCGGCGGGCCGGCCGGCTCTCCAGCCGCGGCGTCGAGCGGGTGCTCGTCCGCGCGCCGGCGCGCGTCTCCCGTGGCCGCGACGGGCGGGTGAGGGGGAGAGAAGGACATCGGAGCAAGCGCCGCAGGCACTTGCGACGGTCCCCCGACCCCCTCACCCGCTCGGGAGCGGCCGTCAGAGCCGCTTCCATCGCCGCGCCCCTCGACGATCGCCCGCCGCGCCGCCGCGCTCATCTCCTTGACGTAGGCCAGCCCCACGCGCAGCGCCCGTCCGTCGTCCTCGACCTCGAACCACTCGCCGCTGAGGTTCACGTCGAGCGGCCGCACGGCGAGCCCGAAGCGCCGCGCGTCGTTGAGCACCACGCGCGGCGAGTAGAACCCCATGGGCTGGTTGTTGAGGATGCCGCAGTAGAACTCGGCCGGGTAGTACGCCTTGAGCCACGCCGAAGCGTTGCAGAGGATGGCGAAGCAGGCGGCGTGCGCCTTGTTGAAGCCGTAGGCCGCGAACCCGCGCAGCTGGCGGAAGACTTCGTCGGCCGCCTCTCTCGAGGCGCCGCGCGCGACCGCCTTCTCGACGAAGGTGCGGCCGATCTCGTCCATCTCCTCCAGCGACCGCTCGTGCGTCATGGTGCGGCGCAGCAGGTCGCCCTCGGCGAGGCTGAAGCCGGCCACGGCGGCGGCCACCTCGATGACCTGCTCCTGGTAGACGATGACTCCGTAGGTGCGGCGCAGGATGCGCTCCATGGCCGGGTGCGGCACGCTGACGGGCTCGCGCCCGTGCCGCCGGCGGATGAACGGCGCGATCATGTCGGCCTGCAGCGGCCCTGGGCGGAACAGCGAGATGGCGGCGATCACGTCCTCGAAGTCGCGCTCCTGCAGGCGCGTCGCCAGGTTGCGCTGCCCCGAGCTCTCGAGCTGGAACAGGCCGACGGTGCGCGCCGACCGGATGAGCTCGTACACCTTGGGGTCGTCGCGCGGCAGCTCCCAGGCGCTCACCTTCTCGCCGGTGCGCGCCTCGATGCGGCGCACGGCCTCGGCGATGGCGGAGTGCATCTTGAGGGCGAGGATGTCCATCTTGACGAGGCCCAGCGCCTCGATGTCGTCCTTGTCGAACTGGGCCACCACGACGCCCTTGGCGGCCCACTGCAGCGGCACGCGCTCGGTGAGCGGGTCGCGTGAGAGGATGAAGCCGCCGAGGTGCGTGCCGAGGTGCGCCGGGAAGCCCGAGAGGCGCTCGGCCACGCGCACGAGGCGGCGGTAGTGCGGGTGCTGGAACTCGTGGCTCGCGAGCTCGGGACGTTCGGCCAGCATCTCCCCGAGCTTGGCGGCGCTGCCCCAGGGCACGCGCTTGGAGAGGCCGTTGATCTCGTCCGGGGTGAAGCCGAAGGCGCGGCTGGCGATGCGCACCGCCGAGGGCGCGTGCACGGTGTTGACGGTGGCGACCATGGCGACCTTGTCGTGGCCGAAGCGCTGGTAGATGAACTGGATGACCTCGTCGCGGCGCGCCGAGCAGAAGTCGATGTCCACGTCGGGCATCTCGCGGCGCGCCGGGTTGAGGAAGCGCTCGAAGAGCAGCTCGTGCGCGATGGGGTCGGCGTCGCAGATGCGCAGCACGTAGCTGACGATGCTGTTGCCGGCGGAGCCGCGGCCGGAGTAGTAGATGCCGCGGCCGCGCGCGAACTCGACGATGTCGTGCACCGCGAGGAAGTACTCGGCGAAGCCGAGCTCCTCGATCACCTTGAGCTCGCGCTCGAGACGCGCCGTGACCTCGGCGGTGAGCGGCTGGTATCGCTCCCCGGCGCCGGCGAAGCAGCGCTTCCAGAGCAGCGAGAACGCGGTCTCGCCGGGCGGCAGGGGGTAGGCGGGGAAGAGGAGCCGGCCGAGGCCCAGATCGAGGTTGCAGCGCTCCGCGATGCGCGCGGCGTTGACGTACGCTTCCGGGTAGCGCTGGAAGAGGCGGCGCATCTGCGCCGGGCTCTTGAGGTAGAGCTCGGCGTTCTTGCGCCCCAGCGGGTTGGGCAGCGGCTGGTTGGCGGCCTCCGCGGCGAGCACGTCGTGCAGGTCGGCGTCGGCCTTGGCCGTGTAGTGCACGTCGTTGGTGGCCACGGTGGGCAGGCGCAGCTCGTGAGCCAGCAGGTCAAGGGCGCGCAGGCTGGCGCCGGAGTCCGGCAGCTGCTCGTGCTGGAGCTCGACGAAGAACTCACGACCGAAGATCCCGCGGAGCACGGAGGCCGCGGCGCGGGCGCCGGCCTTGTCGCCGGCCAGGAGCCGCGACCAGACCTCGCCGCGGCGGCAGCCGCTGAGGGCGACGAGGTGGCCGCCGTGCTCGGCGAGCGTGGCGAGCCGGGCGATGGGCGGCTCGCCCGGGTGCTCCAGGTGGGCGGCGCTGATGATGCGGCAGAGGTTGCTCCATCCCGTGTAGTCGCGGGCGAGGAGCACCAGGTGGTGGCCGCCGGCGCCGCCGGCCCGGGCGGCGGAGGGCGGCACAGTGGCCGCCGCATTGAGGTGCCGGATGTGGCCGTCGGGGGCGAGCGCGGCGAGATCGGCGAAAGCCTCCGGCGCCGCGAAGACTCCCGGCGCCGCGGGCGGGTATGGGGGCTCGGGAGGACGCTGCGCTCCACTCGGCGCCGCTGCCGCGGCGCCTCTCGTCGACACCGCCGCACCCGCGCCTGTCGCACCCGCAGGCGCGGCGTCTGCCTCCTCCGCGCCCGGCTCCCGCGCGCACCCGTCGGGGCCCACGGCCGGCTCGACCGTGAGCTCGACGCCGACGACCGGCTTGATGCCGGCCGCCTTGCAGGCCTGGTAGAAGCGCACGGCGCCGTAGAGCCCCTCGTGATCGGTGGCCGCCAGGGCCGGCATGCCCATGCCGGCGGCGGCGGCCACCAGCTCGGGGATGCGGCAGGCGCCGTCGCCGAACGAGAAGGTGGTGTGCGTGTGCAGGTGGACGAAGCTCATGGCGATGCAGGGTCGCCGTGCACGAGGCTGTCGCCTGCTATGCTTGCGCCGTCAGCCGGGAAAAGGGGGCGTGTGATGGACATCGGGCCCGTCGAACTCCTGCTCATCTTCGTCGTCCAGGCAGCCTTCGTCGTGGCGAGTGCGCTACTGGCGGACCGCAAGGGGCACAGCGCCGCAGTTTGGGCCGTGGTGGCTGTCTTCCTGGGGCTCATCGCGCTCATCATCGTGCTCCTGCTCCCCGCCAGGACCGTGCCGGCGGGCGACAGCGTCATCTGAGGCGCCCGGCCGTGCGCGCTGGACCGGACGCCGCTCAATTGAGCACCCGCTCCAGCGCCCACGCCTTGCTCAGGCGGTCGTAGCGCAGGTCGAAGACGCGTCCCTCGGCGCGCACCCGCCAGTAGGAGCGGCTGACGTGGCCGTCGTCCCGCCACCAGCCCGTCTCGACGACCCACGTGTCGAGCACCCGCTCGATGCGGTAGCGCCGGCGCCGCCACAGGAAGGCAGCCGGGCGGCGTAGCCCCTCGTCCCAGGCGACAGCGACCGGGACGGCCTGGCCGTTGGGGCCCGGCCTGCCGCCACACGCGGGCTTGCCGCTGGGGCCCGGCCTGCCGTGGGGGCCGGGCCCGCCGCCGGAGGTGGCTCCGCCGCTCGACATGTGCTGCTCCTGGTGAGGGCCGGTGATGGATCGGACGAGGGACCGTGACTGTAACACGAACATATGTTCGTGTAAACGTCGGACGGAAACGGGGCTGGGCGCCTCCCGCGCCGTCGCCGGGCGCCCCGCCGAGCAGCGCGGGGGCGTGCCGTGGGCAGGGCGAGGACGTCGCCCCAGGTGCGGCTCCGGTGCCATCACCCGCCGCCCTTGACCGCGCCGCCGTTCGTAGCAGAATGGGACCGACGCGGACCCGCGGTCCCGACGACTCCGGCCCGGCGGGAGGCGTCCCAATGGGGCAAGACGGAGACTGGGGGCACCGATGACCGGCGCACGTTCTCGTAAGGTACTTGTCCTGCTCGTGCTCGCGGGATCGCTGCTCGCCGGCGGCTTCGTGTGGGGCGCCGCCGCCGGCGCCTCGAGCCCGAGTCCCACGCCGGCGCTCTACGGCGGCAGCGCGTCGCCGGCCGCCAGTCCCGCCGCCGGCGCCTCGGCCGCGCCGGGCACCGTCGTCTACAGGGTCGGCACCCTCACGGACATCGACAACCTCAGCCCCTTCATCGGCGTCGTCTGGCCGTCCTACGAGATCTGGAACCTCACCTACGAGCCCCTCGTGGGCTACGACTACAGCACGCTCACACCAGTGAAGGGCCCCAACGCGACGGGTCTCGCCACCGATTGGTCGGTGACGCCGGACGGCAAGACGTGGACGTTCACGATCCGCGGCAACGCCAAGTGGAGCGACGGCGTGCCGCTGACGGCCAGCGACGTCGCCTTCACCTACAACTACATCGTCAAGAACCAACTCACGAACTGGACCGCGTACACGCAGAACATCGTCCGGGCCGTGGCCGTCGACGACACCACCGTGCGCATCGAGTGCTCCCAGCCCAAGGCGGACATGCTGCGCGTCTACGTGCCGATCGTGCCGCAGCACATCTGGTCCAAGGTGTCGGGCAAGGACGCCTCAGTGAGCTATCCCAACTCGGCCCCATACGTGGGGTCGGGGCCGTTCACGTGCGTGGAGTGGAAGAAGAGCAACTACGTGAAGCTCGTGCCCAACCCCACCTGGTGGGGCCCCCGTCCCAAGATCGACGAGCTGATGTTCGACTACTACACGAACTCAGACACGATGGTGGCGGACCTCAAGGCCGGGACGATCGACGGCGCCTTCCAGATCCTCGACGCGCAGTATCGCCAGCTCAAGACGGTGCCGGGCATCGAGGCGCGCACGATCCGCACCAACGGCTTCGACGAGCTGGGCTTCAACTGCTACACGCTCGGTCCGAGCCGCGGCAACCCGGTGCTCACGGACGTCAAGTTCCGCCAGGCGCTGAACTGGGCGGTGGACAAGGCCAAGCTCGTCTCCCTTGCCTACGGCGGCCACGCCCGGCCCGGCACGACGGTGATCACCCCCGACTACTACAAGGACCCCGACTGGCACTGGCAGCCGCCCGCCGACCAGCTATACGGCTTCGACCTCGCCAAGGCCGGCCAGCTCCTGGACGCCGCCGGGTACCCGCTCAAGAACGGTGTGCGCGTCGACAAGCAGGGTAATCCCATCTCCCTGCGCCTGTGGGCGCGCGCCGAGTCGACGACGAGCCAGAACGTCGGACGGCTGCTGTCCGGCTGGTTTGGCCAGCTGGGGCTCAAGATCGTCTTCCAGACCGTGGACGACGGCACGCTCATCAGCGCCCAGACCGCCACGCAGAAGGGCAAGTTCTCGCCCGACTACGACATGTTCCTCTGGGGCTGGTACAGCGACCTCGACCCGGGCTCGATCCTTTCGGACTTCACGACCCCGCAGATCGCCAACCAGAGCGACTGTGCCTACTCGAACCCGCAGTACGACGCGCTCTTCAAGCAGCAGGGGCAGACGATCGACCCGACGGCGCGTAAGGCGCTCATCGATCAGATGCAGCAGATCCTCTACAGGGACTCGCCCTACATCGTCACCGACTACTCCAACGACCTCGAGGCCTACAACACGGCGAAGTGGACGGGCTACGTGGCGTCGCCTGCGAACGTCGGCAACGTGCTGATCCCGCCCTACGGCAACGCCGGCTGGCAGAACTACCTGTCGATCGGCCCGAAGGGCGGTGCGCAGAGCACCGGCGGAGCATCGAACACCGCCTCTTTCGTGATCGCCGGCATCGTCGTGGTCATCGTGCTCACGCTGGTCGTCGTCCTGGTGCTGCGCCGGCGTCGGCCGCGGGCCACCGAGGAGTGAGGCCCGCCCTAGGCAGGCGCCGCTCCCGGATGTAGCATTCCGCAGGTGGAAGGCAGCGCTGCGCGCCGCCGGGGCGGCGGCGCGCACGGGTCCGAGGGAACGGGGGACACATGAGCCATGCCAGCGAGCGCAGCCGTCGGCGCCTGAGGGTGACGATCCTATTGACAGCGGTGCTGGCGACTGCCGGCCTCGTGTGGGGCATCGCCAGCGCGGTCGCGGCGAGCGAGAGCCCGACGCCGACGCTCTACGGGGCGAGCGCCTCGCCCTCGCCGGCCAGTTCCGCGGCGGCGCTCACGGTGCGGCTCGGCACCACCTTCGACGCCGACAACCTCAACCCGTTCATCGGCTACAGCGGCACCTCCTACGAGATCTACCACCTCAACTACGACTTCCTCGTGGGCTACAACACGGACCTGTCGCCGCGCCCCGAGCTGGCCACGAGCTGGACCACGTCGCCGGACGGCAAGACGTGGACCTTCCAGCTGCGCCAGGGGGTCAAGTGGCAGGACGGCGAGCCCTTCACCTCCAAGGACGTCGCCTTCACCTACAACCTCATCATCAAGAACAACCTCACGGCGTTCACCAGCTACACCAACAACATCATCAAGGTGGTGCCGCAGGGCGACTTCGCCGTGCAGATGATCTGCAACAAGCCCAAGGCCAACATGCTGCGCCTCTGGATCCCGATCCTGCCCGAGCACATCTGGGCGAAGGTGCCGCCGGCCACGCTGCCCACGTCCTACGTCAACAAGCCGCCGATCATCGGCACCGGGCCCTTCCAGACGGTCGAGGTCAAGAAGGGCGAGTACATCAAGCTCGTCAAGAACCCCAACTACTGGATCAAGGGCAAGCCCACGATCGACGAGGTCGTGATCCAGATCTACCAGAACCCCGACACCATGACCCAGGATCTCAAGACCGGCGCGCTCGACTACGCCATGGGCATCCCCACCGCCCAGTTCCCGGCCCTCAAGAGCCAGCCGGGCATCACCGCCAACGCCGCCAACATCAAGTACTTCGACGAAGTCTGCATGAACTGCTACAAGAGCCCCAGCTCACTGGGGAACCCGGTGCTGCGCGATCCCAAGTTCCGTCAGGCGATCAGCTGGGCGGTGGACAAGCAGAAGGTGGTCGACTTCGCCTACGGCGGCTACGCCAAGGTGGGGCAGGGCATCATCACCCCGGATGTGCCCACCTACTACTGGACGCCCTCACCCGACATCACCTTCGGCTTCGACATCGCCAAGGCGGGGCAGATGCTCGACGCCGCCGGCTACCCGCTCAAGAACGGCGTGCGCCTGAACAAGCAGGGCAAGCCCATCGTGCTGCGTCTGTGGGCCCGCTCGGACGACATCGCCAGCCAGAACTCCGGCAAGCTGATCACCGGCTGGTTCGAGCAGCTCGGGCTCAAGATCACCTTCCAGGTGCTGGACTCGGGGACGATCACCGACGCCCTCTACAACATGAAGGGCAGCACTTACGCCCCGGACTACGACATGTACATCTGGGGCTGGGGCGAGTACGTCGACCCGGACTACATCCTCAACGTGTTCACGACCAGCCAGATCAACGGCTGGAACGATCCCGTTTGGTCGGACCCGCAGTACGACAAGCTGTACACGCAGCAGGCGCAGACCATCGACTCGACGCAGCGCAAGCCCATCGTCGACCAGATGGTGCAGATCTTCTACCAGTCGGCGCCGTACATCGTCACCAACTACGAGCAGCAGCTCGAGGCGTACAACACGGCCAACTGGACCGGCTGGACGCACGTGCCGCCGCCGGACGGGCCGGTGGCCTTCGCCAACGACAACATCGACACGTACCTCAACCTCAAGCCCAAGGCGACGGCCACCACCAGCAGTGGCGGCGGCAGCACGCTGATCTATGCGGTGGTCGCCGTCGCCGCCGTGATCGTCGTCGTCGTGGCCCTGCTCATCCTGCGCCGCGGCCGCGGCAGGGCCACGGAGGAGTAGGCGGGAGGGGCCCGGCGGTCAGGCGCCGGCGGGCGCAGCCGCTTCCGGCGTCGCGCACAGACGCACGCGTCGCGCCAGGTCGGCGGCCGCCGAGTCCGGCGGCCGCCGACCTGCGCCGATCCCGGCCAGACGCAGCACGCCGGGCGCCTCGCGGTGCCGGCCGACCCAGGAGTGCACCAGCAGCATCTCGTCGATCGCCGTGACGGGCAGCGGCGGCCGCGGCGCCGCGGCCGCCGCGAGCTCGGCGAGGAACGCGCACGCCGCCTCCTCGCCGAAGGCCCTGCGGCCTACCTCGCGCTCCACGGCGATGCGGCCGCCGCGCACGCCCCACAGCGCCGCCCAGCCGGGCCGCCGGGCCGGATACACGAGCACGGCGTCGACCAGCTGCGCGGCGCGCAGGCGCCGCACGTTGCGCAGCGCCCGTTCCAGCGCCTCGCGCTGTTTCTGCAGGCGTGCGGCCTGCTCGAAGGCGAGCGCCCTGACCATGGCCGCCTGGCGCCCCTGCAGAAGCTCGTCGAGCACGTCGCCCTGGCCCTCGAGGATGCGCCGCACATCGGCGACCAGCGCCGCGTACTCGCCGTTGAGCGGGCGGCTGCAGGGCGCGAGGCAGGCGCCGGTTCCGAGTCGCGGGCAGGCGTGCCCAAGGCGCACTCCCGCCGCGCCGCCGGCCCGCACCGGCAGATGGGCGCAGGTGCGCAGCGGATAGACGCCGTTGACGCTGTCGACGAAGCGCCGGGCCACGCTGGCCTTGCGGAAGGGCCCGGCGTAGTAGGACCCGTCGTCGCGCAGGTTGGGCGTCGCGTAGAGGCGCGGGTACTCGTCGGCGCTGAGCTTGACGTAGTGGTAGCTCGGCACCCGCGTGCCGTGCGAGTTGTAGGTCGGGCGGTGCCTGGCGATGAGGCGCCCCTCGAGCAGCAGGGCGCCGAACTCGGAGCCGGTCTCCACCACGTCGATGTGGTCGAGCAGCTCCAGGGCCTGACGGGCGTAGCAGGCCTGGCGCTGCAGGAAGTGGTCGCGCGTACGGCGCCGCAGGTTCTCGGCCTTGCCGATGTACAGGGCGGCGCCGTTGGCGTCGCGCATGACGTACACGCCGGGCGTGGTGGGCACGTGCTCGGTGAGGGAGATCTTGTGGTAGTTGCGGCGCGCTCCCGGCTCGCAGAAGCGCGCCACCTCTTCGAGCGTGTTTGTACCCCGCTCCTGCAGCCAGCTGAGGAACAGGAGCAGCAGCTCCGCGGTCGCCTGGGCGTCCTCCAGGGCCCGGTGCACAGGCTTGACGCGCGTGTCGAAGCGGTAGCTGAGCGCGCTCAGCGAGCAGCGCTGCTGGGGGCACAGCTTGCGTGCCAGGCGCAGCGTGTCGAGCGCGGGCCGGGGGAACGTGCGCCGGTCCAGGCGCGTGAGCTCGTAGTCGAGGAAGCCGAGGTCGAAGTGAGCGTTGTGCGCCACCAGCACCGAGTGCTCGGCGAAGGCGACGAAGCGCGGAAGAACGACCTCGATGGGGGGCGCGTCGGCCACCGTGGCGTCGTCGATGCCGGTGATGCCGGTGATCATCTCGGGGATGGGCACGCCGGGATTGACGAGCGACGAGAAGCGGGCCACCTCGCGGCCGCCCTCGAGGCGCACGGCGCCGATCTCGGTGATCTTGGCGAAGCCCGGGGTGGCGCCGGTGGTCTCGAGGTCCACAACGGTGAAGGCGACGTCGGCGATGTCGTGGCGCAAAGCGCGCCACTCGCCGAGCCCGACGAGCACGTCGCTCTCCCAGACGAAGCGGTCGTCCTCGCGCACGATGTCCGTCACGAGCTTGTGCATGAGCTCGGGGGGGCAGTTGGCGACGGGGAACAGGCGCGGCCACACCTCGCGGTAGTCGAGGGCTTCGCCGGCCTGCTCGAGCAGGGCGTGGAAGTCGTCGACCGTCGTGAATGCGAGCTGCACGGGTCCATGGTAAACCCGGGGGCCGACGGATGCACGGGGGGGAGGCTGGCGCGAGGCGCCGCGGGCGCCGGACCGGCGCCGGCGCAGCCGCACCGGCGCATGATTGGCGCGCCCTCGCCACGGGCATCGTCTGCGCAACGCCGGCCGCCGCGGCGGCCGGAGCGACGAGCGCGGAGGTGCGCATGTCCACGCACGCGGGCCGAGAGCCCGCGCCTGAGTTCCAGCCCGAGCTCGAGTGGCTCAACGTCGAGCGCCCGCTCACGCTGCGCGACCTGCGCGGCAAGCTGGTGCTGCTCGACTTCTGGACCTACGGCTGAATCAACTGCATCCACGTACTCCCGCAGTTGCGGGAGCTGGAGGCCAAGTACGCCGAGGAGCTCGTCGTCGTCGGCGTGCACAGCGGCAAGTTCCGCGCCGAGCGGGTGACCGCCAACATCGCCGCGGCGGCGCAGCGGCTCCGTGCCGGCCACGCCGTGGTCAACGACCGGCAGTTCCGCATCTGGCGCGCCTACGGCGTCGGAGCGTGGCCCACCGCGGTGCTCCTGGACCCGGCCGGCGGGATCGTCGGCGCGGTCCCCGGCGAGTTCCTGGCGGAGCAGCTGGCCCCGGTACTGGACGGCGTGATCGCCGAGTTCGAGCGGCCGGACGCGCCCGACGGCGCGCGTCTGCGGCGCGGGCCGTTCCCGCTCACCGTGCCGCCCGCGCCACCCGGCCCGCTGGCCTTCCCGGGAAGGGTGCTGGCGCTGCCCGGCGGCCGCCTGTTCGTGGCCGACAGCGGCCACGATCGGATCCTCGAGCTTCAGGTGGAGGGTGAGACTTCGTCCCCGGGGCAGCTGACGGCGCGCGTCGTGCGCGCGATCGGTGCCGGTGCGGCGGGTCTGGTAGACGGAGCCTTCGACGTCGCGCGCTTCGACCGCCCTCAGGGCATGAGGATCGCCGGAGACGTCCTGTACGTCGCCGACGCCGAGAACCACGCGGTGCGCGCGGTGGACGTAGCCCGCGGCGTCGTCGGCACGCTGGCCGCCACGGGCGCGCAGGCGCGGCGCGCCAACGAAGCCGGCGTGGGGAGCGGCGCGGCCCTGAGCTCGCCGTGGGACGTCGAGCTGCTGCCGGCCGTACCGGGCGGCCCGCCGGCCGCGCTGGCGGTCGCCATGGCCGGCGTCCACCAGCTCTGGCGGCTCGATCTCGGTTCGCATGCGGCGGAGCCGTGGGTCGGCACCGGCCGCGAGGACCTCAGCGACGGGCCGCCGTTCCGCTGCACGCTGGCGCAGCCGACGGCGCTGGCGCTCGCGGGCCGTCGCCTCTACTTCGTGGACAGCGAATCGAGCGCCGTGCGTTTCGCCGACCTCGACGGGCGCGACGGCCCGGAGGTCGAGACCATCGTCGGCAAGGGACTCTTCGACTTCGGTGACGAGGACGGCAAAGGCGGGCGCGTGCGTCTGCAACACCCCTACGACCTCGCTTGCCACGGCGGTGCCCTGCTCGTCGCCGACACCTACAACGACCGCATCAAACGCGTCGACCCGGCGACCCACGCGAGCGAAGCGCTGGCGGGAAGCGGCACGGCCGGACACGAGGACGGCGACGCCGGTGCGGCTCGCTTCTTCGAGCCTCAGGGCGTCGCCGTGAGCGGCGACCGCCTCTACGTCGCCGACACCAACAACCATGCGGTCCGCGTCGTCGACCTGGACGCCGGTTCGGGGCGGTACGGGCGCGTGAGCACCCTGGAGATCAGCGGCTAGAGCGGAACGGCGGGCGGCGTCTTCTCCGGGACCCTGCTCATCTGCGGCTCCGAGCTGCTGGGCGCGGGCGACTCCACGGCGCCCGGCGCCATCGCCGTCTGCCGCCGGCCACGGCTCGCGATGGCCTGCGTCGGCCGCTTCTTCGCCTACCTGGCAGCCGACCGCGCGGCGGACTTCGCCGATCCGCGCCTCGCCGAGGCGGTGGCCGCCAACGGCTCCCGGATGCGCAACGTGCGCATCGCCGCCCAGGCCACGATCCAGCGGGACGCCCTTGGCGAGACGCACATCGCGCGCGGCGCCAAGATCGGGGCGCACGTCAACATCGGCCACAACGTCGCCGTGGGCGAGGATGCGCTGATCACCGGGCACTGCCAGGTCGGCGGCGCCGCCCGCATCGGCGCCGGCGCCGTGCTCTGGCAGAGCGGCGCCGTCGCCAACGGCGTCGCCGTCGGCGCCGGCGCGCCGGCTCGACCAGAGGTCCGCCGCGCGCCGCCGGACACGGTCCGCACGCGGCCCGCGCGGCCTTCCCGCCCACCCTCGCGCGCAGCCTCCGTTACGCACGCGCGGCAAGCGGGTAGGAGACCCACGGAGTTCTCTGGGAACGCGCCGGCGCCGCCGGCCCGCGGGCAGGGCGGCGCGGCCCATCGCAAGGAGTCACCCGGTGGATCTAGAGAGGATGCACAACGAAGTGCTGCGCGCCTTCGACGAGTCGTGCGTGATCGCCGCGCGGCAGCAGTACCGCGGGCGCGGGTTCCGGCCGCCGGCCGACGCCTATTTCGAGGAGGACACGCGCGAGATCGTCGTGCGCTTCGAGCTCCCCGGCACGGCGCTCGACGACATCGAGCTGCTCGTCGACCGTCGCGAGCTCGTGGTGCGCGGCGAGCGCGCCTTCCCGACCCGCGAGGGACGGGTGTACCAGCAGGTCGAGATGGACTACGGCCCCTTCGAGCGCCGCGTGCGCCTGATGGTGGACGTCGACCCCGAGGTGACGACGGCCACCTACGAGGCCGGCATCCTCGAGGTGAGGCTCACGCTCACGGAGCGCGAGAAGGCCCGCAAGATCGACATCCACACGGGGGGAGGCGAGGAATGAGCGACCCTCAGGAGATCCAGGTCGACGCCAGCAAACAGGAGGTCCCGCGCACGCTGCCGGTGCTGCCGCTGCGCGACACGGTCGTCTTCCCTGACACCATGATCCCGCTCACCATCGGGCAAGAGCGCAGCATCAAGCTCATCGACGATGTGCTCGCCGGCGACCGTCTGCTCGCCCTGGTGACGAGCAGGGACGCGGAGATCGAGGTGCCGGGGCCGGACCTGCTCTATCCGACCGGCACCGTGGGCCTCGCCCACAAGATGATCAAGCTGCCGGACGGGACGATGCGCATCCTCGTGCAGGGCCTGCACCGCGTGCACGTGGAGAAGTACGTACAGGAGGATCCCTATCTCGCCGCCGACATCTCCAAGATCGACGACGTCGTGGAGGAAGGCAAGGAGATCGAGGCACTGCGCGCCAGCCTGCTCAGCGTCTTCAGCAAGATCGTCGCCCTCGTGCCTTACCTGCCGGAAGAGCTCGAGATGGCGGCCACCAACGTCGAGGAGCCCGGGCCGCTGGCCTTCCTCATCGCCAGCACCATGCGCATCAAGACGGAGGACAAGCAGGAGCTGCTCGAGGAGAGTGACGTCGAGAAGCGTATGCGCAAGCTCATCGGCATCCTCACGCGCGAGCTCGACGTGCTGGAGCTCGGCTCCAAGATCCAGAGCGACGTGCGCAGCGAGATCGACAAGGGCCAGCGCGAGTACTTCCTGCGGCAGCAGCTGCGCGCCATCCAGCAGGAGCTCGGCGAGACCAACGAGCAGGAGGCGGAGATCACCGAGCTGCGCCAGAAGGTCGACGAGCTCAAGCTCCCGGAGGAGGCCGACAAGGCCGCTCGCCGGGAGCTGGACCGGCTCGCCAACATCTCGCCGCAGAGCGCGGAGTACCCGGTGATCCGCACCTACCTCGACTGGATCATCACGCTGCCCTGGACGGTGAGCAGCGACGATAACCTCGACGTGGCGCACGCCCGCCAGATCCTCGACCGTGACCACTACGACCTCGAGAAGGTCAAGGACCGCATCCTCGAGTTCCTCGCGGTGCGCAAGCTCAAGGCCGACCTGCACGGGCCGATCCTGTGCTTCGTCGGCCCGCCCGGCGTCGGCAAGACCAGCCTCGGTCACAGCATCGCCGAGGCGATGGGCCGCAAGTTCGAGCGTATCAGCGTCGGCGGGGTGCGCGACGAGGCCGAGATCCGCGGGCATCGCCGCACGTACGTCGGGGCGATGCCCGGCATCATCATCCGCGCCATGCGCGACGCCGGCACCGACAACCCGCTGTTCATGATCGACGAGATCGACAAGACCGGCGCGGACTGGCGCGGCGACCCGTCGAGCGCCCTCCTCGAGGTCCTCGATCCCGAGCAGAACGTGAACTTCCGCGACCACTACATGGACCTGCCGTTCGACCTCAGCAAGGTGCTCTTCATCACCACCGCCAACCAGCTGGAGCCCATCCCGCCGCCGCTGCGCGACCGCATGGAGATCATCACGCTCGCCGGCTACACGATCGAGGAGAAGCTGCACATCGCCAAGAACTACCTCGTCACCCGTCAGCTCGACGCCAACGGGCTCAAGCCGGGACAGGTGAGCTTCCGCGACGCGGCCATCGTCGAGATCATCTCCTCGTACACGCGCGAGGCCGGCGTGCGCAATCTCGAGCGCGAGATCGGCACGATCTGCCGCAAGCTGGCGCGCGAGGTGGCGGAGGCCACCAACGGGAGCCGCAAGCGCTTCACGGTCAACGTGCGCCGCGTGCACGACCTGCTCGGCCGGCCGCGCATGGTGGCCGAGGTCAAGCGCCGCACCAGCGACCCCGGGGTGGCCACAGGCCTCGCCTGGACGCCGGTCGGCGGCGACATCCTCTTCATCGAAGCTACGGCGATGCCCGGCAGCGGCGGCCTCACCGTCACCGGTCAGCTGGGCGACGTCATGAAGGAGTCGGCGATGGCTGCCATGAGCTACGTGCGCACCCACTCGCGCGAGCTCGGGCTCGAGGACGACTACTTCCAGAAGCACGACATCCACGTGCACGTGCCCGCCGGCGCCATCCCCAAGGACGGGCCCAGCGCCGGCGTGACGATGGCCACCGCCATCGCCAGCCTGGTCACGGACACACCGGTGAGCAGCGACGTGGCGATGACCGGCGAGGTCACGCTCACCGGTCAGGTGCTGCCCATCGGCGGCCTCAAGGAGAAGACCCTGGCGGCGCAGCGCGCGGGCATCACCACGGTGATCCTCCCGAGCCGCAACGAGGCCGACCTCGAGGACGTCCCCGAAGAGCTGCGCAAGGGCATGCGCTTCGTGCCGGTCGACCGCGTGGAACAGGTGTGGGCGGCGGCGATGGGCCTGCGCCTGGACGGCAAGACCGCCGAGCTCGCCGAGGCCACGGAGCTGCTCGAAGAGGCCACCGAGCTCCTCGAGCAGGCGCGGCGGCGCGCCCGCGACAGCCGCAACGGCGCCGGCGCGGCGGTGGCCAAGGAACCGCCCAAGCCGGCCCGCAAGACGCCGGCCAAGCCGGCCGCCAAGCCCAAGACCCGGCCGAGCGGCGCCAAAGGCGGCGCCAAGAAGACGACGGCCGCCCGCGGCCGCAGCCGCCGCACGAAGTAGGGCGCCCGTCCGCCGTCAGCGCGTGATCCGGGGACGGCGCATCGCCCCCGGCCTGCGCGCGTCGCGACGCTCATCGCCTACATAGTCTTCAGTGGCCGCCTGCTCAAGCCGGGCGGCGCCGCCCCCGCGCACCCCTACGCCGGCGTGCCGAGCTGGCTGGTCTTGTTCGCGCTCGTCCTGCTGTTCGCAGCGCGCGCCTTCGTCTACTGGTGGGACTGTGTACGCGGCGGGGAGGCGGCGCTCCTGCCGCCCGCCGCCGTGGTCGCCGCGCCGCTGCGCCGCCTGTTCGTGCTGCAGTTCGTCGTGCTCGTCCTCGGCCTCGTGTCGTACTGGGCGCTTGACTCCTCTACCGCCAGCCTCGTGCTCCTGGTACTGGTGGCGACGGTCGCCAACGTCCTCCTCGCCGTCTCCGAGCGCCTGCGCACCAGCCGCGTGCGCGCAGCGCTGGCGGCCGGCGTCAAGCCGCCGCCGCGCCCGGCGGCTCCGGCGCCGGCCGGCCGAGCCGCCGGGGCCCAGCGGCGCGGCGGCCGCAAGCGCGGGCGCCGCCCATAGCCCCGGCGCCGCTTGCCACCCTTCTCCGCTGCGGGCTACGATTGACAGCCAGCGGGGGCGAGCGGACGCACTCGCACGTGCGCGACTGCGGAGTCATCGGAGGGGGTGCTGATCGTGAGCGCGAAGGAGCGCGAGACGGCCAACGTCGGCGCCGGCCTGTGGAAGGGCACGGGCATGTGGGCCTGGGTGCTCTTTCGCGTCAGCGGCCTGGTGCTGGTGGTCTACCTGTTCGTGCACCTCTGGGTGATCTCCCAGGGGCGCATCGGCGGCGCCGCGTCGCTGAACAAGCTCTTTCAGACGTTCGACAAGCCCCTCCTCGTGTTCCTCGACCTGATGCTCGTGTCGGCGGTGCTGTACCACGCGCTCAACGGGGTGCGCATCGTGCTCATGGACCTGGGCATCGGCATCCGTCGGCACAAGGTCGTGTTCTGGGTGTGCATGCTGGTGGCGGCGCTGGCGCTGAGCCTGTTCGCCGCCAGGGCCTCGAGCTTCATCCTCAAGTTCTAGGAGGCTGAGATGGCGATGCGGACAGCGGTGCTCGACGGCAGCCGCGGCGGCATGTGGCCGTGGCTCGGCCAGCGGGTCACGGCGGTGCTGGTGATCGTCACCATCCTGATCCACCTCGTGCTCACGCACTACGTCGCGATCGGGCACCTCTCCTACGGCAACATCGCCGCGCGCCTCGCCGGCGGCGTGGTCGTGGTCAACGACGTCGTGCTGCTCGTGGCCGTGGTCTTCCATGGCCTCAACGGCCTGCGCATGGTGGTACTCGACTGGGGCCTCAGCAGCCCTGGGGGGCGGCGCCTGTTCGACGTCGTCCTCTGGCTCGTCGGCATCGCCGCCGTGGGCTACGGCATCTGGGCCCTCTGGGTCTGGGTGAGCTGAGGGGCGGGATGCCGCACCATCAGCTCATCATCGTCGGCGGCGGGCTCGCGGGGCTCCGCGCCGCCGTGGAAGCCAAGGCGGCCGGCCTCGACGTCGCGATCCTCAGCCAGGTGCACCCCGGGCGCAGCCACTCCGGCGCCGCGCAGGGCGGCATCAACGCGGCGCTCGCCAACCACCCCGAGGGCCACGACGACACGCCCGAGAAGCACGCCTTCGACACGGTCAAGGGCTCCGACTACCTCGCCGACCAGGACGCCGCCATCCAGATGACCAGCGACGCTCCCGGCGTCATCTTCGAGATGGACCACTGGGGCTGCCCGTTCAGCCGCTTCGACGACGGGCGCATCGCGCAGCGGCCGTTCGGCGGCGCCGGCTTCCCGCGCACCTGCTACGGCGCCGACAAGACCGGCCACTACCTGCTGCATTGCCTCGTCGAGCGCGCCTACGAGCGCCAGGTGACGATGTACGTCGAGGTCTTCGTCACCAGCCTGATCGTGGTCGACGGCACCTGCCGCGGGGTCGTGGCCTACGACATGATCCGCGGCGGGTTCGAGGCGTTCACGGCCGACGCCGTGATCATGGCCACGGGCGGCGCCGGGCGCATCTACAGCAACTCAACGAACGCCATCATCTCCACCGGCGGCGGCGCGGCAGTGGCCTACCACGCCGGCGTGCCGGTAGAGGACATGGAGTTCATCCAGTTCCACCCCACGGGCCTGCTCACGACCAACATCCTCATGAGCGAGGGCGCCCGCGGCGAGGGCGGCTACCTCATCAACAACGAGGGTGAGCGCTTCATGGCCAGGTACGCGCCCAAGGCGATGGAGCTGGCCCCGCGCGACATCACCTCGCGCTCGATCACCACCGAGATCCTCGAGGGCCGCGGCATCGACGGCAAGGAGTACGTCTACCTCGACCTGCGGCATCTCGGCGCCGAGCGGATCCTCGAGCGCCTGCCCGGCATCCGTGACCTCGCCATCCACTTCGAGGGCGTCGACCCGATCGAGGAGCCCATCCCGATCACGCCGTGCCAGCACTACACGATGGGCGGCATCGACACGGACGTCGACGGGCGCACGCTGATGCCGGGCTTCTACGCGGCCGGCGAGTGCGCCTGCGTGAGCGTGCACGGCGCCAACCGGCTGGGCGGCAACTCGCTGCTCGAGACCATCGTGTTCGGGCGCCGGGCCGGCGCCGCGGTCGCCGCGGACCTGCTGGGGAGGGCCGGCGGGGGCGACGCCTCCGCCGCCGGCCGCACGGCGGTGGAACAGATGGAGACGCAGGTCGCGACGCTCGCCTCGCGCGGCGCGGACGGGGAAGACCCCTACGCCATCCGCGCCGAGATGACCGTGACCATGAAGGATCACTTCGGCGTCTTCCGCGAGGACCGGCTGATGCGTGAGGGCCTCGAGAAGCTGCTGCGTCTCAAGGAGCGCTGCGCCCGCGTGGGTCTGCGCAACGCGGGCGGGATCTTCAACGTCGACCTCATCCGCACCACGGAGCTCGAGGGCATGGTCGACCTTACCCTCGCGGTCGCCCAGGGCGCCATCGCGCGCACCGAGTCGCGCGGTTCGCACGCGCGCACCGACTACCCGGCGCGCGACGACGCCGCCTGGCTCAAGCACACCATGGCGTACTACTCGCCGGAGGGCATGCGGCTCGACTACAAGCCGGTCACCCTGGGGACCTTCGAGCCACAGGAGCGCAAGTACTGATGCCTGAAGCCAACTTCCACGTCAAGCGCTACGACGCGACCCGCGACGGCGACGGCGAGTCGAGGTACGACGAGTTCGTCGTGCCCTACGAGACCAGCCTCACGGTCCTCGAGGGCCTCTTCTATATCCAGGAGCACCTCGACGGCTCGCTCTCGTTCCGCTACTGCTGCCGCGCCTCGATCTGCGGCTCGTGCGCGATGTACATCAACGGGCGCTACCGTCTGGCCTGCCAGACCAACCTCGCCCACGTGCACGCCGACGTGATCACCGTGGAGCCAATGCCGCACCTGCCGCTGGTCAAGGACCTCGTCTGCGACATGGGCGACTTCTTCGCCAAGTACGAATACGTGAAGCCCTGGCTCATCCGCGATTCGGCGCCGCCCGAGCGCGAGCTCCTGCAGTCTCCGGAGGACCGTCACAAGCTCAACATGCCGATCGACTGCATCCTCTGCGGCGCCTGCTACAGCAGCTGTCCTTCGGTGTGGACCGAGGACAACTACCTCGGGCCGGCCGCCCTGCTCAAGGCCTTCCGCTTCGAGGTGGACTCGCGCGACGAGGCCGCGAGGACGCGCATGCCGAGCTGGGACAACGAGCGCGGAGCCTACCGCTGTCACACGATCACCAACTGCGTCGAGGCGTGCCCCAAGGAGCTCAACCCCACCGAGGGCATCCAGTGGCTCAAGATGGCGGCGGTGCGCCGCAGGCTGTTCGGCAAAGCCAAGTAGGGCGAGTGGCCGAGGCCGAGCTCGACTGAGGCGGGAGGGCCTCGGCGCGCGGCGTCAGCGCAGCCCGTCGGCGACCGCGAGCAGCACGCCGGCCATGGTGACCGCGGCGGCCAGCACCAGGCGCGGGCCGGGCCGCTCGCGCAGGAGCACCACGCCGAACACGATGGAGAACACCGGCGTCGTCGCCATGATGAGCATCGTGAGCAGCGGGCCGATGCTGGCGATGCTGAGGTAGAAGAGCACGGAGACGCCCGCCTCGAGCAGGCCCGCGGTGACGAGCAGCAGGGCGGCCCGGCGCACCCGGGGCCTGGGCAGACGTCTGGTGGCCAGCGGCGTCCGGCGGACTCTGAGCAGGGCGCCGAGCAGGAGCATGCCGAGCAGCTGGCTCTCGATCATCATCGTCGCCGTCGGCTTGCCGTAGGCCTGCGACGCGAGCTCGACCAGCACGGGTCCGATGCCCCAGCCGGCGGCGGCCACGACGGCCAGGATGATGAGTCGCAGGCGCCCGTCGGGCGCGGGGGCCGTCGCGGCTGCCGCGCCGCCTCCCGCAGGGGCGGCGCCCTCGCCCGGCAGCACGTCGCCGTGGGCCGCGCCGGCGATCGCGCCGGCCGCGGCCTCGCCGCCCGCGTGCATCGAGCGCGAGATGAGCAGGACGCCGGCCATCGCCACGGCCATCCCGGCGATCGTGAGGCCACCGAACACAGTGCCCAGGATCAGCCAGGCGAACACGGCCGTCCACAGCGGGTCGGTGCCGCTGATCGGTATGACCACGGCGATGAGACCGCCGCGCAGCGCGTAGTAGTAGGCGTTGAAGGCCACCAGCCAGGTGGCCACGGCCGAGAGGGCGATCCAGCCGGCGGCGGCCGCGTCGATGCCGAAGCCGTTGCTCCACAGGTGGAAGACGGTGAGCGGCACCGTGAGGCACACGAGACCGATGACGGCGACGATGCGCACGAAGAAGTTGACGGCCACAGGGTGGACGTCCTCGAGGACCTTCTTGTTGACGATGACGACGAGCGCCCAGAGCACGGTCATCCCGAAGGCGGCGGCGATGGAGACGGAGTAGGTGCTCGTGCGGACCCCCGGGGGAGACAGCCGGGAGTGTATCGCACGGTCGGGGAGCGGCTGAGGCCGCGGGGCGCCTCGGCAGCCGCGGGCCCCGCCCGCGGGTATAATCCGCGCAGCACGCCAGAGGGCGTCCCTGCACACCCGGGAGGACCATGAAGACGTCTGTCGGCAAGACCAAGCTCGAGCTCGCGTCCGGAGACATCACCGAGCTCGAGGTGGACGCCATCGCCAACGCCGCCAACAACGAGCTCTGGATGGGGTCCGGCGTGGCCGGCGCCATCAAGCGCGCCGGCGGCGAGGCCATCGAGAAGGAAGCCGTGCTCCAGGGCCCCATCGCGGTCGGCGAGGCGGTGGCCACTACCGGTCACGATCTCAAGGCACGCTGGGTGGTGCACGCCGCCGTGATGGGTCAGGACCTCACGACCGACGCCAACGCTATCGCCAAGGCCACCTACAGCGCGCTCGAGTGCGCCGACCGCTGTCACGCACGCTCGCTCGCGATGCCGGCCTTCGGCACGGGCGTCGGCGGCTTCCCGCTCTATCAGTGCGCCAGCATCATGACCGCCGAGACGGTGCGCTACCTCAAGGACCACCCCGGTACCGGGTTGCGGCACGTCATGCTCTGCGTCTACAGCGACGCGGCCCGCGCGGCGTTCAAGAACGCGCTCGCCGGCATCAGTCGCTTCTAGGGCGCCGGCGCGGAGCCGGGGACGCCGATGCCGAGCGCCGCGCTTCTCGCGTCGACGACGGGGGTAGAGCAGCTTCTCGTCCTGCTGCTCGTCATCGCCGCCGCCGTCGCCGTCGTGGCGCGCCGCGTCGGCGTGCCCTACACGATCGGACTGGTGCTCGTCGGGCTCGCCGTCGGACTCGCCTCGCACCCGCGCGCGGTCCAGCTGTCCTCGGAGCTGGTCTTCTACGTCTTCCTGCCCATCCTGCTCTTCGAGGCGGCCTTCAACCTCGACGCGCGTCACCTGCTGGGCGACTGGCGCCGCGTCCTCGCCCTGGCCGTGCCCGGAGTGCTCGTCGCCTTCGCGCTCACCTCGGCGGGCGCGCACTACCTCCTGGGCATGAGCTGGTCGCTGGCGCTGCTCTTCGGCGCGCTCATCAGCGCCACCGACCCGGTGAGCGTGGTCGCGCTCTTCCGCCGCCTCGGCGTCGCGCAGCGTCTCACGACGCTCCTCGACGCTGAGAGCCTCTTCAACGACGGCACTGCGGCGGTCCTGTTCGCCGTCGTCCTCGCCGTGGTCGCCCAGGGGCACTCTCTCGGCGCGGGGTGGGCCGTCGGCAAGTTCGTCTGGATGGCGGCCGGCGGCCTCGCCGTAGGCCTGGCGGTGGGCTACGGCGCCTCGCTCGTCCACCGCCTCATCGATGACCATCTGCTCGAGATCACGCTCTCGACCATCGTCGCCTACGGCTCGTTCCTGCTCGGCCAGCGCCTCGGCATGTCCGGCGTCGTTGCCTGCGTCACCGCCGGCATCGTGCTCGGCAGTTTCGGCCAGCGCAGCGGCATGAGTCCCGTGACGCGCGTCACGATGGGCACCGTGTGGGAGTACGCGGCGTTCGTCGCCAACTCCCTCATCTTCCTGCTCATCGGCCTCAGCATGCACCTCTCGCTGATCGCCGCGCACGTCGGCGACGTGCTCATCGCCTTCGTCGTCGTGCTCGCGGCGCGGGCGGCGACCATCTATGGGTTCGGGCTCGTGGCACGCCTCTTTGGCGCCGGGCTCCCGGGCCGCTGGCAGCACGTGCTCGTGTGGGGCGGGCTGCGCGGCACCGTCGCCCTCGCGCTCGTGCTCAGCGTGCCGCCGGCGGTAAGCGGGCGCGCGAGGCTCGAGGTGGTCACCTTCGGCGTCGTGCTGCTCTCACTCGTCGGACAGGGCCTCTCGATGCCCTGGGTGGTGCGGCGCCTGGGGCTGGTGAGCGAGGACCAGCCGGTGAGCCGCCGCGAGCGGGAGCGGCTTCTGGAGGGCTTCGTAGCCGCTCACGAGGAGCTGGACCGGCTGCAGGAGGCCGGGGCCGTCCCGCGCGCGGAGCGCGACCACCTGGAGCGCACCATCGCCGAGCAGGAGGCCACCATCCTCGAGGGCATCGCGCCGCTCGCCGAGGAGCCCGCCGAGGGCGAGGAGGCGCGGCTCGCCGAGCGCATCGGCGCGCTCGTGGCGCAGCGCCGGCGCGTGGAGGCGCTGCGCCACGCCGGCGCGCTCGCCGACGACACGGCGCGCGAGCTGGCCGACGAGATCGACCGGCGCATCGGCCTTCTCAGCGAACGTCTCACCTGCACCCGGAGCGGGGAAGAGTGCTGAGGGAAGGAGTGTGACGAACGGCACCCTGACAGACGTCGCCGGCCTCGCCGTCGGCCACTGGACGGACACGGCCGCTGCCACCGGCTGCACCGTGGTGCTGTGCGGCGCCGAGGGGGCCGTCGCCGGCGTGGACGTGCGCGGCTCGGCGCCGGGCACGCGCGAGACCGACCTGCTGGCGCCCGTCAACCTGATCGAGCGGATCCACGCGGTCCTGCTCTGCGGCGGCAGCGCCTTCGGCCTCGACGCCGCCGGCGGCGTGATGCGCTGGCTGGACGAGCGCGAGCTGGGCTGCGCCATCGGCACCTGCCGGGTGCCGCTCGTCAGCGCCGCCGTCCTCTTCGACCTGCTGGTGGGCAGCGCCGAGGTGCGTCCGGACGCCGCCGCGGGCTACGCTGCCTGCGAGGCCGCGAGCACGGCGGCGGTGCCGCGCGGCTCGGTCGGCGCCGGCGCCGGCGCCAGCGTCGGCAAACTCCTCGGCATGGAGCGCGCCACCAAGAGCGGGCTCGGATCTGCCAGCGCCAGGCTCGGGGACGGGACTGTGGTCGCCGCGCTCGTCGCCGTCAACGCCGGCGGGAGCATCGTCGATCCGAGCGACGGGCGCACGCTGGCCGGCGTGCGCGACGTGCGCGGCGGCTTCGTCGACGGCACCCGCTGGCTGCAGGAGCACGGGGCGCAGGCCGCGGGAGGCGCGCCCCAGGCGGGCGGCAACACGACGCTCGCCGTCGTCGCCACCGACGCGCTGCTCGCCAAGACCGGCGCCACCAAGGTGGCGCAGATGGCGCACGACGGGCTGGCGCGGGCGATCGACCCCGTCCACACGATGCACGACGGCGACACGGTCTTCGCCCTGGCCACCGGGGCGAGCGGGACGGCCGGCGACGTGAGCGTGGTCGGCGCGGTCGCGGCTCGCGTCCTGGCGGCCGCGGTGGTCGACGCCGCCCGCTCGGCGACCGGGCTCGGCGGCCTGCCGGCCGCGCGGGATCTGGACGCACCGGAGTGACGGTCGTGGCTGCGCGGTTCGCCGCGCGGCCCGCGACTCAATACTCGCCGACCAGCTCGCGCTTGAGCTCGACGAGGCGCACGAGAAACTCGTGGCGCAGCGCCTCCCACTCCTCCAGCGTGCGCCCCGCGGCTTCCTCCCGCGTCTGCTCGTCGAGCGTGCGCTTGAGGCCGGGCGTGATCTCCGGACAGACGTTGTGCGACCAGTCCGGGATGCGCGCGGGCTTCGCGACGCACGCGCAGCGGGCGCTTGCCGACGCCGGCGTAGAACTCATGGCGCGCGCCGCCGCCTCGGGAGCGGTGCGCTCGCCGGCCACGACCTCCACGAGCGGCAGGATGTGAGCGGGGTTCGAGGGGTGCCCGGCCAGCACCCTCTCGGGGTGCCGGCAGCGCGACTGCAGCAGCGTCGGCGGGATGCCGGAGGTGCTCGAGGCGATGATGGCGCCCGGCGGACAGGCGGCGTCGATCGCCGCGATCACGGTCACCTTGAGCTCCTCTTCGTCGGGCACGTTCTCCTGGACCCAGTCGGCCCCGCGCACGGCCTCGTCCAGCGTCGCGGCGAAGCCGAGCCGGTCCGGCGAGGCCTGCGGCGCGAGGCCGAGACGCTCCAGAGCCGGCCAGCAGCGCGCCACCACGCCGTGCAACGCGGCTTCGGCTCCCGGCGCCGGGTCCGTCGCCACCACGTCCAGGCCGTGCGCGAGGAAGCAGGCCGCCCAGCGAGAGCCGATGAGGCCCGTACCGACCACCGCGACCCTGCTGACGCCGTCACCCG
This sequence comes from uncultured Thermoleophilia bacterium, assembly GCA_963709845.1. Taxonomy (GTDB): domain Bacteria; phylum Actinomycetota; class Thermoleophilia; order UBA2241; family UBA2241; genus CAIXSE01. The sequence continues at coordinate 258,006 of CAVPXV010000007.1, forward strand.
CGCTCGCGCTCACTGCGTCACCAGCTGCTGCTCCGCGGCCCCCTGCCCGCCGCCTGAGGGCACGCCGCGCTCCGCGAAGGCGCGCAGCAGTCCGAAGCAGCCGGTCAGCATCATGTCCCCGTGCGGCGCGGCGAACTGGAGCGGCAGGCCGCTGCCGGCGAGCAGCGCCCGCCGCGGCCCCGTGACCACGAGCGGGAGCGAGAGCGGGTCCAGGCCCGCGGGCAGGTCGCCGAGGAGGGCGCCGTGGCCGCCGTCCTCGCGGACCTCCTCGCTGCTCAGCCGGCCGGCGAGCCAGCGGCGCAGGCGGTCTTCGAGGCCGGGTCCGTCCAGCGCCGAGGTGTGGTGCTCGAAGACGCCCGCCACGCGGCCCTGCAGCGCGAGGATACAGACGGTGTGTCCGTTACCGACGTTGACGAGTACGGCGTCGGCGGCGCCGTCCGGCAGGGCGCCGTAGAGGGCCGCGGGGCCGGTGTCGGCGGCGAGCACCGGCCCTCCGCCGGCGAGGTCCGCAGCCGCCGCGGCGGCGGCCCGCAGCCGCGTCAGCTGCGGCGGCACGGCGCCGCCCTCGAAGAAGAGGCCGGAGATCGGCCGGCGCGCCGCCACCGCGTCTTCCCACAAGGCGAACCGCAGGACGCGGTTGGAGCCTCGGGGGCTGAAGCCGTGGTCCTGGACGGCCACCGCCACCGCGTCGAAGCTCGGCTCGGCGCCGAGCAGCTCGAGCGCCCGGAGCAGGCCCCCGGCGTCGAGGTCGCCGCTGTGCACCTCGGCCACGGACCCGGCGGGGAGGCGCCGCAGCACTTCGGCGGCGGCGCCCTCGCCGACCACGCGCACGCCGCGGGCACGCACCCTGTCGAGGTCGTCGGCGAAGGAGAGCGCCGCCTCGGCGGTGGCCAGGAAGGCGTGGCCCGCGGCGAGGTGAGCCTTCATGGCGGCGCCGTCGGCGCCGCCGCCCATCACGGGCCCGCGGAAGACGACGGTCTGGCCGCGCCGCGTAGCCTCCGCGATGCGCGCCGCCACCACCTGGGTGCGCGATGGGACCACGAGCTTGACGGCGTTCTCCAGCGGCTCGCAGGGGCGGGTCACGAGGATGTCGGTGGTGCCGGCGCCGACGTCCACGGCCAGGATGCGGGCCCCGCTCCGGCGGCCGGCAGGCGCGGCGCCCTCGGCGCCGCGGATCACGCCGGCCGCCGCGCCGTGGTGCCGCCGAAGCGGAGCTTCCAGACGTTCGTCATCGCCTCGATGACGATGTCGTTGCTCATCTTGCTCTCGCCCACCTTGCGGTCGACGAAGATGATGGGCAGCTCGACGATCTTGAAGCCCAGCTTGTAGGTGCGGTAGGTCATCTCGATCTGGAAGCCGTAGCCCTTGGTGTCGATGGCGTCGAGGTCGATCGTCTCGAGCACTCGGCGGCGGAAGCACTTGAACCCGCCGGTGAGGTCGCGCAGGGGCAGGCCGAGGATGGTCTGCGCGTACAGACAGCCCCCGCGGCTGATGATCCGTCGCGACAGGCCCCAGTTCTCGACGCCGCCGCCCTTGACGTAGCGCGAGCCCAGAACGAGATCGGCGCCCTGGTCGATGAGGCGCAGGAAGTGCGGCAGGTAGCTGGCGTCGTGGCTGAGGTCGGCGTCCATCTCGAAGACGCGCTCGGCGCCCATGGCGAGCGCCTCGCGAAAGCCGGCGATGTACGCCTTGCCGAGGCCCTCCTTGCGGGCGCGATGCAGCACCGAGACGTCCGGCAGCTCGGCCGCGTACTGGTCCGCCAGCTCGCCCGTGCCGTCCGGCGAATCGTCGTCCACGATGAGCGTGTGCAGCTGGATGCCGTGACCGTCCGCGACCTCGCGGATGCGCGCCAGGGCGTGGCGCAGGTTGTCGCGCTCGTTGTACGTGGGGAGGACGATGACGTTCATCGAGGCCACAGTATATCGCCGGCGAGACGGCCGCGCCGCCCGCCAACGGCCGACGCTACCGTCCGTCGCCGGCGCGTGCTACACTGCGCGACTCCTGGGCTGCGAGGGCGATCGGGGTCGCCACTCTCACCTTCGACTTAAGCCTGAGACTTTTCTGCGCACGACCGCTCACGATCAGGGCAGAGGAATGCTTGCCACACCCGCTGAATACACTATAGTGGTGTTCGCGCCCCGAGGGGGCACAACATCTTGTGGTAAGGGGCCTTCCGTGCGTTGTCCGTTCTGCAGCAGTGACGAAAGTAAAGTCGTGGACTCTCGAGACTCGGAGGCCGGCGACGCCATCCGCCGCCGGCGCGAGTGCCTGGAGTGCGAGCGACGCTACACGACCTACGAGCGCGTCGAGGAAGTCGCGCTCGTCGTCGTCAAGCGCGACGGCAGCGAAGAGCTGTTCACCCGGCGCAAGCTGCTCAACGGGCTGCTGCGGGCCACGGAGAAGCGCAGCATCCCGCTCGAGACGCTGGAGCGGGCGGTGGACGACATCGAGAACGAACTGCGGCGTGCGCACGGGCAGCGGGTGACGACGCAGATGGTGGGCGAGCGCGCCCTCCGTCGCCTGCGCGACATCGACAAGGTCGCCTACGTGCGGTTCGCGTCCGTGTACCGCCAGTTCGAGGACCTCGAGGAGTTCCAGCGCGAGCTTTCGCGCCTCGAGCTCGCCGGGTCAGACCCGCTTCCCGGGGAGGAGCCGCTGCCGGGTCTCGACGAGGAGCTCGACACCATCGAAACGACCAGCTTCACGGAGCCGCTGCGCGCGGCCGGGACCGGGGGGAAGACGGGGCATGACTGACTCAGGCAAAGCAGTGATCGAGCTCTCAGCCAACGCGCTCAAGGTGCTTCAGCGCCGCTATCTCAAGAAGGGCGAGAACGGCGAGCTGCTGGAGACGCCGGAGGAGATGTTCCGCCGCGTCGCCGCGGCCATCGCCCAGGCCGAGCGACTCTACAACCCGGCGGCGCCGGTGGAGGAGTGGGAGGCCACGTTCTACGAGCTCATGACCTCGCTCGAGTTCCTCCCCAACAGCCCTACGCTCATGAACGCCGGCCGCGAGCTCGGCCAGCTCTCGGCGTGTTTCGTGCTGCCCGTCGGCGACTCCATGGAGTCCATCTTCGAGGCCATCAAGAACACTGCCCTGATCCACAAGAGCGGCGGCGGCACCGGCTTCTCCTTCTCGCGCGTGCGCCCGCAGAACGACGTGGTGCTCAGCACCAAGGGCGTCTCGTCGGGCCCGCTCTCGTTCATGAGCGTCTTCGACGCCGCCACCGAGACCATCAAGCAGGGCGGCACGCGGCGTGGCGCCAACATGGGGATCATGCGCGTCGACCACCCGGACATCCTCGACTTCATCACCGCCAAGCAGGACGACGACCGTCTCAACAACTTCAACATCTCCGTCGCCGTCACCGACGTCTTCATGCGCGCCGTGGACAACGACGAGGAGTATGCGCTGGTCAACCCGCGCTCGGGTGAGACCGTGCGGATGCTGAACGCGCGCAAGGTCTTCAAGAGCATGGTGATGCTGGCCTGGAAGAACGGCGACCCCGGCATCGTCTTCATCGACCGCATCAACGCCGAGAACCCTACGCCGCAGCTCGGCGAGATCGAGAGCACCAACCCCTGCGGCGAGCAGCCGCTGCTGCCCTACGAGAGCTGCAATCTCGGCTCGATCAACCTGTCACGGGTGGCGCCCGACGGGCACGTGGACTACGCGCAGCTCGGGCGCATCGTCAAGACCGCCGTACGCTTCCTCGACGACGTCATCGACGTCAACCGCTACCCGCTGCCCGAGATCGAGCAGATGACCAAGGGCAACCGCAAGATCGGCCTCGGCGTGATGGGCTTCGCCGACATGCTCCTCCGCCTGCAGGTGCCCTACGACTCGGACGAGGCCTGCAAGATCGCCGCCGAGGTGATGAGCTTCATCCACGACGAGGCGCGCGCCGCCAGCGAGGACCTGGCGCGCGAGCGCGGGGTATTCCCCAACTTCGAGGGCTCCGTCTTCGACGCGCCGGGGGGCCCGCGGGTACGCAACGCCACGGTCACGACCATCGCGCCCACGGGCACCATCAGCATCATCGCCGGCTGCTCGAGCGGGATCGAGCCGCTGTTCGCCATCAGCTACGTGCGCGCCAACGTGCTCGACGACGACCGCATGGTGGAAGGCCACCCGTACTTCGAGGAGGTGGCCCGGCGGCGCGGGTTCTTCAGCGAGGAGCTCATGAAGCAGATCGTCGACGTCGGCTCGGTGAGGCATCTCGACGGCGTCCCCGACGACGTGCGCGCCGTGTTCGCCACCGCTCACGACATCTCGCCGGAGTGGCACATCAAGCTGCAGGCGGCGTTCCAGAAGAGCACCGACAACGCCGTGTCGAAGACTGTCAATTTCCCCAACGAAGCCACCACGGACGACGTCGAGAACGTCTACATGCTCGCCTTCAAGAGCGGCTGCAAGGGCGTCACGATCTACCGCGACGGCAGCCGCGAGGAGCAGGTGCTCAACGTCGGCCAGAGCAAGAAGACGCGCGAGCGCGAGCGCGAGCCGGGCGTCGGCATCGCCACCACCCGGCCGTCGCGGCCGCAGCTGCTCACCGGCGAGACGCAGCGCATGGAGACGGGCTGCGGCAAGCTGTTCGTGATCATGAACGACGACGAGTACGGCGCCCGCGAGGTCTTCGCCAACATGGGCAAGGCCGGCGGCTGCGCCTCCAGCAACACGGAGGCCCTGGGCCGGCTCATCAGCCTGGCGCTCAAGAAGGGCGCCTCGCCGCAGGAGGTCGTCGAGCAGCTCAAGGGCATCCGCTGCCACGTGCCCTACGGCATCGGGCCCAACGCGACGCTGAGCTGCGCCGACGCCATCGGCAAGGCCATCGAGCGGCGCTACGTCAAGGGCGCGGCCGCGCAGGCGCTGGCTGCGCCCGAGCCGCAGCTCTCGCTGGTCGAAGTGGCGCAGGGCGCCTGCCCGGACTGCGGCGGCTCCGTGGAGCACGAAGGCGGCTGCGTCGTCTGCCGCGTGTGCGGCTATTCCAAATGCGGCTAGCGCCGGCGGGGCCCGGCGCCTCACGCCGGAGGCCACGTTGCTGCGTCGTTTGACAGGGCCGCGCGTGCGAAGGGTACAGTAGGGTTGGAGGAGGCCCTTCGGCTCGCGTGGGCGGTCGCTCACGACACATGAGGGAGGCACCAGATGGCAGGACCCGGCAAGGCTGACCCACCCGTGACCAGCGGCGTGACGATCTCGGACAACGTGGTCGCCAAAGTCGCGTTCAAGGCCATCTCGGGGATCGACGGGATCCACTCTCTGGGCGGCGGGAGTTCGCGCGCCCTCGCGGGGCTCCGCGGCGACAAGGGCACCCCGGGCATCACCGTCGACCTGCGCGAGGGCAGCGTCGACGTGGACGTCACCCTGAGCATCGAGTTCGGCGCCAACGTCCCGACTATCGCCGAGGCCTGCCGCAAGGCGGTCACCGAGCAGGTCCAGGGCACGACCGGTCTCACGGTGCGCGCCGTCAACGTGTTCGTCACGGATGTCGTGTTCCCGGAGGAGCAGGCTGGCTCAGACGCCTGACAGGCGGGTCCCGAAGGGAGCCTCGCCCTCCACGGCCACCCGGATCGCCACGTTCCTGCTGCTGCTCGTCGCGGGCCTGGTAGCCCTCGCGTTCGCGGCGCGCCTCACGGCGGTCGCGTTCCACCGTGGGTTCTCCCCGTTCCACCACTTCGGCGCCATGGCGGCGCCCGCGACGCGCGCGTGGCTGCTCGCCGCTGCGATGTTCGCGCTCGTCGTGCTTCTCTGGCTCGTGCTGCGCAGCGCGGAGGAGACGGTGTGGCTGGCGGGCGAGGGCGGCGGCGTGCTCGTGCCGGCCGCCGGCCTGGAGCGCATCGCCGAGCAGGCCGCCGCCCTCGACCCCGACGTCGTGCGCTGCGAGGCGCGCGTGCGGCAGCGCGCCGGGGCCCCGGTGGCCAGTCTCGTCACCTACGCGCGCCCCTACACCGACCGGGCGCGCCTCATGGTGGCCGTCGAGCGGGCGGTGCGCGGGCGGCTCGCCCTGGTCACCGGGGTGGAGCCCGGAGCCGTGACCGTGCGCACCAGAGTCCTGGACACGCGCTCGCTCGCGAGACACCTGCCATGACGTCCTTCTCGCGCGCGGTGGCCGTGATCGCCGGCATGATCGGACTGGTCGTGGCCGCGGCGGCCTGCGTGCGCGCGATCGTGCTGGCCGCGGACGGCACGGCGAGCTGGCCGGTGGGTGGCTGGTGGACGCGTCTCATCTCCTCCGAGCCGCGCACGGCCGCGACCATCGCCGCGGCGCTCACCGCGGTGGCCGCGGCGGCGCTGCTCGTGCTCGCCGCGCGTCAGCTCGGAGCGCGCGCTCGCGGCACGGAGCTGGTTGAGTTCGGCGGCGAGGCCGGCAGCGCGCGTCTCGAGGTGCCGGCGCTCGCGCTGGCCCTGCGCCAGCACCTGGAGGCCTCCTGTCCCGGCGTGAAGACGGGCGTGCTCACGCTCGACAAGGTCGGCGACGGCTGGCAGGCGCGCCTCGAGGCGGAGCTGCCGGCGCGGGACCTCGCGGGCACGCGCCGGCGCCTCGCACAGGTGGCGGCCGCGGACCTGGCGCGCGCCGGCGGCCTGCGCCTGGACGGCCTCGACCTGGTGGTGACGGGTCTCCTGCCGCTCGCCGGCACGGCCGGCCAGGGGCAAAAAGAAGACCTGGGAATGGCCAGGTCTTCGTGAGAAGCCGCCCCGTGGGTGCTGGGGTCTGTGCTTCTCCTCAGGGGGGAGCATACACCGCTGTCGTACCCGCGACGCAAGGGTCTCTGACCGTTGTCACCCGGCGCCCGTGGTGGGTGGCCGCGGCCGGCTGCGGGCAGGGGCCGGCGTGACCGCGGGCCTGGTGCGGCCCGACCTGGTGGCCGCCGACCTGGACGGCACTCTTCTCGGCGCGGATCTGAGCTTCCCGCCGCGCCTCCCTGAGGCCGTGGGCCTTCTCGAGGGGGCGGGGGTCCGCTTCGTGATCTGCACGGGCCGCATGTTCCGCAGCACGCGCGACGTAGCGGCGCTGATGGGCGTCGTGAGCGGACCGGCGATCTGCTACCAGGGCGCCATGATCGCCGACCTCGGCGACGGGGAGATCGTCCTGCATCGGCCCATGGCGCCCGAGCAGGCGGCGGGCGTGGTCCGCCACCTGCGCACGCTTGGGCGGCACCTCAACGCCTACATCGACGACCAGCTCTACGTGGACGAGGTCGACCGCTGGGCGCTGCACTACGCGCGGCAGACCGGCGTGCGACTCTTCGAGGTGGAGGACCTTGAGGCCGAGGTACTGCGCCGGCCGCCGACCAAGCTGGTGGCGATCAGCGACGCCGAGGACGTCGACGCCATCCTTCCGGAGCTGCAGGCGCGCTGGCGGGGAGAGCTCTTCGTCGAACGCTCGCAGCCGGAGTACATCGAGTTCGCCGACGGCGGGGTGAGCAAGAGCAGGGCGCTGGCGTGGTTATGTGAGCGGGAGGGCCTGCGCCGCGAGCGCGTCGTGGCCTGCGGCGACGGCGAGAACGACGTGGACATGCTGAGCTGGGCCGGCGTGGGGGTGGCCGTCGCTGAGGCAGCGGCGACGGTGCGCGCGTCGGCCGATCTGGTCGTGGCCCGCGCCGAGCTGCCGCGCCTCTTCGAGCGGCTCGCGGCGGCGCCCGTCTAGCCCGCCGCGGGCCCGTCAAGGCCGAAGGCGGCGCCTGGAGGGTGGGCGCCGCCTTCGTGGGGCCTCGGCGCCCGGTGGGATGGGCACCTTTGTTTCCCCCTGACGGGACGCGCGTTCACAGCTTTAGACTATGAAAGCGCACTAAAAGAATACGGCCGGAGAAGGGCGTCGTCAAGGGGTCTCCGAGGCTCGTTTCTAGCGTGGATGCGGTCCCCTCGCTCCACTGGCGCGGAGGGTGGCCGGTCGCGCCACGGCGCGTCGGCGTTGTGCCAGCTGCCGCGATCCGATCAGAGCCGGGCCGCGCCGCCGAGGCCGAGGCGTTTCTTGACCTCGGCGTGGCGGTGCGCGAGGGCGCGCTCGTGCGCTTCCTCTTCGCGCAGCAGCTGCTCGAACATCCTGCAGGCCTCAGGGTCGGCGCAGCGCTCGAACCCCTTGCGGTACTTCTCCTGCGCGGTGCGCTCGTCGGCCATCGCCGCCTCGAGGATGTCGAGCAGGGCGTCGTCGCCGACCTTGCCGCCGTCGGAGGGCTCGGCGAAGAGCGGGTCGGCAGGCGGCTCGCTCATCGTCACGCCTCCTTGGTCATCTTCAGCGAGTAGCTGAGAGGGAAGTCGTCGTGGTGCCCGCGCAGGCGCAGCAGGCCGTCCTCGCACTTCTCGAGGAACGGGAACGAGAGGCCGTGGGTGTAGGGGAACTCGTGCAAGAAGTCGAGCCGCAGCCCGCGGCGCAGCAGCGGATCGATGGTCTCGGCGAAGCCGTGCACCCACTCGTAGGTGACGTTGTGCTCGGTCTCGGCGCCGGGGTCGGCGTAGGTGCCGGGCTCGTCGAAGCGCAGCGGCTCGCCGTGCTGGAAATACGGGTAGCCGATGCGCAGGCGCTGGGGCGTGGAGTCGTCGGCGAGCGTGAGCACGTTGGGGTGGAACTCGGCCAGGTAGAAGATGCCGCCGGGCTTCAGGAAGCGAGCCACCACATCGGCCCAGCGCTCGAGGTCTGGCAGCCAGATGAGGACGCCCCAGGAGGTATACACGATGTCGAACTGCCCCTGCAGAGCCTCCGGCAGCCCGTACACGTCGCTCTGCACGAACGAGGCGCGCGCCGAGAGGCCGAGCTCCTCGGCCAGGGCGCGCGCCCGGGTGATCGCCTCGCCGGAGAAGTCGGCGCCAGTGACCTGCACGCCGCGCCGCGCCCAGCTCAGCGTGTCGAGGCCGAAGTGGCACTGCAGATGTAGCATCGTGGAGCCCTCGGCGACCAGCGGTCCAAGCTCCCGCTCCTCGATCGCCGTCAGCGAGCTCCTGCCGGCCCGGAAGCCCTCAAGGTCGTAGAGCTCCGAGGCCGCGTGCACGCCGACGCGCTCGTCCCAGTTGGAGAGGTTGGCTCTGAGGTAGTCGTCGAGCATCGCTCCTCCGCGTCGTCAGACCTCGGGCCTGGTCGCCCTGAGCGAGTACGTTACCGGCAGGTCGCTGCGGCGGCCACCCTTGCCGTCCGGCAGCCACCACAGGTGTTCCTCGTCCTCCTCCATCCAGTCCCACCAGGGGCAGGGCGAGAAGGGGAACTCGTGGAAGTGCTCGAGGCGCAGGCCGGCGGTCAGGAGGCTGCCGAAGATCTCCTCGAGATCGTGCGTCCAGCCGTAGGCGACGAGGTCGTCGAAGCGCACGTCGCGGTCGGCGTAGTCGCGCTCGACCGGCTCCACGTCCGGGCGCGCCGGGTCGTGGAAGTACGGGTGGGCGATGTGCACGTCGGGCTCGCCCGGCACTTCCTCGAAGCCCTGCGCGTAGGGGTGGATCTCGGCCATGTAGAAAGTGCCGCCCGGCTCGAGGTGGCGGGCGACGATCGCCGCCCAGCGCCCGAGGTCCGGCAGCCACTCGATCGCCCCCCAATTGACGTAGACGATCTCGAACCGGCGCCCGCCGAGGGCCGCGTCCGCCTCGTAGAGGTCGCTCTGGATGAAGCGGGCGCGCGCCGAGAGGCCGACCTCGTCGGCCAGGCGGCGCGCCAGGGCCACCGCCTCGCCCGAGAAGTCGAGGCCGACCACGTCGGCCCCGAGGCGGGCGCAGCTCAGCGTGTCGAGGCCGAAGTGGCACTGCAGGTGCAGGAGGCTCGTGCCCTCGGAGATGAGCGGGCCGAGCTCCCGGAGCTCGACCGGGGTGAGCGAGCGGAGGCCGGCCTTGAACCCCTCGACGTCGTAGCCCGGCGCCTTCTCATGCACCCGCGTCCACGTGTCCCACAGCCTGAGGTTGGCGGCGCGCGCCTCGGGCGGGATGGGGTCCGCCGCGGCGGGGTCCGCGGCGCGGACCTCTCCGCTTGCGCCGTGCGGATCTTCGGTCTCAGGGCGCAAGTCGTTCCAATGTCCAGTCGCCGCCGGCGTCGAGGCGCAGGGCGAACCTGCCGGGGCACATCGCGCACTTGCCGGCCGCGCCCTCGGCGGGGTCCGGCCCGAAGTCGATCTGCCAGCCGCAGAGCGGGCAGAAGAGTAGCACGTTCGTGTCCGTGGCTTCGACCGTGGCGATCATGCGGCGCAGGCCGCGGCGGTGGCCCGCCTCGCCCCGGACCAGCTCTTCGAACAGCTTCTTGAGCTCCGGGTCCCCGACCTCAACGGCCATCTGGCCGTAGCGCTTGACGGCCGTCTCCTCGAAGGCGAGGTCGTCGTGCAGCGCCGCGAGATCGCGGGCGTAGCCCCTGGCGCTCACGGCGCACTCTCCTCCGGGGCTTCGCCACGGCGGCGCAGCGCCTCCGCGAGGAGGTCGCGGTGCTCCGCCTCGTTGCGGCGGAGCGACTCCCAGTAGGCGAACAGGCGCGGATCCGGCGTTGCCGCCGCGTGGTCGACGTAGCGGGCCACGGCGGCGCGTTCCAGGGCCAGCGCTTCGCGCAGGATGCTGATGTCGCGCTCGGGGACCAACCTAGGCGTCGGCCACCTGGAACGCCACGGTGCGGATGAGGCCGATGGTCTCGCCGTTCTCGCCCGCGGTGGTCGTGTCGCTCACGGAGAAGACGATCTCCGCCTTCTGCTCCGCGAGATAGCTCGCCACCTGCTCGTCGAGGTCGTGCAGCTCGCGGGCGGCGGCGAAGATCTTGATGGGCGTGGCGAACGTCTTGACGCGTATCATGGCGCTCCTCTCGTGCTGGGCCCCGGCGAGTCCACGCCCCCGGCGATGGCTCCCGCCTTGTCGTGTGCTGCATTCCCGCCCCGGCGGGCATCCGTAACGCGCCCGCGATTGGCCCAGGTGGCCAGCAGCGGCGGCGCAAACTGTGTCTTTCGACCCACCAATTCCTTTTTCTTAACATTGACTTGGTGTAGAGTCGCGTTCGTGGAGACCACTTACGAGAGCGACGGGACCTATCTGGGCAAGCTCGCCGACGTGTTCGGCGACCCCACCCGTCGCAACATCTACCGTCATCTCAGGCAGGCGTCCACGCCGCTGTCGGCGACTGAGGTCGCGCAGGTGTTCGGCCTGCATCGCACCGTCGCGCGCGCCCACCTGGAACGACTCTCGGAGCTCGGCCTTGTGGAGTCCGGCACCCGCCGCCGCGCCGGTGGCGGCAGGCCGGCCAAGACCTACGTCCTCACCGCGGAGCGTCTCGAGGTCGTCCTGCCGCCGCGGCGCTACGAGCGGCTCTCGCGGCTGCTCCTGCAGGTCATCGGCTCGTCGCTCGAACCAGCGGTCGCCGGTCAGACCGCGTTCGCGCTGGGCCGCGCCTTCGGGGCGGACACGGCGGCGCGCATCGCCGGCGACAAGGTGAAGCCGCCGGTCTCCCTCGCTCCCAAGGCGGTGGCCGCCTGGATGGACGAGGCGGGCTACGGCGTCAGCATCGAGAGCGAGACGGACGACAAGGTCGTCTTCATCGTGCACAACTGCGTCTACCGCGAGCTCGCCGAGGAGTACCCCGACGTCGTCTGCTGGATCGACCGGGGCACGGTCTGCGGCATGCTCGGCGTGGACCAGTCGGCGCACACGCAGACCCACCAGCTCAGCCGTGGCGACGGCATGTGCCGCCACGAGTTCCTGCTCTAGCGCCGCACTCCGCCCCGCTTCGATCGGCGCCGCTCCCGCACGCGGTGGCCGGCACGCGCCCGTCGGCGCCCGGTGTCACCTCGTCCGCGGGCGTCCTACTTGATCCCGGGCACGTGCCGCAGCACCTTGACCAAGGCGCTCATCGCCGCCGCGTACTGCTCATTGCTGAGGAACGGCGGCGTGTCGAGGGCGAGGAACCGGTGCGCGGCGACGGTCTGCGCCTCGGTGAACTTCTCGATGCCCTGACGCCCGTGCCGGCGGCCGAGCCCGGACTGCTTGTACCCACCCATGGGGCTGGCCGAGGCCCACGTGGCGGCGTAGGCCTCGTTGACGTTGACGGTGCCGCTCTGAAGGCGCGCCGCGAGCTCGCGCCCGGCGCGCGTGTCGCGCGTCCAGACGCTGGCGTTGAGGCCGTAGCTGGAGTCGTTCGCCCTCGCGATCATCTCGTCCACCGAGGCGCAGCGATACACGGCCGCGACGGGCCCGAAGGTCTCGGCGCGGCAGAGCTCCATGTCCTCGTTGACGCCCGCCAGAAGCGTCGGTTCGTAGAAGTAGGGGCCCAGGTCGGGGCGTGCTCTCCCGCCCGCCAGCACGTCGGCTCCCTTGCCCACCGCGTCGGCGACGTGCGCCTCCACCTTGGCGAGCTGGCCGGCGCTGACGAGCGAGCCCATGTCCTCGCGGAACGTGAGACTCGAGCCGAGGCGGCAGGAGGTCAGCGCCTCGGCGAGGCGCGCCGTGAACGGCTCGTACACGCCGTCGTGGACGTAGATGCGCTCGATGCTGATGCACAGCTGGCCGCTGCTCGAGGTGACGCCGCGGACCGCGCCGCGCACGGCGCTGGCCACCGCGGCGTCGGGGAGGACGAGCAAGGCGTTCTTGCCGCCGAGTTCCATCGAGAAGTCGATGAGCCGGCTGGCGGCGAGCGCCGCCACCTCCCGTCCGGTCGCCGTGGAGCCGGTGAACATGAGGTAGTCGGCGGCGTCGACGAGCGGCTCGCCGAGCTCGGCGCCGCGGCCGGTGACCACCCGCAGCAGGCCCGCCGGCAGCCCGGCCTCCTCCAGCATCTCCGCGGCCCAGAGGGTCGAGAACGGCGTCTGCGCGTCGGGCTTGATCACGACGCCGTTGCCCGCCATCAGGGCGGGGATGGCGTCGGCGACGCCGAGCGCGAGGGGGTAGTTCCAGGGAGCGATGACGCCCACGACGCCGCGAGGGTGATGGAGCTCCCACGCGCGCGTGAGCAGGGGCATCGCGCCCTGGCGGCGGCGCGGCCGCAGGAAGCTCGCCGCCGTGTGCGCGTAGTAACGCGCCTGGATCGCCACGTCGAGTACTTCCTCGAAGGCGTGCTTGCGCGCCTTGCCGGTCTCGAGCTGGATCACGTCGAGGATCTCGGGGGCGGCGTCGATGACGAGGTCGTGAAAGCGCAGAAACACAGCGGCGCGCGTCGAGAAGTCCTGCCCCGCCCAGTCGAGCTGAGCAGCGCGCGCGGCGGTGCAGGCCGCGGCGACGTCCGCCGGCGCGGCCTTGGGGACGGCACCGAGGACCTCCCCGGTGAAGGGCGCCTCGATCGGCATCGTCTCGCGCGAGCCGGTCACCGCGGCGCGTGCCGCGAGGCGCGCGAGCAGGGTCGAGCTGACGCGCGTCGACCACTGACGCAGCTCGGCGCCGGTGCGTTCCCCGTCCGTGGTCCTGCTGGTCGCCATCGTCCCTCCTGAGTCGGGCAGAGCCGGCCTCGGCCGTCGGCGCACGGCCTGTCGCGTACTTGTATCCGGCGCCGGGCTCCCGTCGCGTCGTGCGCGCGGTCCGTGGCCGGCGGCCGTCGCAGCCATCGTTCTGCCGCCCTGAGGGGCGAGCCCGCCGGCCGGCAGTCGCAGCGTCCGACTCCGTGCCTCCGGGAGTCTACAACGCCGGCCTGGTCGGGGGGTATGAGCTGGTCTCCGGCGAAAGCTATGCGGGTGTGCGGGTGCTCGATCGGAGGAGCAGCGGAAGGAGGACGTTGTGCGCAGGCGCCGCCGGCGGAGACGGCTGACCGTCGGGTGCCGGCTAGCGCTGGCGGTCATCACTGCCGGCGCGGCCGCGCTCGGGGGCTGCGGCGTGCGGGTCGCGACGCCGCTCACCCCGGGCGCCGCGACTCCGGCCGCTGTCGCGACGCCGGTGGTATCGGGCGTCGGTGCCGTGCCGGCCGCCGGTCCCTCCATCTCTCCGCTCCCGGGACTGCCCTTGGGCGGCGAGCGCACCGCCGCCGTGCCGGCGCCGCTGTCCTCCGCGGCCGCGGCGGCCGCGCGCCGCGACGCAGCCGCGGCGTCAGTGAAGGCGATCCTGCCGCAGTTCGACCTCGCGGCGCTGGACATGGTGACGCGCAGCGAGGTCCCCGGCGCGGCAGTGGCGGTCGTGGCCGGCGACCGGGCGCTGTACGTGCGCTGCTTCGGCGTGCGGCAGGTCGGCCACCTCGAGCCCGTCGACATCCGCACGCTCTTCCAGCTCGGCCCGCTCTCCCAGAGCTTCACGGCGACGCTTCTGGCGGCGCTCGACGGGCAGCACGGGCTGTCCTGGGACGCGCCGCTCCGCAGGTTCTGGCCCGGCTTCGCCTTGTGGGACCCGTGGGTGAGCCGCCACATCACGCTGCGCGACCTGCTGGCGATGCGCAGCGGCCTGCCGGCGTACGCCGGCGACGATCTCGAGGCGTTCGGCTACGGCCGCCTGCAGATCCTGCGCCGGCTGCGCTTCGTGCGCCCGGCGACGGGCTTCCGCGCCGCGTGGGCGCCGCAGGACGCCCTCCCGACCGCGGCCGCCGTGGGCGCGGAGAGGGCCACCGGCCAGACGTGGGCGCGGCTCATGCGCACGCGCCTGCTCGTCCCGCTGGGCATGGGCTCCACGGTGCTCACCTACCCGGCGCTGCTCGCCGCGCCGGACCGCGCCGCGCCGCACCTCGACGTGTACGGCTCGATGCAGGCGCAGGCGCCCGAGGACGCGGACATCTTCGCGCCCGCTGAGGGCGTGAGCTCCTCGATCGCCGATCTCGTCCGGTTCGCGCGCCTCCAGCTCAACGGCGGCTCCGTAGGCGGCGTGCGCGTCGCGGGCGAGCGGGCGCTCACCGAGACGCAGACGGCGACCACGGCCATCGGGCAGGACGCGCAGGGGCCACTGGCGAGCACCCTCGGCTGGGAGGCCGCGAGCTTCGACGGCGCGCTCATCGTGCGCCGCGCCGGCGACGTCGCGCGCGGCTCCACTGCCCTCGTGAGCATGGTGCCGCAGGACGGCGTGGCGATCGTCGTGCTGGCGAACCTCTACCCGCAGGGCCACGCCTTGGCGGCGGCGCTCGCCGACACCCTCTGCGACCTCTATCTGGGCGTGCCCTCGAGCCAGGACCGGCTGGCGCAGGAGACGGAGGCACTGGAGTCGCCCGTGCCGGCGGGATACCGGCGACTGCCGGAGCAGCCGCCGGCCGGCGCGCGGGCGCCGCGCTCACGCGCCGTGTACGTGGGCACGTACACGCAGCGCTACTTCGGCTCGATCAGCGTGAGCCGCGGGCCCGGGGCGACGCTGCGCGTCCGCTTCGGACGGGGCGAGACGACGACGTACCTGCCCTGGGACGGCGACACCTGGCGCGACGCCGTGAGCGGCACGGCCGCCGTGTTCACGGTGCGCGGCGACCGGGCCGTCGGCGTGCGCGTCACGGCGCTCCCCTTCGACGGCGCCGCGGCGCGCTTCGCGCGCCGCTAGGCGCCTCACTTCCCGCGCTTCTTGCGCTCCTCCAGGTAGATGCGCAGCCACGTGCCGAAGGCGAGGCCGGCGATGCCCACGAGGACGAGGAAGACCAGCTTGCTCGCCTGGACGGCGACGATCGCGGTCACGACGGATCAGCCTCCCGCCCGAGTCCGCTCCGGCTCACCAGCCGGGAAGGCGCTGCATGCCCTCGAGCGCGCGCAGGTCCGTGATGTCGTGGTTGACCTCGAGGATGCCCTTGTAGGCGCCCGCGTCGTCCCGCACGGCTTTGTAGCGCGTGTACTTGAAGCGCGCGCCGTCGAGCTCCCAGCCCTCGGCGACGTCCCTGGTGCCGGCCTTGAACGCGCTCAGGATCTCCTCGAGGCAGTCGAGCGTGTGCTCCGGATGACAGTCGCGCACGTCGCGGCCGATGTACCGCGAGTCGCAGGTCTTGTACGTCGGTCCGCTCCAGTACACCAGCACGTCGTCCTCGTCGGCGAAACTGACGTCGATGGGGAGGTCGCGCAGGACCAGCCCGGTCTGCTCGGGGCTCAACGTGCCGCGCTGCCAGTACATGGAGTGACCGCCTCTCGTGGGTCGATGTGGGTGCGGATGACATGGTATCGCACCGCGGCGGCCGCTTGCGCGGCCGCCGGCCGCGCTGGACGGCGCCTGTCGCCGCGCGAAGGGTACAAAGAAGGTACGCGTCCCGAAGTGTGGAACGCGTACTCGCCCAGGTCGGGCGCCGCCAACTGAGGACGATGGCCGAGGAGAGGAGCGCGGCTATGAGTGAGCACGAGGGATACAGCCCCGCGGAGATGCCGCGTCGCGACGCGGAGCACGCGAACCCGACTCGCGGGCCCACGGTGGCCACGAGCATGATCGACGTGTCCCTGGGTCTCAAGGCGGCAGCGCGCGCCGAGCGCGGGCAGCGGGTCACGGTGTGGATCGACGTCATCAAGCCGGAAAAGCGTGAGCGCTGGGAGCGCCTCATCCACGAGACGATGGCGCCGGCCGTGGTGCGCGCCGACGAGGAGCTCATGCGGCATGTGCGCCTCCTCGAGCCCGGGGGCCAGAACCCGGACGGCACCTGGACCTACGTGATGATCGCCGACCCGCGCGTCGACGGCGCCGTCTACGATCCGCGGCCCTACATCGCGGCGGCGTTCGGCGAGGCCGAGGCCGACGCCTTCGACGAGGCCTGGAACGAGTGTCACGCCGCCGGCCAGCACGCCTATGAGCTGATCGAATCGGCCTGGTGACCTTCGGGCGGGCCTCCTTCGCCGCCTTCCCGCCCCCGCTCTCCTCGGCGCTCGCGTCTACCAGTCGAGCAGCCGCCGCTGGCCCTCGAGGGCGCGGATGCCCGTGACGTCCTGCACGGTCTCGACGACGCCGCGGTAGGCGCCGCCGGCGTCGCGCAGCGCGAAGTAGCGGATGTGCAGGAACCTGCCGCCGAGCTCGATCCAGAACTCGGCTGTGCTCTTGTCGCCGGCGCGGAAGGCGTCGATGATCTGCTGCACCTTGTGCACGCTCTGCGGCGGGTGGCAGTTCTGCACCTTGCGGCCGATGACGCCCGGGCTGCGCGGGAAGATGCGGTGGCCCTCGCTGTAGAAGCGCACGCGGTCGTGCTCGTCGACGTACTGGAAGTCGATGGGGAGCGCCGAGAGCATCAGATCGAGCTCCTCGAGGCTGACGGCGCCGGTGCTGAGCTCGAGCAGGCCGGAAGGGCCGCCGGAGGCGGTCGCACCGGCCTGGGCTCCGCCCGCCGGCGGCCACGGCGCCACCTCGGTCACGAACGCGTAGCCGATCTCCCCCTCGCCCGCGCGGATCTCGGCCCACTCGTCGTCGCTCAGCGTCTCGAGCGCCATGGGGAACAAGACCTTCTCCTCCTTGTTCACCATGTCCTCGGCCGTCTGAGCCAGCTGCTGGGCGCCGCGCGCGGCCAGATCGGCGTCGTCGGCGGCGAGCGCGGCCGCGGTCTCCTTGAGGGCCGCGCGCACGTCGTCATGCAGCGCCCACATCACCTTGCTGGGCCCCTCGACGCCGTGCCGCTCGAGGTAGGGGAAGAGCTGGTGTTCCTTGCGCAGATAGTGGAGGTCCGCCTCGCGCAGGCGCTCGAGCGTGCGGGCGAGCGCCGGCTTGAGGCGCGTCCAGGACTCGCCCTGGTCGTCGGCCTCTTGGATCGCGCTGGCGACCTTGCGCATCGAGGCCGTCACCTGGAGCAGCGCCTGGTTCTCGCGCTGGAAGGTGTCGATGGGATGACCGGCCGGAGCGCAGACCGCGTCGTGGGCGTCGAGCGCCCCGGCGAACACCTGCACGTGGACGTCACAGAGGCGCTTGACCTCGGCTTCGGGCATGCCATCCTCGATGAGGCGCTGTTCCATGGCCGCGATCTCGCCGGCCTCGACGTCTTCGATGAGCTCCCCGAAGCGCGCGGTGAGCTCGTCCATCGGGTGGCCGGCATGCAGGTCCTCGATGATCTGCCTGAGCGCCTCCAGCCGCGCCGGGTCGATGCCCCCCGCGGCCGCGTTGTCGGCCACGTCGGGGCGCGTGCCGGTATGTGCGGCGATCTCGCCGGCCACGTCGTTCATGAGCTGGTTGAGCGGCAGTCCGGCCATCTGCGCCGCCTTCTCGAGGGTCGCCATGCGCCCCATCGTGCGGCGCAGGACCGGGCTGGTGAGCTTCTGGAACTCAGGGCTGTAGGCCACCAGGAAGCTCTGCAGGAAGGGGTATTCCTTGAGCAGCGTGGCGATCGTCGTCTTGGGCGTGATGGCGTGGGTCTGCGGCGTGGACGTCATACCCGACTCCAATAGTTGGGATTACCTCTGCGCCGATGGTACCACCAGGCGACGCCGGCCAGTCTTGACGTTGCTCAAGGGCTAGGAAGCGCCGCCGCCGGGGCGCCGCAGCCGGCGCCGGAGCCGCCGCGCCAAGCTCACGGGCAGGACGCGCCCGAAGCCTTGGGCGAGGACCACGGCGCTGGCGCGGCGCAGGCCGGCGGCCTGGTCCAGGTACGCAGAGGAGAGCTCGACGGGGGCCGCGCTCACGTCCTCTCGCGGGCGGCTCATCGGGGCGCGCTCCAGCCCCGCCAGGATCTCGTCGGTGAGCTCGACGACCCACGGCTCGCGCCGGCCGAGCTCCTCCCTGAAGGCGGCCCCCTCGCGGGCGCGCGCGGCCCGGTCGCGCTTGAGGCGCAGCAGGGCGGTCGCGGTCCAGGCGATGTCCCTCTCAGGGATCATCTCAGTCGCGAGGGCGCGGGCGGCCGCCGAGAGCCGTCGCGCCGCAGCTTCGTCTCGCCGCGGGTCCACCACGCGTCCCTCGTCGTCGACGACGATGAACTCCCACGCGCCGGCGAGCCTGTTGGTGACGCTCACGAGGCGCGCCTCGAGCTCGTCGGCGAACTCGTGGAAACCGTGCCTGCGCAGGCCCTTGGCGATCATGAACGTGTCGACGGGCCACACGTTCTCGTGGTAGTTGCGGAACGAACGGCCGTGGTGGCGCAGCGCGCGCCCGCGGATGCCGGCCGATGTGAGCATGTCCGATGAGAACAACATGCGGACCACGCCGGTGATCGCGCGCTCGCGCGCCGTCGTCGGCAGGTCGTCGAAGAAGCGCGTGGCGAGCAGCCAGCCGGCGTTGGACTGCACGGCCCTGAGCACGCGCCGCTCGCCGCCGGCGGCCCGGTCGGCGGCGAAGGCGTAGTAGGCCGGCCCTTCCATCCAGAAGGTCGCCTGCGTCACCGCACGGAGGGCGCGCGCGCGATCGCGGAGCAGCTCGGCGCGCGCACGGTCCGCGACGCGCCGCTCGTCGCTCCCGGCGCTCGGCCCTGCGACCCCGCGCTCGAGGAGCGACGCGGCCGCCTCAAACGCGTCTGCCGACAACGCCTGCACGTCCAGGTACGCGATCGGGTCGACCACGTTGGCCATGCGGCCGCGCTCGTCGAAGTTCGACGTGGGGCCGTCGCGCCAGGTCTGGTAGGGGAGGCTGAAGAGGTTGCGCTTGGGGACCTCGAGGAGGCCGTCGGCGCTCAGGTGCGACTCGAGCCAGCGCGTGGCGTCGCGCAGCGCCTGCACCACTGACGCCGTGCCGCCGTGTCGCCGCGTCACCCGCTCGCCGAGGATGCCGGGGTCCAGACTGGCGTAGGCCTCCACGAGCAGGATGAACAGCGGTGTGGAGTCGGAGGCGAAGTAGCTGACGTAGCCCAGGGGGAGCCTCCCCAGAGCGGCGCGATGACGAGGCCGAACAGGGCTTTCAGGAACGCCGGCGCGCGCCACGCGCGCAGGTCGCGCAGCTCGTTGTGGATGCGGCCGGGCTCCTCCTCGGAGCGCGCCCGGGAGCGCGTGCCCTGCAGGCGCGCCAGCGTGAGGATCGTCTGCCGCGCGATATCGGGCCGCTCGGGGAGGAGGTCGAACGCGGCGATGATCCGGTCGCGAGCCCAGACGCTGTGGTTGAACAGGGCCCCGTCGCTCGTGTCGATGCCGGTGCCGTGCGCCTGGCGGATGAGCCTCTGCACGAGGCGCAAGGCCGACGGTGGCCGCAAGACGTCGCCGGCCGGCACGATCGCTCGCCGGGCGCCCGTACCGGCGCCGGCGCGCGTCTCGGCGGCGTGGGCTCTCATGGCCATCAGCTGGACTCCTGTCGCGATTGGATGACGCGAACGGCGGGCGTTCTGTTCTTACCCCGTGTGACCGCGAATGAGCTGGCTCCCTTGCCGGGACCGGGGGCCGCACGAGCGCGTGCCAACGTCTGGGCACCGGGTACCACAGGCTATACGGGTCCATAGAGAAGGGCTCGCAGACCTTGACGGCCTCGCCGGGCGGCCAGTCACCGTCGCTTTACGGACGTCATGCGACCCGCGGGTGGGGCGGCGCCCGACGTGAGACCGTCGTCTCCCGCTGCCGCCCGACGACTAGATGGAGCGGCAGCGTCTGCGCGCCACGACCCCGGCGTACAGTGCGCAGCCGAATGCCGCTCGAGCGCCGAGCTGCTCATAGCTAGGTCGCGCATGCTCCTCGCGCGGGGCGGCCCGGCGCGCTCGCGGCGGCGTCCGGTGTGAGTCCTTAGGCCTCCATGGTCGCCAGGCTCCAACAGCAGCCAGCCAGCTCGCGGGCCACGGCCACGGCGGCCACCGTGGAGCGCTTGCCACGCGCGTCGAAGCGCCGCCAGCGCATTTGCAGCCGCCGCCCCGCCGCCTCGGCACGCACGCGCACCAAGGCCGGCTGACCCTCGCGGCGGCGTGCGAGCTCACGGCCCGGGCCTGACGCCGGTCGCCGCTGGTGCCAGGCCGCCTCGACCAATAGCCGTCGCGCATGAGCGTTGCCGGCCTTGGGGATCTGCGCCGCCGCGCAGGCCCGCGCAAGGCCGAAGCCGGTGGGCCCGGCCTCGTAGGCCACGGACAGCGCCTCGCCCTGCTCCTGCAGCCATCTGACGAGTTCGGCGGTGCGCGCCGGGGCGCTGCAGCTCCGCACCTCCCCGGTACGTGCGTCGAGCAACCCAGCCGCCACCGACCGTGGGTGCACGTCGAGACCGATGAACGTAAGCTCACTCATGCGGCGCCTCCCCGTAACTGCGGCTCTGCCACCACCCAGCGTGGTGGCAGAGCCGCGTCAACTTACGTGGCGGGGCGCCGCTCCGCTACATACGGTCTAGCCCTGCTCTGTCGCCGGGAACACCGGGAAGATCTTGGTGTAGAAGTAGAAGAGGACGAGCGGGAAAGCCAGCACGCCGAGCGCACCGACCAGCCCTTCCTTCAACGTCTCGATGTTGTGGGGGATGAGCGGCAGGACGTAGTGCATGTATCCCGCGAGGGTGAGCGAGAACGACTGTCCGCCGATGACGACGTTCCAGCGCATCATGAACACGCCGAACAAGACGAGGATGACGCTCACGACGGCTCTCCTGACAGTCAATCGCGGCCACAGCAGCAATACCAGGGGCAGGAGGTTGCCGATGACGTACTGCAGGAGGAACACCTGCGTGAACTCGTGACCGTAGACGGCGCTCTTCACCACGTCCCACGACTTGACTGCCGTGTATCCGCGAAACACGACATCGAGGAGCTCCAGGCTGATGGCAAGGATGAGGAAGAGGACGAGGTACTTGGCGGTGGTCCTCACCACACTGACCTCGACGCCGCCGATCTGTGCGCCACGCCCGGGCGAACCCGACGCCCGCTTCCTACGCGCCAGCAGCTTTCGGAGCTCCATGGTCACGATATAGGTGAGCAGGCAGAAGGCGATACCCGAGACGACGGCGGACATGATGAAGATGACCGGCATGAGGGGCGTCATCCAGAGGGCGTTCGCCTTCACCGACCCGAAGATGAAACCCGCGTAGCCGTGCAGGAAGAGGGCGACGGGGATGCCCGCCGCGGCGAGGTACTTGGTCGCCCTCTCGTCGGTGTGCCGCGCCTTGTCGCTGATGTCGTAGGCGCCCAAGGTCAGGGCTGTATAGATCACGCGAAGGACGCTCTCCCTGATGGTCCTGTGCGACTTCTCCTTGAGGAGCAGCGACTGCTCGACGAAGTGTGTGCGATAGATGAACCACACTTCCGATGCGACGATCGCGAAGTAGGTCGAGAAGACGATGCCGAACGCGGCGATCGCGGAGGTGAAGTGGGGGGTCATCAGGACCTCCGGGCCCCTCAGGGGGTGCTGCAGATGCAGCATCAGCGGCAGCAGCGCCCCGGGCAGCAGGGCGAATGAGAACACCAGGGCGAAGCGGGCGATGTCCCTGAGCGTCTTGATGCCGAAGACGTGGTAGAGCGACGACAAGACGAAGGCGCCCGCTACGAGACCGGTCATGAAGGGGTACATCACGATCTGGATGGACCAGTAGATGTACTCGTTCGGCAGGACGAAGAGGTCCTTGATCGTCCAGAGCTCGCCATGCACCATCTCAGCGCACCTCCCAATCGAGGCCGATGTAGTAGGCCTGGGGCTTGGTCCCGAACTCGCTCTTGAGCACGCTGACGCGTTCGCTGGTGATCGCCTTGGTCACGGGATCGGTCGGGTCTTTGATGTTGCCGAGCTGACGCGCGCCGAACGGGCATGCCTGCACGCACGCCGTCGGCAGCCCCTTGGTGATGCGGTGATAGCAGAACGTGCACTTGTCCGCCGTGTGATAGACGGGATGGAAGAAGCGCGCGCCGTAGGGGCAGGCCATGATGCAGTAGCCGCACCCGATGCACCACTTCCTGTCGACCAAGACTACGCCCTCGGGGGTCTGATATGTGGCGCCGACCGGGCAGACCTGGACGCAGGGTGGATTGGCGCAGTGGTTGCAGAGCTTCGGGACGAAGAACGCCTTCTCGATCTGGTCGGGCGGGATGGTGAGATAGCCGCTCTCGTTCTGGTCGATCTGGGGAGTGGTGAAGCCGTCGCGGCCGGCTTTCGGGGAATCGGCATGAAAGGCGCCGTCTTTGGTCAGCACGTAGCGCTCCACCCACGTGCGCGAGACATCGGCGTCGTAGGGGATCTCGTTCTCCAGCTTGCAGGCCTTCACACAGAACCCGCAGCCGACGCATTTGTACGTGTCGACCAGGAACACATAGCGCACGGCAGGGTCTGCCTTCAGCGCCCGCACGCGCGAGGGACTCAGGACCTCCAGGGCCGCCACCGGTACCAGGATCCCGCCGGCCGCGATCATCGTCTTCTTCAGGAACTCACGTCTCGTCAGCATCTCAGGACCTCGGGGCCGAGGGAAGGAACTGCAGGAACTGAAGACTCGACTTGTGCGGGTCGTGACATGTGACGCACTCGCGTCCAGGGTTGTGACGGGTCTTGTCGACGTGGCATCTCAGGCAGAGCCCACGCGTCTTGTCGATCCTCAGCTCCGCCGGGTCGGTGGGATGGTTCCCGGCGGGGCCGTGGCAGTCTTCGCAGTAGATGATCGCGTGCGGCATCCCGACGACGCTGTCGACCACGGCCTGGTGGCAGGACCTGCAGTACTCGTTGCCGTGGGGCAGGGCCGATTTCGGCGCTTGCCGGCTCGTCAGGTTAGGGTGGTGCGGGTCGTGACACACGACGCAGGCGACGCCGGGGTGGTGGGTCGCCGGGTCGATGCCCCGGAGCCCTCCCCGAGCGCTCGACGGGTACGCGAGCTTGGTGTGGCACCTCAGGCAGAGGGCTCGCGACCTGTCGACCGTGAGCTTCGCCGGATCGGATGGATGGTCCTGCGCGGGGCCATGGCAGTTCTCGCACTGGATGATCGCGTGCGGCGTCCCGGAGATGACGTCCACCTGCGCCCGGTGGCAGGGCGTGCAGGTCTGCTTCCCCTGGTACTTGACCGTGACCAGCTTCCAGTCCCAGGTGTCTCGTCCGCGATACCAGCCGTACATGTAGCCGTTGCTGTGGACGCCGAAATCGCTGGGCACGTAGTAGTGCCGAACGACGAAGACGGCGAGGACGATGACGATGACGACCAGCAGCGGCCTCAGGGCATGGTTCTTCACGGGCCGGGCCTTCTGGCAGATCGTGGACGCTCAGGCGACGAGGAGCGGCACGGTGGGCGCTCGGACTGTGCGGGACGGGCGGCGAGCGGGCGAAGGCCGCATGAGATCAACGCGGCGGTCTTCGCTCCTGCGCTCGTCGCCGATGCTGATTCGGCTGCGAAGCCCGGCGCCCGACGCGGGGAGCTAGTCATGTGGACCTCATCCGGAGGGGACAGGACTGAGCGAATGAGTAAAGGTAAAGCGTGGCGCGTCCGCGCACAAGGGCTTGGGACCTTTTTTGTGCGTGAACAACCGCTTTACGCAGTCGCCCACGTCTTGGCCGCTGGGCGACCCGGCGGGGACGTAGCGGTCTTGAGGCGCCGGGAAGGGGGCGCGGGGCGACAGCGCCGGCGGGTGGCGCGCCCTCTCGGTCGACTGCGACGGCAGTCTAAAGGTATGGGGCAGCGGCGAGGAGGGTCAGTCCGGCGCCGGCCACACCATGAGATGGCCGACCCCCGCAGGCCGGCGGGACGACGGCGCAACACGAAGCGGAAGTGACCGCCACGACCGGTCGCACGTTCCCGGGATGTCTAGGATTCGGCGCCGGCGAGTGGCAGGCGCACCGTGAAGGTCGCGCCCCCGCCATCGGGCGAGGCGGCTGCGACCTCGCCGCCGTGGGCCGCGACGATGGCGGCGACGATGGCGAGGCCGAGGCCGGCGCCGCCCGTGTCGCGCGCCCGCGAAGGGTCGGCGCGGTAGAAGGGCTCGAAGACCTTGTCGGTCTCGCCGGGCGGCAAGCCCGGGCCCTCGTCGGCCACGGTGAGCTCGGCGTGGCCGTCCCCGTCGGCGAGACCGACGTGCACGGGAGTGCCCTCCGGCGTGTGCTCGCGGGCGTTGGCGAGGAGGTTGGCGACGACCTGGCGAAGCTGAAGGTCGTCGCCGGTCACCGTCACCGCGTCCGCCGCCTCGAGGTCGATCGTCCTGTCCGGGGCGGCGGCGCGCGCGTCGCTCACGGCGTCGCCGACCACGGCGGAGAGATCGACCGGCTTCATCTCCGGCTGGCGGCCCTCGCCGAGGCGCGCGAGGACGAGGAGTTCCTCCACCATGACGCCCATGCGCCGGCTCTCTTCCTCGATGCGGCGCATCGCCGTTGCCAGGTCCTCGGGATCGTCCTTGGCGCCGCGCTCGAACACCTCGGCGTAGCCGCGGATGCTGGTGAGCGGCGTGCGCAACTCGTGCGAGGCGTCGGCGAGGAAGCGGCGCAGCCTCTCCTCGGTGGCGGCGCGCTCCGCCAGGGCCTGCTCGATGCGCGCCAGCATCTCGTTGAGGCTGAGGCCGAGCCGGCCCACTTCCGTACGCGACTCGGCAGGCTCCACGCGCTGCGAAAGATCGCCGGCGGCGATGGCGTCGGCGGTCTCGGCCATCGTCTCGAGCGGCCGCAGGTCCCGCTTGATGAGCCACCAGGCGGCGGCCGCGAGGGCGGCCAGCACCAAGGCGGACACGAGGATCTCGATGCCGAGCAGGCGATCGAGCGTCTGGCTGGTCTCGGTGAGCGGCACGGCGACGATGAGGATGCGTTGAACCTGCGGGATCCTCTGCTCGAGCACGCGGAACCCGGTGCTCGAAGCGCCGCTGGAGCGCGCGTTGAACGTCACGATCCCCCCGACGCTGCCGCCGGCGGCGGGGAGCGGCGAGGGGAGCGCGGGCACGGCGGTGTTGGACTGCCCGTACGAATACGTCACCGAGTTGAGCACCGCCCCCGACCAGTCCAGCAGGGCGCCGTAGGTGCCCGGGGGCAGGTTGGCGCGTGCGCCGCCCGGCGCCGGCGGCACGCCGGGCAGCTGGCTCTGGCTGGTGAGGGTGAGGGCGATGGGCACACGCGCCTCGGTGAGCTGCTGGTCGACACGCGCCAGCAGGAAGGAGCGCAGGGAAGCGAACGTCGCCGCGCCGGCCACCAGAAGGCCGACGGCGACGAGGCCGAGGAGGGCGATCAGCAGGCGCGTGCGCAGGCTCACGGGCGGGGCTCCCGCATCAAGTCACTCGCGGGGGAGGCGCACGCTGTAGCCAACGCCGCGGATGGTGTGGATGAGCGGCACGCCGCTGGCGTCGATCTTGCGCCGCAGGTAGCTGACGTAGGTCTCCACGATGTTGGCGTTGCCGCCGAAGTCGTAGTTCCAGACGTGGTCGAGGATCTGGTCCTTGGAGAGCACGCGGCGGGCGTTGAGCAGGAGGTAGCGCAGGAGCTTGAACTCCGTCGCCGTGAGCTCGATCTCCGCACCGGCGCGCCACACCTGGTGCGTGTCCTCGTCCATCTCGAGGTCGGCGAAGGAGAGCCGGGACTGTCTGGCGGCGGCCGGCTGCACGCGGCGCAGGACGGCGCGGATGCGCGCCACGAGCTCCTCGACGCTGAAGGGTTTGGTCATGTAGTCGTCGCCGCCGATGGTGAGCCCGCGCACCTTGTCCTCGGTCGCGTCGCGCGCCGTGAGGAAGAGGATCGGGACGCCGGAACCGCCGTTGCGCAGGCGGCGCGCCACCTCGAACCCGTCGATGCCGGGCATCATGATGTCGAGGACGACGAGATCGGGCGCGAAGCCCGCGACGGCGTCGAGCGCTTCGCGCCCGTTGTGCGCGGCCATCACTACGAACTTCTCGTAGCGCAGCGCCATGGTGACCAGCTCGGTGATGCTGGCCTCGTCGTCGACGACCAGCACACGGGCCGCCCCGGCGGTGTCCTCGCTCATCGCTGCTCCTCGCGCTCGCCTCTGTGAAAAGGATTGTAGGCCACTTGCCTGAGAGAAACCTGAGTGAGTCCTGTGGCGCGTCTGAGGACGCGCCGCGGCCGCACTCTCAGGACGTTCACAGTCGCGGCCCAGCACGGTCCAAGGCTGGGCCGCTAGAAGTTGTCCGGGACCCGTCCGCGGCGCCTGAGGGCGAACGACCGCGGGGCACGCCATACGAGGAGGGACGATGTTCTTCACCTACATCTACAGAGAGCTGAGGCGCAGGCACCGCCAGGCCCTGCTCATGGCCCTCGGCCTGGCGGTAGGTGTCGGCCTCGTGGTGGCCGTCACCGCCTACGCGCAGGGCGTCAGCACGGCGCAGAGCACGGTGCTGCACTCGCTGTACGGAGTCGGCACCGACATCACCGTCTCGCAGACCGCCAAGCTCGACCAGGGCGGTCCGCCGCGCTTCAACATCAGCCCTGGGACCCGGCAGCAGGGCAAGGCGTTCTCGCGCGACGCCGTGCGCAGCGCGCCCGGCCAGCAATCACTGGCGGCCACCAAAGTGACGCAGATCGCCACGCTCGACGGGGTGGCCCAGGCGGTCGGGGGGCTCACGGTGAATTCGATCCATATCTCCGGCAACTTCGCCCAGGCGTTCAGCCAGGGCGGCCGGCAGAGCGGCGCCTTCGGGTCCGGCGCGCAGCCCGCGCCCTCAGCCTCCCAGGCGCCCATCAAGGTGTCGTCGTACTCGATGGCCGGCGTCGACGTCGGCCAGACCGGCCTGGGGCCCCTGAGCTCCACCGAGCTCGTCGCCGGGCGCACGTTCAGCACGTCGGAGGGCACCACCAAGGTCGCCGTCCTCGACAAGTCCTACGCCAAGCAGAACGGCTACGCGGTGGGCTCCACGTTCAAGATCTCGGGCGCCAAGTACCGGGTGATCGGGCTGGTGACCTCGGCGGCGGGCAGCGCCTCGGGCGCCAACGTCTACATCCCGCTGACGCTCGCGCAGAAGCTGAGCGGCAACGTCGGCAAAGTGAACCAGATCTACGTCAAAGCCGCGAGCGCCAGCGAGATCGCCAAGGTCAAGAGCGAGATCAAGGGCGTGCTGCCCAAGGCGACTGTGACGACCGCGCAGGACCTCGCCGACCAGGTGAGCGGCTCCCTCAAAAGCGCCTCGCAGCTCGCCGACACGCTGGGCAAGTGGCTCGCCGTGGCCGCGCTGGTAGCGGCGTTCGCGGTGGCGAGCCTGCTCAGCGTCTCAGCGGTATCGCGCCGCGTGCGCGAGTTCGGCACGCTCAAGGCGCTGGGCTGGAAGAGCCGCCGGGTCGTCGGGCAGGTGATGGGGGAGAGCGTCGTCGAGGGCGTCATCGGCGGCATCCTCGGGGTGGCCCTCGGGATCGCCGGCGCGCTGGCCATCGCGCACTTCTCGCCGGTGCTCAACGCGACGGTGGGGCAGGCCGGCGCCGCCGCGGGCGCCGGCGGCTTCGCGCCGCCCGGCGCGGCCCAGGCGCTGGGCCGCGCGGCTCAGACGGTGACCGTGCACCTTACGGCACCGGTGAGCGGCCAGCTCGTGGCGCTCGCCGTGGGCCTCGCCCTCGCCGGCGGCGTGCTGGCGGGCGCCTTCGGCGGCTGGCGTGCCTCGCGCCTGCGCCCGGCCGACGCCCTGCGCAGGGTCGACTGAAGCAGTGGCCCGCGAGACGACATCTCAGACTGGGAGGACCTCATGTTGTACGGACTGACCGGCGTCACCAAACGCTATTCGCGCGGCCGCAAGACGGTGGACGCGCTGGCAGGCATCGACCTCGCCGTGGCCGAGGGCGAGTTCATCGCCATCCAGGGCTTGACGGGATCGGGCAAGACCACGCTGCTGCAGATGCTGGGGGCGCTCGACCGTCCCACCTCGGGGGAGCTGCTCTACGACGGTCGCGACCTGGCCACGCTGCGCGAGGGCGACCTCTCGGAGCTGAGGAGCCACTCCTACGGCTTCATCTTCCAGGCGTTCAACCTCATCCCCACGTTGACCGCCCAGGAGAACGTCGAGACGGCGCTGGTGCCGTGGCACGTAAAGGGGGACGAGCGCCGCCGGCGCGCTCAAGAGGCGCTCGCCGACGTCGGCCTCGCGGACCGCGCGCGCCACATCCCCTTCGAGCTGAGCGGCGGCGAGCAGCAGCGCGTGGCGATCGCGCGGGCGCTGGTGCGCGAGCCGCACGTGATCCTCGCCGACGAGCCCACAGGCAACCTCGACGAGCGCACCCGCGACGACATCATCGGTCTGCTCGAGCAGCTGTGGCGGGAGCGCGGCCAGACGCTGATCGTCGTGACCCACGACACCTGGGTGGCGAGCCGCGCCTCGCGGCGCGTCTGGCTCGACGCCGGGCGCGTGGCGCCGGAGGCGGCGGGCTCCCCGGAGGAGCCGGCCGGCGACGTCGTGCCTGGGTCGCCAGCGGAGGAGCCGCTCCTCGTCTGACCTGCGCGCACACCCGGCCGCGCCGGCCGGCCGCACCCGCCTGCGCCGACCGGCCCCACTCGTACGCGGGCAGGCGCCGGCGGGCGCGCGGCAGGAGGAGCCGGACGGCGGCTTCGGCGAGATCGCGGCAGGGGCGCACCCGCGACGCCCGTCAGTACATGCTCACCGGCGCGGCGGCGAGGCACTCCGCGAGCGCTCGCCGCCCGCCCGCCAGCACCGGTGGCCCGTGCGTGACCAGGACGTACTCCAGGTCCTGGGCCGCCAGCCCGGCGAGCGTGGGGGCGAACACCTCGCTGTACCAGTCGGCGCCGGTGCTCGAGCTCTGGTTCCAGAAACGCACGCCGCCCTCGGCGCCCACCACGGCGTCGCCGAAGGCGACGGCGCGCAGCGCCGGGAAGTAGAACGGGTACTCGCTGCGCCGGGGGCGACCGATGGTGTAGGCGAGCGCCGCGCCGCCGGCGATCTCGGCCGCCTCCCCGGCGGCGCTCTGCGGGATCACCTCGAGCGGCGCCAGGCGCGTGAGCCGTTTCTTGACCCCGGGATGCCCCCAGATGAGCGTCGTCAGGGTGCGCGAATAGCGTTCGTACAGAGTCTCGACGCTGCGCGCGTGGTAGGGGATCGTGACGAGTAGCTCGAGGCGCCGGGCGTCGCCGACCATGACGTCGAGCGCGGAGAGCAGCGGCGCTCGGCGCGCATCGTCCGGGGACGGCAGCAGAGGGTCGACGACGAGCAGCGCCTCGCCGGCCACCAAAGCGTAGCTCACCACTTCCTCAACCTTGGGGCGCCACTGCGGGTGCGGCGCCGACCAGCAGAAGATCCCGGGGGCGAGCTCCTCCATGGTTCCCTCCTCGTCGGTAGCCTCGTGCCCTCCATTCTCTCACGCGCCCAACGCGGCGCGTTCCTCGCGCGGGCGCCGCGGGTAGGCTGCCGCCACGGGGCGCCCGCCGCGCCTGTGGCGCCCGCGGCCGGGAGGGGACTGCTCTGCAGGCGAACGTCGACCTCATCATGGGCGTGGACACTGGCTCGTCCAGCACCAAAGGCGTGCTCGCGACAGCCGCGGGGCGGGTGGTGGCCGAGGCCGAGCGGCCGGCGCGCATCACGCGGCCGCGGCCGGGCTGGGCCGAGCAGGACCCGGAGGCCGACTGGTGGGCCGGGTTCGTCGGCGTCTGCCGGGAGCTGCTGGGGAGCGGCGCCGGGCGGGTAGCCGCCGTCGGGGTCAGCGGTCTCGGGCCCTGCCTGGCGGTCACCGGCGCCGACGGCCGTCCCCTGCGGCCGGCCATCCTCTACGGCATCGACACCCGCGCCGCGCGCGAGATCGAGGAGCTCGACGACCGGCTCGGCGCGGCGGCGGTGCTGGCGCGCTGCGGCTCGCCGCTCACCAGCCAGTCTGTGGGCCCCAAGCTCGCCTGGCTGGCGCGCCACGAGCCCGCCGTCTGGACGCGCACGCGCCGCTGGTTCACGGCGGGCTCGTATCTCGTGCACAAGCTCACCGGCGAGTACGTGCTCGACCACCACTCGGCCAGCCAGTGCGGACCCCTGTACGACGTCCGCGAGAACCGCTGGATCGACGAGTGGGCGCAGATCGTCGCGCCCGGTCTGGCGCTGCCGCGCCTTGCCTGGGCGCATGAGACGCTCGGCAGGGTGACGGCCGCGGCGGCTGCGGCCACGGGGCTGCCGCGGGGCATCCCGGTGGCCGCGGGCACGATCGACTCGTGGGCCGAGGTCGCCGCCTCCGGGCTGCGCGCCCCCGGCGAGGCCCTGCTCGTCTACGGCACGACCATGTTCCTCGTGGAGGTGGCGACCGCGGCCGCGCCCGACCCGCACCTGTGGAGCACGGCCGCTTTCGCGCCCGGCGCGCGCAACCTGGCCGCCGGCATCGGCTCGGCCGGGGCGCTGAGCGTCTGGTTGCGCGAGCTCAGCGCCGGCGCCCCCTTCGAGGAGCTGTTCGCGGAGGCCGCCGCGGTGGGCCCCGGGGCCGGCGGCCTCCTCGCACTGCCCTATTTCAACGGCGAGCGCACGCCCCTCTTCGACCCGGACGCGCGCGGCGTGCTGATCGGCCTGACCACGGCGCACGGGCGCGGACACGTGTTGCGCGCGCTCGTCGAGGGGGCCGCTTTCGCCGTGCGCCACAACCTCGACGTTATGCGCGCCGCGGGCGCCGCCGTGGAGGCGCTGCGCGCCAGCGGCGGCGGCGCCCGCGGCGGCCTCTGGCCGGCCGTGGTCAGCGACGTCACCGGCCTCCCGCAGCGGAGCCTCGAGGAGGGCGTCGGCGCCTCCTACGGCGACGCGCTCCTCGCGGCCATCGCCCTCGGCGAAGCCGACCTCACGACCTCCTGGGCGCGCTTCGCGGAGCAGGCCGCGCCGCACCCGGAGACGGCGCCGCTCTACGACGAGTTGTACGGACTGTACCGCGGGCTGTACCCGGCGACGGCGGCGCAGGCGCACGCCTTGGCGCGGCTGCAACGGGAGCGGGGACACGTGAGCTCCGCGCCCGGGTAGAACCCCGCCGATGGATGCGCGCCGCACACCGGGATCTCGCGCCACCGCCGAGTTCGAGGTCGCCGTGCCCCCGGGCGCGGCGCTCGGCGAGGGCCCGCGCTGGGACGCGGAGACAAGCACGCTGCTCTGGGTCGACATCGTGGGCCGTGCGGTCCACCGCTACGACCCGGCCACGGGCGCGGACGAGTCGCGGCCGGTGGCGGACCTCGTGAGCCTGGCGCTCCCGCGCGCACGCGGCGGCGTCATCGTCGGCCTGCCCGACGGCATCCACGCCCTGGACGACCAGGGGACGGCGCCGCTGGTCGCCCTTGAACCGGGGCGCCGGGGCACGCGCACCAACGACGGCGCCTGCGACGCGCGCGGACGCCTCTGGGTAGGCACGATGGCGCGCGACGAGCGCTCGCCGGTGGCGGGGCTTTACCGCGTCGACGCCGACCTGACCGTGACCGCGGTGCTCGGCGGCACGACGATCTCCAACGGCCTCGGCTGGAGCCCCGGCGGCGACGCCTTCTACTTCATCGACAGCCCCACCCGCCGCGTCGACGTGTTCGACTGCGACCCGGCGAGCGGCGCCCTCGAGGGCCGGCGTCCCCTGATCGCCATCGAGCTCCCGGGCGCCGTCCCCGACGGCATGGCGGTGGACGCCGAGGGCTGCCTGTGGGTCGCGCTGCACGGCGGCTGGGGTCTGCGGCGCTACGCGTCCGGACGGCGAGTTGCTGGCCACGGTGGACCTTCCCGTCGCCCGCGTGACGAGCTGCGGCTTCGGCGGGCCCGGCCTGCGCGACCTGTACGTGACCACGCGCCGCGACGGACTCAGCGACGCCGAACTGGCGCAGCAGCCCCTGGCGGGAGCGCTGCTGCGCCTCGACCCCGGCGTCGCCGGCCTGCCGACGCACGCGTTCGGTGGCTGAACGCCGCGCTAACGGAACGAGTGCATGATGAGATGCAGCGCCAGATGAAGAGGAGAACACGATGAGACTCGAAGGCAAGACGGCGCTGGTCACCGGCAGCTCGAGCGGCATCGGCGAGGCCATCGCCCTGCGCTTCGCGCGCGAGGGCGCGGAGGTCGTCGCCGTGCACTACCACAGCGAGGAAGACAGCGCCCGCGCCGTGGTGGCCGAGATCGAGAGGCTCGGGCGCCGCGGCGTGGCGCTCGGCGCCAACGTGGGCGTGGCGGCGGAAGCCGAGGGCCTCGTGACCGCAGCCATCGCCGCCCTCGGGCACCTCGACATCCTCGTCAACTGCGCCGGCGTCGAGATCCGTGAGCCGTTCCTCGAGGTCACGGAACCGCACTACGACCTCGTCCTCGACGTGAACCTCAAAGGGGCGTTCTTCGCCGCCCAGGCGGCCGCCCGCCACATGGTGGAGCGGGGCATGGGCGGCCGCATCATCAATGTCTCCTCGATCCACGAGGACGTCGCCTTCCTCGAGTACACGACCTACACCGCCTCCAAGGGCGGCATGCGCATGTTCACGCGCACCGTCTGCCAGGAGCTGGCGCCCTACGGCATCACGGTCAACGACATCGCCCCGGGGGCGATCGCGACGCCGATCAACAAGCGCACCCTCGGCGACGGGGAGCTGCTGCACGAGCTGCAGGGCGTGATCCCGGCGGGCCGCCTCGGCGAGCCCGACGAAGTCGCATCGGTGGCCGTCTTCCTCGCCTCGGACGAGGCCGCCTACGTCACCGGCGCGACCTACGTGGTCGACGGCGGCATGACCTACTTCAACAAGGGACTGTAGAGCAGCTCTGACCCCACGAGACAGGAGCAGCAGACATGGGAGAACCGACGCGCGACTTCTTCACGAAGCTGGCGGAGCAGCACCAGCCGCCGCTCGGGGCCCTGACGGGCGTCATGCGCTTCGACCTGACCGACGGCGAGCGCACCGAACACTGGTACCTCGCCATCCGCAGGGGCAACGTCACCGTGTCGCACAAGGGTCCGGAGCCGGACTGCACGGTGAGCACGGAGCTCGCCACGTTCGAGGCGATCGTGACCGGCAAGATGAACGCCATGGCCGCCATACTACGCGGGGCGGTGGAGGTCCAGGGTCGCTTCGCCCTGCTGACCGTGGTGCAGCGGTTCTTCGCTGCCCCGGCGGACGTCGCCCCCGACCAACCCGCTGCCGGCTACTCGAGGAGGCTGTCATGAGCTCGGACGTCAAGATCCTCGACGGCAACACGTTCGTGGTCAGCGACGATCGCGGCGACATCGAGGCGTCGCTGACCGATCCGACCGGCCTGTTCTCCTTCGACACGCGCTACCTCTCCAAGTGGGTGCTCACCGTCGGCGGCCAGCGGCTCAACGCGCTTTCGGTGGACGACCTCCAGTACTTCGAGACCCGCTTCTTCCTGGTGCCGGGCACCGGCACCGTATACATCGACGCCAAGCTGTCGGTCATCCGCCAGAGGGCCGTGGGCGGAGGCTTCCACGAGGAGCTCACGATCCTCAACCACGACGAGAAGGCGGCCGACCTCGACGTCAGGATGGAGGTCGGCTCCGATTTCGCCGACCTGTTCGAGGTCAAGGACGACCTCAAGAAGAAGGGCGAGTACTACACGCGCATCGAGGACGGTCGGCTGGTGCTCGGCTATCGCCGCGACACCTACGTGCGCGAGACGTGGATCTCGGCGACCGCGGCGTGCGCCGTGGACGAGCACGGCCTGACCTTCAGCGTCCACGTGGAACCCAACCATGAGTGGACGACCGACCTGCACGTGACGCCTGGGCGCGGCGTCGGCGGCCAGAGCATCGCGCAGCCGAAGTACGAGCGCCACGCCAAGAAGGCGCTCCCCAACATGGAGCGCAGCCTGGAGAAGTGGCTGGACGAGGCGCCGCGACTCGCCTGCGATTGGGACCCACTGAACCAGACGTATCAGCGCAGCCTGGTCGACCTCGCGGCGCTGCGGTTCTCGCCGGTGTCGCTGCCCGGCCATTACCTGCCGGCCGCCGGGCTGCCCTGGTTCATGACCATGTTCGGCCGCGACAGCATCTTCACCAGCCTCCAGGCGCTGCCGTTCACGCCGGAGCTCGCGCGGACCACGCTCGTCGCCCTGGGCCTGTGGCAGGGGTCGCGGACGGACGACTTCCGCGACGAGGACCCCGGCCGCATCCTCCACGAGCTGCGCTTCGGCGAGATGACCGCCTTCGAGGAGCGGCCGCACTCGCCGTACTACGGCTCCGTTGACGCGACGCCGCTCTACGTGGTGCTGCTCGACGAGTACGAGCGCTGGACGGGCGACACGAAGCTCGCGCGGAACCTCGAGCCCGCGGCGCGCGCCGCGCTGGCCTGGATCGACGACTACGCCGACCTGCAGGGCAACGGCTACATAGCCTACAAGCGGCGCAACGAGCAGTCCGGCCTCGAGAACCAGTGCTGGAAGGACTCGTGGGACTCGATCTCCTACCACGACGGCCGCCTGCCCGGCTTCCCTCGCGCCACCTGCGAGCTGCAGGGCTACGCCTACGACGCCAAGATGCGCGGCGCCCGCCTCGCGCGCGAGGTGTGGCGCGACCCCGGCTACGCAGCGCGGCTCGAGAAGGAGGCGGCAGACCTCAAGCACCGCTTCAACCGCGACTTCTGGGTCGAGGACGGGCAGTACTACGCGATCGCCCTGGAGGCGGACGGCAGCAAGGTCGACGCCCTTGCCTCCAACAACGGCCATCTCCTGTGGAGCGGGATCGTCGACAAGGCGAAGGCCAAGGTCGTCGCGCGGCACCTGATGTCGCCGGCGATGTATTCGGGCTGGGGTGTGCGCACCCTGTCCACAAACGAAGCCCGCTACAACCCGATCGGCTACCACGTCGGCACGGTGTGGCCCTTCGACAGCTCGATCGTCGCTTGGGGCCTGCGCCGCTACGGCTTCAAGGAGGAGGCGGCGCGCATCGCCGCGGGCATCCTCGATGCCGCCGAGTTCTTCGACGGCCGCCTGCCGGAGGCGTTCGGCGGCTACCCGCGGGAGCTGACCAAGTACCCGGTGCAGTACCCGACTGCCTGCAGTCCGCAGGCATGGTCGACCGGCGCCCCGCTGCTGCTCCTGCGCACGATGCTCGGGCTCGAGCCGATCGGCGAGCACCTGATCGTGGACCCGGCGCTGCCGCAGGGTATCGGGCGCCTCGAGCTCCTCGACATCCCCGGCCGCTGGGGCCGCGTGGACGCCTTCGGCCGCGGCCGCGTGGACGTGGAGAAGCAGGCGCGCCGGCGGCAGCAGCTGGGCGTGATCGCGGACGGCGGGAAGGCGGCGCAGCCGCACAAGAAGTAGGGACGGCGTCGCGGCGCCCGGGCTCTCGAGCCGGGCGCCGCCGCCACGCGACGGGTGTGGCCGACCTACTCCCTCTCCGGCCCCGTGTCGGCGCTCGCTCCCTCGCCGGCGCCGCCCCGACCCTTGCGCCGGCGCAGCGCCTCGCGCAGCGCCCATTCGATCTGCGCGTTGACGCTGCGCAGTTCGTCGGCGGCCCACTTCTCGATGTCGGCCCAGAGCTCGGGGTCGATGCGCAGCAGGAACTGCTTGCGCTGAGCCATGGCTCAGTCCTTGCTCGGCCTCACGTGTACAGCGTGCCGGTGTTCACCACGGGCGTCACCTGGCTCTCGCCGCAGAGCACGACCATGAGGTTGCTCACCATGGCCGCCTTGCGCTCCTCGTCGAACTCGACGACCTTGTTCGCCTTGAAGTCCTCGAGGGCCATCTCGACCATGCTCACGGCGCCGGTGACGATCTTGCGGCGCGCGGCGATGACGGCCTCCGCCTGCTGGCGGCGCAGCATCGCCTGGGCGATCTCGGGGGCGTAGGCGAGGTGCGTGAGGCGCGCCTGCTCGACGGCGACCCCGGCCTGCGCGAGCCGCTCGCTGAGCTCCACGCGCAGCGCCTCGGAGACCTCGTCGACGTTGCCGCGCAGCGTGATCTCGTCCTCGGTGTCGGCGAAGGTCTCGCCGGAGTCGTAGGGGTAGGCGCTGGCCAGGTGGCGCACGGCCGTCTCGCTCTGCGTCGCCACGTACGTCTCGAAGTCGTCGACGTCGAAGACGGCCTTGGCCGTGTCCTCCACGCGCCACACGACCACGGCGGCGATGTCCACCGGGTTGCCGCGCTTGTCGTTGACCTTGAGCTTGTCGCCGTTGAGCGTGCGCGCCCGGAGGCTGATCTTGTAACGCCGCAGTCCGCGATTCTGCTGCTGGCTCGAATCGCCGTCGCTCTTCTTGCCGGCCCAGCCCCACGGCGCGCCGGACGACTTGCCGCTGGGGCCGTTGGCGTAGAACGGGTTGCCCCAGTGAAAGCCGCCCTGCCTGCAGGTGCCTTTGTAGTCGCCGAACAGGATCAGCACGCGCACCTCGTTCGGCTGCAGCGTGAAGAAGCCCGGGGAGGAGAGGATGGCGAAGAACAGCGTCGCGCACGCGCTCCAGAAGAGCCACCAGTCGGGCCGGGAGCTCCCCGAAGCGCTGACCGTGCCGTTCACGAACGCGTAGTACATGAGGAACGGAGTCGCGACGTAGAGGGCGATCGTGAGCGGAAGCATCAGCCACCCTGTCACGACCTTGCGCTCCCGCTCCTGAGTCGGCGTCTTGGCGATCTGGACCATGTCCTCCACCTCCATCGGCGGTCGCGCCGGCGAGACTCTTCCCGCCCGAGATGATGCGCGGCCGCGCCTGTGAGCGATATCGACATGATATCACTAAGGTATCGCAGCGTCCAGCGCCGGCGGTCGCAGCGCCCGGCTGCCCGGTCCATCGGCGGCCGTAGTACGGAGATGCACTACAATAACTCTGACGACGCAGACCGGACTTGGGGGGTCCACATGAGCGACGCAGCTGGCAACTCCGAGCGCGGCCGCGGCCGCCCGGCCGCCCGGCTAGGCTCCCGCGCGACCCGTGTGGGGGCTCTCGCGGCCGCTGTGCTGGCCTTCCTGGCGCTGCCGGCGCTGGCCGGCGCGGCGGTGCCGCCGCAGTTCCCCGGCGTCTGGACCTCCCTTTCGAACGGCTTGCGGCAGGTGCCCGGCTCCACCGACACGCGCGCCTTCTGCCGCGGTCCGGCGGGGTCGGTGTACGAGGTCGCTCTGGGCCGGCGCGGGGGCCGCGACGCCGTCATCACGCGCGTGCGCGTCTCGGACGGCGCCGTCCTTGACCAGTGGACCTACCCCGCGGCGCCGAGCGCGAACGACTACGTCCCGCGCGCTGCGGCGCGCGACGCCCACGGCGACCTTGTGCTGGCGATCGAGGTCCAGAGCGGGGCGCGCAACTGGCGCGTGCTGAAGTTCACGCCCGCCGGCAAGCTGCTCTGGAAGGCCGCCTACGACAGTGGCCACGGCCAGGACACGCCCTACGGGATGGTCGTGGACCACCGCGGCAACGTGATCGTCGCGGGTACGAGCCAGGGTCATGGCAGCGGCGGCTACGACAGCGCCGTCGTCAAGTGGAGCGGGAGCGGTCAGCATCGGTGGACGCGGGTGATCAGCACGATGGGGCGCGACCTGATCGGGGCGGTCGCCGTCGACGCCGGCGACAACGTCTACGTTGCCGGCCAGCTCGGCCTGGGCGGGTCGCGGCTGCGCTTCGCGAAGGCCACGGTGCGCTCCTACACGGCGTCCGGGCGCCTGCGCTGGCACGCGGAAGTCGCGAACCCCGTCGGCGACGCCACCTTCCGGCGCCTCGTCGTGAGGGGCACCGGGGTGTACGTCGCGGGCCAGACCGACGTCGTGCCGGCGAACGCCGGCCTGCTTGCCGCCAAGTACACCACCTCCGGGACCCGGGCCTGGGGCACGCCGACCCACCGGCAGCTCGACTATCCGCACGGCGCCTTTGCCAACGGCCTCGCCGTCGACGCCTCCGGGGCCCCGGTGATCGTCGGCGTCGCCTTCAGGGCGGGCGCCGCGGGAGAGGACCTGGGCGCCGTCTGGAAGCTGACGGCCACGGGTACTACGGCGTGGCACACGGAGTTCGCCAACCCGGCGTGGCCGCGCGACGGCGAGTTCGACGCCGTCGGCGTCGACGGTGCGAACCGCATCTACGCCGCCGGCGGCGTGCTCGTGAACCCGGGCACCGGCAACCTGCTCATGGTCCGCTACCTGCCCGGCGGCGGCGAGGACGCCATGTGGCGCGCCGAGGGCCAGCAGAGTGGCCCCT
The DNA here is from genome assembly GCA_963709845.1 of uncultured Thermoleophilia bacterium. Lineage (GTDB taxonomy): Bacteria > Actinomycetota > Thermoleophilia > UBA2241 > UBA2241 > CAIXSE01. The sequence continues at coordinate 296,597 of CAVPXV010000007.1, forward strand.
GCGCGTTCAGCCGCGTCCTGGTCCTGAGCGCGAGTGACGTGCTGGCGGCCGGCCGGGTCGCCGGCAACGGCGCCGACGCCGCCGTGTACCGGGCGCGGACGACGCCCTGAGGCCGCCGCCGGCGGGAGCAGACGCGGCCGGCGCGCGAGTGGTGCGGGGCGGGGCGCGGTGGCGCGCCCCGCTCCCGCCCGTGCCGCGCGTACGACGGTTTCGCCGCCGTCGCCGGTGGCCATGCTTACTTGACCTCCAACGTCAAGATCAGGAGCACGTCATGGACAACACGATCGTCTGGGTCGACATCCCCGTGGCCGACATGGACCGGGCCCGCGCCTTCTACAGCGCGGTGCTCCAGGCCGAGGTACCGCTCATGGAGGGCGCCGGTGGCGACGTCGCGCTGCTGCCGATGGATCAGGGCACGGTGAGCGGCGACCTCGTGAGGAGCGACCGCGCGCAGCCCGGCCTCAGCGGCTGCACCGTCTACCTGAACAGCAACGGCGACCCGGAGGGCATGGTCGAGCGCGCGGTGGCCGCCGGCGGCAAGGTGATCGCGCCGGTCGCGTCGATGGGTGACATGGTCGGCTTCATCGGCTTCTTCGAGGACTCCGAGGGCAACCGCATCGGCGTGCACAAGCCGCCGGAGCGCTGAGCCGGGCGGCGGCCGCGGAGGCAGCGGCGGCCGCCACAGACGCAGGAGCCGGGCCGGGCGGGCGAAGAGCTGGCCCGGCCCGGCTGCGGTTAGAATCTGCGCGTGAGCTCCGCCACCGCAGCAGTCCTCCCGGCGCCCGCCTCGCGCTACCGCTTCGTCGCGCTCGGTGTGGTTTGGAGCGCGTACCTCATCGTCTTCCTCTCGCGCCTGTGCGTGGGCCCCCTGTCCCCGTTCCTCAAGGAATCCTTCCACCTGAGCAACGCGCAGATCGGCGGCCTCACGAGCGCCACCGCCGTCACCTACGCGCCGACGCTGGTGCTCGCCGGCTGGCTCGTGGACCGCGTCGGCGTGCGCCGGGCGGTCGTGGTCGGCTCGCTGGTCACCGGCCTGGCCGTGGGCTCGGTCGCGGCGGCGCCCAGCTACGCCGTGATGCTGATCCTGCTCGGCCTGAGCGGCCTCGGCTGCGGCTTCATCTACCCCTCGGCCGTCAAGGCCGTGATGGTGTGGTTCCCGCCTCAGGAACGCGGCACGGCGATCGGCTTCAACCAGTCGGCCGTGAACGTCAGCGGGATGCTGGGCGCCGCGATCATGCCGGCGATCGCTCTCAGCGTGGGCTGGCGGGCGGGGTTCCTGGTGGCTGCGGGGATGGCGTTCTGCGTCTGCGTCATGGCCCTTCTGCTGTACCGCGACCCGCCGGCGGGCGCGCCGCTGCCGGGTGCGACCGCGGGCGCGGCTTCGCGGGCGCCGGCGCCCGCCGCCGCTCCGCCGCCGCTCGCCATGTGCGAGATCGAACAGGGCCTGCCCTGCGTGACCGGGGACGCGCTCGTCGACCGCGCCGCCGTACGTCCGGGGTTCCTCGCCGTACTGCGCTCGCGCGACATCCTGCTGCTGGGGCTGGCCGCGATGTTCCTCTGCATGGTCGAGTTCGCGGCGCTCTCACAGCTGGTGCTGTTCCTCAACGTCGGCTGGGCGTACCCGGTGGTCGCGGCCGGCGGCCTCCTCGCCTTCTGCCAGGCCGCCGGTGCGATCGGCAAGCCGCTCAGCGGCCTCGTCAGCGACCGCCTGCTGGGCCGCCGGCGCAGGGCGCCGCTGCTGGCGCTTGCCCTGCTGGCCGGTCTCGCCTGCGCCGTCCTGGCGCTCATCCGGCCCGGCCAGACCTGGCTGCTGTGGACGGCGCTGGCGATGCTGGGCCTCGGCGCCGTGGGCTGGGGCGGGCTCTTCAGCACGTTGGCGGGCGAGACCGCCGGACCGGCCGCCGCCGGCGCCGCCGCCGGCGTCACCGGGGCGATCGACAACGTCGGCATCTTCCTCGGCCCGCCGCTGTTCGGCTTCATCGTCGACCGCAGCGGCGCCTACGCTCCGGCCTGGTGGACGATGGCCGGCGCCGCCGGCGCCGCGGCCCTGCTGCTCGCCCTCGTGCGCGAGACCGGGGGCGGCCGGGCCCCTCGCGCCTAGTCCGCCAGGGTCTCGCCCAGCCCCGCGCCCCACTCACGGATCAGCTTCCAGTTGCGCCCGTCGCCGGGCGTGGCGCCGATCACGAGGAGCACGAAGAGCTTCTCGAAGATGTTCATCGTGGTGAGGTCGAGCGATCCGGCGAAGAACGCGGCCGTCCGCGGGCGCAGAGGAGCGCACGCCTTGAGGATGTCGCCGAGGTAGTGCGCCGGCAGGGCGTAGCGCTCGCGGTAGCGGAGACGGCCCGGGTCCCGGGGCGCCTTGGCCAGCCACGGGTCTTTGACGATCGGGACTCCTTCGAGCTCATCTCCGCCGCTGTCGGTGAGCGACGCGGCGGTGATGAACAGCGCCGTGGGGAGCTGAGCCAGCTGGCGGCGGTGTCGGGCCACGTAGCGCCGCGCCTCCTTGTGCCAGCCCATGATCATCGGGCCGCCGACCACCGCGGCGGCGTAGCCGGCGGGGCCGGGGGCATCGGCCGCGGCGTACAGGTCGACCTCATGGCCGCCCGCGCGCAGCTCCTCGGCGAGAGCGTCGGCGACCTCTCGCGTGGACCCGTGCCGCGTGGCGTACACGAGCAGGATGCGCAAGGGCTCGCGCGTCGCGGTCGCGGCGCCGGCCGCCAGGGTCGTGGGCTCCGCCGACTCCCCAGGATCTTGCCTCGTCCCGGTGTCGCCCTCTGGTCGCATGTGCCTCCTTCCCGCCGTCCCTGGGGTCGCGCGAGGCCTTCGGGCTCGCGCGCCGCTCCCGGTCCACACGCCTACTCTAGTCGGTGCCGGGGGCGAGGGGAACCGATGGGCATCGACGGCGGGAAGAGCTGGCCCGGCCGGTCGAGCGCGGCCGGCGTGAGGGTGTGGCGGCGCGGCAGCTGCGCGAGGGGCGCGGTCGCGGCGAGCGCCGGTAGGCGAAAGGGCCCGGGGCGTTCGCGCGCCCCGGGCCCCTTCACATGGCCCCCTGCCCTCGCAGGGGAGGGTCTTGCCCCGTCAGGCTCCTGCCGCGTAGGGGCGCGGCCGAAGGCTCGCGGGCGGTGTGGCCGCTAGGCCATCACCGCCGACACGTCGACGATGTGCTTCTTGAGGCCGAGCTTCGCGTCGTCCACCTCAATGGCGCGGCCGACGAGCTGGCTCAGGTAGATGACCGGCATGTGCTGCCAGCCGGGGTGCGCCTTGGCGATGTCGTCCTGGCGGCTGTCCAGGTTGACCTGGCAGAGCGGGCAGGCGACGACGACGGCCTGGGCGCCGCAGTCGAGTGCGTCCTTGAGGATGCGGCGCGTGAGGTCGACCACGACCCCGACCTCGCAGAGCGCGAGGCTGGCGCCGCAGCAATCGGTCTTGTAGTTCCACTGCACCGCCTCGCAGCCGAGCGTCTCGACGACGTCGTCCATGTGCGTAGGGTACTCGGGGTCCTCGGCGAGCGTGACCTTGGGCGGCCGCGTCAGCAGGCAGCCGTAGTAGCAGGCCACCTTGAGGCCGCCGAAGGGGCGCGTGACCTTGGCCTTGAGCGCGTCGAGGCCGACCTCGTCGTGGTAGACGTCGACGAGGTTGTCGACGCGCACCGTGCCGTTGTACAGGCGGCCGACGACGGCCCTGATGTCAGCCGCTTTCTCCGGCTCCTGCGCCTCGAGGCTGCCGTTCATGAAGCGGCTGAAGCAGGCGGCGCAGGGCACGGCCACCGCGTCGAGCTTCATGTCCTGCTCGACCTTGGCGAGCTCGTTGACGGGCAGCGCCGCGGCCAGGAGCCGGTTGGCCGAGTGCACGGCGGTGTTGCCACAGCACTCCCAGCCGGGGATCTCCTGGAGGGTGACGCCGAGCGCGCCGGCCGTGGCCTTGAAGCTCGAGTCGAGCTCGGTGGCGGTCCCGTGCAGTGAGCACCCGGGGTAGTAGGCGAGGGTCTTGCTCATGACGCGCCTCCCGCGTCGGCCTTGGCCTGTGCGGCCGCGGCCTCGTACTGGTGCTGGCGCGTGCGCGTGATGGTCTCGGCCGTCTCGACCATGCGCTTCATCTTCAGCGTGTCGCCGCGCTCGGGCAGCAGGCTGATCTTGCCCTTGAGCATCATCTTGGGCCCGAGCGACAGGTAGTCGAGGGCGCCCTTGGGCCGCTTGAGGAGGTCGCGGGCGATGAGCTCGACCTCGTAGAGGCGGCCCCAGCGCTGGATGCTCTCGTAGTTGAGGCGCAGCACGTTGGCGAACGGCGCGTCGGCCGGGATGCGGCCCTCGCGCCGGGCGATGATCTTGAGCTCGTCCATGATCGCCGCGATGTCGATGCCCTGAGGGCAGCGCGTGGTGCAGGTCTCGCAGCCGGTGCACATCCAGATGAACTTGTCGTCGAACACCATGTCGAGCTGGCCGAGCTGCACGGCGCGCATGATCTGCGCCGGGTGCATGCCGGCGTAGCCGGCGACAGGGCAGCCGGTGGAGCACTTCTTGCACTGGTAGCACTTGTAGGCGTTCTCGCCACAGCCCTTGCCTACGGTCTGTGCGAGGCCGACGCTCGGTGTGCAGGTGGTCGCCATACCGGACCTCCTAGGCCACCGCGGGCCGCGGCAAGAGGCCGGCGGCTTCCACGATCTCGGGGACCGCCGGCTCCCACTCCACGGCCATCATGTGCACGCCGGCGACGCCTTCGACCTCGGCGATCTCCTTGATCATCTCGACGGCGAGGGCCTTGCCCTCGGCCTGCTGCGGCGCGCCCTTCTCCTTGGCGGCGATGCGGTCGACGATCTCCTGCGGCACGTCCATGCCGGGCACGAACTTCTTCATGTAGTTGGCCATGCCGGCGCCCTTGATCGGCGTGATGCCGGCGAGGATCTTGACCTCCTTGTGCAGCCCGATGGCGCGCACCTCCTCCATCCACTTCTTGAACTTGGGGATGTTGAAGATGCACTGGGTCTGCATGAAGTCGGCGCCGGCCTCGACCTTCTTCTTGAGGCGCAGGGCGCGGAACTCGAAGGGGTCGCCGAACGGGTTCTCGGCGCAGCCGATGTAGATCTGCGGCGAGACCGCCATCTCCTCGCCGCACTGGAACTTCTTCTCGTCGCGCATGTCCTTGTACATCTTGATGAGGTTGATCGCGTCGAGGTCGTGGACGCCCTTGGCCTCGGGGTGGTTGCCGAAGCTCATGTGGTCGCCGGTGAGGCAGAGGATGTTCTTGATGCCGAGGATAGAGGCGCCGAGGATGTCGGCCTGCATCGCCAGGCGGTTACGGTCGCGGCAGGTCATCTGCATGATCGCCTCGAGGCCGTTCTGCTGGGCCTGCCAGCCCGACGCCATGGAGCAGACGCGCACCACGGCCGTCTGGTTGTCGGTGATGTTGACGGCGTCGACGAAGCCCTTGAGGATCTTGGCCTTGTTCTCGATCACGCTGCCGTCGGCGCTCTTGGGCGGACCGCACTCGCCGGTGACCGCGAACTTGCCCTCGCTGAGGATCTTCTCGAGGTTGCTGCCTGCCTTGTACTCGGTGGCGGTCATACCGGCTTCGCCTCCTCACGCACCATCTTGCGCGGGCCGCCGGAGCTGCTCTTGCTCCAGTTCTTCGGCGGCCGGTTGACGTACATCAGCTCTTCGCGCCCCTGGGCCTTGAGGCGGTCCCAGATGAGGGCCCAGGCGCAGTCGATGTCTTCCTTCTCCGGCGTCGTGACCTCGCACTTGCCGTCGTGCGAGCCGCCGCAGGGGCCGTTCATCAGGCTCTTGCTGCAGCGGACGACAGGGCAGATGCCCGCGGTCTCGCCGATGACGCACTCGCCGCAGGCGCCGCAGCGCTCGAGCCAGACGGCGTGCTCCTGCGGCATGCCGAGCATGTTGGTGTTGACGGCCGGGACCACGAGCCGCGGCGCGAACTTCTCGGCCAGGCTCTGGATGCCGATGCCGCAGGCCATGCTGAGCACGACGTCGGCGGCCTCGATCTTGTCGGCGATCATGTCGAGGTACTCCCACTCGCACTGGCGGATGGCGGCCGTGTGCTCGACCTCACCGCACGGCCGTCTGCCTCGGCCTTGATGCGCAGCTCGCTGGCGAGGATCTCGGCCTCCTTCTCGCCGCCGGTGAGGCAGATCGCGACGCAGGTGTCGCAGCCCGCTACCAGCACCTTCTTGTTGTCGCCGACGAGCGTGATGATCTCGTCGAGGGGTTTGCGTTCGGCGGTGATCATTCTGCGGTTCCTTCCTCGACGGTGACTGCGTCGGGCACTCCGGACTCCTCGGGCATGGCGACGTCGCCGAGCGCTGCGCGCGCGGCGGCGTGCGGGCTCACGCCCTCGCGCCTCACGGGATTGGGGCCGAGCTGCTTGATGCGCTCGGTGAACTCCGTCGCGACCTCGGCGAACTTGGCGCCCATGGCCGACGACATGTTGTACATCTCCACGCGCTCGGGCTCGATGCCGAGCTCCTCGAGCAGGGTCTTCACGTAGTTGACCCGCTTCCGCGCCCAGAGGTTGCCCTTGAGGTAGTGGCACTCACCCTCGAGGCAGCCGGCGCAGTAGACGCCGTCGGCGCCGGCCTCGATGGCGCGCAGCAGGTGGATGACCTCGAGCTTGCCGGTGCAGGGCAGCTTGATCATGCGGATGTTGGTCGGGTACTGCAGGCGCATGCTGCCCGCGAGATCGGCGGCGGCGTAGGCGCAGTAGTGGCAGGCGAAGACGATGATCTCGGGCTCGAAATCCGGGTCCACCGGCTTCTTCGGCGCCGCCGTCACGGCCTCGGCCGCGTCGGCGCCCGCCGCGACCGCGGCCGGAGCCTCGGCGGCCTTCACCTCGGCGTCGGCCATGTCAGCTCACCTCCATGAAGAGCGCCTCTTCCTTGGCGAAGATCTGCGCGTCGGTGTAGTGGTGCAGCGTGATCGCCTTCACCGGGCACTCGCTCACGCAGATCCCGCAGCCCTGGCAGGCGGCCGCCTCGATCTTGGCCTTCTTCTCGACGGGGTCGATGGTCGGCACCTCGTAGGGGCAGACGCGCACGCAGGTAAGGCAGGCGGCGCACTTCTCCTGGTCGACCTCGGCGACGACGCCGCCGGCTTTGATGACGGGCTTGGCGAGGATGGCGGCGGCCCGTCCGGCCGCGGCGAACGCCTGGCTGATGCTCTCCTCGATGCTCTTGGGGTAGTGGGCGGCGCCGCAGAGGAAGATGCCCTCGGAGGCGAAGTCCACGGGGCGCAGCTTGACGTGCGCCTCGAGATAGAAGCCGTCGCCCTGCAGCGGCACCTTGAGCAGCTTGCTCAGCTCGCTGCTGCCCTCGGCCGCGATCGTGGGCGTCGCCAGCACGAGGAGGTCGAGCGGCAGGTCCACGTCGCGACCCAGGTACGGGTCGCGGTAGGCGACCGCGACCGAGCCGTTGGCGCTCACCTGCGGCAGGCTGTCGTTGTCGTAGCGCGTGAAGATGACGCCGAGCTCGCGCGCCTTGGTGTAGTACTCCTCGAGCAGGCCGAAGGTGCGGACCTCCTTGAACCACACGTAGACGGGCCGGTCCGGGTCCTGCTCCTTGAGCGCGATGGCGTTCTTGACGCTCTGCTGGCAGCAGGTGCGCGAGCAGTACGGATGGGTCTCGTCGAGCGAGCCGGCGCAGAGGACGAAGCCGACCGCCCCAGCTTCGGCGAGGGCGGGGTCCCGATCCTTGAGCATGCGCTCGAGGTCCATGCCGGTGACGACCTTCGCGCTCTCGCCCAGGCCGTAGAGCTCGGGGCGGTCCTCGCGCGATCCGGTGGCCACGACGACGACGCCGTGATCGATGGGCGTGCGTTTGCCGTCCTTGTCCGCGATGACGCTGGAGAAGTTGCCGATGAAGCCGTGGAAGTCGGCGAGCTCGGCCTCGAGGTGGATGCGCACGTTGGGGTTGTCGACGAGGCGCCGCTCGAGGGCGGCGACGTAGTCGGCAGGGTCGCCGCCCTTGATGGTGGCGCCCAGCGCGAGGGCGTGGCCGCCCAGCTTGGGCGTGCGCTCCACGAGGTGCACCTCGTGGCCCATATCGCCCAAGGCGTTGGCGGCCGTCATGCCGGCGATGCCGCCGCCGAGCACGACCGCGGCGTGCGTGAGCGGCACGTCGATCTTGAACAGCGGCTCCAGCATGCGGGCGCGCGCGACCGACATGCGCACGAGGTCGCGCGCCTTGCCGGTGGCCTTGGCGGGCTCCTGGTTGTGCACCCAGCTCGCCTGGTCGCGGATGTTGGCCATCTCGAAGAGGAACGGGTTGAGCCCGGCCTCGCGCAGCGTGTCCTGGAAGATGGGCTCGTGCGTGCGCGGCGTACAGCTCGCCACCACGACGCGGTTGAGCTGGTGCTCCTCGATCTTCTCGCGGATGAGCGTCAGGCTGTCGCTGGAGCACGTGTACATGGTGTCGGTCGCGTACTCGACGCCCGGCAGGGTCAGGGCGTACTCGGCGACGTTCTCCACGTCGATCACACCGGCGATGTTGCTGCCGCAGTGGCAGACGAAGACGCCGACGCGCGGCTCCTCGCCGGTGACGTCGCGCTCGGCCGGGTACTCCTTGTCCACCGTGAGCGTGCCGCGGCTGTCGGCGAGGCCGGTCATCACCTGGGCCGCGGCGGCCGAGGCCTGGGCGACCGAGTCGGGGATGTCCTTGGGCTCTCCGAACGGGCCGACGACGAAGACGCCCTGGCGGCTGCTCTCGAGCGGGTTGAACTCCTGCAGCTGGCAGAAGCCGTGGCGGTTGAGCGCGATGCCGAGGTGGCCGGCCGCCTCCTGCGCCTTGCGCGCGGGCTCCAGGCCGGCCGAGAGCACGACCATGTCGTAGCGGCTCTCGTGCAGCTTGCCGCCCTCGTCCTCCCAGCAGATCAGGAGGTCGTCGGTGAGGGGGTCCTCCTTGATGTACGAGGGCCGCGAGCGGATGAAGCTCACGCCCTTGTCCTTGGCGCGCTGGTAGAAGGCGTCGAAGCCCTTGCCCTGGGCGCGCATGTCCATGAGGAAGACGGTGGGCTCGCAGTCAGGCTCGTGGTCGATGGTGAGCATCGCCTGCTTGTTGGCGAACATGCAGCAGACGCTCGAGCAGTACTCGTGCTCCTGGTCGCGTGAGCCGACGCACTGGATGAAGGCGACCTTCTTGGGGTGCGCCCCGTCGCTGCGACGCTGCACCGTGCCCACGGTGGGGCCGCTGGCGCTCAGCATGCGCTCGTACTCGAGCGCCGAGAGCACGTTCGGGTAGCGCTTGTAGCCGTACTCGCCCTTGGCGCCGGGGTCGTAGAGGTCGAAGCCCGTGGCCATGACCACGGCGCCGACGTCGAGGTCCATCTCCTTGTCGCGCTCACCGTGCAGAAGGGCGCCGGGCCCGCAGGCACGCACGCACTCCATGCACTCGGAGCAGATGGCGCAGTTGAGGCAACGCTTGGCCTCCGCGACGGCCTGCTCCTCGGAGAACCCGGAGTTGACCTCGTCCCAGGTGACCTTGCGGGCGGCGCCGGGAAGGTGCGGCATGGGCAGGCGCGCCATCACCGCGGTCTTGGCGAGCACCTCGTCCTCGGGCTTGGCCTCGTCCATGACCTCGTCGTTCACGGGGAGGAGGTCCTCGCCGCGCAGGAAGTTGTGGATGCTGCGCGCCGCGCGGCGGCCGGCGGCGACGGCCTCGATGGCCGTCCACGGGGCGCTGGCCGCGGCGTCGCCGCCGGCGAACACGCCCTTCTTGCCGGTGCCCAGGGTGGCCTTGTCGGTGAGGATCTGGCCCTTCTCGACCGTGATCCCCCTGGCGCCTTCGAGGAAGTCCGCGACCATGCTCTGGCCGATGGCGAAGATCACGGTGTCGCAGTCGAGCTCGTGCTCGGAGCCGCTGATCGCGACCGGCGGGCGCCAGCCGCGCTCGTCCGGGTCGCCCAGCGAACAGGCGAGGAACTCGACCTTGCTGGCGCGGCCGTCCGCGTCGGTGAGGATGCGCGAGGGCATGCACGAGCAGTTGAAGGCGATGGACTCGTCGAGGCCCTCGCTGAGCTCGTCGTCGGAGGCCGGGACGCTCTGGTCGTCTTCGATGCAATTGATGGTGACCTTCTCGGCGCCGAGCCGCAGCGCGGTGCGCCCGGCGTCGAAGGCCACGTCGCCGCCGCCGATGACGACGACGTTCTTGCCCATGTCGACCTTCTCGCCGAGCGTCGCGGCCTTGAGCACGCTGACCGCGTCGAGCACGCCCTTGGCGTCGGCGCCGGGGATCGGCAGGGTACGGCCGCCCTGGAGGCCGACGGCGAGGTACACGGCCTTGAAGCCGCCGTCCTTGGTGAGGAGGCCGTCGACCGTGAAGTCCTTGCCCGCGGTCTTGCCGCACTGCAGGTCGACGCCGAGCGCGACGACGCGATCGACGTCCTGCTGCAGGGCGGCCTTGGGGAGGCGGTACTCGGGGATGCCGAAGCGCAGCATGCCGCCGGGCTCGGGCTTGCTCTCGAAGACCGTCGTCTCATAGCCCAGCAGGGCGAGGTCGCGGGCGGCGGTGAGGCCGCTGGGGCCCGCGCCGACGATCGCGACCTTCTCCTTGAACTTGACCTCGGCCTTGTCGGGCAGCGGCACGTTGGCGAAGGCGTAGTCGCTGACGAAGCGCTTGAGGCCGGCGATAGCGATGGGATCCTCGACCTCGCCGCGCGTGCAATCGGTCTCGCACTTGTGCGTGCAGACGCGGCCGCAGACGGCCGGGAAGGGGTTGGGCTCGCTGGCGACCGTGTACGCCTCGGCGAAGCGCCCGTCGGCGATCAGCGCCACGTAGCCCTGCGCGCTGGTGTGCACGGCGCAGGCGCGCTTGCAGGGGCTGTGACCCTTCTTGGTGACCGCGTAGGTGTTGGGGATGGCCTGCGGGTAGAGCTTGTAGATCGCCTTGCGCTCGCCCAATCCCTCGTTGTAGCTGTCGGGGACGACGACGGGGCATTTGGGCGCGCACTCGCCGCAGCTCGTGCAGAGGTCGGGGTCCACGAACCGGGCGTGGTGGTAGACCTTGGCCTTGAAGCTGCCCGGCTCGCCCTCGAGACCGGTGAGCTCGGAGTTGGTGATGATGTCGATGTTGAGGTGCCGGCCGGCCTCGACGAGCTTCGGCGCCAGCGTGCACATCGAGCAGTCGTTGGTGGGGAAGGTCTTGTCGAGCTGCGCCATGTGGCCGCCGAGGGCCGGCGCCTTCTCGACGAGGTAGACCTTGTACCCGCCCTCGGCCAGGTCGAGTGAACACTGGATGCCAGCGACGCCTCCGCCCAGCACGAGGGCAGCGCCGGTGGACTTGGGGGGTGTGCCCGACATACGCACTCCTTCGACAGAATCGCGGCAGGCCCAATTACAGTGGGTGACAGCAGACCCAACGTCCCACTTGGGAACCTCGCAAGTATAGCGGCACGTTCGCACCCCCGCCAAACGCACGCGCGGCGCGCGACGGTCCGTCGAGGTCTGTCGCGCGCCGCCGACCGGAAGCGGCTCGGCCCCTGTTTCGCCGCCGGCGGACCGGGAACACTCGCGGTGAGTACTTGACTACGCAAGGAAAGGACGGGGTCATGTCGTCAGAGAAGGGAACCATCCTCGTGGCCGGCGCGACCGGAAAGCAGGGCGGCGCCGTCACGCGCCACCTGCGCGCCGCCGGCTACGCGGTGCGCGCCATCTCGCGCGACCCCGACGCCGAGAAGGCGCAGCCGTTGCGCGGGCTCGGCGTCGAGCTCGTGCGCGCGGACCTGACCGACCCGGCGTCGCTCGAGGGCGCGCTCGACGGCATCTACGGCGTGTTCTCGATGGCCACGCCCTTCGAGGCCGGCCTCGACGCCGAGATGGCCCAGGGCAAGTCGCTCGGCGACGCCGCCAGGGCCGCCGGCGTGAAGCACTACGTGTACTCGTCGGTCGGCGGCGCCGACCGCGACAGCAAGGTGCCGCACTTCGAGAGCAAGTGGGCGATCGAGAACCATCTGCGGGCGCTCGGGCTGCCGCTCACGGTCGTGCGGCCGGTGTACTTCTTCGAGAACTTCGTCGGCGGCTGGGCGATGCAGCCCGCCGGAGACGGCTACACCCTGGCGATGCCGCTCTCGCCGAGCCGGCCGGTGCAGGCCGTGGCGGCGGACGACATCGGCGGCATCGTGGCCATGGCGTTCGCCGATCCCGCCGCCTGGATCGGCCGCGAGTTCGAGCTCGCCGGCGACGAGCGCACGCTGCCGGAGTATGCGAGCGCCATGGCGCGGGACCTGGGCGTGCCGGTGGACTACGTGCAGGTCCCGTGGGAGGCGATCCGCGAGCGCAGCGAGGACCTCTACCGGATGTACGACTTCTTCGAGCGCGAGGGCTACCAGGCCGACACGAGTGCGTTGCGGGCGGAGTACCCGGCGCTGCACACGTTCGAGCAGTGGTTGGCCGAGGGCGGCCTAGCACGACTGCGCAAGGCCGCCTGAGCGTCCGGCGACGGCCGCCGCGTCCGCCCGCGAGGCGGGGCGCAGCGGCCGTGCTATGATGACGCCCAAATCGTTTTGCAGACGCTGAAGACGCGCGGGACGGCGCCGGCCGAGCGACAAGACGCAGGGGGCGCCGCCGGAGGGGAGGGCTGGTGCAGGCCGATCTGATCCTGACGAACGGCATCGTGTACGCGGTCGACGCGCGCCGTAGGCGCCATCGATCGCTCGCCGTCCGCAACGGCCGCATCGTCTGCGTGGGCGGAGACGCGCAGGTGCTGAGCTCGCGCGGTCCTCGCACCGAGGTGGTGGACCTGGGCGGGCGCCTCGTGCTGCCGGGCTTCATCGACGCGCACATGCACCCGAAGTACGCCGTGTGCGAGGTCTTCCAGGTCGACCTCTCGGCCTGCACATCCATCGACGCGTGCGTGACGGAGGTGGCCCGGTTCGCGGCGCGGCATCCCGAGTACCCGGACGTGCGCGGCTGGGGCTGGGCGCCGGGCACCCTGGCGGAGCAGCACATGACCGCCGCGGCGCTCGACAGCGTTGTCGCCGATCGACCGGTCGCGCTGTACGACGACAGCCAGCACATGCAGTGGGTGAACAGCGCGATGCTGGCCCGCGCCGGGATCACGAGGGAGACCCCGGACCCGCTCGGCGGCGCCATCGAGCGCCTCTCGGACGGCGCACCCTCCGGCCTGCTGCGCGAGATGTACCAGCGCGTCGAGGAGGCGCTACCGGCCTACGATGCCGAGGCGCGCGCCGCGGGCGTGCGTCACTTCCAGCGGCGGGTGGCCGGGCCCTACGGCCTCACCACGGTCCACGAGGCGGGCGTGACGAGCGGGGAGCTCGTGCTGGACGTGTACGAGCGCCTTCAGGAGGCGGGCGGATTGACGGTGCGCCTGTGCGTCTCGCTGCTGATCGATCCCGACTTGCCGGTCGCCGAGCAGGTGGAGGCGGCCGTCGCGGAGCGCCGCCGGCACGCCGGTCCGCTCGTGCGCGCCGGTGCCGTCAAGCTCTTCGCCGACGGCGTCGTGGAGGGTCACACCGGCTACCTGGCGCGGCCCTACGCCGACCGCCCCGGCTTCTGCGGCGAACCGATGTGGTCGCGCGAGCGCCTGCTCGAGGCCTCGGAGGCCGCCGCCGCGGCCGGGTTCCAGCTGCACTACCACGCCATCGGCGATGCGGCCATCTCGTTGAGCCTCGACGCGATCACGGCGGCGCGGCCGCGCGGCGCCGGCCACGACGCGCGCGACATGATCACGCACCTGCAGGTGTTCGACCCGCGGGACTTCCGGCGCTTCTCCGAGCTCGGCGTGACCGCCCTGGTGCAGCCCTACTGGTTCGCCCAGTACCGCTCCTACTACGCGCAGGTGTACGTGCCGTTCCTGGGCGCCGCCCGCACCGCCCGGCAGTACCCGATGCGGAGCTTCTGGGACCATGGCGTGCTCGTCGCCTCCGCCAGCGACTACCCGGTCTCGCCGCCGCCCGACCCGCTGCTCGGCATCCAGCGCGGCGTCCTGCGGCGCGACCTGCAGTCCGAGGAGGAGTGCGACGAGCTGTGGCCCGCAGAGGCGGTCGGCGTAGAGCGCATGATCGAGAGCTTCACGATCAACGGCGCTCGCGCGAACTTCCTGGAGGCGGAGACGGGCTCGCTCGAGGAGGGCAAGGCCGCGGACCTGGTGGTGCTGCGCGAGGACATCCTGACGCTGCCGCCGGAGCGCATCCACGAGGCCGCTGTCGAGCTCACGCTGTTCGACGGTGCCCCGGTGTTCGCGACCGGGCCCTTCGCCGGCATGGCCCCCGACTGACCGGCCCGCCGCGGCCTGCGCGCGGCGCCGCTACGGCCGGCGCGTCGACTCGCGCTCGACCAGGGTGAAGGGGATGACCTTGCGCGGCTCGGCCGGCGTCTCGCCGCGTACGAGCTGCAGCAGCATCCGCGCCGCCTCGCGCCCGCGCTCCTCGGCGCTGTAATCGAGCGTCGTCATCGGCGGCGAGCTGGCGGCGCCCAGGCCGAAGTCGCTCGGCGCCGCCACCATGACGTCGCCCGGCACGTCCACGCCCAGCTCGGCGGCGCGTCGCAGGACGGCGAGCGCCGGCAGTTCGTAGAGGCCGTACACGGCGTCCGGCCGCGAGCCCGGCATCAGAAGGCGCGAGGCCGTCTCGCGCAGCGCCGCTTCGGAGTCTTCGGGCACGATCTCGAGACGCGGCCGGCGGCCGCGCTCCTCGCACCAGGCGTGGTAGGCGCGCACGCCGGCCTGCGTCCAGTAGTCCGAGGTCATCCACGTGACGGCGGCGATGTCGCGCGCGCCCTGGGCGGCGAGATGGTCGAGGAACAGGCGCGTCGCGGCCTCGGGGTCCCCGTCGACCCAACAGCCCTCGTCGGGCGCGTCGGGGTCGCGGCCGATGGTCACGCAGGGGAGCCGGCGGGCGCGCAGGAGAGCGAGGTTGGGGTCGCCGGCGACCGGGTCGGCGACGATCGCCCCGTCGAGCAGCAGCCTGTCCCAGAACACGCCGGCGTCTGACACCGGCAGGACCACCAGCGCCAGCTCGCTTCCCTGGACGCCCTCGGAGACGCCACGGATGAGCTTGTAGTAGTACTCGAGATCGGCGCTCGAGACCGTCGGGCTCGTGACGTTGACGGCGCAGAGTGCGATCACCCCGCAGCCCCCGGCCTTGAGGCTGCGCGCGCCAGGGTGGGGCCGGTACCCGAGCTGGTCGGCCGCCTCGCGCACGCGCCGCCGGGTCGCCTCCGACACCGGGCGCTGCCCGCCGAGGGCGTGCGAGACCGTCGTCGGCGACACACCGGCGAGGCGTGCCACATCCTTGATGTTCACGGTCCTGTGAGCGTCCACGGCGACGTAGGGAGCTCTTGCGCCCTCCGGGGCCACTGTATACCATTCTTCGATACCGCCCACAAATCGTTTTGCGGATCGATCTGTCCTACTCAGGGAGCGGGGGGCAATCAATGAGAAACGCGCGCGGGAGAATCGCGTTCGCAGCGGCGGCGGCGGTGCTGGTGCTGGCAGCCTGCCTGGTGTGGGGCCTGGCGACGTCGTTCGCGACGTCTGGGTCGCCGTCGCCGGCGCCGGGAAAGGTCACGCTGCGCATCGGCTGGACCGCCGACCCCGACAACCTCAATCCCTTCATCGGTGTCGAGAGCGCGGCCTCCGAGGTCATGCTCATGACCTACGACCGCCTCTTCAGCATCGGCTTTGACGGCAGACCCATCGCGCAGCTGGCCACGGAGCTGCCGACCAAGGACAACGGCGGCATCTCCGCCGACGGTTTGACGTGGACCGTGCACATCCGGCCCGGCGTGAAGTGGCAGGACGGCCAGGCGCTGACCGCCAAGGACGTCGCCTTCTCCTACAACGTCATCATCAAGAACGGGCTCACGTCGTACCTGCAGGCGGTCACGGACATCAAGGACGCCGTGGCGCTCGACGACACCACCGTGCGCTTCGACATGACGGCGCCCAAGGCGGACATGCTCTACGTCTACGTCTACATCATCCCGCAGCACATCTGGGGGCACATCAAGCCCTCGCTCCTCGAGCGCAGCTACGTCAACAAGACGCCCATCATCGGCAGCGGCCCCTACCAGGTCACCGAGTTCAAGCAGGGCGACTACACGAAGCTCGAGAAGAACCCGGACTTCTGGGGCAACACCGTGCCCGGGTGGGGTGCGCCCAAGGTCGACGAGATCATCTTCCAGGCCTACACGAACCCGGACACGATGACCCAGGACCTGCACGCCGGCACCATCGACGCGGCGCAGAGCATCCCCGCGGCGCAGTTCCCCCAGCTCAAGTCCGACCCCAACCTCAAGGCCATCGCCTACAACTTCATCAACTGGGACTACATCGACTACAACTGCTACACGAGCCCTAACTCCAAGGGCAACCCCGTGCTTCGCGACCCGGCCTTCCGCGTGGCCCTGGACTACGCCGTCGACCGTCAGCGGATCGCCTCCATCGTGTACAGCGGCCGCGCTACGCCGGGGTACACGATGATCACCACGAACACCTGGCGTGACCCGGACTTCCACTGGGAGCCCCCCGCCGGGGTCAAGCGCCCGTTCGACATCGCCAAAGCCAATCAGCTCCTCACCGCCGCCGGCTACCCGCTCAAGAACGGCGTGCGGCTCAACAAGCAGGGCAAGCCCATCGTGCTGCGCCTCTGGGCGCTCTCCGAGGCCACGAACACGCAGGCCGAGGGCGGGCTCATCACCGGCTGGTTCCGGCAGCTCGGCCTGAAGATCGTCTTCCAGGTCGTGGACAACGGCGTGGCCAGCGACGCCATGTACGCCTACAAGGGCAACGTGCCGGCGCCCGACTACGACATGATCATCTGGTTCTGGGACGGCTACAACGACCCCGGCTCGACGCTGCAGTGCTTCACGACGAGCCAGATCGGCTCCTGGAACGAGATCTACTGGTCCAACGCCGAGTTCGACCGGCTCTGCGAGCAGCAGGCGCACGAGCTCGACGCCCAGAAGCGCGCGCAGCTCATCTACCGGATGCAGCAGGTGATGTACTCCGAGAACCCGCAGGACGTGCTCACGTACTTCGACTACCTGCAGGCCGTCAACGTGAAGAAGTGGACGGGCTGGACGCCCTACTACAACGCCCAAGGTCCGGTGTTCTACGACTCCCTGCCGCGGAGCTACATCAACATCGCGCCGCGCACGGGCGCCGAGGCCGCGGGGAGCGGCGGCGCGGCGCCGGTCATCGCCGTCGTCGCGGCCGCGGTCGTGGTCGCCGGCGGCCTGCTGTGGTGGCTGCTCGGCCGGCGCCGCCGCGGCCGGGCCGAGGAGGTCTGAGGGCACGCCCGGCCCTGCCGGGGCCGGACCACGGCGGCGCGTCTGGTCGATAGCATGGGTGTGAAGGAGCAGTCCGCGACTACGTCATGACCGGCTTCGGGAAGCGCGTCGAGCCGGTCGTCGCCGATCACGGCGAACGGGCGCTCCTCTGGACGCCGACGGCACCGAGTACATCGACAGCTTCGCCGGCATCAGCGTCACCCACGCCGGCCACGGCATCCGCAGGATCATCGAGGCCGCCAAGGCGCAGGCCGACAAGCTCGTGCACGCGCTGCACCTACGCCTATCACGTGGCGCCGGCGGCCGAGCTCGCCGAGCGCCTCGCCGGCGTGACGCCGGGCGCGCCGCAGAAGAGCGACGTGCTGCGCCTGCAGCCGCCGCTGATGATCACCGAGGCTCAGCTCGACGCCGTGGTCGGCACGGTCGCCGACGGCCTCGCGGCGTTCGCCGCCCGCTGAGGCGCTGCGGGCCGCAAGGCTCCGCAGAGACGATGAGGAGGGCGGCGGAGCGGATGCCCCGCCGCCCTTCGCATACGCGGCCGCCGGCAGGGGTAGACAGGCTTGGTGGCGAAGCTTGAGCCGTTGGCCGACAGGGGGTTACGCATGAGTAGTCCGGAGCAGCCGCAGGCGCCGACGGAACGCCGGCCGGCGAAGCAGGGATACGGCAGGTGGATCGTCCCTGGCGTCGCCGCCGTCTTCGTCCTCATCCTGATCCTGCAGAACCGCACGGAGCATTGGCGCTTCCACTTCTTCTTCTGGTGGCTCTCGCTGCGCGCCTGGCTGATGGTCGTCCTGCTGCTGGCCCTCGGATTCCTGATCGGGATGGCGATCAGCGCATTCCTGCGGCGCCGCAAGCGCAAGGAGCTGAGGCGCCGCGCCAACGCCATGTGAGGCGCGCGTAGCCGCCTGCCGAGCTCCGGCCTGACCGACCCCGTCGAGAGGACGCCCATGACTGACGACGGCATGAGCGGCGTGAGCGCCGCATACCGTGCCTTCCTGGAAGAGGCCCCGGCGCACGCGCACGCCTGGATGGAGGCGGCGCAGGCGCTCGGCGCGGCGAGCGCGCTCGACGCCAAGACCGCGGCGCTCACCTACCTCGGGGTCCTCGCCGCCAAGCGCCTTGAGAGCGGCGTGCCCTTCCACGTGGCGCAGGCCAAGGCGGCCGGCGCGACGCGCGAGGAGGTCGTGAGCGCCGTGCTCATCGGGTTGCCGGCCGCCGGCAACCAGGTGGTCCAGGTGTTGCCGGCGGCGCTCGCCGCCTACGACGCGGCCTGAGCCGCGGGCGGCGCCCCGTAGCCGCCGCCGCCCGGCGTCTCGACGACCAGTTCGTCCCCGGCGCCCATGGCCACCTGCGCGACGCCGGGGAGCTCCTCTACGGCTCCGCCGGCGCGCACCACGAAGTCGTGGCCGGCGGCGCCGGGAAGGCCGCCGGCGAGCCCGTAGGGCGGCACCCGGCGGCTGCCGGCGACGATCGCCGCCGTGAGCGGCTCGAGGAAGCGCAGGCGTCGCACCACGCCGTCGCCGCCGCGATGCGCCCCGGCGCCGCCGCTGCCGCGGCGCACGGCGAACTCCTCGACGCGCACCGGGTAGCGCGCCTCGAGCACCTCGGGGTCGGTGAGGCGCGAGTTGGTCATGTGCGTGTGCACGGCGCTGCAGCCGTCCCAGCCCGGCCCTGCCCCGGCGCCGCCGCAGAGCGTCTCGTAGTACTGGTGGCGGGCATCGCCGAACGTCAGGTTGTTCATCGTCGTCTGCGAGGCCGCCACGACTCCGAGGGCGCCGAGGAGGGCGCTGGTGAGCGCCTGGGAGGTCTCCACGTTGCCGGCGGCGACGGCCGCGGGGTACCGCGGGTCGAGCATGGAGCCTGGCGGGACGATGAGGCGCAGCGGCTTCAGGCAGCCGGCGTTGAGCGGGATGTCGGCGTCCACCAGGGTGCGGAAGACGTACAGGACCGCCGCCGTGCACACCGCCGCCGGGGCGTTGAAGTTGTCGGCCAGCTGCGAGGAGGTGCCGGCGAAGTCGATGACGGCGCTGCGCGAGCCCTCGTCGATGGCCACCCGCACCGCGATCACGGCGCCGCCGTCGAGCTCCTGGCGCCAGGAGCCGCCGCGTGACCGGCCGAGGGCGCGGCGCACCGCCTCCTCGGCGTTGTCCTGGACGTGGCCCATGTAGGCTGCCACCACCTCGGGGCCGAACTCGGCCACCACCCGTTCGAGCTCGGCGGCCCCGCGCGCGTTGGCCGCCACCTGGGCGCGCAGGTCGGCGAGGTTCTGCGCCAGGTCGCGCACGGGGAACGGGGCGGAGGTGAGCAGCTCGGCCACCTCCGCCTCGCGCAGGCGCCCGCCCGCCACGAGGCGGAAGTCCTCCACGAGCACGCCCTCTTCGGCGATCGTCGTGCTGCCGGGCGGCATCGAGCCCGGCGTGACGCCGCCGACGTCGGCGTGATGGGCGCGAGCGGCGACGAAGAAGCGTGGGCGCGCCGCCCCGGCGAACACCGGCGTGACCACCGTGAGGTCGGGAAGGTGCGTGCCGCCCGCGTACGGCGAGTTGAGCAGGAATGCATCGCCGGGGGCGAAGGCGCCGCCGTGCCTGGCGATCACCGCCTGGACGGACGCGCCCATCGAGCCCAGGTGCACGGGCAGGTGGGGGGCGTTGGCCACGAGGCCACCCTCAGGGTCGAAGACGGCGCAGGAGAAGTCGAGCCGCTCCTTGATGTTCACCGACGAGGCGGTGTTGGCCAGCGTGGCCCCCATCTGCTCGGCGATCGACATGAAGCGGTTGTTGAACACCTCCAGGAGCAGCGGCGAGCGCCGCGAAAGGTCGGCCGGTGGCGGCGCCGGGGGCGAGCCGCGTCGCAGGAGGAGCTCGCCCCCGGTCAGCAGCTCGGCCTCCCAGCCGGGCTCGACGACGGTGGTGCTCGTGGGCTCGCGGACGATGACCGGACCGGCGAGGCGCGCGCCGCGCGTGAGCGCGGCGCGCTCGTAGACGGGCGTCTCGTGCCAGGTCCTGGCCATGTACGCCGGCACGGTCACGGGCGCCGCCGCCGAGCCGCCACCGGCGTCGGCCGGCCCCGCGAGGTCCGGCGCCGCGTCAGCGGCGCCCGGGCCGACGGCCTCCACGGCCAGCGTGGCGAGCACGAGTCCGCGGCCGGACATGAGGAAGCCGTAGCGGCGCTGGTGCAGGGCAAGGAAGGCGTCCGCCGCCTCGCGCGGCGGCCCCCAGGGCACGTCGAGGGCGACGTCGGTGCCTTCGTACTTGACGTGGGCGCGGCGCCGGACGACGACGTCGCCGGCGGCGAAGCCCTGGGCGGCGAGCTCGTTCGCGGCGGCGGACGCGAGCTCGTCGAGCGCCGCCTCTGCCGCAGCCGCGACCGCCTCGTCCAGGGGCAGCTCCACGGTCCGCTCGCGCAGGGCGCGCACGTCGGCGAGCCCCATGCCGTAGGCGCTGAGCACGCCGGCCAGGGGATGGACGAGCACGCGCTGGACGCCGAGGGCGTCCGCCACGAGGCAGGCGTGCTGGCCGGCGGCGCCGCCGAAGCAGCACAGCGTGTGACCTCTGATGTCGTGGCCGCGCTGCGTGGAGATGCGCTTGACGGCGCGCGCCACGGCGTCGCAGGCGACGCGCACGAAGTCGTCGGCGAGCTCCTCCGGCGCCGGCGGCTCGACGCCGGCGGCGCGCATGCTCGCGGCCACGGCCGCGAGCGCCCGGCGCGCCGCCTCCGCGTCGATGGTGCTCGGCGCCGTCGCGCGCCGAACACCGGCGGGAAGAACGCCGCCTGCAGCTTGCCGAGCACCATGTTGCAGTCGGTCACGGTCAGCGGGCCGCCCTTGCCGTAGCAGGCGGGGCCCGGGTCGGCGCCGGCGCTACGCGGCCCCACGCGGTAGCGGCCCTCGGAGAAGGCGCACACCGAGCCGCCGCCGGCGGCGACGGTGCTGACGCGCAGCATCGGCGCTCGCAGGCGCACGCCGCCGACGGCGCTCTCCAGGCTGCGTTCGTACTCACCGGCGTAGTGCGAGACGTCGGTCGAGGTGCCGCCCATGTCGAAGGTGATCAGCCGCTCGAAGCCGGCGCTGCGGCAGGTCCGCACGGCGCCCACGACGCCTCCGGCGGGCCCGGAGAGGATGCTGTCCTTGCCGCGGAACAGGTGCGCGTCGGTGAGGCCGCCGTGACTCTGCATGAAGCGCAGGCGCACGCCGCCCAGCTCCGCGCCGACGCCGTCCACGTAGCGCCGCAGGATGGGGGAGAGGTAGGCGTCCACCACGGTCGTCTCGCCGCGGCTGACGAGCTTCTGGAGCGCGCTCGTCTCGTGCGAGGTGGAGACCTGCGCGAAGCCGGCGGCGCGCGCCAGCTCCGCCACGCGCCGCTCGTGCTCGGGGTAGCGGTAGCCGTGCATGAAGGCGATGGCCACGGCCTCGAGGCCTTCGCGACGCGCCGCCTCGAGTCCGCGTCGCGCCCCGTCCTCGTCGAGGGGGCGGACGATCGCCCCGTCGGCGCCGACGCGCTCGTCCACCTCGAGGACGCGCGCGTACAGCGGCTCGGGCAGGCGCACGTCCAGGGCGAAGATGTCGGGCCGGTCCTGGTAGCCGATGCGCAGGGCGTCGCCGAACCCGTGCGTGGTGACCAGCAGGGTGGGCTCGCCGCGCCGTTCGAGCAGCGCGTTGGTGGCCACGGTGGTGCCCATGCGCACCTCGTCCACCAGCTCCGCCGGGATCGGTGCGCCGGGGGCGACGCCGAGCAGCTCACGCACCCCCTGGACGGCGGCGTCGGCGTAGCGCGCCGGGTCCTCGGAGAGCAGCTTACGCGTCAGGAGGGCGCCGTCGGGACGGCGCGCGACGACGTCGGTGAAGGTGCCGCCGCGGTCTATCCAGAAGCGCCAGCCCCGGCTCACTGGCGCTCGCGGGAGATGGTGGCTCGCATGCCGCTGAGGCTACCACGCGCGCCGTCACGCGGCGCCGGCGACGCGCCCGTCCTCGTAGACGAGCGGGCCGCGCCGGTCGCGCAACGAGATGTCCATCACGCTGTTCACGCCCTGCGCGTGTCCCACCGACATCGTTCCCGTGCGCGCGTCGCGGAGAACCGCTCGGGGCGCCGCTATACTCTGGGACCGTGGAGACGTCACCCCGAGAAACGCTGCGGCGGGCGGCCGATATCCTTGACGACTTCTACGGCCGCCCCGTGCTCACGCCGCGCTACCCGCCGGTGGACGAGCTCGTGTTCACGGTGCTCTCGCAGAACACGGCCGACGTGAACACCGAGCGCACCTTCGCGGCGCTCAAGGCACGCTTCCCCGTCTGGACGGCGGCCCGCGACGCGGCCCCCGAGCAGATCGAGGAGGCCATCGCTCTCGGCGGCCTGGCGCACACCAAGGCGCCGCGCATCAAGCGCATCCTCGAGGCCATCAGCGCGCGCACCGGCGCCCCCGACCTCTCCCTGCTGGACGGGATGGACGACGCGTCGGCGCAGGCCTACCTGACGGCGCTGCCCGGCGTTGGGCCCAAGACCGCTGCCTGCGTGCTGCTCTTCGCCCTCGAACGCCCGGTGATGCCGGTCGACACGCACGTGCATCGCGTGGCGCGGCGCCTCGGGATCATCGCCGCCGGCGTGAGCGCCGACCAGGCGCATCCGCTGCTCACCGAGCTCGCCGGGCCGGACGACGCCGCGCAGGTCTACGCCGTCCACGTGGACTTCGTGCGCCACGGGCGGCGCATCTGCCACGCCCGCCGCCCGGCCTGCGCCGAGTGCCCGCTGGCGGGGATGTGCCCGTCGGCCGGGCTCGTCTGAGGCAGCCAGGCCCGGCCTCGTGCGAGGCCGCCGGGCCCGGCGTCGCCGACCTCCGCGTCCGTCCGACCGCCTAGGCGGCTTTCGCCGCGGCGGCGTCGGCGCACACGTTGCCCGGGTCCTCGGCGGTCCCCAGCCAGCGGTCGAGGATGCCGCTGCGCCACACGAGCCGGCAGAGCAGGCTCCACACCACCGCCAGCCCGAACAGCAGGAGATACTGCCACACCGGCAGCTGCTCGATCTCGAACAGCGTGCGCCCCAGCGGGACGGCGAGGATCACGACCATGCAGGCGAGCAGGAAGACCACGATGCCCACCATGCGCCAGTCGCCGCGCACCACCGGCGCGCCGCCCGCCCACCACTTGGAGGGCGGCGCGATGAGGAGGATGAGCAGGATGGCGGAGAAGCAGGCGAACAGCGTCAGCGCCGTCATCGCCTGCGGGTAGGCGAGCTCCGTGAGCTCCTTCTCGCCGGCGCCCGGGTGCGCCGCCAGGTAGGCGTTGTGTGCCGGGATCGCCCAGGCGAGGTAGACCCCGGTAGCGATGGCGGCCATCAGGACCACGGCGGGGATGACGAAGCGCGCCAGGAGCTTGAAGAGCCCCACCTTGGGCGTGGGGCCGGGCTGCGCCCAGAGCGCGAAGGCGATCGCCGGCACGGTCGCGCCGACGAACGAGAGCAGGGCGGACTGGCGCGGGGCGAAGGGGAAGCCTCCCACGGCCGTGACGATGGCGATCATCGAAGCCTTGAAGAAGATGCGCACCATGAAGATGCGCAGGATGTCGTTCATGCCGTTGATGATGCGCTGGCCCTCGCGGAAGGCGAAGGGCAGCGGCGCGAAGGTGTCCTTCATGAGGATGAGGTCGCCGACGCTGCGCGCCGCCTGGCTGCCGCCCTGCATCGCGACCGCGACGTTGGCCTGCTTGAGCGCGACGACGTCGTTGACGCCGTCGCCGATCATCGCCACGTAGCGGCCGCGGCCGCGCAGCGCCTCCACGAGGTCCTGCTTCTGCTCGGGAGTCACGCGGCCGAAGACGCTGGCACGGTCGGCGGCGGCCGCGAAGTCGTCCGCCGGGAGGCCCGCCAGCTCCTGGCCGGAGACGGCCACGAGGTCGCGCGCGGCCGCGTCGCCGGCCACCGCGGCGGACGCGGCCCCGGGGATGGTCTCGCAGTAGGTGTCGACGCCCGTGCGCCGCGGCAGCGACTGGAGGCCGGCCTGCGTGGCCAGCGCCGTCACCGTGGCGGCGTTGTCCCCCGAGATGATCTTGACGTCGATGCCGGCCGCGGAGAACTCCTCCAGGGTCTGGCGCACGCCGGGGCGCAGCTCGTCGCTGAAGCAGACGAGGCCGAGCGCCTCGAGCCCGGGGGGAAGGGAGGGCGGGCCGTCGGGCTCGCCGAAGGCGAGCGGCTCGGCCACACCGGCGAACAGGACGACGCGCAGGCCGCGCGCGGCCCACGCCTCGACGCGCTCGCCCCAGCCGGCGCCGGCGCGCAGCGCCGGCGCCAGGATCTCGGGCGCGCCGAGGACGTACGTGCCGCGCGCCTCGCCTGCGGCGAACGCCAGTCCGCTCCACTTGCGCTCCGACGAGAAGAACGCCTCCTGCGCCGCCGGCTCGGCGGCGGCGGGGAAGGCGGCGCGCAGCGCCTCGATGGTGCGGTTGGCGTCGGTGGTGCTGGCGGCGAAGGCGCCGATCAGGCGCGCGACGCGCGCCTCGTCGGCGCCCAGAGGCAGCACCTCCTCGAACTTGATCACCCCCGAGGTGAGCGTGCCCGTCTTGTCGGTGCAGAGCACGTCGACGTTGCTCAGGCTCTCCACGGCGTTGAACTGCTGCACGAGCATGTCCTTGCCGAGCAGGCGCACGGCCCCGAGCGCGTAGGTGAGGGCGATGGAGAGCACGAGCCCGTTGGGGATAAGGGCGAGGATCACGGTGGAGTTGCGCACGCTCTCCACGAACGGCACCGCGGCGATGATGTTGCGCGACCACACGAGGATCTCGAAGACGATCACGACGATGAGCAGCACGCGCACGATCTGCAGCACCTGGCGCTGCAGCGGCGTGAGCTCGCGCTTGAACACGGAAGCCTTGGCCGTCAGCTTGTTGGCGAAGCTGTCGAGGCCCACCCGGGCGGCCTCGTAGTAGCCGCCGCCGGTCATGCAGAAGCTGCCGGACATGAGCTCGTCGCCCGGGTGCTTGGTCACGAGGTCCGACTCGCCGGTGAGCAGTGACTCGTCGACCTCCATGCGCCCGGCGCCGACCATCGGCCCGTCCACCACCACCTGGTCGCCCGGCTGGACGCGCAGGGTGTCGCCGAGCACTACCTCAGCGGGGTCGAGCTCGCGGATCTGCCCGTCGCGCACCACGTCGGCCTTGGGGCGCAGGAGGATCGCCATCTTGTCGAGCACGCGCTTGGCGCGCACCTCCTGGACCAGGCTGATGATGGTGTTCGCGCCGATCACGAAGACCACCGAGAACGCGTCCAGCGGCTTGCCGAGCACGAGCAGGAGGATGCCCAGGAGGTAGAAGAGGTTGTTGATGAAGTTGAAGACGTTGTCGCGGACGATGCGCCCGTAGGTGCGGCCCGTGCGGATCTCGACGTCGTTGCCCTGACCGGCGGCGCGCCGCCGCGCGGCCTCCTCGTCGCTGAGGCCGGGGAGCGCGGCGGGAGCGACGCTGTCCACGATACTCATAGGGAGCACGCTATCAGCGTCGCTGAGGGTGGTCCATCTGATGGCCAAGGCCCTGCTGGCGACCGCCGCCCGGGGTGGCTCAGCGCGCGGCGGGCGCCGCCGAGGCCGGGATGACGACGCGGAACACCGAGCCCTCACCCGGCGCGCTGTCGACCTCGACCTGCCCGCCGTGCGCGCGCGCGAGCTCTTTGACGATGGACAGCCCGATGCCGGCGCCGCCGGTCGCGCGCGAGCGCGACTTCTCGCCACGCCAGAAGCGCGAGAAGACGCGCGGCAGATCCTCCTCCGCGATGCCGATGCCGGTGTCGCTGACCTCGAGGACCGCCCGGTCGCCCTCGGGCCGCACGGCGACGTCGACCCTGCCGCCCGGGTCCGTGTACCTCAGGGCGTTGGAGAGGAGGTTCACGACGATCTGCTCGAGGCGTCTGGGCTCGCCGTCGACGGTCGCCGCCTGGGTCCTGCACGAGAGGGCGATGCCCTTCTCGGCGAAGCCGTCGGCGAACACGCCGACCTGTGCCGCGGCGATGGCCGCCAGATCGACAGGCTCCACCGAGAGCAGGAGCCCGGGGCGCTCGGCGTCGGCCAGGGCCGACAGATCGTCGAGCAGGCGCGCCAGGCGGAGGGCCTCGTCGTGCATGCCGGCGAGGTTGGCCGCCTGGTCGTCGAGCACGCCGTCCTGGGCGGCCTCGATGCGTCCCAGCAACCCCATCACCGGCGTGCGCAGCTCGTGGGCGAGGTCGGCGACGCTCTCCTTGCGCAGACCTTCCTCCTGCTGCAACGTCTCGGCGAGGCTGTTGAGGGCCTCGGCGACGGCGCGGATCTCGTCGTCGCCGCTCTCCGCCACGCGCGTGTCGAGGTCACCGGCGCCCATCGCCTCGGCGCCGGCGCGGATGCGGCGCAGCGGCCGCGACAGCGTGACTGCCAGGTAGAGCGCGGCCGCGAGGGCGATGGCCGCCGAGGTGACCCCGGCGATGACGTGCATGCGCACCAACTGCTGGCGCAGCTGCAGTTCCTCCGCCGTGAACAGCCGTCCGTCGTCGCGGCTGACGGTCACTCGGCCGATCTGGCGCCTGCCCACCAGCACCGGCGCCGAGGCGGCGGCGCCGGGCTGCACTGGGCCCGACGGGGGGTGCAAGAAGACGAGCCGCCCTTTGGCGTCCACAAGCCGCACGGCGAGGAAGTCTATCTGCGCCAGGTGGTGCATGGTCTGCACGCTCTGAAGGCTCCAGCGGCCGTTCTCGGACACCACGGCGGCGACATCGCCGAAGTGGGTCGCCGAGTGCTGGAGGCGGGTCCTCGCCGAGGCGGCCAGGTGCGATGTGAGGCTGACGCTCGAGTAGACGGTCGTGAGGACGGCGCCGAGCATGGCCACGGCCACGAAGGCGACGACGAGGCGCGCCCGCAGCCCCCAGCGCAGGCGCCCGCTCACAGCTTGGCGAGCCTGTAACCGACGCCGGTGACCGTCTCCACGTACCGCGGCCTGCCGGGATCGGGCTCGATCTTCTTGCGCAGGTTCTTGACGTGCACGTCGATGGTCCGCTCGTAGCCCTCGTAGTCGTAGCCCTGCACCCGGTTCACGAGCTCGAAGCGGGAGTAGACGCGGCCCGGGTAGCGCGCCAGCGCCAGCAGCAGCTTGTACTCGTTGGGCGTGAGGTCGACGGCCGCGCCGTCGCGCCGCACCTCGCGCTTGACGGTGTCGATCTCGAGTTGCCCTTCGTCGAACCTGAGGATCTCGACGAGCGGCGTCTCGACCCCCTGGGTCCGCCGCAGCACCGCCCTCACCCGGGCGACGAGCTCCCGCGGGCTGAACGGCTTCACGAGGTAGTCGTCGGCGCCGAGGCCGAGCCCGGAGACGCGCTCGTCCTCGCTGGCCTTGGCTGTGAGCATGAGGATCGGCACGTCAGAACGGCCGCGGATCTCGCGGCAGATGGACTCGCCGGAGACGTCGGGAAGCATGAGGTCGAGGACGATGAGGCTCGGCTGGAGGCGCTCGGCCAAGGCAAGGCCTTCGCGGCCGTTCCCGGCGACGAACACGCGGAAGCCGTCGCTTTCGAGATAGGCGCGCACCACATCGCGCACCGATGCCTCGTCGTCGATGACCACGATCGTCTGGGCGTCCGTCATGTGCCTCACTCGTCGCCGTCGCTTTCGCTAAGGCTACTTCCCGCGTGCAGGGAGGCAAAACCGGTCCTCGAGCGGCGTCCTTCTACACACCTTCTTCATCTCGACCACCTACCATGCGGCATGTCCTGGGGTCACGGCGGCCGGGCCCGCGCCCGGCACGGCGAAGGAGGCACGACACGTGAGCAAGAGCAGATCCAAGCAGCAGCGCAAGCAGAGCGCACCCGCGCGGCGGCCCTCGAGCGGGAGCGCCGAGCAGCGCCGCCAGGTGAAGCGCGCGCAGTTCGAGGCGCCGCGCCGCAGCAGGCTCGCCCCCGTGCTGGCGATCGTCGCGGTGGTCGTCCTGGCCGCCGCCGCGGGCGTGTTCTTCATGAGCCACAAGACCGCCACGGCGGCGACCGCGACCACCGCCGCCTCCGCCGGCGGCGACGTGAAGCTCGCCCTCGCGCAGGTCAACGACGGCAAAGCGCACTTCTTCACCTACGACGCCGGCGGCACGACCGTGCGCTATTTCGTCCTCTCCGACAAGAAGGGCGTGGTCAGGGCCGCGCTCGACGCCTGCGAGGTGTGCTACCCGCAGCATAAGGGCTACCGTCAGGTCGGCGACTCCATGCAGTGCAACAACTGCGGCAAGACGTTCCGCAGCGACCTGATCAACGTGATCACCGGCGGCTGCAACCCGATCCCGCTCAAGCGCAGCGTCTCCGGGAGCAACTTGACGATCACGGCGAGCAGCCTGCAGGCCGGCGCCCAGTACTTCCAGTGAGGCCGGCGGGCTGACGTGACGTGCGGAGCGCGCGACGAGGGAGCGACGGCGATGAAGCTGCGCCACGTCGCGCTCAGCAACCTGCGCCGGCGCAAGGGACGGGCCGCGTTCCTGGTCGCCGGCCTGCTCATCGGCATCGGCACCGTCGTGACGCTGCTCACGCTGAGCTCGGCGCTCACGGTCCAGGCACAGAACAGCCTGGAGACCTACGGCGCCAACATCGTCGTGGCGCCGCAGAGCGACGGCCTCTCGCTCTCGTACGGCGGCGTGCGCGTGGCCGGCGTGTCCACAGGCGCGCGCGACATCCGCGAAGCGGACCTCGCGCGCATCGCCACGATCCCCAATCGCAAGAACATCGCCGTGGTGGCGCCCGAGCTGCTGGGCGTCGCCCGGGTGAACGGGCGCGAGGCCATCCTCATGGGCGTGCGCCCGGCTCAGGAGTTCAAGCTGAAGCAGTGGTGGTCGGTGGACGGGCGCATACCGCGCGGCGGTCACGAACTCGTGGCCGGTTCCGCGGCCGCCACCACCCTGCATCTCGCCAAGGGCGACAGCGTCATGGTCAGCGGGCGCCCGTTCACGGTCTCCGGCATCCTCCGCCATACGGGCTCGCAGGACGACGACCTGCTCATCACCGACCTCGGCGCCGCGCAGGCCATCCTGCACCGGCCGGGCAAGGTCTCCATGGTCGAGGTGGCGGCGCTCTGCAGCAACTGCCCGGTGGGCAAGATCGTCGCCCAGCTGGGATCGATCCTGCCGGGCACGCGCGTCGTCGCGCTCCAGGAGAAGGTCAAGAACCGCATGCACGCCATCGACCAGTTCCGCACCTTCAGCTACATCGTCGCCGGGGTGATCGTGGCCATCGAAGCGCTGGTCGTGTTCGTCACGATGATGGGTTCGGTCAACGCCCGCACGCGCGAGATCGGCGTCTTCCGCGCCCTCGGCTTTCGCCGCGGCCACGTCACCGGCCTCATCCTCATCGAGGCGGCGCTCGCGAGCCTGCTCGCCGGCGTGCTCGGCTACCTCGCCGGCATGGGCCTGAGCTACGCCCTGCTGCCCTTCCTGGCCGGCGCCGGCGTGAGCGTGAGCTGGACGCCGGCGCTCGCCGGCGCCGCCGTCGGCCTGGCGATCGTCGTCGGTTGTCTCGCCAGCCTGTACCCGGCGCTCCACGCCAGCCGCCTCGACCCGACCGTCGCGCTGCGCGCGCTGTGAGCCGACCGTGAGGCTGCGGACCATCGCGCTCAACGACCTGCGCCGCCGCAAGGGGCGCGCCGTGTTCCTCGTCGCCGGCCTGCTCATCGGCGTCGGCACCGTCGTGGCGCTCGTGTCCCTCACCCAGGCGATGACGGGGCAGACCAAGGCCAACCTGCAGAGCTACGGCGCCAACATCATCGTCACGCCGCGCACCAGGGACGTCTCGCTCTCCTACGGCGGCATCTCGGTCGGCGGCCTCTCGGTCGGCCAGAACGTCGTGCGCGAGTCGGACCTCGGGCGCATCGCCGGGATCCCGGCGCACGCCAGCCTGTCGGGGGTCGCGCCGGAGCTCGTCGGCCCTGTCCTCGTCAAGGGCAAGCGCACGCTCATCATGGGCGTGGACCCAGCCGCCCAGTTCAGGCTCAAGCGCTGGTGGTCGGTGGACACAGGCCGGCCGCCGGCCAACGCCCACGAGCTCGTGGCCGGGTCGTCGGCCGCCCGCACGCTTGGCCTCACGATGGGCGACTACGTGCGCATAGGCGGGCGGCGCTTCACGGTCACCGGCGTGCTCCAGGCCACCGGCTCTCAGGACGACGGCCTGCTCATCGCCGACCTTGGCGCCGTGCAGCAGCTCCTGCACAAGCCGGGCCAGCTCACGCTCATCGAGGTCGCGGCGGTCTACGGCGCGACGCCGGTGGATGAGATCGCCCGCCAATTACAGGCGGCGCTTCCGGCCGCCAAAGTGACGAGCATGCAGGAGGCCGTCAAGAGTCGCATGCACGCCGTGAACCAGTTCCGCGCCTTCAGCTACGCCATCGTCGGCGTCGTCATCGCCATCGAGGCGCTCGTCGTGTTCGTGACGATGATGGGCTCGGTGAGCGAGCGCACGCACGAGATCGGCGTGTTCCGCGCCATCGGCTTCCGCCGCGTCCACATCACGCGGCTGATCCTCTTCGAGGCCCTTGTGGCCAGCTTGGTCGCCGGCGTGCTCGGCTACCTGGTGGGGATGGGGACGACTTACGCCGTCCTGCCGTTCGTGGCTCACGGGGCCGGCGTCGTGTGGGCGCCGCTGCTGGCGCCGGCCGCGATCGCCCTCGCCGTGGGCGTGGGCGCCGCGGCGTCGCTCTACCCCGCGCTCCGCGCGGGCAAGATGGACCCGACCGAGGCGCTGCGCGCGCTCTAGCCCGCGCGGGCCGCGTCCGTGGGAGGACGAGTGAGAACACCACTGACAGAACGCAGGCAACACGAAGCGGCGGAGCCCGCCGGCGCAGCCGGCGCGGGCGCCGCCGCGGCGCTCCCGGAGCGCGCGGACGCAGGTCCGGCTGCGAACGTCTCCGCCGCCGAAGCCGAGCGCGCCGCCCGCTTCATCGACGTGCGCGGCCTGGAGAAGACGTTCAGCGGTGACGGCGCGCCGGTGCGGGCCCTGATGGGCCTCGACCTCGTCGTCCCCGAGGGCACCTTCCTGGGCGTCATGGGCCAGTCGGGCTCGGGCAAGAGCACGTTCCTGGCGATGCTCGGCGGACTCACCCACCCCAGCGCCGGCAGCGTGAGCGTGGACGGGATCGACCTCTACGCGCTGCCCGGGGAGCGGCTCGCCGACTTTCGCCGCGAGTACCTCGGCTTCGTCTTCCAGTCGTTCAACCTGGTGCCGTACCTGACGGCGCTGGAGAACGTGATGTTGCCGCTCGCCGTCAAGCGCATGCCGGCGGCAGACAAGCGCGAGCGGGCGCTCGCCGTGCTCGCGCGCGTCGGCCTCACGGAGCGCGCCGGCCACCTCCCCGGCAAGCTGTCCGGCGGCGAGCAGGAGCGCGTGGCCATCGCCCGCGCGCTCGTCAACGAGCCGCCGCTGATCCTCGCCGACGAGCCCACCGGCGCCCTCGACAGCGAGACGACCGTGGAGATCATGGACCTGTTCGCGGCGCTCAACCGCGAGGGCATCACCATCGTGATGGTCACGCACAACCCCGAGATCCAGCGCTACTTCGACCGCACCATCGCGCTGCGCGACGGCCGGCTCGACTGCGAGCTGCCGGCCTGCGAGACCGGCACGCCGCTGTGACGCGACCGCCGACGACCCCGGACGAGGAGAGAGATGTTCTGCCCTGAGTGTGGATTCGACGCCGACGAGGCGAAGTTCTGTCCCGAGTGTGGCGCCGACCTCGGCCGCATCCGCACCTCCCTGGAGGCCGGGGGCGCCGCGAACGCCGCGGCGCCCCAGCGCCAGCGGCCCGCCGCCGGCCGCACCACCGGCGACTACGGGCGCTCGCGGCCGCGCACCTCGCGGCCGGCGGCGCAGAAACGGCCCACGCCGCGGCAGCGCGACGTGCCGCGTCAGGCCGCCCGGCACGAGGCACGGCACACGCCCGCGTTCGTGTGGTGGCTGCTGATCGGCGCCGTGGTCGTGGTCGTCGCCGGAGTGGTCGTCTTCAGCCAGTCCAACTCCGGCGCGTCGGCTTCCCAGGGCTCCACGGCGCCCATCAGCGCCGATACGTCGGGGACCTACGGCGAGCTCGTGGCGCGTGCCAACGGTCTCTACGACCAGGGCGCTCAGGCGCAGCAGAAGAGCGACCCGGCTGCCGCCGCGAGGTACTTCGCGGCGGCCGCGACCGTGTACGGCGCGGCCTGGGTCAAGCAGCCCGGCGACCCCGGCGTTGGGACCGACTACGCCACGTCCTTGTACTACTCGGGCGACACGGCGGGCGCGCTCAAGCAGGTGAACGTCGTGCTCGCCAAGAGCCCGGACTTCCAGAACGCCTCGCTCAACAAGGGCGTCTACCTGCAGGCCGCCGCCCAGACGGCCAAGCAGGACGGGCAGACGGCCAAGGCGGCCTCACTCCTCCAGGAGGCGCGAGCCGCGTTCCGCAAGGCCGTGTCCGTCGACCCTGGGTCCGCCGGCGGGCAGAAGGCGGCCAGCCTCCTCAAATCGCTCTAGGACGCGTTAGCGAGGGCCGCCCGTCGGGGCGGCCGTCAGCGCTCGTGGATGCGCCACTGTGGGTGGCTGCGCGACGCCCTTTGGGCCATTTCGGCGTTTGACTTCGACCACCCGGCCAGCTTGACTGGGCGAGGGCCGGCGCAGCCGCCGGTCCTCGCTGTGAAGCGCGAACGCAGACGATGAGGAGACCACGGTGCGTTCACCGAGCGACGGGCTGCGGCGTGGCCGCACGGCCGCATGACGGCCGGAGTCCGCTACCCTTCGGGCACGACCGCCCCGCGGTCTTCCTTCCCCACCGGATCCGATCCCGCCATCGCAGGCGTCGCCGACCTGCACGTGCTCATCGGCGGCGCCACGCCGCCACGCCAGCGCCGGGGGCCGCGCCGCAGCCGCGAGCTCGCGGCGCAGCTCCTCGCGGCCCTTGCCGACGTCCCCGGCCGCGCTCCGCGCCACGACGTCACGCTCGCCGCCCGCGTCGTCACCGACGAGGTGCTGCGCGCCGAGGCGGACAAGGATCAGAACGTCTACCTGGGCCCGTTCTACACGCGCGTCCTGAGCACGGCGACCCCGGACGTGGTCTTCCAGGCGGCCACGGTGGCGGAGGTCGAGGCCGTCCTGCGCTGGGCGCGGCAGACGGGCACGCCGGTCACGGTGCGCGGTGCCGCCACCACGGCGCTCGGCGGGTCGGTACCGTGCGACGGCGGTCTCACCCTCGACCTGGCCCGGCTCGATCACGTGGACGTCGACGCCGGCGCCAACGTCTGCGTGGTAGGCGCCGGGGCGCGCCTGCGCGAGATCCACCGGCGCCTCGCCGAGCGCGACCTCGCGCTGCCGGTGTACTCGTCCAACCTCGGCGGCACCTACGCCGGCTGGTTCGTCACCGGGGGGCTCGGGCTGAACGCCTTCGGGGCGCGGCGCGCGCGCGGCATCGTACGCGCCGCCGACGTCGTCCTGCCGAGCGGCGAGCTCGTGCGCTTCCACGCCGACGGCCGCCTCGACGTGCCCGGCGACGGAGCGCGGGCCGGGCACAGGGGGGTGGCCGCGGATTCCGCCGAGGCCTGGTTCCGCGCCCGCGGGCTTGAGCCCTTCGGGCTCGCCGACATCGCCGGCAGCGAGGGCCTGCTCGGGGTCGTCGTGCAGCTCGTGCTGACCGTGGGCCGGCGGCCCAACGTGGGCGCCTTCCTGCTCGCGTTCCGGAGCGCGGCGGACGCCTTCGCCGCCGCCGGCTACATCGCCGCCGAGGCCGGGGCCACGCTGCCTCGGCCGGCCAATCTCAAGCTCGTGCTCGCCGTGCACGTCGACCACCTGCGCGCCATCTGGGCGTACGAGGACGCGCGCAGCTGGCGGCGGCTCCCGTCCAGCCTGAGCAGCGGCGACGGCATGCCCTGGGCACGGCTGGACGGGCCCTCGGACCTGCACGCGCCGGCGGCCGCTCTGGCGGGGCCGGGCGCGGCGCGCCGAGCCGGCGCCTATCTCTACGTCGACTTCCTCGGCGTGCGCGCCGGGCGAGCCTTCGCGGCGCATCTGGGCAAGCTGCCCGGCCGCCCGCTGGCGCTCGAGACCGAGAGCCGGCGCTTCGCCGCCGAGCGGTTCCGGCCGCAGCAGAACAAGCGCCTCGGGCCCGGCCTCCTCGCTGCCGAGATCCTGTTGCCGGCCGACGCGGTGGCGCCCTACCTGCGCGCCGCGTCCGCGCTCACGCGCCGCGCCGGCCTCGTGCTCGACCCGGAGGTCTACTACCTGGGCGACGGCGAGGCGCTGGTGATCGCCGGCTACCTGACCGATCACCGCACCGCGGCGTTTCACGCCGACCTCGTGCTGGCGCCGGCGCTGCTCGACCTGGCGGTGCGCGGTTTCGCCGGCCGGCCCTACGTGCTCGGCCGCTGGCAGGCGGCGTTCGCCGCGGACGCCTTCGCCGCGGGCGGCCTGGAGCGCCTCGCGAGGCTGAAGGCCGGCCTCGATCCGCGGGAGCTGGTCAACCGTGGCGTCGTGCTGCGCATGGGCCTGCACGGGCGGCTGGGCAGCCTCGTGGAGCGCGCGTACCGGCCCGGCGTCGGGCTCGTGCGCCGTCTCTGGAGCACGCCCGGGACGGCGCCCCTCGGTCGCGCCGTGCGCCGCGTCCTCGGAAGGATGCCCGGCCCGGCCAACGGGCACGGAGCGCCGGCAGGGACGGCCGCCGCCGGCGCCCCCGCGGCCCGGGCCATCCACTGCGTCAACTGCGGCGAGTGCAACGCCGTGTGCCCGGTGTACGCCGCCGCGTCTATAGCCCTCCCGCAGACGCTCACGCATCACGGCGAGCTCGCGTACGCGGGCGCGGCGCCCGGCCCCGGCGTGGCCGCGCTGCTCGACCTCTGCATGCGCTGCGGCAACTGCCAGGAGGTCTGCCAGGCCGGCGTGCCGCACCTCGAGCTGTACGCGCAGATGACCGCCGCTGCGGACGGCGCCGGCGGCGCCGGTCGCGAACGGCGCGTGCTGGCGCTGGCCTCGGTGCGCGCCTCGGCGCGCTACCGTGACGAGTTCCTCGACGTGCGTCCCGGCGGCTACCTGCGGCGCTCGCCGGCTGCGCTGTCCGGCGCCGTGCGCTTCCGCGTGCTGCGCGCCGAGAACGACGCCGGTCCGGCGGCGACGTGCCTGCACTGCGCCGCCTGCGTGCCCGCCTGCCCCACGAACGCCAACCGCGAGTTCGCGGAGCGCGACGCGCGGCTCATCGCCACCGACGAGCCGCAGTGCCTCGGCTGCGGCGCCTGCGTCGAGGTGTGCCCGGCCAACCGGCGCAACGGCGGCCAGACGCTACGCGTGGTGGCGGCGCCGACGCCCGCGGCTCTGGCCGCGATCGCTGCCTTCACCGCCCGGGAGGCGCCGTGACGAGGCTCAGCAACGAGCTCGCCGGGATCGCCGGGGACGGCCGGCGCGGCGCCCCGCCGGCGCCGGCCGCCAACGGCAGCCTGGCGCGCTGGGAGGACCTCCTCGCCTACATCGTGGACCGCGATTCGCCGCTGGTGCGCGACCGCGGATCGGCCGCGGCGCTGCTCGGCCACCTCCTGAGCCAGGCGGGGATGGACGAAGACGAGTTCTGGGGACTCGAACGCGCGCTGCGCAGCCAGGCCTTCCTCGGCTCCTTCGCCGGCGCCGCGCAGGCGGTGCCCGAGCTCGAGCTCAGCGCCTTCGACATCGACAAGCTCCTCAAGGAGCGCTTCCGCCGCGAGCCGCTCACCGTGGGCGCGGCCTGGCATCACGGCTACTGGCGCAGCTACTTCAGTCACGCGGCGATCACGCATCCGGCCAACGACGGCCTGCGCGAGGAGTTCAGCACCGCCTGGGACATCGTGCGCAAGCGGCCGGCCGTGGTCTACCGCGAGGGTGGCGGCCGGCGGCTCGAGGAATTGCGCGGCGTGCGCCTCGACATGCCGCTGATCGTCGGGCCGCTGCCCTTCGGCTCCGGCCCCCAGCTCGAGCTCGCCTACCTGCGCGCCATCGCCCAGGCCGACCCGGGGCACGACATCAGGACGAGTTCGCTCGTCGTCGTGGACGCGGACAAGGCGGAGGCGCACGCCGCCGCGCTGCTCCCGTACGCGGCCGGGCTGGTCGTGCGTCTGGCGCCGCGTCACGCCGCGCGTCTGCAGGCCGGAGGCGCCCTGGCGCAGCTGCTGGGCGCCTCGCGGCTCGTGGAGCTGGACCCGTGGGGCGCCGGGGAGGAGGCGGACGTGCGGCCCCCCGGCGAGAGCCTCGCCGCCCTCGCCGGCGCCGCGCTCGCCGTCGCCCCCGGCCTGCTCCTGAGCGTGTACATGCGCTTCGGCGGCGAAGCCTTCTGGGCGCGACTCGAAGAGGCCGCGCGCCACCCGGGCGTCGCCCTCGTGCAGTACCACGCCGGCGCGCGCAAGTCGTATCGGCTCACGCCCAAGGTCGACGCGTTCCTCAAGCAGCGGCTGCTGCGCGCCCGCGTGCAGCTCGCCTGCGCCGGCGGCGACGGCGACACGCAGGCCTCGGCCGCGACCGTGTACGAGGGCGTCCTGCTCGGCGCCAACGGCGGCGCCATGACGCACGCAGCGGCGATCGCGCTCGCGCCCGAGGTCGTCGACGTGCTGCGCGGCGGCGACCCGTCGCTGGTCGACGCCGCCCTCACCGCCGCCGACCCGGACGCGCTGCGCGAGATGGCGCTGTGCACGCTCACCTGCTGGCAGCACAGCATCCTCGACTTCCTCAGCTGCATGGGCATCGACGACGTGCAGAAGACCTCGGGCAACACGATGGCGATCACCATCACCGAGGACTGGGTGCGCGAGGTGGACGCGCTGGCCACCGCAGAGTTCGGCCGCCTCAACGCCGCCCAGAACGCGGCGCGCGTGGCGGCCGAGCCGGTCCCGGCCGAGGTCGGCGCCCGCTACCGGGTATCGGCGCTGCTCGGCGAGCGCCGCCCGGACCTGCCGCCGGTGAACGCCGCGCGCGTGCTCGCGCAGCGAGACGCCAACTACCACCTCGAGAACTCGAGCCGCGCCCTCAACGCCGACTTCCTCGAGGTGATCTACCGCATGGCGGCGGGGGAGATGCCCGAGCTCGACGACTTCTTCGTGGCCGGCGACCAGGGCGAGTACTCGCTCGACCACGTAGGCCTGAGGCTCTCCCGCGAGTCGGTGGCGTGGTCGCTGGCGCGGCTGCGCGCGGACCCCGAGCTGCTCGACTACATCCAGCTGGCGGTGCCGCGCGGATTCACGCGGCCGGGAGCCGCGCCACCTCTGGCGTCGGTGACTGTCCACGCGGAGCCCGAGAGCCCCGCTCTGGCGCGGGTCGCGGCCGACGCCAGCGGCGGCTTCGAGCTACGGCTCGACCCTGGGCATCTGCTCGAGGACGCCCTCGAGGGTGACGCCGGCCTGTGGCTGCGCGCCGTCGACGCGGACGGCGCGCAGACGCTCACCGAGCTGCTCGCCGCCGGGCACGGGGCGCACGGCGCCAGCGTGCTGCGCGCCTCGGCGGACGGCGGCGTGACCCTCAAGCGCGAACCTGGCGGCGGGCTCGCGCTGAGTGGCTTCGCCGTGCGCGAGCCGATCTGGCACGGGCCCGTCTGCCACGCCTCGACGTCTCTCGGCGCCGCCAGCGAGGACTTCCTCACGGCGCGCATCGAGGGCAGCGCCGGCCTCACCATGACCTCGAGCGGCGAAGGCGGCCCCATCAGGCTCTCCGCCGACGAGGACATGAAGTGGGAGAGCCTCCAGGCCGCCTCCGGCCACTTCGGCATCAGCGGCGCCGACCTGCGCCGCGTGCGCGACGTCGAGATCAAGATCAACCAGGGCGCCAAGCCCGGCAAGGGCGGCCGGCTGTCCGGGGCCAAGGTGACGCCCACCGTGAGCAAGGCGCGCAACATCCCGGTGGGCACCGACGCGCTCTCGCCCGACCCCAAGCACGACATCTACTCGATCGAGGACATGCCGGCCGAGGTCTGGCTGTGGCTGCTCTACCACACTCACTGCGGCATCAAGATCACCGGCTCCACCTACACGCGCTTCGTGGCCGCCGGCATGTGGAGCAACTTCGTCGTCGATTACCTGCTCGTCGACGCCGGGCTGGGGGGCTCGGGCAACTACCACGCCGACTCGAGCCACGTGGGCTGGCCCGACATCTTCCGCACGATGCTGCACACGCACCACGCGCTCATGGGCGAGAAGGTGGACCTCGACGGCAGCGGCGAGCTGCGCCCCATCCGCGACCTCAACGGCGCGCCCTACGGCGCTACCGGCGGCACCCGCCTGTTCGCCTCGGGCGGCTTGCGCGGCGAGCTCGACATGCTCAAGGTGCTCATCGCCGGCGCCGACGGGCTCCTCGAGGGCAGCATCGGCAAGGCCGTCGCCTTCGGCTGCACGCAGTGCGGCAACTGCCACATGGACTGCCCGCGCGGCGGCATCACCACGAAGCCGGAGCTCATGGTGCAGAACGACCGCCGGCTCATGGCGGCGCGCATGCGCAACTGGACGCTGCTCAACTGCGTCAAGCTCGCGGTGCTGGTGGACGCGCTCAACCGCGAGAGCGGCGCGCTCGCCGCAGACGGCAGCGTCGCCCGCCAGGGCGCGCTGATCGACGACATCCGCCTGCTTCGCGGCCGCACCGACCTGCTGCAGATGCCGCGCTGGGACGAGGCCGTCGGCGTGAGCGCCGAAGGCCCGCCGGAGGACAAGTCTCAGCCTGAAGTCGAGGTAGATACTCTGCTGGAGGCGGCCCCGCCGCAGCCGGAGCACGACTCGTGCCGCGTCGGCTCCCTCGCGGTGAGCGTCCCGGTGACCGTCGACGCCATCTGGGAGTCGGCGCGCCTGAGCTACAACGGCGGCAACAACCGCGGCGGCGGCATCGACTTCGCGGGCTTCGCGCCGCCGCCGCTGCGCGCGCACACCTGCCTCGTCGTCAACACCATCGGGCCCGACCGCACCGCGACGATGGCCGCCATCCTCGGCCACCTCGGCGGCTGCCGCTTCTACGACGCCTGCGGCGCCGAGCTTCCGGCGGCCGCCGTGGCGGCCCGGCTCGAGGAGTTCCGCCTGCCGGTCCGCGACCGCTATGCCGGGGAGGAGGGCTGGCGGCTCGCCGATCTGCGTGAGGAACCCGGCGACTACACCATGCTGTTCGTCGACCTGGAGCCGGCCGTCCTCGCGCGCTACGGCCGGCGCCTGCTCGCCGGCGGGCGCTGGCTGCAGCGCCGCACCAAGTACGGCGACCTGGGCGACGACGTGCTCGAGGTGGCTCTCGCGGCGATCGAGAGCGGCGGGATGCCGCCGGCCGGCCCGGCGGCGCGCCTCGCCGCTTTCACGGCCGACGTGCGCGAGGAGTACTTCACCGCGCTCGCGCACCTCGTGGACTCGCGCTACTACCGCACGCACGGCGCGCCGCGGGCCGCGGCCGCCAAGTTCTCCGCCAAGCGCCGCGGCTACGTCGTCTCCATGGGGCAGGACCTCGCCGCCGTCAAGATCAGCGGGTGGACGCACACCATCCCCGAGTACTTCGACTTCGGCCGCTTCTGGGCCGGGTATCCCGGCTTCGCCGGCGCCGACCCGGCCCTCCGCGCCCACGTGTGGGGCATGCACCATCGCTACCCCACCAACTCGCCGGCCATCGACGCCGAAGGCCGCGGCAACCCGGCCGGCGCCCACCCGTTCAAGGCCTACAACGTCCTGCTCATGCACAACGGCGAGCAAGTGGGCGTCGACTCCACCGCCCCGTTCCTCGCCGAGTACGGCCACGTGCACACCGACGCTTCGATGGGCGAGGGCTTCGCCGACTACGAGGGCGACTCGGCCTACGACCGCAAGGCGCTCACCGACACCGAGTACGCCGCCTACCTCGTCGACTTCACGCGCCGCGTCCTAGGGCTGAGCACGGAGGAGGCATCGCAGATCGTCTCGCCGATCACCGGCCTCGACCTCGCGGCCATGGACTCGAGCCGCCGCCGCCTGTTCGAACTGCTTTCGCTGAATTACACCCAGCTGACGCCCACCGGCCCGTACAAGTTCACGATCCTCGAGTCGCGGCCGGCGGCGGACGACAGTACCGGTGGCGGTCGCGCGGGAGGGCACGCCGGCCCCGCCGCCCGCCGCGTCGGCTTCCGCGAGAACATGGACATCAAGTTCCTGCGCCCGCACGAGCTCGTGCTGAGCGTCGACACGGGGCGGGACGG
The DNA here is from genome assembly GCA_963709845.1 of uncultured Thermoleophilia bacterium. GTDB lineage: Bacteria > Actinomycetota > Thermoleophilia > UBA2241 > UBA2241 > CAIXSE01. The sequence goes on from CAVPXV010000007.1 coordinate 336,968, forward strand.
CGTGCGGGCGGTGGCCAACGGCTCCGAGGCCAAGATCGCCGACAGCATGCTGCGCGTGCTGCACCACCAGGGCGTGCTCAAGGACGCCGGCCACGACCTGCGCTTCAACATGCGGCCCGGGGGCAACCCCGGCCGCGGCGAGTTCGGCGGCGTCCTGGAGGCGTTCCTCACGCCGCCCGCGAGCGCGGCTGGGGCGGCGCCGGGCGGCCTCGACGTGCGCAACCGCTTCGGCGAGGCCGTCGCCGTGCGCCGCGCCGGGACCAAGGCCGACCTCGCGACGCCGCTTGACGCGGCCGCCGTGGATCCGGCCTGGCGCGCGCAGGTCGCGGAGGCGCTCGAGGCGCTGCCAGCCGAGTTGCCGGCCGCCGCCGCCGGCCGCTTCCTCGGCCCGGACGATGCGCTGCCGCCGGCCGCGGCGCGCCTCGTGGAGACGACCCTGGCGCGACTCGCGGAGCTGAGCGCGGACGACTACCGCCACCTCGCAGAGGCCGCCCTGCCCGGCTTCGCCCGCCGGGGCACCGCGGCGCGCGCGACCGCGCTGCGCGCCCTCACCGAGCTGCGCAAGCGCGTCGCCTTCGCCGATCTCGGCGGCAAGGCCTTGTCTGGCGTGGAGTACGCGACCGACGGTGGCCGCGCCGCCGACGGCTCCCCCGAGGGCGGCGTGTACCGCGTGCTCGACGAGGTGCCGCCCCTGCGCGAGGCGCTCATCATGGCGCACGGCGGCCAGCTCATCCTGTCCGACGCCTCCGCTCCTCCGCCGTCCGGCGTCGGCGCCTGGGGACGTCTCACGCTGGCGACGCGCGACGACCTCGCGCCGCCGCACGACGCCGGGCGCGACGTGCTCGTCGTCGACTTCGCCGGCTTCGCCAGCGAGGCGTTCGGCCTCGAGGGCGCGTCGCGCATCGTCTCCGAGGCGGTGCGCCTCGGCTGGAAGAACCTCGTGGGCTACGGCTTCGTCGGCGGGCCGCGCTACGTGGGCTGCAATCTCCCCGGGCCGTCCGGGGCGCCCGCGGCCGGCGTCGTCCTCGAGCTCTACGGTCGGGAGTCGGGGGACTTCCTCGGCGCCCTCCTCGAGGGCGCCGACATCCGCCTGTACGGCCAGGCCCAGAGCCACGCCGGCATGAAGGCCGCGTCCGGCTCGATCTTCGTGCTGCAGGACGCGCTCAACACCTGCTGCTACGCCGCCCACGGCGGCACGTTCAACGTCTGGGACTCGGGCTCGCGCTTCGCGGTGGCGGGCCAGAACAAGGTCCTCGAGGAGGATGGAGTGACCCGGGCTCAGGGCTTCCGTTCCATCCACTTCGGCTGCCCCAACGAGTATGCCTTCGAGTACCTCATGAGCGGCGGCGACAACTCGCTCCACATCGTCTTGGGCCTGGAGAAGCCGGACGCGCGCGGCGAGCTCGCGCTCAAGGCGAAGCCGTATTCCGGCAAGTTCCTCATGAGCGGCGCCGCCGCCGGGCGCGTCTTCGTGTTCGACCCCGAGCGCCGGCTCGACCCGGCCCAGTATCACGGCAATGTGCCCGAGGAGATCACGCCGCGCGAGTGGGACGAGCAGCTGGCGCCGTTCCTCGCCGCCGAGGCGGCGCGCCGCGGCGCCCCGGTGCGCGTGGAGGGCGACATCGTCGCGGCACGCCTGCAGGGCGAGTGGCGCCGCTGGCGCTACGACGAGTGCTTCCTGCAGCTCGTGCCGCAGAAGGTCGCCCGCAGCCTGGCCAAGCGCGGCGTCACGCCGCCGCAGCTGGCGCAGCTCGTGGAGGAGTGAGCCGGGCGCGGCGCTCGAAGGGCGCGCGTTCGGGTACAGTCCGTGAGAGCGTCCGCGCACAGACCAGGTCCGCCCAGGAGGTCATCATGAACGAGGCTCGCGAAGTCGCTCTCGTCACCGGCGCGTCCTCCGGCATCGGGGCGGCGCTCGCCGAGCGCCTCGCCCGAGACGGGCGAGACGTGGTGCTGGTCGCCCGTCGGCGCGAGCGCCTCGTGGCCCTGGCCCAGCGCCTCGAGGTCGAAGCGGGGGCGCGCGCCGAGGTGCTCGTCGCCGACCTCACCGACCCGCAGCAGCTGCTCACCGTGGAAGCGCGCCTTCAGGAGGAGCCTCGGGTCGGCCTGCTGGTGAACAACGCCGGCTTCGGTGGCTACGGCCCCTTCGCCGAGCTCGAGCCCGATTTCGGCGACCGCCTCATCGGCGTCCACGTACGCGCGCCGATGCGGCTCGCGCGCGCGGCGCTCCCGGGCATGGTCACGCGTGGTCACGGGGCGATCGTCAACGTCGCCTCGATGCTCGCCCTCAGCGGCCCGCTCCAGGTACGCATGGCGGGACGCGCCACCTACGCGGGCTGCAAGTCCTTCCTGCTCACCTTCACCCAGTCCCTGGCGCTGGAGCTCGAGGGCACCGGGGTGCGCGCCATGGTGTGCCTCCCGGGCATGGTCGAGACGGAGTTCCACGGCGTGCGTCGCGGCGACGCCCCCGCGCCGCCGACGATGATGACCGCCGCTGACGTGGCTCAGGCGATCGTCGCCGGCCTCGAGTTGGGCGAGGTCATCTGCGTGCCGGGCCTCGAGGACATCCACCTTTTCGAAGAGCTGCGCACCACCCAGCAGGCGACCCTCTTCGGGGGCAACTCCGGGCAGCTGGCGACGCGATATCGGCGGTAGCCCAGCCGGCTGCTCCGTCCTCGAGCGCCCACACCGCACCGGAGCACCGCCCACCATGGCGTGCCGTCGTGCCTCGTTCGCCGGGGTTTGGTGTGTGCGACAGCACTATCGGTGGAACGATATGGCTGCACGGCAAGCGGCGGGGAGGAAGGGCGCCATGAGCACCTACGACGTGGCAGTGGTCGGCGGCGGGCCGGCCGGGCTGGCCACCGCCATGTACGCCGGCCTGCGCGGCCTCGGCACGGTCGTGTACGAGGCAGAGGCGTTCGGCGGCCAGCTCATCAACCTCTATCCCACCAAGCCGGTCAACAACTTCCCGGCACAAGCGCCGCTGCCGTCCCGCGAACTTGCCCTCAGGCTGGCGGGCCAGGCCGAGCAGTTCGGCGCGGAGCTGCGCGAGTGGCGCGCCGTCGAGGACGTCACCCCGCATGACGGCGTGTTCAGGCTGCGCGGCTCGCTGCGCGAGGATGAAGCCCGGACGGTCGTGCTGGCCCTCGGCCTCGGCCGCTTCACGCCGCGGCGCCTCGGTCTCGATGACGAGGAGAAGTACCTCGGCAGAGGCCTCGCGTACCGGCTGCCGCCGCGTGAGGAGATCCGGGCGAAGCGCGCAGTGGTCATCGGCGGCGGCGACACCGCGCTCGACACGGCGCTCTCGCTGCGCGAGGTGGCCGACGTCACCGTGGTGCGGAGGCGCGATGAGTTCCGCGCCTACGCTCACACCCAGGACCGCTTCGCGGAGGCCGGCATCGACGTGGTGAGCAACGGCGAGGTGGTGGCTCTCCGCGGCCGCGAGCGGCTCGAAGGCGTGGTCGTACGGTACCCGGACCAGAGCGTCGTCGAGTTGCCCGCGGACCTGGTGCTGGTGAGCATCGGGCAGGTCCCCGACCTCTCGGGCATCGCCCACTGGGGCCTCGGCCTGAGCGGGACCAAGATCGACGTCGACTCGAGCATGCAGACGGGCATCCCGGGCGTGTTCGCGGTCGGCGATTTCGCCGCCTACCCCGGCAAGGTGCGCATGATCGCCACCGCGGTCGCCGAAGGCTCCACGGCGGCGGCCGCGGCGGAGCGTCTCCTGATGACGCCGTCGATGTCCTGACGCGGCGGCCTCACGGCCCCGGAGGCGGAGTCGCCGGCGGCCCCGTGATAGATTCATCGGCATGGTCATGGGGCCCGACCGAGCAGACAGCCGGGCGGCCGGCGCTTTCGCCGCCCCGGCGCAGCCGCCCGGCGGCCCGCCTGCACCTGCCACACCCTCGCCCGGTCACGCCGGCGCCCCGGCCGGGCCGCCGCCTGCCCCGGTCGGCGCACGCGGAGGGCCGGCGGCGCCCGGCGCCGCCACCCGCACGCGCAACTGGGTGGCGGCCGGCATCGCTCGCGGCCTCGCCCTGTTCGTCGCGGCCTTCACCCTCGTCAACCTGGTGGGTGCGCTGCGCACCCCTGGCTTCGACGAGAACATCTGGTGGATCGATCTGCACCAGCTCCCCCGCGCGGCCGCGCTCGGGTTCCTCGCGGCCGCCGCCCTGGCCCTGGGCGGCTACGCGCTGCGGCCGCGCATGGCGGCCTGGCGACGCGTCGCCACGCTCGTCCTCGTCGGGCTCTGCGCGCTCGCCACCGCCTGGAACGGCGTCTCGTTCTACCTCGAGTGGAGGCACGGCCAGATCCTGCCGGGAGTACCGCTGCCGCTGTCGTTCGTCTTCTGCGCCGGCTTCGCTTTCATCTTCTGGGCAGCGGCGCGGCCGCCGGCGCCGTTGCGGCGGCTGCCCGCCGCGGCCCTGTTGGTCGGCACCGCCGCCGCCTGCGTCGTGGCCTTCCCGCTCGCCCAGGAGTTCTTCTTCGGCAACACCGACTACCTCGGCGGCTCCGCCTCCCGCCCCGCCGACGCCGTCGTCGTGTTCGGCGCCGAGGTGCACCCCGGGGGGCGGCCGTCGTTCGTGCTCATGGACCGCATGGCCACGGCCGTGGGCCTGTACAAGAGCGGTCGGGTGCGGCGCATCCTCGTGTCCGGGGCCGTCGGCGCCAGCGGCTACAACGAGGCGCTGGTGATGCGCGACATGGCCGTGCGCGCCGGCGTGCCGCGCAAGAACGTGGTCGTCGATTCGGGAGGCGTCAACACGGACGCCACCGTGAAAGACACGGTGCCGTTCTTCGGCGGCGAGGGCTGGCGCAGGATCGCCGCCGAGAGCGACTTCTACCACCTGCCGCGCATCAAGCTCGCCTACGCCCGCGCCGGCTGGGACGTGCTCACCGTGCCGGCGCACCCCAGGCACCGGATCCCGCAGACGCCGTTCCTCGTGCTGCGCGAGGTGCCCGCCTTCTGGGTCTACTACCTCCGGGCCGTCGCCGGCTGAGCCGGGGCCGGGCGACAGGCGCCGCCGGCGTTCTCCGCTGTGCCTGCCGCGGTCGTACGCGCAAGGGGCGGGCTGGACTCACGTCCGGCCCGCCCCTTCGCGCGGTTCAGCTGGTAGCCGCGGCTAGCGTAGCAGACACCCGTTGGACACCAGGTACTCCTGCCAGTCCGCCTCGCTCGGCTCGCCGCACTTGCGCAGCAGCTTGTCCCACTCGCTCGTCCACCCAGGCCTCGATGGCGAGCAGAGTGTCCTCGTTGCCCGGCTTGAAGAGGTGGGCGAAGCGGCCCTGGCGCTTGAGCCAGGGGATCAGCGGCAGCTTGTGGTGCGGCCGGTAGGTGAGGTGGTACTCGCCGTCCTCCACCTCGAACAGCGGCCAGTAGCAGGTGTTGACCGCTTCGCGCGCGAGCTCGATGGTCTCGGCGCCGTCCGAGCGCCAGCCGCGCGGGCAGGGCGCCAGGACGTTGAGGAAGGTGGGGCCGTCGACGGAGAGCGCCTTGGCGGCCTTGCGCACCAGGTCGCGCGGGTCGTGCGGCGACGCCTGGGCGACGTATTGGAGGCCGTGGGCGATCATGATGTCGGTGAGGTTCTTGCGGTTCTGCAGCTTGCCCGCCGACTCCTTGCCCACCGGGCTGGTGGTGGTCCAGGCGCCCACGGGGGTGGCGCCGGAGCGCTGGAAGCCGGTGTTCATGTAGGCGCCGTTGTCGTAGCAGACGTAGAGCATCGTGTGGCCGCGCTCCATGGCGCCGGAGAGGCGACTGCAGGCCGATGTCGTAGGTGCCGCCGTCGCCGCCGAAGGCGATGAACTTGACGTTCTCCTCGATGAGCGCCCTTCTTCTTGAGGGCGCGGAAGGCGGTCTCGACGCCGCTCAGCGTGGCGGCGGCGTTCTCGAAGGCGGTGTGGATGTAGCTGCCCTTCCACGAGGTGTACGGGTAGATCGTCGTGCTCACCTCGAGGCAGCCGGTGGCGGCGCTGACGACGACCGGGTCGCTGGTACCCATGAGCACCTGGCGGACGACGATGGGCGCGCCGCAGCCGGCGCACATGCGGTGGCCGCCGGCCAGCTGGCTGCCCTGGGCTACCAGGTCGAGCCACTCTGTGCGCGCGTCCTCGAAGTGGTTGGTCTCCTTGAGCGCGTCCACCGGGCAGACGTTGACGCACTCCCGGCACATGATGCAGCGGCTCTCGTCCACCTTGAACGAGGCTGAGCTCCCGCTCGTTGAAGGTGAGCGCGCCGGTGGGGCAGGTGGTGACGCAGCGGCCGCAGCTGATGCAGTCGGCCAGCTGCAGGGCCTCGCCGTAGGGCGTGTCGACGTTGATGCATGAAGCCGCGCCCGGTGAAGTCGTAGCAGGCCGGGCCGGCCACGTCGCGGCAGACCCGCACGCAGCGGCCGCAGGCGATGCAGCGGTCCATGTCGCGGCGGATGAAGGGGTGCTCGTGCTGCGGCTCCACCTCGCGGACGCGGCTGCCCTTGACGACCAGTCGTTGGCGGTGATGCCGTACTCGACGCCCAGGCGCTGCAGGTCGCAGGCGCCAGGCTGGGGCACTCGCACTGCAGGCAGCGCTCGGCCTCCGCATGCGCGGCCGCGAGGCTGTAGCCCTTCTCGACCTCGATGTCGGTGGCCGACAGGCGCTTCGCCTTGCCCACCTTGGGCATGGTGGCGCGAGCCGCGGGCTCGGCGCTCGCGCCCATCTTGAGCCACACCGGCGTCGCGCTCGGCCAGGCGTTGCGCCGAGCGCGCCGAGCTGGCTCTCGTCTGCTTGAGTTGCTCGAGGTACGGCAGCCCGTTGAACACGGCCAGCTTCTCCTCGAGCTGCTCGAGGTCCTCGCCCCGCAGCCAGGCGTCGATGGCCAGCGCCGCGCGCTTGCCGCTCGCCACCGCGTGGATGACCGAGTGCGCGGCGGCCGACCGCGTCGCCGGCCGCGAACACGCCCTCGTCGGGCGTGCGCCCGGTGTAGTAGTTGGCGCGCAGCCGCGAGCTCTCGTCGAGCGGCAGGTACTCGGCACTCTCGCCGAGCTTGGGCGCGTACCCGGTGGCGAGCACGACGGTGGTGGCGGCCACGTCGAAGCGGGAGCCGCGCACCTCCTTGAGGCGGCCCTTCTCGCGGACGACGCGCACGCACTCGACGCCCTGGGCCTTGCCGCCGCGGTTCTTGACCTTGCGGGCGACCGTCCCGAACTCGAAGCGGACGCCCTCCTCGCGGGCGGCCGCGAGCTCGCGGGCGCCGGCGGGGATGGCGTCGCCCTCGTGCTGAGCGATCACGACCACTTCCGGCGCCCTTGCGGCAGCGCCGTGCGCGCCACGTCGAGCGCCGTGATGCCGTCGCCGATCACGGCGACCCTGGTCGTGAACCGCACGGCGCGGCCGTCGCGCACGCGCTTGAGCACGTCGAGGCCGCGCAGCGCGGCGTCGTCGCCGGGGACGATGTGCTTGGGCTCTTCCCAGGTGCCGACGCTGATGACCACGGCGTCGAAGCCGGCGTCGAACAGGCCCTCGGGATCCACTTCCCAACCGAGCTCGGACTCGCCGACGAAGCGCACGCCGGCTTCCCACAGGGGCTGCAGCTCCTTGTCGACGACCTTCTCGGGCAGGCGGAACTCGGGGATGAGGTAGCGCAGCGAGCCGCCGGCCCGCGGCTCGGCGTCGTAGAGGGTCACCTGATGGCCGCGCGCGGTGAGGAACCACGCCGCGGCCAGACCGGCCGGGCCGGCGCCGACGACCGCGACCCGCTTGCCGCGTGGGCAGCCCGGCGGATGAGGCGCGTATCGCTGTGGTCCGGCGGCCGCCCGGTGCAGGGCGCAGATGGCGATCGGGCTCGTCCACCTCGCCGCGCCGGCAGACCGGCTCGCAGTAGCGCGGGCATACCCGCCCGAGGATGCCCGGGAAGGGCAGCTCCTCGCGCACGATCGCGGCCGCCGTCGGCGGCGTCGCCGGCGGCCAGCGCCGCCATGTAGCCGGGGATGTCGATGTGCGTGGGGCAGGCGTGCGTGCAGGGCGCCTCGCAGTAGGCGTTGTGGTCGGAGAGGTACATCTTGAGGTAGCTCTCGCGCCGGGCGCGCACGCGCGGCGTGTCGGTCTTGACCGACAGGCCGTCCGCGACCCACGTGGTGCAGGCCGCCTGCAGCTTGTCGAGGCCCTCGACCTCGACCAGGCACAGGCGGCAGGCGCCCCAGGCCGCCGTGCCTTCCTGGTGCACAGCGCGGGGATGTCGATGCCTTCGCGCCGGGCGACGTCGAGGATGGTCTCGCCCTCGCGGGCGCTGCAGTCTGCGGCCGTCGACGGTGAGCTCGACGGCGGCCTTGGTGCGGGGACTCATTGCCGCCTCCCTTCGGCCAGCGCGAGCATGCCTGTCTCGACCCGGACGGCATCGAACTTGCAGGCCTGGCGGCAGGCGTCGCACTTGATGCAGAGCTTCTGATCGATGACGTGTGGCCTGCTTGCGCTCGCCGCTGATGGCGCCGGTCGGGCAGGCGCTCGAAGCAGGCGCGGCAGCCGGTGCAGGCGTCCTCGTCGATGGTGTAGCGGATGAGCGGACGGCAGACCCTGGCCGGGCAGCGGCGCTCCACCACGTGGGCCATGACCTCGTCCTTGAAGTAGCGCAGGGTGGAGAGCACCGGGTTGGGGGCGCTGCCGCCCAGAGCGCAGAGCGAGCCCTCGACGACGTCGTCGGCGAGCTGCTCGAGCAGGTCGACGTCCTCGACGGTCGCCTTCGCCGGCGCTGATGCGCTCGAGGATCTCGAGCATGCGCGTGGTGCCCACCCGGCAGGGCACGCACTTGCCGCAACTCTCCTCGGCGGTGAACTTGAGGAAGAACTTGGCGAAGTCGACCATGCAGGTGGTGTCGTCCACCACGACCATGCCGCCCGAGCCCATCATCGAGCCGGCGGCCACCAGGCTCTCGAAGTCGATGGGCTCGTCGAGCAGCGAGGCGGGCAGGCAGCCGCCGGACGGCCCGCCGAGCTGCACGGCCTTGAACTCGCGGCCGGGCAGCATGCCGCCGCCGATGTCGAAGATCACCTGGCGCAGCGTGGCGCCCATGGGCACCTCGATGAGGCCGCCGTTCACGACCTTGCCGGTGAGCGAGAAGATCTTGGTGCCCTTGCTGGTGGCGGTGCCCATGGCGGCGAAGGCGTCGGCGCCGTGGTTGACGATCCAGGGCACGTTGGCGTAGCTCTCGACGTTGTTGAGGTTCGTGGGCTGGCCCCAGAGGCCGTGCGCCGCGGTGCGGATGTGCTTGCCGCGCGGCATGCCGCGCAGTGCCCTTCGATGGAGGCCGTGAGCGCCGTGGACTCGCCGCAGACGAACGCGCCGGCGCCCTGGTTGATGCGGATGTCGAAGCTCGAAGCCCGAGCCGAGGATGTTCGTCGCCGAGCAGGCCGCGCTCGCGCGCCGTCTCGAGCGCGTGGCGCAGGCGCTCCACCGCGAAGGGGTACTCGTGGCGCACGTAGACGTAGCCCTCCACCGGGCCGTTGCCGGCGCCGATGGCGTAGGCGGCGATGATCATGCCCTCGATGACGCTGTGCGGGTTGCCCTCGAGCACCGAGCGGTCCATGAAGGCGCCCGGGGTCGCCCTCGTCGGCGTTGCAGATGACGTAGTGGCGCTCGCCCGGGTTGCGCGCGGCAGGAGCGCCACTTCTTGCCGGTGGGGAAGCCGGCGCCGCCGCGGCCGCGCAGGCCGCTCTTCTCGATCTCGTCGATGACGGCCACCGGGTCGGCGTCGGCCAGCACCTTGGCCAGAGCGGTGTAGCCGCCGTGGGCCAGGTAGTCGTCGAGGGAGATACGGGTCGATCTTGCCGTTGAGGCCGAGCACGATGCGCTCCTGCAGGGCGTAGAACGGGATGTCCCGCTCGTGCGCGAGTGGCTCGCCGGTCTGGCGGGTCCTTGTAGAGGAGGCGCTCGACGATGCCGTCGCCGACCACGCTGGTGTCGATGATCTCGGCGACGTCCTTGCGGCTTGAGCCGCGGGTAGAAGAGGCCCTGAGGCCGCAGCACCATGATGGGGCCCTGCTCGCAGAAGCCGTGGCAGCCGGTCTCGACGACGGCCACCTTGTCGGTGAGGCCGCGCTCGGCGAGGGCCGTTTCGACGGCCTTGCGCAGCGCGACGCGGCCGGACGCGTGGCAGGCGGTGCCGGCGCAGATGCGGATCTCGGTCTTGGCGTCGTCGGCGAGGTAGGCGCTCGCGTCGGCCGCCGCCTTCAGTGCCTTGTCGACCTTGGCGGCGCGGGCGGCGGGGGTCATGCTCCCACCTCCTGCTTGCGCAGCTTGCGCACCAGCTTGCGCGCCTCGTTGGGGCCCATGCGGCCGAAGGTCTCGTCGTCGCCGAGGCGGACCACCGGGGCGAGGGCGCAGGCGCCCACGCAGTTGACCGTCTGCAGGGTGAAGAGGCCGTCGGGCGTGGTCGTCGCCCACGGGGATCTCGAGGTCCTGGCTGAAGGCCTCCAGCGACGAGCGGCGCGCCGGCCACGTGGCAGGCGGTGCCCATGCACACGTCGATGACGTACTTGCCCACCGGCGTGAGGCGGAACTGGCTGTAGAAGCTGGCCACGCCGTAGACCCGGGAGAACGGCAGGTGCATCTCGCTCGGCGATGCCCTCCAGGGCCACGCGCGGCAGGTAGCCGTAGGCCTCCTGCGTGGCGTGCAGGCCTCGACGAGGCCGGAGCCGGCGCGGATGCCGGCGACGACCGGGTCGAACAGCTTCATGTCGATCTCGGGCTGGAAGTCCGGCCGGGTTCTCGCCCATGACGCAGGCCGAGGCGGCGCCGCAGCTCTCGCCCGGGCAGAGTCGCCAGCGCGGCGGCGCGCGCGGCCTCGATGTCGAAGGGCAGCTCGGCGAACTCGGGGCAGTACTCGATCTCGATGCAGTCGACCGGGCAGGTGCGCTCGCACAGGGTGCAGGCGTAGCAGCGGTAGCTGCCGTCCTTCTCCTTGACCAGGTCGAAGAGGCCGACGCCCTCGGCTCTTGTCGACCAGCTGCGCGGCGCTCGAAGTCGATGCCCTTGAGCACTTCGTAGAGGGCGGAGCCGCGAGGCTCCGTCTCCTTGAGGTTGCCGTCATGTCCGTTGCGTCTCGCCACGTCAATCTCCTCAGTCCTCGCGCAGGTTCAGGTAGCGGCGCTCGGTGGAGGCCCGCTTCTTGCTCTTGGCGGCCTTCTGCAGCACGGCGAAGGCCTGCTCGATGTTGTGCGGGAAGATGTCGCGTCCGCCGAGGCCGTAGATGAACGGCAGCACCTGCGGCCGCGGCTCGCAGTCGTAGAGGGCCGCGCGGACCTCGAGGAAGACCGGGCCGCCCTGGGCGCCGAACGAGTCGGCGCGGTCCATCACGCCGACGACCTTCACGTGCTCGAGCGCCTTGGCGTAGGCGGCGTGGGGGAAGGGGCGGAAGGCGCGCACCCGCACCATGCCGGCCTTGACGCCCTGGGCCCGCAGCTTGTCGACCACCATGCGCGTGGTGCCGGCGGTGGAGCCGACCACGACGATGGCGATCTCGGCGTCATCGAGCGGTAGGGGTCGAGCAGGCCGTACTGGCGGCCGCTGAGCTCCGCGTACTCGTCGGCGACGTCCTGGATCACCTTGAGGGCGCGGTCCATGGCCCGGTTCTGCGCGACCTTGTGCTCGAAGTACCAGCCGTGCAGGCCGTCGAACGGCCCCACGGTGACCGGGTGTCTTGGTGTCGAGCATCGGGTTGATGGCGTGGTAGGGGCCGATGAAGTCCTGGACCTTCTCGTCCTCGGTGAGCATCTGCAGCGGCCCGATGGCGCCGCTGATGACGTAGCCGTCGTACATGTGCATGGCCGGCGTGCGCACGTCCATGTGCTCGGCGATGCGCACCGCCTGATGCAGTTGTCGTAGGCCTCCTGGTGGTTCTCGCCGTAGAGCTGGATCCAGCCGGAGTCGCGGCCGCCCATGGTGTCGCTGTGGTCGCAGTGGATGTTGATGGGGCCCGACAGGGCGCGGTTCACCGTGGTCATGACGATGGGCAGGCGGTAGCTGGCCGCCACGTAGAGGACCTCCCACATGAGGGCGAAGCCCTGGGAGGAGGTGGCGGTCATGGTGCGCGCCCCGCCGGCCGCCGAGCCGATGACGGCGCTCATGGCCGAGTGCTCCGACTCTCGACGGTGACGAACTCGCTGTCCACTTTGCCGTCGGCGACCATCTGCGCGTAGAGCTGCACGACCTCGGTCTGCGGGCGTGATGGGGTAGGCGCAGACGACGTCGGGGTTGATCTGGCGCATGGCCTCGGCCACGGCCTCGTTGCCGGTGACCGCGAGGGTAGTCACGTTCCTCGATCGGCCACGCGGTCTACTCCTTCTCGTCGGTCTTCATGACGATGGCATCGGTCGGGGCACTCCTTGGCGCAGATGCCGCAGCCCTTGCAGTGCTCGAGGTCGACGCCCACGGCCTTGCCGTCCTCGATGATGATGGAGGCGTCCGGGCAGTAGAAGTAGCAGAGCATGCAGCCGTCGCACTTCTCGCTGGTCGATGACGGGCACTTCGCTGCGCCAGCCGCCGGTCTCGATTGTAGACGGAGTTGCCGGCCTCGATGATCCGGCGCCGAGCTCGTGTTGCTCCGGACCCCAGTTGGCGATGTCGCTGATGTCCCACTTGGGCTTCCTCGCGGCGGCCTTGCGGGTGCGCGGCTTCCTAGAGGGGCCGGCTTCTTGGCCCCGGCCTTCCTGTCGACGGTCATTCGCCCTGGACCTCCTCGTAGCTGCGCGTGATGGCGGTGATGTTGCCTTCGACGACCTTGGGCGGGAACTTCTTGCCGAAATCGTCGCGCAGGAACTCCACGACCTTCGTCGATGGGGAAGAGGCCGGTGATGCGCGTGAGCGCGCCGACCATGGGCGTGTTGGGGATGGGCCGCTTGATGGTCTCCACGGCGATGCGGGTGGCGGCGATGGTGAAGAGGCGGCGCGCCCTTGAGGCCGTAGTGCTCGCGCAGCTCGGCCGGCGTCATCTCGCTGTTGACCAGCACGACGGCGTCGTCGGGCGCGCCCTTGGTGACGTCGACGACGCTGAGCAGCGACGGGTCGAGCACGACGACGATCTGCGGGTGCTCGACCCCGGCAGTAGATCTGGATGGGCTCGTCGCTCACGCGGGTGAAGGCCACGATGGGCGCGCCGGAGCGCTCGGGGCCGTACTCGGGGAAGGCCTGGAAGTACTTGCCCTGGCCCAGGGCCAGCTCGGCGACCATCTTGGCGGCGGTGACGGCCCCCTGCCCGCCGCGGGCGTGCCAGCGGATCTCCGTGAGGCCTGTCGCCGTTCTCTGCTTCGAGGTCTTGGTGGCCAAGGTCACTCCTCTCCGTGTCGCAGGCTGCGACGTCCCGCAAGGGCTCGTCCCAGCGTGAGTTCGTCTGCGTATTCAAGGTCGCCGCCGACGGGCAGGCCGCTGGCGAGGCGCGTGACGCGCACGCCGTCGGGCAGGAGGTCGGCGAGGTACATCGCCGTCGCCTCCCCGGTCATCGTGGGATTCGTGGCCACGATGACCTCCTGCACATCGGCGCCGGCGCGCGCCAGCAGTTCCGCGATGTGAAGGTCGCCAGGCTCCACGCCGTCGAGCGGGCTCAGAGCGCCCCCAAGGACGTGGTAGAGGCCGCGGAACTCCCGCGTGCGCTCGATGGTGACGATGTCAAAGGGCTGCTCGACGACGCAGAGCAGGCGTGAGTCACGGCGCGTGTCGGCGCAGATGGTGCAGAGCTCGCCCTCGGCGAGGTTGAAGCAGCGGCTGCAGAAGCCGATCTTGTCCTTGACGTCGGTGATCGCGGCCGCCAGCGGCAGGATCTCCTCCGGCCTGAGCTTGAGGATGTGGAAGGTGAGACGCTGGGCGCTGCGCGGTCCGATGCCGGGCAGCTTGGCAAGCTCAGTGATCAGGCGCTCGACGGCAGGTGAATACAAATGCACGATCCCGTAGTACTGGATATGCGAGCTGATACACACTGGATACCGCTCGAAAGCGGCGCCAGAGAGTTCGGCAGAACCAAACAGATATTGTACTGGTTGAGGCTCGTCTCCGCCAACATCCGGCGCCCAGTGAGCGCGAATGAGAGGGTTCTGCCTCCGCAGGCGTCCACTCAGCGGTCTGCAGGCGACGCCCCGAGCCGCGCCGGAGCAATCAGGACGCCGCTACTCCAGTATACGGCATCCGAGTCGCTCTCGCCGGCGCGGCCCCGGACGGCCCGCGGGCGGCGGCGCCTCAGAAGAGGCCGGGGATGTTGGGGAGGTCGAGGCCCCCGGTGGCGCCCCCGAGCTTGGTCGAGGCGAGGTCCTGGGCGGCGCGCAGTGCTTCGTTGGTGGCCGCGACCACGAGGTCCTGCAGCATCTCCACGTCGTCCGGGTCCACCGCCTCCGGCTTGATGCGCACTTCCTTGATCTCGAGGGACCCGGTGATGACGACGGTGACGATGCCGCCGCCGGCGCTGGCCTCGACCGTCTCGACGGCGAGCTCCTCCTGGGCCTGCGCCATCTTGCGCTGCATCTCCTGGACCTGCTTCATCATCTTGTTGTACTGGGGATTGGCCACGGGTGGGTCTCCTTAGGACTCGTCGGGCAGCTCTTCGGCGTCGAAGGTGCCCTTCACCTGCTTGATCAGATCGGTGAAGTCGAGGGTGGGGTCCGGGGCGGCCGCCGCGGCCGCGGGCTGTGCGGCGGGCCCGGCGGCGCCGAGCACGAACTGCGGGGTGAGCGGGCGTCCCAAGGCGCTCTCCACCGCCGCGGCGACGATCTCGGCGTTGCCGGGCTCGGCGGCGCGCCGCTGCGCGAGGTTGGACGACATCGTCACCGTCAGCCACTCGCCCTCGAGCGCGCTGGGGCGGGCGTCACGCAGCAGCGCGTAGAGGCTCACGCTGCTCGCCTGGACGCGCTGCAGGATGAGCTCCCAGGCGCGCTTGACGCGCTCGAGCGTGAGCTCCGCCGGCGCCGCCGGATCCGGCGCCGGCGGCTCCGGCACCAGCGGCCGTGGTTCCTCGGCCGGGGCAGCCGCCGGTACGGCCGCCGCGGGCGCGTCGTCGGCCTCCGCCACGGCTGAACGCTGCCCCGCCGCCGGCGCAGCGGCCTTGCGCGGCTGCTCCGCCGGGACCGCGGCGCCGCCGGCCTCGAGGCGCCGCAGGCGCTCCTCGAGGGCTTCGGCCGCGTGGTCCACCTGGGGCCGCGTCACCTTGACCAGCGCCAGCTCGAGCTGCAGGCGCGGGTCGAGGCCGTCACGGATCTCGCGCTGCGCCTCGCCGAGGCGCTCGATGAAGTAGACGACCTCGCGCGGCGCCAGGTTGTTGGCCTGCGGCAGCAGGCGCGTGAGCAGCTGCTCGTCCAGCTCCACCGTCTGCCCGAGGGCGCGCAGCGCGGCGTCGTCGCGAGCCGCCTCCTCGAGGTGCTGCAGCAGGAAGAGCTGGCGCAGGTGGCGCAGGAGGTCGCGGATGAACTGCGAGTAGTCGGTGCCGTCGTTGGCGAGGCGCTGGACGAACTGGAGCGCCTCGGCCGTGCGCCGCTCGGTGACGACGTCCGTGATCTCGAAGAGCAGGTCCGCGGCGGTGACGCCCAGCGCCTCGAGCACGTCCGCCGGCCTGATGGCGCCGTCCGAGTAGGTGATGAGCTTGTCCAGCGTACCGATGGCGTCGCGAAAGCCGCCCTGGGAGTGGCGCGCGATCTCGGCCAGGGCCGCCTCCTGGATCTCGATGCGCGGCCCGCCACGCTCGTCGTCGGGACGCGCGTTCTCGCGCTCGACGATGGTCCCCAGCAGCCGCGCGATGTCGCGCACCTGGGGGCGGCGGAAGTCGAAGCGCTGGCAGCGCGAGATGATCGTCTCGGGGATCTTGTGCGGCTCGGTGGTGGCGAGCACGAAGACGACGTTGGCCGGGGGTTCTTCCAGGGTCTTGAGCAGGGCGTTGAAGGCCTCGCGCGTGAGCATGTGGACCTCGTCGATGATGTACACCTTGAAGCGCCCGTCCACGGGGGCGAAGGCGATCTTGTCACGCAGCTCACGGACGTCGTCGATGCTGCGGTTGGAGGCCGCGTCCATCTCGACGACGTCAAGCGAGAAGCCGTCGGCGATGGCGACGCAGTGACGGCACACGCCGCAGGGCGTGGAGGTGGGCCCGTCCACCGGGGCCGCGGGCGTGCCGACGCAGTTGAGCGCCTTGGCGAGGATGCGCGCGGTGCTCGTCTTGCCCGTACCGCGCGGTCCGGCGAACACGTAGGCGTGCGCGACGGCGTCCGTGTCGACCGCGTTGCGAAGGGTGCGGGCGACGTGGTCCTGACCGACCAGCTCGGCGAACGTCTGCGGCCGGTATGCACGGTAGAGGGAGCGCTTCATGGGAGGCTAGTGTACCCCGCCGCCGGAAGTTGAAAGTAGCGGCCGCGCACCCGCCGTCGAAGCGCGTTCCTCGAGCGTCCTCGCCGCGCGCAAGCTCCGGTCAGGCGACCCTGCGGCACATGGAATGGCCTGCTTACCGCTGCTTCCTCCCGGACCTGACGGGGTTCGCAGGGTTCCATTGCGTAGGACCCGACCCTCAACGCCGCGACACGGCCGACAGCCTCGCGGAACGGCCCCTCGGGCGGGGATTCAGCCCCGCTGTAGCGGATTGCGGGTACAGGGCACCGCTGGCTCCCCGCCTAGCGCGACCGGTCTCGGATGCTACGCCGGGCCGGCGGGAGAAGCAACTGCGGCCGCGGCGGCAGGATGGCGGCCGCGTCAGGCGCCGCCGAGCTCGGCGGCGCGGTCGACGGCCGCCAGCACCGCCTGTGGGTCGGTGAACTGCGGCATGTGCCCCGAGTCCGGCAGGCGCACGAGCTCCGAGGGCGGCAGGAACTGGTGGAGCTGCACGGACGTGCGCGGCGGCACCATGCGGTCGCGGTCGCCCACGACGACCACGACCGGCACGGCGAGCCCCGGGTAACGCGGAGCCAGCGCCGCCAGTCCCGCCTCCGCCGCCTTGCGGTCCTCGCCGTCGCTCAGCAGGCGCGCGTCGTCGAGGGCCATCTCGGGGGCGATGTGCGCGTAGGCGGCGGGCGGCGCGCCCGGGTAGAAGGCACGCCGCAGCCGGCGTCGACGAGTGGGCGCCCCAGGGGCGAGCGCCCGACGGCGCCATGGCGCGCAGGAGGGGGCGCGCGAGCGGCACGACGAGCCGCCGAGCGCACGACGGCCGCCACGCCGGCGGGCGCGTCGAGCGCCCACGCCAGGGCCACAGCGGCGCCCAGGGAGTGGCCGATGAGGACCGGCCGCTCGAGGCGCAGCTCTGCGGCCGCGGCGCGCAGGACGGCGGCCTGCTCCTGAGGCGCACCGCCGCCTCGTGGGGGGCGGCCGCTGAAGCCGGCGCCGGGCCTGTCGAACGCGACGGCCGTGTATCTCTCCGCCCGGGCGGAGCCGATCGAGAGCACGAAGTCGTAGGCGGGACTCTTGGCGCCGTGGATGTAGATCACGGGCCGGCCGCATCCGGCGCGCACGTAATGCAGGCGCACGCCGGCCGCCGTCACGAACTCGCCGGGGGGGCCGAGCCGTCCGGGGCGGGCGGACCGGGTCGCGGTGCGCGCATCCATGCACAAGTCTTCGCGCCGCGCGCGAGTTGCAAACCGCGCCCGGCTGGCTACGCTGGGCCTGTGGGACGCAACCCGTACCTGCTCGCGGCGCTCGTCGTCGGCGCGGTCGCGGCGCTCGTCGTCGTGGGCGTCACGCCGTTCGGCGCGCCGCGCCCGCTGCCGACCGACGCACCGCCGGCGCAGTTCTCGGCCGTCCGCGCCATGGCCGTCATGCGCGAGGTCGCCGCGGCGCCGCACCCGATCGGCTCGGAGGCCGCGGGAGCGGTCCGCGCGCGCATCGTCGCGCGCCTCTCGGCGCTCGGCCTCATGCCCTACGTCCAGACCACCAGCGTGGTCTCGTCGGAGGACGGCCGCGTGGCCGGCACGGTGCACAACATCGTCGCCCGACTGCCGGGCACGGCCTCGACGCGCAGCGTCCTCCTGGTCGCCCACTACGACTCCGTGGCGGTGGCGCCGGGCGCGGCCGACGACGGCAGCGGCGTGGCCACGCTGCTCGAGGGCGCTCGCGCCCTGGCCGCCGGCGCGCGCCCGCGCAACGACGTCGTCTTCCTGTTCACCGACGGGGAGGAGAGAGGACTGCTGGGCTCCCGCGCCTTCCTGCGCGACGACCCGCGCTCCTACGGCGTCGGCCTCGTCCTCAACTTCGACAGTCCGGGGTCGTCGTCACCGGCCCTCATGTACGAGACCAGCCGCGGCAACGGCCTGCTGGTCCACGAACTGCTCACGGCCGGCCCGAGTGTCTACGCCTCGTCCCTCATGTACGAGGTCTCGCGGCGGCTGCCGATCGAGAGCGACTTCCGGCCGTTCGCGGCCGCCGGCGTGCCGGGGATGAGCTTCGGCGCCCTCGACGGTCCCGCCAGCGACCACACCGGATACGACTCGCTGGCCCGCTTCCACACGGCGAGCCTGCAGCACGAGGGCGACACCGCCGTCGCCCTGACGCGGCGCTTCGGTGCCATGGATCTCTGGCGCCTGCACCACGCCGACGTCGTCTACTTCGACCTGATGGGAGGCGTCGCCGTCTCCTACGGCTACGGATCTGTGCCCTGGTTCGTGGCGCTGGCCGGAGCCCTCCTCACGAGCGCGCTCGTCGTCGCCCGGCGCCGGCGCCTGATCACGGCGCGCGGGGTCGCGCTCGGCGTGGGCGCCGCCGCCCTCGTGCTCGGCGCCGCCCTGGGCGCCATGGGACTCGTGTGGGGCATGTATCGCCCCGCCTACGAGCAGCGCGTGTGGGCGGTCACGGGCGTCGTCGTCAGCGACTACCACCGTTTGGGCCTCGTGCTGATCGCGGCGGCCGTGGTCGTGGCCGCGTACGGCTTCGCCCTGCGGCGCCTGCGCCCCTGGGACCTCGCCTGCGCGGCGCTCCTCTGGTGGCTGGCAGGTGCGGTGGCCCTGGCCGCCGCCATCCCCGGCGCCGCGTACCTGCTCACGTGGCCGCTGGTCGCGGCGAGCCTCGGTCTGCTGGCCGCGGCCCTGTTTGGCGGCGACGCCACGTCCAAGCTCGGCGGCGTCCTCGTCACGCTGGCCGGCGCCGCCCCCGGCGTCCTCCTGCTCAGCTCAGCCACATACCTGCTCCTCATGTCCGCGGGGCTCCAGCAGCTCGCCACGGTGCTCGTCGTCTGGCTGGCCGCCGGCCTCCTCGTCCTGCCGCTCGAGGTCGCCCGCCGCGGGTTCAGGTACTGGCTGCCGCTCGCCCTCGCGGTGAGCGGCGGTATCGTGCTCATGGCGCTAGGGTCCACCGCCGTCTTCGACGTGCAGCACCCGAAGTCGACGAGCATCTACTACCGCCAGGACGACCGCGGCAGCGCGCAGTGGCAGACGGCCGACATGGTGAACCGGTGGACGCGCCAGTTCCTGCCGGACGTGGCGCGCTACCGCTACGGGTCCGGCTACTTCCCGGGCATGGGCACGCAGGCGACGATCGCGGCGCCGGCGCCCGACGATCAGCTGACGCCGCCGGCCCTGCGGGTGCTCACGGACACCTCCTCCGGCGAGCGGCGCACCGTTCGCCTGCGCCTGCTGCCCACGCGTCCCACGGCCGTCGTGAGTCTCCTCGTGGAGTCGGTGGTCGGCACGCTCACGGCCGACGTGGACGGCCTGCCGCTGCAGGGCCGTGACACGACGATCCTCGACGCGACCCGCGTGCGCTGGTACTTCGACTACTACGCGCCGCCGCCGGAGGGAGTCGTCGTGACCCTGCGCTGCCAGGCCGGCCGGCCCCTGCTCCTGCGCGCCGTCGGCTTCAGCTACGGGTTGCCGCCGGCCGCCGCTGGCTACGCCCCGCGGCCGGCGGGCATGCTGGCGGGACGCCTCGGCGACGGCACCCTCGTGGAGACTTCGCTGCGGCTGCCGGCGACGATCGGGGCGGCCGGGCCCTAGAGCCGGAGCACCAGCCTGCGGACCTCCGGCTCGTCCCCCGGCCGCACGTCGAACCCGAGGTTCTCGGCGAAGCGCGTCATCCCCGGGTTGGCGGCGAGGACGTGCCCGTTGATCTCGCGCACGTGGCGGTCGCGCGCCGCCTGGATGAGCGCGTCCATGAGCTTGCTGCCGATGCCCCTGCGCTGATACTCGTCGCGCACGAGGATGGCGAACTCGCCCTCCTCGGAGTTGGCCGTCTCGATCGTCAGCCTGGCCACTCCGAGCATGGCCTTCTTCTTCTTGCCCTTGACCTCGCGGATCGCGGCCAGCGCGATCTCGCGGTCGTAGTCGATGTGGCAGTAGCGCACCAGCATCGACTTGGTCACCTCGCGCACGGGGCCGAAGAAGCGATACTCCGCGGTGGCCGGCGAGAGCGACTCGATCATCTCGGCCCACAAGGACTCGTCCTCGGGCTTGATCGCGCGGATGCTGACCTTCTCGCCGTCCATGGGCACGTCCCAGTGGTACTTGCTCGGGTACATCGAGATCATCAGGTGGGAGCCGGGCAGCGTGATCTTGCGCACGTCCTTGGGCTCGATGACGATGCGCGCGTCGAGCGCGTTGAGGCCGTCCGGCCGCACCTGCAGGGGGTTCACGTCCATCTCCACGATCTCGGGAAAGTCCACGAGCAGGTAGCTCACCTTGACCATCGCCTGCTCCAGGGCGGTCATGTCGATCGGCGCCTTGCCGCGGTAGCCTTCGAGGAGGCGCGACACCTTGGTGCTCTGGATCATCGAGCGCGCCAGCGCCTGGTTGAGCGGCGGGAAGTCGACCGCCACGTCGCGGTAGAGCTCGACGCCGGTGCCGCCCATGCCGAACATGAGCGCCGGCCCGAAGGTGGGGTCCTTCTTGGAGCCGATGATGACCTCGTATCCGCCGCGGCTCATCGCCTGCACGGCGACGCCGATGATGGCGGCGTCCGGCGCCACGCTGCGCACGCGCTCGGTGATCTTGAGGAACTGGTTGGCGGCCTCGGGGGCGGACCGGACGTTGAGGGCGATGCCGCCCACATCGCTCTTGTGCGTGATGTCGTGGCTGAGGATCTTGATGGCCACCGGGAAGCCGATCTCCCCGGCGGCTCTGGCGCACTCCTCGGCGGTGGTGGCGACCACGGTCTTCACGGCCGGGATCTGGTAGGCGTCGAGCACCGCCTTGGCTTCGGGCTCGCTGAGGATGCTGCGCCCGTCGCGGGCGACCTCGATGAAGAGCTTCTTGACGGTGTCGCGATCGGGCGCGAACTCCGGCAGGATGTCGGCCGGCGTCTCGTAGAGGTTCGCGAGGTTGCGCGTGTACTGGTACATGTACATGTAGGCGCGCACCGCGTCCTCGGGCGTGTCGAAGGTGGGTACGTGCGCGCCGCGGAAGATCTGCACGCCCTCGGCCACCTTGATCTCGCCCATGAACGACGTGAGCAGTGGCTTGAGCTGGTGCGTGCGCGACACCTCGACGAGCGCCCGCGCGGTGGCGGTGGGATCGCTCATCGCCTGGGGCGTGAGGATGGCGAGCACGCCGTCGCAGTTGGGGTCGTCCATCAGCGCCTGGGCGGCGGCCGCGTAGCGTTGCGCGTCGGCGTCACCGGCCACGTCGACGGGGTTGCCGCGGGCGGCGAAGCCGGGGAGGTCCGCCTCGAGCTTCGCGTCGGTCTCCGGGGCGAGCTCGGCGAGCTCGCCGCCGAGGTGCAGCAGGCGGTCGCAGGCCATCACGCCGGGGCCGCCGGCGTTGGTGACGATGCCCAGGCGCGGCCCGCGCGGGCTGGAGACGCGGCTCAGTGCCTCGCTCGCGTCGAAGAGGTCCTCGATCTCGTCGACGCGCACGACGCCGGCGCGGCGGAAGACCGCGCTGTAGAGGGTGTCGTCGCCGGCGATGGCGCCGGTGTGGCTGGCGGCCGCCAGCGCGCTGCGCGCCGTGCGGCCGCTCTTGACGACGATGATCGGCTTGCTCTTGGCGAAGTGGCGGGCGGCGCTCATGAACTTGCGCGCGTCCGTGATGGACTCGATGTAGAGGATGATGCTGCTCGTGTGCGCGTCGGCGCCGAAGTAGTCGATGAGGTCGCCGAAGTCGACGTCGGCCATGGAGCCGACGCTGACGAAGGCGGAGAAGCCGACCTGGTTGGCCGCGGCCCAGTCGAGGATGGCGGTGCCGAGGGCGCCGGACTGGCTGAAGAAGGCGACCCGGCCGGCCGGCGGGATCACGTGCGCGAAGGTCGCGTTGAGGTTCATGGCGGGGCGGATGAAGCCCAGGCAGTTGGGGCCGACGATGCGCACGCCGTAGGACTCGGCGATGGCGACGACCTCCTCCTCGAGCTTGCGCCCGCGGGAGCCGATCTCCTTGAAGCCCGACGAGACGATGACGGCGCCGGCCACGCCGGCCTCGCCGCACTCGTGCATGGTCTCGGGCACGGCCTTGGCCGGCACGGCGATGATGGCCAGATCGATCTTGCGCGGCACCTGGCTGATCGAGGCGTAGGCCTGGATGCCCTGCACCGACTGCGCCGAGACGTTCACCGGATAGACGATGCCCTCGTACTCGGCCCCGATGAGGTTGCGCAGGAGGATGTAGCCCACCGACCCCTTCTTGTTGGACGCACCGATGACGGCGATGCTCTTGGGGTCGAAGAGCTTGTCCAGGTTCCTTGTGCTCATGCCTCTCGTCCCGTCTTTCGTGGTTGCTCTTGTCCGCCGCACGGCATGCGTCCACGACGGGCCGCCGATGCGCCCCGTGGGTAGGTCCTGTGCGTGCCGGGCCTTGGCGGTGCGTGCGCCCGGTACCAGCCTGAGACCGGCGCGGGACTCGGCCCCTACTCTACGCCGTCGAGCCTGCCGGTTCATCCTCCGCCGGAGCGCGGCGTGACGCGCCGCGACGTCCCGCGCGGATCGGCTGGTACCGTGTTAGTAGCCGGGCCTGGCCGGGAATCCCGCACAGAGACCCTGGAGCAGGAGGTGGACGCGGTGAGCGAGCCCTTGTACGCCCAGAGATACCGGCTGGTGGAGGCGCTGCCGCCCGGCAGGGCCCTGGCCGTCCACCGCGCCCTGGACGCCGACGGGCGCCGGGTGATCATCAGCGTCGTGCGCCCCTACGACGCCGAGGCGTTCGAGCGCCAGATGGGCGTCATCGCCACCGCTCGCCATCTCGACCTCCCGGCCGTGTTGGACGTGGGCCGCGACGGTCTCGACTGCTACGTCGTGACCGAGGACGCGGCCGGCGCCGATGCTGCCGCACTCGTCGGACGCGGCCCCCTGGCGGTGGGCAGCGCCGGCATGATCGGCGCCGAGGCGGCCGCCGGCCTGTCCGCGCTGCACGCCCGCGGCGCCGTACACGGCGGCATCGGCGCGAGTGAAGTGGTCCAGCTGAGCGACGGGACGGTGAAGCTCACCGGCGCCGGGGTGGCCGCCGGCTGCCCGCCGCCAGACCTGCGCCCCGGCGCGCCGGCTGCCGGCGCCCTCTACCTCAGTCCCGAGGAGGCCCAGGGGCGGCTCGCCGGCAAGGACTCGGACGTCTACCGGCTCGGCCTCGTGATCTATCTGCTGCTCACGGGGAGGCCGGCGTTCGACGGGCCCGACGCGCGCACCGTCGCCCAGGAGCACATCGACGGCGTCGTCCAGCCGCCGCAGCTGCTCAATCCGGACGTGCCACCGGCGATCGCGCAGGTCGTGCTGCGCACGCTCGACAAGGACCCGGCGCGGCGCGGCACCGCCGTCCAGCTGCAGCAGGACCTCTCGAACATCCTGGGCTCGGCCCAGGTCGAGGCGGTGCCGCCCCCGCAGAAGCCCAAGAACAGGGGCTGGATCTGGGCGCTCGCCGTGCTCGTGATCGTGGCGCTCATCGGCCTTGGCGTGGCCTGGGCCGCCGGGGCCTTCAAGAGCACGCCCACGGTCCAGAAGGTGACTGCGCCCGACGTGATCGGCTCTACGGTCCCCGGCGCCACCAGCCTCCTCGAGCAGGCCAAGCTCGCCGTCGGCCCGGTGAGCGAGGTGCAGAGCACGGCCGGCCCGGCCGGGACCGTTGTGAAGCAAGACCCGGCCGCCGGCAGCAGCGTGCCGCAAGGCACGAAGGTGGCGCTCCAGGTGGCCGCCAGCCCGTCGCCGAGCCCGTCTACTCAGCCGGTGCCGGGAGTGGTCGGCCAGTCTCAGGCCACGGCGCAGACGCAGCTCATCGGCGCCGGCTTCGTGGTCGTAGTGAGCCAGCAGTCGAGCGCGTCCGTGCCGTCCGGGGACGTCATCTCGCAGACCCCGTCGGGCGGCGTGATCGCCGCTCCCGGCAGCACGGTGCAGATCGTCGTGTCCACCGGGCCCTCGCCGACGCCCTCCGCCAGCCCGACGCGCTGAGGCGGGCGCTGGCGCCCTTCTCCGTACGCGCAAGGGGCGGGCGGCCGTAGGGCCGCCCGCCCCTTGTCGCGTTTCGCGGGGCAGGAGCGCCCGCCGCTACTGGCGATTCTCCTTGAGCTCCTCGACCACGGCGGGATCGGCGAGCGTGGAGGTGTCGCCCAGGGCGCCGAACTCGCCCTCGGCGATCTTGCGCAGGATGCGGCGCATGATCTTTCCCGAACGGGTCTTGGGCAGGCCGGTGGCGAACTGCATCTTGTCGGGCGTGGCGATGGGGCCCACGACCTTGCGCACGTGCACGACGAGCTCCTTCTTGAGGTCGTCGTTGGGCTCCACACCGTCGTTGAGCGTCACGTAGGCGTAGATGCCGGTGCCCTTGATGGGGTGCGGGTAGCCGACGACGGCGGCCTCGGCGACCTTCGGGTAGCTGACCAGCGCGCCCTCGACGTCCGAGGTGCCGATGCGGTGCCCGGAGACGTTGAGCACGTCGTCGATGCGGCCCTTGAGCCAGTGGTCGCCGTCGGCGTCGATGGCGCAGCCGTCACCGGTGGTGAAGACGCCCTTGAACATCGAGAAGTAGACTTCCTTGAAGCGCTTGCCGTCGGCGTCGCCCCACGTGCCGCGGATCATGCCGGGCCACGGATGGGTGATGACCAGATGGCCGTCCTCGCCGACGCCGGCGGGCTCGCCCTTGTCGGTGAGCACCGCCGTCCGCACGCCGAAGAACGGCTTGCCGGCCGAGCCCGGCTTGAGCGTGGACGCGCCCGGTAGCGGGGTGATCATGATGCCGCCGGTCTCGGTCTGCCACCACGTGTCGCACAGCGGCGTGTGGCCCTTGCCGACCTTCTCGTAGTACCAGAGCCAGCTGTTCGCGTCGATCGGCTCACCGACCGAACCCAACACGCGCAGGCTCTTCATCTCGTGCTTGTCGGGCCACTCGTCGCCCTGGCCGATGAGGCTGCGGATGACGGTGGGGGCGGTGTAGATCGTCGTGGTCTTGTGCTTCTCGACGACCTGCCAGTAGCGATCCGGCTCCGGGTAGGTCGGCAGGCCCTCGAAGAGCATGCTGGTGGCGCCGCAGGCGAGCGGGCCATAGACGATGTAGCTGTGGCCCGTGATCCAGCCGATGTCGGCGGTGCAGAAGTGGACGTCGTCGTCGTGCAGGTTGAACACGTACTTGGCCGTATCGTGCGCGTAGAGCAGGTAGCCGCCGGTGCTGTGCAGCACGCCCTTGGGCGTCCCGGTGGAACCCGACGTGTAGAGGATGAAGAGCGGGTGCTCGGCGTCGACCGACACCGGCGGGCAGTCCGCGCTGATGTCGGCGGCCGTCATCTCCTCGTGGAACCACAGGTCGCGGCCGGCCGTCATGGGCACGTCGCCGTCGACACGCTGGATGACGATGACCGTCTCCACCGTCGTCTCGCCGCTGACGGCGGCGTCGGCGTTGGTCTTGGACGGCGTGGTCTTGGCGCCGCGGTGGCCCTTGTCGGCGCAGATGAGCACCTTGGCGCCGCAGTTGTCGATGCGCGCCCTGAGCGCCTCCGCGCTGAAGCCGCCGAACACCATCATGTGGATGGCGCCGATGCGCGCGCAGGCGAGCATCACGATGGGCAGCTCGGCGATCATCGGCAGGTAGAGGGCGACGCGGTCGCCCTTCTTGACGCCGTGCTTCTTGAGGACGTTGGCGAACCGGCTGACCTGGTCGAGCAGCTCGGCGTAGGTGATCGTCCGGGTGTCGCCGGGGTCGCCCTCGAAGACGATGGCGGCCTTGTCGCCCCTGCCGGCCTCGACATGGCGGTCGACGCAGTTGTAGCTGGCGTTGAGCTCGCCGCCCTGGAACCACTTGATGCTCGGGACAGGGTCGAAGCTCCACTCCAGGACCGTGTCCCACTCCTTGGTCCAGACCAGCGCATCCTTGGCGCGCTCGGTCCAGTACCCCTCGGGGTCCTCGATGGACCGCTTGTACGTGGCCTCGTACTCCTCGGGGCTCTTGAAGTAGGCACCCTGCGAGAACTCAGGCGACGGTGGGAAGACCTTCAGCTCGTCAGCCACCCTGTTCACCTCCCATGGACCTTCCGTAGGTCCTCGTGTTGGACTGTGTCCCACGCCGGAGCCCATGTGGTGCGGTGCGGGGGGCGCGTCCGCGGCCGGCGGCGTACCAGGATCTCCGCTCGGTGGGACCTGCCAGCGGGGTGTCCACGGTCATCGCTCCCCTGCGCCCTTTGGTCCTGGACCACGCGGGCGGGACGACGGCCACGCGCACCTCGCTCCTTGGGCTGGGCCAATCGGTGACACTAGCCAGAAAGGTGCCGGAACGCAAGCCGCCGGCGCGCGTTTCATCAGCTTGGATGAACGGGCCGGCGGGGGGTGGCACATGCGGCCTGCGGCGGCTCGTGGAGCGAGAGTGATGGTGGGCGATGTTGGGTTTGAACCAACGACCTCCCGCGTGTGAGGCGGGCGCTCTCCCACTGAGCTAATCGCCCTCGGGTGTGGGCCGGCGCGCGGTGACGCGTCCCCGCGGAGCGCCGAGGATACCACAGCGCCCGGGGTGGGGAAACATGAGTCATGGACGTGTTCGAGGTCATCCGCAGGGGCTATCGGGCCCTAGGGCTGGGCGCCGACGAGCACGTCCTCGCCATGTTCGACCAGCTCGGCGGCGAGCCCGCGTGCTGGATGGTACGCGACCTCGGCATCTTCGGCGGCACCCGCCCTTCGGGAGAGGTCGCGGCGCTGGACCTGTTCGGGGGTCTGCCCGCCCATTACGAGCTGGCGGCGGTCACCGTGCAGTCCTGGTCGGTCAATCGGCGTCGGACACGTCTGACCGTCAGCGGACGCTTCCGCGTGCGCGTGCGCGGGTCGTGGGACGCCATGGACCTGCCCTTCAGCCACGTGTGGTCGTTCGCCTACGGGCGGGTCGCCCGCGTGTTCAGCGTCCTTGACGGCGTGGAGCTGCAGCGCCAGGCCGCCGCGGCGCGCTGCGCCTGACGCGCCGCGGCGTCACAACAGGCCGCGGCTCTCCGCCAGGCCGCCGTCCTTCCAGTTCCACCACTTCGTGAGCTCGTGGTCGGGCTGTGGCGTGCCGGCGCAGTGCACCGCGCAGCGGAACACGTACAGCACGCAGCGGTCCACGTGCGCGCCGTTCAGCGCCTCCAGCTCGTCGTAGAGCTCCTGCGGATCGCGGCCCCGCAACTCGCGCACGCGCCGCACCCCGACGCGCCGCAGGTCGCGTGCCGTCGAGGGGCCGACGCCTGAGAGCGCCTCGAGGTCGTCGTGTTCGTCCGTCATCGCGTGCGGCGCGCAGGTGGCCGGCGCTAGCGGCCGGCGCCGGCGGCGCCGGCCCTCTCCAGGCTCTCGGCGCGCGCCTTCACGGCCGCGGCCATCAGTTCGAATCCGTCCTGCGACGCCTTCATGACCTTGCCGAGGACCGGCAGCAGCGCGCCGCTCACCTCCTCGTGCGTCGTGAAGCGCGCCCGCCCGCCCTCCAGCGGCTCCACGATGAGCGCATGGCGGCCGTCGAAGAGGCCGGGCGCCAGCAACCTGCCCTTCCAGCGGATCAGCCGGCCCGGCCGCAGGTCGAGCACGCGCGGCTTGAACGTCACCGCACGGACTCCGGGTGCGCGGATCGTCAGCGTGAGCCGCGCGCCGACCCGCTGGTCGCCGGCGGCGTGCACGATGAAGGGGTTCCAGTCCGGGTAGCTCGCGAAGTCGCTCGTCACCTGCCAGACCCGCTCCGCGGGGGCGTCGACGTCTGCGGACGCGTGAAGGGTCTGCATGCGGCCTCCCTTCCGACCGTTCGTAGGGAAGCTACCCGGCGGCGCGGCAGTGGACACCCAAGGACGGCCGCTGCGGCCGGACGCAGCGGTCAGATCACGTGTCGTTGCCCGTGGGCGGCGAGCCAGGCGCGCCGCGTGCGCCAGTCGGGCAGGACCTGCTCCACGCGGCGCCAGAAGGCGCGCCCATGGTTGGGCTCGTGCAGGTGCGCGAGCTCATGCACGACGACGTAGTCGATGATCTCCGGCGGCTGCAGCACGAGCTCCCAGTGCAGGCTCAGCTTGGCGGCGCGCGCGTCGCACGCGCCCCAGCGGCGCACGCCGAGGTCGCGGACGTCGAGGTCCGCGGGCGTGGCGCCGACGAGCGGGCAGAAGTGCTCCACGCGCGCGCGCAGGCGTTCGCGGGCGCGCGCCACGTACCAGGCGACGGCCGCGTCGCGCACTGCGCCCTCGAGGCCGTCGCGCAGTTCGAACCGGCCGCGGCGCAGCGCGAACGGCGTGGCCGCGCCCGCGACGATCGTCAGCCGGTAGGTGCGCCCGAGGTACGGCAGGCGCTCGCCCTCGACGAAGCGCTTGGGCGCCGGAGGCGGCCCGAGCGCCTCGAACTCGGCGAGCTTGCGCCTCACCCAGGGAAGCTTGGCGCGCGCCACGCCTTCGAGCTTGCGCGCCGGCACGCCGACCGGCGCCAGGACGCGCAGGTCGCCGTCCCTCGCCACCGTCAGCCCGATGGTGCGCCGGCGCCGGCTCCAGCGCACCGCGAACACGTGGCCGTCCACGGTGAGCGACTCGATGGGGGCGGAGCGGATTCTCACGCGGGAATCTTACTGCACCGCGCCGCCCTCGCGCACCGTTCCTCAGCGGCTGACGGCCGGCCCCGTACGCGCGAAGGGCGGCCCCGGAGGGCCGCCCTTCGCGCGAAGCCGCAGATGTAGAACGGCGTCAGACCTGGTCAGGCCTTGCGGACGTTGCTCGCCTGCATCTTGCCGTTCTGGCCCTGAGTGACGTCGAACGTGACCTTCTGGCCCTCGTCCAGGGTCTTGAAACCCTCCTCCTGGATCTCGCGGAAGTGGACGAAGAGATCGTCACCATCCTCGCGAGAAATGAAGCCGTACCCCTTGGCCGCGTTGAACCACTTGACGGTGCCTTCTGCCATTTGACGCATCCTTTTCCGCCCCGGGGGGCTATTAACAATAGCGGCGTGACCTTTTGCTTCGATCCGCTGTTAACGCCGGCGGTGAAGCAAAGGGTCACGCCGCCAACTCTCGAGCCACCTCTTGGCTCGTGCTGTGTAGTGTAGACGAAATCAAGACAAAAGTCTTGTGCAACTGCGGATCGTCCACCGGGCGAGGTCGGCGAGTGTCTCCGCCACTCCTGCGGAAGCGTCTTGTCGCGGCGCGTGCCGCCGGCCGGGAGGGTCGGTCAGACTTCGGCCTCGGGAAGGATGCCGGCGGCGGCCAGGGCGCGCAGCGCCGCCTCCGCCGCCTCGCCGGTCCCGAGCGCGGCGGGGAGGTCGAGGTCGGCGCCGAGGTCGCCGCCGTCTCCGCTGCCGATCACGAACATCTCGTGCGGCGCCGCCAGCACGCGCAGGCGCTCGAGATCGAAGCGGTCGACGTCGCCGAGCGCCGCGACGAGCACGATGCCGGCGTCGGCCATGGCCCAGGCGATCTCTCCGAGGCGGGCGATGTGCGCCTCGCGGCCGAGCACGTCCTTGTCGTCCCCAAGGTCGGTGGCGCTGAGATAGTAGGAGTGCACGCCGAGCGCGAAGGCACGGCGTTCGACGGCGGCGGCGACGTCGTGGGCCGCCTCGGCGGACTCGCCGACGAAGACCACCGCCTTGCCGCCGTGGCCGTAGCGCGCGGCGCGCTGCGCGGCGCTCACCAGGCCGCCGGCAAAGCGACGCCCCGCCTCGGCGCTCGCGGCCGCGTCCGGCAGCGCCTCGAGGGCGATGCCGCACCCGGCCGTGTCGTAGCTGTGCACGACCACGAAGCGGGAGGTGGGCTCGAGCTCGTCGGCGGCGTCGAAAGCAACCGGCCGCGTCGTCCTGAAGATCACCTCGGCCACGTCGTGTCGTTCCACCTGGCCGGCGCCGGTCACCGCCTCGAGCTCCTGCTCGTCCAGCACGCTCAACACGGACTCCAGCTCGACCGGCACCCGGGCGGCGCCCATGCGCAGCACGTAGCGCCGCCCGCGCACCATCGGCGCCGTGCCCATCCAGAAGACGTTGGCGCGCAGGCGCGTGGCCAGCGACGGGGCCTGCTCGTCGACTCGCACCATGAGCTCGCCGGGCTTGGCGTAGACCTGGGTCTCGAGCGTGAGGCCGATGGCCTGACCGGCGTAGGCCTCGTCGGGTCGCGGTCCCGACAGGACCTCGATCGTGCGCACCGTCGAACGCTTGCCCGAGGGCAAGAAGACGACGCCGTCGCCGGGGCGGACGCGCCCGCTCTCGACCGTTCCGGCGAAGATGCGGCGGTCGTCGCCGGCGGCCGTGAACTTGTAGACGTCCTGCAGCGGCATGCGGAAGGGCCGGTCGAGGTCGTCGTCCAGACGCCGGAAGCCCTCCACCTGCTCGAGCACGGTGGGGCCGTCGTACCAGGGCGCCTCCGCGGCGCGGGCCACGATGTTGGCGCCGTCCCGCGCGCTCACCGGGATGAAGCTGGCGGGGTGCACGCCGAGGCGCGCGAGGAAGTCGGCGTACTCGTCGGTCACGGCCTGGAAGGCCTCCCGGTCCCACTCCAGCAGGTCCATCTTGTTGACGAGCACGGAGATCTGGCGGATGCCGAGCATCGACAGGATGTAGCCGTGCCGCTTGGAGTTCTCGCGCACGCCCTCATTGGCGTCGATCACCAGCAGGGCCGCCTGCGCGCGCGAGGCTCCCGTGATCATGTTCTTGAGGAACTCCACGTGGCCGGGGGCGTCGTGGATGATGTAGTGGCGCCGGGCGGTGGTGAAGAAGCAGCGGGCGGTGTCGATCGTGATGCCCTGCGCCTGCTCGTTCTTGAGCGCGTCCAGCAGGAAGGCGTACTCGAACGGACGGGCGTTCATGGCGCACATCGCCTTGACCTGGTCGAGCTTGCCCTCGGGCAGCGACCCGGTGTCGGCCATGAGGCGGCCGATCACGGTGCTCTTGCCGTGGTCGACGTGGCCGACCGCGACGATGTCGAGGCGCTCGAGGTCGGCCGACACCGCGGTGGGGGTCGGGGCCGCGGCGCTCACATGTACCCCCCGCGACGCAGCGACTCGAGGCCGCCGCCGTCGTCCTTGTCCTGGGCGCGGCCACTGCGTTCGGCGATATTGGAGAACTTCCCGGTGCGCAGCTCGTCGATGATCTCGCCCACATTGGTGGCCGTGGAGTGCACGGGGGTCGTGCACGGCCAGCAGCCGAGCGAGCGGCAGCGCATACCTTCGCCGTCGTCGAAGTAGAGCGACGTGACCGGGATGCGCTCGCGCTCGATGTACTCCCACACGTTGAGCTCGGTCCAGTCGAGCAGCGGATGCACGCGCACGTGGGTTCCGGGCTCGAAGTCGGTCTTGAAGTAGCGCCAGAGCTCGGGCGGCTGGTCGTCCACGTTCCAGTCGTTCTCCACGTCCCGTGGCGAAAAGTAGCGCTCCTTGGAGCGCGAACCCTCTTCGTCGGCGCGCACCCCGACGATCACCCCGGTGTACGGCGACAGGTCCTCGTCCTCGACCAGGCGGCCGAGGGCGTGGTCCATGCGCAGTCGCGGCCACTCACCCGAGAGTGTGTGCTTGAGGGCCAGCGTCTTGAGGTTGCGGCAGCAGGTGATGCGGTCGCAGGCGCCGTCCGGGAACGTCTGCTTCGCCGCGAGCGCCTCACGGTTCTGCCCGACGACGAGGTTGAGGCGCCACTCGAGCGCGAGGCGGTCGCGGTACTCGATCATCTCCGGCATCTTGTAGGCCGTGTCGATGTGCACCAGCGGGATCGGCACGTGCCCGAAGAACGCCTTGCGTGCGAGGTGGAGCAGCACGGTGCTGTCCTTGCCGATCGACCAGAGCATGCAGACGTTGCCGAGCGACCGGTACGCCTCCCGCAGGATGTGGATGCTCTTGGCTTCGAGGGTCTCGAGCTGGTTCACGAGGGCGGCACGAGAGCGTCAGGCGTCCGCCGGGACGACGGGGCTGATGCGCTGGTGAAGCCCGCACTCGCGGTGCTCGGCGCTCTCCCACCACCAGCGCCCGGAGCGCGCGTCCTCGCCTTCCGGCACGGCGCGTGTGCACGGTGCGCATCCGATGCTCGGGAAGCCGGCGTCGTGCAGCGGGTTGTACGGCACCTCGTGGGCACGGATGTAGTCCCAGACGCCCACTTCGTCCCACGCGGCCAGAGGGTTGACCTTGACCATGTCGCCGAGGGGATCCCAATCGGCGACCTCGACCTTCTGGCGAGTCGCGCCTTGGCCGGTGCGCAGGCCGCAGATCCAGGCGTCCAGCTCGATCTGCGCGCGGCGCATGGGCAGCACCTTGCGGACCTCGCAGCAGCGCTTGCGCGCCTCGATGCTGTCGCGGAACAGGTTGACACCGTAACGATCGACCATCTTCTCCACTTCGGCGGCGGCCGGGAAGTACGTGCGGATCGTGATCCCGTAGTGCTTCCTGGTCCGGTCGATCAGGTCGTAGGTCTCGGGGAAGAGCCGTCCGGTGTCGAGCGTGAAGATGGGGATGTCGAGGCCGGACTCGGCGATCATCGCGGTCAAGACCTGGTCTTCGAGCCCCATCGACGAAGCGAACGCGATGCGGCCGGGGAAGCGCGCCGCGGCGGCCGCGAGCACGGCCTCCGGGGGGGCGTCTGGAAGCTCGTCGAGGATCTCGGTGACGATCTCCGTCATCATCGTCAGGCCACCTCGTGTCTCGTGACTCGCGGAGGCCCGGGCGCGGCACCGACCGCCGAATACAATGCAAGAAACTGAACGCGCGAATAACGCGTTTGCATATTACGATGGATGCCCTCTGCACGCAAGCCCGGAGTGGCGCCGCAGGCATGGCTCCGGGACGGCTTCTGGGCCGGCGCGGAAGGCGCGCCGGAGAAGGTCAGACCGGAAGACGGATCTGGCGGAGAGGGGGGGATTCGAACCCCCGAACCCGGTTAGCCGGATTAACGGTTTTCGAGACCGCCGCATTCAACCGCTCTGCCACCTCTCCGCGAGGGGCGCCTCAGGGTGACGGGCCGTGCCGCCGGGCCGCCTTCTCCCGGTGAGCGGGGAAGTGGCGGAGAGGGAGGGATTCGAACCCTCGAGGCAGGTCATCCCCGCCCACGCGATTTCCAGTCGCGCTCCTTAAGCCAGCTCGGACACCTCTCCGTGGTGCCCGCGGCGCCCGCCCTGAGAGCGGAGAGACAGTATACGTCAGCGAGGCGCGAGGGTCGAAACGGGCGGCGTGCCGCCGCGCGGGCTCAGGTCGTGCCGGCCAGCCCGGCGATGAACAGGGTCTCGGCGAGGACGCAGCGCTGGAGCTCGCCGAGGTCGACGCTCTCGTCTGGCGCGTGGATCCTGCAGCGCGGCTCCAGGCAGCCCCAGAGGATCATCTCGGCGTCGGGGAGCGCCTCGAGGAAGGCGGCCACGAGCGGGATGGAGCCGCCCTCTCCGTAGTGCACGACCTCCGCGCCGAAGGCGGCCGCAAGGGCATCGCCGGCGGCTGCGTACGCCGGGCCCCCGGTGCGGGCGAGGAAGCCCCGGCCGACGCCGCCGGCGCGCACCATCACCTTCACGTGCCAGGGGGCGGCAGCTTGGAGGTGTCGCCGGACCAGTTCCTGCGCCGCGACGGGGTCCTGGCCGGGCGCGAGGCGTACGCTGACGCGCGCCCGCGCCCGTGGGACCAGCGCGTTGCGCGCCCCGTCCACCGCCGGGGCGTCGATGCCGATGACGTTGATCGACGGCCTGGCGTACAGACGCTCGGCAATGCTCCCGCTGCCGATCAGGTCCACGCCGGGCAGCACGCCCGCGTCTTCGCGGTAGGCGGTCTCGTCGTAGGTGGCGCCGTCGTAGGCGCTCGCCTCGAGCCCGCGCACGGCGACCTCGCCGGCGTCGTCGTGCAGCGTCGCCAGCATGCGCGTGAGCGCGACCAGGGCGTCAGGCGCCGGGCCCCCGAACATGCCGCTGTGCACGGCGCCGCTGAGAGTCTCCACCTCCACGTCCACGGCCGCCATGCCGCGCAGGGACGTGGTGAGCGTCGGCACGCCGAGGCTGTAGTTGCCGAGATCCGAGACGACGACGACGTCGGCCTCGAGGAGCGCGGCGTTGGCCGCCACGAACTCCTCGATGCCGCCGGCGCCGTTCTCCTCCTGACCCTCGATGAGGACCTTGACGCCCACCGGGCAGTCCCGGCCGAGCGCCGTCAGCGCCCCCGCGTGCATGATGATGCCCGACTTGTCGTCCGCGGCGCCGCGGCCGTACAGCCGGCCGGCGCGCTCGGTGGGCGCGAAGGGCGGGCTCGTCCAGGCCGATTCGTCGCCCGCCGGCTGCACGTCGTAGTGGGCGTAGAGCAGGACGGTGGGCGCGCCCGGCGCCGCCGGCCGCGCGCCGTACACGGCCTGGGGCGCGCGCGGGACGTCGACGAGCCGCACCTCGGGCAGGCCGGCGCTCCTGAGAAGAGCGGCCACGGCCGCGCCGGCCTGGCGGAGCGGCTCCTCGGGGAAGCCCTCGAACGCGACCGACGGCAGGCGCACGAGCGCCTCGAGGTCGGCGCGCAGGCCCGGCATCAAGGCGGCGACGGCCGAATGGAGTTCGGCAGTGTTCATGCGGCCCCCTCGTCGCCCGGCCGCGGCAGGCTCAGCGCCGCACCTGGAAGAAGTCGCGCAGGAGGGCCACGGAATCGTCGGCCAGCACCCCGCTGGTGATCTCGAGGCAGTGGTTGAGGCGCTCGTCCTGGCAGACGTTGTACAGCGTGCCGGCGGCGCCGGCCTTCTCGTCCGGGGCGCCGTAGACAAGGTGCGGGATGCGCGCCTGCACGATGGCCCCGGCGCACATAGGGCACGGCTCCATCGTGACGTAGAGCACGGTGTTCAGCAGGCGCCAGCTGCCCATGCGCTGGGCCGCGTCCTCGATGGCGAGCATCTCGGCGTGCGCCAGCGGGCTGTTGCGCAGCTCGCGCTCGTTGCCCGCCGCGGCGATGACCTCGCCGTCGAGGACGACCACGGCGCCGACCGGCACGTCGCCGTGCCTGGCGGCGCGCTCCGCTTCGCGCAGCGCGAGGCGCATGTAGAACTCGTGGCGCGGGAAGTGGATGTCGCTCATGGCTGCATCATGCCCGCTGCGCGCGAAAAAGCGAACGCGGCGCCCGCGGCGCGTGTGAAACCCAGGCTCCCTGGGAACAAAGCAGTCAAAGTACTTGTTTGAGCAAGTATATCGGCCGGTGGCCCACCCGTGACCGGCCGGACCTCGAGGAGGAGCACCATGCCGGTAGCAGGAGCGGAGACCAGAGAGTGGAACGGCGTACAGTTCCCCAAGGCGGGCACGTGGGTGCTCGACCCCACGCACACGAACGTCGAATTCGAGGCCAAGCACCTCATGGTGGCCAAGGTGAAGGGCCGCTTCGCCGAGTTCGAGGGCGCCCTGCGGATCGGCGAAGACCCGACGCACTCGTCGGTGCAGGTGACGATCAAGGCGGCCAGCATCGATACGCGCACAGAGCAGCGCGACGACCACTTGCGCTCCGCGGACTTCCTCGAGGTGGACAAGTTCCCGGAGATCACGTTCGCGAGCACGGGCGTCGAGCACGACGACGGGGACGACTGGAAGATCCACGGCGACCTCACCATCCACGGCGTCACCCGGCCGGTCACGCTGAAGACCGAGTACAACGGCCAGACCGCCGACCCGTGGGGCGGCGAGCGCGCCTTCTACTCGGCCGAGACCAAGATCGACCGCGAGGACTGGGGCCTCACCTGGAACCAGGCCCTCGAGGCCGGCGGCTGGCTCGTCGGCAAGGAGCTGAAGCTCAGGATCGAGGTCGAGGCGGTCCTGCAGGCCTGAGCCGCCGGCCGGTGACCGACGAAGCCGAGGCCGGCGCTACGGGCGCGATGAGGCGGCCGTTGGGGTATAACACCGCCTGGCGGCCGCCGCCCTGCCCTTCAGCGACGCTCGGAGAGACTGCGCCATGAGCACGTTCTCACTGTACCTGGTCTGCTTCCTCATCCCGCTCATTTTCGGGCTGGCCATCCAGGGCTGGCTCAAGAGCACGTTCGCGGCCAACAGCCGCAAGCCCATCGCCAACGGCAGGACCGGCGCCGAGGTGGCGCGCGAGATCCTCGACCGCAACGGCCTCGGCCACGTCCCGGTCCAGCCCTCCAAAGCCGGGCCGCTCAGCGACCACTACGATCCGGCGAGGCGGACGGTCAACCTCTCGCAGCCGGTCTTCTCGGGACGCTCGGTGGCGTCCACCGCCGTGGCCGCTCACGAGGTGGGGCACGCCATCCAGCACGCCAGGTCCTACGTCCCGATGACGCTGCGCACGGCGGTGTGGCCGGTCGCCGCGTTCGGGTCGCAGGCGTGGTTCTTCATCCTCATCATCGGCGTCTTCATGGGGGGGCTGTCCGACATCAGCGGCGGCGCCTCGTCCCCCACCGGGCGGCTGCTGGTCAACCTGGCCCTGGTCCTCTTCGCGATGGTGGTCGCCTTCCAGTTCGTGACGCTGCCGGTCGAGTTCAACGCCTCGAGCCGCGCGGCGAAGCAGCTGAGCGAGCTGGGGCTGGTGACCGGGGCCGAGGCGGTGGGCGTGCGCCAGACGCTCAGGGCCGCGGCCATGACCTACGTCGCCGGGGCCTTGGCCGCACTGGCGCAGCTGCTCTTCTTCCTGCTGCGATACGGCGGCCGCTGACGCCGCGGAGCGGCGCGCCGGCGGGCGCGGCTCAGGGGCGCGGCACGAGGCGCGGCGTGATCACGGCGGCCATGCGTGGGCGACTCCCGACCGCGACCACGACGACCTGGCGGTGTGAGCCGTCGGCGCCGGCGAGGCTGAGCAGGCCGGTGACCCCATGGAACCCTCGCGTCTGCGCCAGCGCGTTGCGGATCGCCCAGGGGTCGCTCGACTTGGCGCTGACGATCGCGTGCGCGACGAGGTTGACGGTGTCGTAGCCGAGGCCGGCGAACGCGTTCTCGGGCGCCCGCCCATAGGCGGCCTGGTAGAGCTTCGTGAAGCGGCGCATCGCCGCCGTCTGATGGGCGAGGCCGAGGGCGGCTTGGGTCGTGAAGTACACGCCGCCGCCGGTGTCTTCGGCGGCGCTGTACAGGTCGGACGTGGCGTAGCTGTCGCCGCCCATGATCGGCTGCCGGTAGCCGGCCGCCCGCAGCCGGCGCACGATGGTGGGGGCCTCCTGGGGCCCGGCCGCCACGTAGAGCAGGTCCGGGCGGACGCCTCCCGCGGACCCGACGACGTCGTCGTCCCCTTCGCCGCCGTAGACCGGCTTGGCGCCGAGCGCCTCGAGCAGGCTCGCAGGGTCATCCTTCGCCGGGTCGAACCCCTGGTCGCTGACCACGGTCCCGTGCTGCGCGCGGAAGCTGCGCGAGAAGTACCTGCTCAGCAGTCGTGTGTAGGCCAGCGTCTGGTCGTAGAGGATGGCTACCGTGCGCGCCGCGAGCGCGTTGCGCGCGTACTGGGCGCCGGCCGCGGCCTGCACGTTGTCGCCGAACGACGTGAGGAAGAGCCAGCCCGGGACCTTGGTGACGAGCTGCGGGGAGGTCGCGCCGCTGGTGACGAACGGGATGTGCGCCCGCGCCGCCACCGGCGCGGCGGCGAGCACCTGGTTCGTGTCGCTGAGGCCGATGATGGCGCTCACGCCGGACGTGGCCAGCTCCCTGGCCGCGGCGTTCACGACGGCAGGGTCGCTCTGGCCGTCGAGCTCGAGCAGATCGACGCGCCGCCCCAGCAGGCCGCCGGCGGCGTTGATCCTGTCGACGGCGAGGCGCGCGCCGTCGAGCGACGGGCCGTCCAGCATGGCCTGGCCGCCGGTGAGGTTGAAGATCGCGCCCAGATGGATCGGCCCCGGTGTGGCACTCGCCGAGGGCGTGGTCGCGAGCGAGGAACCGCCGCAGGCGGCGACGGTGGCGACGACGGTCGCCGCGAGCAGGGCGGCAGCTGCCGCGCGCACGGTGATGCTTTGCCTCAAACGGTTCCTCTGCACGCCGACGGAACCCGTCCATGGTAGTGCAGAGTCGAGTCCGCTTCATCCCGGGCGCGCAGGACGGGGCTGAAGAGGGGGAGTGGCGCGCACGGCAGGACTCGAACCTGCGGCCTTCGGTTCCGTAGACCGACGCTCTGATCCAACTGAGCTACGTGCGCAACGGGGTTGAGAGTATACCCGAAAACGGCCGCACGGGAGCAACCCGCGTTCAGGCGCTGGCGGTGCGCAGGCGGAACACCGCCTCGTCGTCTTCCATCTCGCCAGTCTCGACGAAGCCCAGCGACTCGTAGAGGGCGCGGGCCGCGGCGTTGCGCGGCGACGAGCTGAGCGCGACGCCGGCGCAGCCGTGCTCGCGCTGGAGCTGCCGCACTAGCGCCCGTACCGTGGCGCGCCCGTGGCCGCGCCGCTGCCGAGCCTGGTCGATGAGCAGGCCGCCGATCCACCCGCTGCCGTCGTCCGGGTCCACCGCCCACATCGCGAAGCCGACGACCGAGTCGCCGGCGTACACGGCCAGAGGGTGCCAGACGCGGCCGTAGTGGCAGAGGCACAGGTAGTGCGTGACCGGGGCGACGAACTCCGCCTGGGTGGGGGCGACGGAGAGCGCGGCGCAGTCCCGCCAATTGGCGGCGGTCACCGGACGCAGGTCGATCGTGGTCGCCATGGACACCCCTGCTGGGGAGAGACTGGCGGAGAAGCCGGGATTCGAACCCGGGAAGGAGTTTGACACCCCTTAACCGCTTAGCAGGCGGTTGCCTTCAGCCACTCGGCCACTTCTCCGCGCCCGGCGGGCGCCCTGGGCGCCGCGGGCACATAGTGTACCGCAAGTGGACGGGCGCCGGAACCGCGGGGCGGAGGGCGGGCGGGCTCCGCAGGACACGCCCGCCCGCGGCCCGCTATCATAGGCGCCGCGCAGGCAGAACGGCGGTCGACCGGGGAGATCACGTGAACATCGCAGGCATCGACGCGGCGCTGATCGGCGAGGCGGAACGCGAGACGAGCGAACTGCTGAGCCGGCTCATCCGCATCGACACCAGCAACCCTCCCGGCAACGAGACCGCCGTCGCCGAGTTCATGGACGCCTGGTTTCGCGAGGCCGGTCTGCACGGCGAGATCGTCGGCGAACCGGTCGACCGGCGCAGCTTCGTGCTGCGCCTCGAAGGCCGCCGCCCGGGCCCGTCGCTCCTCTTCCTGGCCCACGAGGACGTGGTCCCCGCCAACGCCGACGACTGGCAAGTGCCGCC
Organism: uncultured Thermoleophilia bacterium; assembly: GCA_963709845.1. Classification (GTDB taxonomy): domain Bacteria; phylum Actinomycetota; class Thermoleophilia; order UBA2241; family UBA2241; genus CAIXSE01. The sequence goes on from CAVPXV010000007.1 coordinate 376,374, forward strand.
CTTCGCCGGGCTCATCAAGGACGGCTACGTGTGGGGTCGCGGCGCGGTGGACATCAAGAACCTCGTGGCGGCGCACGCCGTCGCGGTGCGCCGCCTGGCGGCGGCCGGGGCCGGCTTCTCGGGGACCGTGGTGTACGCGTGCACGGCCGACGAGGAGGAGGGCAGCGTGGGGGGCGCCCGCTGGCTCGTGGAACACCGCCCGGACCTGGTGCGCTGCGACTACGTGATCAACGAGGGCGGCGGCCATTTCCTCGAGCACGGCGGCCGCCGCGTGTACCTCCTCGAGAGCGGAGAGAAGGGCACGGCGCAGTTCCGCATCGTCGTGCACGGCGAGGCGGGGCACGCCTCGGTGCCACTGCGCCGCGGCAACGCGGTGGTGGCCGCGGCGCGCGTGGTCGAGGCGCTGGTCGCGCACGAGCTGCCGCTGGCGGTCGACGGCTCGTCGGCGGAGCTCGTCGAGCTGCTCGTCGACGATCCGGACCTGCGCGCCCGCCTGCGCGAGCCGGCGCGGGCGCGCGCCGCGCTGGCTGAGCTGGCGGCGCGCAACGGCAGGCTCGCCGACATGATCGAACCACTGTACGGCTTCGCCTTCTCCCCGACCATCGTGCGCTCCAACAGCGTGGCAGTGAACGTGTACCCCACCAGGGTCGAACTCGGCGTCGACTGCCGCATGCTGGCCGGCCACGACGAGGCCGAAGTGGAGGCCGAGGTGCGGGCCGCGCTCGCCGGCGTCGAGGCCGAGTGGGAGCTCGAATGGATCGGCGTGATCCACGGCAACTCGAGCGCCTATCCCACGCCGCTCTCCGAGGCCGTGCGCACGGTGCTGCGGCGCCACGTCCGCGGCGCCGAGCTGGCCAGCAGCCACTCGGTGGGCTTCACGGACTCGAACTGGTTCCGCGCCGCGTTTCCCGGGACGGTGGCATACAACTTCGCGCCGCACGTCGAGGAGAGCTACGACGAGGTGACCGGGCGCTACCACAACGTCGACGAGCGCATCCGCGTGCGTGACGTCGCCTTCCAGGCGCTCTTCGCCGAGCGGCTGGCCCTGGAGCTGCTGGCCTAGACTTCGCCGGGCGTGCGCCCGGTGTTCACGCCGCCGTCACGGGGTGACGGATGACCGTCCTCAGCCGCTCCGGCGCGGTGCGCCGCGGATCGCCCAGGTAGATCTCGTGGTGGCGGCCGCGCAGCTCGAGCCCCTGCTCGGCGACGAAGGCGTGCAGCAGCTCGATCGTCGGCGCCTCGGCGGCGTAGGGACCGAGGTGCATGACCTGCGCCGCGCGGCCCTCGGCGAAGCGCTCGAGCCGCACCTTGGCGGCCGCAGGCAAAGGCCGCCGCTGGGCGGCCGCCTCCGTGGCGGCCGCCACTTCGGCGGCCGTCACCTCGTCTGGCAGCGCGATCATCATCGTCCAGTTCCAGGTCTCGCGATCGGCCTGGAGCTCGTCCAGCCGGGGCGGCTCGCCCTCGACCCACCAGAGGCCCTCGAGGGGCATGACCTTGAAGTCGCGCCCCGGGTCGCTCTTCTTGAGCGTGAACTTGAGGGTGTAGGCGACGCCATAGAGCGCCTGAAGAGCAACCTGGTAGTCCTCCGAAGCGTTGGGGTCGCCACGGCCGTCCAGCATCAGGAAGCTCAGCTCAGGCACCTCGACGATCACGGGCGCCTTGCTCGGCGGAGCGTAGAGCGGCTTGAGCTCCTTGACGAGGTCGATCGGGCTCACGGCGTCGCCGTCTCGATGAGGCTCACCGTACGTATGCCTACGGCCATCACGCGACCGGCCAGTCGATCTCGGTGAGGAGCGCGTGCTCCGGCACGGTGCCCGGGTCGTTGAGGTAGATCTCGCGCGGCGCGCCGCCCGGGCTCAGGCCCTCGGCCGTGATGGCGGCCATCAGCGCCTCGTAGGCCGGTGAGATCTCGTGGTAGGGGCCCGCGTGCACCGTGCACGCCACGCGGGCAGCCGGGACCTCCTCGAGCGTCACCCGTCCGCTGCCTGCGGTACCCGTGGCGACCGGCATGCAGACGATGATGTCGCCCTCGGTCGTCTCGTCGAAGCGCTGCGGATACAGCACGAACGGCGGGCCGGTGTAGGTGGCGCCCGCCGCCTGCCCGCAGGCCATGATCTCGCCGAACGCCGCCCCGAGCCGCTCGGACACCGTGCCCAGTGTGACGCGGTCGCGCACGGCCAGCACCTGCTGCGCGGGCACATCCTTGAACTTGACGTCGTATGCCATTCGGCCGCCCTCCTCGTCTGGATGCCACGTCCAGGTCACCCTAGCAAACCCCGTGCGTGCTGCGGAGCGTTGAGCAGCTTCTTGCGCGGCGCGACCCAAAGGTATGGGCTCGTCCGGGCGGAACCGCTCAGTACGGCCGGGCGGCGAGGACGACGGCGACGCTCGCCGCCATGAACACGACCTGCACGCCGATGCCCCAGGCGCGGCCGGAGTCACCGTGCGGGAAGCGCTTCCAGTGGCTCGGGAACCAGTGCACGTCCGGCTTGCCGCGCAGCTCGGCGATCAGCACGTCCCAGTCCGGCGCGCCGCTGACGGGGCCCATGAAGGCGAGCCAGAACGGCATCCCCAGCACGAGCCAGGCGACGAGCCACAGCCCCAGGCCGGTGAGGAAGTCGCACCAGCCGTAGACGACCGGGTGGTGTGTCCTCGTGTAGTCCCAGTGCGGGATGAGGTCCATGAGCACGTGCGCGAGGATCACGGCGACCAGCACGAACCACCATGGCCCGCCGAGGGCGGCGGCGATGGCGAGGCCGGCGAGGACGTGCGTCGTGACCCACATGGCGGCGTGAGCCTACGAGAATCAGCGCCGCTTGGCTATCTCCCCGGCGACGAGCGAGACGACCGCCGGCACGGCCGCGGCGACGGCCGGCGACAACGTGTCGGCGTTGGGCCGTACGTCGCCGACCTGGACGGCGAAGACGATGACCTCGGGGTCGGCGCCGGTGAGGCGGGCGTTGGCCACGAGGTGCGGGACGCCCATGCCGTGGATGTTGTTGGAGCGCAGGGAGACGACGCCGGCCTCGTCCGGGCTGAAGCGGAAGACCTGCCCGGGCTCAGCGCCCTGGGCGGCGGCGTCCAGGGCGTCGACGACGATCACCGTCCGGGTCTCGCGGAAGTGCTTGATGAGGCCGAGGCCGGCGGTCTCGCCGACGACGGCGTCGAGTCCCGGGCCGAAGGCGTCGGGGACGTGGCGCCCGACGCCCGCCGCGACGGGGCCGCCGCCGGGCGGCGTCACGTCGTGCCCGGCGTCGGCGAGCAGCTGCCTAACGACGGCAACGCCCACGCCGTCGTCGCCCATCAGCGTGTTGCCGACGCCGAGGACGGCGAGACGGCGGCGCACCTGCGGCCCGCCGCCGTCCCGCGTCCCGTCTCGGGCGCCGTCGTCCCGGAGACTCAGCTCAGCCGCCTTTGCCGCCGGCGGTATCGGCCGTCTCGGGCGCGGCGCCCGCGCCCTTGCGCGGCCGCTGGCGCACGTCCACGCACTCGGCGCGCACCGGTCGTCCCTCCTTCCAGAGGAACATGAGCGGGATCTCCCAGGGCGCCTCGATGAGCACGATGTAGATGTGCGCCGCGGTGATCACGATGAACGCCCACATGGCGATGTAGTGGATGTTGCGGATCACCTCGGTGCCGCCGAGGAAGTACGTCATCGGCTGGAAGAAGCTCGCCGTGACGTGCCACATGGCGAGGCCTGTGGTGGCGTCGATGATGATCGCGAACAGCAGGGCCCCGTAGGCGAGCTTCTGGAGCGGGTTGTACTTGGCCGTGCAGGGGTGCGTCTTCCGCAGGAACAGGTAGTACTTGATGATCTCCCAGAAGGTCCCCTTGTTCTCCTTCTGCGGGAAGAAGAAGTGCCAGTCCTTGATCTTCTTCGTGCTGCCCACATCGGCTGACCCCGTGCCGAAGAACCCCCAGTAGACCCGGAAGATCCCGGTGCCCACGAGGAAGAACGCGGCGAACAGGTGCACGTAGCGCACGGTCGCGAAGGACCAGCCCGTGAACGGGTCGTGGATCCAGAACCCGGTGACGATGAGCGTGAACAGGGCGACGATGTGGACCCAGTGCGTGATGACCGTGCTGATCGGGTGCTCGGCTCTGGTGGTGTGTTTGGCCATCGTCCGTCACCCGCCCTCAGCGAACGCGGAATTTGAGGATCTGGTTGCTCGTCGGTTCAATCACGTGAACCGCACAAGCCATTCAGGGGTCGAAGGTGTGGACCAGCCTCAGGATCTCGAGCGGCTGGGCCGCGTCCGCGACCGGCAAGCCGACGAGCGCCTCTTCCACCGGCCCTCTCACCCCCTTGTCGTCCCGGGGCGAGAAGTTCCAGTTCGACGGCGGCACCGCCGAGAAGGCGTCCACTTTCTTGTTCTTGATGCGCACCCAGTGGCAGAGCGCGCCGCGGGGCGCGTCCCAGCCGCCCTTGCCCTCGCCGCTGTCCGGCACCTCGGGCATGGAGTTCACGGCCGTGGTCCCGGCCGACATGTTGGCGAGCAGTTCATCGGCCCAGCGCACGGCGTTGTCGGCGTTGATCTTGGCCTTGAGCACGCGCGCGGCGATGCGCCCGAGAGCCGAGACCAGCACCTCCGGATGCCCGGTCTGGCCGATCGCCGCCAGGGTCGCATCGACCAGCTGCACGGCCTCTGGACGCCCGGCGAGGTAAGCGACGAGCATCTGCGCCAGCGGCCCGACCTCCATCGGCGCTTCCTGGCTGCCGTAGCGCACCGCCTGGGTCCAGTCGTACTTGCCGGTCGGGAGGCTCGAGCCGTCGACCGGCGCCAGCTGCGTGTACTCCTGCGGCTCCTGACCGACGTCGAGCGGGTGCTTGCCGGCTCCCAGGGAGTCGGGGTACCAGGAGTACTTCGTGTACATCCGCGTCTGGTCCGGGTCGACCTTCTCCACGGCCAGCTTCCCGCCGAAGATGCCGCCGCGGGGGAAGAGCCGGTCGTACGGATCCTGGCTCTTCTCGTCGAGCACGCCCCACGTGAGGAAGTTGCCGACGCCTTGCCCCACATTGGCGAGGTCGATGTAGTAGGGCGCGATGGTCAGCAGGTCTGGCAGCATCACGGTGTCGATGAACTGCTGTACCTGCTGCATGCGCTGCTGGTAGGTGATGATGTCTTCGATCCCCGGCAGCTGCGTCACGCCGCCCGGGGCGTAGTTCATGATGTGCGGGTACTTGCCGCCCAGGAACACCCCCCCGGCGTCGTTGGCGATCTGCTGGATCTCGATCGCCTGAAGGTAGTGGGCCGTGAGCTCGAGGTCGAGCTCCGCGGGCAGCTTGTAGCCGGGGTTGCCCCAGTACATGTTGGCGAACGGCCCCAGCTGGCCCGAGGCGACGAACGTCTTGAGCGTCTGCTGGACGGCCTTCAATGTCGGCGTCGTCGGTTTGGCGTTGAGCGCGTTCGGCACGTTGACGTAGTCGAACGCGTTGAGGACGTAGAACCAGAGGATGTGGTCGTAGCCGATCTGGCTCGCCTCCATCATGTTGCGGATGAGGCGCGTGTTGTCGTCCATCTTCTCGACGCCCATGGCCATCTCGCTGGCGCGCACGCCGTTCCACCCGTGGGGCGTCGGGCACACGCCGCAGATGCGCATCGCGAAGTGCCACACGTCGCGCGGGTCGCGGTCCTTCATGAAGATCTCGAAGCCGCGGAAGAGCGTGGACGTGTTCCAGGCGTCCGTGACCTTGCCGTTCTCGACCACACAGGTGATGCGCAGGTGGCCCTCGATGCGCGTGATGGGATCGATGACGACGTTGGTCTTGGCCATCACTCACCTCCTCCGTTCGCCGCGTCTCCACCGGTCGGCGGTGCCTCGCCCTGGCTCGGCCCGGCGTCGGTCTGTCCGGCCGCTGTCTCGGGAGCCGACTCCATCGGTCCGCCGCCCCGGAGGCGGTGGGTCACGGTCGTCCCGATGAGGTGCGCGCCGATGGCTCCCGCCGTGACCCCGACGAGGATGGCCGTGAACGTCGTGTCCGAGATGCCGACGATGCCGGGGGCCGAGATGTTGGGCACCGGCGAGTAGAAGGGTTCCATAGTGTCCCAGAAGGCCGGCTCGGAACAGCCGATACATGGGCCGGCCTTGATGCACCAGCTCTGATGACCGTTCCAGCGGGTCACCGGGCACGGTGCATACGTCACGGGGCCTTTGCAGCCCATCTTGAACCAGCACCAGTCGTCAGCGGTGTGCGGGTCGCCGAACGTCTCGATGTAGTTGCCCTGCTCGAAGTGCGCCCGGCGCTCGCAGTTGTCGTGCACGAGCGCGCCGTACAGGAACTTGGGCCGCCCGACGGTGTCGAGCGGCGGCACCTTCTTGTAGACGAGGACGTAGGTGAGCGTCGCGAGCATGTCCTCGGCGTTACCCGGGCAGCGGGCGATGTTGATGACCGTGGGGCTGGCGATCCCCATGTCGTCCTGGATGAACTTGGTGAGACCCTTGGCCCCGGTGGGGTTGGGAGCCGCCGCCTGGATATTCCCGTAGCAGGCGCAACTGCCGATGGCGATGGTCGCCTTCGCCTTGGGGTACACCTTGCGGACGATCTCCTCCGAGGTCTGGCCGCCGACGGTCATGGCGCCGGGGATCCCGGTGGCCACGGCGCCCTCCGCGACCCAGAAGAAGTCCCCCGTGGCGACGGTGTCCCAGAAGCTCTTCTCGGCGTCCGCGCCCGCCGGCGCCATGACGGCCTCGTGGTAGTTGAGGGAGATCTGCTGCAGGATGAGGGTGGCGACCTCGGGGGTGCGGCTTTGGAGCAGGTTGACGGAGCACCCGAGGCACTCCTGGAAAAGGGACCAGATCACGACAGGCCGTTTCGCGACTGCTTCGAGGGCATCGGCGACGTCGGCGGCGCCCGCCTGACCCAGGCCGATGAGCGCGGCCAGCCCCCCGCAGATCTTGAGGAACTCCCGTCGCGTCACGCCCGGGAACAGAGACATCTCTTCCATCGGCGAGCCTCCCCCCTGATCGACGCAAGCCGGGTCGTCCGGGCAAAGCCGCAGGCGACTCACCGATCATGGTAGCCCGCATCTACGCGTATGGAAGAGCAGTCGCCGTATGGGCCGCCTGTTTCGTGCTCGCGTGCACGGCGGACGGCTGGGGGTATGATGCACAGAGCGAATCGGAGGAGGGACCCGCATGAAGAAAGTGATCTTCGTCGTACTGCTCGTCCTCGTCGGCGCCGGTGCGTACTGTGCCTGGAGGATGGTCAAGGGTGACGGCTGCTGCGGCTGGGGCGGCGAGAAGACAGATCCGTGGAGCAGCTACACGCCTCCCACACCGGAGGCGGACGCCGGCGCGGCGACGCCACCGTCCGGGGACGGCGCCGCGGTCTGAGCGCGGCGCGCGACCTGAACGCACGAGGGGCGCCGGGCCGAAAGGCCCGGCGCCCCTCGTGCTTCTCGCTCCGGCTAGATGCGCAGGTACGAGTCGGCGTAGATCACTTCGTTGCAGAGCATGCGGTAGGTCTTGTAGAAGTCGACCTGCCCGGGGTCGCCGGGGTCCACGGCCGACGGGTCGAGCTGCTCCATCGCCGCGACGGCATCGTAGAGAGCCACGACCAGCCTGCTCATGGGCGTGCTCTCGTCGCGCTGTTCCACGATGCGGATGAACTCGTTCTGCGCCTCGTCGGTGGGGTCGAGGATGGCGCTGTCGAGACCCGCGCCCATGACCATGACCATCATCGTGCGGTTGATCAGCGGCCGGTTCTCGGGCGGGGCGCCGTTGGAGATGTTGGAGAGGCCGACGACCGTGGTGGGCGGCGGGTCGGCCATCATCTTGAACATGCGGATGGCCTCGACCGACTCCAGGGCGACGTCCTGGTTGCAGTTCACGGCGAGCACGAGCGGGTCGAGGAAGACGTCTTGCACGGGCAGGCCGGCGGCCTCGGCCGCCGGCAGCAGCGCCTCCATGGCGATGCCGGCGCGGCCGTCGGCCGTGGTGGGGATGCCGTCGACGCCCATCGTCAGGGCGATGACCTTGGCGCCGTACCTGGCCGCCAGCTGCATGACGCTGTCGAGGCGGGCGGGGTCGGCGGACGCGGAGTTGAGCATGGCCGGCTTCTTGCAGACCTCGAGGCCGGCCTCCATCGCCGCGAAGTTCGTGGTGTCGAGCGAGAGCGGCGTGTCGGTGACCTCCTGGACCACCTCCACGATCCACGGCATGACCTCGTGGCCGTGCTTCTTCTGCGGGCCGATGTTGAGGTCGAGGACGTCGGCGCCGGCCTCCACTTGGCGCAGCGCCAAGTCCTGGATCACCTTGGCGTCCCGTGACTCGATGGCCGCCTTCACCGGCGGCGCGATGATGTGGATGTTCTCACCGATGATGAGCACCGGTGACCTCCTTCCTCTCGGTCGTGGACAGCATGGTCGTGACGACGGGCTGCAGAGCGGCGTTCAGCGGGCTGTCGGCGGGCAGGTGCACGAGCGCCCGGCCGGCGGCGTCGAAGGCCGCGACCTGCGGGTCGTCGGGCAGCACGGCCAGCAGGTTGAGGCCGTGTTCGGCGATCGCCGCCTCGAGCTCGGGCGAGAGCCCATCCGCGGCGCGATTGACGATGAGGTAGTGAGCGCCGACCTTGGTGTCCAGTTCGGCGAGCAGGGCGGCGACGCGGCCGGCCGTCGTGATGCCGCGCACGGTCGCGTCGCTGACGATGAACAGCACGTCGACGTCGCGCGTGGTGCGCCGCGAGAGGTGCTCGAGGCCGGCCTCGTTGTCGATGACGACCCAGGGGTAGCTGTCGGCGATGGCGTCGATGATCGCGCGCAGCATGTTGTTGGCGGCGCAGTAGCAGCCCGGGCCCTCCGGCCGGCCCATCGCCAGGAGGTCGACGCCGACGCCCTCCACGAGGCTGCTGTTGATCTCGTAGTCGAGCAGGTCGCGCTTGGCGATGCCCGCCTCGAGCAGGTTGGCGCGTGCCTTCTCGCTGGTCTCCTCGCGCACGTCGCCGACCGTCTTCTCGAGGGGCAGGTCGAGCACCGTGTTGAGGTTGCTCGCCGGGTCGGCGTCGATCGCGAGGATCGGGCCGGCCTGGGCCGCCGCGAGGCGGCGGATCAGCAGGCCGGCCAGTGTCGTCTTGCCGGTGCCGCCCTTGCCCGCGACGGCGATGGTGGTGGTCATGTGGTCAGCCTCCGTTCGAGGTAGCCCCGCGCGCGCCGCCGTTCCCGCGTCGCGCCAGCGCGTCGCGCACGCTGGGGAAGACGTCGAGGTCGGTGTGCGGCAGGAACAGCGCCGACGTGTACTCGTCCATGAAGGTGTTGTCGGCGCTGAGTTCGAGGTAGGTCATCTTGGCCGCCACCTCAGTGACCTCGTGGCGGATGTTGACGCACAGCAGGGTCGCGAAGGCGCCGTGCGCGCTGGTGTTGCCGAGGAAGTGGAAGCGCTCGACCGGCTGGTCTGGCAGCAGGCCGATGCGGATCGCCTTCTCCACGTTGATGTACTGGCCGAAGGCGCCGCCGATGAGGATCTGTTCCACGTCCGCCAGATCGACGCCGACGCTGCTGCACAGCACCTCGTAGCCCGCGTAAATGGCGGCTTTGGCGCGGATCAGGCCGGTGATGTCCGACTCGGTGAGCGCGATGTCGTGTTCGGCGCCGCCCTCACCGGCGCGGCACACGACGTACTCGGGCACGCCGTCGTGGACGCGCACGCGCGCGGTCGGCGCCTCGAGGTCGAGGCGCCCCGACTTGTCGACGAGGCCGGTGACGAAGAGCTCGCCGAGAAGATCGATGAGGCCGCTGCCGCAGATGCCGACGGCGGGAGCGTCGTCGACCGTGCGGAAGGTGGGCTCCCACGTGTCGTCGGCGATGAACACGTCCTCGATGGCCCCGGCGGCGGCGCGCATGCCGTGCCTCACGCCGCCGCCCTCGAACGCGGGCCCGGCGGAGCAGGCGCACGAGAGCAGCCAGTCCTTGTTGCCCAGCACCATCTCGCCGTTGGTGCCGATGTCGATGAACAGCGTGAGCTTGTCGGTGGCGTACATGCCCGACGAGATGACGCCGGCGGTGATGTCGCCGCCCACGTAGCTGCCCACCGAGGGCAGCACGTGCACGCGCGCCAGCATGTTGGCGTGCAGACCCAGCTCGCCGGCGACGAGCTTGGGCGCCGACGAGACGGTGGGGATGTAGGGCTCTTCCCTCAGGTACCGAGGGTCGAGCCCCAGCAGCAGGTGCGTCATCGTCGTGTTGCCGGCGGCGGCGATCTCGTGGATCTCGTAGAGCTCGATGCCGTTGCGCGCCTGCAGCTCCGTGAGGAGGTCGTTGATCGTCTCCACGACGAGGTGCTGCAGGCGGTCCAGGCCGCGCTTGCGCTTGGCGTAGATGATGCGCGAGATCACGTCGTCGCCGCAGGCGATCTGCTTGTTGTAGGCGCTGGCGCTGTCCACCACGCGGCCCGTCGAGAAGTCGAGCAGGTAGACCACGACGGACGTAGTGCCCACGTCGATCGCGACGCCCATGCTGCGGTGGCTGAAGGCGCCGGGATAGATGCGGATGAGCCGCGGCGGCAGGTAGGCGCCGTAGACCCAGTCGCGCATCTCGAGCGTGACGCTGACCTTCCAGTTGGCCATGCGCAGGTCCTTGCCGAGGCGGCGCAGCATGGGCAGCTCGGCGCGGATCTCCTCGATGCCGTGCTGCTGGCTGAGCGCCCGCCGCAGCCGGTCGAAGTCGCTGGTGTTGTCGGCCAGCGAGGGCGGCTCGATGTCGAGCTCGAAGGTGCGTACCGCCGGGTTCTGGCGCCAGTCGCAGGTGATGGGCAAGCTCTCGGGCTCCGAGACGGCATGCCCGTGCGGGCGCACCGTCTCGCGCCGCCGCTCGGGCACCTCGATCTCGGCGGCGCCCTGCACGAAGCTCTGGCAGGCCACCGCCCAGCCGTCCGCGACCTCGAAGGCGGCGAGGCCGGCGTTGCTGCGCCGCTCGACGTCCCCGGACACGATGCGCACCCGGCAGCGGCCGCAGCGGCCCTGGCCGGCACAGGGCGCCGGCAGGTCGAGCTCGCAGAGGATGGCGGCGTCGAGCAGGCTCGTGCCCGCCGGGACCTCGATGGTCTGTCCCGACGGACTGAACGTGATCGTCGCCAGCATCGTGCCGCCGGCGGTAGTGCGCGTCCCGGTCATCGCCGCGTCATGCGTTCCACACCGTCTTGAGGTAGCTGGGGATGTCCACGGCGTCGCGCGGGCCGACCATGATCTGCCACCCCGGCAGCTCTTCTTCCACCTCGCCGGAGAGTCCGGCCACGTGGCCGGGGATGACGAGCTTCCTGTGGCTGATCTTCGCCTCGATGCCGGAGTCCTTGACGGTCTTGGCGATCTTCTCGGCGTCGAACTTGCCGGCCGCCCAGCCGGTGAGCACCGACTGCCCGTCGCTGTCGGCGACCAGGAGCCAGGCCGGCACGCCGGCGCCCTCGACCTCGCCCGACACGGAGAAGTACGTGAGCGAGAAGTTCGTGGTGATGAGCACCGGGCTGTCGGCGCCGGCGGCGCCGATCTCGTAGAGCTTGGGCTCCACCTGGATGGGCTTCTGGGGATCGGTGTAGATGTTCTGGCGCAGCGTCAGCAGCGTGTAGAGCTCGCCGGGCTCGAGGTGGTCGAGGACGACGACCCCGGCGTACTTCGCGACCGCCTGGGTGGCGCGCACGAGCTCGGTCTGCCAGGTGGGCCCGGCGGCGAGGGCGAAGAGCGGGAACCCGAGCGCCCTGACGCCCTTCTTGAGGGCGAGGCGCCGCAGCTGTGTGAAAGCCGAAAGGTCGGCCGGCAGCGAGCCCGTGCCCGGGTCGAGCACGAGGTCCTCGACACCAGCGCCGCGCACCTGCTCGGAGAGCTCGGCGAGCGCCGAGACGTCGCCGCCCTCGGCGCGGATGGCCAGCGGGCAGCCATGCTTCTTGGCGACCTCCGCCATCGCCTGCCAGTTCGCCGCCGTGGCGGCGTGCACCAGCGGCCGGTCGGCCGCCGCGCCGCCCGAGAGAGCGGCGTCGACGGCCGCAGCGTCGGCGCTCATGAGCACGAGCGGCAGGCCGGGCGCGGCCGCGCGGGCCGCGGCCACGGCCGCGGCGTACGCGGCCGCGTCGGCGCCGGCGTGCTCCACGGCGAGGCCATCGAGGCGCAGCTGCATGCCCACGCGCTCGACCTCGTAGGCGCCGGCGGCGCCGGCCCTGGCGGCCAGGTCCGCGTCGTCGCTCTTGACGCGCACGACGAGGCCGGGCTGGTGATAGAACGTCTTCTCGTGGCGGTACAGCACCACCTCGTTGCCGATCTCGAAGGCGCGCTCTCCCTTACCGATGGAGACGAGCTTGATGGGCGGCGCCGCCGCCGCGGCGAGCGCCGTCTTGGCCTCCTCGCTCACGTAGGGGCACTTGTCGAGCTCGGTGCCCTTCTGGGCGAGCTTCATGGCGAAGGCGAGGCAGGTGGGGAAGCCGCACTCCTTGCAGTTGGTCTGGGGGAGCAGCTTGTAGATCTGCAGTCCGGTGAGAGCCACTGGTCAGGCTCCTTTCGTGAGGTCGTCGAGGGCGTCCCGCAGGGCCGCCACGGTCGCCGGATGGCGCAGCACGAGCACGTCGGCGCCCGCCTCCAGCAGCGTGGCGGCGGTCGCCAGCTCCCAGGCTACGCCGCGCGCGGCCAGGTCGCCCCAGGCTTCGGGCACGTCGCTGGTGGCGCGGCACTCCTTCTGGCGCCAGGCCTCCTCGCCGACCGTGCAGATCATCGGCTGCTGCGTCATCGCGTCGCCCATGAGGGCGGCGAGGCGCAGGCGCTCCATCACCGAATACGTGTACTCGAGCCCGTAGCCGAGGGCGCCGGTGTTGGGGTCCATGAGCACGCGCTCGAGCCCCAGCCCCATGTCGGAGATGAGGATGTTGAGCTGCTTGGCGAGGTTCACGTCGATGGGCGTCTGGGCGATCACCGCGTGGCCGTTGCCGAGCGCCGCGGCCACGATGGTGCGGTAGTTCTTCTCCTCGCAGAGGCCCAGCGCCAGCTGCTCGCCCTTGGTCTTGTCGGCGACGGCGACGAGGACGTCGTTGTCCTTGTCGGCGGTGCCGGGCCCGTAGACGAGGAGCGGCACGCCCACGGCGGCGAGGACGCGGTCCACGGTCTTCACGGCGTCCTCGCCGCCGCGGTCGCCGGAGTCAGGATGGCAGCTGCGCAGCTTGAGGGCGATGAGGTCGGCGCCCAGCTCGACGGCCCTGGCCGCCCAGGTGGCCGGGTCGTCGACGGCGTCGCCCCAGGCCGAGAGCAGCTCGGGCGACCAGTCGTCCGGCCGCATGTCGACGACTTCCACCGCCAGCGCCGGCCGGTGGGGCATGGCGCCCTCGAAGCCCAGGAAGGGCAGGGTGGTCTCGCCGCCGACGGTCACGGTGGAACCTCGGGTACCGCCCCCGTAGCTGCTGCCGAGCGTCACCTCGCGCACCGAGCCCGAGTATTTCTCTGCAGGGATCTCCACTGCGGTCATCTTCACACTCCAGGTGTCAGGGGGGTCAGAAGAGCGGATCCATGGTGAGCGCGGGATGCCCCTTCTCCTCGAGGAAGGGCAGGAGCTCCTCGACGGTGGTCGCCACCGTCTCGTCGGCGATCTTGTCGAGCAGATCGGGCACGCCGTCGCGCTCGCAGACCTCCTGGAGCGCCGGGCGCATGCTCTCGCGCAGGTTGGAGCTCATCCACACGACACGGCTCATGCCGCCGTCGGCGGGGATGAACTTCTTGCTGGTCAGGTAGAACTTGCCCATGCCCATCATGCCCGGCGTCTGCATGCCGCCGCCGGCCGTGCCGGCAAGCGTGGAGAAGGTCATGCCGCAGGGGGTCATGCTGGGGTCCTCGCGGCTCACGATCATGAAGCCGTTGGCCTCGGGGACGAGGACCATGATGCACTCGAAGCAGCCGCACGAGGTCATGGGCGCTTCCATGATCGAGTAGAAGGTCACCCGGTCCACCGTCTGGTTGGATTGGCTGTAGATGAACTCGTTGGGCCCCGAGAACTCGCCCTTCACGGGGTCGAGGACCACGCCCTTGGGCACGGGCTGATTGGGACCCGTGGGGTTGATCTCGTAGCTGGCCTTGCAGTCGAGCCAGTTGTAGGCGCCGCAGAGGCCCACGCGCTCCGGGTTGACCACGCAGACGTGGTTGGGCGCGAAGCTCTGGCAGAGCAGGCAACTGTAGAAGGTGTCGACGGACTCGTCGGTGAGCGTCGCGATACGCTCGTTGCGCTGGCCGTAGGCGACGCGCGCCTCCTCGATGAGCGCGTCCACCTCGGCCTCGTCGGTGGTCAGGTAGACCTGCACCTTGTCGACGATGTTGCCGAACACTTCGTGGATGCGCGCGTGGATCACCTTGCCGAAGTGCTCCAGGCGGAAGCCCTTGGCGAAGGTGTTCTTGCTCACGCGCGTCCAGGCGATGTCGCGCTGGCCGTTGTGCTGGATGCCCTCGACGCCGTTGATGAAGTAGTGGAACTGGCGTTCGAGGATCGGCTCGAAGTCGGACTGCATCTTGCGCCCGGAGACGTCGACGACCATGCCCAGCGGCAGGGCGCCGCCCTCCTCCATGGCGTCGAGGTCGGCACCGACGACGGTGACCTTGCCGTCCTCCACCTCGTCGGCCGGCCTCATGCGCAGGTACTCGAAGGCGTGACTGCGCTTGCCGCCGAACTCGGCGTACATGATGTCCTTGCGGATGCGCTCGCCCTCGAAGGCCGATCCGTAGGAGACGGGGATCGGCACCTTGGCGATCTTGACCTTGACCCCGCGGACCTCCATGCAGCGCTGGATGAGCTTCTCGGTGCGCTCCATGTCGTCCGCGCCGGGGATCTCGTCGAACGGCATGCTCACGACGTGCTCGTAGGTGGTCACGCCGGTCGGCAGGATCTGCGGGATGCGCGTGTCGGCGATGGTGGGGAAGCCGAAGCTGATGGCGCCGGCCGCCGTGGCGTACTTGAGGTCGTCGACCTCGCCGAGCGCCAGCACGAAGGCGAACACGCGGTACTTGTTGTAGAGCATGATCTTGCGCGCCTGCCCGGCGTCCATCCCGCCGAACGTCAGGGCGGAGCGGGCGGCGAAGCCGAGGGCGTACACGGCGGAGATGGTGTCGATGCCGAAGGGCACGGTGAACGTGTCGTAGCCGAGCTGGACACCCTCTTCCTGCAGCTGGTGGATGATGCTGCGCCCGTTGACGTTGCCGCTGAGGAAGATGAGGATGCCGCGGCTCTGCAGCTCGCGCACGATCTTGACCGCGACCTCGTTGCTCTTGGCGCAGCCGACGATGGCGCAGAAGCCGGGCATCCTGCCGTCCACGAGCTGGATGCCCCAGGCGCGCAGCTGGATGTCGTCGATGGGGCCGTTGAGCTTCATCTTGTCGCCGTGCACCAGCAGGTCGCCGCCGGTGAAGCGCTCACCGTCTTCGCCGGCGTGGTCGAGCTTGATGATCTGCGGCTCGCTGCCGCGCGCGAAACGCACGCCCTCGAGAGCCTCCTCGGCGAACAGGGTGGCGATGCCGCTGTCGAGCGTCTCGCCCAGGTACGGCAGCCACATCTTGTCGCTCGGGAGGGGGTGCAGCAGGCCCTTGGCCCGCTCGATGACCGTCGCCAGGTCGCCGAGCCTCTCCACCTTGTGGCCCGTGAACGCGTAGGTGACCGGCAGGTAGTAGGCGGTGTTCGTGAAGGCGACCGGCGCGTCCGGGCCGAGCTCCGCGAGGGCTTCGGTCACGGCCGCCTCGGCTTCAGCGACGATCCCCGTGGCGCCGCGGATGGCGCGGGTGGCGATGTAGCGCGACATCAGGCGTCCTCCTCGCCGTGCGTGTGAGGGTGGCCGTCGCCGTGGTCGTGGGAGTGGCCCTCCGCGAGCGGATACACGGGGGAGCCGACGGTCTCGAGGCCGCGCTCCTGCTGCTCCGCCTGCTCCGCCAGATAGGCCTTGATGGCGGCGAAGTACGGGCTGTCGCCGCTGTCGCCGTACAGCGACGGGTCGTAGGCCGGCAGCTTGAGCGCCGCGCGCTTGGCGTCGATGAGCTCGAGCGAGCGCGCGAACATCTCGTCCCAGTCGGGGATGAACTCGAGGTCGCCACCGACGAGGTCCTCCCAACCCTTGGTCATCAGGCGGGTGGCCACGCTGGACGCCTCGACCGGGCTGCTCACGCCGAAGATCACGTGCGCGCCTGAGGCGGCGAAGTAGGTGCCGATGGCGATCGCCTTCTCGCACATCCACTCGGGGCAGAGGCCGACGGCCGGGAGGTCGTCGATGTCCTCACCGAGACCGCCCTCGGTGGCCACCTGGGTGAGCACCGTGAGGATGCGCGAGTTGTCGACGCACGAGCCGAGGTGCAGCACCGGCGGGATGCCGATCGCCTCCATCACCTCGCGCAGGCCGGGCCCGGCTGAGTCGAGGATCTCGGGGCTCAGGTAGCCGGCCTTGGCGCCGGCCGTGGCGGCGCAGCCGGTGACCACCACCATGACGTCCTCGGCGATGAAGCGCTTGATCATCTCGACGATGCCCTCGTCCTGGGTCACGCGCACGTTGTTGCAGCCGACGACGCCGGCGAGGCCGCGGATGCGGCCGGCGATCACGGCGTCGTTCAGCGGGCGGAACGAGCCGCGGTGGAAGCCGCCCTGCATGTAGTTGAGGTACTCGTGGCTGAAGCCGGCGACCAGGGGCTCGTGGTAGTCGGGGATGTGGATCGGCCCGCGGTTGGGGTAGTTGGCGATGGCCATGCGTACGATCTCGCGCGCCGTCTCGGGGGCGCGGTGCTCGTCGAACTCCACGTGCACCGCGCCGGGGATCTTGGCCTTGGGCGAGGTGGTGATCAGCTGGGTGTGGAAGCGCTGGGCGAGCGGCCCGAGCGCCTGCATGATGCACTGCACGTCGACGACCATGGCCTCCACGGCGCCGGTGAGCACGGCGAGCTCCTGGTGCAGGAAGTTGCCGGCCGCCGGGATGCCGTAGCGCATGAGGATCTCGTTGCTCGTGCAGCAGATGCCGGCGAGGTTGATCCCCTGCGCGCCGGCCGCCTGCGCCTCGGCGATGAGCTCGGGGTCGCGCGCGGCCTCGACGAGCATCGCCGAGAGCGTGGGCTCGTGCCCGTGGACGATCACGTTGACCTGGTCGTCCTTGAGCACGCCGAGGTTGACCTCGCTGGAGAGCGGGGAGGGGGTGCCGAAGAGGATGTCGCTGATGTCGGTGCTCAGCATGGCGCCGCCCCAGCCGTCGGCCAGCGAGCAGCGCAGCGCGCTCTTGAGGATGTTCTCGGCGTCGAGGTCGACGCCCTCGTGGGTGCGGTGCATGACCTCGGTGACCTCACGGTCGATGGCGCGCGGCGTGAGGCCGAGCTCGCGCCACTTCGCCTGCCGCTTGGGCGTGGCGCGCTTCGTGTAGATGATCTCGCCGTGCGGCTGGCCGAACTGCTCGAGGGCCTTGTCGGCCACGTCGAGGGCGATCTCGTTGACCTGGCGGCCGGCGGTGGGGATGCCCATGTAGCCGGCGACCACGGCGAGCTTCTGCTCGTCCTTGACGCGGTAGCCGGCGGCCTCGCCCTTGGCCACGGCGCGCAGGGTCATCGCCATGTCGCGGCCGTGGTCCGAGTGCGCCGCCACGCCGCCCGCAACCTGGCGCGCGAAGTGCCGGGCGGCGATCGTCGGCAGGTCGGCGCCGCAGATGCCGGTCTTCTCCTCGGCGTCTTTGCCGACCAGGCGGCAGGGCCCCATGCTGCAGATGCGGCAGCAGGCGCCCTTCTCGCCGATAGGGCAAGGCTTCATGACGTCGGCGCGGCTGAACGCGGTCTCGATACCGCATTCGTCGGCGTGCGCCAGCATCTCGAGGGCGGCGGGGTCGATGCTCTTGGCGGCGGGCGGGGCGCCCTCGTTCTTCACGTCATCCATGGGTCAACTCCTTGGGCTTGCGGGCGCGGCGCCGCTGGGCGTGCCGCGCCTGAGAACATGCCGGGGCGTGGACGGTGCGGGTCCGCGTAAGCGGCCCGCTGGGGAAGAGGGGACCACTCCTCAGTACTTGCGGTGGTCCCCAGACATTGCCAGATCGGCCGGGTCCGTCGACGTGACGCGCACGCCGGCGGCCGACCATGCCGGCTTGTCGGTGGGCGGCGCCGCGGTCTCTTCGGGTTCACCCACGCGGTAGCCGCCCTGCTCGAGGGCGGCGGCGATGCGCTGCGGGTCGGTGATGGCCGGGTCGTAGGCGAGGCTCACGCTCTTGCCGAGCGCGCTGGCCGTCACGTCGTGGACACCGGGCTCGCCCTTGAGCAGCGCCCGGACCGCGACCACGTGGTGGTCTGCCCACAGCCCGGGTACCGCGAGAGTCACTTCTTGCATCGACCGCTCCTTGTTGTGTCGCAGGTGCGCGAACGGTGCGTCTGGGGGGCCAAGCGGCCCCATGAAAGCACCGTGAAGGACTTGTAAACACTGTACAGGAGGGGCAATGGGCCTGCAATCATTGTGCGTGTTGTCACAAAGGCCGCCGCGCGTGAGGGGCTGCAGGCGTGCCGGGAACCTGCGGGAGGCGGGAAGCGTCCCGGTCAATCGCTGCCGGTAGGCGTTCAGTTCCCCTCTGCCATGTCGCAGCCTGTACTATGGTGGATGTGGGCACCTTGGGGGACAGCTGCGCGGGGTCGGGCGGCGGGACGGCGCGCCGCGCCGGGCTCGTCGTCCTGCTCGCCGTCGCCCTCGCCGTCATCGCTGCGCCGGCGGCGCGTGCCGACAGCGTCTGGTCGCCGTTCGCCCTCGCTTCCGGAGTCGGGCTGTCGGCCCAGTATGGGTACGCGCCCGACTACACCCGGAACGTGCCGGCCTTCGACTCCGCCGACCGCGCCTACCTCCGTAGCCGTACCGCGAACGCAGACGCCACATCGTACGTGGCGACGCTCGTCGGCGGAACGTGGCAGCAGTTGGACTTCAGCCAAGCCCTGCGCGATAGGTTTCCCACGTTCGTTGGCACGGTCGGCGCCAGCGGCCAGCTCAACGACCGCATCGTCTTCGACCGCCAGGACCGCGCCTACAACCCGCTCACCATCCGGCTGCGCGACGGCAGCCTGCGCAACGTCTTGATGGTTTCTTGGGACCTCTGCCGCTCGTGGAAGGTCTTCGACCTGCCGAGCGGCAACATCACGACCGAACAGTGGGTGGGGCACAACGAGATCGACGGGCCACCCTTCCTGGCTATCTGGCGGCCCTCGCCCGAGCCATACATTGGGCACGGCGGCATCGCCTACTCTCTCCGTGTCACCCAGCCACGCCTCGACGGCGAGACACTGGTGGTGCCCGCCTCGACCTTGGTGACGACCTCGTGCCTGGGACTGTCAAGAGGGTCGGGCGGCTCCTCGTTCGCGGTCACACACGGCGATTCGACCTGGTTCGTGTGGCCCGGCGCCTCCCGCGGTCCTTCGGCAGGTGTGCCCCAGTGCATCGCCAGGTACGATCACCTGACCGGCGCCGTGAGTCCTGTCCGGGTGCTCGCCGTCACCAAGCCCGCCAACGACCATCACAATCAGCCGGCAATCTGCCTCGACAGCCGCGGCATCCTGCACGTCGTGGGCGGCGCCCACGGCACCGCGATGCCGTACACGCACGCTCTGGCGCCGTACTCGAGCGACGACGGCTGGACCGCGCCCATCCCGGCGCTGACCAGTGGCTTCACCACGCTCGACGATCCGCCGGTGCAGAGTGGCCGCCAGACATACGCCTCGTTCGTGTGTGACTCCACGGACACGCTGCACCTGATCACGCGCCAGTGGAGGCGAGACTCGGGTCCGTACTTCCCCGGTCAGACGTACGGGGCGCTGGTCCACCAGAGCTGTCCCGTGGACGGAGACTGGGGTCCGCCGACGGTCATCGTGGTTCCGTCCGAGACCGACTACTCGATCTACTCTCAGAAGCTCGCGCTTGACCACCGCGACCGACTGTTCCTCTCCTGTAGCTATGCCGGGGGGGCAGGAGTCTGGGAGGACGGGATGCGCATCGCACGTATGCTGGTTCTCGGTCGCGATGCCACTGCGCCGGGTAGTTACGGACGTCGCATGCTCCTGGTGTCAGAGGACGGTGGGGCTTCATGGCGATTCGCCACTGACGCCGATCTCGCCCTGCCGGACGAGGCACCGGTCCCGCCGGCCGCGGCGGCGCCCCACCAGGCTCGGCGGACTGCTGCGGCGGCGCCGGCCGTCGGGTGGCTGAGTCCTTCGCCTCAGGGCAACCAGCTCACGGCCATCAGCATGGTCGACGACACCTACGGCTGGGCGGCAGGGACGCACGGCACGATCATGAGAACGGGGGATGGCGGCGTCACCTGGCACGCGCAAAGCACTCCGACGACCGCCGACGTGTTCGCCCTTGGGGCGCTGGGCAGGCGCTCGGCTTGGGCCATCGGCGAGGGCGGTTTGATCATTCGCACGGACGATGGTGGCGCCACGTGGCAGCAGCAGGCCTCTGGAGTCACCGACACCCTGTTCGGGGTGGCGGCGATCTCGAGCCTGCGCGCCTGCGTCGTGGGCACGCGCGGGGTCGTCCTTACAACGGTCGACGGAGGGCGCACGTGGCTGCGCCGGAACGCGACGACCTCTCAGAACCTCTTCTGCATCGCGTTCAGGGACACGTTGCACGGCGTCGCCGGAGGTGCGCTTGGCTACACGGTGTACACCGCTGATGGGGGCCGCACCTGGCGACCCGGGGCGTCCCACACTACCGCTACGCTTTTCGGGGTCGCCTTGAGCGGCCGCAGAGGGATCGCCGTAGGCGACGGCGGCGCCGTTTTACGCACGATTGATGGCGGCCTGTCGTGGCACCCTGGCGTCTCCGGGACCGGGGTGCATCTTGCGGCGGTGCGCATGGTCTCATCCAGCGTCGCCTGGGCCAGCGGCGCCGGAGGGTGCGTCCTGTCGTCCCGCGACGGCGGCCGCACCTGGCGGCATCGGCAGCTGCCGGTCGTCGGCATGGCCGGCGCCATGGACGCGCACCCCGGCAGCCGCGTCTGGACGGCGGGCGTCGCAGACTCCGTGTGCGCCAGCCGGGACGCGGGCCGGTCTTGGCAGCGCCTGACCCGTGGCCCCGCACCGTCGCTGAACGCCGTCGCCTGGCACGATGGCGAGTTGTGGGTCGCCGGCGCCCGCGGCCGGCTCGCCGTCACCACGGCGGACTGCGCGGGCTGGAAGGCGGTGGGTCTCGGCACGGCGTCGGACCTGGCGGCGATCGCGTTCGCCGGCGCCGAAGGCTGGGTCGTGGGCGACGGAGGAGTGCTGGCCCGCAGCGCCGACGGCGGACGCACGTGGGCGCGCCTCGATCCGCCGGCCGGCGCCGACCTCGCGGCGGTCGCCGCCCTCGGCGACGGGCACGCCTGGGTGGCTGGCGCCGCCGGCCGCCTGCTCGGTACCAGCGACGGCGGCGCCACCTGGCGCCGCTCCGACGCCGTGCCCACCGACCTGCACTGCGTCACCTTCATCGATGTGCTCCACGGCTGGGCCGGAGGCGGCGCACCCTACGGTGAAGGACGGGCCGTGACGCTGCGGACGAGCGATGGAGGAGACACCTGGGAGAGCGTCGAGGTGCCGATCTGGGGCCGGGTCCTCAGCCTGCACTTCGTCGACCAGTTGAATGGGTGGGCCGCGGCCGAGGACTGGGGCGTGGATGGCGACGCGCCGCAGGGCGTCATCCTCGTCACCGGCGACGGCGGGCGTACGTGGACTCGTCAGGCGGGCTCGCCGGCGGTGCTCACCGGCGTGACCATGGACGTGACCGGCGCGGGCCTCGCGGTGGGCGCCCAAGGCGCCATGCTCGCCACGAGCGACGGTGGCGCCTCTTGGCAGGAACAGCTCACCGGCACCGACAACGCGTTGCGTGCGGTGGCGCTGCCGGCGGTGGGCCTGCCCGCCGGCCTGCGCGGCTGGGTGGTCGGCGACGACGGCACCGTGCTCGCGCTCAGCGACCCCTCGCGCTAGCCGCGTCGGTGGCGTCTCGCAGGGCCCGGAAGTCCCCGGCCGCTCGGCACGCGATCGCCGCAGACCATTGCTCTCGGCCGTTTGCTGCCCTACGCTATGGCTGGAGGCTTGATGGGGGCGGCGATGACGGGGCGGGCACACGGACTCACGGCGCGCAAGACGTCGATCCGGGGCGATACGGCGCGCGCACGGCGGCACGCGCCAGCCTGCTTCGCTTGGGGATGGTCATGACCGACGCCGGTTCAACTGCGAAGGTGCCTCGCGGTCTCGTGCCGTCCGGTCCCGACGGCGAGGCGAGGGTCGCCCGCCCGCGCCTCGACCTGCCGGACGTGGCCAACGAGCTGCTCGCCATCGTGCGCTATCTGACCGCCGCCGACGGACCTCTGCAGGCGACGCCCGCCGGCGGCATCTCGCCTTGGCACGAGCCGGTGCTTCTCAAAGCCCTGGAGCGGCTGGACGTCATCGACGCGTTCCTGCGGGGCCGCGTGGCGTTCTTCGTCGCCGGCAAGGACCGCGGCTACGGCTCGTTCGAGCGTGAGCTGGCGGTCGCCGCCGCCGCTCTGGACAACTGCCGCGCCGATACAGGGATCGTCGAAGCCTTGCTCGACGGACGTCCCCCGCGGGACTGGGAGTTCGAGTTGATGGGCCAGACAGCGCTGCTGATCTACCCAGCCCTGGAAGCGCTCGAGGGCCGGCTCCCCTGATCCCGGCGCGCCGGCACCGACGGCTTGGCGCATCGGGCGTGCGCCGGCGCTTCGTGGCTACGTGCCTTTCGACGCCTCACCCGACGCCTCACCGGGGGCGCCCGGTGACGAGCCGCTGTCGACCATGCTCAGCAGGATGAGTCCAAGTGAGGCCTCTATGACCTGCGGCGTCGACGTCACCCAGTCCTGAGGCCCTGACGAGCCAGTCTTCGGTGACCGTCCATCCGATCGCGAGCGCCGTGAGGGAGGCGGCGAGCACGCGCGGGTCCGGCAGCTCGCGGCCACGCTCTGCGGCGTCTGCCGTCAGCAGCTTGATGAGGAGTGCATATGCCGGGAACTCAGGCTTGACGATGTCGAAGGGCACGCTGTCCATGCCCATGCGGGCCAGCAGCTTCAGGTAGTCCGCGCGATGCACGCGCAGCTCGCGGAACATGTCCGGAACCGCCTCGCGAACGCCTCCCGCTACCCGCGCTACCTCGAGGACAGGCCCCGTGTGGCGCTTCATGACGGCGGTGAGGATGGCTTCCTTGCTGCCCAGGTAGCGGTGGACGAGGGCGTGGCTCACTCCGGCCTCGGCGGCGATGTCGCGGACGCTCACGGCATGAAAGCCACGTTCGGCGAAGAGGTGCTGGGCCGCCACGAGCATGCGCTCCTCTGTCTGACGCCGGTCGCGCACACCTTCACGACTGCGGCACGCTGTCGGTCTCGTTGTCTTGCGCGTCCCGTCCATCTGTTCACAGTACCATCGCCGTGACCCGTGGGTGCGGCCGAGACCGGCCAGCGCCCGACGGCGTACCGCGCTACTATCGCAACGGTCAGCACGAGGTCGTCGCGCGCGGCCTCTGCGACGCGCTCGCCAACGCCTCCCGTGACGCAGCGGTGCGGCCCTTCAGTCGGTGTCGCTCTCAGGCTCCGGCCGTGGCAGCGAGCAGGCTGCGCAGCGCCGCTCCATGGCGAGGCGTGCGTCTCCGAGCTCGAGCGCGACGCCGTGGAACGGGTGCTCGCAGTACCACGTGAGGACGATCCTCATCGAATCGGGTTCCGTGAGATCGAGGCTCTCGCGGAACGTCGACTTCTCGCAGGTGAGATAGGGGCAGGGGGAGTCGGTCATCTCACGGGACATTATCTCGCGTCGGGCGGGGTTTGGCGCGTCGACGGTGCCCGGGTGTCGTCGGCTCCAGAGGGGCCGGCCGACCAGAGCCAAGATCTGGTCCTCTGCGAGGACGACGGCAGCGGAACGGTCGTCGAGCATCTTCTCTGGAATCGGCACGAGGCGCTCAACGGACGGAGTCACGGCGTGTGCCCCCACGCTGGTCGCGCGGACGCGGCAAAGTACCTGCGAGAATGGCGGAGGGGGTGGGATTCGAACCCACGAACGACTTGCGCCGTTGCCGGTTTTCAAGTTCGCTCTAGGCCTCCGCAGGCTCCCGCAGCCAGCCGATGCTTCCCGCAGAAACCCCTGCAAAGGGAGCGATACTACCTTACGTTCCAGTAGAGGTCCGTAGCCTTCCGTAGGTACTCTCGGCACCAAAATGGCACCAACTCTGGGAGCGTGTCGCGAGCCTAGCCGGCAGCTGGATCGGCACCATCTGCCCGCTCACGTCTCCTGGGCGCAGGCGCACGACGCTCTGTACGCGCATGGAGTGCCCGCCCGGGGGCAGGGCTACCCCTGGGGGCGAGGGACCATTGGCCAGCGCGACAGCCTTCGCGTGCGCGCCGGCGAGAAATACCGGGGGTCATTACACTCGGGTACCGCCTCTGTGTGGTGGTTCTATCTGGTCTTGGGTCGCGGCCATGCGCAGCTCGGAGATGTTGCCGCGGAACGTTGGCAATGCTGTTGACAAGGAAGCGGGTGGCTTGACCTTCGGGTCCCCTTCGGCCCGACGCCAGCGGAGGCCCGCTGCCCTCACGGGCGGCGGGCCTTCTGCTGGAGCTGGAGGCGGGGGCGTGAAGGCGGCGCGTCCGCTACGGCGTTGGGATCGGCCCAGTCGTGCTGGTCGATGTCCTCTTCAGCACGTACCCAAAGGGCGTGAGGCGCAGAAGCCCTGTCTTCGAGTCGAGGTCGGCACCGCACTTGGGCCAGCCATTCGGCTTCACGACGGCGATGAGGTGGTTGCCCTGGTTGCCCTGACGAGTGTAGACGAGGCGTTGCCCGAGTCCCATGTCCGAGGTATTCGATTGCCACGTACCTACTGCCCTGCTTGCTGACGAGCACAGCGGCGGGGCCATGCTGGACCGCGGCCCAACTCCCGATGAACGGGTCTTTGGCCTGCCCGCACCCGGCGAGCAGGAGGAGGGCTGCGAGAACCAAGGCCCATTTCATGCGCCAAGTATAGTCCGGGGGCAACGTGAGCCGACTCGCCCGCGACCTCGCCCGCGCCCTCGATCCGGTGGCCCTCCCCGCTGCCGTGGGCACCGACCAGCCTCGGCCATTGTCACCCGCACTCGCCACCGTCACCCTTGCGGGTTGACCGGAGCGTCGCCTACAGTCGGGCGTGACTGGACGTTCGGTGCGTGTGGGCGAAGTCCCCGAAACGGTGGCCGGTCATACCAGACGCCCACTGCCCTCAAGGGTGGCGGGGCGCGGACGACTGGCGGTAGCTCGGGCATGCTCGCGTGGGTGGTGCTTGGGCGAGTGAGGGTGAGCGGCCTCCTCTACGGCAGCGGTGCGTACCGATGGTGGAGTATCAGCAGGTTGCCGTCAGGGTCGTGGAAGAACGCCATGTGGCAGACGCCGGTGTCCTCTGTGCCTTCGAAGTCGACACCAGCGGCCTCCAGTCGCCGACGCACGGCATGAACGTCCTGAACTCGGAGGGCGATGCCAGCTGTCATCGGCTGGAAGGGGAGGCCCTCGTCCTCCGGGCACCACAGGCTGAGCGTCAGGTTGTCTGTCTCGAATTCCTCGGGGCTGCCGGGCTTTGAGGGCAGACCGAGAATCTGGGCATAGAACGCCTTTGCCCGGTCGACGTCGCGGGTCGGGATGGTCACGAAGTCGACTCGCTCGATGAAACTGCCGTCGCCCATGCCGCCATCTTGACAGAGCGTGGCGGTGGGAAGGCCGTTGGGGGGACCTACGCAGGTGCGCGTGCGGACGGTGCCTAGGCGAGTCGGAGTGACAGTCACCCGCGCCGCCCCATCGTCACCCTTGCATGACCGCAGCATCGCCTACCGTCGTCCCTGACCGGACGATCTGTGCGTGCGGGCGAAGTCCCCGAAACGGTGGCCGAGCGCGTAAGAGGCCCGCTGCCCTCACGGGTGGCGGGCCTTGCCGCAAGGTCAACCGCCATCGCGGTCCTCCCTGGAGCGGGTAACCGTTCGCCCCGCTCGCTGTGCGTGTTCTTGAGCATGGAGACGCCCGCCGCAGCTCGGTAGAATGCTGACAAGGCAGCCGTCCAAGACGTGCTTACCTTGTCGCTTCTCCGGCGCGTCACGCCGGAATCCGTCCCTAGCGTGCCGGGCCATGCCGAGCATCTGCGACGGGCACCTTCATGCTGTGCGTCTTCGGCGGCGACCGCAAGCGTTGTCCTTCACGGCTCGGCCGGCGGCGGGCAGCGCGGACGATGGCCCGCTGCCCTCACGGGCGGCGGGCCTTCGTGCCAGTCGGTCATCACGCGTGCAGGTTGAAGGCGGCTCCGGCGCGACCCTCGCGCCGGTCGGCGTCCTCTTCCCTAGTGGCGTGGGCCCTTGGGCTGGCCTATGCCCCACAGCGGCGCGAGCGTCAGGAACGCGACGGCCAAGGCGAGGAGGGAGATGAAGGTGACGAGGAAGGTGTCCACCGGCGGTAGTTCGGCGCGACACCGGCGGAGACCTTCCTCCCATCACCGCCGCCCGACAGGGCGTTCTGTCTGTGGGCCCAGTCCCCCAAACGGTGGCCGGTCACTCGCTGCCGGTGGGGTCACGCGCCCGGGGCGCGGTACGTGACCGTCTTCTTCGTCGCCACGTCGACCTCCTCGGGCGTCAGCAGCACGACGACCTTGGAGCGCACGACCCCAGAGCCAGTGACCGCGAGACTCGCCGCTGCCGCCGAGACGCTGTCGGGAAGCTCCAGGATCGCGTACACGTCCTCGTCGCCGAAGGCGAAGTAGAACGCCTCCAGGCTTCCGCCGAGGCTTTCGGCGAGCGCCGTCACCGCTTCGCGGCGGCGGCTGCCCCCCTCCTTGAGCAGGCCCTTGACGCCATCGGATGTAAGGGTCGCACGTACGAGATACTTGGACATTGGTCATCCCTCCTGCGTTGACTCTTTGAGGGTTCCCGCTCCGACCATGTCTTGGCAGGCCGCCGTTTGCTTGATCGACGACGGCCCCTGCGATGTCCCTGCGGCCCCTGCTTGCTGACTTGCACCGCGCGGCGCAAGCCCACCACTCCGTTGGGACTCGCCTAGGACTACGAGCTACGGGTCGCGTGCAGGCGGGAATCCCAGCCTGGCAGGAGCCCTGGCTACGCAATTGCCCGCATCTCTGTTCGGCCCACGCACCAAGCGATCGCCCTTCGGCCCCACCGCAAGCCTGCCTCGAGGCGAGGAACCGCCAGCCGGCGCGACAACCTTCACGCGTCAGCGAGGAATACCGGGGGTCATTACACTCGGCTTCCGCCTCTGTGCGGTGGTTGGTTGGTCTTGGATCGGACTCTCGAAAGGGCGCGATTGCCCGTCGACGTGACCGCGACAACGCTGGCGTCTTACCCCGATGGGCGTATGGTCGGCCCCAGCCGCTGGCACTGTCCGGATACTCTGCGAGGCGTGCGACCTCTTCGGGGAAGGGGGCCAGGTGTTCGGCAAGACGAAGGTCGAAGACATCGAGACCTGGCGCAAGGCGAAGCGGCAGGACAAGATCATCCAAGCACTGTCAAACCAGGACCCGACCGTGCGACTCGCCGCTGTCACCGCGCTCGCGGACATGAACACCAGCCGCTACTCCGGGAGCCAGACGACACTTGACGCCGCCTTCACTGCGTTCCTCGGCTGCCTGGCCGATGACGACCACAGAGTGGTCGCGGTCGCAGCCCGCCGCTTGCCCGTCTTCGTTCGTCCCGAGGCGCCTCTGGCGCTGATTGCCACGCTGGACCGCATCGGTGAGCCCGCCGGCGTCGCCGCCTTCCTGGATAGTTGGCAGCTTCAGTCGACCTTGGTCGAGGCGATAAAGGCTTGCCTCGTGGTCGACACTCCAGGCACCTACGAGCAGTTCTCTTTGTCGATCCTCCACAGGCTGTCTGCGGGACCTCCGCTCAACCCGCCCACGGCGGCGATCGTGCTCGAGCTTGTCGTCGATCAGTACATGACGAACCGCTGGTATCGAGATGCCTCGCACCCGGAGGACTCCCCGGTCGGCCACGCCTTAGTAAGCTTCGGGCCTGCGGCAGGTGCACAACTGATCGAGACGGCAGCGCGCGTCAAGGGCCCAAGAGCTGCCCGTGCGGCAGCGTTTGGAAAGAAGATCACAAAGGGCACCGCATGCGGCGAGAGCCATGTGTTGGACGCGAAGTGCGTATGCAAGAAGTGCGGGGTCACGAAACATAGCTTCAGGGGTAGGAGCTGCGTGTGCACGCGGTGTGGGGTTACAGAGCATACCTTTGAGGAGCAGGACTACAAGTCCTCCGAGTTCTGGGAAGACTGCTATCGCTGCGGCGTGACCGGGCATAAGCCGTCGGGTGGGGTAGGCGAGCGTTCCTAGGTGCGAATCTGGGATCGACAGCCAATCGGCAGAGGCTCCGCCGAGTGGCGACCACGTCGCGCCGCTTGAGTCCCGAGTCGGCCGGCTCCCAGAAGCACGAAGACCGGCCCACGGGCCGGTCAGTGGCTCCCCGCCGGCTGATGGGACGTGGAGGCGGCTGCTGGTACGCACGAACTGGGGCGGGTTCGCCTTGCCGCCAACCCGCCCCGACCTCGCCACCGCCTATGACCGGTGGACGTCTGTCTCTGTTCTTGTTCAAGCGGCTGCGCACACCGCGTCTTCGGGGTGCTGCGCGCAGTAGGCCGCCGACGCGCTCTCGCCGGGCTGCCGGCGGCGGCGCATCAGCGCCCAGGCGGCGAGGCCCACGAGGACGATGGCCGCGGCCGATCCGGCAGCGATCCAGGCGCTCGTTGAAGACGCACTGGACGCGACGCCACCGCTGCCCTGCGTCCCGGCCGGGGCCGTTGCCGCGGTCACGGCCGCGATGGTGCTGGTGCCCTGCTCAAGTTGAGCTGCGGCGGAGGCCGTCGATCCTTGCAGTTGAGTGGTCGCCGCGAGGGACGCGGTACTCGACCCTGCCCCCGTTCCGGCGATGGTCGCGGCCTGCGCCGCTTGGATGCTCATCGCGAAGACGAGCAACGACAAGAGCAGCAGGCCGGCAAGACGCGCTACCCCTCTGTGTGTTGTGGCCTTCATGTCCTCACCCCCGGACGCACGAGCTGCAGTGGCGGCAGACTCCGCGTCCTCAAGAGCCGACGGGCAAGCCCGCCCGCGTTTCAATCATGATGTCTTATGGCCCCGGGAAGACGTCGGTTAACCACGTTTGCGCAGGGTTAACATTCCGCGGCGCCTGGCGCCACGCAGCGATGGACGCCTCCGACCTCGCCGCTCATGCAGGGGACACGCGTGTCCCAGTAAGTGTCGTGGCGCCTGGAGGCGGCGAGGATCGAAAGGAGCAGGTTGAGGAGGATGAAGGGGTAGGGGTCCCAGCGGTTGGTCCAGGCGAAGGCGTTGAGGCCGATCCACAGGGCGAGCACTCCGAGGAAGGTGAAGATGAAGGTCCAGCTGCCGGCCACCGCGGCGAGCCTGTCGGCGGCCCGCTCGCCGAAGGTCAGGTGTTCCTCCCGCAGGGCGTCGACCGCCGCTTGGGTGGCGAGGACCTCCCGCACTCGGGTTTCCAGCGCAGCCCGTTGATCGAGTCCGTCTCCGCGCTCGTTCGTCTCCATGAAGTCCTCCTCGTCGCGCCCGGGTCTCTGTCCTCCAGCCTAGCGGGGCCGCGAAAGGGGGCAAGGGCAGGCCGGTGTAACTGACCCCAGTCGTTGTCGACCTTCTGGATCTTCCCGCTCATCCACGAGCGTTCCGCCGCTTGGGGTACGGGCACGATGAGCTCAAGCCGGGCCAATCGTTGGGGAACGTGGCGAAGCGGTCTGGGCGCATGTTGCCAAACCCGGTACACACCACCAACAGTCGTTAACGTTGATTAACTCGGGCCGAATCAGTACGGTATCTCCCGCCGGTCACAAACAGGGCACCGGGGGGTGCACGGGCCGGCGAAAAGGAGAGAGACGCATATGAAAGTGAGGAAGCTCGGCCTGTCCATCATGGTGCTGTCGCACTGGCCGCCGGCCTCATGGGGTTCTCCGCCGCGGCCTTCGCGCAGAGCCCGTCGATGCCCCACTGGGTGGACCCGCTGCCCGTCCCGCCAGTGGCGACGCCGACGTTCAATCCCCCGTACTCGCTGTGGGCCGACTACTACGAGATCAACATGTCGGCCAGCCAGCACCAGTTCAACGCCGGCCTCGGCCCGGCCACGGTGTGGACCTACGGGCAGCCCGGCAAGTCCCCCGTCCTCCTCGGCCCGACGATCGTGGCGACCTCAGGCCGGCCCGTGGTGGTGCACTGGATCAACGACCTCCCGACGAGCCGCAACAAGTTCCCGCTACTGGACGCGATCGATTCGACCATCGCCGGCTCCGACGTGCCTACCGGCGCGGCAATCCCGCACCTCCACGGCGGACACACCGCGGCGCGCTTCGACGGCACGCCGATGCAGTGGTGGACGCGCAACGGCAAGACGGGCCCCGACTACGTCACCGACACCTTCACCTACCTCAACGACCAGCCGGCCGCCCTGCTCTGGTACCACGACCACACCATGGGAGCCACGCGCCTCAAGCCCTACCTCGGACTGGCGGCGGGCTACCTGATCTTCGACAAGGTCGACAACGGCACCACGATCAACGGCCAGAAGGTCCCCTCCGGCTACGGCAAGTATCACCTGCCGCTGATCATCCAGGACAAGGAGTTCAACGCCGACGGCACGCTCTTCTATCCCACCCAAGGCGTCAGCGCCGTCCACCCCAAGTGGGTGCCCGAGTTCTTCGGCGACACGCCGGTCATCAACGGCAAGGCCTACCCCTTCCTCGACGCCCAGCCACGCCGCTACCGGCTGCGCCTCCTGAACGGGTCGCAGGCGCGCTTCTACAATCTGCGCTTCCACCAGGTGGGCGGGGGCGACCTGCCGTTCTGGGTCATCGGCTCCGAGGGCGGGCTCCTGCCCAGGCCGGTGGAGAAGACCGACCTGCTGATCGCCCCCGGCGAGCGTTTCGACGTGATCGTCGACCTCAGCGGGCTGCTGGGAAGCACCGTGATGATGACCAACGACGCCCCGGCGCCCTACCCGATAGGCGACGAGGACAACAACACAGTGCCCCAGCTCATGAAGATCAACGTCGACACCCCGGTGCCGGCAAACGACCCCGACACCTCGGTGCTCCCCGCGAAGCTGAAGCTGCCGGCGGTCCCGCGGCTGACGCCGACGCCGAAGCTGCCGCCGCGCGACGTGGTGCTCAAGGAGACCACCGACGCGGAGGACAACCCGACCGAGGTGCTGCTCAACGGCTACCACTTCATGGACCCGACCACGGACTTCGTCAAGGCCGGCACCACGGAGACCTGGCAGTGGATCAACCTGACCGTGGACGCTCACCCGATGCACATGCACCTCGAGCAATTCCAAGTGGTCAACCGCCAGGCGTTCGACGTCGACGCCTACACCACGGCGTGGCTGGCCTACCTGGCCTCCGGGCGCACGACGGCCAAGCCCGACGTCGCCGACTACCTGATCGGGAAGCCCATCCCGGCGGCCGCGGAGGAGATGGGCTACAAGGACACGGTGAAGGCCTATCCGGGGATGGTGACGAGGATCCGCGCCAAGTTCACGCTGCCGGCCACGTCGCAGCTCGACTACAACTGCAAGACCGGGAGCTACGGCACCTGGGTCTACCATTGCCACATCCTCGAGCACGAAGAGAACGACATGATGCGGCCGTTCCAGGTCGTGAAGTAGGGCGCACGGTTCGGAGGTCTCTTGGGGAGTGGGTCAGTACTGACCCACTCCCCGCTCTCCGGATCAGACCGGGCAGACCAAGACGGCCAGCA
Organism: uncultured Thermoleophilia bacterium; assembly: GCA_963709845.1. Taxonomy (GTDB): domain Bacteria; phylum Actinomycetota; class Thermoleophilia; order UBA2241; family UBA2241; genus CAIXSE01. The sequence continues at coordinate 408,083 of CAVPXV010000007.1, forward strand.
GCGACCCGCCGCGACTACCTCCGGGAGATCGACAAGGTGCCCCTGCTCACAAGCGAGCAGGAGGTCTCCTTGGCTGCCCACCGCGATGACGATGCTGCAGATCGCCGAGCACCTCTTCGTCTCGCGCAAGACGATCCAGAACAACGCCTCCTCGTTCTACCGCAGGCTCGGCGCCGGCGGCCGCGCCGAGGCCGGGCACGCGCCATCGAGCTCGGACTCATCGCTCCCGGGGCCGCACAGACGTAACTGAGTCTGGCGTCGATCCTCTCTGTGGTCTCCCCCACTCGCCCGCGGCCACACGGACTGCGGTGACGACAGACGTCTCCGCGGTCCGTAGTCCGCCGCCCACTCTACTGCGGAGTCAGGGGCCTCGGGACGCTTGGTCTCGCTCGTGTCCGGACCTTATGAGACCGACGCGTCTGTGTTACGTTTGCTGCGTTACAGCGATGGGCGCTCTGACGGTGGCTCGAGAACGCTAGCGTTGCCCGCGCAACTGGAGGAGACCGTAGACAGCAGGACCGCCTACCGCTCACGCGGTCGCCGCAATCGCCAGATCCTAACCTGGAGTCTGGCGCTTCTCGGTCTCTCGGTCGTGGCGGCGCTCGGCGGCCTGTATGTCGTTGACCACGCGACGAGCGGTGCCCGGGATGACGGGGCGAGCAGGCAAGTGGCCTTGACTGCGCCTTCACCGGCACCACTGGGAAAGCTCCACTCGCCGAGCTTGTGCAGGAGGCCCTGAACACTAGCTCCGTGCGCTTGATCCCGCTACGATCACATCGCGACGATGTTGACGATGTTATCCTCGCTGTCCTTGAACCAAGCCGCCTTGGTGCCCTCGAAGTCGGCGATGCCGTTCACGGTCTTGAGGCCGATCTCGGGCACGTCGTAGTCCTCGAAGGTCACGCCTCTGGCTCGCAGGTCGGCGGCGACCTCGTCGAACTGGTCGGCGGGCAGGTTGAAGCCCAGGACCGTGTTCTGCGGCGCCGGCATGCCTGGGCGTTCGTAGATCAGGACCACGGTGCCAGCGCCCGCTGCGAACATGCCCTCACTCCCGGAACCGGGGACGTCCATCGGCCTCAGCCCCAAGACGTCGGCGTAGAACTTCTTGGCGCGAACAACGTCCTCGGCCCGCAGCACCGCCGCAGCCGGGTAATTGCCGAGACTGGCCATCATGCACATCCTCTCACTCGCTTCATCTGTCACTCTCCTGATGGCCCCTGTTCATGCAGGGGAAACCGGGTGTCGTTTGCTCTCACGAAGGCGGGCGACGCGGTGGGGATGCGGGAGGAAGCGGCAGAGGAGCATACGGGACCAAGGAAGGCACTGGCGGACCAGGCAATAGCCCGCCCCGACCCGCAGCGACACTCCCGCCGTCGGCCCGGACCACCCTCGGGGTGCCGCGACAATTTCCTAGATCGCGGGCCCCTCGGCTAACGCAGTTCCAATCCGTAGACCCCCGTGAGCACGAGCGCAAAGAGGATGACGACGAAGTACCAGCGCCCACCAAGCTTGGGCGTCTCGATCGAGGCCACATTGAGAGCGGCAAGCAGCATCAGCGCCACGTAGAGGACGATGGCGAAGACCGTCGCAGAGACGAGCGGCTCGAAGATGAAGAGAAGCGCGACGACGTAGATGTTGTTGTCGAGCGACAGGCCCCGATAGGTGGAATCGTCGAGTGGCCCGAACACGTTGAAGTAGCTGAGCCGGATGACTCCGGCAGCAAGGAGCACAAAGGCGCCGGGGACGAACCAGGGGCTGAGGTGCCCCACCCGCATGAGGAGCAGGGCGGGTGCGACGCTGAAGCCGACGAGGTCGATCAGTGAGTCGAGTTGTACGCCCAAGGCACGCTGATCGGTCGTGCGTCCTTTCATGGCCCGCGCCAGGCGGCCATCGCTCCAGTCAAAGACGACCGCCCAGAGCAGCGCGATCATCGCCGCCGGGTAGACGCCGCGCATCGCGAAGTAGATGCCAAGCGCCGAAGCGAGCAGCGCGACCAACGAGCATTGGTTGGGCAGGTCCCGTGCGAGCGAGAGCATCGACCGCTCGGGGCTGGCCAGCGGCCGTGAGGCGCTGCGGCTCATCGCATCGCTCCGCCACTGCGGGCCGTCCGATGGTGCGACCCATGTGCGGAGTGCGGGGGCCTTGAGAACACGAGCTCCGCCGCGTCCCGATCGGCCGGCGTGTCGATCTCATACCAGCGTCCGGTGGGGAAGATCACGGCTGAAAGGGCCATGCTGCCGTCTGCGATCATCTCGTTGAAGACGATGTCATGGAAGAGGCCGGTGCGACCGGCTGCCACGTGCCGGTCGAGTCGCACGCCGACCTCGCGCCACGCGTCGCGTCCGAGGCTGCTGATGTTGACCGTCATGAAGTGGTCAGCATCGGTGCAGTGGTCGTAGACGCCGGGGGGTTGCGGGTAGTAGGCGCTGACCGTGCCGCCCGCGTCGAGCGTCACGGTGCTGCCGTTCATCCACGGCAGTTGCCGCGAGACGGCGATCCGGTCGGGCCGTAGCAACGGCGCGAGGAGGGGCTCGTCGAAGACCACATCGCTTTCGACCAGCAGGAGTGGCTCGTCGATGAGATGTCGCGCCAGCCACAGCGAGTAGAGGGTGTTGGTGGTCGCAAACAGCGGGCTGACGACGTACTCAATGGCCACGCCGCCGAAGGTCTCGCCGAGGAAGGCACGTATCATCTCCGCCCTGTAGCCCACGACGATCACGAGGCGATCGATCCCGTGATCGTCGAGGGCCCGCACGAGTCGCTCAAGAATCGGCATGCCGCTCACCGAGACGAGGCATTTCGGCAGCGAGTAGGTCAGGGGCGCCAGGCGAGCACCGACGCCGGCGGCGAGCAGCACTGCAGTCCGCACCTGCGCACCATCGCTCGCCGAGCCGCGACGACAGGAGCGGAGCTTCCTCATGCGACCCCTCCTGGAAAAGCGGACCAGACGCAGGGGAGGCGCCAACCCTCATGCGCCGCCTCCTACCGGCTACGGACACCTCTGTCATACCCCTTGCGCACCCGCGCCCGAACGTACGGCCATGGAGCGCCCGCGTCTTGGCCGACGCGATGGCCTAGCTAGCGGCCCACGAGGGGGACAGCATAGCGCGTGAGACCAGACGGACCCCGCCGACGAGGCGGAGGGTTCCAGCCGTGGTTGCAGACACTGCCATCTCGAAGACCCTGAAGACCATGCAGACGCAACCGAGTGCCAGTCAGGCCCCACGAGTCGTCACTAATCTCGGTCTCGTTCGGCGCTTCGGTCGCAGACGAGGATCCTCTGCTTCAGGCTACTGGCCGCTGCCCAGGCTCCGGTCCACGCTCCGCCCGGAGGCCGTGGCAGTTAGAGCTGCGGGGCTCGCGGGAATTCTGGCCCCCATGAGAGCTGCTCGGCGGATGGTCCAGGACCTTCGTCGATACCTATTTTGCGAACAGGCCCGGTTGCTGCCTCTGACCGGAGACAAACGGCAGGTCCCGGGCGAAGGAGGAGAGTCCGTTGTCCACCCCGTTGACGCCGACGCGTGCCGACCAGTCCGCGTACCCTGCCGACGCCCGTTCTTCGTGGGAGAGGCGCAAGTGGTACATCCTAGCGGCGATCTGCTTGGCCCAGTTCATGGTCGTCCTCGACATCGCCATCGTGAACGTGGCGTTGCCGTCGATCCGCACCGATCTCAACTTCACCAACGAGAGCCTGCAGTGGGTACTCACTGCGTACGCGATCCTGTTCGGCGGCTTTCTGCTGCTCGGCGGACGACTCGCCGACCGGTTCGGCCGCCGCCGGGTCTTCATGGCCGGCCTGGTGATCTTCACCGGAGCCTCACTCATGTGCGGGCTCGCCTGGTCGGAGGCGTCGCTGATCACCTTTCGCGCAGTTCAGGGCTTCGGCGGCGCTCTGCTCTCGCCGGCCGCGCTCTCGATCCTTGCCACCACGTTCGCCGAAGGTCGCGAGCGTAACCTCGCCCTCGGCATCTGGGGCGGAATCGCCGGGAGCGGCGCGGCGGCGGGGACGCTGCTCGGCGGTGTCCTCACCAGCGCCTTCGGCTGGCAGTGGATCTTCTTCGTCAACGTGCCGATCGGCGCCGTTCTGGTCAGCCTGACGCCGTTCCTGCTCTCCAGGGAGTCCGCGGCCGCCCTCGCACGTCGCAGCTTCGACGTGGCGGGAGCCGTCACCGTGACGAGCGGGCTCATGGTGCTGGTATACGCGCTCACACGTGCCACCCAGATCGGCTGGTCTGCGAAGGAGACGATAGCTCTGCTCGTGATCTCCGGTGCGCTGCTCGCCTCGTTCGTGGTCATCGAGGCTCGCGCCTCCGATCCCGTCCTGCCGACACGCGTGCTGCGCCTGCCCGTGCCGCGCACGGCCAACATCGTGGGCCTGCTCGTCGGCGGCGCGCTGTTCTCGCAGTTCTTCCTGCTCACGCTGTACATGCAGCAGGTGCTGGGGTACTCGGCGTTCAAGACTGGTGTCGCCTACGTGGCCACCACGGTCACGCTCGTCGCCGTGGCGATCGCCGCGCAGGCGCTCGTGACCCGCATCGGGCCACGCGTGGTGCTCGTGGCCGGCTTGCTGTTCGTGAGCGCTTCGATCTTCCTGTACGCGCGCCTGCCGGTGAGCGGCAGCTACGTGAGCGACCTCCTGCCCCCGTTCCTGCTCTCGGGCATCGGGCTGGGGCTGACCTTCGTGCCGATCCAGATCTCGTCGCTCACCGGTGTCAGGGCCGGCGAGGCGGGCGCCGCCTCGGGCATGATCAACACGAGCCAGCAGATCGGCGGCGCCGTCGGTCTTGCCGCGATCATCACGATCGCGACGACGGTGACGACCAACTACGTCGCGAGTCATGCGCCCTCGGCGGCGACCGCGGCCACGGCCCTAGTGAACGGCTTTCAGGTGGCCTTTTACGTGCTTCTCGGCATCACGCTGCTCGGCGTGGTGCTCACCGCGAGCCTGCTCAGAGGCACGAGGGTCGCGGCCGGCGGAGCGGTCGAGGAACCCGGGGAAGGGATGGATGGGCTGGTCCCTGCCCTGGGAGACCGCGGCGAGGGAACAGCGTTATCGGACGAAGAGGAGCGGCCGGCTGCCTGACAAAGCTCGACGACTACGACAAGGACACCGTGTGGTTCTGGCTGGCGGTGTCCTTCGTCTATCTGGCGGTGATGCTGCTGCAGCTCTTCGGCAGCCCGTCGTACAGGTCGGTGCTGGCGGTCTTCGACTGGGGATGTCCGTCGCGTTCGCGGTCGACTGTGGGCCGCGTTTCTACTTGGCACCGAACAGGCGCAAGTTCTTCTTCCACGTGTGGAACCTCGCCGACCTTCTGGTGATTGCCACGCCCGCCATCGCGCTGTTCACGGGCGAGCACTGGACGGCCCTGCTGCGCGTCGTGCGCCTTGTCCGGCTCGGCATCATCGCCAGGCGGGTGTGGGACAGCGGCACCCGTTCCTTCCGACGCGGGCAGGTGAAGTGGATCGCGCTGGCGACAGGCGGCATCGTGGTCCTGGCGTGGCTGACCGTCTGGGCGCAGGAACGCACGCACTCTGGCTCAGCCATCCACACACCGTTCGACGCGCCGTGGTGGGCCGTGGTGACGATGTTCACGGTGGGCTACGGCCACACGTACCCGCACACCGTCGTCGGGAAGGTAGCTGCGACGGTGCTGGTGTTCGCCGGGATCGCCCTGTTCGGCTGGGTCAGGGATGCGCTGGCGTCCCTGTTCGTGGAAAGCGGCAACCATCCGGTGACCGAGAGGTACTTGCTGAGGTCCTGCTTGATCTGCTTGGCCTCCTTGCGAACTAGCGCCGTCTGTTGCGCCTTCGTCCCGGGACCGCTCGACGTCATAACGCTTACCGAAACAACACTGGTAGCCTGGGGCGGTTCGGGGCCATCGGTGACGCTCACGCTATAGCCCGCTACACCGTGCACGCTGCCGTCTGGTGCGCCGACGCGGTAGCTGTGCGGGTAGCGGAACGAGACTCCGGCGGCGCTATCAGAGAACTTGTGCGGGCCGCTGCCCACGCTGCTCCCGCAGCCCGAAGCGGCAGCAAGAAGGAGCAGCAGCGCGCCCGCAATGAGCAGCGTCCGCCGCACCCGCATCAACCCCCACTCCGGCGTCTCATGTCCAGACTGAGTTGCTGGGAAGCGATGAACTTCACGGGGTCGGCTATAGGCTCATAACTCCCTCGCACGACCAGCCACTCATACAGCCAGTGGTCGAACTCACCTTCGCCGCAGCGTATCGGGCAGGTCGATTGGTCCCAAGCTGTCCGGAAGCTGCTGTAGTCTTCCTTCGTGCAGTCCACCCAGGGGCGCAGATACGCGGCCGCACTCTTATCCCGGTATCTGCTCACCCAGATCGCCTGATTCACCTCATACGCCCGTGGACCAAGGCCATCAACGTTGTCACAGTCCAGTTTCCGCCACGCCTTCTTGAACTGTCGCCGCAGCGGGCTGAAGGCGGGGAGCATCACGCTGCCGTCGGCCGGGACGCCGACCTTCCCGAATACGAGGTTCCAGGCGGGGCCTGCGAATGTGGCGAGGACTACGGCAATCACGCCCCACACTGGCCCGAAGAAGTGCCAGATGACGCCGGCGATAACCCACCCGATGACAATAACAAGGCACATGCGCAGCCCCCTGCCCGATGTGAGCTCCCCGATGGCAGCGTAGCAGATGGGGCGCTGATGTGGTCAGAATCGGGGCAGGGGCCGGGCGACGCGCCCGGAATGGAAGCCGCCTGAGGCACGCTATCGTGTAGGTTGCGCCCTCCTTGAACGGACCGGTGATCCTGCCGAGCATCAGCAAGAGCCTCTCCGGCCACACAGGCTGTTCGACAACTGATGGCGTGTGGAGAGCGGCTGCACTTCGCACTTCGAACAGCAACGTTGAGCCTGCCGGACAACGCCCCGGCCACTTCCTACATGTGGTCCACTCGCTGGCACGTCCTGCGAGCTCGCTGGGCACGGGAGCGGCTCCTTCGGACATTCGCTCGGAGGGCATCTGCGACGCGACGTACATCCCGCAGCCTCAGAGACACGCGAACGGTTCGCCTGGGACACGCTCCCGGGCCTCAATAGCACGCAACTGAGTGCCCAAGTTGCGCGAAGCTGGTCAAGTCCCTCGACGTGGTGTAGTTCCTGATCGTCGTCAGGGTCATCGAGGTCGTGAGCAGGACCACCTCCCGCTGCTCTCGGCGCCGGGCGCTCCGGCTCGCGCGACCTGCTCGCGCGGCGTAGAGCCCGGCGAGCGACTCCGCCGAGAGGTAGCGTCGGCCGACGAGCCACTCGTCGTTCTGTTCGATGCAGCAGCGCGCCGGCGAGGCGGATGAGGCTCGCGTCGTTCGGGTAGATGCCGACCACGTCGCTGCGCCGGGCGATCTCCTTGTTGAGGCGCTCGAGAGGATTGGTCGAGCGCAGCTTCGTCCAGTGCTCGGCGCGGGAAGGCCATGAAGGCGAGCAGCTCCTCCTCGGCGGCCTCGAGGAGCAGGGCCACCTTGGGCGCCGCGGTCTCGAGGCCGGCGACCACGCCGGCCAGTCGCGCGCGCGCCTCAGCGAGCGTCGTCGGCGGCGAAGACCTGGCGGATCGCCGCCGCGACCATCTGCTGCTGGCTTCTGTGCACGTGCCATTGCATGTCGCGCAGGAAGTGCACGGTGCAGCGCTGCCAGGGGCAGCCGAGCACCTGGGCGATCGCCTTCTTCAGGCCCTCGTGGGCGTCGGAGACGCAGAGGAGCACACCGTCGAGGCCGCGGGCCAGCAGGCCGCGCAGGAACTCGCGCCAGAAGGCCTCCGTCTCGGCCTCGCCGACGTCGATGCCGATCACCTCGCGGCGTCCGGTCTCGCGCACGCCGTAGGCGACGACGAGGGCCTTGTGACGCACGCCGCCGCCCTCGCGGACGCGCTCCACCTTGGCGTCGAGCCAGAGGTAGGGGTAGCGGCCCTCGAGCGGGACGTTCGCGGAAGATGCGCACCTGCTCGTCGAGCGTGCGGCAGAGGCGGCTCACCGTGGAGCGGCTCATGCTCTCGATGCCGAGCTGGGATGCGAGGCGCTCGCCATTGCCGTGTGCCTGCGGGCATACGCAGGGACTCTCGGGACACGCTCCGCGGCCTTTCGGGCACGGATTGAAGAGTCCAAAGCACGGGCTGGTCGCGATTGTCGTGTGCCGGCGAGCGTGAAGACACGCTCTGTCCTAGCTCACACTTTCGTGAGCCCGCCTCGAAGCAGGTGCTGACTGCTCGTGCGCAGCGTGACGGCTGAGGGCCGCCTCGAGCCCGACGAGTGACGTTTCGCGTGCAGTCCTGGGCCGGTTTCACGAGGTCATTGAGCCTCGGGCTAGGTGCAGTCAGGCTTCGTCCTAGTATCGGACTGGCGGAGCTGCAGCGGGGGCGGCAATGAGTCGTGACGCCGCCCGACGACAGCGCCGCCTGACTTGACCGTCTCCCCTCGCCGTGCAGCGACGCCCGCTCGAACACTGCGCGGAGAGGGAGGCAGCGTCCGGCACCGAACACTCGCTGAACGGGAGGGAGGGGCGGACGTGTCGCGAGAACTCCAGGACCGGATCGACGACCTCGGGGACTCCCCCGGCAATATCAGCGCCACCGTGGCCCACATGCTCGGCATGGCGCTGGATGCACTGATCGAGGCGCAGGAACGGGGCGAGGGCGTCCCGGTCGCACGCGCTGGCGACGAGATCGACGCGGCCATCAGCGTGCTCCAGTCCTATCGGGCCCGGCTCGCGCGGCTGGACCAGGAGATGCAGGCTGCAGAATTGACGGCAGCGGGCTGGGTCAGGCGCACAGAGAGACCCTTCTGGACGCGCCCTGTGGCCTAGAGAGTTTGTCACCCCTTCAGGGTGACCGGAGCCGCCGATAGCCCGCTCTTGCCCCTCTGATGAGCTGGCCCCGGCCTGGGACCTGAACGTGCAAGCCGAGGGTGTGCTCGTTTCATCGTACTAATCCGCGGTGCAGGAGTACCGCAGGCAAGCGGGAAGACGGCACCCGCGTCGGGGGGCCAGGACGTTGCCCGCCCCCGCGCCCCCCGGCGTGCCGATGTGGCTAGCTCGGCCGGCCGCGCCCCTCTGTCGCCAGTGACTCGCGATGGGCTGCTCTCTCGGCAGACCGCTGCCGTCACCAGTTGTACATCATCTTCTCAGGGGAACACTTTGCGCACGATCACTGTCGCGTGTGGCGACGCGGCCATTCGCTCCGACACGTCGCCCCAGGCGTGCACAGAGGAGACCGCATCATGCCTCCCAACGCCGACCGCGGGCGGCGCCTGAGGACGCCCCAGCGCCGTGGCGCCTCGATCAAAGGGCCGGACCGGCCATCGGACTATGATCGGCTTCGCAGCGCGGCGGTCTGGCTGCTCATGTACCGAGCGTTATGCCGAGGAATGGAAAGCATTTCGTTTGTGTCGATAGGCCGTGATCTTGCGATGCGTGAAGGGGAGGATGTGGCCAATGGGATGGGAGGCCCTCGAGCAGTGGGGTGACGACGTCGCTCGCATCGAACCGCTCGCTGGCGGAGTGGCCAACGAAGTGTGGACCGTGCGCGTCAAGGGGCACCTCGCAGTCGGTCGTCTCGGTGTCAGGAGCGACGCTGATCTCGCGTGGGAGACCGAGCTCCTCCAACGCCTCGATCGTGAAGGTCTGACCGTGCCGGTGCCGATCCCGACGATGGACGGCCGGCTGTTTGCCAACGGTGTGGTGGTGATGACCTACGTCGAAGGCAGACCGCCCGAGACGGAGGCCGACTGGCGTCGCGTGGCCGACACGCTCCGCCAGTTGCATCGGTTGACACCGGGGTGGCCGCAGCGCCCGGGCTGGCGGTCGTCGACCGACCTCCTGCACGCCGACACCGGGACGAAGATCGACCTCGACGCGATGCCGCCTGAGGGCGTTGCGCGATGCCGAGCCGCGTGGGCGCGGCTCGTCGGACATCAGACCTGCGTCGTCCACGGCGACCCCAACCCGCGCAACATCCGCATGACCGTAGATCGGGTCGCGCTGATCGACTGGGACGAGGCGCACGTCGACGTCCCCGACCTCGACCTGGTGCTGCCCCACAACGCTGCCGGTCTCGACGACGAGGCACACGACATCGCCGCACAAGCGTGGGCCGCATGGGAAACCGCCGTCTGCTGGGACGATGAGCACTCAGTCAAGCGGCTCGCCGAAGTTCGAGCGGTCTGAGCAGCAGAGGATGCACATCCAGAGACCGCGCCTACTGCCGGGATCTTCGCACCTTCGCTTGGTCAAGTAGGCGAGAAATGCCTGCAAATTGGCGGAGGGGGTGGGATTCGAACCCACGGACGACTTGCGCCGTCTCCGTTTTTCAAGACCGCCGGGCGCTCCGTCCGTCCGAGGCTGAAACCCGGCTTCAGGCAACAGTTGGGCCAATTTGCAAGGGATATTTGAGCCGGTCCGGTTCCCGTGGACTCGTCTTGTTCCGTCCGGGTTCGGTCAGTTCGCTGTCGGTATGGCGAATATGTGGTCAACAAGGACGTCCGCAGGCCGAGGATTGTCCACCGTGAGGGCTAATTGTCGAAGACTACGGCGATAGACGCGGCTTGCGGCACCCGCCGCATCCTGAAGGTACGGGTGCTGGCTCCTCCTCCGATCCTTGCGTCTAGCGACAAGATGGGCGGGGCATACCTCGGGAGACCAAGGAGGACACGACGAGCCTGCCACGCAGGGTGGAGCTTCCCATCATGGAGTTCGAGACGCGCGACGACTGGCGCGCTTGGCTCGACGTGCACTACGACAAATCGCCCGGCGTCTGGCTGCTGATCGCGAAGAAGGGCTCGGCGCGCCAGACCGTGTCGTACGCCGAAGCCCTGGAAGTGGCGCTTTGCTACGGCTGGATCGACGGCCAGAAGCGGCGCCACGATGACAGCTGCTGGCTGCAGAAGTTCACTCCGCGCGGCGCCAAGAGCGTTTGGTCGAAGCTCAACCGCCAGAGGGCAGAGGCGCTCATCGCGAGCGGCGAGATGCGCCCGACGGGTCTCGCCGAGGTGGAGCGCGCCAAGTCGGACGGGCGCTGGGCGGACGCATACGACTCCCCGCGCACGGCAGTCGTGCCCGGCGATCTTCAGGCCGCCCTGGAGGCGCACCCCGAGGCGAAGGCCTTCTTCGAGACACTCAACAGCGCCAACCGCTACGCGATCATCTGGCGGCTGCAGACCGCCAAGAAGCCTGAGTCGCGCGAGCGGCGCCTGCGGCAGTTCATCGAGATGCTGGAGCGGCACGAGAAGCTACATCCGTGACCGTGTCATGAGACCCACCATCGGCAACGGCAAGATCTGCTACGTGGAGATGCCGGTGTCGCGGCCCTCGCGCCCGGCTACGTCAGCAGCCGCTTCGCGGCCTTCATCCGGCAGAACGGGTTCAGGCAGGTGCGCTTCCACGACCTGCGGCACAGCAACGGCACGCTGATGGACATGGCGGGCATCGGCGCAAAGACCCTTGGCGGACGTCTAGGCCACGCCTCGTCAGCCTTCACGCTGACGACCTACGTTCACGCAACGGAAGAAGCCGACCGGCGTGCGGCAGCCGCCATTGACGCGGCATTCGGTCAGAACCCGGTCAACAATCCCCCTGCCGGCAACGAAATACCGCACCTCCGCCTGGTCAAGTAGGCGAGAAATGCCTGCAAAATGGCGGAGGGGGTGGGATTCGAACCCACGAACGACTTGCGCCGTTGCCGGTTTTCAAGACCGGTGCGATGAACCGCTCTGCCACCCCTCCGGGTGCGGCAAGTGTAGCAACGGGTCGGTGCGCGGCCTAGTCGGCGGACGCCGCGACTTTATATATACTTACGCGCCATGACTGCGCTGCTCATCTCCTGCTCCGACGGCCGCATCGCGGCGTCGCTCGCCGATCTGCTCGCAAGCGAGGGCGTGGACGATGCGGACCGGCTGCTGGTGCCCGGCGGACCGCTGGTGCTGACGCGGCCGGGGATGGAACGCCGCGTGGCGCTGGAGCACGTGCGCACGATGCTCGAGGTACATGGCGTGCGCTCCGTCTACCTCGTCTCGCACCAGGACTGCCCCTCGTACGAGCGTGCCCTCGGCGGCCTCGGTTTCGACCAGCAGGAACTCCTCGAGCGCGATCTGCGCCGCGTACGGATGCTCCTCGAGAACACCTTCTCCGACGTCGACGTGCGCTGCTTCCTCATCCCCTGGCGCGAGAACGGGCAGGGGCCCGGCTTCGGCGAGGCCGAGCCCGTCGAGTGAGGCGGGGAGGGCGCCGCGGCCGGACCTGGGCCGCTAGCCTCCGATCGCGTCCTTGCCCAGGAACGGACGCAGCGCCGGCGGGACCTCGATGCTCCCGTCGGCCTGCTGGTAGTTCTCCATGATGGCGATCAGCGTGCGGCCCACGGCCACGCCCGTGCCGTTGAGGGTGTGCACGAAGCGCGGGCCGTGCTCGCCGCGGTAGCGGCAGTTGAGGCGCCGCGCCTGATAGTCGGTGCAGTTGGAGCAGCTGGTCACCTCGCGGTACTGCTGCTGGCCGGGCATCCACGCCTCGCAGTCGAACTTCTGCGCCGCCGGGGCGCCGAGGTCGCCGGCGGCGATGTTGACCACTCGATAGGGGATGCCGAGGCCGGCGAGGATCTCTTCCTCGGCCGAGAGGATGAGCTGGTGCTCGGCCGCGCTCTGCCCGGGCAGGCAGAACGAGAACATCTCGAGCTTGTCGAACTGGTGCACGCGCAGGATGCCGCGCGTGTCGCGCCCGGCGGCGCCGGCCTCGCGGCGGAAGCAGGTGGAGTAGCCGCAGTAGCGCAGGGGGAGCCTCTCGGCGTCCAGGAACTCCTCCATGTGCATGGCGGCGAGCGGCACTTCGCTGGTGCCCACGAGGCAGTCGCCGTCCACCGTCTCATACACCTGGGCACGGTCGGTGGGGAAGAAGCCGGTGCCGTACATGGCCTCCTCGCGCACGAGGACGGGAGGGATCACCGGGCTGAAGCCCTTGGCGCTGACGACGTCGAGCGCGTAGCGCAGGAGCGCGAACTGCAGCAGCACGAGGTCGCCCTTGATGTAGGCGAAGCGCGAGCCGCTCACCTTGGCGGCGCGCTCCATGTCGATCAGGTCGAGGGCGAGACCGAGGTCGAGGTGATCACGCACAGCGAAGGCGAAGGCGCGCGGCTCGCCCACGTGGCGCAGCACCACGGAGTCCTCCTCGCCGCCGTCGGGGACGTCGGGAAGGGGGATGTTGGGGATCTCGAGGAGCATGTCCTTGAGGCGCTCCTCCACCTCCGCCAGCTCCGCCTCGCGCTCCTTGATGCCGTCCCCCAGGGCGCGCATGGCGGCGATCGCCTCGGCGGCGTCGCCGCCGGCCTTCCTGACGACGGCGATCTCGTCACTGGCGCGCTTGCGCTCGGCGCGCCTGCTCTCGACGTCGGTGAGGATGCGCCGGCGCCGCTCCTCGAGCATCAGGAACTCGTCCAACGTGGAGGCGGATCCGGCTCCCCGCCGCTCGAGCGCCGTGCGGACCGCGTCGGGGTCGGAGCGCACCATCTTCACGTCGAGCATCGTCTCTCCTCGCGGTCGCGGGCCGGGCGGGCTGGCGCGCCAATCGTATCGCACGCCTCGACCGTCGTGCGTGCTCCGTGCTAGGCTCGACGGCATACAGGGAAGCGCTCGCGCGCGAGAGGAAGGAGCCACCTTATGCGCCAGGCCTTCACCAGCGGGCATCGCCGCGCCCTCGCCGGCGCGCTCGTCGCACTCTGCGTGCTGCTGGTCCCAGCGACACTTGCCTCGGCGAGCTCACCGGCGCCCTCCGCCACGGGCGACCCGGCGCCCACGAGCATCACCTGCGTGCTCGCGCTCGCCGCGGTGGGGTACGGCGACCACGTGGCGGTCTCGGGCCAGGTGCTGCCCGCCGCGGCACAGACGATCACCCTCACGCTCGACGGCGTCGCCATCGGTACCGCCGAGGCCGACGCCTCCGGCGCCTACGCATTCGACCTCGTCGCCCACGGCGGCGGGCAGGTCGCGGCGGTCGCGGCCGACGGCACGGCGAGTGCCGCGGCCCTGCTGGTCGTCAGACCCAAGCTCAGCGTCGGTCACGGCGCCGCCGTGCCGTTCCTCTCGACGCGCTTCGTCGTCTCCGTGACGCCGTCCGCCTACGCGGGCGTCGTCACCCTGCGGGTGATGCACCGCGGGGCGCTGGTCGCGACGGTCAAGGGCCGCGTCGCAGGCGGCAAGCTCACGCTCAGCGTGCCGCTGCGCGGCATCGGCGCGTTCGACCTCCGGTTCAGCGCGGCCGCGTCCGGCAGCCTCAGCACGCGCGCGCTGGACGCGCGCGTCGTCGTCAAGTGGGCCCGGGTGGCCGCGGGCACCAAGGGTCCGATGGCCCGCGGCCTGCTCACCGCGCTCTACCGCCTCAAGGTGCGCGTGCCCTTCATCGGCACCTCGTTCACCGCGTCATGCGGCGACGCGCTCGTGGCCTTCCAGAAGGCGTACCGTCTGCCGCGCACGCGCGTCGCCGACGGCGACGACTGGAGCAGGCTGGACGTCGCCAAAGTGATCAAACCCCGGTTCGCGAGCCCCTCGGTGCACGTCGAGGTCGACAAGACGAGGCAGATCCTCATGGTGGTGCGCAACCGCGCCGTCTACGGCTACATCGCCGTGTCCACCGGCGCCACCGGCAACACGCCCGAGGGCTCGTTCCGCATCCAGCGCAAGTCACCGGCCACGTCGACCTTCTATGGGTCCGGGACCCTCACCTGGGTGATGGGCTTCATCGGCAATTTCGCCATCCACGGCTATCCGCTCGTCCCGGCCTACCCGGCGAGCCACGGCTGCATCCGCGAGCCGCTCTGGGTGGCGCACTGGACCTACACGCAGTCGTTCGTGGGCGAGCGCCTGTACGTGTACCGCTGACGCGCGCGAGAGCGGGAGGCGACGCCGGCGCCGGCCCTCGCGCTGGTCCGGCGCCGGATCGCGCTGCCGGCGGCGCCGAGTTCGCGCTGCCGGCGGCGCCGGAGCTAGCGCTCTGCCGTCGGCAGCGTCTTCTCGAGGAGCAGTGTGTCGGGCCGTCCCGGCGCCGCGGAACCGGAGAAGTCGTGGCCGCGGTAGAGGCGCAGTGAGGGGTTGTCCGCGGCGGGCACGACGGCGCGCAGCCGTGCCATCCCGCGGTCGATCGCCAGCCCCTCGGCCCAGTCCACCAGCTGGTTGGCGACGCCGCGCGCCTCGAACGCCGGGCCCACGCACAGGCAGCGGAGGACCAAAGCGTCGCCCTCGCCCTCCACGGCCAGGAAGCCTGCCGTCTCGCCGCCGGCCTCGGCCACGTACACGTCGGCGCGTTCCAGCAAGGTCAGCAGATCGGCGGTGCGGTATCGCTCCGGGTGACCGCTACCTTCGGCCAGCGGATGGAGCGTCTCCTCGGCGAGCAGCGCGAGCATGCCGCGGTCGCTCTCTTGTGCGCTCCGCACGGAGCACTTGACCCGTTCCACGGTCGCCTCCTTCGCGTCAGTCGCAGCCTGCGCAGGCGCCGCAGCCCTTACGCCGGATACGAGCCCAGCACCTTCACCCAAGGCAGCTTGCAGGCGATGCACTTGAGCGCTTCGTCGATGGGCGGGTCGGCGCGCCGGCCCTCGAGGTCGATGAAGAAGATGTAGTCCCCCAGTCCCTGCTTGGACGGGCGCGACTCCACCTTCGTGAGGTTGACGTAGCGGTGGGCGAACTCCGAGAGGATGAGCAGCAGGCTGCCGGGTTGGTCGTTGGCGATGCCACAGACGATGCTGGTCTTGTAGCGCGCCGCAAGGTCCTGTGGCGCCCCGGAACGCCCGAGGTAGGCGAAGCGCGTGCGGTTGTCGAGCGAATCCTCGATGTCGTCGCGCACGACGGTGCACTCGTACAGCTCCGCCGAGAGGCGCGTGCCGATCGCCACCCAGGGGCGGTCGACGCGGCTCACGCGTCGCACGGCCTCCGCCGTCGAGTCGGTGGCCTCGTGCTCCACGTTGGCCAGATGGGCGCGGATGAAGTTGCGACACTGGCCGTAGGCGATCGGGATGCTCACCACCTTGGTGATCTCCGCGAGCTTCAGCTCTCGCCGGGCGATGAGCTGATGGCGGATCGGGTGGGTCACCTCGCGCACGATCTCGAGGCCGTCGTATCCCGAGGCGAGCAGGTCCAGGGTGAGCGTCACCGAGCCCTCGAGCGAGTTCTCGATGGGGACCACGCCAACCTCGGCCTCGGCGCTCTCGACCGCGTCGAGGACGTCCTGGATGGAGGGGTAGGGAAACGGCGTGAGGTCGCCCCCGGGAGGGTTGGCAAGAAGGGCTTCCTCGGTGAACGTCCCCTCGGGACCCAGAAACGCGACCCTACCGCTCGCTCGTGTCACTCTCGTCTCCTCGCACGGGGTGGTACGCGCACACGGCTAGGCTATCAGACGGCGCCGCGCGCGGACGAGGCGCGGGGCTCAGTCGCGCGGGGCGTCCGTGGGCCGCCCCGGACCCTCGTCCCAGGAGAAGTCGCCGTCGTCGGCGGGCGGCTGCGCGGCGCCTTCGTCGGGCACTTCCGGGCCCACCGGCGCCCGCGCTGCGCCGCCCCCGGGCGCCTCGAGGTCGGCAAGGGCCTCGAAGGCCCGCGCGGCCTCGTCGGAGTCCGCGAGCGGCGCCGGCGGGGAGGCCGCGCCTTCCGGGGGGCGCCCGGCGTCGGCGAGGCGCGGCGCCCGCAGGCTGCGCGGGCCGGCCTCGACGCGCCGCAGCGGCTCGGGGACGGCGGCCTCGACGGCGCGCACCTCCTCCGGCGAGAGGTCGCGGTCGGCCTCGCCGTGATCGAGGTGCTTGACGTAGATGCGCGCGAAGTCGCGCGCCGCGATGGCGCTGAACACGACGCCTGAGCGCTGGCTGTCGAGCAGCGCGAACGACGCGCTCTGCTCGCCGCCGGCGTCACGGAAGGCGTCGTAGCGGATGATGGCGCGATTGGTGAGCGCGTGGTCGAGGTGGCGCTTCTGGTCGTCCAGCTGGTCGGTGAGGATCTCCACCGCCTCACGCAGGTTGCGCACCTGCGTGTCGAGATCGGCGACGTGCGCCACCACGTCGCGCTCCTCGTGATGGCCGAGGACGACGGTCTGGGAGCGCCGCAGGCGCCGCACCGACCGCCAGAGCAGGAACACCACGACGAGGACGGCGGCCGCGAGCGCGGCCGCGCCGAGCGCCACGTAGGGGGCGATGTCGCGCAGCGTCTGCACCTTCTCTAGGTGAGCTGCAGGAGGATCTTGTACAGGCCGGCGTTGTTGCTGAGGACGCGCTCACCGGCGACCGGGCCGGCCTTGACTGTGAGCGTCGATACCTTGCTGAGGGCCTCGGCGGGGATCGCGAATCCCGTGACGCTCACGGTCTGCGACTGGCCCGCGGTGATGCTGGCGATGGTGCCGGTCTGAGTGAGGACGCTGCCGCCGGGCAGCTTGAGGCTGACCGTGACCGGCACGTTCTTCTCGGTGACGTTGCCCTGATTCTGCACCTTGACGTCGAAGGCGAGGTCGGCGGTGGCGCGGACGGAGGTCGTGTGGCCCTTGGTGAGCGTGACGTTGGCGGGCTGGACGACGACGCCCGCGAGACTCACCCCGTGGATGCCGGAGAGCTTGGCCGAGCCGCCGATACGGCTGAGCATCGAGGCCAGCCTGAGGGGGTCGAAGGTCTTGGCGGCCAGGTAGTACGTGGACGGCGGCACTTCGACGCCGCTGACGCCCTGCGCGCCCAGCGTGTTGCGCGCCTGGGCGTAGACCTGGCTCATGTAGTAGGCGTCGGGGCCGTCGAAGTAGCCGCCGAGGGCGGCGAGCTTGCCGGCCCCCACCTTCTTGCTGGCGAGGGCGCCGAGCAGTGTCGTCTGGAAGAGCTTGAAGCCCTGGGCGCGCACCTTCATGCCGTCGGCGAACACCGCCTGCTCGCTCCTCAGCGTGCTGGGCGCCACCAGCCGCCCGGCGCGCACGGCGATCTCCTGCTGCTTGGCGCTGAGGTCGCCGAGCTTGGCGATGAGCTGCGAGCGCTGCAGGGCCGTAGGGTTGGCGACGATCGCGTCGAGTTGCTTGCCGAGGGCGTCGGAGTCGCTGATTGCGGTGGCGACGCCGTCGAAGTAAGTCTTGTACGAGGCGACCTTGTGGCTGTGCTGGCAGCTGCGTGCCCACCACGCCAGTCCGAACACGACGAGGAAGAGGATCGCGGCAAGGACGACGATGCGCTGGAAGCGGGTGCGGCGGCGGTCTGGACGACGACGGGAGGGAGCGGCGGGGGCGGCGCCCGACGGGGAACGGGCGGGCGCCTCGTCGTCGAAGAAATCCACTCCGCGGACCCCCGTTCGTCAGTGCTTGGTGGGCGAGGCGGGACTTGAACCCGCACGCACGTAAGTGCACTAGACCCTGAACCTAGCGCGTCTGCCAATTCCGCCACTCGCCCACGGGCTCGTACAGGGTTCGGATTGTACCATACCGAATATCAGGACCAAGGAACTCCCACTCGAGTCTGGATGTCTGTCGCCGCCCACAGCCCCGCACCGCTCTACGCCGACTGGCGCGACCGCTACGAGCTGATCGGCAAGATCGGCAGCGGCGGTTTTGCCGAGGTCTACGAGGCCCGCGACCGCATGCTCGACGAGCCTGTCGCCCTCAAGGTCGTGGCCAACGGCCGCAGCATGTCCGGCCGCGTCGTGCGCGAGGTCGAGGCGGCCGCGGCGCTCTCGCACCCGAACATCGTGGCGCTCTACGACTGGTTCGGCGACGGCGAGCGCACCATCCTCGTGTGGGAGCTTGTCGTGGGAGCGTCGCTCGACAAGCTCGCGGGCGAGTACGGGGAGGGGGACGTCGCCGCTATCGGCGTCGAGCTGCTGAACGGCCTCGCCTACGCGCACAGCCAGGGCATCGTCCATCGCGACGTAAAGCCTCAGAACGTCATGCTGGACGCGGACGGTCACGTCAAGATCATGGACTTCGGCATCGCCCGCATGCTCGATGCGGACACGCTCACCGAGGACGGGGACGTCATCGGCACGGTGGCGTACATGTCGCCGGAGCAGGCGGCGGGCCGCCGCGTCCAGCCGCCGAGCGACGTGTACTCGGCCGGCATGGTGCTCTACGAACTGCTCGCCGGGGTGAACCCGTTGCGCGGCGACACCCCGGCGGAGACGCTCTCCAACGTGGCCGCCGGCCGGCTCCCGTCGCTCGGCGACCTGCGCCCGGACCTGCCGTCGGAGCTGATCGACCTCATCGACGACGCCACCGCGCCGCACGCTGCCGAGCGCCCCACCGCGCCCGAGCTCAGCGGGGCGCTCGACGAGCTGCTGCGCAGCGGACGCCTGAGCGCCCGCCGGCTGCAGCAGGCGCAGCGCCTCGTGCGCCCGCTGCGCCGCGCCGGAGTGGTCGCGGAGCGCGCCGGGGGCGCCGTCCTCGCGGCGTTCACCTGCGGCGGCGTGCTCGCCGCGCTTCCCGCCTATCCGCAGAGCTGGACGCTGCCGCTGGTGGCGGTGAGCACGGCGGCGTGGGCCGTCGTGCCGCAGGTCGGCCTGGCCTGGCTTCTGGGCGTCCTCGCCTTCCCCGTGTTCAACGTCTCGCTGAGCCTCGGCGTGGCCTACCTGGTCGGCGCCGTCGTCCTGTTCCTGCTGGCGCGGGCGCGGCCCGTCTCGGCGGTCTGGCCGGCCCTGGCCCTGCTGCTCGCCCCCCTGTCGCTGGCGCTGCTGGCGGCGGCCGGGGCGGCCGCCCTGGGCCGCGTGCGCGGCCCGCTGACGGCCGCTTGGGCCGGCGCCGCGACGTTCCTGGTCCTCGTGGTCCGCGGCGAGCCCTCCGGGCCGCTCACCCTCTTCCGGCCGGTGGGGCCGCTCGCCGCGCGCCTCGCCAACGCCGGCGACCCCCTCACCGCGGCCGCCCGCCTCGGGGGCGTGGCGGTCAGCGGGCCGTGCCTGCTGCAGATGCTCGTCTGGGCCGGCCTGGCGGCGGCGATGGGCTTCGCCTTCTCCCGCCGCCGCCTCGAGGCCCGCCTCTGGGTCTGGTCGGTCAGCTTCGCCTGCGTGTTCGCGGCCTACCGCATCGTGCCCATCGTCGTGTGGGGGTACGCGGTCTCCCTGGCGCCTCTCGTGCTGAGTGTGGTCCTCGCCGCCGCCGTGATACTCTTGCCGGTGATTCTGACGACCGGCGAGGCGCCGGAGGTACGGGCCGATGGGCATCTTCAAGAAGGCTGAGAAGAAACTCGAGGGGCTGGTCGAAGGCGGGTTCGGACGCGCCTTCAAGTCGAGCGTGCAGCCGGTCGAACTGGCGCACAAGCTCACCAAGGAGATGGGCGACCACAAGACGGTCGGCGTCTCCAACGTCTACGTCCCCAACGAGTTCGAGATCTACCTCGGTTCCGACGACTACGAGCAGCTGGTGGCGCTGGGCGACTCGCTCAAGGCCGAGCTCTCCAACTACGTCACCGCTTTCGCGCGCCGCGAGGGCTGGACGCTGGTGGCGCCGCCGCACATCGACCTGCGCCGCGACGAGGACCTGCGCGTGGGCGAGTTCGGCATCGCCACGCGCACCGTGGACGCGCCGCCGGAGTCGTCGTATTCGCCGCCCCCATCCGAGGACTACGCGGCGCCGGCTGAGCCCTACGCGGCGCCGGCCGGACCCTCGTACGCCGCGCCGGCCGCGGTCGCGGCTGCCGCGCCGCCGCCGGCCGGGCGCGTGCCCGACAGGACCGTGCTGTACCAGGAGGCCGCCGTGGCGGCGCCTCCGGCGGCGGCCCGCCGCGCCGCCCGCGCCTCCTTGCGCGGCCCGCAAGGCGAGTGGGAGCTGGGCGAGACGGTCACGGTCCTCGGCCGCAGCCGGCGTTGCGACATCGTCCTCACGGATCCCAACGTCTCGCGCGAGCACGCCGAGGTGCGCCGCCAGGGCGACGGCTTCATGCTCCGCGACCTCGGGTCCACCAACGGCACGCGCCTCAACCGGCGCGACGTCAAGCAAGCCGTGCTGCAGCACGGCGACCGGATCGAGCTGGGCACCACGGAGCTCACCTTCGAGATGCTCCCGTGATGCAGGCGCCGAGCTGAACGCATCCGCCGCGGCACGCGGCCGCGGGTGGTGCTGGAGACGCCCATGATCGACATCGTCCTCCTCGTCCTCAAGATCGGCACTCTGGTGCTGCTCTACCTGTTCATCTGGCAGGTGGTGCGCACGGCCGTCGCCAACGTGCGGCACCCCGCCGGTCCCACGGCCGCCGTGCCGGACGTGGCCCTGCACGACGGCTCGCGCCCGGTGCCGGTGTTCACCTCTGAACAGCGCGAGACGCGGCGCGAGGAGCGCGCCACCGAGCGCACCATCGCCGGAGAGAAGCTCGACTTCACGCCGCACATCAACCCCCGCCTCGTCGTCGAGGCCAGCCCGATAGTCCCGGCTGGAGTCGTCTTCCCACTGGACGGGTGGGTCACGGTCGGCCGCGCGGCCACGAGCAGCATCGTGCTCGACGAGCACTTCGTCTCGAGCACGCACGCGCGCTTCGTCCCGCGCGGCCAGTTCTACGTCGTCGAGGACCTGGGCAGCACCAACGGGACCTTCGTCAACGGCAAGCAGGTGACCGAGGCACAGCTGCGCCTCGACACGCGCGTGCGCATCGGCGAGACCGTCTTCCGCTACGAGGAGTGACCGCCTGGTGACCCTCGTCGCCCGGATCGGCGCGCTCAGCGACATCGGCCTGCATCGCAAGACCAACGAGGACGCCTTCGTCCTCGACGCCCCTCTCTTCGCGGTCTGCGACGGCATGGGCGGCGCGCTCGCCGGCGAGGTCGCCAGCGGCCTCGCGACAGAGACGCTCGCCGCCAAGGTGCGCGAGGGCAGCGGCCTGCTGGAGGCGGCCGAGGCGGCCAACGCGGCGGTCTTCGCCAAAGCCGAGAGCGACCCGGACCACACCGGCATGGGCACCACCCTCACGGGGGTGCTGTTCGAGGGCGACAGCGGCCGGTTCGTACACATCGGCGACAGCCGCGCCTACTTGCTGCGCGCCGGTGAGCTGCGGCAGCTGAGCGCCGATCACTCGCTGGTCGGCGAGATGGTGCGCGAGGGGCGCCTCACCGAGGAGGAGGCCGCCGTCCACCCGCACCGCAGCGTCCTGAGCCGCGCTCTGGGCACGGAGCCTTCGGTGGCCATCGACGAGTTCGCCGTCGATCTGGAGGAGGGCGACGTCCTTCTCCTCTGCAGCGACGGCCTCAGCGGCGTGGTGCCGGCGGCAGGGCTGCGCAAGGCCCTCGGGCGCGACGACCCGCAGGACGCCGCCGCCAGGCTCATCGCCGAGGCGCGCAAGCGCGGCGGCCCGGACAACATCACCGCCGTGGTGCTGCGCCTCGAGAGGACGACGCCGGCCGACGAGGCGGACACCGCGGTGCTGGCCGCCGACGAGGTCGCCACGGCGGCGCTCCCGCTGCCCGATCTGGGCGCACCGGAGCCGGCGGACCTCGTCGCGGCGCCCTCTGAGCCGGCCGCAGCCGAGGAGACGGAGCCTGACGCGCCCGACGCCGCGGCCGAGGGGGGCGCCCACGACGCCCCGGCTCCCGAGCGCCGCTCGCGCCTCGGCCTCGGCATCGTCGCCGGCGCACTCGCCCTGCTCTTCGTCGTCATGCTGACCTGGGCGGTCACCACCACGACGGTGTTCTACATCGGCGTGGACAACGGGCGCCTCACGGTCTACAGCGGCGTGCCCGTCAAGGTCGGTTCGGTCCAGATCAACGCCGTGTATCGCAGGAGCGCGCGCGCCTATGCCTCGCTCACTCCGGCGCAGCGCGCGCTCGTCGACGCCCAGAGCCTGCACGACCGCGCCGGCGTCCTGTCGCTGGCCGCCGCCCTCGGGATGTGGCCGTGAGCCGGCGCAACGTCGAGCTCCTGTTCCTCGTGATCGCCGGCGCCGTGAGCACCATGGCCTACGTCTCCGTGTTCGCCGGCCGGTACGGCGACATCAACCGCCTCTCGCTGATCTACGGCCTCACCTTCGTCGCGATCTTCATCGTCCTGCACCTGGTCGTGCGCCTGATGCTGCCGCAAGCCGACCCCTACCTGCTCCCGCTCACCGCCCTCCTGGCGGCGATGGGACTGACCGAGATCTTCCGCATCAAACCCGCGCTGGCGCTCACGCAAGGGCAATGGCTGCTCGTCGGCGCCGGCCTCTTCGCGCTCACCGTGTTCCTGGTGCGCGACCACATGAGGCTCGACCGCTACCGCTATCTGATCGGCGCCGTCGGCCTGGCGCTCCTCGTGGTGACCATCGCCGTCGGCACGACCATCAACGGCTCCAAGCTCTGGATCCACGCCTTCGGCTTCTCCATCCAGCCGTCGGAGTTCGCCAAGCTCGCCATCGTCGTCTTCCTCGCCGGTTACCTTGACGACAAGAAGACGCTACTCTCGGTGCCCACGCACCACCTGCTCGGCGTGCCCCTTCCGGCGGCCAAGTACTTCGGGCCGCTCTTCGTGATGTGGGTGCTTTCGCTCGCCATGCTGGTCTTCATGAAGGACTTCGGCATGGCGCTGCTGTTCATGTCGATCTTCGTGGCGCTGATGTACATGGCCACGTCGCGCATCGCCTACGTGGTGATCGGCGGCGGCCTCTTCGCCGCCGCCGCCGCCATCGCCGTGCTGGTCGTCCCGCATGTGCACGAGCGCTTCGCCGTCTGGCTCGACCCCTGGCCGCACGCCGCCACGACCGGCTACCAGCTTCTCCAGTCGCTGTTCACGATCGCCGACGGCGGGATCCTCGGCGCCGGGTTCGGCCGCGGCTACCTGCTGTACGTGAACCACCAGCCGGTCGTGCCCGACCTGCAGACCGACTTCATCTTCGCCGCCATCGCCAACGAGATCGGACTCCTCGGCGCCGTCGGCGTCATCCTTCTGTACCTGCTCTTCATGTGGCGCGGCTTCCGCATCGCGGTGTGGGCGCCGGACGGCTTCTCCAAGCTCCTCGCCGCCGGCCTCGCCGCCGCGTTCGGCCTGCAGACCTTCATCATCCTCGGCGGCGTCACGCGCCTCATCCCTCTCACCGGCATCACGCTGCCGTTCGTGAGCTACGGGGGCAGCTCGATCACCGCGAACCTCGTGCTCGTCGCGCTGCTGCTCATGGTGTCTCACCGCAGCAACGTGGTGCGCGAGGGCAGCGACCTCGAACGCCGCCGCCTGGCGGAGCGCGGGTAGGGCGGCGCCATGAACAAGGCCATCTCGCGCGTGTTCGTCGTCGGCGTCGTCCTCTTCGTGGCGCTCGTCGTCAACCTCACCTGGATCATGGCGGTGCGCGCCCAATGGTTCGCGGACCGCCCCCAGAACCGGCTGAGCATCGCCAAGGAGATGAAGATCCACCGCGGCGACATCCTCGGCTTCGACGGCTCCCCGATCGCCCGCGCCGTGCGCCGCTCCGGCTACTACTACCGCGCCTACCCGCAGGGCAGCCTGGCCGCGCAGCTCGTGGGCTACGACAGCGTCCGCTACGGGCGCAGCGGCGTGGAGGCCGCGATGAACGACGTGCTCACCGGCCAGGCCACAGACCTCGGCGTGCAGTCGTGGGTCGACAGGCTTCTGGGGCGCCGGCCCAAGGGCGCCGACGTGAAGCTCACCATCGTGCCGGCGGTCCAGAAGGCGGCGCAGAAGGCGCTCGCCGGGCAGAAGGGCGCCATCCTCGCGCTCGATCCCAAGACCGGGGCACTCATCGCGGCCGCATCGGCGCCCTCCTACCAGCCGTCCCAGCTCGAGGACGACTGGGCGCGCCTCAGCACCGATCCCGGCGCGCCGCTCCTCAGCCGCCCCACGCAGGGTCTCTACGTGCCCGGCTCTTCCTTCAAGGTCGTCACGGCGGCGGGCGCCCTCGACTACGGCAAGGTCACGCCGGTGACGCCGTTCATCGACACCGGTACCTACGTCGTGTTCGGCGGCAAGGTGACCAACTACAACGGCGAGGTCTTCGGGCCCAACGACTTCACGACGGCCCTCACGCTGTCCATCAACACGACCTTCGGGAAGGTCGGCAACCTGCTGCAACGCCGGCGTCTCGAGACCGCCATGCAGCGCTTCGGCTTCTTCGAGACGCCGCCGCTGCCGCTCCCGCGGGGCGCCGTCCTGCCCAGCGGGCGCTACGGCGCCAGGGGCCTCCTGCCCGCGAACGGCTTCATGGACCCGCTGGCGGTGGCCTGGGCGGCCTGCGGCCAGGAGAAGCTCCTGGCGACGCCGCTCCAGATGGCGCTGGTCGCCGCCGGCGTCGCCAACGGCGGCCGCGTGATGAAGCCCTACTACGCCCAGGAAGTCATCGCGCCCTCGGGCACCGTGGTGCAGCGCGCGCAGCCGGAGCAGTGGAAGGTGGCGATGAAGCCCGAGGTCGCGAGCGAGCTCAGCACGATGATGCAGCGGGTGGTCACCGCCGGCACCGGCACGGCCGCGGCACTGCAGGGCATCGAGGTCGCGGGCAAGACCGGTACCGCCGAGCGCGGCAACGGCACGAACCTCGCCTGGTTCATCGCCTTCGCGCCCGCCAACGACCCCAAGATCGCCCTGGCGGTGGTGATCGAGAACACCCAGTCGACCGGCGGAGAGGTCGCCGCGCCGCTCGCCGCGGACGTGATCAGGAGCGCCCTGGCGCAACCCGCCCTGCCCTGAGGGCAGGGGGCCGGCGCCAGGACGTCGTACCTACCCAATGAAGCGAGGTAACCAGACGTGACCGACGTGTTCCAGCCAGACCAGGTCGTGAACGGCCGCTACCGTGTCGTCCGCAAGCTCGGAGGCGGCGGGATGGCCGACGTCTACCTGTGCGAGGACCTCACGCTCGGCCGCCGCGTCGCGCTCAAGGTGCTCCTGCAGCGCTACCTCAACGACGCCAACTTCATCGAGCGCTTCCGCCGCGAGGCCAAGGCGGCCGCGGGCCTCAATCAGGCCAACCTCGTGAGCATCTACGACTGGGGCGAGCTGCAGGGCACGTACTTCATCGTCATGGAGTACGTGGAGGGCGAGACGCTCAAGGACTACATCCGCCGCCAGGGGCGCCTCAGCGGCGCCGAGACCGTGCGCATCACGCTGCAGCTGCTGGCCGCGCTCGAGTACGCGCACCGCGCCGACATCGTGCACCGGGACATCAAGCCCCAGAACGTGATGCTCGACCGCGACGGCAACGTCAAGGTCATGGACTTCGGCATCGCGCGCGCCGGCGACTCGGGCATGACCGAGGCCGGCTCGATCCTCGGCACGGCCCAGTACCTCGCGCCCGAGCAGGCCAAGGGCGAGCCCGTGGACGCGCGCTCCGACCTCTACTCGGTGGGCGTCGTGCTCTACGAGATGCTCACCGGCGCCGTCCCCTTCAAGGGCGACACCGCCGTCACCGTGGCGCTCAAGCACGTCAACGAGATGGCGACGGAGCCGGCGCAGCTCATCCCCGGGTTGCCCTACGCCCTCAACCAGATCGTGCTCAAGGCGATGGCCAAGGACCCGGCGCAGCGCTACCAGACCGCCGACCAGTTCGCGCGCGACCTGCGCGCGGCCCAGGTCGGCGGGCCCATCGGCGCGGCTGCCTACGACGCCGACGCGGAGCGCACGCGTCTGATGGCGCCGCCGGCGGCCACCACCGTCGTGCAGGGGCCGCTCGACCCCGTGCAGTCGGACCGCGGGCGCAAGCGCCGCCGCTGGCCGATCGTCCTCCTCGTCCTTCTGCTCCTGCTGGTCATCGCGGCGACGGCCTACGGCCTCGTGCGCGCCATGGGCGGCGGTTCCGTCGTGGTGCCTGTCGTCGTGGGCCAGACGAGGGCGGCGGCGCTCAGCGCGCTGACCGCGAAGGGCTTCACGAGCAACGTCCACGAGGAGTACTCCGACCAGTTCGCCGCCGGCCTCGTCACGAGGCAGGCGCCGGCCGGCGGTACCAAGCTGCGCAAGGGCGACACCGTCGACCTGTGGGTGAGCAAAGGGCCGGCGACCGTCAGCCTCCAGGACTTCAGAGGCTGGTCGCCGCCGGAGGTCAAGGCCTGGCTGGGCAAGAACGGCCTGGTCGGCGTGCAGACGACCGGAAAGACGACGGCCGTGCCTCAAGGCCAGGTCTTCAAGCAGTCCCCGCCGGCGGGGACTTCCGTCAAGCGCGGCGACACCGTCACATACTGGGTGAGCAGCGGCAAGCCGGAGGTCTCGGTGCCGGACCTCACCTCGCTCACGCAGGCGGACGCTCAGGCCGCGCTCACCGCGGCCGGCCTTAGACTGGGGGCGGTGACCAGCGAGACGAGCAGCAGCGTGCCGCCCGGGCAGGTGATCCGACAGGATCCCCTGGCGGGCGCCACAGTGGTCAAGGGCTCGGCGGTCAACATCGTCCTCTCCAGCGGCACGCCTACGCCGACTCCGTCCGCGTCGGGCGTCGCCGTGCCCAACGTGTACGCGATGGACGCCGCGACCGCCTCCGACACGCTGACCAACGCCGGCTTCACGGTCGTCGTCAAGCAGAAGGGTGGGACGGGTCAGCCGCCCGGCACCGTCGTCAAGGTGACCCCGGACGCCGGCACGGTGCTCCCGGCCGGTTCCACCGTGGTCCTCACCATCGCCAAGTAGCGCAGACCTCGCGTGGCTCGCTCA
The DNA here is from genome assembly GCA_963709845.1 of uncultured Thermoleophilia bacterium. GTDB lineage: Bacteria > Actinomycetota > Thermoleophilia > UBA2241 > UBA2241 > CAIXSE01. The sequence continues at coordinate 435,608 of CAVPXV010000007.1, forward strand.
GGCGGGCGGGCCCGGCCAAGAGCCCGGCCCGCCCGCCTGCTCACTTCTGGTAGAGGAAGGCGACGTACAGGATGTACAGCACGTACATCGAGCCCGCGCCGCCCAGCGACCACCATGTGAGCTTGTGGCGGAAGCGGACGGTGCAGTAGAAGACCACGCCCGAGATGAGCGCGAAGAGGCCGCTGACCAGACCGGAGCGCGGCAGCTCCCAGGTGGTGAAGAGCAGGCCGATGGAGACCGGGAACGTGCTCTGGAAGACCATCGCGCCGGTGATGTTGCCCAGGGCGAGGGTGTCCTTGCGCTGGCGCACCCAGAGCACCGAGTTGAACTTCTCCGGCAGCTCGGTGGCGATCGGCGTGATCAGCAGCGAGACGATCAGCGGGGCGGCCCCGAGCGACGTGCTCAGCACCTGGACCTCCTGCACGAAGATCTCGGCGCCGAGGACGATGCCGAGGATGGCCGCGCCGATCTGCAGGAAGATCCGGTAGCGGTGTGGCATCACCGGGTGCCGGTGGAAGTAGAGCGGCTTGATGTCCTCGCCGAGGTCGCCCTCGCTGTGCATCGTCTCCCACACGTAGAACCCATAGAAGACGAGGAGCGCGAGCGAGAGGGCGTAGTGGAAGGTCCGCACGTGGATGAGGCCGGCGCCCATGGCGAGCGCGTAGGCGATCAGGAAGTGACTCAGGTCGCGGCGCATGATGACTTCGTTGATGGTCACGTCGCGGGAGCGCCGCCCCCTCCAGGCGAAGACGACCACGGCGCCGCCCGTGACCACCATGGCCAGCGTGGAGAGCATGAAGGGCGCCCCGAGGATGGCGCCGACGCCGACGTCCTCGGCCGCCGCCCCGCCGGTGAAGACGATGGCGATGATCGGCACCAGCGTCTCCGGCAGGGCGGTCCCGACGGCGGCGAGGATGCTGCCCACGGCGCCCTCGCCCAGCTCGTACCGGCGCCCGAACCACTCGACGCCGTTGGTGAAGAGCTCGGCGGAGACGAGGATGATGCCGAGCGCGATGATGAGCAGGGCCACGTCCATGTGCGGCGAGGATACCAGAGGCCCGGAGGCGCAAAGGGCGGGGCGCCCGCGGCGCCCCGCCCTCCTGCCGTGCGCGCAGCAGGTCTGTTCTAGCGGCGGCTCACGCCCAGCCCTTGGCTTGCAGGAGCGGCACGAGGAAGTAGAGGAGGAAGCCGGCCGTCGCGATCCACAGCATCCAGCTGATCTCCCTGGCCTTGCCTTGCACGACGCGGATGAGCGTGTAGGAGATGAAGCCGGCGCCGATGCCGTTGGTGATGCTGTAGGTGAGCGGCATGATCGTCATCGTGAGCACCGCCGGGAGGCCGAAGGCGATGTCCTTGAAGTCGATGGCGGCGACGGCGCGCTTGACGAGGCCGCGACCCTCTTCTTCGTCCTCCGCCATCGTCTCACCGGCCGTGAGCGTCGCCATCATCAGGTAGCCGACGATGATGAGCGCCGGTGCCGTGGCGCTCGCCGGCACGACGCCGGCGATCGGCGAGAAGAACATGGCGAGCAGGAAGAGCACGCCGACCACGATGCCGACCATGCCGGTGCGGCCCCCCTGGGCCACGCCGGCGCCCGACTCGATGTAGGTGGTGGCCGACGACGACGACGCCGCGCCGCCGGCGACGGCGGCGAGCGAGTCGATGATGAGCAGGCGGTTGAGCTTCGCGAGATGGCCCTTCTCGTCGAGGTAGCCGGCTTGGGCGCCGACCCCGACGAGCGTGCCCATGGTGTCGAAGAAGTCGGACAGCATGAGGCTGAAGATCCAGAGGATCGCGGCGGTGACGCCGAGCTTGCTGAAGGCGCCGAAGTTGAACTGGCCGAGCAGGCTGAAGTCGGGGGCCGCGAAGATCTTGCTGGGGACCACGGCGACGCCGGGCCCGAACGAGGTCTTGCCGTAGGCGTAGTTGAGGATGGTCGCGAGGATCGTCGAGAAGATGATGCCGAGGATCACAGCGCCGCGCCAGCCGCGCGTCAGCATGATGATGGTGACCGCGAGGCCGAAGAGGGTGACGGCGACGGGAACGCCGATGAAGCTGCCCAGCGTGAGGGGCGTGCCCTTGGCGGCGATCACGATGCCGCCGTCGACCATGCCGATGAACAGGATGAAGAAGCCGATGCCGACGACGATCGCCTTCTTGAGCTCCAGCGGGATGGCCTTGAAGATCGCCTCGCGGAAGCCGGTGAGCACGAGGATGGTGATGGCCACGCCCTCGAGGAAGATGAGGCCCATGGCCTGCGGGAAGGTGAGGCCCTGGCCGAGGACGAGGCTGAACGCCACCACGGCGTTGAGGCCCATCCCGGGCGCGATCGCATAGGCCCGGTTGGTCACGGTGCCCATGAGGATCGTCATCACGCCGGCCACGAGGCACGTCGAGGTGAGCACCGCGGCGAAGGGCAGACCCTTGCCGCCGAGTCCGAGGATACTGGGGTTCACGAAGATGATGTAGGACATGACGATGAACGTCGTGAGCCCGGCAAGCATGTCGCGTCTGAGTGTGGTGCCCCACTTGGTGAAGTGGAACACGCCGTCAAGACCTCCCGAAGCGACGGCTGTTGGATCGGCCGCCATACAACGGCTCCTTTCGTTGGCGCCGGACGCGCGCTCGCCCCAAGCGGCGTCGCCCGGCGATGGACTCTGGACCGGCAGAGTGTATCTCAAGGCGGCGGGGGGATGACACAGGAGGAAGAGACGTCGCCCCGGCGATCCGGCCCACCGGCTCATTGACGCCGGCGAGGGGCGCGGGTATCCTCGCCGCGTCCTGCCGGGGCCGTGCAGGAGAAAGGACGTGAGGCGCTCCGTGGACGACCTTCCAGGCTCCTTGCCCCTCTCGGAGCTCGAGGACCTGCGTGTGGCCGACGCCGCCGGCGAGCAGGTCGGAGAGCTCTTCGACGTGGTCGCCCACGGCGCCAGCGAGGCGCCCGCGGTCACCGGCTTCTTCATCGCACGCGACGACCAGCAGTGGCGCGCGTCCTGGGACCAGGTGGCGGAGATCGACGTCGACGCCGGGCAGCTCAAGCTCGAGTGCTCGGCGCGCGACCTCGAGCCCGCGTCGCTGCGCGGCGACGAGCTGGCTCTGGTTGAGTCACTCCTCGACAACCAGGTCCTCGACATGCGCCGCAAGGTCTTCGTGCGCGTGCAGGACGTGCTGCTCGAGGTGCGCGACGCCGAGCTCGTGGTCACCGGCGTCGACGCGAGCAGCGGCGCGCTGGCGCGGCGCTTCGGTCTCGGCTTCCTCTCGCGCCGCCTGCCGCGGCGCAGCGGCGACTTCGTGCCCTGGGAGGACGTCAATCTCATCTCCCTGCGCCTCTCCCGGCTCAACTTCGTGGAGGCGTTCGCGGAGCTGGCGGAGCTGCACCCGGCCGACATCGCCGACATCGTGAGCCAGGTGGGGCCGCGGGAGCGCGCCGCCGTGCTCGCGGCGCTCAATGCCGGCCTCGCGGCCGACACGCTTCAGGAGATGGATGAGGAGCTCGCCGACGCCGCTCTGCAGGAGATGCCGGTGGCGCGGGCGGTCAGCGTCCTCGAGCAGCTCGAGGCCGATGAGGCCGCCGACATGCTCAGCCGGCTGCCGGACGAGCTGTCGCAGGAGTTGCTCGCCAGGCTCCCGTCCGAGCGCGAGGACGACCTGCGGCGGTTGGCGAGCCATCCGGAACACACGGCGGGCTCTCTGATGACCACGGACTTCGTCACGCTGCCGGCGAGCGGGACCGCGGCCGAGGCGCTCGAGTGGATCCGCCGCGAGCGCCCCGAGCGGCATGCGATGACGTACATCTACCTGCTCGACGGGGAGGGTAAGCTGAGCGGGGTCGTGAGTCTTCGCGACGTCGTGCTCGCCGTGCCGGCGCAGGCGCTCGTCGAGGTCATGGAGGACGACGTCGTCACGATCACGGCCGAGCGCGACGAGGAGGAGGTCGGCCGCATCATGACCAAGTACGACCTGCTCGCCATCCCGGTCGTGGACGAGGAGGGCCGGCCGCTCGGCATCGTGACGCTGGACGACGCGCTCGACGCCGTGCTTCCGGACGACTGGAAGCAGCGTCTGCCGCGGCTCTTCCGCTGAGGCTCCGCTAGCAGACGGGCGCCGCGGCCGCTCCCGCCGACTCCACACTCTCCCATGCGACGCTGTGGCGCGGCGCATCGACCAGTGCGGCGAGGTCGAGCCTGTAGCGCGCCACCTCGCCCTTGACCTGCACCTGGCGGAAGCCGCCGCCCTCGAGCACCTCGGGGTGGAAGAGGTTGAGCTCGCGGATGTAGCCGCGGAAGGGGTCTCCGGCGCGCACGCGGCGCAGGCCGAAGGCCTCGAGCGCCGGCACGCGGCGGTGCTTGAGCGACGCCAGGATCTCCTGGAGCAGGAACTGGAAGCCGCGCAGGAACTCCTCGTCGTAGAAATACGAGCAGGTGAGGACGTAGGCGTCCGCGGACGGCGGGCCGGCCGGCAGGGAGTAGGCCCGCCGCACCAGGCTCGTGGCCGCCGTGTGCATCCAGCCGATCACGGCGTCGCCCTCCAGCAAGGCGCGACCGAAGAAGCCCGCCTCGCCCTCCGCCTCGCGTTCCCAGGCATCACGCAGTCCCGGGACGGGGGCGTCGCCCGGGAGGCTCTGCCACCAGACGCATCCGCTGCAGACCGGCGCCAGGAGGTCCCGCGTCGCCGTGGTGAGGTCGATCGCCCTCACTTGGAGTCGGCGGCGATGTCGTCGACGTGCACCTCGACGCGGGTGATCGAGGTGCCCGTGGTGCGCTCGAGATAGGCGGCTCCGGCGCGCGCTACGGCCTCGCTCACGACCGCGACGCGGGCGCCCGAGGCGACGACGATGTGCACCTCGAGGTACGGCCCGTCCGCGTCCTCATCGAGACGGACGGGCCCACGGCGCTCGAGGTGCACGCGCTCGCCGAGCGACTGCAGCGGGTTGCGGTGGAGGTCGGCGACGCCGGGGATGGCCGCGATCGCGTCCCACACGGTGCGGGTGATGACCTCGGACGAGAAACCCGAGGCCGGCCGATCGGTCATGTCGCCCCTCGCGTTGCTTGCGCGTCGAGTATACCGCCGCGCCGTGGCCCGCCGGAACAGTCGCCGGACTGTTTGCTCCGGCGCGACGCGCTCACCTATACTCCTTGGACGCGACCGAGGCCGGCAAGGCCACCGGTCGCGCCGACGTCCACATGCCTGCCGACAGCGACATCACGATCTACCGCGCCGACTGGGTGCTGCCCGTGGCTGCGCCGCTGCTCGCCGACGGCGCCATCGCCGTGCTCGGCGAGCGCATCGCCGCGGTGGGCCCGGCCGAGGACCTGCTGACGGCCCACCCTGAGGCCGCCGTCGTGGACCTCGGCAGGTCGATCGTCATGCCGGGGTTCGTGAACTGCCACAGCCACCTCGAGTACACCAGCTTCCGCGGCATCCTCGACGACGAGGAGTTCGGCGACTGGATCTTGAGCCTCGTGGACGTGAAGGCGTCGCTCACGCCGGAGGAGTACCTCGTGAGCGCCCGCCTCGGTGCCCTCGAGGCGATCTCCTCGGGCATCACGACGATCGCCGACACCAGCTACAGCGCCGTGACCCTGGCGGCCGCCGGCGACGCCGGGCTGCGCGGCCGCGCCTACCTCGAGACCTTCGGCGTCGACGACGCGCACCTGGACGACACCATGGCGGACGTGGAGCGGCGGCTCGAGGCGGCCCAGGCCGCGGCGCCGCCGCGCTTCGACGTCGGTCTGGCGCCGCACGCGCCCTACACCGCGTCCAGCCGCCTCTACCAGGCCGTGTCGGCGCTGGCGCGCGCCCGCGGCCTCAAGGTCATGAGTCACGTGGCCGAGAGCAAGGACGAGCTCACCTACGTACGCTCGGGGAGCGGCAAGTTCGCGCACGACTATCGCGAGAAGATGGGCTGGGAGCGCATGCTCGTGCAGCCCTTCGGCGTCAGCCCCATCAAGTACCTTCAGCAGTGGGACGTGTTCGACCGGGACTTCCTCGCCGTGCACTGCGTGCAGGTGACGCGCGACGACATCCGCATCCTCAAGGCCAAGGACGTCGCCGTCGCCCACTGCCCCAAGAGCAACGCCAAGCTGGGCTGCGGCGTCGCTCCCCTCGGCGACCTGCTGCACGAAGGGGTGCGCGTGGGACTGGGCACGGACAGCCCCGCCTCGAGCAACATCATGGACATGTTCGACGAGATGCGCACCATGCTGTTCCTGCATCGCGCCGTGGAGCGTGACGTCGGCGTCCTCGACGCGCAGAAGTGCGTGCGCATCGCGACGCTCGGCGGGGCGGAGGCGCTGGGCATGGACGAGTACATCGGCAGCCTCGAGCCGGGCAAGTACGCGGACTTCATCGCCGTGGACGTGGCCAGCTCGCATTTCGCGCCGATCGACGATCCCTACTCGGCGCTGGTCTACGGCGCCAACCAGGACGACGTGCTGCTGACGGTGGTCGGCGGTGAGACCTTGTTCCGCGACCACATGTACACGGGCGTGGACGCCGAGGCCGTGAGGCGCGCCGCCTTCGGCGTGCGCGAGAAACTGCGCGCCCGCGTCCGCGCCGGCGGCGTCCAGGTGGGCGCCGCGGAATCTGGCTGGTGGCATGACGCCGCGAGCCCCGGAGAGGAGACGCCCTAAGTGCTTCTCGATCGCAAACGCGTCAAGTTCTGGCAGAAGTGGGTCTTCCTCTTCATGGCCATCATCATGGCCGGGTTCCTGGTGATGATCCCCATCACGCGCAGCTCCGGTTGCGCCGGCACCACGGCTTCCTCGGCGGCCAAGCAGGCGGACGCCGACATCGCCCGCTACAAGGCGACGCTGCAGACCGACCCGCAGAACGTCGACGCCTGGCTCAGCCTCGGCGATTCTTACCAGTACCGCGCCAACGGGCAGCCGGCCGGCTCGACGGCGCTCAACAACGACCTGACGGCCGCCGCGGCGGCCTACGGCAAGGCCGCCGCCCTGCTCGCCAAGCAGAAGGGCGCCGTCGCCAAGCAGAAGCTGCTCGACACCTACCAGAAGATGGTCAGCGTGGACCTTTCGCTCAAGGACTACCAGGCCGCCAGCTCGGTGTACGGATCGATCACCGAGCTGTCGCCGAAGGACGCCAACAACTTCTTCGACTGGGGCACCGTAGCCATCAACGCGGGAGACACGAGCACGGCGCTGCTCGCCTTCACCCGGTACCTCCAGCTGGACCCGAGCTCCACCAACGCGGCTGCCGTGAAGGACTGGATCGCCAAGAACGCGCCGTCTCCTACGCCCAAGCCCACGTCGACCAAGGGGAGCAAGCAGTGAGCGACATCTTCAGCGTCTCCAGCGAGCGCCCCGGAGGCACGCTCGGCGTCCTCGTGCTCGCCGGCGAGGTGGACATCTTCACGGCGCCGCGCATGAAGGAGCGCATGCTCGAGCTGCTGGACGACGGCGTCGAGCAGCTCGTCGTCGATCTCAGCGAGGTCACGTTCATCGACTCCACGGCGCTCGGCGTGCTCATCGGCGGCGTGCGCCGCGTGAAGTCCGTCGGCGGCGTCATGGCGCTCGTCGTGACCAGCCCGCCGGTGGCCCGTGTCCTCGCCATCACCGGCCTGGACCGCGTGTTCCCGATCCACGACACGCGCGCGGCCGCCATCGGCGCCCTCTCCTGAGGGCGCCGTTCTCAACGTCATCTCGACGCCGAGGTTTGCCCGGTGGTATTAACTGCTGCGTCCGGGCGCCGCGGCGCACATCCATCTAAGGTAGGTCCGTGAGACTCATCGTCACAGAGAAGGATTCAGCCGCCCGCAAGATCGCCGAGATCCTCGGCGGCAAGCCGGTGGTCAAGGAGCACGGACGCGGGCGCCAGAAGGTGCGGTCCTACCACTTCGCCCTGGACGGTGCGGACGCCGTGGCCATCGGGCTGCGCGGCCACGTCATGCAGACGGTGTTCCCCAACACCTACCGGCGCTGGAGCCTCAAGCACCTCGGCGAGATGATCGAGCACCCCGATCTCGCCTGGGTGGTGGACGGGGGCGCCGCCGGCACGCTGGCCGCCCTGCGCAGCGTGGCCAAAGGCGCCACCGAGGTCGTGATCGCCACCGACTACGACCGCGAGGGCGAGCTCATCGGCCACGAGGCCCTCGAGATCCTGCGCGGCGACGCCCTCAAGCGGCACCCGCACGACAAGCCCGAGAAGAAGAAGGCGGCCCGCGCCGCCGGGCGCAAGGATGCGGACGCGGCGCCGGCCGAACCTCAGCCCGAGCCGGCCCCCGACAACGGCGACCCCCGCCTCAAGCCGATGGTCAAGGCCGCCGTCGCCGACCGCCACGTGCGCGTGCGCTACTCCGCGCTCACGCCGGAGGAGGTCAGGGCGGCCTTCGCCAAGCCCTCGACGGTGGACTTCAACCTCGCCGAGGCCGCGCACTCGCGACAGGACATCGACCTGATCTGGGGCGCGGTGCTCACGCGCTTCATGTCGCTCGCCTCGTACCGCTACGGCTCCGACTACCTCTCCGTCGGCCGCGTGCAGTCGCCTACTCTGAGGCTCATCGTCGATCGTGAGCTCGAGCGCCGCGCTTTCGTGCCGGTGCCGTACTGGGAGCTCAAGGCGCTGCTCGAGAAGGATGGCGAGAAGCTCGAGGTGGCGCACGCCAAGGGCCGGTTCGACTCGCTCGACGACGCCGAGGCGGCGCTGGCCCGCGCCCAGGCGGGCACCGCGACGGTGACCGACTACAAGGCGCAGCCGCGCAAGGTCGCGCCGCCGACGCCGTTCAACACCACCGGCCTCATGAGCGCCGCGTCCGGCGCCGGGGTCTCGCCGGCCCGCGCCATGCGCGCCGCCGAGTCGCTCTATCTCGACGGGCTGATCAGCTACCCGCGCACGGACAACACCGTCTATCCGCCTTCGCTGGACCTGCGCGGCAGCCTCAACGAGCTGGCGCGCTGGCAGCCGGTGGCGGCCACCGCGCGCCGGCTGGCCGCGCAGGACAAGTTCTCGCCCACGCGCGGCAAGAAGCGCACGACCGACCACCCGCCGATCTACCCGGTGGGGGCGCCACGCGGCGAGCTCAGCGGCGACCAGGCCAAGGTGTACGACCTGGTCGCGCGCCGCTTCCTCGCCACGCTCCTGCCGCCCGCCACCATCGAAGGCCAGCGCCTCGACGTGAAGGTCGGCGAGGAGACCTTCCTGGCGCGTGGCAGCAGGGTGGCCGAGCCCGGCTTCCTCGAGGTCTACGAGAAGTACGCGGCCAAGCGCGACCGCCCGCTGCCGCCGCTGCGCCCCGGCGACGAGCTCGTCGTCCTCGAGCTGCGCAAGGAGAGCAAGGAGACCCAGCCGCCGTCGCGCTACGGGCAGGGGCCGCTGATCGAGAAGATGGAGGAGCTCGGGCTCGGCACCAAGGCCACGCGCGCCGACATCATCCAGCACCTGTACGACCGCAACTACGTGCGCGACAACCCCATAGAGCCCACGGAACTGGGCGTCGCCCTCATCACGGCCTTCGACGCCGCCATGAAGGAGGCGCCGGTGGACATCTCGTCCAGCGGCATGACGGCTGAGCTCGAGGGCCAGATGGACCGCATCAGCGAGGGCGAGCTCCGCCGTGAGGAGGTCGTCTCGGAGAGCCAGGACATGCTCGAGCGCGCCTGGAAGCTGCTCGACGGCCACGTGGACGACATCCGCGAGCGCATCAAGAGCGGCGTGCGTGAGGACCTCACGCTGGGCGTCTGCAAGAACTGCGGCGGGCAGATCCGCGTGCTCCGCGGCAAGACGGGCAAGCGCTTCGCCGCCTGCGTCGGCAAGGAGGGCGAGGAGCCGCGGCCCGCCGCCGAGGGCGAACGGCCGCGGCGTGGCTGCGGGCAGACGTTCCCGCTGCCGCAGCGCGGCACGATCACGCCCACCGGCAAGGTCTGCGCCGAGTGCGGCTGGCCGGAGATCAAGGTCGTCGGCGGCGGCGGCCGCGGGCGCCCGTGGGTGCTGTGCATCGATATCGACTGCCCGAGCAAGGAGAAGTACCGCTCGCGCGGCAAGAAGGACGCCTGAGGCCGGCCGCCATTGGCGCCGGCGTGGAGGCCGTCATGACCGCACGCAGGGGCGTGCTCATCACCATCGAGGGCTGCGACGGCTGCGGCAAGAGCACGCAGGCGGCCCTGCTCTGCGAGCGCCTCGTCGCCTGCGGCCTGCCGGTGGGCCCCGCGGCGGCGCCCGGCGTCGTGCGCGAGCCCGGCGGCACCCCGCTGGGTGAGGCGGTCCGGGACCTCCTCCTGCACGCGCCCCACGCGCCCGCGCCTTGGACCGAGGCGCTGCTCTACGCGGCGGCGCGTGCCGAGCTCGTCGACACGGTGCTGCTGCCCGAGCTCTCCGCCGGCAACGTGCTCGTGCTGGACCGCTTCCTCGACTCCTCGCTCGCCTATCAGGGCTTCGCCCGCGGCCTCGGCCTCGAGGCCGTGCTGGCGGTCAACGAGCCGGGCCTGCGCGGCCTCCTGCCGGACGTGACCATCGTCCTCGACGTCGACCCGGTCGTCGGGCTGGCGCGGGCCGGCGGCGCGCCGGACCGCATCGAGGCCGAGGGCCTCGACCTGCAGCAGCGCGTGGTCGCCGGCTTCGCCGCGCTGGCACGGCGGTTCCCGGAGCGCGTGCGCCTCGTGGACGGCTCCCGCGACGTCGCCGCGGTGGCGGCGGACGTGGAGGCGGCGGCCCTCGAGGCCGTGACCGCCGCCGGCCTGCGCGCGGGGGGCTGAGGGGCCGTGTTCGACGCCGTCCCCGGCCAGGAGCGCCTCAAGGAGCTGTTCGCGCGAGGGCTCGAGGACGGCACCCTGTCGCACGCCTATCTGTTCAGCGGGCCCGAGGGTCTGGGCAAGACCCGGTTCGCGCGTGAACTGGGTGTGGCCCTGGTGGCGTCGTGCCGCGGCTGCGGCGCCTGCGCCGAGTGCGAGCGCGCGCGCAAAGGCCTGAACCCGGACCTGCACGTGCTCGAGCGCGAGGGCGACCTCATCCGCTACGAGCAGGTCGAGCCTGTCGTGGCCGAGCTGGCGCTCAAACCCTTCGCCGCGCCGCGGCGGGTCTGGATCATCCCCGAGGTGGAGCAGTTGCACCCCGCCGCGGCCAACAAGCTGCTCAAGAGCATCGAGGAGCCGCCCGCCGACGCGTTCTTCCTGCTGGTCACCGATCGGCTCGAGCGCGTGCTGCCCACGATCGTGTCGCGTTGCCGTCAAGTGGAGTTCCGGCCTCTGAGCGCCGCCGAGGTCGAGGTCTACCTGCGAGAACAGCACGGCCTCGACGGCATCGAGGCCCAAGCTCTCGCGCGCCTCTCGGGCGGCGCCGTCGAGCGCGCCGACCGGCTCGCCGAGGACGCGCGCGGGGCCGGCCGCCGCGCCGGATACCTGAGGTACGCGGCGGCCGCGGTCCAAGGGGGCGCACGCAAGCAGGAGGAGGTGCAGGCGTTCCTCATCGAGCTCGAGCGCGAACAGGCTCAGGTCCGGGAGGACGTGCAGGAGCAGCTGAAGCGGCGCGTCGCTGAGCTCGAGCAGCTGTTCCAGGACGAGCGCGACCGCCGCTGGCACGTCAAGAAGGCCGAGGATCGCGCCAGGCGCGAGGAAGCGCGGCTGCGGCGCCGGGCGGCGCAGGATGCGCTCGCTCTCCTCGCCGCCTGGCTGCGCGACCTCTGGGTGGTCGCCTGCGGGGGTCCCAGTGTACTCTTGAACAGCGACCGCGCCGCGGAGCTGCACGACGCGGCGGTCGCGACGCCCGAATATTACGCGCGTCTCCTGGCCGTTGCGGCCCGGGCACGCAAGGACCTGTTTCTGAACGTCGACCACAAGCTCGCGCTCCAAGCCATGTTCGCGCGCTTCGAGGAGGTCGTGGAGAGTGCCTAGGATCGCCAGCGTCGTGTTCCGCGGCGGCGGCAAGGCGTACCAGTTCGAGGCCGGCGAGCTGGAGCTCGCGCCCGGCGACCGCGTGGTCGTGGACACCGCGCGCGGCGCCGATTTCGGCCGGCTCGTCAAGGGCCCGGACGACGTACCGGCCGCCGCGGCGCCGCGCGGCCTCAAGCGCATCGTGCGCAAGGCGACGCAGGGCGACCTCGACGCCATCGCTTCCCATCGTGAGGCCGAGCTGGAGGCCAAGCGCGCCTGCCGTCAGCTTGCCGCCGAGCTCGGGCTGGACATGAAGACCGTGGAGGCCCGGCAGGCGTTCGAGGGCGGCAGGCTCACGATCACGTTCTACGCCGAGGAACGCGTCGACTTCCGCGAGCTCGTCGGCAAGCTCAACGAGCGGCTCAAGCGGCGCGTCGAGCTCAAGCAGGTCAGCGCCCGCGACCAGTCGCGCATCGTTGGAGGCTACGGGCCGTGCGGCCGCAGCCTCTGCTGCGCCACGTTCGCCGGCGACCAGGAGCCGGTGAGCATCCGTATGGCCAAGGACCAGAACCTCCCGCTCAACCCCACCAAGATCTCCGGCTGTTGCGGCCGGCTCATGTGCTGCCTCAAGTACGAGCACGGGGTCTACGTGTCGTTCCGCCAGCGTGCGCCCAAGCGCGGGGCGATCGTCAGGACCCCGGGTGGGGAGGGAAAGGTCGTCGAGCTTCTCGCGCCCGTGGACAGCGTCACGGTGGATCATGGGGAGGGACGCTCAGTCACCTACAGGCTTGCGGAGCTCGGCGGCGGTGCCGAGGAGAAGGAGTGACCATGGCTGCGACCCACGTCGTGCTCAACGTACCGAGCGTCTCGTGCGACCACTGCAAGATGGCGATCGAGGGGGCCGTGAGCGGCCTCTCCGGGATCAGCGCCGTCGAGGTGGACGTGCCGGCCAAGAGTGTCAGCGTCGACTTCGACGCCGAGAGCGTGTCGCTGGACGCGATCGAGGCGGCCGTGCGCGACGAGGGCTACGAGGTAGCCGGGCACCACGTCTTCGGCGAGTGACGCATGCCGCGGCGCGCGGCGCCGCGGCTCGTTTGGCAAGACGCTGACCGGCTGGTACCATATCGCCTCGCTGAGTATGGGCCGTTAGCTTAGTTGGTAGAGCAGGGGACTCTTAATCCCAAGGTCGAAGGTTCGAATCCTTCACGGCCCACCAGGCTTCCCTTTGCAGGACGGGCGGCCGGCGTCCTGTTGCCCCGGTGTTCGGCGCTCTGCTATGTTGCGGGGGACGCGGACCGTGTCTGCGGCCGCTTCGCGACGGGAGTCTCACCCCTGTGAACCGACACACGATGGGCGCTGCAGGCAAGTCCCTCGCCGCTCGGCGCGCCACCTGACGTGGCGAGCCTCAAGACCACCTACACCGACGGCGCGCGCCGCGGGTTCTTCCGCGTCGGCGTGGTCCTCGCGCGCCGCGGAGTCACCGCCGACTGGCTGACGATCATCGGCCTGCTGCTGCAGGTCGCGGGGCTTCCGCTCATCATCAGCGGGCATTTCGAGTGGGCGCTGCTCATCGGCATCGTGGCGTCCATCTGCGACGCCCTTGACGGCGCGGTCGCCCGCGCCGGCGCCGGCTCGACCAGGGCCGGCGCGTTCCTCGACTCGACCACCGACCGCATCTCCGAGCTCATGGTCGCCTCGGCGCTCGTCGTGTACTTCATGCGGCTGCAGCAGCTGGCGCCCACGGTCGCGGTCCTCGTGTTCATGGGCGCCGCGCAACTCGTCTCCTACGCGCGGGCTCGCGCGGAGGCGCTGGGCGTCGAGTGCAGGGTCGGCTTCATGTCGCGGCCGGAGCGCCTGGTCGGCCTCGGCCTGGGCTTCCTGTTCTTCTGGTGGCGGCCCGGCGGTACGAGCTTTCTCGTCTACATGCTGTACCTGCTCGCCGTGCTCACGTCGCTCACCGTCGCGCGCCGCATGGTGCACGTGATGCGCAAGCTGCGCGCCGCCGAGGGCACGAGCGGCGCGGGCCCTGCCCCGGGCGCGTGATATACTCTCGCCCGTTAATGTGAGCCCGGCGCGGGTGCCTTGGGTGTCGCCGGGCGGTGCGAATCGGAGCGGCCGCGCAGGCGGCCGCTGTCAGTGGAGGTACACCAGCCTTGGGTAACCCAGTACGCGTCGCGATCATAGGCGTGGGCAACTGCGCCTCGTCGTTCGTGCAGGGCGTCGAGTTCTACCGGAACGCGCGGAAGACCGACTTCGTCCCCGGTCTCATGCACCCGGTCGTCGGCGGCTACCACATCCGCGACATCGAGTTCGTGGCGGCGATCGACATCGACAAGAACAAGGTGGGCAAGGACCTCAGCGAGGCAGTCTTCGTCAAGCCGAACAACACGGTCAAGTTCGCCGACGTCCCCAAGAAGGACGTCAAGGTCGCGCGCGGCATGACGCACGACGGCCTCGGCAAGTACCTCTCCCAGATCATCGAGAAGGCCCCGGGGGCCACCGCGGACATCGTCGGCATCCTCAAGGAGACGCAGACCGATGTGGTCGTCAACTACCTGCCGGTGGGCAGCGAAGAGGCCACCAAGTGGTACACCGAGCAGATCCTCACCGCCGGCTGCGCGATGGTGAACTGCATCCCGGTGTTCATCGCCCGCGAGCCCTACTGGCAGAAGCGCTTCGTCGAGGCCGGCGTCCCCATCATCGGCGACGACATCAAGAGCCAGGTGGGCGCCACCATCGTGCACCGCGTGCTCACGCGCCTCATGCGCGAGCGCGGCGTGCGCCTCGAGCGCACCAGCCAGCTCAACGTCGGCGGCAACACCGACTTCCTCAACATGCTCGAGCGCGAGCGTCTGGAGAGCAAGAAGATCAGCAAGACCAACGCCGTCACCAGCCAGCTCGACTACGACATGGGCGCCAAGAACGTCCATATCGGCCCGAGCGACTACGTGGAGTGGCTGGACGACCGCAAGTGGGCGTACATCCGCATGGAGGGCCGCACCTTCGGCGACGTGCCGCTCAACATCGAGCTCAAGCTCGAGGTCGTGGACTCGCCCAACAGCGCCGGCATCGTGATCGACGCGGTGCGCTGCGCCAAGATCGGCCTCGACCGCGGCCTCGCCGGCTCGCTCGAGGGGCCCAGCAGCTACTTCATGAAGTCGCCGCCGGTGCAGCACCCCGACGACCAGTGCCGGCGCATGACGGAGGAGTTCATCGCCGGCGAAGGCCCGGGGGCCGCCGCCGTCTGCCAGGGCTGACCCGCTCACGGCGGCGGCTTGCCGCCGCTGCGGTACCATTGACGGGATGAGCCTCAAGCTCGGCATCCTCACGCCGTTCCTCTGGACGACCCCCTCAGGCGTCAACCGCCAGGTGGAGGAGCTCGTCGCTCGTCTCACGGCGCGAGGTCATCGCGTCACCGTCATCGCCCCGAGCGCCGACAGGGCCGCCGTGGGCGAGGCGCAGCGGCGGGTGCAGGCCGTCCTCACGGGCGAGCGCGAGACCGTCTTCCTGCCCGGCGAGCCCTACCCGCGGTTCTTCTTCGCCGGTGCCACCTACGCCGTCCGCGAGAGCCGCTCGCTCAAGCTGATCGCGGCGCCGGCGGACCTCATCGCCAACATCGACGTGCTGCTCGAGGCCGAGGGCTTCGACCTTCTGCACCTCAACGAACCCTTCGTGCCCGGGCTCGGGTGGACGGCGCTGCGCCACGCCAGCTGCCCCTTGGTCGCGACCTTCCACGCCAACCCCGAGGGCACGGCGCCGGTGCTCGCCTCCCTGCCGCGCCTGCGCCGCCTGTTCGACTCGCTCGACGCCGCCATCGCCTCGTCGCGCGCGACGCGCGACGCCGCCGCGGAGACGTTCCCCGGCGCCTACCGCGTCATCCCGCCGGGCGTCGACCTCGAACGGTACCGGCCCGGCCCCGACGGACCCGCCGGGCCGCTGCGCCTCCTGTTCGCCGGCGTCGAGTCGCGGCGCAAGGGGCTCAGCGTGCTCCTGCGCGCGCTGCGCTCTCTCGGCGATCGCGCTGCGGAGCTCAGTCTCGACGTCTGCGGCGCCGACCGCCAGGAACGGCGGTACGCGCGCCTCGTCCCTCCCGCCTTCGAGGGGCGCGTGCGTTTCCGGGGCCGGGTCCCGGACGCGACCATGCCGGAGCTCTACCGGAGCTGCGATGTGCTCTGTGCGCCGTCCCTTTATCCCGAGACCGCGGCCGCCACGCTGCTCGAGGGCATGGCGTCCGGGGTCGCGCCGGTCGCCTCGCGGCTCCCCGGCTTCGACGAGGTGGTGCAGGACGGCGTCGACGGGCTGCTCGTGCCGCCGCGCGAGCCGCGCGCCCTGGCGGCGGCACTGCGGCGGCTCCTCGACGACCCCGCCTTGCGCCGGCGGCTGGCGCGCGAGGCGCAGCGCAGCGCGCGCCGCTACGACTGGGAACGTGTCGCCACCGAGGTGGAAGGCGTGTACGAGGAGGTCGCGGCCCGGCGGCGGCAGCCGCTGCCGCGCCGCCGCCGCCAGCAGCGCGAGCTCTTCGCCGACTTCCACGTGCACTCGCATCACAGCAAGGACTGCGTGATGCCGGTAGCGCACATCCTCGAACGCGCCCGGGAGGTCGGTCTCGACGTGGTGGCGATCACAGACCACGACAGCGCCGCCGGCGGCCTGGAGGCGCGGGAGATCGCCGATCGCTACGGCGTGCGCGTGATCGTCGGCGAGGAGGTCAAGACCTCGGAGGGCGAGGTCATCGGCCTCTTCCTGGAGCGCACCATCCCCGCCGGCCTGACCTTCGCCGAGACGGTGGCGGCGATCAAGGAGCAGCGCGGCATCGTGTACGTGCCGCATCCGTTCGACCGCCTGCACACCATCCCGAGCCCGCAGGTGCTGCGCGCCAACGTGGCCTCCATCGACGTCGTCGAGGTGTTCAACTCGCGCCTCGCCTTCCCGGGTTTCAACGAGCTCGCCGAGCGCTTCGCGCAGCGGTATCGCCTGCCGGCGGCCGCCGGCAGCGACTCGCACGTGCTGCCCGGCATCGGTACCGCCCTCTGCGGGATCGACGACTTCATCGGCGCCGGGGACTTCGTCGCGGCCCTCGCCGAGGCCCGCATCGTGCGCCGCCCCCGGAGCCTCATCTACCTGCAGTCGCTGAAGTTCATCCAGACCAGCCTCGGCGGCCCGTCCCGTCCCCCGGCGCAGGAAGATCCGCCCGCGTAGGCCCGTCGGGTCCCGGCCCCGCCTGCGTTTGCCGGGACGTCGCGAGGAGTTCGCCGCGGGGACGCGAACTACCTAGCACACTCCCAACCGAGGTATCGCGTGGCCCAGCCGAACGAGATCTACGACAAGTACCTCACCCGGGCGATCTCCGAGATCAACGAGCTCACGGCGGAGATCCTCAGCTGCACGCGCTGCCGCCACGCCCGCACGATGCCGGTGATCGGCTCGGGTCACCCCATGGCCGACATCTTCATGGTCAAGTATCAGGCTCGCCCGGCGGAGCTGCACGAGGGCGTCGCCTTCTTCGGGAGGGCGGGCACCGCGCTCATGAAGAGCTGCCAGCGCCTCAAGATCGACCCCCTGCAGCTCTACGGCACCAACGTCGTCAAGTGCGGCGAGGTGCGCGAGGCGCACCCCGAGGGCAAGTGTCTCGAGCATCTGCGCCGCGAGCTCGCGATCGTGAGCCCGAAGATGATCGTCGCCATGGGCGAAGAGACGGTGGCGGCGCTCAACGCGGCCCACATCCCGCTCGCCCGCGAGCTCGAGTACCGGCCGGGCGAGTTCGCCGAGTTCACGCCCGGCACCGAGGTGCTCTTCACCCCCGACATCGACGCGTCTCTCGACGAACAGCGGCTCAAGTCCGCCTTCTGGCACGGTTTCCGGCGGCTCGGCGACTGGTACGACAACATCCCGCCGTACTGAACGATCCGCGATCCATGAGCGTCCGCCGAGCTCGCTGCACCCCGGCCCGCACGGGCCTCTCCTCGTGAGACGGCTTGCGCCGGCGCTGGCCGCCGGCGCCGCGCTCATCCTCTGGGGCTTCCTCAGCAGGTACCTGCCGGTCCTCTCGCTGAGGCTCAACATCATGCTCTCGTCCGCCCTCGTGCTCTCGCTGCTCGGGCTCATGGTCTGGGGCATGCTGCCGCTGCACACCCTGGGCCGCCGCCTGCCGCTGCTGACGGCGGCGGCCCTCCCGCTCGCCGTCCTCTGCGTCTGGCTGCACCTCGTGCCGCTGGCCAACGTCGCCAAGATCGTGGCCGCGGGGGCGCTCGGCATCTGGATCGCGGAGGAGCTCGAGCGCCTCAGCTGGGTCGTGCTCGTCGCGGTGCTCTCGGCCGCGGTCGACATCGTCAGCGTCGCCGCCGGTCCCACCAAGGCGATCCTCGGCCAGGGGCCGGTCGTGGTCGGCTACTTCACGGTGGCCGTCACGTGGTTCGGCTACTCGTTCGGCGAGGCCTTCACCGGGCTCGGCACGAGCGACGTGATCTTCTACGCGCTCTACCTCGGCGCGGCGCGTCGCTTCGGGTTGCGCGTGGGGTGGAGCGCGGTGGCGATGGTCGCCTCGTTCCTGGTCACGATCGCCGCCGCCATGTGGTGGACGGCGCTGCCGGCGCTGCCGCTGCTGTCGGTCGCCTTCCTCGCCGTCAACGGTGACCGGCTCTGGAGGCAGATGAGGGGGCCGGCGGCCGCGGCTTGAGCGGCCGGCGTCAGGCGTCGCGCGTGAACAGCGCCACGGCCTCGATGTGGTGCGTCTGCGGGAACATGTCGACGGGCGCCACCAGGCGCAGCCCATACCCCAGCTCGGCGAGCTCGGCGCCGTTGCCCGACAGCGTGGTGGGGTTGCACGAGACGTACACGAAGCGCTCGGCGCCTAGCTCCGCCGCGCGCTGCAGCGCCTTGCGCGCGAGGCCGGCGCGTGGCGGGTCCACCACCACGACCGCCGGCCGGTCGGCGTCGTCGGCCCGGCCGGCATCCAGCGTCGGGTGGGGAGGGGACTTGAGCAGCGGGCGCACGTCGCGCGCGTAGAACGCGACGTTGCCGATGCCGTTGAGCGCGGCGTTGACGCGCGCCGCCGCGATCGCCTCCTCCTGGATCTCCACGGCCTGCACCTGGAGGGCCTGACGCGCCAGCGCCAGGCTGAGCGGACCGATGCCGCAGTAGAGGTCGACGGCGGGGCGGGCGGGGTCGGCGCCGGCGAAGCCCAGAGCGGTGGCGTAGAGCACCTCACACATGGCGCTGTTCGTCTGCAGGAAGGCGGTCGCCGGGACGCGCAGGTCGACCCCGGCCAGGCGTTCGTCGAGGTAGGGCTCGCCGAGCAGCGGGTACGGCCCGTCGCCGACGGCCGCGTCCGCGGGCGTGGCGTTGACGGTGACCGAGAACGAGGTGCAGCCGCAGGCCGCCGCGACGCGCCCGGCGAGCTCGGCCTCCTCGGGGAAGCGCGCGGCCACGAACAGGTTGAGGAGGAGGTCGCCGCCGGCGTGCCCCTCGCGCACGACGAGATGCCGGAGGAGGCCGTGGTGGTGGTCGCGCCCGAAGGGCCGCAGCCCGAGGGCGCGGCACTCGTCGGCCACGGCCAGCCGCGCCCTGTTCATGCGTTCCGAGGCGAGGCGGCAGTCGGTGGTCTCGACGATGTCGCGCCAGGAGCCACGGCGATGCAGGCCGAGGAGGAGGGTGCCGTCCTCGGCCTCACCGAACGAGAACTCCATCTTGTTGCGGTAGCGCCAGGGGTCGTTCATCCCACGGATGGGCTCGAGCTCATATCCGTCGAGGTGCCCGATGCGGCTGAGGGATTCCACCACCTGCTGCTGCTTGAACTCCAGCTGGGCATCGTAGGAGAGGGTCTGCCACTCGCAGCCGCCGCAGTCCTGCGTGTGGCCGCACACGGGCGGGATGCGGCGCGGCGATGGCGAGAGGACCTCCAGCACGCGCGCCTCGCCGTGGCTCTTCTTGCGGCGCGTCACCTGCGCGAGCACGCGGTCGCCCGGGACCGCGCCGCGCACGAAGAGGACGAAGTCGTCGACGCGCGCCACTCCTTGCCCACCATAGGCGAGCGTCGTGATCTCGAGCTCGAGCTGGTCTCCGGGGCGCGGCGGCATGGGGGCCAGTGTACCCGCCGCCCACGGCCGCCGCGAACCGCCCGATTGTCCACCCCAAGACAGGCGGCGCTGATGTGGACGAGATGCCCGAACTGGTAGAGTCGGCGAACGGTCGCCCGGTCATCGAGGCCGGCGCCCGTCCCAGAAGCCGCCCAAGGAGAAGCCAGTGAGCGCTGTCGATGTCGAGAAGTATCGCCGCCGCGCCGAGGAGTTCGTCGGCGCTCTCGACCTGGAGTACTACGAGCATTTCTCGGGCCGCAAGCCGACCTTCGACACGGCGGCCGTCTACGATCGCTTCCCCGAGCTGTTCACGCGCGAGGCCATCGACGAGCTCGAAGGCGTCTACGCGGAGACAGTCGACGACGAGAAGCGCCGCCTCGCCTATCTGCTGGCCTTCACGGTCGACTGTTTCATGGGCGCCCAGACCCGCCACCTCGTGGACGAGATCGCCAACACCGAGAGTTCGGCCCACATCACGGTCGACGGTGAGACCATCGGTCTGCGGCAGGCCGGCGTCGTCCAGAGCAACGAGCCCGACCGCGGCCGCCGCGGCCGCATCCAGGAGGCCCGGCTGGAGGCCACGGACAAGCTCCTCAACCCGCTCCTCGACACGCTGTGGCGCCGCTGCCACGACCTCGCCACCGAGCTCGGCTACCCGCACTACAAGGAGCTGTACTCCGAGGTCAAAGGCATGGACTACGGGCTCCTTCGCGCCGAGCTCGAGCACTTCCTCGGCGAGACGGCCGGCCTCTACCAGCGCGTGATGGAGCGTCTCGTGCAGGAGCGCATGGGCATGTCCTTCTCGGATCTCACCTACGCGGACCTGCCGTACCTGTGGCGCGCGCCGGGCTTCGATGGGGTCTTCACCGCCGAGCGCCTGGTGCCCACGCTCAGGGCCACGCTGGCCGGCATGGGCATCGACCTGGACGGCCAGAGCAACGTCCACCTCGACACGGAGGTGCGCGAGCTCAAGTCGCCACGCGCCTTCTGCTCGCCGGTGCGCGTCCCCGGCGAGATCTACCTCGTGGTCCTGCCGCAGGGCGGGCAGGATGACTACGCGGCCTTGCTGCACGAGGCCGGGCACACCCAGCATTTCGCCCACGTCCGGCCCGACCTGGCCTTCGAGTACCGGCACCTCGGCGACAACGCCGTCACCGAGGGCTTCGCGTTCACCTTCGACCACCTGGTCCTCAACCGCCGCTGGCTCGAGCATTACCTGCAGTACACCGAAGTGGACGACTACCTGCGCTTCGCCGCCGTCAACGACCTCTACTTCATGCGCCGGTACGCCGCCAAGCTCGCCTACGAGACGGAGCTGCACGCCCAGACGGGCCCGCTCGAGGCGATGGCGCCGCTGTACTCCGAGACCCTGAGCGAGGCGCTGATGATCGACGTGCCCGCGCGGAACTACCTGGTCGACGTCGACGACGGCTTCTACTGCGCCAGCTACCTGCGCGCCTGGATGCTCGAGGGCGCGTTCCGCATGATCCTGCAGGACAAGTACGGGCAGGACTGGTTTCTCAACCCCGCGGCGAGCGACTGGCTCAAGGGGATGTGGGCCGACGGCCAGCACTTCCCGGCGGAGAGGCTCCTGCTCAAGCACGGCGGCGGGCGCCTCAGCACAGACCCGCTGCGCCACCACTTCGAGCGCGCGCTGGGTCGCTAGGCGAGCGGCCGGCGCGGCGCCCGGTCCGGGCTCAGCCTGCGGCGAGCACGCTGACGAGCACGCGCCTCGTGCGCGGCCCGTCGAACTCGGCCAGGTACAGGCCCTGCCAGGTGCCCAGCTGGAGCCGCCCGCCGGAGAGCGGGACGGTCACGCTGCTGCCCATGAGACTGGCCTTCACGTGCGCGTCGGAGTTGCCCTCGAGGTGCGTGAACGGGAGGCCTCCGGGGACCATGCGCTCGAGCGCCATCTCGAGGTCGGCGCGCACCGACGGGTCGGCATCCTCGTTGATGGTCACGCCGGCCGTCGTGTGCGGTACGTAGATGAGGGCGGCGCCGTCGCGCGCGCCGGCCACGGCGGCGGACACCTCCGCCGTGATGTCCACGAACGCGACGCGCCGCGGCGTGCGGACCTCGAAACTGTGCATTTGGCCTCCTAGATGAAGCCGAGGCGGCGCTGCCGGCGCGGAGCCTCGGCGCGGTGGGGGACGGTGGTCCCGCCCTTGATCGCGTCCACGAGGTCGGCCGTGGAGCGCACGGGGTCCGGCACCTCGGTGTAGCAGCGCATGAGGCGCGTCACCTCGTGCGCGTCGCTGCCGCCCGTGCGCGCGGCGCCGAGCTGCCCGGCGATCTGCTCGGCGGCGTCCACGTAGCGCTCCTCGAGCCAGTTGCCGTTGTAGACCTCGACGGCGTCGACGATGCCGGCGACCATGCGCTCGATGCCCGGGTAGTAGGCGGAGCCGCTGCGCCCGCCGCCCGCGCCCGGGTGCACCCACACGCAGGCCGCGTCAGCGGGCAGCTGTCCCTCGCGCGGCGCGTCCTGCACGGCGCTGAGCGTCGCGAGGAACTCGAGGTCGGGCGAGAACACGACGAAGTCGCCGAACAGCGTGCTGATCTCGCAGCCGTGCAGGAGCAGGACCCCCTCCGCGGCCAGCGGCTCCGCCAGCACCCGGTTGTCCGAGACGTCGCCGTGGTTGGTGAGCGCGACGGCTTCGACGCCGTGGTCGGCGCACCAGGAGATGTAGTCGCGATAGGCGATGTGCGAGCAGTCCGAGGCGGGGTAGGTGTGGGTGTGCAGGTCGACGTTCATGCCCGCCGATTATAGACTTCGCAGCGCCATGCAGGGCACACTTGACACCTTCGGCGTCGTCGAGATCCTCCAGATGCTGGGACGCGCCCGCAGCTCGGGCACGCTGCACATCGAATGCCCCCAGCGCCTCGTCGACGTGCGCTTCGTGCGCGGCCAGATCGCCGAGACGCGCGACTCCACGAGGGTCGCGGCCGACACCGTGATCGGCAGCCTGCTGCTCAAGCGCTCCCTGGTCAACGAGGCGCAGCTCGGCGACGCGCTTCGCCGCCAGGAGGCCAGCCCGCGGCCCTTGGGCACGCTGCTCGTGGAGAGCCGCTTCGTGAGCGAGGCCGACCTGCGCGAGATCCTCTCGCAGCAGGTCGCCAACACGCTGGTCGCGGCCAAGGTCGAGACGACCGGCAACTTCGTGTTCGTCGCCGATGCCGACGCGCCGCCCGTCGACTTCATCACCATCGACACGCAGCCGGTGCTGCTCGAGATCTCGGCCCTGGGCGGCGCCTACTGCCTCGCCGTCGAGGTCCTCGGCCAGGCCGACACCGTGATCGTGCGCAACGGCGACTACGACACCCTGCCGCGCAACCCGCTCTCGATGGCGAGAGACGAGTTCATGGTGCTGGTGCAGGTGGACGGGCGCCGCACGGTGCGCGAGATCACGGCCGCCAGCGGCCTCGAGGAGATCACCGTGATCAGCATCCTCGGCAAGCTCGCCGAGGCCGGCGTCGTGCTGGTCAAGGCCGAGCGGCAGGGCCGCGGCGACGGCGACGTCGACCTGCAGGCTCACCGCGACAGCGTGTGGGCCGAGGTGAGCCAGCTGCTCGACGACGTCGCCGAGGACCCGGCCGGGTCCGCAGGTCCGGGCTCGCCCGCCACCGCCTAGCTCGGCGCCCCACCCCGTACGCGAAAAGGGCGGGCGGCCGGGGCCCGGCCGCCCGCCCCTGCTGCGCCCGTCGTCAGGCGCTGACGTCCCGCACGAGCTCGTCGAACGCGCTCACGTACAGGTCGATGTCCGCGTCGGTGTGCGTGATGGACAGCGTCCACTCCTCCTCGCGGCCGGGGGCGATGACGATGCCGCGGTTGAAGTTGTAGAGCCAGGCCAGCGCCACGAGCTCGTGGTCCTGGAACTTGATGAACGACTCGTAGTCGGTGATCTTGCCGTCGGCGAAGTTGACGCAGCCCTTGGAAGAGATGCCCACCGTGTAGCCCGGGAAGGCGTACTTCTCGCAGACCGCGTCGCAGCCGGCGATGATCCGCTCGTTGAGGTGGTTGAGGTGCCTGTAGGCCTCGTCGGTCATGACCTGCTCCCGGCTGGCGCGCGCGGCGGCCATGGAGAGCGGGTTGCCCGAGTAGGTGCCGACCTGGAACACGGTGCCGTCGTTCACCTTGGCCATGATCTCGTCGGTGCCGCCGATGGCGCCGCAGGGCGTGCCGCCGGCGATCGCCTTGCCGAGGGTGATCATGTCGGGCACGACGCCCCAGCGCTCGACGGCGCCGCCGCGGGCCGTGCAGATGCCGGTCTTGACCTCGTCGAAGATGAGCACGATGCCGTGCTTCCTGGTGAGGGCGCGTACGCCCTCGAGGAAGCCGGGCTCGGGGAGCACGACGCCCAGGTTCATCATCGCCGGCTCCATGATCACGCAGGCCGGCGTGCGGCCTTCCTGCACGAGCCGCTCGATGCGCGCGGTCATGTTCAGGATGTCGTTGAACGGCACGGGGACGGTCATGTCGATGGCGGCCTGCGGGATGCCGCCGCCGTAGGGCAGTGACGCGTAGTCGTCGCGCGGGCCGATCGTGCCGTAGTCCACCGCGCCGATGGAGACCATCACGTAGTCCATGTGACCGTGGTAGGAGCCGAACATCTTGACCACGGTGTCGCGGCCGGTGAAGGCGCGGGCCACGCGGATGGCGTCCATGACGGCTTCGGAGCCCGAGTTCACGAAGCGCCACTGCGGCAACCGGAAGTCGCCGGCGAGGTGCTCGGCGACGATGATCGCGTCCTCGGTGGGCAGCCCGAACTGCGTGCCGAGGGGAGCGCGCTTCTGGATGGCCTCGACGATGGCGGGATGGGCGTGGCCCTGTACCATGCAGCCGTAGCCGTTGTGGAAGTCCGCGATCTCCTGGCCGTCGACCGTCCACACGTGCGGTCCCTTGCCATGCGTGTAGTACACGGGGTACGGGTCACGCGCATGGTAGGTGGAGGCCACGCCCATGGGCATGTGCTTGATCGCGCGCTGGTACAGCTCGTAGGACTTGGGCGTGCTCTCCTCGAGACGTTTCTCCTCGCGCTCGGTGAGTTCCGCGATGAGCTTCCGGTCGATCAGTGTCTCTGGCATTCTGCCTGCACTCCTTACGCCTGCCCGTGGGGCCCGCCGGCGTTCGCCTGCGGCATGTCCGGGCTACTGCCTGATGACTGCTTCGCGCCGCTGGCCCCTGGTACGGCTGCGGGGCGCGGGGTGGTCTCAACCAGCGGGACGGTCGATTCGCGACAGTGTACCGCCAATCACGCCGGAAGTGTATGGTTCGGCAACCGATTGGCGGTTTCGGCAGCCGAATCGGCAAGAAGCAACGCTTCCCGTGGCCGAGTCGGCGTAGCCCCGGACGGAGCGTCTGGCACGAAGAGAAGGGGCGGCTCCCCCTGCGGGGAGCCGCCCCTTCGTGGCGTCAGATGCGAGACGTGCTTCGTCTCGCCTCAGGCGGTCAAGCTGCTTACTTGACGACCACTTCATGATCGGCCGCTGGTGCCGCCCTTGTACGGCGGCGTCGGCGGGCAGGAAGGCCTTGAAGTACATGGTGCCCTTGGTCGGTCATCTTCACCTTGAGGGAGAACTTGCCACCAGACACTTGAGCGGTCTTCCAAGTGTCGTAGACGCCGTTACTGGCCTTCCTTCTGGATCTGTACGTTGCCGGCGGAAGCCGGGGTCACGGTACCGGAGTACGTGACTGTGGTGTTCAGCGAGATCGTCGACGGTGAGAGCTTGAGCGTCACGGTCTGCGGGTCGGGTGGAGACCGCATGGCCTGGTTGAGGGCCGTGTCGATCACGACCAGGTCATACGCGTTGTTGTGGATGCCCCAGCTGCCTTCAGCCGGGATGTACGTCCAGTTGGTGAACGCCTTCTGCCAGAGGAGCTCGTGTGGAGGTCCAGGCAGTGGGGCCGCTTGGTGTTGAGGACGCCGTTCAGCCAGTTGCCGTACGAAGCGGCGTCGTCGGGATCCGACGAGTTGCCGCCGCCAGGCACGGGCCCGCAGGCGGCGGCACGTAGCCCATGCCGCTTGCCGGCGTCTCTGGAGCGCGAGCCCGACCTGATCGTACAGGTCGTGCATCTGCGCCTGGCGAGCGTCGATCGTGGGCTGGAGGTACGTGGCGTTCGCGTCACCCGGCTTGGCGTGACACGTACTGCAGGCCGAGAACGGCATGGTGGCCGTCTTGACCACGCCTGCCGTCGTGGACACCGGGACCGGCGAAACGCTCACCGACACGCCCGGCATGACGATCTGGAACGTGTGGTTGCCGCCGAGCTGAGCCGAACCGCGGCTGTAGCTGGTGGGCGGCATGTGGCACTCGACGCACTTGCCCTTGTGCTGGCCGACGAGGAGGCCCTGCTTGATGTCCACGATGCCGCCGGTGCCGTTCATGACCTCGGTGGTCGTGTGGTGAAGCGTCTCACCGGGGGTCGCGGCGCCGCTGCCGATCTCGGCGTTGTGGCAAGTCGAGCAGAGGTCGCTCGAGTTGGCCGGATTACCGACGAGCTGGGCGTCGAACTCGCTGTCCCAGGCTCCCTTGGCATCCCCCGCCTGGTGCGGCGCGTGGCAGCCGACGCAGGTGATGCCGTACTTGGCGTTGTTGATGTTGGGCACCGCGTGGCCAGGCGTCTGCGTGGCGATGCGGTAGTCGGCCGAGTGGCACTGCAGGCAGCTGTTGAGGAACGACGGCTTCGTCGGGAACTCCGCGAGGAGGACGTTGCAGCGAATTGGCGTGACCGGCGGGGTCGTTGAGCCACTCGGGGTACTGAGCGGCGCTGCCGTCGTGGCCGATGTTCTGCCACGGGGTGTCGACGCCGGCGAGCTGCCAGTAGGTCATCAGCTTGCCGTAGCCGCCGACGGTGGCGGTCGGTGCGGGCGTCTGCGTGCCCGAGGACCAGCCCGTGTTCGGGCTCGGGAGGTTGAGGTACGAGGTCAGCGCGACAGGATTGCCCGAAGAGCTGATCATCGGGATACCCGAGCGCCATCTGCGGCTGGATCGACGAAGTGGGCGACGGGTTCGGGATCGGCGAGCCGGAGGCGTCCAGCTTGACGTACGGGACCGGAGAGACGGTGTACGTGCCGACCGTGTAGGAGTAGCGCGAGTGACAGGCGCCGCAGATGTCGGCGTTGGCCAGCTGCTGGTACGGGCGCGGTGTGGGCCGTGTCGGCGGGGTCGTTGCCCTGATTGGCGATCGTCCCGTTCACGTCGGCGCCGTAGTGGCACGAGGAACAGCCGATGTCGAACTCCGACATCGGGTAGTTGCCTTGAGACTGCGGCAGGACCAGGACCGGCGTGGAGCCGACCATCGGCAGGCTGGCGGCCCAGGCGACGCTCGTCGGATACGGCGACGTCGTCGACGTCGTCGTAGCGGTCGGCGTCGGCACGACCTTGCTCGGGTCGTAGTTGGCCGTGTGACAGCCCGCACAGACTGAGCCATAGGGCAGGCTCAGTGCAGCGCTCGGCCCCTCGGAGTCGATGGCGTGCTTGGTGCCCGCCCAGTCGTTGTAGACCTTGGGCGCGTTGGCCGGCTGGCCGGACGTGTGGCACACGGCGCACGCCGCGCTGGTCGTATACGGTCTCGCGATAGCCGCTGAAGGCGAACGCCGGAACGGCTAACACGAGGAAGGCGGCCACTACGAGCGCCAGAATCACGAAGCGTCTTACCATGGTCACCTCCTTGTGCATTGTCGATTTCGCAGGAAAGAGAAGCTTGTCCGCTCTCACTGAATCACCTCCCCTCCCAAAGCGGATCGATGGGTCGAACACGCCGCGCGAAGCCCGGGCAACGCTTGGCGGTATTCGTGCACGAGCGGGGGGCGGGGGATGGGACGTCGGCGCGCCGCCTGCCGGCGCGGGCGCCGGTGGCGCAGCCGCCCGCGAGAAGTATCGCGGCGGCGCGATGCGTCGAGTGTGAGTGCTGCGCTGTCCCCATGCCCATCCAGATGCTCCAGCCTCCGAAACCCGAGGGGGTATAGAGGCTTGTGAAGGTATACACGATTTGGTGCGCGTTGGCAAACTTAAAGAAATGTTTCACATATGGGCGCCAGTGAGGGCTTCCAGGGCTCCCCGAGGACCCTCGCCGGATGCTCCTCGGGCCATGGCAAGGGCCGCCTCCCCGAGGCGGGGAGGCGGCCCTTTTGCGGCACTCGCGGCGAGACCTGGCGGCCCCGCGGCAGACTGCCCTGCTACTTGACCACCAGCTTCACGATCGCGCTGGTGCCGCCCTTGTAGGGTGCCTTCGCGGCCAGGAACGCCTTGAAGTAGAAGGTGCCCTTGGCGGTCATGTTGACCTTGATCGAGAACTTGCCGCTCTTCTGGGCAGCGGCCTTCCAGGGGTTGTAGGTGCCGTTCGAGGCTTTCCTCATGATCTGCACCGAGGTCGTGGTGGCCGGGCTCACGGTACCGGAGTACGTGACCACGGTGTTCGCCTTGATGCTGGTCGGTGAGATCTTGAACGTCACGGTCTGCGGGATCGTGG
Source organism: uncultured Thermoleophilia bacterium (assembly GCA_963709845.1). GTDB lineage: Bacteria > Actinomycetota > Thermoleophilia > UBA2241 > UBA2241 > CAIXSE01. Next base: position 463,975 of record CAVPXV010000007.1, read on the forward strand.
CGGTGACGAGGTTGGCGAAGTTGAGCGCCGCCTCGATCACCTGGGTGTCGTACTGCCAGTTGTGGATGCCCCAGCTGCTCTCCGCGGCGATGTACGTCCAGTCGGTGTAGCCCTTCTGCCAGAGCAGCTCGCCTGGTGTCCAGGCGGCGGAGCCCTTGGTGTTCAGGGTGGTGTTCAGCCACGAAGTGTACGGGCTCGTGTCGGAGGCAGGCTGCTGGTATCCGAGCCTGTGGCCGGCGTTCACGAGGGCCGTCTCGACTGCCGCGTACTTCGCCTGCATTGCGGCCTGGCGTTGATCGATGGTGTCCTGCAGCCAGACGGCGTTGTTGTCGCCAGGCTTGTTGTGGCAGGTGCTGCAGGCAGAGTACGGCATGACCTGGTTGACGCCGCTGACGGCCACCGGGGTGACGTCGACGGAGTCCTGCGGCGTGATGATCTTGAACGTGTGATTGCCGCCCAGTTGCGGCACGCCCTGCCCGAAGCTCGTCGGTGGCATGTGGCACTGGACGCACTTGCCTTTGTGCACGCCGGGGAAGCCCTGCGGCACGCCGATGGCGCCGGTGCCGTTCATGTCCTCGCGCTGGTCTTCGTAGATCGTCGCGCCGGCGGCAAACACTCCGTCGCCGGTGTTGTTGGTATGGCACGTCGTGCAGAGGTCGCTCGGGTTCTTGGGATTACCGACGAGCTGACTGTCGAAGGCGTCGTCCCACACGCCCTTGGTCGTGTTTTGGTCCGCGGACGGGTGCGGCGTATGGCAGCCTACACACGTGATGCCGTACTTGGCCTGCGTGCCGCTGGGCTTGGCGTTGGCGGGCGCGATGCGGTAGTCGGCCGAGTGGCACTGCAGGCACGAGGCCGGCGGGTTCGGGATGGCCAGCTTCAGATCGGTGAGCGCCCTCGCGTGCCGCTCGCTGAGCCACTCGGAGTACTGCGCCGAGCTGCCCTCGTGGCCCTTGGACTGCCAGACGGTGCTGGCACCAGCGAGCTGCCAGTAGATCTGGAGCCCCGCAGCCGATGTCGCGGTGGGGTTGGGAGTTGGCGTCCAGCCGGGAGACGGGATGTTGAGATAGGAGCTGAGCGGGCTCGGCTGCCCGAGTGGTGTCGCGTTGAGCATCGGATAGCCCAGCGCCATCTGGGGCTGGATGAGCGTGGTCTGGCTCGCCGTCGGCGTCGGGACCGGCAGGACCGCGTAGGTGCCCACGGTGTACGCGTAACGCGTGTGACAGGCACCGCAGATGTCTGCGTTGGCCAGCTGCTGGAAGGGCGCGTTGTGCGCCGTGTCGTTCACGTCGCTGCCGGCGTCGGAGATGACGCCGTTGACGTCGGCGCCGTAGTGACAGGACGAGCAGCCGATGTCGGTCTCGGAGAAGGGCGCGTTGCCCACCGATTGCGGCAGCGGCGCCGTGCTCGGCGAGGCGCCCCATGAGACCGACCCCGACGTGGACGTCGCAGTCGGGACCGGCGTCACCTTGCTCGGGTCGTAGTTGGCGGTGTGACAGCCCACGCAGACGGAGCCGTAGGGAAGCCCCTGAGCCGCGCTCGCGGCCTCCGGGTCCTGGCCGTGTGCGGTCGCCGCCCAGGCGTCGAACACCTTGGGGGCGCTCGCCGGCTGGCCCGAGGTGTGGCACACCGCGCAGGCGTCGCTGGTCGTGTAGTCGGCCCTGTAGCCGTTGAACGCGAACGCCGGCGCCGCCAGCAGCAGGAGCGCGGCCAGGACGAGCGTCAGGATCGCGATGCGTCGTATCATGGTCACCCCCTTGTTGCTGGTCGTCGCGGGAACGTGAAGTCTGTCCGCTCTCACATGAATCACCTCCTCTCGAAGCGGATTCTGGTCGAACACGTCCTGCGAGGCGCAGGCGACGCAGGACGGCGTTCGTGAAGTGAGGGGTGGAGCGGACGAGACGCCCCAGCAGACGGTCGAGCGTCGGGCAGGGGCGACGTCGTGCGTCGCGAACGGCGCGTCGGCCGGTGGCCCAGCTCGGTATCGGTACTCCCCTGTCCCCATGCCCGCCCAGTTGCAGTAGCTGCACACGCCCGATGGGCGGTACGCTGATCCTGCGGGCATGCGCGAAGGCCTGGCTGCCGGCGATCTCTGCAAAGCGGCCGGACGCCCGCCGGCGCATGCCCGTCCCCTAAGGGTGCGAGCCTAGTGTGCGCGCGCGCCGGAGGCAAGGGGGTTCCGCCGTTGCGTGAAGTGGACCGCCGTTGGCACGGGCAAGGGACAGCCCGGGAAGAGGCGTTTCGCGCCCGGCGAGCGCGGGTACAGAGTTGACAGCATCCAGACTCAAGTTTTATGCTGCCAGACGGTACAACACCGCAAGGAGGAAGATCTATGGGCAAGGTAATCGGCATCGACCTGGGCACGACCAACAGTGCAATGGCCGTGCTCGAGGGCGGCGAGCCGACCGTCATCCCCAACAGTGAGGGCGGTCGCACCACGCCGTCGGTGGTCGCGTTCTCGAAGAGCGGCGAGCGCCTCGTCGGCAGCGTCGCCCGGCGCCAGGCGGTCACCAACCCCGAGAACACCGTGTTCTCGATCAAGCGCTTCATGGGCCGCAAGTACGGCGACGTCGCCGAGGAGATGACCATCGTGCCGTACCACGTCCAGGCCGGCCCCAACGGCGACGCCGTCGTCGAGATCGGCGGCAAGACGTACACGCCGCCGGAGATCTCGGCGATGATCCTGCAGAAGCTCAAGCGCGACGCCGAGGAGTACCTGGGCGACAAGGTCACCGAGGCCGTCATCACCGTGCCGGCCTACTTCAACGACTCGCAGCGCCAGGCCACCAAGGACGCCGGCAAGATCGCCGGCCTCGAGGTCAAGCGCATCATCAACGAGCCTACGGCGGCCGCGCTCGCCTACGGCCTCGACAAGGAGCACGACCAGACCATCCTCGTGTTCGACCTCGGCGGCGGCACCTTCGACGTCTCCATCCTCGACCTCGGGGAGGGCGTCTTCGAGGTGCGCTCCACCAACGGCGACACGCACCTCGGCGGCGACAACTTCGACAAGGCCGTCGTCGACTGGATGGTGGCCGAGTTCCTGCAGAGCCAGGGCATCGACCTGAGCAAGGACAAGATGGCCCTGCAGCGCCTCTACGAGGCCGCGGAGAAGGCCAAGATCGAGCTCAGCACCACGCAGAGCAGCAACATCAACCTGCCCTTCATCTCGGCCGACGAGAACGGTCCCAAGCACCTCGACCTCACGCTGTCGCGCGCCAAGTTCGACGAGCTCACGCACGACCTGCTCGAGCGCGTCGTGAACCCCGTGAACAGCGCCATCAAGGACGCCGGTCTCGGCAAGAGCGACATCCACCACGTGATCCTCGTGGGCGGCATGACGCGCGTACCGGCGGTGCAGGAGCGCGTCAAGCAGCTCATCGGCAAGGACCCGCACAAAGGCGTCAACCCGGACGAGGTCGTAGCCGTTGGCGCCGCCATCCAGGGCGGCGTGCTGGCCGGCGAGGTCAAGGACGTGCTGCTCCTCGACGTCACGCCGCTCAGCCTCGGCATCGAGACCAAGGGAAACGTGTTCACCAAGCTGATCGAGCGCAACACGACGATCCCCACCAAGAAGAGCGAGATCTTCAGCACGGCCGACGACAACCAGACGAGCGTCGAGATCCACGTGCTCCAGGGCGAGCGTGAGATGGCCCGCTACAACAAGACGCTGGGCAAGTTCCAGCTCGTCGGCATCCCGCCGGCGATGCGCGGCATCCCGCAGATCGAGGTCACCTTCGACATCGACGCCAACGGCATCGTGCACGTGAGCGCCAAGGACCTCGGCACCGGCAACGAGCAGAAGATCACCATCACCGCGTCGAGCGGCCTCAGCGAGCAGGACATCGAGCGCATGATGAAGGACGCCGAGTCGCACGCCGACGAGGACAAGAAGGCGCGCGAGCTGGCCGACATCAAGAACAACGCCGAGAACCTCATGTACAGCACCGAGAAGTCGCTGCGCGAGATGGGCGACAGGATCGACGCCTCCACGAAGGCCGAGATCGAGGCGGCCGCGGCCGAGCTCAAGACGGCCCTCGAAGGCGACGACGGCGACGCCATCCAGGCGAAGACCGACACGCTCATGCAGGCCTCGCACAAGCTCGCCGAGGCCGTGTATCAGCAGGCACAGCAGCAGCAGACGGCGAGCGGAGACAGCGGTCCCGAGCCGGCCGGCGACGAGAACGTCGAAGAGGGCGACTACGAGGTCATCGACGACGACGAAGGCAAGTGACCGAGGGCCCACAAGGCGGGCGGCCGCTCTCGCCGGCGCCGCCCGCTCCACCTGACACTCCGAGGAGGTGTCCACCATGGCGATCATCAGATGGGACCCGTTCCGCGAGATGACCCAGGTCCAGAACCAGTTCAACCGGCTCGTCGACCAGGTGTGGGGCGGCCGTCAGGAGAGCTGGCTGCCGGCGGTCGACGTCTTCGATACGAAGGACGCCGTCGTGGTCAAGGCCGAGCTTGCCGGCATGGACCCCGACGACATCCAGATCGAGGTCGAGGACAACGTCCTCACCGTCAAGGGCGAGCGCAAGTTCGAGGAGAAGGTCGACGACGAGCGCTACTACCGCGTCGAGCGCCGCTTCGGGAGCTTCCAGCGCAGCCTGGCCCTGCCGCAGGGCGTCAAGGCGGACGAGATCGCGGCCGCCTACGAGGACGGTATCCTCACGGTCACCGTACCCAAGGCCGAGGAGGAGAAGCCCAAGCGCATCGAGGTCAAGGCCAAGAAGACCGTCGAGGCGCCCAGGGCGGAGAGCTGATCCAGACGACCGCCTCCGGCGGGCCGCCGACGTGGCGGCCCGCCGGAGCGGACGACAGAGGGGACACACGCCGACATGACTGAGAAGAGACACAGCAAGGACGACGGCAGGCGCAGGCCGCGGGCCAAAGCGAGGCCGGCCGCGGAGAGCGCGGAGGCGGAGGCGAAGGTGGCCGCGGATGACGCTGAGGCCGAGGCGCTGGCCGAGCCGGCCGCGGTGCACGAGGAGTTCGCCAGGCTCGAGGCCGAGTGCGACGAGTACCTCGACCATCTGCGCCGCCTGCAGGCCGAGTTCGACAACTACCGCAAGCGCGTGCAGCGTGACTCCGAGCAACATCGCCTGCGCGCCGCCGACGTCGTCGTCGAGTCCCTGCTGCCGGTGATGGACAACATGGGCCGCGCCCTCGACGCGGCGGCGCGGCACGAGGAAGGCCAGCTCATCGCCGGCCTCGAGCTCGTGGCCGGGCAGCTGCGCACGACGCTCGAGGGGCACGGCCTCGAGGAGGTGCCGGTGGAGTCCGGCACGCTGTTCGACCCGACCTACCACGAGGCCGTCCTCACGCAGGCCTCCGACGACTACGAGGAGGGGACGGTCCTCGAGGTCCTGGAGCGCGGCTACCTGCTGCACGGCAGGCTGCTGCGCCCGGCCAAGGTGATCGTGACCAGCTGACATGGCCGACTTCTACGAGACCCTCGGCGTGCCCAAGAACGCCTCCCAGGACGACATCAAGAAGGCGTTCCGCAAACTCGCGCGCCAGCACCATCCCGACAAGAACCCCGGCAACAAGGCGGCCGAGGAGAAGTTCAAGGACGTCAGCGAGGCCTACGAGACGCTCTCGGACCCGGACAAGCGCAAGCAGTACGACGAGCTCAGCCGGCTCGGGGCCTTCGGGCCCGGCGCCGGCGGATTCCGGCCCGGCGCCGGTGGCTACCAGGGCTTCGACCCGAGCATGTTCGGCCAGGGCAACGCGCAGTTCGACGTGGGCGACATCGGAGACCTCCTCGGCAGTCTCTTCGGCGGCGCCGCGGGCGGCCGCGGGCGGCGCAAGGCGGCCGAGCGCGGCGCGGACCTGCAGGTGGACGTCACGGTCTCGTTCGAGGACTCGCTCAAGGGCGTCACGGCGCGCGTGCCGGTGGACAAGCCCGACACCTGCGACACGTGTCACGGCAGCGGCGCGAGCCCGGGCACCGCGCCAAAGGTGTGCCCCGACTGCGGCGGGCGCGGGTCCATCGCGCGTAACCTCGGCGGCTTCGCGATGCCGCAGACCTGCCCGCGCTGCAAGGGCGCCGGCACGATCATCGAGTCTCCCTGCAAGGCGTGCGGCGGCAGCGGCGTCCAGCACAGGACGCGCCGCTACGCGGTCAAGATCCCGGCCGGCGTCAAGGACGGGAGCAAGATCCGCATCAAGGGGAAGGGCGAAGCCGGGTTGCGCGGCGGGCCGGGCGGTGACCTCTTCGTGAGGGTCCGCGTCGAGCCCGACGACCTCTTCGAGCGTCGCGGCGACGACGTCGTGCTCGAGGTCCCCGTGACGGTCGCGGAGGCGGCGCTGGGCACGAGCGTGCGCATCCCTACGCCGGGCGGCGGGCACGTGGCCCTCAAGGTGCCCGCCGGCAGCCAGGACGGACGCACCCTGCGGGTGCGCGGCAAGGGCGCGCCCGGGCTCAGGGGCGGCCACGGCGACCTGCACGTGCGCCTGCGCGTGCTGGTGCCGGAGAAGCTCACCAAGGAGCAGAAGCAGCTGTTCGAGAAGCTCGGTGCCTCGCTGCCCGACCCGCGGGCGGCGGTGCTCGACTGAGCAGATGGGTCCCGGGATGAGACCGCAGAGCGACGACGACAGGCCGGTGTACATGATCTCCGTGGCCGCGGAGCTGGCCGGCATGCATCCCCAGACGCTGCGCATGTACGAGCGCCGCGGCCTGCTGCACCCGCAGCGCACCGCCAAGAACACGCGCCGCTACTCGCAGAACGACGTCGAGCGGCTGCGGCGCATTCAGGACCTCACCGAGCTGGGGCTCAATCTCGCCGGCGTCGGGCGCGTGCTCGCCATGGAGGCGCAGCTGAACGCCATGGCGACGGAGATGCTGCGCCTGCAGGAAGCATTGCTGGAAGCCGCCCAGGAGATGCGGCGCGAGGTCGAGCGCGTGGAGCGTTCGCACCGGCTCGACCTCGTCCCCGCGCCGCGCACGCAGGTCATCCACATCGGTCACCGCCGCCGGCGCGTCTGACCCTCTGGGTCACGCCCACGCACACGACTCTCGTTACCGCAATCAGTCAGGAAGACAGGCAAGGTACCACATGGACGTGAACAAGTTCTCCGAGCGCGCGCGCGAGGCCATCGAGACCGCCCAGGGCGTGGTGCGCCGGGGCTCGGGCAACGTGCTCGGCACCGAGCACCTGCTCATCGGCGTGCTCAGCCTGCCCGGCGGCGTCGTCGAGCAGATCCTCAACGTGCTCGGCATCGACAAGGGCGTGCTCATGACGCGCGCCGACCAGATGGCCCAGAACCAGCCCGTCGGCACCAGCGGCCCCTCCGGGCCGGCCGAGATGCTCTATATGACTCCGCGCGCCAAGGCCGCCCTCGACCTCGCCGTGCAGGAGGCGCAGAAGCTGGGCGACGAGGTCGTGGGCACCGAGCACCTGCTCCTCGGCATCTTCCTCGAGGGCGAGGGGCCGGGCAGCGCCATCCTGCGCGACGTCGGCATGACGGAGGAGAGCCTGCGCCGCGCCCTGGCCCAGGTGCGCGCCACCGGCGCCGACTACGAGGCCAGCGCCACCGGCGAGAGCATGCTCAAGAAGTACACGCGCGACCTCACCGCGATGGCCCGCGAGGGCAAGCTCGACCCGGTGATCGGCCGCGACGAGGAGATCAAGCGCGTGATCCAGGTGCTGAGCCGGCGCACCAAGAACAACCCCGTGCTCATCGGCGAGTCCGGCGTCGGCAAGACCGCCATCGCCGACGGGCTCGCCCAGAAGATCGTCAACGCCGACGTCCCGGAGATCCTGCGCGGCCGGCGCGTGCTGGCGCTCGACCTGGGCGCCATGGTCGCCGGCTCCAAGTACCGCGGCGAGTTCGAGGAGCGCCTCAAGGGCGCTCTGGACGAGGTGCTGCGCTCCAAGGACGTGGTGCTCTTCATCGACGAGCTGCACACCGTGGTGGGCGCCGGCGCCGCGGAGGGCGCCATCGACGCCTCCAACATGATGAAGCCCATGCTCGCCCGCGGCGAGCTGCAGTGCGTGGGCGCCACCACGCTCGACGAGTACCGCCAGCACATCGAGAAGGACGCCGCGCTCGAGCGCCGCTTCCAGCCGATCCTCGTGGGCGAGCCCACGGTGGAGGAGACGGTGGCGATCCTCATGGGCCTGCGCGACAAGTACGAGGCCCACCACAAGGTGACGATCACCGACGCCGCCATCCGCGAGGCCGCCTACCTGAGCGACCGCTACATCAGCGACCGCTACCTGCCGGACAAGGCCATCGACCTCCTCGACGAGGCGGCGAGCAAGCTGCGCATCGAGGCCACCATGCTGCCGCCGGAACTGCGCGAGATGGAGCTCAAGCTTCAGGAGCTCACGCGCGAGGGCGCCGCCGCCGTCCAGACGCAGGACTACGAGCGCGCCGCGCAGCTCAAGGAGCAGGCCGACAAGATCCAGGAGACGTTCGTGAAGGCCAAGGACGCCTGGCTCCTCGACAAGGGTATCGCCGACGCGACCGTCGACACGGACGACATCGCCGAGCTGGTGAGCAAGTGGACCGGCATCCCGGTGCAGCGCATGCTGCAGGAGGAGGCCGACAAGCTCCTCGCCATGGAGGAGAACATCCACAGCCGCGTGATCGGCCAGGACCGCGCCGTGGCCGCGGTCAGCGAGGCCGTCCGCCGGGCCCGCGCGGGCCTCAAGGACCCCAAGCGGCCCATCGGCTCGTTCGTCTTCCTTGGCCCCACCGGGGTGGGGAAGACGGAGCTCGCCCGGGCGCTCGCCGAGTTCCTCTTCGACGACGAGGCGGCGCTCATCCGGCTCGACATGAGCGAGTACATGGAGAAGCACACGGCCTCGCGTCTCGTCGGCGCGCCGCCCGGCTACGTGGGCTACGACGAGGGCGGCCAGCTCACCGAGGCGGTCCGGCGCCGGCCCTACAGCGTGGTCCTCTTCGACGAGATCGAGAAGGCCCACCCGGACGTGTTCCACACTTTGCTGCAGATCCTCGACGACGGGCGTCTCACGGACGGCAAGGGCCGCACGGTGGACTTCAAGAACACGGTCGTGATCATGACCAGCAACCTCGGCAGCAGCGTCATCAAGAAGCACCGCCTCGGCTTCACCGCGGAGGGCGAGGAGCCGACCCACGAGGACCTGGAGGCGCGTCTGCTGGACGAGCTGCGCCGGGCGTTCCGGCCCGAGTTCCTCAACCGCATCGACGAGGTCATCGTGTTCGACCCGCTCACGCGCGAGCAGACAGCGCAGATCGTCGACCTCCTGCTCACGCACCTGCGCGAGCTCGTCGAGGGTCAGGGCATGACCCTCGCGGTGAGCCAGGCGGCCAAGGAGCTCCTCGCCGACGAGGGCTACGACGCCGACTACGGCGCGCGTCCGCTCAAGCGCGCGATCCAGCGCCTCGTCGAGAACCCGCTCTCCAGCGCGCTGCTGCGTGGCGAGTTCCGCGAGGGCGACGCGGTCAAGGTCGACGTGGTCGACGGCTCCCTGGCGTTCACAAAATAGCGAGACTATAGTGAGGCTGCATGGCGAAGGTGCGCAGCCTCATCTACGGCGGCGCCGTCGGTGCCGCCCTCGGAGCGATCGTCGCGCCGCGGCTCGGAGAGTCGCGGCGCGCGGCGCTGCTTCGCCTGCGCCTGGCCCTCGGCACCGGCCGCGGGTCGGTGGCGGCCTTCGCCGGTACGCCCTGCTCTCAGGCCGGCCCGGGCGCCGAGGCGGAGCCTGAGGCGGTCCACGGTCCGGCCGCTACGGAGGAGGGAGGAGCAGATGCCTGACTTCTCAGGCGGTGAGCACGGTGTCGTCCACGGCGAGACCAACTTCAAGGAGCTCGAGGTCGTCGCCTACATCGGCGAGTTCCGCATCATCGGGATCGCCCACTTCGGGGTCGGAGGCCGCGCCACGTCGCGGCGCGCCTCGGACTTCATCCGCGCCTTCAACGACGCGCGGCTCACGCTCTCCAAGGTGCGCATCTACGGCAAGGGCAGCCAGGAGCTGCTCGAGACGGCGCCCTTCGTGATCCTCAACATGGAGAAGGTCGACTTCATCTACGCACGCGACGACGAAAGTGAGGCGCCGGTCTGAGGCGCGCTGCGCGAGCCTGCACCGGCGCCCCCGGCCGCTCCTACTCATGTACGAGGTAGACCTGCTCATCCCCACGGCGCGCTTCGTCTTCAGCGTGGAAGAGGACGAGGTGCGCGTCCTGCCCGAGCACCGCTCGCCCGAGGCCTTCGTCGAGTATCGGCGTCTGCGCGAGGAGCACCCGATCGTAGGGATGACCACGTTCCCCAACACCGTCCTCCTGCGCGGCGAGCGCCTGATCGTGGTCGACCCGGGTCTGCCCCTGCAGAACGAGCCCGTGCTCGGCGCCCTCGCCCGCCGCGGGCTCGGCCCCGGCGACGTGGACGAGGTCGTGCTCACGCACGCGCACCTCGATCACGCCGGGGCCTGCGCCGACCTGATCGCGCCCGTGCGCGTACACGAGCGCGAGACGCAGGCCCCGTACTGGGCGCTCGTGTCGGGGCTCATGGATCTGCTGCCGCTGACGCCGCTGCGCGGCGAAGGCGGCGTCCTCGCCGACGGCATCGAGTGGGCGCGCACGCCGGGCCACTGCGACGGTCACATCAGCCTCCGCGTCGAGACCGCCGACGGCCCCGTGGTGCTCTGCGGCGACACGATCGGCCCGGGGCGGGCGGCCTTCGACGCGATGGAGCCGGGCCCCGGCCCCGCGAGCGCGGACCTGCTGGCCTCGTGGACGCGCATCCGCGCCTGGCGTCCGGTCCGCGTCATCGCCGGTCACATCCCACCGTTCGCGCCCTGACAGCCGTGCCCGGGACCGCTCGGGCGCTGTGCTACACTGGTCGTCTCTCGACCGCACCAAGGAGTCGTCGGCGTGCCCATCTACGAGTATCAGTGCGACGCTTGCGGGACCAACTTCGAGATCCTCCAGAGGATGAGCGACGACCCGCTCGTGACCTGCGAGAAGTGCGGCGGGCACCTGCGCAAGGTCCTGCACCCCGTGGCCATCCACTTCAAAGGCTCCGGTTTCTACACGACCGACTACGGGAAGGGCTCCGGTCGGAAAGCCGGCCGTGAGGGCTCGGCCGAGGGTGCCGAGACGCCTGACACCGGGGGCGGCGAGGACGGCAAACCGGCCGAGGCGCCGGCCGCCAAGCCCGCCGCGGACGGCGGCAAGGCCAAGGAGAAACAGACGGCGAAGTGACGCCACGCCGGAGGGGGTGACGAGTGTGGATGCGCCCAGCGACGACTCCCTGCGCAAGGCGCGCACCAACCTGCGCAGCCTTGTGAGCGACGGGCCCTCGAACCTCCCGTCGCTCAATCTGGTCGCCGACACCATCCGGCTCGAGCTGGAGCGCCGCGGCAAGGTCGCCATCCTCTACGTCAGCCTCGAGCGCTACGGTCGTCTCGAACCCATGTTCGGCTGGCGCATCGTGGGGGAGATCCTCGACGCCGTGGCCGCCAACCTCGAGAGCATGTCGGGCAGCACCCTGCGACGGCTCGACGTCGTGAGCGACTTCACGCTGACCGACGACGCCTTCATCGTCCTGCTCTCGCCGCCACGCTCGGCGCAGGTCATCGCCGACGACGACCTCGCGGCGGTGACGCGCCGTGTCTACGAGCGCCTGCAGTCACTCCTGCTCAACGATCTGGCGCCCGGGGTCTACGACCGCGTGCACCCCTCGGTCGGCGCGGCGGTGCTCGCCGCCGACGACTCGCTGACCTTCGAGCAGAACCTGCAGCGGGGCCTCGCCGGCGCCATGCAGGAGGCCGCCGGCCAGGCCGCCGTCTTCGAAGGCGAGCTCGAGAAGACGCTCGCCCTGTGCGTGGAGCACGGCGAGCTCGAACCGCTCTTCGAACCCATCGTCTACCCGGCGGAGCAGACGCTCCTCGGCTACCGCAGCACGGTGCGCGGGCCGTTCTACTCGCCGCTCCGCCTGCCGGACGTGCTGCTCGACGTGGCGCGGCGCTCGAACCTCCTCGCCTCCTACGGCGCCATGGCGCGGCAGGTCACGGTGGCCGCCGCCGTGGGCCTGCGCCCGGACGATCTCCTGTTCGTCGGCTGCGCCGCGGCCGAGCTGCCCAACGCCGCCGTCGTCGCCCTGAGCGAGTTCTACTCGCTCAACCAGGCGCTCGTGCCGCAGCACGTGGTGTTCGAGATCGACGCCGGCGACCTCGGCGTCAACACGGCCTCGGTGCTGCGCACGCTGGCGGACGTGCGCGCCATGGGCTTCCAGCTCTGCCTCTCGGGCGTCGGCGCCCAGTTCACGACGCTAGAGCTGATCACCGAGGCGGAGCCCGAGTTCCTCTGCCTCGACCCGCAGCTCGTCGCCAATCTGGGCGCCGAGCTCACCTCTCTCGAGGTCGTCCAGCTTCTCGTGCGCTACAGCGACCGCGGGGGGGTGCAGCTCGTGGCCACCGGCGTGCGGACGCCGGAACAGCGCAGTCTGCTGGCGCGCAACGGCGTGGAACTGATGTCCGGCGAGCTGTTCGCCCGGCCGGACACGCGCCTGCCGGCTGCCTCGTTCGGGGAGTGAGCGGGACCGTGGCGCGCCGCGAAGCGCGAGCCGCGGTCAGGCGCTGAGGCTCGCCGGAAGTTCTTCGCTCTCGGCGACGCCGGCGTGGATGGTGACGCGATTGCGCCCGCGCCGCTTGGACTCGTAGAGGGCGCCGTCAGCGCGGTCCACGAGCTCGGTCTCGTCGCCCGCGCCCACCGGGTACGTGGCCACGCCGGCGGAGACCGTGACGAACGCCTGGCCCCCGCCGCGCCCCTCGACCGCCAGCCCCTCGACGGCGCGGCGCAGGCGCTCCGCCAGCTCGTAGCCGTGCGACTCGTCGCCGCGCATGAGGACGGCGAACTCCTCGCCCCCGTAGCGCGCCGCCATGTCGGCGTCGCGCACGGCGGCGCGCAGGGTCTGGCCGAGGCGCCGGAGCAGCTCGTTGCCCAGCTCGTGCCCGTGCCTGTCGTTGAACTGCTTGAAGTGATCGAGGTCGAGCATGATCAGCGAGAGCTCACCGCCGTAGCGGTCGACCTTGGTCACCTCATTGTGCAGGTAGTCCACGAAGGTGCCGTAGTTGTAAAGCCCGGTGAGCCGGTCGGTGAGCGACGAGGCGGCGAGCAGGTCCTGCGTCTCGTGGTTCTTGCGCTGCACCCGGCCGAGGATCAGCCCGGCCAGCAGGAAGAGGCCCGTACCCACCAGCGCCTGCTGCGCGAGGGCCACCGTCACCGGTTCGCGGAAGCTGTAGAACATGACGAAGAAGTTGCCGAGCCAGAAGGTCACGGCGAGGCTGCCGAGCTCGAAGAAGAAGACCGCGCCGAGGACCAGCGGGAAGAGGAACAGCGGCCACAGGTAGGCCGTGCCGAGGGCGAAGACGAGGGCCGACACGGCCAGCAGGGCCACGACCAGCGCCGCGGCGCGGCGCACCGTGAAGCGGCGGCTGACGGGTACGTGCGAGACGTGCGTGCGGTCGGTCACCAGGCTCCCTGCCTCCCTTGCTTCAGCACAGCTACGACGGGTCCCGAGCTTCTCCTGCCGCGCGGGACGGCAGGGGGTGTCGCCGCGGCAGGCTACGCTCAGGCGCCCCGAACGCAGGCGTGAGCCTCGCGCGCGGCGGACACGGCGGACGCGGGGGCGGCCAGCCGCGAAGTCGAGCGACCGCCGGCCGGTCCTCCGGTAGAATGCGGCTGTGACTCCTCAGATCCTCCTGACCAACGATGACGGCGTCCTCGCCCCCGGCCTCGCCGTGCTCCGCGAAGCGCTCGACGGGCTGGGGGAGGTCACGACCATCGCCCCGGACCACAACGCCAGCGCCGTGGCGCGCAGCATCACCATCGACCGCCCGCTCGGCCTCGTGGCGGCTACGTTCGGCGCGGGCTGGCCGGCACTGGCCTGCGACGGGACGCCGTCCGACTGCGTGCGCGTCGGCCTGCTCGGCGTCGCCGCCCCGGTACCGGACCTGGTGGTGGCCGGGGTGAACGCGGGCGCCAACATGGGCGCCGACGTCACCTACTCGGGCACGGTCGGCGCGGCCCTCGAAGCAGCGTTGCGCGGGCGCCCGGCGGTCGCGTTCTCCGTCGAGAGCCTGCAGCCACGCTGGCTCGGGGAGACGGTGCCGGTGCTGCGCGGCATCGTCGCGCGCGTCCTGGCGCACGGCCTGCCGCGCCACAGCATCCTCAACGTGAACCTGCCGGACAGGCCGCTCGCCGACATGGCCGGCATCCGCCCCGCGCGGCTCGGCGGCGCCAGCTGCCACGATCGCGTGGTGCTGGCCGGCAACGGGTCCGCGCCCGGCGACGGCGGGGCGCCCGCCGTGACGGAACACTACGTGGCCTGCGAGCGCCCCTCGGTGGCGGAGTGGGCCGACACCGACTTCGACGTGGTCGGGCGCGGCTGCGTGGCCGTGACGCCGATCCGCTACGATCTGCTGGACGCGGAGCTCCTCGCCGACCTCGCCAGCTGGGAGCTCGATCTGGAGCTTCTGCGTGGCTGACGGCGCCATGCCGGCCGGGTTCGACCCCGTGGTGTTCGACCTCGACGGCACCGTGGTCGACACCGTCGAGCTGATCGTCGAGTCGTTCCGCTATGCGACGCGCACCGTGCTCGGCAGCGTGCTGCCCGACGAGGTCATCACCGTCGGCGTCGGGCAGCCCTTGATGGCGCAGATGGAGCAGCTGTCGCACGATCACGCCCGGGAGCTCTACGACGTCTACCGCGAGTACAACCACCGGCGCCACGACGAGCTCATCCGCGGCTACGACGGTGTGGCCGAGGTGCTCGACGGGCTGCGGGCGGCGGGTCGCCGTCTCGGCATCGTCACGAGCAAGAGCGCCGACACGACGGCGATGGCGTTTCGCGCCGTGGGCCTGGCGGAGCATTTCGACGTCGTCGTGACCGCCGACGACACCGACGAGCACAAGCCGTCGCCGGTGCCGCTGCGGCTCTGCCTGCAGCGGCTGGGGGCGAGGGCCGCCGGCTCGATCTACGTGGGCGACAGCCCGGTGGACATCGAGGCCGGGGCGGCCGCGGGCATGACCACCGCGGCCGTCGCCTGGGGCGTGTTCGGCCGCGAGGCGCTGCTCGCGTCTGGGCCGGACTTCTGGCTCGAGAAGCCCGCCGAGCTGCTCGACCTCTGCCTGCGCGGGGCCGGGCGGCGCGTGAGCGCCGGGCGCCTGGAGGGTACCACCAGCGTGTGAGCGCCGCGCTGCGCGTGGCGTCGTGACGACAGGGGGAGATGTGGGCGACGCGACCCGTCCTGCCACGCGAGCGGCGGAGCTCCGCGAGCTCCTCAACCATCACGCGTACCTGTACTACGTGCTCGACCGGCCCGAGATCGACGACGCCGAGTACGACGCGCTCTACCGGGAGCTCGAGGCCCTGGAGGCCGAGCACCCCGAGCTGCGTTCGCCCGACTCGCCCACCCAGCGGGTCGGCTCCGTGCCCCTGGAGCGCTTCGAGCAGGTGCGCCACCTCGAGCCGATGCTGTCGCTGGCGAACGCGCGCGGCGAAGACGAGCTGCTGGCGTGGGACCAGAGGAACCGCCGCCTCCTCGAGAGCAGGGAGCTCGACGACGTGCCCTGGCGGTACGTGGTCGAGCCCAAGATCGACGGGCTCGCGATCTCGCTGACCTACCGCGACGGCCTGTTCAGCGTGGGCGCGACGCGCGGCGACGGCGAGGTCGGCGAGGACGTCACCGCCAACCTGCGCACCATCGGCTCGCTGCCGCTGCGCCTGCGCGGGGACGACCCTCCGCCGCCGGTCGTGGAGGTGCGCGGCGAGGTCTACCTGCCCCTGGCCGCGTTCGCGCGCCTCAACGAGGAGCGCGCCGCCGCCGGGCAGAGCACGTTCGTGAACCCGCGCAACTCGGCCGCCGGGTCCATCCGCCAGCTCGACCCGGCGCTCGCCGCCTCGCGCCCGCTCGACCTGTGGTGCTACGCCATCGGCTACAGCGAGGGCCTGGACCTGCCCGACCACCACTCCGCCCTCGAGTGGCTGCGCGCGCAGGGCTTCCGCGTGAACCCCTTCATCACCGTCGTCGACACGATCGAGCAGGTCGCCGCGGCGTGCCGGCGCTGGGAGGAGCGCCGCGCCGAGCTCGACTACGACATCGACGGCGCGGTGGTCAAGGTGGATTCGTACGTCCTGCAGACCGCGCTCGGCAGCGTCGCGCACGACCCGCGCTGGGCGATCGCCTTCAAGTTCGCCCCCACCACGGCGACCACGCGGCTCGAGAGCATCGAGGTCAACGTGGGCCGTACCGGCGTGCTCACGCCGTTCGCGGTGCTGGCCCCGGTGTTCGTCGGCGGGGTCACCGTGGAGCGCGCGACCCTGCACAACGAGGACGACATCCGCCGCAAGGACGTGCGCCCCGGTGACGACGTCATCCTCCAGCGCGCCGGCGACGTCATCCCGCAGGTCGTCGGCCCGGTCACGACCGGCACCATCGAAGAGCAGGGCCGGCCGGTCGACCGCGCCGCGCGCCACGCCGGCCTGGCGGAGTGGCGCATGCCGGAGGTCTGCCCGGCCTGCGGTTCGCGCGTGGTCCGCGAGACCGGCGAGGTCGCGGTGCGCTGCCCCAACAAGTCCTGCCCGGCGCAGATCGTCGAGAGCATCAAGCACTTCGTGAGCAAGGGCGCGATGGACATCGACGGCGTGGGGGAGAGGCTGGTCGAGGACCTGTTCGCCGAGGAGCTCGTGGCCAACGTCGCGGATCTCTACGGGATCACGCGCGCGCAGCTCGTCGCGCTGGAGGGCTTCGCCGTCGACAGGAAGACGGGAGAGGCGCGACGCGCGGATCGCGTGCTCGCCTCGATCGAGGAGTCCAAGCAGCGCCCGTTCGCGCGCGTGCTCTTCGCCCTGGGCATCCGCCACGTCGGATCCGTCACCGCACAGGCGCTCGTGCAGCACTTCCCGAGCATCGAAGCACTGCAGGCCGCGAGCGCCGAGGAGCTCGCCGGCGTCCCGGGGATCGGTGCGGTCGTGGCCGAGGCGCTTCGGCAGCATCTCGAAGACGAGCGCAATCAGGAGACCGTAGCCAAGCTGCGGGCGGCCGGAGTGAGGCTTGCGGAGGAGCATCCCGGGCCGCCCGCCGGCGGTCTCACGGGCAAGGTCTTCGTGCTCACCGGCAGGCTGCCGTCGCTGACCCGAGGTGAGGCACAGGCTCGCCTCGAGGCCCAGGGCGGCAGGGTGGCGAGCGCGGTGGGCAGGTCCACTGACTACGTGGTGGTGGGCGACGACCCGGGCTCCAAGCTGGCGAGGGCGCGGGAGCTCGGCGTGCCGGTCCTCGACGAAGTCGGCCTGCTCGAGTTGCTCCGGGCCGGCGACGGCGGTCCCGCGGGCACGGAAGACCGCCTGCCGCTCGAATCGAGCGAATGACCAGCGGCAAAGCGTTCCTGAACCTGTCCAAATCGACCAGTCGCGGGCAGGTCGTAGCGACTGCTCGCTTCACGGCGGTTAATATTCGGCTAACAAGGCCTTCATAGACGCTGCCTAGTGTCGCTCTCGCGAAGCTTCCCTCTCCGAGAAGCCCGCTGCCAGCGTCGTGTGCTGGTACCTCCTATCTGCGTTTTGGTCCACCCCGGCCCCGGGTGGGCCACGGCCTGACGGCCGGCGGGCAGGCCGCCCCCCAACGCGGCTCCGGCCCGCCGGCCGCAGGCCAGCAGATCGGAGGCGCGGATCCACCCCACCCCCGGATCCGCGCTTTCGCGTTAATGCCCCGGCAACGGCCCATGCGCATGGCTACCTGCCGCTTCACACGTGCGCAACAATCTCTGGGCACACTCTGAATCGGCTCCTTTCGCTGGCAAGCGATTGACCCCCCCAAGACGAGGGTTTCCCCAAGCCCTTGCACGAGGCCCCGTCCCCCCCGGGGCCTCGCCCCTTTAAGTCCGCGACCGCCCTCCGCGAGACCGCGCGGAGGGATCACCGGGTCTTGCCCGCGGGGGCCACGCGAACTTTGCCGAATGATCGGGCGGTGACAGGGCGGGACGCCCCGGGTAGGCTCGAAAGCCTTGAGGGTGAGGGGCCGCGGCCTACGGCGTCCTCTCGCGTGACGACTCACAGGAGGGCAGAGCTCGTGGAGAGCGCGATCCCGACGCGCATGGGCGACGGATCGCTCGTGCGCCTGACGGCGGCCGCGATCGAGGCGGACATCCGCGAGGGCGTCGCGGCGGCCGTGAAGCGCGCCAAGGTGGAGCCCCTCGGTGAGGACGCGATCCGTCACCTCATCGACATCTTCTGCAGCCGCGCCCGCTTCAGCGCCGTCGACATCGGCGACGAGGTCATCCTCACCTACGACGGCTGCGGCAGCCAGGACATGGGCACACGCATCAACGACCTGCAGTACTACGAGCAGTTCCTGTGCGCCGACTCGGTCGAGATGTACCACCACGACTACTCGTACAAGCCGGTGAAGACGGTCATCGATCTCGAGCAGACGGTGATGCGCCAGGCTCAGTTCCTGATCACCGCGCCTTGCGGCTACGGCGCGATGCCCGACCTGGGCAGGTACACGGTGCCGGACGGGCCGCTGCCCAACTGGTCACAGCTGCTGCCCATGGGCCGGATCGACGAGGCCCGGGCCGCCCAGGAGGAGGCCGTCGAGATGGCGGCCGCCGACATCGAGTTCGTGGCGGCCGGCATGGTCGAGGCCGGTATCGACTTCATCGACCTCGACACGGCCGGCGCCGCCGGCGACGCCGACTTCCTGGCGGCGCTCAAGGCCGTGGAGCGCATCCGCGCCCGCTTCCCGGACCTCGGCATCCAGATCGGCATGGCCAGCGAGTTCGTGCTCGGCATGCACGGCGAGCTCGAGTATCACGGCGTGCGGCTCGCCGGCCTCTGGCCCCGCGATCAGATGAAGCTGGCCGCCGCGGCCGGCGTCACCATCTTCGGGCCGGCCATCAACGTCAACACCGGCAAGTCGGTGGCCTGGAACGTGGCGCGCACGCTCACCATCGCCAAGCCCTGCTGCGACGAGGCCACCGTGCCGGTGCACCTCAACGGCGGCATGGGCGTCGGCGGCGTCCCCATGCACATCCTGCCGCCGGGGGACGCCACGTCCCGCGCCTCGCGCGCGGCCGTCGACATCCTCCACCTGGACGGGTTGTAGGTGGGCGCCGGCGACGTGTACGGCCAGGCGATCAGCCATGGCGTCGCCTCGGGGATGGGCGGGATACGGACTGCCGGAGACCTGGTGGCCCGCATGGAGATCACCCGGGGGATGCGCCTTCCACAGGCAAAGCGGTACGTGGCGGAGAAGCTCGGCGTGGCGGTGGGCGACCTGTCCGATCCGGTCGCGATGCTGGACGTGCGCAAGGAGCGCGGTCTGGGCGCGGCCCTGGAGAGCGGGGAGATCACCGGGATCGACGAGCCCATCGGCCTCGAGGCCAAGTTCCACATCGCCGAGGCGCTGGGGATCCCGGTCAACTCGGTCGAGCGCTTCAAGGCGATCACCGCCAGCCGCGCCGCCCGCGCCTGAGCGCGCCGCCTGCGACTGCGCCCGCCGCCGCTTCGCGAGGGGCGCCGCCCGGTTCCCGCGGCGGGCCGCAGTGGGTACACTTGGCGGGCGCCGGGCCGGCGTAGCTCAGCTGGCAGAGCAGCCGCCTTGTAAGCGGCAGGTCGACGGTTCGATTCCGCCCGCCGGCTCCAGCAGCTCCGTGGGTCGACGGACAGGCTGCCCTCAGGGCTTTCTCTGGAGCTTCCCAACGCGCGGGAGATGGCCGCGATGCGGTGAACGGTCGCTGCTCGGGCATTCCGGGTAGGCAACTCCTGCTCGTCCGTCCCCCGAACGGGAGCGATCGTGCGGATGACCGGCAGGAAAGGAGCAGGAGACATGGCCAAGCCGACCTACGAGGACGCCTCCCTGATGATCCAACTGGCTCAGTTGTGGTCGGCCTCGGGAGGAGCTGCGGCGGAGGGCTGGATGTGGAGTGATGAGTTCACTCCCGACTATGCCGAGTTCGCGAAGAGGTTCCCCGCCGGCAGCGAGGGGTTCGCCAAGGCCTCCACGATCCTTGAGTGGTACGAGACCATCGGCACCCTCTACAAGCACGGACTGCTCAACGAGGATCTGCTGTTCGACTGGCTGGCGGTGGACTTCGACTGGGACAGGATCAAAGGAATCGCCTTGGGGTGGAGGGAGAAGACCGGGGTCGTCGAGATGTACGAGAACTTCGAAGCCATGGCGAAGGCGCAGAAGGGCTGAAGGCAGCCCCCTGCGCGTCTGACCGTCACCGAGGTGCGTGCCGACCTCGCCCCGCCACATCATCGGAAGTCTTGTTGAACGCCGGCGGGGGGCCCTGGGGGCTGGTCCGCGGCCGGCGCGCCCCTCCTCACGCTCGCACACCGGGACGCGACTATGGTCAGGACCGGCGGCGGGTGAGAGGATGGCGTATCGGTCGTGGCTTCACCCGTCAAGGAGGGTTCGAATGGTCGCAGAGATCTTCGCAGCGTTGGCGTTCTTCTGGTGGCTGGTGTTCGTCTTTCTGTGGGTCATCTTCATCTTCTTCACAGTGACGATCGCTCGGAGCAAGGGTCGCAGCGGGCTCCTCTGGGGCATCCTGGCCTGCTTCTTCCCGCTGATCACCATCATCGTCCTGCTGCTGATCCCGGCCCGCCGGAACTAGCGCGGGCCGCATGAGGGCGGGGTGGCATCGCCACCCCGCCTTCTTTCGCTTTCACCCCTCCGTCTCTGATCGCCTCCGCCGGCGCGAGCCTCGCGACCGCAGCGGCGCGGTGGCGTGCCCGTTCGCGCCTCCTGTAGAGTTCCGCGCGGAGGTCTGCTCAACCGCGGTCGGATCGCTCCGCGAAGCAGCTGGAACTGGAGCACGGAGGTGATGCCGTTGGAACCCAAGATCCCCACGCGCATGGGCGACGGGTCGCTCGTCGAGATGACGCGCTCCGAGATGAGAGCCGATCTCGAAGAAGGCACCCAGTTCGCGGCCAAGAAGGCCAAGGTCCCCGAGCTCACGCAGGACGAGCTCGAGCACCTGCTCGAGATCTACGCCTCGGCCGGCGCGCTTCACCGCCGTCGACATCGGCGACGAAGTCATCATGAGCAACGACGGCACCGGGACCAAGCACATCGGCAACCGGGTGCAGGACCTGCAGAGCTACGAGACGCTGCTCGGCATCGACATGGTCGAGCTCTGGCAGGCCGACTACTCGTACAAGGCGGTCAAGACGAACGTGGCCCACGAGGGCCAGAGCATGAAGATCGCGCAGGCGCTGCTCACGAACCCCGTGCAATACGGCGCCATGCCCGACCTGGGCCGCTACTCGCAGCCGGACGGCCCCATCCCGAACTGGTCCGAGCTCCTGCCCATGGGCAAGATCGACGAGGCGCGGGAGGGACAGATCGAGGCCTGCGAGATGCTGGTCGAGGACATCGTCTTCGTCGCCGACGCCATGATCGAGGCGGGCGCCGACGGCATCGACATGGACACGACGGGGGCGGCGGGCGACGCTGACTTCCTCGCCGCCCTCAGGGCCTGCCGCAGGCTGCGCGAGCGGTATCCCTGGCTCGGCATCGAGATCGGCATGGCGAGCGAGTTCGTGCTGGGCATGCACGGCCAGATCGAGTTCGACGGCTCGCGGCTCGCCGGCATGTGGCCCAAGGACCAGCTGCGCATGGTCGAAGCGGCCGGCGCCAGCATCTACGGGCCGGCCGTGAACATCAACACCGGCAGGTCGACCGCCTGGAACATCGCCCGCGCGATCACCTTCATCAAGCCGGCTGCCGAGGTCGCCACGATCCCCATCCATGTGAACGTGGGCATGGGTGTCGGCGGCGTCCCGACGTGCCTGTACCCGCCCGCCGACGCGACCTCGCGGGCCAGCAAGGCCTTCGTGGAGATCCTCAAGATCGACGGGTACTAGGTGGGCACGGGCGACGCTCTCGGTATGGAGTCGGCCCACACGCAGGCGTCCGGCATGGGCGGTATGCGGGCAGCGGGAGATCTCGTGGCTCGGATGCAGATGACCAGGCGCATGCGTCTCAAAGAAGCCAAGGAGTACGTGGCGGGCAAGCTCGGCTGCTCGACCCGCGACCTCAGCGACCCGGTGGCCATGGAACTGCTCCGCAAGGAGAACGGTCTCGGCCTGCTGGCGATGACGTCGTCTACGCAGCCAGACGAGCCGGGCATGATGGAGGCCAAGTTCAACATCAGCAGGCTGCTGGACATCCCGATCAACTGCGTCGAGCGCTTCAAGGAGCGCGCGCGGCTGTAGGCGCCGGAGCGCCGCGGCGGCCCGAGGCGGGAGGCCCGCCGCGGGCCCTGCAGGCGCCGGCGCGGGCGCGCAGCCGACGAAGCTCGCGGGGCGGCCGCCGCAGATGCGGCGGCCGCCCCGTTTCTCCTGCCGCCGAGGGGCTGTCCGGCTCGTGGAACGTGATGCAGCGCGAGGGAATCGGCGGCCTCGTCCAGCGTCGGCCGAGCCTCCGGCTCCCGGTCGGAAGCGCGTATTCGGTGAATAACGATGAACCGGCGCTTGCCGCCGCACGGCCGCGCACACTAGAATGCGGCATTCGTCTGATGGCTCGAAAGGAGAACCATGCGTCGCATCCTCAAGCTGGCCGTGCCCCTGGCGCTGCTGGCCCTCGTCGCCGGGCTCGGCGTCCTCGCCGGCTGCGGCAGCAGCAGCTCGTCGAGCAGCAGCGCCAGCGGCAGCGCCAGCCCTGCCGCCAAGGCCTACACGATCGGCATCACCCAGATCGTCACGCACCCCGCCCTCGACGCCGCGGTCGCCGGCTTCAAGGAGGCGCTCGCCGCAGCCGGCTACACCAACGTCACCTACGACATGCAGAACGCCCAGGGCGACATGGCCACGGCCTCGAGCATCGCGCAGAAGTTCGCCAGCGAGAAGCTGGACCTCATCCTCGGCGTGGCCACGCCCACCACGCAGGCGGTGGTCAAAGCCATCACCACCACGCCCATCGTGTTCACCGCCGTCACCGACCCGGTGGGCGCGGGGATCGTGACCGACCCGAAAGCCCCCACCGGCAACGTCACCGGCGTGAGCGACCTGCAGCCCGTGACGCCCATCCTCAAGCTGGCCGACCAGCTCAAGCCGGGCGCCAAGAAGGTGGGCATCATCTTCAACCCCGGCGAGTCCAACTCCGCCTACATCGTCAAGCAGGTCAAGGCGGCCGCCGGCCCGCTCGGGCTCACGATCGTCGAGGCGCCAGCCAGCACCTCGGCCGACGTACAGGCCGCCGCCCAGTCGCTGGTCGGCAAGGCGGACGTCATGACGGTGATCGGCGACAACACCGCCGTCTCCGCGCTCGAGTCCATCATCAAGGTGTGCGAGCAGAACAAGATCCCGCTCATCGCCGGCGACACCGACAGCGTCAAGCGCGGCGCCGCGGCCGGCTACGGCTTCGACTACAACACCCTCGGCAAGCAGGCCGGCGACATGGCCGCCAAGATCCTCAGCGGCACGCCCATCAAAGACATCCCGGTGGAGTACGCCAAGGTGCTGCAGCTCTCGATCAACGAGAAGGCCGCCGCGGCCCAGGGCGTCACCATCCCGGCCAACCTGGCGAGCCAGGCCGTCAACAAGTTCTGAGCTGAGAAGGAGCGCCGGCGGCCTGCACTGGAACCGGCGAGAAGGTAGAATCCCGGGGCCGGGGACGCGCACGCGTCCCCGGCCCCGCGTGTAAGGAGCCGCCACCCGATGATGTACACGATCACCAGCGCCCTCGGGCAGGGACTCATCTACTCGTTCATGGTGCTGGGCGTCTTCATCACGTTCCGCGTGCTCGACTTCCCGGACCTCACGGTGGACGGCAGCCTGCCGCTGGGGGCGGCCGTCTCGGCGGCCATGATCGCCGGCGGCCAGTCGCCGCTGCTGGCCACGCTGATCGGCGTGCTCGCCGGCATGTGCGCCGGCACGGTCACCGGCTTTCTCCACCTGCTGCTCAAGTCCGGCGAGAGCGACTCGCTCAACTACGGCCCCAAGCTGCTCGCCGGCATCCTTACCATGACGGCGCTCTACACCGTCAACCTGCGGATCATGGGCAGGAGCAACACGCCGCTGCTGGGCGTGCAGGTGATCTTCGACAAGCTGCAGGAGTTCCTCCACCTGCAGATGGTCAACTGGAACCTCGTGGCCGTGCTGGTCGCGCTGACGCTCGTCGTCAAGTTCGCCCTCGACTGGCTCCTGCACACCGAGTTCGGGCTCTGCCTGCAGGCCACCGGCGACAACGAGCAGATGATCCGCGCCATGGGCACCAACACCAACTTCACGCGCATCGTCGGCCTGGCCATCGCCAACGGACTCGTCGCGCTCTCGGGCTCGCTGATCGCCCAGCAGCAGGGCTTCGCCGACGTGGGCATGGGCATCGGCACCATCGTCGCAGGCCTCGCCGGGGTGATCATGGGCGAGGTCATCTTCGGCACGCGCAGCATCAGCTGGGTGCTCTTCAGCGTCATCGGCGGCTCCATCGTGTACCGCTTCCTCATCGCCATCAGCCTGCGCCTGGGCATCGCGCCCACGGACCTCAAGCTGCTCACCGCCGTGCTCGTGGTGATCGCCCTCTCGATCCCCACGGTGCGCCGTAAGGTGGTGCGCGTATGAGCGAGCCGGCCCCCCTCGAGCTGCGCGGCGTCCGCAAGGTCTTCTTCCCGGGCACGGCCAACGAGGTCATCGCCTTGAACGGCATCGACCTGCAGGTGCCGGCCGGCCAGTTCGTGAGCATCATCGGCTCCAACGGCTCGGGCAAGTCGACGCTGCTCAACTCCGTGGCCGGCACGTTCCAGCTGAGCGCCGGCAAGGTCCTCGTCGGCGGCCGCGACATGACCAAGCAGAACGAGTGGGTGCGCAGCCGCCACATCGGCCGCGTGTTCCAGGACCCGCGCGCCGGCACGGCGCCGTCCATGACCATCGAGGAGAACCTCGCCATCTCGCTGCTGCGCTCCAGGCGCAGCGGCCTGCGCAGAGGGGTCACCAACCCGCGGCGCCAGGTGATGCGCGAGCAGCTCTCCCGTCTCGATATGGGGCTCGAGGACCGGCTCAAGGCCGGCGTGAGCAAGCTCTCCGGCGGCCAGCGCCAGGCCATGTCGCTGCTCATGGCCACCATCGCCGAGCCCGGGCTCCTGCTGCTCGACGAGCATACGGCGGCCCTGGACCCCAAGGTGGCGGCGACGATCATGGACCTCACGGACAAGATCGTCGCCGAGCGCGGGCTCACCACGCTCATGGTCACCCACAACATGGAGCTGGCGCTGCGCTACGGCGACCGCCTGGTCATGATGCACGCGGGGCGCATCGTCCTCGACCTCGACGAGCAGCAGAAGAGCGGGCTCCGGGTGAGCGACCTGATCGAGAAGTTCCACGAGGTCGCGGGCGAAGGGTACGCCGTCGACCGCATGCTGCTCGAGTAGAGGACGGGGCGCTCGCGAGCGCCCCGTCCCGTCTTGCCGCACGCTCCCGCCGGCCGCGGCGCTAGGCGCGCACCTCGCGATCGGCTTCGGCGACGATGCGCCGCAGCTCGCCGGCGACGTCGCCGGCGAGGGGCTCGGGCGCGTAGTTCTCGAGGATGTCGAGCGCCCGCTCGCGCGCCACCTCGACCGGGTCGCGGTAGTGCTGCCCGTCGGCGGCGATCTCCTGGCTCACGGCGCGGACCACCGCGGCGCGCATGTGCGCCCGCGTGTGCGGCTGCGCCAGGAAGTGCCCGCCGGGCCCGACCGCGTCGATCACCGCCAGCGCCAGCGCCTCCTCGTCCATGGGGATGTCGAGGAAGGCGTAGCGGGCGCGGTGGTAGAGGTCGTCGTCGAGGAGGAGGTTCTCCGGGCTGAAGCGGTTGTAGGTGTTGACGAGGCCGATCCCGGTGTAGAGCTCGCAGCCGTCGAGCGGGGCCTGCAGGAGCTGCAGCATGGTCTCGATGCCCGCCAGCCAGGTGCCGGCGTCGGGGGCGTCGGTACCGCCCATCGGGCCCAGCGCCGGCAGGTTGAAGGCGTGCAGCAACTCGGTGGCGAG
This sequence comes from uncultured Thermoleophilia bacterium, assembly GCA_963709845.1. Taxonomy (GTDB): domain Bacteria; phylum Actinomycetota; class Thermoleophilia; order UBA2241; family UBA2241; genus CAIXSE01. The sequence goes on from CAVPXV010000007.1 coordinate 489,941, forward strand.
GAAGCGGCAGCGGTCGTCGAGCGGCGCCGTCATCGTCAGCGCCGTGCGCGGGTCGGCGTAGATCTGCATGATCGACCCGAGCACCGGCGCCCCGGGGGCGGCGAGCTCGTGCAGCACCGCCGCCGCCACGATCTCGGCGGCGCCGACGACGAAGGCGCCGGCCTTGGTGGCCGGGGCCGTGGTGCCGAGATTGGGCATCGTCACGTAGCACACGGGGACGCCGGCCGCGGCGAACACGAGGCCGGCCTCGATGCCGTCGCGGTCGTGGACGAGCGGCGACACGGTGCCGATGAGGTCGCTCATCAGCGGCCGGCGGCGGAGCTCTTCGGGCCCGCCGGCCACCGCCGTCGCCATCTCCACGGCGTGGCGCGCGAGCGCCTCGCCCTGCACCATGCCCATGAGGTGCTTGGAGGTGTTGTTGAAGCCGGCCTCGACCTCGTGCAGCTGGGCCGTCTCGCCGCAGTCGCCGGCGCTCACCGTCGGCCACCAGTAGCAGATCGAGCCGAGGCAGTCCTGCATGCGCGTGATCGCCTCGAGGTCGGCCTTGGTGGACGGGCGCCGCGCGCCGGTCCGCCAGTCGACGACCTCGACGCCGCAGCCGTCGGTGGTGCCGTAGGTGAAGCCCGAGCCCACGGCGAGGTCGCAGGTCTGGTCGCGCGCCCCGAGGGTGAAGGCGCGCGGCACCTGCGCCAGCGTCTCCTCGACCAGCGCGCGCGGCAACCGGGCGATCTCCGATCCCTCGTCCACGCGGGCGCCGGCCGCGGCGAGGATCTTGAGCGCCTTGGGCGACGCGAACCTGACGCCGGTGGTCTCCAGCAGCCGCAAGGTCGCGTCCCTGAGCGGCTCGATCTGCGCCTCGTCGTGGAAGCGGACGGGGAAGTCGGACCGCAGTGGAGCCAGCGGCTGGCGCTGCGGTCCCTTGTCCGTCTCCGGCATGTCTGCGGCTCCTTCCGCCCGAGGCGCGCGGCTCAGGCTCACGCCTCGCGGGGGGCAGCCGGGGCCGTCGCCGCGGCCGTCATCGTGCCGCCGGCCGCCCCGGAGATCTCCGGGTCGATGGCCAGCAGGTCGGTCGAGCTCACGGCGCCGCTGCGCAGATTGCGCCTGCCGATCAGCCAGAACACGACGCTGGTCAGGATGAAGAACGCCAGCGAACCGAGTGTGACGATCTCGAAGAAGCCTCGATGGACGCCCCAGTTCGTGTAGATGTCGTAGCTGCGCCCGAGCATGCCGTCGAGCAGGCCGGGCCACAGCAGCGTGATCGCCGTGAGGATGATGATCGCCTCGGAGAAGATGACGCAGATCCACAGGCCCACGGCGCCGCCGGGCACGCGGAACGGCCGGTGGTGATGCGGGTACTTGCGGCGCAGCGGGATGATCGCCGGCACCATGAAGAAGTACATCAGCGCCGTCAGCGAGATGACCAGCGTGACCATGACCGTGAAGAAGCTGGCGAGGCTGCCGCTGGTGAGCAGGAAGACGAGGGCGACGAAGACCGAGCCGATGATCGCCGAGACGACGTTCATGATCACCGGCGTGCCGGTGCGCCTGCTGAACTTGCCGAGCCAGAGCGGCCCGGCGCCGTCGAGGCCGGCCACCGCCTGGACGCGCACGGCGCCCTGCAGCCAGACGCCGCCGGCGCTGATCACGGTGAGGACGATGAGCACGCCGATGAGGTAGTTGAGACCGGTCTGGGCGCCGCCGTGGACGATGCTGGCGACCTTGAAGTAGGCGTCGGCGAAGCCGCCGACATTGGTCAGCTCGCCGGCCGGCATGACGAGCAGCACGCCGAGGATCATGGAGCCGGTGATGAGGGCGGCGATGATGCCGGAGCGGATGATCATCTTGGGCACGTCACGCTGCGCGTTCTTCATCTCCTCGGCGGCGCCGTTGGAGAGCTCGAAGCCGACGAAGAGGAACTGCAGGAGCCCGATCACCGCCAGGAAGCCGGTGAGGCTGGGCTTCATCGACGACACGGTCATCGTGCCGGCGGGCTTGCCCTTGGTGGTCAGGAAGGCGACGACGAGCACCAGGAAGATCGCCAGCACCAGGAAGCGCACGATGGTGCCGATGATGCCGGTCCACTTGCCCCACCTCAGCTCGATCAGCGAGAGCCCGACGATCGCCCAGACGACGAGGATGCCGACGAGGATCGAGGGCAGCGTCCCCATCGGGTGCTTGAGGTAGAAGGTGTTGATGGTGGCGACGACCACGGCCGCCAGGGTGCCGCCCATCCACACCGGGTTGCTCATCCAGTAGAAGACCGAGGTGAGCGAGCCGGCGAGGCGCCCGAAGGCCATGCGTGGCCAGACGTACGGGCCGCCCTCCACGGGGAAGGTGGAGCCGAGCTCGGCGATGATCATGCCGTAGGGCACGAGCCAGATGAGTATCGTGACGATGAGCCAGAAGAAGGTCTCGCCGCCGCCGTAGGCGGCCGTGACCGCGATCGTGTCGAGGCTGATGAACGCGGCGATGGTGAAGAACACGATGTCGAAGCGCGTGAGGACCTTGCGCATCTTCTTGCGCTCCTCACCCATCGCGTGAGCGGCGTGGTCCTGCGCGCCGAGGCTGCCGTCGCTTGCCATTCGTTACCCCCTGGTGTGGCGAGGCGGCGTCCGCCTCACCGTCGTGTCACGGCCAACGTGGTCGCCTGAGTCGCCGTCGATGACGGCCTGCTTGAGTGGGTCGTTCACGTGGGTCAGCCTCCTTCAGGCGACGCCGGCGGCGCGGTCGGTCTCGGCGACGATGGCCTGGATGCGCGCGGCGACGTCGGCGGGCAGCGGCTCGGGCCGGTACTCGCGCAGGACGTCGCGGGCCCGCTCGCGGCAGACCTGGTAGAGCTCCTGCGAGCCGTGCTCCTCCCAGTCCTCGCGCACGCGCCGGTCGAGGACCTGCGGCTGGCTGAGGGTGCGCATGTGCCTGAGGGTGGCGTCGAGGCTGAGGAAGTCGCCGAACGGACCGACCTTGGCGATGTCCTCCACCGCCATGGTCTCGTCCGTGACCGCGATGCCCGCCACGACGTGCTTGATCATGCGCGCGAACTCGTTGTCCATGACGAACTGCCCGCAATCGAAGGTGACGCCCGACTCGATCATCCCCGCGCCGTAGATCAGGTTGGCCCCTGCCAACGCTGCCAGCAGTCCGGTGAGGGTCTTCTCGTGCCCGACCTGGGCGTCACCGAGCTTGGAATCCGTCTACAACCCGGCGACGAAGCTGGGCAGCAGGTAGCGCCGCGCCATCTGCGCCACCGCGGCGCTGATCATGGCGATCTCGGGCGAGCCCACGGAGGCGGCGGCGAGCTTGAGGTCCATCGCCGTCGTCGAGCTGCCGTACATCACCGGGCAGCCGCGCTCCGTGAGCTGCGCCAGCACGATGCCGCTGAGCACCTCGGCGTTGTGCGTCACCAGCGTGCCGGCGAGCGTCACGGGCGAGGAGCCGCCCGACATCGCCATGCTGAGGATGTTGTCCGGGATCCACCAGCGCGCCGACTCGATGATCACCTCGGTGGCGTCGCGCGTCAGCTTGAGCGGGCTCACCGGGCAGACGCCGCCGTAGACGATGGGGCGCTCGCGCAGCTCGTCCTCGCCGCCGACGACCTCGGCGCACATGCGGTAGATCGCCCTTGCCTCGAGGCCGGAGAGCGGCCCGATGCCGATGGGCTTGGTGGTGTTGAGCAGCTGCTGCTCGGTGTTGTGCACGGCCGCCGTCTGCGGCGGCGCGTCCTTGGCGCCCACGGCGATCTCGTGCGTGTCGAACTCGCTGAGGTAGTCGTTGAGACGGGCGATGTCGGCGACGTCCTTCTTGGTCGAGTCGCGCAGCTCGCCCGTCTCCACGTCCACCACGCGGATGCCCTCGCTGAAGTTGGTGAACCCGACGCGACCCGGCTCCACGACGAAGTCGTTCATCGGGTCGCGGCCGTACAGCGTGTAGCGACTGGGGGCGGAGCGGATGGCGTCCTCCACCACGTGCGGCGGGATGCGCACGACGCGCGTCTCGCGGTCCACGCGGCAGCCGCCGTCCTTGAAGATGTCGATGGCCTCGTCGTCCTCCACGAAGACGCCGGTGCACTCGAGGACCTCGAGGGTCGCGAAGTGGATGTCCTCGAGCTCGGCGTCGGTGAAGACGTTGAGACTCAGTCCGCCGCTGCTGAGGCGGCCGGCTTGCAGGTTGCGTTTCACCCTGCTCCTCCTGGTCGGGGTGGGAACATCGTCAGGCTCCGGCCCGAGCGGCCAGGCCGGCGTGCGTCGTGAAGCGCGTGACGCTGTTGATGGGCACGTCGAGCACGTCGGCACCCCCACGGCCTCGAGAGGAGGATTAGTTAGTCACATAACTAACTGAGGTGGTAGACTAGCAGATGCACCGGGGGTGTCAAGAAACCGATCGGTACGCGCGGCCGCCGGGGACCCGGCGGCCGGAGCGAAGGGAGGCGGGGCCATGGCGAAGTACGAGATCCCGATCGAGGACCCGGCGCCGCGCCTGGCGCCGACGGCGGCGCGCATCCTCGAGGCCGCCAAGCGCGTGCTGGCGCGCGACGGCTTCCGCGCCCTCACCTTCGCCAACATCGCCGCCGAGGCCGGCGAGAACCCCGCGCTCATCCGCTACCACTTCGGCAGCAAGGCCGGCCTCGTCGCCACGCTCATCGACTCGGTGATGTACCTCGAGAGCCTCGAGCTCATCGAGAGGCTCGCCGGCGAGCCGCCCGGGGACGAGCGCCGGCGCGCCCTCTTCCGCCTGCACCAGACCTACGCCCGGGACCTCGACGCCTACCAGATGTTCTACGAGATCGTGCCGCACATCCTGCGCGACGCGGAGCTGCGACCGCACCTGAGCGCGCTCTTCGACTGGTACCGCAAGCTGGACGCCTGGGCGCTGGGCGCGGATGCCGGGGCGGACCATCCCGCCGAGCTCGAGCCGCTGGCGCTGCTGACCGTCGCGCTCGCCGACGGCGTCGCCCTGCAGGTGCAGGCCGATCCGGAGCTCGACATCGGTCCCGCCTTCGCGATCTGGCGTCGGCTGATCCTGGGCTACCTCGACGGCGGCTCCGGCGCAGCCGGCGCCGCCGCGGCACCCGGCGCCGTCGCCTCCGGGCCGGACGCCTAGCCTAGCCGCGCAGCTCGGCGTCGGCTGCGGCGACGATGCGGCGCAGCTCCCGCGCCTTGTCGCCGGCGAGCGGCGCCGGGACGTAGTGCTCGAGGATGTCGACGCCGCGCTCGCGCGCCACCTCGACCGGGTCCCGGTAGTGCACGCCGTCGGGGCCGATCTCCTGCCCGATCGAGCGCTCGACGGTCTCCTTCATGTGCCGGCGCGTGTGCGGCTGCGCCAAATAGTGCCCGCCGGGCCCGACCGCGTCGATGACATCGAGCGCCAGCGTCTCCTCGTCCAGCTCGACGTCGAGGAAGGCGCTGGCGGCGCGGTGGTAGAGGTCGTCGTCGAGCATCATGTGCTCGGGCGTGAACAGCTGGTAGCGGTTGGTGAGCCCGATGGTGGTCATGAGCTCGGAGCCGACGATGCCGGCGATCATCACCGTGTGCGCCGTCTCGGCGGCGGCCAGCCAGGTGCCCGGCAGGTCGTCGTCGGTCCCGGCGTAGCCGCTCATCGCCGGCAGCCCGAAGTGGTGCACGAGCTCGGTGGGGAGGAAGAGGCCGCGGTGGTTGAGCGGAGCCGTGACCAGCGCGGCCGTGCGCGGGTCGGCGTGCACCGGCAAGGGGAAGAGGAGCACCGGCGCGCCGGGGAAGGCGAGCTGCACGAGCACGGTGGCGCTGATCAGCTCGGCGAAGCCCATCACGTAGGCGCCGGCCTTGGTGGCCGGCGCCGTGGTGCCGAAGGTCGGCATGGTCACGAAGCACACGGGGATGCCGGCCTCGGCGAACACGAGCGCCGCCTCGAGGCCGTCCTTGTCGTTGACCAGGGGCTGGACGGTGCCGATGAGGTCGCTCAGCGGCGGCCGGCGGCGGAGCTCTTCGGGCCCGCCGGCGACGACCGTCGCCATCTCGACCGCGTACCTGGCCTCGCGCTCGCCCTGCACCATCCCCTGGAGGTGCTTGCCGGTGTTGAGCCAGCCCGCCTCCAGCTCGTGCAGGGTGTGCGTGTCGCCGCAGTCGGCGGCGGCGACGTTGGGCCACCAGAACTGCAGGGAGCCGAGGTAGTCGATCATGCGCGTGATCGCCGCCAGGTCCGTCTTGGCCGGCTGGCGGCGCACGCCGGTGCGCCAGTCGACGACCTCGGTGCCGCAGCCGTTGGTGGTGTTGAACGTGTCGCCGCTCGCGAGGTCGAGGTCGCGCTCGCCGTCGCGCGAGCCCAGCCAGAACGTGCGCGGCGCGCTCGAGAGGGCGCGCGTGACGAGGCCGGGCGCGAAGCGCACGACGCCGGAGGCGCGGTCCACGCGCGCGCCGTGCTCCTCGAGGATGGCGAGCGCCTTGGCCGACGCGAAGCGCACGCCGGTGCGCTCGAGCACCTGCAGCACCGCGTCCCGGTAGCGGTCGAGGCGCGCCTCGTCGTAGAAGGTCACCCGGAAGTCCGAGCGCAGGGGCAGCAGCGGCTGCGGCCGGCTCAGGTCGAGCTGCGAGGTCATGACGCTCCTCAGGTAAGGACGGTGTGGCGCTTGAAGCACTCCACGGAGTTCACCGGGACGCCGAGCGTCTCGGCGATGTGGAACTTGGCCTCGATGGCGCCGGGCTGGTCGGGGTAGGTGAGGTCCTGCACCTGGATGCGGCCGAGGCCGAAGTCGCGGCGCAGGTCGTGCATGGCGATGGTGTCGCTGAGGTCGAGCACCGAGCAGCCGAGCCTCTCGGCGACGTGGCGCTTGGCCTGCGGAAGGCGCATGCCCCGGGTGATCTGCATGCGGGCCACCAGATCTCCGGCGGTCCGCATCCCGCCCATCCCCGAGGCGAGCGCGTGCGTGGAGGCCATCCCGACGGGATCGCCGATGCCGACCTACAAGCCGTCCAGCTTGAGGACGTCGACGAGCGCGCGCGAGGCGCGCGACGTGGCGTCGGTCGGCGGGTAGGGGCTCATCGGCACCCCGCCGACGCCCATGCCGGCGTTCATGTGGACGGGGATCGTGGCCTCCGCCGTGACCGGCTTGACCAGCGCGCAGGCGCGCGCCGTGTTCCAGGCCAGCGACCGCGTGGTGTTCACGTTGACGGCCGGGCCGAAGATCGTCGCCCCGGCCGCGGTGACCGCGCGCAGCTGCTCCAGCGGCCACATCCCGGCGAGCCGCCGGCCCTCGTACTCCAGCTCGCCGTGCATGCCGAGCACCATCTCGGCGGCCTGGCCCACCATGACGCCGATGTCCGGCCAGCGCTCGCGGACCTGCCGCACCACCCGGAGGGTGGCGAGCAGGTCCGCGTCGCCGGCGGCGCCGGCGGTGTCGAAGTCGAGGCCGTCGGCGCCGGCGGCGATCATCGTCTCGGCGACGAGGAGCATGTCGTGCTCGAGGTGCCCCATCGCGTCCTCCTGGGCGCGGCGCGCCTCCTCGATCTTGCCCAGGGGGAGGAGCTCCGACCAGTTCGCCGAGGGGCCGTCGGGCTGCGAGTAGCGGCCGAGGTCGGGCATGGCGCCGTAGTTGAGCGGCACCACCGTCTGCAGCTGCGCGTCCTTCATCATCTGCGCCTGGAAGGAGAGGACGGTGCGCACCGCCTTGTAGGAGTAGTCGTGGTGCCAGAGCTCGAGCGAGTCGGCGCCGTGGTGGTTCTGGTACAGGACCTGCTCGGTGACCGGCAGGCCCGTGTCGGCGTTGCCGGCGCCGTCGAAGCTGAGCACGACCTCGTCGCCGTAGTCGACCGAGCTGAACTTGGCCGGCGAGGTGAAGATGTCGAGGAGATGGGCGATCTCGTCGTCGGCGAGCGGCTCGACCTTGGCGCGGCGCACCGCGACGGCGACGCCGTCGTGCAGGTCGGCCTCGATCTCGGCTCTGGTCATCTCCGCCAGAGAGCCGTCTCCGAGGCGTGTCGGGATGCGCTGCGCCATGGCTCCTCCCAGTCCCGCGCACGGCGGGGTGCTCTTAGTTATTCACATAACTAACGCGTCTGCCCGCGACGATACCGGGGGCCGCGCGCGCCTGTCAAGGCGGCCGCCGGCGCCGCGGCGCCGGCGGCCGCCCTCGGCTTCGTGCTTCGCCGGCGCGAGGTCTGCCGCAGGATCGGCAGTTGCGCCTCGCGCCGCGGCCTTCTAGCATCGGGCGCACACTCCGCGGCGGCAGCGCTGCGTGCCGCGCCGCCGGGGCCGAGGACGGGCGGCAGCGTGGAACCACGCATAATCACGCGCATGGGGGACGGGTCCGCCGTCGAGCTCACGCCGAGCGCGATCCGCGCGGAGCTCGAGGACGGGACGCGCGCCGCGGCCGGGCGCGCCAAGCTGGCGCCGCTGACCGGCGACGAGCTCGAGCACCTCCTCGCCCTCTTCGCCTCGCGCGCCCGCTTCAGCGCCGTCGACATCGGCGACGAGGTCGTCCTGAGCTTCGACGGTACGGGCTCGCCGCAGCAGGGAGGCCGCGTCGACGCCCTCCTGCAGTACGAGCAGTGCCTGGGCGCGGACACCTGCGAGCTCTACCACATCGACTACTCCTACCGCGCCGTGAAGACCGTGGTGGGCGCCGAGCAGCAGGCGATGAAGGAGGCGCAGGAGCGGGTCACGATCCCGGTGCACTACGGCGCGCAGCCGGACCTCGGGCGCTACTCGACGCCCGACGGCCCGTGCGGCAACTGGTCGGAGCTGCTGCCGCAGCTGCGCATCGACGAGGCGCGCGCCGCCCAGGAAGAGGCGGTCGAGCTCGCCGTGGACGACATGGTCTACGTGGCCACGGCGATGTGGGAGGCCGGCGCCGACGGCGTCAACTTCGACACCGCCGGCGCCGCCGGCGATGCGGACTTCCTCGCCACGCTGCTGGTCGTGGAGAAGCTGCGCGCCGCCTTCCCGGGCATGGGCATCATGGTCGGCATGGCGGGGGAGATGGTGCTCGGCACGCACGGCGGGCTCGAGTACCACGGCGTGCGCCTCGCCGGGCTCAAGCCTGCCGGCCAGCTCTCCGCGGCGCAGGAGGCCGGCGCCACCGTCTTCGGTCCGGCCGTCAACGTCACCACGAGCCGCACCGTGGCGTGGAACATCGCGCGGGCGCTCACCTTCATGAAGCCCTGCATGGACGTTGCGCACATCCCCGTGCACGCCAACGTCGGGATGGGCGTCGGCGGCGTGCCCATGAACGCCTTCGCGCCCGTGGACGCGGTGTCGCGCTGCTCGCGCGCCTGCGTCGACATCCTGCGCCTCGACGGCTTGTAGGTAGGCTCGGGCGACATCTTCGGCATGCCGGTCGCCCATGCCGTCGCCTCGGGGATGAACGGGCTGCGCGCCGCCGGAGACCTGGTGGCGCGCCTCGAGATGACGCGGGGCATGAGACTGGCGGAGGCCAAGCGCTACGTGGCCGCCAGGCTGGGCGTGGGCGTCGAGGACCTCGCCGACCCGCTCGTGATGCACGAGGTCCGCGGCGAGCTCGGCCTCGGCCGCGTGTTCGAGACCGAGGCCACCTATCCGCACGACCCGAGCCCCCTCGAGGCGAAACTGAATATCGCGGATCGCCTCGACCTGCCGATAAACGTGGTATCGCGCCTTCGCGCGCGCGCCCGGTCCTGACAGGGAGAGCGCCGGCGCCGTCGAAGGTTGGGTCGCGCGGACGTCGCACGTGGCCGCCGCAGGCGGCCCGTCCAGGGGGGGCTGGGGCATCCAGGTCATCGCACTTCTGAACTTCGCCGGCGCGCTGGTCGCCTTCTTCCTCGCCGCCAGGGCGATCACTCTGGACCGTCGCGCGCTGCGCACGCATCGCGCCTCGTGGGCGGTCCTCGTGACGACGACCGCCCTGCTCGCGGCGGTCCTCGGCGTGGGGCTCTTCCTCGACCAGAGGTCGGCGCAGACCGAGCTGCTGTGGGTCTCGACGCTGCTCGAGTCGGCGCTGGTCGTGTCGCTGACCCTCGGCTGCTTCTTCCTGTACGTGCGCGAACACAAGCGCGTGGCGGAGCTGTATGACGCGGCCGAGACCCACTCCCGCCGTTCCCGGCGCCTCGAGGCGATCCTGGCCGTCAGCGACCGGCTGCGCACGGTGCGCGACGTCCAGGAAGTGGTGGACATCGCGGCCGGCGCCGTCAAGGACACGCTCGCCTTCGAGGAGTGTGCGCTCTACCTCTACGACGCCGACGAAGACGTCTTTCACACGCGTGCGGCGCTCGGCGGCAACGATGATTACAACGAGGTCATCCGCGCCCGTCCCATCCCCGCGCGAGTGGCGCGCGGCGTGCTGCGCGAGGAGTTCCGCCACGGCAACGTCTACTTCATCGACCACACGCGCTACGCGTGGACGGAGGAGGAGCTGCACTACTTCCCGCCCGACGACCTCGCCGTGCGCGTCCCCGGCGGCTTCCACCCCGACGACGCGCTCTTCGTGCCCCTGCGCGACGCCGACGGCCAGTTCCTCGGCCTCTTCGACCTCTACGACCCCGAGGACGGCTGCGTGCCGTCGGACGAGACGATGCAGGTGCTCGAGATCTTCGCCAACGTGACGGCAAGCGCGCTCGAGAACGCCAGCTACGGGGCCGAGCTCGAGGTGCGGGCCGTCACCGACGGGCTCACCGGGCTCTTCAACCATCGTCACTTCCAGGAGACCCTGGCCGGCGAGGTCGACCGGGCCGAGCGTTACGGCCTCGTGTTCTCGCTGCTGATGATGGACCTCGACCTCTTCAAGAACGTCAACGACCGCCTCGGCCACCCGCGCGGCGACGAGGTATTGAGGGCGGTGGCCGACGTCGTGCGCGCCAACGCCCGCTCGTCGGACTTCGCCGCCCGCTACGGCGGGGAGGAGTTCGTGATGATCCTGCCCGGCACCAACTCCCGCCAGGCGGCGGCCTTCGCCGAGCGCATCGCCCAGGGCGTGCGCGACATCGAGCTGGGCGTGCCCAACCCGCCGCAGCTCTCGATCAGCATCGGCATGGCCGACTACCCGGCCTGCGGCCGCGACCGCGAGAGCCTCATCGCGGCCGCCGACTCGGCCCTGCTCTTCGCCAAACGCGCCGGGCGCGACATGATCGCCGACTTCTCGCAGATGTCGCTCGTCGAGATGGACCCGCTGGCGCTCGAGGGCCTCGCCTTCCGTCTCGAGAAGGCCGACGTCGAGACCCTCGAGACCCTGGCGGCGGCGATCGACATGCGCGACGCCTTCGGCAAGGAGCGGGCGCGCGAGGTGGCGGCCTCGGCGGCGTGGATGGCCACGGAGCTCGGCCTCGACGACACCGAGCGCTCGACGCTGCACATCGCCGCGCTCGTCTACGACATCGGCAAGGTGGGCATCCCCGTGGAGGTGCTCAACCGCCGCGGGCAGCTCAGCGAGGACGAACTGGCCTCCATCCGCGCCCACCCCGAGGTGGGCAAGCGGCTCCTCGAGAGCGCCGGCCGCCTCAGCTCCCTGGCTCCGGTGGTGCTGCACCACCACGAGCGCTGGGACGGCACCGGCTACCCCGACGGCCTCGCCGGTGAGGCGATCCCCTACGCGGCACGCGTGATCGCCCTCTGCGACGCCTGGCAGGCGATGGTCAGCGAGCGTCCCTACCGCGCCGCGCTGAGCCGCGACGAGGCCGTGGCCGAGCTGCGCGCCGGCGCCGGCCGGCAGTTCGACCCGGAGCTGGTCGAGGTCTTCATCGCCGGCGTGCAGAAGACGGCCGCGGCCGGCAAGCCCACGTAGCGGGGCTTGCGTGCGGTGCGGCGCAGCCACACCGCACATTGACGCCGGCCGCCCCGGCCGAGCCACCCTGCGCGCCTCGCGGCGCGCCTCTCTTGCCTCTTGTGGGAATGCGCTGCCGACCGTCGCCGTCTCGGGTAGAGTTGCCGCATGGGCACGCACGGTGGCGACGGTGGTGCAGGAGGCGGCGCGGGAGTGAGTGCGGCCGGACTGCGCATCGCGCTCCTGCAGCTCGCCGGCTCGGCCTACGACCGCGAGGCGAGCCTCGAGCGTGGCCTCGCCGCCTGCCGCCGGGCCGCGGCCGCCGGCGCCGACCTCGCCCTGTTCCCGGAGCTCTGGAGCACCGGCTACTCGTTCTCCGACGGCGACCTCGGGCGCTGGCGAGCGCAGGCGATCGCCAGCGACGACCCATGGCTCGCAGCCTACGCGGAACTGGCCGCGGAGCTCGGCATGGCGATCGCCGCGACGTACCTCGAACGGTCACCGGCGGGGCCGCGCAACGCCGTCACGCTGTTCGACGGGCGCGGGCACGAGGCGCTCCGGTACGCCAAGGTGCACACCTGCAGCTTCGACCTGCCGGAGCAGGCGCTCGCGCCGGGGGCGGAGTTCCCGGTCGCCCGACTGGAGACGGGCGTCGGCCCCGTCGCCGTCGGGTTCATGATCTGCTTCGACCGCGAGTTCCCCGAGGCCGCGCGCGCGCTTGCGCTGGGCGGGGCCGAGCTGATCCTCGTCCCCAACGCCTGCGAGCTCGAGGCCAACCGGCTCGGCCAGATACGGTCGCGCGCCTTCGAGAACATGGTCGCCGTGGCCGTGACCAACTACGCGGCGCCACAGGAGAACGGCCACTCGACGGTGGTCGACCCGATCGCCTTCGACGCGGACGGTCGCAGCCGCGACACGCGCCTCTTCGAGGCCGGCGAGGCGGAGGACGTCTGCGTCGTCCGCCTCGACCTCGAGGCGCTGCGCGAGTGGCGCCGGCGAGAGGTGTGGGGGAGCCGCTGCCGGCGGCCGGAGACCTACGGTGCGCTGGTCGCAGACCGTGACGACCCCAGCCCCCGGACCCGCGGGCACGGGACGCCTAGAGAGCGGCGCCCGCGGCGGCCGCGCGGCTCTAGTCGTCGAAGTGCCCCTTGGCGCCCTTGTCGCTGTCCAGCGACTTCGCCTTCTCGACGATCATCGCGTCGGTCCACTCGGCGGGGTCCTCCAGCCGTGCGACCTTGGCCCCGAGGTCGAAGGACCCGGCGGCGAGGATCGCCTCGAGGGCGAGGGGCGCGGTGTCCGCCCGCGCCCAGGACCTCGGTCATCATCTTGTAGGCGAAGTCCTCGACGCGCCGGGCCATCCGCGCGCGGATCTCAGCGGGCTGGGCGAGGAACCTGCTCTCGAACGGGAGGTTGAGGTTCTTGTAGTCGCCCTTCTTCCAGCCCTTCTCGCCGGCGTAGGCGACCATCTCGGCCCACAGCTCCTCGGTCATGCCCTCGCCCTCGACCTTGATGAAGTTCCCCTCGGCGTCGAGCTGCGCGTTGCCGTAGTCGTTCACCTCGAGCCCCCAGGAGATCATCTGGAGGGCGGTGGCCACGTTGGCCTTGGTGGTGTGGGTGCGGGCCGCGATCTCACGGAGCCGCTCGGAGCTGTTGCCCGAGGTGCCGTGCTGGGCGCCGCTCACCTCGTAGCGCGTGAGGGCCTCGTGGACCTCGGCGGTCAGCCCGACCTGGATGCCGGCGCTGGACGCCTCGATGCCGTGGGTGGTCCCGTTGTTCAGGGCGATCCAGTCGGCGAAGATGCCGTGCGCGTTGAGCCCCTGGATGAGGAACAGCGCCTCATCCGGCGTGGAGAGGCCCGTGGAGCCCTTGATCTCCCCGACCTCGGTCTCGAGGCCGGCCCACGCCGGGATGTGCGGATCGACGGCGAGGTTGGCGAGCAGGTTCTGGTCGTTGGGCTGGTGGGACGCGTCGATGGCGATGGACGTGATGCCGGCCTCGAACATCGTCGGGACCTCGACCATCGCCTGCGCGAGGTCCTTGTCGTCCTTGATGCCGTAGTGGTCGGCGTGGACCGCGACGGGGACGGTGATCCCCATCTCGTTGCACAGGGCGTCGACGATGCGCGCCATGTTCCAGTAGTTCACGGCGCAGTAGGCCTTCTGCCCGCCTTCGGACTTGGCGATCTCGATGATGAGGGCGGCGTTGGCCCGCTGCGCCGCCCGCAGCGCCCCCCGGATGACGAAGACTGTTGCGCCCGTTCGCGGCCATGGCGATGGCCTTGCCCTTGGCCCGCATCGCCCGGTCGACGGCCTTGCCGCTGACGATCAGCGCCCGGGAGTTCGGGAACAGGGACCTGATGTTGGGGGGACGCCCCACCTGGAGGGCTTTCTCGAAATCCTCTGCATACGCCATGGGACGTCTCCTTCAGGGGGTGTGGATGCGCCGCCAAGGATTCTTCCCCGAATCCGCCCCGGCGGCAAGCACGACGGAAAGAGTGGAGCTTCTCACGGCGGCTTTGTTCGAGAGGGCTGCCGGCTCGTCAGGCTACGGCAGGGGCGTGCAGGTGGTACAGGGGAGTGGCGCCGTCGCCGGGGAGGACCTCTACGTTCTGCAGGCCGGCCGCTTCGGCGCAGAGCCGGACGGCTGGGCTCGGGCAGTCGGCCGCCCGCCCGCCGCAGGCCTCGCCGTAGCCGTTCGAGCAGTCCAGGAAGACGTGGCGCGGTCGCACCCGCCGCAGGAGCTCGACCACCCGCTCACGCTCGTCGGCCGCCGCCAGGCGGCGGTCCGCGCCGCGGAGCAGCAGCACCGCCGCGCACCTCTCGCAGACCGCATCTGCCGCGCAAGGGTCGTCGATGACGCGGAACGACCGCTCGTTCGCGTCTCGCAGGCGCTCGAGGAACATGCGCTCCCCGGGGTCAGGCGACAAGCCGACGGCCGAGAAGCCGAGCTGCTCGAACCCGTGCAGGAGCGACCCCCATCCGGGCGCGGCATCGACGACGGCCCCGGCCTCGCCGCCCAGCGCCGTCGAGATCGGCGTGAGGACAGCGCCGCAGTCGAACGAGAAGGGGATGGTCTCGAGGTCCGGGTGACAGAGCCGCTCCGGGACCTTCCCCCCGTGCGCCTGTGCGTACGCGACCACGCGCCTGCGGAACGCCCACCACTCGCTGTGGCGCATGCCGATCCAGACCGGCACGGCCTCGATGCCGAGGGCCCGCGCCGCCTCCAGCCTGTGGGCGCCCCCCCACCGCAGCAGTTCGCCCGTGCGACCGACGCCGACGCTGATGTCGTCGACGGTGTAGGGCCGGTAGCCGGGGCCCTTCTTCCTGGCGAGCTCGTGCTGTGGCAGGCAGCCGTTCTTGCACATGGAGTCGTAGAGGCGCTCGTAGTCCCGGATGCTGCGCTCCGCCTCCGCCTCGAAGACGCGGCGGCGCCAGGCGTTGTCCTCCCCCTTTGCCTTGCGCATGAGGGAGCCATACAACTCAGTCTCGCACCACTGCCGCTCCCCCCGGAGCGCCTCCCGGTACTCGACCCAGTAGGGCGACTCCTCCATCGTGTCCCCCACGAGGTCCCAGTCCCCGGGCACGACCGCGCCGGGACGACTGATGGGGGTGAAGTCGTAGGTGACCATCACCTGGTGCCGCAGCGACGAGGTGGGGACGGAGAACAGACGCGTCGTCTCGAGGTAGGGGTCGCCGGACGCACGGTCGGCGAGCCACGCACGCGTCCGGAAGCTGGCGAGTCGCCATGCCCGCCGAGCTTCCTGCAGCCAGATCGAGGGGCTCGGCTTGTCCTGGAGGGGGAGTTTCAGCGCGACTCGTGTCGCATCCAGCGTGCGACGCGCTTCTTCCACCAGATCCACCCGCTGATCGACCGACGCCATGGCCCCCCACGTACGACGGCGCCCCCGCCGCCACCTGGCCTGCGTGCCTCCTGGGCGGGACAATACTACACCACGGCTACGGCTGGTCGGTTGCTGGACGAAATGGAGCGCCGCATGGCGCAAGCCATGGAGATCTTCCGCTGAGAACGCCGGGTTCAGCTCGCGACGTTGGGGAGATCGACCCTAGTCGCCGTATCCGTAGCCGCTTCGCCCGGTCTTCGCCCTGACCAGTACGGCGCCAAGCTTCTGACACGGCAGCTGCGCGATGCGAGCTCCGCGCTTCCTGCAGCATCGGGCGCCGCACCTTGTCGGTGTCGACGACCATCAGCAGCCCTTGGATCGTGGCAGCCATGGCGGCTGCGTCGCCGACCTTCAGAAACGCGGGGGAATCGACGATGATGAACTCCACGCTCGCCTTGTGGAGACCCGCGATGACGGCGGCGAACCTCTTGGATGCGACGAGCTCCCCCGGGTCCGGCGGGCGTGGCCCGGAGGTGAGGACGACGAGACGGTGTGGCCGTGAAGCGGCGCGACTTTGACCGGGCGTCGCGCCGCCTTTGCTTCGACGAAACGGAGCGGGCGCGGGGAGCTCGATGGGCCGCAAAGCGTCGGCGAGTTGGGCCGTGCCGGCGACCACGTCCGACAGGCCGACATCGTTGGTGATGCCGAAGTACTCGTGCACGCGCGGCCGCCGCAGGTCGGCGTCGACGACGACGACCCTGTGACCCGCCATGGCAAGCGTCACGGCGAGGTTGCAGACTGTGGTGCTCTTCCCTTCGCCCGCCACGCAGCTCGTGACGAGCAGCGAGGAGACGTCGTCGACGTTGACGTAGTCGAGGTTACTGCGCAGCAGGCGCAGCGCCTCGGAGGCGGCGTCGCTGGGATCGGCCAACGCAATGAGCCTGCTGCCATTCAGGGACTTGTCCGGGACGTCCGGAATGACGCCGACGATCGGGAGCCCGAGCGCCTCCGTGACCTCCTGGCGGCCGCGCACGCGGGTACTGGCGACCGACAAGATGAGAGCCAGCACGACGCCTACAAAGAGCCCGCCGGCGAACCCGAGGATGGCGGAGCGCTTGGGCCGCGGCGCGAATGGGGCCGCGGGCACGGTCGCCGGGAGCAGCACGTGGAACTGCCCCGTGACCGTGGAGGCCAGGACGCGCAGGTTCTGGAGACGCTGGGCAAGAAGGAGGTAATCGGCCGAGCGCTTGGACTTCGGCGTCTGGAAAGCCCTGAGGGCGTCGCTCGTCGCCGCCTCCGCCTGCTTCACCCGCGCCAGCTGCTGGTCCCTGCTCCAGGCGACGACCGCCTCGGCATAGGCGTTGGCGACGACGGCGGTCTCGGCAGCGCTGGTGCTGACCGCCGAGATGATCGCGGCGCTACTGTAGGAGGAAGTGCTGCTTGCCTGGCTGAGCTGAGCAGAAACGGTATACGGATGGGTCGGCGGCGCCGCAGCCAGGGCAGTCTTGGCACGGCTGCTGACCGCCGGACCTGATACGGCGCTGCCGACGTTCTCCAGAGCTAGCTGAGCGATGCTGGGGTCGACATACGAATTGGCCAGCGGATTCGCGGGGTCGAGGGGCGCGACGTAGGTGAGCACGGTCGATGCCTCGTACTGGGGCGCCTGACGCGCGGTATAGAAGTAGCCGGCGGCGGCGAAGGCGATCGCCAAGGCCGCGATGAGCCACTTCCAGCGCCACGCAGCGCGAGCGTAGTCGCTCAGCGTGAGCTCGTTCGATTCCTCTCTGCGACCGTTCGGCACTCAGTCTCCCCCAAAGCGGTCCAACCATCCTACGAGATGGGGTCGACGCCGACAATCCTGGCGTCGTCCGGGGCGAGCGTCGAACGAGTCGTTCCTCACGGGATGTCGACGAAGGGGTACGATGGTCCGACCGGACGAGGAGGGCCGTGGAAGGGCTCATCGCTATCACGTACCGCTGCAACGCGCGGTGCGCAATGTGCAACACGTGGCAGCACCCGTCGCGGACAGAGGACGAGGTGCAGGCGCGCCACCTCGAATCCTTGCCCCACCTCTCGTTCGCCAACATCACCGGGGGCGAACCCTTCCTGCGCGCCGACATCGACGAACTGGTGGACGTCGTCGCCAGCAAGGCCGACCGCGTCGTGGTCAGCACGAACGGCTACTACACCGACCGGGTGCTCGAGCTCGCGCGGCGGCACCGCAAGCTCGGCTTCCGCATCAGCCTCGAGGGTCTGCCGGCGGCGAACGACGAGCTGCGGGGGCTCAAGGACGGCTTCGACCACGGCCTGCGCACGCTGCTGCAGCTGCGCGCCATGGGCATCCAGGACATCGGCTTCGGCATCACGCTCGTCCGACCGCAACGCCGACGACCTCCTGGAGCTCTACGAGCTTGCCGACGCGATGGGCGTGGAGTTCGCCACCGCGGCGGTGCACAACACCTTCTACTTCCACAAGTACGACAACGTCATCACCGAGCCGGAGCGCGTCGGCGGGAACCTCGAGAAGCTCGCCCACCGGCTGCTGCAGACGAGACGCCCGAAGAACTGGTTCCGCGCGTGGTTCAACATGGGCCTGGCCAACTACGTGCGCGGCGGCCCGCGCCTGCTGCCCTGCGGCGTCGGGAACGACGTCTTCTTCGTCGATCCGTTCGGCGAGGTCAGGCCCTGCAACGCCATGGACGAGAGCATGGGCTCGCTCAAGGAGCGCCCGTTCGCGGAGATCTGGGCGAGCCCCGAGGCCGCCGCCGTGCGCAGCCATGTGGCGGCGTGCGACGCAGAACTGCTGGATGATCGGCTCGGCGTCGCCGGCGATGAAGCGCGAGCTGCGCGTGCCGGCGACCTGGGTCGTGCGCGCGAAGCTGACGGGCTCTCTCCCTCGCGTCTGACGAGGCCGACCTTGCGCATCCTCGTCGCCAACAAGTTCTGGTACCACCGCGGCGGGCTCGAGCGCGTGATGTTCGACGAGATCTCGTGGCTCGAGGAGGCCGGGCACGAGGTCGCGCATTTCTCGACGCAGCACCCGCAGAACGTGCCGTCGCCGTGGAGCGACTACTTCGTGCCCTACCTGGAGCTCGGCGAGGGTGGCAACCTGCGGGCCGCGCAGAAGCTGCGTGCCGCGGCCCGCATGTTCTACAGCCGCGAGGCGGCGGCGCGGTTCACTCGCCTGCTGCTCGAGTTCCGCCCCGACGTGATTCACGTGCACGGGATCCACCGGCAGCTGTCGCCGTCGGTCCTGGTGGCGGCGCACGCGCGCGGCATCCCGGTGATCCAGACCATGCACGACTACCACGCCTTCTGCTGCGCCGACGTGCTGCTGCGCGGCGACGGGCCCTCTGCGAGCCTCCCCTGTGCGATCTGTCGTCTCCCTGGGCCGGCGTGCGTCACCGCTGCGTGCGCGGCAGCCTCGCCCAGAGCGCGCTCTCGGCGGCCGAGTCCTTCTGCCGCAACTCGGTGCTGCGCCACCAGCAGCTCGTCACCAGGTTCGTGAGCCCGAGCCGCTTCCTCGCCGACCAGTTGCGGCGCGCCGGGCTGTCCTCGCGGCCGATCGACGTCATCCCGAACGCCGTGTCGGTGCGACCTGCGGCGGGGGGAGGTCCGGGGCTGGTGTTCATCGGCCGGCTGGCCCCGGAGAAGGGCCTCGATGTGCTCCTGGACGCAGCGGAGCTGACTGGTCTCCCGCTGACCATCGCCGGGGACGGTCCTCTGATGCCGCACCTCAGGGCTCGCGCCAATGGGAGGATCAGCCTGCTGGGCTGGGTGTCGCCCTCGCGAGCCTCACAGCTCCTTGCCGAGGCCGCCGCGGCCGTCGTGCCTTCCACGTGGTACGAGAACGCGCCGCTCGCGGTGCTCGAACCCATGGCGTGCGGCACGCCGGTCGTTGCGTCCGCCATAGGCGGCATCCCGGAACTGGTGCGCGACGGTGTCGATGGCCTGCTCGTCGAGCCGGGCTCGGCGGCCTCGCTCGCCGCCGCCTTTGGAGCCATCCGCGCCGACGAAGCGAACGCGCGCAGGATGGGCGCCGCAGCCCGGGAGCGCGTCGGCGAGGAGTTCGCACCGGCCCGCCATGTCGAGGCGCTACTGCATACGTACGAGCCCGCGCGGGGAGCCGCCGCGTGAGGATCGCTATGATCGGCCAGAAGGGCATCCCCGCCACCTACGGCGGCGTCGAGCGCCACGTCGAGGAACTCGCGGTCCGCCTGGTCGAACGTGGTCACGAGGTGACCGTCTACAGGCGGCCCTACTACGATCGGCGCAGAGCCAGGAGACCCCAGCCCTTCCATCGGCCGGCGTACTACCACGGAGTCCGGCTGGTACGCATGCCGTCGCTCGCCACGAAGCACCTGGATGCGATCAGTCATTCGGCGCTGTGCACGTTTCACGCCGTGGCGAGCCGTGCGGACATCGTTCACTACCACGCCGAAGGCCCAGCCCTGCTCTGTGGGATACCGCGCCTCTTCGGTCAGAAGACCGTCGCCACGGTCCACGGGCAAGATGCGATGAGGCCGAAGTGGGGTCGCTTGGCCAAACTCGTGTTGCGCTGCGGTGAGTGGATGGCCGTCCGCGCACCCAAGCGACGATCTGTGTCTCGGAGACACTTGCCGACACGCTCCGCCGCAAGTACGGGCGCCCCATCGAGTTCGTCCCCAACGGCGTTGACCCAATCGACGAATCCGACGAGTCGATCCTGGAAGAGCTGGGCGTCGAACGCGACCACTACATACTGTTCGCCTCGCGCCTCGTCCCTGAAAAAGGTTGCCAGTACCTCATCGAGGCATGGGAGAAGGCTGGAAGGCCGCTGCCGCTCGTCATGGCGGGCGACTCCAGCTTCTCGCCGAGCTACGTCGCGCGCATCAAGTCCATGTCCGGCGGCAGCGCGGTCGAGTTCCCGGGGTTCGTCTACGGCGCGAGACTCGCCTCGCTGTTTCGCAACGCGGCCCTTTTCGTCCTGCCCTCGGACCTCGAAGGTCTGCCCATCGTGCTCCTGGAGGCTTTGGGCTACGGGGTCCCGGTCCTGGCCAGCGACATTCCTCCCAACCGGGAGGTGATGGGGGGAATGGGGAGGACCTTCGTGGCCGGCGACGTCGGCGAATTGCGTCATAGGTTGCTCGAGTGTCTCGCCGCAGGCAAAGAGCTCAAGATGGATGCTGGTGGTAGTGGCGCGCATCGGTACCGTCTACGACTGGGACGTGGTCACTCAAGAGATATCTCGATCTACACACTTTACTTGGCCCGGGCGACCATCGTTAGTGCGCCTCCGGTCGGGAAGATACACTCCAAGCATGCGGATCGCATACGTCGCCAACAACTGGCCAAGGCGCCAGGGTGCCGGATTGGTCAAAAAGATCGACGGCCAGACGGCGGTTTGGCGGGCAAGGGAAACGAGACTCGGATCTTCGTGATGACCACGCATCGCGGGACGACATCGCGCCGGCCGGCCCCGCCGACGTATTCTTCGCGGGTCACCGGCGCGGCGCGCTTCGCTGTCTGTCGCGACCTGTTGTCGCGGATCAGCAGGTGGCGGCCCGACGTCGTCTACCTGAGGTACTGCACCTATCAGCCAGGGTTCAGGCGTCTGTATGCTTTGTCGCCGGTCGTCGTGGAGGTTGACGCCGACGATACCAAAGAGATTCGCTTCGTCTCGCGAACGTCCCACTCGACAACCTGGTTTCGAGGGAGGTGGGTTCTTAGTCCCGCGTCAGGCATCGCCTGCGTCACCAACGAACTGGCTGAGTCAGGATCATTCGCCGCTTCTCGGCTCCAAGCGTGGTCATAGGAAACGGGGTTTGCCTAGGGGCCATTCCGCACAGGGCGGCAGCTCCAGCGGCGCTTCGCCGCGGCTATTCTTCATGGGTTCCGAGGCTGGGACTGGTACGGTGTCGACAAGCTCCTCACTGCTGGCTCGTTAGCGTCCTCAGTGGAGATTCGACATCGTTGGTGGATCCCGCAGGAACGTCCCAACTTGCCGTCGAACGTTGTCAGCCACGGGCGGCTGCGCCCCAGCGACTACGCGGAGCTGCTCGAAGTCGCCGACGTAGCGGTTTCCACGCTCGCGCTACACCGCGACGGATTGCAGGAAGCGTCGCCGCTCAAGACACGTGAGTACCTGGCAGCAGGGGTGCCTACCATAACGGCGTACCAGGACACCGACTTCCCCCAGGGCGCTCCGTTCCTGCTGCAGCTGCCGAACGTAGAGAACAACATTGTGCCACAACTGGACCGAATTGACATTTCGTCCAAAGCATGCGCGGCGTCGTCGTGCCGCGAAGCAGTATCGCGCACCTGGACTGGAAAGCAAAGGAGGCGCGCCGACTCGCCTTCCTGCGCAGCTTTGTTGAGGCTTGG